>NZ_CM170470.1:1967500-4790999 GCF_057318915.1 Aeromonas sp. TS_SC_11
CAAGCAGTGGGAGCCCTTCGGGGTGACTGCGTACCTTTTGTATAATGGGTCAGCGACTTACATTTTGTAGCGAGGTTAACCGTATAGGGGAGCCGTAGGGAAACCGAGTCTTAACTGGGCGTCTAGTTGCAAGGTGTAGACCCGAAACCGGGTGATCTAGCCATGGGCAGGTTGAAGGTTGAGTAACATCAACTGGAGGACCGAACCCACTAACGTTGCAAAGTTAGGGGATGACCTGTGGCTGGGGGTGAAAGGCCAATCAAACTCGGAGATAGCTGGTTCTCCCCGAAAGCTATTTAGGTAGCGCCTCGGACGAATACTACTGGGGGTAGAGCACTGTTTGGACTAGGGGGTCATCCCGACTTACCAACTCCATGCAAACTCCGAATACCAGTAAGTAATATCCGGGAGACACACGGCGGGTGCTAACGTCCGTCGTGAAGAGGGAAACAACCCAGACCGCCGGCTAAGGTCCCAAAGTTCTGGTTAAGTGGGAAACGATGTGGGAAGGCTCAGACAGCTAGGATGTTGGCTTAGAAGCAGCCATCATTTAAAGAAAGCGTAATAGCTCACTAGTCGAGTCGGCCTGCGCGGAAGATGTAACGGGGCTCAAACCAGGCACCGAAGCCGCGGATTCATACTTATGTATGAGTGGTAGGGGAGCGTTCTGTAAGTCTGCGAAGGTGTATCGAGAGGTATGCTGGAGATATCAGAAGTGCGAATGCTGACGTAAGTAACGATAAAGGGGGTGAAAAGCCTCCTCGCCGGAAGACCAAGGGTTCCTGTCCAACGTTAATCGGGGCAGGGTGAGTCGACCCCTAAGGTGAGGCCGAAAGGCGTAATCGATGGGAAGCAGGTTAATATTCCTGCACGACTTGTAATTGCGATGGGGGGACGGAGAAGGCTAGGTGGGCCAGGCGACGGTTGTCCTGGTGAAAGTGCGTAGGTGGTGTTTCTAGGCAAATCCGGAGACACAACACTGAGACACGAGACGAAGCCACTACGGTGGTGAAGCCATTGATGCCCTGCTTCCAGGAAAAGCCTCTAAGCTTCAGATTACAAGTCATCGTACCCCAAACCGACACAGGTGGTCGGGTAGAGAATACCAAGGCGCTTGAGAGAACTCGGGTGAAGGAACTAGGCAAAATAGAACCGTAACTTCGGGAGAAGGTTCGCTCTTGACAGTGAAGTCCCTTGCGGATGGAGCAGTTGGGAGTCGCAGTGACCAGATGGCTGGGACTGTTTATCAAAAACACAGCACTCTGCAAACACGAAAGTGGACGTATAGGGTGTGACACCTGCCCGGTGCCGGAAGGTTAATTGATGGGGTTAGCGCAAGCGAAGCTCTTGATCGAAGCCCCGGTAAACGGCGGCCGTAACTATAACGGTCCTAAGGTAGCGAAATTCCTTGTCGGGTAAGTTCCGACCTGCACGAATGGTGTAACCATGGCCATGCTGTCTCCACCCGAGACTCAGTGAAATCGAATTCGCCGTGAAGATGCGGTGTACCCGCGGCTAGACGGAAAGACCCCGTGAACCTTTACTACAGCTTGGCACTGAACATTGAACCTACATGTGTAGGATAGGTGGGAGGCTTTGAAGGCGTGACGCCAGTTGCGCTGGAGCCGTCCTTGAAATACCACCCTTGTATGTTTGATGTTCTAACGCAGGGCCCTGAATCGGGCTCGCGGACAGTGCCTGGTGGGTAGTTTGACTGGGGCGGTCTCCTCCCAAAGAGTAACGGAGGAGCACGAAGGTTGGCTAATCCTGGTCGGACATCAGGAGGTTAGTGCAATGGCATAAGCCAGCTTAACTGCGAGACGGACAGGTCGAGCAGGTACGAAAGTAGGTCATAGTGATCCGGTGGTTCTGAATGGAAGGGCCATCGCTCAACGGATAAAAGGTACTCCGGGGATAACAGGCTGATACCGCCCAAGAGTTCATATCGACGGCGGTGTTTGGCACCTCGATGTCGGCTCATCACATCCTGGGGCTGAAGTCGGTCCCAAGGGTATGGCTGTTCGCCATTTAAAGTGGTACGCGAGCTGGGTTCAGAACGTCGTGAGACAGTTCGGTCCCTATCTGCCGTGGGCGTTGGATGATTGAAGGGAGTTGCTCCTAGTACGAGAGGACCGGAGTGAACGAACCTCTGGTGTTCGGGTTGTCACGCCAGTGGCACTGCCCGGTAGCTAAGTTCGGAATCGATAACCGCTGAAAGCATCTAAGCGGGAAGCGAGCCCTGAGATGAGTCATCCCTGACCCCTTGAGGGTCCTAAAGGGCCGTTGGAGACCACAACGTTGATAGGTGGGGTGTGTAAGCGCGGCGACGTGTTGAGCTAACCCATACTAATTACCCGTGAGGCTTAACCATACAACACCCAAGAAGTGTTCTAAGGCTTGTAGCAAATCGAAGAACTACTACCTAATTCAGTGATAGCGACCAGCCAATAGGCAAATCGTTATTCACGTCAGCTTTCTGGATTGAAGAATTTGCCTGGCGGCCATAGCGCCGTGGAACCACCTGATCCCATGCCGAACTCAGAAGTGAAACGCGGTAGCGCCGATGGTAGTGTGGCATTCGCCATGCGAGAGTAGGACACTGCCAGGCACCCAACACGAAAAACCCCGCTCATCGAGCGGGGTTTTTTATTATTTGAAATTTGAGTCTTTGGCACTCATCGCCATGTGATAGCCCCCTTATGAGGCTTTTGTTCGATTCCCTCCCCGTATCTTGTCCCGCATTTTTTGCATCGTTTCGCTCGAAACTCATCCATTTATCCCACTGGTTGGATATAAAAAACACAGAATGTGATGCCTCTACCTTTCTTGTGATGCCCGCTCTGCTTTAATTCGTCTGCCCACGTTCGATGGGCCAAGGAATCACAATAATTTGAGGAATGGACACATGTTCAAAAGAACAGTAACGATGATGCTGGCGGCGGGAACCCTGGTATTAGGCGGTTGCGCATCCCATGGTGGTGCAGAGCAGGCGGCAGACAACAGCGACTTCGGTGGCAAGTCCATCTACCTGCGCGGGGAGATGAACGACTGGATGGCGACCGATGAGAGCAAGGTGGTCAAGGTGGCCGACAAGCTCTATATGGCCAAAGGCACGCTCAAGAAAGAGTGGGCTCCCTACAAGTTCAAGTTTGCCGACTCGGGCTGGAGCTGTGGCACCAACTTTGGTTACAAGAGCCCGAGTGACGGTGTCGCCGTGCTGGGTGGGGAAGCCGTGCCGGTCAACCCCTGCTCCAAGTATGAGGACATGAAGTTCTCGCCGGATGCGGATGGGGTCTACGAGTTCTATCTGAATATGGCTGGCGAGACGCCGAGCGTGTACGTCAAGAAACCCTGAGTGCTTCCTAGTCGCTAAATCTTTCAGGAAATGAATCAGTTAAATGCCTCGGCCCAGAAACCTGCTGGCCGGGGCTTTTTTTTAGGATAGAATCGGCGCCCTCATGGCAGTAGCTGTACTATATATTGTGTTATTTTTTGTAAGTGACACTATTGGTTGTGTTTTGTCGCTGTCATGCCGTTGATGCATTCACATAAGGTTGATTGAAAATGGCTAAATCCAACCCGGTGCTGGAGAGTGAACTCGGCTCCCGCCCCATCCCCCTGCAGGAAACGTCCCTCGAGATCTGGGACAGCAAGTATCGTCTCAAGAGCAAGGATGGGGCCCCCATAGATGGCTCCATCGACGAGACCTACCAGCGGGTTGCCCGCGCCCTGGCCGAGCAGGAGCGCGAGCCTGATGCCTGGTATGAGCCCTTCCTGTGGGCGCTGCGCAACGGCGCCATTCCGGCGGGGCGTATCACCTCCAACGCGGGTGCCTTCGAGCACAAGCCGGCCACTTCAACCATCAACTGTACCGTCTCCGGTACCATCGAAGATTCGATGGACGATATCCTCGGCAAGGTGCATGAGGCCGGCCTGACCCTGAAGGCCGGCTGCGGCATCGGTTATGATTTCTCGACCCTGCGCCCGCGCGGCGCCTTCGTCTCGGGTGCCGGTGCCTATACCTCGGGCCCGCTCTCCTTTATGGATATCTATGACAAGATGTGTTTCACCGTCTCGTCAGCCGGCGGTCGCCGCGGCGCCCAGATGGGCACCATGGATATCCGTCATCCCGATGTGATCGAATTCATCCAGGCCAAGCGGGAAGATGGCCGCTTGCGTCAGTTCAACCTCTCCCTGCTCATCACCGAGGATTTCGTCAAGGCGGTGAAAGAGGATGCTCCCTGGTCGCTGATCTTCCCCTACACGGCCAAAGAGGTGGAGCAGGACGGTATTGCGCTGGACGATCCCGAAGTGGTGTTCTGGGCCGACTGGCCCAACAAGGAAGGGGTCGTGTTCAACGAGTTGGGGCAGGTCGCCTGCAAGGTCTACAAGACCATGCCTGCCCGCAAGCTGTGGAACGTCATCATGACCTCCACCTATGACTATGCAGAGCCCGGCTTCATCTTGATCGACAAGGTCAACCAGATGAACAACAACTGGTTCTGTGAAGAGATCCGCGCTACCAACCCCTGCGGTGAGCAGCCCTTGCCCCCCTACGGTGCCTGCCTGCTGGGGTCGGTAAATCTGACCCGGTTTGTGCGCGACCCCTTCACTGAACAGGCGACCTTCGACTGGCAGGGATTTCGCAAGGTGGTGGCCATCTTCACCCGCATGCTGGACAACGTGGTGGAGATCAACCAGCTGCCGCTGCCCAAGCAGCGCGAAGAGATCACAGCCAAGCGCCGTCACGGCATGGGCTTCCTCGGCCTGGGCTCAACCCTCACCATGCTGCAGATAAAATATGGCTCTGCGGCTTCCGTCGCCTTCACCGAGCAGGTATCCCAGGAGCTGGCCATGACTGGCTGGCAGGAGTCCCTCCGTCTTGCGAAAGAGAAGGGGGTTGCCCCCATCATGGAGCAGGAGTTCGAGGTAACCGGCAAGATGCTGCGCCTGCGCCCCGAAATGGCGGCCGATGGCATCAAGCTGGGTGACAAGGTGAAGGGCAAGGTGCTGCATGCGCGCTACAGCCGCTACATGCAGCAGGTGGCCGAGGTAGATCCCGCCCTGGTGGCCGAGCTGGCCGAGGTGGGGGGGCGTTTCACCCACCACAGCAGCATAGCGCCAACCGGCACCATCTCATTGTCGTTGGCCAACAACGCCAGCAACGGTATCGAGCCGAGCTTTGCCCATCACTACAGCCGCAACGTCATCAAGCCGGGCAAAAAGAGCAAGGAGAGCGTGGATGTCTACTCGTTCGAGCTGCTCGCCTACCGCGAGCTGGTGAACCCCGGCGCAATGCCTTACTCGGAGGATGACGCCAGCCGCCTGCCGGGCTACTTCATCACGGCCGACGACATCAGCCCGGCCCAGCACGTGGATATTCAGGCAGCGGCCCAGCGCTGGATTGATTCCTCCATCTCCAAGACCGCCAACGTGCCGACCGATTTCCCGTTCGAGCAGTTCAAGGACATCTACATGTATGCCTCGGACTCGGGGCTCAAGGGCTGTACCACCTTCCGCTTCAACCCTGAGGCCTTCCAGGGCGTGCTGGTGAAGGAGAAGGATCTGGAGAACACTCAGTACGAGTTCACCCTGGAGGATGGCTCCGTCATCTCCGTCAAGGGGAACGAAGAGATCGAATACGATGGCGAGCTGCACACTGCCGCCAACCTCTATGACGCCTTGAAAGAAGGCTATTACGGTAAATTCTGAGAACAGATTATGGTCAAGAAGATCGACAAGAAAATCGTCGCCTACAAGGTGAAAACCCGGGATGAGCCGCAGGAAGATCTGGCTCCGCAGGATGACGTGGTGCACATGCACGAGACGGTGCTGCGGCCGGAGCGGTTGATGGGCACCACCTACAAGCTGAAGACGCCGGAGCATGTCTCCGAGCACTCGCTGTTCATCACCATCAACGACATCATTCTCAACGAGGGCACGGTTCACGAGACCCGCCGCCCGTTCGAGATTTTCATCAACTCCAAGAGCCTGGAACACTATCAGTGGATAGTGGCGCTGACCCGCATCATCTCTGCCGTATTCCGCAAGGGTGGGGATGTCACCTTCCTGGTGGAGGAGCTGAGATCCGTGTTCGATCCCAAGGGCGGCTATTGGAACAAGGGCAAGTATGTTCCCTCCCTTATCGCCGAAATTGGCAACGTGATCGAGACCCATCTCACCGAGATCGGCATGATCAAGCTGCCGGGGCTGGATGAGCATCAGCAGGCGTTTCTGGCCGAGAAACAGGCCGAGCTGAAGGCGGCTCAGGAAGCCGAAGAGCAGCAGGCCGGCAGTGGTTTCCCGGCCAGTGCGGCGCTTTGCTACAAGTGCAATACCAAGGCGCTGGTGCAAAAGGATGGCTGCATGACATGTCTCAACTGCGGTGACTCCAAGTGTGGCTGACAAGCCACTGAGCACTTGAACAAGACCGGCCACAGAGCCGGTCTTTTTTATTGCTGCTTTTCTGTTCGAACGATCCTGCCGCTCAAGCGATTTGTTGCGCGATAGTAAAATCGGGCGTAGCGTTGGGGGTAATAAAACTGTCACGCTCGTGTGGTTTCAATGACATCTGAGATTCACACACGTGGCACCTTCAGTGCCAAGGAGGATGCTTATGGACAATACGGACCGAAAGCTGTTTATCCTGGATACCAACGTTCTGCTTCACGAACCCCTCGCCATCTACTCCTTCAAAGAGCACGACGTGCTCATCCCCATGACGGTGCTGGAAGAGCTCGACAACATCAAGGATCGCCACAAGGATGTCAGCCGCGACGCGCGGGTGGCCATTCGTGCGCTGGAAGACGTGTTCCGCGATGCAACGCCGGAGCAGATCACCCAGGGCGTACCGCTGGCGGGTGAGGCGAGCGGCAATATCTGTATCTTCAGTGACCACCATCTGCCCCAGGATGCCGAGGTGTTCACCGACAAGGAGGCGGACAACCGCATCATCAACGCGGCCCTCTATCTGCAAAAGCATGAGATGAAACGCCAGGTGGTGCTGGTGACCAAGGACATCAACATGCGCCTCAAGGCCAAGGGGGCCGGATTGGCGCACGTCGAGGACTATCGCAGCGATCAGCTGATCGACGATATCCGTCTGCTTGCCAAAGGCTTTCAGGTGGTGCCCGGCAGTTTCTGGGAGCGAGTCGGCGAGTGCGACAGCGAGACCCATGGCCGCGATACCGTCCATGTGATCGACTCAAACTTGCTGGAAGGGGTACACGTCAATCAGTACCTGCTCGACGAGGAGAACTTCTTCGCCGCCCGGGTATTGAGCAACGATGGCCACAAGATCCGCATCAAGGATCTGGGCCGCGAGCGACTGATGTCACGCAAGGCCTGGGGTGTCCATCCAAAGAACGTCTATCAGGGCATGGCGCTCGATGCCCTGCTCGATCCGCACATCGATCTGGTGATCCTGACCGGCCCGGCCGGTTGCGGCAAGACCCTGCTGGCCATGGCCGCCGCATTGGAGCTGGTGATTGAGAAGGGGATTTACGAGAAAGTCATCGTCACCCGCAATACTCCGGAAATCGCCGAGAGCATCGGCTTCCTGCCCGGCACCGAAGAAGAGAAGATGATGCCCTGGCTGGCGGCGGTGACAGATACCCTGGAGGTGCTGCACAAGCAGGACGAGAACATGAGCGGCTCGCTGAGCTACATCATGGAGAAGGCCAACATCCAGTTCAAATCGGTCAACTTCATGCGCGGGCGCAGCATCCAGAATACCTTCGTGCTGCTGGACGAGTGCCAGAACCTGACCGCGTCCCAGATCAAGACCATCATCACCCGTTGCGGCGAGGGGACCAAGATCGTCTGCTCCGGCAACCTGGCCCAGATCGACTCCAACTACCTGAGCCCGGTGACCTCGGGTCTGACCTACATAGTCGAGCGTTTCAAGGATTTCGACGGCAGTGCCAACATCTTCCTGAACGGGGTGGTGCGCAGCAAGCTCGCCTCCTTCGCCGAGGAAAATCTCTGATTTAACTGACTGTCTTCATATGAAAAAGGGGAAGCCAAGCGGCTTCCCCTTTTTTGATCCCATCGCCGGTTAAGCGTCCCAGGGTCATTGCCCAAGGTAGCGCAGCAGGCCGGGATGATCGCTGTTCTGCAGTATATCGGGTGTGCCCTGCAGAGCGATGCGGCCCTCATCGACGAACAGCACCTGATCGGCGATGAGTTGCGCATCTTCCGGATTGTGAGAGACCATCAGCACAGTGATGCCCTGCTCGCAGGCAAGCCTGGCCACCTCCGCCAGCATCTCCCGGCGCAGGGCGGGATCGAGCGCCGAGAAAGGCTCATCCAGCAGCAGCAAGGGCTTGCCACGCACCAATGCGCGCGCCAGCCCGACCCGCTGTTGCTGGCCGCCGGAGAGCTGCTCCGGCAGCCGAGCCAGCATGTCGCCAAGGCCGACCCGCTCTGCGGCCTGTTTCACCTGTGCCTGCTGAGCCGGGCTCAAACGCAGGCCCGGGTGCAGGCCGATGGCGATATTGTCGAACACCGACAGGTGCAGGAAGAGGTTATGATCCTGAAACAGGGTAGTGACCGGCCGCTCGGCAGGCCCCAGCGGCAGCAGATCTTCGCCGTCGAAGCTGAGGGTGCCTGACTCCACCGGCACGAAACCGGCGATCATGCCGAGCAGGGTCGACTTGCCCGCACCGCTTGGCCCTATCAGCGCGGTGATCTCTCCCTTGGGCAGGGTCGCGCTGAAGCTGACTCGCCAATCGGGGTAGCTGGTAACCAGCCCATCAATGTTCAGCATTTTTTCCTCCAAGCCCGCGTTCTACCAGCCAGAACAGGGAAAAACAGAGCGTGAGCAGCAGCAGGGCGGTGGCGGCCGCCTCGGTCAGCCGGTAACTGCCGAGCTGCTGATAGAGCAGCCAGGGAAGGGTGGTGAGCTCCTGGCTGCCAAACATGGCGATGGCGCCGAGATCCCCGAGCGACAGTATCATCGAGAGCGCCATGGCCAGTGCCAGCGGGCGGCGCAGCAGGGGCCACTCCACCAGCCGCAGGCGATGCAGACCGCGCACCCCCAGGCTGTCGGCCAGTCTATCGTACTGGCGCACGACCAGCTGCATGGGGGCTGAGAGGGTGCGCAGCACATAGGGCAGCGCCATCAGGGCGTTGACCAGTACCACCAGCCAGGGGCCGAGGGCAAAGACATCGGTAAAGGGCATGAACATGATGAAGAGGCCAGTGGAGAGCACCACCGCCGGTATCATCAGGATCATGGATCCACTTGCTTCCCACAGAGCTGCGGCACGCCGCTGACGGGTGCGTACCTTGAGGTGACGGCTGGTGAGCAGCAGGCCGCTGCCGAGCAGGGTGGCCAGGGTACCCGCCGCCAGCGCGATCAGCAGCGACTGGCCGCTGGCCTGCCACAGCTGCGCCGAGGCCAGCGCCGTCAGCAGGCCGGGATTGAAACCGGCCACCAGGATTGCCAGCAGAGGCGGCAGGAAGATAGCGAGCCCGGTGCAGAGCGCCACGGCATCCACCAGCACGGTCCCCGGTTGATGGCGATCCGGTCGAAGACAGGGGCGATGGCTGCTGATCCGGCTGGCCGGTGTGGTCTGCAGCTTGTGTTGCAGCAGGAGCAGAGTGGCCGTCAGGATCAGCTGCACCAGCGCCAAGCCGCCGGCGGTGGCGAGGTCGAAATCAAAGCGCAGCGCCTGATAGACGGCCACCTCCAGCGTGGTGGACCTGGGTCCACCCCCCAGCGCCAGCACAGTGGTGAAGCTGGTGAAACAGAGCATGAAGATGAGGCTGGCAAGCCCCGGCAGTATGCCGCGAATGAGCGGCCACTCCAGCAGCCGGAAGATGTGGGAGGAGCGCATGCCCAGCTGACTGGCGAGACGCCAGCTCGATTCGGGGATGCTCTCTATGCTCTGCAGCATGAGGCGCGCCGCCAGCGGCATGTTGAAGAAGACGTGGGCCAGCAGTATGCCAAACAGGCCGTACAGGTAGTTGCCGGGATCCAGCCCCAGGCCGCGCAGCAGCTGCGATAGCCAGCCTTGTTTGCCGTGAACCGCCACTATGCCGAAGATGGCGATGATGACCGGCAGCACCAGGGAGAGCCCAAACAGCTTGAGCAGCAGGAGTCGACCAATGAAGCGGCGCCGCGCCAGCGCTCTTGCCACCGGAATGGCTACACCTAAGCTCAGCAGGGTGGAGAGCAGCGCCTGCCCCAAGCTGAAGCCCAGCACATGGCGCAGATAGGGATCGGCCAGCAGGGTGCGGGGGGCCTGCGAACCGGCCTGCCACAGCAGGGCGACGAGCGGCCCCAGGGACAACAGCAGGATCAAGAGGGTGGCTGCGCTACCCGGCAGCCACCAGAGGGGACGAACCTTGGTGCTCACTGGGTGACGGCTTGCAGCCACTCGCGGATCCAGTTCTTGCGATTGGCGGCCACCTCATCGCTGGTGAAACTCAGCGGCTTGCTGACTGTGATCATCTGCTCGAAGCCCTTGGGCAGCGGCGCATCTGTCACCGGATACATCCAGTTGCCGGCAGGGATCTCCTGCTGGAAGGCGGGGCTTATCATGAACTGCAGAAACTGGTCGGCCAGCTTGCCCTGTTTGGCGCTTTTCAGCTTGGCGGCCACTTCCACCTGACGGTAGTGACCCTCTTCGAAGGCGGCGGCCTGATACTGGGGCTTGTTCTCGGCGAGCAGGTGATAGGCAGGGGAGCTGGTGTAGGAGAGCACCATGTCCGCTTCCCCATCGAGGAACATGCCATAGGCTTCGGACCAGCCCTTGGTCACAGTGACCGTCTTTTTGGCAAGCTCGGTCCAGGCGGCAGGCGCCTGATCGCCATAGACGGACTTCATCCACAGCATCAGCCCCTGACCAGGGGTAGAGGTGCGGGGATCCTGATAGATCACCTTGAGATCCGGACGTTCTACCAGCTCTTTCAGGCTCTTGGGGGGCGCTTTGAGTTTGTCCTTGTTGTAGATGAAGGCGAAGTAGCCGTAGTCATAGGGAACGAAGGTGTCATCCTGCCAGCCACCCGGCACCTTGATGCCATCGAGCTTGGTAGTGTGCGGGGCGAACAGGCCGCTCTGCTTGGCTTCGCTCAACAGGGCATCGTCCAGCCCCAGCACCAGATCGGCCTTGCTGTGCTTGCCTTCCAGCCGCAGCCGATTGAGGATGGCGACGCCATCTTCCAGCGCCACGAGATTGAGGTTGCAACCGCACTCTTTCTCGAATGCCTGCTTGATCTTGGGACCGGGTCCCCATTTGGCGGTGAAGGAGCTGTAGGTATAAACGGTGAGGGTGTCAGCCGCGAAGGCCTGGGTACTGAGCAGGCTGGTGGCAACCAGCAGCAGGGTTTTCATCAAGCGGCACTCCCTGTTAGTAGTGAAGTGCCAACTGAGGAAATGTCATCAATGGCACTTCTTGCTATGAGTCATGAGGTGCCAGCGGATGAGAGCGCAAAAAGTGAGCGCCATGCCTCAAATTCCTCCGCCAGCATTATCTGGATCAGGTTCACGGGTATAATCTCAGCGGTAAACCGCACCCCGTTTGAGAAACGAACCGCATTGTATTAACGTTCTTGGGGGGAGGCCAGCACAATTGTTCCTGCGGGCCATCGAGATGGCTTCGGCATAACAGAGGATGTTCCCGTGATCACCAGTACCAAGGAAAGACGCGCCTTCCAGCGCATGATAATCAACGCCCCCGTCACCGTCTTTCAGCAACAGCAAGTGCTGGAGGGGGTCTGTCGGGATCTCAGCGCCAATGGCATGGGGATTGCCGTCGCCGAGCATCAGCTCGATGTCAGCCAGCCCATCCGGGTCAGTCTGGCTACCAACAACAACCTGTTGCCGCCGTTCGAGGCCCAGGCCCGCATCATTCGGGTGCTGGAGGAGGAGGACGGCCTGCTGCTCGCCATCGAGTTTCAATCCCAGGCCTGAACCGGCGGAAAAAGCCATTGCCTGTTATCGACCAGCTCTTGCTGGTCGATGCTATTTGGCCACCAGTTAAATCCTTGGGTTGCCCACTTGGCTGCTTGTTATCGATCTTTATCCGAATGATCCGTCCCGTGTTTATTCCCTGGCCTGAACTGGCTGAACGTTCAGTTGCTTGCTATCGATAAGCGTCTTGCTGGTCGATGCTATTTGCCCCATCGCAAACTGGCCCGGGCCGGTCGGTTCCAGCAACAGATAGCTTTCGCCTTCCCACATCAATGTCTCGTCGCCCGGTTTGGCTGGCAGGGCGACACCCAGCAGGGCATGCCCCGGCACGAACACCATGGCCTGTTTCAATTCAGGAAAGAGCTGGGCCAGCATGGCCGCCATCAGGGTAACTTTGCTGTCGCAATCCCCCCGGTTCTGCTCCAGCACCTGACGGGGGCTCAAGAAGCCCTTGCCCGAGCGTCCTGACTGGCTGTCGAGCAGTTGATAGGGGATGGCCTGGATGAAGTCGAGCATATGGGCCACCGTCTTCTGGCGAGCCTCAGTCTCGGTAGCCCCCGCCTGTTTGAGCTGTTCGGCCAGCGGGGCCAGCTCGGCCCGGCTTTCCAGTGCGATGCGTACATGATCCTGCTTGATGGCTGGGCCGCCGTCGGGCGGGGTGAAGGGCTGGAAGTAGTGCTGCATGAGCCATTGTGCCTCCAGCTTGCTGCGCTGGCGGGTGGCCCAGGCCAGAGCCTCCCGGGCTTTGTCCTGATTGCGGCTCTTCAGGTGCAGCTTCATATCGGGGCGGGAGAGGGTGAATTGCACCTCGGGAAATTCGGTGCCGGCTTGTTGCAGCAGGCCCTGCAACACGTCCTCCTGCATACGGGCAGGCCGATAGGCGATGAGCGGCGGCAACTTGCCGGCGTCCAGCCGATAGCTGAGTTGCTTTGCCTTGCCCTCCTTGTCTTGCCAGCCGACGTTGAGTTGACCGCCGTTGCTGTTGAAATAAGTCTGTCCGGCACTTGCCGAAAGCGCGAACAACAAGCTGAAAAGCAGGGGGATAGCCGTCGGTCTCTTCATCATCCTTTCCTGTCGGTGGTGTCGTGATAGCCCGCTATCGGCGCCCATGGCGGCGGGATAATAAAACAGGGAGCCAAGGCTCCCTGTTGATTCTACTCGCTTTATTTCTGATGGCTGTGTCTTGTTACAAGGGGATGCGATCAGTTCAGATCCAGCTTGGCTGCTTTGCTTCGAAGGCGCTGATGGTGGCCTCGTGCTGCAGGGTCAGACCGATGGAATCCAGTCCGTTGAGCAGGCAATAGCGACGAAACTCGTCGATCTCGAAACCAAAGCTGAGCTCGCCGGCTCGCACCTGATTGGCTTCCAGGTCCACTTCAATCTGCAGACCCGGGTTGGCCGCGACCAGCTGGAACAGGACATCCACCTCCTCTTCTTTCAACCGCACCGGTACCAGACCGTTGTTGATGGCGTTGCCATAGAAGATATCGGCAAAGCTTGAGGCTATCAGGGTTTTGAAGCCGTAATCCGCCAGTGCCCAGGGGGCGTGCTCACGGCTCGAACCGCAGCCAAAGTTTTCCCGGGCCAGCAAGATGCTGGCACCGGCATAGCGCGGCTGGTTGAGCACGAACTCGGGATTGGGCTGCTGGCCTGCATCATCGAGAAAGCGCCAGTCGTGGAACAGGTGCTTGCCAAAACCGATGCGGTTGACCTTCTGCAAAAACTGCTTGGGAATGATGGCGTCGGTGTCGACGTTGGCGCTGTCGAGGGGAACGGCGATCCCTTTATGTTGTTTGAATCCTGTCATCGCTATTTCCTCTTACAGTGCGCGAATGTCGGCAAAGCGACCGGTGACGGCGGCGGCGGCGGCCATGGCCGGGCTCACCAGATGGGTGCGGCCGGCACGGCCCTGACGCCCTTCGAAGTTGCGGTTGCTGGTGGAGGCGCAGCGCTCCCCCGGTTGCAGCCGGTCGTTGTTCATGGCCAGACACATGGAGCAGCCGGGCAGACGCCATTCAAAACCTGCCTCGAGGAAGATCTTGTCCAGACCCTCGGCTTCGGCCTGGGCCTTCACCTGTTCGGAGCCCGGTACCACCAGCGCTTGTACGCCAGCGGCGACTTTACGGCCACGGGCGATGGCGGCGGCGGCACGCAGATCCTCGATGCGGCTGTTGGTACAGGAACCGATGAACACCTTGTCGATGGCGACATCGGTGAGCTTCTGGCCCGGTTGCAGGTCCATGTAGGCGAGCGCCTTGCGGGCGGATTGCTGCTCCATCAGATCGCTGAAGGATTCCGGTGCCGGGATCGGTTCATTGACGGCAATCACCTGGCCCGGGTTGGTACCCCAGGTGACCTGCGGGGCGATATCGGCGGCGTCGAGGATTACTTCGGCATCGAAGTGAGCGCCCTGGTCGCTCTTGAGGCTCAGCCAGTAGGCGATGGCCTGATCCAGTGATTCACCCTTGGGGGCGAACTCCTTGCCACGGATGTAGTCGATGGTGGTCTGGTCGGGGGCTATCATGCCCGCCTTGGCACCCAGCTCGATGGCCATGTTGCACACCGTCATCCGCCCTTCCATGGAGAGGCCCGCAATGGCCTCGCCAGCGAATTCCACCACGTAGCCGGTACCACCGGCATGGCCAACCTGGCCGATGATGGCCAGCACCACGTCCTTGGCGCTGATACCCTCCGCCAGCTTGCCGTTGACCGAAATGCGCATTGTCTTGGCGCGGCCCTGTTTCAGGGTCTGGGTGGCCATCACATGTTCCACTTCGGAGGTGCCGATACCGAAGGCCAGGGAACCGAAGGCACCGTGGGTGGCGGTGTGGGAGTCGCCGCAGACGATGGTGGTGCCGGGCAATGTGATGCCGAGCTCGGGGCCCATCACATGGACGATCCCCTGATACTTGTGGTTGAGATCGTAGAGGCGAACCCCGAACTCCTTGCAGTTGTCGGCGAGCGTCTCCATCTGGATGCGGGCCATCTCGCCGGAGGCGGCGATGTCCTTGGTGGTGGTGGAGACGTTGTGATCCATGGTTGCCCAGGTCAGATCCGGGCGCCGCAGCGGGCGGTTCATGGCGCGCAGGCCATCGAATGCCTGCGGGCTGGTCACTTCGTGCACCAGGTGGCGGTCGATGTAGATGAGCGGCGTTTCGCCTTCCACTTCGCGTACCACGTGGGCGTCGAATACTTTCTGATAAAGGGTTTTGGCCATTGCTCTGTATTCCTTGTTATGTGCTGGGTGGCTCAGATCCGTGCGGCGATCTGGGTGCCCATGTCGGCGGTACTCTGCACCGGATGGCGAGCATCTGCCTGATGCAGGTCGGCGGTGAAGTATCCCTCTGCCAATGTCTGGGCTACGGCTTGCTCGATGGCTTGAGCGGCGGCTTCCTGTCCCAGGCTGTAGCGCAGCATCAGGGCGGCGGAAAGGATCTGGGCGATGGGATTGGCGATGCCTTTGCCGGCGATATCGGGAGCCGAGCCACCGGCCGGTTCGAACAGGCCAAAACCAGATTCGTTCAGGCTGGCTGAAGGGAGCAGCCCCATGGAGCCGGTGATCATGGCGCACTCGTCAGAGAGGATGTCGCCAAACAGGTTGGAGCAGAGCAGCACGTCGAACTGGGACGGATCCTTGATGAGCTGCATGGTGGCGTTATCTATGTACATGTGGTTCAGCGCCACGTCCGGATAGGATTTGGCGACTTCAGTCACCACCTCGCGCCACAGGATGGAGGAGGCGAGCACGTTGGCCTTGTCGATGGAGGTGACCTTGGCTTTGCGAACACGGGCCGATTCAAACGCTATCCTGGCGATACGCTCAATTTCGAAGCGATGGTACACTTCGGTGTCGAATGCTTTCTCGTTCGCCCCTTCCCCCTCTCGCCCCTTGGGCTGGCCAAAGTAGATGCCGCCGGTGAGCTCGCGCACGCAGGCTATGTCAAAACCGCGATCCGAGATGTCGGCGCGCAGCGGGGAGAACTGCTCGAGACCGGTATAGATACGGGCCGGACGCAGGTTGCAGAACAGCTTGAAGTGGGCACGCAGGGGCAGCAGGGCGCCGCGCTCGGGTTGATCGTTGGGGGCCAGGTGCTCCCACTTGGGGCCACCTACGGAGCCAAACAGCACGGCATCGGCCGCCTCACAGCCCTTGATGGTACTTTGTGGCAGCGGGGTGCCATGGTTGTCGATGGCGATGCCACCCACGTCATGGCGATCATACTCGAGGGAGAAGCCAAACCTGGCCTGCACTTTTTCCAGCACCTTGACGGCCTCGGCCATCACTTCCGGGCCAATGCCGTCACCCGGCAACACTGCGATCCGATAACTGCTCATACTCACACACTCTCCGTATTGATCTTGTCTGTTTTTGTGACGTTGCGTTCCATCTGTTCGGCCACCTGATCGGCGCGCCAGATGCTGTTGATCACGTGGATCAACGCCTGGGCAGAGGACTCTATGATATCGGTAGCCAGGCCCATGCCGTGGAATTTTCGTCCCTTGTATTCGGCGACTATGTCGACCTGGCCGAGGGCATTCTTGCCCTCACCCTTGGCTTTGAGGGCGTATTTGTCGATGCGGATCTCGTAGCCGGTGATGCGGTTGATGCACTGGTAGACCGCATCCACAGGACCATTGCCGGTAGCCGCTTCGCAGACCAGATCCTGCCCGACCTTCAATTTGACCGAGGCGGTGGCCAGCACCGAGCTGCCGCTTTGTACGCCCAGATATTCCAGCTTGAAGTGCTCCGGCTCTTCGTGGATTTGGCTGAAGAAGGCCAGCGCCTCCAGGTCGTAGTCGAATACTTGCCCCTTCTTGTCGGCCAGGGTCAGGAACTTGCCGTAGAGGTGGTCGAGATCGTAGCTGCTCTCGGCATAGCCCATGGACTCCATTCTGTGCTTGATGACGTGACGGCCGGAGCGTGAGGTCATGTTGAGGTTGTTCTGGGGCAGGCCAATGCTCTCCGGGGTGATGATTTCATAGGTGTTCTTCGCCTTGAGCACGCCGTCCTGATGGATGCCTGAGCTGTGGGAGAAGGCGTTGGCCCCGACGATGGCCTTGTTCGGCTGCACCGGCATGTTGCACAGCTGGCTGACCAGGGCGCTGGTGCGATGAATCTCACTGTGGCGGATGTTGGTATGGACCCCAAGCAGATCGGCGCGGGTTTTCAGGATCATCGCGACCTCTTCCAGGGAGCAGTTGCCGGCCCGCTCGCCGATGCCGTTGATGGTGCACTCGATCTGGCGGGCTCCCATCTGCACGGCACCGAGGGAGTTGGCCACCGACAATCCCAGGTCATCGTGGCAGTGCACAGAGATGATGGCCTTGTCGATGTTGGGCACCCGGTTGAACAGGGTCTGGATGATACCGGAGAACTCGGTCGGTACCGTGTAGCCGACGGTATCCGGGATATTGATGGTGCGGGCGCCGGCCTTGATGGCCGCTTCCACCATGCGACAGAGATTATCAATCGGGGTGCGACCCGCATCCTCGCAGGAGAACTCCACATCGTCGGTGTAGCGCAAGGCGTGCTTGATGGCGCTGACCCCCATCTCCAGCACATCCTCGAAGCTCTTTTTCAGCTTGCTCTCGACGTGAATGGAGGAGGTGGAGATAAAGGTATGGATGCGAAAGGCTTCTGCGACCCGCAAGGCTTCACCGGCGGCGTCGATATCCTTGGGCAGGGCGCGGGCGAGGGCGCAGACCCGGCTGTTCTTGATGTGGCGGGCTATGGTCTGCACCGATTGAAAATCGCCGGGGGAGGAGACAGGGAATCCCACTTCCATGATGTCGACACCGAGCCGCTCCAGCGCCTGGGCGATCTGCAGCTTCTCCTTGACGGTCAAACTGGCCGCCAGGGCCTGCTCACCATCGCGCAAGGTGGTGTCGAAAATGATGACCCGATCTGACATGTGACTTCCCTCTTCCTAAGTTCGGTAACGTGCATCCTGCGGCGGCATAAAAAAACCCGTGCAGGGTGCACGGGTTTTTGTAAATTCCGGCTATGCCTGAGCCCGGCTACAAGGATCCCGCGCGACTGGTCGCGATTAGGGAGAGTAGTAGTAGCGGAGCGGCAATATGCATGATGAATCAATCCTTCCAGTCGATAACGCTGTTACCAATATCGAGATTTTTATGCTGTGTCAACCCGGACTCACCGGTTCAATCCGCTGGTTTATTTAATCGGATTGTAAAGGAGTGCAAATTTACTTGTCCCATATTCGGCCCTTGCCCGATTATCTGGTCATTCCTGCTGTACTCGATCATCTATGCAATCAGATCGACTTATCAGTTTTTGCTGAATTATCTGAGGTATCCAATGGAAAAACGCAGACCTGGTCGTCCGGTCGGACGTTCTGACATTCGTGACAAGTTGCTCTGTGCCGCTCGTGAGCGTTTTCTCAATACGCCCTACAGCAAAGTCACTACCCGCGAGATCGCCGAGCTGGCCGGCTCCAATCTGGCGATGATCCATTATTACTTCGGCAGTAAAGAGGGTCTTTACAAGGCAGTGCTGGGCGATGTGGCCGAGCCGCTGGACCAGGCATGGCAAGACGAGATTGGCAACCGCAGCCTCAATGAGCTGCTCAATACCTACTATCAGGTGATGGCGCCCAACAGCGAACTCACTTCCGCCATCTCCAGCGCATTATCGACCGAGAAGAGTCCCGGGCGGGATTTTGTGCTGAATCGTCTGCTGGAACGTCAACTGCCCCAGTTTGATGCCTTGCTGGAGTCCATGAAGAGCAATGGCGAGCTGGGTGACAACCTGGATCCCGAGATGCTGAAGATCTCCTTTCTCAGCATGATGTGGCAGCCGTTCGTGATGAAGGATCTCTACGAGCAGGTGTTTGGTCTGACCGTGGATGAGCACTTCATGGCCCGTTTGGCGGATCACAACTGCCGGCTGATGGAAAACGGCCTGCGCGGCACCCTGAACTGATCATTTGCCTCGCTTGCGGTAAAAAGGGCCATTCGGCCCTTTTTTCATAAATCTGTTATCCCTTGTTCAATTTAGTGTCACTCCATTGCCCTAGTCTGCACAGAGACTTCAGGGAAGGAGGGGTTATGAACAAGATCCAGCAATGGGACCTGCAGGTGTGCCGCATCTGCCTGCTCCACTCCTACAATCGGCCACAGGCCAGGATCAGTCGGCTCATCTCCCGCACCGGTGACGGGCCCCTCTACGCCGTACTGGCGACACTGCTCTGGTGGCAGGGGGAGGCGGAACGTGAACTGGTCGGGGTGGCTCTGCTCGCCTTTGCCATCGAATTGCCGCTCTATCTGCTGCTCAAGAATGCGCTGAAACGCCAGCGGCCGGTGGGCTTGCCGGTTTTCATCACCCCCTCCGATCGTTACAGTCTGCCCTCCGGTCATACCGCAGCCGCCTTTCTGATGGCGACCGTGCTGGCCGCCAGCTTCCCGCTCTGGGCGCCCTTGTTGTTTGTCTGGGCCGCACTGGTGGGGGCATCGCGTCTGTTGCTCGGGGTACATTACCTGAGCGATCTGGTGGCCGGAGCCCTGCTCGGCGGTGGCTGCGCCCTGCTTGCGCTCAGCTGGCATCAGGGATGAGGATACTGTTTGGCGTACAGGGTACCGGCAACGGTCATATCAGCCGCAGCCGTACCCTGGCTCGCGCACTGCGAGCGCAAGGGCTGGAGGTCGATTACCTGTTCAGCGGTCGCCCCGCCGATGGTTACTTCGAGATGGACGAGTTCGGCGACTACCGTACCTTTGCCGGCATCACCTTTGTCAGCCACGAGGGGGCCATTTCTGGCTGGCGTACCCTCAAGGGGCTCTCACCCCTGCGCTTCTGGCGGGATATGCGGGCTCTGGATTGTCGCGATTACGATCTGGTGATCAGCGATTTCGAACCGCTCAGTGCTCACGCAGCCCATCGCTGGGGCAAGCCCAGCCTCACCATCAGCCATCAGGCCAGTTTTGACTGGCCGATCCCGCGTTGGGGCGAGAGCGGCTTCAATCGCCAGCTGATGCGTCATTTTGCCCCGGTTCGCCAGTCCCTCGGACTGCACTGGTTTCACTTTGGTCAGCCACTGCTGCCCCCCATCATAGATCCCATCGTTGCACTGCCCGACAATCAGCAGATCCTGGTCTATCTGCCGTTTGAACAGACTGAAGCCATCGCCGCTCTCTTGTCGCGCTTCAATCAACAGCGTTTCGTCTGCTTTCACCCGGCCATTCGCAGCGCCAGTCAGTGGCGCAACATACGTTTCGAGCCGCAGGCGCGGGAAGGATTCAAGCAGGTGCTGGCAGGTTGCCGGGGTGTCATTACCAACGGGGGATTTGAGCTGGCGTCGGAGGCGCTTTCCCTTGGCAAGAAGCTGCTGGTCAAGCCGCTGGGGGGGCAGTTCGAGCAACTGACCAACAGCAAGACGCTGGAGCTGATGGGGCTGGCCCACTTGATGGATGGACTGGATGCCAATGCGGTACGGGCCTGGCTGGATGCGTCGGCTCCGGGCCAGATCCTCTACCCTGATGTGGCGGGCGAGCTGGCGAGCTGGCTCGCAGCCGGGGCAGAGGAGAGCGTGGCACAGCTCTCGCGCCGACTGTGGGCTCGCACCCTGTTTCCGGAAGAGGTGTGCGATCGTTTGAGTGAGCTGGAAGGGGGCTGCGCATTAAACAGCACTTGGTTATCGCAAGTGAGCGCCTTTGACTAGACTGAAAGGGATCCCACCAAGGAGAGGACGGACACAATGCGCTTTACCAATGAAAACGGCGATACCATGACACTGGCAGACAATCTGACACTGCACGAGCTGCTGGACATGGGGGTCAGCATCTCGGTCTGTGAAGAGACGGATCCGGATCAACAGATCTGGCTGGCGGAGCCGGAAGACGAACAGTAAGTCTGTGCTCTGCTCGACGGCCCACCCCGACGGGTGGGCTATTTTTTCTTGTTTTTCTCATAGTGACAGCATGATCCGCTAGCCAGTCCCCCATCTTCCCCGCTTTGTTCCCACCCTTTTCACCAAGTCACTGAATGTTAATAGCTGTTTGAAATTTATGACTGTTCTGGTCAGACAAAGCCGTGGACAAGCGTTCGCAAGCGGGTTAAGTTGGATTTTCACCCGCTTTTCGGGTGAATGATGGAAAAAACCTATTTTTCTACTATCGACGGCACCGAACTCGCCAGGCCCGTATTCAGACAACAACAAGACACGGGGCCGGCGCTGCCGGGAAGCAGCGGACTGTCGATAGCTTTCGCTTAACGGAGCAAAGCCTGGAGGGCTTTATCATGGAGATGTTATCAGGCGCCCAGATGGTGGTTAGAGCGCTGGAAGATCAGGGAGTTGAGCACGTTTTCGGCTACCCTGGTGGCTCAGTGCTCGACATCTATGACGCTCTCTTTGAAAACGGCAAGATGGAGCATGTCCTGGTGCGGCACGAGCAAGCCGCGGTGCATATGGCGGACGGTTACGCCCGCTCCACCGGCAAGGTGGGCACAGTGCTGGTGACCTCGGGTCCTGGCGCGACCAACTGCATCACGGGGATCGCGACCGCCTACATGGACTCCATCCCCCTGGTGATCCTGTCCGGTCAGGTACCGACCAGCATGATCGGGGAGGATGCATTCCAGGAGACCGACATGATCGGCATCTCCCGTCCTGTGGTGAAGCACAGCTTCCTGTGCAAGAAAGCCAGCGACATTCCCGATGCCATCAAGAAGGCCTACTACATTGCCGCCAGCGGCCGCCCGGGGCCTGTGGTGGTGGATCTGCCCAAAGACGTGCAGAACCCGAAAGAGAAATTTCCCTATCAGTATCCCGAGTCCGTCTCGCTGCGCTCCTACAATCCGACCAAGGCCGGACACAAGGGCCAGATCAAGAGGGCCGCCAAATTGCTGGTAGATGCGCAACGCCCTGTGATGTACGTGGGTGGCGGTGCCATCAATGCCAATGCGGATCATCTGGTGACCAAGCTGGCCGAGCTGTTGAACCTGCCGGTGACCACCACCCTGATGGGGCTGGGAGCCTTCTCTGGCACCCATCCGCAGTTTGTCGGCATGCTGGGGATGCACGGCACCTTCGAAGCCAACAAGACAATGCACAATGCGGATCTGATTTTTGCCGTGGGTGCCCGCTTCGATGATCGCGTCACCAACAACGTGGCCAAGTTTTGTCCCAATGCCACCATAGTGCACATCGATATCGATCCCACTTCCATCTCCAAGACGGTACAGGCCCATGTGCCCATCGTCGGCTCGGTGGAAACCGTGCTGGAGCAGATGCTGGAAGTGATCCGCGAGTGCGGTTTTGATAATGACAAGCAGGCTCTGGCAGACTGGTGGAGCCAGATCGCCCAGTGGCGTTCCCGCAACTGCCTGGCCTATGAGACCCACCCCACCCTGATCAAGCCGCAGCAGGTGATCGAGACCCTGTACAAGGTGACCAAGGGGGAGGCATTCGTTGCCTCCGACGTGGGCCAGCACCAGATGTTCGCCGCCCTCTATTACCCCTTTGCCAAGCCGCGCCAGTGGATAAACTCCGGAGGCCTCGGCACCATGGGCTTCGGTATTCCGGCCGCCATGGGCGCCCAGTTTGCCAATCCCGGGGCTGTGGTCTGCTGCGTGACCGGTGACGGTTCGGTGCAGATGAACATTCAGGAGCTCTCCACCTGTATGCAGTACGGTGTGCCCATCAAGATCATCTCCATCAACAACCGCGCCCTTGGCATGGTCAAGCAGTGGCAGAAGATGTTCTATGGCGGTCGCCACAGCCACTCCTACATGGAATCCCTGCCCGACTTCGTCAAGCTGGCGGAAGCCTACGGCCACGTCGGTATCGCGGTGAGCGATCCGGCGGAGCTGGAGAGCGCCATGGAGAAAGCCTTTGCCATCAAGGATCGGCTGGTGTTCATGGATATCTCGGTCGATCCGGATGAGCATGTCTACCCGATGCAGATCAAGTTTGGTGCCATGGATGAGATGTGGCTGAGCAAGACGGAGAGAACCTGATGAGACATATAATTTCCGTTCTGCTGGAGAACGAATCCGGCGCCCTGAGCCGCGTGGTGGGCCTCTTCTCCCAGCGCGGCTACAACATCGAGACCCTGACGGTGGCCCCCACCGAGGATCCCACCCTGTCGCGCATGACAATCGTCACCATGGGTGACGAGCGTGTGCTGGAGCAGATCCAGAAGCAACTGCACAAGCTGGTGGACGTGCTCAAGGTGTGTGACCTGAGCGAAGGGGAGCATATCGAGCGGGAGATTGCGCTGGTCAAGGCGCGCGCCGCCGGTGGTGCTCGCGACGAGCTGAAACGGCTGGCGGACATCTTCCGTGGCCAGATCGTCGACGTGACCCCGGAGCAGTACACTGTGCAGCTGGTGGGCACCAGCGAGAAGCTGGATGCCTTCATCAAGACCGCAGCCCAGACCAACGAGATCATCGAAGTGGTGCGCTCCGGCGTCTGTGGCATCTCCCGGGCGGACAAGGCACTGCGCCCCTGATTGTTCGGCAGGTGGATTTGTTATCCCAAAGGGGCTCTTCGGAGCCCTTTTTCACGGGCGCAAGTTGGGCCAGGGGGAAGTGCAGGTCTGTCATTTTATTTCAAATGATCAGTAAACTATCCACAAAAGCTGTGGAAAACTCTGTAGATTAGCGGTGTGTCTAGTGTTAGTGAGCTGATCTTAAAGGGGTATTTGGATCTGATCTCTGTTGGGGTGCAATTGTGCAATCCCCTGTGGCGGGTGTGAGTGTTTGCTTATCCTGCCAGCCTTGCCAGACAAGCCATGGAGAGAGGCATAGTGATCCGGTCAGGATCCTGATTTGATCTTGCGGATCAACATGTCGCCCGCCCACTATAAAAAAACCCGCCTCTCGGCGGGTTTTTCACAGGGTCGGCTGAGGGGCGATTACTCGGCCTGAGCTGCCTGGATACCGGTCAGGGCGATGGTGTAGACGATGTCGTCAACCAGGGCGCCACGGGACAGGTCGTTGACCGGCTTGCGCATGCCTTGCAGCATGGGGCCGATGGAGACCAGATCAGCGGAGCGCTGTACCGCCTTGTAGGTGGTGTTGCCTGTGTTCAGATCCGGGAAGACGAACACGGTAGCTTTACCTGCAACCGGTGAGTTAGGGGCCTTGGACTTGGCCACGTTCTCCATGATGGCCGCATCGTATTGCAGCGGACCGTCGATGATGAGGTCGGGGCGCTTGGCCTTGGCCAACTCGGTCGCTTCACGCACTTTCTCTACATCGGCACCGGCGCCAGAGGTACCGGTAGAGTAGGAGATCATGGCGACGCGCGGCTCGATGCCGAAGGCGGCAGCGGAGTCGGCGGACTGGATGGCGATCTCGGCCAGCTGCTCGGCAGTCGGATCCGGGTTGATGGCGCAGTCACCGTACACCAGCACCTGATCAGGCAGCAGCATGAAGAAGATGGAGGAGATCAGGGAAGAGCCCGGGGCAGTCTTGATGATCTGCATCGGCGGACGGATGGTGTTGGCGGTGGTGTGTACCGCGCCGGATACCAGACCGTCTACTTCGCCACGCTCCAGCATCATGGTGCCCAGCACCACGTTGTCTTCCAGCTGTTCGCGGGCAACCACTTCGGTCATGCCCTTGTTCTTACGCAGTTCGACCAGACGCGGCACATAGCGCTCGCGCACTTCCAGCGGGTCGATGATCTCTACACGGTCGGTCAGCACCACACCCTGCTGCTCTGCAACGCGACGGATCTCTTCCGGGTTACCCAGCAGCACAGGACGGGCGATACCACGCTCGGCACAGATGGAAGCTGCCTTGATGGTACGCGGCTCCTCGCCTTCCGGCAGCACGACACGCTTGTTGGCCTGACGGGCCAGCTCGGTCAGCTGATAACGGAACGCCGGCGGGCTCAGACGACGGGAACGGGTAGACTTGGCTGAGAGAGACTCGATCCAGTGCTTGTCGATGTGGCCAGCCACATAGTCCTGCACCAGCTCGATACGCTCGCGGTCATCTTCCGGAATGTCGACGTTGAAGTTTTGCAGGCTGACGGCGGTCTGCCAGGTGTTGGTGCCAGTGATCATGATCGGCAGGCCGGTGGCCATGGCCTGTTGGCACAGGGCCATCACTTGCGGCTCGGGATGATAGTTGCCGGTCAGCAGCAGTGCGCCCAGCTTGACGCCGTTCATGGCGGAGAGGCAGGCGGAGACGATGACGTCGGAACGGTCGCCGGAGGTGACCAGCAGGCTGCCAGGACGGAAGTGCTCAACCATGTTGTGGATGGAGCGGGCACAGAAGGTCACGGTTTGCAGGCGACGGCTGTCCAGCTCACCCTTGTGCAGGATCTTGGCGGCCAGATGTTTGGCGAGATCCTTGGCGCGCGGGGCGATCAGCTGGGTATTCCAGGGGATGCAACCCAGGATGCGCAGCGGGCTCTTGCCGAACACTTGCAGCACTTCCAGATTGTGGGCCGCTTCAGAAGCGTGGTGGTGCGCCTCGAACATCTCGGTCAGGTCGGGGCGGGTCACGCCGTGCTCGTCAACCGGAGCGCCTACCTTGTTGATGACGCAACCAACGATACGGGGGTTGTTGACGCCACCGAAGTTGGAGCAGGCCAGCTCGATGCGCTCTTTGAGCTTCTGGCTGGAGTCGTTGCCCGGATGGGTCACGAACACCATGTCGGCATCCAGCGCCTTGGCGACGTCATAGTTCAGCTTGTTGGCAAACGGCTGCTTGTCGGTCGGTACCATGCCTTCGATGACCAGCACTTCGGCACCGCTGGCCTTCACGTGCTCTTCAAAGCGAGCCACTATCTCTTCCAGCAGGATGTCGGTGTTGCTGGAGGTGATCATGTTCTCGGCGTAGGAGAGGGCGAATGGCTCGGGCGGGTTGATGTTGGCAGCAGCGCGGATCACGGCGGTGGAGCGCTCGGTACCGGTTTCACCCGGACGCGGCTGAGCGACCGGTTTGAAGAAGCTGACATTGACACCGTGACGTTCCATGGCGCGGACAACGCCAAGACTCACGGAAGTTACGCCGACACCAGTGCCGACCGGGATAAGCATAATAGTGCGTGCCACTTAATACCCCTTGTTCATTTTTTGGGATCAGGAAAAGGCCGCCCTGGGGCGGCCTTGCTCTACAGCGAATTTATGCGCCGACCAGTTCCAGCGCGTCGTGGGCAATGACCCACTCCTCGTTGGTCGGGATAACCAGGGCCTTGGTAGAACCAGCCTTGGTGATCTCGCCACCTTTGCCGAAGCGGGCAGCCAGGTTGGCGTCGTGATCGACGTCGAAGCCCAGCAGACCCAGCTTGTTCAGGGTGATTTCACGGATCGGAGCGGAGTTTTCACCGATACCACCGGTGAAGACCACGGCATCCAGACGACCGTCCATGGCGGCGGCGTAGGCGCCGATGTACTTGGCCAGGCGATAGCAGTAAACATCCATGGCACGCTTGGCTTCTTCTTTGCTGTCGTAGTTGTCTTCAACGAAACGGCAGTCGGAAGTCACTTCGGTCAGACCCTGCAGGCCGGACTCTTTGGTCAGCATGGTGTTGATATCCGCCACGCTCATGCCCAGCTTGTCGTGCAGGAAGAAGATGATGGCCGGATCCAGATCGCCGGAGCGGGTACCCATGACCAGGCCTTCCAGCGGGGTCAGACCCATGGAGGTATCAACGGATTTGCCGTTCTTGATGGCGCAGACGGAACCACCGTTGCCCAGGTGGCAGTTGATGATGTTCAGCTCGTCAACCGGCTTGTTCAGCTGCTTGGCGGCTTCTAGGCTGATGAAGTAGTGGCTGGTGCCGTGGGCGCCGTAGCGACGGATGCCGTTCTCTTTGTAGAGTTTGTACGGCAGGGCGTACAGGAAGGCTTCTTCCGGCATGGTCTGGTGGAAGGCGGTGTCGAACACGGCCACGTTCTTGTCGGCCAGGGCCGGGAAGATACGACGTGCTTCACGGATACCGATCAGGTGAGCCGGGTTGTGCAGCGGTGCATAAGGTACGGCGGCTTCGATGCCGGCGATGACGTCATCACAGATCACAACGGAGGAGGTGAAGCGCTCACCACCGTGAACAACACGGTGACCAATGGCGATCAGATTCTGGGACAGTTCCGGATTGAGCGGCAGGATCTTGTTGACGATGTAGTCCAGCGCTTCCTGGTGAGCGGCGCCAGCGCCCAGATCGGCACTGCCTTTCTCGCCATTCAGTTTCCACTTGATGCGGGCGTCGTCGAGGTTGAAACACTCGGCCAGGCCGGACAACAGGTCATCACCGGTGGTTGCGTCAATGACAGCAAACTTCAGGGACGAGCTGCCACAGTTAAGTACAAGAACCAGCTTACTCATGAATAAATCCTATCGCAGATTGGGTTGTGTAGGAGGATGCGTTGGACGCGTTGCGTCCAAAAACTTTCAACTTATCCTTATGAGGGTTGGCAATCTGTTGCTTGCCCCTTGTATAGTGATACAAGACCCGAAATCCAGACGTCCCTGACAGCTCAACGGCAGGCCGTTGGTGCAAAAATTGGGCGTACAAAGGATAACTCGATTGTTGAAAAATAACAAAGTCATCCTCAACCTTTGTTATTGTGCATCAAATATAGTCGAGGTTTTGCCGTTAATACGTTCAAAAAAAGCTCGGAGGTAGCATGAGCATGAACATTTTTGGAACTAAGTTACAGCAAGGCCGTCATTATATGACCCTTTGGCCCCGCCGTCCCGAGCTTAATTCCATGTTTCCGGAGAATCGGGTGATCAAGGCCACCGAATTCGCCCTCAAGATCATTCCGGCGCTGGCGGTGCTCAGCGTCATGCTGCAGTTCCAGCTCGGTGAGCTGCACTACTGGCCTTCCGTCATGACATCCGTGCTGTTTCTGCTCAGTCTGCCGCTGCAAGGTTACTACTGGCTCGGTCAGCGTGCCGATACCCGTCTGCCTCCCTCCCTTGCCAGCTGGTATCGCGAGATCAACGGCAAGATGAATGAGCAGGGGAGTCATCGCCAACTGGTGGCCCAGCCCCGTTACGAAGAGCTGGCCGATACCCTCAATGCTGCTTTCAAGCAGCTGGACAAATCTTTTCTCTACGAATAGGCGAACAAGGTTTTCCAATCAGACAAAGGCGCCCAGAGGCGCCTTTTCCATCTATGTCGATCAGGCCGCCAATACTTTGCGGATCTCCTGGATGGAGAGCTTGTATTGACGGGGGCACTGGCGCCATACGGTCAGCATGCGCTGGTACTTGTCGCGCATGGCAATGTCGCTCGAAAGCTCGTCACATGGGCACTTGAGCTCGGGGAAGCGCTTGTCCACTTCCAGCAGGAAGCAGACGTAGTCGGCCAGCTCCCGCTCCTGGCTGCGGCTGTAGCCGTTGAATTCCAGCCGGCTGGCGGTGATTTCACTCTGATCGGCCCCATCAAGATTGCCCCAGGAGATGGCCAGCGCATGGTGCAGTTCCAGGGTGTCGATCACCTCCTGACAGGTGGCAAGATCCAGATGACCGAAGCTCTTCTCCAGTTCGAGGATCTGCAGGCAGTAGCCGCGGGCTATGATGGTGCTTGCCCGCTGGTAAGACGCCGCTTTCTCCGGATTGAGTTTGGCCAGGATCTCGTACTGGTTGCTCAGGATCAGGCGTTCGGTGTGGCTCATGTTCATGGGCTTTTCTCACTGGAAAATGAAACTGGGGTCACGTTAACCCATATCTCAGATGAATTTTTTGATCTGGCAGGGGAGGTTGGTGAGAAAGCCGGATCGGGAAATCAAAACGGAGCGGTTTCTGGTTAATTAAAAGCAGCTGTTGCGTGCTTGCATTGCTGCTCGAGCTGGTAACAATAAAGGAGTCATCTGGCTTGTGCCCGGATGACTCGCCACCAAGGCACCCCACACAGGTGCATGCCAGACCATCACAAACATGACTCCATCGCTGTGGCTACAGGTCCTGGCAGACGGGGCAGCGAAAACGGGGCCGCCAAGATGGCGACCCGGCCTTGACTCATCAGGTGATGCCATCATCACACTGTTGATCTCGGCAAGCGAGACAAGCGAAGGGCCTGCAGTTGCAGGCCCTTTTTGCATGGTGTGTTTTATATGTCTTCGGGCTCAACCCTTGATGAGGTCGAGCACCACCTGATGGTGGTCGCTGGTCTTGAACTTGTCGAAGCGGTGGACGACCTTGCCCTCTTCATCGATGAGGAAGCTCAGACGGTGAATGCCGTCATACTCCTTGCCCATGAACTTCTTCGGGCCCCAGACGCCAAAAGCATCGGCGACGGCGTGATCTTCATCGGCCAGCAGGCGGAAGTTGAGGCTGTCGCGCTCCTCGAACTTCTTCAGGCGCTTGGCCGGATCCGGGCTGATGCCGAGCACCACCACGCCCCGGGCGGCCAGCTCGCTATTGACGTCACGCAGACCGCAGGCCTGGGTGGTGCAGCCCGGGGTCATCGCCTTGGGATAGAAATAAATGAGCACTTTCTTGCCGCGCAGGTCGGATAGACGAACCGGATTGCCATCCTGATCTGACAGGGAAAAGTCGGGGGCCAGGGTGCCAGCGGATAAAGGTTGCATGGATTCTCCTTGGGGTTGGTCGTCAGGCGTGTTTGTTGTTGACGATGAATTCGAACGATTCGGCGCCCAGTTCACGACAGAATCCGGCGAAGGCCGTATCCGAACCGGCTGCTTCTCCCTGCTTGGCCAGATTGAGCTGGAAGCTTGCCTTGAGCAGGTTGTAGGGCTGTTGCTCCAGCGTCATGGTCTGCATGGCCTGGATGTCCCAGCCGTGGTCGCTGAAGAACTGGGTGCACTGGCTTACGATGCCAGGCTGATCCCGGATCAGGATCTCGGCGTTGGCGCTGATGTCGTATTGCAGCGAATGGTGGCGCTCGGTGCGCTTCATCATGGTGATGAGCTCCCACTCCTGGCTGCGCAGGGGCAGGCTTATCTCGAGTTGCATCAGGCTGTTCCAGTCACCGGACAGCAGCATGATGAAGGTGAATTCATTACCGAAGATACCAAGACGGCTATCGACAATGTTGCAGCCACACCCACTGACGTGGCGAGTGACTTCATTGACGATGCCAGGCCTGTCCGTGCCTATGGCCGTTACGACCAGGTAGTGAGTCATAAATCTTCTCTCGTCCATTAGCTGGTTGTGAATGTGAGTACAGCGGGAGCGCTCTGGCCACTCTCTGCACTCTGACATGACAACCTTGTTGAGAATGTTGTTGCGGCGAGCCCTGCCTGTGGTGGTCACGACCACGATTTGGCGCATGCTGTTGCGCTCGCGCACAGGGTTTTGTGCCGGATGGTATCATGGCTTGCCCCCTGCCTCCCTTGTTTTTCCAAGGGGGCAGCTTTACCATAACGCCCCTGAAAATCGGGAGAAATATCCATGTTACGCGGTAGTCTTGTTGCGCTCGTTACCCCCATGCTGGCTTCAGGTGAAGTCGACTGGGCCAGTCTGGCCACCTTGGTCGATTATCATGTCAGCGCGGGCACAGCCGCCATCGTTGCGGTTGGTACCACAGGGGAATCGGTGACCCTGAGCGAGCAGGAGCACATCGCCGTCGTGGAAAAAACCGTGGAACTGGCCGCCGGACGCATTCCCGTCATCGCCGGTTGCGGATCCAACAATACCGCCCATGCCATCGCCCTTGCCAAACGATTCGCCGAAACGGGCGTGGTGGCGGGTCTCTCGGTTACCCCTTATTACAACAAACCCACCCAAGAAGGCCTCTATCGTCACTATTGTGCGATCGCCGAGGCTAGTGGTCTGCCCCAAATTCTTTATAATGTGCCCGGTCGCACTTGTTGCGATCTCAAACCGGAGACGGTAGCCCGGTTAGCCAGGGTACCCGGCATCATAGGTCTGAAAGAGGCCACCGGGGATCTGAGCCGTACTCCGCTGCTGCGTGAGCTGTGCGGAGAGGAATTCGCGCTTTATAGTGGCGATGATGCCAGTGGATGTGATTTTATGCTGCAAGGGGGAGACGGAGTCATTTCGGTCACCACCAATATTGCAGCGGCCCAGATGGCCGACATGTGTCGTGCTGCGCTGGCCGGTGATGCCGGGCAGGCGCATGACATCAACAATCGATTGATGCCGTTGCATCAGACTCTGTTCTGCGAACCGAGTCCCATCCCGGTGAAGTGGGCCTGCGCCCGACTGGGATTGATTGCGACGGCGACCTTGCGTCTGCCGCTTACCGACCTCACCCCAGAGGGCGAACAAGCGATGACGCGAGCACTGACGACTGCGGAGTTGATGGCGAGTGTTTAAAGCAAATGGAAAGGGAAATGCAGTGCGCCTGGTGCTGAGTGTAGCGACCGTTGCCGTGTTGGCAGCCTGTAGTTCACCCCAGGATCGCAAGATGGCCAACCGTGGTTTCGAGTACGAGGATGCCCGCCTTGAAGGTCGTGCGTTTCTGGTGCCGTCCGGGTTGAGTACCCCCGCCTTTAACAGCAATTTCGACATCCCGGCATTGCCAGAGAGCAGCCGTGACGGTGCTCTTGGCGCCAAGATCGATGTGCGTCCGCCTGCCCAGCTGCTGACAGTGGTACCGGGCAGCCAGGTCGTGCCCAATGCCAGCGAACCCACAGTGGCCTTCTATGCCCTGAGTACCAATCAGAGTGTGGAGCGCGATACCTGGGCCTTCCTGATGAACTTCCTGGCCCAGTACAAGGTGACCACAGAGAAGCTGGATCAGCAGGCTGGCGTCTTGCAGACCGGCTGGTTTGACAACACCAAGGCCCTCGATGGCTGGAGTGAAGAGGATGATGATTTCAACATCCGCCAGCGTTACCAGTTCACAGTGCGCAACGATGCCCAGCGTCATGCTGTCAACATGTCGGTGCGGGTGCTGGATCACGAAGAGACCATTGATGGCGAGACCACCAATGTGTTGACGCCAGCCGATGCCCAGCGCTACGCGACCCGCGCCCTGAACCAGTTCTCCCTCTATTACGACAAGCAGCTCAAGTCCCGCGAGCAGCACAAGGCCAACGATGGCATGGGCTTGCAGCTGGGTCTGGACAACAATGAGCTGAGTGCCTGGATTGCTGACGGTTCCTTTGATCTGGTCTGGCGTCGCCTCAATCAGGTGCTGCCGGCCTATGGTTTCACCATCAAGGATACCCAGCAGTCACTGGGCTGGATCGACGTCGAATACGACGAACCGGGCAGCGATTTCTGGAAAGCCAAGGGTGGCGAGCCGTTCAAGCTGGAAGAGGAGAAGTATCGCTTCCAGTTGGGCGAGATGGCGGGGGGCAAGACCTCCATCACCCTGTTCGACAAGGACAAGAAGCCAGTGGCGTCCGGCGTCATCTCCCAGATGTATATCAGCCTGTCCGAGGCCTTTGCCAAGGGCTTGGCTGACCAGGCAGCAAAAACAGAATAGAAACAGGGGCCTAGTGCCCCTGTTTTGTTAGGTTAATCCCCCTGTAAATACAGGGTTTGATGCGCTTGATATGTTAACCCCCCAGAAACAGGGGCCTGGTGCCTCTGTTTTATTCCTCCCACAAACAGGAAGTGTTATTAGCCATGAGTCTTGCAGATCAAGTATTGGCGGTGAATGACGATTTGCCGATCCGTACCGATAAACCTGTCCATTCCGGCAAAGTGCGCAGCGTCTACTGGTTGACCCCCGAAGACAGTGCCCGGCTCATAAAAGAGAAAGGCTATGATGTGCCTGCCGATGCGCCGCTCGCCCTCATGGTGATCAGCGACCGCATCTCGGCCTTCGACTGCATCTGGCAAGGTGTCGACGGGCTGAATGGCGTACCGGGCAAAGGAGCTGCACTCAACGCCATCTCCAGTCACTGGTTCAAGCTGTTCAAGGAGAAGGGACTGGCCGACAGCCACATCCTGGATATTCCGCACCCCTTCGTCTGGATCGTGCAAAAAGCCCGCCCCGTGATGATCGAAGCGATCGCCCGCCAATACATCACAGGTTCCATGTGGCGTGCCTACAAGGATGGCGAGCGTGAGTTCTGCGGCATCACCCTGCCAGAAGGGCTCAAAAAGGATCAGAAGTTGCCGGAGATCCTTATCACTCCCTCCACCAAGGGTGTGCTGACCGGGCTGGATGGCGTGCCGGAAGCCGATGACGTCAACGTCTCCCGCGCCGATATCGAACGCCACTACCAAGGCTTCAACTTCAGCAAACCGGCTGACATCGATCGCTACGAAGTACTGCTCAAAGAGGGCTTCAACGTCATCAGCGATGCGTTGGCCTCGCTGGATCAGATCTTCGTCGACACCAAGTTCGAGTTTGGCTATGTCCAGGATGCGGCTGGCAACGAGAAGCTGATCTACATGGATGAAGTGGGTACCCCCGACAGCTCCCGCATCTGGGATGGCGCGGCGCTGCGTGATGGCCAGATCGTCGAGAAGTCCAAAGAGGGTTTCCGTCAGTGGCTGCTCAACCACTTCCCGGATCCGGACATCCTGCTCAACAAGAACCGCATGCCGGAACGCTTCGCCCTGGCCAAAGGCAACAAGCTGCCCACCGAAGTGATGATGGATATCTCCAACACCTACGTCGGGATCGCCGAGAAGATCATCGGTCACCCGCTGGTGCGCTCCGCCAATCCAAAGCAGGAGATCATCGAGGTGCTGCGGGATCAGTACGGTCTGATCGACTAAGGGTTGCCGCCTTTTTTTGTCATCGGAAAACAAACGTTTGCCGGTTGTAAAAGGCACAAGCCGACCAACAGACGGGCCCCAGTGCGGGGCCCGTTTTTATTGCTGGTCTGGCGGCAAGAGGGTGGCGGCTATTAGCCGTTGACCTTGAACACCTGCCCGGTCTGCACGCCCAGCACGGATTTCTGATAGGCCAGTGCCACTTTGGCGGCGGGCACCGGCACGAAGCCCGGGAAGAAGTCTGCGTATTTGTCCATCGACTCGGTCAGCACGGTCGGGCTCACCACATTGATGCGCAAGCCCTTTGGCAGCTCGCAGGCGGCGGCCTTCACAAAGTGCTCGATGGCGCCATTGATGGTGGTCGCACTGACCCCCCAGTTGATGGGTTCCTCGCTCAAAATACCGCTGATCAGGGTGATGGAGCCCTTGTCATTCAGATAGGGAATGGCGGCGCGGGTCAGGTTGATCTGGCCCATCAGCTTGCTCTGGAGCCCTACTTGCCACTGCTCGTCGGTCATCTCGGTCAGACCGTTGAAGGCCACGCTGCCGCTGGCGACGACCAGCGCATCGAACTGGCCCACCTGGGCAAACAGCGCCTTGATGGAGGCGGGATCGCGCATGTCGACAGTGGCATCGCCACGGCTGTGACCGACCCGGATCACCTGATGGTCCTTGGCAAGCAGTTCACTGACCGCAGAGCCGACGGTGCCGGAGGCACCCACAATCACAATCTTCATCTGTTTCACTCCTGGTTGGGATAGGTCGATTCTAGCGCGATGAAACGGGGGAAAAAGCGCGTAAAATAAACTCATTGTTTCCATATTGGAGCTAATGATGGATATCGCCCATTTGGCCAGCTTTTACGAGGTGGTGCAGCGAGGCAGCTTCTCTGCCGCTGCCGATGTGCTGGGGGTGAGCAAGGGGATGTTGAGCCGCCATGTCAGCGCCCTGGAAGCCGCTCTCAATGCCCAGTTGTTGCAGCGCACTACCCGCCGGCTCAGCCTCACCGAGGCGGGCAAGACCCTCTATTTGCAGACGGGGCAGATCTTCGCGCTAGTCCGACAGGCGGAAGAGGATATCCAGGCACTGACCGAGGAGGATGCTGGCCGCTTGCGCTTTACCTGTGCGGTCAGCACAGGGGATCGCATGGTGAGCGAGCTGCTTGGCCATTTTGCAGTGCTCTGCCCGGGTGTCGAGGTCGAACTCAACTTCACCAATGCCATGGTCGATATGAGTCAGGGGGAGAACGACATAGCGCTGCGCGCCATGAGCAGCATCCCCGACAACCTGGTGGCGTTGCCACTCGGTCAGCTCAAGGACGTGGTGGTGGCAAGCCCCGCTCTGCTGGTGCGGGAAGGGATTCCAGCCACCCCCTATGAGCTGAGTAGCCGCCCCTGCCTGTTGCAGGGGAGCAACCCCGCCTGGGAGCAGTGGCACTTTCGCAGAGGAGAGGAAGAGGCCCACATTCTGGTGCAAGGCAAGGTGCGGGCCAATCACTACAGTACCGTACTGCAACTTGCACGTGCTGGCATGGGGTATGCCAAGTGCCCTCTGATGCTGGTGGAGCCCGCGCTGGCCGCGGGAGAGCTGGTGACCGTGCTCGACGGGTGGCAGAGTGGCCTGCATCAGCTCCATGTACTGCACGCCCAGCAGCGGCGGGTGCCACGCAAGATCCGGTTGTTCAAGCAGGTGCTGGCCCAGTGGTTTGCCGAGCGGCCCCGCTACTTGCTCTGACCGGCGTTATTTTTCTGTCATCTTCGGCTGCTACCCTGCGCCCATCGTAGCGATCAGGAAGATGAGCGAGCATGAAGAGTTATCAGAAGTGGAGTGGTTTGACACTGCTTTGGTCGGCGCTGGGCATGAGTACGGCGCAGGCCGCCGTCGAGGTGGTGGTGCCACCGGATTTCCAGATCCTGGCGGTCAGTGCGGGCAAGCTGCAAGATGAGCAGCACGCTACCCTAGCGGATGGGGAGCAGCAGTTGCTGGTGCGATATGAGGGGGTGATCCCGAGTCGCAATAGCAGCGAGAACGATCGTCAGGTGCGATCCGATCCCCAGGTGGTGCGCTATCAGGCCAGCAACCAGCGCTTGACGCTGGTGGCCCAACAGCCAGCCGATGAGCAGGCGATGGTGGCCTATGCCAAGGCGCCAGTTGTGACGCTGCAGGCCAATGGTCAGGCGCTCGATACTCAGCAGGATGCACTGATGACCAGCGGCATGCTGATCGGTATGGACTGGCGAGCCCGGCTCGAGGAGTACAACCGCAGCGGTGGCAAGGCCGCGTTGACGATGGCCGGAGCGGTAACCACAGTGGCAGCGGGCAAGGCTGTGCCTGCTGTGGCAACCAGCGAACTGGAGGGGCGGTTGCAGCAACTCTTCTTGCAGGCGGACCCGGAGCTTCGCAAGCGCTTCGTCGGCTGGGCCGTGCCGCGACTTTAAGTTTGCAGCCCGTTGCAGTAACGTGGGGGCTCTCATCGTGCATAGCGCCCACCTTATCCAACGAGGTCTTCATGTTTGAATTGCACACTCGCCTGCAGGCGGATACCCAGCTGCTCGGGGATCTGCCGCTTTGCCGTGTCCTGCTCGCCAAAGACAGCCAGTATCCCTGGCTCATCCTGGTGCCACGGGTAGACAACTTGCGCGAGATCCACCATCTGGCGCCCGCTCAGCAGCAACAGCTGATGCAGGAGTCCTGCGCCGTCGCCACCCTGATGGAACAGGCCCTCAGCCCGGACAAGATCAACATCGGGGCGCTGGGCAATCTGGTGCCGCAACTGCATCTGCACCATGTCGCCCGCTTCACCACGGACAAAGCCTGGCCCGGCCCCATCTGGGGGGCTCACCCCGCTTTGCCATATGACCCGCAGGCCTTGCGAACCCAAGCCGATAGCTGGCGTGCCCGGCTTGCCCATCTGGCCGGTTTCATCCCGCTTTGCGTTGATAATTGAGTCAAGTGAGAGGCGGCTCGCTATTTCAGAGCTCAAGCCGCGCTATCTGTTAGAGTTATGGTATAGATAAGCCCATTTTCGATGTTCAGGAAGGTCCCATGATAGTGACAAGAGCCGACAACGACGCCGTATTGACCACAGAGGATGTGTTGCTGAGTCTGTGCCATTCGGTCACGGGGGTATTGAGTGCGGCGACCCAGAGTCAGGTGCGTTTCTCCGGCATGGTGCAGCGCATCAGCAAGACCTGCCTCAAGCCGGATATCGGCTGTTTCGTGCTGTTCGACGGTGGTTTCTCCGGCCTGGTCGTGATCAACTTCTCCGCCTCTGCGGCCATGGAGCTGTACGAGAGCTACATGCTCAGCATGGGCCTCTCCAAGGAAGATCTCGCCATCTCCCACACTTCGGACGAGGTGAGCAACGTCATGGGCGAGTTGATGAACCAGATCGTCGGCAGTTTCACCGTCAAGGTGGGCCGTGATCTGCAGACTCACATTACCCAGAACCAGCCGAAAATGCTGGCGCTGAACAAGCAGGTGATGCTGAGCGTCGACACCAACCTCGACAACCCGGAAGCACGCCGGGTTACCTTCTTCACCTCCCGCAACAACATCTTCTATCTGGAGCTGGCGATGGACAGGACAGAGTTCATCCGCATTCACAGTGATGGCATGGACGAAGAGGAGCTGGATCCGGATGCGCTGATCGCCCAGACCAAGCTGGCGGCATCCAAGCCGACGCCGGTTGCCGCCAAGGCGGCCAATGAGCACGACGATCTGCTCGATTCGCTCGGTATCTGACGTCAGCCCCGCGCACAAATGCCAAGGCCACCCCATGGGGTGGCCTTGTTGTTGCTGGGATGGACCGGTTTAGAAGTTGTAGAGCAGGCCGGTGCTGACGCGGGTGGCCTGACTGTCGTAGAAGCTGATGTCGGAGTTGGCGGTGGAGTAGGCTGCGGTAAAAGTGGCGGCGAGATCCTTGACGCCGAACAGACTGTGCCAGAAGAAGGTGCCGTTGATGGCAAACTCGTTTGCATCGGCGCTCTGGCCGAAGATGGGATTCGCCTCGTCATAGTTGCGCTTGCCGGCATAGACGTTGCTGACGATGGACCACTGGGGACCACGCTTGGCGTAGGTCAGCTGCAGACCCGTGTTCTTGAAGCTCTCGGCACTGCCATCAAGCCTGGCCTGCTTGTAGAGGATCGCGGGCTCCAGCAGCTGGTTGCCGCCAAAGTGCCACTGATAGGAGATCTCCATGTCGTGCACCTTGCCGTTGCGATCCAGCATGGAGGCATAGTGGGTGCCGTGGGTCAGGTCATACTGCTGCCCACTGCGCTCTTCATCCAGATCCACTTCCCGGCTGGTGAGGCTGCCGTGGAAGTTGCTGCCCCAGATCTTGTCCCAGGTGAAGCGAACCCCTTTTGATTTCACATCGGTGGAGCTGCGATCCACATTGGTGGCGAAGGGATCGCTCCACAGCTCGACCGGCATGGCGTTGAACACCAGGGAGGTGGCGACGATTCCCTTGTCGCCCATCTCTTGGCGCAGACCCAGCTGCTGGGTGAAGTCGAAGCGGATCGCATCCTGGATCAGGTTGCCGAGAAACACCTGGGTACGGGTGTCGGCAAAGGTGTAACGGATGTCGGCGTTGATGAGAGGAGTCAGACCGCTTTCGCTGTCGGGAGAGCCGAGGTCATTGATGCGGCTGTTGCTGTCATCGCCTGCATAGAAGTTGGACTTGTAGCTGACGGCGTTGACCCCGCCCAGCAGGAAACCGGACCAGCCGGACTGCTTGGGGATCTCCCCCAGATCGGCGTGTGCGGCATTGGCTGCCAGCAGGCCAAGACTCAGCAGGGTGAGAGTGCGCATCGGTAAGACTCCTGAAATAACAAGCTGTTGGATGAAATGGCTCGGGATGATAGGACAGCAAGCTGAACTGCGGCTGACTGAGTCCACCAACGCATGCTATCCCAGTTGGCAGATGGCGTTAATCAATAATTAATAGCGTGACGGCACAAGAGTTCGGCGCGCCGTGCTGGTATTCTGTTCGGCGAATATCGGGGAGAAAACAACAAGATGAAACAAATCAAATCCTGGGCGCAATATTACGTCGATCTGATGACCAAGCTGGGTCTGGTGCGCTTCAGCATGTTCCTGGCGACGGGCATCATAGTGCTGGCCGTCTCCATCCAGATGGGGGTAACCCTGTTTCTGCGCGGCACCGTGGACATAGTCGACCTGGTGCGCTCCGTCTTCTTCGGCCTGCTGGTGACCCCCTGGGCCGTCTATTTTCTCTCCATCGTCGTGGATCAGCTGGAGGATTCCCGCCAGCGACTGACCCGCATGGTGCGCAAGCTGCAAGACATGCGCGAACGGGATCTGGAACTCAACAGCCAGCTGCAGGAGAACATCAGCCGCCTCAACGCCCAGATTGCCGAAACCAACCGGGCCGAGACACTGCGCCAGCAAGCGATCGAGGATCTGGAGAACGAGGTGTTCCAGCGCGAAAAAGCCCAGTTGCACCTGGGCGAGCGTACAGCTTTGCTGCGCTCCTTCATCGACTGTTCCCCCGATCTGGTCTACTACCGCAATGAAGACGAGCAGTTCTCCGGCTGCAATCGCGCCATGGAGGAGCTCACCGGCAAGGTGGAAGCCGAGCTCATCGGGCTGACCCCGTTCGATGTCTACAAGCAGGAGATTGCCAACAAGGTGGTGGAGACCGACAAACAGGTCTTTACCAGCAACGAGCCGCTCACCTATGAGCAGTGGCTGGAATACCCGGATGGTCGCAAGGCCTACTTCGAGCTGCGCAAGGTGCCTTTCTTCGATCGCTTTGGCAAACGGCTCGGCCTGCTCGGCTTTGGCCGCGACATCACAGAGCGCAAGCAATATCAGGACAAGCTGGAGAAGGCGAGCCGCGACAAGACCACTTTCATCTCCACCATCAGCCATGAGCTGCGCACTCCGCTCAACGGCATAGTGGGCCTCAGTCGCATGCTGATGGATACTCCCCTCGACCCCCGGCAGCATCAGCAGCTCAAGACCATCCACCTGAGTGCCGTGACCCTGGGCAATATCTTCAATGACATCATCGATCTGGACAAGCTGGACCGGCGCCGGTTGGAGATAGCGCCGACCCCCATCGACCTGCCTGCCTTCCTGGACGAGCTGGAGACGCTGTCGCGCATCCAGGCGGAGCAGAAGGGGCTTTATCTGCATTTCGATCGGGATGGCGACATGCCGCAGTTCGTGATGGCCGATGGCACCCGCCTGCGCCAGGTGCTGTGGAATCTGGTGGGCAATGCGGTCAAATTTACCGATGAGGGCGGCGTGACTGTGCGTTGCCTCTCCCATGCGGCCGATGTGCCGGGCAAGTTGGCACTGCACTTCGAGGTGGAGGATACCGGTGTCGGCATACCTCGCGCCCAGCAGGAGAAAATTTTTGCCATGTACTATCAGGTGCAAGGCAAGAAGCACGCCACCGGCACCGGCATTGGTCTGGCGGTCTCCCGCCAGCTGGTGCAGGCCATGGGTGGTCAGCTCTATGTGGACAGCGACCCGGGTGAAGGATCCTGCTTCACCGCCGAGCTGGAGGTGGATTGCGTCGAACCTCAGGTGGCCACCTCCGAGCAGGAGATGCCGACCCTCGACATCCTGCTGGTGGAAGACGTGGAGCTGAACGTGACAGTGGCCTGCGCCCTGCTCAACAAGCTGGGGCATGAGGTCAAGGTGGCCCGGGACGGCGCCCAGGCGCTGGCCATGGCCAATCCCGATGACTTTGACCTGATCCTGCTCGACATTCAGCTGCCGGACATGACCGGCTTCGATGTGGCGGCCCAGTTGCTGGCGCGCTACGGCGACAGTTTGCCACCCATGGTGGCGCTCACTGCCAATGCCACCGGCGATCGCCAGTATTATCGGGATCGCGGCCTGCAGGATGTGATTAGCAAGCCGCTGGGCTCCCGGGCGGTGCGCGAAGTGATTGGTCACCTGTTTGCGGATCTGGCCGACGATGAGGCCGACGAGCAAGCTGATGCAGGCAATCAGGATGCGCTGCTGGACCTGGCCTTCCTCACCGATTATGCCGATACAGTGGGCAAGCCGGTGCTGCTCTCCAGCGTCGAACTGTTCGAGAAGATGATGCCGGACTACATGGCGGTGCTCGACTCCAACATGATTGCCAAGGATCAGGCTGGCGTGGTGGAAGAGGCGCACAAGATCAAGGGAGCGGCCGGTTCCATCGGTCTGCGCCGGCTGCAACAGCTGGCCCAGCTGATCCAGAGCCCGGATCACCCCGCCTGGTGGGAGAACGTGGAGGACTGGATAGAGTCGCTGCGCCGCGAGTGCCCGGGTGACATAGCCCGGCTGAAGCGCTGGCTGCTCTCCTGAGCCTGTCTGCCGCCTCATTACGTTGCCGCTTCAGGCAGAGAAGGAGATGAATAATATGTATCAGCGCCTGATCCCGTCACTGCGCAGTCACCCCTGGGGTGAGGAAGACTTGCTTGAGGCGACCGAGCTGGATCGTGCCCGCATCGTACAGGCGGCACCGGTGCGTCGGTTGCAACAGAAGACCCAGGTTTTCCCGCTCGATGTGAAGGCCTCGGTACGCAGCCGTCTGACCCATTCGCTGGAGGTGCAGGAGACAGGCCGCCAGATCAGCCGCCGCATTCTGGCGGCACTGCCCGCGGGCTCGGTGTGCGAGGGGGCCTTCATCAATCTGGTGGAGATGTCATGCCTGCTGCACGATGTCGGCAACCCGCCGTTCGGCCACTTTGGCGAACAGGTGATGAGCCAGTGGCTGGTACAGGAGCTGGATACCCTGTTCGCTGCTGCTCTTGGCCAGACGCCCAGTCCGCAGTGGGCTGAGCTGCGCCAGGATCTGCTGGTGTTTGACGGCAATGCCCAGAGTCTGCGGTTGGTGCACAGTCTGCATGAGCTGAACCTGACCCTGGGGCAGCTGGCCGCCCTGTGCAAGTATCCGCAACAACCCCTACCGGGACTTCATTACGGCCAGCATCACGGCTGGACCAGCAAGCGCGGCATTTTCTTCAGTGAGCAACCTCTCTACCGTTCCCTGAGCCAGAGCCTGGGGCTGGCACCCGGTTGCCGCCACCCGCTGGTCTACATCATGGAGGCGGCTGACGACATCTCTTACTGCATCGCCGATCTCGAAGATGCGGTGGACAGACGCATTCTCAGCCTGAGCGAGCTGCAACAGGCGCTGCGTCTGGCCGATGAAGGCAGCTACATGGCCGGACTGCTGGCGGATGCCACCGCTTCGGACAGAGGCTTCTTCCCCCATTTTCGCCAGCATCTGACTCACGACTTGATCGCGCTGGCCGCCCACACCTATGTGAGCGAGCACGAGATCATACTGAGCGGTGCCTATCCCCAGGCGCTGCTGCACGGTCAGGCTCCGGCGGCCATGGTGCTCGACACCCTCAAGCAGGTGGCTCGCGAGCAGGTTTTCATGCGCCCCGAGGTCGAGGCGCTGGAGCTCGAAGGCTATGCCGCCTTGCGCGGTGTGCTCTCTACCTATGCCTGCCTGCTGGCATTGCCCGCCAGTCAATTCGAGCGCCTGCTGGCCGGGCAGGGGGGCAGCGAGCTCTTCTTCGCCCGTCGCCTGTTTCACCGCTTGTCGGCCCGTCATCTCAAGGCATACCGGCTGGCCGTGGCCAGCAGGGATCCCCGTTTCGACAGCGGTGCAGAGCAGGAGTGGTACTACAGGGTGCGGCTGCTGCTCGACTATGTCAGCGGCATGACGGATACCTATGCGCTGGAAGAGTTCCGCTTGCTGTCCGGGATCTGATACGCCCGCGAGAAGGGCAGAAATGAACGCGCGCAGGCATTGATAGATGACTCACCACCCATATGGGGGTGAGGTTATTGTATAAAATTCGGTCTTTTTTTAGACTGTGGCAACTTGTTCAACTTTCACTTGGTAAGGAGACGAATATGCAACATTCAATGCTAAACGTTGCGTCCGATCGCTGCATTGGCAGCGCGAAGACTCGTGCTCTTTTTTTACCGCGTGGAGGAAACAGGTAACCCCTGTCTTTTTATCACCCGCGGTTGTCCCGCAGGGTGATCTCTTCTCTCCGGGAGAACCGCACGTTCAACTGGAGAATATCATGTCTATCGAACTGGCTCTGCTGCGCACTGTCGAATCCCTGGTTCAGAAACGGATCACCCGGCTGGAGCGCCGCATCAGCTACCTGCACCTCTCACCTGCCTTGCTGAAAGATATCGGCCTGGAAGGGCAAAATGTGCAGATCGCCCACATCCGTGAGCAGGAATATCAAACCGGCTTCCGACTTGGGAATCGAATAACCTGACAAGAAGGGGCTTGGCCCCCTTCTTGCAAGAAAATGGCAGGCTTGGGCCTGCCATTTTTGTATCCGGTTGAGTTTGATTACGAATTTTCATTCGCACATTTTGCCAAAATCCCTATTATCGCTCTCCGATCTGTTCAGGAGTTATCCATGTTGCGTCTTTGCTATCGCGCCTTCCTGCTGTGCTGGCTTGCCTGCTGGGGCCATTTGGCTGTGGCACAAACCAGTCTGGACAAGGACCGGCTGGGGCTGTCTGAGCGCCTGTGGCTCGCCTCGCGCAGCGATCTGGTTGTCGGCATGCCCTCTGTGGCCTGGCCCCCTTACGTCTATGCCAATAGCCGGGGGGGGTTCAGTGGTCCGCTGGATGATTTTGCCTCTCTGGTTGCAGGTCGGCTGGGGCTGACGCTGCGCTACAAGACCTATCCCTACTACGCTGGTGCCCAGCAAGCGCTGCTTGATGGCGAGGTCGACATGCTGATCGGCGTGACCCCCAGTGCCTCGCGGCAACAGAAAATGCGGTTTACCTCGGATCTCATGGGACTGCCCCGCGGTGTGCTGTTGGCGAAGGGGAACGACACCCTCTCCCTGGCGGCGGCTCGTCAATTACGCTGGGTGTGTGAACAGGGATTCAACTCCTGTGAGGACCTTGAGAAGCTGGGCATGGACCAGCTGGCGCAGGCAGACAGCAGCGACGAGGCCGTCTTCATGGTGAAAAAGGGGTTGGCAGACGCCTATCTGGCCGATCTGCCTGCCTTGGTTCGCTTGCAACGCCTGCAGCAGCAGGCCGGCCTGAAAGTGATCACTCCGGACTGGGTGACGGATACCTCGCTGGCCATGGCAGTGGGACCCAATAATCAGGGACTGCTGGAACTGCTGGAGCTGGCGCTCAACGACATCCCCCTTGAGGATCGGCGCCGCATTCTGGAGACGGGGGGCATAGTCGACTATGAACTGGCTCATGGCCCTCGCCAGATTATCTTCAACCAGAGCGAGCTGAATTGGCTGGCCTTGCATCCCACGCTCAAGTTCGGCGTTGCACCTGACTGGCCAGCGGTGAGCGAGATCGACGGTGCGGGTCAGCTCAAGGGTTTCATCGCCGATCTGCTCAAGGTGATGAGCACCCGGTCCGGTCTCAAGTTTACTCTGGTACCGACCAGCAGCTGGACCGAAACCCAGGCGCTGTTCCAGGCGCGCAAACTGGATTTCATTCCGGCCATGACGCCGACGCCCGAGCGCCGCCAATTCTCTCTGTTTACCCCTGAGTACGCCTTCATCCACAGAGTGATCGCGGCCAGACAGGGGGTGGCTGAGCTTGAGGATCTCAATCAGCTCAAGGGGCACAAGGTCGGCATAGTCGGTGGTTCTGTGGAGGAACTGGTGCTCAAGGAGGTGGGAGCCTATCCGGTGACGGTCAGCAGTGATACCAGGCTGTTGCCCCTGCTCGATCAGAATGAGGTCGATTATGTGCTGATGAGCATGACAACGCTGCAACTGGCGTTGCAGAAGGGATTCAACAACCGCTATCAGGTGGTCTTCTCCGGCAACGAGTTGCGAGTGCCCGTTGCCATGGCGGCTCATCAGCAAGATCCCATGTTGCAGCAGATCCTGACCAAGGTGTTGCTCTCCATCCGGCCTGACGAGTTGTCGAGGCTGGAACAGAAGTGGCTCTCCCTCACCATCCAGACCGGCATCAACCCGGCGACCGTGTTGCTCTGGTCCTCTTTCGGTATGGGGGCCTTTCTGCTCTGCGTGCTGTTATTCATGGGCTGGAACCGCACGCTGCGTCGCCAGATAGTCCAGCGCCAGCTGGCCGAGCGCAAATTGAACGAGCAGCTGACCTTTGTGCAGACTCTGCTCAACTCCCTGCCCAACATGGTGGCACTGCGTGACCGGGAGCAGAGCATCACGCTGTGCAACCAGGCTTATCGGGATGCTTTCCTTGGTGCCTGCGTGGGCGATGAGTGTATCGATCTTGACGGCATGCCGCCCCAGGAGCGTGAGCGGGTGCTCAAAGAGGAGCAGGATGTGTGGCACAGCGGCAAGCAGCTGGAAGGGGCTGGTTACAGTCGCCGCCAGGATGGCACCCTGTTTCACGTCATCTATGCCAAGCGCCCCTACCGCTCACCGAGCGGCGATATGCTGGGTGTACTGACGGTGCTCACCGATGTGACCCGTATCAAGGAAGCCGAGGCGCGGGCCCGCAAGGCGGAGACCCGGCTCACCCAGATCACCGACAGCATGCCAGGTATTGTATATCAGTACCTGTGGCAGGGGCCGGGCCAGGGGCGCTTCCTCTATGCCTCGCAAGGGGCGAACGAGATCCTGGGGGCCAGCCAGCAGGAGATGCTGTCGGCGGAGTCCGGGGGCGAGGTGTTCGGCTTTACCGAAGAGGCGCTGCAGGATTTTGTCAGCAAGGTCGCCAACCACGCCGAGACACTGGCACCGCTCGACCTGGAGGTAAAGGTAGAGCGCCCTGAGGGGGATCGCTACCTGCAGGTGCGCGGCAGTTTCGTGCCGCAGGAAGAGGGGAATCTGATCCTCAACGGCGTGATCCAGGACATTACGGCCCTCAAGCGTCAGGAGCATGAGCTGAGGGAAGCGCGCGCCTATGCGGAGCAGGCGATGCAGGTGCGCAGCCGTTTCCTCGCCACCATGAGCCACGAACTCAGAACCCCCATCTCCGGCATGCACGGCATGCTGGAGCTGCTGCAGATGAGCGAATTGAATGAAGATCAGCGTTACATGCTGCGCAACGTCATCACCTCAACCAACAACTTGCTCTATCTGGTCAACGATGTGCTCGACTTTTCCAAGATAGAGGCTGGCCAGCTGCAACTGCATTATCAAGCCTGCCGTCTCGCCTCCGTGATCTGTGACGTGATCCGTGGTCATGCCACCCTGGCCCATGGCAAGGGGCTCAAAGTGACACTGGATTGGGCGCCAGACGTGCCGGACCAGGCGCGTATCGACGCTGTGCGGGTGGGACAGGTGCTCTCCAATCTGCTCAACAATGCGGTCAAGTTCACCGAGCGGGGGGAGATCCGCATCCAGGTCAGTTATCGCGCCGAGCAACTGCTCATCGCTGTCAGTGATACCGGTATCGGCATTGCCGAAGCGAAGCAGGATCGCCTGTTTACCCCATTCGAGCAGGTGGAATCCGACATAAATCGACGCTTTGGCGGCACAGGGCTGGGGCTGGCCATCTGTCATCAGCTGGCCCAGAAAATGGGAGGCAGCCTGGCCCTTGAGAGCAAACCCGGCCAGGGAACCCGCCTGACGTTCAGCTTTCCGTTGACCGAGAGTCGATGGGATGCACCTGCGCTGGCGGGCCAAGAATGGTGGCTGTTTGGCGAGGATGCCGCCTTGCAGTCTGCCATGCAGCGGCTGGGGGCCAGGCTGAATCGTCTGGATCCTCAGCAGTGGCAACAGCCACTGAGTGGCTTGCTGTTCGCGGAGGAGGGCTGGCTGGAACAGGCCTTGGGCAGCGATTGGCTGACACGTTTACAGCAATCCGCGCTCAAGGGCATTGTGCTCTCCCCGCTGGAGGCACTGCGCGGTCGCATGGGATCGGATGCCTGGTGGCGCCTGGGCCAATCCCCGCTCTATCCGGATCTGTTGCTGGAAACCTGCCATCAGCTGCTGGGAGAGAAAGCGATCAATCCGGTCGAGGCCCATACGGCCAAGTTGCAAGGACGCGTGCTGGTGGCCGATGATCATCCCATCAACCGTGCCCTGCTGGCCCGCCAGCTCGCCATTCTGGGGGTGGATGCCGAGGTGGTGGATGATGGCGAGAAGGCGCTGCGCACCTGGCAGGGGCAAGATTTTGCCTTGCTGCTCACCGATTGCCACATGCCGGTGATGGATGGCTATACCCTGACGCGGACCCTGCGAGGGCAGGGGGAACAGGCGCCCATCATTGGCGTCACGGCGGATACGTCAGAAGAAGCCAGTCTGCAGATGCAGGAGGCCGGCATGAACGACATGCTGTTCAAGCCTTACACCCTGGATACCTTGCGCCAGATGCTGGAGGACTGGTTGCCGGTCGCCGCACCGGTCGCCGAGGTGATACCGGCGCCTGCCGAACCCGCTGCGGATCTGGGGGCATGCTGGATCTCGCTGTTTGGCGATGAGGCGGTGGCCCGCAGCATGGCGCGGGAGTATCTGGATTCCAACCGCCAGGATAGTGATGACATGATGCAGGCATTGGCCCGTCAGGATACGTATGCTCTGGTAGAGACTGCGCACCGCATCAAGGGGGCTGCCCGCATGGTAGGACAGCTACCATTGGCAGAGGAAGCTGCCCGACTCGAAGCGGCGGCCCGACTGAAACAGCTGGAAGAACTCACCGAGTTGAGCCAGACAGTACAGGCGCTGATGAACTCTATAACACGCGAAATTGGACTATGGCTCGATGAACAAGACACAGCATGAGTTGGCGATCATGGTGGTGGAAGACCACGCGTTTCAGCGCAAGGCACTGATGCACCAGATCCGTGGGCTCGGTTATACCTCGCTGTTGGAGGCTCAGGATGGCGTGGAGGCACTGGCAATGTGTCAGCGCCATCAGGTCGACATTCTGTTTTGCGATCTGCGCATGCCAGGCATGGATGGCATGGCGTTGCTTCGCCGTCTGTCCCTCGGGGGTTTTCGTGGCGGTATCATCCTCTCCAGTGCACTGGAAGATGACGTGGTCGAGGCCGTGTTGCGGATGAGCGCCGCCTATGGCCTGCAGGTGCTTGGGCGCATCGAAAAGCCCTCCAGCCAGCAGCAGATCAGCCAGTTGATCGGCGCCTGGCGCCCACAGCAGGAGCGGGCCCAGGAGGAAGATGGCCACAGCCTGACGCTGGATGAGCTGAGCCGGGCATTGGAGCAGGATCAACTGCTGCCCTGGTATCAGCCCAAGGTGAGTTTTGGCTCGGGGCACTGGGTCGGCATGGAGGCGCTTGCCCGTTGGCAGCACCCGGACTACGGCCTCATCTCGCCGGTGCGCTTCATTCCCCTGGCGGAGAACAACGGCCTCATCGATCAACTGACCGAGGTGATCATCAGCAAGTCGCTGCGTGACGGTCATCTGTGGGAGCAGACAGGTCTCTCCCTCAATCTGTCGATGAACCTCTCAACCACCTCCCTCATCGAGGGGGATCTCTGCAATACCCTGATCAACCAGTGTCAGCGCTGGAGCATCAACCCCGAGCTCATCACCCTGGAGGTGACCGAAAGCTCGTTCGTCAAGGATCTGGGCAAGTCGCTGGAAGTGCTGACCCGGCTGCGGATGCATGGCTTTGGCCTCTCCATCGATGATTTCGGGACTGGCTACTCCTCCATGCAGCAGCTGGCGCTGCTGCCCTTCACCGAGCTCAAACTGGATCGCTCTTTCGTCGATCGCTGCTATGAGGACCCCTCTCGCTTGGCCATAATAGAGTCAAGTATCGAACTGGCCCGCAAGTTGGGACTCAAGTCGGTCGCCGAAGGGGTAGAGGATGAATTGACCTGGCGGCTGCTGGCCAGATTGGGGTGCGATGTGTGTCAGGGCTTCTTCTCCGCCCGGCCCATGCCGCGGGATGAATTGATGGGGTGGCACGACACCTGGCGCGAACGGTTACCCGGCCTGATCGGGGACTGAACGCCAGGCGGCATGCCCGCAGTTGAACAAGGACGTTCATGAAAATTTCAAGCAAGTTGTTGTTTAGTTTCTGTTTTATCAATCTGTTGGTGATCCTCTCCTCCGGACTTGTCTATCACCAGCTCGGCCGGATCGGCGAGGTCGAGACAGCGCTGCTGGAGCAGGCACTGCCTGCCCTGCAACGGGATGAAGCGAGCCAGAAGGCGCTGGTGGCCACCGTCTCCTCCCTGCGCGGTTATCTCATCCTCGGCAAGGATCCGGCCCAGGCCTCCCGCCTCAAACAGGAGTGGGAAGGGGCCTGGCAAGCCATCGAGCAGCAGCAGTTCACTCCCGCACTTGCCCAGTCGCTCAAGGCCTTCAAAGGACGCCAGGAGCAGGTATGGGCCATCGCCCACACAGAGGAGAACCTGCCCGCCCACACGCTCATGCTGCTGGAGGCGGGTCCGCTGGCAGAAGCGGCCCTCGATCAGTTGCAGTCATTCGCCAATGAAGAGGTGGCCACCCCGCAGGATCAGTTGCCAGGGGATCGCCGTCTGCTGCTCAAGCAGGTGGGGGATGCGTATAACAGCCTCTCCAATGCCCTCTCAGCCCTGCGCGACTTCCTCATCTCGGGTGACCCCGAATATGGCACCAAGTATCAGGATTACTACCAGTTCCATCAGCAGCGGGTCGCCGAGCTGAAACAGCAGCAGGCCAATTTCTCCGAGGCCCAGAAGAGCCTCTGGTCGCTGTTTGAAGAGATGTCAGCGCCCTTTGCCGAACTGGTCGGTCAGGTGATAAGCAAGCGTCAGGCCCCGGACTGGGATCAGGCCAATCATCTGATGGCAACCGACATAGAACCTGCGTTGACCCAGCTGGCCAGTCAGCTGGCCGCCCAGGTGACCCAGACTCGCTCTGAAGTGGACAGCATGGGGGAGAAGATGGCCAGTGCCGGTCAGACCATCAACCGTACCCTGTTGCTGGCTACCCTGACCGTCATAGTGCTGGGCACCCTGGTCGCCCTGCTGTTCAGTCGCCGTCTGACCCGGGACATCGCCAGTCTGGTGGTGCGGGCCGATCAGGTAGCCAATGGCCGTCTGCCGTCCCGCCCTCTGCCGGTGCAGAGTCAGGATGAGCTGGGTGGATTGACGGGATCCATCAACCAGATGTCGCTGCAGCTGCGTCAGCTGGTCGGCGAGATACAGGGCGCCGTGGGGCAGGTGGAGGGGGCGTGTGTCGAGGTGGGTAACACCACCAGGGCCATTGTCGACGATCTGGCGAGTCAGAATCAGCGGGTGGATACGGTGGCGGCGGCGATCGAACAGATGTCGGTCAGCACCCGTGATGTGGCGGGGAACATAGCCGAGGCGGCTCGAGTGGCCCACCAGGCTGAGGGACAGACACAGCAAGGGGGCAGTGCCCTCGGTCGCATGACCACCACAATGCAGGAGATTGCCGCCATGATAGCTCAGGCCAATCAGGCCATGGGGCTGCTCAGTGCCCAGAGCGAACAGGTCGGCCGGGTGACCGAGGTGATCGCTACCATAGCCGAGCAGACCAATCTGCTGGCGCTCAATGCTGCCATCGAGGCGGCGCGGGCCGGGGAGCAGGGGCGTGGCTTTGCCGTGGTGGCCGATGAGGTGCGTCTGCTTGCCAGTCGCACCAGTCAATCAACCGAGGAGATCAGTCAGACCATCGCCAGCATTCAGCAACAGACCCGCCAGACGGTGAGCACGGTCGGCAGCGGTACCCAGTTGGTCGAACAGGGCCGCAACGCCGTTGCCTCTGTGACGCAGACCCTGGATACCATGCTGCAGCTGGTGCAGGATCTGTCCGGTCAGCTGGGGGCCATTGCCACCGCTACCGAGCAGCAGTCGCGGGTTGCTCAGGAGGTGGCGGGCACAGTGGAAGAGATCGCCGGGTTGAGCCGGCAATCGAGCCAGCGCAGCCAGCAGGGGGAAGAGATAGTGGCCAGACTGGCACAGGATACGGGTCGTTTGACGTCCGTCATCAGTCGCTTCGAACTGGGGGCCTGATAACGCCGCCAAGGCGGATGATCTGGATAAATAAATGAGGCGGGCCAGATGGCCCGCCTCAGCATTGGTACAGGCGGCAGGCAGCCTGATTATCGAAGCTGCTGAAGGAATGAGGCGTTGCTTGTCATGAACGCCTGCCTGATGAGGGTCATTACAGGCGGCGAAAAGCCTGATTGTCGAAACTGCTGGAGGTCTCCTGGTTGAGCAGGCTGACCAGCAGGATGGCGCGTTTCTCTCCATCCGGTTCCAGATAAATCGCCTCGAATCCGGCCAATGGGCCCGATTCGATCAATACCTTGTCGCCCTGGGTCGGCAGGTTGGCGTAGCTGGCTCTCGCCTCGTCGCTGTCGTCACGGCTCATCAACTGATAAACCAGCTGGCTGCTGATGGCGGTCCACTCCTTGCCGAAGTGGATGATGCGGCTGATGCCACGGGTCGACTTCAGGGTGACCGGCGTGACCTCCTCCAGATCCACATAGATAAACAGATAGTTGGGAAACATGGGTTCCCGCACAGGGACACGCTTGCCCCGTCGCAGCTTCTCGATCTCGACCATGGGGTAATAGGACTCAATCCCCTGGGCTTCGAGATGGGCGCGTGCGCGGGCCTCTTCCTTTGGCTTGCAGTAGGCCAGATACCATTTTTTCATGTTCTGTTACGTTCGTGTTGCCGTGCTCCCGGTTATGATAACCGCGGCAATAAAAAAGGCCACGCTTGGCGTGGCCTTTTTTGCTGAGTGAGTGATTACCAACCTTTGACGATGCCGCCTTTGAACAATTCGTCAGCAGTTTTGTACACTTCGTCACTCTGGAAGGCCTGGACGAACTCCTTCACCTTGGCGTCATCCTTGTTGTTGCCACGGGAGACGAGCAGGTTGACATAGGGAGAATCCTTGTCTTCCACGAACAGACCGTCACGGCCTGGCAGCAGATCGATCTGGGAGGCATACACGGTATTGATGATGGCCAAGTCCACATCTTCCAGGGAGCGGGGTAGTTGTGCCGCTTCCAGTTCAACAATCTTCAGCTTTTTCGGGTTGCTGGCGATGTCGAGCACAGTCGCTTCCAGACCTGTGCCTTCTTTCAGGGTCAGCAGGCCCTGCTTTTGCAGCAGGATCAGAGAGCGGCCCAGGTTGGTCGGGTCGTTCGGCACGGCGATTTGCGCGCCCTCTTTCAGATCGGCCAGGGCCTTGATCTTCTTGGAGTAGCCGGCGATGGGGTAGACGAAGGTGTTGCCAACCGGTACCAGATCGAAGCCGCGATCCTTGACCTGGCTATCCAGATACGGTTTGTGCTGGAAGGCGTTCAGATCGATGCTGCCATCGTTCAGGGCCACGTTCGGGGTGGCAAAGTCGGAGAAGGTGACCACTTCGACATCCAGACCGAACTTGTCCTTGGCGACCTTGGCCGCGGCTTCCACCAGCTGGGATTCCGCCCCGGCAATGGCGCCTACTTTCAGGGTCTTGCTCTCTTCTTTTTGACCGCAACCGGCCAGTACCAGGCCAGCCAACAAGGCAGCCGCAACGGATTTAATGCCAAATTTCATAAAAACCTCCTGTCAGAAATCGACGATTAACGATGATCACATGTGTTGACCAGGCGCTCACCCGCGCTCTGGATGATTTGAACCAGTAAAACCAGAATCACAACGGTTGCCAGCATGACGGTGGGGTCAAAGCGCTGATAACCGTAGCGAATACCCACATCGCCCAGGCCACCCCCTCCGATGGCACCGGCCATGGCGGAGTAGTTCACCAGCGTGACCAGGGTAATGGTTACGCTGTTGATGATGCCGGGCAGGGCTTCTGGCAGCAGCACCTTGGTGATGATTTGCAAAGGTTTGGCACCCATGGCCTTGGCCGCTTCCAGCAAGCCGTCCGGCACCTCCATCAGAGCACCTTCCACCAGACGGGCGATGAAGGGCACGGCACCTATGGTCAGCGGCACTATGGCGGCTATGGTGCCTATGCTGGTGCCGACGATCAGCCGGGTCAGCGGAATGATGGCCACCAGCAGAATGATGAAGGGCACGGAACGGCCAATGTTGACCAGGATGCCGAGCAGCTTGTTCAGGGCCGGGTTGGCCAGGATCTGGCCCGCCTTGGTGACGTGCAGTGCCACTCCAAGGGGCAGGCCAAGCAGGCAGCCAAACAGGGCGGAGGCAAACACCATCAGCAGGGTATCACCGAGGGCGGTGACCAGCAGATTAATCATGGCTTCGGACATAACCCATTACCTCCAGCTGAATGCGATTGTGATCAGGGACTGCGTCTGGCAGCCCTTGAGGGCAGTGATGAGCAGATCAGTCGTTGCTGCGGACATAACCCATGACCTCCAGCTGAATATGGTTGTCTATCAGGAACTGCTGAGTCGCCTCGCACTGGGCCTCATCCCCGAACAGTTCTGCCAGCAGGAAGCCGAACTTGACGCCCCCGGCGTACTCGATATCGGCGCTCAGTATGCTGATATCGATGTTGAAGCGACGACTCGCCTCTGAAATCAGCGGTGTATCGACAGTGCTGCCGGTAAAGCCGAGTTTCACCAGCGGATAGCTGCCCGCCACCCGCTCGCTACTCATGCGGTCCTGATACTCCTGCGGCACCTCCAGATGGATGGTGGAGTGGATGAAATCACGGGCCAGCTGGGTCTTGGCATTGCTGAAGAACCAGGCGACCTCGCCCTGCTCGATCAGACTGCCGTCGCTGATGATGGCCACGTCATCACAAATCCCCTTCACCACATCCATCTCGTGGGTGATGAGCAGTATGGTGAGCCCCAGCTTGACGTTGATCTCCTTGAGCAGGCTCAGGATCGAACGTGTGGTCTGCGGGTCGAGGGCCGAGGTGGCTTCGTCACACAGCAATACCTTGGGAGCCGGTGCCAGGGCGCGGGCGATGGCGACACGCTGCTTCTGGCCGCCGGACAGCTCGGACGGATAGGCGTGGGCGCGGGCTTCCAGCCCGACCAGCGCCAGCAACTCGCCGACCCGGGTCTGGATTTGGGCCTTGCTCCAGCCTGCCAGTTCCAGCGGGAACGCGATATTGGCGAACACTGTGCGGGAGGAGAGCAGGTTGAAGTGCTGAAAAATCATGCCGATCTGGCGGCGGGCCTGGGTCAGCTCCCGCTCCGGCAGTGCTGTCAGGTCCTGGCCGTCGACGATGACCAGCCCCTCTGTCGGGCGCTCCAGCAGGTTGACACAACGGATGAGGGTACTCTTGCCGGCACCGGAGGCACCGATCACCCCGAAAATTTTGCCTTGTGGCACATGCAGGCTCACGTCACGCAGGGCGTGCACGGCATCACTGCCTTTACCGTAGACTTTGTTGAGACCGATCAACTTAATCATGGATTCTTCCGTGCTAACAGCCTTAAAGCACAGGGCGCTACAGGCGGGTGAATTGGGCAGAGGTTCCACTGGGTTACTCTGTCATCATGGAGGATGATGCTAAGATGTCTGGATGGCTATGTCAACGCATGTTTCTACGTCTAGACGTCTAAAAAAGTGATAAGGATTCTCGCCGGATGACTAACGACGACAGTGGTTTATCAGGCTGCAATATTGTATTTGGCTATTGTTGATTTTCTCCGAATATAGCCTGGATAATCTGCTTTCCATTTCTGTTTTGTTGGTCATGAGAGCAGGAGTGCTGTTCGCACTCTTTGGCTGCCACCAAGATGGCACAAATCGTTCCACTTTGTTCCTTTATCTCTTTTGTTATCCATCCCCTTGATGCAGCACAAAAAGCGACCTCCTTTGGTTTGGGATATGTGTGGTTGTTTTTTATACTCAACAGGTGTGGCGTGGCAGGAGGTGTGAGTGATGCGATTTCAACAGATCAAGGATTTGCTGTCTTACCTCGAACAGGTTCATCACCAGCTCGGACTCTGTTATGGGCGATTGATGGCAGAAGTGGATGGCGAGCGCAGCCGCATGTTGCTGGCGTATCTGCAAGGGCGGGAGGATGAAGCGAGTGCCCATCTGCACGATTATCAGGGACAGCTGAGTCAGGGCGTCAAGGAGACCTGGCTGGAGCGGGGCTTCAGCGAGGATCTGTTGCCCGAGATCCAGCGGTTGGCACTACCTGCCAGTGCCCAGACTCAGGACATAGTGCAACAGGTGTGTCGTCAGGAAGAAAAACTCATCGGCGAGCTGAGCCATCTGGCCCGCGAGTGCCCGACCGACGAGACGGCTGCCTTGCTGACCTCGCTGGCGTCGCTGGAACAAACCCGCTTGACCCGACTGGTACACGGTGTGCATCGGCTCGACGACATCTAGCCGCGGTAAAGGTGCAACGAAAGAGGCCCGGCATTTGCCGGGCCTCTTTTCTATCATCGACCCAAAGAGGGGATGCCGCCTTACTGCTGTTCGGCGCTGCGTTCGGCCGCATGAAGGGCAGCCCCTATGATGCCAGCCTGATTGAGGCTGGCGGCTGCCACCAGCGGCGCGCGGGTTTCGATGCGATCGATGAATTTGTCGAGCTTGGCTGAGCTGCCGCCCCCCAGGATAAAGAGGTCGGGGGAGAACAGAAACTCCAGTCTGGCCAGATACTTGTTGAAGCGTTTTCCCCAGCGGCTCCAGGAGAGATCCTCCCGCTTGCGCACCGCATCCGAGCAGTAGTGCTCGGCTACCATGCCTTCCAGCATCAGGTGACCCAGCTCGGTGTTGGGCAGCAGCTGGCCGTTGACGAACACGGCAGTACCTATGCCGGTACCAACAGTGATGAGGATGATGATCCCCTTGCGATCCTTGCCGGCCCCAAAGCGCATCTCGGCCAGACCCGCCGCATCGGCATCGTTGAGCACATGGCAGGGCAGGCCGGTCACATCCGAAAACAGGTGTGCTGCATCGGTCTCGATCCAGCTCTTGTCGATGTTGGCCGCGCTCTTGGCAATGCCGTTGTGGATGGTGGCGGGAAAGCCGCAACCCACAGGGCCCTTCCATTGGAAGTGTTCTACCAGTGCCTTGAGGGTATGTGCCACGGCCGCCGGGGTCGCCGGTTGCGGTGTTGCCAGACGGTGGCGTTCGCCAATCAGCTCGCCTGTTTCGGTATCGACCAGGCATCCCTTGATCCCTGAGCCACCGATATCCACTCCCAACATCTGCATCAGATTGTTCCTTTTATAGTACTTATGGTGCCGACGGTTAACCGCCGACAGAGCATGAAAAAATGGTGTGCATCCGGCAAGGGGCAGATCGCTTATGCGTGATCCGGCAGACCTTTTTCGATGCAACGGATCAGCAAGCGTGTCTTTTTGTTGTCATCCTGCTGGCGTTTGGCCAGGGTCGTCAGTGCCCACGCTATGTGTTCGGCCACCATGGGCTCGGCGCTGGTGAGCGCCAGTTGCAGGGCGGCGATCACCTCTGGTGTAGCCGGGCCGTTGCCAAGCGCCACCGCCAGGTTGCGGCGCCAGCGTTGATAGCCGATGCGCCGGATCGGGCTCCCCTCAGTGTGCTTGAGAAATTCGCTCTCGGCCCAGCGCCACAGCTCCAGCAGGGGCGGGCGGTGCAGGTTGGGGCGCGCTTTGAAGTCGGGTTCCGGGCTTGCATCTGCATAGCGATTCCAGGGGCAGATGAGCTGGCAGTCGTCACAACCATAGATGCGATTGCCCATGAGCGGCCTGAACTCTTCCGGGATGGGACCGTCGTTCTCTATGGTGAGGTAGGAGATGCAGCGGCGCCCATCCACCACATAGGGCGCGACTATGGCACCGGTCGGGCAAATATTGATGCAGGCCACGCACTTGCCGCACAGCTCTTTTTCCACCGGGGCATCGATGGGCAGGGGTAGGGCGAGCAGCAGCTCCCCCAGAAAAAAGAAAGAACCGGCCGATTCGTTGAGCAGTAGCGAATGCTTGCCGACCCAGCCCAGTCCCGCCTTGGCGGCCAGCGGCCGCTCCAGTATGGGGGCCGAGTCGACGAAGGGGCGCCACTCTCCCATTGTGTCCTGGGTGGTTTGAAACAGCGCCTGACAACGCTGTTCGATCCGCTCCCCCAGTTGCTTGAGGCGGTTGCGCAGCACCTTGTGGTAGTCGCGGCCGAGAGCGTAGCGGCTGATGTACCCGAGGGTCGGATCGCGCAGGGTGGCGGCAAAACCCGCCTCGAAGGGGAGGTAGTTCATGCGCACCGACACTACCCGCAGTGTGCCCGGCAGCAGCTCATGGGGGCGGGCCCGCATCATGCCGTGTCGGGCCATGTAGTCCATGCTGCCGTGATGGCCTGCATCGAGCCAGGCCTGCAGCCTGGGCTCCTCGAGGGTAAGATCCGTGTCCGTGATACCGACCTGGTCAAATCCTAGCTCGCCTGCCCATAGCTTGATATCGTGAGCCAACTGCTGAAAATCAGGCGTAGTCATGCGGCATCGAGCCCCACAGGCTTGATATCCAGAGTCAATCGACGGTGAAAATCAGGTATGGTCATGCTGCATCTGGTCCGAAAGGCTTGATGCCCTGGGTCAACCGGCAGTGAAAATCAGATGTGGTCATGTCGCATCGCGTGCCCGAAGCGTCTCAGCCAGGGCTAATGGATGAAAGTCAGGAGCCGTCATGGTAAAGGTCATCGGGGATGCTATCAGCGGGAAAGAGGTGCGCAGTTTACCACAATCACTGTGGCGGACTGAACAGATCCGCGCGCTGGAGCAGCGCTGGGCCGAGCGAGAAGGGCAGGAACGCTACGCCCTGATGGAGCGTGCCGGTGCGGCGCTGCGTACATACGCCACCCATCATTGGCCACGGAGCTGCCGTTGGTGGATCTTTGTCGGCCCGGGCAACAACGGCGGAGATGGCTATGTGCTGGCGCGTCTCGCCAGACAGATAGGCCTTGAACCCCGGGTGATCGCCGCCAGGGCGCCTGCCGAGCTCAAAGGGGATGCCAGGCGAGCCGCCGATGACTGGCTGGCGCTGGGGGGGACTGTGCTGATGGCAGGCGCCAGCGAGCTGGACTCACTGCCGCCGCCGGACCTGGTGATAGATGCACTGCTTGGCACGGGTGTCCATACCCACCTATCGCCGCTTCTGACAAAGATCGTCGCAACAATCAATAGCTTGGGCGCGCCTGTTTTGGCGGTGGATCTGCCCTCCGGCCTCAATGCCGATACCGGCTGCGCCATGGGGGCGCTGGTGCGTGCCACTCGCACCCTCACCTTCATCGGCATCAAGCAGGGCATGCTTACCAGCGATGGTGTGGATGGGGTAGGCCAACTCGACTGCGATCCCCTCGGAGTCATGCCAGAGGAGACGCTGCAAGCGGCGGCTGAGCGGATTGATTATCCCGGCCTCAAACACCTGCTGACGCCGCGCCAGCGCTCGGCTCACAAGGGCTCCCACGGCAAGGTGCTGCTGGCCGGGGGCAATGTGGGCATGCAGGGAGCCATAGTGCTGGCGGGTCTTGCCTGCCTGCGGGCGGGAGCGGGTCTGGTACGGGTGTGCCAGCATCCGAGTCATGGGCCCGTCAGCCTCTATCAAGCCGAGTTGATGAACTCAGTGGTTGAACCGAATGAGTACTGGGCTTCGGTGCGGCTGGTGGGGCCGGGACTCGGTCAGGACGAATGGGGTCGGCGCCATTTTGAATTATTGGTCAATGACAGCTTGCCGCTGGTATTGGACGCCGATGGATTGAATTGGCTGGCGCTATGTCCCCGTCATCAGGATAATTGGGTGCTCACGCCTCACCCGGGTGAGGCGGCACGCCTGCTGGGCTGCTCCATTGCCGAGATTGCAGCGGATCGTTTTGCCGCTGTGCGGCGCCTGCAGCAACGCTTTGGCGGCGTAGTGCTGCTCAAGGGCGCGGGGTCGCTCATTGATGACGGCAAGCAAATCGCGCTCTGTGATGAGGGCAATCCCGGCATGGCCAGTGGCGGCATGGGCGATCTCTTGTCTGGTATAATCGCCGCCCTGTTGGCTCAGGGCTGGTCTGCCGTCGAGGCAACCAGGCTGGGAGCCGTGATCCACGGGGAAGCGGCCGATCTGGCCGCCGCAGACGGAGAGAGAGGTATGCTGGCATCAGACCTGCTGCCCTTTATCCGTCGACTGGTTAATCCCGACTCCATAACAAGTTAAAGAAGAACATGGCAAAACAGTTGATGATGACACTGCCGGACGAGGCAGCAACAGTGGCACTGGGTGGCCGTCTGGCACATGCCTGCCTGCAGGCGACCACGGTGTTCTTGCATGGCTCCCTCGGAGCCGGAAAAACCACCCTGACCCGTGGCTGGGTGCAAGGGCTGGGGCATCAGGGCAAGGTCAAGAGCCCGACCTATACCCTGGTCGAGCCCTATGAACTGGCCGATTGGCAGGTTTATCACTTCGATCTCTATCGTCTGGCTGATCCGGAAGAGCTGGAATTCATGGGGATCCGGGACTACTTTGCTGCCAATACCCTCTGCCTGGTGGAGTGGCCGGAGAAGGGGGAAGGCTGGCTGCCGGCGCCCGATCTGGACATTACCCTGACTTATGTAAACGAGCAGCGTGAGGCTCTGATAGAAGCCCGCACTGCTATTGGCGAAGCCATTCTGGAACGGTTGTCATCTACGTGCGCTTGATCCTTGTTATTGCCCTCTCTCTGATGGCCTTACCCTCCTGGGCGAATCAGCTCAAGAGTGTGCGGGTATGGCCATCGCCGGATAACACCCGGGTGGTGCTCGACATGAGCAGTGCTCCCAATTACAACTATTTCACCCTGACCGGCCCTGATCGACTGGTGATCGACCTCAAAGGGGCGAACAACGTCGCCAATCTGGCCCGTATCGGGAACAACAGCGAGCTGGTGCGCAAGATCCGCGAGAGCTCGCCGCTGGAGAAGGGTGGACTGCGGCTGGTGCTGGATCTCAGTTCCACCATCAAACCCGTGGTGTTTCCGCTGGCACCGGCAGGCCCCTATGGCCACCGGTTGGTGATCGACCTGCCTTATGAAGAGAAACGCTCTGCCGCCGCCGTACAAGCCACTCCTGTGGGGGGGAAAGGCAAGGGGGTGGTGATCGCCATCGATCCGGGCCACGGCGGGGAAGATCCGGGCTCCATCGGCCCCCGTCGCACCTATGAGAAGCGGGTCACCCTGGCGGTATCCCAGAAGCTGGCGGCACTCATTGACAGGGAACCCGGCATGCGCGCCGTGCTGACTCGTCGCGGGGACTACTTCGTGGATCTGAACAAGCGCTCCGAAATTGCCCGCAAGGCCAAGGCGGATCTGCTGGTCTCCGTCCACGCGGACAGCTTCCACAACTCGACGCCGCGCGGCGCCTCTGTCTGGGTGCTGTCGACCAACCGCGCCAACCGCGAGATGGGCAGCTGGCTGGAGAAACAGGAGAAACAGGGGGAACTGCTGGGCGGGGTAGGCAAGGTATTGGCCGAATCCGACCCGAATCCCTATCTGGCGCAGACCTTCCTCGATCTCTCCATGGACAAGTCCCGTGCCGAGGGCTATGACGTCAGTCGCCAGATCCTGCGCTCCATGGGCAAGGTGGCCAGATTGCACAAAAAGGCGCCGGAGCATGCCAGTCTGGCCGTGCTGAAAGCCCCGGACATTCCCTCCGTGCTGGTAGAGACAGGCTTCATCTCCAACCATGCGGAGGAGAAGCTGCTGGCTACCCCCGCTTATCAGGACAAGCTGGCTCGCGCCATCTTCGAGGGGATCCGCAATTACTACCGTGCTCATCCGACCAAGGGCGCCATGCTGACTGGCAAGGGACAGGCCAGTCGGCCGGCTGCCGTCAGCAGGCCCGTTGCCGTCAACAAGCCTGCCGCCGTGAGCAAACCGGTTCAGGTACAATCCCAGCCCGTGGTGACCAATCGTATGCCTGCCACAGTGCGCGATGGCGGTGCGCCTGTCAGCAGTGTCAGCAGCTCGTCTGGTGCCGGAGTGATCAAACCCTACTCGGTGGCCGCCAAGGAGCCGAGCGTACCGGTCACCAGCGTGCAGGCCAATGAGAAGTCCAGAATGCTGCGCCACGTCGTCAGACGGGGCGAGAGCCTCTCCCGCCTTGCCGAGAAGCACAGGGTGAGTCAGGCCCGGCTGGTGGAGATCAACAAACTCAAATCACGGGATATCCAGATAGGGCAGGTGCTCTATATCCCGCAAGAATAAAAACCAGGAGTCAGCCATGCCGATCCCTGTTTTACCGCTCCTCCTGGCCAACCAGGTTGTCGCCGGCGGTGATGCGGTGGATCGGTCCTGCTCAGTGGTGAAAGTGTCTGGATCCCGCAAGATTAAAAGTCAGGAGTAAACCATGCCGATCCGTATTTTACCGCCGATCCTGGCCAACCAGATTGCCGCCGGAGAGGTGGTGGAGCGGCCCTCCTCTGTCGTGAAGGAGCTGGTGGAAAACAGCCTGGATGCGGGCGCCGACCGGGTCGAAATAGACATCGACAAGGGCGGTGCCAAGCTGATCCGCATTCGGGACAACGGCTGCGGCGTCGCCAAAGACGAGCTGGTGCTGGCACTGTCGCGCCACGCTACCTCCAAGGTGGCGACCCTGGATGATCTGGAAGGGATCTGCAGTCTCGGCTTTCGCGGGGAGGCGCTCGCCTCCATCAGCTCTGTCTCCCGTCTCACATTTACCTCCCGCACCCAGGATCAGTCCGAAGCCTGGCAGGCACAGGCGGAAGGGCGAGAGATGAACGTCACCGTCAAACCGGCGGCCCATCCGGTTGGCACCACAGTGGAAGTGGTGGATCTCTTCTTCAATACCCCGGCGCGGCGCAAGTTCATGCGCAGTGAAAAGACCGAATTTGCCCATATCGATGAGCTGGTGCGCCGCATTGCGCTCTCCCGTTTCGATGTCACCCTGATCCTGCGTCACAACGGCAAGGTGATGCGCCAGTACAAGGCCGCCAATACGGTGCCGGAGCAGGAGCGTCGGCTCGCCGCCGTTTGTGGAACCCCCTTCATGCACCATGCGCTGGCGGTGGAGAGCGAACATAGCGACGTTCGTCTATGGGGGTGGCTGGCACTGCCTGAGGGAGCCAGACCGCAGAACGACCTGCAATACACCTATGTGAACGGTCGCATGATGCGCGACAAGCTCATCAATCATGCCATCCGCCAGGCCTATGACGAGCTGCTGCCCACCGACCGCTTCGCCGCCTATGTGCTCTATATCGAGCTGGATCCCCACCAGGTGGATGTGAACGTTCATCCTGCCAAGCACGAGGTGCGCTTTCATCAGGCGCGGCTGATCCACGATTTTATCTTCCAGGCGCTGTTTACTGCGCTGCGCCGCGAAGGGGTCAGCGCCGCTCATCAGGAAGAGCCGCTGGCCGAAACCCTGGTCGAACTACCGGTAAGCGGGCAGATTGAATACCCAGGGCAGGCGCCTCGTCCCGAGTGGTATGGCGCCGAACACAGCTATCGGGCTCCTGCCTCGACGAATGAAGTGCGAGAAGGGAGCGCGGCGCGTGCTGGCAACTACCAACCGCCCGAGCCCCCCAGCCGGGAGGCGATGCGGAGCATGGGCGCACTGCTAACCACCTTGCCTGGTGCCGGGCCCGCGTCTGCTGCATCCGCTACCGCTGCAATGGTGCCCAGTGCAGCAGCTCAGACCACACCCGGGGTCTGGCAGGCACTCACCCTGGTGGAGCAGGCCTATCTGTTGTTGGTGCGAGATGGCCAGCTGGCGCTGCTCTCCCTGGTGCGGGCCGAGCGCCTGTTACTGCGCAACTGGTTGCTGGAAGCCTGGGGCCAGGGGCTGGCTGCGCAACCCCTGTTGCTGCCAGTTTCGTTCAAGCTGCCGAAAAACCTGATATCGCTGGTTGAAGCGCAGGAACGTTTGCTCAAACGGATGGGGCTGGAGTTGAAAAGCGGGGGCCGTGACACCATGATCCTGACTCGGGTGCCAGCCTTGCTGCGCCAGACCGATCTGGTGCGGCTATTACCCGAATTGTTGCAAATTATCGAGAGCGGATCTGACAGTGATGCGAGCCAGCTGGCTGAAGTATTATGCCAATGGCTGGTTGAGCAGGGGATAAGCCACGAAAAAATATACGATTTTTCAACAGCCAATCGCTTGCTGACGGAACTTGTGGCCGATTTCAGTGACCAATTGGCAGATATTCGCATGGTGCGCCCCGTGTCGCTGACGACAGTGCTGGAGGCGTTTGCACATGGCGGCTGAGTTGCCGAGTGCTTGTTCCAACACACAGCCTGGCAATAAGCCCGTGATGTGCTCGCTGTGGCTGGTAAATCTGATCGAGGAATTTGAACGTGGCTGACTTGCCGAATGCAATTTTTTTGATGGGGCCAACGGCCTCCGGCAAGACGGATCTCGCCATCGCCCTGTGCCAAACCCTGCCTTGCGACATCATCAGCGTGGACTCTGCGCTTATCTATCACGGCATGGATATAGGGACTGCCAAGCCGACGGCGCAAGAGTTGGCTCTGGCTCCCCACAAGTTGATCGATATTATCGATCCTGCTCTGAGCTATTCGGCCGCCGACTTTTGCCGCGATGCCCTGCGGGAGATGAACGATATTGTCGCCCGTGGCCGCATTCCGCTGCTGGTGGGGGGCACAATGCTCTATTTCAAGGCACTGCTGGAGGGGCTTTCTCCGCTGCCATCCGCCGATCCGGCCATTCGCGCCGAGCTGGAAGAGGAGGCTGCACGCCTCGGCTGGCAGGCGCTGCACGATGAGCTGGTGCGGATCGATCCGGTTGCCGGCGCGCGCATTCATCCCAATGACCCGCAGCGTCTTAGCCGGGCCTTGGAGGTGTATCGCATCAGTGGCAAAACCCTGACCGAACTGACTCAGGTGCAGGGGGAAGGGTTGCCGTATCGGGTACACCAGTTTGCCATTGCCCCGAGCGATCGCGCCCTGTTGCACAAGCGTATCGAACAGCGCTTTGACAAGATGTTGCAAAGTGGCTTCGAGCAAGAGGTGCGTGCGCTTTATGAACGAGGCGATCTCACCCCCGACCTGCCAGCTATTCGCTGCGTTGGCTACCGCCAAATGTGGGACTACCTGGCAGGGGAAGTGGAGTATGATGAGATGCGCTATCGCGGTATTGTTGCCACCCGCCAGTTGGCCAAGCGTCAAATGACCTGGTTGCGCGGTTGGCCTGAAGTCACCTGGCTGGAATCTGGTGAGTCTGGCAATCTGGCAAGGGTCGTTGCCCGTGCCGGAGTGGCTTGACACTCCTGTATAATCAGGTTGTTATATTGATATCCGGTGTTTAAAAACAACAAACTATAAGGAAAAGAAGATGGCTAAGGGGCAATCTCTCCAAGACCCGTTTTTGAATGCGCTGCGCCGTGAGCGGATTCCTGTTTCTATTTATTTGGTGAACGGCATCAAACTGCAGGGTCAGATCGAATCGTTTGACCAGTTTGTCATTTTGCTGAAGAACACCGTGAGCCAGATGGTCTACAAGCACGCTATTTCCACCGTGGTGCCGGCCCGTGCCGTCAACCATCACCAGCACGTCCCTGGCGCAGCTGGCGAAGAACAGGGTGAAGCTGAAGCGTGATATCTCGAGGCGAGACGACTCGCCAATTCAGATTCGTCATGATTCCTGTCAAGGAGCAAGCGCTTGTTTGACCGTTATGAAGCCGGCGAACAGGCCGTTCTGGTGCACGTCAACTTCAGTGATGAGGGTGAGCGGGAGGATCTGGAAGAGCTCAAGATGTTGGTGAGCTCGGCCGGCGTCAATGCATTGGGGGTGGTGACCACCAACCGCAGTGCGCCCAGCGCCAAACTCTTTGTCGGCAGCGGCAAGGCTGAAGAGATCGCGTCCCAGGTGCAGATGCTGGGCGCAGATGTGGTGATCTTCAACCATGCCCTGACCCCTGCCCAGGAACGCAATCTGGAACGCCTGTTCCAGTGCCGTGTCGTGGACAGAACCGGCCTGATCCTGGATATCTTTGCCCAGCGCGCCCGAACCCACGAAGGCAAGTTGCAGGTCGAACTTGCCCAGTTACGCCATCTTTCTACTCGCCTTGTACGCGGCTGGACCCACCTTGAACGTCAGAAGGGCGGGATCGGTCTGCGCGGCCCGGGTGAAACCCAGCTGGAAACCGACCGCCGCCTGTTGCGTGAGCGCATCAAGGCGATTTTGCGTCGGCTCGACAAAGTGGCCAAACAGCGGGAACAGGGCCGTCGCGCCCGTAACCGCAATGAGGTACCGACCGTTTCACTGGTGGGTTACACCAACGCCGGAAAATCCACTTTGTTCAACCAACTTACAGCTGCCAGCGTGTATGCTGCCGATCAATTGTTCGCAACACTGGATCCCACCTTGCGTAAATTGGTGATCCGGGATGTGGGTGATGTGATTCTGGCGGATACAGTTGGATTTATTCGGCACTTGCCCCATGATCTGGTCGCAGCTTTCAAAGCGACGCTGCAGGAGACCCGCGAAGCGGACTTGTTGCTGCACGTGGTGGACTGTGCCGACGAACAGATGCAAGAGAATATCGATTCGGTACAGCAGGTGTTGGCCGAAATTGAGGCCGATGACAGGCCCCAGTTGATGATCTGTAACAAGATAGACAAGCTGGCGGATCGTCCGGCAGGTCTGGAGCGGGATGATGAGGGGCGCCCGGTGCGACTCTGGTTGTCTGCCCAGAGTGGTGAAGGCTGTGAATACCTGTTTACGGCCCTGACCGAGTTGCTGGCCGGATCCATGGTGCATCACACCTTGCAGTTACCCCCTTCGGCCGCCAGATTGCGAAGTGCGCTCTATCGTCTCAAAGGCATTGAGCAGGAAGGTTTCAGCGAGGAGGGGGATTTTGTGTTGCAAGTTCGCCTGCAACTGGCCGACTGGAACCGCCTCGTGAAACAGGAAGGCGAGAATTTACAACGCTTTATCAGGCATTGATTCGTCGATGAAGATGAATGTTTGCAGGCTTCATCAATGATTGATGGCCAGATAGAGTTGATATCCATCCGCTTGTATTAATGGAGATGCTGATGGCTTGGAATGAGCCTGGAAACAACGGCAAAGACCGTGACCCTTGGGGGAACAACGGCAAGAATCAGGGACCCCCTGATCTGGACGAGATGTTGCGCAAGGTAAGCCGCCGTTTTGGTGGTTTGCTGGGTGGTGGCAAGTCAGGTGGCGAGATGGGCCGTTTTGGTCTCTCTATCGCCCTGGTGGTTGCTGTGGTGGTATGGGTCGTCAGCGGCTTCTATACCATTCGCGAAGCAGAGCGGGGTGTGGTGCTGCGTTTTGGGGAGTATTCCCATAACGTGGATCCGGGCCTGCGCTGGAAACCGACCTTCATCGACCGGGTGATCCCGGTGGACGTCGAGTCTGTACGCTCGCTGCCCGCCTCCGGCTTCATGCTGACTCAGGACGAAAACGTAGTGCGTGTCGAAATGGACGTGCAGTATCGCGTGGTCGATCCCGAGCAGTATCTGTTCAGCGTCACCAATGCTGACGAGAGCCTGGGTCAGGCCACCGATAGCGCCCTGCGCTATGTCGTGGGTCACACCCGGATGGACGATGTCCTGACCACGGGTCGGGAAAAGGTCCGTCAGGAAACCTGGCAGGTGATCGACGGTATCATTGAACCGTATCAGATGGGTCTTCAGATCGTCGACGTCAACTTCCTGCCGGCTCGTCCGCCTGAAGAGGTTAAAGATGCATTCGATGATGCCATTTCCGCCCAGGAAGATGAGCAGCGTTTCATTCGTGAAGCAGAAGCCTATGCCCGTGAAGTTGAGCCAAAGGCTCGCGGCTCGGTCAAGCGTCTGGAGCAGGAAGCTGAAGGTTACAAGTCCCAGATAGTGCTGAAGGCCAAGGGTGAAGTGGCTCGCTTCAACGAGTTGCTGCCCCAGTATCAGGCCGCACCTGAATTGACCCGTGAGCGTATCTATCTGGAAACGATGGAAGAGCTCTATCAACAGGCCAACAAGGTGCTGGTTGACATGCCCGCTGGTAACAACAGCATGATCTATCTGCCGCTCGACAAGTTGTCTGGTAAAGCAACGGCAGTGCAACCGGCTCGTCCGGCTGGCACGTCAGTGGTGGAATCGACGCCGCCGTCCAACGAAGGGGCCAATTCCACACCGACCCCGCTGCGTAGCGGTGACCGTTTCAGCTCAGGGAGAAACTAATAGATGAAAAAAATAGCTATTGGTGTCATCGCTGTAGCCGCCATGGTCTGCTTCTCTTCCATCTTCATCATCGATGAAGGCCAGAAGGGGATTGTCGTCCAGTTTGGCAAGGTGAAGCGGGTTGAATCCGGCGAGCCGCGGCTTTATGAGCCCGGTTTGCACTTCAAGGTGCCGCTCATCGATCAGGTTCGCAAGATGGATGCCCGCATCCAGACTCTGGAAGGCCAGGCGGATCGTTTCGTGACCTCCGAGAAGAAAGATCTCATCATCGACTCCTACGTGAAGTGGAAGATTGAGGACTTCTCCAAGTACTACCTGGCAACGGGTGGTGGCAACAAGATCCAGGCCGAAGACCTGCTCAAGCGCAAGATCAACAACGGTCTGCGCTCCGAGATCGGTAACCGCACCATCAAGGACATAGTCTCCGGTGAGCGCAGTACCGTGATGGAAGATGCCCTGATGAAGATGGCGCGCTCCTCCGAGCTCGGCATCAAGGTAGTTGATGTGCGGATCAAGCAGATCAACCTGCCGGTGGAAGTCTCCAGCTCCATCTATCAGCGGATGCGTGCCGAGCGGACGGCCGTGGCCCGTGAGCATCGCTCCCAAGGTCGCGAGCAGGCCGAAATCCTGCGTGCCGACATCGACCGCAAGGTGACCGTCATGATCGCCGATGCCGAGAGTAATGCGCGTCAACTGCGTGGTGAAGGGGATGCTGAAGCCGCCAAGATCTATGCCGACAGCTACAAGAAAGACCCCGAGTTTTTCAGCTTCGTGCGTAGCATGGAGGCCTATCGCAAGAGTTTTGCCGGTGGCAACGACCTGATGGTACTCAAACCAGACAGCGAGTTCTTCCGCTACCTCAAGTCTCCTCACGGCACCAAGCAGTAAGAGACAAGCATAAGACCAAAGGGCCTGATGATTCAGGCCCTTTTGCTTTATGGCGCCAGACCCGCCGATACGGGCGGCTTTTTTGTGCAAGGAGAGGGGATGCTGACATCCATTTTGATGGGATTGGGGCTGCTATTGCTGTTTGAAGGGCTGGGCCCCTTGCTGATGCCCAAAGCCTGGCAACAGATGCTGCGGTTGCTGAGCGAACAGCCACCGGAACAACTGCGCCGTATCGGTGGATCTCTGGTGGTGGCGGGCGCCGTCATCCTCTGGATGCTGGGTCACTGAATCATGTGGCTGGCTCTGAGTTCCATTGCGGCGCAGACAATAAAAAAAGAGGCCCCGAGGCCTCTTTTTTTATGCAACAGCAGATGTCGCTGGCTCAGGCGCTGCGTTGTACCGCCATCTGGGCCAGGGTTTCCAGCGCCTGCTTGTGCTGGGAGTCCGGCAGGATGGCGAGAGCCTTGATTGCCTTGTCAGCCTCTTCCCTGGCACGCATGCGAGAGTACTCCAGCGCACCGGTGCGGTCGAGAATCCCGAGAATCTGGTCGAGATGTTCCATGCCGTTGCGGTGCTCGATGGCATCACGCACCAGCTGGCGCTCTTCGGGTGAGCCCACTTCCATGGCCCGCAGCAGCGGCAGGGTCGGTTTGCCTTCGGCCAGATCGTCACCGACGTTCTTGCCCATCTCATCGCTCTGGGAGCAGTAGTCCATGACGTCGTCGATGATCTGGAAGGCTGTGCCCAGATACTTGCCGTAGTCGGTCATGGCCTGCTCGATGGGCTCGGGCTGATGGGTAAGCACGGCCGCTAGGCGGGTGGCGGCCTCGAACAGTTTGGCGGTCTTGCAGTAGATGACCGTCATGTAGCTCTGTTCCGTGGTGTCCGGATCGTTGCAGTTCATCAGCTGCAACACTTCCCCCTCTGCGATGGTATTGGTGGCATCCGACAGGATCTCCATCACTCGCAGGTTGGAAAGCTCGCTCATCATCTGGAAGGAGCGGCTGTAGAGGTAGTCGCCGACCAGCACGCTGGCAGCATTGCCAAACAGCGCATTGGCGGTCTCCCGGCCACGGCGCAGATCGGATTCGTCGACCACGTCGTCGTGCAGCAGGGTAGAGGTATGAATGAATTCGATGATGGCGGCGAGTTTGAGATGATCCTGACCTTCGTATCCCAGTGCGCGGGCGGCCATCACTGTCAGCATGGGGCGCATCCGTTTCCCGCCTGCACTGACAATATAGAAACCCAGCTGGTTGATCAGGCTGACATCGGACTGAAGTCTCGCCAGGATCAGTTCATTCACCGCCGTCATGTCGGCAGCACAGAGCGCACGGATAGTCTGTTGGTCCATAAGTCTCGTAACGTGACGGCAGCAATAACTGCGGTTTTAGTAATGGCGGGGATTCTACACGATTTCACAATGGGTTACAGTTAAGCGTTTATTCACGGCGGCAGATATGCGCACAAAATAAACTTTTTGCTAAATTGGCCTTGCCTGAGCAAATCGATTTGCGTAGAATGCCGGCCCATTGTTATAGGTTTTTGCGCGTGTCTGGCCTTGAGCAAAAGACACGCCTTTACGGAGTTAATCAAATGTACGCGGTATTCCAAAGCGGCGGAAAACAACACCGTGTGGCCGAAGGTCAAATCGTTCGTCTGGAAAAGCTGAACGTTGAGACTGGCGCTACTATCGACTTCAATGAAGTTCTGATGGTTGCTGCAGGCGACACTTTTAAAGTAGGTGCTCCTTTCGTTGAAGGTGGCAAGGTTGTAGCTGAAGTTGTGGCTCACGGCCGTGGCGAGAAAGTGACTATCGTCAAGTTCCGTCGTCGTAAGCACCATCGTAAGCAAGCGGGCCACCGTCAGTGGTTCACTGAAGTCAAAATCACTGGCATCAGCGCTTAATTAGAGGAGTCCGATAAATGGCACACAAAAAAGCTGGCGGTTCATCCCGCAACGGTCGCGATTCTGAAGCTAAACGCCTTGGCGTTAAGCGTTTCGGCGGCGAAACAGTTCTGGCAGGCAGCATCATCGTTCGTCAACGTGGTACCAAGTTCCACGCTGGCACCAACGTTGGTCTGGGCACGGATCACACCCTGTACGCGAAAGCGACTGGCAAGATCCTGTTCGAAGTTAAAGGTCCGCTGAATCGTAAGTACGTTAGCATCGTTGCTGAGTAATTACGGACCGCAAGGATCCGAAGCCCCGCCAACAGGCGGGGCTTTTGTTTTTCTGACGCAGTTTACGAAAAAACGGAACGTAGATGTGCCTGGTGTTGCGCGGGGCATTCATCGCTAAGATGCGTATCGCCCGCAGGGGCCTGTACCACTATAATTGCGTATCGGTTTTTCGAATTAAGGTGACGGTTACCTATGAAGTTTGTTGATGAAGTCCAGATTCGAGTCGATGCCGGTGACGGTGGTAACGGTTGTGTGAGCTTTCGCCGTGAAAAGTACATCCCGAACGGCGGCCCGGATGGTGGTGACGGTGGTGACGGTGGCGATGTCTATCTGATTGCCGACGAAAACCTGAATACCCTGATCGACTACCGTTTCGAGCGTTTTCACGCGGCCGAGCGCGGTGAGAATGGCCAGAGCGCCAACTGTACCGGCCGTCGCGGCAAGGACAGGATACTGCGTGTGCCGGTCGGTACTCGTGCCAGCGATGAAGACACAGGCGAACTGCTGGGTGATCTGACCCACCACGGCCAGAAGCTGCTGGTTGCCAAAGGTGGCTTCCACGGTCTGGGCAACACCCGTTTCAAGAGCTCAGTCAACCGGGCGCCGCGCCAGAAGAGCAGCGGTACGCCGGGTGAAGTGCGTACTCTGAAGCTGGAACTGCTGCTGCTGGCCGATGTCGGCATGCTGGGTCTGCCCAATGCTGGCAAGTCCACCTTTATCCGTGCCGTGTCCGCCGCCCGTCCCAAGGTAGCCGATTACCCCTTCACTACTCTGGTGCCGAACCTGGGTGTGGTGCGTGGCGAGAACTCCCGCTCCTTCGTGATAGCCGACATTCCAGGTCTGATCGAAGGTGCCGCCGAAGGTGCTGGCCTGGGTATCCGCTTCCTCAAGCATCTCGAGCGCTGCCGGGTCTTGATCCACCTGGTCGATATCTGCCCGGTCGATGGCTCGGATCCTGCCGAGAACGCCGTGACTATCGTCAAGGAGCTGGAAAAGTACAGCCCTGAGCTGGCTGGCAAGCCGCGCTGGTTGGTGTTCAACAAGATGGATCTGATCCTGGAAGAAGAGGCGGTCGAAGTGATGGAGCGCGTCAAGACGGCGCTGGCCTACGAAGGCCCCGTCTACCAGATCTCCGCCATCAGCAAGGAAGGCACCAAGAAGGTGTGCTATGACATCCTGGATCTGCTGGATACCATGCCTCGTCAACTGGCGGAAGATGCCAGGGACGCCATCGAGAAGGTGGAGTTCAAGTGGGATGACTACCACAAGAACCAGCTGGCCCAAGCCGAAGCCGAAGCGCTGGCCGCCTCAATGGCCTTCGATGAAGGGCTCGATGAGGAAGACTGGGATGACGACGAAGACGACGGCGTTGAAGTCATCTATGTTCGTGACTGATCACTCTGTCCTGCCTGATCGGTGCGGCTCTTCTGCCCACCGATGAGAAAAACCGGAGCCTGGCAACAGGCTCCGGTTTTTTTATGGGGCGCATCTGGATCGATCGGATCACCACATAGATATATTTCTCATGTCACTTATTGCCTGCCAACCGCAACGGATTATACTGCGCACCTGAATGTAACCTCGTTGAAACAATGTGCTAACTATTTGTAATGAATTGATATGCGTATCTGTTTGAGGTCATTCTTATGGAAGGTTCGCCTGCAAAAATATTTATGCTTGAAATGATCCATTAAGGGCTTGTTTGTGCATTTTTTTGGAGTATTCTTGCGCCCGTTTTGTCGGGCGAGAGCATGAATATGCAAGTTGACCTGGCTAAGGAAAAGTAACATTAAGGCTGTAGACCATGCTGGAAAAGACTCTGCAAGCGCCTGCGCTCAATACTCGTCGCAACGTGCTGATGTTCCTGGTCCCGTCACTCATCGGGATCCTGCTGTTCATGACCCCCGTCATCTATGACGAGAACGTCACCATTCCGGTTGCCGTGCTGGCGAAGCTGGTGCAAACGGTATTTGCCGATTATCTGGTGGCCATGGTCAGTGCCATCATTACCACCACCATGCTGATGACGCTGATCGCCTGGTTGTTCAAGCCAGCGATCCTGGTGCGTCGCCCCTTCCTCAACAGCCTGTTCAACGTCTCCCCTTTCTGGGCCTGTGTGCGGGTACTGGGTGGCGTGTTCGTGCTGCTGACCTTCTTCAATGTGGGGCCAGAGGTGCTGCGTTCGGGTGCTACCGGCGGCCTGGTACTGCACGATCTGCTGCCTGTGCTGTTCTCGGTGTTCATCTTCGCCGGTCTGTTGTTGCCTCTGCTGCTGGATTTCGGTCTGCTGGAGTTTGTCGGCACCATGATGACCCGCATCATGCGCCCTGTGTTTCGTTTGCCGGGGCGCTCCGCCGTGGATTGCTTCGCCTCCTGGCTGGGGGATGGCAGCGTTGGCATCTTGCTGACCAGCAAGCAGTACGAAGGCAAGTTCTATACCCAGCGTGAAGCCGCCGTTATCGGCACCACCTTCTCAGCTGTCTCCATCACCTTCTGCCTGGTGGTGATCTCCCAGGTGAAGCTGGAGCATATGTTCGTTCCCTTCTACCTGACTGTCTGTCTGGCGGGTGTGGTCGCCGCCATAGTGGTGCCGCGCCTGCCGCCGCTCTCCTGGAAGAAGGACATTTATGCCGATGGCACGCCCCTGTGCCGCAAGCAGGAGTCAGTGCCCCATCAGCACAGCGTGATGAGCTATGGCTTAGAGCGGGCGCTGACCAAGGCTGACAGCATGACCGATCTTGGTGCGGTCGCGCGGGAAGGGGTGAAGAATGCGCTGGACATGGTGTTTGGCGTGTTGCCGGTGGTGATGGCGATCGGCACCTGTGCCCTGATGCTGGCCGAGCACACCCCCATCTTCAACTGGCTGGGTGCGCCATTTGTTCCCTTGCTGGAGCTGCTGCAACTGCCGGAGGCCGAGGCCGCCTCCAAGACCATCATGGTCGGCTTTGCCGACATGTTCATCCCGGCCGTGCTGGCCTCGACCATAGAGAGCGACATCACCCGCTTCGTGATTGCCGCCATGTCGGTCACCCAGCTCATCTATATGTCGGAAGTGGGCGCCCTGCTGCTGGGCAGCAAGATCCCGGTCAAGCTGTGGGAGCTGTTTGTCATCTTCCTGCTGCGCACCCTGGTGACCCTGCCGGTCATTGCCGGTGTGGCGCATCTGCTGTTCTAAGGCAAGAGTCTGGGATTTAAAACGGTCAACTTGGGTTGGCCGTTTTTTATGGTGAGTATTAGACCAAAGTGAGTCTTTTTAATGGGTGGTTTTTACATTAACGTAACAAGCTGAAAAAAGCGTGCCAGCCGAGCAGTAGGCAATATCCATCGAATGTGGCCAGGAGTCACCCCATGACCTCACTGCTCAGCTACCGGGCCGGTCCTTGCGACCAGCCCTTGCTTCACCAGACCATTGGCGAGTATCTGCAAGAGATAGCCGAACGTTTCCCCGACCGCCCCGCCGTTGTAGTGCGTCACCAGCAGATCCGCTGGAACTACCGTGAATACCTCATCCAGATAGACAGGCTGGCACTGGGCTTGCTAGCGCTCGGCATCCAGCCGGGGGACAGGGTCGGCATCTGGTCGCCAAACAACATAGAGTGGTGCCTGGTGCAGTTCGCTACGGCCCGCATCGGCGCCATCATGGTCTGCATCAACCCAGCGTATCGCAACTACGAGCTGGAGTTTGCCATCAACAATGTGGGTTGCCGCGCCCTCATCTGTGCCAGTGCCTTCAAGGGTAGCGACTACCTCGCCATGCTCAATGAGCTGGCCCCCGAGCTGGCAAGCTCGCCGCCGGGGCAGCTGGTCAGCGCCCGCTTGCAGAGCCTGGAAATGGTGATCCGGCTCGGGGAGGCGCAAACGCCGGGTATGCTGAACTTCAGCGCCGTGCAGGCCCTGGGGGATGCGCAGGATCCGGCCTGGCTTGCCCGGGTGGCGGCTACCCTCAAACCGGATGATGCCATCAATATCCAGTTCACCTCGGGTACCACGGGCAGCCCCAAGGGCGCGACCCTGAGCCATGGCAACATACTCAACAACGGCCGGCAGGTGGCGCGGGGCATGGCGTTCAGCGAGCAGGACAGGCTCTGCATACCCGTGCCGCTCTATCATTGTTTTGGCATGGTGCTTGGCAATCTGGTGTGCATCAGCGTGGGGGCCTGCGCCCTGTTTCCATCGGAAGCGTTCGATCCTGTGGCGACCCTGCAGACGGTGAGTGAGGAGCGTTGCACCGCCTTGCATGGCGTGCCAACCATGTTTATCGCCGAGCTGGATCTACCCGGCTTTGCTGAGTTTGATCTCTCCTCCCTGCGCACCGGCATCATGGCAGGAGCTATCTGCCCCGAGCCCTTGATGCGCAAGGTGCAGACTCTGATGCACATGACAGAGGTGACCATCGCCTACGGCCAGACCGAGTGCAGCCCCATCAACCACATGACCGCCATCGATGCGCCGCTGGACAAGCGCGTCACCACGGTGGGCCGCGCCCTTGACCACACCGAGATCAAGCTGATTGACCCGAGCGGTGAATTGGTGGCCATTGGCGAGCGGGGTGAGATCTGCTGCCGCAGCAAGGGGGTCATGCAGGGTTACTGGCAGGACCCGGTCAAGACGGCGGAAACCATAGATGATGAAGGCTGGTTGCACTCGGGTGATATCGGCATCATGGATGAAGAGGGCTATGTGCAGATAGTGGGGCGCAGCAAGGAGCTGATCATCCGCGGCGGCGAGAACATCTATCCCCGCGAGATAGAGGATCGGCTCTACGATCATCCTGCGGTGCAGGATGCCGCCGTGTTCGGTGTCGACAGCGAGCGTTACGGGGAGGAGGTGTGTGCCTGGGTCAAGCTGAGGCCGGATCAGATGGTCAGCGAGGAGGAGATCAAGCACTTCCTCTCGGCCCGCATCGCCTACTTCAAGGTGCCAAGATACATACATTTCGTGGAGGAGTACCCCATGACGGTGACCGGCAAGCTGCAGAAGTTCAAGATGCGGGAGGCTATGACCCGCGAGCTGGCCCGCCAGCATGCCGAGGCGACGCGCTGAGGTGGTGTTACCGCGATGAGAAAAGGGCCTGCGTGCCCTTTGTTCGTTGTTGCCAGCAGGCTGCTAGCGCGGCGTGATGCTCACATCCGTGGGGCACTGAATGGTCAACGAATGGACCGTACTGGCGATGCGGTGGGGTGTGCCCGCCTTGTATATTTTCTTCTCTTCGTCATAGCTGCCCGTTGTGTACTGGGTGGAGTAGAGCGTTTGCTGACGACGATCCGTCTCCTTGTAGCCCTGGGGGCAGGTCTGGTTGGCCTGCTGGAAGCAGGCCGTCATGCTGCTGCACTCGATATAGAAACCCCGCTGGCTGGCATCGGCCAGATGGACAGGGGTAACGGTGGGCGGGGGTGGCGACAACAGGGAGCAGCCGGACAGCGCCAGCGCGCCCAGCATGATGAGATGTTTTGACATAAATAACCTGAACCATGTGGTGTGATAAAGAGTGAGGGGGAGTCTTTTGCTCCCCCTTCGCTGTAGGGCACAGTTATAACCAAGCGGGCCTGCCCAAACCAGCATACAAATGTAAGAAAATATGAACCCTGTCTATGCCTGTGTGGCCAGCAGAGCCTCTTCATCCACCTGGTCCAGCTGTTCCGGCGCCAGGAAACGCTCAGCATAGTCGCGCCAGATACCACTGCTGACGAACAGGGCAAACAGCGCCGGGTCTATGTGCTGCTCACGCACCATGTTCTGCATGATGGCCAGGGATTGAGCCACCGTCTTGCCCGACTTGTAGGGGCGATCGCTGGCGGTCAGCGCCTCGAAGATGTCGGCGATGGCCATGATGCGGGCCGGGATGCTCATCTGTTGCCCCAGCAACTGGCGGGGGTAACCCTTGCCGTCCATGCGCTCATGATGTCCACCGGCGATCTCGGGCACATTGCGCAAATGGCGCGGGAAGGGGAGCCGCTCCAGCATGCGGATGGTCTGGATGATGTGCTCGTTGATCTTGTAGCGCTCCTCTTCTGTGAGGGTGCCGCGGCCGATGGCCAGGTTGTAACGTTCTCCACGGTTGTAGAGATAGGTCGGCACCCTGACCTTGAAGCCCCAGGGATTGCGCTCATCCAGGCTGTCGTGGACGGGGCGGGGTATGAGGTGGACTGTCTTGTCAGCCAGCAGTGGCTCGACACAGGGCAAATGGGGGGCCGGTTCGTTCTGGTGCTGCTTGAGTTCCTCCCGGCTGATGCCGAGCCTATCGTCCAGGGTGCGCAACCAGGTGCGGTTGGCGATGGCATCGAGCCGTGTCAGCTTCTCCGGTGCCATCCATTCCCCGCCCAGGTTGCACTCGGCGACGAAGGCGAACTCCTGATCCAGGGTGCTCCAGCGTGGTGCCACCTCCGCTCTTGCCGCTTCCCGTTCTGACGCCGGCAGACGGGCCGCCAGCACCTCGATATAGGCGTCGCGTTTGAGCACTTCGAAGCGGGTGCGGATCTCGTGGATCCGATCGTAGATAGTCTCCAGCTTGGTGGCCTTGTCGACCACAAACTCCGGCGTGGTGACCTTGCCGCAGTCGTGCAGCCAGCTCGCGATGTGAATGGCCTCCCACTCCTCTTCATTGAGCCGAAAGTCGGCGAAGGGGCCCTGCTGCTGGGCACAGGCCGCTTCGGTCAGCATCCGGGTCAATTCGGGTACCCGCTGGCAGTGGCCACCCGTGTAGGGACTCTTGGCATCGATGGCCCCTGCCATCAGTTCGATAAAGGACTCCAGCAGCTGTTTCTGCTCCTCCAGCAGGCGCTGGTTCTCGATGGCGGAAGCAGACGTGCCTGCCAGCGCCTCGATCAGGCTGATGCGCGAGGCCAGTTCGCGCGCAGAGCAGCCGGGCAGGATCAACAGCAGGCAGCCGATCAGCTCCTGTCTATGATTGCACAGTGGCTCGGCGACCAGCTGGCAAGGGCCAGGGAAAGGACCCCAGCTCGCCAGATGTTGCTGCCAGCCCCGTTCGTCGACGGCCAGGGTGAGCCGCTCGCCATGAGCCAGCTTGCCGAGCAGCGCCTCCTGCCAGGGGGCTTGGGCGGCAGGCAGAGGCTGTTGCCGCCAGAGCGCCTGGACGGCAACCATGCTCTGCTCTTGCGCCAGGTAGAGGCAGCCCCCCTCGGCCTGTACGGCGGCAATGGTCTCGTGCAGTATGCGGCTGAGCAGGGAGTCGAAGCGGTGTTCCGCCGCCAGTGCCCGGCCCATGTTCATAAAGTTGCCCAGGGTCAGTCGCATGCCGGACATGGTACGGGCCAGATCGTCGATCTCGCGGATCGCCGATTCCGGCACCCGGCTCTCGCCGAAGTCGAAGTGCTGGATCCGCTCCGCCTCTTGAGTCAGGGCCAGCAGGGGGGTCGCGGTGCGGCGGGAGACCAGCCAGATCACCGGCAACAGCAGCAGCAAACCTGCCAGTGCCCAGCCGAGGTTGATCAGCGCTTCGTTGCGAGCCTGCTGGTAGAGCAGGTCGGCTGAGACCAGCAAGGCGATATAAAAGGGGGATCCCTCGCCGAGGGGAGAGAGATTGACCAGCCAGTCACTCTGATCGGTGGCGGTCAGATTCAGCTCCACCGGGCTGCTCAGCAAGGCGGGTTGACTGGTGACCTGTTGCTGCAGCTGGGTCAGCACGGGATGAGACAGCGCCGACAGCAGGGGCAGCTGGCTCAGTTGCTCGAAGCTGGGAAGCTGTTTGGGATCCGTGGCAAGCAGAGTGGCATATTCGTCGAACAGAACCACCTGACTCTGCTCTGGCAACCGCAGTTCACCGATCAGGGCCGACAGTCCCTCGACGCTGGTATCCAGCCCGATCACCGCCCTTCTGTTGTCGCTTTCCACCGCCAGCGTCATGCCTGGCTCCTTGGTGGTAAAGAAGAGATAGGGGTGGGTGGTGGCGATGCCTGAACGCCAGCGTGCCTGCTTGTACCAGTCACGGCTGCGGGGATCAAACTGGTATTGAGGCATGGCCCGGCGCTCGAGCAGGGTCAGCCGCTGGTCGAAGTAGAGAAACTCGCCCTTGCCCTGGTGCAGGCTCTGCACCAGCAAGGTGCTGGCCGCTGGGACCCTGTCCAGTTGGGCTCGGGCCCGCTCGGTCAACTTGCGCACTAGGAAGAAATCACCATCCGCGTAGCCTGCATAGACGGCGCCATAACTGGGGCTGTTGGCCAGCACCTCTGCCAGTTGTGGCAGGTAGCCGAGCCGGGCATCCAGACTGTTCATGGCCGCCAGCTGACCGCTGCGCAGCAGGCTGAGGGACATGCGGGCCGGCCGCTCGTTCAATTGAAGGGCGAGGGCGAGCTGCTCCCGGTATTGCAGGAAATTTTGCCGCTCATGCTCCAGCCCCTGTTGTGCCGCTTGCTGGAATTGCAATGCGATAAGGGCGCTGCCCAGCAGGGTAAACAGCAGGATGAAGAGGGTGGCGATATGCACATAGAAGGGTTTACGACCTGGCCTGGCACTTGTCATGGACACATCCTTGTCACACGGGCGATTGCAGAGACGATCTACTATCAGTGTGCCAACAGGATGACAGAAAACACAATAACCCGTTCAGATATATCAGGATATGGCATAAACGTGACGGCCCCATCGGGGCCGTCTTGAGGGGATCAAGCCAGTACTGCGGCGGGTACCAGGGTGACGGGGGCGTCTTTCACCTCGTGCCACACCTGATGATTGTCCTGATATTTGTAGTTGGCCGTGCCTGATTTCCAGTCTTCCCCGAGTACCATGCGCAGCTCGAAGTTGGGCTGGATCACCGGCCCGATCCCGCCGCTCTGGGGCCATTTGATAATGGGGTAGCCCTGCGCAGTCACCAGGATATGGCACTGCTTGGGCATGACGCACATATAGGTGTATTGGCCTTTCAGTTCGGAGGCCATGTCCAGCGGTGGATTGGTTGCCTGGGTCAGATGGGCGACGCCATTGACTGTCTCCCCTGGCGTATAGACTGCCAGGTTCAGGTGCAGCAGTTGCGCCCCCGGCATGGCTTTGCCGATCTCGAAAGAGGCGAGGAAGAGGCCGGTCTTGGTGTCTGTGATTGCATTCATGCCTGTATTCTCCTGCAAGAAGAGGGGGTTGGTTGAGCTCACAACCAGACAATGAGCCACAGCATGCTAGCGCTTGCGGTCAGAGCGGGTAACTGTGGATATTGTCACTTGACGCTCTGCCCGGGCTGGCATGGCGCCATCTGCACCCCCGGCAAGGCAGGAGGCTCAGGGAACTCAGGAGGTGCGGTGATTTCGATTATCGGTTGCCAGCAAAGAGCCAGGGTCAATTCGTTGGCCTGGCGCGTGATTCGTTCAGGTATCCCGTGCTACATTGCCTCCCTTGTTACTGGTCTGTAAATCAATGGAGTGACCCATGTCTGCCATCCCCTATTCAGTGCTCGATCTGGTCCCCGTGCCCGAAGGCTCCCACCCGGCCGAGTCATTTCGCCGTTCGCTGGACCTGGCCCAGCATGCCGAGCGCTGGGGGTATCAGCGTTACTGGCTGGCGGAGCATCACAACATGCCGGGCATCGCCAGTGCCGCCACCGCTGTACTGATCGGTCATCTGGCGGGGGGCACCAAGACCCTGCGACTGGGCGCCGGCGGCATCATGCTGCCGAACCATGCACCGCTGGTGATTGCCGAGCAGTTTGGCACCTTGGCTTCGCTTTACCCTGATCGCATCGATCTTGGGCTGGGTCGTGCCCCCGGCACGGATCAGCGCACCATGCAGGCACTGCGACGTCAGCGCAGCGGCGACGTGGATGAGTTTCCGGCAGATGTGCGTGAGTTGATGAGTTATTTCGGTGACGAGACAGGGGCGGTACAGGCCGTGCCGGGCCAGGGGCTGCATCTGCCCATCTGGCTGCTGGGTTCCAGCCTTTACAGTGCCCAGCTTGCCGCTTCTATGGGGCTGCCGTTTGGTTTTGCCTCCCACTTTGCTCCCGGCCTGTTGTTGCAGGCGCTGGAGATCTACCGTGCCCAGTACCGCCCCTCGGTGCGCTGGCCCAAGCCCTATGCCGTGGTCTGCATCAACATGATCGCCGCCGACAGCGAGCGGGAGGCCCGTTTCCAGTTCACTACTGTGCAGCAACAGTTCCTGCGTCTCTACCGGGGTGACGCTGGCAAGCTGCCCGCACCTGTGGCCGGGCTGGGGGAAGAGTGGTCACCCCGTGAGCTGATGGCGATGGAGCAGACCCTGGCCCGCTCACTGGTGGGAGATCGCGATCAGGTGCGTCACGGACTCAAGGCGCTGCTGGCCGAGACGGGTGCCGATGAGCTGATGTTCAACGGCCCCATCGTCGATCAGGGGGCGCGGCTGCGCTCGTTCGAGATCGCGGCCGAGCTGATGCAGAGCCTGTGATCCATGGATGAGGTCTACTGGAACCCCATGGTGCCCGAGCTGTCGGTGACCAACCTGGCAGCTTCCTTGCCTTTCTATACCGGGCTATTGGGGTTTGCTGTTCGCTATCAGCGCGACGATCCCCCCTTCGCCTATCTGGAGCAGCAACAGGTACAGTTGATGCTGGAACAGATCCATCCGGCAGGATGGCTGACCGGTGTGCTGGAGCCTCCGCTGGGACGCGGCATAAATTTGCAGATGGAGCTGACCGACATCCAGCCCCTGCTCGCTCGGCTGGCGCTGGCCGGGGTGGCGCTCTATCGACCACTGCGTGAATCCTGGTATCCGGTGGGAAATATGAGCTCGGGTCAGCGGGAGTTTCTGGTACAGGACCCCGACGGTTATCTGCTGCGGTTCGTCCAGCATCTGGGCGAACGACCGGCTTTCTGATCCAGGATTACATCTAATCCATTGATTTTAAACAATAGTCAGGTTGATGTCGGCCATCTGTCGTGTCACCTTTCTTTGCGCTGGCCCTATGCTGGCCCTGTCTACCACCACTAGGAGCTCATGATGATCGTCAGGAAGTTGAGATTGCAACGGGGTTGGTCACAGGATCAGTTGGCGACCCTGACTGGCTTGAGTGTTCGCACCATACAGCGGATCGAACAGGGTCAGCAGCCTGGACTGGAATCTCTCAAGGCCCTGGCCTCCGTCTTTGAACTTGATGTGGCTCAACTGGATGGGACACAACAACAGGAGCGCGAGATGAGAGGGAATGAAACTATGGGTCAGGACAGGGTGCAGGTGTCGGCAGAGGAGCGGGCCGCCATGGGGTATGTGGAGGGGCTCAAAGGCTTCTACTACCACATTTTCAGCTATGTGCTGGTGATCTGCGGGCTGTTTGTCATCAACTACCTCAGCAACCCGGACTATATCTGGGCCTGGTGGCCGGCGCTGGGGTGGGGTCTGGGGCTGATCTCCCATGCCATCAACCTGTTCCAGCCCTTCAAGCTGTTTGGTCCGGAATGGGAGCGACGCCAGATCGAGAAGCGACTGGGGCGCAAGCTGTAACTCATTGGTGCGAATAGAACAAAGCCCGGCAACTTGCCGGGCTTTGTTCTTGTGTAACGCGACAGAGTGGGGTTCTCGCCACTCTTTCCCCTTACTTGGCGTGAGTGGGGCAGGGCGTCGCTATCAGGGCATCGTCTTCATAACGCCACAGGGTGAGACTGTTGCCCCACACGCAGCCGGTGTCGAGCGCCTTGATGTCGTTCCTGCCTGTGTTGCCCATCAGGGCCGCCCAGTGGCCGAACACCAGTATGGGGTCATCCATATGGTGCTCGCGCTGCTCGAACCAGGGGCGCAGGCCGGGAGTAGACTCTGTGGGGCCTTTCTTGCACTTGAACTCGAGTCGGCCATCGAAATAGCAGAAGCGCATCCGGGTGAAGGTGTTGATGATGTAGCGGTAACGCTCGATACCTACCAGATCTTCACTCCAGCCATCGGGCAGATCGCCATACATGTTGTGCAACAACCAGCTGTACTGATCGCCGCGCAGCAGACTCTCCACTTCGCGGGCACAGTTGCGTGCCGTTCGGGCGTCCCAGGCGGGGGAGATACCGGCATGCACCATCATGATGGGCAGATCCGGGTGCTCCGCCAGCAGGGGGCGATGGCGCAACCACGTCAGCAGCTCGTCCCGATCCGGCGCTTCCATCAGGGCTTGCAGCTTGTCTTTCTTCTTGAGCGGCGCAACGCCATCGGCGACCGCCAGCAGGTGAAGGTCGTGGTTGCCGAGCACTGTGACGGCCCGCTGGCCCAGCGACTTGACGTAGCGCAGTGTCTTCAGGGAGTCCGGGCCGCGGGCGACCAGGTCGCCACAGAGCCAGAGCACGTCCTTGGCTGGATCGAACTTTGCGAGATCCAGCAGACGACGCAAGTCGTCATAACAGCCCTGGATATCGCCAACAAAACAGTTCGCCATGAAACCTCAGTTAATAATGTTTGGGACGGCCAGGGTAAAAGGCGCTATGGGCGCCTCGAACGGCTGCCCTGACTCATCTTGCAGGGTATAGCTCCCTTCCATCACCCCAAAGGGGGTGTCGAGTGGCACGCCGCTCTGATAGCGAAAGGTCTCCCCTTCGGCAATCACGGGCAGCTCCCCGACCACGCCGGGGCCCTCGACTTCCAGCATCTTGCCGTTGGCATCCGTGATGAGCCAGCGCCGGTGCAGCAGCTGCGCCGGCCCCGGCCCCAGATTCTCGATCTCGATCAGATAGTGGAACTGGTAAGGGTCCTGGGTATCCGCCACATAATGGGGGTATGGGCGGATAACGATATGCGGGTATGCCACGGGATCAGGCCTGTTGTTGATCCGCCAGCCAGTTGGCGATCATGACGAACTGCTCCAGGGAGAGATTCTCCGGGCGCAGGTTGCCATCGATACCAAGCTCGGTCAGCTGAGCGTCCGTGATGAAGTTGGCGAAGCTGTTGCGGATGGTCTTGCGGCGCTGACCAAAGCCCTCGGTACAGACGCGGCTCAGGCAGCGGATGTCTTTGGCGACTATGGTCGGGTTCTTGTGCGGCACCAGACGGACCACGGCTGAATCCACTTTCGGTGCCGGTTTGAAGGCGCCAGGGCCCACTTCCAGCACGGGGATCACCTGGCAGTAGTACTGCACCATGACGCTCAGGCGGCCATAGGCCTTGCTTCCCGGGCCGGCAGACATCCGCAATACCACTTCTTTTTGCAGCATGAAGTGCATGTCTTCTACCCGGTCGGCGAAATCGCACAGGTGGAAGATGAGCGGGGTGGAGATGTTGTAGGGCAGGTTGCCGAAGATGCGCAGCGGCCCCTTGCCTTCCCCCATCAGAGTGCCGAAGTCGAAGCGCATGGCATCGGCCTCGATCACGGTCAGCTTGTCCTTGAGGGTCGGGTGCTCGCGCAGGCGCGCGGCCAAGTCCCGGTCGAGCTCGACCACTGTCATCTTGTCCATCTGGGAGGCGACCGGTTCGGTCAGGGCGGCGAGGCCCGGGCCTATCTCCACCAGATTCTGACCCGGCTGCGGATTGATGGCGGCCACTATCTGATCGATCACATAGCGGTCATGCAAGAAGTTCTGACCGAAACGCTTACGGGCCGTATGACCCATGTGCACCTTGTTGCTCTGCACCTTACTGCTCATATCTTTTTTTCTCTACCATCTTGATGGCGTGGTTAATCGCGGTGATCAGACTGCCCGGGTCCGCCAGGCTCTTGCCTGCCAGATCCAGCGCAGTGCCGTGATCCACCGAAGTGCGGATGAAAGGAAGTCCAAGGGTGATATTGACCGAACTGCCGAACCCCTTGTATTTGAGCACGGGCAGCCCCTGGTCGTGGTACATGGCGAGTACCGCATCCGCATCCTTGAGGTATTTATCCTGGAACAGGGTATCGGCCGGCAGCGGGCCGACCAGATCGATCCCCTCCTGGCGCAAGCCAGCCAGGGCGGGTTCGATCACGTCAATCTCTTCACGGCCAAGATGGCCCCCTTCCCCTGCGTGGGGATTGAGGCCGCAGACGTAAATCCGGGGCTTGGCGATGCCAAACTTGGTTTTGAGATCCGCATCTAGAATGCGGATCACCTTGCCGAGGCGATCCTCCGTGATGGCCATGGCCACGTAGGCTAGCGGTATATGGGTGGTCGCCAGCGCCACCCGCAAGCCTTCGGTCGCCAGCAGCATCACCACATCGGCGGTGCCTGACTGCTGGGCGAAGAACTCGGTATGACCACTGAATGACACGCCCGCCTGATTGATGATCCCCTTGTGCACAGGCCCGGTTACCACGGCGGCAAATTCACCGCTGAGGTTGCCGTCACAGGCGCGCTGCAGGGTGGCCAGCACATAGGCGCCATTGCCTTCGTTCAGCTCACCCGGCACCACAGGGGCGCCGAGGCTGACTGGACAGATGCTCAGGGTACCCGCCTGCTGCGGCTCGGCAGGAGCCTCGGCATCATAGGGTTGCAGCTCGATGGGCAGCCCCAGCAGGGCGGCCCGTTCGAGCAGCAAGGCGGGATCGGCGATCACCACCAGCTGGTGGGGCCAATCCTGCTGGGCTATCTGCAGCACCAGATCCGGGCCTATTCCGGCGGGCTCACCCGGGGTAATGGCGAGACGACGACAGCTCATCAGCTGCCGGCGCCTTCGATCTGGATGTAGGCCTCGTCACGCAGCTCATCAAGCCACGCCTGGGACTCTTCGGTGAAGCGGCGGTTGAAGATGAGCTGATAGGCACGCTGCTCCTGGGCCTTGCTGGTGGCATCCTGGCTGCGACGCTCTTCCAGCTGCACTATGTGCCAGCCGTGGGTAGTACGGAAGGGGGCGCTCAGCTCACCCGGCTTGAGGCGGTTGACCATGTCGCGGAACTCCGGCACATAGACGTTGGGATCAGACCAGCCCAGCTCACCGCCCTGCACCGCAGAGCCCGGATCTTCGGAGTATTTTTCCGCCAGACTGGCGAAGGTCGCCTTGCCGCTCTTGATGTCGTGCAGTATGCCATCCAGCATGCCCTTGGCTTTCTCTTCGCTGAGGATGATGGAAGGCTTGATCAGTATGTGGCGTGCTTTCACCTCGGTCTGCAGCACCTGCTGCTGACCCTTGGCATCGAACACCTTGACGATGTGCAGACCGGCGCCAGAGCGCAGCGGGCCCACTATGTCACCCTTGGCCGCGCCTTGTACCGCCTCGGCCATCAGGGTCGGCATCTCTTGCGGGCTCATCCAGCCCCAGTCGCCCCCTTCCAGTGCCTTGGGACCATTACTCTCGGCAATGGCCAGCTTGCGGAAGTCGGCGCCCTGTTTCAGGGCAGCCAGGATGCGCTCTATCTTGCTCTTGGCGGCGTTGAGCTGCTCGGCGCTCGGGTTGTCCGGCAGGGCAATCTGGATATGGCCGACATGGTACTGCTGTTGCTGCTGGCCCTGCTTGGCGAGGATATCCACCACCTGCTTGACCTCCTGATCGGAGATGTTGATGCGACGGCGCACCTGGTTGCGGCGCACCTCGTTCATCAGGATCTCGCGGCGCACCTCTTCCCGATACTGGGCATAGGTCAGGCCTTCGCGGGCCAGTTGGGCACGCAGCTGATCCAGGGTCATCTTGTTGTCGGCGGCTATGCTCTGGATGGCTTGCTCCAGCTGGGTGTCGCTGATCTTGAGGCCCTGGCGATCAGCCAGTTGCAGTTGCAGGCTCTCCTGGATCAGCCGATCCAGTGCCTGCTTGCGCAGGGTTGCATCATCGGGCAGGGACTGGCCGCTCTCCTGGGCAGAGCTTTTGACTTTCTGTACCAGGGCTTCCTGCTGGCTGGCCAGCACCACGTCCTTGTTGACCACGGCAAGCACCTTGTCCATCAGCTCGGGGGCGGCGAAGGCCCCCTGACTCATGGCTCCGAACAGGCCTGCAGTCAGCAGGGAAATCAACGTCTTCTTCATATCCATCTCTCAAGGCGTTTGCCAGACCGGTTATTGGTCTCGCAGGTTAAACGGACGAATGTAAGGCAGTGCTTCGGTATCCAGGGAGGTGCCCTTGGAGCCGGTACCCACGCTACCCAATCCTTTCATTTCAAACTGAATGCCCAAGCTGCGCTCCGAGGTCGGACGCATGGTCACGTTATCCGGTGTATTGACCCACTCCAGGTTGAAGTTGATGCTCCAGCAGCAGGAGTCATATTTCAGACCCACCTTGCGATCCACCTTCACTCCCTGATCAAGGTCGTGATAGTAGCCACCGTAGAGGTGCCACTGATCATTGAGCGGTGTGGTCAACAGCATACCGACCTGATTGAGGTCGGCGACCTGATTGGTGTTCGACAGGTCGTAGTTGGCATTGCGCACGAAGCGGTAGTTCAGCTGGCTGATCAGCTTCTCGCGGCGATACTCGAGGGCGCTGTTGGCAGAGCTGATCTCGCTCTGATCCATATCATATTGCGCCCCGGCATGGGCAAACCACTGCTCGTTGATCTTGGCATCCCCCTCAAACGAGAGCGGGGAGCGGGTGTTGGTCGCCAGTGACTCGCTGGGGTAGAGCTTGACCCTGGGGGCAACAAAGTCGAAAGCTTGGGCAACGGCCAGTCGAATTCGTTCATCACCAGCTTGATCATAAACCCGGGTGGTAACACCGAGTGAGACCCTGTTGGAGTCGCTGATGCGGTCCAGACCGGCATAACGGCGGTCGCTGAACAGGCTGTAGTAGTCCTGACGCATGGTGGTGGAGTCATAGACACCTATGTTGTCCTGATCCTTGTAGGGCACATAGAGGTACTGGAACTCCGGCTCCAGGGTTTGATTGGCGTTGCCACCAAACCAGTCCTGGTTGCGTTCGAAGGTCATACCGCCCTTGAGGCGGAAGGAAGGCAGGGTCCGGGTGATGATGCCCTCATCCAGAGTGACGCCGCTCGCGCCTTCAGGAGTGAACCGCTTGGTGAAGGTGGAACTCATGTTGTCCGGCACTTCCTGATCGTAACGGGTGTACATCAGCTTGTACTGGCTGTCGAGGTAGTAACCCGCCTCGTCGATGAGCGGCATGGTCAGGGTCGGCGCCGTGTAGACACGGGTGCCGGTATAGGCATCCCCCAGGTTTTGCGCTGAGGCCTGGGTGTTGTTGTAACCGAACCGGGTGACTTCGGTATTCCAGGCCAGATCGTACCAGTTGCCCTGATGGTAGTAGTTGTGGTTGATCCGTGGCATCAGCTCGTGAGGCTGCTGGGCACTTGCCAGCAGTATCTGGTAGGTCCGCACCTCTGTGTTGAGGTTCCAGTTTTGCTGGAAGTAGCCAGCCATCAGGGATTGCTGCAACTGGTTCTCGACCTGGGTTCCCACCTTGGGGGAGAAGTCGTTGAAGTAGTTGTAATCCCGATCCCGGACCTTGGTGTAGTCGACCGACACCCGCATGGCATTGTCGGCAAACCGCGAGGTGTGGCGCGCATTGAGCAGATAGCGATGCCCGTCAGACAGCTTTTCGTTCAGGCTGGGGGTTTCATCGTACTGTTTGTCGTCTGCCAGATTTTCGAAATAGAGGCTGCCGACATGGGCCGGATCCGGCATGTAGCGGAACTCGACCTGCTCCATCAGGCCCCGTCTGTCCATGAAACGGGAAGTGATGGTGGCATCGTAGTTGGGCGCTATGTTCCAGTAGAACGGCTGGGTGATGTCCATGCCGTTCTTGGAGCTCTGGGTATAACCCGGGTAGAGCAGACCGGTTTTGCGCTCATCCTTGATGGGGAAGTTGATATACGGGAAATAGAATACCGGATAGTCATAGAGCCAGAGGCTGGCGTTCCAGGCTTCCCCGAACACCTCTGTCTGATCGATGTCGATGCTGCCCGCTTTCAGGGTCCATACTTCCTGGCCAGGTGGGCAGGTGGTGTACTGAGCCCCTTCCAGAGTGATGTTCTGGTTGTTGTTGGTCATGGTGACCCGGTCGGCAGAGCCGCGTACCGGTGAGCCATGAACCTGATATTTGCCCTCTTCCAGCTCGGAGTTCTTGGTATCCAGGTTGGATTTCAGGGTCTTGTCACTGGTGACAGTGATCTGGCCATCGTTGTAATAGATATTGCCGATGGCGATGACATCCCGGCTCTTCTGATCGAGCTCGGCATAATCCGAGTCAAATTTGCGCACACCCTGGCGAACTTTGACATCGCCCTGATAGACGGCGGTACCGCCCTGCTTGGCCTCTAGCCGATCGGCATCGACTTCGACAGGTTGGGCGTTGGCATCCTTTCCGGGGGCCAGTGTCTCTACCTTGGGTACATAGTCATAGCAGAGCCCGTCCAGGATCCCGGTGGCGGGCGGCGGCGTCAGCGGAGCCGCCTGCACTATGGCCGGGGTCAGGGCTGGGATAAGGCTGATGGTCAGGGCGATGGGATATGAGTACCCCAGTGTCCATTTTGTCATGTGAAAGACTCGCGCAATCCGTGGTAGATACGGCTGATTCAAGACATGCATTTTACGACAGGATTCATCGAGTTGACATTGCATGTCATTGCTTTATGTTAGCCGGCAATGATAAAGCATTATTGCGGCCAGGGCTAACAGCCAAGTGCTGCTTTCCAATTCGGTCCCCGACTTATGTACGATCGCGATTCCCTGCTATTGCAATGGGCTCGCCGGATTTCCGGTGATGCCAACCTTGAGTTGACCCTGATTTCCGGTGACGCCAGTTTTCGCCGCTACTACCGTGGCGGTGGCTTGGTGTGGGTGGATGCCAATCCAAAAACCGAAAAAAATCATGAGTTTGTCCGCAATGCCTCTGCTTTGCATGCCATGGGACTGCTGGCGCCCGAGATAAAGGGGGTGGACTATGATGATGGCCTGCTGGCTGTGACAGATCTGGGGGATACCCAGCTTATCAGCTGTCTGGATGCGCAGAATGTGCTGGCCTGGTATGGCAAAGCCATCGCCTTGCTACCCAGACTGGGGGCGGTAGCACTGGCGCTGGAGCCCTTCGACGCTGCCTTCATGGCCCGTGAAAACAGTATTTTCCCCGAGTGGCTGCTGGGCCATCATCTGCAACTGGCCCTGAGCGAGTCGGAACAACAGCTGCTGGATGATATGTTTGCCTGCCTCACTGCCAGCAATCTGGCTCAGCCCCAGGGGGTGATGCACCGTGACTTTCACAGCCGCAACCTGATGGTCTGTGGTGGTGATACACCAAACGGCAGCGAATTGGCCATCATCGATTTTCAAGACATGGTGATAGGCCCCCTCAGCTATGACCTCGTCTCCCTGCTGAAAGACTGTTACGTGCGCTGGCCTGACGATGTGATCGAGCAGGGCATGCGCCATGGCTTCGATACGCTGCAGCAGGCGGGTCTGCTTGGCGGGCTCGACTATGCCAGTTTCCGTCGTCATGCCGACCTGACCGGCATGCAGCGTCACCTGAAGGCGGCGGGTCTCTTCACCCGCCTCTATCACAGGGATGGCAAGTCCGGTTACCTCAAGGACATTCCCCGCACCCTGGGCTATGTGGTGGATGTGTGCCAGCAACATGGCGCCAGCTATCCGGAGCTGGCCCGCTTCGGTGCCTGGTTGCAGCAAGTGGTGCTGCCCGGGCTGGCCCGAGTGGCCGGAGCCCTGGCATGAAGGCGATGATCCTGGCTGCCGGGCGTGGCGAGCGGATGCGCCCGCTCACTGACACCTTGCCCAAGCCGTTGCTGGCGGCAGGGGGCAAGCCGCTCATAGTGCACCATATCGAAAAGCTCAAGGCTGCCGGAGTGACTGAACTGGTGATCAACCACGCCTGGCTCGGCCACAAGCTGGTGGAAGCGCTCGGTGACGGCAGTGCGTTCGGGGTCAGCATTCACTGGTCGGCAGAGGCGAGTGCGCTGGAAACCGCCGGTGGCATAGTGCAGGCGCTGCCCCTGCTTGGTGCCGATCCGTTTCTGGTGATCAACGGCGATACCTGGCTCAGTCTGGACTATCGCACCCTGGTCAACCAGCCACTGGGTACGGATCTGGCCCATCTCTGGCTGGTGCCCAATCCGCCCCAGCATCCTCATGGGGATTTCTCGCTTCACGCCGGTCGGGTGCAGGATGCGCCAGCCTTCACCTTCAGCGGTGTCGGGCTCTATAACCCCGCCGCCTTTGCCGATTTGCCGTCGGGGGCGCGCAAGCTGGCCCCCCTGCTGCGCGACTGGATGGCGCAAGGCCGGGTCGGTGGCGCCATGCTGGCCGGCGAGTGGCGCGATATTGGCACCACAGAGCGGCTGCGCGAGCTGGATGATCAGCTGCAACGACGCACTCATTAACATCACGAGGTCTTGAACCATGCGTATTTGGGGTAAGGTGCTGGGCGCCTTCTTCGGTTTTCTGCTCGGCAACATCTTTGGTGCCCTGCTTGGCCTCTGGATCGGCCATCGTTTCGATCGGGGCATGGGTATTCGGGGCGCGTTTCAGCGTGGCCCCAGCCAACAACAACAGGCGGTATTTTTCCATGCCACTTTCGCCGTCATGGGCCATATCGCCAAGGCGAATGGCCAGGTAACAGAGCAGGAGATCCGGGTTGCCTCCAACCTGATGGATCGGATGCGACTGGTGGGGGATCAGCGAGCGCGCGCCCAGGAGTCGTTCCGTCTGGGCAAGGAGGCCGAGTTCCCGTTGCGGGAAACCCTGGCCGAGTTCCGTCGTGCCAGCCTGGGGCAGCGGGACATACTGCGTTTCTTCCTGGAGGTGCAACTGCAGGCAGCCTTTGCCGATGGCAAAGTCGAGGCCGACGAGCGCGCCATTTTGCATACCATCGCCGATGAGCTGGGCTTCAGCCGCATCGAGCTGGCCCGCATCCTGGCGATGGCCGAAGCGCAGATGAACTTTTTCAACCGGGCGCATGGCGGCCAGTATCAGGGCGGTGAGCACGGCGGGCAGCAGTATCGGCAGGAAGCGCCGTCAGCGGATCGCCTCAAGGATGCCTACCAGTTGCTCGGGGTGAGCGAGAGCGACAGTGATCAGGAGATCAAGCGCGCCTACCGCAAGGAGATGAGCAAGCATCACCCCGACAAGTTGGCCGCCAAGGGGCTGCCACCGGAGATGATGGAGATGGCGAAGGAGAAGACCCAGGAGATCCAGCAGGCCTGGGAGTGGATCCGCGAGGCCCGCGGCATCCGTTGAGTGCCGCTATCTGCAGCCATAAAAAATGCCCGTCGATGACGGGCATTTTTGTTTGCGAAAGTCAGGTTTAGTGGCTGTCGACCCAGACAAACTTGAGCACGAACAGCAGGGCGACCACCAGTACGCAGGGGTTGATCTCGCGCCAGCGGCCTGTGCCTGCCTTCATCACGCAGTAGGAGATAAAGCCGATGGCGATCCCCTCCGTGATGGAGAAACTGAACGGCATCATGACAGCTGTCATGAAGGCGGGTACCGCTTCGGTCAGGTCTTCCCACTTTACCCGGGTCAGCTCGGAGCACATCAGCACGCCGACATAGATGAGGGCGCCGGCGGCGGCATAGGCAGGCACCATGGCCGCGACGGGGGAGAAGAAGATCGCCAGCAGGAACAGCAGGCCGACCACTATGGCGGTCAGGCCGGTGCGGCCGCCGACGGCGACGCCGGAGCTGCTCTCGATAAAGGCGGTGACCGAGGAGGTACCCATGAAGGCGCCGCCGACCGAGCTCACGCTATCCACCAGAAGCGCCTGCTTCATGCGCGGGAAGTGCCCCTTGTCGTCCGCCAGCTTGGCGCGGTTGGTGACACCGATCAGGGTACCGGAAGAGTCGAACAGGTTGACCAGCATGAAGGAGAAAATGATCCCCGCCAGGCTGATGTCGAGCGACCCCATCAAATCCAGCTGGCCAAACACCGGCTCTATGCTCGGTGGCATGGAGACGAAGCCCTTGAAGGTCACATCACCAAACAGCCAGCCCAGGGTGGTGGTCACGACTATGGCGATCAACACGGCGGAGTGAACGCCGCGGGCTGAGAAGATGCAGATCAGGAAGAAACCGAGCAGCCCCAACAGGCAGGGCAGGGAGGTGAGATCGCCCACCGTCACCATGGTGGCCGGGCTCGCTACTACGATTCCTGCGTTGTGCAGGCCGAGCAGGGCGATGAGCAGACCGATACCGGCTGTGATGCCGACCCGCAGGGTGAGCGGGATATTGGCGATCAGCCAGTAACGTACCCGCAGCAGGGTGAGGATCAGCAGACCCATGGCACCCCAGAAAATGGTGCCCATGCCGACTTGCCAGGAGTAGCCCATGCCGGCCACCACCACGAAGGCGAAGAAGGCGTTCAGTCCCATGGCTGGGGCCAGGGCGATGGGCAGATTGGCCAACAGGCCCATCAGTATGCTGCCGATGCCAGCGATAAGGCAGGTAGTGACGAACACGGCCTGGGTGTCCATGCCCGCCGCAGAGAGGATCTGCGGGTTGACGAACACGATATAGACCATGGTCAGGAAGGTGGTGATCCCGGCGATGACCTCGGTGCGGGCGGTAGTGCCATGGCCTTGCAGGGCAAACAGGCGCTCAAGCAATCCTTGCCCGGCGGCCTGATTGGCAGCTTGGTGTTGTTGGTTCATGTTGGATTCCAATAGGTGACGTGAAATAAGCAGCAGGAGAGTCGGCACCCCATCCATGCGTGGGCAAGGGGGCTGTTTTTCTGGTGGCTAAGTGACCAGACTCGCACTGATACCGTGACAGCGCGCACATTTTCACACAGGCGGCGGCGTTTACAAACCCCGGATCTGCGAAGCGGATCAATGAATAGAGCAAAAATTCAAACGTTTTCTTTTTGAGCAATAAAAAAGGTCCTCGATAGAGAACCTCTTATGACTGACAGATGCCGTGTCAGAGGGTCTTGAAGTAACGCTCCACCAGCTGGGCTAGGACGGAGTCGAGTTTGTCCTGTACTTCCCCCAGCTCCCTACCGACACGACGCAGGAACAGACTGGCCTGCTCCTCGGTCAACTTGCGCCCCTCGATGAAGAACTCCTGCTCCGGCAACTGCTTGTCATAGCGCGGGATCAGCACCCAGCTCACCAGCTCAGGATAGATGGCGGCGAAGATCTTGGCGGCGGCGACACAGAAGGTCTCGATGTGTTCTTTGCCATCCGGCCCGAGGCAGCCGGGTTCGACCCGGATCTGGATGGTGAGTTTCTTCTCTGTGGGGGTCTGGGTCGTCATTTCGATACATCCATGCAAAGGCATCCGTCTTGGATTGTATGCCAAAAGGCAATAGAAAGGGGAGCCGAAGCTCCCCTTGTGACGCCGTCACCCTTATTTGGTGATGCGTTTGTATTTTGCGCGATGGGGCTGGATCGCCTCGGCGCCGTAGGTCTTCTTCTTCCACTCTTCGTATTCGGTAAAGTTGCCTTCGAAGAAGGCAATATTACCCTCGTCCTGGTAGTCCAGGATGTGAGTGGCGATGCGGTCGAGGAACCAGCGATCGTGGGAGATGACCATGGCACAACCCGGGAACTCCAGCAGGGCGTTCTCGAGGGCGCGCAGGGTTTCGATGTCCAGATCGTTGGTCGGTTCATCCAGCAGCAGCACGTTGCCACCGGTCTGCAACAGCTTGGCCAGATGCAGACGGCCACGTTCACCACCGGAGAGCTCGCCGACCCGCTTCTGCTGATCGGCGCCCTTGAAGTTGAAACGGCCGATATAGGCGCGGCTCGGGAACTCGTAGTTGCCGATGCGCAGAATATCCTGACCGTCGGCGACCTCTTCGAATACCGTCTTCTTGTCATCCATGCTGTCGCGGAACTGATCCACAGAGGCCAGCACCACGGTTTCACCCAAGGTGATGGTGCCGGAATCCGGCTGCTCCTGACCCGACATCATGCGGAACAGGGTCGACTTACCGGCACCGTTGGGGCCTATGATCCCGACGATGGCCCCCTTCGGAATGGCAAACGACAGATCGTCGATCAGCACCCGATCACCGTAGGATTTGCGCAGGTTCGCCACTTCCAGCACCTTGTCGCCGAGGCGGGGTCCGGGCGGAATGAACAGCTCGTTGGTCTCGTTGCGCTTCTGGTAGTCGTTGGTGTTGAGCTCTTCGAAGCGAGCCATACGGGCCTTGGACTTGGCCTGACGACCTTTCGGGTTCTGACGAACCCACTCCAGCTCTTTCTCGATGGACTTGCGACGAGCCGCTTCGGAGCTGGCTTCCTGCGCCAGACGGGCATCTTTCTGCTCCAGCCAGGAGGAGTAGTTGCCTTCCCACGGGATACCTTCGCCGCGGTCCAGCTCCAGGATCCAGCCTGCCACGTTGTCGAGGAAGTAGCGGTCGTGGGTGATGGCCACGACTGTGCCTTCGTAGTCGTGCAGGAAGCGCTCCAGCCAGGCCACGGATTCCGCATCCAGGTGGTTGGTCGGTTCGTCCAGCAGCAGCATGTCCGGCTTTTCCAGCAGCAGACGGCACAGCGCCACACGGCGGCGCTCACCACCGGAGAGGTGCTGGATCTTGGCGTCCCAGGCCGGCAGACGCAGGGCATCGGCCGCGCGCTCCAGCTGGTTTTCCATGTTGTGGCCACCCTGGGCCTGGATGATGGCTTCCAGCTCGCCCTGTTCGCGGGCCAGTTTGTCAAAATCTGCATCCGGATCGGCGTAGGCCGCATAGACCTCGTCGAGGCGAGCCATGGCGCGCTTGACGTCGCCTACCGCCTCTTCCACCGCTTCACGGACTGTCTGCTCCGGATCCAGCTTGGGCTCCTGGGGCAGGTAGCCGATCTTGATGCCGGGCTGCGGACGGGCTTCCCCTTCGATCTCGGTATCTATGCCGGCCATGATGCGCAGCAGGGTGGACTTACCGGCACCATTCAGGCCCAGTACGCCTATCTTGGCGCCCGGGAAGAAGCTCAAGGAGATGTTCTTGAGGATATGACGCTTGGGCGGCACTACCTTGCCGACCCGGTTCATGGTGTAAATAAATTGAGCCATTGGCTAATTCTCTTCCTATTCAGCAGGTTAATGTCTTGGCACTAACAGACTGATGTCGTGGTGGGGCCAGGTCGACACGCCGTCAACCCGGTTCCAAAAAACGCTCCGATTGTAAACCAATGGGGGAAGGGGGGCAAAGGCAGGGCCCGGCTTGTAGCCCTCTTTGCCGCAGCCGTCACATCCGGCTGTGGGCTGGGGGCTCGCCTGGCATGATGAGGACTCTTTTTTGTGCCAAAGCCGCCATATTTGGCTGTTCGTCGCTGACCAGTCTTGCCGGCCAATATTTTCGCTGGCCGCGAGCGAGACATTGGGTTGTACCTGGCTCTGATTGCCGGTCGCGGGTTGGGAAGGGGACTGGCGTCTATTTCCAGATCGGGCATGAACGGGTGAGGGTTACTTCCCCTTGTGACCGGCGAAGTAGAGCACTCGCCGCACATATTGTTGGGTCTCCTGATAGGGGGGGATGCCGCCGTACTGTTCCACCGCTCTCTCTCCTGCGTTGTAGGCTGCCGACATCAGTATCCAGTTGCCATCAAACCGGCGATCCAGCCACTTGAGATAGGTCACGCCCCCCTTGATGTTCTGTGCCGGATCGAAGGGGCGAGTCACGCCGAAGCGCTGCTGGGTTTCCGGTATGAGTTGCATCAGCCCCTGGGCATTCTTGGGGGAGACGGCGCGGCTGTTGAGGTTGGATTCGGCAATGGCGATGGCCAGCACCAGCCGCTCATCGAGGCTGTGGTGCTTGGCGGCATGGCGCAACATGGTGGCCAGTTTCTGTTTGGTTGGTGACTGGCGGGCCAGGTAGGCATCCAGATTGAAAGGGGTATTTGGGATCTCGGCAAAGTAACTGCCTGCTCCCCCGCCGACGCCGGCGCCACACTGATCCCCCATGATGGCGTTGCCGATGCGTGCATTGTAATAGCGGGCGGCTTGCTGATTGCCAAGGCGCATTGCCATGGCGAGGTAGGCGTTGGCCATCTTGGGGTTGCGCACCGAGCCCGGGCCGGTGGCAAGCAGGCGACCGATGCGAAAATAGCCTTCCGGGTTGCCCGTCGTGGCGGCGGCACAATAAAAGTGGATGGCCTGGGTCAAGTTGCCCTGGCTCTGCGCCACCTGACCCTTTTTCAGGGCAGTGAGCGCCTTGGGGGCTTGTCTGAAATCCCTGCTTTGCGCTGCAGCCTGCACAGTCCCGGCCAGCAACAGCGATAAAAAAAGCAGCAAAAACAGCCTGTTTTCGCTGAGGCTCGCCATGGATTCTCTCCTGTTGGGGTACAGAAGATATAGGGGAACATGGCCTTCTCTGCCATTAATCCAGTGGATCCTGTTGTTATGACGCCACCTGCCCAGAGATCAAAATGGTATGGAACCAATGGCAAATACAGGCCAGTGTGGGATGCCGGTGGGCATTGGAAGGGACAGTCCCATCACAAGGGGTAGCAAAACTGGCTTGCGATGGGGGAAACCTGTGATGACTCATGTTCCACGCCGCACTATTTAGTCAGGATTGCACATTCATGTCGCCGAGGGGCTCACCCCGGCCGGTAATAGTCAAGATACCAGCGCACAAACTCGGCGACGCCCTGCCTGAGCGGGGTGGCGGGGCGGGTGCCTGTGAGGGTGTGAAGGGGCTCGCTGTCGGCCCAGGTGGCGTGCATGTCGCCTGCCTGCATGGGCAGCATCCGCTTGATGGCAGGCTTGTCCAGCGCCTGTTCCAGCGCCTCGATAAAATCGAGCAGCCGCACCGGCTGGCCGTTGCCTATGTTGAGGATGCGATAGGGGGCTGCGCTCTCGGCCTGACTGCCCTGACTGGCGTGCCAGTGCGGATTGGCGCGGGGCGGCAGCTCGGCGATGGCGAGTATGCCGTCCACTATGTCGTCTATGTAGGTAAAGTCGCGGCTGAGATCCCCGTGGTTGTACACATCGATGGGCTCGCCCGCCAGGATGGCGCGGGTGAACTTGGCGATGGCCATGTCGGGGCGACCCCAGGGGCCATAGACGGTGAAAAAGCGCAGGCCTGTGGTAGGCAGACCATAGATCGCCGAGTAGGAGTGGGCCATCAGTTCGCCACTCTTCTTGGTGGCGGCATAGAGAGAGACGGGGTGATCTACCCGCTGTTCGGCACAGAATGGCATCAGATCGCTCAGGCCATAGACAGAGCTGGAGGAGGCATAGATGAGATGCGCTATGCCGTGCTGGCGGCACCCTTCCAGTACAGTCAGCATGCCGGTGAGATTGCTGTCGGCATAGGCGAACGGATTTTCCAGTGAGTGACGAACCCCCGCCTGGGCGCCCAGGTGGATCACCCGCTCGAACTGGCCGCTGGTGAACAGGTTTGCCATGGCATCCCGATCTGCCAGCTCCTGCTGTTCGAAGTGGAAGTGGGGGAAGGGGAGCAGCCGGGCCAGTCGCGCCTGTTTCAGGCTTACCTCGTAGTAGTCGTTCAGATTATCCAGCCCCACTACCTGATGGCCTGCCTCGCATAGCCGTTTGGCCACGTGAAAGCCGATAAAGCCGGCGGCGCCTGTCACCAGATACTTCATGAGTGTTGTCCTGTGCTGATCATTGGGGGTCTCTGGTCCTGAACGGGGACTGGAAGATGGCTGTGGGCTTTGTACCAGAGCGCGCACGCCGGCGCCACGTCGTTCCGGTGACATGGCGGCCGATGGTGGAGCTCGTCAGGCGCGGCATGCTGCATCTTGGTGCACGGCCTGTCAATGGAGAATGACAGGCACCAAAACGGGGCGTTTCCCGGGGCTATTGTGATCATGGTCGCAAAAAATAGACTGGACCCCATAACGAAGCCCTGCGGACAGGGCTCGCGTCCGCCACGGCGGCAAAAACACTCTTTTCACTTCGCTATTGGATACAGGTTATGGACAACACCCCGGGCTCTGCGGACCCGCACGCTTCTGTGCACCCGCTTTATGAAGATGTACTCGCCCTGCTGACGGCAGCCGGTTTCGTTTCTCTCGGTATCTTCCTGTTTCATCAGGTTGGCCTGCTCACCGGCGGTACCGCCGGGCTGGCGCTCTTGCTGCAACAGGTGACGGGCCTGAGCTTCGGCCTGCTGTTCTTCGGTATCAATCTGCCGTTCTACGCCCTGGCCTGGCTGAGGATGGGGCCCCGCTTCACCCTCAACACCTTCGTCTCGGTGGCGGCTGTCTCCTTCATGACGGATCACCTCAACGCCGTGTTGCAGATCGGCAAGATTGAGCCCGTCTATGCGGCCCTGATCGGTGGCACCCTGATTGGCATGGGGCTGCTCATCATGTTCCGCCACAAATCCAGCCTGGGTGGCTTCAACATACTGGCGCTGTTTATTCAGGACCGCTTTGGCATCCGCGCCGGAAAGCTGCAAATGGGTCTGGACTGCACCATAGTCGTTGCCTCCTGCTTCGTGGTGCAGCCCTGGATCCTGGCCCTCTCGGTAGTGGCGGCCATCATCTGTAACCTGGTGTTGACACTCAATCACAAGCCGGGCCGTTACCAGATAGCCTGAGTCGAGACGTTTCTCGCAAATAAAACAGAGCGCCTGATGGCGCTCTTTTGCTATCCAGGATCCCGACCCCTCTCACACCACCATGGGCAGGCCTGTCTCAGGGTGATGGATCACCTGAGCGGGATAATCATAGAGGCGGTCGATCAAGGCCGGGGTCAGTACCTCGGCCGGGGTGCCATCAGCCATCAGCCTGCCCTTATCCAGCATCACCAGCCGATCGGCGTAGCGCGCCGCCAGATTGAGGTCGTGCAGCACCACCAGCACGGCCGTGTTGCGGGCGGCCAGGGCGCGAGTCATGGTGAGCAGCTGGTGCTGATATTTGAGGTCGAGCGCCGAGGTGGGCTCGTCCAGCAACAACAGGCGCGCCTGCTGGGGATCATCCGGCGCCTGCCAGATCTGGGCCAGCACTCTGGCAAACTGTACCCGCTGTCGCTCCCCCCCGGAGAGGCCGGGATAGAGACGTCTGGCCAAGTGATCGACCCCGGCGTGGGTCATGGCGGCCCGCACAATCTCGTCCCGTCGGCTGCCGGGCTCAGTGTGGGGCAGGCGCCCCATGGCGACCACCTCTTCGCACAGAAACGGAAAGTTGAGAGATGAGCTCTGCGGCAGCACGCCGACGCGGTGGGCCAGCTCTCTGCTGGCCCAGGCTTGCCGCTCCCGGTCAAACAGATTGATTTCCCCTTCGTACTCCAGCTCGCCGGTCAGGCATTTGAGCAGTGAGCTCTTGCCTGCGCCGTTTGGCCCCAGCAGGGCGGTGAGCGTGCCGCCTTGCAGTGTGAGGTCGAGTCTGTCCAGGATGGGGCGGCCACCACGGGTGAGGCTGAGCTGGTGGCAGCGCAGCAGAGGGGATGATATTGACAAGGTGAGACCTCCGGTTAAAGCGTCCGGCGGCCCTTGACCAGCAGCCAGATAAAGAAGGGGGCGCCCAGCAGGGCAGTAATGATGCCCACCGGCAACTCGGCTGGCGCCATCAGGGTGCGAGCCAGCATGTCGGCGCCCAGCAGCAGGGCGGCGCCGAGCAAAGCTGAAAGCGGCAACAGTCTGACATGGTTGGGACCGGCCAGCAGTCGCACCAGATGGGGCACCACCAGACCGACGAAGCCGATCATGCCCGCCACGGCGACGGCGATACCGACTCCAGCGGCGGTGAGCAAGATGAGGCGCCGCTTGAGGGATTGCACATTCACTCCCAGATGACGGGCTTCCCCTTCACCCAGCAACAGGGCGTTGAGGGGATTGGCATCGCGCATGAACAGCAGCAGCAGGGCGATCAGGGTAGCCAGTGCCAGTGCCACATCCACCGGTTTGCCTGCCGCCAGTGTGCCCATCTGCCACAGGCTCAGGTTGCGCAGCATCTGGTCGTCGGCCAGATAGGTGAGCAGGCCGATCACGGCGCCGGAAAGTGCCGTGATGGCGACCCCCGCCAGCAACATGACGGTGACGGAGGTGCCACCTTCCCGGGTGCCGAGCAAATATACCAACGTGGTGGTAAGCGCGCCGCCGAGGAAGGCGAGCAGCGGCAGCAGGCCGATGCCGAGCAGACTCTGCCACTGCTGGCCGAGAGGGGCCAGCAGCACTATGGCCAACGCGGCACCGAGGGCGGCCCCGCCGGAGACTCCTATGATGCCGGGATCGGCCAGCGGATTGCGAAACAGCCCCTGCATGACGGCGCCACAGAGGCCGAGAATGCCGCCCACTGCGATGCAGAGCAGGGTACGGGGCAGGCGGATCTCCTGCACGATCAGCAGCTTGTGGGCTTCAATGCCACTTTCTTGACCGGCAAACAGGGCACGCAGACTCTCGCCGAGGGAGAGGGTCATGGGGCCGGTCGCCAGGGATCCGACCAGCAGCAGTGCCAGCGCGGCGCTGGTGAGGCAAAGCAACCAGGGCAGTGGCAGGCGCATCATGAGCCCAGCTTGATCCACTTGGCGATCTGGTTCGCCTGTTGCAGCGAGGTGAGACTGAGACCCCCTTGCAGGGCGTGGCCGTCGATGGCGTGGATGGCTCGATTCTTACCTGCCGGCGTCGCTGCGAGCGCGGGCACCTGTGCCAGCACGGTTTGTGGATCCTGATATTGTTGCCAGTCGCGGCCGCTCACCAGCACCAGGTCCGGCTGCAGCTTGATCAGGGCTTCGGCAGAGACGGGTTTGTAGTCGCTCAGCTGGTCTACCGGATTGATGCCGCCCGCCAGGGTGAGCAGGGCGCTGGCGGTGGTGTTGCCGCCGGCTATGCTGGTGGGTTGCCCCTTGTGCAGCAGCAGGAAGGCAACCTTGAGCGGCTTGTTCTGTTTAGCCTGCGCGGCCAGCTGATCGGTCTGGGTCTGGATCTCGGCCTTGAGTGTCGCCCCGGCGGCCGGGTCATTGAGTAGCTTGGCCAGGGTATCGATACGCTGATTGAGGTTGGCCAGGGTCGGTGCCGTCTCCAGCACACTCACTGCTACACCTGCACGGCGCAGTTGATCCAGCGCCGGTGCCGGGCCCATCTCGTCGCTGCCGATCAGGCGGGTTGGCGCCAGACTGAGGATCCCCTCGGCGGAGAGGGCACGGTGATAACCGACCCTGGGCAGATTTTTCGGTTCAACGCTGCTGATGTCGGTGGCGATAAGGCTCTGTTCACCGCCCAGTGCCAGAATGAGCTCTGTGGTGGCAGGACCTATGCTGACGATACGTTCCTGCGCGCTTGCTGGCAGGGAAAGAGCTGAGCAGCTCAGCAGGGTGAGTGCGAGGGCAAAACGACGGCCCATGCTAACCTCCGAAGGGTGAATGAAGTTGGGTTTGCGCCGAGAATATCAAGTCGGTGAAAAAAATGCACTGAGAATGAAAGCGATTATCAATTGCATTGGTTTGGGCGCTTTATTACAGTATTCGCCATGACAGAAGAGGGATGCAGAACGCATCCCCGGGGAGAACCGATGAGCATTGCACAACGCATTCATGAGCTGCTGGAGCAAGATCCCAGCGCCCATCCTTCCAGCATTGCCACTCAGCTGGCGGTCAGCGAGTGGGAGGTGGTGCGCCACCTGCCCGACGAGCTGGTGACCCTGGTCCCCGCCGAGCAGGCCGAAGCCCTGCTGGCGGATCTGGCCGACTGGGGTCAGGTGACCACCATCGTCGAATCCGATGGTTCCATTTTCGAGGTAAAGGCGCCCTTTCCCAGGGGCAAGAACGCCCGCGGCTACTACAACCTGATGGGGCGTGACGGCGAGATGCACGGCCATCTCAAGCTCGACAACGTGGTCGGCATTGCCCTGGTCAGCAAGCTGTTTATGGGTAAAGAAGGCCACTCTTTCCAGTTCTTCGGCCACAGCGGCCGCTGTATTTTCAAGGTCTATCTGGGACGTGATGAGCAGCGCAAGCTGCTGCCTGCCCAGGTGGAGCGTTTCATGGCCTTGCGCCACCAGTACCAAGAGGAAGTAAAAGCATGAGTGAACGTCAGGAGCGTCTGCAGAATCGTCTGCAACCGGAGATCCGCGAGTTTCGCGACGGTTGCCGCACCCTGCAACTGGCGACGGTGGACAGCGAAGGCAACCCCAACGCCAGCTATGCCCCCTTCGTGCTGCAGGAAGATGGCTACTATGTGCTAATCTCTGAAATCGCCCGTCACGCCCGCAACCTGCAACAGGTACCCAAGGTATCGCTGATGCTGATCGAGGACGAGACAGGTGCCCGTGAGCTGTTCGCCCGCAAGCGTCTCACCTTTGATGCACTGGCCGAAGTAGTGGCTCGTGACGACGTGCGCTGGAGTCAGGCGATTGCCGCGCTGGAAGGGCGTTTTGGCGAGATAGTCAAAGGGCTGTCCAATCTCAAGGATTTCGTGCTGTTTCGCCTTAAACCCGAGCAGGGTTTGTTCGTCAAAGGCTTCGGCCAGGCATTTCGCGTCTCAGGTGACGAGCTGGTGGATTTCGTGCATTTGGTGGAAGGGCACAAACGGGTCGACAACGGTGCCGAGCTGACCAGCCCGGCCGATGCGCCAGTCTGACGACAGGCCTTTGCAATAAAAAACGGGCAGCCCAGGCTGCCCGTTTTTTATTGCGTGTCACACCAGAGAGCTAGTCCTGCCAGGAAGCCTTGTTGGGGAAGGCATCGCGATCGGCCTGGCTGGCCGTCTCGTTGCACTCGCCCCGGATCTTCCAGGAAGTCTGGCTGAGGATGATATAGCCATTGTGGCAATACTTCCGTTCGGCCAGGGTCTGGGTCAACTGTGCATCCTGCAGAGCTTCACGCCGTTCCAGCAGACTCTTGCTGCGACTCAGGCGATTGCCGTCGTTCTCCTCCAGCCGGGTAGGCAGGGTGTCGAACGGTGCGGCTTCAAACGTGAAACGCTTGCTCCCCTCTTCGTTGATCTGGGTTCTAAACAGGGGGGCCGGGCCATCCGGCTGACGCCCCGGCAAGCCGGAGCAGGCAGAAATTGCCGGTAACAACAGCATGAATGCAACGGCAGACAGTAGACGCACACAAGACTCCAATCCGGTGATCACTTCAAGGCTGGCAGATTAACACGCCAGCTCGGGCTGGGTGGCTTCGAGCAACGCATCCGTCGTGAGCAGGGTCACGGTTCTGCCCTTTGGCAGGCTCAGGTGCTCCCACATCCAGTGGTGATGCTCGATGATTTTTTCTGCACTCAGGTGAGGACGATCCGCCGTGGTGTGGGCATCCGTCACCGCGAATACGTCAAATCCCCGAGCGGCGGCGCTGCGCAGCGTGGTGTCGACACAAAAATCGGTGGCACAGCCGCTGATCAGCAGGCGATCCACTGCCTGTTCCGCCAGCAGAAAGCCGAGCTCTGTATCGAGGAAGCTGTCGCAGGCGGTCTTGCTCACCCTGCTGTCGCTACGCGCCGGGATCAAATCGGCGTGGAGCTGCCAGCCTGCACTGCCGGGTTCCAGTTCAGAACCCGGTGCGTCGTGCTGCACATAGATGACACGGCCCTGATTGGCCCGCACGCTGTCTGCCAGACGATTGATATTGGCAATGACCTGCGCGTCCTGATGGCGGGGATGAGCAAACAGCCCTTGTTGCATGTCGATGACCAGTAACACATCCATATGGAATCCTTAGGCGATTTTCAGGGTTGCAGCCATTGGCTGCAGTCACGGCTTCGGGATTGATGCAGTGCGCCCATATCTTGCTTCATTTCATCTGCATTTAGCCAGCGTTCTGGCAGAGGTGTGATCCGGGCCCGTATATCGGCAACTTGCCCGGCTGGGATCTGTGCATTCGTCTGCGATAGAGTCTCTGGCACCACCAGCGCGACTTTGAGCGCAGGGTTGCGACTGGCGATGCGGCTGGCGAGCCCCAGGCCCCCCTCGACGTGGAAGTTGCCGGCGATGTGCATGATGCGCCGGCCGGGATGCTGCTTGAGATAATCGACCATGCTTTCGGCCATGGTGTCATCCCAGCTGGTCTGGGCGGCGAAGCGGCGGGCATTGGCGTCGGCATCACCGTGGTGGAGCGAGGCCATGAATTTCTGGCGATAGCCATCGTCGGTGAGCGTCAGCTCGCGGGCAAGCTGGCTGCGGCGGTTGGCGGGGAGCTTGTCGAGCCACTGTGGCCCCTCCTGACCGACACAGCTTACCAGCGGCTTGGGGGCGTTGGCTGCGATGACCGGCAGATGGTGCTGTTTGGCAAACTCCACCAGCGGGCGATAGTCGCTCTGGTAGTTGGGCCAGGCGTTGCCATCGCGAATGAGGGCCGCCTCACCTATGCGCCCGGCCAGATAGGCATCCACCACGGCTTGATCGGCACGGCTGAACTGCTCCATGGAGAGCACAAGGGCACGACCATCGGCCCGGGATGCTTCTTCCAGCCCCGCCAGCAGACGGGCCTGCAGCAGGTGTACGGCAGGATGGGTATGCAGCTCGCCCACCAGCACTATGTCGGCGTCCGCCACCCGATCCACCGCCTGTGTCAGAGTCAGCTCACCTTGGCCTGCATCGGACTGGCCTGCGCTGAGCTGATAGTGGTAGGGGGTGCCGGCATCGTTACCGGGCGGTGTGGCGCAGGCGGCCAGCAGCAGGGGAAGGGTGAGCAGGGGCAGTAGTCGGGTCATGGTATCTCACAACGAAGAAGAGCCGGAGCCATACGATGACAGCATGGCGAGCTGGAAAACAGAGGGGAATAGTGTAGAACCTAACTATGACAAAAGAAAATGAGAATGATTACCTTTATTGTTGATCTTTGTTGCGAGCTAAGTAATATGCCAGCTGTTTGATAACAGTTCTCAATAAGGATTCACAGTGGCGCACAACAACACCCTCTCGCTGGTTGCCCTTGCCGTGGCGGCCGGCCTCGCTTCCCCGGTTTTTGCGGCGGACAAGAAAGCAGATGAAGTCATGGTCGTCAGCGGCTCACGGATGGAGCAAAAACTGGAAGATGTTTCCGGTCCCATCACTGTGATCACGGCCAGGCAGATTGAAGAGCAGGCGGTGAGCAACGTTGCCGACCTGTTCCGTTACGAGCCGGGCGTGACTGCGATAGGCGGTGCTGGCGATGCCCAGACCTTCGTCATCCGTGGCATGGGTGAAAATCGGGTCAAGATGGTGCGTGACGGTGTGCGCCAGAACGATGCCTACAAGAACGGCGGGGTCGGCCAGAGCTACTTCGACACCGACATGATCAAGCAGATTGAAGTGGTCAAGGGGCCTGCGTCGGCGGCCTACGGCTCCGATGCCCTGGGCGGCGTCATCGCCATCACCACCAAGGATGCCAGCGATTTCCTTCGGGGCCGCGACAGCTACCTGGACGTGACCAGTGGTTACGCCTCCAGCAGCCATCAGAACATGGCCGGTTTTACCGGTGCCCTGCGCAGCGGCGAGTTCGAGAACCTGCTGCGCTACACCTGGCGTGACGGTGGCGTGACCCAGAACTACGATGGCGACAAGAAGGAGTTCGACATCGTCAGCCAGGCCGTGCTGTTCAAGAGCCAGTGGAACCTGAGCGACGATCAGTTCCTGAAACTGACCGTCGACTACTTCAACGAAGGGCAGGATCCGGATGCCGTCGATCTCACCAAGGCAGGCTCCGTCTTCAATCAGCCGATCACCGACAAGGACACGGACAACCTCTCCCTGATGCTGGATCACGGCATCGCCCTGAACGCGCCCTGGGTCGATCGCATCGACAGCAAAGTCTACTATGCCCGCACCAAGCAGACCCTGGATCAGTACGCCTCTTCCAAGTATCCGGTCAGACCGGGCAACCCCTATGTGACCAAGAACTCGCTGGACAGCAATGGCTTCGAGCAAGAGAGCCTGGGGGCCCAGGTGAAATTCAGCAAGGCACTGGCCAGTCAGCGCCTTGCCTGGGGCCTGGAGTATGAGCATACCGACAACGAGCGCACCCGTTTCAAGGCGCCGACCACGCCGGGTGACTTTGTTGGCTACAGCGAGCTGAGCTTCCCGTCCACTACCACGGAACACGGTGCCCTGTGGGCCTTCGACGAGCTGAAGTTTGGCGAGCGCTGGGTACTGACGCCGGGTGTTCGCTACGACTACTACCGTATGACCCCGGATCAGGATCCCGCCTACACGGGCGAAAACCTCAAGAAGTTCTCCGAAGGGGAGTTCTCGCCCAAGCTGGGGCTGGTGTTCAAGGCACACGAGGCGGCCAATCTGTTCGCCCAGTACAGCCATGGCTACAAGACCCCCATGTATGACAACGCCTTCTCGACCCTGAACCACCAGGCGTATGGCTATCGCATCGAGCCGAATGCCAACCTCAAGCCCGAGAGCAGCGATGGCATCGATCTGGGGGTACGCGGCGATGCCGGCGGCTTCAGCTACGAAGTGGCGACTTTCTACAACAAGTTTGACGACTTCATCGAGCTGGCCCAGGTCGGCACCGAGGGTCGCACTGCGCTTTATCAGTACCAGAACCTGGACAAGGCGACCACCAAGGGGGTCGAGGCCAAGGCTGACTACTGGTTGAATGACCTGGTCAACGTCTGGGGCAATCTGGCTTACATCGAAGGCAAGGATGGGGATGGCAACTACATCAACAGCCTGAGCCCGCTCAACGGCAGTGTGGGTGTGCGTCTGGAACAGGCGAACTGGAACATCAACACGGCGCTGCGCTTTGCCGATGACATGGACAAGGTTGGCAAGGATGCCAGAGGCAACGACAACATCAAGAGCGCCGGCTGGGGTGTGGTGGATCTCTACGCCCAGTTCAAGCCCATACAGGATCTGCAGCTCAACGTCGGTGTCTTCAACCTGTTTGACAAGGAGTATGTCAGCTACGAGAACATCACTGGGCAGAGCGCTACAGCCAACACCAGCAACAAGACAGAGCCGGGCCGCAACCTGAGCGCACGGGTCAAGTACGTCTTCTAATGCCGGTGAGCAGCACGCACATCTTATGACTCAGGGGCCGCAAGGCCCCTTTTCTGTGGGCTGAAACCGGCCCATGACCACTAAAAAAAGAAACCCGCCAGAAGCGGGTGGAAAGATTGCAACACTAACCAGGAGGTGGTGTTACTCAATAGACTCCGCTCTTGTGGCAATAGTTCAATTTTATTGATGTTTTTCATTTTTGCTTCCCCTCGGGATCGCAGGATCCTCCCCTGCAAATCGGTTATCATTTGTGCCCCTTCTTCCCGCTGTCGAGGATCTATGCCCGCCTTCTCCTGGTTAGCCCTGTTCTTTGGCGCCTTCTACTTCGTCTATGGTGCCTATCTGCCGTTCTGGTCGCTCTGGCTGGAGGGGATCGGCGTGAGCGCCGAGATGATAGGCCTGTTGCTGGGAGCCGGGATGGCGATCCGCTTCGCCGGCAACCTGTTGGTGATGGGGCAGATCAAGGGGGCGGGGCACCTGCTGCCCGTTACCCGGCTGCTCTGTCTGCTGAGCCTGCTGGCCTTTCTCGGCTTTTATCTGAGTCACAGTCTCTGGTGGCTGGTGGGCTTGACCCTGGTGGCGAATTTCATCTACCCGACCCTGATGCCGGTGGGGGAGGCACTGGCTACCCGCATGGTGGTGCAGGCCCATCTCGACTACGGCAAGGTGCGGCTATGTGGCTCGTTCGCTTTCATCGTTGCATCTACTCTGGTGGGATCGCTGGTGGGGAATTTTGGCAGCGACTGGGTGCTGCATACCATGGTGGCGGGATTGCTGCTCATGCTGTTGCTCAGCTGGTTGCCGCTGCATCCGGCGCCCCGCGACATTCAGGGAGAGCGGGCGAAAGCCTCCCTGCTCGATACCCTCAAGTCCCCCTCGGTACGCCGCTTCTTGTTGATCTCGGCCCTGCTGCAGGGCAGCCATGCCGCCTACTACGGTTTCAGCGCAATGCACTGGAAGGCAGCAGGTTACAGCGGTACCACCATAGGCTATCTGTGGGCGCTGGGGGTGGTGGCGGAGATCGGCATGTTCGCCGCCGACAAGCGCTTTCTCAACCGGTTCGGCGCCCAGAGCCTGTTTCTGGTGGGGGCGATCGGGTGCGTGGTGCGCTGGAGCCTGCTCGGCGCTTCCACCGATATGGTGGTGCTGGTGGCGGGCCAATTGCTTCATGCGGTCACCTTCTGCGTCAGTCATCTCGGCGCCGTGCGCTTCATGACCCGTCAGTTGCCAACGGAGCAGCTGATCCCCACCCAGGCACTCTACGCGGCGCTCGGTCTAGGCATGACGGTGGCCGCCCTGATGACACTCTCTGGCCTGCTGTTCGAGCCTCTCGGTGGCGGCATCTTCTTCATCATGGTGCTGGTGGTGGTGCCCGTTTTCTTCCTGAGGCTGCGCCCTGGCGAGGCGGCCTCCGCCTGATCTTGGCCAAAAATGTTCTGGCCAAAAATGTTCTGGCCGAAAATGAAGGTGCCAGACAAAGTGAAGGGGAGCATGTGCTCCCCTTTTTGCATATCGCTCGCCTCACGCTGGCTCGCTCAGATAGCGGCTGATCAGGGAATGCCAGACCTCGGCACCCAGGGTGCCCGCCAGCAAGGTGCTGGAGGCCGCGTCGAAGCGACCATCCTCTTGCCAGGAGAGGTGTGGCAAAAGTGCCGACAGGGTACGGTGATGGCGTTGCAGGGCCAGATCCAGTGCCTCCCAGAAGGCGCTCCCTTTCACGTAGAAAAGGGGATAGTAGGAAAGATCCCCCGCCTTGACCGCATCACTGGCCTGATAGAGGCCTGCCTTGGCATGGGGCAGACGGTCTTCGCGCTGCACCAGCTCGTCGGCGGCCGTGGTGGTGTCCAGACGGAAGCGGTGCAGCGACTTGATGGCAAGGTACTCCGCCAGGCTTTCGGCGACCCAGGTCGGTCTGGCCCGGGTGTCGAGCATGTGCACCGCCTCGTGGGCACTGGTGCGCAGCAGGCGCAGTGGGGCATCGGCAGTGGGCTGGTTGTCGCTGACCGGATAGTTGGCGACAAAAGCCCCGGCACCTGCGGCGCCTCCCAGCGAGTGGGTACTGATGTCGCGCGCCAGCCACACCAGTTGCCAGGGCTGGCTTGGGGGCGGGGCATCGAGCTGGAAGGCGAGGTAATCGATGATGGCCTCCAGCTTCTTTTGCAGGCTGGCGATATTCAGCGCCCCGGCCACCCCATCGTGATGGATCTGCAGACGTGCTCCCTGCCGAGACTGGGTTGTCGCTGGCAGGGCGAAGGGCAGGATCAGTGGCGGCTCGTCCATGCGGGGCATGGGGTGGCACCGGCCATCCGGCAGGCAGACCCGGCCCGGTTGTGCACCCTGCTGGCGCGGGAAGTTCCCCCATTCGGTGACCAGCCAGCCGCCTTGTGGAAAGTAGAGGCTCTGCTGGGCAGAGGCATCGGCCCCGGTAGCAGGCACTGGCTTGAGCGTCACCTGCCAGCTCAGCTCGCGGCACCGGATTGGCTGGCCCGGCTTGACCCTGGCGCCGCTCTCCAGACAGGTAAGAGCAGGCAACCCTTGCTGTGGTATGCCGCGCAAGGTACGGGCGGGCAGAAGAGTGAAAGGCTGTGTCCCTTCCGGGCTGAAGCGGATCAGCAGGGTATCGGGTTTGGCGCTGGCCATGAGCTGATAGCTTGGGCCGGGCGGGGCCTCGACGGCTGCTCCCCAGAAGGGGAGCAGCAACAGGCTCTGGATGATGGGTGGAAGGGTCATGGCGTCGTTCCTGCGGGTTAGCGTTCTTGCTCATAGCCCAGCAGGTCGCCCGGTTGGCAGCCCAGCTCGCGGCAGATGGCTTCCAGGGTGGAGAAGCGGACCGCTTTGGCATGACCGTTCTTGAGGATGGAGAGGTTGGCCTCTGTGATGTCGACCCGCTGGGCCAGTTCACGGGCTGTCATCTTGCGCTCGGCCAGCAGGGCGTCGAGCCGGATTATGATGGGCATGGGATCCTCACACCGTCAGTTGTTGTTCGTCGGCCAGTTGTTTGGCCTCGCGCATCACCAGGGCCAGTGCCGAGACAATCAAGCCGGCCAGCAGCAGCCTGAAATCTGATGAGCCTATGCTGATGGTGCCATGCAATTCAGGCCCCTGCATGGTGAGGGCTATGTCGACGAGCGGCATTGTGATGATTTCTGCGACGAAGCTGGCACACAGCAGCAAGCCGAGCCAGCGATAGCGGCGGATCTGGCCGAAGGTGAACAGCATGGCGTGCCGATAGCCGCGAAACAGCTGGTGCAGTTGCCACAGGATCAGCATGAACACCAGATCGGGGAGCAGCATGATCAGGGTGGCCAGAAGGCGAGTACCGAAGGTGAGCGGATAGTCGCTAAGCACAGGTGCCGGCGGGGTTAGCAAGGTGCCGAGGGCCTGATCTTCCTGAGTCTTTAGTGGCACGCCGTTGAACACCTTGTCACCGTCGTGGCCGAGCGCCTTTACCAGTTCGTCGTGCAGGCTGTCATTGCCACCAAGCAGATGAGACCAGGTATCCGTCAGCGTCATGAGCGGGGTGGCCAGCAGGGCGAACAGCAGGATCCATTCGATCAGGCTGCTCATGCGTTCGAGCTTGTTGTATTCCATCCTATACCTCGTGATAGATGCCATGGGCCGCACAGTGCGGCATATGCTTACTGTTTATCGATAATCTGGCGCCAATGTTTATCGTTTTTCGATATTCAGTCAAGGAGTTTTTTATTGAAAAACGATAAGGCTTGATGCACAAGAAGGAGATGACATTTTCCGGGCACCTCTCTAGACTGGCAGCTGCCGCGCTTAAATATTCAACATGGACAAGAGGTTACAGATGCACCAGGGATGGCTGCTGATCGGGTTGTCGCTCGCCTATCTGGGGCTGCTGTTTCTGATCGCTTATGTGGCGGACAAGAACAAGCGCCGCCGCCTCAAGGGGCAACCCCTGCTCTACAGCCTGTCGCTGGCGGTCTATTGCACCTCCTGGACCTTCTTCGGCACCGTGGGGCAGGCGAGCGAATCGCCCTGGTCGCCGGTGCCCATCTACCTGGGCCCCATGCTGGTGTTCCTGTTCGGCTGGCGACTGCTGGCCCGCCTCATCCTGGTGGCTAAGCGCGAGCACATCACCTCCATCGCTGACTTCATCGCCGCCCGCTACGGCAAGTCCCAGCGTCTGGCCATGGTCATAGCGCTGATCGCCATCATGGGCATACTCCCGTATCTGGTCTTGCAACTGAAAGCCATAGTGACCGGGCTGGATCTGCTGATGGCCAACTCTGTGTCTGCCGGCCCCACCGGCAATACCGCCGGACTGGCCCTCGGTGTGGCCCTGCTGTTGGCGCTGTTCAGCATACTGTTCGGCACCCGCAATCTGGATGCCACCGAGCACCACAGAGGCATGGTGGTGGCCATTGCCTTCGAATCCGTGGTCAAGCTGCTCGCCTTCGTGACTGTTGGGGGCTTCGCGCTCTGGCTGATCCTGAGCAAGCCGAGCCAGGCCCGCACCCTGGTGGCCAGCGACTTTCTCGATGCCGTGGTGGCGGTGACGCCGGGCGGTCTGCTGGAGCTCGCCATCTACACCCTGGTCGCCATGTGCGCCGTCATCTGCCTGCCGCGCCAGTTCCACGTGACCGTGGTGGAGAACAATCAGGGCCAGGATCTGCACTGGGCGCGCTGGCTGTTCCCGCTCTACCTGTTCGTGATGGGGCTCTTCATCTGGCCGCTGGCGCTGGCGGGCAAGCAGTGGGTGGGTGCCGGCATGGCCTCGGATACCTATGTGATCAGCCTGCCCATGTCGCTCGGTTTCGACGGCATGGCGATGCTGGCGTTTCTCGGCGGCACCTCGGCGGCCACCGGCATGGTGATCGTCTGTACCATTGCCCTGGCCATCATGGTCAGCAACGATCTGGTGCTGCCTGTGCTGCTGCGCCGCTTCTGGCAGCAGGGGCGCGACGAGCGGCTGGTGCGGCTGCTGCTGCAGGTGCGCCGGGGCGCCATCCTGCTGATCCTGCTGGCGGCCTGGGGGCTCTACCTCTGGCTTGGGGATCTCACCAGCCTGTCGCGCATCGGCTATCTGTCGTTCGGTGCCGTGGCCCAGTTTGCCCCCGCCCTGTTGCTCGGCCTCTACTGGCGGCACGGCAACCGCAAGGGGGTCTATCTTGGCCTCGCACTCGGGGTCAGCCTCTGGTTTGTCACCCTGCTGGCTGAGAGTGGCCTGCTGGCCGGCTCGCCGCTGGAATCCCTGCTGGCGCCACCCGACTGGCCCGCATTTCGCGATCTGAGCCTGGGAGCCTGGTGCATCTTCCTGAGCCTCTTGCTCAACCTGCTCGGCTATGTGGCGGGCTCCCTGCTGTCGCGGGCGGCGGTGAGCGAGCGGCTGCAGGCGGCCAACTTTGTCGGCAAGCCGAGCCGCGATACGGCGGCCCTCTATCAGGCGCGGGTCTCGGTCAAGGAGCTGGAGATGCTGGCAGCCCGCTTCGTCGGCTCGAGCCGGGTCAAGCGGGCCTTCGGTCGTTTCGCCGGCGAGCGGGGCGGCACCCTGGCGCCCCAGATGCAAGCCTCTGCGGAGCTTATCGCCCATACGGAGCGGCTGCTGGCCGGGGTGTTTGGCACCTCGTCTGCCCGGCTGGTGCTGGCCTCGGCCTTGCAAGGGCGCAACATGCAGCTCGAAGAGATCGCCACCATAGTGGACGAGGCCTCCGACGTGTTTCGCTTCAACCGCGGCCTGCTGCAGGGGGCCATAGAGCACATGGGGCAGGGGATTTCCGTGGTGGACAGAGAGCTCAAGCTGGTGGCCTGGAACCGGCGCTACATAGAGCTGTTCCACTACCCGCCCGGCCTCATCCAGATGGGGCGATCCATCGAGGAGATCATCCGTTACAACGCCGAGCAGGGGCTGTGCGGCCCGGGAGATATCGAGGCCCATGTGGCGCGGCGGGTCGCCTTCATGCTGCGCGGCAGCCCCCACATCTCGGCGCGGGAGCGACCCGATGGCCGGGTGATCGAGATGCAGGGCAACCCCATGCCGGCCGGCGGTTTCGTCATGACCTTTACCGACATCACCCCGTTTCGCGACGCCGAGCGGGTGCTGCGGGAAGCCAACGAACACCTGGAGGCGCGGGTGGCCGAGCGTACCCACGAGCTGTCTGAGCTGAACCGCCAGCTGCTGCTGGTGAACCAGCAGGTGGAGCGGGCCAACCACTCCAAGAGCCGCTTCCTGGCGGCGGTGAGCCACGATCTGACCCAGCCCCTCAATGCGGCCAAGCTGTTCACCTCTTCCCTGTTGGAGATGCTGCCGCCCCGGGATGAGACGGCCCGCATCGCCCGTCACATCGACGATGCGCTGGGGGCGACCGAGGATCTCATCACGGATCTGCTCGACATCTCGCGGCTCGAGGCGGGCAAGTTCAAGGCTAAAAAGCTCGATTTCGCCCTGCACGACGTGTTCGACAACCTCAAGGCGGAGTTCGGGGTGCTGGCCCAGGCGGGGGGCATACAGTTCTCGGTGGTGGAGAGCAAGCTGGCCGTGTACAGCGACGTGCGCCTGCTGCGGCGGGTGCTGCAAAACTTCCTCACCAATGCGTTTCGCTACAACCCGGGTGGCCGTGTGCTGCTCGGTTGCCGCCGGCTGGGGGACAAGGTGCGCATCGAGGTGTGGGATAACGGCCCCGGCATCCCGGCCGACAAGCAGGAGGCCATCTTCGACGAGTTCTCCCGCCTCGATCACTCCCGCACCGCCAAGGAGCAGGGGTTGGGGCTGGGGCTCGCGATCGCCCGCGGCATTGCCCTGGTGCTGGGGCACAACCTGACCCTGCGCAGCTGGCCGGGGGCGGGATCCGTGTTTGCCATCACCCTCAATCTGGCGACCCGTCCTGTCGCAACGACGCAGGTGGCGGCGCCCGCCCTGCGGGACAGCCAGCTGGAGGGGATCCGGGTACTCTGCATCGACAACGAGAGCGACATTCTCATCGCCATGCACTCCCTGCTGGGGCGTTGGGGCTGCGAGGTGGTGTGTGCCCAAAGCCAGGCTCAGGCGGAGGATCTCATCGCCGGCGGCTTCCTGCCGCAGCTGGTGCTCTCCGATTACCACCTGGATGACGGCAAGACAGGGTTGCAGGCCCTGCACATGCTGCGCCTCGCCCATGGCAACGACATTGGCGGCATCATCATCAGTGCGGATCGCAAGAGCGAGTTGCAGGCGCAGATCCGTGAACACGGCTACGGCTACATCAGCAAACCGGTCAAACCGCTCAAGTTGCGTGCGCTGATGAACAGCATATTACGGCCTGCCAAACTTGATGATGATCACGAAACAAGTAATTCGTCTGATTTTTAATCTCAGCCCCGAGACGTCAAGATCGGCGCTTTCTTACACAACAAAGCGTCTTTTCTTCTCGTTTGGGGCTATTTTCCGATAAAAAGTGGCTTATTAATAACCTGCCAGGGGTTTGCCCTTCCTCGTTTAACTCCTTATATTCAACCGGCGATTATTTTTTGTCGCAAATCAAGTTGTGCAAAAGGCAAACCGGACGAAAGTCCGGGACGCAAAGCTTCCGGTCTAAGGGTCAGCAGTACCTAAGATAGCGGGGCCACCACAGGTTGTTTCGTCCATGGGCCAAGCCATGGCGCGATGTTGTCTGCGTTACCTGTCTGGTTGGCGTTGCCTTTTTCGTTGTTAATTCCAAGAACGAAATAAGGATATTCAACTATGTTAAGTCCAAAACCCTCAGTACTGGCGTTGTTGGTCGGGGGTCTGTGTGCCTCCTCTGCCTTCGCTGCCGCCCCCGGCAAACCCACCATCGGCTGGGGCGAAACCAAGTTCGCCATCGTCGAAGTCGATCAAGCCGCCACCTCCTACAACAAACTGGTCAAGGTACATGCCGATGGTGCGCCGGTCAGCGTGAGCTGGAACCTCTGGTCCGGTGATGTCGGCCAGACCGCCAAGGTACTGCTCGATGGCCAGGAGGTTTGGTCCGGCGCGGCCTCCGCCGCCGGCACCGCCAACTTCAAGGTGACCAAGGGGGGCCGCTACCAGATGCAGGTGGCCCTGTGCAATGCCGATGGTTGCACTCTCTCCGACAAGAAAGAAATTCTGGTGGCCGACACCGATGGCAGCCATCTGGTGCCGCTCAAGGCACCGCTGCAGGAGAACAACAAACCTTACGCCAACAAATCCGGCAAGGTGGTGGGGGCCTACTATGTGGAGTGGGGTGTCTATGGCCGCAAGTTCACCGTGGACAAGGTCCCGGCCCAGAACCTGACTCACATTCTTTACGGCTTTACCCCCATCTGTGGCGGCAATGGCATCAACGACAGTCTCAAGTCCATCTCCGGCAGTTTCGAGGCGCTGCAACGCTCCTGCGCCGGGCGGGAGGACTTCAAGGTCTCCATCCACGATCCCTGGGCTGCCATCCAGATGGGGCAGGGCAATCTCACCGCCTATGACGAGCCGTACAAGGGCAACTTCGGCAACCTGATGGCGCTCAAGAAGGCCTATCCGGACCTGAAGATTCTCCCCTCCATCGGTGGCTGGACCCTCTCCGACCCCTTCTTCTTCTTTGGTGACAAGACCAAGCGCGACACCTTCGTCGCCTCGGTGAAAGAGTACCTGCAGACCTGGAAATTCTTCGACGGGGTGGACATCGACTGGGAGTTCCCGGGTGGCCAGGGAGCCAACCCGGATCTTGGCAATGCCTCCGATGGCGAGACCTATGTGCTCTTGATGAAGGAGCTGCGCGCCATGCTCGACGAGCTGAGCGCAGAGACGGGCCGCACCTACGAGCTCACTTCCGCCATCAGCGCCGGCGATGACAAGATTGCCAAGGTGGATTATCGCGCCGCCCAGCAATACATGAATCACATCTTCCTGATGAGCTACGACTTCAACGGCGCCTGGACCAACACCGAGCTGGGTCACCAGACCGCCTTGTATGACGCTAGCTGGGATCCCGATACCCGCTACACCACGGACAAGGGGGTGAAGGCACTGCTGGGTCAGGGCGTCGAACCGGGCAAAGTAGTGGTCGGCGCGGCCATGTATGGCCGTGGCTGGACCGGCGTCAGTGGTTATCAGGGCAACAATCCCTTCACCGGCACCGCCACCGGCCCCATAGCGGGCACCGAAGCGGAAGGTATCTGGGAGAAGGGGGTCATCGACTACCGTGGCATCGCCAAGGGCAAGATGGCCGGTGACTGGCAGTACAGCTATGACGAAGTTGCCGAGGCACCCTATGTGTTCAAGGCATCCACCGGTGAGCTCATCACCTTCGATGACGACCGTTCGGTCAAAGCCAAGGGACAGTATGTGCTGGCCAACCAGCTCGGCGGCCTCTTTGCCTGGGAAATCGACGCCGACAACGGCGACATTCTCAACGCCATGCACGAGGGGCTGGGCAACGGGGAAGGCACAACGCCGCCCACCAACAAGCCGCCCGTTGCCAACGCTGGCAATGATCTTGCCGTGACGGGCCCGGCAGAGCTGGTGCTGGACGGTTCCTCCTCCCGCGATCCGGAAGGGGCCGTGCTCGGCTACAGCTGGACTCAGGTATCGGGTCCCAAGGCGACCCTGAGCGATGCCAACCTGGCCAAGGCCAAGGTGAGCGTCGATGCGGTCAGCCAGGACGTGAATCTGGTGTTCGAACTGACGGTGACCGACGATCACAACCTCAGTGCCAAGGATCAGGTTGTAGTGACCAACAAGGCGCCGCAACCCAATCTGCCACCTGTGGTGACGGTGCAGGACAAGGTCTCGGTACAGGCAGGCAAGCAGGTGAGCATCACTGCCAATGCCACCGATCCCAACGGTGACACCCTCAGCTATCAGTGGAGCGTCCCGGCAGGCCTGACGGCCAGCGGTCAGAACAGCAGCACTTTGGTGGTTACCGGTCCCAGCGTGACCGAGGCGACCGGTTACGACCTCAGTGTCACAGTGACCGACGGCGTGCTGGATGCCCAGGGCAAGACCCGTCTCACCGTGACGCCGGTCAGCGGGGGAGGCGAGTGCGGGGCGACCGATCCGGATGCGGCCAACTGGCCGGCCTGGAAAGCCGCGACCACCTACAACGGTGGCGAGAAGGTGAGCCACAACCAGCTGGTGTGGCAGGCCAAGTACTGGACCCAGGGCAATGAACCGAGCCGCAGCGCCGATCAGTGGAAGCTGACAAGCCAGGTGCAGCTGGGCTGGGATGCCGGTGTGGCCTACAACGCCGGTGACCTGACCACCCATAACGGGCGCAAGTGGAAGGCCCAGTACTGGACCCGTGGCAATGAGCCCGGCAAGCACGACGTCTGGCAGGATCTGGGCGCCGCCACCTGTAATTAACTTTTTTGTCAACTAGCCTTTTTGTGAACCAACCGGGGGCATGCTTGGCATGCCCCTTCTCTTTCCCACAACAACAGCGAGCGTCATGATGACCATACACACTACCCGTATTGCCAGCCTGATCACCGCAGTGCTGGCAAGCGGTTCTCTGCTGGCCGCTACTCAGGCTGTCCCTGCCCTGATATTCGACGGCACAACCCCACAGAATGACTTGCAAGGATCCTTGGCGGCCAGGGTGCAGTTTGCCCAGAGCCAGATCCTGCCCGCCCATCCTCGTGAGGGGGACAATCAGCCCCGTCTCACCGCCCTGCGCAAGAGCCTGTTGCTGGTCAGGCCGATGCAAGCCGACAGCACAGCTCCCATGGTGGTGATGGCCTATGATGGGACGGGTAAGTTGCTCGGCTCAATGGGACTCAACCCACCCTCTAAACTACCCAAAACCGCTTACTACCTGGAGGGTTCCCCCGAAGAGGGGGTCGATTTCACCCCAGGCCCCGGCACCACAGGCGTCATCAACAGCAGCAGCGAACTGGCAAAGCTGGGTGATCCGGCCGGCTCCTTCCTGCTGAGCAAGTTGCGAGTCCATGCGCTTGTGTCCATCCAGACCGCAGACGGGCGCTGGGTGCGCAACGTTTATTTGCCGACGGATGCGACGCTGGAAGGCAAGATGGTGCGCCTCGCTTCTAATGCCGGCTACGACTCGACTGTCACTTTCAGTGGCCGTCAGGTGACACTCTCCCGCGGTCAGAGCCAGCAATTCAAATTTGTGCGCGGTCAGTGGATCCGTGACGGTGAGCTGGAAAATAACGGCATCACCTACGCCAGCGATGCCTGGAGCGGGGTATTGCCCTCCAAGTGGATAGTACCTGGACTCAGCTTGTGGTTCAGTCATAACCAGCTCCACGGCGAGCTGACGGGCCTCAAGGTGGGGGCACCGGGGGAGCTGCTGATCCACACCATCGACATCGGCATGCTGACCACACCGCGCAACCAGTTTGCCTTTGCCAAGGATCCCGAGGCGCATCGGGAGTACTTCCAGACCATACCTGCCAGCCGTCTCATCGTGAGTCAATATGCCCCCCTGTCGCTGCCCGAGGTGATGCTGCCGGATGGCACCCTGCTCACCGACTTTGATCCGAGCGAAGGGGGTTGGCACGACGGCACCATGCGCCAGCGCATCGGTAAAGAGCTCATCTCCCATGGCATCGACAATGCCAACTACGGCATCAACAGCACGGCGGGGGAGGGGGAGAGCAGCCACCCCTATGTGGTGGCCCAGCTGGCTGCCCACAACAGTCGCGGCAAGTACGCCAACGGGGTGAAGGTACATGGCGGCTCCGGCGGGGGCGGCATAGTCACCCTGGACGCGTCCCTTGGCAACGAGTTCAGCCACGAGGTGGGTCACAACTACGGCCTTGGTCATTATGTGGGGGGCTTTGCCGGCTCTGTGCATCGCAGCGCTGACCAGAACAATGCCACCTGGGGCTGGGATGGCGACAAGAACCGCTTCATTCCCAACTTCTTCGCAACCCGCAGCGGTCAGAGCACCTGTCTGGATGGCCAGTGTCAGGCGCCGTTCCACAGCCGCACCTTTGGTCTCGATGCGATGGCTGGCGGTGCGCCGCTATCCGGTTTCAACCGTTTTACGCTCTACACCCCCAACTCGGCGGCCATCATCCAGCGCTTCCTCGAGAGCAAGGCGGTGTTTGATGCCAGTTCCGCCACGGGTTTCAGCAAGTGGAACGAGAGCCGCGCCAAAATGGAGCCCTACCGTCACAAGGTCGACCTTTCCGAGCAGATCACGGCACCCGTGAGTGATCTGGGGGAAGTGAAACTGGCCGCCCTGCTGGCCGAGTACGACCTGGTCAAGGTGGCCATGTGGGATGGCAACTGGACCCGCAACATCCAGCTGCCGTTGGCCTCGGCGGTCAATCGTGGCCGCATCGTCACTGTCGATCACGACGCTGGCTACAACAGTACCCTCTTCATCAACGGTCAGCAGATCACCGTCTCTCGTGGCTTCAAGAAGAGTTACACCTCGGACGGTGCACGCTGGAACGAGGGGCCGCTGGCGGACCTGGCGGTGGATCGTAAACCCGTGGCCTTCGGGGTGCCGGTGACGACGCTGGTCGGTTACTACGATCCGCAGAGGCAGCTGCCCGGTTACCTCTATCCGGCCTTGCACGGTGCTTATGGCTTTACCTATGGCGATGACAGCGAGCGGCTCGGGACGGGGGATTGCCAATTGCAGGTGGAGACCCGTGATGGGCTGCTGCGTTTCAGATTGGCCAACCACCGCCTGAGCGCCAGCGTGATGAACAAGTTCCATGTCAACGTGCCCACTGCCAGCGAGCCGCGCAGCGCCAGCGTGCTGTGCCGCAATCAGGTGCAGAGTGACGCTCTGCTCACGCCGGCACCGGCCGGTCTCGGCTACACGGTCAACGGCATGCCGTTGACGCGCTGAGACGCTTTTTCCTCGCGCAATGCGAGGTACCACAGGCGGGGGCCAAGCCCCGCCTTTTATCTAGCAAGAGGTAACGATGATGATGAGAAAGTCCTCTGTGGCCAGCCTGCTGGCCGGACTCTGTCTGAGCGGTCAGTTGTGGGCCGCCGCCCTGTATGACATCAATCAGGGTTACAGTGGCGGCAGCCAGGTCAGTTTCAACGGCAAGATCTATGAAGCCAAATGGTACGCCAATCCGGGCCAGAGCCCGGGGGTACAAGTGGCCAATGAATGGGACTCTCCGTGGACCCTGATGGGGGATGGGGAGGCGACTCCGCCTGATGGTGGCACTGGCATCACGCCTCCGGTGGAGGGGGGCAGCGGCACCACCGAAGGCACGCCCGTTTACCTGAGCCAGAGCGAGCTGGACGCCAGGGAGCAGGCCCTCACCGACTTCCCGGCCATGGCGGCAGTCAAGGCCTCCATCGCGACCCGCGATAATGCCGTGGTCGAGGCGGTGGCCCCCGGGCTTGCGCTCAATCCTGCCAACGTCAAGCGGGTCGAGGGATTGCTCAGCGAGTCCCAGTTCAACTTCTTGTTCTCGCTGCGGGCCCCGGAATACACCTATCGCGGTTTTTTGCAGGCGGTGGCCAAGTTCCCGGCTTTTTGCGGTGATTACAGCGACGGTCGCAATGCCGAGGCCATCTGCCGCAAGTCGCTGGCCACCATGTTTGCCCACTTCGCCCAGGAGACCGGCGGGCACGAGAGCTGGCGACCCGAGCCCGAGTGGCGTCAGGGCCTGGTCTGGGTGCGGGAGATGGGCTGGACCGAGCAGATGCGCGGCGGCTACAACGCCGAGTGTCGGCCGGATGTGTGGCAGGGTCAGCAGTGGCCATGCGGCAAGTTCGAGAACGGCGAGTTCAAGAGCTACTTCGGTCGTGGCGCCAAGCAGCTCTCTTACAACTACAACTACGGCCCCTTCTCCGAGGCCATGTTCGGCACAGTGCGCACCCTGCTGGACAACCCGGAAAAAGTGGCGGACACCTGGCTCAACCTCGCCAGCGCCGTCTTCTTCTTCGTCTATCCGCAGCCGCCCAAGCCCTCCATGCTGCACGTGATCGACGGCACCTGGCAGCCCAATGCCCACGACAGGCAGAATGGTCTGGTACCGGGCTTCGGGGTGACCACCCAGATCATCAACGGCGGGGTGGAGTGCGGTGGCACGGCCGAGCACGCCCAGTCCCAGAACCGCATCACCTACTACCAGGCCCAGGCCCAGTATCTGGGAGTGCCTGTGCCGGCAGACGAGGTGCTCGGTTGCAAGAACATGAAGTACTTTGACGAGGCGGGCGCCGGCGCCCTGCCCATCTATTGGGAGAATGACTGGAGCTATGTGCCGGGCAATCCCAATGGCGGCAAGAGCTACGCCTGCAAGCTGGTGGGTTACCAGACCCGCTTCAGCGCGTTCAAGGCGCGGGACTACAGCCAGTGCGTGCAGCACTTCTTCCCCGAGGTGGTGATCGAGGACAACGGCGGCGGCACCAACCTGCCGCCGGTGGCCAACATCAGCGGCCCGAACGAGGCGCTGGGCGGTGCGACCGTGCTGCTCTCCGGCCAGGGTTCGAGCGATCCGGAAGGCAAGCCGCTCGGCTACGCCTGGACCTTGCCCGCCGGGGCCAGCGCCTCGGATCTGTCCCAGTCCACCCTGAGTGCCACCCTGCCGGCTACCCCGCTCAGCGACACCCGCTACGGTTTCGTGCTCAAGGTGACCGACGAGCAGGGGCTCAGTCGCAGTGCGACCCACGAGATCCTGATCAAGGGCAGTGGCGGCACCACGCCACCGGATGGCAACCCCCCTTACAAAGCAGGGACGGCCTACAAGGCGGGGGACAAGGTAAGCAATCTGGGGGGCAACTACCAGTGCAAGCCCCACCCCTATACCGGTTGGTGTGCGGGCGCGGCCTGGGCCTATGAGCCTGGCAAGGGCACGGCCTGGGGAGATGCCTGGATCAAGCTGTGACGTCTGTATTCGTTCAATAAAAAAGGCCCGTCAGGGCCTTTTTTCATGGAAATGAGCGCAATCAGAGCGGCTTTTGCCACAGGCTCAGCAGCAGATCCTGCTCCAGCTCATCCGGTCCCTGCTGGGTAAAGGCGTGACGCTGCTCCGCGCTGGCCCGCCAGCCGAGTCGGCTGGTTTCCAGAATGAAGCTGCGCAGGCTCTGATCCATGGTCATGGTGAACTGGCAACGCTCCTGACCCACGGGGTTGAGGCCGCCGAGGGCTGGCCAGCTGAGGGGGTGCTCCATGCTGACAGGGTTGAGGCTGACTCTCAGCTGCCACTGGTGGCGCGGACCTGGCTGCAGGTAAAGCAGGTAACCACCTGGTGCCAGCCAACTGACCAGCAGCTCTGTCTTGACCTTGAGATCATTGACCAGCAGCACCTGGGCCGTGCCCGGTTGCAGCGGGGCACGAGCCGGATCGGCGATGATGAACTGAGCTTCAGGCTGTACCTTGTTGGCGGCGAAGATGGCGTTCTTGGCCAGATCGAATCCGCCAAATTGCCATTCGGGCAGGCGTTCGGCCAGGGCACGGCAGTAGTAACCTTCGCCGCAGCCGAGGTGGATCAGTTCATGGGCACCGAGGGGGGCGAGCAAGGCCGCCATGGCGTCTACCAGCGGCGCCTGATGGCCCTGTTCTAGGAAGTGGCGCTTGGCGCGCATCAGGGCGCGGCTGTCGCTGTCCTTGGGATTCTTCTTGCCGGGAATGAGATCCAGATACCCTTCCGGGGCCGGATCGAAATGGTGCTTGTTGTCGCAATAGACCCCGCGGGATGCTTCGTGAAGATGCAGGGGGCTGCGGCAAACGGGACATTGAAGATGCATACACACTCGCTTGATTGAGGCTGGGGAAGGGCGTTCGCGATTATAGGGGAGACGATCAGAAAAGGCTGCCGTGGCAGCCTTTTTTATCCAACGGCTCTGTGCTGAGCCGTCAGGGAACCCTGTCAGCGGGTACCAAACACCACTATGGTCTTGCCGTGGGCGGAGATCAGCTCCTGCTCTTCGAGCATCTTGAGGATCCGGCCAACGGTTTCACGGGAGCAGCCGACGATCTGGCCAATCTCCTGACGGGTGATCTTGATCTGCATGCCATCCGGGTGGGTCATGGCGTCCGGCTGTTTGGCCAGATTGAGCAGGGTCTGGGCGATCCGGCCTGTCACGTCCAGGAAGGCCAGGTTGCCGACTTTCTGACTGGTGTGCTGCAGTCGGGTCGCCATCTGGCCGGAGAGACGCATCAGTATGTCCGGGTTGACCTGGATCAGCTGACGGAACTTCTTGTAAGAGATCTCGGCTACTTCACAGGAGCCTTTGGCGCGCACCCAGGCGGAACGCTCTGGATTCTCGCTCTCCTCGAACATGCCCATCTCGCCCAGGAAGTCGCCCTGGTTCAGATAGGAGAGGATCATCTCCTTGCCTTCATCGTCCTTGATCAAGACGGCCACAGTGCCCTTGACGATGTAGTAGAGGGTCTCCGCTTTCTCACCCGCATGGATCAGGGTGCTCTTGGCGGGATACTTATGAATGTGGCAGTGCGACAAGAACCATTCCAGGGTGGGATCGCTTTGCGGTTTGCCAATGACCATGAGAATTCCTCTGTAGTGTCTTTTTATGGACTCGTGCGTCCGGGCAAGCTGCCAACCTTGCCATTCCTTGTATTAGTCGCAGTAGGATAAGAGCCTTTGTCTGTGCTGACAAGGCTTTGAGGGCTTTTGCCAGATCCCCTTGATGCCTGCTGCGCTATCTGCGCCATTTTAGGGAACTTGGGGGCATCAGATGTTGATTTTGATCTAGTTAGCACCGAAGTTCGCGAAAATGGCTCACATATGCCGATTGGGCGCCGTCTGGGGTATGCTATGTCAGTCAGATATGTCGTCATTAAGAGGAAATGTGAGATGAAAGCCAAGGTCAGCTGGGTGGAAGGCATGAAGTTTGTCGGCGAGAGTGAGTCCGGTCATCAGGTGACCCTGGACGGCGCCAACCCCGGTGAAGGTGCCAGCCCGATGGAGATGATCCTGCTGGCGGTGGGCGGCTGCAGCTCGATCGACGTTGTCTCCATTTTGGAGAAGGCACGTCAATCCGTGACCGCCTGCCATGTGGAACTGGAAGGGCAGCGGGTGGAGTCGGTGCCGCGGGTGTTCGAGAAGATCCACCTTAACTTTGTGGTCACCGGCAAGGGGCTGGCCGAGAAGCAGGTGGCCCGTGCGGTGGACCTGTCGATGGAAAAGTATTGTTCCGTCTCCCTGATGTTGGAAAAAGCGGTAGAAATTACCCATAGTTATCAAATTCTTGAAGCCTGATAGCTGTGATTTGTCCCGTCGATAACGCCATGACATAAGGAAAGTGCAATGAAAAACTTGATAGTCTTACTTCCCCTGCTGGGGCTGGCGGCCTGCAGCATGCCCCAGCCGACCCAGTACCAGTACAGCCAGTACCAGTGCGGGGAAGAGCTGTTGGCCATTACCTATGATGCTCAGGCCGACATGGTGCAGTTCCCGTACGCCGGCGTGTATCACAAGCTGGGCCGGGTAGAAGCAGAGTCTGGCGCCAAGTATTCCGATGGTGTCACCACCTTCTGGAATCAGGAGAAACAGGCCATCCTCAGTCAGAAAGATGTGACCCTGCTGACCTGTCAGCGCAAGTAATCGTCATGGTGTGATCACAACGGCCTGCTCTCGCAGGCCGTTTTGTTTCAAGGGGAAAAGACCCGTGCTAGCGGGCGGGCAGGGAGTCCAGCATCTGGCCGGCCAGTTGCTGGCTCAGCTGGCGGCGTGACTCGTCGGGGATGGCGACGTCACTGGCGAGCTGGATGGCACTGCTCCACACTGCCTGCTGGGTACGCCGGTCGAGCAGGACTATGGCCAGGGTGCCCTTGCGTGCCCCCACTTTGGCTTGCAGCCCGGGGGTCATGCCGAGGCGGGCGAAGATCTCGCCATCGCTCAAGTCCTTGCTGCCTGCGACACCGATGGCGACCCAGAGATCCGCTTCATCGAGGGGCACGCTCTGCCAGCCCTTGCTGCCCAGCTCCTGATTGACCGCCTGCTGAACCGGCACCAGCCAGCCCTCGGCACTCTCACCCGCATACTGGAACTGCTCGGCCAGCGCGTAGCGCGGCGTCGCACCAAACGGCCAGCTCGCAGCCGGTCGCACCACCATGGTGCCCGACTCCAGGGTCGGAGCGGCCGGGCCGCTGCTGCAACCGCCCAGCAGGGCGGCCAATACCACAGAGATAAACGCTAACCGCATCATAAGCTCCTTGGCTTAAGTGATCTTGCCAGTTTCGAGCAATTGCTGGATCAGCGGGCGCAGGATCAGCTCCATCGCGAAGCCCATCTTGCCACCCGGAACCACGATAGTGTTCATCCGTGAGATGAAGGAGCCATCGATCATCGACAACAGGTAAGGGAAGTCCACCTGCTTGATGCCACGAAACCGGATCACCAGCATACTCTCGTCCAGACTCGGGATCACCTTGGCACTGAAGGGGTTGGACGTATCCACGGTCGGCACCCGCTGGAAGTTGATATGGGTGCGGGAAAACTGCGGTGTGATGAAGTTGATGTAGTCATCCATGGAGCGGACTATGGAGTCGGTGACTGCCTCGCGCGAATGCCCCCGCTCCGAGGTATCGCGGATGAGCTTCTGGATCCACTCCAGGTTGACGATGGGCACCACGCCGATGAGAAAGTCCACGTGACGCGCCACATTGTGGTCATCTGTGACCACGCCGCCGTGCAGTCCCTCGTAAAACAGCAGATCGGTCTCGCTCGGCAGATTTTGCCAGGGGGTGAAGGTACCCGGCATCTGATTGAAGGGGACAGCCTCGTCGAAGCTGTGCAGATAGCGCCGATACTGGCCGCTGCCGTTCTGGCCGTACTCCTGGAAGAATGACTCCAGCAGCGCGAAGTCGTTGGCCTCGGGGCCGAAATAGCTGATGTGGCGCCCCTGCTCGCGCGCCTTGCGGATCGCCACGTCCATTTCCGGTCGGGTGTAGCGATGAAAACTGTCCCCTTCCACCACGGCCGCTTTGTAACCAAGCTGATGAAACATGGAGCGAAAGGCGTTGGTGGAGGTGGAGGTGCCGGCACCGGACGAACCGGTGACTGCAATGATGGGATGCTTGGCCGACATAGAATTCTCTCTTCCTTGGGAGTTCCGTTATAAAGGCATGTTCAGAGTGCGGTCAAGTACGCCGCTTGTCAGTACCGCCGCCCGACTGGTTCACTGGCGTGACACTTGTTCCCTGGCGCGCAGCGACGAAGGGAGGTGAGCCGGGTGAGCAGAGGGATCCGCATCATAAGAAAAGGGCTGCCGAAGCAGCCCTTGCACAGGGAGGATTGCGAGCCAAACCGTGATGGGTTAATGGGCGTTGCGTTTCCTGCCCACCGGTTTTATCCCCACCAGCACGGCCCCCAGCAGGATGAAGATCACTCCCACCGCCTTGCCCGGCTCCAGCGGTTCGGCAAAGCTCGGTATGGTGACCGCCAGCAGGTAGACCAGCGCATAGCTGGTGCTGAGCAGGGGGTAGGCGATATTGAGCGGGGTGAAGTGCAGCGCCGCCAGCCAGCAGAGCAGCGATAGGGCATAGCAGCCCACTCCGGTTGTGATGACCAGCACCGGCACCGGCTGAGCCAGCATGATATCGAGGCTGGCCTGCCAGGCTGGCAGCTGCATGACTCCCCACTTCATGGCGAGCTGGGCCAGGGTCACCAGCAGTATGCTGCCGAGTACATAGAGATAGCCCTTGATCGCGGGCCTCCCCGTTACCGCAGGTTCTTTGCCAACCCCGGTATTGTCACCTTTCATAGCAAGCCTCCCAGCAAGAGGGCGCCAATGATGATGGCGCCGGCCCCCAGCCAGTTGTGGTAGCTGATCTGCTCGTGAAAAAACAGCCGCGAGCCAATCAGCACCAGCACCAGATTGATGCTGAGCATGGGGTAAGCCATGCTCAGCGGCAGTCGTTGCAGCAGGTAGATCCAGAGCAGCATGCCGCTGCCGAGGGCCGCCACGCTGGCGATGAGCCAGGGTGAAAACAGCTTCTGCCAGTGGCTGCATGGCTGGCGCTGCCAGCTGATGACCGCCTGTTTTTGCAGCATCTGGCCGCCGCAGGTCAGCAGGCACACCAGCACAAGCAGCAGCATGTCCATCAGCGGGCCCCGTGGTAGACAAGCAGGGTCAGCCGGTGGCTCACTATCGTCTCGTCGGCCGGTGGCAGAGATCCCGTGCTGCCGTCTTTATCCGTCTTCAGCAAGAGGGCAACCTGGCCGTTTTTACGCGCCTCGGCCAGCCAGGCCGGGAAGTCGGCCCGGGTCACGTAGCGTTCCTTGGCATCCGGGTAACTCAAGCCGTAATGCACCTCCCCTTTGCTGTCGAATAGTTGGATCTCGCTGCGCCGGGTGCCCCAGGCGAGGGAAGAGGCCAGCCCCACATCGTTGGCCAGCAGGGCGCTGGAGTCCATCAGCACTGTCTGATTGGCCTCGATGAAGCGCTCCGGCAGCTTGGAATCGATCAAGGATTGCGGCAATGCCCAGGGCAGACCCACCGCCAGCACCATGGGGCAGAGCGCGCTCAGGGTCCAGCGGCGGCTGACATCCTTCAACTGGATGAAACCGAGCAGGGCCCAGCCGGCGAAGATGACCATGGCCACCGCCAGGGCACTATTATCTTCGGTGCCATAGACGGTGTGGCTGGGAGAGAAGGCCAGCACGGCGAGGATACCCATGCACAGCAGGCCGAACAGGCCGTTCAACCAGGCGTTGAGCCTGAATGGCTGTGCTTTCCCCTCCTTGAGTTTGTCCATGGCGCTGGCGGCCAGCAGCATGGCCAGGGGAGCGAAGCAGGGCAGGATATAGGTGAGCAGCTTGCCCTTGGCAACGCTGAAGAACAGCAATGGCAGTACCACCCAGGCCAGCAGATAGAGGGTCTCAGGACTTATCTTGCGATCCTGCCAGCCCTTGCGAAGTGCGCCGGGCAGCAGGCCCAGCCAGGGCAGGGTGCCGAGCAGCCCCATGGGCAGGTAGTACCAGAACGGCGCCTTGTGCTGGGCGTTATCCGCCGCGAAGCGCTGTATGTGTTCAACCCAGAAGAAGTAGTGCCAGTAATCGGGCTCCCGCAGGTGTACGGCGATGGCCCAGGGGGCGGCCAGCAGGGCGGCACTCACCATCGCCAATGGGCCGAAGCGCAGCAGTTCGAGCAGGCGGCGCTGATAAATGACGTAGGGCACTATGACGATGACAGGCACCGCCAGGGCGATAAAGCCCTTGGTGAGAAAGCCCATGCCGCAGGCCAGGCCAAACAGCAGGTAGCCGGCGACCCGGGTTCGCAGCGGGCCCTCCTGCCGGATGAGATAGAAGCTGACCATGGCCGCGTTGAGCCAGAGGGTGACCATGGCATCGAGCACGCTGTAGGTGCCTATGCCATAGACGATCAACAGTGACAGATAGATGAGCCCGGCAAGGAAGGCCTTGCGCCGGCACTGCCAAAGCTGCAGCGCGAACCAGACGATCAGCAGGGCGCTCAGGCCTGTGGCGGCGGCCGAGGCGAAGCGCACGGCGAAGTTAGTGTCACCAAACAGCTGCTGGCTGATGCTGTTGAACCAGTAACCGGCGATGGGCTTCTCGAAATAGCGCAAGCCCAGGAAGTGGGGCACGACCCAATCCCCCGTGCTCACCATCTCCCGGCTTATCTCGGCGTAACGGTTCTCGTCGGGGCTCCAAAGCGGCCGCTGGTCGAGGGGCAGCAGGTAAAACAAGAGAAAGAACAGGGGCAGGGCCCACTTGGTCAACTTCATGACATCCTCTGTAGCATTGTGTGGTGAGCGCAATGGCGCATCATGACGTCCGCGATGTGAGTAAGGGTCTAGACATCGGCCTTGCAGCCAAGCCATCCCTCTCGCCCCGGCAGGGTGCCGCGCACCAGCCGTCCGGCATCCAATTGAGCGGGATCAGGGGGTAACAGACTCCCCAGCGGGACAAAGCGGATGCCACGAGCGCTAGCCTCGGCCAGCAGCGCATCGAACTGATCCGCCATGACGATCCCTTCCACCTCGGCGTGGATGGTGTAGACGTGAGGCGCCACCTGCGGCGGGGTGCTGAGCCGGTCCAGCATGAAGGCGTTGAACTGCGCCGTTGTCACCTCTGTGCCGACCACCTCGTCGAAGGTGGGCAGGTTGACCGGGATCTGCGGCGTACCCGGTCGGCCATCCTGCAGCAGGGGTCGAAACAGGCCGCTGCCACGGCAATCGCTGTTGTAGCGAAAGCCGAACGCCTCCTTGGCCTGGGTGGTGAGCGGATCTGCCCGCCAGCCGGCGGCGGCGGAGCAATCCACCTCCCGCCCCAGGATCTGGTTGAGGGCATCCACCCCCAGCCTTGTCTGGTGAATAAGCGTCGCTTCATCCCAGCGGCCGGTATTGGTCTGCCAGCCGTGGTGATCCCAGGCGTGCAGGCCCACCTCATGGCGGGCGCTGTCGGTATCGCGCATCAGTGAGCCCAGCTGCTTGCCGATGGACTTGCCGGGCCAGGCGGTGCCGGCCAGCAGAATATCCAGCCCATAGAGGGATGCCGCGTTGGAGCGCAGCATCTTGAGCAGGAAGCGGGGTTTGAGCAGGCGCCACAGGTGGCGCCCCATATTGTCGGGGCCCACGGAGAAGAAGAAGCTGGCCTTGATCTGATGCCGGTCGAGGGTTTGCAGCAAGCGGGGAACCCCGTCACGGGTCCCCCTGAAGGTATCAACGTCGATCCGCAGACCCACATCAATCATGCTCGACTCCCGTGCTGACCGCTCCTTGCAGGAAGAAGTCCAGGGTCTTGCCGATGGTCTCTTCCATTTCGATGGTCGGTTCCCAGTCGAGCAAGCGGCGGGCATTCTTGATGCTGGGACGGCGGTGGGAGACATCCTGATAGCCGTCACCGTAGAAGGACTTGCTCTCCACTCGCTTGAAACCGGCAAACGGCGGGAAGTGGTGGCGCAGCGGGTGAGCCTCGAACTTGCCGAGCAGCACTTCGGCCATCTGGAGGATGCTGGCTTCGTTGTCCGGGCTGCCGATGTTGATGATCTGGCCATCACAGCGGTTGCCCTTGTTCTCTATGATGCGGAAGAGGGCCTCGATGCCGTCCTCTATATCGGTGAAGCAGCGTTTCTGGGCGCCGCCATCCACCAGCTGGATCGGGGTGCCGTCCACCAGATTCAGGATCAGCTGGGTGATGGCGCGGGAGCTGCCGATGCGGGCTGAGTCCAGGCTGTCCAGCCGCGGTCCCATCCAGTTGAAGGGGCGGAACAGTGTGAAATTGAGCCCCTCTTTCTTGCCATAGGCCCAGACCACCCGATCCAGCAGCTGCTTGGAGACGGAGTAGATCCAGCGCTGCTTGTGGATGGGGCCGACGATGAGGCGGGACTCGTCTTCATCGAAGCTGTGATCGTCGCACATCCCGTACACCTCGGAGGTGGAGGGGAATATGATGCGCTTGTTGTACTTCACGCAGTAGCGGACGATCTTGAGGTTCTCTTCAAAATCGAGCTCGAACACGCGCAGCGGGTTGCGGGTATATTCGATGGGGGTGGCGATGGCCACCAGCGGCAGGATCACGTCGCACTTCTTGATGTGATACTCGATCCACTCTGTGTGGATGCTGATGTCCCCTTCCACGAAATGGAAATGGGGGTGGTCGATGAAGCGTCCGAGCGCGCTGGCGCTGATATCCAGCCCATAGACCTCGTAACGCCCATCCTTGAGCAGACGCTCGGTCAGGTGGTTGCCGATGAAGCCGTTGACCCCGAGGATCAGTACCCTGGTCAATCGCTCCTTGCGCAGGGCACTGCTGGCTTTGGCGCCGAGCCGCATGCCGGCCACCAGGCCCAGTTCACGGGCAAGCTGGGCACCGCGCACATAGAGTCCCCCTTCCGCCTGACCGGCCACGATTTCCAGTACCCCTTCACCGCAGGCAATGCGCAGCGGATCCTGGCTGAGGATAGTGCCGGGCAGCATGTCGCTATCCTGGGCTATGTGGGTTGCCTTCCACACCGTCAGCTTGCGATCACCGGCGAAGCTGAAGGCGCCCGGATAGGGCTGGGTGACGGCGCGCACCAGGTTGTAGAGATCCCTGGCGGATTTATCCCAGTGCAGCTCGCCATCGGCCGGGGTGCGGCGACCATAGTAGCTGGCTCTGGACTCATCCTGCGGGGTGAGGCTGATGTCGCCCGTCCGCAGCTTGGGCAATTCGGCGTCCAGCAAGGCTTTGGCGGCGAGGCGCACCTTGCCATGCAGGGTCAGCGCAGTGTCGGCCTCCTTGATGGCGACGGCCTGCTGGGCGACGATGGCGCCGGCATCGGGCTGCATTGTCATCTGGTGCAGTGTGATACCGGTTTGCTGTTCACCATTGACCAGACACCAGTTGATGGGGGCACGGCCGCGATAGGCAGGCAACAGGGAGCCATGCAGGTTGAAGGCGCCGGCGGAGGGGATATCCAGGATCTCCTGCTTGAGCATGTGGCGGTAATAAAAAGAGAAGAGAGCCTGGGGCGCCAACCCCTTGATGTGCTCGACCCAGAGCGGATGGTTGACATCTTCCGGGGAGTAGACCGGCAGACCGTGTTCGGCACAGAGCTGGGCCACGGAGCCGAAGAAGCGGTTCTCACTCGGGTCGTCGGCATGGGTGAAGACGGCCTGGATCTCGTAACCTGCCTCGAGCAGGGCCTCGATACCGGTGCAGCCGATATCATGATAAGCAAAGACGACAGCTTTCATTGTTCAGTTTCCTGTTGCGAAGGGGTGGCGGTGCGCACTATCTGATGGATGAAGTAACGGGGGCGGGCGCGCACATCTGTGTACATGCGGCCTATATATTCCCCCAGCAGCCCCATGCCCAGCAGTTGCACGCCGACGAAGGTGAAGAGAATGGCAAAGAGGGTGAAGACGCCATCGGCGGCCCAGTCGGCGCCCATGACGAGGCGCATCAGGACCAGCAGTATGGAGAAGGTGAAGCCGAGCCCCGCCACCAGGCTGCCGACGATGCTGAGCAGGCGCAGCGGTGTGGTGGTCATGCAGGTGACCAGGTCATACATCAGATTGATGAGGTGCATAAGGCCGTATTTGGATTCGCCGTGGGCTCGCTCGGCATGGCCGACTTCCAGCTCTATGGTGCGCCGGGCGAAGCTGTTGGCCAGGATGGGGATGAAGGTACTGCGTTCTTGGCAGCAGAGCATGGCGTCTATGATGTGGCGGCGGTAGGCCCGCAGCATGCAGCCGTAGTCGCTCATGTGGACGCCGGTCGCCTTTTGCACCGACTTGTTGATGAGTCGGGAGGCGGTCTTGCGAAACCAGGAGTCCTGGCGGTTGCGGCGCACTGTGCCCACCACGTCATAGCCCTGCATGGCGGCCTCCACCAGACGGGGGATCTCCTCCGGCGGGTTCTGCAGGTCCGCATCCAGGGTGATCACCAGATCTCCCTTGGCGGTTTCGAAGCCGGCCATGATGGCGGCATGCTGGCCATAGTTGCGATTGAGCAACACGCCGACCAGCTTGCCGTCATTGTTGGCGGCGGCTTCGCTGATGATCTCGGTGGAGCCGTCGTGGCTGCCGTCGTCGATCAGGATCACCTCGTAATCCTGAGGCAGGAGCTCACAGGCGGCGGTGACCCGGCTCAGCAGCACGGGCAGACTGGCCTCCTCGTTGTAAACGGGGATGATCACCGAAACCAGCTTGATATCTGTGTTGTTCACGTGTCGTTACTCCAATATGTCGGTGAGTGCCGCGACCACACGGTCAACGTCGGCCAGCGTCATGTCCGGGAAGAGTGGCAGTGTGCACAGGCGCGATGAGTTCCACTCGGTATGAGGCAGGCTGAGGGCGGGGTAGCGCTCGCGGTAATATTTCTGGGTATGGGCGGCGCGAAAGTGCAGGCCGGTGCCGATGCCGCGCTCTTGCAGCGCCTGCATCAGTTGATCCCTGTCGAAACCGCAGCACTCAGGGTCGACCCGCACCATGAAGAGGTGCCAGGCGTGCAGATGGGGGTAGGTTGGGATGGCGAGTGGCGCCAGCGGCAGCCCTGCCAGCTTTTCCTGATAACGGGCGACCAGCCCGGCGCGCCTGGCATTGAGCTCGGGCAGGCGTGCCAGCTGGACCAGAGCGATGGCGGCGTTGATGTCGGTCAGGTTGTACTTGAAGCCCGGTGTTATTACCTCCGACTGCGGTTTACGGCCCAGCGTCATGCGATCGAAGGCATCCACCCCGAGACCATGAAACTTGAGCATGCGTACCTTGTCCGCCAGCGCCTTGTCATCGGTCACCAGCATGCCCCCTTCGGCGCAGGTCAGGTTCTTGATGGCATGGAAGGAGAAGATGGCGGTGCCGGTGGCGCCAATCCAGCGATCCCGATAGCGGGTGCCAATGGCATGGGCGGCGTCTTCGATGACGGGGATGTCGTATTGTCTGGCCAGCTTGAGAATAGGGTCCAGATCGACGGGGGCGCCGGCGTAGTGAACCGGAATGATGGCCTTGGTGTTGACTGTGATGAGCGGCGCGATAAGCTCTGCGCTGGTCATCAGTGTGTCTCTGTCCACGTCGACGAAAACGGGTTCGGCGCCGAGCAGTGTGATGAGGTTGATGGTGGACACCCAGGTCTGTGACGGGGTAATAACCTCATCCCCCGGGCCTATGCCCAGCGCCATCAGGGTGACGTGCAGGCCAGCGGTGGCAGAGTTGAGCGCAACGGCATGCTGGCAGCCGTATGTGTCACAGAATTGCTGTTCCAGTTCGTGACTCTTCGGGCCCGTGGTGATCCATCCCGATTTCAGCACCTCACAGACAGCGCTTATTTCGGCGTCGCCGATGGCTGGCTTCGAAAATGGCAGAAAGTCTTGCATAAGAGATCCAACAATGAATATTAATCAGTGCCCATCAGAACAGGCGGCCTTAAACATTAATTTCAACATAGCGTATATAAAATTGGCCCCGCAATGGCTCAGCAACAGCTGGTAACAATTCACTGTCAAAATTCATATAAAAGCGGGGTGGCAAGGGGGCAGAAACAGCTGGTAACAATTAAACGCTGCGACCATTTATAGGGGTGTGGTAAATATTTAAAATCCGAAAAATGCTCATTTTTCAACACTGCATCATCTCTGACATTCTGGTTGTATCAATATGAACATTACTGTATTTGGAAGTGGTTACGTGGGGCTGGTGTTGGCTACTGTACTGGCCGATATTGGTCATCAGGTTATCTGTGTCGATGTCGATGAACAGAAGGTGGCTGACTTGATGGCTGGTCAGGTTCCCATCTATGAACCCGGATTGGAGGCGCTGCTCCAGCGTAATATCAAGAGTGGTGCCCTGGTATGTACCACGGATGCAATCCTGGCCGTCAAACACGGTGAGGTGCAGTTTTTGGCGGTGGGCACCCCGCCGGGAGAAGATGGCTCTGCCGATCTTTGCCACGTGCTGGAGGTGGCTGACACCATAGCTCGTCATCGTGATGAGCCCGTCATCATAGTCAACAAGTCGACCGTGCCGGTGGGCACAGCCGACAAGGTGACAGCCAGGGTGAAGCTGGTTCAGCAGCAACTGGACAAGTCGTTTGCCTTCGATGTGGTTTCCAACCCCGAATTTCTGAAGGAGGGCTCCGCCATCCAGGACTGTCTGCGGCCGGATCGCATCGTGGTCGGCACTCGCAACGAGGCGTCCCGCCAGCTGATGCGCGAGCTTTACGAGCCGTTCAATCGCAACCATGACCGCATCCTGTTCATGGATGTGCGCAGTGCCGAGCTGACCAAGTACGCCGCCAACTGCATGCTGGCCACCAAGATAAGTTTCATCAACGAGATGGCTGGCCTGGCCGAGCGGGTCGGGGCCGACATCGAGATGGTGCGTCAGGGGATAGGGTCGGATCAGCGCATCGGTTATCAGTTCATCTACCCTGGCTGTGGCTATGGCGGCTCCTGTTTCCCCAAGGATGTCAAAGCCTTGCTGGCAACAGCCCAGGAACTGCAATATGACACGCCGCTGATCCGGGCGGTGGAGCGCATCAACGAGCAGCAAAAATCGCGACTCTTCGAGATACTGTCAGACTTCTTCAGCGCCCAGGGGGAATCCCTGGCAGGCAAGACGATCGCTCTGTGGGGGCTGGCATTCAAACCCAATACCGACGACATGCGCGAGGCCCCGAGTCGAGCCCTGATGGAGGCCCTCTGGCGTGCTGGCGCCACAGTGCAGGCCTATGATCCGGAAGCCATGCAGGAGACCCAGCAGCTCTATGGCTATTGTGACAACCTGAGGCTGATGGGGACCAAGGAGGCCGCCGTGTTTGGGGCCGATGCCCTGGTGATCTGCACCGAGTGGAACCATTTCAAAGCCCCCAATTTTGCCACCATCAAGCAGGCATTGAAGCAACCGCTGATCGTGGATGGCCGCAACCTGTTTGATCCGGGTCGCATGCGGGATCATGGCTTTCATTACTATGGTATTGGGCGGGGTGAGTCGGTAAATAGATAATGGAGGCGGGCGTTGAATGAAAATTTATCGCTCATCTCACCCATGTCTTTTTACCAACCAGTAGGGCCGGTTTTACCGTCAAAAATAAACAGAGACGCACCTTGAGCTGACCTGGCTGAATAACGCTATGAGCGTGAAATCCTATGAGGTTATGGCATGGTCACATCTTGTAAATAGGGTGATGTGAGCGCCTTTTTTATACTCATGTAATTGCTATGGACTATCCCCTGACCGGGAATATGAGGGCAGGTTTATCCCGGGATGACCGGCATCTTATTTATCTGTTTTTCATCAGTGCGAATTTATTTATTAGGAAGGTGTGATTCGCTTAATTACATGGTTATAAAGGTACTCATACTTGCCCCAAATGGCCTGTCGATGATTCGGCGGGCCATTTTTATGTCCGGTATAAAGGCCTGACCCCGGGCGGGAACTGTCAGGTTTGTTGCGCCATCATGCCAGTTGCGCTGGCAAGGCCCAGATTGGGATGGCAATCACCTGGCTATTCCGGTATATCGTCCATCGGTGCGCTGCTGAAGGTCGCTTTTGACACTATGTTGATGCTCTCGTGCAGTTCGCTGTAGACGATCACGGCCAGACCTTGCTTCAGCTGCTGTCTGACCTCGTCGACCTTGTCAGCCAGGCTGACGTCATGCTCACCGTACTCGGTGCCTTCCCGCAGGACGAAGTGTTCGAGCAGGTTGTTGAGGGTATCGGAGTCCAAGTCTTGCCAGGGGATAATCATGGGGTCATCTTCAGTTACGAACGTGTGGATATTGTCTATCGGTTGTCAGCAAGCGCAAGGAGTTTATCGGGCTGCAAGCGGGTGTGACCATGCTGACTGATGAACAACGTCGCCTCTCCACTCGCTTTGATCACCATCTGTGCGAATCGCGCCGCCACGTCCTGAGCAAGGGGTTGTTCTGGTTCTGGGCTGTCAACCAGCTGGCACTCCTGTTCCTGCTTGCCCGTTTCTATGTCTATCAGGATGCCCATCTGGTGGTTGCCCGCATACTGCCCTGGCGTTATGAGATGCAGCTTGCCCTGATGACCCTGGCCTGCCTGCTGTTTCCCTTGTGCTGGCGCTGGTTGTCGAGGCAGCCGCTGGCGCTCTGGCGGCCCTGCTTGTGCGCCGGGGCGCTGTTGTGGGGCCTTGCCTGGGCACTGTTTGGCTATGCCATCGCCCTGGTTGAGCTGAGGGGAGGCTTCAGTCTGGCGTTCGACCTTATCAGCTTGCTGCTGATGGCGGCGCTGATCGCCCTCTATTGCGAGGCGCGGCTGTTTTACTGTTTCAGCGTTCCGCCCTTGCTCTTTCTGTTGCTGGAAGCCCTGTTTGTCAGGGTGCCGTTTCCCATTGTGCACGGACTGGCGGTAGGCTGCCTCGTCATACTGCTGGAGACAGGGCGGCGCATGCTGAACGGCTGGTTCGTGCTGGCGGTCTCTCGGGAACACGAGAATCTGGCGCTGGCCCGTCAGCTCGATGGCATGGCCAAACAGGATCCCTTGACCGGCTTGGCCAATCGGCGCCATTTTACCAGGGTCAGCGAGCAGATCCTGGCCGAGGTGCGCCAGCAGCATGGTGACTTTGCCATCCTGCTGCTGGATGTGGATTTCTTCAAACGCTTCAATGACCACTACGGTCACCTGCAAGGGGATAACTGCCTGATTGCGGTGGCGGATTGCCTGCGTGAGGCGGTGCGACAGCCAGCCGATGTCGTGGCTCGCTATGGTGGGGAGGAGTTCGTGATCCTGCTGCCCGGCGCCGATGCCCTGCTCGCCGCAGACATTGCCTGGCGGATCGCCGCCGCCCTGGCGGCCCGCGCCATTCCCCATGCGCAGTCAGAGGTCTCCCCCAATGTGACTGTGAGTCAGGGCATTGCCTTGTGGCGTGAAGATGAGTCGGTTGCCGACATGCTGGCACGGGCTGACGAGGCGCTCTATCGGGTCAAGGAAACGGGCCGCAACGGCTACCTGATAGCCCCCTGAGTCTGCTCCTGCAACCATTGGCTGATGCGCTCCTCCAGCCAGAAGCGGGGCCGCCAGGGCGTGCCGTGCAGGAAGCCCACATGGCCTCCCCGCCGGCTCAACTCGTAACGCACCATGGGTGAGAGTTGCTCCGGCCGCGGGATCACGGCATCCGTCATGAAGGGATCGTCGGCGGCGTGGATCACCAGGGTAGGAATGGGGATGCGTGCCAGTAGCCCCAGACCCGAGCAGCTCTGGTAATAGTGGTCTGCACTGGCAAAGCCGTGCAGGGGGGCAGTGACCTGCTCGTCGAAGTCGCGCAGGGTAGCAATCGCTTGTACCTGCTGGGGCTGCCAGCGTTTGCCCGCCTCGGCCTGGCGACGGATCTTGCTTTGCAGGTTATGGCGCATGGTGCGCAGCAGATAGTTTTGGTACACCCGCGAGAATCCCTGATTGACCCGATCGGCGCAGCTGTCGAGCTGTAGCGGTGCCGAGATCACCACGGCTGCCTTCAATTCCTTCGGGCAGGCCCGCGCCAGCAGATTGACCAGCATGTTGCCCCCCAGTGAATAGCCGATGGCGATCATCGGCTTGCCGGGAAAACGCCGCCCCAGCTCGGCGATCAGCGCCTGTGCATCCTCGATGGCACCGGAGTGATAGGCCTGCAGCAGGCGGTTGGGCTCGCCGCTGCAGCCGCGAAAATGCATCAGTACCGCCTCGTCCCCCTGGCGCTGCAGATGGGCAAACAACCCCTTGGCATAGTGGGAGTGAATGCTCCCCTCCAGGCCGTGAAACAGCACTATCAGTGGCCGCGCCCCCTGACTGATGTCACCGCTCCAGGCGAGATCGACGAAGTCCCCGTCTGCCAGTTCAAAACGTTCTGGCACGAAGCGGGCGGGGGCTCGTCGCAGCCACTTTGGCAATATGGTTTGCAGATGGGGATTGCGCGCCCACCATGGGGCATGGAAGTGACTCTCTATGAGCATGATGGGGATCCGAAGCAGGTATCAGGGCAATGAAAAGCACGGCGAGAAGGGACGCTTCTCGCCGATTTTGGTCAGGCCAGCAGGCTGTCGTGGTGCTCGGCACCGCGCAACATGGCCTGGACCATTTCGTTTGCCTCAAACTTGGTCAGCGCTTCGTGGGCACCTACCTGATGGGCACGCTCCACGCTGATCTCGCTGGAGAGCGAGGTGTGCAGGATGATGTAGGCACCCGCCAGCGTCGCATCGCTCTGTACCTCGAAGGCCAGTTCATAGCCGTCGAGTCCCGGCATCTCTATGTCGCTCACCAGTATGTCGATGGGAGTCTTCTGGCTGGCGCGAGCCTGCATCAGGGCCAGTGCATCCTTGCCGTTGGTGCAGACTTCGTAGGGAATATTGATGTAGTCGAGGGCGGCCATCAGCTGGCGGCGGGCGACTGAGGAGTCATCCACCAGCAGGATCCGCATCGGCTTGATCCGCTCCCGCTGCACATCGGTCAGCACCGGATAGAGGTGGCTGGGGTCGTCCGGGTAGACCCGTGACAGTATCAGTTCCACATCCAGCAACTGGATCAGCTGGTCGTTGACCCGGGTCACCCCGGTCACGAACACGTTATGGCCGAGCGCCGCGGGAGGGGACTCGATATCGCGCCAGTTGCACTCGGTGATCTTGTCGATGCCGCGCACCAGAAAGCCCACCAGGGTGCGGCGACAGTCGGTGATGATGATGAAGCAGCTCGGCATCTCCTCCTTGCTGATAGGGCGATAACCCACCGCCATGGCCATGTCGATCACCGGGATTGTGGTGCCCCGCATGCTGGCGGCGCCGAGCACGGTCGGGTGCGAGTGCGGCATGGCCGTGAGCTGGGTGTAAGGCACTATCTCCTTCACCTTGAGGGTGCCGATGGCAAAGGATTGTTTGGCCGAGAGATGAAACAGCAACATGCCCTGGGATTGGTTGGCCTTGCTTTTCATGGCAGATGTCCTGTGAGTCAAAACGGTATCAGTCAATTCAGGCCCCTAGCATAAAGGATTATAGGCGAAATGGCCCTCCCGTTATTAGCGACCGCGCGCCGTAAAACTGGACTCATTTCACCCATTTATTCACCTTGCTGACCCTATGGCGTGTCTGTGCGGGTCATGGCAATCAGGGGAGATCAGGCGGGCACTTGTTGGTCCAGGTTGGCGCCCAGCCAGTGTTGACACGCCAGGGCGAGAGCATCTTCGTCCCGGTAGCCGAGCTTGGCTATCACCAGTTCCCGTTTGCTGCCGCTCTTGAGCAGGCGCACAGCTTGCAGCAGCTGCCACTGGGCGCTCAGGGCATCGGCCGCTAGGCTCGGATCTGTCATGCCTCGCTGGGAGAGGCACGCCTGCCAGGCGGCGTCACTGCCCGTTTGCTGGCCTGCCAGTGCCCGCCAGGCGCCTTGCAGCATCTGGTCACCATGTTGCGCGAGAGGACAGGCCTGAAGCTCGTCGAGCATCACCTGCAGGCGATAACCATAGGCGCCTTGCCAGTCGCGTGGGCGTTGCCACTGAGTCAGGCTGTCGAACAGGGCATCAAGTAGCGGTGTCGGGTGCAACCAGCCTGCCTGTGCAGGTTGGGCAACCCGCGGGGAACAAGTCAGCAAATCATAATGGCAGCCTGCCAGCGGGCTGAAGGCGGCGAGGGCATCGGCGCAGAGCCAGAAACTGTTGCCCGCTGTCAGCAGCAATTCATGCTGGCCGAGTCGCAGCAGCGCCCCGCCCCGGGTTATTCGCAGCAACTGGCCCAACGGCGAGCGTTTGCGGCCGCCGACCTGCAGGTGAGGGGAGGAAAAATGCTGACATTCGATGGCGTGATGCATGTAAAAACCCTGATATGATGCTGCCTGGAGGTAACAAAAATGGAAACCAGACGTAAAAAACGCTTCATTGCCGGCGCTGTGTGCCCAGCATGCGGCAAAATGGACACCATGATGCTGTATATGGAGCATGGAGTCGAGAAGGTGTCCTGTGTCGACTGCGGGGATACCCAGGTGCAGACTCAGGCCGAGGTGGACAAGCTAACCCGTGAGACCGAACAGGTCATAGGGGTGTTTCGTCCCGAGTGAGGTCATCAGCAGAACCAGAAAGGGGGCGTAAGTGAGGCTCATCCCGTTTCGCAGTGATGACTTTTTCATCATGACGGAGGGGGCCCGACCATATGCTTGGCCACCTTTTTGAGGTATTCTGAGCCCGTTTTTTTCTATCCGCAGGATCCCTGACATGAAAGTAGCTCCCCTGAGCGTGGTTACGCTGGAATACACAGTCACTGACGAACATGGTGAAGTCATCGACACCACTGTCGGTAAAGAGCCTCTGGTGTATCTGCACGGTACCCGTTATCTGGTCTCCGGCCTCGAAGCCGAGCTGGAAGGCCGTAGCGTGGGCGAGGCGTTCGACCTTACTCTGGCACCGAGCCAGGCCTATGGCGAATACGACGAAACCCTGGTGCAAGAAGTACCTGGCGAGTTGTTTGACGGCATGGAAGTGTCTGAAGGGGATACTTTTGTGGCCGAGACTGACGATGGTCACCGTCCGGTTACCGTCATTGAAGTGTCCGAAGCGTTCGTCAAGGTGGATGGCAACCATCCGCTGGCTGGCGTGACCCTGGGCTTCAAGGTCGAGATCAAGGACGTCCGTGCCGCCACTGCCGAAGAGCTGGCTCACGGCCATGTTCACGGTGCCGGTGGTTGCGGTCACGATCATGGTCACGACCATGACCACGATCACGGCCATGAGCACGGTGGTTGCTGTGGTGGTGGCCATGGTCACGATCACGGTCATGACCACGGCGATGAGCAGGGTCATGGCGGTTGCTGTGGTGGCGGCGGCTGCGGTGGCAAGGGTCACCAGCACTGATCTGTGCCCCGGGCCTGGCCCGATAAAAAAACCCGCGTTTATCGCGGGTTTTTTTATGGTGCAGAGACAACTGCTCAGTAGTGCGGGGGCGGCGTCTCTTCGGCCATGCTGGCAATCTGGCTAGGTTGTACGCTTTGCAGTTTATCTACCAGCAGCTGGATCTGGTGCTTGAGTCGATCCAGCTCACGGCCCTGGGTGGTGACCTCGTCGTTGAGCTGTTCCACCGTGTACTCGGCGAAAGCGAGACGGCTTTCCAGGGTTTCGATGCGATCGTTAAGTTGCTGACTCATGGGCCTTTAGGTCCTTACTTGATAGTCCAGATTTCGGCCAGACCACTGGAGCTGGCGCTGACAAGGTGGCTATTGTCGCGCAAAGCCACGCCGTAGACCACTGCACTCGGCGGTTTCACCTTGGGATGGGGCGAGACGCGCCAGCTTTGCAGCTGGGTGCCATCGCTCACCTGCCACAGGGAGAGCTGGCGGGAGGGGGCACCCGTGATGAGCCATTTGCCGTCGTTGACGAAGCGGGCACTGGTGTAGACCTCGAAGCGGTGCGCGAACTGCAACCGGCTCACCTCCTTGCCTGTCTTGAGATCCCAGATGCTGGCCTGGCGGCTGTCCGCTGTGAAGGCGAAACGGCCCTGGGGATCGAGCCTTGCCATCACCACCCGACCGGCGTGGTTGAAACGCCATACCACCTGACCTGAGCGGGTATCCCACAGATAGGCGCTGTAGTCGTTGCCGCCGGTGAGGGCGTAGCGACCATTGGCGGAGAGATCCACCGTATTGACCTGCTCGGTGTGGCCGAGAAATTGCAGCCGGCGGCCGCTCTGGGTATCGACCATCTCCGCCTTGCCATCTTCACGCCCGATCAGCACCTGGCGGCCATTGGCCGACAGCGCTATGTCCCTCAGTTTGGATTCAGGTAGCGAGTAGTAGCCTTGGGACTGGCCATCTTGCAGGCGCCAGATGGCGAAGGTATCCAGGGTGGCGGTCACCGCATGGCTGTTGTCTGCCGAGAAGCGGGTAACGATGACGAAGTTGTCCTGATTGTCGGACTGGCGCCAGCGCCAGCGCTCCTTGCCCTGTTCCAGATCCCACACGACAGTGCCCTGTCCCAGGCTGGAGACGATGGCCTGCTTGCCATCGCTGGCAAGGTCTGCACTCAGCAGACCCTGATTGGCGAGTGTGACTTGTTGGCCCGGCTGGGGGCTCTGCTCGCAACCGGTCAGTATCAGACAAATACCGATGAGATAAATGGCACTTTTTATCATTTTTCCTGTCTCATGCTTTCGTTACCTGCGATCACGGCGTTAGTATAAGGCGCTTATCACGATAAACCTCTCATTTCACGAAGGAACCGAGAGCGGTATTTAGAGTTTTGGAGAAACTGATGAACAATTTTCTGAAGGTGTCCCTGTTGGCTGCGGCGGTTGCCGTGAGTCTGACTGCTTGCCAAAAAGATGAGAAGCCGGCTGCGAACAACGCAGAGGTCAAGGCAGAAGCCAGCAAGCCGGCAGAGGCCCCCAAGGCTGATGCCAAGAGCTTTGAAGAGCAATCCGGCTATGCAATTGGCCTCTCCATGGGTCGTTATATCGCCAATACCCTGGAACGTCAGCAGGAACTCGGCATCAAACTGGACAACAGCGTCATCCTCAAGGGTGTGACCGATGGTCTGGGTAAAGAAGCCAGCATGACTGACGAGGAGATCCAGAAGGTTCTGCAGCAATACGATGCCAAGATCAACGAGTTGACCAAGGCCAAGGCTGACAAGGATGCCGTGGATAACCAGAAGAAGGGTGAAGAGTACCTGACTGCCAACGCCAAGAAAGAAGGTGTGAAGAGCACCGAATCTGGTCTGCAGTATCTGGTCGAGAAGATGGGTGACGGCGCCAAGCCGAAAGCCACTGACATCGTCAAGGTTCACTACACCGGTACCCTGACCGACGGCACCAAGTTCGACAGCTCCGTCGATCGCGGTGAGCCGGCTACCTTCCCGCTCAACCAGGTTATCCCTGGCTGGACCGAAGGCGTGCAGCTGATGCCGGTCGGTTCCAAGTTCAAGTTCTTCCTGCCGTCCAAGCTGGCTTATGGCGAGCACGGTGCAGGTTCTATCCCGGCCAATGCCGTGCTGGTGTTCGATGTTGAGCTGCTGGCTATCGAGAAGCCGGCTGCTGATGGCGACAACGCCAAGAAGTAAGCGCCCATCGTTGAAAAAACGGCTCCTTAGGGAGCCGTTTTTACTTGTATCTCCCTGCGAATGGCGGGATAAAAGAGAGGCCGCGCCAGCTGTGGTAACATGGCGGGCAAGACCTGAAATAGACAACGAAATCAATCGCAAGGATGGCTCCCGTGGCTGAAAGCAAACCTCGAGTCCTGTTGGTGGAAGATACCCGCAGTCTGGCGGTGGTTTATGAACAGTATCTGGCCCAGGATGGCTATGAGGTGCTGTTGGCCGATTGTGGTCAGCAGGCGTTGGCGCAGCTGCTGACCAGCCCGCCACCTGTGGTACTGCTCGACCTTGAACTGCCCGACATGTCCGGCATGGACATTTTGCAGCAGATCACCGAACAGCAGTTGCCCTGTTCCGTGGTGGTGATCACCGCTCACGGCTCCGTGGATGTGGCGGTGGAGGCGATGCGCCTCGGTGCCTTCGACTTTCTGACCAAACCGTTTGACGGCAAGCGGCTCTGTGCCACTGCCCGCAATGCCTTGAAACATCAGCAACTCAGTTCGCTGGTGGCCCAGTATCGGGAAAATTTCGAACGCAGCTCGTTCGCCGGCTTTATCGGTGCCTCCATGCCGATGCAGGCCGTCTATCGCATCATAGAGAGCGCGGCGCCGAGCAAGGCGACCGTCTTCATCACGGGGGAGAGCGGCACCGGCAAGGAGGTGTGCGCAGAGGCCATTCACCAGTGCAGCCCCCGCAGCGAGCAACCCTTCATAGCGCTCAACTGCGCCGCCATTCCCCATGACCTGATGGAGAGCGAGATCTTCGGTCACGTCAAGGGCTCCTTTACCGGCGCCCAAGGGGATCGCAAGGGGGCGGCCAGTCTGGCTGATGGCGGTACCCTGTTCCTGGACGAGATCTGCGAGATGGATCTCGACCTGCAGAGCAAGCTGCTGCGCTTCATCCAGACCGGCACCCTGCAACGGGTCGGTAGCGGCAAGCTGGAGACGGTGGACGTGCGTTTCGTCTGCGCCACCAACCGGGATCCGCTGGTGGAGGTGAAGGCGGGGCGTTTTCGTGAAGATCTTTACTACCGCCTGCACGTGATCCCGCTGAGCCTGCCACCGCTGCGCGAGCGCGGCGAGGATATACTGCTGCTGGCGCGTAACCTGTTGCAGAGCTACGCAAAGGAAGAGAACAAGCGCTTCAAGGATTTCGATGTGGAGGCGGCGCGGGTGCTGCTCGATTACCCCTGGCCTGGCAACGTGCGCGAGCTGCAAAACGTGGTGCGCAACATAGTGGTGCTCAACGACAGAGAGCTGGTGAGTCCTGACATCTTGCCACCGCCGCTGAATGGCAGTCGGGGTAGCATGCTGGCCGCGACAGCGCCGCTGGCCACGGCTGGCAGTGCCACCTTGCCTTCTTTCAACGCGCCGATACGCCCTCTCTGGCTGGTGGAAAAAGAGACCATAGAGCAGGCTATCGCCAGCTGTGACGGCAACATCCCCAAGGCAGCGGCACTGCTGGAGATCAGTCCCTCCACCATCTATCGCAAAAAGCAGGGTTGGGAAGAGACGAGTCTGGCCTGAGCAGGGGACTGAGGCCGCGCCTGTCTAGAGCTTGGCGAGATGCTTGAGTCTGGCCAGTCGCTCCGCCTCGTTGGCCTTGAACCAGCGATCCTGTGACAGCAGAAACCAGGCGCGGGAGAAGTATTCGGGCGCAGCCGGATCGTCCAGCACCAATGCATTCTCCCCCAGCTCCTCGAACAGATAGCCATCCTCCGGCTCGCCGGCCTCTGCCATATCTACCTGTAGCTGCTTCAGCTCGGCCAGCGCCTGCTCGTGCAACCCCTGTGCCCGGGTCAGTCGCACCAGACTCCAGCGGGCGATGAAGGCCTTGGCCGTATTGTTATGTTGTTCGTGCCAGGCAAGACACTTTTGCTGGAATACTCTGGCTTCATCAAAGCGTCCCAGCTCGAACAGGGTCCAGCCCTGATTGTTGTAGAGGCTGGCGAGCCAACCGCGCACCTTTTCATCCTGGCTGCGTTCCGCCAGCTCCATGGCCAGCTGATGCCAGCGGCTCTGCTCCTCCAGTGGCGCGGCTATGGCTATCATGTGTGCCGCATCGATGGCCAGATAGAGCTCCTTGCTCTTGAGCCCCCACTGCCAGGCTTGTTCGAACAGGGGTCTGGCTGTGGCTTTGTCGCCGGCGGAGTTGAAGGTGCGGCCGCGCTCCAGCAGGGCGCGAAGGCGGGCTCGCGGGGTGGCATCGGTGAGGCGGGGTTCTATCTCGTCGAGCAGCTGGTGGGCTTCGGCAAACTGGCGCTGCAGGGAATAGGTGCGGGCGATCTGGGTCAGCAACTCCAGCTCGAGTTGCAGGTTGGCTGCCGTACGCGCCTCGGGAACAAGTGCATGAAAACGCAGGGCACTGGCGGCGGGATCCTGATAATTCCACTGCGCCATGAAATCGGGTGACTTGTCCATCTGGCCTCCTTGCCGGTGATATTGTCACCAATATGCCTACGGGCCATTGTTTGTACAAGGGACGCCCGTCACAGAGCGCCCCTTGAGTCATGTCAACGCCAGCGGCCAGCCGATCAGTAAACCATGGCGAGGCTCATCAGCATCAAGCCGAGGGCGGCGAAGGCACCCTCCTTGATGGCCAGACGCGGCACTAGCGCCTTGGGCAGGGCCGGAAACAGGGTCAGGGCAAAACCAAGCCCGGGCATCAGCCAGTGAAAGGCCGGGCTGCGAAGGGCGGGATCGGCGGCGCCGTTGATCACTATGAGCAGGATGAAAAGGGTGAAGGCGGGCAGGATAAACCAGCGGGCACTGCCGGCGGCGACGGCTCGCAGCGGAGAGATGCGATAGAGCACCAGGGTCACGATAAACAGCACCAGGGGTGCCAGCAGATAGAAGGGGGCCGGGTTCATGGCAAGTCTCCAGACGACAAGAGGCGGGATTTAATCAGTCGGAAGGGAAGATGACCAGCATGCTGCCCCCAGCCTGTGAAGAGGATCCCAGGTAAAGGTTTGCGCGCTCAGTGCAACCCGAACCAGGCAGCGGCAAAGCCAACCCAGCTCAGCAGCAACAGGATCCAGGGCAGAGGATGCTGGCGGGAGACCTCGACAAGCTCAATGTCGCCCTCCTCCTCATGTCCGGCTTGCGGCTGCTGTTTTGCCTTGGTTTGCAACTTCTTCTGGCGACTGGCCTCGCGAGCCCGCGCCTTCATCTGCTTCTTGTATTCGTCTATGCCTTTCTGGATCCCCTGGGCGATCAGCTGGGTCTGTTCTTTGGTCTGTCCCGGCTTCTGGTTGGCGCGAGCAATTTTCTGCGCCTCTTGCTGGGTCTCGGGGGAAATCTTGTCGTATTTGGCCATCAAACATTCTCCTCGGCATCAATGGGCGGGGAGTATGCCATAAAAACGGCGCCCTCAGGCGCCGTTGCAATAGCGTGTGAGCCTGATCAGGGCTTGAAGTAGGTCACGGTCGCATAGGGCAGTGGATTGAGGGTGCCCTGGGACTCGGCATACTCCATGAACATCTCGTTCTCACCGACGCCAGAGTCGACGTAGTCACCCTTGTTGGGCAGCTCTTCGCGCTTGAGCAGGCCGTTGTAGCCATCCTTGCCGGAGGCGATATAGGTGTTGGCACCGACACGGTACACCTTGTCGTCGTCCAGCGGCTGCCACTGGCCGTTGGCGTCCAGTAGCTCCAGCTTGGTGATGCGGGAACCCTTGGCCAGTTTGCCATCATAGGTGTAGCTCAGGTGGCCGACGTAAGGGAAAGCACCGCTGGAGGCGCCGATCCCGGTCTCGTGGCCGATGGAATAGTCAACGGCGTACTCCAGGGTGGCGCGCACGTCCTTGCCCTTGAGGTTGAAGGCGGCGATCTTGTTGCCAAACGGCAGCAAGGTGCCCATCACGTAACCGACGGAGAGCGGGCCCGCGTTCACATCGGCGCGCACACCACCGGCGTTCTGGATGGTGAAGTCCACCTTGGTATTGAGTTTGTTGAGCTTCCAGTAGAGGGATTCGGCCACCAGGGGATCGATCAGACCCGCGCCATCCGGGGTGGCCGGCACGCGCACATGGGGCAACTTGGTCGGCACGTCGGCGATGATCTTGGCCTCGAGCTCGGCCACGGCCGGTTTGTACTCTGTGTCGATTACATCGCGCATGGCGGTGTTCTCCGGCACGATTTCGATGACGGGTGACTTGGTGATGAAGTCGACCACATTGGTCTGCTCGCTGCCACTCAGGGGCTCTTTCTTCTTGGCCACGTCCTTGGTGAAATCGTCGCCCGTCATCAGGGTATTGCGCCCCTCACACTTGGTGATCTGGCCTTCCTTGCTCAGGGAGACGTTGACCAGGCCATAGCCTTTGGCCCATTCACCGGCCTGCACGATACAGGTCTTGCCACCGTCCGGATTGCCGACCAGCTGGGCATAGGTGTTGTCGTCGTCCGGATTCTGGTTGTGGGCCGTGTAGCCTATGGTGTTGATCTCGTTGATGTCGCCGAGGAAGGTCTGGGAGTGACCGCCGACAATCAGGTCGATACCGTTGACCGCCTTGGCGACGGCCTGGTCATTTTGCAAACCGATATGGGTGACCATGATGATCTTGTTGGCGCCTTTTGACTTGAGGGTGTCGACCATTTTCTGGGCGGTTTCAATCATCGGCAGGAATTGGGTATCGGTATCCGGTGAAGAGATATCATGCATATTTTCCAGCACCAGCCCGAAAATACCCACGCTCTCGCCATTTATTTCTTTAATGACATATTCATGAATATTTTCACTGTCTTTCAGGGTGGCGCTACTGGATTTCACCATGTTGGAAGCCAATACAGGGAAATTCACCCGTGAGACGAAATCTTTAATGGCCTGATTGCCCAAATCAAATTCGTGGTTGCCCAGCACCATGGCATCGATACCCATGTCGGAGAGCAGGCGAGACTCCTCTTCCCCCTTGAACTGGGTGAAGTAGAGAGTGCCCTGGAAGGCATCACCACCGTTGAGCACCATGAAGTTGCGGCCTTCGTTGGCGGCCTGGCTGCGCAGCTCGTCCAGCTTGAACTTCAGACGGGGATAGCCGCCCAGTTTGGCGTAGAACTTGAACAGCTCCTGGCCGGTGGGCTGGATGGCCAGCGCATTTTCGGTCGGGTCGAGGTGGGCGTGGGTATCATTGATATGGGCAATGGTCAGATCCAGCGGAATATGCTCCTTGCTGCTGTTTTCTGAATTGCAGGCGGTCAGCCCGAGCAGAGTAATAGAGACGGTGACGGCCAGTAACGTCTTCTTCATTGGTAATAATCCTCTTGTTGTTATTGTCCTGTATATCGTTCCTGTATGACAGGAGTGTGGCGATTCTAGGCAAAAAGCAGTAATTGGAAATAAAGAGAGCTGATTCCTTTGAGCTACTGCACATTAATAAAGCAAACAAACGTTTGCTAGATTGTTTAACGCCATCACCACAGACTAATGACAAGTTTCACATTGTTGTATCGGCACCCGAGCGTCGCTGAGGGATCATGCCGCTTGATGGGGGTCTGTCTGCTCCGGCACAGGGGCGGGCAGCAGCCGCAGGAACTGGGCCGGGGTGAGCGGACGGCCATAGAGGTAGCCTTGCAGGTAGTTGACGTTGCGCTCTGTCAGGAAGTCAGCCTGCTCCTGGGTTTCGACCCCTTCGGCAACGGTTTCCAGTCCCAGCCGGGTGGCCAGACTGATGGTGCTGTCAAGAATATGACGAGAGAGGGCATTGGTGCCTATCATGGCGACGAAGCTCTGGTCGATCTTGAGGTAGTCCACGTGAAACTGTTGCAGATAGGTGAGGCTGGAGTGGCCTGTGCCAAAGTCGTCCAGACCTATCTTGACTCCCATCTGGCGCAGCTCGCCGAACAGCTGGTCGGTCAGTTGGCAGGGGGTGATCAGCTCCCGCTCGGTCAGCTCCAGCACCAGCGTGACCGGATTGCTGGCGAAGGCGGCCAGGAATCGGCGGCAGTCGTCGATCAGGCTCATCTCCTGGCAGTGCTGGGCACAGATGTTGAAACCGAAGTGAAAGCGGGGCGGCAGTTGCGCCACATGGGGGGCAAACTCCAGACGAACCTGCTGCATCAGGGTCTGGGTCATCAGTATGATGAGGCCGCTCTCCTCCGCCAGCGGGATGAAGAGATCCGGCCGGATCAACCCCTGACGATGGTGCTGCCAGCGCATCAGCACCTCGCAGCCATGGAGCTGACCGCTCTTGCTGTAAACGATGGGCTGCAGGTAGGGAATGAACTCCTGCTTGATGATGGCGCGCTTGAGCTCCTGGGTCGGGGTGGAGATATGGCTCCACCAGCGATAGGTGGCAAGGCCGGCCAGGCCGCCCAGAGTCAGGATCAAGATGATGACGGTGCTCTGCTTTTTCAGCGTGAGCAGCAACACGGCTTCCAGCGGGAATCCCTGATTGAGGCTGTAGCCGAATGCCGTCGAACTGAGCGGGTAGTTGAACCCCCGAAACACAGGGGTGACACCGTTGTGGATCCGGCCTTTGATATCGAGCCACTGCTCACCTATCTGCACCCAGCTGTTGGGCCCGCCAAGTCGCCATTGCAGCGGTTTGCTCAGGTGGTAGGGGTTGATGGCAACCACTACCCCATGATCGCCTTCGCTCAGGCGATAGAACAGCAGCGAGGGCTTGAGTCCGAGCCGGGTGACGGCTTTGAGCTTGAGCTGCTGGTGCTGGCCGTTTTGCAGCTCATCTTTCAGGTTGATCTCGTCGAAGATGGAAGAGCAGTAGAGGCGACCATGGCGTGAGAGGTTGACCGAGCGTACATAGGGGGAGGTGGCAACCAGTACTCTCAGCTCGCGGGCAACCTCGTGACAGGGGCGGCCCACCAGCGGCAGTGCGGCCCGGGCCGCCTGGGTAGAGTGGTAGAGGGCGCTGTCTATCTGCACCATGGCACGCTCGGCGGCATTTTGCGCCTGCTGGCGGGTCATGGACCAGGTCTGCCAATAGAGAGTGGCGAGGGAAACCAGGATCAGGGTTGCGCAGCACAGCAGGCTGGCCAGCAAACGAGGCATGTTGCCGCTACGCAGAAAAGAGAGAGCCATGAACCACGCCTCGGTGAACGGAAATTGAACAAAAAAAGGGCGGTCATACTACACAATCACGAACCATTCTCATAGCGACCATATTGAGGGGCTGTGGCTGGACTTGCAGGGGGAGGGGTGGGAGAGGGCACGCAGGGAGTCAAAAATAACAGAGGCGGCCTTGGGCCGCCTCTGTTGTCTTCGCAGGATAAAGAGCGTTTACAGCTGCTCGATACCGACAATGTGCCAGGGTGCATTGTCCTTGGCCAGGTTACGCTCGAGGTGCCACACCTCTTTGATGTCTTCCTCGACCTGCTCCTGACGGTCCATGTAGCGGCCGCTGAAGCGTACGCTGACCTGGGCCCAGTCGCTGCCGTAGTCGGCACGCACCAGCTGGGTATCCACATACATGACTTCGGTATGCTGCTCGCCGGTCAGCTCTGCGCGTTCGGCTTTGAGCTGTTCGAACAACTCAGGGCTCACATACTCACGCACTTTTTCGAGATCGTTTGCGTTCCAGGCTTCTTGCAGGGTGCGATAGTGATCGCGGGCACCGGACAGGAAACTGTTCATGTCAAAACCTGGCGGCAGACGGAACGGCACGTCGCTGTCGGCAAAGCCGGTTGCTTGCGGCGCACTGCTGCTCTGTTCGAACTGCTGCGGCGCAGCCGATGGCGGCTGATAGCCGGCGTAGGCCGTCTGTGGTTGAGGCGAGGGGGCCTTGCTCTTGCGCATGGCGCGGAACAGGAAGACGGCGCCCAACGCCAGCAGCGCGATCAGCAGCATGTCCATGCCTTGCAGACCTTCGAAGGCACCGCTACCCAGCAGGTAAGCGAACAGACCACCGGCCAGCAGGCCGCCGAGCAGGCCGCCCATCATGCCGCCTTTCTTCGGTGCGGCCTGAGCCCCGACTGCCGGGTTCTTGGTGTCGACGGGTTTGGCCGCCGGTTGGGCCGGAGCTGTTTTGTAGCTCTTGCCAAAGGATTTACCGCCGCCAAATTTCTTGGCCTCGGCAATGGGTGCCCCCAGGCCAATGGCCAGGATCACGGCAAACAGGGTCAGCATCTTTTTCATTTTGACTCTTTTCACTCTCATCAGTGGATGGGGACATGGTCTGCTTTAGCAAGCTCAGCGAGGTGCATGACAGGCTGCCTGTCCCTCGTTGTAGTGCAGCTTGCGTCTATGATTAACATCGTTGGCATGAATTATTCATGAACAGATTACACCCCATTCCGGGGCAATCAGAGGAGAGAATGGCAATGAAAAATCGACGACCAAGCCGCAAGGAGCGCAAGCTGCGCAACAAAACGAGAGCCAAGCAGCAGGATCAGACCCTGGTCTGGCCCTTCATCATGGTATGAGACAGCAGCATATTTCATCAGCAAGCGGCGCCATTGACCATCAGTAGGGCGCTTGTGTCAGACAGAAGTGAATAGCGTGCATTAGCACTCGCGATGGCGGGGTTTCTTTTGTAAAATTCCCGTCCCCTTCCCGCTGCGGTTTTTATGTGTATGGCAGAGCAAGTGACGGCGAAAAAAGACGCCAAGACACAACAGCTGAAAGTTCCTCCCCACTCTTTTGAGGCCGAACAGTCCGTACTGGGCGGCCTGATGCTGGATAACGAGGCCTGGGATCGGGTTGCCGAACGGGTGATCGACAAGGATTTCTACAGCCGCCCTCACCGGCTTATCTTCCAGGCCATGACCCGCCTCTCCAACGCGGGCAATCCCATCGATCTCATCACGCTGCAAGAGGAGCTGGAGCGCTCGGAGCAGCTGGAGGAGTCCGGTGGCTTCGCCTATCTGGTGGAGATCGCCAAGAACACCCCGAGTGCCGCCAACATCAATGCCTACGCCGAGATAGTGCGTGAGCGGGCGGTAGTGCGGGAGATGATCTCGGTCGCCAACGAGATAGTCGAAGCAGGCTACGAGCCGCAAGGGCGCACCTCCGGCGATCTGCTGGATCTGGCCGAGAGCAAGGTGTTCCAGATCGCCGAACAGCGTACCAGCGCCAACGAGGGGCCGCAGCCGCTCAAGCTGATCCTCGAGCAGACGGTCGATAAGATTGAAGAGCTGTTCAAGACCCCTCACAACGGCGTGACCGGGGTGTCGAGCGGTTATGGGGATCTGGACAAGATGACCGCCGGTCTGCAGCGTTCGGACTTGATCATAGTTGCGGCTCGTCCCTCCATGGGCAAGACCACCTTTGCCATGAACTTGTGCGAGCACGCGGCCCTCACCGCCGAGAAACCGGTACTCATCTTCTCGCTGGAGATGCCCTCCGAGCAGATCATCATGCGTATGCTCGCCTCGGTGGGGCGCATCGACCAGACCAAGGTGCGTACCGGTCAGCTTGACGACGAGGATTGGGCACGCCTCTCCTCCACCATGGGATTGCTGCTCGAGAAGGGCAAGATGTATATCGATGACGCCTCCGGCCTCACCCCGACCGACGTGCGCTCCCGCGCCCGCCGCATCGCCCGTGAGCACGGTGGCCTATCCATGATCATGATCGACTACCTGCAGCTGATGCGGGTGCCCGCGCTCTCCGATAACCGTACCCTGGAGATAGGTGAAATCTCCCGCTCCCTCAAGGCGCTGGCAAAAGAGTTGCAGTGCCCGGTGGTGGCGCTCTCCCAGCTAAACCGAAGCCTGGAACAGCGTGCAGACAAGCGCCCGGTCAACTCGGATCTGCGGGAATCCGGCTCCATCGAGCAGGATGCGGATTTGATCATGTTTATCTACCGTGATGAGGTGTATCACGATGACAGCCCCGACAAGGGGATTGCCGAGATCATCATCGGCAAGCAGCGTAACGGCCCCATAGGCCGGGTACGCCTCACCTTCCAGGGCCAGTTCTCCCGGTTCGACAACTATGCCGGCCCGGCGTTTGATGACGACTATTGATGAAAACCCGTGGTGATGGCGGATTAGATACCACCACGAAAGCCCTGAAAGGTAGCCGAGTTCTCATCGGTCAACCGCGTAACGGTGCCAATAGGGCCGCGTGCGCCTCACCTTCCAGGGGCAGTTCTCCCGGTTCGATAATTACGCCGGTCCGGCGTTTGATGACGATTACTAAGTAGGGATCGGTCTGCGCACCCATATCGGTGCCTGGGTCCCCCAGCTCCAAGACACAGTTTTCCCGGTTCGACAATTATGCCGGTCCGGCTTTCGATGATGACAATTAAGGGCTGACACCACACGGTGCCTGGTGCATTCACGCGCCATCATGCCCTCGTAAGGGAAAACAGATGAAAGCGGCTATTGCCCAAATCAATACAGCGGCCCTGCGCCACAACCTCGCCGTGGTCAAACGGCATGCCCCCGATTGCAAGATCATTGCCGTGGTCAAGGCCAATGCCTATGGCCATGGTCTGCTGCCGGTTGCCCGCACCCTGGTGGATGCGGATGCCTACGCAGTGGCCCGAATCGAAGAGGCGCTGATGCTGCGCTCCTGCGCCGTGGTCAAGCCCATAGTGCTGCTGGAAGGCTTCTTCTCGAGCGCCGATCTGCCGGTGCTGGCGGCCAACAATTTGCAAACGGCGGTGCACACCTGGGAGCAGCTCGAAGCGCTGGAGCAGGCCGAACTGCCGGCTCCTGTGGTGGCCTGGCTCAAGCTCGACACCGGCATGCACCGGCTCGGGGTGCGCAGCGATGAGATGCCCGCCTTTATCGCGCGTCTGTCCCGCTGCAAGAACGTGGTGCAGCCGTTCAACATCATGACTCACTTCAGCCGCTCAGATGAGCTCGAGCAATCGACCACCCGCGAGCAGATCGACTTGTTCAGTCGCCTCACGGCGCCGCTCCTGGGTGAGCGGGCCATGGCCAACTCGGCGGGGATCCTGGCCTGGCCGGATTCCCACTGCGACTGGGTGCGCCCTGGCGTCATCCTGTACGGTGTTTCTCCCTTCCCCAATACGGTGGCGGCGGATTACGACCTGCAGCCTGTGATGACCTTGAAGACCCAGCTCATTGCGGTGCGGGATCACAAGGCGGGCGAACCTGTGGGCTATGGCGCCAACTGGGTGTCGGACCGGGATACCCGGCTCGGCGTCATCGCCATCGGCTACGGCGATGGCTATCCGCGCATGGCGCCCAACGGCACCTCTGTGCTGGTCAATGGCCGCATAGTGCCTCTGGTGGGCCGCGTTTCCATGGACATGACCACAGTGGATCTGGGGCCGGGCGCCACCGACAAGGCCGGTGACGAAGCCGTGCTCTGGGGCGAGGGACTGCCGGTGGAGCGGGTCGCCGACGAGATTGGCACCATCCCCTACGAGCTCATCACCAAGCTTACTTCCCGGGTCTTTATGGAATACGTCTAGGCACGGCCAGCACCAAACGTAAAAAAGCCCCGCATGCGGGGCTTTTTTTTCGACAACATGCCGGCAATTACTGCCGATGCATCCGCACAAACTTCTCCAGCAACTGATCTTCGGTTTCCACGTGGGCGGGATCCCGGATGATGCAGTCTATGAGTTGCAGACGCTGATGTTACTGCCGGTGCATCCGCACAAACTTCTCCAGCAACTGATCTTCGGTTTCCACGTGGGCGGGATCCCAGATGATGCAATCGATGGGGCAGACACTGATGCAGGTCGGTTTCTCATAGTGACCGACGCACTCGGTGCAGCGACTGGGGTCTATCTCGTAGATCTCCTCACCCAGGCTGATGGCCTGGTTCGGACACTCGGGATCGCACATGTCGCAGTTGATGCACTTGTCGGTGATGAGCAGGGACATATCAGGCCGCCGAGTGCGGCTGACGGGTGTCCTGGCGATCGCCGAGGTTGCGCAGCAGTATGCCGTAGTTGATGTCGATCTCTTTGGGGACGGGCACATAGACAACGTGGCCGTTGCCCGGCGCCGTGTCGATGAGCTCGCCCTTGCGGTTCTGCATCTGCTCCAGATTGAAGCTGACGTTGCCCTGCGGCGTCATCAGTTCCAGGCTGTTGCCCACCAGGAACTTGTTCTTCACTTCCACTTCCACCATGTCGCCCTGGCGACCGGTGATCTCGCCGACGAACTGCTGGGTGTCGGAGACCGAGTAGCCGTAATCGTAGTTCTGGTACTCGCTGTGGTTGTGACGGCGCAGGAAGCCCTCGGTGTAGCCACGATGGGCCAGGTTTTCGAGGGTGCCCATCAGGGTCGGATCGAACGGGCGACCGGCGACCGCATCGTCGATGGCCTTGCGATAGACCTGGGCGGTGCGGGCGCAGTAGTAGAAGGACTTGGTGCGGCCTTCAATTTTCAGCGAATGCACCCCCATCTTGGTCAGGCGCTCCACGTGCTCGACGGCGCGCAGATCCTTGGAGTTCATGATGTAGGTGCCGTGCTCATCTTCGAACGCCGTCATGTATTCACCGGGACGGTTGGACTCTTCCAGCAGCACCAGCGCATCACTCGGTTTGCCAAGGCCCAGGGTGTTGTCCGGACGCACGGCAATGGGCTCCTGGCGGTGGACTATCTGGCCCACGTCATCTTCCTTGCCCTCGTGCACCTTGTACTCCCAGCGGCAGGAGTTGGTGCAGGTACCCTGGTTGGGGTCACGCTTGTTGATGTAACCGGAGAGCAGGCAGCGGCCCGAATAGGCCATGCACAGAGCGCCGTGGACGAAGACTTCCAGCTCCATCTCCGGCACCTGCATGCGGATCTCTTCGATCTCGTCCAGTGACAGCTCGCGCGAGAGGATGGCACGGGTCAGGCCCATCTGATGCCAAAACTTCACCGTCGCCCAGTTGACCGCGTTGGCCTGCACCGAGAGGTGAATGGGCATGTCCGGGAAGGCTTCACGCATCATCATGATAAGACCCGGATCTGACATGATGAGCGCATCCGGCTTCATCTCCACCACGGGACGCATGTCGCGGATGAAGGTCTTGAGCTTGGAGTTGTGGGGCTGGATGTTGGCCACCACATAGAACTGCTTGCCCAGTGCATGGGCCTCGTTGATGCCGAGCTGCAGATTTTCGTGATCGAATTCGTTGTTGCGCACCCGCAGGCTGTAGCGTGGCTGACCCGCATAGACGGCGTCGGCGCCATAGGCATAGGCGTAACGCATATTCTTGAGGGTCCCGGCGGGGGAGAGCAATTCTGGTCTGAACATGTTGGACTCTTAGTATCTGATTGCAAATCAGGACGACGCCACCTGATGGCGCCGGATTGGTTGAGCCGTGGTGCGAGACGGCGCTCGCGTCACAACTACCCGATGGCGTACATCATTATGCAGGATCACAGGGGATGCACCTGATATACGGGGTGCGAGATTGTACTCGCCCCCACGCCATCATGCAATTTGGCAGGTAGCTGATGCCAGTGCGAGTCGCAATGAATGTGTGAGCCCGATCAGGCCCAGCGGGAGAGGGGGGAGGGCATGGCGTAGGCGTAGCCCTGCTGATAATCGCAGCCGAGTCGGTTGGCGACCTCGATATGGGTCAGGGTTTCCACCCCTTCACACACCACCTTCATGCCGAGTCGTTGCAGGTATTCCACCAGACCGGTCAACATCTTGAGGGCATGGGGCGTGCGCGCCGCCTGCAGCAGCAGGGAGCGATCCAGCTTGATGATCTCGTAGGGCAGCGCCATCACCCGCTGGAAGTTGCATTCCAGAGTGCCGAAATCATCGCAGGCGATATGGGCGCCATGATCCCGCAGCACTTCGATCAAGGCTCTGTGCTGGCTGTGCAGTGGCGCGTGTTCAAGCACCTCGAACCAGATCTCGATCCCTGCCTTGCGCGCCTGGAGCAGCACCAGCAGCAAGAGATTCTGATAGGTCGGGCTGCACAGCATGGGGTTGAGGTTGATGGAGAGGGCATAGGGTCCGCCCTTCGCCAGGGTAGGCAGATCGCGCATGATGGCCCTGAGCATGACGATATCCACATGCAGGGACTCATCCTGGCTGAGGGAGAGAAAGTCGATGCCCTGATAGCTCTGACGTTGTGGATCCCAACGTCTGGCCAGAACTTCATAACCCTTGACCTGACGGTCGCGACCTATGATCGGCTGATAAAAGGGCACGGCTACCTCGGCTACCGCCACGGTTGCCATGTCACTCATCGGATACTCTTCTTTGAACGCAAACATGGCACTCACCTGATAGACGGATATGGCTGCGCATAATACAGGAGGGAAAGATCAAAACACCGTAGGAATAGTCTGATAATTGGCGTGATTTTGCGTAGTCAATATAGGACTATTCTGATTAACTTCCCCCGTCATTCTACCTAGACTGGCTCCAACGATATGCAACTGACTCCGTTTTTAATAAATGGCATTTATTAAACGAACGTCGGCATGTGAAAACCAGTCTGGAATAAAAATGAAAAGAATATATCTCATCCTGCTGCTGATGTTCAGCGGTAACCTGTTTGCATCGGCTGAGATCAGCATAGGGACGCTTTATGACTATATGTCAGGCCAGCAAAGCACCTATTTAAAACGCATTCGAAATCAGGGTGACGCTACCGCCTTTGTCAAGGTGGCGATTCACGAAATAACTTATGACGAAGCTGGTCAACCCCATGAGTCGCCGGAGCTGACAGAGGGGCGCCGGGCGCTGATCGCCAGCCCTTCCCGCATGATTATTCCGGCCAACGGGGTGCAGGCAACACGGCTGTTGTATATGGGGGAACGGGACAATGAGCGTTATTTCAGAGTCCGTTTTATTCCTGTGTTGCCAAAACAGGAGGACGGGTTCGATCTGGATGCCAATACGGTTCAGGAGAATCAACAGCAAGTCTCGGCCGGGGTAAATATATTGACCGGTTTCGGCGCCATTATTTTTGTGATGCCAAAAGAGAGTCGCTTTGATACCAAGTTGATCAAGACAGATACCATGACCACTGTCGTGAATAAAGGCAATGCCACCATAGTGCTGGATTTTTTTGAAGAGTGCGATGGGCGGAAAAAAAACTGTTCCACCCCAAGCAAAATCCATCTGTTGCCGAATATGAAAAAGCAACTGATGAAAAAGAGCGATCACCTTTATCGGTTTGAACTGATTGAGGGTGACAAGAGCAGAAACATGGTGATTGGTCACTGATGTTTCTTATATCCGAGAGAGGAGAGAGTGATGAAAGTATGGATAGCTGCGCCTCTGGCAATGCTGGTGTCGGCCAACTTGATGGCGGCGGAACGGGTTGAACATCAGGTCACCGTGACCGCCCAGATCCCGACCGAGTCTTTCTATATCCAGCCGACCGGCGGGGACAACTGGATGAGTACGCCGCAGAAGCTGGCCTACAACCCTTATACCAAGAAGTTGGACAAGCTGAGCAAGCAGCTGGATGCCAAGAGCACCATAGGCGCCATCACAGGTTATCTGACCAACCCGGCCGTGATGGCCAGCGGCAATGACAACATCCCCCTGACCGTCAAGATTGGTGGCGTCACTCTGGGGACCACCTCGGCGGAAGTAATGAAGGCCGATGATGCCAAGACCGGCAAATTGCTGGGGTTGGAAGTGATCCCGGCGGATGCCCCGGTCGCCGGCTACAAGCCAGGCAACTACCAGGGGGTGGTGAACATGATATTTGAATCGGAAGCCCCCAAAGGCGGTGCATAAGCCGATTGGTGGAGGCTCCCTGTCACGGGGAGCCTTTTCGTCTGCGTTTAGAAGAGTGAGACAGGTCGTGCCGTATTTCTCTTTCCTGCTGATCCTGGTTGTGTTGTGCGTACCTGCCTGGGCCACGGGAGGGCGAACCACACAACCCCTTGATCTGCTGCAGCAAGCGAAAGATTTGCCTGATGGTTTTGCCGATCACTTCTTCGGCGTCCCGCTGGCGGTGCGCATCCTGGTGGATGGGCAACTGTTGGGGGAAGGCGAGATAGTGCTGGGCAAAGACACCAGCGTGCAACTGCTGGCTCTGACCAACAGCCACGAGAGCGAGCTGGAAGAGCGGGACCGCCAGCGCTGGAGCAAGGTGTTGAGCGAGCCTCATCTGCTGGGCCCTTGCCAGAATCGGTGCGCTGACCAGGTGTTGGCGCTGGAGTACAGCCTGGAAAACTCCCAGTTGTCGGTGCTGACGGCGGGGGCCGAAAAGGGAGTGCACGCTAGCCGCTATTACAGTCTGCCCACAACCGGCAGCTATGGCACCCTGCTGCGCCACCAGTTGAACCTGACCCAGGGGGAAGGGGAGCAGCGCAGTGGCCGTTACAATCTGATGGCCCAGGGCAGCATAGGCCAGTGGACCCCGCTGCTGGAGGGGGAAGTGAGCCAGTCCGGCAACGGGCAGGCGGCGCAGCACCATGTGCAGCAACTTTATGCCGAGCGTGAGGGAGAGGGGCGTTTCTACCGGCTGGGCTACTTCTCGCCCTATGCCCAAGGGTTGGTACGCCAACCCACCCTGTTTGGCGGCGGAACCCCGACCGTGCTGGGGGTCATGCTGGGGGACTCTGACACCCTGTTGATTGAGCAGGGCCAGGCCAGTACGACGCCGCTTTATGTCACTCCGAGCCGGCCCGGCATGGTGGAGATCTATCGGGACGGGCAGCTCATCAACTCGCAGCAGGTGATCTCGGGCTTGCAGGCCCTCGACACCAAGGTGCTGCCCGCCGGCATCTACGAGGTGGAGTTGCGGGTGCTGGAAGATGGTCAGGTGACCGAGCGGCGCAGAGAGATGATCTACAAGCCGATGAACTGGCAAAACCCGGATGAAAGCTGGCGCTTCAACCTGTTTGTGGGCCAGCAGACCCGCTTGTTCAGCAACTGGGAAGAGGAGACGGTCCGGCCCCTGAGCAGCGGCGTCATGCTCAACCATCTGCTCACCGCCTCGGTGATCGTCGGGGCTTCCAGCCAGTATATCGACCAGCGCTGGCAGCATGGCCTCTCGGCCGACTGGAGTCTGGATAGCCAGTGGCGACTGTTTGGCAACCTGATGGCGACGCAAGGCCTGGGCAGCGGCTTCGATCTGCAGGCCTTGTATCACTATGGCGAGGGCAGTCTGGTGCTGAGCCATCAGCAGCAGCGCCAGCAGGGGCAAGTCGATGGGGAGAGCCGCGACCTCAAGCAGAGCAACCTGTCGTTGCAGCAGCGGCTCGATGAGCGCCACTCCGCCAACCTCTATCTGGCCCATCAGGTGGGTCGCGGGCTTGGGGCCGATCTGGGCTGGCGTTACAACGGCGATCTGCTTGGTCAGACGGTGAGCTGGAACCTGACGGTGTTTGACCGCCCGGGCAGCATCAGTACCGATAATGCGAGGGACAGGGGGGGCATGCTCTCCCTGAGCATGAACCTGGGGGGAGATCGCAGCCTGCTGGCCATCGGCATCGGCAGCCGGACCTCCCGCTCCGGCGGGCAGGAGCGCAATGCCTCCCTCAGTTACCAGCAGTTGCTGGAGTGGGGCGCCCTGCAGAGCGTGGGGGCCAACCTGACCACCGACAGCTACGGTGTCGGCACGGCGGGCTACGCCAGGTTTCAGGGGGCCTTGGTCAGCGGTGATGCTCACCTGCAGTCGTCTTCCTATAACCGGGCCCTGAGCGGGGGGATCAACCTTGACAGTACCCTGGCGTTTGGCGATGAGGGCCGCCTGATCATGACAGGCCAGTCGCAAGGGCAGGAGGCGGGCATGATAGTGGATGTGGAGTCCGATATACCCGAGCTGACCCTGCGCGCCGATGACGATCAGGGTGGCAATATCAAGTTGCGGCCAGGTCGAAATCTGGTGCCCGTCACCGCCTATCGCAGTGGCGCCGTGCAGCTGGATATGGCCGGGCAGAATGCCCCTTCCATGACCATTCGTCCCAACGTCTTGCCCTATCATCTCAACAAGGGCGGCGTGGCCTATCACCAGGTCCGTGTGATGAAGACGGTGACAGTGATAGGCCGCCTGCTGGATGGGCAGGGGATGCCATTGAAAGGGGCCATGGTGGTCAACCATGCGGGCCGCACCGTCAGCGAGGCCGATGGCTTCTTTGCGGTAGAGATGAGCGAGCGTAATCCCAGCTTGCAGGTGGAGTATCAGGGATCGCAACAGTGTGCTCTGGCGCTGGACACGGCCCGAGCAGAGCGTCAGCAGGAAGTGTTGTTGCTGGGCGATCTGGTCTGCAGTGCCCAGGCCTGGGCCAGTCAATAAGTGCTTAAGTAGGAAGAGATAATGAGAGCTGGTGTGATGCATTATGGTTTGTGGCTGGTCGTGCTGCTTGGGTTGCCCGTGCAGGCCGCATCTATCGATGTGACCGGAGAATATAAGCCAGCGACTTATGAGGTTGAATTCGGGAAGTTTATCAATACAACACCATGTTCTGTTGCTGAAGAGATGACAGGGGATTTTTGGTGCAAGGGAACCGCCTCTTTAGATAAAGAGCAGGCTGTTGTCATTAAAACCACGATACACAGAACAGTTAAGAATAATAATAATCTACGTGATGCTATTACCTATCAGAAGTTTACGGGAAAGAAAACGGTTGAACTTGTAAACGAGCATGGTGATAGAAAAACACTTTCCTTTATATTGACAAATATTGGTGGGAGCCATAATAACAATATTCTTGAGGCTGCCAGTTCAACGGGTAAACAATGGCTTTACTCTGTAAGTGGTGATTGCAAGTTTAGGTTGGGATCGTGGGCATCATCTTATTGGTTGGAGTATTTTTTTGATATAAATAAAGCCAATCAAATGACGGGTGGCCTATGTTACAACAACGATTTCAAGAAAGGGTTTGTTTCGGCGGAAACTTATATGCGAAGATTTTATATTGGTTACAGACTTGTTCCACCTGATCCGTTGAAAATGCAAAATGGTACCTACAAAGGTTCTTTGACATTAACCGTGGGCGCTAATCAGGATCTTGATTTTGGAAATGGCAATTACTCAGACTCTACACTGATAGTCAATTTCTCTCTTAAAGTTCAGCATCAAATGAAAGTCGAATTTCCGGCTGGCAGTGATAAGGTAGTATTGCAACCGCCAGGTGGATGGCATGACTGGATTTATCGTGGTAAATCACATCAGCCCCCCTATTTGATTGCGGAGCTGCCATTTCGACTATGGAATAGTTCAGATTTTCATGTCTGGCTGGACTGCCAATATGCCTATGGTGAAGTCTGTATGCTGAATAATGAAAGGCTCGGGATGCAAGTCAGGCTTGAGGTGATTTATGTAAATAAGTCTAAAGAAGAAATTCCCTTGAAGCATGGCGTCAAGAAGTTATTTTTAGCAAGCATAAGAGGTCCATATAACATTAATGACGCGCGCAGCATCATCTTTAAAGTGCAGAAACCAGCCTTGACCTTGATGATGGAACACCCGGGGAGCACTTATAAAGGCAATGTGACCCTTATTTATGATGCCGCTATTTAAGAGTGACGGTGATTTATTCTGGTCAAGAGTCAGGCCAGCCCTTGCTCCTTGGCATAGTGAAACAGGGCGCTATCGCTTTGCAGGCCGAGCCTCAGCATGGCGCTTTTTTTCTGGGTGCTGATGGTCTTGACGCTGCGGTGCAGGTACTCGGCCACCTGGGTGACTGACATGCCGCTGGCGAGGAGTCGTACCACTTCGCTCTCCTTGGGGGTGAGTTGAATCGAGGTAGTGTGATGATCCAGCCCGGCTTCGGCCAGCAGGGTTTTCACCGAACTGCCGATATAGCTGTGCCCGGATAATATCTGACGAATGGCATCGGACAATTCACTGATCACCGCTTTTTTGAGCAGAACACCGCTCACTCCCAACTGGAGCAGCGACTGCAAGATACCGGCATTGTGGATCTGGGTCAGCACCAGAATAGGCAGGGTGGGATAATCCCGTTTCAATTGCTGGATCATGGTCAAGCCATCGCTGCGCTCATCCCCTGGCATGCTGAAATCGGTGATCAACAGATCGCAGTTATGTTGCTGCAATGTGTTTAATAGTTCGGAGACTTGATGCGCTTCTGCAACAACCTCGCAACCAGGTTGGTTGTGTGCAATAAGGCTGCGGATCCCGGTCAGTATGAGCGGATGGTCGTCGGCAAGAATGATCTTGAAAGACATAGGTGAGCCCCATATAAAACAGTGAATAATATTTAAACTATCAAACATCTCATTTCTATACTACTTTGCGCACCGCATTTTTTCGAGCGTTTATATGATGTCATTTCTTTCAGGATTGGCACGATGAGGTGTCCTCTCGTGGCGATATTTCGATGCATGGTCGTCATATTGGTATTTAATATATGTATATTCTGCCAGCCACTCCTCGCCGCAAATAAATCCTCCATACCGGTAATAAGAGTCGGGTTATTGGTGGGCGGCTGGGGGCCATTTCAGCATTGGGATGGGCATAATGGCAGCGGCTTCAGTGTCGAGCTGATAAGTATCTTGGCCAAGAACCTTGACTACCAGATTGAGTGGAAAGCATATCCCGACTGGAACCGGTTATATGCGGCCAGCTGCAAAGGTGAGGTCGATATTTTGCTGGATGCCTTTCGCTCGGAAGAACGGGAATGTATTTCATACACGCGCCCGTATTATTCGTCACCGACCGTGGTCGTGGTGCGCCATGATTCTCCTTTCTTTCGTGATGTCAGTGGCTTGAATAGATCTCGTCTCGCCATCGAAGCCGGTTTTCTGACTGAGAAACTGGTCCGTCTCCATTATCCTGATGTCTCCCGTATCCTGTTTCAGGACTCCAGTTCTGCCTTGCAGGCTGTGCTCGACAAACAGGCCGATGCCTATATCGGCAACCTGCATGTTGCCAATCAATTTATTGCCCTGCACCCCGAATTGGCCGTGGTGGCCCAGTCCCCTTTGCTGATGGAGAGCCTCTATCTGGGCATCAGCAACCATAAGTCCAGGTTGGGGGTCCGGTTTGATACTGCCATTCAGGCGCTGACGGTGGAGCAGCGCAGCACCCTGGAGCAGCGCTGGCTGGGTGACAACAGCCTGAGTTTTCTGGGCCACAGTGCTTTTTTGCTGCGGCCCGATGAGCGGGAATGGCTCTCCCGGTTACCGCCGCTGACACTGGGTTTGATCCCTGGCTGGGTACCTTTTTCCTACGCCGACAGCAGTGGCAAACTGACCGGCCTTATCGGTGACTATCTTGCGCTGTTCAAGGACAAGCTGGGACTGGCCTATCTCTACCACGCTGACCAGAGTTGGTCCGAACTGCTGCAGGCGCTGCTGCATCAAGAGGTGGATCTGACCATCATTCCTACCCGCATCAGCCAGCAGATGGTGGGTTGGCAGTTGAGTCAGCCCATTACCTCCTTTCCCGTGGTGATCGCCATGGCCCGTGGCAGCAATACGATCGGTGGCTTTGCCGAACTGGCTGGCAAGCATCTTATCGTGACCGACAGCATGCTGACCGCCGGGCTGAAGGCACGTATCCCGGATATCCAGATCACAGTGGTACCTGGTCCGGAAGAGGGGCTGGCCATGGTGGCCGCGGGGGCAGGGGATGCCTATATGGGCAATCTGGCCGTCATATCACGGCTTATCAATGAGCGGTTCGATGACAGCCTGCATATAGTGGCGCCCACCCCCTTCAAGGATGAACTGGCTGTTGCAGTGCGTGACACCTATGCTCCCCTGCTGCCGCTGATCAATCGGGTGCTGGCCAGCATGAGCGACAAGGAGAAGCAGCAGATCCGCAATAGCTGGCTGGCGGTGAACTACAGCGAAGGGATCCCGTGGCAAAAGCTGATACAAACCCTGATCCCCGTTGGCACGGGTGTCACCTTGTTTATTCTCTCGCTCTCCATCGCCTACTGGCGTTTGCGCCAGGAGATCCTGCACCGCCGTCAGGTGGAGGAGGCTCTGGCACGAGCCAAGGAGTGCGCCGAGCATGCGGCCAGCAAGAAGGCTGAATTTCTGGCCACCATGAGCCATGAGATCCGCACCCCCATGAACAGCATCGTCGGCATGGCGGAGCAGCTGAGCTTCACGTCGCTCGACCTGGAGCAGCGGCAGATGGTTGCCATCATCAACCGGGGGGCCGAGGGGCTGTTGCAACTGATCGGCAATGTGCTGGATTACTCCAAGCTGGATGTGGGCAAGATGGCGCTGGCGCCGAGCTCTTTTTTGCTGCGCGAACTCATCGACAGCGTGTTGACCATGATCAGCAGCGAGGTACAGCGTAAGGGGCTGCAGTGTTACCTGCGTGTCGATGATGAGGTGGGCGCCCGCTTCACTGGGGATGTGCTGCGACTCAAGCAGGTGTTGTTCAACCTGGTCAGCAATGCCATCAAGTTCACCGAGCGCGGCTTTATCGAACTCTCCATCAAGCTGGAGGCGCAAACAGATGGGGAGCAGCGGTTGCTGATCGGGGTGCAGGATACCGGCATCGGCATGAGTACCGAGGCGCAGGCCCGTATCTTCAGCGCCTTTGAGCAGGCAGATGGCGCCACCACCCGCAGTTATGGCGGGACTGGGCTTGGTCTTAGCATCAGTCATACCCTGGCCGAATTGATGGGGGGAGAGCTCAGGCTGGAAAGCGCCCCTGGGCTTGGGACTTTCATCGGGCTTTCGGTCACCTTGCCCCTTGAGCTGCGCCGTGAATATGACCCCACCCTCATGGGGTTGCGTGCCTTTATGGCACTGGAGGATGGCAAGCTGCGCCATACCTTGCGCCTGCACCTGCTGTCGTTGGGCGTGCAGACAAGCGCTGAACGGCAGGGGGCCGACTTGCTATTTGTCGATGGGGTGGATCTCTCGGAGCCCTGCATCTCTGTTGCCCCATTGGGCAATGCGCTGGGTTATCAGTTGCGTGAAGGGCGTTACTGGCTCAACAGCAATCCCTTGACCTGGCAGGCTGTGCGGGAGGTGTGCTATCGCCAGCTGGGCCAGGGTGAGCAACTGCTGCCCGATCATATTCCCGTGGAGCCTGCTTTCCGGCCTTTGTCATACCGGCTGCTGGTGGTCGAGGATCATCATCTTAATCAGGTATTGGTGCTGCGCCAGCTCAAGCAGCTGAATCTGGTGTGCGATCTGGCCGAGAATGGCCAGCAGGCGCTCGCCATGCTGGCACAGCACAGTTACGACCTGATCCTGTGTGATTGCCAGATGCCGGTGATGGATGGCTACGACTTTACCCGCCAGGTGCGCACTGTCGAGGGACTGGCGCGGCTCCCCATCATCGCCATGACGGCCAATGTGATGCCGGAGCAGGCGCAGCGCTGCCTGGCGGCAGGCATGAATGATGTGCTGGGCAAACCCGTGCTGTTGGACGGGCTCCGCCAGATATTGATGAAGTGGTGCATATTGCCCGCCCCCAAACGGCTTGATGTGACATCCCTGCAGACGTTTTTCGGAGTTGGAGAGCCTTTTGAGCAGATGATGATGCTGTTTCGTCAGGAGCTGGAACAATCTCTTGCTTTGGTACATGACGACGACAAGGGGCTGGCTAACTGGGTGCACCGTCAGGCCGGCACCATCTCCATGATGATGGTAGATGACTTGGCGCAGCAGGCCTGGCATCTGGAGGAGAAGATCCGCAAGGAGGGGGCCGGGCTGTGTGGGGCCGAATTGGCCGGGTTCAGAGCTGTGTTGCAGCAGATAGTCGATGAGTTGACTCTGCTGCTTGCCAGTCCCCGGGAAGAGGGATCAGGAAGAGACTGAGCTGAGATAGGAGAACCTGGGCTCATGGATGACATCCGGGTGCACGGCTTGCGCCAGCCACGACCAGTCAAGCAGGGGGGTACCCGCCTTGAAGCGCTGGTAGGCCTGACCCTTGGCTATGGTCAGGAACAGCGTGGTCGGCAGGCCGATGCGGTTGGTGTAGCGCACCATGACGTCGCCCTGATAGCTGACCAGCCGCTGTTGCAGCTGTGGCAAGGTCAAGCCGCTTGCTTGTCCTGTTTCATCCCAAATCTCAAACATGGCGCGCTATGTCCCTGAAAGGTATGAAGGCTACTGTTTCTAAAAGTAGCGGATGATGCAATTGTCAGATCTGACAGTGTCAAATGGATGCAATTTTAAAAAGCAAAAACCCGGCACCAGGCCGGGTCTTCTAAATGATGGTGGAGGGAGAAGGATTCGAACCTTCGAAGGCAGAGCCGTCAGATTTACAGTCTGATCCCTTTGGCCGCTCGGGAACCCCTCCACAGGGGTAAAGCATAGGTTATTCAGCCATTGCAATCGGGAAAATGGTGGAGGGAGAAGGATTCGAACCTTCGAAGGCAGAGCCGTCAGATTTACAGTCTGATCCCTTTGGCCGCTCGGGAACCCCTCCACGGGGTATTTCCTGATTGTCACTACATTTGCACTTGAATGGTGGAGGGAGAAGGATTCGAACCTTCGAAGGCAGAGCCGTCAGATTTACAGTCTGATCCCTTTGGCCGCTCGGGAACCCCTCCCCAAGTGCGAGGCGCATACTATCAGATCCGGCGGCTTTGTGAACCCCTTCTGGTGATATCTGGCGACAAAAAAGTGCGAGTCGGTCATTTTTTGATATCTTTCGCTCATTTTTCATCCTTATCAACGACTTCTACGCTGATTGCCGGCATGAAAGCGGCAAGTCGCCCGCGCGTCCCAGCCTTGATGGAGAAGCATGCCATGGAGAGCTTCCCAGCATTTTATACTGAAAATATGGCCTCATCATGTAACTGTGATGGCTGACCGGTTCACAGATGGACATTGCTGCTGCGCCATTTTACTCTCACCATGTTATTCAACTGTTAACATGGACTGTGGACTCTTCTATGCAGCCTCTCGATATTGCCGTGTTGCGCGGCCAGTTTCCCGCCCTCAATCAACTGGTTGATGGCAAGACCCCCATCTTCTTCGACGGCCCGGGCGGCGCCCAGGTGCCTCACTCTGTGCTCACCGCCATGACTGACTATCTCGGCCGCTTCAACGCCAATCTGGGGGGGCCTTTTTTCTCGGCCCGAGCCACGGAGCAGCAGGCACAGCGAGCCAGAGAGGCAGTGGCGACCCTGCTTGGGGCGGACAGAGCCGAGGAGATCGTCTTTGGCGCCAACTTCACCACACTGACGTTTGCGGTCAGCCGTGCTCTGTCACGTGAGTGGCAGGCGGGGGACGAAATCATCGTCAGCGGGCTGGATCACTACTCCAATGTGTCGAGCTGGCAGCAGGCGGCGGCTGATCGCGGCGTTGTGGTGCATCAGGTGCGGGTGGATGTGGCGAACGGCGGGCTCGACTACGGGCATCTGTTCAGCCTGCTGGGCCCCAAGACCCGGCTGGTCGCGGTGACGGCGGCTTCCAATACGACTGGCACTCTGGTCGATATCCCTCGCATCGCCGATGCCGTGCACGGGGTCGGGGCGCTGCTCTATGTGGACGCTGTTCATTTTGCCCCTCACGAGCGCATCGACGTGCAGGCCTGGGATTGTGACTTTCTCGGCTGCTCCGCCTACAAGTTCTTCGGTCCGCACCTTGGTATCCTTTATGGCAAGCACCGCCATCTGGATCATTTCACCCCTTACAAGGTGGAGCCCGCGAAGAATGTGGCGCCCGGCAAGTGGGAAACCGGCACCCAGAGTTGGGAAGCGCTGGCCGGAGTCGAGGCCACCATAGGGTATCTGGCCTCCCTCTCCGGGCTGGATGCGGCCGAACATGATTTGGAGGCCCGTCTCGATCTGGCATTCTCCCGCAGCCATGCCCATGAGCAACAGCTCAGCGCCCATCTGCTGGCCAAGCTGGCCGAGCGCCCCTGGTTTACCCTGCATGGCATCAATGACAGCCAGGGGCGCACCCCCACCTTCGCCCTCACCTCGAACCGCCATACGCCGGTCGAGATGGCGGAATTTCTCGGTCAGCATCAGGTCTGTAGCTGGGCCGGCCACTTCTATGCGCTGGCCCTGGTCGAGCAGTTGGGGGTGAGCGAGGGGGTCTTGCGGATAGGTTGCATGCACTACAACACATCGGCCGAGATCGACCGGCTGTTCGCCCTGCTCGACGACATGCCCGCCTGAAACAGCTGTGCCCGGCAGGCCGGGCACATTTCGCCAGTGGCTGAACGCGCGTTTTATCGACCCACTATGGCGTGGTGAATATCCTGCAGCGGCAGTATGTGGCGGGCAGCTCCGAGCTTGATGGCCTCCTTGGGCATGCCGAACACCACGCAAGACGCCTCATCCTGAGCGAAGGTGTTGGCCCCCGCCTCCAGCATTTCCCGTAACCCGCGAGCGCCGTCATCCCCCATGCCCGTCATTATGATGCCGGTGGCATTGCCGCCGGCAAACTTGGCGACCGAGCGAAACAGCACGTCCACCGAGGGGCGATGGCGGTTGATGAGGGGGCCATCCATGACATCGACGTGATAATAGGCGCCGCTGCGCTTGAGCAGCATGTGCTTGCCGCCGGGGGCTATGAGTGCCAGACCCGGAATGACCCTGTCGTTGCTTTTGGCCTCTCTCACCTCGATCTGGCAAAGGCTGTTGAGCCGCTCGGCAAAGGAGGCAGTGAACTTCTCCGGCATGTGCTGCACTATGACGATGCCGGGACAGACCCGTGGCAGGTTCGTCAGCACGGCTTCCAGTGCCTGGGTACCGCCGGTGGAGGTACCGATCGCCACGATCCGCTCCGTGGTCTGGGCCATGGCATGCTGGCTGGCTGGCGGCATGATGGCATCGGCGCTGAGTTTGGCCGCCACGATCAACGGGGGCGCCTTGCCCAGCCGTTTGACATTGGCTTGGGCGGCTGCGCGCACCGCCATGGCCAAGGCTTGTGCCGACTCCTGCAAGAAGCTTTTGAGGCCGACCGTGGGCTTGGTGATGATGTCCACCGCTCCGGCGGCCATGGCCTGCAGCGTGGTTTCCGCGCCTTTCTCTGTCAGGGACGAGCAGATAACTACCGGGGTAGGGTGTTCGGCCATGATCTTGGTGAGGAAGGTGATGCCATCCATGCGTGGCATCTCCACATCCAGCACTATCACGTCGGGCCACTCCTTTTTCAGTTTTTCCAGTGCAAACAGCGGATCCGAGGCGGTGGCTATCACCTTGATGTCCGGCTCCTGTTCGAGAATGGCCTGTAATACCTGCCTGACCACGGCGGAGTCGTCCACCAGCATGACCTTGATCTGTTTCATTCCCGTTCCCTTAACGATGTGGCAGCCGATGATGACGAACCCAGACATTGCCGCTGGCCAGTTCAAAGATCAGGCTTCTGTGTCCTGCATGTCCGAGATGATGGGCCTTGATGGTCAGGCCCAGGTGCTGCGTCAGTTGCCAGGCTGCCTTGATGTTCTTGATGGCCACATTCATGGTGGTGAGTGTCTGCTGTTCGATAAACATGTTGCCGCCGCCGAACAGTTTGACCTCATAGTCGTGAATGGGGGCGGGGTACTTGCTTATTTCATTGATAAATAACTGGATTGCTTCATCGGCATAGCGGCCATCCAGTGGGTCATCGCTGCGAGCCCGGCTTGGCAGCATGTAGTGGCACATGCCACCCCGTTTCTGCTCCGGATGCCACATGGTAATGGCGACACAGGAACCCAAGTGGGTGCGAATGATGGTGTCATCCTGGCCAAAAAAGAACTCTCCTGGTTGCAACATGATCTCTTTCATTCTGAAACCCTTATGGTTTCAGATAGATGGACGGCGACACCAGTTGCAAACCGTGGGGCAGGCCGTTCAGGCTTTCCGCATGGCTGACGATGAGGTAGCCCCCCTTCTTCAAGCGCGGCACCAGACGCTGCAGCACTTGTCCCTTGGTATCCCGGTTGAAATAGATCATCACATTGCGGATCAGAATAATGTCGAACATGCCGATGTCGGGCAGTTCCTGATTCAGATTGATGTGACGAAACTGTACCTTGTCCCTGAGCTTGCGGTCGATGATGAAGGTCCCCTCCTGAAACCCCACGCCCTTCAGGCAGTACTTCATCAGGAAGGAGAGCGGAATATTGTGGGCTCGCTCCATGGGATATTGCCCCGCTCTCGCCTGTTCCAGCACCCTGGTCGAAATATCCGAGGCGATGACTTCCCAATTGCCCTGGCTCAATGTCTCGGCCAGGGTCATGGCCAGGCTGTAAGGCTCTTCGCCCGATGAGCTGGCCGCGCTCCATACCCTCACCCCTCTCTCTTTTGGCAGTCGTGCCAGTACCTTCTCGCTGAGAAACTCGAAGTGCTTTGGCTCCCGGAAAAAGTAGGTCTCGTTGGTGGTGAGCAGATCCAGCGCGACCTGCAGCTCGGTCCCCCTCTGGTTCATGATCAGGCTGAAATAGTCCCCATAGCTCTCCAGCTCATAGTGGCAGAGCCGTTTTGACAGCCGGCTGGCGACCAGGGCTTTCTTGGCCGGTGACAGATCAATGCCCGCCGTCTGGTGGATCCAGCGTTGAAACTGCGCAAATTCATCATCATGCAACTGGGTCTGATACACGGTCGGACTCCCTGTGGCGATAGGGTTGGGTCGGGGGAGCCATGCTCACCCGGCCCTTCGATTAAAACCGGACAAAATCCCCATCGTTGCGGGGGCGAGGGGAGGTGCCGAATCCATCCTGCCCATTGCCGTCAGTCACGAATCGTCCTCGCGTAGCAGCACGGGGGGGCGCGGCTTTCTGACTCGCGCCGCTTTTGTGTTGCTCCAGGGTGAAGAACTCCATGGCCAGTTGCAGTTGCTCGGCCTGGCTGCTCATCTCCTCTGCGGTGGCGGCCAGCTCCTCGCTGCAGGAGGCATTTTGCTGGGTCACCTGGCTTAACTGATTCATGGCGATGTTGATCTGGCTGACGCCGGTGGATTGTTCAGCGGAGGCTGCGCTGATCTCCTGCACCAGATCCGAGGTCTTGTTGATGGAGGGCACCATCTGGTCGAGCAGGCGACCCGCTTTCTCCGCCATGTCGACGCTGCTGGACGCCAGCTCACCGATCTCCTGGGCGGCTACCTGACTGCGCTCCGCCAGCTTTCGTACCTCTGCGGCAACCACCGCAAAGCCTTTGCCATGATCTCCCGCCCGCGCCGCTTCGATAGCGGCGTTGAGGGCCAGCAGATTGGTCTGGTACGCGATGTCATCTATGATGCCGATCCGCTTGGCGATCTGCTTCATGGCATCGACCGTGAGCTTGACCGCTTCCCCCCCTTCCATCGCCTCTTTGGCGGCCTTGCTGGCCATGCCATCCGTGATCTGGGCGTTGTCTGTGTTCTGGTTGATACTGGCACTCATCTGCTCTATGGAGGCGCTGGTCTGCTCCATGCTGGATGCCTGCTCGCTGCTCGACTGGCTGATGGATTGGGCGGTGGCGCTGACTTGCTCAGAGGCGCTGGAGAGGTTGTCAGAAGCCCCTCTTACCTCTGTGACTATGTTGGTCAGCGAGACTATGGTCTGATTGAGGGAGTCCTTGGTGGTGCCGAACACCCCAGGATAGTCGGCCTCGATCGTCTGGGTCAGATCGCCCCTGGCCAGGCATTGCACTACCCTGATGACGTCGTTGAGGCTGGTGTCTATTACCTCGGCAATATGATTGATGCCTTCCCCCAGTGTCTGGAAGAAGCCGCTCTTGCCGGTCAGATCCATGCGGCGGTGCAGCTCGCCCTTGATCACTGCCTGCACTATCTCCGACATTTCCCGCTCGATAGAGACCTCTTTGGTGCGATCCGACCACTCGACCACGGATCCCAACCGCTCGCCATCGTCGCCGAACACAGGGTTGGCGATGAGGGAGAAGGTGCGCCCGCCGAGCAATATCTGGGTTTGGTAGGTGTTGTTCAGCTTGGCCAGCATGCTGCGTTGATGGCCGGGATTCTTGTGGAAGCTGTCGATGTTGGCACCCATCAGGGTGGCGGAGTTGAAGCTGTAGAGCTCTTTTTTAATGTCGGATTCGGCCTCGCTCAGCATTGCCCTGACAGACTCGTTCATGTAGATGATGTTGAGGTCTGTGTCGGCAATCATCACGTTGGTAGTTGCACCATCGAGCGCCTTCTTGACCCGCAGGCTTTCGGCGGCGGCGAGCTTGGCCGCAGTGTTTGCCGCTTTTACCTCGTTTTCGATGGCGATCTCCTTGGTCCGGTCGGCCCACTCCACCACTGAACCGAGTCGCTCCCCGCTGTCGTTGAAGACAGGGTTGGCAATGAGGGAGAAGATGCGGCCACCGACCGAGATCTGCGCGCGGTAGGTCTTGTCCAGCTTGGCCAGCATGCTGCGCTGGTGGGACGGATCCTTGTGAAAGGTATCTATGTTCTTGCCCATCAGTTGTCTGGTGTCGAAGTTGGGCAGATCCTTGCGGATGTCGGATTCCGCCTGCCCCAGCATGGCGAGCACGGCTTCATTCATGTAGACGATGTCGAGGTTGTTATCGGCGATCATCACATTGGTCGAGGCGCCATCCAGCGCCTTGCGTACTCGCAGGTTCTCGTCATAGAGCGCCTGATTGTCACTGATGGTAGTGAGGCTGCTGCTGAGCCGCTGCCCCAGCAGCGTGATCACGGCATTGAACTCCTGACAGAGCTCCCGCAGTGGGCCGCTGAGTGTGCCCGGTTCAAGCTGGGTTGGCAGATCACCCTGCGCTATACCTTGCTGCAGGGTGCGTGTGGCGCCTATCAGTTGGGTCAGTTCTGTTTGCAACAAGGCATGCGCGCTGCCGTTGCCGAAGAGATTGCCAAAGAATGATTGAGTCATGAGCCTTATCCTTGTGCGACATGCCATTGCTGTGTGGTGTGAGCGTCACCCTTGCTGTTTTTAATGCCCTGCTTAAGGGGTTTGTACTCTGTGCTCCAGCTGCCGTTCCTGCTGCTGGGTCAGTTCGCTGAGTTGTGCCATTTCGTCGATGGAGAGCACCTTCTCGGTGTTGATGAGAATGACGAACTTGCCATTCACCTTGCCCATGCCGCTGATGAAGTCGGCCCGGATGTGAGCCCCGAAGCTGGGGGGCGGCTCTATCTCGTCGCAGGGAATGGTCAGCACCTCGGATACCGAATCCACCACGACGCCTATGTCCTGATTGCCATGCTCCGAGTCATCCGGGTGTATTCCTTCGATGATGACGATGCAGCTGCGGCGAGTGATGCTGGAGGGGGCGTTGCCAAAGCGGGCATTGAGATCCACCACTGATACCACAGCTCCCCTGAGGTTGATAACGCCCCGGATGAAGCTTGGCATCATGGGGATAGGGGTGATGTTGCCGTACTCGATGATCTCTTTGACCCCGAGAATATTGATGGCAAACATCTCGCCATTGATCAGGAATGTCAGGTATTGGGCGTCGCCCTGATTGTCATGGGCCAGTGTGCTGGGGGGCGCGGCCACTTCGGTTGACATGCTCATGGGTCTCTCCGGTTAAAAGCGGACAAAGTCGGCTTCGTCAACCAGGGGTTGCGGCGCCGTGTTGCCGTGCAGCGGGTGTTGGGCAGGCATGACAAACTTGCCTCTGGGGGCCGAGCCTCTGTGCGAGTTGTCACTCGGCTTTGAGGGCTTGGCCAGGTTTGCCAGCGAGAAGAAATCCATGGTTTGCTGCAGCTCATTGGCCTGGGAGCTCATCTCCTCGGCGGTGGCGGCGAGTTCTTCGCTGCTGGCCGCGTTCTGCTGGGTCACCTGGTTAAGTTGACTCATGGCCATGCTGATCTGGTTGGCGGCGCTGGCCTGTTCGCCGGATGCCGCATTGATCTCCTGCACCAGATCGGATGTCTTGCGAATGGAAGGCACTATCTTGTCGAGCAGGCTGCCTGCCTTTTCCGCGGTATCGACGCTGCTGGAAGAGAGCTCGCCTATCTCCTGCGCCGCTATCTGGCTGCGTTCGGCCAGTTTGCGCACCTCGGCTGCCACCACGGCAAATCCCTTGCCGTGTTCACCGGCCCGTGCCGCCTCAATGGCGGCATTGAGTGCCAGCAGATTGGTCTGGTAGGCGATGTCATCGATGATGCTCACCTTGCGGGCGATCTGTTGCATCGCCGCCACGGTTTGCTGCACCGAGCGGCCCCCTTCGGTGGCTTCAAGCACGGCGCCGCTCGCCATGTTGTCGGTGACTTTGGCGTTGTCGGTATTCTGGTTGATGCTGGCACTCATCTGTTCGATGGAGGCGCTGGTCTCCTCGACGCTTGCGGCCTGTTCGCTGGTGGCCTGGCTCAGGGATTGGGCCGTGGTACTGACCTGATTGGAGGCGTTGGTGAGGTTGTCGGCGGCGTTGCGCACCTCTTCGATAATGGCGGTCAAGGCGTCTATGGTGCTGTTGAGGCCATCCTTGGTCTGACCAAAAATGCCCGGGTAGGGTTGTTCAATTTTCTGGGTCAGGTCTCCCTGAGACAGGGCGGTGGCGATGCGCATCACATCCTTGAGGCTGGTGTCAGTAACATTGGACAACTGGTTCAGCAACTCGGACAGGCGCTTGATGTACCCCTGCCGGTTGTCCAGCGCTATCTTGTAGCTGAAATCCCCCTTCTCGACGGCCGCTGTGACCAGGGTTTCAATGTCGTTGATGAGAGAGGTCAGCTTGTTGACCATGTTCTGCATGGCCATCAGCAGTTGGCCTGCTTCATCATGGGCACCAATGGTGATGGTGACATCCAGATTGCCTTCTGCCAGATGGTTGGCTACCTGCAGCGCCTGATTGATGGGGGCAATGATGCTGCGGATGAGGACGATGCCAAACCAGGCCGCTGCCACTATGCCTGCCGTTATCACCCCCATCATGGTGAGCAGCATGGTGTCATACCAGGATTGGGCCTGCTCATATTCGGATTTGGCGACATCCAGTTGCAGGTTGACCAGCTCGGTTATCTTGTTGCCGATGGGGTCGATGGAGCCATAAAGTTTGCCGTCAAAGTCATTGAGCGTACCTGTGATGACACCGCGTTGGGTTGAAAGAAATTGCTCCAGCTGGGAGATATCGCGATCCGCCGCGCTGAACAGGCTGCCCGCCTCTGCTGACAGTTTCTGTTCTGCACCCGTTAATTCGGTGGACTGATAGTGCTGCCACTCCTGCTTGATCTGCTGCTGGGCTTGCTGGATATGTTGCAGCGCCTCTTCGGCACTGGTGAGGCCCGCATTGGCCTTGTTGACGTTGTCTATGATGGCGACGGCGTAATTGTCGGAGATGGTTTTCAACTGCTTGAGCGGCACCACCCGGTCGTTATACACCCGCTGCAGACCCTTGTTGCTGCTCTGCATGTTGTAAAGTCCCAGCCCGCCCACCGCCAGCAGCAGCACGCATAACAGGCAGAGCAAGATGGTGAGGCGCATTTTAATGGTGGAGTTTTTAAACATGACTGGCTCCTGGCGTTAATTGGCTCTTGGTTGGGTTTGCATGCGAGGAATGGCGTACTGGCTCAGCTGGCCCAGCTCTTGATCAATGGCATGTTGAATGAGGGAGGGGATGTCCAGGATCAGGGCGACCTCGCCTCCCCCCAAAATGGTGGATCCACTGATCCCCTGCAGGCGCTGAAACAGCTTGCCGAGCGGCTTGATGACGGTCTGGAACTCCCCCAGCAGCTCGTCGACCACCAGCCCGGATTTCTTGCCGCCGTGACTGACGACGACGATGTTTTCCCTGCGTCCTCTTGCCCCCTCGACGTCGAAGTAGTGCTGAAGCCTGACAAATGGCAGTACCTCGCCACGCAGATTGATGTAGTTGCGTCCCTGGGTGTCATCCAGTGCACTCTGGGTCAGCTCCACGCATTCGATCACCATGTCGAGCGGGATGACGTAATGGGTGGTGCTGACTCGAACCAGAAAACCGTCGATGATGGCCAAAGTCAGTGGCAGCCTGATTTGAACCCGGGTGCCTTGTCCCGGCTTGCTGTCCAGCTCGACGCTGCCGCGCAGGGCCGTGATGTTGCGTTTGACCACGTCCATACCGACGCCCCGGCCCGAGAGGTTGGTAACGGCCTCGGCGGTAGAGAAGCCTGCCTCGAAGATGAGCTGATAGATCTCCTGATCCGTCAATGTTGCGCCGGCGGCCACCAGCCCCCGCTCCTGCGCCTTTTGCAGGATCCTTGCCTTGTTGAGTCCGGCACCGTCGTCCAGGATCTCGATGACGATGCTGCCGGAGTCGTGATAGGCGTTGAGAGTCAAGGTGCCTCTTGCCGGTTTGCCTGCCGCGAGGCGCTGCTCGGCCGACTCTATGCCGTGATCCATGGAGTTGCGAACCAGATGCATCAGGGGATCGCCAATCTTCTCCACCACAGACTTGTCGAGCTCGGTATCTCCGCCCGTGATGACCAGCGCAATGTCCTTGTTCAGCTCGTGGCTGACATCCCGTACGACCCGCTGGAAGCGGTTGAAGGTGTCGCCGATGGGCACCATGCGCAGGTGCAAGGCCCCGTCCCGGATCTCTTCAACCAGCATGGCAATGGTGGAGTTGGCCTCCTGCAGCTGGCTGTCCCGCGAGCGCTGTGCCAGCAGGCTGGCACCCGAGCTGGCGACCACCAGCTCGCCGACCAGATTGATCAGCTCATCCAGTTTGTCGGCGTGCACCCGAACATAGCGTCCCTCCTTGTTTTTGTTCTCCTTGTTCTGGTTCTGTTTCTTGAGCGCCGCATCCACCACGACTCCGTCGACTGCGCCCTGAGCGACCAGTATTTCTCCCAGCTTGCTGTTCTCTGTTCGCTGGTCGTCATGCTGAGTTTGCAGGCCCAGTGCCAGTTCGCTTGACGTCAACGCTCCTGTCTTGACCAGCAGTTGCCCCAGCATGTCGTTGTCTTCCGGCAATTCATTGATGAGGCCTATGTATTCAGCAATCTTGCTATGCGGGGGCAGTATGGTGATGCGGCAGTCGTCACGTACGAATTCAAACACATCGCTCAGGGTGCTCTTGTCGGCCTGGGTATCGACATCGAGTTCATAGCCGAGGTAGCAGGTTTCCGGATCAAAATGTTCCCAGTCGGGCAGGGCATCGTGGAGGGTTTCGATGGCGCAGAGGGTGCCCATGGTGCCGAGATAACGTAAAAACGAGGTGGGATCCATGCCGTTACGCAGAACATCCGGGCCAAAGCGCAGGGAGATGTGCCACAGGGAAGTGGCGCTGGTGTGCCCCTCCTCCTTGCTGACCGGGTCTGGGGTGGTTGACGCAGTGCACTCCGGCAGCTGGCTCTGGCTGGCAGTTTGATGCCGAGCCAGGTTGAGCCTCAGCTGAGCGTCTTGCGCCAGTTCATCGTCCCCTGGCGCCGACCCTAGCTCTGCAACCAGATAGACCAGCCGCTCGATATGATCCCGGCTCTCCAGCAGATCCTTGATGAGCGCAGTCGTGATCCCCAGTTGCTGATTGCGCACCTGATCGAGCAGATCCTCGACTATGTGGGTAAAGCTGACGATGGGCTGCAAGCCGAACAGGCCAGCGGAGCCCTTGATGGTATGTGCCGCCCGAAAGATGGCACCGATCAGCTCGCTGTTCTCCGGGTCGTTTTCCAGGGTCAGCAGGGAAGACTCCATCTCTTCCAGCAGTTCGCGTGCCTCGGCTATATAGGTTTGCAGGGCCTGATCAAGATTGATGCTCACGAATGCCTCCTTGTCACTGGGACTGCCTAGGCGTGATCTGCGTGGGGAATAAGGGTGGGATCGCCAAAGAAAGCAGCCAGCTGGCACAGCTCCAGCGCATCGAGTACCGCATGACTGTGCATGACCAGATGCAGTGGAGAACCCCCTTGCTGCATCGTTTTCTTGGCGGCCAGCAGCAGTTGCAGTCCGGCGCTATCCATCTCGGATACCTGAGAAAGATCCAGCTCCAGCGCCTGCTGGCGGTAGAGCAGGGGCGTAAGTGCCTGCTTGAGCTCGGCGGCGGTATAGATGGTCATCTCCCCCGATACTTTGACCAAGGTTTTGTGCTCACCTGTCTCTATGTGCAGCGGCATGGTCGCCTCCTGGCTCAGGGCATGATGAGCTTGGCGACGGCCGCCAGCATCTGGTCTGGCTGGAACGGCTTGACCACCCAGGCTTTGGCCCCGGCGGCTTGCCCTTCCTGCTTCTTGCTGTCCTGGGATTCCGTAGTCAGCATGATGACGGGGGTGAACTTGTAGTTGGCCAGTTTCTTGGCCTCCTTGACGAAGCTGATGCCGTCCATGTTCGGCATGTTGACGTCGCTGATGATGAGATTGATCTTCTTGCCGTCGAGTTTTCTGAGGGCATCCTTGCCATCGCAGGCTTCCATCACCTCGTATCCGGCTCCCTTGAGTGTCATGCCGACCACTTGGCGAATAGTTGCCGAGTCATCCACGATCAGGACTGTTTTGGGCATAGTTGTCTCCTAGAAAAAAGTGACGTCTGTATTGCTGGATGCGTTGACCACAGTGGCTTGGCGGCGGCCGTGGTGAATGTTGCGTTGTTCATCGGTGGCATAGGAGAGCTCCATCTCAGCCAGCCAGCTGTCTGCATCGATCTGGAGGGGGCCGGATTGATGGGGCCTGTTGCGGGAAGAAACCAGGTGGTCATAGAGACTGTCCATGTTCTGGCGTACGTGGTTGAGTATTTGACTGACCCTATCCTGGAACTGTAACGACACTATGACATCGGAGATCTCCCTGTGGATCCCTGCGCTCTCGCTCTGCAGCAAGACGGCTGATTCCGACAGGCTGGTGGTAGCCATACGAAAGCGCTCCAGTACTTGCTCGATGGCGCGTTCAGAGTCGCTGACCGCGGCTTGGTCTCGTGCGGCGGCACTTTCTGCTATCTGGAAGGCGCGTCCGATACCTGTGTTGATGGTGTCGACCTTGTCCGTCATCTTTTGGGCCGTCTCGCTGGAGAGGCGTGAGAGGGTGCGAACTTCGTCGGCCACCACGGCAAAACCACGACCTGCCTCACCAGCCCGCGCGGCTTCGATGGCGGCATTGAGCGCCAGCAAGTTGGTCTGGGAGGCTATCTTGGCCACGTCGAGCGCCATGGTATTGAGTTCTATGGTGTAGGCGGTAAGGGTCTTGATCTCTGCCAGCATGGCGTCGCGATTGGCCTGCGCCGAATGCATGATGGTGAGCACTTGATTGAGCTGGGCCTGACTCTCGGCCAGTACGGCGGCCATGCCTGCCGACTTTGCCCCCCCCAGATCCCCGGCAGCATCGTGTGAGGCGGCTACTGCCTCTTCCAGCTTGGTGGTGAGCCCCGCAAAGCGCTGGGTCAAATCGATCATGGCCTCTTCGGTTTGCAGCCGAGAGTTTTCAATCTGTTGTGACCAGATGGGGACTGCCTTTTCACAAACCTGCTCGAGCCCGATGATGGAATGGTTGAGCTGGGCTGCTGACCAGGTATGAGCCTGCTCCTCTTCGTGGGGTCCTGACTCCTGCTTGTTGTGATAGTGGTGTGAGTTCCACACGGCGGCGCCCAGCGCCAGCGCGCCGTTGGCAAGCAGATAAAGCAGGGGGCTGCCAGCCAGCACCAGCAAGAGGGTGCTGAGCAGGCCTATGCCCAGGCAAGATGCCCAGCTCACCGGGTCCCAGAATGCAGTGGTCTCTGCCGTCTTGTGATCTGTCATACGCGAACTTATCCCTGCACGTGAGTTGAGATGGGAACCCGCCGCTCTCCCGCTGGTGACAAGAAGGATGAGCTGCGCCTGAACCCATAGTTACAAATGGCTCAGTAAGGTTAGCGCAAAAAAAGTACTTGGTTGCGAATTGGTCTTATTCGGGGGGGAGTACTGAGAAAACTGGAATATGGATGCGGTAGCGTGGTGATGATCTAACGAGCGGGAAGGCGGTGAAGGGAGAAGAGAGGAGCCTGATGATCAGGCTCCCGATGAGGATCAGGCCTGGTTGGCGTGGGCCTTCTGGCAGCCTTCGACGGCGTGGGCAATCAGCTCCAGCGCACTCTTGTCGCACGGAGGCAGTTCGGCATCGCATTTGCCGACAGGAGTGACGCGATCGCCCCATTTGATGATGGCGGCGCCCCAGGTCAGACCGGCACCGAAGGCGGCGGTAAGCAGATAGGAGTTCGGCTTGACGCGGCCTTGCTCCAGCGCTTCGCACAGGGCGATGGGCACGGTAGCGGCGGAGGTATTGCCGTAGTTTTCGATGTTGACCATCACCTTTTCCATGGGGGCGTTCATGCGCTTGGCCAGGGTTTCGATGATGCGGATGTTGGCCTGGTGCGGCACTATGAGATCGACCTGTTCAGGGTCTATGCCAGCTTGAGCCAGCACTGAGCTGGTGGCTTCTCCCATGCCGCGCACGGCGCGTTTGAAGATCTCTGGTCCTTCGAAGTTGAAGGTGAAGAGGCCATCGACATCGGCAAAACGCACTCTATCGGTACCAAAGTTCGGGACGTGCAAGATTTCTCGCGCTTCACTGTCACAGCCGAGCTTGTTGGCGATAAGGCCGCACTCCTGCTCGCTTGCTTCGATCACTACGGCACCTGCGCCATCGCCAAACAGCACGGCAGTGTCCCGGCGTGCCCAGTCCAGCAGATAGGTCAGGCGCTCGGCGCCGATCACCAGCACCCTCTTCATCATGCCAGTCTGTACCAGCGAGGTGGCGACGGAGAGGGAGTAGACGAAACCGGTACAGGCGGCGTTGAGGTCGAACACGGCGGCGTTGACGGCGCCGAGCTTCTTTTGCACCGCAGAGGCCGCGCTCGGCAGCAGATTATCCGGGGTAGCTGTGGCCAGTATGATGCCATCGAGATCGCTGGCGTCGAGACCGGCACAGGCGAGGGCGCGACGACCGGCCAGGGTGGCGAGATCCGAGGTACTGACATGGGAGATCCGGCGGGCCTTGATACCGGTACGCGGATAGATCCACTCATCCGACGTATCCATGATGGTGCTGAGGTCATCGTTGGTCAGCACAGAGGGAGGCAGACATTTGCCCCAACCGGTGATATTGGCGTATTTCATCTTGTTACCGCTTCTCAAAGTGGATCGCCCGCGGGCGGAAAATCGCGCAATTATGCCGCACGAGACAACCACTGTCATCTTGTGGTCATCGTTATCTGAAGGGTTACCTGAATGGTCATCTGGCTGCAAGGTGGCTCGACAGGTGGCGTCTGTGGCCGAAAATAGCGGGAAATTTTGCTTAAAACGAAAGACGCCTCTGCCCTAAGATAGGGCTTTCCACCATGGATGGGGTCACCCCTTGCACAAAGCCAATCTCAACCTGTTGCCTACCCTCAAGGTGTTGCTGGAGACCCGCAACATCAGCCGGGCGGCGGAGCTGCTGCACCTGAGCCAGCCTTCCATCAGCAAGCAGCTCGGCCAGTTGCGCAACGAGTTTGGTGATGAACTGCTGGTGCGTGAAGGGCAACGCTGGTTGCTGACGCCCAGGGCCGAGACGCTGGCGGCTCAGCTGTCTGACTCCCTCTGTGCGCTGGAGCGGCTCTATGAGGCGCCCGGGTTTGACCCTGGCCGCTGCGAGCGTGTATTCAGACTCGCCTCATCCGACTACGTGGCCCAGCATATTCTGCCGGATATCTGTGCGGCGCTGGCCAGGGAGGCGCCCCTGGCTGCGCTGGAATACAGTCTGTGGGACAAGCGCCAGCTGCCACAGTTGTGGCAATCCGAGCTGGATCTGGTCTCCACTATCACGGATCTGGTGCCGGAGCAGATCCGTGGTCTGCATCAGGGAGAAGATCGGCTGGTGGTGTTGATGGGCAGCCACCACCCGTTGGCGGGCAATCCTCTAGGCCTGGATGAGTATCTCGCCTGGCCCCATCTGCAGGTGAGTGGCGGCGGGGACAAGGACAGCCCGGTAGAGCAGGTGCTGGCGCCGCAGGGGCTGCTTAGGCGCTGGTTTGCCCGTGTGCCTTTCTTTCAGGCTGCGGTGGAGGTGTTGCTGCGCACCGATTGCCTGATGACGACGCCTGCCCATATTGCCTGGCAGCTCTCCCGCGAGCACGGGCTCACCTTTCAGGATCTGCCGTTTGCGACTCGATCCCAGCAGTATCATCTGCTGTGGCATCAGCGCCATCATCAGGATCCTGCCCACAAGTGGTTTCGCGAGCTGGCTTACCCCTTCTTGCGGGAGCACCTGCAGCGCACCATTGCCGAGAGCCGCAAGCTGCTGGTTCGCGCCCGCTAGCCCAGTCAGTTGTACCAGGCTATAGCCATTGGCTATGGAATCTATTCACAACTTTCACTTCTGGCATAACAAGCCGCCCCTTACCCTGAGTCTAGATATTTACATTCAGCGTGCAGACAAGGAAAGGGTATGGAATTGACGAGTTGGCTGGCACTGGCCGCGATCTGTGTAATGGGGGCCATCAGCCCGGGGCCGAGTCTGGCGTTGATCATTCGCAACACTGTGCAGGGTGGGCAGGGGCACGGGGTGGCGACCGCCCTCGGTCACGGCTTTGGGGTGGGGATCTATGCGCTTATTACTGCGCTGGGGTTGTCGGTGCTGCTCACCCAGACGCCGCTGCTGTTTGATCTGATCCGCTACGGCGGCGCCGCGTTTCTCGCCTGGCTCGGCATCAAGGCGTTGCTTGCCAAGCCCGTCAGCGCCAAGACCGAGGAGGTGGTTCATCAACTGCGTGGCCGTCAGGGGGCATTCGAAGGCTTTATGGTGGCCTTTCTCAACCCCCAGCTCGCCATATTCTTTATCGCCCTGTTCAGCCAGTTTGTGCGGGCTGACACTGGTTGGAACGAGGGGGGGATCATGATGCTCACCGCAGGCGGCATAGATGCTGTCTGGTACGTGCTGGTGGCGCTGGTACTCTCTCGCGGCCCAGTGCTGGCCTGGCTCAAGGCCAAGTCCTTTGTCATCGACAAGGTGAGTGGTCTGGTGCTGCTGGGGCTGGCGCTCAAAGTGGTGCTCTGAGGTTCGCTTGTCAGCGGCTCGCGCCATGAGGGCAGGGCCGCTGAACGAATTCCCGGCTCCATGGGCGGGCTGCGAGCGCCAGACGTTCAATCCTGTATTTTGCGGTGATCTTAAGCGGGATCAAGGTAAACCCAGGGTGACTGGCCTAGAGTGACGGGCATTTTCTGTCTGACGATAGATTCAGAGACCATGCATCAACAGACTCATCACCACACCCTGAACCGCCTCGAACTGCTGGCTCCGGCCAAGAATCTCGCCTACGGCATCGAAGCGATCAACCATGGCGCCGATGCCGTCTATATAGGCGGCCCTGCCTTTGGTGCCCGCAGCGCGGCGGGCAACTCCCTCGATGATATCGAAGTGCTGGCGCGCCATGCCCACCGTTTCGGCGCCCAGGTCTTTGTCGCCTTCAACACCTTGCTGCACGATCACGAACTGGAGCAGGCCCGGCGCCTGACCCACCAGATCTACCAAGCGGGGGCCGATGCACTTATCGTGCAGGACATGGGGCTGCTGGCGCTCGATCTGCCGCCCATAGCGCTCCATGCCAGTACCCAGACCGACAACCGCACGCCACAGAAGGTGAAGTTTCTGCAGGATGTGGGCTTCTCTCAGGTGGTGTTGGCGCGCGAACTGTCCCTTGCGCAGATCCGCGAGATAAGCGCAGCGACCAATGTACAGCTGGAGTTCTTTATCCACGGCGCGCTCTGTGTCTCTTACAGCGGCCAGTGCAATATCAGCCATGCCCGCACCGGCCGCAGCGCCAATCGTGGCGAGTGTGCCCAGCTCTGCCGGCTGCCCTGTTCGCTGCAAAAGCCCGATGGGGAAGTGCTGGTGGCCGACAGTCACCTGTTGTCGCTCAAGGACATGGATCAGACCGACAATCTGGAGGCGCTGATCGCGGCAGGCATTCGCTCCTTCAAGATTGAGGGGCGCCTCAAGGGGCTCGATTATGTCAAGAACGTCACCGCCTGGTATCGCAAGAAGCTCGACGCCATTCTCGATAGCCGCTCCGATCTGGTGGCCGCCTCGGCGGGTCGTTGCAGCTACAGCTTCGAGCCGGATCCGAAAAAGAGCTTCAACCGTGGCGCTACCGATTATTTCCTCCATGGTCGCCAACAGGGGATCGACTCCACCCAAAGTCCGAAATACGTGGGTGAGCCGCTGGGGCGCGTTACGAAGCTCACCAGAGATGGTATCGAGATAGACGGCAAGCAGGTCAGCCTCAACAACGGTGACGGTCTGGGCTTCTTCAAGCCGAACAAGGAGCTGGTGGGGATGCGCCTCAACAAGGTGGAAGAGAGAGCAGGACGTAAGCAGTTACTCTTCTCCGAGTCCATTCCTGGTCTGAAAGTGGGCACAGAAATCTACCGCAATCACGATCAGGCGTTCAGCAAGATGCTGGAGAAGGCGAGCGCGGATCGCCGTATCCGGGTCGATATGCAGCTCTCTGAGTGCGACGAAGGGATCCGGCTCGATCTCACCGATGAGCAGGGCATCAGCGCCACCGTCCGGCTTCCCTGCGACAAACAGCTTGCCGACAATCCGGAGTGGGCGCTGCAACAAGCGCGCGACCAGCTTGGCAAGCTCGGCAATACCTTGTTTGTGGCGCGCAAGATTGAGTTGGCATTCACTTACCCGCTATTCATCGCCGCGTCGATGCTCAACGGTCTTCGTCGGGACGGCATAGCCGCGCTGGAAGAGGCTCGTCTTGCCAGCTACCAGAGGCCCGAGCGGCGCATCGCCCTGCGGGATGTCAGCTATCCCCAGCACCGCCTCTCCTACCTTGGCAATGTGCTGAATAGTGCCGCCGAGCAGTTCTTCCGCGAGCACGGGGTGGAGCGCATCGCCCCCGCCTATGAGGCGAACAAGGAGGAGGGAGAAGTGGTGCTGATGATCACCAAGCACTGCATCCGCTACAGCCAGAACCTCTGCCCGAAAGAGGTGCCCGGTCTCAAGGCCGAGCTGCTGGAGCTCAAGATGGGTAAAGATACCTTCCGCCTGCGCTTTGACTGTCACCGCTGCGAAATGCAGGTGATGGGGAGCCTCAAGCGTTAATGGCCCATCAAGATACCAGACGGGGCATGCCACAGGAGTGGGTTTGATGGCAGTATAAGACGCGCGAGATAGAGCCCGCTTGCCCTGGATGCCGCGGCCAACGGCTGGCATGGCGATGCCTTTTGTGGGGGCAAGCGAGTCGTCCTTGGGATCCCCGTTTTTTCGACAAATGGAGTTGTGATGGAAATCAAAGACCTGCCGTTTTGCACGACCCTCTGGGCCGATATAGCGCCGACCGAGCACAAGGGGGAAACCGGCGTCGCCCGTTGGCATACCCAAACCTTTGGTACGCTGCGGGTTCGGATGGTGGAATATTCTGCCGGCTATCTGGCGGATCACTGGTGCAGCAAGGGGCATGTCCTGCTGTGTATCGAGGGGGAGCTGCACACAGAGTTGCAGGATGGCCGCGTCTTCACCCTGACGGCGGGCATGAGCTATCAGGTGGCCGACAACGCCGAGCCCCATCGATCCTTCACCGAGCAGGGTGCCAGGCTCTTTATCGTCGACTGAGTCGCTCACCTTCTTCCGCTGCCACTGAGGCCAACCACCATGCTCGAACTCAGGCCCAACTGTGAATGTTGTGACAAGGACCTGCCCGCCGACACCGGGCTTGCCTATATCTGCTCTTTCGAGTGCACCTTCTGCGCCGATTGCAGCGAGCACTATCTGCAACTGACTTGCCCCAACTGCGGCGGCGAACTGGTCAGGCGCCCCCGCCGCCCCACGGCCAAGCTGGCGAACAGTCCGGCTTCCATCAAGCGAATATTCAATCCGGCCCTGAGAAACAAGAGAGATAGCTAGCGGCACTCCTGGCCGCCGTCCCCGGGTCGTCTCGTGGGCGGCGTACAAGGTCTGAACCCTGGTGTCATCATGGCGCTTTACCTTCTCCCGACAGGAGCCCGTATCAAGGGTTTCAACGAGCAAGGAGGGGTAGATGGTGGAACGATTCAAAGGTGACGGGGCACAAGATTATGATCAGCGCATCTCGCGACTGGTACCCGGTTATGCGCTGCTGCATCAGCTCAGTGCTGCCCAGCTGATGACGAGGCTTGGCCCTCGCGCCCGTGCGCTGCTGGTGGGGGTCGGCACGGGCAGTGAACTCTTGCTGTTGGGCCAGTCCTGTCCCGAATGGCAGTTTATTGCCCAGGATATTTCTGCGGACATGCTGGCACAGGCCCGCCAGCGGGCGGAGCTGGCAGACATGGCCGAGCGGGTCACATGGTGGGAAGGGCCGCTACCGGCACAGAGTCTGGGGTGTGACGGTGCGCTCTGTCTGCTGGTACTGCACTTCCTTCCCTTTGAGCAAAAAACGGCGCTACTGCGGGATATCGCCCGTCAGCTCCGGGCGGGATCTCCCTTGCTGATGGCCGACTTGATGGCGGCGCAAGATGACACCGAGCGAGCGGTTATGGGCCTGCAGGCCCATCTGGCAGGTTTACCGCTCTCGGCCAGCGAGCAGATGATACAGCGTCTGGAGCGGGACTTTTTCCCTTTGAATGAGGACCAAACCCGGCAACTGCTGGGGGCCGCCGGGTTTGGCACTGGCTGGCGCTATTTTCAGGCGCTCGGTTTTCATGGCTGGTTGGCTGAACGTGACGGATCATATTCCAGCGCCAGCAACTGCTGCTTGATGGGAAGACCGCCCGCATAACCGGTCAGGCTGCCGTTTTGGCCTATCACGCGATGGCAGGGCACTATGATCGAGAGCGGGTTACGACCGTTCGCCGCGCCCACTGCCCGTACCGCCGCCGGTTTGCCGATGGCGCGGGCGATATCGCCGTAACTGCGGGTCTCGCCATAGGGAATGTCGCACAGTGCCAGCCATACCGCTTGCTGAAAGGCGGTGCCGTGGGCGGCGAGTGGCAGGGTGAAGCGCTGCAGGCGCCCGGCGAAATAGGCGGAAAATTCGGCAAGATAGGGGGCGAGCGCCTCACTGTCTTGTTGCCAGCCGCTCATATCGGGCAGTGCCCGCAGGCCAGCCACAAAGTCCACGTGCACCAGGCCGCGGGCGTTGATGGCGACCAGCAGATCGCCGCAGTCTGTTGGCAACATGTCATAGCGGATCATGGGTTATCTCCTCGTCATGGCTTTGGGGCGCATTGCTCCCCGTTGTGGGTGAAACCAGGCTCGCAGTGGTGGTTAATGGCTTGTTGATCAGCAGTGCCGGTTGCTCGCTCATGGCGTGCCACAGCCAGCTCGCGGCATAGCCGCGCCAGGGTTGCCATGCTTCGCTTTGTGCCAATACCTCCTTCACCGGCAGCTTGTCGCCGCCCCCCAGTGCCTTTTGCAGCACCAGATCGGAGGCGGGGAAGGCGTCCGGATCCTGCCCGCAGCGCAGCCGCCAGTAGGCGACCGTCCAGGGGCCTATGCCCGGCAAGGCCAATAATTGCTCGTCGCTGGCCGTGTTCAGGGAAAGCGCACCGCTCGCGAGCGCAGCGGCGAGCCCTTGCAGCGTGCGGATGCGACTACCGGGCATGCCGATGCCGTCGAGATCCAGTGCACACAGCTGCGCCGGTGTGGGCAGCTGGGCCACGCCGAATTGCGCCTCGGTACGCGCCACCAGCCGACCCATGATGGTGATGGCGCCCTTGACCGATACCTGCTGGCCAACGATGGCGCGCAGCATCACCTCGTACTCATCCCAACCGGCGGGCAGTCGCACTCCGGGCCAGCGTGACTGCAAGGGGGCCAGCAGCGGATCCTGGCCGAGTCGCTCACCGATGCGCTGCATGTCGGCGTCGAGATCCCACATGCGGCGCACGCGATACAAGAGATCAGGCAGCGCCGCGGGCGGCAGATCATGCACTGTGAGCCTGATGCTATGGCCCTTGCCCTGCTCGATGCGGATCCAGCCGGACTGATCGCCGACGCGATGGTGCCGTTCATACGCCTCTCCATCGACCCGCTCCAGCCCGGGGATGGCCCGCAGCCGGTAAAACGCCAGCATGGCCGCCACATCGTAGGGCGGGCGATACGGCAATTGCAGCGTGAGTGCAGCGCCACCTTCCGCCGCCGCTTCACTCCCTTGCTGTTGTCGCAGTGCCCGGGGTGCGAGGCCATACGCCTGGCTCCAGGCATCGTTGAAGCGGCGGATGCTCGCAAAGCCTGCCGCAAATGCGATATCCGTGATGGGCAGTGCGGTTTCGGTCAGCAGCCGTTTCGCGAGCAGCAGGCGGCGCGTCTGCTCCACCTGTTTTGGCGAAGCACCAAGGTGCTGTTCGAACTGGCGGCGCAGCGTGCGCTCCGTGATCCCGGCCTGCTGCGCGAGCATTGCGAGCGTTGTGTCTGCCAGCTCGCCACGTTCGATCCGCGCCAGCAAACGGGCGAGTCCGGACGGCAGATCGCCGCTGGCGGAAGGGGCCAGCTCGGGGCGACAGCGCAGACACGGGCGCAGACCATGCTGCTCGGCGGCGGCTGCGCTTCGGAAGTAGCGCACGTTGTGCTCGTGCGGTGGCCGAGCGGGGCAGACGGGGCGGCAGTAGATGCCGGTGGAGAGCACGCCGGTAAAGAAACGGCCATCGAAGCGCGCATCGCGGGCGAGGCGGGCTGCATGGCACTGTTCGCGGCTGAGGCTCGGGATCCCCTCATCCTGAGGGTTGTCACTGACGGGCTGTGGGGTCATGGGATGCAAGCTCTGCATTGGGTGTATGGCTGAGAGTAAGGGGGAGGGGGCGCAGTGACTAGCCAGAAACGGACAGGAATTGAAATAAAATTGTCGTCGGGAGAGAGCCGATGACGAGGTTGAAAGCGGTCGAACCGGGCGGGCAAGTGTGAGAATCTGGGGTGACAACATCCAAGGAGGATTGCACCATGCCCGGACCCGCTCGCGCCGGCGCCCTGATCTACGCCAAGGATCTCGGCCTGCTGACCCATTTCTACCGCACCTTGCTGCAGATGGACATTCGCAGTCAGGAAGCCGGCTTCGTGGTGATGGAAAATCACGACATCCAGTTGCTGATCCACGCCATCCCCGAGTCGATTGCCTGCGATATCGATATCCAGGTGCCACCGATCCTGCGGGAAGAGGGGGCGATCAAATTGTTCTTTACCGTGCCAAGCCTCGCCTGGGCCGAGGCGAAGGCGGCCGACCTCGGTGGCGGCCTGTTGCCCCAGCAGTGGCCGGGACCTGGTTTGGTGCTGCGCAATGCGTTCGATCCGGAAGGCAATATCCTGCAATTGCGCGAGCTTCTCACCACCCCCGACCCGCTGTGATGGATTGCCCATAAAAACGGGGCAGTCTCGCTGCCCCGTTGCCCTCTTCATTTGCTGTCGCCGCATCCGTTATTTCAGATAGCGCTGCTCCAGATGCTGGCGCAGCCAGCGCGGGTTCAGTGCCTCGCCAGTCGCGCGGCGGATGAGCTCATCCGTGCTGTGCAGGCTGCCCTGTGACCAGATGTTGCGACCAAGCCAGGCGAGCACCTCCGGCAGGCGACCCGCCTCGATCACGCTGCTCATGTTCCCCAGCTCTTTCTCGAGCGCAAAACGCAACTGCGCCGCATACATGGCGCCGAGCGTGTAGCTCGGGAAGTAGCCAAACGAGCCGTCTGTCCAGTGAATGTCCTGCATGCAGCCATTCTGGTAGTTGCCCCTGGTGGAGAGGCCGAGCCACTGCTGCATCTTGGCATCCCACAGCTCGGGCAGATCCGCCACCTCGATGCGTCCTTCAATGAGGTCACGCTCCAGCTCGTAGCGCAGGATCACGTGAGCCGGGTAGGTCACCTCGTCCGCATCGACCCGGATAAAGCCGGGCTCGACCCGGTTGTAGAGCTTCGCCAGGTTCGCCGGCGCAAACGCCGCCTGCTCGCCAAAGTGGGCGCGAATGCGCGGCGCCAGCAGAGCCAGGAAAGCCGCATCATGGCCGAGCTGCATTTCGCAAAACAGGCTCTGGCTTTCGTGAATGCCCATGGATCGCGCTTCGGCCACCGGCTGGCCCAGCAGCTGGCGCGGCAACCCCTGCTCGTAACGGGCGTGACCAGTTTCATGCACTATACCCATCAGGCTGGAGACAAACTCCTGCTCGTTGTAGCGGGTGGTGATGCGCACGTCGGTCGGCACGCCGCCACAGAAGGGGTGGCTGCTCACATCGAGCCGGCCGTGGGCGAAATCAAAGCCGAGCAGCCCCATCACTTCCTGGCCGAGCGCCTGCTGATTTGCGATGGGGAAGGGCCCCTGCGGGATCAAGATGGATTCATGCTTCTGCTGTTCACTCACTTGCTGGATCAGGCCGGGCAGCCAGCCTGTGAGATCGCCGAAGATCTGATCGAGCCGCGCACTCGTCATGCCGGGTTCGTACAGCGCCAGCATGGCGTCGTAGGGGCGCACATCAAGTGCCTCGGCGCGAAGGCGCGCCACTTCCCGTGACAGGGCAACCACTTCCTTCAGATTGGGGGCAAAGCCTGCCCAGTCGTTGTTTTTGCGCTGGCTGCGCCAGGCGTGCTCGCACTTGCTGCCCGCGAGGGACAAGGCCTCGACCAGATCCGTGGGCAGCAGGCTCGCATCCTGCCGGTGGCGTTTTATCTCGGCGAGATTGGCACGCTGAACGTCATCCAGCGGCTCGCTTTCGGCCTTGGCTATCCAGTCGCCAAGCTCGGGGGCTGTGCGTTTGTGGTGGATCAGCACGCCGAGTTCGGCCATGGCCTCGGCGCGTGCCTCGTTGCCGCCCTCCGGCATCATGGCGGCCTGATCCCAGCCGCAGATGGCGCTGAGGTGGGAGAGCCGGTGCAGCTGTTGCTGATGTTGTTCAAGTTTTTGGTATGACATGGGATTGTCCTTGTTATCGTCCCTGATGGTATGCACCCCGTACCTGGCATGATCGGGGCCGATCGATGCTAACACTGCCATCGCGCGTTTTACCACTCTGGCTGAAGGGGCCTGACCAGATGACGGTTGCTGACTAGCCGAGCCGCTTCTGGTGTCGCTCGCGGTTCTCCGCCTTCTGGCGATCGCTTTTTCGCAGCAGCACATAGAGGGCACCGCTGCCACCGTGGCGGCGCTCGGCGCTGTGGATGGCCATGACGGCGGGCAGTTGCGGCAACCAGGCGCTGACATAGCTCTTGAGCAGGGCACGCGGCGTGCTGCGCTCCCCCTTGCCGTGCAGGATCAGCAGGCAGCGTATGTCCCGCACCTCGCAATCCGCAATGAATTGCACCAGCGCCTGACGCGCCTCATTGAGGGTCTTCTGATGCAGATCCAGGCTCGCCTGCAACTCATATTTGCCGAGTCGCAGCTTCTTGTAGACCCCCTCCTGCACCCCATCGCGCTTGAAGCCGATGATGTCATGGGGATCGCGCATCTCCACCGCCTCCATGGTGAGGTGGTCGAGTGCCAGTTGCTCGGCGGTAGCCGCCTGACGGCGGGCCAGTTGCGCTTCCGTCGGGACGGACTTGCCCGCAGGGGCATGGATATTGTCGCTGCGAATGGGGCGCACATCGGCCACTTCATTGCGAAACAGTGAGAGTTCGTCGTTGCAAGACACGGCAGGCTCCCCGCATTGGAATGAGCGGGCATTATAGCGGGCGGGGGCGAGTCAGAAAATGGCGGCCAGCATCGGCCGGCTGACGCTGGCCGACAGGCGGGCACTATTGGCCGATAGACAATGCCAGCCAGGAGACATGGGCAGGCGATCGGGGGATCGCCTGCCGCAGGGCGTTACTGCTCTTCTTTCGGCGGCTTGGCGCTCATCACCTTGTAGATGAAATAGACAGCATAGGAACTGATCAGCAGGAAGGTGCCGATAATCACCAACATGGACATGAGTCCCACGCTGTTGCCGAACATCAGGTTCATCCAGAATTCCATCTCACACACTCCTGTCATCCCATTGATGACAGGCATGATAGATACCTCTTTGGGCCTGACGAGATGATCTCGATCAAGTCCCCTTGCGGTTATTTAATCGGCAGCCTGATCTGTGAGCCTCCTCCCATTCGGCCCAGTGCGTGTGGGGACAGTCCCCCGGTTTGGCAGGGCCTTCACGTCATGCCCTTGTCGTTTATTTCGCGGCTGGATTGGTGAGCGGCGTGACGCGCCACCCTTGCTGCTCCAGCAGGGCGATCAGGCCCTGGTCGCCGTAAAGGTGCAGGGCACCTACCACGATAAAGCTCTCGTTTGGCAGGGTTGGCCACTTTTTCAGCCAGTTGTGGTTGCGTTCCGCCAACAGGGTTTGCTCCAGCCAGGCTTGCAGCTTGGGCGGCGCCATCTCCGCTTTCAGCAGGCTGACGAGGGCGGCCTGATCCCCGTCCTGCCAGGCTTTCATAACATCGCGAAAGCCGGTTTCCAGCTGGGGAAGCTCATCCAGGGTGGTGGATAGCATCAGCGTCTGGTTGTCGCCGACGCTGGCAAGATAGCCGAGCTGTTCGAGCAGGGTCTCGAAGCCCACTATGGGCTTGCCACTCTCGGTGGCACGTTTGGCAAAGTGCTGATCCACCCCGAGTGCACTGCTGAAACCGGTGCGCTCGAGCGCGGCCTGGGTCAGGGTGATGGCGGCAAACCAGGGGCGCAGCGGGGAGAGCATGGTCTCGGTCAGGCCGTTCTGACCGGCGGCTATGATGGTGCGTCGGTAGAGATCGGCTGAGACATGATCCTTGAGCGTCTTGCCATCGGTCAGGCGGGTGATGGTGCCCATATCCTGCCACTGCTCCTCACCTATGTGGGTCAGGTCAGCTTCCATCACCAGGGCATGGCTCTGTTGCCAGGCGCGCTCTATGGGGTCGGGCAGCGGATAGAGGGAGGGTTTGCCCGCATGGATGGAGCCCAGCAGCCAGTGCTGCTGGTCGCCCTTGTTCACCCGATAGAAGGCGGGATCGGCAAAGGCGGTCAAAGGCAGCAACAGGCAGAGCAGGAAGGAAATCAGCGTGCGATGAAATCTCATGAGGCACCTTATGTGAGCGGATTGAGTTCTCTATGATAAGTCCTCATTCGTCACAGCCAAGAGGTTTCCCATGCCCCATCTTCGTTTTAGGGCCGTTTCAGTCGATACCCTCCAGCAGATCAGCACCCCTTTGTTGGCTGAGCTGTGCGCCCTCACTGGCGGCAAGCCTGAATTTGTCACCCTGGAGTGTGTCGACAGCAGCTGGGTGCGCAATGGTGCGATCGAAGCTGGCTTCCCGTTTGTGGAGCTGGTCTGGTTCGAGCGGCCGCAGGCGATGCAAGATGCCGCTGCTGCGCTCATCACCCGCCATCTGAAGGCTGTGCTGGGGGAGCAAACTTATGTCGTGGTGCAGGTGCTGCCCATCGTAAAAAGTCACTATTACAGCAACGGCCAGCACTATTGAGGGGAGTATCGACGTTCATCCTGGCTGCGGGACAGATGGCGAGCGGCAGACGGGGGTCACATCATCAACCGCAGGGCGAGCAGGCGGTGCTACTCACCCTGTGTGAATCAAGGATCAGGCCGACTTGGAGAGGATCCGGTCAAGCCAGCTGCTTGGCAGCAGGCGGCGCAGTATTGCAAACAACCGGGTCGGGAAGGTGACAGGGTAGCGATGCTTGGGGCGCTTGCTCTGCAGTGCATGGAGCAGTGGCGGAATGCAGGCATCGCTTGGCAGCGTGAAGCCGCTGGTGGCCCCCTCTTTTTCCAACCGGGTCAGGGTCTGGCGATAGGCGCCCTGATGACGACTCTGTGCCGGATCGATATGGCGCACGAAGGCGGCGTGGGCATTGGCACGAAAGCGGGTATCGATGGGACCGGGTTCGATCAGGCTGATGTGCACGCCACTTCCCTCAAGTTCGAGGCGCAGGGTGTCGGTATAGCCTTCAAGGGCAAACTTGCTGGCGTTGTAGGCGCCGCGATACTTCATGGCCACCAGCCCCAGTACCGAGCTGTTCTGCACTATGCGCCCCTCCCGGGCTGCCAGCATGGTCGGCAGTATCTGGCGGATCAGGTGATGCCAGCCAAACAGATTGGTGTCGAACTGGGCACGCAGCGCCTCTGTGGGCAAGTCTTCCAGTGCGCCAGGCTGGCCATAGGCACCGTTGTTGAACAGGCCGTAGAGACGGCCTCCGGCCAGGGCCAGTGCCTCGGCGGCACCCTGCTCAATGCTGGCGGTATCGGCCAGATCCAGTTGTACAGCCAGTAAACCCTGCTGTTGCAGCTGTGCTACATCGTCGGCCTTGCGAGCGGAGGCGATCACGGTAAAGCCGTGGTCACCGAGCGCCTTGGCGGCGGCGAGGCCGATACCACTGGAACAGCCGGTGATGAGCACGAAGGGGTTGGGCATAAAAATCATCCATGGTGGCGGCCTGAGTGTGGCCAAGGTGGGCATGGTAGCCTGAGTGCGACCAAAAAGAAAACCGGGCCAAGGGGCCCGGTTTGCTGAGGTTGCACCGCCTGCTTACAGTATGGTGAACGGCATTATGATGTGGAACTTGACGTCATGCTCGGAGGCGAAGATGTTGGGGTATTCGGTCCAACCGCCGCCCTGGCTGATGTCGTTGTTGTAATCTGTGTAGTGCAGTTTGAACAGGGTGCCTTTCAGCTTGCCATCTTGCACCGTGTACATGACGTCGAAGTTAGCTGCCCATTCAGTATCTTCACCGTTGGTGGCCTTGGTGCCGTCGCCTTTCTGGATATCCCAGCCGTAGGCGCCGGAGACACCGACGGACCAGCCAGGTGCACCCACCAGATCATCCAGGGAACGGGTCACACCGAAGAACAGCGCTTTTTCGTTGTTTGCGTTCCAGTCGGAGCGGGAGTCCCACCAGATTTCGTTCGCGCCCTGGGAGTTGCCGTAGCCACGGGTCAGACGGGGCAGGTAGTTGCCTTCGCTACCCTCGGCCTTGGTCCACAGACCTTCCACACGGAAGCCGTACGGACCCATGCCCCAGGCGGCGGTCAGGGCTTGCTGCCATGCCATGCCGTCATAAGTTTCGATGTCGGCACCACCCTTCTGATAGGTGTCGGTTTCGGAACCGTAGAACTGGTAGCTGGTGGAGAGGCCGTTCAGCACGTCAAACTTGTGGGCCAGCTTGAAGTGGTAGCTGTCCATGTAGTTTTCGGAGTTGCCGTAAGAACCGGTCACGGCTGTGCCGTTTTCAAAGGTATAACGTGCTGCTACACCCTGGATGTAGTCGATGACGTTTTCATCGGCGAACGGATCCATCCATGCCTTGGCACGGGAGAACTTCTGGGTCTCCTTGTACCAGGGGGACTTGTATTCGTCGGCGATGGCGTAGGTCAGGTAGAGACCACCGACGTTACCCTCGATCTGGCCGCCACGGTAGGTACCCGGCTGATAGGACCAGTTCACACCGATCACGCCCGGTACGTAGAGCTGGGTCAGACCGCCCTTGGCGGTGACGGCGCCGTCCAGTGCTTTCAGTTTCAGGGAGGCATTGGCCAGGCTGAAGCCCCCTTTGGGGGAGCCATCCTTGTAGTTTTCGCCCCATTTGTTGCCGGCGAAGGAGAATTCGTTCTCCTGGTTGACCGCATGGTTCTCGGTCACGGCCAGGTCATAGGCACCAAAACCACCCACGTCGATACCGACGATATCCCAGGCATAACCCGAGTTGAAGTTGAGAGCGGCTTGAGTGGTGGCGTGGCTCAGGTTGGACTGGTACTTGCCTTCTTTCTTGGCGGCAGTCGGGTCACCATCGATACGCTGACGATCACGCTGGAAGTAGAAGAGGCCACCGTTGAGTTTGCCTTCTTCATAGAATTTGCTGGCGGCGGCAGCATAGGCAGGACCGGCTTCGTCGGCAGCAAATGCCATACCGGGGGCGACCAAGGCGGCAACAACAGCTGCGCTCAATGCGGCACGCTTGAAGATCACTTTTTCCATTTTGTATTGCTCCTGATTTTATGGACTTAGCTTTTTGTCCGGCAGTCAGGCAAGGGCCCGCCGCTCGGTATTGGCATTGCAATCAAGACCCCGTAGGGCAAAAAATTCTTTCTATGTCGGCTGCGGCCGCGACGTCTTGGCACATCTGCGGTGGTGCAGTTCTGTTCATCACATCATTTATTTTTTATGTTCCGATTCTTGGCTATCGGACAATCCCAAGAGTACGTTCGCGGTGCGAAATATCAATGGAAAGTTCCCACCAAGTTTCAAAAATATGACCGAGTGCAAATAATCATGGATCTTGTTGTGGACACTCCCAGCCCACTCATATCACCGCTGATAGCGTTTTCAAGTGAAATGACTTGCCGATGTGGGCGGATCTCTTACAAGGGGTATAACTTTTTTCGTTAACCTGCATGCAACAGATAATTTTGTGGCACAAAAAAAGATATGCCCCCGCGTCGGGACGCGGGGGCAGGGCGTTTGGGAGGGGAGTCCAGCGGCTGATTCAGGCCTGATGGCCGAGAATACGGGGGATCTGGCTGGCTTGATGATGGATGTGTTCAGACACCTGAACCGAGAGCCGGCTGCCCTGGCGGGCGTGCTGGCTGATGCGAGCGATCAGGTCGGCGAAGCTGGCCAGCTTGTGCTCCTGGCTCTTGGCGTTGTCCGCCCCTTGCAGGGCGATGACGGCTGTGCTGCGCGCCATCTCTCTCACTGCCTGGGTGGTCTGGCGCAACTGCTCCGCCTGCTGGCGCTGGGCGGCTGCTTCTGTGGTGATCCGCGCCAGCACAGTGCCGAGTTGATCGCCGGATTGGGTGAGTCGCACCAGGATCTCGGTGATCTGGCCAAGGGATCGCTGGGTATCGGCGGAGAGGTGGCGCACCTCGTCGGCCACCACCGCAAACCCGCGCCCCTGCTCGCCCGCCCTGGCCGCTTCGATGGCCGCATTGAGCGCCAGCAGGTTGGTTTGCTGGGCGATGTGGCCTATCACGTCGACGATGGCGGTGACGTCATCCACCGAACGCTTGAGCTGGGTCAGGGCGACGTCGCTTTCATCGATGGCAAGACCGGTCTGGGCGGTGGCTTGCAACATGCCCCCCACCAGCAGCTCGCTCTGGCTCATGGAGTGTTCGTTGTGCTGGGCATGCTGCGCTATCTCGGCGGCCACCTGATGGACCTCGCCAGCCAGCTGGTTCAACTCGCTCATCATCAGGTCGCTCTCGTCCACCGCCTGCTCGGTGGTGCGGGTGCTGTGGTGGATCTCTTCGACCTGATTGACCATGCCCTGCAGGCTCAATGAGACCGCCGACAGTTGACCCTCTTTCTGCTGCTGATCCAGTTGCAAGCGAACGATGAGCCGGTTGTAGCTATCGACTATGTCGCTGAGTTCGTTGCGCTCGCGCCCCGGGGGCAGGGTTTCGGCCTGGCCTGTCTCGTCAAGTTGCAGAAACGCACCGCGCAGCCGCAGCAGCGGTTCGACCAGCCAGCGACGCTGCACCAGTGCAAACAGCAGGGCGACCAGCACCAGACAGAGCGCCAGACTGCCGAGGATGAGAGCCAGCTCCTGGTTGACGGCCTGCCGCCCTGCGGTGAGCTGCTCCCCCATCTCCCCGCTTGCTTGCAGCATGCGAGTGATGTCCTGTTGCACTGCCTGGTGAGCCGCCTGTTGTTGTTGCAGCGCCTTGCGGCTGTTTTCCAGCTCTTGCGGATAGCGCTTGAGCAGGGAGAGCAGTTCGCTGCGCGGCTGGGCGCCGAGCTCTTTGCGCACCGGCTCGCCCAGGGTGAACTCGTCGGCGAGGGGGGCCTCAAACAGGCCAAGCGGCGGCAGGGCGGCCAGTTGCTCAGCCTGCTTTTGCAAGGCGGCGAGCTCGAATTGCAGCCCCTCCAGCAGTTTGGGGCTGGCCTGCTCCATGTAGTTCTGGCGCAGATGGCCCAGCCCCGGCAGGGCAGCCAGCAGATCGGCCGCCCCTTTGCGGTAAGCCTCGGCACTGGCCTGATCCGTATCCGGATCCATGGCTCCCTGCTGGCCGTAGCGCAGCAGCGCCCTGGCCTGGGTGGTCAGTTCGTTCTCGGCATTTTGCAACAGCCACTGGCTGTTGCCAGAGAGCTTGCCCGCCGCCAGATAATCGCCATCGATGCGCTCTCCCATCTTCTCGAGCAGGGCGCGCAGCGGGGCTGTCAGCTGCTCGTCCTGCTGTGCTAGTTGGCCGAGCGCCAGCTGGCGCACCGTCTGGGCTTCGGCCAGGCGCAGGGGATCGCCGCTGCTCAGGTAGTCGCGCAAGGTGCCTTGCAGGGTATCGGTCAGCCGTTGTTGCAGCCGTTCATGTTGATGCTGGGCTTGCTCGGCCTGATCCAGCTGTTGCCAGCCATGAAACAGGGCGCCGACCTGTACGCCAGCGACCAGCAGCAGTACCAGGGAGGAGAGGGAGGCATAGTGGGCAATTTTCACGTCAGGATTCCTGCTTGAGTCAGGGGACTGGAAGTCGCCGTGAGCTTAAGCAGGAAAGATGGCGTTTTTATGACATCTGGTTCATGGCTGCGAAGTCATGACAATGATGATGCCGCGGGCTCCTCCTGCTTGCGGGCCGCAGGCGACTTGCCCAGCATGCCAAGCAGGGCCCCACCCATGATGAAGGCACCGGCCAGCAGATGGCGGGAAGTCAGCTCCTCTCCGTTGAGCAGCACCAGCAACAATGTGCTCAGCAGCGGTGTCAGGTAGGCAAGCGCCCCGATGCGGCGCGGATCCCCGTCCCGCAATGCCAGATACCAGGTAACGAAGGCTGCACCCATGGGGCCGAGGGCGAGTCCGACGATGAGCCACCAGTCGTCGGCTGGGATCTGCGCAATGGGCAGCGGCCCTTCCAGCCACCAGGCGAGCAGCAACGCCAGTAGTCCGGCGGGCAGACAGGCCGCCGCCGTCACCACGGCCGGTGCAGGTGGCAGACGGCGGGAGAGCACCGAATAGGCCCCCCAGATGATGGCGGCACCCAGTGCCAGCAGGTAGCCCGGCAGATAGGCGACCTGCAGTTGCAACTCGCCGTTGACCATCACCAGTACGGATCCGGCCAGACCGAGCGCGCCGGCCAGCAAGTGACGGCTGTGCAGCGGGTGACCGGGCAGCAGCAAGGGGGTGAACAGTATGATGAAGAGGGGCCAGAGGTAGTTGATGAGGTTCGCCTCCAGCACGGGGGCGTGCCGAAAGCTCATGAACAGCAGCAGGTGATAGAGCAGCAGCGCTGTGATGGTCACCAGCCAGCTGACAGGACGGGCCCGCCACTGGCGCCAGAACGGCAGGGCGCCGACGCCACAGAAAAACAGCACCAGGCCCACCAGCACCAGTGGCGACACGCTGGTGACCCGGGAGGTGAGCGCCGCCAGCGAGGCCCACAGCAGTATTGTCAACAGCGCAAGGCCGGTGGACTTGTCCCACCACGAAGAACCCGACATCCAACACTCCTTTGCAAGATGAATAAGATGAATAAAAAGAGGGCCAGTCTAGCAGACCGACCCTCCCTTGCCTGCTCTAATGGTTGCCGAACTCGTCCTCATTCAGACTGGTATTGGTTTGCGCTGCCATGCCTCAGAGCAGTAGCAGGAGAAACAGGAATAGCCCATTACATTGGCTGAGCATGAAAGGAATCCAACGAAAATTGGGCGCGTATTGTAAGTGCATTAAAAATGCAGCGGCCAACATCAATTTACTCAATATTGATCCGCGACATACCGACGTGAGCCGAGTGCCCCGGGATTGCAACCTGATCATAAGGCCTTTGTGCTCCACAGCGAGATGATGCGCCTAGTGTTTTTTTCTGCCAAAGGTCAGATCAAGGAAATGCGGATAATCCGGTGTTTGTCGAGCCCGGCAGCAAGGGAGTGCTATTGGCGTTGTTATTGCTCACGTTTACGCAATCGGCGCGGCATGATGCCGTTGTAGTGACGAGCCTTGGAGGAGAGTGATAGACCACTCTCCTCCCAGATCGTTATAACTCCAGCTCGATAATGGGCAGTTCCCATCGTTCACTTCGAACTTGCCCCTGATAGGCATCGTCTTCCTGCTCTTTGCTCCGTTCAATCATGGCGATGACGTTGGCGTGCCGGATAGTTGCAAACTGGTTCAGCCAGATCTGATGGGCACTTTGGGAGAGACGAGCTACGGACGTTTGACCATGGAAAATATGAAGTTTCTGAAGCTTGTCGAGATCGATCCGTACAGCGTCCCCGACGTGTAATTGCCGCAGGTTCTGGTGTATCGGGTGGTTTTCGTTGCTACGGCCGGCATAACCGATATCCAGTTGGCGCATACCCATGATGGCAAAACGGCGTTGCCGTACAGGGGCGGTGGCCTGGATCGACTCGTTGTGACAACGCTCGGTAATGAGAGGAAGGTGAGGATGCCGCTGGTCAGCGCGGGACATAACCACTAACCGTTGGATCGCTCGGGTCATCGCGACATAGAAGAGACGTCGCTCTTCCTCAATGTTGTTCGAGGCACTTTCTGCACTGCGTTGCCAACCGCCATCAAGGATCAATACATGGCGATACTCTTCCCCTTTAACGCCATGTACCGTGCTGAGAAGCACGCCTTTGCCAAAGCGGATCTGCCGACGCTGCTCGCTCAGATATTCGTAAAGGAACTGCAGGAAATAGTGTGCTGACAGCGCTTGTTCCCCTTGACTCTCCTGCCATTGGGCAATCAGATCGTACAGCAAGGCCTCCCAGCGGTTTGCCTGAGCAAAGGGAGGGAGTGGAGCGGCCAGTTGCTGCGCTGTCAGGAGTGCGTGGCCTTGTTGATGCAACCAGTTCTGGTAACGCAAGATCTCGCGACAGCGATGTATCGGGAAGCCATGCTCTCGATCCAGGGTAAATCGGCAGGGGATAGCGGCATCCGCGAGTGCTGAACGTACCCATGCCAGCTCTTCTTTATCCAGCCCATTGCGAGCCAGTACTGCGATAGATTCCAGCAGGCATGTCGGATCTTTTTCAAGAATCAGTGCGATGTGTCTGACGATTTCAGCGGCCTGTTGGGCAGCGTCAGTACAGGATTGTACGATGACTTTGCCGCGTGCAGTCTCCAGCCCTTCCCAAGCGCCACCCGGTACCTCCATCTTGCGCCGTTCATCGATCACAATGGGATGCGAACGCTTCATGCGATCCAGATTGTGTTCTATCAGCTGGTTAGCCGTTTCGATGATGTGGTTTGTTGAGCGGTAGTTCCAGGTCAGATAGTGCGTCTGGGCGTTGTAGTCTTGTTCGAAGCGACGGATAAAGCTGACGTTCGCTTCGCGGAAGGCGTAAATGGATTGGTCGTCATCGCCCACCGCCATCAGGTGCAGGCGGGCTTCTTCATCCTCTTCGCTTTTTCCAACCAGTGCAGCGATAAGTTGGTACTGCTGTTCGTCAATGTCCTGATATTCGTCGACAAGCAGGAATTGCAGCCCACCCAACAGCTTTTCCCGCTGTTCTTCCAATTCGAGACCAAGCTGGCTCTGTTCTCCCCGGAGCAGTTTGATAGCGTCATCAATGATGGTGGTAAAGTCGATATCGTCTGATGTCCGGTTTTGCACCGCATTACCTGTCAGGCTCATCGCAAGACCGTGAAAGGTGAATACCGAGACCCTTGCTCCGTCACGCCCCAGTAGCTCGGTCAGGCGTCGGCGCAGGGACATCGCCGCATTATGGTTGTAACAGAGCAACATGATCTTGGATGGGGCGACTTGCTTGACCCGCATCAGGTAGGCGCAGCGGTGGATAATCACTTTGCTCTTGCCTGAGCCCGGGCCTGCCAGTACCAGCAAGTTTTGCTCGGGTGGTGCCTGGACTATCTGCTCCTGTGGCCGGTTGTGAAGATCTTCAACAATGCGCTTCCAGGAGTGTTCGCTGGTCGCCAGCTCCAGGATCTTGTTGCGCCCTTTGAAGTAGTGACCGAGGAACTTGTCAGCTTCCATGGAGAAGTAGTCTGTCACCAGCTTTTTGGCTTGTTTGAAGTGCTCCAGGCTGATGCGGGCGTATTCATTCATCACATGGATCTGAATCACCTTCTGGCGATAGTGATGTTCAAGCGGCTGATAGTCTGCTTTGTTGTATTGCTGCTGCCGCTCCGCTGTCAGAGTGAGGGTCATGGCGCTTCGGAACACGGCGAGACCATTTTGCAGCACGATGGCGTGTTGCTCATGCAGGTAGAGCAGTGCCCGCTCGGCCCCTTTGAGCAACCACTCCTGCTGGCTGTTTGCCTCACGCTTGTTCATGAGCTGGGCCACATCCATGTCTTCTCGCAGGTATTTGACCAGTTGTTCCAGGGCAAACGACAGCATTACCTGGCGCTGGACACTCTCTTCGCTGCTTGCCAACAGGGTGTAGAGAAAATCGAGGGTGGCACCTGTGACGCGATGGCGTTGATCAATCGTCTGCTCAATCTGGGACCAGGTACGGTTGAAGGTGAGTTGGTAGAGATCCCGAGAGAGATATTTGACATCAATGGAGCCTTTCTCGCCCCCCGAGCGACCATCCTGGGACCAACTGGTCAGCAAATTGCGCAGCAAGCCAGGGTTACTCCGTTCATGCCCCAGATCTTTGATGGCCTGATTGACCAGTCGAATGTTAAAGATCAGACCTTGCCCTGTATCAGGTTCGGGTTCTTGTTCACGCAAGGTGTCCAGCATCGCCTTTTCAATACTGTGCACTTGCCCGCAGAGCACCCGGGCGTTGTCTCTTCCTTTGGGGCGAAGCCAGGTAGTCAGTAAGATCCCCTGAGAGAGCAGACCTACATCCGCCATTTGGGTGAGTACCCGCATCACTTCGCTGGCCTGAACACCACTTCCTTGGTCCGCCATGTATTGGCCTGCCTCTTCGGCAATGGTATCGGCACTGAGACCATCATCATCGGCAGCACTCATCAGCGCCTGGATAACAGCTTGCCAGATGGCGTTGGCCTTGGGAGCCAGTTTCAGACTGTCTACCCTTTTCATCGCCTCCTCGGTGGAAGCAAACAGGGGGCGTCCCTGAAATACCTGAGTGATGTTATCGCTGCGCTCCAGATAGCCAGCTCGCTCGAGCCAGGCGATAGCTGTCTTGACCTTGGTATCCGCATTGTTGTCATCGGCAGCGAAGCTGGTTTCCACCTCTGGCTGGTTGATGAGCTCTGCGCTGGTTGCGACCAGTGGCGGGTTGTTCTCCTGCTTTCCTCCTTTGCTGGCCCGGAGTCTTATTCCGCGCAGGATCTGTTTGATATCGCGCAGGCTGACCTCACTCATGGCTTCGAGCTGGAACTGTTTCTCGATGTCTTGTGCATCAAAAAGCAGCACGCAGTGGGCTTGCTCTGTATCGCGGCCCGCTCGCCCCGCCTCTTGCAAATAGTTCTCGAGCGAGCCGGGGATATCGGCATGGATGACCAGACGCACATCATCCTTGTCGATGCCCATCCCAAAGGCATTGGTCGCGCAGATGACCCGGATCTCGCCACTGATAAATTGTTCGAGGGTTGCTTTCTTTTGGGCACTGTCCATTCGGGCGTAAAAGCGCGCGACGGTGAGGGATTGTTGCTGGCCGAGGAAATCAGCCAACTCGTCCACGCTACGCTTGGTTGCGCAGTAGATAACGCAGGAGCCGGGCTTCTCCCCACCAAAGAACTGCTCGAGCAGGTTAAGGATATGGCCCTGTTTATTGAGTCCTGGGCACTCAACGACGGCATATTCGAGGTTGGTACGTTCAACCCCCCCTTCCAGTCTGCGAAGCGGTCGGGGCTGCTTGTCGAGAAACTGTGCGCAGATATCCTCAATCACATCCGGCTTGGCAGTGGCGGTATAGCAGAAGACAGGAGGCATGGGGACCTGCTGCTCGCTGGCAATGGTGGCGATGGCCTTGGCGCAGTAGAGATAGTCAGGGCGAAAATCATGTCCCCATTTCGACAGGCAGTGCGCTTCGTCAAATACCCAGCCACCGATCTGACGTTGTCGTATTGCTTGTTTGACAGTGCGGTTACGAAGCTGCTCGGGGGAGATATAGAGCAGGGCGATATCCCCCATGCGGATCTGCTCAAGAATCGCGCCTCGCTCTGGTAGCGTCAGCAGCCCCGAGATGGCGGCAACCCCTTCGATACCGGCCTTGTATTTAAGGTTGTCCACCTGATCCTTCATCAGTGCCTGCAGGGGGGAGATCACGACCGTGAGCGCGCCACTGCGCTGGTTGCGAACCAGTGCCGGGAGTTGGTAGCAGAGCGACTTGCCGCCGCTGGTGGGGAGGATTCCGAGCAGTGCGACGCCAGCCATGGCTTCCTCGATCAAGGTCTTCTGCAATGGTGTCCCATCAGGCAAATTACGGAAGTTGTCGAGCTCAAAGATACGTTGCAGATGGCGGCGTGCGTCGTGGTTCTCCTGACAATAACTGCAGTCGGCATGACCACAGTGGCGCTCGCGGACAGTGTGAATGATCTCTGCGGTCTGGGGAAAGCGGCGCCAAATCCAGGGCGGCAGCACAGAGTTGCCGCCGGAAACGGGCAACCAGGCGCAGGCATAAGCCAACGGTAACAGCAGCATAGGTTGACGCAGGGCATCGCCAATCACTCGGTTGAGCTGATTGGGGCAACCCTTCTCATGGGCAATGCTCTTGATAAGGGTGGGTAGCTCGGAGACCCTTACTGGAGGACGACCTGTCAGTCTGGCAAACACCAGTGACAGACCCTGAGTGTTAAATTGCGCCATGACTCCCTGGCTGAACAGGTGTTGATAAAGCTGCAATTGGGGTAGGGGTAAGGCTTGCAGGGCTATCAACTGTTCCGAGAAAATCTGCAAGGCGAGCCTTGCATCAGCGACCGGATCATTGAGGGTATCCCGAACCAGTTTGTAATCCTTGACCAAGCGGTGATAGGGGTTTTTGGGAAAGGCAAGGGGAGATAGATAGAGGGTATCTATTACCGGTTTTTCGAGAAGCAACTGGGGGCGTACAGCCTGTTTGGCCAACCAGGGGAGATCAAAATCGAGAATATTGTGGCCAAGGACCACATCAGCCTCTTGTGCCAGCGCATTTAACTCCTTGAGGGAGAGATCCTGCGGGCCCTTGAGATTGAGCTCACGATCAGCCAGGAGTGCACCCAGATGACGGAGCTTTTCATCTCGGGTCAGTTCAAGGTCAAAGGAAAGAATCTTGTCATCCCCAAACAGGGCCACGACATCAGTCGAGTTCATCAATAGCCATCTCCATCTGGCGTTGACCTCTCATGGCGATAATAAGTGCCAAAAGATCAGTGAGTTGGCCGAATATTACCCGAAATGTTGAACGGTGGCATCATTCAGAGCCCTCTGGTCGCAGTTCTTTTTGCTGGCATCCCGTTTTGGTAAATGTCCCTGCATCCTTAATGGTTCATGTTTGGAAAGTGTCGTCCTTGTCATGGTCAACCCACTGATCTTGTGAGACTATTTCCCTTCCTTCTCCGATCGGAACGCATTGTGTCCCTCGATTACTACCAGCGCCACGCCACCGAATTGGCGACCCGTTACCAGCAGGTATCTGCTCGCGCTGTTCACGGCGACTGGCTCACTCTGCTGGAACCTTGGCTCCTGGCTGCGCCGCGCAGGTTGCTGGATGTGGGGGCTGGCAGTGGTCGTGATGCCGCGTTTTTAGCGGGGCTCCATCAGGGCCACTGTGTGGTCGCTGTCGAGCCCTGTCAGGCACTCGCTCTACAGGGGCAATGTCATACCCGTGAGGCTGCGGTGGCGTGGGTCAATGACGCTATGCCTGCTCTCTCTCGCGTGACGGGCACTTTTGATCTGATTTTGCTCAGTGCAGTCTGGATACATCTACCCCCGGAATTTCGTCCCTTGGCTCTGGCACGTCTTCATGAGCTGCTTTCACCAGATGGTTATCTGGTACTGAGTCTTCGCCTGGTTGTATCAGAGCAGGAGATGCGGGAGCGAGCCATGTACCCGGTGGCTGCCGATGAAGTCGAGCAGCTTGCATTGGGGGAGGCGATGACACTGCTCCATGTGTCAGAACCACAGGGGGATGCCTTGGCGCGTACCGGGTTGAGTTGGCAGAGTCTGATCCTTGGGGGCGAGCATGCACGCCTCCCCTGAGCAGCAACTCACCTTTATTGCTTATTTGCAACGTATCTTTACCGAAGGCGATTTTGTTGCCACTTACAAGTGCGCCTTGCTGCACGGGATTGCAGATATCGCGATTGAGCGCAGTACCGAGACCCATGATCTGACTTTGGCACGCACCATTACGCTGGACGAACTGGCGACCAAGTTTGTGGAGCTCTATTGGCAGCACAGTCTGCCCTACTCCGCGACGGGAGAAACGGCTACTTTGCTCAAACAGAGCAGCGGTCGTCAGGCCATCATGCTGACGGAGTTGTTCAGGCTGCGTGAAGAGGGTGTCCGTTCGGTGACAGCACTGCGTTGTCACGACGCTTGGCGGCTTCTTCTTGCTCGAGTTCGGCGCATCCTCATTGAGGGCCCCTTGTGGCGTCTGCAGATCCTGGGTGGGCGAGAGGAGTGCCACCTCTATCCTCATCAAAGGGGCGCGGATCATATCTGCCTTAACCCCGGAATTCTCTACTGTCTTCACCGCTTTTACGATCTGGTGGTCTCCCTCTCCCGACAGCATTGGCTGCAGCTTATCTGCGACATCAAGGGGAATCAGCCACTGATTGGCCCAAGTGTGGGACTGGAGGATTTTCTCTTTGGTTCAAGCCGTCAGGCGCTTGGGCGGGTAGGACATGTATTAAGAGAATTGCAGGGAGGAACCTGTTTTTACTGTAACAAGGCGATACACGGGCCTGGTGAGGTAGACCATTTTATCCCATGGCGTCGTTATCCAATTGATTTGGGCCACAACTTCGTACTGGCACACGCCAACTGTAACCGGAGCAAACGGGACTTTCTCGCCGCTCCCGAGCATAGGGATGCCTGGTACGAGCAGAATATCCTAACTCACGGGGCGTACCTCACTGACCAGCTGGCCCCCCTGGTGAGCATCGATGCCGAGCGTTCTACCTCAATCGCCACTTGGGCCTATCAGCAAGCAGTCCGTGAGCATGCCCGGTTGTGGCGTGGTATTGACCAGTTTGTGGACGTGACAGCCACTAGTGTGAATATTCCCCTGCGCTTTTTATGAGGCTTGAAAGCTCGATAAAAAGGGCCACCTCTTGCGAGGTGGCCCTATCCAAATGTTTGGTGGCCGGGTCTGCTCATTGATGTAGTCAAAGAAATCGACCTCCTGCTCGGCCATTTTGATCTTCACCCGCTCCACCAGATAGGGGATGGGTTTGCTGAAGTCGTCATATCCCATCAGGCTCACCTTGCCGGAGCGAATGTGCAGTTTGATCACATCGATATCGGTCAAGTCACCATAGAGTTGGCAAGCTGCCCCCAGGTAGACACGCAGCAGCGGCGGTAATTGCGCAATAAAGCATTTGTGCAGCAGCAGTGAATGGCTGGGATAGAGCAGGCTGTTGGGTAGCTGTTGATGGGCCAGCTCGCAGGCCTGGTTGATGAGGGAAATGTCGGCAATCTGATAGAGCAGCGCTTTGGTGGCCTGCTGTGCCTGTGGGTTGCCACCGAAAAAGGCTTTGATATCCCGCTGCAACTCGCTGGGGTACTGGGTATAGGCTTGTCGTTTTCCAAACAGGTTGAGTGCCAGGTAGACCAGCAAATCTTGCTGCCGCTCCAGTTCGGCCTGTTTTAGCTGGGCCAGGTCAAAATGCTGCCCAAGCAGGGTCATAGCTTTGCGATGGCTGCCTGCTATCTCCCTTAACTCGTCGCTTTGTTCAAATTCGTCATTGGCCGGAATGCGTCCAAGGGTCAGTGCCCGCTGCCAGAAGGCTTCAAACAGTGGTTGATGGCGAGAGATCAGCAGTGCTGCTGTGGCCTGATGGTTGGGGGTGGGCGAGGTCAGCTGCTGCCAGCTGTGGCTTCGACGTTGGCGCTGCGCCAAAAAGCGCTGCTCTTCGAGCTTGTCTTTGAACACGTAGAAGATGCCGGGGCCGACGGCGATGGCATTTTCATCCAGGGTCCTATCGATATAGTGTTTGAGCTCGCTTTGGTTGTAGTAGCGCTGAAAGGTGTTGCGAGAGGTGATGACGCCATCTTGATAAGGGGTGAACTGGGCAATAAAGCTGTCGTTGGCCAGCATGGCCGAGACGACCAGCAGGGTTTGGGTCAGCTCCCAGGCTCCGAGCAGCGCCTCCATCCGCTCATATTGATCCTCAATCACGTTAATCACAAAACCGAGATTGACCAGATGGGAGGGTACTTTCTCGCCATCCGGGCGAAAGTTCGGGTCCCAGCCCAGCGCGTCAATACCGTGTGCTTCCAGCTCCCGCAGGTCATCCCCCCGACCGCAGCCGTAATCAAACAACGCATGGTCGCCGTGGAGATAACCATGGCGGGCCAGCATCTTCATGGGGGCCGAGAGTTCATGGCGAACCAGCGCCGTTTTATGGCGATCAATCTGTGGGCCACCCTCTTCGGGCGGCAGGGCGGAGGCGCGAAACAGGCGCCCATCAACCAGTTGATAGCCATGTCTTGCGATAAGCCGCTCCCAAGAGGCTTTGAAGCCAATCATGCGAGGATGATCGTAAAGTCCCGCTAGCTCCCCCTCTTCGGTGATCTGGCGGCAGCTCTCTGCCTGTGGGTGATCCGGGGTCAGCATGCACTCTTTGCGATGCAGAATGGGGGGATTGTCTTGGTTGTCGTAGTGGGTGATTTTATGACTCAGTTTGGCCAGATCAACGGTGACGCTCTGCTTGAGGCTGGGATAAGCCTCATCAAAGAAGCTGGGGTAGCTCAGCAGTGACAGCCGGAAATCTTTCTTGGCCAATTTGAGCAGGTCCCACTCATTTTCTGGCAGCTTTAGCGCTTGAGCTACGGCGCAGACAAAGCGATAAAGTAGCGGGCTGGTAGTAGCCAGGGTCTCTTTGTGCAGATAGACCGCATCGGGCAGCACTTTTTTGTATGGCAGGGCGGCAACAAGTTGCGTGAAACGCTCGGGGCTTAGCATCAACACAGACCTTTGAGTTGTTCGAGGGTAAGACGCTTGGGGATGCGTCGACCTTGATGAGTTGCCAGCTGCACGATCATGCGACTCTGTTTCGGTCCATAGCTGATATGAAGTGGTTTATCCGGTCCATAGAGATAGAGGCGATCAAACGGGGTGAGTTGAGCCAGCCACAGGGCAATCTGATAGCTGTTTTTCCTTGGGTATATCAAATCAATAGCATCTCCTTGCCGAGGACAGACAAGTCGCCCCTGCTTGTTGAGTTCACAGGCTGCATGCTGATCAAGGGTTGGGGCTATGCCGGGGGAGGGGTTGGCCAGAATAATTTTACGCAGCACCACCCCGCAAAACCCATAGGTGAGCGATGGGGGGCCAAATGCTTCTACCAGCGGGTCGAGAATATGGGTAGCCAGTTCACGGTAGGCCAGCCAGCTGTCATTGTGCTCGGGTAAGTTGGGGCATTGAATACGCTGCCAAGTTTCACCACAGTGAAACAGCATCTCGAAGGTAAAGTGGCGGCTACATGAGCGGTAGATATCCATTGCTCATTTACTCTTTCCATGGCGAAAAGGTCAATGCAGGGCTTCCATTCGCTTAAGGAAGGTAAGCGCTGCCTAGTACTCAAGGCTGACGCAGAGATACCGCAACAAAAGATGACACATTCGAGAATTTGGGATGTGCAGAAACACCCAAGCCAAAAACGACCAAGGGGTTGGCACCATGACGATGCCAACCCCTTGTTTTATATGGTGCTCCCGACTGGAGTCGAACCAGTGGCCTGTCCCTTAGGAGCCAAGGTAGGTAGTGTTTCAGAAGGTTTTATAAAGTTGATTTATTGATGGTAATTGATTGTTTTTAATATCAATTTTACTTGTTGTGGGTTTCAGCTAGTTTCATGAAGTCTCACCCTATATCATGTTTGTTGTGGTACCCCAAGTGGTACCCCAAACAGGGGGGAGAGAATGCTATGGCAAGAAAACCGGTAACTCAGGATCGAGAGATCCCCTCATTGATTTTGCAAGGGGAGGCTTCGATTACCCGCTATGCGGTGAAATCTCCCCATGGTGGTGGATTAGCTATTGAGGTTAGGGCAGGGAAGAGCAAGCGGTTTGTCTATCGTTATCGGATTGCTGGCACTCAGGCGACAGTTGTTCTGGGTAATTACCCAGCGTTGTCGTTGGCGCGAGCCAGGCTTGAGCATGCAGAGCTGGCTGCCCTGGTAAAGAAAGGGGTTGATCCACGCAAGCATGTTGCTAGTGAAAAGGCTAAAAATGAAACGGCCCTGACGATGGATGAGTTGCTTGGACGATGGCTTGATGCGCAGCGTGTTGCTGAGGTTGTCAAACCCAAAACCCTCCAATGTCATCAGGAGCGTTGGAATCGTCATCTCAAGAAAACTCTGGGCAATATTCGTTTAATCGATCTGACTCGTGCCCACTTGGCGCAAGCGTTAGAGATCACTCGGCGTGCAACAAAAGACGAAACGCGTAAGGGGTTGGGCACGCTGAACCAGATGTTGGATTATGCGGTGGTTCACTGCCTGATCGAGGCCAACCCTGCGAGACTGTTGAGACCCAAGGATTTTGGTGCCAGTGCCGGTTCGCCAAGAGAGAGATGGCTGACAGTCCCCGAATTGCGCAGGCTATGGAAGGCGATTGATGAGGATCTTGGAAGTGGTGGTAGCTTGGCGGCTGGAGGGCGTGGTGTTTCTCGCCATGCTACTATTTCTCTGCCAGCGGCGAATGCGATCAAGCTATTGATACTGACCGGATGTCGTAGAGGCGAGGTCGCTAATATGCGTTTTTCACATATTAGAGATGATGTCTGGACGATCCCTGATACTAAGAATGGGAAGCCACATTCGGTATTCTTATCTCGACAGGCGAAAGCGTTGATTGATGAACAAGCACTACATGTAAACGGGGACTTCATTTTTGAATCAGATAGACCTAAAAGTGACGTAATTGAACCAATTTTAGTTGACTCGATAACCAGAGCTTTAAGGCGATTTATTTCTCGCTCTTTATCTGACATGGAACCATTTACCGTACATGATTTACGGCGTAGTGCTGCAACAAATTGGGCTGAGAGATTAGATGCAGAAGAGAGAGTGATTGAATTATGTCTGAATCATCTCCCACTCAATAAATTGGTTAGAACCTATCATCGTTCGCGACATGATGATAAGAAAAAAATGCTATGGCAACGCTGGGGTGAGTTGGTTGAACTAGAGGTGGCAAATGAGCCGCAAAAAAACAGTAGCCATGGTAATGTTATTGAATTCATCAAAAAAGTAAAATGAAAAAGCGGACTAGTGTCCGCCTTTTTTTATTTGTTCATATTCTTCTCTAATCAATCTTGTGACTACCTCATTTTTTCTTCTATCAGTGTTTTCACAAATAAAATCTAGCTTTTTTATAATGTCCTCAGATAGAACAATACTGACAGCCTTCTTGCCATTGTTTTTATCCCGATATGCCTTTTGCGACCAAGCAGACTTCATGCTTTTTTTTAATAGTGCCCTTTTGTATTTGTATTCATGAAGTAAATCAAAGGTGGCAATTATCCCGTTACGTTTGTCATGTTTGTCACCATTATTTATAAACCAGCTTGGCACTTTTGTTTTGTGTATATAAGACCATGCCCAGTTAGATTTTTCTAGTTCTTGCAGAGTTATCCAAGTTTCAATGTCGTCACTGTTTTTTATAAAGCTCCATTTATTTTCAAGGGATTTTATATTTTCTGCTTTTTCATCCAATAAAACATTCCACGTGTCAAAATATGAAATGACATTATCCTTTATTTCATCGTTGTTTTTAGGTATGGAAGAGTTAAACCTGAAGGCATTTCCAAAAGTGTAAAAAATATTGTTTCCATCAAATTCATCTAAGTCGTTTTCCACAATGATTGAATTTTCTGGTAGGTAAAGTTCATGTACATTTCTGGATAGTGGTTTATTATCCCCGAGGGATAGATTATTATGGATTATTTTATCATATGTTCTGGTTTTAGCACTATTCACATATGCCCATAAGAAATTGCATAGTCTATTATTATTGGTGTTAATCCATTCGAAGTGTGAACGATCTAAGCACTCTGCATTTGCCATTACCTTGAAATACTCTGGAGACTCACGTGGAATAATAATGTTCTTTGATCCTAACTCGTTATGAATTCTGTCTAGGTTCACTCTGCTATGTAAGTTTTGACGATTTTCAGATATCGCCGACAATAATTCATCCACATGTAATTCCAGTGGTTTGAATTTATTTTTGTCAACATGGTGGATGTTGCAAACTAGATTTAATTCCCGTTTGCTCAGGTTGAGTAGCGGTCGATTGATACTCTTTGACATAGTGGAAACCTCGTTAGTTACTTAGTAATCTGTTGATTGTTTTATGTGCATTTATGATGTGTTTTTAACTGATTTTAGATTGGTTATCAATTGATTTTAGTGTGTTTTTTAACATGTAAGTATCATGATTTCTTCGTGTGCTGCGTACTAGCATGCAGATCCTTAAGGTAGAGCCAGCATGTCGTTGAAATGACCAGCCAGTGCTGCCTATCGATCCAGTGAGTGATGAGCCTATGAAAGAGTGTCAGCAGTGGAGTGGCTTTTTAGGATTACGGCTTTAACGGGACCAGCAGCTGGATGAGGTGAGGAGGGGGGGTCAACATTGAAGATCCATGTCCACTTCAACATTCAGTGTGCAGCTATCTATAAAAGTAAACAGTATTAAGTTCATGAGCATGCTTTGAACACGTATATAGATATAAGTTCACCAATCGCATGTTCATGACTTCTCCATGTGTCAACATCAGTTTCATAGAGATACGTATGCTACAGGTTACGATATTTAGCGTGCTCACAACAAAAATGTAATACTAATTTTTTTCGTTTTTATGATGTAGGTTTTTTACGTGATGGACTACTTCTATGGACGACAAAAGGAGCTCATCATGAAGTTACTTAAATTGAAGGATGTCATCGCAATGACATCACTCTCTAAGGCATCAGTTTATCGTCAGATGAATGACGGGAAATTTCCAGCATCAGTCAAGATCGGCCCAAGATCTGTTGCTTGGGTTAGCTCTGAAATAGAGTTGTGGATTGAAGAGAAAAGAAATCTTCGCTAGGGATAATTTCTGACGAGTTATCGATGTTAATTGGCTAGTTGCTGAGTCTACAAGACTTGTCCTATCAGGGACTAGAGTTATTAGGTTGGTTTTACATTCAATACTTTGGTGCCGGCAATAGTAATATATAAATAAGAGGTTCAAATCAACAAATAGTAAAACTGCATACTCAAGTATGCAGAACGACAGTACAAACATGTGGATGTCATAACCATCAGCATACCGAAATAAATAACCCATCATATCGCTAAGTTGATAGCACTGTTTCAAACCTTCAATGAAAGTGTGCTAGTGCACACTTGCAAACTGCTACCTTAATTCTAACGCAGGCATACATTCGTAGAATGTGGTCCTTCTTCTATCTATGGAGTTTAATATGTTTGACACTCTTAATGAATATCGAGTGGCGGCTGAACGCCACTACCAGAAAAATGGTTATACTTTCGATAAGGATAACCTCAGTAAAATTGTTGCTGTGATGAATGATGCTTTTACTCAATACTCTAGGGTCTTTGCTTTTAGAGTTGACCTTCGCTTTCCTGATAATTTGTTTACCAGGATGCTATCAGAAGGTAGTTCACGTTATCATGGTGATGTGCTGAAAGCATTTTTTGCGGAACTTAAAAAACTGTTTGTTCTGGATCAGCTGTCCCAAGCTACAAATGGAAAAAGAGTTCGCAAAACAGCAATCAGATATATTTGGGCGAGGGAGCAAACAGCTGAGGCTATCGTTCCTCACTATCACTTGATGTTTTTCTTAAATGGGGATGCCTATTACTCTCTGGGGAACTTTAAGTCTGAGAATATGAATCTGGCAAACAAGCTTAGAGTAGCTTGGCATCGAGCCGTCTTTGAAGCGGATGTATCAATTGATTTTTGCAGGAGACGAGGATTGGTTCAACTTTCAGAAAAGGGACAGCACGAAGTTTTCTCAAATGATCCTGTGGCTATAACAAAAGTGCTGCTCCATGCAGCCTACCTTGCCAAAAGGGAATCCAAGCGCCGTGGGCAGGGATATCAGTGTTTTGGGGGGAGTAACCTTTGAAGGCTTATTGGGGTTGATAAAAGACTTTTACTGCGGCTTTAGATGGCATCTGATCCGGGAGTTTCTGCTCCCGGATCTGTTAAGCTAGCCCCTAATTGGTCGTATTACTCGGAGTATCCATGGCAGCCTATTCCCCACCATGTACCCTGACCCACGCAATGTTGAGCCGGGTGGCGGAAATTACCAAGTTGGTGGGACAGTGACGGTCGACTCAGCGCTCTCAAGTACCCATGTTGCGTCGGGAGAACCGGATCAGCACGATACATGCATCTCTGGCTATCGAGCAAAACACCCTGAGTGTTGAGCAGGTAACTGCAGTGATTGACGGCAAGCCCGTGTTGGGGTTACCTCGTGAGATCCAGAAAGTGCCCAATGCCTTTGTCGCCGATGAAGCGATCTCGAACTGGGCTGAATACAGCGTATGTGAGACCCGACAGGGTTTTGTTGATTTCTAAGCAATAGTCTTGTCAAAATATGTCAATCAGTTAGCTACAGGATGGAACAGCTCGATTAGTTAAGCGGATGCCAGATGTCTGCAAATATTTTCTCGATGCAAGGATGCCATTATGAGTATTACTAGCCTATCCAATGCAGGTGGGCCCGCGGCAAGGCAAGGCTTCAAGTATCAAGACCATGTAGCCGTCACCTTCATTTTCAAAATGCTCCGCGATAGCACCTACTCCCAAGTGGAATGTGAGACAGCGGACGACATCGTGACCGTATTCCAGTGCGACGGACAGCTCGTAAGCGAGTACATCCAGGTCAAGACGACCGAAGCTAACCATAAATGGAACTGGAAAGAGGTGATCGCCCTGGACGGCACCAAGGCCGACTCTTCCCTGCTGCATAAATCTCTGAAATGCGACGTGCGCCCAGGACTTGCCCGCTTCCGAATAGTGACCAAGCGCGACGTTGCAACCATTCTTGAGGGCTTCAAGGTTGAGCTGGAGAAGCGGGTGTTGCCTGACTCCACTACAGACCGAGGCACGGCACTGGTCAAAAAATTCAAGAAGTTTGCCTCACCGCAGAAACGGAATTTCGCCTACTGGGCTGACAACTGTGTCTGGCAGGTCTACGGCGATGTCGAGGCGTTGGAAGCGGTCAATATCAAGGTTCTGTCCCAGCTTGCAGAAGGGCTCGGAAATCGACCCAACTACACCCAACTTCAGGCGATTTACGACGAATTCCTGGAGATGGCCGACAAGGCTGCCACAGCCAATGTGAAGACAGCGGCTGCATCAAAAATCATTCTTCGTGAGCCAGCACTAGCACGCTTGAAAAAGCTATTGGACGAGGCTGATGACAAATCAATAGCCACCTCCAAACCCTACAAAAAGCGCCCGGATCCGTTCTTGGTCGAGTTTCACGCGAGCACCGAAGAGGGTCTGCTGCATTCATTTTCTGGCTTTGACGTGAAGTATTCGCTAAAAAAATGGCGGCACGAGACCTTCGCAAAGCACCTCATCGAATGGCTGCCCGAGTTTTCCCTCAAGGCCAGCGAGATCGTCAATATCCTTGCGCACAACGCCGAAGCGATTCTCGCCCGGTCAATTAGTACTTTCAGCGACAGTGACCTACCGCGCGACAGGCTCATCGCGGAACTGATTCTCCACGCTATCTTGCGCAGCCGCCAAAACAGCGAACCCGTGGCGTGCAAAGTCTTCTACAAATCCGCCGGCAAGCTTTCGGAGTTTGGTAACGCCCATATCGTTCAGATACCTGGCCAGGACGATCAGTTATGGCTAGGTCTTGCTCGCCTGATTGAAGCAAACGCCATGGATGCAACGCTGGAGCAGATCTGCGAAGTCCTTGACGAGACGATCTCAGAAACAGTGCTGTCGGCAGAACGCGAAATTATCATCTCTCTGCGCGAACCATTGCACCATCAGCCAAAAGCAGATGCCTTCAACCAGGCCTTGCACCGCAATTCACCCGTCGATGACATGCTGAATGTCCTCTGCTTCCCGATCCTGTTGACCTACGACAGCAAAGCGCTTTCGTCAGGATGGCTCGCTGACTACATCAACAGCCTCAAGACTGAGATCGAGACCCACTTCAGCACCTTCACTACACAACTGCCGGAGAACATCAAGCAGGTGAAGGTGATGGTCTTTCTGGTGCCAATGGAAAGCATTGAACTGCTGACCAAGGCTTTCAACGCTCGCTGCGAAAAGCTGGAAGAGCTACAGGTATGAGCTGATTCCTGCTCTTCGGTTTACGCAGCAGAACGTACAAGAAGGGGAAGGTATCCCGAGTGGTGGACCATCCTGCCTCGGAGGTCTCAAGGAATGATGCGGTCATGAACTACGAAACGATCAAGAACAAGCTAGCGAAACTCGGTGATGAAGGTGCATCAACGATCGATGTACTGCTGGCTATCAACACTATAGTCAACAGAAGCAACTCTGAATGGGAAGGTCGCGACCTAGTGATACGAGCACTCGACAAATTCAACCTTTTCGACGCAGTCGAACAGTCGCTGCTGCTCAACATGGTACGTGCCGTCGGACTATTCCCCTACATTACGCCTCACCTCAGCAACATGGCGCTTTCTGACCGTCTGGCTTATGAGGTGCACAGGGTTGAAGGTGTTGAACAGGGCATGGTGTTTCACCATCTGCAGGCCCACGTTTTCAGCTTGATCATGCAAGGTCGCAACGTGGTACTCAGTGCATCCACAAGCGTTGGAAAAAGCCTCGTAATTGACGCGGTACTGGCACAGCGACGATTCAAGAAAGTAGTCGTGATCGTTCCGACCATTGCACTGATCGACGAAACTCGTCGCCGCTTGGTCAAGCGTTTCAAGGGTTTCAATCTGATCACGCACCCCAGTCAGGAAGCAGTGCCCGACACAACCAACGTCTATCTCCTCACCCAGGAGCGCGTCATCCAGCGTCCTGACCTTGCGGATGTGGAGTTCTTCGTCCTGGATGAGTTCTACAAAATCGACTTGGCGAACGGTACAGACGAAAACACCCGTGCTGTTGATCTGAGCCTCGCCTTCCATAAGCTCGCCAAGACCGGTGCTCAGTTCTACATGCTCGGGCCGCACATCCAGAAGATCTCTGGTTTGGATGGTTACGAGTATCACTTCATCCCGTCCGACTACAGCACTGTCGCGGTCGACATCCAGAATTTCAATCTGGGGATGCGCTCCGAAGAACGAGAGGAAAAGTTGCTGGAGCTGGTTAAAACCCTGGACTCACCCACTCTGATCTACTGTCAGGCTCCACCCAGTGCGAACAGGGTTGCCGAGTATTTGATTAAGAAAGCTGAGCTGACCCCAGTGCCGGAGACGCAGGAAATCGCCGCATGGATTTCCAAGCACTACCATCCTGAATGGAACGTTGCCAAGGCCATATCTCTGGGCATCGGGATTCACCATGGTGGGGTGCCGCGCGCACTCCAGCAGTACATCGTCAAACTTTTCAACGAAGGCACCATCAAGCGGATCATCTGTACGTCTACGATGATCGAGGGCGTTAACACCTCGGCAGAGAACGTGATCATTTACGACCGTCGCCTGAACACCTCGACGTTCGACTACTTCACGTACAAGAACATTTCTGGTCGTGCAGGCCGTATGAACAAGTACTTCATTGGCAAGGTATTTATGCTCGAGGCTCCCCCTCCTGAGGAAGGGCTGATAGTCGAGTACCCCATCGGTCATCAGGATGAAAGCTCCCCTATGGGGCTGCTAATGCAGTTGGAACCCGAGTACCTGACCGATATCTCGCGTGGCAGGCTGCAGGATGCTTATGCCAACCCGGTGTTGTCACCGACGACCCTGATCGAGAACCGGCACATTCCGATTGAGCGGCAAGTCGAGGTGGCGGAAACGATAATTCGAGATCTACCGAACAGCCGAAAACTGCTGGGTTGGAAAGGTATCCCTGAGCCGAACCAAGTCAATTATCTATGTGAGCTGGTCTACAGCCTGGAGGGCGGTAACCTGATGGATTACGGGATATCGTCCAGCTCGCAATTGGCTTGGCACATCAATGAGCTCCGAACTCAGAAAAACCTGCCAGCGTACTTACGAGACGCGGTAGATAATCGACGACAGGACTACACACCCAGCGAAGCGATCAACCTACGCCTGAAATTCATCAGGAATATGGTTTGCTTCCGATTGCCTCGGGACATCATGGCCGTCAACAAAATCCAGGCCGACGTGTTGGCGCAAAGAGGGATAGAGCCGGGTGACTTCAGCTTCTTTGCTGAGCAGCTTGAAAATATGTTCCTCGACCCGCTACTCACAGCGTTGGACGAATACGGAATTCCCACTCAGATCTCGACCCAGGTCAAGAACCTCATTTTGCCATCGGAACATCTGAACGACCTACTGGCGAAACTTCGGGCCTTGGCACCCAGAATAGAGCACCTTCAACTGACTGACTTTGAAAAAAGCTTAATGCGTTGGGCTGTATCCGAAATGTAGCGTGCTTTGCTGTGAGGTACCCTGATTTTCACAGTCAGTCCCGGTTGTTACGATGAGACAATCGGGGGTATTGAATGAAATCGAGAGAACATTATTCACTAGAGTTTCGTGCAGATGCAGTTCGACTGGTGTTGGAGCAAGGGCTCAGCCAAGCGGAAGCAGCCAGAAGACTCAGCATTGCCAAAGGCACATTGGCTAACTGGGTTGTGGCGGCCAAAGGAAGACAGGAAAAACGGTTCCAGGAGGACGTTCTGTCACTGAGTTGGAAGGAGAAGACGAGGGCTGGCTCTATCTAGCTGGCCTCAAGGATATGTTTACTTGTGAAATAGTGGGCTATGAGATGGGAGAGAGAATGACCACCGGGTTGGTCAGCCAGGCTCTGTTTCGCGCCGTGCAGCAGAAGAGGTCGCCCGCCGGACTCATCAGCCGTCAGTATTGCGCTAAGGCTTACCGGGCTCTTCAGCATGCAGACCTCCATGTAACGTAAGGGGAACTGCTTTGACAATGCCCCGATAGATAGCTTCTGGGGGTCTCTTAAAAATGAATTGGCTCACCACTATCGATTCAAGACGAGAGCAGAGGCCAAGGCAGCGATCCAGGAATACATCGAGTTTTTTTATAACCGCCAACATCGGCACTCACGACTTGGGAAGATACCACTCTGCAAGATTGTAAAAAAAATGGGATTGGTGCATTTCCCAAAAAATGCTGAGTATCTGATTGAGCGGAACGATACCGAATCACTCAAGAAGATGCTTGAGCGGGCAGCCTATCTTGCTAAAAATGAGGCAAAACGACGCAGAGAGGGATACCGATGTTTCGGGGCAAGTAATCATTGAGCATTGGTGAACATTTTCTGTATAAAAGGGCCTTCTGTTTCAGAAGGCCCTTTGTCATTTATGCAAACAGCAGTTGGGTCAGATAACCCATCATGACGGCCATCCCCAGTATGACGGTCAGGAACGCCACAATCATAGGTGTTCTGAACATCGACTTGAGCAGGATCACCTCGGTCAGGCTGGCCCCCGCACTACCGATAATCAGTGCCATCACCGCCCCCATGCCCATTCCTTTGCCCAGCAATACCGATGCCAGAGGGATAACGGCTTCTGCCCGGATATAGAGTGGAATACCCACAACTGCGCTGAATGGGATCGCCAGCGGGTTGTCTGCCCCGGCGTGGGCCGCTATCCACTCGGCGGGGATGAAACCATAGATAAATGACCCTATCAGCACCCCCAGCAACAAGTAAGGCAGCACTTCTTTGAATTGTTGCCAAGCATCGATACGCGCTTTGGCGAAGGCAGTGGGAATGACTGGGGCCTGGGTCAGTGCCGCAGTGCCATCTGCGCAGCAAGAGACAGTTGGCGCGGCCTCATCGGGTTGCGCAGTACAGCAAGATGCCTGGGCCTTTAGCGGTTTGACGGACTTGATAGCATTGCTTGAGCAGCAGGCTGTTGCACTCACACTTGCAGGTTCTTGTGTAGTGGTGCCACAACCGGTGCCACAGCTGCTTTGCTTAGCCTCTTTGGGGTCAATGACATGACGCTCAAACCCCAGCATGTCCAGCAACATACTCGCCAGTACAGAAACTCCCGCTGCAATCACGGCATACAACATCGTCACCTTCCAGCCGAAGGTGGCCCACATCAGGCCGACGATGATCGGGTTGAGCAGCGGCGAGACAAACAGGAAAGTCAGGGTTGGCCCAAAACCAGCTTTGGCAGACAAGAGTCCGCGCAGCATGGGGATGGTTGAGCAACTGCAAAATGGGGTCAATGCTCCCAGTACGGCAGAAATCAAATAGCCTCTGCCTTTTCGTGCTCCCAGCATGGCTTGGATTTTGGCATCGGGGATCTTCTGGCGGATCAAGCTGACCCCAGCACTGATCACCAGAAACAGCACAGAAAGCTCGAAAGCCAGGAACAAAAACATCTGAGATGCATCTGTCAGCATGGTTAACCAGTCATTCATCTTCATGTCCTCTTTGGTTTACTATATTTCTAAAATAATGGAATTATTGAGGTGGTCAAGATATTTCTGGTATTATCGAAATATGCGTCATCGAGAGGAGTGAACTATGCAATTGGAAGAGGTTGCTAAGGCATTGAAAGAGCTGGGTCACCCGACTCGTTTGTTCATTTTCAAGCATTTGGTCAAAGCGGGAGAGCAAGGCCTGCCTGTTGGAGACTTGCAAAAACAGCTCGCCATTCCCGCATCGACCCTAAGCCACCACATTGCCGCGCTGGTCTCGGTTGGCCTAGTCAAGCAGAACCGGGAGAGCCGTACCCTGCTGTGCGTCTCTCAATACGAAGTGCTGGAAGAGATCATTGCGTTTTTCCGTGAAGAGTGTTGTGTAAACAGTAACTGTACCTAAATAAATCAACAGCAAGGTTTGGGTGGGTTGATCATTTCAACGATTCTTGTATAGTTGTATTCATGAAATGAATGAAGAGGTTCAAATGAATAAAGATACAGCCACTAAAGTCTTCGAGTCTCTCGCATCCGGTATCCGCCTCGATGTATGGCGTCTGCTGGTCAAGGCAGGACTGGAGGGTATGGTCGCTGGCCAGCTTGCCAGTGAACTGGATGTCGCCCCGAACACTCTTTCATTCCATCTGAAAGCCATGCTGTATGCAGGCCTTGTCTCGGTGGAGCAAGAGGGCCGTTTCTTGCGTTACCGCGCCAATATTCCCCTGATGCTCGACTTGATCGGTTACCTCACCGAAGAGTGCTGCTATGGCAATCCAGAGCAGTGCTCGGATATGCGCAGTGCGGCCAATTGTACCCCTGAGGTGCTCCCCCCCGTTCATACCTGCACCAACAAGGAAAGTTGCTCATCATGAATATCTTGTTCCTATGCACAGGCAACTCTTGCCGTTCCATTCTGGCAGAGGCGACCTTTAACCAACTGGCGCCAGCCGGTTGGCATGCCACGAGTGCCGGTAGTCAGCCAACCGGTGAGGTGCATCCCCGTTCACTGGCGTTATTGACCCGCGAAGGTATCGACATCAGCGGATTGCACAGCAAATCCTGGCATGAGCTGCCGGTGACGCCAGATGTTGTGATCAGCGTGTGTGGTAACGCGGCCAATGAAACCTGTCCTGTCTATTTGGGGCCTGTATTGCGAGCCCACTGGGGCGTAGATGATCCCGCCCATGTGACCGGCAGCGAGGAGCAGATAGCGCTCGCCTTTCACTGTGCATACTCGACGCTGAGAAAGCGTATCGAAGCCCTCTTGTCGCAGGATGTATCCCGTTTTTCCACTGATCGCGAGGGGCTAAAAGCAGCCCTGAATGCGATTGCCACCGAGATTAAGTGAGGAAGAAATCATGAGACTGATACAGGTATTCGACCCGGCCCTGTGCTGCTCCAGCGGTGTATGTGGCGCAGATGTTGACCAAAATCTGGTGATCTTTGCTGGTGATGCCGAGTGGCTCAAACAACAAGGTGGCTCTCTATACCGATTCAACCTGGCACAACAGCCCCTGGTCTTCGCTGAAACCCCGGCAGTGGCTTCCTTCCTGGCACTGTCTGGGGAAGAAGGATTACCGGTGACGCTGGTTGATGGCCAGGTGGTACTCACCGGTCGTTATCCCAGCCGCGCTGAACTGATCCGTTATGCAGGGCTGGCGTTGCCGAAAGCACCAGAAAGCGATGGTGCCGACGTTGAACAGCCAGAAGCTGAGTCCAACAAAGCCGGGGCCATCAAAGGGATCGTCAAGAGTGGATGCTGCTCCGGTAGCAGTGGTTGCTGCTAAGCACCATCGTGTGGTTGGAAAGATCTCTGTTTGCTTTATGGCCTCGTTCTTCCTGATAGGAGTCTCTCATGTCCCCGTTTCTGAACTACTCGTTTCTCAATGATTCGCCCCCATTTCTCTTCTTCACCGGTAAAGGTGGGGTGGGTAAAACATCGCTGGCCTGTGCCAGTGCGGTTGCCTTGTGTGACAGTGGCAAACGGGTACTGCTGGTCAGCACAGATCCGGCTTCAAACGTAGGCCAGGTGTTCGACACCCAGATAGGGAACCAGATCACCAGGATCCCGCAAGTCGATGGGTTATCAGCACTGGAGATTGATCCGCAAGCCGCCGCGCAAGCCTATCGCGAACGTATCGTTGGCCCAGTGCGCGGCAAGCTGCCCGAAAGCGTGGTACGCAGTATTGAAGAGCAGCTCTCCGGTGCCTGCACCACAGAGATCGCCGCCTTTGACGAGTTCACTGCGCTCTTGACCGACAGCAGCCTGGTGGGGGAATACGACCACATCGTGTTCGATACGGCACCGACCGGTCACACCATCCGTCTGTTGCAATTGCCGGGGGCATGGAGCGAGTTTCTGGAGCAGGGCAAAGGCGATGCTTCCTGTCTGGGGCCATTGGCTGGACTGGAAAAGCAGCGCAGTCAATATGCTGAGGCCGTTGCAGCACTCTCTGATGCCGGGAAAACGCGGCTGATCCTGGTCGCCCGTGCGCAAGCCTCGACCCTGCGGGAAGTGGCGCGTACCCATGACGAACTGGCGACCATCGGTCTTGCCAATCAGCAACTGGTTATCAATGGCATCTTCCCGCAAAGCGAGCTGGTTGATGACCCCTTGGCAACAGCCGTATGGCAACGTGAGCAGCAGGCGATGGCTGATATGCCAGCGCTGCTGGCAAGTTTGCCACAAGACAAAGTGCCGCTGTTGGCGACCAATCTGGTGGGCGTGAACAGCCTGCGCCAGCTACTCAGTGCAGAGCCGGTTAATGGGAGCAGTGAAGCTCCATGCACTGCCACTGAGCAACACCCCGGATTGAAGCAGCTGGTCGATGAATTGGCCAGCGATGGCCACGGGCTCATCATGCTGATGGGCAAGGGCGGTGTGGGTAAAACTACCTTGGCTGCGGCAGTGGCGGTAGAGCTCGCCAGCCGGGGCCTGCCGGTTCACCTGACCACCTCAGATCCCGCAGCCCATCTGGGAGAGACCCTGGCTGGGGCACTGCCCAGCCTGGAGGTCAGTCGCATCGATCCCCACGCCGAGACCGAGCGTTACCGTGCCCAGGTGCTGGCCACCAAGGGGGCAAGTCTGGATGCCCAGGGCCGCGCCCTGCTGGAGGAAGATTTACGCTCCCCCTGTACCGAAGAGATAGCCGTGTTTCAGGCCTTCTCGCGCATCATCCGCGAGGCGGGCAAGCGCTTCGTGGTGATGGATACCGCCCCCACCGGTCATACCCTGCTGCTGCTCGATGCGACTGGTGCCTATCACCGAGAGATCGCCCGTCAGATGGGTGGCAAAGGGATGCACTTCACCACCCCCATGATGCAGTTGCAAGACCCGAAACAGACCAAGGTGATGATCGTCACCCTGCCCGAGCCCACCCCGGTACAGGAGGCGGCCAACTTGCAAGCCGACCTGCGCCGCGCCGGTATCGAGCCATGGGCCTGGGTAGTCAATCACATGTTGGCCCCGGCCAGCGTCACCTCACCGCTGCTGGCCCAGCGAGCGTATCGCCAGCAGCCCCATATCGAAGCGGTCAAGCAGGAGCATGCCAAGCGTTATGCCGTGGTGCCCTTGCAAGCTGTCGAACCGGTGGGAGTGAAAGCGCTGCAAGATTTATGTCACCCCATCCACAAGGAGATGTGAGATGCAACGTCCGTTCAATGTGCTCTTCCTTTGCACCGGCAATTCGGCCCGCAGCATCATGGCTGAGGCGCTGCTCAACCGGCTCGGTCAGGACAACTTCAAGGCGTTTAGTGCTGGCGTCTCCCCGAAAGGGGAGATACACCCGCTGACCCTTGAATTGCTGGCGCAACACAATCTGGACACCAGCACCCTGCGCAGTAAGGGCTGGGAAGAATTTGCCCGCCCAGATGCCCCCAAGATGGATTTTATCCTGACGGTATGTGACCAGGCGGCAGGAGAGCAGTGCCCGGCATGGCCGGGGCAGCCCATCACCGGCCATTGGGGCTTTAGTGACCCGGCTGCCGTGACAGAGAGTGATGCGGCGCAATGGGCGGCGTTCAACAAGGTTTATCACGAAATCGGCAACCGGCTGCGGATCTTTCTGAGCCTGCCACTGAACAAACTGGATCGCATCTCGCTGCAACAAGCGATGCGTACCATCAACCTATCTTCACCCACCTAACGTTCTCAATGAGACATGGAGCCGCTGTTTATCATGCACCCGTTTGACATCCTGAATCTGGATAATGGCGCCCGCCTTATCTTCACCCCCTGTCCCGGCACCAAGGAGGCTTCTTTGCAAGCGGCCCTCAAGACCCTGCAAGCCGCTGGGGCTGATGCGGTAGTCACCATGATGCCCGATGCCGAGCTTAGCGAGTTCAAGGCCGATGCCTTGCCCGTCGAGTGCAATGCACTGGGGCTGGCCTGGTTCCAGCTGCCGGTAGAGGACGATTGTGCCCCCGAAGCACCGTTTGCCGCTGCCTTTGCCAACCACAAGGCGGATCTGCTGGCGCGTCTGGCGGCGGGTCAGACCCTGGCCATTCATTGCCGTGGCGGCTCGGGTCGTACCGGACTGATGGCAGCCATCTTGCTGCTGGAGGCGGGCTACGCCCCCACACAGGTCAAGTCGCTTGTGCAAGGGCTGCGCCCCAAGGCGCTGACCCTAGCGCCCCACGTTGACTACCTCAATACCCACTACTCATTCGCCGGTTAAGGAAAACAGCATGACTATCAAAGTTGGTATCAACGGTTTTGGCCGCATGGGCCGTCTCTCATTTCGCGCCGCCTTCGACTGGGCGGATGTGGAGTTTGTGCGCATTAATGACCCGGCTGGCGATGCCGCCTCGCTGGCACACCTCATCACCTTCGATTCCGTCCATGGCCGCTGGCATCATGAAGCCAGCAGCGATGGGGACGAGATGGTGATCGGTAACCATCATATCCTCTGCACTCGCAACAAAGAGATCGGTCAGACTGACTGGTCTGACTGTGATGTGGTGATCGAGGCTTCCGGCAAGATGAAAACCAAGGCCCTGCTCAATGCTTATCTGGAGCAAGGGGTGAAGCGTGTTGTGGTGACAGCTCCGGTCAAGGAAGAAGGTGTCCTGAACGTCGTCATGGGGGTCAACCACCACCTCTACGACAAGGCGCAGCATCCCATAGTGACGGCTGCCTCCTGTACCACCAACTGCCTGGCGCCAGTGGTGAAGGTGATCCACGAACAACTGGGCATCAAGCACGGCTCCATGACCACCATTCATGACATCACCAACACCCAGACTATCATGGATGCACCCCATGCCGACCTGCGCCGTGCCCGCGCCTGCGGCCTGAGCCTGATCCCCACCACCACGGGTTCTGCCACCGCCATCACCCACATCTTCCCCGAGCTCAAGGGTAAGCTGAACGGTCATGCGGTGCGGGTGCCGCTGGCCAACGCCTCCCTCACCGACTGCGTGTTCGAGGTGAACCGTCCCACAACAGAAGCCGAGGTCAATGGCTTGCTCAAGGCCGCCGCCATGAGTGAGCTCAAGGGGATCATGGGCTATGAAGAGCGCCCGCTGGTGTCAGTGGATTACAAGACGGATCCGCGCTCCTGCACCATAGATGCACTCTCCACCATGGTGGTCAACGACACCCAGGTGAAGATTTACGCTTGGTATGACAACGAGTGGGGCTATGCCAACCGCACCGCCGAGCTGATGCGCATGGTCGGTCAAATGGACAAGGTGCAAGGATAACCTGACCATGGAACTGACCCGACTCTCCCCCGAGATCCGCCAGTATCTGCTGGTGACCGGCAACTACTGGGCCTTCACCCTGACCGATGGCGCTCTGCGCATGTTGGTGGTGCTCTACTTCCATGGGCTCGGTTACAGCCCGCTGGCCATCGCCTCCCTGTTTCTCTTTTACGAGATCTTCGGGGTGGTGACCAATCTGGTGGGGGGCTGGCTCGGCGCTCGCCTCGGGCTCAACCGCACCATGAACATAGGGCTGGCCCTCCAGGTGCTGGCACTGGGCATGTTGCTGGTGCCACCGCTCTGGCTGACGGTGCCCTGGGTGATGGGGGCGCAGGCGCTTTCGGGGATAGCCAAAGACCTCAACAAGATGAGCGCCAAAAGCTCCATCAAGTTGTTGGTGCCGGGAGAGGCGCAGGGTCAGCTCTACAAGTGGGTGGCACTCCTCACCGGCTCGAAGAATGCCCTGAAAGGGATGGGCTTTTTCCTCGGTGGCGCCCTGTTGACCCTGCTCGGGTTTCAGGGGGCCGTGCTGGTTATGGCCCTGGCGTTGGCGCTGGTGTGGTGCGTCAGCATGCTGACCCTGAAACGGGATCTCGGCAAAGCCAAGAACAAGCCCAAGTTCAGCGAAATCTTCTCCAAGAGCCGCGCCATCAATTACCTGTCGGCGGCCCGTCTGTTCCTGTTTGGTGCCCGTGATGTCTGGTTTGTGGTGGCGTTGCCGGTCTACCTCGCCTCCAGCTTTGGCTGGGATCACTGGTATGTGGGGGGATTCCTGGCGCTCTGGATCATTGCTTATGGCGTGGTTCAGACCCAGGCGCCCCGCTTTACCGGCAAGCGAGAGGGACGTGTACCCGATGGCAAGGCTGCGATGCGTTGGGCGCTAGTGTTGGCACTGACCCCGGCCCTGATTGCCCTGGCGCTCCACTATGAGGTGCATCCGGCCATCAGCCTGGTGGGCGGCTTGATGGTGTTTGGCGCTCTGTTTGCCATCAACTCCTCCCTGCACAGCTACCTCATCGTCAGCTATGCCGGTGCAGATGGGGTATCGCTGGATGTGGGTTTCTACTACATGGCCAATGCCCTGGGGCGCCTGCTAGGCACCCTGCTCTCCGGGCTGGTGTTCCAGCTCTATGGTCTCAAGGCCTGCCTCTGGATCTCCACCCTCTTTATCCTGCTGGCGGCGTTTATCTCCATTGGTTTGCCACGCCATCAGCCTTCCACTTCATCCAACCCTCATGGAGTCTCGTGATGAGTACAACAGCCTGCTGCGATCTGCCCGTCAGCAAAAAAATGAGTTTTCTCGACCGCAATCTCACCCTCTGGATCTTCGTCGCCATGGCCATCGGGGTGGGAATTGGTTACCTGTTCCCCCAGGTGGCTCAGTGGAACGAGGCGATGTCGGTCGGCACCACCAATATCCCGCTTGCCATAGGCCTCATCCTGATGATGTATCCGCCGCTCGCCAAGGTGAACTACGGCACCATGGGCGCCATGACACGCGACCGTCAGGCGATTACCCTCTCATTGGTAATGAACTGGTTGGTTGGCCCCATCCTGATGTTCGTCATCGCCCTGACATTCTTGCATGATTACCCCGACTACATGGTTGGTCTTATCTTGATTGGCCTGGCTCGTTGTATCGCCATGGTGTTGGTATGGAACGACCTCGGTGGCGGCAACAAGGAATACGGCGCGGGTCTGGTGGCGCTCAACAGCGGTTTCCAGATCCTCACCTATAGCTTCATGGCCTGGCTGTTCATTACCGTGCTGCCGCCGCTGTTCGGTTTGCAGGGTTTCGCAGTGGATATCACCATGCTGGATATCGCCGAAAGCGTGCTGATCTATCTCGGCATCCCCTTCCTAGCAGGCTTTTTGAGCCGTCACTATCTGGTCAAGGCTAAAGGAGAAAAGTGGTACACCGAGCGCTTCATCCCGGCCATCTCCCCCATTACCCTGATCGCCTTGCTGGCCACAATCGTGCTGATGTTCAGCCTCAAGGGGGAGATGATAGTCGAGCTGCCCATGGATGTGGTTCGCGTTGCTATCCCGCTGGTGGTCTATTTCGTGCTGATGTTCTTTACCAGCTTCCTGGTGGGCAAGAAGCTGGGTATTCCCTATGACAAGAACGCCTCCATCGCCTTTACTGCGACCGGCAACAACTTCGAGCTGGCCATCGCGGTCTCCATCGCGGTATTCGGCCTGAACTCGGATCAGGCCTTCGCCGGTGTGATAGGCCCGCTGGTTGAAGTGCCCGTGCTGATCGCCCTGGTCAACGTGGCCCTGCGCATGAAGCGCAACTATGGCAAAGCGGAGGCGCAAGCATGAGTGACCCCAAGATCACCATTTACCACAACCCGGCCTGTGGCACCTCTCGCAATACGCTGGCACTTATCCGCAACTCAGGGGTTGAGCCGACCGTCATCCACTATCTGGAGACGCCGCCGAGCCGCGAGATCCTGGTCGCGCTTATTGCCGCCATGGGGATATCGGTGCGCGACCTGTTGCGCAAAAACGTGCCGCCTTTTGAGGCGCTTGGACTGGCCGAAGAGAGATTCAGCGACGACCAGCTGATCAATGCCATGCTGGCTCATCCCATCCTGATCAACCGTCCCATAGTGGTGACCCCGCTTGGCATCAAGCTGTGCCGTCCGTCAGAGGTGGTGTTGGATATCCTGCTGAACCCACAGCAAGGGGCCTTCACCAAGGAGGATGGGGAGCAGGTAGTGGATGCGCAAGGAAAACGCATCAAGTGACCCAACCAACCGGCGCACCACCTTGCCTGATGACGGCATGGCAGCAGCACGAACATGAGATCTATGGGTGGCTGCTCAAGCAATCTGGCAGCCCGATGGATGCAGATGATCTGCTACAAGAGACCTTCTTGCGAGCAATCCGCCAGCAGGGCAAGTTCTGCGCCATTGAGAATGCCAGGGCTTGGCTGTTTGAAGTCGCCAGACATCTGGTGATTGATAGAAGCCGGCGACAACGCCCGATGTTTCAACTACATGACGAGCTGGTCATGCAGCAGAGTGAGCTTGATGCAGTGGATTCGCTTGCTGGCTGTTTGCCCAGAGTGCTGGAGAAGCTGGCCCAGGCTGACCGGGATATTCTCGGACACTGCGATTTGGAGGGGATGAAGCAGGCGGATTATGCCGCCCAATACGGCTTGACCCTCACCGCCACCAAGTCGCGTTTATTGCGAGCCAGGCAACGCTTGCGTCAGCAGCTTTCTCTGGACTGTCAGGTCAGGCTGGATGAGACGGGTCGGGTGTGTTGCTTCACTCCGGCTGCGAAGTAAGCCATGACCCATGTTCAGCAAAAAGGCCAAGGTGTTCACCTTGGCCTTTTCTTTATTTTTTCTTGGCTTCGGCCAGGTACTCATCCAAGGTTTCTTGGTTGGCTGCTTTAATGGTCATGCCATTGGGGCCTGCCCCGATATTGCTGAACTGTTTTGCCGGTTCGCCATGTTGCTTGAACTCTTCCAGCTCTGGCGAACCTTCTTTAAAGACCCATAGCCGCCCATCTTCCACTTCGGTCACAAAACCGGGCAGGTTGAATTCGCTCGCAAAGGCGGCGGTGCTAAGCAGACTAAAGCCCAGCAGGGCGGCGGAAGCGACGATTTTCTTCATGTTCATCTATCCATACCGGTTGATTAATTCTTATTAATCATTGCTGGGGAGTATGACGAGAATATGACAATGCCTGGGTCAGGTTGACGTGGTTCAGAAAATTGAAGTGCATCCTTTTCGCTGCTTGCGCGTCTTCCTCGTGACGTGCTGCGCTCGTCTGATGAGGATATGAAGATCGCTGTGCGATATGAGGGCTGGGCAACCAGGCCTTGAGGTTCGTGAGTCAATAATCAGGATCGTATGATGAGTTCTTTTGACATCCAGAAAGCCAAAGATGATGCAGTCGAGTGGGCCTTAACCCACGGTGTCGCCTTTAAAGAGTCGCTGTATTCTGCCGTGCATACCCCATTTACCCTGGCGCCGACACCAATCAGCCAACGGGACTACCTGCATTTGAAAAGTGCGGCACAGACCTTAAGCAAACTGATTTATGCCGTCTCAGAGGATCATGGCTTTTTATATGATGCCATTCATCCCATTACGGCGGGCGATCCCTTCTTTTCAGCCCTGCTCAGCATGCATCAACAGATACACTCATCAGCCACCAAGCCACCCCGGCTGCCATTGCTCATCATGCGCAGCGACTTTATGAACGACAAACGAGATGGCCACAAGCTGGTCGAGTTCAATGGCATCGCCGCTGGTATGGGGCCATTTGGTCAGCGAATACATGAACTGCACCACTATCTGCAACGGCAATGGCCTGCTGCGTACATGCAAGAGCCGCATCAGGCAATGGGTGAACTTGTCAGTAATCATGCCATTGAAGGATTGTCAGCAGGTATTGCCGAGGCCACCTTCAAGATCAAGCGTGAGTTTGGCGACCCCGGCCCGGCAAGGTTTCTGATGATTGTGCAGGAGCATGAAAACAATGTGTTTGATCAACACCTGCTTGAGCTGGCACTCCAGCGCAAAGGGATTGAGACGCAGCGCAGAACCTTTCGTGAACTTCATAATCAACTGAGCACGGGCGCTAACAACAGGCTGCTCCTCGATGGTGTCGGCTCCCTCGATACCGTCTATCTGCGGGCCGGATACCAATATTCGGATTATGAGGCTGCTGATCTCAAAGAGCAGAGATGTTGCCAGTCGCTGATGGCGACCCGTGTGTTGATTGAGCAACACAGAGTCGCCGTCAATGCCACGGTTGCCCAGCAATTGGCGACCAGCAAACGAGTACAAATGCTGCTGTCGCGTTTGGGAGAAGAGGGATTCGCTGCATTTGGCTTGACCCTGCAAGAGGCTGACACAGTGAAAGGTGTTCTGGGGGAGATGCACCCTGTTACCCCTGACAGCGCACACTTTATAGAAGCTGCGCCCGCCGATAGTTGGGTGCTTAAAAATCAGGGTGAAGGGGGTGGGCATTGTCTGTTTGGGGCAGACATCCTGGCAAAATTAGAAACACTGGAGCCCCGGCAATATCAGGCTTGGTCACTGATGGGCCGATTACATCCTGTTCCCAGACCGATACCTGCCTGGATAGTACGCAAAGGAGAGCTGCATCGGGTGACGGACTTGATCAGTGAACTAGGCATGTTCACCATTCAGATAGATGGCAATCCTGGTGGCGCCGAGCCGAGCTTTGCTGGATACCTGCTTCGTAGCAAATCAGCCGAATCGACAGAAGGGGGCGTTCATAGCGGGCAAGGCGTCCTTGACTCACTGGTATTCAGTGATTGATTGATGGAGGGGCGGGCTGGGGGCGAACCATGAGATCGCGGCGTTAGCAAAAAAATGAGCATCTTTTGCTGACATGCCACGTCTTCTGGATAACACCGATGTTGATGGAGCCATTATGTTTCAGATTTTCACCGACCTAGCCAGCTGGCTGGTCTACGAGCAATTGGGCCTAAGCCCGCAAACCAAGCTGGGGGATGCGCTGCATTTCTTCGTGGAGGATGTGAGCAAGATCTTTGCTCTGCTGCTGGTCATGATCTACATCGTGGCCATGCTGCGAGCCTCCCTGAATGTTGAACGGGTGAGGGACTATCTGGCGGGCAAGCACAGAGGGTTGGGCTATCTTCTCGGCTCCGGCTTTGGTGCCATCACCCCCTTCTGCTCCTGTTCGAGTATCCCTGTGTTCCTCGGCTTCACCTCAGCCGGTATCCCGCTAGGGATTACCATGGCCTTTCTCATCACCTCACCGCTCATCAACGAAGTGGCCGTCTTGTTGCTGGTCAGTCTGCTGGGCTGGAAGTTCACCCTGATTTACGTGGTGGTTGGCATGGCGGTTGGCATGCTGGGTGGGGCGTTTTTGGACAAGATAAAGGCCGAGCGTTGGCTGGCCGATTTTGCCGCTGAGGCCCTCAAGCAGGGGCAGCATCAGCAAGGCGATATCATCCAGCCGCATGCCGATGCCCCGAGCCTCTCGCTGGCCAAGCGCCATGCCTTTGCTAAAGATGAAACCCTCACCATCTTCAAACGGGTATGGCTCTGGGTCATTGTCGGTGTGGGGCTTGGTGCCGCGCTTCATGGTTTTGTGCCTGATGGCTGGATTGCCTCACACCTTGGTGCCGGTCAATGGTGGTCAGTTCCGGCTGCCGTACTGATCGGTATTCCCCTCTATTCGAATGCGACCGGTGTGATCCCGGTAATGGAAAGTTTGATCGTAAACGGCTTGCCCATTGGTACGACACTGGCTTTTTGTATGAGCACAGTGGCGGCCAGTTTTCCTGAATTTATTCTGCTCAAACAAGTGATGAAGTGGCAGTTACTGGGCACCTTGCTGCTGGTGCTACTGGTTTCCTTCACGTTGGTTGGGTGGGTGTTTAACTTCGTATCGCCGTTAATTTCTTGATGAGGAATATGAGATGAAAAATGTAAAAGTGCTCGGCATCGGCTGTGCCAACTGCAAGAACACTGTTCAACTTATCCAGCAGGTGGTGGATGAGCTTGGTGTGTCAATTCAGCTTGAGAAGGTGGAGTCATTGCCCGAGATAATGAAGTACAAGGTGATGTCTACGCCAGCAGTCGTCATCGATGACAAGGTAGTACATGCCGGTGGGATCCCTGCCAGAGAGGCGGTGCAAAGCTGGTTCTGATACACGCAGGGGCAGGTTATCCCGCCCCTGCTACTTAATTACCTCAGCAACAACAGAGAGGCTTTGGTCGTTTTCAGTATCCCCGTTGTCGTGCTTCCCACAATGAACTGCCTGATCCGAGAGTGACCGTAAGCCCCCATCACGATAAGATCGCTCCCCACCTCGCTCGCATGCTGGCAAACCACTGGCACCACCTCTCCTTGCAGCAGCATTGCTTCAACCCTGATACCCGCACTTTTCAACACCTGCTTGGCTTGTGCCAGCTGGCGTTCGTGCTCGTCACTCGGTTCGCCAACCATCACCAAGTCACATTCCAGCCCCTTGAGCAGCGGACTACTTGCTATCAACTCCAGTACCTTCTTGGCGGTCGGGCTGGCGTCATAGGCAAACAGGAAGCGGCTTGGCGCCTGAAAGCCCTGCTGCACCACCATGATGGGATTAGCCAGGGTACGGATGACGTTCTCGATATTGCTGCCAATCAGATCGTGGGCATGGGTCGTGCCCTGCTTGCCCATGATCAACATCCGCATACCGGATGAGAGCTCCTGGGTCGTCTCTACCAACTGGCCGTGGCGTTGCAGGGTATCGACCTCTGGCATCCCCAAGCCAGCAAGATAATCCTTACCGCTGTTGAGCAGCATCCGTCCCTGCTCATGGGCGAGGCGGCTGCGTTGATGATCCAGCTCGGCGAGCTCCTGGAGAAGAAGCTCGCGACTGCCAAGACCAATGTTGCCGGAGAGATCGCTGTGTCCTTCAAACTCGTTTCTTTCCAATACGTGCAGTAAGGTGACGGGTAACCCAGTATTGGCAGAGGCCCATGCCGCCGCATCACACACTGCTGTCATGGCTGGGGAGCCATCGATACAGGCAAAAATGTTTGTCATGATGAATTCCTTCTTGTGATCAGTGTCCAGCCAGCAGCTTTTCAACTTCTTCCGGCTTGTCGTGTACACCAAAGCGGTCAACGATGGTCGCGCTTGCTTCGTTCAGACCGATCAGCTCAACCTCGGTGCCTTCACGGCGGAACTTGATGACCACCTTGTCCAGCGCAGTGACAGCGGTGATGTCCCAGAAGTGGGCATGGGTGAGATCGATCACCACCTTCTCTACCACCTCCTTGAAGTCAAATCCGGCAAAGAACTGCTCGGCACTGGCGAAGAACACCTGGCCCTGCACCTGATAAGTTCGCACCTCGCGACTGCGCCCACTGTCACTCTTGACCAGCATGAAGCGGGCAACCTTGTTGGCAAAGAAGAGGGAGGCGAGCAGTACCCCGACAAATACCCCAAGCGCCAGGTTATGGGTAGCGACGACCACAGCAACTGTCGCGATCATCACGATATTGGTGGAGAGCGGGTGCTTTTTCAGATTGCGCAGTGAATCCCAAGAGAACGTGCCGATAGAGACCATGATCATCACAGCAACCAGTGCCGCCATGGGGATTTGGCGGATCCACTCATCCATGAAGACCACCATCAGAATGAGCAGTGTCCCTGCGACAAGGGTAGAAAGGCGACCACGGCCACCGGATTTGATGTTGATGATGGATTGGCCAATCATGGCGCAACCCGCCATGCCGCCCATCAGGCCCGCACCGATGTTGGCAATCCCTTGGCCCTTGCATTCGCGATTGCGGTCGCTCTGGGTATCGGTCAGGTCATCGACAATGGCTGCCGTCATCATGGATTCGAGCAGACCGACCACAGCCAGGCCCGCAGAGTAGGGGAAAATAATCGCCAGCGTCTCCAGATTGAGTGGCACTTCGGGCCACAGGAAGATGGGCAGGGTATCGGGCAGTTCGCCCATATCGCCTACAGTGCGGATATCGATCCCCATTGTGATGGCGACTGCCGTCAGGATGACGATGCAGAGCAGCGGAGAAGGCACTAGCTTGCCAACCACCGGAATAAGCGGGAACAAATAGATGATGCCAAGGCCCGCCGCCGTCATGGCGTATACCTGCCAGGTGACATTTGTAAGCTCCGGTAGCTGGGCCATAAATATGAGGATCGCCAACGCATTGACGAAGCCGGTGACCACGGAGCGGGAGACAAACCGCATCAGGCTACCCAGTTTCAAGTAACCCGCTGCGATCTGGAGTACCCCAGTGAGCAGGGTTGCTGCCAGCAGATATTGCAGACCATGCTCTTTGACCAGGGTCACCATCAGGAGCGCCATTGCGCCTGTGGCTGCCGAGATCATGCCTGGACGACCGCCGACAAAAGCGATGACCACTGCGATACAGAAGGAGGCATAGAGGCCGACCTTGGGGTCTACTCCAGCGATGATAGAGAAGGCGATAGCTTCTGGGATCAGTGCCAGGGCGACCACGATTCCGGCTAACAGGTCACCACGTATGTTGGAGAACCACTCTTGTCTTGCACGTTCCAGCATGGGGGGATTTTCTCGCTTGTTTAGGATCCATAGCGCAGCGCATCCATCGACTTGGGGTCAGATAGAGTTAGGGCAGGATCAGATTGTTGTATTGGGATCTAATGGGTGTAAAAAGGTGCTCCGGTTGTGACAACCAGAGTCAAGCGGCAGGAGCCGCAGAGGGAGGGGTTAAGGCGGCGTTACAGTCACGCCAGAGTTATAATTGATCATTGAAGCTATATGCTAACAGGCATTGTTCTTACTTTAAAGTGAGCTGGACCTATCCCACAGGAAGGTGTCGTAGAATTTTGAGTTCTAAGGATGCCTTTTGACGTTTTCAGGCAAAAAAAAAGAGTTCAGCTTGATTAACGGCATTCAAATGGGCCTCTTAGTTACGAGGTTGGTAAGCTGATAGGTGCCGAGGTGCTCCCCGGCGACCAGTTTGTGATACAACATGATGGTGTTCCATACTCCATCGCCCGCCCCACCGCGTTGGACGCGGCAGGGTAGGCTAGGTGTTAGGTGAATGGGGGGACGCGGTACTGGCTGACGGTGTTCAGGCCGCCTGTGTTTACGGGGTGAAGTCGTGCAACGGAATGTGGTAACTGGTGGCTAGCAAATTTCCGACCTGTTTTAGCCAGCAACGATCCGGGTGATCACACAACCATTGTGCCAACGTGTCACCACGTTCATTTTCATAGCGCAGGTAGAGTGCATAATCATCTACCAGTGTGCCTCGGTCATGCACCACTTCAATCTGACCATTATGCTCAAGGTAAGCCTCTAGCTCGATGGCGATCACGGCGTTAATCATCTTCGGTCTCCTTGTCGGGGATGGGGTCAATCTCCACGGTGGTGCAGCAACCAGCGCTCGCCCTGGCGAGTGGGCTGCAGTTTGGCGTTGGCCGCAACCAGTCCCAGCCACTGGCGTGAGGTGTGGGAGAGCGCTAATTCATGGGGCATCGTGTCCTCCTAATCTCCTGCGACCGTGACGCTGAAGCATTCCAACCGGCAGTAGGCAATGAAATTGCTCTGCCAGATATCGAACAACTCCCGTGCTTCGGCCAGTCGCAACGGTCCCCAGCCCAACATGGTGTGTTCCCCATCGAGGAAGTTGAAATCGAGCTCTTTGCAGAGCTCGGCATCCTGCCCCAGCCCTTGATAACTGAAGTCGGTGACGTAATCGAACAGCCAGCCATCGAGCCCACGGATCATGCGGATCTCGACTGGGTGCACGCCGCCATGTTCGGTGCTGTAGCCGGGGTTACGAAAGTTGAAGGTCAGTTGGGTTAAGCGCTCAAGATTGAGCTCGGTTTTAGCGATTTCCTGGTTGAGCAGAACCAGCAATGCTTGATCAACGGGCAGGGCAAAGCCGTCCCGGAAAAAGGGAATGGTCATGGTGTTTCCTCATTGAGTTCAAGCAGGAGGGCCCCTGCTTTTGCTTTGAAGTGATGGGTCAGTCGTTTAACCAATCCCACAGCTTGCTGACGCCATAGGCTGCGACGGCGCCCACGGCAAGGGGGGCTAACAATGGGGCTGTGGCAATACCGGTCACCGACACTACCGTTGCAGCAGTGCCACTACCGCCAGCCGTTGTGGCCAGTGTGCTGGCAGCAAGTCCTGCCGTTGCACTGGTGGCCGCCTTGCCTAACGTGTGACGAGCGACTTCGGCAGCCACCACCGTTGCTACAGCGGTCTGCAGCAGCTTGGAGGAATGCTGAATCCCTTCAATACACCAAGTGACAAACAGCTCACTGTTGGCAAACGGCTGGCCCTGTTCACCTTCACTGAGTCGGGCGTAAGCCCGTGTCAGGCTTTCCTCTCGACTGAACAGGCGTTGAGCATGGGGTTTGACCTCAATAGCGCAGTGTTGACTGAATTGAGCCAACGAGGTCAGCGCCAGTTGGCCTGAATGCTTTCCTGAAGCGGATGGTAGACAGTGAATGACCTGGTCATGGCCAACAAAGATGCCATGATGGTGGCCTTCAGACTGTGGTGATACCAAGTGATCGCCGATAATGAAATGTCGTGTCATGGAGTGATGATCCTCATCAAGAGTTGGAAATGAAAAAGGGCGTCACCGTAATGGTGACGCCCTTTGGCTTTGTTTTCCTGAGCGGGCTAATTGCCGCCAACGGTTATCTTCAGTGGTTGATGAAACTCGGGGGTGAAGGTGGAAACTGGTAGCCGGGTGACTTCGTTGTGAGCGAGCACCTCGGTTGCCTGAATGATGGCGATGGACTTGGCCTGCTCTACCTGTCCGCAGTCAACTTCCGTAAAGCCACCGCCATAGCGTGTAGCGGAGCTCCCGCCGAACGGTTCAACTTCCAGCGTTGATTCGGCCAGCGCTTTGCCCTTCTTGTCATTAAACTGCAGCGTGATATACAAGTGACCAAATTCATCTGCTCCACCACTATCGAGGGAAAAGTGGTACGCACAGACGCCTTGGTTGGCGTATACAGTGTCGGTGTGTTGGATAGCAAGATAACGTTGTTCTTGGGCACTGCAAGCTATGGCCGAGAATATCAGTGTGGAGGCCAATAAATATCGATTTATGTCTTTCATGGAAACCCTCGTAATAATCACTTTTTCTTAATCTATTTAGTTATTTACGTCCGAGATATCTGAATATTTCTTTTCCATTGTAAAAACCAACCAAGTCATCCTCACTCTTATATTTTTTGTTTGGTTGAAATTTGACAATGGTTCCTGGTCGACACATGTCTTTCATTGAAATATTGAATTTTTCATCAGGCGTAATTGTGTAGCCAATGGCAATTTTCTGTGGGGATCCCGCAGTGGCGATCCAGCCCCACATGCCTGCTTCACACTCACCGAATGGCTGACTGCGAACAATGACCATTGAAAGATTACTGATTTCAGTTGCGATACATTTTCTGTTTAACTTCAAATGGGCGTTACACCAAAATGGTTTCCCTGTTTTGTCCTGCACTAGTGCCGGCAGAAAGCCTGTAAACGGCTCTGCTGCCCGTAGTGATAGACTTCCAGACATAAGAGTTAGTAGTAAGCAGAATGTCAGCTTTTTCATTTTTTATCTCACCGAATAACTATTATTAAATAGAGGTGTATGGCTATCACCAGGAACGGTAAACCACACTACTTTTCAGTTGCTCTGAGATCTGAGAATGCGTTGCACACTGGAAATACTGATCCCCGTGCGCTTGGCAATTTCAGATCTGGGTAATCCTTTGGCAACCAGTGCAAGAACTTCATTACCTTTTGCCATTGCGGTAGGCTTACGACCCTTATAAACACCTCGGCGCTTGGCTAACTCAATTCCTTCAGCTTGCCGCTCCAACATCAACTCTCGTTCAAAGGTTGCGATAGCACCGATCATGGTGAGCATTAACTTGCCGGTAGGCGTTGAGGTATCGATCCCCAGATTCAATATCCGCAATGCAACTTGCTTGTGTTGTAGAAATTCTGATGTCTCCAATAGGTGACGAGTATTACGAGCCAGACGGTCCAGCTTGGTAACCATCACCACATCCCCCTCCTTCACATAATCCAAGAGGAGAGCGAGTTGTGGCCTATCATCACAGGCACCGCTAACCTTCTCTTGGAAAACTTTATTGCATTCGGCCAGCGCTCGAAGCTGGACTTCAAGGCTTTGACCTCCCGTACTAACACGTGCGTAACCTACCAGTGCCATGGTCTCCTCCCGGTCAATAGGGCAAGGTACACTGACCCCCATGGTCAAAAGTCTCGAAGAGACCTTCTTGACCTGAAAATGGAGGGAAATAGATGAAATGAGTGCCGATTTCGTGAGTGTCACTAGGGCTTGATCTATTGACCCCAAACCAGCGATGGGGAGAAATAACGGGACGCTTTGTGATAAACATCCCGTCGTGATGGGTAGCAGAATATTGTGCTACTGATTGATTTGATTGGATGTAACAAGATGCCAACGTAAGTTATTGGCATTGTGGCTCAGGCGTAGGCGGTGAAGGGGCCGCGTTTTTACCCAGTTTACTGGTCAGGGGTGAGGAACGAGGGCGGAGGCGTTTTGGTGCTGTTGCGGTTGCCAAAGGCTGTGAGGTGGAAGATGACGCTATCATTTCTGGCTCGGGATAGAACTCCTCCAGTAACATCGGCACCTCTTCATCGATATCTTCAAACTGGCCGTTACGCAGCAACTCACGAGCAGCCTGCTCCATCTGCTCAATGGCCAAGCCTGCCTCTTGGTCACGCTGGGCCGCCTCCTGTGCCAGCCTGACTGCCTCGGTCAGGTTGGTCTCTTCCCGCAAGGTCAAATCCACGTAGTAGACCGGTGTGCGGTAGGACTGGGTGGTGCTCTTGGCTCGCAGCCGTAGGGTGAGTGGCAGATAGCGGGTATGGCCACCGCTCACAGCCTCCAGGTACTTGAGCCGTGCCGCCAGGGTGCGCACCGAGTTGTAGCCGGTGGTGCGGAAGATAAAACTGCCCAGCTCATCCCCTTGCCCCTCCACAAACAGGTTCAGCCGTCCGTACAGCTTGCAGCCCTGTTGTCCACCGTAAGCGCAGCGCTCTGGTCCAGGGCAGCTGACCTCCTCCATGCCTTGCGCCCCCACGCGTCTTGCCACCTCCCCATTCCCGACACACAGCGGCCTGCCGGTTTGCCGGTCAAACGCGCTGTATTCCGCCCGCAGATTCAGGTCGCTATCGTTGAACAGCACCCGCACCGGAATGGCGCGGATCTTGGTCTGCTCCTGCCCTTGGCCACTTTTCTGCGATGAGTAGTGTTGATGCAGAGGATGGAGCAACCATCCCCCCTTTTGTTGTACCTGGGTGGTGAGGGTGAAGCTGTCGTCCTTCTCCGGTACCCACTTATCCTGTTTTTGCACCAGCTTGCCGATGCAGATCCGCCCGATCACGGGCGGGGTGATCGCCAGTCCTTTGATCATGGTGTTTGCCTCAAGGGTTGAATGGTGAAACGGCGCACGCCGGGCACCGGTTTGACGTAACGGGTGAGCAGGTCGGGATGATCCTGTCCGAGCTTATCCAGATCCGGTGCCAGCCGGTCTTTACTGCGTTTCCAGGTGATCTTGCCATCGGCAAACAACCCGGCTGTCGCTTCACCCAAGGTGGCTTGCAGCCGCTGCTTGAGCTGCGACTCCTGCAGCTCGACCGCTTCCTTTTGCTGGCGCAAGCGCAGTAGCTCGCCAAACAGCTGGTTGAACTCGGGGGAATCGGAGAGATCCACCGTCTGGCCATCGTCACGCGGAAACAGCCAGCTCAGGGCATTGGCGGCATCGGAGGAGCCGTCAGGCTCGGGCTGCTGGTCTTGTTGCACCATCTGCCAGAACTGTGCTTCCCGCTCGGTGAGATCCTGGATCTTCTCCTCATCGCGCTCGATGCGGTAAATCCGAAAATCCTGGCCGCCGATCAGCACTGCCACTTCAGCCCAGGCATGGCCGGTAACAGCCAGTTGATGCAGTACCTGACACTGGTAAGCCACCGGCACTCCTTCCTCCCACTGGAGGGCGCTGTGATAGCTGGCGGTCTTGATCTCCAGAATGCCCGGCCCATCGGGATGGCCGACTACCTCCCGGTCGAGGTTGGCGAGCATGAAGGGTTGCTCGGAGTGTTGCAGTACCGCATTGACCCGGCGCACCTTGTAGCCGGTGCGTTTGGCATAGACCTGCGCCAACACAGGTTCCAGCTCAATGCCCCACAGAACCGCTTCCTTGTGGGAGATATCCTCCGGTTCCTTGCGACCGGTCTTCTCCAGCCACAGGCTGAGCGGGCATTTGTAGGGGGATAGCCCCACTGCCACGGCGGCATCGGAGGAGCCAATGCCGAGTTTGCGGAGAGTAAGCCATTGCTCGCGGGTTAATTGGGTAGTAGAGGCCAGCCGCAGGGCTTGGCCGTATTTGGCTTTTGCTTTCATGACTATTCCTTGTTGACGGCATAAATAGCTACGTCCGGATTGGCTTGCGCCAGTCCGGGTGAGGTCGTTATGCGGTTTAAATGGGGAAGAGGAATTACTGCAGTAGGGTGAGGGCCTGATTCAGGGCTTGGGATTTGAGTTGGGCGCCCTGACCAAACCAGGCGGAGTCAAGCCGGTGATCTTGGCTGCGGGCACGGCGGTGGTGATCCACGTATTCGGTGACCGCATTGACCAGCCCCCAGGCGGTATTGCGGGAACTGGCAAGCTCTGAACCCATACCCGCACCCTGATAGAGCTCATGCAGGCGTTGTACCGGCTTGGTGAGGATGATGTTCTCCTCATCCAGCGGTTGCGCCAGCAAGTCGCTGAAAAAGCGTAGCGCCTCTTCGGGGGCCACGGGCCGCTGTGCCAGTGCCTTGCTCTGTACTTTGAACTCATCCCAATGGAAGAGCCCCAGCCCGAGCGACTCTTTGACGGCTGCCGCATCGAACTGAGTAGAGTGGGGTACCTTGATGGCACCGGTCGAACCGCGCAGTGCCATCTGCAGGGTGTTATTGCAGACCACTCGCAGCGAAGTGAACTGCGCCGTGGTGCAGAGTGTGCCGTCGCAGCTGGTCGCCAACAGCAGATAGGACTTTACCAAGTCATTGCCTTTGAGTTTTAGATCCTGGCCGGTCTTGGCCAGTGCCCACAGCTTGCGGCCGCCTTTAAGCGAGCCTGCGGTCTCTAGCTCAAAGCCACCAGCTTCCACCAGGTCTTGGTAGAAGTGCAGCACCTCGTGAGGCTGTACCACGTTGTAACGGCTTGAGACCACCGACAGGGGGGCGAGGGTATCGGAGCGATAAAGTACCTTGCTGTCGCTGTAGGGGCGAATATGCAGCGCATCGGAGGCGACGTTAAACATCACGTCGCTCTGCTCGATGGTCCAATCCATCCCGGCTGCCTGTAGCCAGATATCGAGGGATTGTTGCGGGGGCAAAACATTGCCAAGGCCATGCCAGGGCGTTTGACCGTTGTAGGCCATGGTGTCGATCAGGTGAGCCATGAGAAATCTCCAATGAAAAAGGGACTGCACAGAGCAGTCCCTTAGGTAGGTTCATGGAGATAATATATATCTGAAATTAATTCAAATGAGACTTATTTGTCTCTCTGGTTTTTAGCTATGGAATGCGCGCTGTGGTACCCCGTGTGGTACCCCAGGCCAAAAAAGACCAAGGGGTTGGCACCATTACGATGCCAACCCCTTGTTTTATATGGTGCTCCCGACTGGAGTCGAACCAGTGGCCTGTCCCTTAGGAGGGGACCGCTCTATCCTACTGAGCTACGGGAGCTTTGTGGCGGGCATTATACAAGAAGCCGCTCCCTTTTAAACCCTTGATTCTTATTCCAATACTGCCAGATCCCCGATCTGGATGTTAAACGGTGAATATTTGTTCTGGCTGCTGATGATGGCGCCATCCTCGAACACCTGTACCACTTCGAACAGGCCGTCGGCCGGGTTGCGCATCATGCGGGATTTGCCGTAAGGATCGATGAAGTCGGCGCTGTGCTGGATGCGGTACTGATCCCCCAGCCTGACGCCGTTGCGTCGGCCGAGATTGATGTGGGGGCCCCGCTCGTTCTGACTTATCACCCGGGCGGTAACCGGGGCACAGTTCAGCTGGGCAACCAGATCCTGCACCGCCTCCTGCAACTGATAGTTCACCTCCTGGCCATAGCTGGACTGCCAGAACTGGCCGCTGCTGCTGCCGACCTGATCCCGCTTGCCGAAGGTCCAGTTGGCACGCCCCTGATACTCCTTGCGGCTGATCAGGCTGCCGTTGATGCCATCGAACAGGTAGAGCTGCATGCGAAAATTGCGGATAGGGTCTTCATACCAGCTGGTCAGCTGGTTGCCCTGAGGCTCGAGGGAGAGGTCGTCTATGCTGCCGAGCACCAGATACTGGCTGTCGGTGCGCAGGCTGAGGGCCTTGATCTCCTCCAGAGCGCTGCGATCCCCCTGTTGCAGGTGGAGCGGGTCGATGCGCAGGTTCTCGTCCAGCCACTGACGGGCTGCCACGCCTTGCGGTGCGTTGGCCAGGGTCTCGAACATGCGGCGTGACAGGTTGGCAGGCATGTCATCGAGGGCGCCATAGCTCGCCTGGTCCGGATAGCGCAGCCGCAGCCTGACCAGTGTCAAATCCTTGGCGTAATGCTGGGTCTGGCAGATCTGGCGCTCGGCCTGGATATCGGCCTGTACCGTGATGTACATGCGGCCGTTGCGCACCTCTTCCCGTTTGAGCCTGTACTGGCGAATGTCGCCACCGGAGCGGATCTGGATCTGCTCGGAGCGCAGGCTGCCGTTTTCCAGGCGCTGTATGCTGGAGACGGCAGCGCCGCTCGCCAGCAGGGCCTGGCGCAGGGCGTCGCGGGTCGCTTGCTCACGGGCATAGGCCTCGTCGCCCCCCAAAATGGCGGCACTGCCCTGGGCTTCGATAAGCTCGGCCCGGGCTGACAGGCTGGCCAGCAGCAGGATTAACAGCAGCGGTAATTTCATGACAAACACCTTGAATATGCGGGTCGGCGCATTCACTCCTGTCGAAGTGACGGCGCCGGCCGATACAGACCACAGAACCGTGTCAGTTGCACAGCACACTGCAAATCAAAAGCAAGATTCATGCCTCATTCCTGACTCAAGCTTTGGCCGGTCGAACCGATAACGAATCAGGTGCAGATACAGGAAAGGTATCCATGAACAAACTCATCACGGCGTTGGCCCTTGCGCTGGCCCTGACCAGCTGTAGTGCCGACCCCATCAATCGGGATCAGGGTGACCCTCGCCAGGCCGCTGCTGGCATGGAGCTCAACTGGCTGGTGGCCCGCATGACCGATCAGTTGATGGAGCGCAAGTCGCTCACGACCCTGACCGAGCCCATCGCTGTCTCCTCCTTCGTCGATCTCGATACCTTGCAGGACACCAACTGGATGGGGCAGCAGATTGAGGAGAGCTTTATTTACGAGCTGAACCGCCGTGGGGAAGTGGTGGTGGACTTCAAGATGACCGGCAGCATCAAGGTAACCCCTCAGGGTGACTTCGTGATGAGCCGCAATTACAAGGACCTTTCTCCCCGTCTGCCCATCTCCCGCATCCTGACCGGCACCTTTAGCCGCAATGGCAAGGGGATCCTGGTCAATGCCCGCATCATAGATCTGCGGACCAAGATGGTGGAGACCACAGCCCAGAGCCTGATACCGCAAAAATACCTGTTTGGCGCCAACAATTCGTTCGGCCGGGCCTCCATCAACCGTGGTTATCTGATGCGCGATAGTCAGGCGCGTCCCGGCGGCCATCTGGTCAACCTGACGCCCTGATATAGGAGTGAGCACAATGAAAATCCTGTTTGGATGCCTGCTGGCCCTGCTGCTGACCGCATGCAGTGGCAATCGGGTGGTCAACTACGGTGGCAACAACAAGCCCGATGACTTTCCGGTGCTCAAGGCGGTCGGTTATGCGGTGATCGATATCCAGCCCGGCCCGTCCCAGTCAGAGAAGATGCTGCAAGCCATCCGGGCCTCCAAGATGGATGCCTACCGCGAGCTGGCAGAACAGCTTAATGGCCAGCAGGTGCGCGGGCAGAGCAGCTACAAGGACCTGACCCAGACCTCCAACTCGCTGGATGTGTCCGTGGCCGGCATGGTGCGCGGCGCCCGGGTGGTGGCCTCCTATCCACGTGGCAATACCTATGCCACCGAGATGGAGCTCGATACCCGTGCCCTCTACAACATCAACCAGTTGATGGCGGGTCAGTTCTGACGACGTGCCGAGCTGAGGTAAAAACAAAAAGGCGAACATGATGTTCGCCTTTTTTGTTTGCAGTTACGGTCAGTTGCCCATCAGGACCGGCGGCACTGTGGTCGGCTTGACGTCTTCGCTCGGGTAGCAGCCCAGCACCTTGATGTAGCGGGTGAGTTTGGTCAGCTCGATCAATGCGGCTTGCATGGCCGGCGTCTGCAGGTTGGCGGAGACATCCAGATAGAACATCTCTTCCCAGGGGTTGCCCTGTACCGGCCGGGATTCGAGCTTGGTCATGTTGATCTCATTGTTGCGCAGCACCAGCAGCGCTTCCACCAGGGAACCCGGTTTCTGGGAGGTGGACATGATGAGGGTGGTCTTGGCCGGAATTTGCGGCGCTACGTCGATGGGCTTGCGCGCCACTACGATGAAGCGGCTGTAGTTCTCCTTCTGGTTGGCGAGCTGTTCGGCCAGCACGTTCAGGCCATAGAGCTCACCGCCGGCTGCGCTGCCGATGGCGGCAGCATCGGGGCTGGCCAGCTCTTTCACCTTCATCATGGCGCTGGAAGAAGAATCGCAGATCTCGTGGCGCGCCCCTTCCAGCTTGCTCAGGTAGTGGGAGCACTGCTGGAACACCTGAGGGTGGGCATAGAAGGTTTTGATGCGACCCAGCTCGGTCGGCACTGCGGTGAGGATGCAGTGCTCTATGGGGTAGGTCAGCTCACCGACGATGGAGAGGCTGGTGTGCTGCATCACATCGTACACCTCGTTGATGGAGCCCGAGCTGGTGTTCTCGATGGGCAAGACGCCAAAGGCGGCGCGCCCTGACTCCACCGCATCCAGCACCTCGCGGAAGTTCTGGCAATTCACCTCTATCACCTGATCCTTGTAGCGGGCCAGATACTTGCGGGCCGCCAGGCTGGAGTAGGAGCCGCGCGGGCCCAGATAGGCGACGCTGGTCATGGGCTCCTGCTGCTCCGGGTTGATCAGGCTCTGCAGATAGGCCTGCTGGGAGAGCACCGAATCTTCGATGATGGTGTGGTAGATGCGGGTGATGTACTGGGCATCCAGCCCCAGCAGCCGGCCCTGCTGGATCAGGGCGACCAGCAAGTCCTGCTCGCGCTGGGTATCGCGAATGGGACGGGGATTGGCCTGCTTGGCACGGGCGACCTCGATGCTGAGAGTCTTGCGCTTGGCCAGCAGGGCAAGCAGCTCCTGATCCAACCGGGTGATGTCTTGTCTGATCTCGTCGAGCGTAGCCATGATTGTTCCCTATCCAAGTAATCGATTGTTGTAGCTGCAAAAAAAAGCCTCCACTAGGGGAGGCTCGATTCGTCTTTGGTTGCTGTTCACGCGACGACAGGGCCTTCCCTCATGTGGGCCGGATAAACGAGAAAGCAAAGAAGAATGGTGCGTGCATGGGTCTTGTCCTGAAAATATCGTCATAACCATTAAGGGATTTGGACCCGGGATGCAAGTAAAACTTGCCCGTGGGGTGCGAACGGAGCAGGGTATTTGCTGGCGCTGGCCGGGGCGCTAAAGAGCTGGATTGGTACTGTCAGCCTGGCGGCAGAGGCATATGGAGGAAGTGAACATGGCGATTATTTTCGATCTGGGGCGGGTAGTGGTGAGCTGGGATCCTGTGGCCATAGTGAGTTCGGTGCGAGGGCCGGGCGGCGCTGAGGCGCTGGCGGAGCGGCTGTTCAATCACCCGGATTGGCTGGAAGTGGACAGGGGCACGCTGTCACTGCATACCATGGCCCGTCAGGCGCAGGAGCGTACAGGTTTGTCAGCGGCAGAGAATCTCACCATTTTGCAGGCTGTGCCCGCTTCGCTCCTGCCGGATCCCGCTATGCTGACCCTGATAGCCGAGCTGCATGGCGCAGGCCACACTCTCTATGCGCTCTCCAATATGGGTCATGCCAGCATCGACTTGCTGGAGCAGCAGCCGTTCTGGCGCTTCTTCAGCGGCAAGGTGGTATCTGCGCGGGTGCGGATGATAAAGCCGGAGCCGGATATTTACCGCTACCTGCTGGTGTCGTTTGATTTGAAGGCCGACGAGTGTCTGTTTATCGATGACAGCCCCGCCAATGTGGCCGCTGCCAAAGCGCTGGGGAGCAGGGGCATGCTGTTTACCGATGCGCACAGCTGTCGTCAGCAGCTGGTATCGCTGGGCTATCTGCCCGGTTGAGCTGACTGTCAGGAATGCTCGAGGAGAAGTGATGGAGCATGGCCGGTTTCGCAATTGGTTGAGTCACTATCCGGATGCCGGCTTGCTGATTGCCTGCAAGGATGGCAGCGGTTACCAGCTCTGCGTCGATGTGGATGGCGAGATGCAATGTCTCACCGACAGTGAGGGGGCACGGCTGACATTCGGCTCCCTCGAACAGGCCGAAGGCTTTTTGCGAGCACACAGAGTGCATCAGGCGAAACTGCGGATTTATGACTCCATCCAAGATGAAAATGAAGATAATTGTCATGAAATTATAATTAAATTCTGATTAAACTTGTTTTTTAAGGGTGTATTCAGGATTGCACCGGCACAATGGCCGCCAATTCATCATCCGGTGCTGTCGTTATGGCTGCCAATATAGTTGTGCTGAATCGAGGATACGATCAGACCTTTCAGACCAGGGAACAGTCACTTATCGAGACCCTGGCCAGTTACGGCGAGCTGGTGGTCTCCTTTTCTGGCCGACTGGAATCCTGCTACAGCATGGATTTGTGCCGAGCCAGCGGCGTCCGGATCCGGGCCATCACCCTGGACAGCCCGACCCGCCACCGCAAGGAGATAGCGCGGGCCAAGCGCTACTGTCAGCGCTACGGTATCGAGCAGATCGTCATCAAGACCGACGAGATGATCTTCTGCGATCACCTGCGTCACCTCAACGAGGTCATCGACCCTGTGCGCTACATCTGCCACCTTATGGCGCAGGAAACCGACTGGAGCCATCTGCCCATGTTGTTGCCCGCACCGGTAGAGGAGCAACAGGAGTACCTGCGTCGTTTTGGCAGCCTGCCGGCCAACACCCTCTGGCTATTTGCCGAGCAGGGCATGACCCACAGGGATTTTCGCTATGGTTTCAACAAGCGGCAACTGGGGCGCTGGGGCAAGAGTGCCTATGGCTGCTTGAGCCGCCGTTTCTCCGATCCCGAGCTGGTGGACAAGCATCATCTGCGGATGGTGGACATGGCGGAGCAGATGCTGGCCGACATGGGGTTGGAGGAGGCGCAGGTGTTCTTTCATACCCTCTCTGATCAGGCGACCACACTGGCGCGGGTGAGGGTGCCACCGAAGCTTCGTGCTCAGGCCTTTGATCTGCAACCGGATATCCTCAATGCCCTCAAGAGCACAGAGTTCGATCTGGTGACCCTGGACATGGTGCAGGAAGAGGAGCGACAGGAGTCTCTGCGCTGAGACGAGCGCCACGGCAGAGGACAAGAACGTGAGTTGTGTCATAGGCAAGCCGGAGCCGACTCTTTATACTGACGCCCTTTTCCATCGACGCCGAGCCATCACCCTATGAAACCCTTGTCCCGCCTGCTGGTTGCCCTCTGCCTGTCCCCCCTGTTGGCTCAGGCCGCCCCCATGACCCAGGTAACCCTGCCGGATGGCCGCCAGGTGCAGCTCAACGATGACTTTACCTGGGAATATCTGCTGATCAAGCCGACGGCGAGCGGCGAGAGGGCCACGGGCGCGGTTGCCGTGCCTGTGCTGACCGAGCAGGCGATGACCAATCCGGATCTGCTGGCTCAGGCGGTCAAGGATGGCATCGGCGTCAAGCTCGACAAGGTTGAGGGCTCGGATCCCTTGCTGCTGCAATTTACCGTGAGCAACACCGGCACCCGCAGCGTGGTTCGGGTGCGTGGCACTGTCACCCTGTTCAGCGAACAGGGTGCGCAGCTGGCCAGACAGGAGGCCCGTTTCTGGGTCGGCGAGAACCGTCTGCCGGAATCCTATCTGCGCAAGGGACAGCAGCGCCCCTCCCTGGTGCTCGAGATGCCGCGCCCGGCCGGCCTGACCGGCAAACCCCTGGTGCGGGTCGAGATTGAGGAAGTGGAGTTTCGCTAAGCCCTTGCCAAACAGGCTCCATTAGGGAGCCTGTTTCAGTTCAAGTGTTAACCCGGTAACCGCCAGCAACAGTTGCTTACATCTGACATGATTTGGCAACAGCTTGCCGCTCGGCATTCTGCACGCCCCTCGGCACAATGACTCCATTCCAGCTAGGTCTCAACTAGCTCAACACGAGGAGTCATCAAAATGAAAAAAGTTGCACTTTCTGTTCTGGTTCTGGCCGGTTTCGCTTCTACTTCCGCTCTGGCACAGGATACCTTCAGCTACGCCAAGGGCGGCCTGACCTGGGCCCACACCAAATCCGACTACATCGGTGGCAAAGACAGCAACAACCGCGACTTCGGTGGTCTGAACCTGGACGTCTCCAAGAGCTTCGGTTCCAATTTCTATGGCCGCATGGGCAGTGAATACACCTCCCGCAACGACGGCAATGACAGCATGGGCATCTCCAGCCTGGGTCTGGGTGTCTACACCCCGCTCAGCACGGGTCTGAACCTGTACGGTGAAGCGGGTCTGATGGGTTACACCATGGAGCGCCAGCAGGCTGCCAACGTGAACAACACTGGCTGGGACAACATCAACCGCAAGAACAGCGGCAGCATGTATGGTGAAGTGGGCCTGCGCTATGACATCGGCGCCGTCGAGCTCTCCACCGGCTACCGTTACGCCAACATGACCGACGACATGCAGGACTTCAAAGTGGGCGCCGCCTACAAGGTGAGCCAGAACTTGGCCCTTACCGCCGACTACACCTATCGCAACTGGGATCTGCAAAAAGGTTCCATCTCCAGCCTGGGTGTGAAGTACAGCTTCTGATCTTCCCTCCCGTAGTGTCTTGATTGCTTGCCCATGACGTCAGTCATGGGCTTTTTGGTTTCTGGTGATCCAGATGTCGCCCTTGCGCCGTATTCAGTCCGCAATAGTTATACAGCTTCCATTCTTTTGTATAACTGCTATAACTGAATCAAGGCTTATACAAGGAGCGCCAACATGTACAAGATTAAAGTCGGTATCAGTGCCTGCTTGCTGGGACAGGAAGTGCGGTTCGATGGGGGCCACAAGCGCTCCAGTTTCTGCGAACGGGATCTTGGCGCTCACTTTGACTATCACCCCGTCTGTCCCGAGATGGCCATTGGTCTGGGATCGCCCCGCGCCGCCATCCGGCTGGTCAAGCGCAACGGCGAAATACGCGCCGAGGCGAGCAACGGCAGCTTCGATGTCACCGAACAGCTGATCGCCTTCAGCGAGCAGAAGGCTCGCCAGCTCGACTTTATCTCAGGCTATATCCTCTGCGCCAAGTCACCCAGTTGTGGCATGGAACGGGTGCGCATCTATGGCGCTAACAACGAGGGGAGTGCCAAGGAAGGGATTGGCCTGTTTGCCAAGGCGTTGATGGAAGCCAATCCCCTGCTGCCGGTGGAGGAAGACGGTCGGCTGTGCGATCCCATACTGCGGGAAAATTTCGTGCTGCGGGTCTTCGCCTACCACGACTGGCAGCAACTCTGCGCTCAGGGGCTGACGGCCGCGGCCCTGATCCGGTTCCACTCCCGCTACAAGTATCTGGTGCTCTCTCACGCCACTACCCACTATCGGGCGCTGGGCAAACTGCTTGGCAATCTCGGCAAGGCCAACTTGCAGGAGGTGGCCGACAGTTACATCACGGGGCTGATGACAGCGCTGACCCTGAGAGCCAATCGCCGCAGCCACACCAATGTGCTCATGCACCTGCAGGGTTACTTCAAGCGGGTATTGACTCCTTCCCAGAAGCAGGAGCTGGCCGAGACCATCGACAAGTACCGCACCGGCATTTTCCCGCTGCTGGTGCCGCTGACCCTGATCCGCCATTACCTGCGCGAATACCCCAATCCCTATCTGTCCGGGCAGGTTTATCTCAATCCTCATCCCGATACGCTCAAGCTGCGCTACGGGCTCTGATCCCTGTTTTGCGACCCCGGCCCCTTGGGCCGGGGAGCCCCATAGATTGATGGAAGTCGTTATGTCTGACCTACCCAAACAAGATGATGTCACCCAGCCGGATGAGGGGATCTATCCCATCCGCGACGTTTCCCGCCTGACCGGTGTCAACCCCGTCACCCTGCGTGCCTGGCAGCGCCGCTATGGTCTGGTGCAACCGGCCCGTACCGAGAAGGGGCACCGCCTCTACAGCGAGCAGGATATTCGCCAGATTGGCGAGATCCTGAGCTGGCTGGAGCGGGGGGTGAGCATAGGTCAGGTCAAGGGACTGTTGAGTGATCCTCAGACCCAGCTGGTCAGCGATCACTGGCAGCAGACCCTGGAGCAGATCAGCCAGGCTGTGCTTGGTTTCAATCAGCGCAAGGTCGAAGCGCAGCTTAACGAACTGCTGGCGAGCTACCCGTTCGAGCTGGTGCGCAGCCGGGTGCTGCAACCCTTGGTGGATCAACTGCTCGGCCTGTGGCGTGAGCGGCCCGATGGCGAGCTGCTGCAACAGGTCTGGCTGGGCTGGCTCCATGCCCGCTTCGCTCGCCACCTCATAGAACAAGAAAAGGGACGCCCGGTTACCCTCGCAAGCTGGGGGCAGCTTGGTCCCCTCGACTTGGTCTGGAGCGCCTATGAGCTGGTAAGCCAGGGTTATGAGGTGCAACTGCTGGGGGCCGTCGAGCCCAGGCTGGCCACCTTGCTCGAAGGACGTGCCATGACGCCCTGGCTGGTGTTGCTGGGGGCTGGACTTGGCAAGCAGGAGCTGACTGCCAGCTGGCCCGATGGTACTTGTCTGTTTGGTGAGCTGGGCAGTCTCTATGACGCCCAGTGGCTGGCGACTCAGGGGTGGCAGCCCACCCTTGCCGACTGGCTGGCTGCACAGTCGGCAGAGACGCCAGTCCAGGGCAAGCGCACTCGCGGGAGGAAGGCATCATGAAGCTGGTCTGGTTTCGCAATGACTTGCGCCTCGCCGACAATCCGGCTTTGCGACACGCTTGCGCCGAGGCGGGAGAGGTGGCCGCCCTGTTTGTCATCTCTCCGACCCAGTGGCAGCAGCACAAGATGGCCCCCATCCGTCAGCAGTTCCTGCTGGCGCAGGTGGATGAGCTGGGCAAGGCGCTGGCGGCGCTCGGCATCCCGCTCCATCTGCTGCGAGTGGAGACCTTTGCCGAGATGCCAACGGCGTTGGCGAGCCTCAGCCGCGAGCTGGGTGTCAGCCAGCTGTATGCCAATCAGGCCATCGAGATCGACGAGCAGCGCCGCGACCTGGCCGTCAGCGCCATGCTGGCCGAACAGGAGGTGAGCTGCCACTGGTTCAACGGCTGCTGCGTGCTGCCACCGGGACGGGTGCTGACCGGGTCGGGGGAGATGTTCAAGGTCTTTACCCCCTTCAGCCGCGCCTGGCTCAAGGCGCTGGAGGAGGATGGCTTCGTCATTCATCGCGCCCCCGCTCCGCGCGCCGAGCCGCTGCCGTGGCAACCGCTGGCCGAGAGGGAATGGAGCTATGGGGCGCTCGGCGAAGTAACGCCGGATCCCCGCTGGCCAGTGGGGGAGGCGGAAGCTCAGCGCCGTCTGCACGGCTTTCTGGAACAGGCGGTGTTTGACTATGGGGAGACCCGGGACTTTCCGGCGCAGGCGGGCACCTCCATCCTCTCGCCTTATCTGGCCGCTGGCATCATAAGTCCGCGCCAGTGCGTCGGGGCGCTGCAACAACGGCTCGGCCACCGGCCTCAATCCAAGGCACAACCCGGTTTCGTCTGGCTCAACGAACTTGTCTGGCGCGAATTTTATCGTCATCTGCTGGTACTTGTACCAACCCTCTCCATGAACCTGCCCTTCAAACCCGAGACCGCGGCTCTGCCCTGGAGCTGGGATCCCGTGGCCTTTGCCGCCTGGTGCGAGGGACGTACCGGTTATCCCATCGTCGATGCGGCCATGCGCTGCCTCAATGCCACCGGCTGGATGCACAACCGGTTGCGGATGATAGTGGCGAGCTTCCTCACCAAGGATCTGCATATCCACTGGCGCCTCGGGGAAGATTACTTCATGAGCCAGCTGATTGACGGGGATCTGGCGGCCAACAACGGTGGCTGGCAATGGGCCGCAGGCACAGGCGCCGATGCGGCCCCCTACTTTCGGGTGTTCAATCCCACCACTCAGGGGCAACGATTTGATCCACAAGGAGACTTTATCCGTACTTGGGTAGCTGAACTGGCCGATATTCCCACCGCCTACGTGCATCAGCCTCATGATTGGTTGCGACTCAAAGGAGGAAGGGGGTATCCGGCACCCATGGTGGATCACGCCCTTGCACGGGTGAAAGCCATCGAGATGTTTCGAAATCTGGAGAAATAGGATGAAGGAGCCGCTGGCCCGCTTTATTGCCCTTTACCAGCAACTGGACAAGCAGCAACTGCACCGCTTGCCAGAGGTTTATGCCGAGCAGGTGATCTTCATCGATCCGGCGCACCGCATCGACGGGCTGGCCGCGCTCACCGACTACTTTGCTGCCATGTACCAGCGCCTCGCTTATTGCCGCTTCGAGATAACCAGCCAGCAGCAACAGGGTCGTGAGGCCTGGATCAGCTGGGTCATGACCTTCTCTCACCCAAGACTGGCCGCGGGTCAGCCGGTGAGGGTTGAGGGGGCCACCCGGCTTGAGTTCGACGACGCAGACAAGGTGTGTCTGCATCGCGACTACTTCGATCTCGGGGCCATGCTCTACGAGCAGTTGCCGCTGCTGGGCACCCTGGTGCGCACCATCAAGGGGAGGTTGGGATCATGAGCGGACGTGTGTTGATCACGGGTGCCAGCTCCGGGCTGGGTCGCCAGTTGGCGATGGATTACCGGCAGGCGGGCTGGCAGGTATGGGGTTGTGGTCGCGATGGCGAGCGGCTGGCGCAGTTGGCCCGGGACGGCATCACCCCCTTGCAGTTCGATGCACGGGATGCGGTTGCCATGGCAGAGGTGGCGGCCAGCTTGCCAGCCCTCGATCTGCTGATCCTCAATGCGGGCAACTGCGAGTACATGGATGTGGAGGATGGCTTTGACGGCGAACTTTTTGCCCGAGTGATCGAGACCAATCTCATCGCTACCGGCCATGCGCTTGCCGCCTTTTTGCCGCTGCTTGGCGAGGGTGCGCGGCTCGCCATCGTCAGCTCGTCGGTTAGCTGGTTGCCGCTGCCAAGGGCCGAAGCCTATGGCGCCTCCAAGGCGGCACTCGACTATCTGGCCGCTACCCTGCGACTCGATCTCAAGGCCAGGGGAATCGCCGTGACCCTGATCCGCCCCGGTTTTGTACAGACGCCGCTTACCGCCAAGAATGATTTTCCCATGCCTTGTCTGGTGCCGGTGGAGCAAGCCTCCCGGGTCATCATGACCGGGCTTGCTGCGGGTCGGCATCAGATCCACTTCCCCAGCCGCTTTATCTGGCTGCTGCGCGCGCTGGGGGCGCTGCCGGTGTGGTTGTGGCTGCGCCTTGGCAGCTCGCTTGTTTCGAAAGGACGCCATTCATGAAGAAAAAGATTGCCATCGTCGGCTCGGGTATCTCGGGCCTCACCGCCGGTTTTCTCTTGCACAGGTTGCACGACGTGACCCTGTTTGAGGCCGCGCCCACTCTGGGCGGCCACACTGCGACCGTCGATGTGAGCCAGGGTGGTCGCAGCTATGCCATCGACACCGGCTTTATCGTATTCAACGATCGCACCTATCCCAATTTCCTTAAATTGCTGGAGCGGATCGGCGTGGCGCGCCAGGACGCCGAGATGAGCTTTTCGGTGAAAAGCCCGGAGGGGCTCGAGTACAACGGCCACAACCTGGATACCCTGTTTGCCCAGCGCAGCAATTTGCTGAGCCCGGGTTTTTACCGCTTCGTCGCCGAGATCCTGCGTTTCAACCGGGAAGCGCGCGCCTGGCTGGCCGACAGTCAACGGCAGCAAGATAGTCCTGAGCTGACACTCGGGGATTTCTTGCTGGTGGGGGATTTCAGTGACTACTTCGCCCGCCACTACATTCTGCCCATGGGGGCGGCCATCTGGTCATCCACCTTGGCGGACATGCGCGCCTTTCCCCTTGGCTTTTTCCTGCGTTTTTTTGCCAACCATGGCCTGCTCGATGTGGCCAATCGCCCTCAGTGGTACGTGATCCCCGGCGGCTCGCGGGAGTACATAGGCCCGCTGACCGCAGGTTGGCAACAGCAGATCCGCCTCGCTTGCCCGGTGCAGGGGATCCGGCGCCTGGCCGAGGGGGTGCTGATCCAAAGCAGCTATGGCGAGGAGCAGTTTGACGAGGTGATCCTCGCCTGCCACAGCGATCAGGCGCTGGCCCTGTTGCAGGATGTCAGCGAGCGGGAGCAGGCGATTCTGGGCGACATGGCCTATCAGGCCAACGATGTCTGGCTCCATACCGATGTCAGCTGTTTGCCCACTCGCCGCAAGGCCTGGGCCAGCTGGAACTATCAGCTGGACGGGGACGACGAGGCGCGGCCGCTGGTGAGCTACAACATGAACATATTGCAGGGGGTGAATTCACCGCAGCCCTTCTGCGTCAGCCTCAATCCCAAAGGAAAGGTGGACGAGAGCAAGGTGCTGCGCCGCTTCGTTTATCACCACCCTGTGTTCAATCAGGCATCCATCCAGGCGCAGCAGGCGCGCCTGGAGATCTGTGGTCAGCATCACACCCACTTTTGCGGTGCCTACTGGTACAACGGTTTTCATGAAGACGGGGTGCGCAGCTCACTGGACGTCGCCAGACGCTTCGGAGCCGAGCTATGAGTGCTGTCACCATGGCTCAGACAGTCAGCGCCATCTGGCAGGGCTCGGTGCGCCATCGCCGCTTTGCACCCAGGGCCCACGCCTTCTCCTACAGCCTCTTCATGCTGGGGCTGGATCTTGACGAGCTGCCGAGCCTCAGCCAGGGGCGCTGGTTCGGCGTGGAGCGGGCCGGGTTGCTCTCCTTTCATCGCAAAGACTATCTCAAAGGCAGCGAGGGGAGCCTCAAGCAGGCGGTGTGGCACAAGGTGGCAGAGCTGGGGGGCACAGCCGAGCCGGACGGGCGAGTGCTGCTGCTCGGCAATGTACGCTGCATGGGCTTTTACTTCAGCCCGGTCAACTTCTACTTCTGCTACCGGCAGGGTGAGGCGCGTTACCTGCTGGCCGAGGTGTCGAACACCCCCTGGAACGAGCGTCACTATTACCTGCTGGATCTGGCGGCGCTGGCGCCCCACGACAAGGATTTTCACGTCTCCCCGTTTATGGGGCTGGCCATGCGCTACCACTGGCGCATTCGCCCACCGGAGCAGGAGACATTGATCCACATAGAGAGTCATCCCCAGTCCGGCGAGGCCAAGTTGTTTGACGCCACCCTGGCGCTGAGCCGCGAGCCCCTGTCCCGCAAGGGACTGATGGCGCTGCTCGCTCGCTGGCCCTGGATGACCCTGAAGGTGCTGCTCGGTATCTACTGGCAGGCCCTGCGTCTTTTTATCAAGCGAACACCTATTTTCAGCCATCCGGAGACGCGCTAATGGAGCAGATACAATCCACTTCCGCAGCCTCAATTTCTTATCCGGAGGCCAGCTCAATTCATGAAGCAGATTCAATTCAGACTCTCTGCCACTTATTCTTCAGCCATCCGGAGACTCGCTAATGGAACTGGTGCAATCAACAAGTTCGGCCTCTTTCATCGATAAAGGCGCAAGGCAACTGCTGCTCAAGCTGCTGGGGCGTCTCGAGCACGGTCAACTGCTACTGCGGGACGGCAGCGATCGTCATAGTTTCGGGGTGGCGGGCACTGACCTGCACGCCGAAGTGGTGGTAAAGGATCCGGCCTTCTATCGCCGCTTGCTGCTGGGAGGCAGCATTGCCGCCGGTGAAACCTGGGTAGAAGGGCTTTGGACCAGCCCGGATCCGGTGGCGCTGGTGCGCTTGCTGGCCCGCAACATGACACTGCTCGACAGCCTGGAACGGCGGCTCAGTTGGCTGAGTTTCCCCTTCAACAAGGCGCGCCACTGGCTCAATCGCAATACCCTGACAGGTTCACGATCCAACATCGCCGCCCACTACGATCTGGGCAATACCCTCTATCAGGGTTTTCTCGACAGCCATATGCAGTATTCGAGTGCCATCTATCCGGGGACAGAGTCCACTCTGGAGGAGGCACAACAGGCCAAGCTGCATACCATCTGCGAGCGCCTTGAGCTGGGACCGGACGATCACCTGCTGGAGATAGGCACAGGCTGGGGCGGGCTGGCCATTTATGCGGCCCGTCACTATGGCTGCCGGGTGACCACGACGACCATCTCCCAGGCCCAGCATGACTATGCTCGCGAGTGGATCGAGCGGGAGGGGCTCGCAGATCGCATCACCTTGCTGCTGGAGGATTATCGCAAACTGGAGGGAACCTTCGACAAGCTGGTCTCCATTGAGATGATAGAGGCGGTGGGCCACGCCTTCCTGCCCGATTACTTCCGCCAGTTGTCACGTTTGCTCAAACCCGGTGGCCGCCTGCTTATTCAGGCAATCACCATTGCCGATCAGCGCCACGCCCAGTATGTGCGCAGTGTCGACTTCATCCAGCGTTACATCTTCCCAGGCGGCTGCCTGCCGAGTGTCTCCCAGATGGCGGGACTGATTGCCCGCGAGACCGACATGCAGCTGGTGCGGCTGCATGATCACGGTCATCACTATGCCCGCACCCTGGCGCACTGGTGCGAGCGCTTTCTGGCGCTGGCCCCCGAGCTGCCCAAGCTGGGTTACAGCCAGGATTTCATCCGGTTGTGGCACTTCTATTTCGCCTATTGCGAGGGGGGCTTCTGGGAGCGGGCCATCAGTCTGGTCCAGCTGGAGGCGGCCAAACCAGGGCCAACGGGCTGGCGGGGTGATGTGCCAGTGAGCGGTCACTGACCATGTGGCAGTGGGCCCATCTGCTGGGGTTCAACCTCTACTGGCTGCTGGCGGTGAAATGGCAGCAGCCGGGTCCGCTGCTGTTGATGCTGCTGCTCCACTTCATCTTCTCTCCAAGCCGCAAGGGGGATCTGCGGTTATTGCCGGTGGCCCTGGCCGGTTGTCTGCTTGATGGCCTGCTCTGGCAACTGGGGCTGTTTCAATTCCCGGCCGGCTTTCCTCTCTGGCTGGTGCTGCTGTGGCTGGGATTTGCCTTGAGCCTCAGCCATGGACTGCGCTGGTTGCGCCCCTTGCCTCGCTGGCAGCAGGCGCTGTTTGGCATGGCGGGTGGCGCCTCCTCCTATGTGGCGGGAGCGGCCATGGGCGCAGTACACTTACCCTGGGGCATCTGGATCAGCACAGCACTATTGGCGGTGATCTGGATGTGGTGGTTACCCGTACTCCTGTGGGTAACGGTCAAGCTTGAGGGTGAATCAAGATGAACACCTTTTCGACCGACGCCTTGTTGTTTTCCAAGTGGACCAAAGAGAGCCAGCACGAGCTGACCGAGCGTTACTATCTGGTGGTTGCCTGCCAGCGTGATGCGCAGGGTCGACTGGCGCGCGTGGTGATGCAGGATATCAACACCTTGCTGGAACAGGAGATGGATTGGCATGAACTGGAAGATCCCGCGAATTGGCACATGGGGTGGAATTAGCCTCCTGATTGCCGCACTTGGCGCCATGATGGCACCCTCTGCGCAGGCATCTGCCGCCCCCTGGCAACAGCTGCGCCCGGTCGGACAGGGGGAGATGAACTGGCTCTGGTTCAAACTCTATGATGCCACCCTCTACAGCCAGAGTGGCCGCTATCAGCCGGGCCACTATCCCCAGGCACTGACCCTCACCTACGCCAGAGATATCGAACGAGATGACCTGCTGACCGCCACCGCAGAGGAGTGGCAACGGCTGGGGCTTGGCAGCGAGACGCAGCGTCAGCAGTGGCTTGGGCAACTGGCAGCCTTCTGGCCCGATGTGGCGGCGGGGGACACACTGACCTTCTATGTGGATGAAGCCGGGGTTGGCCACTTCTGGTGGCAGGACAAACCCCTCGGCACTCTTCCTGACCCACAATTTGCGGTCGCCTTTCTGGCCATCTGGCTTGCCGACAACAGTCGCGATCCTGCCCTTACCCGCCGCCTGCGCGGTCAACTCTGATGCTGGAGTACTCAATGTCTTTCTATCGTTGCTGTCGTTTTCTGCTCGTGTTGCCACTCCTGTTGCTCACTGGCTGTGGCGCCAGCCTGGATGACTATCGCGGTCAGGGGCCGAACTGGGATCTCGCCCGTTTCTTCAATGGCAAACTGGTGGCTCATGGCCTGGTGACAGACCGCAGCGGCGAAGTGACCAGTCGCTTTCGGGTCGAGATGGTGGGGCGCTGGCAGGATGGCAAGGGCGAACTGTTTGAGCAGTTCTACTTTGATGACGGCCGTCAGCAGACCCGGACCTGGTTTTTGAGCAAGGGGGCAGATGGTCACTGGCGCGGTACCGCATCCGACGTAGTGGGGGAGGCGGTAGGCAAGACGGAAGGTTTTGCTCTCAACTGGCGCTATCAGCTCGATCTGGTACTGCCGGATGAGCAGGTGGTGAGGGTGAGCTTTGATGACTGGATGTACCTGCTGGATGAGGATCGCCTGATCAATCGGGCCGAGATCAGCAAGTTCGGCATTCATCTGGGAGAGGTGATCCTTTACATCGAACGCACAGAAGGGTGATAAATCTGGATAATCAGCGGGTTGTCACACCAGGCGATAGCCATTCCCTATCAATCACTCAGGTAGCAACGATTACCTCTTGAGTCTTAATGGCGTTAATCTGGCTCCGTCGTCAAATCTGGAGGTGAAACATGAAAAGTCCGATTGGTCTTGATACCGTTCAATCACAAGCCTTGGCCGCCGAGCTGAACAAGTTGCTGGCCAGCTACCAGATCCTCTACATGAACGTCCGTGGCTTCCACTGGAATATCCGCGGCAATCAGTTCTTCGAACTGCACCTGAAATTTGAAGAGATCTATAACGATCTGCTGCTCAAGGTCGATGCCCTGGCTGAGCGCATCCTCACCCTGGATGGGGTACCCATGCACAGCTTCAGCGACTACCTGAAAGTCTCTGCCATCCCGGAGCAGAAGGGGCTGCATGACGGTCGTGCCTGTGTCGAATCCCTGCTCGAGAGCTTCCGCGAGCTGCTGGTCGCCCAGCGCCGGATCCTGGGAAAAGCCGCCGAGGCCGGTGACGAGGGGACGGCATCCATCCTCTCCGACTATGTGCAGCAGCAGGAAAAACTGGTCTGGATGCTGCGCGCCTATCTGGCCTGACCGCTTGTTGATGTGAGTTTTGTTGTAAACCTTTGTCGTAAACCTGAGTTGTCTCTCCTTTTATCCACCCGCTTGCCGCCCTGTTTGGGCGGCTTTTTTGTTTTTGATCTGCATCAATGAAAACTTAATTGGCAAATTGAATGCCTATTAAGTTTTTGGCGAGGGGCATAGAATCGCCACAAAACAAGTAACTGAAATGTCCAATTAGGAGAGGCATGATGTTTTGTGTGCAATGTGAACAGACAATTCGTACCCCGGCAGGCAATGGCTGTGCTTATGCACAAGGCATGTGCGGCAAGACGGCCGAAACCTCGGATCTGCAGGATGTGCTGATCTATGCGCTGCAGGGCCTCAGCGCCTGGGCGCTGGCCGCCCGCGAACATGGCGTCATCGACAACGAGATCGATGCCTTCGTGCCCAAGGCCTTCTTCGCCACCCTCACCAACGTCAACTTCGACTCCGCCCGCATCGTTGCCTATGTCAACCAGGCGTTGGCTCATCGTCAGCAGCTGGTCGACCGTCTGGCTGCACTGGCGGTGCAAGTCACCGGCTTGCCCGAGGCCGCCGGCTTCGAGCCGGGTGACGAGCTGCTCGCCCAGCTGGCCCATGCGCCGCAAACCGCGGTCAATCGCGGCAAGAGCGAGGTGCACGAAGACATCATGGGGTTGCGTCTGCTCTGCCTCTACGGCCTCAAGGGGGCTGCCGCCTACATGGAACATGCCCGGGTACTGGGTCAGCAGGATAGCGAGGTAGCCGCCGAGTTCCATCGCATCATGAGCTGGCTCAGCACTGACCCGAGCGAGCTGGATCCCCTGTTCAAATGCGCCATGGAGATTGGTCTGCTCAACTTCCGTGTCATGGAGATGCTGGATCTGGGCGAAACCACGGCGTTTGGCCACCCCGAGCCGACCCAAGTGCGCGTCACACCGGTGCCGGGCAAGTGCATCCTGGTCTCCGGTCACGACATGGTGGATCTCAAGCTGATCCTGGAGCAGACCGCAGGCACTGGCATCCATGTCTACACCCACGGCGAGATGTTGCCGGCGCTGGCCTACCCCTTCTTCAAGCAGTACCCGCACCTGGTGGGCAATTACGGCTCCGCCTGGCAAAACCAGCAGAAGGAGTTTGCCAACTTCCCCGGTGCCGTTGTGATGACCTCCAACTGCATCATAGATCCCAACGTGGGCGACTATAGCGACCGCATCTTCACCCGCTCCATCGTCGGCTGGCCGGGCGTGACGCACCTCGAAGGGGACGATTTCTCCGCCGTGGTGGCAAAAGCCTTGTCGCTGGACGGTTTCAAGCACACAGAGCTCGAGCACTTCATCACCATCGGCTTTGCCCGCAATGCCCTGATGCAGGCCGCCCCGGCAGTGATTGAGAAGGTGAAAGCGGGTGAAATCAGCCACTTCTTCCTGGTGGGCGGTTGTGACGGCGACAAGGCTGAGCGCGCCTATTTCACCGAGTTTGCCAAGGCCGCCCCCAAAGACAGCCTGCTGCTCACCCTGGGCTGCGGCAAGTACAAGTTCAACAAGCTCGATTTTGGCAACATAGGCGGCATTCCCCGTCTGCTGGACGTGGGTCAGTGCAACGACGCCTACTCCGCCATCCAGCTGGCGCTGGCGCTCTCCGAGGCGTTCGAGTGTGGCGTCAATGACCTGCCGTTGACCCTGGTACTCTCCTGGTTCGAACAGAAGGCCATCGTCATCCTGCTCACCCTGCTGGCCCTCGGGGTGAAGGACATTCGCACCGGCCCGACCGCACCGGCCTTCCTGACCCCGGCCCTGCTCAAGGTGCTGGAGGAGCAATTCGGCCTGAAAGGGACCACCACGGCCGAAGCAGATCTCGCCGAGATCCTGGCTGCCTGAATCCGGTGATCGCGCAGGCCGTGCCGGCCTGATCATCTCAGCATGTTGTAAGCCTTTGGCGAGCCTGGTGGCTCGCCTTTTTTTCAAAGCGTCGTGTTTAAAAAACATGTTTTCAAAATGAGGAGCCTTGTGATGACCTCCACCTCTCTCACCCTGCGTTGCATCGGTCGTCGCGCCGACACCCATGATGTGGTGAGCTGGCAGTTCGCGCCGCTCGCTGGCAGCCTGCCTCCCGTGCTGGCAGGTCAGTGCGTCACTCTGCACACAGAGATAGACGGCCAGCCCATGTGCCGCGCCTATACCCTCTCCTCCAGCCCGCAGGATGCGTGCTGGCAAGTCACCATCAAGGATGTGGGGCGGGTCTCCCACCATCTGCACCAGAGCCTGCAGGTGGGGGACGAGATCCGGGTCGACGGCCCTTTTGGCGACTTCAACCTGACTGCGCTGCCCTGCGAGCGGCCGCTGCTGCTCAGCGCAGGCTCCGGCATCACCCCCATGTGGGCCATGTTGCGCGACGAGCTTGCCAAACGGCCTGAGGCGGACATCCGCTTTATCCACAGCGCCCGCTCGCCAGCGGATGTGATCTTCGCAGATGAGCTGGCTGCGCTGGCCGAATCTCATCCCGGCGTGCGCCACGCTTTAGTGCTGGAGCAAGTACTGGAAGAAGCGCCGACGGCTTATCCCTGGGTTGGCCGACTCAGCCCGGACATGCTGAGGGAATTGGCGCCGGACTTGCTCGCTCGCCACGTCTATCTGTGCGGCCCTGCGCCTTACATGGCTGCGGTGAGTAGCATGCTGGCGGAGCTGGGGTTGCCAGCGGAGCAGTTGCATCAGGAGTCGTTCGGCCTGCCCGAAGCTGTGCCGGTTGCTGCCGCCAGCGACCATTTCTGGCTGACCCTCAAGAAAAGCGGCAAGAAGGTGAAGATACTGCCGGGCCAGACCCTGTTGGCCGCACTGGAGGGGGCTGGCGAGACCATGATGGCCGCCTGCCGCGCCGGAGTATGTGGCGCCTGTCGCTGTACCACGATTGGCGAGATCGAACGGCAGAGCGTGATGACGCTGAGTGCGCAGGATCTGGAGATCGGGGTCGCACTGGCCTGCTCCTGCACCGCCAGGGGGGATGTCAGCCTCGACTATTGATGGCTTCATTGGCATCTCAAGCTTTTCCCGATGACGCAGGGTAGGTAGACTCTGCCCAGTTTCACCAGAACACGGGATAAAAAATGACAATATTGGTCACGGGCGGCGCCGGTTATATCGGTTCCCATACCCTGGTTGAGCTGCTGGGTGCCGGGCAGTCGGTGGTGGTGCTGGACAACCTGTCCAACTCCTCCCCCGAGTCCCTCAAGCGGGTCGAGCGGATCACCGGCAAGCCGGTCATCTTTGTGGAAGGGGACGTGCTGGACAGAGCCTGCCTGCAGCAGCTGTTTGCCGCCCACAAGATTGAATCCGTGATCCACTTCGCCGGCCTCAAGGCGGTGGGGGAGTCGAGCCAGATCCCGCTCACCTACTACCAGAACAACATCACAGGCACTTTGGTGCTGTGCGAGGAGATGGCAAAGGCGGGCGTGTTCCGGCTGGTGTTCAGCTCGTCGGCCACCGTGTATGGCGATCCTGCCTCTGTGCCGCTGCGGGAAGATTTCCCCACCAGCGCGACCAACCCCTATGGTCGCTCCAAGCTGATGGTGGAAGAAATACTGCGTGACTTGTCCAAATCCGATCCGCGTTGGGCCATAGTGCTGCTGCGCTACTTCAACCCGGTCGGCGCCCACGAGAGCGGCCTCATCGGTGAAGATCCCAACGGTATCCCCAACAACCTGCTGCCCTATATCAGCCAGGTGGGTGTCGGCAAGCTCAAGGAGCTGGGGGTGTTTGGCAACGACTATCCAACCCCGGATGGCACAGGCGTGCGTGACTACATCCACGTGGTGGATCTCGCCCTCGGCCATCTCAAGGCGCTGGCCCGCATCGCTGCCGATACCGGTGTTTTTACCTACAACCTGGGTACCGGTCAGGGCTATTCCGTACTGCAGATGATCAGGGCGTTCGAGGCGGCCAGCGGTCGCACCATAGCGTACCAGATCAAACCGCGCCGCCCCGGTGACATAGCCGAATGCTGGGCCGAGCCGCACAAGGCCCGTGACGAGCTGGGCTGGCAGGCGGAGCGCGGGTTGGAGCAGATGATGATCGATACCTGGCGCTGGCAAAGCCAGAACCCGAATGGCTATGGTCCTGCTGCGAAGCCGTGATCAAGGATCATGCGCTGCTCTTCGCCTTGCTGACAGCTCGTCGCGACGGCCCATCAGTTCTGAGGGCTAAAGCCTGAATGGCAAAACGCCCCGGCATCGCAATGCCGGGGCGTTTTTTATGTACGAAGGGCTGGGTTACTGAATGCTCTTGCCCGCGCGCACATCCTTGATGAAGCCTTTCAGGCTCGCCAGATCACGGGGTGCGCCACGCAGTATCTGGTCACCTATGATGAAGGCCGGTGTGCCTGAGATGCTCATGGCTTCGGCCAGCGCCCGGTTGGTGCCGAGGTTCTGATCTATGCTGCCGTCCTTGAGCTTGGCCTCGACCTTGCTCCAGTTTACCCCGGCCGCTTCTGCCAGCTGCTTCACCTGGGCTTCATCGGACAGCGGGCCCTGATGGGCGTACAGCTTCTCGTGGAAGGCCTGGTATTTGTCAGGCTGACCCAGTTGCACTGCCAGCGCCGCCCGGGCCGCGAAGTAGGAGGTCTCGCTCAGGATGGGGAACTGCTTGTAGATGTAGCGGATATCCTTGTCTTCACCCAGCAGTTGCTTGATCAGCGGATGGGCGCGCTTGCAGTAACCGCAGTTGTAATCGAAGAACTCGACCACGGTCAGGCTGCCCTTGGGGTTGCCGCTCTCGGGATCCTTATTGGAATAGAGCTGCTTGGCGTGCGCCTCGATCAGGCTCTTGTCGTTGGCCGCTTGCTGGCTCTCCTGCTTGGCACGCAGGGCATTGGACATCTCGACCAGGATCTCCGGATTCTTGACCAGATAGTCGCGCACGATTTGCTCGACATCGCTCTTGGTCAGCTCGCTTGCCTGAACCGGCGCCGCAAGCAGGGTGGCGCCAGTCAGGGCGCAAAGCAGGGCATGTTTGATTCTCATAAGTCCATCTTGCTGGGAATTTCGTGATGGTCACTATAGTGGGTGAGTCTGTTTTCAAGTCAAGTTATCTGGTTGAAAAAGCGCTGTTTCTGCCCGTTTTATCGACTTTATGCGTCATTTAGCCCAATAAATCGGCAAACGAACCAAAAGGGGATTTACAAGCCGGATCGCCATGGGTAATATTCGCCGCACTGTCGCGGAGGGGTGGCAGAGCGGCTGAATGCACCGGTCTTGAAAACCGGCGATGGGCGACCATCCGTGGGTTCAAATCCCACCTCCTCCGCCATTTATTCAGCCCAAAAGGCCATCCGAAAGGATGGCCTTTTTGCTATGTGCTATGTGCTATGTGCTATGTGCTATGTGCTATTTCTACTTCTTGTTCGGTTTTTAATTGCGTTTTTATGCAGAAAAATGGCGAAACGGTAGCATAAAGTGTGGGAGACCTCTGATTTTAGGATGTGTTGGGGTGTGTCATCTATTGACGCTTGTTAACATGCGATACGTTTCCATGTTTGGTCACCCTATCTTGTGCACGATCCTCATACCGTAGAAATGAACACCCTGCATGCGCTGGATCTCATCGCCCAGTTTGAGACGGCCGCTGATGAGCGCACCATAGTGACCTTGTTGCGTGAATTGACAGCGCGCATGGGGTTCGATTATTTCAGGCTCGGCCTGATCTTCCCCAGTACCATTCAGCGTCCCGACGTCATCATCTTTAACGGTTGCCCACAAGCCTGGGTAGATACCTACACTGCCAGCGGCTTCTTTGCCATCGATCCCATCGTCAAACGCGGCATGACCCAAAGCACTCCCATTCTGTGGGCCGATGTGGCGCGCGATGACGAGAGTTGCGATGAGCAGGGCCGGGAGGTGATGCAACTGGCCAGCGAATTCGGCATTCGCGATGGCGTGACCTTTCCCTGGCACGGTGCCAACGGCCATGTGGGCCTGCTCTCCTTTATCACCAGTGCACCACGTAGTAGCCAACAGTGGCTCTCTGCAGTGCCGTTTCTCAGCTGGCTCTCCATGCATATCTTCGAGGCGGTAGCTCGGGTCTGTCTGGCCGGACTGTCACCGCAGGATGCGCTGAGCGTGCGGGAGCTGGAGGTGTGCCGATGGGCGGCGGAGGGAAAGCAGGTGAGTGACATTGCCCAGATATTGGGGATCACTCCTCGTACCGTGACGTTTCACTTGAACAATGTAGTGAGCAAGCTGGGAGCCAGCAGCAAGAGCCAGGCCATCTCATGGGCCCTGAAGCAGGGCGTCGTCAGACTGAATGTAGAGATGGCATTGGTTGCCAATGTGGATGAGGGGCAGTGATTCACTTTGTATCGCGCAAAAAATTGCGCAATATGCGAAATATTCAGCTGGCAGGGCAACTATTCCCGGTGTAAACGGTGGTCGGGCGCAGCTTATTGCGTCACGTGAGCTGGCTGGTGCAAAGCTATGTTGTTAATGCATTGAAAAATATGAAATAAAAAGAGTGGCATGGTCGCTGCTAATGGTTTCGGTCGAGTGTCATTACCGTTCAACCAATCAGGAGCATACACATGCCAACTCCATGTTATATCAGCATCGAAGGTAAAACCCAGGGCAACATCACCGCGAGTGCCTTCACCTCCGATTCCGTCGGCAATATCTTCGTGCAGGGCCACGAAGACGAGATGCTGGTACAAGAGTTCCAACACGTTGTGACCGTACCGACTGACCCGCAATCCGGTCAGCCTGCCGGCCAGCGTGTCCACAAGCCGTTCAAATTCACCGTTGCCCTGAACAAGGCCGTACCGCTGATGTACAACGCCCTGGCCTCCGGTGAAATGCTGCCGAAAGTGACCCTGAAGTGGTATCGCACTTCCGTGGAAGGCAAGCAGGAGCACTTTTTCTCTACCGTGCTGACCGATGCCACCATAGTCGATATCGACTGCCAGATGCCCCACTGCCAGGATCCGGCGAAGTCTGACTTCACCCAGCTGATCCAGGTCTCTCTGGCCTACCGCAAGATTGACTGGGAACACACGGTCGCCGGTACCTCCGGCTCTGACGACTGGCGCGCACCCAGCGAAGCGTAAGCTCCGCTCTCTTATTGACGTTATTCCTTGTTGCACACCCAGGGTTCTGGCACTTGCAGTGTCAGCGGTTGCCAGACCTGTGCAAATTTTCTCCGGCCTGTTCATCTGGATGTGGTCGGAGCTTTTGTGTTTTGCCATATGGCCCAGGATCTCGGCCTTATTGCAAAGCACAACAGAGGCCAGTCGAGATGTGTTCCACTATTTCAGTGCTCGGTGACATAGGCACCGACCACGATGGTTTTCACCCATCCCCAGTGATTGCTGCCAGCCCGGACGTCTTTCTCGACGGCAAACCGGTGGCCCGTCAGGGCGATCCGCTGGCACCCCATGACAAACCCAATAATCCCCTCCATCCGCGCAGCATCTCGGGCAGCGTCGGCACTGTCCTGTGCTCTTTGCGGCGCAGTGGCAAACCCATCGCCGTGACCGGTACCGCCATCGGTTGCGGTGGGGTTGTGATTGGCTCGGGCAGCGGACAGGCAGGATAAGGAACAGCGTTATGGCAGACAGCACAGGATTACAATTCACCGTCAAGGTAGGGGCGCTGCCCGAGAGCACTTTCGTGGTGGCCGAGTTTGTGCTGGAAGAGGCGCTGAACAGCCCGTTCCAGTTGCGATTGGAATTGGCCAGCCCCCAGCCGGATGTCGACTTTGCCGATGTGCTGGACCAGCCGTGCGAACTGCTGGTGTGGTACAACGGCGAGTTGCAGCGGCGGGTGTGTGGTGTGGTCAGTGACTTTGCGCAAGGGGATAGCGGCTTTCGCCGTACCCGCTATCAGCTCATGGTGCAGCCGGCGCTGTGGCGGCTTTCGCTTCGTCACAATTCCCGCATCTTCCAGGCGCAGAAACCCGATGAAATCCTCTCCATCCTGCTGCAAGAGCACGGTATTACCGATTACGCCTTTGCCCTCAAGAATGAGCACGCCAAGCGGGAATACTGCGTGCAGTACCGGGAAACCGACCTTGCATTCGTCAACCGGCTCGCCGCCGAAGAGGGGCTCTTCTATTTCCATGAATTCGACGTGGGCAAACACCGCATCGTGTTTGCCGACGACGCGGCTGCATTAACAGCCGGTCCCGAGCTCTTCTTCAACCTGGGCAACCGCTCCTTGGAACAAGGGCCATATGTGCGCCAGTTCCACTACCGGGAAGCGGTACGGCCCAGCGATGTGGAGCTCAAGGACTACAGCTTCAAGACCCCGGCCTACGGACTCTCCCACAAGAAACAGGGCAGCGAGCTGGAGCACCAGCGCGATACTTACCAGCACTTTGATTTTCCCGGTCGCTACAAGCAGGACCCGAGCGGCAAAGCGTTTGCCCAGCACAGGCTCGATGCGCTGCGCAATGACGCAGTGGCGGGCAGCGGCAAATCCAATAGTGCAGCCCTGCTGCCGGGGCAGTTTTTCTCGCTGACCGAGCACCCGAACGGCAGCCTCAACACCGACTGGCAAATCGTGCGCATCAGCCACACCGGCTTGCAGCCACAGGCGCTGGAAGAGGAGGGGGGTAGCGGCCCGACCGTCTACCACAACGAGTTTGGGGTGGTCAAAGCTGCGACCACCTGGCGTGCCCGTATTGGCAGCCCACAAGCCCCTCACAAGCCCATGGTGGACGGCCCGCAAATTGCCATCGTGGTGGGCCCCGAGGGGGAAGAGATTTACTGCGACGAACACGGCCGGGTGAAACTGCAATTCCCGTGGGACAGATATGGCAGCTCCAACGACCAGAGCTCCTGCTGGGTGCGGGTGAGCCAGGGTTGGGCGGGTGGCCAGTACGGCATGATGGCGATTCCGCGCATCGGTCACGAAGTTATCGTTTCATTTTTGGAAGGGGACCCGGACCAGCCTATCGTCACCGGTCGCACCTTCCACGTCACCAACCGGCCGCCCTACGACTTGCCAGCCAACAAGACCCGTACCGTGCTGCGCACCGAAACCCATCAGGGTGAGGGCTTCAACGAGCTGCGTTTTGAAGACCAGGCGGGGCAGGAAGAGATTTATATCCACGGCCAGAAAGACCTGAACGTACTCATCGAAAACGATGCGGCCTGGCACATCAAGCATGACCAGCACACAGATATCGACAACGAGCGGGTGACCCGCATCAAGGCCAACGACCATTTGAGCGTGGAAGGAGAAAAGCGGGACCAGGTCAAGGGTGACCTGTCGCTGACCGTCGATGCCTCCATGCATCAGAAACTGGGTCAGTCCCTGCTGGTCGATGCTGGCAGCGAGGTGCATCACAAGGCTGGCATGAAAGTAATGATGGAGGCAGGCGCCGAGCTGACCCTGAAAGTGGGCGGCAGCTTCGTCAAAATAGACCCAAGCGGCGTCACTCTCAGCGGCGGTTCCATCAAGATGAACTCCGGTGGCAGCCCGGGTTCCGGCTCCGGCTGGGGTGGCCAGATGCCGATCCAGCCCGGTGAGGTTGAAGTGGTAGCACCGCCGCCGCCGATGGAGCCTGTGCGTCAGATTGCGACGCTGAAATCGGCAGAGCCGGTCTGTGAAATTTGTGAGCAGTTGGCCGGGCAGGAAGGGGGCGATTGATGGGAGCTATCCCACTCGAGATGACGCCCGATATTGAGCTGGCCAACGCTGAGCGGCTCTATTTGCTGCTCGATGGTGCCCGTATTCCCGAGCTGGAAAGGGTTTTGTTCGAACAGGATGATGCTCCCGTTTATCAGCCTATTTATCTTTATGCTCCCTGGGACAGCCTGCGAGAGGTGAGCCCCTGTCTGGTGTGTGCAACGCCTAATCTGCTCGATTGGTTTATGCAAAACCGTGAACCATCATGGGGTTACCTGCTATCGTCCCAGCTTGGCTTGTTGCCTCTTGCTGAGCGACTGAGAGCGCTAATCGAAGTCGAAAGCCCTTACGGCAGCCGGATCCTGCTCAAACTTGCCATGCCTGAAACCATGTGGCGTTTGTTTATGGATGACGAGCCCTGGCTCTGGCAAGACGTTGAGCAGGTCTGGATCCCGGTGCGGCAAGCCAACCAGCCAGTGTGGTGGCACAAGACAGTGTCACCTGAGTTGGGTGAGCCGGTTGGTAAACGGTTCAGACTCTCGGATGCGCAGTGGACTCGGCTGGGGGAAGTCAGCTGGCAGCACACCCTGGATGTGATCCGGCAACACATGGCCAGCTGGTTCCCGGCCCGTTTGCAGGAACAAATTGAGCCCGCAGCGTGGATTGCCCGTTGGGCTGAACAGGCCTATGGCAAGGGGTTCGAGAGTGAACGGGATTTGCTGCTGTTTTTCAATGTGCTTGGCTACCTCGGCAGTGGCTGGTTTGAGCAGGATGAATATCCCCGTATAAAGGCCTTGATCACTCAGCCTTCGGCACAAACCCCATCGCAACGTATTGAGCAAGCCGCTGAGCTGGCGGAAGCACTGAGTAAAAAGGATCAAGACGCATGAGTACGCCCAATCAAGCCGCCCAGTGTGCAAGTCCAAACAACAGCAAGAGCCCGGCAGGAGTCTGCCCGCTCAAGAACAAGAAGATTGCCATCATCCCTGTGCGTTACGCCCTCGATGAGCCGTTTTCCCCGCCACAAAAGCAGCCTCATCCAGTGCCTGCCGGCGCTGGCTTTATGGCCCCGCTCAAGTTCAAAGAGAGCGACTATGCCTTGCGCCAACTGCGTGATGGCTGGCTCTATGTTTATGACGAAAAGGCCAAGACGTTCGATGAATATGAAATAAAGGGCGCGACTTTCATCAGTCAAAGCAAGGGGAGCAAGGGTCATCTGCTCTACCCGGCGAGTCACACCCTCTCCCTCATTTATTCTCCCCAGCGCTGGACGGGGCGCATCAGAAAAGAGATGGAAAAGAGCAGCAGCTTGCGCAGTGCCTGGATGCGACAAGTCAAGCTGGGCAGCTTTGCCAGCTCCATGAAGGCACCCCATTGCGGCCTGCCTGATTTACTCGACAAGGTCGCGGATCTGGGGATGTCGAATCAGGGATTCGTGCTCTCTTGTGCTCCACTGGCCAAGCCGGCAGAAGAGGATCAGCAAGGGATCAAACTGTTGGCACACAAGCCTGCGGGTTCACCCGCCGCCTACAAGGCGGGAATGCCAGATCCCCAAAGCGCCATGGTGGTCGCTCTGGAGGATCCGCTGGCCGATCTTGCCGACCTTTCCATGAAGGTCAATCAACTGCTGGCCAAGCGGGAAGCTTTGATGGGTGAAGATGAGAAACTGCGCAAGGTAAACACGCACAAGCTGATGATGGCCGAGGTGACGCGCAATCTGGCCAGGGTGCGACTCGATGAGAAAGATTTGCCCGCCTCCGTCAGGGGCAATGTGGCCAGGACCCAGGCGTTTGAAGAGGCGCTGGATGATTATCTTGGGGATCGTTATCTCGCGGATATGGAGAGCATGACGGCAGAGCCTGGCGTGGTGAGGTTTGACTCTCCCATGGAGAAGCAAGCAGATGCCAAGCTGAAAATCTTGCGGGAACAATATGGTTTCAACCCATCCCACAAGCAGGTAAGGCAGTGGAAAGAGCGCGCAGCCTTCCAGGATGAGGTCAATTGGACTGGGCTCAATGCGTTTATCAAGCAGTATCAGGTGCCACTCAATGAGCTGGAACTGGCTCTGGGTCGGGCCCATGAGGACTTGTTCAATGGCGTGACCCGCCTCAAGGCCGAGCCGCTGCCCTTTGGTCTGGACAACAGAACGACCAAGGGACAAGCCTATCTGCAGACCCTGTTTGCCGAGGCTGGGCAGGCGCTCTCCCTCAGTTGCAGCACTGAGACCAGGAAAAAAGCGCTGGAAAAACTGCTTGGCGAAAAGAGCCGCGACAACTTGCTGGCGCTGGCCCCTTATGGTTTTGATATTGAGCTGTACAAGGGACTGAGCGAACAGACGGTAGACAATGCCTGGCTCAGCACTTCGTCTGGCGACATGACGGCCCTCTTTGGTAGAGCGGCCGATCTGGAAACGCTATTAGGGGATGAGAGGCTCAAGCAGAAATCCTGGTTCCAGACTGCCGAAGCCGTGATCGAGGCCATGAAGGTGGCGGGAAAATCAATGGCCAAGGGGGCTCACGCCCAGATCATGGCGGCTATCTTGCCCCACGCCTGGAAGAACAGCCTGGCAGGCAATCTGAGGCTGGTGCTGCTGGAGTCGTTGCTCGGCGACCAGCCGCTGCAGGTCAACCGCGGCTATCGGATGCTCCACAACAGTTTCCAGCAGAGGGTCTGGTCCATTGTCAAAGAGATGTCGGCCATCAGCTCGCCACCACCCGGGCGCAATACCACGGTGCAAGCCATCAATGGCCAGCTAAAAACCCTGCAGCAACGGCTGGATACCCTGATTGCCAGCGAGATGCCCATGCTGGTCAAACTGAAAGGCGATCTTTACCAGCAGCAGGCCAGACAATATGTCGGTGACTATCTGGCGAGCGTGCGCAGTGGAGTGAATCAACGCATCACTGCCATGAACGAGAGAGTCCCCAATCTGGCTACCTTTGGTGGCTTGGTGGCCCTGCTCAATCTCTGGAACCTGACTGTGGTCATTGCAGGGACGGCGCAAAACGCCCAGTCCATCGGTCTGGGACGGGCAAATATGCAGCTGGGCTCGGCCTTTGCCTGGACGGGCAATGCCATCGCCGCGCTCTACCAGGGGGCTGCGTGGGAGAAGTTAAAGCCTCTAGTAATTAACGGCAAAACACTAACATCATTGCCAATTAGTGACGTGTTGGGAAGTGAGAGCGGAGCTTTGATTAAGTCCTTCTCTATACGGATGTTAGCTTTTGCTGGATTGGGAATGGTGGCTGCAGGGGCAGAGATGTGGGACACCTTCCAGGCCAGTCAGGATCCCCTGATAAGCGATATGGAAAAGACGCTCTTACAGATGAAAGCAGGAGTATTGCTGGGGCAGGGAATCATCTTTGGTGCACAACTTTTCTATCTATTGGGTAATGGACTGGGTTTCTCATCAATCGCAGCGATTTTTGCGCCTTGGATGATAGTCGGACTCTTTGTGCTGGGCATAGCCTATCTTGCTCTAACAGTGCTGCTGAATATATTTAAACGCTCGGATCTGGAAAAGTGGCTGCTGCAATCCACCTGGGGCAAGCAACCCGCCAACTGGTCCGCAGAAGACGGACTGGCTCGCTTTGAATTGCTGGTTAATAAGCCTGGCGCCAGCCTGACGGTGGTACGCACCCCAGCTCAGGGCTGGATGGACAGTGGTCGCCCACAGTGGCAGTTGCAACTCTCGCTCCCTGCGCACTTGCGAGGGCAGACTATAGGACTGCAGGTGATCGGTCAGCCTCTGGCTCGGGCTGGTCAGATGGTGCCGATGCGATCCAAAGAGGATCTGGCGCGCTATCAGGCTGCCATGCAGCCCAAGACGCTGGAAACACAACGAGGACGCTGGGATGACATGGTCTATACCCTGCCTTTGGGGATCGATACCAATACCGCCATTAAGTTGGAACTGGGCTATATGGGCGGTATGGTGCAGCGGCAATTTGTCTTCAAGGGCAGCGGCAATAGCAACGGCCCCATCACATTGGATACCAGCAGTGGTGAACTGAAAAATATGCCTGCTCTGGTAGTTGGCAATCAAGGAAGTAAATAATGAACAAGATGAATGAAATAGCTGAGGCAAGCGAGCAGGAGACTCCTTTTCATCAACTATCGCAGGAAGAACAGCATAGAATCAGTTCTGATAATCAGAAGAGAGTACGCGAGGCACCGACAATCCATGAATGGGAAATAAGGGTTAGGGAGTCTTTTGTTCCTGTTTTTATATTGTTGTTGATCGGCACGCCTGTAATTATTGGTGCAGGAATGTTATGGAATAAATCATCTAGCGGTTGGGTTTTTATTATAGTAGGGGCAATTATGTTCCCCTATCTACGTTATTTAGTTATGGCTGATAAGCATTACCATTACCGGCTAACGACAGAAGGGTTAATCACCACTTATCATGATGCCATTCCCGAAGTGGCCTACACCATAGTCCGTGGTTTGGCTTGGCTTGGGGTGGTGGTTTGCGTGATAGCAGTGGCCGTATTGGGACCGTTAGCACTGGTTGGCGCAGGTGGCATGGCACTTTTTGCTATTTTTTTCACTAACTTTGAAAAGAAAATATCGGTTGAGTACACGGTATTTAATAAAGAACAAGAATATGTTGTGAAGGTGGTAAAAAATAGAGGCCTTATTCGGTTTGATATCATCCCATTCAGTTGGTTCGAATTTTCTTATTTATATTGCAATGAAGGTGAACTATATAAGGTATTATCAGGTTTAATGAGAGAGCTTGGGTGCTATGAATATAGAGAGTTTAAAAGTGAATTATCTCTTCGTAGAGCTCCTGTGGGTGTATTGGATGTTGGCGTCCCAAGGAAACTGGATGAAATTGAAAAATAACCTATTAGCATAATACGTTTGTTTAGCTGTGACAGCTATAGGAATATTCAAATTATTGGTTTCAGAGAAATGGTCATTCAATCAACTCTTGGGCAGTCAGTCCGTCGAGAATGAACTGGCTCGTTTTGAACTGCTGGTCAATAAGCCGGGGGCCAGCTTGACTGTGGTTCGTTCTAGGCCTCAGGGCTGGATGGACACTGGTCGCCCCCAGTGGCAGTTGGAACTCTCGCTCCCCGCCCATTTGCGAGGACAAACTATAGGGTTAAATGTCACTTCTCAACCACTTGCCAGTGCTGGCCAGATGATACCCGCGCGCTCCAAAGAGGAGCTGGACCGTTATCATGCTGCCGCCCAAAGTGATAGAGACGCAGCGCGGACGCTGGGATGAGTTGGTATATATCCTGCCGCTGGGTGTCGATACTAATTCGGCCATCAAACTGGAGCTGGGTTATCTGGGAGGCATGATACAGCGAGAATTTCTTTTCAAGGGCAGCAGCAATAGTGGTGGCCCTGTCACATTGGAGACAAGCTCAGGCGGGTTGAGTACTATGCCTGCGCTGGTGGTCGGCAAGCAAGGGAGTAAATAATGGACAAGGCGAACGAGGTAATAGAGGTGAGCGAGCAGGAGACGCCTTTTCATCAGCTACCGCAGGAAGAGCAACAACGCATTATCGATGCCAATCAAAAAAGGGTGCGTGAGGCACCGACGCTCCACGAATGGGATACCCGAGTGCCAGAGGCGTATGCTTGGGTAATGATATCAATAGTAGTCGGTTCTATGATGCTTCTCTTTGGTGGCGGGAGTGTATATTCAACAGGTGGTAATGACTGGAGTTTTTTTATATAGCGCTTGGTGTTTCCATCGTAATGATATTTTATTTACGTTATTTAGTTATGGCGGATAAAAATTACCATTACCGACTAACAACAGAAGGTTTAATTGTTACATATCAGGAGGCTATTCCGGAAATGGCCTACACCATAGTGCGTGGTCTTGCTTGGTTGGCAATGGCAATATGTGTGATGGCCGTTTCCGTATTGGGGCCATTAGCGCTGGTTGGTGCAGGTGGGATGGCGCTCTTTGCGGTATTTTTCACTGGCTTTAAAAGTGAAGTGTCAGAGCATGAAACAATGTTTAAAAAAGACTGGCCCTACACGCTTTCTATTTCTAATAGAAAAAAGGCGATTAGATTCGAATCAAACCCCTTTAAAATATCATATAGCGATAACTTATATTGTAGGCCTGAGGATTTTGAATGGGTTGTTGAACTGATTAAAGAGCAGATTAGATGCGTCGAGATAAAGTATATTAAAGGTCACCCAATGACCTGATGTTTATATCCTAGCTGTCATTAGATAAATAACTATTGTGGCAGTTCACCATGGAAATTACCTGTCAGCTTGTTTGACGAGGAGGTCAAGCTGGTTCGTTATCAGACAGCCATGAAGCCCTGAATACAGGAGACCAAACGCGGACGCTGGGATGAGTTGGTCTATACCTTGCCGTTGGGTGTCGATACCAATTCGGCCATCAAACTGGAGCTCGGGTATTTGGGGGGCATGGTACGGTGGGAATTTATCTTCAAGGGTAGTGGAAATAGTAACGGGTCCATCATTTTGGATAGCAGTAGCGGAGAGTTGGGTTCTATGCCGGCGACTAGTAGTCGGTAGTCAAGGAAATCAATAATGAACAATGCTAATAAAAAAATGACATGAGTGAGCAGGGCGAGTCCCATTGCAAAACTTCACATGAAGAGCAACAAAAGATTGTTGAAGTCAACAAAAATAAAATAAAACACGCACCTGCAGTGTATGAGTGGGATATTAAAGTGAAAACAGTAGGAGTCCTTTTTGCTATATTGTTCCCTACGGGGATATTGTTTCTTGTTGGTACGTTTGTTTTATATGGAGGTAGCAACTCTGGCTGGGGGTTTATAATTGTTAGTATTTTGGTTGCTCTGTTTTCTCGTTATTTATGGCTGGCTGATAAAAACTACCATTATCGAATGACAACTGAAGGCCTCATCACAACTTATCAGGATGCGATACCTGAAATGGCTTACGACATAGTGCGTGTGCTGGCTTGGTTAGGGGGAGGGGTATGCGTAATAGCTGTTACTATTTTAGGGCCTATTGCTCTAGTTGGTGCAGGTGGTATGGCACTTTTTGCATTCTTTTTTACTAATTTCAAAAAGGAAGTTACCACAGATTACACTCTATTTAACAAAGACAAGGTTAATCTTGTTAAAGTGGTTAGAGATATATCCTATATTAGATTTGAAACTGTTCCATTTGGTTACTCTGGGTTCGCGAATATATATTGCCATGAAAGTGACTTGAATAGAATTTTATTGTTTTTGCTACCGACGTTGAGTTGTGATGAATATAGATAATTTAAATCCTTATCATCTTTAATGAAGGCTCCCCATAATAAAATTGATGCTGGTACTCCAAGAAAAATGGATGAGCTCCAAGAGTAACTAAAGTGATATTGTATTAGTGGCTGGAGCAATCTACCAAGGGTAAACAACCTGCTGGCTGGTCTGAGTAAGACGAGCCGGCTCGCTTTGAACAGCTAGTTAATAAGCTGCGGATAAGGATTACCATTACCAGCTAACGATCGAGGGCCTATACCCAGTCCTTGGCTTGGTCTGGCTGGGATACACGTCATGGTCAGGATAAAAAGTTGGGCGTGCGTGCAATCTAGCAAAAAGCGGCCCGGGAGCAGGCCGCTTTGTCTCTACTTTGTTCAATTCGACTCTGCTATTGCACCGCCAGGGTAATGTCAATCCTGTGGTGCCCATCGATCAGTGGCACGCGAAATGGTGAGCCGCAAGGCTCCATCAGCACACCATCGAGTCGGAGGGTGTCTGCTTGCAGCCCCGATAACACCTCTGTATTCACCGCTATGTTGTAGTGGGCGGCATCAAGGGTGATGGTTGCGCTAAATCCGGGCCAATGCGCGGGCAAGTTGGGGGCGATGAGCAACAGCTGCCCCTCACGACGGATCCCCAATATGCCTTCGATACCGGCCTGATACATCCAGCCAGACGCCCCCGTGTACCAAGTCCAGCCGCCACGACCGTTGTGCGGCGCGACTGAGTAGATATCCGCAGCCATCACGTAAGGTTCAACCTTGTAACGCTCGACGGCCTCAGGATCCAGTGCATGGTTGATGGGGTTGAGCAGGCAGAACAGGTCATAAGCCTTGGTGCCTTCTTTGAGGCGCGCGAAGGCGAGGATGGCCCAGATGGCGGCATGAGTATACTGGCCGCCATTTTCGCGCAGTCCGGGCGGATATCCGCGAATATATCCCGGATTCTGGGTCAGCTTGTCGAACGGTGGACTGAACAGCAGAGACAAACCCTGATCGTATTTGATGAGGTGTTGCTCCAGGGATTGCATGGCTATTCTGGCTCGGGTCGGGTTGGCCGCACCGGACAGGACGGCCCAGGATTGTGCGATGGAGTCTATCTGGCATTCGGGGCTCTCTTTTGAACCCAGCCAGCTGCCGTCATCGAAGGTCGCCCGGCGATACCAGGCACCATCCCAGGCTTTGCGTTCCAGCGCGACCCCGACCCGGTTGGCATGAGCCAGCCAGAGCTCGGCACGCTTGTCTTGACGGGCGTGGGCCAGGGGCGCAAACAGACTGATGGTGCGCAGTAGCAACCAGCCTAGCCAGACACTCTCCCCCTTGCCTGCACTGCCGACCTGATTCATCCCATCGTTCCAGTCACCCGAACCCATGAGTGGCAGACCATTGCTCCCGGTGAGCGCCATGGCTTGATCCAGGCAGCGAGCGCAATGCTCATACAGAGAGGCTGACGTTTCGGATACTTGTGGCAGGAAGAAGGCATCCTGCTGCTCCGTGCCCAGTGCCGGGCCTTCCAGAAACGGGATCTCCTCATCGAGAATGCTGTCATCGGCACTGCTTCGAACGTAGGTGGCCGTGGCGAAGGCCAGCCAGACCCTGTCATCGGAGATCCGGGTGCGCACACCCTGGCCCGAGTGGGGCAGCCACCAATGCTGCACATCCCCTTCAATAAACTGGCGAGCGGCCGTGCGCAACAAATGTTGCCATGTGCTCCGGGGGTTGGCAAAGCTGAGCGCCATCCCGTCTTGCAACTGGTCGCGAAAACCGTAAGCGCCTCCCGCCTGATAGAAGGCAGAACGAGCCCAGATCCGGCATGCGAGCGTTTGATACATCAGCCAGCCGTTGAGCATTATGTCCATGGCCCTGTCCGGGGTCTTGACCTGAACGGCCCCGAGCAGTGCCTGCCATTGAGCCTCCACCTCGTCCAGCACCACATCGAGATCATGACGATAGCGGGTGACGAGGGCACGGGCTTGTTCGGTTGAGCCTGCCTGACCGAGCAGGATCACAAGCTCAAGGCTCTGGCCCGGGGCAAGATCAACATGGGTTTGCAGCGCTGAACAGGGATCAATCCCGGCCCCTGTGCTGCCAGACAAGGCTTTATGGCTTGCCAGCGCCGCAGGAGAGGCGGGTTGACCACGGTATCCCAGGAACTCACTGCGATCGGCGGTCCAGCTCGTTTGCTGTCCCCCCAGATCGAGGAAGGCTACCCGGCCAGGGAAGGCGGCATTCCAGGGGTTGTGTGCCAGCATGGCCCCCGTCTGTGCATCCATCTGGGTCGTGATAAAGGGGGCTGTGACGCTGCGAGAGGCGCCCAGCACCCATTCCACGTAACAGGTCACTGAGAGACGGCGGGGGACATTCGTCTGGTTGCGCAATGTCAGGCGGGAGATCTTGACGGGATCCGCTACCGGGACATATTGCAGCAACTCGCTATGGATGCCGTGAACCTGATGCTCGAAGCTGCTGTAACCGTAACCATGACGAGCGATATAGGTACCGCCATCACGAATGGGCTGAGCGGTCGTCGTCCAGAGGTCAAGGGTCTCTTCATCGCGAATATAGATGACTTCACTGACGGGATCCGTCACAGGATCATTGGACCAGGCGGTCAGCTGGTTCTCTTTGCTGTTGTCGGCCCAGGTGTAACCACTGCCTTCGGTGGAGGCTTGAAAGCCAAACTGCGGATTGGCAATCACGTTGATCCAGGGGGCGGGTGTGGTGTGACCCGCGCTGAGCAAGGTGACATATTCACGTCCGTCTTTGGCAAACCCACCCAGCCCATTGAAACACTCCAGCTCGGGATGCTGTAAATGTTTGCTGGCGCCGATGTGGGGGGCCCTGAAGACAGGTGAGGGTTGCGGTGACTGTGATGTGTCTGGCAGACGGGCCAGTTGCTCCTGCAGGGAGCCACGGCGAGCGACCAGTACGACCCGCGCCGCCGCATACAGCAGTTGGCAAACCTCGGCATTCATCAGATCGGTGCGCACCGTATAGACGGAGCCGCGGGCCAGCTCGCTATGGAAGCGTGGTCGGGACTGGCTGCTGCGCACGGCTGTCTCTATGCCATTTTGCAGATCCTGCACATAGGTAGCGGCGTGCTCATTGACGATCACCAGATCGACGGCCAGACGTTTCATGCGCAGATATTCATGGGTCAGCAGCAGTTCGCGTACCTGGGCCAGATCCTCTATGTCATCGATGCGCAGCAGCATGATGGGCAGGTCACCTGAGATGGCGAGCTGCCAGAGGGCGGATTGCAGTGCCAGCCCATGCAAAATGGTGTTCGATGAGGCGCGAAAGCGCGAGTCAGCGTAGAGCAAGGGAGCTGCGAGCCGCTGGAAGTTGGCCGCATCCGCCGCCTGAATATCCAGATGGTGCAACTGCACCTGTGCCTGGGTCCATGCCAGCGTCTTGGCCCGTTGGAAGGCATGGCGGTTGTGGTGCTGATCGATGAGATCGAGCAAGGCCTGCCGCGATGAGGCCACCAGCGTCCAGAATGCAACCTTGGTACTGCTGCCGGGCAAGACCTGCACCTGCTGGCGCAGCGAGAAAATGGGGTCGAGCACTGTGCCCGTTGTGTTGGACAGGGCAACATCCCGCTGCAAGGCATGGGCCGAGGCCAGGGTTCGGCCCTGACCAATAAACCGGGCACGATCGGATTCATATTGAAGCGTACCGGCCAGCTGCTCCTCGACAATGATGAAGTGAGCGGCCCAGATCTCGCTGTCTTCCGGTGTTCTGGGGCGCCGGGTCGCAATCAGCGCGCCCAGCTCCGCCAGAAATTCGGTGACCACAAAGAGCTTGCTGAAGGCGGGATGCGCCCTGTCAGTTTCCGGTGTGGTCAGCACGACCTCGGCGTAAGAGGTGAGCTCGATACAGCGGGTGCTGCGACCACGGTTGTTCAGCGAGATACGTCGTACTTCGCCATCCGCTTCACCGGACACCAGGACTTCCAGTGTGGTGGTCAGGCGGTCGTGATGATGAATAAACTGTGCCCGATCCTCGGCAAAAACAACTTCCCCCTTGTGGTCGGAATTGCCCAGCGGGTGCGCACAAGGAGACCAGGTCTCACCACTGTGGACATCGTGCAAAAAGAGGAAAGAACCCCAGTGGTCCCGAGTGGCGTCCTCATGCCAGCGGGTGATGGCAATGTTGCCCCAACGGCTATAGCCGGCCCCCGCACTGGTGAGCATGACGTTGTAGCGACCGTTGGAGAGCAGGTGGGTCACGGGGGCACCCAGGGTCGATGAGGACAAGCGGCGTACTGATCGCACGTCTTGTATGGTCCTGATCCGCGATGCCTTTATCTCGGCGGCACGGGGTCTGACAATGGGCATGTCCTGCGGGATCCGCTCTTGCAGCAGCAGTTCACAAGCCTGAATGATGGGCTCTTCATGGAATCTGGCGCGCATCAGCCCCTGATGCAGTGCATTGGCGAGGGCGACGATGGTCATCCCCTGATGATGGGCCATGAAGTTGTGCACTATGGCCACATCCTGGTTATCGGGCAAACGGGACGGGGTAAAGTCCAGCGCCTCGTAAAAGCCGTAACGCCCACCGCCACCCATGGCAGCCAGCCGTTGATAGTTTTTCAAGGCAGCGCCCGGGTTGACCATGGCGGCCAAACCTGTGGCATAGGGTGCTATCACCCGGTTTTCGGCCAGTCCGCGCTTGAGGGCAAGCTGGGGAATGCCGAAGTTGGAGTATTGATAGGTGAACTCCATGTCCCGGGCGTTGAACGCCGACTCCGATATGCCCCATGGAATGCCCAGCGAGTGGCCATAGCTTATCTGCAAGTCGACGATCAGGCGGTTGGTACACTCCAGCTGAGAGCCGATAGGGGCCCGCATGACAAGGGAGGGCATCAGATACTCGAACATGGAGCCGGACCAGGAGATCAGGGCCGCAGCTTGGCCCAACGGGGTAGCAGAGCGACCCAGCTTGAACCAGTGCTTGGTCACGACATCGCCTTTGGCGATGGCGAACAGGCTGGCAAGCCTTGCCTCCGAGGCGAGCAGATCATAGCAACTGTTGTCGAGCCGGTTGTCGGAGAGGGAATACCCGATGGAGAGCAGCTGGCGCTCCGAATCCAGCAAGAATGCGAAGTCCATTCCCATGGCCAGGGTGCGTGCGCGTTCGGCCAGTGCCTGCAGCCGTGGCGCAAGCGCATCGGGGAGGCTGGCGTCATCCTGGCGATGTTCGGCCACCGTCTGACGGAGCGCCTCTGACCAGAAGATGACCTCGGCCCCCTCTTTGGGATGCGCTGGCAGATCAATACGGTGGGCTGTCTCGACGCCTTGCTGCGCAAGCCGTTCGAGCTCAGCTAGCTGGCTTGTTACGGGCTGCTCGCCATAGAGTTGGTTGCTGATTGCTTTCAGGCAGGCCGTGAGCGTGTTCACCGGCTCGCTGTTTTTCACCGGGTAGGCTTGCAGGGCCTGAAGCATCAGCAGATAGGTGTCTTGCAAGCCGCTGCGTATCGAGCTGTTGTCGGCGGCTTGTTGCCAGTTTTCGCAGGTGCTCGCGACCACCAGCAGATGGCCCGCAAGATTGCCACTGTCAACGGAAGAGACATAGGCCGGCTCCAGGGTGAGCAGGCGCCGGGTGTCATACCAGTTGAAGAAGTGGCCCTTGAAGCGCGGCAAGTGTTGCATCACCTCCAGGGTGGCTTCCAGCCGTTTGATGACGGCCTCGCGCCCGGCCCAGCCAAAGTCATTGGCAGCCAGGGTCGAGAGCAAATAGAGTCCCATGTTGGTGGGCGAGGTTCGATGGGCAATGACCTCTATCGGAACTTCCTGAAAGTTGTCAGGTGGCAGCTGGTTGTCGAGATCGGTCACAAAGGTCTCGAAATAGCGCCATGTCTTGCGGGCAATCAGCCGCAGCTCTACCGCTTCCCTGGCACTGCAGGTCATCTGTTTGCTCAGATAACGGGGCCGGCTGGTCCAGTACGCCACCAGGGGCGCCAGCAGCCAGAGGGTGCCAAAAGGCAGTACCAGCGGCCAGGCGGTGGGGGCACTGAACAGCGTCATGGCGCACACTCCCATTCCCAGTACCGCACCGCTCATCATCATTTGGTAAAAGCCCTGGCAGGCCAGTCGCGGTGCGCCCGAGGTTTGAGCCGTGGTGGTCCACTCCAGCAGGTGGCGATGTGACAGGGATAACCGGAACAGAGTACGGACTATGGCATCTGTCATGCGCCAGGTCTGGTCGGCCAGAAAGGTGAGGCTGAGCAGGGTTTGCATGACGGCACGCTGCAGGCTATTGCCAATCCTGCCCACATAATGGCGCCATAAAATATCCTGTTTGCGCGGGAGTATGGTGAAGATGAGGGGCAAAAATATCGGAAGAGCAAGACAGGCAAGCAGCATCAGATCCGCCGCCACGGCCGTGCCCAACGGCAGTTGCCAGGACGCCAGAAAAGCCAGCAGGGCACTCGGTGCCAGCAGTGAACGGCAGAGGTTATCAAACATTTTCCAACGCCCTATCAGGGGCAGTGAATGCTGGCCATGTTTGCGCTGACAGATCCAGGCGAGCAGTTGCCAGTCGCCACGTGTCCAGCGATGCTGCCGTTTGGCACTGACGTCGTACCGCGATGGAAACTCTTCGACAACTTCAATATCCGAGGCCAACCCTGCGCGGGCAAAGATGCCCTCAAACAGGTCGTGGCTCAGGTGACTATTTTCCGGTACACGCCCTTCCAGCGCGGCGGTAAACGCATCGACGTCGTAGATGCCCTTGCCGGTGAAAGAGCCCTCCCCGAACAGATCCTGATAGATATCCGAAACGGTGGCTGCATAGGGATCCATGCCGCCGGGCCCTGAGTAGAGCCGTTGGTAATAAGAGCCATCCTGACCCAGTGGAAGAGAAGGTGTGACGCGGGGCTGGAGAATGCCATAGCCATGGGTGACGCGCTGCTGATCGGCATCAAAATGCGCGCAGTTGAGGGGATGCGCCATCTTGGCAATCAGGCGACTGGCGGTATCCCGCGGCAATCGGGTATCTGCATCCAGGGTGATGACATAGCGCACATTTTGGGGGACGGCAGGGGGCTGACCATCGATCACCATAAAACTGGTGTCCGTTGCCCCTCGCAGCAAACGGTTCAGCTCATAGAGCTTGCCACGCTTGCGCTCCCAGCCCATCCAGCACTCCTCGCCCGGGTTGAACTGGCGGTGGCGATGGAGCAGCAGGAAGCGATCCCCTGACGGCCCGGGGCCATATTTGCTGTTCAAGCGGGCGATGGCCTGACTGGCTTCGCTCAGCAGGGCCGCATCTTCGAGCATGTGTTCCTGGGCGGCATCCATCCCGTCGGAGAGCAGGGCAAAGCTGAGATCGCCACTGATCCCTGACAGGTGATGGATCTCCAGCTGCTCGACTTGTGCCAGCAGATCGGAGTGAGAGGTCAGCAGGGTGGGGATGACCACCATGGTGCGCAGGGATGAGGGAATGCCGTGAGTGAGATCCATGGCCGGCAGAGGCATGGGCACCAGATAAAAGCTGATGAGATAGTTGACCAGCGAGATGGCTGCCGCCTTGACCGGCAAGAAGGCAAACAGGATGAAGAGCGGCATCCAGAGGGACCATGGCTCACCGGGCTGTGCGAGCTGCTGGTAGGTGAATGTCAGCAAAAGCAGCGTCAGCAGGGTAATGATGCCGACATAGCCGCCGATCCCGAGTCGGGAATGAAACCGGTGAAGTCGAAGGCGTAACGGGGGGCGAAAACCCAGATCGGTTTCCAGGGCGAGTCGACCCTCGGCCATCAGGTGATAACCGGGATCCTGCACCCTGAGTTTTATGTCGTCTGGCAGGGTGTCGACATCTTGTCGGGTCGCCGACAGGACCCGCGCCGTGACATCCAGCTCATCGTGGGGGGAAGAGCGGGCCAGCAGCTCGATTGCCCGGCGATAGAGATTGCGGGTGGGAAAGTCCATCTCGGCGAAGTGGGTACTGGCTCGTAACTGCTGATCCACCAGACTCATCTTTTCAAATTGCTCGCTCCAATCGATGTTCGAGATGAATCGCATGCTGGTGATGATGTTGCGAATGGTGACGTTGGAGGCCCCCTGCCGCTGCTGTGCATGCTGGACCACTTCATCGATGGACCCCCCCTGCAGCGTCAGGCGCGCTTCCAGCCAGCCGAGTGCCGGTGTGATATCGGGATCCTGGTCACGCAGCTGTTTGACGAGTTGAGCGGCAAAAATCTCGGACAGTGGGCCTGTGGCACGGGAGGCAATGTCTTCGTTCAGCGCAGACAAGGCGCACCCTGAGGCGAGCAGGCGCGAGCAAAGGAGATCTGCATCGGCTCTGGCCTGGCGGGCCAGCGTGATCTGCTCAACCAGACGCCGCAAGTTTTCAATGAGCACGATCCTGAGGGTGATGGGGACAGCCCATAACTCACCAATGGTCAGCGGTTGCACACGCTGATAGGCCAGGATGAAACGGCTCAAGATCTCTGGGTCGAAGTGGCTGTCGTTGTGTGCAATGAAAGCCCAGGCGATGCCAAAGACTCTGGGATAACCGGCAAAGGGGCCTTCGGCCAGCTTTGGCAACTGACGGTAGTAGCTGGTGGGCAGGCTGCTGCGGATCTCGTAGATCTGGGCTTCGACCAGGTGATAGTTGTCGAGGAACCACTCGGCCGCATGGGTCAGATCGTGCCCCAGTTCGAGTTCAGCCGCATTTGCCTGATGGGCTGATGACAAGACGGCCTCGTTTTCTTTCAGGCGCAGATGCAATGATTGCACCGCCGCCGGTCTGGCGGTGACTGACTGGGCTTCTGCCAGCGTCATGGCGTGGGATTCCAGCCGCTCTATGCCGAACAACTCTTCACGAACGGGCTCCTTGTCCTGCCAAGGGTCATTGGTTGGCTTGAAGCCAAATAACCTAGTGCACCAACCATTCATGGATATCTCCCTGCTTGTTGTTACCGGACCCGGGTCCGCGTTCGTGGAACATCAATCCATCGTTGGATATGGGTAATGTCTCTCTGTTGTCGGCGGCTCGTTCGGAGCCATCGACATGCATGACTGATGAAGGGGCTAGCCTCGCCTGTCGCGCGACAGCAGACAGGCAAGGGCCCAGGTGTTGGGTAGCTAATGAACTGTTCAATGGAAGAACGGGGAAAGGTGAGTCCTGGCGGTTCTTCAAAGGCGGGCATAAATGACCTGCCGCCGGGTCTGACAGCCGTGGTGAACAAGCACCTTGTTTCACGTGAGTGCAGTCGCTGCACTGACACTATGGGGGCGCGGGGGAGTGCCGTCTGTTCGCTAACGCACGTGCTCGGGTGAGTCCGCCTGACAAGGTTGTACCATCCAGCCGCAGGGAATGAGCGATTCGCTTGGGTTCAATTGCAAGGCGCCACCAAGCTGTCACTGACAGCGTGGTGGCCTATTGGTGGAACGCAGATGAAGGTGTGCGGGGGCTGGCGCTATGCCGATGCGGTGTCGGTGTGTCTATCATGCCGGCTCGGGATCAGCCCTATCAGGTGCTGCAGGCTCTTCTGACGGGGATGGCGGCGGGTGGCGAGGCTGATGCGGGTGGTGAGCGGTTCATCGGCGATGGGGTGATAGCTGACGCCGTGGGGATGCAGTTCGCTCACAGATCGCGGGATGATGGCAACCCCGAAACCGGCCTGCACCATGCCGACGGTGGAGATCACCTGCGGGCTCTGGCTGCCGAGACGGGGGCTGAAACCGGCCCGCTGGCAGCGTTGGGTGATGGCATCGTGCAGGCCCGGCCCCAGTTCGCGGGGGAACAGGATGAAGGGATCCTGCGCCAGGGCCTCGATGGCGATGGCGCCCGTGCTTGCCAGCGGGTGGTGCGGGGGGAGGGCGATCAGCATCTCCTCCTCATCGATGAGATGGTGAGTCAGCGCCGAGCTGCTGCTGCACGGCAGGCGCAGTATGGCGGCATCCAGCTCCTCGCTCATCAGGTCGCGCACCAGATTGGGCATGCTGTTCTCGATGGGATGCAGGCTCACCTCTGGCCAGGCCTGGCGAAAGTCGTGGATGAGCCGCAGCACGCTCGGGTGCAGCACAGTGGAGCCGGCAAAGCCCAGGCGCAGGGAGCCAAGCTGACCGCGGGCGATGCGCTGGGCCTTCTGCATGGCCTGCTCGGTTTGCGACAGTATGCCCTTGGCATCCTGATAGAGGCTCAGCCCCGCCTCGGTCAGCTCCACACTGCGGGTCAGCCGGTGAAACAGCGGCGTGCCCACCTCCTGTTCAAATTTGCGGATCTGCTGGCTGAGGGGCGGCTGGGCCATGCCCAGCGTCTCGGCCGCCTTGGTAAAGCTCTGCTTCTCTGCCACGGCTACCAGGTAGCGCAGGTAACGAAATTCCATATCTGGTACGTCTCGAAGCTGATGGGTTTGGATATTGGTATCAAAGTGTGATCTTGGTCACTATTGAATCCTGATTTGCCAACCTAACAGGATTGGAGGTTAAATCCAAATGGAAACCCATACACAGTGTGACTGTGCCATCGAGATCAGCCAGCAGTTTGCTCGCTGGCAAGCCCGTCAGGGTGGTGGCGAAGTCTATCAGAGCTCCTTGATGAGCGCCCTGCTGGCCGGCGTCTATGAGGGCGAGACCACCATGGCCGATCTGCTGCGCCACGGCGACTTTGGTCTTGGCACCTTCAACCGCCTCGACGGCGAGCTGATTGCGTTCGAGCGCCAGATCCATCAACTCAAGGCCGATGGCTCGGCCCGTCCGGCCCAGGCCGGGCAGAAAACCCCGTTTGCGGTGATGACTCACTTTCGACCCTGTCTGGAGCGCCGCTTCGATCACCCCCTCAGCCGCGACGAGATCCATCAGTGGATCGATCAGCTGGTGGGCACCGACAACGTCTTCGTCGCTTTTCGCCTCGATGGTCTGTTTGAGCAGGCCCAGGTACGCACAGTGCCCTGCCAGACTCCGCCCTACAAGCCCATGCTGGAGGCCATAGAGGCACAGCCTTTGTTCTCGTTCAGCCAGCGGCGCGGCACCCTGGTGGGCTTTCGCTGCCCACCCTTCGTGCAGGGGATCAATGTGGCCGGCTATCACGAACATTTCATCACCGAAGATCGCAAGGGCGGTGGTCACATCCTCGATTACGCCATGGGCCACGGCCAGCTGCAGTTGTCTGTAGTTCAGCATCTCAACATAGAGCTGCCGCGCAACCCTGCTTTTCAACAGGCTGACCTCAATCCCGCCGATCTGGACCGCGCCATCCGCGCCGCCGAAGGCTAAGCCCTTCGCTTACAAGGAGTTATTCTCATGGAAAATCAACACTGGAGCTGCGGGGCCGAGCTGGTCGTACGCCATCTGGAGGCGCAGGGCGTCAAGCAGGTATTCGGTATTCCGGGGGCCAAGATCGACCGGGTATTTGATGCCCTGGAAGATTCCCCCATCGACACCATAGTGGTGCGCCATGAGGCGAATGCCGCCTTCATGGCCGCCGCCGTGGGCCGTCTGACCGGCAAGGCCGGGGTGGCGCTGGTGACCTCGGGCCCAGGTTGCGCCAACCTGATCACAGGCCTTGCGACAGCCACCTCGGAAGGGGATGCCATGGTTGCGCTGGGGGGCGCGGTGCGACGTGCCGATGGCCTCAAGCTCACTCACCAGAGCCTGGACACCGTCAGCCTGTGCCGCCCCGTCACCAAGTTCAGCGCCCAGGTGGGAACCGGATCCGCCCTGTCCGAGGTGATGGCCAACGCCTTTCGGTCCGCCGAACTGGGTCGTCCCGGCGCGGCCTTCGTCAGCCTGCCCATGGACATCATCAACGAGCCGACCGATGGCGCCATCCTGGTGCCCAGAGCCATACCCGAACCGGGCGCCGCCGATGAGGCAGGCATAGACAGGGCGCTGAGCCTGCTGGCACAGGCCCGCAAGCCGGTAGTGCTGCTCGGCCTGCTGGCCAGCCGGCCGGAGAACTCCCTCGCGGTGCGCGCTTTTCTCGACAAAAGCCGGTTGCCGGTGACGGGCACCTATCAGGCGGCCGGTGTGGTGGATACCCACCATTTCGATGACTTCGCCGGTCGGGTCGGGCTGTTCAACAACCAGCCGGGGGACAGGTTGCTGCAGGATGCGGATCTGGTGATCTGCATAGGTTACAGCCCCATCGAATATGACCCTGTGCTGTGGAATGGCACGGGTGAGCGGCAATTGCTGCACATCGATGCCCTGCCTGCGGAGATCGACAGCAGCTACTGCCCGGCGGTTGAGTTGGTGGGCTCCATCAGTGCCAATCTGTATTGCTTGACCAAGATGTTGCACAAGCCGTTGGCACGGGACCCCGCCATCGCGGCCCTGCTTGGGGAGATACGGGCCCAGCGTCACCAGCTGACCCAGCATGCCCAGCATCTGGGGGGCATGCCCATCCATCCGCTGCGCATCGTCAAGGAGCTACAGGACATCATAGGGCAGGACATGACACTGTGCGTGGACATGGGCAGCTTCCACATCTGGATTGCCCGCTACCTCTATAGCTTCCGGGCGCGCCAGGTGCTTATCTCCAACGGTCAGCAGACCATGGGGGTGGCGCTGCCCTGGGCCATAGGCGCGGCCATGGTGCGGCCGGGGGAGAAGATCATCTCTGTTTCCGGCGATGGCAGCTTCATGCAATCGAGCATGGAGCTGGAGACGGCGGTGCGGCTCAAATCCAACATAGTGCACATCATCTGGGTCGATAACGGCTACAACATGGTGGCGATGCAGGAGGAGAAAAAGTACCGCCGCAGCTCGGGGGTGAGCTTCGGGCCCATCAACTTCAAGGCCTATGCCGAGTCCTTCGGGGCGGCCGGGTTTGCGGTCACCAGTGCCGAAGACTTGCGGCCGACCCTGCGCGCCGCCATGGCGGTCGTTGGGCCTGCCGTAGTGGCCATACCGGTGGATTACAGTGACAACCACCTGCTGATGGAGCAGCTCAGGCCAGAGTTGTTGAGCTAGCGATCTAGGGGGCAGCCCGAGTTGCGCCTGGCCAATAGCAGAGCGCCCCTTGCCAATCGGCAAGGGGCGCTCTGTCATGACGAGAGGGCATCGGCGATGGCAACAGAAGTCATGGCATGACAGAAGGGGGCATCACCATGGGGCCGGCGACAGTGAGGGCGGTGTCATCCCCGCGCAGCATCCGCACGATTTCGAGGGCAAATTCGATGGCGGAGCCCGGCCCCTGGCTGGTGATCAGGCGATGTGCCTCATCCGTCACGACCCGCGCCGTGCTGAGCTGGCTGGTGGGCAGTTGGGCCTGCAAGCCCGGGTGGCAGGTCACGTTGGCATCTCCCAGCAGATCATGATGCTGCAGTACCACCACGGGGGCTGCGCACATAGCCGCCCGCCAGCGGCCGAGCGCCGCCTGTTCCCTGAGCAGATCGATGGCGAGCGGTGTATCGCGGATTGCCTCGCTGCCGGGCAAGCCGCCCGGCACGACGATGGCTTCGAAGTCACGGCTGGTCAGCTCGTCGATATGATAGTCAGCGACCAGCTGTACCCCGCGGGAGGCACGGATCTGGCGCAGACCCGCCGGACAGCAGGAGGCCAGCAGCACCTCGATGCGTGCGCGCACCAGGGTGTCGACGATGGCGACGGTTTCGATCTCTTCAGACCCCGGTGCTACCAATACCAATACGGTCATGCTGCACTCCTTGGTTACCCGCCATCTCGGCGGGCTTAGCTCTTCTCTTTGATGGCCTGATAGAGGCCCTGATTGACCGGCACCGCTATGCCGTGTTTGGCGGCGCAGGCCAGCAGGAAGCCGGTGATGGCCTCGATCTCTGTCTCGCGCCCCTGCTCCATATCCTGATGCATGGATGAGTAGTTGTCGGCGGTCAACTCGACCACCGTCATGGCGCGGCGCAGCAGCTCATCGCTGCTGGTGGGCTGGCCTTCGGCCTGCATGACGTCGGCCACTTCCACGCAGATCTGTTGCAGGGCATCGGCGAAGCGAGGGCCAGCCAGCTCGCCATTTTTGAGCTTATAGAGCGCCGTCAGTGGATTGATGGCGCAGTTGATGGCAAGTTTTTGCCACTGGCGAGCCAGGATCTGCTCGTCCCAGCCGGCCTGACCGAGGGCGGCGGCGAGATCCTCTGCCAGGGAGGCATAAGCCCTGGCCGCTTCATTGACCGGGCCGAGCCAGGTCTCGCCCTTGCCAGTGTGGCGGAACACGAAGTGACCGCTCTGCATGGCGCCGTGGCTGGTGACGCCCGCAATGACAGGATTATGCGGAAACAGCTGCACCACCTGCTCGGCAATGCCCATGCCATTGTGCAGCAGCACTATGGGCACGCCCGCCGCCAGCTTGCCTGCCAAGGGGGTCAGGGCAGACACGACTTGACCTGCCTTGGTCATTACCAGCAGGCGCTTGATCTGACCGGGCTGGTCGATGAAGCCGCGCTCGATGGCGATCAGCTGGGTCTGGCCTTCCAGCGAGGTGAAATCAATCCCGGGGTGCAGGGTCGAACGGTGGCGATCTCGCAGCAAGACGCGGGTCGATTGGCCGCTTTGAGTCAACAGGGAGGCGAAGACGCCACCCAGGGCGCCGCAGCCCAGCAGTGACCATTGGGGGGAGGAGGGCAGTCGGCTTGTTTTAAGGTTGTAATCGCGTAATCCGCTTGGCATGGAGAGACTCAATCAAGGTAGGGTTGCATTCCGATCAACCATTTACCGGGGATAAGTGAAATGTCGCTTGGCGGACACTAACGGGTCTCGCCATTCCTGTGCGCAGGGGATTCTAGCAGAGCAACCCCATCGAAATCAGCAAATTTGCCGGTTTTCTGGTAGATTTGCGCCCTTATAGCGCAACATGAGGAGCCCTGACATGCCGTCATTCGATATTGTCTCTGAAGTCAAAATGAACGAGGTGTTGAACGCCGTCGATAACGCCAATCGTGAACTGGCGACCCGTTTCGATTTTCGTGGTGTTGAAGCCAGCTTCGAGCTGAACAAGGAAGAAGTAAAGCTGGAGGCCGATGCCGACTTCCAGCTCAAGCAGATGGTCGAGATCCTGCGCGCAGCCCTGCTCAAGCGCAACATCGAGAACAGCTCAATGGACGTGGGTGACAGCGTTCACTCAGGCAAGCGTTTCCACCTGAACGTCAAGTTCAAGCAGGGGATCGAGAAAGAGATCGCCAAGAAACTGGTGAAGTTGATCAAGGATTCCAAGATCAAGGTGCAGGTCGCCATTCAGGGTGATGAAGTACGTGTCACCGGCAAGAAGCGTGACGATCTGCAGGAAGCCATGGCGCTGGTACGTGGTGCCGAGCTGGGTCAGCCGATGCAGTTCCAGAATTTCCGCGATTGATGACGGGCGGGGAAGGTTCGGCCTTCCCCCTTGTTCGATTGCACATAGTGCGATAGCAAAAGGCTCGATGACAGAGCCATAAAAAACCGGAGCAGCTGCTCCGGTTTTTTTGTATCCACATTACCCGTTCGATTAGAACTTGTAGGTAACGGAGAAGTAGTGGCTGAAGCCAGAGCTCTTCCAGGCGGTACCGTCAAACGCGGTAGAGCCGTCTTTGGTGCCGTAGGCATCCATGAAGTATTTCAGGCCATAACCCACTGCGTAGCGGTCGGAGTGCCAGTAGATACCGTGGAAGGTCGCCATGTTGTCGCTGGTGCGGTCAGCACGGTTGTGGGTATCCAGGTCGAAGGCGTAATCCAGGTAACCCTGATAGGAAACGAAGCTGCCGTTGCTGAAGGTATAGAAAGGCTTGAACCAGTTCATGGCGAACCAGTAACCGTTCCAGTCACCTTCTTCTTCGGTGAAGAACTGGTTTTCGGTAGCGTGGCGGGCATACAGGTTCATGCCAACTTTGCCGAACCAGGGAACCATGACATCAGCACCCAGACCGATCATGTTTTCCATCTGGTTGTCGCCGATGTTGTTCAGGGAGGCGATGTACACCTCTTGCACCGGGCCGAAGGAGAGATCTTTACCAGTCAGCGCATCCAGAGACATACGCGGCGCAAACTTCATGAACAGGTTCTGACCATTGTGCTTGTCGCTGTGACGGGAGTCGAAGATGTCGAACACATCAACGTAACCGTACAGGTCAAACAGACCGGAGCGACCACCGAATTCCATTTCGAAATAGGTGTCGTTGTAGCTATCTTGACCGGAGGTGAAGGGACGCTGGTCGATGGTGTGCATGACGTTGAACTGCATCCACTTGTAATCATTCTTGTGGATGTCACCGCTGTAGTCAGCAGCGAAGGCCGGAGTAGCGGCAGCAGCCAGCAGACCGGCAGCGATCAGAGTCTTGGTAAATTTGGCCATTTTATTGGTCTCTTGTGCGTTAGTTGAGGTTTTCCGTAGCCTGCCCACAAGGAGCGGGAGGGATTCTAGCCAAATAAATTCATCGGAGAAACAAGCACCGGGGAACTTTATTCGGAAGTGTGAATCTAATCACCCCCAATTTCACGCAAACGCTTGCTATTTGTCCTGTTCCGAGAGCAAGGCCCTTCCTCGTCTGGCAACCATGACAATCAGGATCAAGACGGGAATGCCGAGCAGGCTGGTGCCGATAAAGAAGGTGCTGTAGCCAAACTGTTCGACGAAGTGGCCGGAAAAACCTGCCAGCAGCTTGGGCATCAGCAGCATGACGGAGCTGAACAGGGCGTATTGGGTAGCGGAGAAGGCCACGTTGGTCAGGCTCGACAAATAGGTCACGAAGGCGGCAGTCGCTATGCCGGCGCTCAGGTTGTCGACCGAGATGATCAGGGTCAGCAGCTGCAGGTTGTGGCCCACTTCGTTGAGCAGGGCAAACAGCAGGTTGGTGCTGGCAGTGAGCAGGGCGCCGAGGAACAGGATCCGCAAGGTACCAAAGCGCATTACCAATATGCCCCCCAGGGCCGCACCCACCAGCGTCATGATGACGCCGTACACCTTGGTGATGGTGGCCACTTCTGTCTTGCTGAACTGCATGTCCACGTAGAAGCTGTTGGACATCACGCCCATCACCACGTCCGAGATGCGATAGCAGGCGATGAGCCCGAGGATCAGCATGGCCGATCCACCGTAACGGCGGAAGAAATCGGCAAACGGACACCAGATGGCCTCATAGATCCAGGCACCGACTCCGGCTAGCGAGGTTGGCCAGCCATGGGAGAGCAGCAGCGCCTTGCGCGCCTCCTGCTGTTCGTTCTGACCGGCGAGATCGATATCCGGCTCATGGCAGATCAGTGTGGTGATGACGCCAAGAGACATGAGTCCCGCCATCAGCAGATAGGTGAGTCGCCAGCCGTTGTAGTCATAGCCAGTGTTGCTGCCAAGCCAGGCTGCCAGCGCCAGTGCCCCCGCACCCGCCATGATCATCGCCAGTCGATAACCTGTCATATAGGAGGCGGCCATGGCTGCCTGCAGCCGCTCCGGCGCCGACTCGATGCGATAGGCGTCGATGACGATGTCCTGCGTGGCGGAGGCGAACGCCACCAGCAGGGCGAACAGGGCGAGTTGGGCCAGCTGGGTCTTGGGATCGCAGAAGGCCATGCCCACCAGTGACGCGGCAATCAGTATCTGGGAGAGCAGCATCCAGCTGCGACGCCGCCCCAGCCAGCGGGAGAGCAGCGGCAGGGGCAGTCGATCGACCAGCGGTGACCACAGCCACTTGAAGCCATAAGCCAGTGCTACCCAGCTCATGTAACCTATGTCGGTCAGGCTGACATCGGCCTCGCGCAGCCAGAACGACAGGGTGCCAAACACCAGCAGCAGCGGCAGACCGGAAGAGAAGCCCATGGCAAACAGGATGAGGACCCGAGACTCAAGATAGACGGCGAGCGAGTCTCGCCAGCTCGGTGTGCGGACAGTGTTCAAATACCTGACTCCTCTGGGAAAATTGCGCCATTTTGTCAGGTTCGGGGGGGATAGCCAAGGCAAGCCGAGCAGGGCGGACCAGGATTCAGGGGCGGGAACCCATGCAGTGGCGGGGGCAGGTGTCTTCCATGGTCAGATAATTGGCACACGCCATCAGCTGCATGCGCAGCCAGACATCGGCGATGATCTGCTGCTCATCCCACTGATGCAGGCTGTGCAGCAGGAACCAGAAGACACCCTCCTGATCGGTGGCGGCTTGGGTGTTATAGGGATCGTGGGGCAAATCTTGCCAGTGGGAGAGGAGCTGCCAGCTCAAGTCTTCCAACTGCTGATAAGGGATTTCTCGTGCCAGAAAGTGACGAACCGCCCGAGCCAGCGGGACGGCGTGTTGGGTTAAGTACTGGTGGTAGATCACCGGAACCTCCTTCTCCTCGGGTGGGCCATGCCCCGGGAAACGGGGCAGGGCCAGAGTATAGAAAGGGGCGCCGGTGACCGGGCAAAGACGCGGCGGAATGTGATCCGGCTCGCGTTATTTCTCCGCCAGCAACACCACCTTCTTCAGGATGATGGGGCTGGTGGGTACGTCGTTGGCGCGCAGAATGGAGCTGTAACCCGTCTGCACCTGGGCCAGCTTGTCCAGCACCTCCATACCCTGCACGACCTGGCCGAATACGGTATAACCGGCGCCTGCATTGGCGTTGAGGTTATTGTTGTCGGTCAGGTTGAAGTAGAACTGGCGGGTGGCGCTGTCCACGGCCTGGGTGCGGGCCATGGCGATGCTGCCGCGTTTGTTGGGCAGGCCGCCCTTGGACTCATTGACCACGGGATCGAAGGTCGGCAGTTGCTGGAACTGCTGGTTGTAGCCGCCCCCCTGCACCACGAAATCCTGGATCACCCGGTGGAACAGACTGCCGTCATAACTGCCGTCCGCCACATAGCGCAGGAAGTTCTTCACCGTCTGCGGCGCCTGTTTGGATGCCAGCTCCACCACTATATTGCCGTGGTTGGTCTCCATCCTGACCTTGGGGCCGGCAAACGCCATCGGGGCGATCAGCATGGCCAGTAACCAGAGTTTCTTCATTGTTTATCTCTCCTTTCTCAGCTCGGCTGACCCTTGAGGTAACCACGCAGAGCGTCATCCGCCATGATCTGTTGCAGCAGGCTGCCCAATTGCTGGTTCAGGATGGATTCCAGTTCGGCCATGCTTGGCTCCCCCGGGCCTTCCTTGCTGGAAGACATGTTGAACTGCTTGGTCAGCTTGCTGCCCTGGAAGTCGGCAATCACCTGCAGGCTGACGCGGGACTTGGTGACATAGGTGAAGGTTTTCTCTTCCACCGTGACGGCGGCGCTGGAGATGGCCAGGGTCAGGTTGGTGGTACCGCTGTTGCCCACTTCCAGTCCCTGACTGCGCAGCCCTTCGGCCAGTTTTTCGGCCAGCAGGTTGTTGAGAGGCTGTTCGCTGTTGACCAGCACGGCTGCCTTCTCTTTCTTCTTGATGGAGAAGACGTAGGCGGCTTCACGCTTGTCGACCCCTTCCAGGGTGATGCGGTTGCCAGAGTAGTACTGCTGGTTGGAGGGGATGACCTGCGGGTTCAGCAGCGCGGTTTCCGGCCAGTGAGTAGCACAACCACCCAGCATCAGGGCGGCCAGCAGCAAGATTGACTTTTTCATCATGGGTTTCCTTTAACCTTATCTTTAGCGTTTGATGGCTTTCAAAATAACGAATTTGCTGTTCGACGCAACGACTTGTGCGTTGGCAAACAGGCGCTTGAGTTTGTTGTGATAATCCAGATGACGGTTGCCTACTATCCAGAGTTCGCCCCCCTGGGGCAACACCCTGTGGGCATCGGTGAACATCTGCCAGGCAATATGATCGGTAATAGCCTGCAACTGGTGGAAGGGCGGATTGCAGAGGATCCTGTCCGCCGAACCGACCGTCACACCGTCGAGACAGTTATTGACCATGAAGCGGGCCCGTGGCAGGCCGTCTGGCAGATTGTGCTCGACGTTGAGTTGCGCCGAGGCCACTGCCATATAGGACTCGTCGATGAAGGTCACCTCCACCTCGGCATCCTTCGCCAGCAGTGCCAGCCCCAGCACACCGTTGCCGCAACCGAGATCGATCACCTTGCGCGCACTGTGGACAGGCAAATTGTCCAGCATGAAGCGGGCACCTATATCCAAGCTGGTACGCGAAAACACGTTGGCATGGTTGTGGATGAGCATGCCGGTGCCCTCCAGCGGCCAGACCGTCGGATAGGGGTTGGCCAGTTCCGGCTGCATCGCTTGCGGCTCACAATGGATCAGGCGCGCCTTCTTCCAGGCCAGCGAGGTGCGGGTTGGCCCCAAGTATTTTTCAAACAATGCCAGGGTCGAGCTGTGAATGTCCTTGGCCTTGCCGGCGGCAATGACGCGAGTAGCCGGTGTGACCACCGCACGCAATGCCAGCAGTTGCTGCTCCAGCAGCGCCTGATACTTGGATACCTTGATCACTACCAGTGCCGGGGCCAGGGGCAGTGGCGCGAGCGCATCCTGCAATCTGATGGCGTGAGGATCCAGTTCGTTCTCTGCGAGGTTGGCAAGGGTCGCCCGCTCGCTGATATAGGAGTCGCTGACACAGACAGGGGCGTGAGGATGCAGAAACGCCGCCAGTGCGCCGAAGCCGTCATTCATGATGATGACGGGGCCGGCTTGCTCGAGAGGCGTCTCAGCCAGGGTATTGATCAGATACTCGTCTGCCGCATCCCAGGCTTGCAACGGATCCTGGCTCTGGCGTGGGTAGCGATACAGGGTCAGACGACAATGAGCCGTGTCGAGAAGGGTTTGCATAAGCGAGAGTCCAACGTGATTCATAAAACAGGCGCCGACGGGGCGCAAAGTGGCGCTATTCTAGCGGGGGCGGAGAATTTCACCAGTCCGGCAGCTGTGTGTGCGGGGCATATTTGCGGCTATTTTCCCACGCCGGGCAATTTCGTCATACCGCCAACTCTGGCTACAATGGCCGGACATCTATTTTGGGAGAGATGCTCGTGACCATGCAACAACAGATAGAGGCCAAGCTGGCCGCTGCCTTGTCCCCCACTCATCTGGAGGTCGTCAACGAAAGCTATATGCACAGGGTGGCACCGGGTTCCGAGAGCCACTTCAAGGTGGTGGTGGTGAGCCCGCATTTCGACGGTCAGCGGTTGCTGGCCCGTCATCGTCAGGTCAATGCCGTGCTGGCCGACGAGCTGGCTGGCGCCATTCATGCACTGGCGTTGCATACCTATACTGAGCAGGAGTGGTTGCAAAGGGAACAGGCACCAAAGACGCCGAGCTGTGTCAGTAAAAATGGGCTGGCCTAACATTATTGACCAATCAGTTACTTAATCTGCGACCAGTTAACAATTAACAAACGTTTTTGGGCTGCGTCTTGTGTCCGGAAGCAGGGCGCTATTCCCCTGCCCAGACATCAAAATTTCTAATCCATTTTTGAACATAAAAACTATTACCCATTTTGGGGTATTAATGGCTAACTCAACGCAGAGCCTGAGGTTTAGCGAAAAAAACGGTGCGATTAAATTTCGATGATTTTGTGATAGAGCGGGGATTTTCCCCATTTTGCATAGAAGCTGACTTGCCATAAGTGCTAAACTCAAGCGCTTTTGAATGACCCTGTATGTTGCTGATTTGTTTGTCGCTTCGACATTATCCTGCAACATGAACGGGCTCATTCAACAACTCGTCGTGATGTATTTCTCGGCGCTAACCAACCTGTCTTCCCTTAACGGTAGTGCAAGTGAGTATGATTACAATTAAAAGAGGACTGGACATCCCCGTGCTGGGTGCTCCGGAGCAAGTAATCTACGATGGCCCGGCCATCACCCGTGTTGCTACACTCGGCGAAGAGTTCGTGGGGATGCGTCCTACTATGCTTGTCAAAGTAGGTGATCGCGTCATTAAAGGTCAGGAGCTCTTCGAAGATAAGAAGAACCCTGGCGTTAAATTCACGGCCCCTGCCACCGGTGTGGTTTCAGAGATCAACCGGGGTGCCAAGCGCATTCTGCAATCCGTTGTCATCGATATCGATGGGTCCGACGAGCAGGTGACCTTTGAACACTTTGCGTCTGCCGAGCTGGCACAGCTCGCGCGCAGCAAGGTGCAGGAGATCCTGGTCGCATCAGGCCAATGGACTGCGTTGCGTACTCGCCCGTTCAGCAAGGTGCCGGCCGTGGAGTCTTCTCCCCGTGCCATTTTCGTCACCGCGATGGACACCAACCCGCTGGCTGCCAATGCCGAGCTCATCATCAAGGAACAGTCACAGGCTTTCCTCGATGGTCTGGCCGTATTGACGCGCCTGACCGATGGCGCCGTCTATGTCTGTAAAGGCGAGGCCAGCCTGCCGCACGCCTCTCTGGCGCAAGTCAAAGAAGAAGTGTTCGTCGGTCCGCATCCTGCCGGTCTGCCAGGCACCCATATCCACTTCCTGGATCCGGTCAGTGCCAAGAAGGTGCAGTGGTACATCAACTATCAGGATGTCATCGCGTACGGCAAGCTGTTCACCACTGGCCAGATCTTCACCGACAAGGTGATCGCCCTGGCTGGCCCGAACGTATTGAAGCCTCGCCTGCTGCGTACCCGCATGGGTGCCTGTATCAGCCAGTTGACCAACAACGAGCTGCGGGCGGATGAAAACCGCGTCATCTCCGGTTCCCTGCTCAGTGGTGCCAAGGCCGAAGGGGTCCATGACTACCTGGGTCGTTACCACAATCAGGTGAGCGTGCTGAGTGAAGGTCGTGAGAAAGAGTTTCTGGGATGGGTCAACCCCAGCGCCAGCAAGTTCTCCATCACCCGTACCACCCTCTCGCATTTGGTGAAGGGCAAGCTCATCAACTTCACTACCACCACCAACGGTAGTGATCGCTCCATGGTGCCTATCGGCAACTATGAGCGTGTGATGCCGCTCGACATCCTGCCGACCCTGCTGTTGCGGGATCTGGTCTCCGGTGACATCGACAACGCGCAAGCGCTCGGTTGTCTGGAGCTGGATGAGGAAGATTTGGCGCTCTGTACCTTCGTCTGCCCCGGCAAGACAGAGTACGGCCCGATCTTGCGTGAGTGCCTGACCAAGATAGAACTGGAAGGTTAAGCGATGAGTTTCAAGCAACTTCTTGAAAATATGGAACATCACTTCGAGCCGGGTGGCAAGTACGCCAAGTACTATGCCCTGTTCGAGGCGGCGTATACCCTGTTTTATACCCCCGGGTCCGTGACCCGCAACGCTGCCCACGTCCGTGATGCGATCGATCTGAAGCGCATGATGATCATGGTGTGGCTGGCTGTATTCCCGGCCATGTTCTGGGGCATGTTCAACGTCGGCAATCAGGCGATCGCCGCTATTGCCCATCTGGGTACCGTTGCCGGTGCTGATACTTGGCAATATGCGCTGGCGCAATTGCTTGGTGCCTCGCTGGATCCAGCGGTTGCCGGTATCGGCAGCAAGATGCTGATCGGTGCAACCCACTTCCTGCCAATTTACCTGACCGTGTTCCTGGTCGGTGGTTTCTGGGAAGTGCTGTTCGCCATGGTGCGCAAGCACGAGATCAACGAAGGCTTCTTCGTGACCTCCATCCTGTTTGCGCTGATAGTGCCGCCCGCGCTGCCCCTGTGGCAAGCCGCGCTGGGCATCACCTTCGGTGTGGTATTGGCCAAGGAAGTGTTCGGTGGTACCGGCAAGAACTTCCTGAACCCGGCCCTGGCGGGTCGTGCGTTCCTGTTCTTTGCCTACCCGGGCCAGATCTCCGGTGATGCTGTCTGGGTTGCCGTTGATGGCTACTCGGGCGCGACCGCGCTGAGCCAGTGGGCCCAGGGCGGCCAGATGGCGCTGATCAACGGTGCAACCGGCCAGACCATCAGCTGGATGGATGCTTTCCTTGGTAACCTGCCGGGTTCCATCGGTGAAGTATCCACCCTGATGATCCTCATCGGTGCAGCCATGATCGTCTACATGCGGATCGCCTCCTGGCGCATCATCGCAGGTGTGATGATCGGCATGGTCGCCACTTCCCTGCTGTTCAACGTCATTGGTTCCGATACCAACCCCATGTTCAACATGCCGTGGCACTGGCATCTGGTGCTGGGCGGCTTCGCCTTTGGTATGGCCTTCATGGCGACCGATCCGGTCTCCGCTGCCTTTACCAACAAGGGCAAGTGGTGGTATGGCGCGCTGATCGGCGTCATGGTTGTGCTGATCCGTGTCGTGAACCCGGCGTTCCCGGAAGGCATGATGTTGGCCATTCTGTTTGCCAATCTGTTTGCCCCCTTGTTTGACCATTTCGTGGCGCAGGCGAACATCAAGCGGAGGATCGCTCGTGGCGTTTAATAAAGACTCTACTGTCGGCACCCTCACCATAGTGACCGGTCTGTGTCTGGTATGTTCCATCGTGGTCTCAGTGGCTGCTGTGGGTCTGCGTCCGGCTCAGATGGAAAACAAGGCGCTGGACAAGCAAAGCAATATTCTGTCCGTTGCCGGTGTCGATGTCAGCTCGGTGGCCAAGCGTGATCTGGCCCAACTGTACGGTGACAAGATTGAAGCGCGTCTGGTTGACCTGACTACCGGTGAATTCGTTGACGGCGATGCCGACAACTTCGACACCAAGCTGGCAGCAAAAGATCCGGCCAAGAACATTCGTCTGGCACCTGCCGACGACAAGGCTGGTTTGCGTCAAATCTCCAGACTGATCCCGGTGTTCTTCGCCAAGGATGCCGAAGGCAAGGTCGACAACATTATCCTGCCGATTTATGGCCAGGGTCTGTGGTCTACCATGTATGCCTTCGTTGCCGTGGCGGCTGATGGGGAAACCATCAAGGGCATTACCTACTATGACCACGGTGAAACCCCGGGTCTGGGCGGCGAGATCGAGAACCCGGCCTGGCAAGGCCTGTTCAAGGACAAGAAGCTGTTCGATCAGGACGGCATGCCAGCCTTGCGAGTCATCAAGGGCCATGCCCCTGAAGGTTCCGTGCATGAGATCGACGGCCTGTCTGGCGCGACTCTGACCGGTAACGGTGTACAGCACACGTTCGACTTCTGGATGGGACCCAAGGGCTTTGGTCCTTTCCTGGCCAAGATTCGTGCAGGAGAAATCAACAATGGCTGACAAGAGCGAAATGAAGAAGTTGCTGTTGACGCCTGTGCTCGGCAACAACCCCATCGCCTTGCAGGTGCTGGGTGTCTGTTCCGCGCTGGCCGTTACCAGCCAGATGAAGACGGCATTCGTGATGACGCTGGCCGTGACCGCGGTGACCGCCTTCTCCAACCTGTTCATCTCCCTGATCCGCAACCAGATCCCGAACAGCGTACGGATCATCGCCCAGATGGCGGTGATTGCCTCGCTGGTTATCGTGGTTGACCAGGTGCTCAAGGCATATGCCTATGAGATCTCCAAGCAACTGTCGGTGTTCGTGGGCCTCATCATCACCAACTGCATCGTGATGGGTCGTGCCGAAGCCTATGCCATGAAGAGCGCCCCGCTGCCCTCCTTCCTGGACGGTATCGGCAACGGTCTGGGCTACGGCGCCGTGCTGCTGACCGTGGCCACAGTGCGTGAAATCCTGGGCTCCGGCACCTGGTTCGGTATCGAGCTGCTGCCGCTGGTGAACAATGGTGGCTGGTATGTGCCTAACGGCCTGCTGCTGCTGCCGCCGAGTGCGTTCTTCATCATTGGTCTGATCATCTGGGGCGTTCGCACCAAGGATCCCAAGCAGGTGGAGGCGAAGGATTAAGGTATGGAACACTATCTGAGTCTGTTGATTCGTTCGATTTTCATCGAAAACCTGGCCCTCTCCTTCTTCCTGGGGATGTGTACCTTCCTGGCGGTGTCCAAGAAGGTCAAGACCGCCATGGGTCTGGGGATTGCCGTTATCGTGGTTCAGACCGTTGCCGTTCCGGCCAACAACCTGATCTACAACTACGTCCTCAAGGATGGCGTGCTGGTCTCCGGCCTGGATCTGAGCTTCCTGAGCTTCATCACCTTTATCGGTGTGATAGCAGCCCTGGTGCAGATCCTGGAAATGGCGCTGGACAAGTACTTCCCTGCGCTCTATAACGCGCTCGGTATCTTCCTTCCGCTCATCACAGTGAACTGCGCCATCTTCGGTGGCGTCTCCTTCATGGTGCAGCGTGACTACAACTTCGTGGAGTCTGTGGTCTATGGCGTGGGTTCGGGTGCCGGCTGGATGCTTGCCATCGTGGCGATGGCGGGGATCCGCGAGAAGATGAAGTACTCCGACGTGCCGCAAGGTCTGCGTGGACTGGGCATCACCTTCATCACCGCGGGACTCATGGCGCTGGGCTTTATGTCCTTCTCTGGTATTTCCCTGTAATCGGAAAAGGAATAATAGATGGAAATTATTCTGGGTGTGGTCATGTTCACCGTGATCCTGCTGGCTTTGGTGGCAGTCATTCTGTTCGCCAAGTCCAAGCTGGTGACCGCAGGTGACGTGACAATCAGCATCAACGGCGACCCGGCCAAGGCTGTCACCAGCCCGGCGGGTGGCAAGCTGCTCGGCGTTCTGGCCGGCAGTGGCATCTTCGTCTCCTCCGCCTGTGGCGGCGGTGGCTCCTGTGGTCAGTGCAAGGTGCGGGTGAAAGCTGGCGGCGGTGATATTCTGCCGACCGAGCTGGATCACATCAGCAAGGGTGAAGCCCGTCATGGGGAGCGTCTGGCCTGTCAGGTCACAGTGCGTTCCGACATGGATATCGAGCTGCCGGAAGAGATCTTCGGGGTGAAGAAGTGGGACTGTACTGTTATCTCCAACGATAACAAGGCCACCTTCATCAAGGAGCTCAAGCTGCAGATCCCCGATGGCGAGAGCGTCCCGTTCCGCGCCGGTGGTTATATCCAGATCGAAGCCCCTGCTCACCACGTGCAGTACAAGAACTTCGATATTCCCGAGGAGTATCGCGGGGATTGGGATCGCTTCAAGATCTTCGAACTGGAGTCCAAGGTCAACGAGCCGATCATTCGTGCTTATTCCATGGCCAACTATCCGGAAGAGTTCGGCATCATAATGCTGAACGTGCGGATCGCGACCCCGCCGCCCAGCAACTGGACTGCGCCTCCCGGCCAGATGTCCTCCTATATCTTCAGCCTCAAGGCTGGCGACAAGGTGACCATCTCGGGTCCGTTCGGTGAATTCTTCGCCAAAGACACCAATGCCGAAATGGTGTTCGTCGGTGGTGGTGCGGGTATGGCGCCGATGCGCTCCCATATCTTCGACCAGCTGCGTCGCCTGAAGACCCAACGCAAGATGAGCTTCTGGTACGGTGCCCGTTCCAAGCGCGAGATGTTCTATGTCGAAGACTTCGACATGCTGGCGGCCGAGAATGACAACTTCCAGTGGCACGTTGCCCTGTCTGATCCGCAACCGGAAGACAACTGGGATGGCTACACAGGCTTTATCCACAACGTCTTGTTCGAGAACTATCTCAAGAACCACGAGGCGCCGGAAGATTGCGAGTTCTACATGTGTGGACCTCCCGTCATGAATGCTGCCGTCATCAACATGCTGAAAAACCTCGGTGTTGAAGACGAAAACATCCTGCTGGATGACTTTGGTGGTTAATCAATGCACAGTGTTGTAAAGACCTGGCTAGCCTTAGGGCTAGCCTTTTTCTTGACGGGGTGCGGTCAGGAAACGGTCCAATCCAAGCCGGAGATCCACATCACCGGCAGCACCATGGGTACCTACTATTCCATCAAGGTGGCGGATAACGTCATCCAGGATCCGGCCAAGTTTCAGGCCGAGGTCGACATCCTGCTGGAGCGGGTCAACGACCAGATGTCGACCTATCGTCCCGATTCCGAGTTGTCGCGCTTCAACCAGCACAGAAGCTCGACCCCTGTGGTGGTCTCTCGCGATACCGCCCGGGTAGTGACTGAATCCCTGCATCTGGGCCGTGAGAGCCGGGGGGCGCTTGACGTTACCGTTGGCCCCCTGGTCAATCTGTGGGGCTTCGGACCGGATGCGCGTCCGACCAGGATCCCCTCCGAGGAGCTGATCACCCAGACCCGTCAGAAGACTGGTCTGGGCAATTTGCATGTGATCACCTCCGCCGATGCCGATACGTTGCAAAAAGATATTCCGGACCTCTATGTGGATCTCTCCGCCATTGCCAAGGGCTTCGGGGTGGACAAGGTGGCCGAGTATCTGGAGTCCATGGGGTCTCGCAACTATCTGGTGGAGATCGGTGGCGAGCTGCGGATCAATGGCGTCAACGGCAAGGGGCATCCCTGGCGCGTGGCCATCGAGAAGCCGACTGCCAATGCCGGCTCGGTGCAGGAAGTGATAGTGCCGGGGGACAACGGGGTTGCCACTTCAGGCGAGTACCGCAATTACTACGAAATGGATGGCCAGCGTTTCTCCCACACTATCGATCCCATGACGGGCAAACCTATCCAGCATCGCATGGTGTCGGTGACCGTCATTCACCCTTCCTGCATGACCGCAGACGGGTTGGCGACCGTGTTCATGGTGCTCGGGCCCGAGAAGAGCCTGGCGTATGCCAAGGAGCGCGGACTGGCGATCTTCGTGATCACCAAGACGGCCGATGGTTTTGACGAAGCCTATTCAGATGCGTTCAAACAGTACCTGGTTAGAAAGTAAGGGGCACCAGCATGCAGATTTTTCTGATCACCTTCGGGGTATTTCTGGTCGTTGTAGTGGCCATGGCCATAGGTTACATCTTCCAGAAGAAGACCATTTCCGGCTCCTGTGGCGGACTGGGCACTATAGGTATCGAAAAGGAGTGCGATTGCCCGGAGCCCTGTGACAACCGCAGGAAGAAGATGGCCAAGGAAGAGGCCCGTCGCAAGATGCTGACCGATAACCGGATCATCTGAGCGGGCCAGGGTTTTCGAGTTGTACTCGGGCCAAGGCTGAATGGTAGGCGGGCTGACCTTGGGGTCAGCCCGCCTTTTCTTTGGCGGGAGGGGGATTCAGTAGTCGTATTGATGACAGGCTTTCTTTTTGAACTCGGCCTTCCAGCGCGCCAGTTCCTCCCGTGTTCCCAGCTCATCCCCTTGCTTGATGGCCTTCTCCAGTGTCTCGATGCGATCATGCAGCCAGCTGCATTCGGCGGTCGGGTGGTCCTTGGTACCGCCAAGCTGCGGCAGCAGACAGAGTCCCAGTCCTACTCCCAGTCAAAGTGCTCTCATTCCTTTCCTCCTTGTCATTTGTTGTGAGTGGTGTCTTAAGAGTCTATGCCTGTTCGTTGTTTCATGCCGATGGCAGAAACGGGTGCGCTGGGTTAGCATGGGTGAGTTAACTGTTTATCCGTACAGTGGTATGCGCAAAATCATTCACATCGACATGGACTGCTTTTATGCGGCGGTAGAGATGCGGGACAACCCGGCTCTGCGGGACGTACCCTTGGCGATAGGGGGCTCTTCCGATCGGCGGGGGGTCATCTCGACCTGCAACTATGTGGCGCGCCGTTTCGGGGTGCGCTCCGCCATGCCAAGTGGCCTGGCCAAGAAGCTCTGCCCGCCGCTCGTACTCATACCGGGACGAATGGCGGTCTACAAGGAGACCTCTCGTCAGCTGCGCGCCATCTTCTTGCGTTACACCGAGCTGGTGGAGCCGCTTTCGCTGGACGAAGCCTACCTCGATGTCACCGACAGTAACTGCTGTGGTGGCAGTGCCACCCTGATGGCGGCCGAGATCCGCCAGGCCATAGTGACCGAACTGGGGTTGACCGCTTCGGCCGGGGTCGCACCGAACAAGTTTCTGGCCAAACTCGCGTCGGAGCAGCGCAAACCCGACGGCCTGTTCGTGATCCGGCCAGAGGAGGTGGATGAGTTCGTGCGCCAGCTGCCTTTGGCCAAGTTACCGGGGATTGGGCGCAAGACGGCTGAGCGGCTGGAGTCCCAGGGACTCTATTCGTGTGAGGATGCGAGAGTGCTCAGCAGTGATGAGCTGATCGCCCGGTTTGGCAAGTTGGGGGAGATGCTGACTGGCCGGATCTGGGGCCGTGATGATCAGCCGGTGCAGGCGCAGCGGATCCGTAAAACCATTGGCGTGGAGACAACGCTGGCCAGCGATGTGCTGGATGAGGCCGCCTGCTGGCAGGTACTGAGCCAGCTTATTCCCGAGCTGGAGCGTCGTTTTGCCGCTGGCTATGCCAGGGAGCAGTTGATGGGGCAGGGGATCAAGCTCAAGTTCGCCGATTTTCAGCAGACCACTGTCTATCGCCGTGGCGGCTATCAGCCCGAGCTGTTTCACGATCTGCTCCATGAGGGGCTGCTGCGGGCGCAGGGCAAACCCATTCGATTGCTCGGGCTGGTTGTGGGCTTGCCTCGTGACGGGGAAGTTAACCAGCTGAGCCTGGATTTTGCTTGATTAGGTTAAGTTTTTGTATCCAAAACCGATACACTGATCACATCTGTATGAGCTAGGAATGGTGGCATGAGTTCTCTTTCTGTTCAGGGGCGGATCACCCTGATCGCCGGTTGTTGTTTATTGGCCAGTGCTGGTGCCCTGGTTGCCTCTTCTCTTTATAGCGCCGCCCGGATGCAGGATCAGGTGCTGACCTCCACCACTGAGGAGGCGCAACGCTCGGCCGAAAACTGGATGAAGGCGATGGGATCCGAGCAGGCGGCCAAGGTCACCAGCTATCTGGATGAGGCCTATTTTCGTACCACTCTGCTGGCTCAGAGCATATTGTTCCAGCGCAAGAATGCGGCCGACAACTTTGGCTCTTCCGAGGCGCTGCGTGGTGCCGTCAATCAGCAACTGCACGATGCGGCGGCAGCTTCCGCCAACCTGCTTGGTGTCTATGCGGTGTTCGAGCCCGATCAGCTGGATGGGGAGGACAGCAACTACCACGGTTCCAGCGAGCTGGGTGCCAATGACAAGGGGCGCTTCTCCACTTACTGGGCCCGGGTCGACGGCAAGATAGAAGCTGAGGTGCAAGACGAATCCGTGCTGGCGGACGAGAGCCCCACGGCAGTAGGCGGCGTGGAGAACGACTGGTATCGTTGCAGCATCCGCAGCAAGGCGCTCTGCCTGCTCGAACCCTACCTCGATGATGTGGGGTCGCAGAAGGTGCTGATGACCTCGGTGACAGTGCCCCTACTGGAGCAGGAGACATTGCTCGGCATGGTCGGGGTCGATATCTCGCTGGCGACCCTGCAAAGTCTGGTCAAGGAGATGGATCAGGCGCTGTACGACGGGCAGGGCAAGGTATTGCTGGTCAGTCACGAAGGGCGAGCCGCCGGGGTGGATGGGTTTGACGTCACCCTGGGCAGCCCGTTGGGGCAGCAATATCAGGCACTGGCTGGCGATCTGAAAGGCTGGATCGGCCAGGGGCAGACAATGACACGTTGGAGTCCTGACGGGACTCTGCTGCAAACCTTCGTGCCGGTCAGCATGCGCGGCACCGAGCACAAATGGGGCATCTATATCGAGCTTCCCCGCACCGTTGTGCTGGCCTCGGCCCGCCAGCTGCAAGACGAACTCTCCAACCAGGCCAATGGCAGCGTGGTCACCCAACTGGTGATTGGCGGCGTGATTTCGGTAGTTGCCTTGCTCTGCATCTGGTTGATGGCTCGTCAGATAGTCGCCCCCATTCGCGCCGTGGTGGCTCGCCTCAAGGACATAGCCACGGGGGAGGGAGACCTGACCCAGCGGATTGACCTGCATCGCGATGACGAGATTGGCGAGTTGGCCAAGTGGTTCAACAGCTTCCTCAACAAGTTGCAATCCACCATCAGTCAGGTGATTGATACTGTTGCGGGCACCCGCGCCAGTGCGGAGCAGGCGGCTCAGGTTGCCGAGCGCACCAGTGCCGGCATGCAGGCCCAGTATCAGGAGGTGGATCTGGTGGCGACTGCATTCGAGGAACTCAGTGCCACTGCGTTGCAGGTGGCGGGTAACGCCAACTCGGCGGTGGCGGCGGCCAACCAGGCAGATACCTCGGCGCAGGAGGGAAAGTATGTGGTGGCCGATACCCAGGAGGCCATGCGCAAGTTGATGGCGGTGATCAGCGATGCCAAACCTGTGGTGGAGCGACTCGCCGCCAATAGCGACAACATCAACGACATACTGGTGGTGATCCAGGGGATCGCCGAGCAGACCAACCTGCTGGCGCTGAACGCCGCCATCGAGGCGGCTCGGGCCGGTGAACAGGGCCGTGGCTTTGCTGTGGTGGCCGACGAGGTGCGCAATCTGGCGGGGCGTACCCAGAATGCCATCGTCGAGATCCAGACCCTCATAGGGCAGCTTCAGTCCGGTACCGAGGCCGTGGTCAAGGCGATCATGACGGGTCACAGCCAAGCGGATGTGACGCTGACAAAAGTGGATCTGTCGGTCAGCGTGCTGGAGCAGATCATCCATGCGGTGGCGACCATTCATCAGATGAACGAGCAGATTGCCAGGGCGGCGCAGGAGCAGAGCGGGGTGGCGGACGAGATCAATCGCAACGTCAGCAACATTCGTGATGTGAGCCATACCATACGGGCCGAGGCGGCGACCTCCGCCGAAAATGGGCGCGAGTTGTCGGCGCTGGCGGACAAACAGCAGCAGCTGGTGGGGCAGTTCAAGGTATAGGATAAGAAAAAAGGCGCCATCCAACCGGAGGCGCCAAACACATTCAGATGACAGACTGGGTTAAATCGGTCCGATTTAAGCCCCTCTTCCCGCAGAGGAAGAAACACAACACCACAATCGCAGACCACTGACTCACAAAAATCACATGTAAACCAACATGGAAGAGAAAAAGTGAGCCATATGACAACGGATTGCGAAGCGAATTATGTTTATTCACTGGTCGACCCGCAACCGACAAATTATAATGCGGCCCATTAGAAAAACTCATCGTCGGCTGGTCTCATGTCTCGTCGTTTACCCCCGCTCAATGCTCTGAAAGCATTCGAAGCCGCGGCTCGTCACTTAAGCTTCACCCGGGCAGCGGAAGAGCTGTTTGTGACCCAGGCTGCCATCAGTCACCAGATCAAGGCGTTGGAAGAGTATCTCGGCATCAAGCTGTTTCGCCGCAAGAACCGCTCCTTGCTGTTGACCGAAGAGGGGCAGGGTTACTTCCTCGATATCAAAGACATCTTCACCTCCATCTCGGAGGCGACCGACAAGCTGCTGGCCCGCAGTGCCAAGGGGGCGCTCACCGTCAGTCTGCAGCCAAGTTTTGCCATCCAGTGGCTGGTGCCCAGACTGGTGAAGTTCAGTGAACGTCATCCGGACATAGACGTACGGATCAAGGCGGTGGACATGGACGAGGGGTCGCTGACCGACGATGTGGACGTGGCCATCTACTACGGTCGTGGCAACTGGCCTGGACTGCGTGCCGACAAGCTGCACACCGAGTACCTGATCCCTGTCTGCTCCCCGCTCTTGCTGACCGGCCCCAAGCCGCTGCGCACCCCGGATGATCTGATCCGCCACACCCTGTTGCACGATACCTCCCGCCGTGACTGGAAAGCCTGGTTTCGCCAGCTCGACATCGATGCGCCCAACGTCAATCAGGGGCCCATCTTCAGTCACTCCACCATGGTGATCCAGGCGGCGATCCACGGTCAGGGGGTGGCACTTGGTCACAGTGTGCTGGCTCAGCCAGAAATCGAAGCGGGGCGCCTTATCTGCCCGTTCGAGCAGGTGCTGGTGAGCAAGAATGCGTTCTACCTGGTATGCCAGGAGCAGCAGTCTGATCAGGGCAAGATAGTGGCCTTCCGCGACTGGATGCTGGAGCTGGTGGAGCAGGAAGAGGCTCGTCGCCGGGCACGGCTCGCCGATGCCTGATGTGATGAGAGAGGGGGCGAGTGATGCCCCCGTTCGCATTCTGCTGGCCCATGGCGCCGGGGCCGGCATGGAACACGCCTTTCTTTGCGAGCTGTCACGCCTGCTGGCAGGGCCCGATATCGAGGTAGTGCGTTTCAACTTTCCCTACATGACCAAGCGGGCCCAGGATGGCAAGCGCAGGCCGCCGGACAGGCAGCCGGTATTGCTCGACCATTGGCGCCAGATGGCGCAGCTGTTCGCTCACCCTGGGCTGTTCCTGGCGGGCAAGTCCATGGGGGGACGCATGGCGGCAGAGCTGTATGGCGAAGGTGGGGACGAGATGAATGCTGCAGGATTGCTCATTCTCGGGTATCCTTTCCACCCCCCGGCCAAGCCCGACCGCTGGCGGGGCGAGGTGCTCAAGCAGATCAAGACGCCGACCCTGCTGTTGCAAGGAGAGCGCGACACCTTCGGCACGCGCGCCGAACTGGCAGATTTTCCCTTCTCACCCCACGTATCGGTCCACTGGCTGACCGATGGTGACCATGGCTTCAAACCGCGAAAAGCCAGCGGCGTGAGCGAGCAGGAGAACCTGCAGCAGGCGGCTGATCATATCAGGTGCTTCATCGCGGCGACGCTGGCACAGGGCTGACGGTCGCGAGGGAGACAACGAGGAGGGTAAGAATGCAGATCCATCGACATTGGCTGGTACTGGCGGGTTTTTTTGGCCTGACGGCGACCATGCTGGGGGCTTATGGCGCCCACGGTCTGGCGGCGAGCGGTATTACGGCTTCGAAGCTGGCGGCGTTCAACACCGCCGTGCATTATCAGTTTTTTCACGCATTGGCCCTGCTGGTGCTGGGTTGGTGCGGTGTGCGCAGCAAGGTAATCACCTTCGCTGGCACCGCATTTTTGCTGGGGATCCTTGGATTCTGCGGCAGTATTTACGCCATGGTGCTGCTTGGCAGCAAGGGGCTGGGGCTCATTCCCCCGGCCGGTGGCCTCTGTTTTATGTTGGGATGGGCGGCTCTGATATGGGCTGGCTGTCGTCTTGGAGGAAAAAATGAATAATCTGCTGCTTTATTGCCGCCCCGGTTTTGAGAAAGAGGCGGCGGCAGAGATCACCGAGCGTGCCAGTAACATGCAGTGCTACGGTTTCGCCCGGGTCAAGGACGACAGCGGTTACGTGATATTCGAGTTGTATGACGAGGAGCAGGCCGATCTGCTGGCGCGCAAGTTGCCATTCAAAGAGCTTATCTTCATCCGTCAGATGCTGGTGGTGACCCACGAGCTGAAGGATCTGGATGTGGCTGATCGGATCTCGCCCATCATAGAAGCGACTCGCGAATACACCATCTGTGGCGATCTGCGAGTTGAAACCGCCGATACCAACGAAGCGAAAGAGCTGTCGGCCTTCTGCCGCAAGTTCACAGTGCCGCTTCGTCAGGCCCTGCGCAGCAAGGAGTTGCTGACCAAGAAAGAGACGCCGCACCGTCCGGTGTTCCATGCCTTCTTCATGGCCAACGATCACCTGTTGCTGGGGTATTCCTACTCGTTCAACAACTCCGAATTCCACATGGGCATTCCCCGTCTGCGCTGCCCGCCGGATGCACCGAGCCGATCCAGCCTCAAGCTGGAAGAGGCCTTCTATGTGTTCGTACCGCGGGAAGAGTGGGACCTGCGCCTCACCTCCGGCATGAAAGCGGTCGATCTGGGCGCCTGCCCGGGTGGCTGGACCCATCAGCTGGTACGTCGCGGCATGATGGTGACAGCGGTGGATAACGGCACCATGGCCCAGTCCCTGATGGATACCGGTCAGGTGAAGCACCTGCGTGATGATGGTTTTGTGTGGCGCCCCAGCAAGAAGAATATCTACTGGCTGGTGTGCGACATGGTGGAGAAGCCGGCGCGGGTTGTTCACATGATCGCCGACTGGTTCCGCGAGAACGACTGTCAGGAGGCCATGTTCAACCTCAAGCTGCCGATGAAGAAGCGTTACGCCGAAGCGGTACACAACATAGAGGTGTTGCGCGGCCTGCTCAAGGAGGTAGACAACGCCTTCGTCATTCAGGCCAAGCAGCTCTATCACGATCGCGAAGAGATCACGGTACACGTCTACAACAAGTACTGGGTCTCCAAGCTGGAAGCCAAGGAGTGACATCCGGCCCCTTGCCGTGAGCAGAAAAAAGACCGATGGCAGCGATGCCGTCGGTCTTTTGCTATCTGCGCCATGCAGCCAGTGTCAGAAGCGGTAGTCGAGACGCAGGGATGACTCGTCATCCGTGACTTTGAGCTCTATCTGCAGGGGAATGCTCTTGTCGATCGGATTGAACTGCAACTTGACCCCATCCCCTCTGAGTTTGATGGCCGTATTCATGCCAGCAGCCTTGAACTTGATCCTGGGTTTGTGGTGCTCGAAGGAGAGGCTAACGCTCTTTTCCGCCGTCAAATTCAGCTTCTGGTATGCGGTAACCTGCTGGTTGCCGTCGCTGTCCGTCATGATGTCTACCCCGAAGGAGAGCGGTTTGGGCGCCTTGAGCAGATCATTGGTATCCAGACTGGAACGCCATACCTGACTTGCTGGCTGCGACTGGGCTGCCGGAAGCTGTTTCCAGGCATTTTCGACCGGTCTGTCTACTGCTATGACGCTGCTGCTGATCAGCAACAGGGGAAAAATAGCGCGCATAATGGATCTCCTTATCCCTTATGCATTGAACATAGTAGCCAATTGACTAGGCGGGTAGCGTGCCGCGAGATAAAACAAGGGGAGCCTGAGCTCCCCTTTTAAATCAATGAATTAAGATGAATTACAAACGGTCTATGATGGACTGGGTGAACTCGCTGGTAGAGGCGGTCCCCCCGAGATCCCGGGTCACGCGATCACCGGATTCGATGGTGGCGCGCACTGCCTCACGGATGCGCTCAGCCTTGTCCTGCATGCCCAGGTATTCCAGCATCTGGATGGAGGCGAGGATCACCGAGGTCGGGTTGGCGATGTTCTTGCCTGCGATATCCGGCGCCGAGCCATGCACCGCTTCGAAGATGGCGGCGCCATCGCCGATGTTGGCACCAGGTGCCATGCCCAGACCGCCCACCAGGCCGGCGCACAGATCCGAGAGGATGTCGCCAAACAGGTTGGTGGTGACCATGACATCGAACCGCTCCGGGTACATCACCAGGTTCATGCAGGCGGCATCGACAATCATCTCTTCGCTCTGGATATCCGGGTAGCGAGCGGCGACATCGCGGGCCACTTCCAGAAACAGGCCAGAGGTGGACTTGAGAATGTTGGCCTTGTGGATGATGGTCACTTTCTTGCGTCCTTCCTGGCGGGCCAGTTCGAAGGCAAACTTGACGATGCGTTCTGCCCCGTCGCGGGTAACTATGCTCATCGCCTCGGCGCTATTGTTGTCATCGCTGCGCTTCTGGCCGGCGCCCGAGTACATCCCTTCGGTGTTCTCGCGCACTGTGATGATATCGATGTTCTCGTAACGACTCTTGGTGCCCTTGAAGGAGATGACGGGGCGGACGTTGGCGTAGAGGTTGAATTTTTTGCGCAGGGAGACGTTGATGGAGGTGAAGCCGCCGCCAACCGGGGTGGTGAGCGGGCCTTTCAGGCTGACCTTGTTCTTCTCGATCAGATCCAGAGTTGCCTGGGGCAGCAGCTCGCCGTGCTTCTCCAGCGCGACCAGACCGGCATCCGCATACTCGTATTCGAAGTCACAACCGGCGTGGGTCAGGATCTGGATGGCGGATTCGATGATGCTGGGGCCAATGCCGTCGCCCGGGATGACGGTAATCTTTCTTTTTGACATGAGAGGTATCCACTTCTAGGGAACAGAGGGGGAGGATTCGGCCGTTTTATACCATTTATACAACTAACCCTCCATGTTTCTTTACATTCTATCTGTTTTTGTCAACAGCAAGGGTGAGTCCCGTCATGATTGGCAGGATTGCTGGTCAATGGGGGAAGCCGGTGTCATGCCTCGCTCTCGGGTGCAGGGGGATAGCGTATTTCCCGCAAGTTGAAACCCAGCGGAATATCACGCTGCAGCCGGACCAGACGCTGGGCCAGCAGGGCATCACCCTGATACTGGCGCAGCTTGAGCAAGGGCTTGCTGGCCTCCTCCTGTTGGCAGGCCGCGAGCAGCGCCGACAGGCTGCCATATTGCTGCAGCAATTGGGTCGCCGTCTTGGGGCCTATGCCGGGCACCCCCTTGATATTGGATCCGCCGATGCCGGTCAGGGCCCAGAAATCCACCAGCTGGGTCGGGGCCACGCCATATTGTTGCTCGACGAAGGCGGCATCCAGCCAGCGTTTGTTGAAATAGTCCCTGATCTGGATCTGCGGGCAGATGAGCTGACAGAACCCCTTGTCGGTAGAGATGATGGTGGCCCTTGCCCCATGCTGGGCGATGCCGCTGGCCAGGGTAGCGATGAGATCGTCCGCCTCATCGGTCTGGGAGAGCAGAGCGTCTACACCACACTCCCAGAAGGCATCCTGCAGCGTGTTCAGACCTTCACGCAGCTCCACCGGCATGGGGGGGCGCCCCTCCTTGTAGGCCGGGTAGACCTCTTTGCGCCAGCTATGTATCTCGCCGTCGAATACCGCTATGACGTGGGTCGGCTCGCTGCCCGTCAGCAGCTTGCGGCAGGTATTGATGAGATTGGCACGGGTGGCGATGAGCGCCTGGGACGGGGTCAGCGCCTGCTGGGCTTGCACCGCGTGCAGACGGCGGATGAGGTTGAGGGCATCGATGATAAGCAGGTGTGGCATGGGGGACTCTTGGCAGTCAGGACGCGCCATTGTAACAACTGGCAGCCTTGATGACAGTGTTCGGGTGGTGCCAGAGCGTCAGATGCTCATACAGATGGCAAAAGGAAGGGGCGCTGCTGCGCCCCCTCCGCGATGTTGTCGCTGGTCACCGGCGACTAACAGCCCTTAACGAACTATCTCGTAACAGGGTACGTATTGGGTGCCAGGCAGCTTCATGCGCTGTTGTTTGACGAAGCTCTCCAGCAGCTTGTCCATCAGGTGCATCAGCTCCTTGTCGCCGTGCAGCTTGAAGGGGCCCTTCTTCTCGATGGCGCGGATGCCCCCTTCCTTCACGTTACCGGCGACGATGCCGGAAAAGGCGCGGCGCAGGTTGGCTGCCAGCAATTGGGGCGGCTGGTTGCGATGCAGATCCAGGCTGGCCATGCTGGCGTGATCCGGCTCGAACGGCAGCTGGAACTCGGGCTCGATCTTGAGGGACCAGTTGAAGGAGTAGGCATCGCCGACCGATTTGCGATATTCGCGAATTTTCGGCATCGCTTCCTTCATCACCCGGGCCACTTCCGGCGCATCGCCGACGATGATCCGGTAGAGGCTGGTAGCGGGTTCGCCCAGGGTGGCCTTGACGAAGTCATCGATGGCGCGGAAGTAATCGGCGCTCTCTTTCGGACCGGTCAAGATGATCGGCATGGGTTGGCGCTCGTTGGCCGGATGCATCATGATGCCGAGCAGATAGAGCAGCTCTTCGGCCGTGCCGACCCCGCCCGGGAATATGATGATGCCGTGGCCCAGACGCACGAAAGCCTCCAGCCGTTTCTCGATATCCGGCAGTATCACCAGCTCGTTGACGATGGGGTTGGGCGGCTCGGCGGCAATGATGGAGGGTTCGGTCAGACCTATGTAGCGGCCATTGCGTACCCGCTGCTTGGCGTGGCCGACGGCGCCCCCCTTCATGGGCCCCTCCATGGCACCCGGACCGCAACCGGTGCAGATGTTGAGCTCGCGCAATCCCAGCTCGCTGCCGACCTCGCGGGTGTACTGGTATTCAATGGGGTTGATGGAGTGGCCGCCCCAGCAGACCACCAGATTGGGGTCCGCCCCCGGCAGGATCGCCTTGGCGTTGCGCAGTATGGCGAACACCACGTTGGTGATATGGGTGGAGCTGGTCAGGTTGACCAGTCGGTTCGACTCCAGCTGGGTCGACACATAGAGGATGTCGCGCAGCACGGAGAAGAGGTGCTCCTGAATGCCACGGATGATCTCGCCATCCACAAAGGCATGCTCGGGGGCATTGAACAGTTCGAGCTTGACCCCGCGCTCGCGCCGGATCACATGGATATCAAAGGATTTGAAACGCTCCAGTATCTCTTTGGAGCTGTCGGTATGGCTACCTGAGTTGAGCACCGCCAGCGAGCAGTTGCGAAACAGTTGATAGATATCGCTGGAAGCAGTCTGTTTGAGGCGATCCACCTCGAGTTGTGACAGCAAGTCCATGCTGCCCACAGGATTGATGTGCGTAATCATAAGTTCCCCTTTCACTCGCTTGTTATCGTTGTGCTTTTCCCTGGGGAGAAAACAGGATGCCATGTGGCATCCCTTGAATTTGATAGTAGATGTAAGCGGTAGGGCAGGGGAATAGGGGATAAGTGCGTTTGCTGCTTTTTTAGCCGCAGCCCCGCCCGGATTCAGGCCAGATTGACCTGATCCCGACCCGAGTGCTTGGAGCTGTAGAGCGCCTTGTCGGCTCGCTCGAACGCATCCGTGGTGTGATCCCCTTCCCGAAACAGGGTGGCACCGATGGAGATGGTGATCTCGACCCTGGCATCCCGAAAGCGGAACGGAATGCTCTTGATGGTCTGGCGCAGTGTCTCCAGCGGCTTCTGGTATTTGTCCGGGTTGATGTTCGGCAGCAGCACCACGAACTCCTCACCGCCAAAGCGGGCGATGAAGTCGGTATCGCGCAGGGCGCCCTGCAATGCCTTGGCCACCACCTTCAACGCCTTGTCACCGGCCATGTGGCCATAGTTGTCATTGATGTTCTTGAAGTGATCAATGTCGATGATGGCCAGACAGAGCGGGGTGTTGTAGCGCAGCCAGCGCTTGTATTCGAGTTCGAGCCGCTCGTCCAGCGCCGCCCGGTTATGCACCTGGGTCAGGCTGTCGAGGAACAATTTGTGTTTCTGGATGGTGAGCCGCTTCTTGTACTCGGCGGTCTCCTCCTTCATCAGCCGCAGCTTGGCCTCCATGGTGGATAGGCGGGTGAGCAGGTGGCGCTCACGGGCCGCCATGGCCTCCCTGTCCTGCAGCAGCATGTTGATGGCACCCATATGGCCCGAGATGGCACCCTTGAGCTCGTCGAAGGTGTCGTGGCTTGCCAGGGTATGGTCGAGGGCCCGCAGCTCCTTGTCGATGGCCTGACGGGTATCCTGAGTGGCGCTTTGCAGGGCGCGCCCTTCGTCGAGGGATTCGGTGAAGCTGAAATGCACCGCAGAGAGGCTCTCGTTGAGGGTGCTCAGGAAAGCCTGGGAGGATTTTCGCTCCTCGCGGGTGCCCTCAATGATGAGCTCTATCACCTGCAGGCAGATCTCCGCCAGCAGCGGTGGCGTGATGCCATTGAGCAACTGGCGGCGGATATCCGCCAGACTCTCGCCAACGGCGCCGGCAAAATCCAGCTCTGTGATGAGCCGTTGCAACTCGTCGGCGATATGGGCGTGAGCCTTGGCGTCAAACGGGATCACAGGCTCAGGGGACGAGAGCTCTGTGATGGCCATGGCCTGCACGCTGGCGGCGGGAGCCGGGGCTAGCAGGGGCTGGGTCGGCAGCAGCTGGATCTTGATGGCCTGCTGGTAAAACTCCAGCAGGCGGATCACTTTCTTTTGATGGTCGCCGATGCCATAGCCATCCGGGCTTGCCAGAAATTCCTTGAGGGACTTGCGGGTATCCTCCGGGAAGCCCTTGATGGATTTGAGCTGTTTGGTGCCAAGGTCGATGGCAGACTTGGTCAGGCTGATGGACTCTTCCAGCGCATTGCCATGTTGCTGCAACAGCTTTTCGATGACGGCGAGGTCGGCATCCAGCGAGGAGAGCGGCGGATTGCCGTCGAGTTTTTGCTTGAGCTTGGCGAGCTTGTTGTCCAGCTCCCTGTCATGGCCACGACAGGCTTGCATCAATTTACCGATGAACTGGATGCTGCGGGCTCGCTCTGCATCAGAAAAAGTGACTATGCCGTCTAGCTCCAGCTGCTTTTGCTGAAGGGATTCCCTGAGTCTGGCCAATTGTCCTGCTACGGCAGCGATATCATTCATTATTCAGGTCGCCCTGTTGTCATTATCGTTTTTGTGTTGGATAGCAACGGCGGTCGAACCCAGTTCCAGACCCAGTTGATTATCTATAGGGTTATTGGTTATCCGGTGCTTTCGTCCGTGAAAGTCGAAGCCAATTAACCCATTGCTTTTCATGAGAAGAATTTACTTTTACCAGTCCCTTGTCAATTGCCATCAAGCAGCATTGCCACACATCCCCATTAAAAAATGCGGCCTGTTGGCAATCGATGGCGGCAAGTTCCAGCCAGACGCTTTGCTGATATTTTTCGCTGAGCTGAATGGCTCCGGCCAGTGCCAGATAGCAGAGGTCGAACAGGCCGTTGTGATCGAGGGCGGTCGCCGCCTTGGGCAGGAAGGGGTGGCTGACGATGCCGAGGCTGATATGGCGATCCAGCGAGTGCTGGCAGGGGAAAGCGGCAAAGGCCGCGAGCAGATCCTGAGCCAGCTTGTGCAGGTCCTCCACGTGGCGCTGGGGCACCACGTAGAGCAGATGGCCTTCGCGTAAATCATAGATGCGGCCATCCTGCGGTGTCAGCTCCTTGATATAGGCGCCGAAAGCCTGCTCTATCTCTCGGCTCACCTGATAGCCGTGCTGCTCCAGGCTGTTCACCAGGAAGGGCACCCGAAACAGCAGGTAATGCAGCTTGTCGTCAAATTCGCTGGTGGGCCGTTCGCTCAGATACCAGCGTTCTGATTTTTGCTGGCGTCTTGCCATCTCCCGCGGCCAGCGGCTCATCAGCCGTTGCCAGTTGGCCAAGCCGGTGCGTGGCTCTATCAAGATGGCCTCACCCAGTTGTTTGCCCTGCAGGCGTGCGACTCTGAGCTTGAGCCAGAGGGTGAAGAACAGATAGATGAACAGGGTCAGCAGCAGGCCCGTGATCACGCTCGACCAGAGGTAGCGATCCTGCTGATGCTGGCTGGTATCCAGTTGTTGTTCCAGCTCCTTGATCTGCTGTTCCCGCTCCACCTGGACATAGTTGTCGCGGATCGCCTCCTGCTCCAGATCGACCTGCTGCTGGCGTACCTGCTCGCTGCGCTGGTGGAAATTCTTGTAGCTGTCCAGCGCCTGCTTGAGGTAGCCCTTCTGCTCGTAGGCCACCGAGAGCAGACGGAAGATCTCGAACTGGCGCTGGGCGTCGCCAATCTGGTTGGCCAGCGCCAGCGCATTTTCCAGCTGAAGGATGGCGATGCCCGCCTCCTTCTGCTTGAGGTGCAGCTCACCCAGCAACAGCAGGGTGTCGATCAGCGGCTCCTTGTCGTCCCCCAGTTCGTGGGACTGGCGGGCCGCCGTGAGGTAGTTGCGGGCCAGGGTCAGATTGCCGGTCTGCAGATAGGTTTTGCCTATCTCGTACTTGAGATTGGCGATGCGGGTGCGGTTATTGCCCTCGTCCAGCAGATCCAGCGCATTGAAGAAGTAGACCAGCGCCATGTTCATCTCGCCCTGATCCCGGTTGAGGCGGGCCAGCACGATCAGTGCATCGCTGAGCAGGGAGGGATTGCCGAGGGCGTGGAAGTAGTTGGCGGCCTCATTGGCATATTGCAGTGCCTTCTGTGGCTCCTGCTCCGCCTGATAGAGGTTCACTATCTGGTTCGACAGCAGGCCGAGGAAGAGGGGATCCTGCAGTCCTCTCGCCTGTTGCTGGGCATCTATGTAGTCACCAAGAGAGAGCTGGGGCTGCTGGAGGGCATGGTAGAGATCGCCGCTCACAGCACTGACCCAGGCGCTGGCCAGCGGGTTCTTTGCCTGATCTGCCCAGCGCCGTGCCTCTGCCAGCTGGCGTTTGGCCTCGTCAAACTGGTGCGCCTCTATGCTGGCGTTGGTGCGCAGCAAGCGGCTGTATACCTGCAACTGACTCTCTTTGAGGCTGGGGGTGCTGAGCAGGGTCTCGAGCTGGCCAAGCAGAGTGGCGCTGGCGCCATGGGAGTGCTCCTGCAGATTCTGGCTGCGGATCTTCAGATAGAGGCCGTGGGCCTGCAACTCCAGCTGCTGCTCCTTGGTGGCCATGGCAATGCCTTGATCAAGCGCCTTCTGGGCCGCCTGGAACTGGCCCAGTTGCAGCAGGCATTCCCCCTTGAGCAGGTGGGCGCCTGTGGCCTGGGCTGCTGTGCCATAGCTCAGCAATGGCTCGCGATAGCCATACTCCTGGCGATTGCTGATGATTTGCTTGGGATTATTGGCTGTGCGTGTCAGGAAGGCAGAGGTGATCTGGACACATCTGGCAGGATCGGTCAGTACCAGGGTTTGGGCCTGCTGCAGATCGATAGACAATTGCTCCTTGGCCAGATCCAGATCAGGAGCCGACAGGGAGGACATCATCATTGCCAGAAAAAACAGTTGATTCATTGGATTAAGGACAGCACAGGGGTGTGGGCATGTTATCCAAGCCCCCCCCTGCACGTCCAGAGTTTACTGACAGATACGATATCCAAGGTCCTTCTCTGTCAGCCAGGACCCCAACTTTACTGCCGGATCAGCCGCAGGTTGGCGGGTGGAAGCTCCCAGTCGCTGCGAAACGGGTTGATATCCAGCCCGCCGCGGCGAGTGTAGCGGGCATACACTGTCAGCTGGCTCGGGCGGCAGAGGAGCTTGAGATCGGTAAAGATGCGCTCGATGCACTGTTCATGAAATTCGTTGTGCTGGCGAAACGAGATGAGGTAGCGCAGCAGTTTTTCCCGATCCAGCCGTGGGCCGCGATAGTGGATCACCACTGAGCCCCAGTCGGGCTGGCTGGTGACCAGGCAGTTGGATTTGAGCAGGTGACTGTGCAGTGTCTCTTCCACCTCTTCGTCGCCCGCGGCCCCTTGCAGCAGATTGGCATCGAATTCATAGCAATCAACCTCTATATCCTGCTCATCGATGCACTCACCCGGCAGGGCGGCAATGTGGTGCGGAGCCTGTGCCAGGGGGAACAGCGTCACGCTTACTTCGCTGCCGGCGCAGGCACTCAGATCCTTGACCAGCATGGCTTGTACCGCTTCCAGCGAGTCGCAACGGGTCTGGTTGAAGGAGTTGAGATAGAGCTTGAACGACTTGGACTCGATGAGGTTGGCGCTCACTGCGGGCACGGACACCTCACCCACAGCCACCATGGGTTTACCCCTGGCATTGAGCCAGGAGAGCTCGTACAGAGTCCAGATGTCGCAACCCTGGAAAGGCAACTCGCTGGTCAAGCCGAGGTCGTCGCGATTGAGGCTGCGCGGCACAGGTTGCAGCAGGGCAGGGCTGTACTGACTGATGTAGGCAGATTGCTGACCCAGGCTCAGCCCTTGCAAGGCGCTGGCACCGGCGTATTTCTCTTGTTTGCTCATTGTGTTTATGGATCCGGATGTTGAATGGGCCATTGCGCTGCAGCGTCAGGGGCGCTTGCCCCTACTGGATATTGCAAGGGAGCGCCACCGGATGGTGACGTCTCATGCTTCACCTTGTCTGCTCGTGGGTTTGATGGTGCAATAGCGGACTTTGGCAGCAATTGTGGGGAATTTCGATGTCGGATCAAGTCTTGTCTGCCCTGGAACACTTTTTTTTGCGCTGGCAGCGTGATGGTGAGGCAAGGCGGGGATTGCCCCTGTGTGAGTGGGAAGCTGACTGGCGCTCCCCTTGTGAGCTGGATGAGCCCAGAGAGGGGCGGGTCGCCTGGCGCCCTCACCAGCGCCAGCAAGCGGCCGATTTTGCGGCCATGGCCAATGCGCTGGAGCTGGTGCTGCATCCTGCGGCCCAGGCGCTGTTTGGTCACTGGTTCAGTCGCCCCATCCCCTGTTCCTACAAGGGGCTGCGCCTTGAGCTCATCTTGCCTTGGAACGAGGCGGATCTGGACCTGCTCAGGGAAAACCTCATCGGTCATCTGCTGATGCTGCGCAAGTTAAAGCGCACGCCATCGCTGTTCATTGCCACCACCCGCAACGAGATGACCCTGGTGTCGCTGGACAACGAGAGCGGTCAGGTATGGCTGGAGTGGCTCGATTCAGGTCGACGTCTCACCTTGGCCCCCTCGCTGCCAGCCTTCCTCGAGCGGCTGGAAACCCTGCCCCATTGATCCTGTCCCTGTGAGACGAGAAGGGCCTTGCCATCCGGCAAGGCCCTTCTGCTATCTGGACACAAGGTTGTGCCATCTCAAGGGAGGAGGCTCAATCCTTGAAGTCCCAGGAGAGGTTGGAGATCAGCCGGCAGGGATCGCACTTGAAGTCGAAGATATCGTGCAGCGGCGCTGTCAGTGCCCACTCACCGCCGCAGCCCGGACAGGGGCGGTTTCTCTCTTCGGCTGCGCTCAGCCCGCCGACCCGGTAGAGGTAGTAGTAAGTGGGAATGCCGCTCAGGGCCTCCAGCCGCTTGATCAGATCGTTGCCGCGCCGATGGAGGCGGCTGCCCACTTCGCCTATCTCGTGCAGTGCCGCGTGTTCGGCGATGGAACCGTTCATCTGCAGCTGATCGCACGCCTCCCAATCCTCCTGCCACTTGGTGATCTGCTTGTGATCGCCGTTGGCGACGGCAGGCAGCCGGTAGAGCGGTATGGGAGCGAAGTGGTCACCGCAGCGCAGCGGCGAGCAGGTGTGCAGGAAACTGGTGTAGAGCAGCATCCAGCTCGGCCGCTCGTCTGTGTGGCCGCAAGGGTCTGTGCTGTCGGAGAGCAAATCCATCCCTTGCAGCTGGAGCTTGGGTGCGAGCAGACCCGCCTGATTGAGCTGCTGTTCAGCCAGCTTGACCTGTTCACTCTGGTTGTCCGGATGCAGGCTGTCCTGTTCGGGGCAGACCACCCGGCTGATGAACTGCCCTTCATGCATGCTGGTGGGAAACTCCCGTCCCAGGATCTGGCCCTGATAGCGCAGCATGTCCAGGTAGTTGACGATGGCCCGTTCGGCCTCACCGAGGGAGGTATCGCGATAGCACTCAAAGCAGAGTTCGAGAATATACATGGGGGCTCAGTCTGGTTGGCGTTGGAGCAGCAGGGTGGTCAGGCGATCGACTTTCTGCTCGAGCCGGTTGAGCTGCTCGCTCAACTGTTGCAGGTTGACGGCATCGGCCTGCGTGCCGGTATCGGCAGCGGCTGGCGTGCTCGCCGGGGCCGGTTCTGTGGGTTGGGGCTGCTGCTTCCACTGGCTCAACACCTTGAGCAGTTCGGCCATGGGAACGGGCTGACTGAGGCGGGCCTTGACCATGGCAGTGGAGGGGGTGATCCCCTTGGCGGCCAGTTCGTTGGCGATGCGAATGATCTCTTGGGCGGACATGGGGGCTCCTGCGCAGTAGGGCTGTGATACGGGCTTGACGGGGCACAGAGCTTAACCAAACCGCTCTCCTCTGGAAAGCGGGTGGTAAAAGAAGGGATCAGTCGGTCTGGCGCAGCAGCACATCCAGCTGGTCTATGGTTTCCGACCAGTCCGAGTCATTCCAGAGGGCATCGCGCAGGAAGCCAGCCTGGGATGGGGTCCAGAAGCTGGCTTCGGGCAGCAGGGTCTGATTGTCCAGTTTGTGTTCGTGGATGAAGCGGTGCAGGCTCAGCTCGTCATTGGGCAGGCCCAGCTGGGCGAACAGGGCAGGCAGGTCGTGGGTCAACAATTCCATCTTGATCTCTCCCGGGGGACATCCCTGAACATTATAGGTTGTGATCCGCCGCGTCTTGTTTACTGGGATGGCATGCGTCCGGGGGGATAGGGCCGCTCTGGCCTCGTATCTGGCTACCGGGGGCCTTATTGGGCGGGGATGCGATGGGGCGGCAGGTCGACGCCGACTATATGCAGTCCCTGCATGCGCAACTGTCCCTGATAATGGCTCTCGCCATCGCTGGAAAATTCAAACTCGTAATAGGTCAAGAGTCGCAGCGGCCTGTGTGCCAGCGCGCGGTGGCTGCGTGCCAGAGACAGCAGTTGCAGATCGTGATGCTGGCAGTAGCGGCGCATGTATTGCCAGGCGAGCTCCGCTTGGCGGCGCTGATGCCAGAAGGCGCCCCCGACTAGGATAAGCAGCAAGATACCGAGCATTTCACCCATCAAGGGCTCCTTGTGTGATCTGGAGTTGTCTTTGCCAGGCGGCAGCCCACCTGGCCGTTATTCCATTAACCGTTACGCCGAGGCAAACAGACGTCCGATAGCCTGACCGAGTGCATTGCTGCGCTCAGGATCACGCAATCTTGCCAGCATATCATTGCGCAGGGCCGGCAGGGTCACCAGTTCGGCAAACACCTGATTGAAGAACTGGGTCGGCTGCAGCGCCAACTGTTCCAGGAACAGGCTGAGCAGGCTTGGCTCTTTGAGGTCGGGCCAGAGGCGCCCTGCGATGGCGAGCAACAAGGCCGGACTTGGCTGGGTTTGCAGCAGGGTCAGCAGCTTGTTGGTGCGCATCGCATTGCCGTTGCAGGAAGCCAGCGCCCGACACAGGTAGGCCAGGGTTTCGGCATTGGGCTCGGCAGTTTCCTGTTCCTTGCCGATCCGCTCGAACAGGGCACCTTGCACGGCCGGCGGCAGCGGGACATTTTCCAGGCTCTGACACAGGGCGTAGAGCGGGGCCTGGGGTAGCTTCGGCAGGGCCTTGCACACCAGCGCCAGATTGCGTTCGTCCTGCAGCCGCTCCGCCATGTCGGCAAAACCTTGCAGTCCCAACGCCTGCCAGCCCTCGTCACCCGGCGCAGCCAGATAGTGGCACAGGCCCTCATAGTAGGCGGAAGGAGCCTGTTCCAGCTGGCGAGCCAGCTTGGCATGCAGGCTGGCCATCTTGGCTTCGGCAGGACGGAAAGTATAGGGATTGTCGGCCAGTCGTTGGGCCTTCTCTTCATCCAGATCGCCGGTCAGCTTGTAGCCGAGGGTCTCGACCACTTGATCCATAAAGAGCTTGGGGCCGCTGCCGATGAGCAGGCCACGCTCATCGAGTGCAAACTTGAGGAACCAGAGATAGTGTCGGGATTCTGCCGGCTGGAAGAAATGAACGCCGAGCCAGGCGTGCTGCTGCAGTGGCCAGGGATAGGGCTCTTGCTGCTGCTCTATGCGTTCGAAGGCGTCGCTTGCCAGCGGCCGCACCTGGCGACCCATGTCAAACAGTTGAAACTGGGTATCGGCCTGGGTCAGAAACTCGGTCAGCGTATTGATGGTAGACATGATGTGATCCGGCTAAGAGTGATGCGGGCCGATTATAAAGCGGTTGTATCAGATAGCCAGTGGGGCACCAAGGCCATCCTGTCACGAGCTGAAAAAGACGCATCAGGGCGTTGCGGGTCAATTTGTATAAAGCTGTTGCATCAGATAGCCAATGGGGGCACCAAGGCCACCCTGTCACGAGTTGAAAAAGACGCATCAGGGGCGCTGCGGGTCAATCTGTATCAAGCGGTTGTATCAGATAGCCAGTGGGGGCACCAAGGCCACCCTGTCACGAGCTGAAAAAGATACATCAGGGGGGCAGCGGGTCAATCTGTATCAAGCGGTTGCATCAGATAGCCAGTGGGGGCTCCAAGGCCACCCTGTTACGAGCTGAAAAAGACGCATCAGGGCGCTGCGGGTCAATCTGTATAAAGCGATTGCATCAGATAGCCAGTGGGGGATGCTGAGTCTTGCTTGCCAATGGAACATGGCAGAGGGGGAGGGGGACGGTGTATAGTAGCGCCCTTTTTTGAGGAACCCGGCCAGCCGTTATCTGCCATGCAGATGAGCGTCAGGCCGGTATCGCAGTAAGAGGAAGAGAACGAGATGAATCAATATCTGCTGGTAGCCGGCCTGCTGGGTGAACTCACTGCCGAGTTGCAGCGCCTGGGGCGCTGGCAAGACGAGCATCCTGGCAAAGAGGCTCTGGCGAGCGAGCTGCCGTTCTGTGTCGATACCCTGAGCTTCGATCAGTGGCTGCAATTCGTGCTGATCCCACGCATGGAGCAGCTTGTCATGCTGCAAGCCCCCTTGCCTACCAGCGTCTCCCTCTATCCCATGGCGAGTGAGGTCTACAAGAACGAGCTGGCCGAGATGGCGAGCCTGTTGCGTCTCATCGGTCGCTTCGATCTGCTGCTGACCGGTAAAGTGGTGGAAAAATGAGTCTGACCTTGCGCTTTCAGAGAAAAACGCAGCCGGGTGACGACGTGGTGATGCAATGAAACTGACTCTGCTCTATCAGGATGATTGGTTGGTAGCGGTCAACAAACCCTCCGGTCTGCTGGTGCACCGCAGCTGGCTCGACAAGGCCGAGACCCGGTTCGCCATGCAGATGACCCGGGATCTGATCGGGGGGCGTCATGTCTACCCCGTGCATCGTCTCGACCGCCCCACCTCGGGCGTGCTGCTGTTTGCTCTGGATCCTGCCGTCGCCCGTATCCTGACAGAGGCCTTTGCCGCCCGGCAGGTACACAAGGAGTATCTGGCGCTGGTGCGGGGCTGGGCCCCGGAGCAGGGAGTGATCGACTACCCCCTCAAGGAGCAGCTGGACAAGATCGCCGATGCCATGAGCAATCCTGATCGCCCAGCCCAGGAGGCGGTAACGGCATTTCGTTGCCTGCATCAGGTCGAACTGCCTCATGCGGTTTCCAAGAAGCACCCCACCAGTCGCTATAGTCTGGTCAAGTTGTTCCCGAAAACCGGTCGCAAGCATCAGTTGCGCCGCCATATGGAACATCTTTTCCACCCAATAGTGGGCGATACCACTCATGGTGATGGTCGCCACAATCGCTTCTTTCGTGAACACTTCGGCTGCGAACGCCTGCTGCTGGTAGCTCGTACTCTCAGCTTCGAGCACCCGATCCTCAAGGTCCCGATGCGGATCCAGGCGCCGCTGGGCCTTGATCTATTGCAGCTGTTCGCCGAGCTGGGCTGGCCTGGCAGTGAAAGTGACTACTGATCATCCCCTCTATTCCCTCATCCTGACAGGGTGTTGCCTTTGACGGCGCTGTGGCATGCTGTGAAGCCATACTCGTCAAAGGAATCCGTTATGGCTCAGATAGATCTTGTAGTGGGAACCGTCTATGGCTCAGCCATGCTGGTGGCCGAGACGCTGGCTGAACATCTGCAGCAAGTCGGACATGTATGTCAGATTTTCGATGAGGCCGTGCTGGAAGACATAGATGCCTCCCGCTTCCTGCTGCTGATCACCGCCACCACGGGGCAGGGCGATATTCCGCCCAACCTGCAACCCTTGGCCGCCGCTCTGGCGGATCGGGCTCCCTATATGAAAGGCTGGCGTTATGCCCTTATCGCCATGGGGGACAGCAGCTACGAACACTTTTGCGGTGCCGGTCGTCAGCTCGACGGCTTGTTGCAGGAATTGGGGGCGAGTGCACTATTACCCCGCCTCGAGATAGATGCCGCCGTCGATGATGAACCGGAAAAGGTGGCATTGGCCTGGCTCACCGGCTGGGAGAATAAACTCTAGGGCCATTCCCTCGTCATTTTTTATTCATCCCCGATGGGTTCGACCACGGGGATGTTTATTTCTGCGTTTCATGCCTGTCAGTTGAGTCTATTTCCCACTATTCCTCCGATTATTTTCCTGTCACCCAATCATGTATTTGAGCTTTTATTCCAGTCCTGACCGACATGCAGGAAAATTAAAAGTTCCGCATTGAAAGCGATTTCAGTCATGTTTTTGTCATTGAATTGACACTTTTCACCTTAATGCTCGAAGCGAATTAATTGCTGGTAGCGTTTTCAATATTTTGTTTGAGCAATTTTTTATGTTTTAAGGGTGATGTATTGCTAATTTACGGTCTTTAATCTTCATTTAACCCCCTTGTCGGTGGTGGTGGGCGATTTGTCGCCATTTTGTGAATCAGCTCATGTTTGTCTCGAAATTGGCTACCTATAATCCATCCCGGTTATCACCGAAACGTTTTTCTAGGTGATAAGAACTTGAATATCAGGATCACACTCCTCTCAGCGGGAATAAGGAAAATGAAAATGAAAGCAAAGTGGCTCCCGATCGCTGCAGCAGTAACCGCAGCCCTGGCTTCCCAAGCCGCCTTCGCCGTTGATTTCCACGGCTACTTCCGTTCAGGTGTAGGCGTTTCCGGTGACGGAGACATGGTTAAATACAACGTGAACAAAGTTGGCCGTCTGGGTAACGAAAATGATACCTATGGCGAAGTTCAGCTGGGTCAGGAAGTATTCAACAAGGATGGCAAGACTTTCTACGTTGACTCCATGTTTGCCATGGCATCCAACGGTTCAAACGACTGGGAAGGTACCGGTACCGTTTGTAACTTCGATGCCAAACAGTGCAATGGCGACTCCGATTTCGCCCTGCGCCAGTTCAACGTACAGGCCAAAGGTCTGCTGGGCTTCGCGCCGGAAGCCACCCTGTGGGCCGGTAAGCGTTACTACCAACGTCACGATGTCCATATCTCTGACTTCTACTACTGGAACATCTCCGGTGCCGGTGCCGGTATCGAAGGCATCCAGGCCGGTCCTGGCAAGATCTCCTTCGCCTGGGTTCGCAACGACCGCAGCGCGGCCGATGTGTTCGGTCAGTACACCAACACTGGTACTGTCGCCAACCCGGTTTATCAAAAGAATGAAGACCTGAACGTCAACACACTGGACCTGCGTTATGCCGGTATCCCGCTGTGGAGCGAAGCCTCTCTGGAACTGGGCGTAGACTATGCGCTGGTTAACGAGACCGAAGCTCAGAAACCGCTGAAAAACAACAACATGAAAGACGGCGTCATGCTGACTGCCGAACTGACCGCCGGCATTCTGGGTGGCTTTAACAAGACAGTGCTGCAATACGGTACCGAAGGTTATTCCAAGACCATGGCCTTCTACGGCGACGGCTCCTGGTACGGTGCCGAAGCCAAAGACGGTGCTGATGGTTATCGTATCATCAACTGGGGTGTTGTCCCGATGGGCAACAACTTCGAGATGGGTCACCAGCTGGTCTACGGTGTAGGCAACGATATGTGGGATGGCAACGACAAGTGGGAAGCCATGTCAGCCGTTGTTCGCCCCATGTACAAGTGGGATGACTTCAACAAGACCATCTTCGAAGGCGGCTACTTCAAGGACAAGAACAAGTCCACCAACGGTACTTCCGTTGATGACTCTGGTTACAAGCTGACCCTGGCTCAAGCCTGGTCTGCCGGCTCCAGCTTCTGGGCTCGTCCTGAAATCCGTGTGTTCGCCTCCTACCTGGCCAACGACGAAGATCAGAAAGTCTTCGAAAGCGGCACCTCCAAAGACACCTACCAAGTTGGTGTTCAAGCGGAAGCTTGGTGGTAAGCACCTCTTTCAGTTAAGTTAGTCACTGCCCCCGTATGGGGGCAGTTTTGTTTCGCCGGGTAACGGCAACCGGGTTATGGAGATAAGAAGAATGAAATTGGTAAAGATGTCTATCGCAGCCGTGGTTACTGCGCTGTTGGCCGGTTGTTCCGGTAGCATGGTGGTCCCCATGCAGGATCACGCATCCATTCTGAGCAATGCCGAACAGGCCAAGCAGGCACTCTCACAGGCGACCAGTTGCTGCAATGCTTTCAACGACTTCAATTATGTGGCCTTGCCGGAAGGCGATACCCTGCTGGCCCTCGACGGCAAGCAACCCAGTTTTCAGTTTGACGAGGGGATGAGCTACTTTGCGGCTTATCGCCTGCCAGCCAACACAGGCAACCTGGCCATCAAGGTCGCATCTCAGGTAAGCAAGACGGTACTGGTGCCGCAAGTGATTATGCTGGATGCCCAGTTCAAGGTGACACGGGTGCTGGGTGAGTCAGTGTTCAGCTACCAGCCAGCCCACCTGCTGAATAACGATCGGATTGAAGGCAATATCTTTGTCGATCGCAGCATGCCGGGCAACCCGGCTGCCGAAACCTATATGATTGTCTATGCCCCGGCCAGCGAGCTGGCGGGCAGTACCACCATATTGCACCCGGCCAAAGCCTTCGCCCGTGCCAACCAAACGGTTGAGCCAGCAGTGCCGGATCCCGTGATCCCGCATTCACCATGGGGGCTGGTACAGATCGAGGTGGTCGATATGGCCAAGGGGCAGGGCCTTGAGGCTGTGTTCAAACCCGAGTACGCAGACAAGGTTGCGATGAGCCAGGCCGCGCCAGCAACTGCAGCAGTGGCTGCCAGTGCGGTGACGGCAACTGCGGTTGCTGCCAAACCCGTGCCCGCCATGTTGACCGAGACCGAAGCCTTCTATCAGTCCCAGATTGAGAAAGCGGTGAAAGCCGGTGATATCGACAAGGCCATGCAACTGGTCAGTGAGGCCGAGCGTGCCGGTTCAACCAAGGCTAAATCCATTTTTATTGATGCGGTCAAACGTTCGCAAAAAGGCTGAATATTTTCTAGCCTTTAAATTGTAATATTTATTTGAGGCCTCCCTTGTTGGAGGCCTTTTTAATCGGTAGACTAAAATAGAAAAAACAGCAAATGGTTACATTGGGTTACAATGCGTTTCTTTGTGTATCGATTTGATTGGTTAAAATACAATGCGAAACAGCACTTTTCATATTTGTGGCATACAATGAAAATGCCGAAATATATTCCTGATTAATCTGTAATTCCCCCCGAAATTATCTTGTGATCTCCCCTCCAAAATTTTTATTCCCTTGTGCCTGATGGAAGAAATTTCCGATCTGCTGGGTTATATTCAGCGGGTCAAAATAAACAACCCCAATCGAATTCACGCCAATGAAAGATGATGCTGGTGATCGTCTATCAATTGGACTGAACCGTTTACGGGAAGACAATCCATTCAGGAGCATACACACATGATGAAAAATGCGTTTTCTAATCTGCAAAAGGTTGGTAAATCGCTGATGTTGCCCGTCTCCGTATTGCCAGTCGCAGGTATCCTGCTTGGTGTCGGTGCTGCAAACTTCAGCTGGTTGCCAGAAATTGTTTCCCATTTGATGGAACAGGCCGGTGGCTCGGTATTTGGCCAGATGGCCCTGTTGTTCGCGGTGGGTGTTGCCCTCGGCTTTACCAATAACGACGGTGTATCCGGTCTGTCAGCCATCGTTGGCTACGGCATCATGACCGCCACCCTGTCAGTCATGGCGCCAGTGATGGGTGTTGACAAGATCGACACGGGTGTTCTGGGCGGTATCCTCGCCGGTGGTGTCGCCGCCTGGGCGTTCAACCGTTTCTACAAGATCCAGCTGCCTGAGTACTTGGGCTTCTTCGCTGGCAAACGTGCTGTGCCCATCATCACAGGTTTCGTTTCCATCGGTCTGGGTGTGATCCTGTCCGTGATTTGGCCGCCAGTTGGCTCTGCCATCGGTGCCTTCTCTGACTGGGCTGCCAACCAGAACCCGGTACTGGCCTTCGGTATCTACGGTGTGGTTGAGCGCTCCCTGATCCCGTTTGGTCTGCACCACATCTGGAACGTGCCTTTCTTCTATCAGGCGGGTACCTGTGTCAACGGTGCCGGTGAAACTGTCCACGGTATCATGACCTGCTTCCTGACTGCTGACGACGCTTCCCGCGCTGCCGGTAACGGCTTCGGTCAGCTGGCTGGTGGTTACCTGTTCAAGATGTTCGGTCTGCCTGCTGCTGCGTTTGCCATTGCCCACGCTGCCAAGCCGGAAAACCGCGCCAAGATTGTTGGTATCATGGCCTCCGCTGCCCTGACCTCTTTCCTGACCGGTATCACCGAACCGATTGAATTCTCCTTCCTGTTCATCGCTCCGGTACTGTACGCCATCCACGCCGTACTGGCTGGTCTGGCTTATGTGCTGACCAACATGCTGGGCGTTGTACATGGCCATACCTTCTCCAACGGCTTCATCGACTTCGTGGTTCAATCACCCCGTGCCGACAACATGCTGCTGCTGGTAGGTCTGGGTCTGGTTTACGCTGGTATCTACTACGTGGTCTTCAGCTTCGTTATCCGTGCCATGAACCTGAAAACCCCGGGTCGTGAAGACGAGACAGCTGAAGAGACTGTCAGCCAAAGCAAGGACGGCATGTCTGAAGCTCTGGTGACTGCCTTCGGTGGTAAAGAGAACATTGCCTCTCTGGATGCCTGCATCACCCGCCTGCGTGTTGGCGTGAAGGATGTGGCCAAGGTTGACCAGGCTGGTCTGAAGAAACTGGGTGCTGCCGGTGTGGTAGTCTCTGGCTCCGGTGTTCAAGCCATCTTCGGTACCAAGTCCGACAACCTGAAAACCGACATGGATATCTGGATGAAGAGCAACTAATCCTGTTGCCTGGATTTCAGAGTTCCGAAAAGGGAGGCGAAAGCCTCCCTTTTTGCTGGCTGTTTTTTGATCTGGTAAAGAGCCTGGATAAGGAATATTCAGGTATCTTGGCTTGCTGTATCGAAAAGTGCCTCAAGGGAGCAGTGCGCAGGCGTGAGGTGCCAACACCTGATACCAGCGTCATGAGCCAATTGTGTCGCATTCAAGCCAAACAACAAGGGCGCCAGATGGGCGCCCTTGTTGTTGCTGGTGCTGGCTTACAGTTTTTCCAGATCCCGCTCTATTTCGCTGATCTTGTTCTGCACCACTTTTTCCAGATGGTGCAGGTCACGCAGTATCTTCTGTTTGATATCCGGGTCTGCCTGGATATGTACGCCCTGAGTCAGGTTGTCCAGCTCATCTACCACGTACTTGAGATTGGCGTTGATCTCGGTGACATCCTTGTACTCATGAGTACCCGAGTCGACCAGCATGGTCTTGCGCTGGCGAGGGTATTTGAATTTGACACTCTTAGCGAAGAACTCGCCCTTCTGCTTCTTGAAGTAGATCTTGAGGATGTCGTGATTGGCTTCCTGGCGCAGGGTATAGCTGTCCACTGAGGTGGGTTCCTGGATCCCCAGGCTCTTCAGATTCTCGTACATCGGGCTTCCTCGGTTTGAAACGATCCTGACCAATCTATCTTAACCGAGTCGATGTGGCTTGCCTGTGACAGGGGCGCCAAAATCAAAAGGGCGCCATCAGGCGCCCTTGTTCTCAATGGTGAGAGGCATTACTCGTCAATGGAACGCAGCAGGGCGTTGATGCCGACCTTTGCACGGGTCTTGGCATCTACTTTCTTGACGATGACGGCGGCGTAGAGACTGTACTTGCCACACTTGGAGGGCAGGGAGCCAGAAACGACCACTGAACCCGCCGGCACGCGGCCGTAGTGAATTTCGCCGGTTTCGCGATCATAGATGCGGGTGGACTGGCCGATGAAGACGCCCATGGAGATGACGGAACCTTCCTCGACGATAACCCCTTCAACCACTTCGGAGCGGGCACCGATGAAGCAGTTGTCTTCGATGATGGTCGGGTTGGCCTGCAACGGCTCCAGCACGCCGCCGATGCCGACGCCGCCTGAGAGGTGCACGTTCTTGCCGATCTGGGCGCAGGAGCCCACTGTGGCCCATGTATCGACCATGGTGCCTTCATCGACGAAGGCGCCTATGTTGACGTAGGAAGGCATCAGCACTGTATTGGGAGCGATGAAGGAGCCTTTGCGAGCCGTCGCAGGCGGCACCACACGCACCCCCGCTTCCTTGAACTGCTCGGCGGTGTAGTCGGAGAACTTGAGAGGAACCTTGTCGTAGTACTGGGCATCGTCGCCCTTGATGATGCCGTTGTCATTGATGCGGAAGTAGAGCAGCACCGCCTTCTTCAACCACTGGTGTACCACCCACTCGCCGGCAATCTTCTCGGCGACACGGGCCTTGCCGGCGTCCAGCAGGTCTATGGTCTGCAGGATGGCGGACTTGGTGGCGGCATCGACGGAGCCGGGAGTGATGGAATCACGGCGCTCGAAGGCCGCTTCGATGATCTGTTGCAACTCGGTCATGACAGGTTTCCTTTAAAAAATTCGGTTTGTTGTATCACACTTTTCCAATTGTTTTTAAGGGCTCAAGCCGATTTCTTCAGGAGAATGGCGATTTATTATACTAAGTTGGCCCAACCACTTGTTCTACTTGAAGAATCAGGATGAAGAAAGGCGCCTTGTGAGGCCTGTCAACGGCTCGCCGTCAGGGGCTTCATCCGCCGATTCCTGCGGGTTGAGCTGGCTCACCAGTCGATCCTCCAGCGCCAGTTGTTCGGCCTGATTCAGCGGCTCCCCCGCCAGTGTAGTGAGGCTGAAAAAGTCCTCCACTCGCTCGCCTATGGTGGTGATCTTGGCCGCGTGCAAGGAGAGGCCACACTGCTGGAACACGGCGCCGATACGAGCCAGCAGGCCAGGGGTATCCAGTGCCGTCAGCTCCAGCAGTGTGTGACGGGTTTCGCCCTTGTGGGGCAGAAACACTACCCGGGTCGGCACGCTGAACTGACGGTGGCGCCGCGACAGCGGCTTGTTGCGCAGCACCAGCTTGCCCGGTTCCTGCAGTGCTTTCTCCAGCGCCTTTCTGATGGTGGTGGTGCGGTTGGGGCTGATGGGCTCGCCGCTGGGCTCCAGCACCACGAAGGTATCCAGCACATAGTCGCTGCGGGAATTCATGATCTGGGCATCGTGGATATTGAGGTTTTTCTGATCCAGTGCTGAGGCCACGGTGGCAAACAGATTCGGTGTGTCGCGGCAGTAGATAAAGACCTCGCTGCCACCCCGGGTCGGGTGCTTGCCGATGATCACCAGCGGCGCCGGATTGTCGCCGTGCTCGATGATCTTGCGGCAATGCCAGGCGATCTGCTCAGGGGTGTGGCGCAGGAAGTAGTCGGCCTTGAAGTCGCTCCACAGTTGGTTGATGGCCTCTTCCTGCACGTCCCGCTGGGCCAGAATTTGCTTGGCCTGGCGCTGGTTCTCACGAATGCGCAGTCGCATGTCGGGCGGGTTTTCCAGCCCCTGACGCAGGGCTTTCTGGGTGGCGAAATAGAGTTCGCGCAGCAGGGTGCCTTTCCAGTCGTTCCAGAGGGTGTCGTTGGTGGCGCAGATATCGGCCACCGTCAGGCAATAGATAAGGTCGAGGTGCTGCTCGTCGCGCACCTTCTGGGCGAAGTCGGTGACCACATCCGGGTCGTAGATGTCGCGGCGCTGGGCTGTGACCGACATCAGCAGATGGTGGCGCACCAGCCAGGCCACCAGTCGGCTCTCGTAGCGATCCAGGCCATGCAGCTGGCAGAACTCCAGCGCGTCCACGGCGCCTAGCTCTGAGTGATCCCCGCGGCGCCCCTTGGCGATGTCGTGGAACAGGGCCGCTATGCTGAGCAGTTCCGGCTTGCGCAGCCGGGTAAACACCTCGTGGCAGAGCGGGTGGGTCTGGCGGCTGGCCGGATTGGGAAACTGGTGAATGTTCTTGAGTAGCCTGTGGGTGTGCTCATCGACCGTATAGGCGTGGAACATGTCGAACTGCATCTGGCCGACGATGAGGTTCCACTGGGGCAGGTAGGCCGCCAGTATGCCGTATTTGTGCATCAGGGTGAGGGGCTGGCCGATGCCGTTGGGGTGGCGCAGCAGCGCCATGAATAGGCGGCGGCAATCGGGCAAATCCTGCAGCCAGCAATTGAGTTTGCGCCTCGCCTCGCGCAGCTGGCGCAAGGTGGCGGAGTGAATGCCGGCAATCTCGGGATGCTGGGCGATCTGGTAGAAGAGCCGCAGTATGGCAGCGGGCTCACGGCCAAACAGCTCTGAGTCCACCGCATCGATGAGGCGGCCACGCAGCTGGAACTCGTCGCAGAGACGGCGCACGTCCATGGCGGTGTTGCCGAGGATCGCCTCGTCAAACAGCTGCAGCAGCATCTCGTTGAGCTCGGAGACTCGCCGCACCGTCTGGTAGAAGCGCTTCATCATCTGCTCGACCGGGCTGTTGCCTTCCCCCTCGAACCCCAGCATCTGGGCCACGGTACGCTGGCGGTCGAACAGCAGCCGGTTGTCACCCTTGTTGATGGCCATGTGCAGGGCGAAGCGCACCTTCCACAGGAAGTTCTGACAATCGAGCAGTTCACGGTACTCCGCCCGGTTGAGAAAGCCGTGGCTGGTCATCTCGAACAGGGTGGTGGCGCCGAAGTGGCGGCGGGCGACCCAGGCCAGGGTTTGAATGTCTCTCAGTCCGCCAGGGTTGCTCTTGAGGTCGGGCTCCAGCTTGTAGGCAGTGCCAAGAAATTGCTGGTGGCGCAGGGCCTGCTCTTCGCGCTTGGCCTGAAAGAACTGTTCGCTCGGCCAGAAGCGCTCGGGACGCGTGGCCAGGGTGAGCTGCTCGAAACCGGCTTTGCGGCCTGTGATGAAACGAGCCTCTATGAGGTTGGTGGCGACCGTGATGTCGGCGCGGCCTTGCTCGATGCACTCGGCCACGTTGCGTACCGCCTGACCCACCTCCAGCTTGAGATCCCACAGCAGGGTAATGAATTCACCGATGCGCAGTCCCAGTACCTCGTCCAGCTCCTCCCCTTCATAGAGGATCAGCAGGTCTATGTCGGAGTGGGGATGCAACTCGCCACGGCCATAGCCGCCGACGGCTATCAGGCTGAGATCTGTCTTGTCGAAGCCAAATTTTTGCCACAGTCGGGTCAGCAGCGCATCCATGTATTCGGAACGGGTCGCAACCAGCTCTATGATGTTGTCGCCGGCATCGAAACGGGCGTGCAACCAGCCGAGAAAGCGGCCCAGATATTCTTTGCAGTTCTCGCGGGTGAGCTGATCGTCGGGTAACAGATGGGGGGAAAGCAGGCTGGCATCCATGGCATCTCACGCTCTTGTCGCACGCATACACAGCGGCTGATAAAAACAAACCCCGGTGCCTTCTCGCTTCGGCGCCGGGGTTTTTGATGTTAACCGTGTTTGATATAGCGGTCGATAGTGTCATCGGGGCGCAGGGTAAGCACCTCGCAGCCATCGTCGGTTACCAGCAGGGTGTGTTCCCACTGGGCGGAATCGCCGCCATCCTTGGTGGTCACTGTCCAGCCATCTTTCGGGTTGATGCGGCAGTGATATTTCTTGCTGTTGACCATGGGCTCTATGGTGAAGCACATGCCCGGTTTGAGCTCCTGCTTGCCGCCATTGCGGTAGTGCAGGATTTGCGGCTCCTCGTGGAATTCGCTGCCGATGCCGTGACCACAGTAGTCACGCACCACGGAGAAACCGGCCTTCTCGACGATGGGCTGGATCAGGGCGCCTATTTCTGTGATGCACATGCCGGGGCGCACCTGTTTGATGGCAGCGTAGAGGCTCTCCTGGGCGACCTTGCACAGCTGGCGACGCAGCGGTGTGGTCTCACCCACGATGAACATGGCGGAGGTATCGCCGTGGTAGCCATCCTTGATGACTGTGATGTCCAGGTTGATGATGTCCCCTTCGCGCAATTTCTTGTGGTTGGGGATGCCATGGCAAATCACGTCGTTCACCGAGGTGCAGATGGACTTGGGGAAGCCGTGGTAGTTGAGCGGAGCCGGAATAGCCTGCTGCACGTCGACAATATAGTCGTGGCACAGGGTGTTCAGCTCATCGGTGGTGACGCCTGCCTTGACGTGGGGGGCTATCATGATCAGCACATCGGCGGCCAGCTGGCCGGCAACGCGCATCTTTTCAATCTCTTCCGGTGTCTTGATTTTAATGGACATGGGATCTCTCTTGGGGCCTGACTGCGCATCCTGTCGATGCCCAACAATCAGGTAATGAAAAATAGATGCGTTTGCAATCAGGCCAAAATTTTATCCCCAACCCCCGTTTACTTCCAGTGTGATTGTCATCACAACGTCAAATCCTCTGGTCAGCATTGCGCGCAGGGATCCATTTTTAGCACTGTGGTCGGTGGTGTCCTGAGCAAAGGTATGGTATAAAGCGCGCCGGAATGGGGAACTTGCGTCCACATTTCATCACCCTTAATCAATAACACACACACATCGACACCTGTACCGGGGTGCCCCTTTGGGGTCGGTTACATGGGATGTGTGGAGGCCTAACCCCAATACAGAGGTATATAATGGCTAAAGTTTCTATGCGCGACATGCTGCAAGCTGGCGTTCACTTCGGTCACCAGACTCGTTACTGGAACCCGAAAATGAAGTCCTACATCTTCGGTGCCCGCAGCAAGGTTCACATCATCAACTTGGAAAAAACCGTTCCGATGTTTGACGATGCCATGAACTTCATCAGCTCCGTAGCTGCCAAGAAAGGCAAGGTACTGTTCGTAGGTACCAAGCGTGCCGCGTCTGAAGCCGTAAAAGATGCCGCCGGTCGTTGTGACCAGTTCTATGTCAACCACCGCTGGTTGGGTGGCATGCTGACCAACTGGAAAACCGTTCGTCAGTCCATCAAGCGTCTGAAAGATCTGGAAACCCAGAGCCAGGACGGTACCTTCGAAAAGCTGACCAAGAAAGAGGCGCTGATGCGTACTCGCGAAATGGACAAGCTCGAGAAGAGCCTGGGTGGTATCAAGAACATGGGCGGCCTGCCTGACGTGCTGTTCGTTGTCGATGCCGACCACGAGCACATTGCTATCAAAGAAGCCAACAACCTGGGTATCCCGGTAGTTTCCATCGTTGATACCAACTCCAACCCGGACGGCGTTGATTACGTCATCCCGGGTAACGACGATGCTATCCGTGCCGTACAGCTGTACCTGAATGCTGCTGCTGACACCGTACTGGAAGCTCGCGCTCAGGACATCGTTGTTCAAGCTGAACAAGATGGCTTCGTTGAAGCTGAGTAATTGATAAGGACTGTAAAGCCCTTATTAACCAAGCTGATGTAATTGGTTAGCAGGGGCCCTTGTGGCCCCTGTTTCTTGTCAATTCAAGACCGAGGATACTGGACATGGCTAACGTTACTGCCGCCCTGGTAAAAGAACTGCGCGAGCGCACCGCCGCTGGCATGATGGATTGCAAAAAAGCGCTGGAAGAAGCCGCTGGTGATATCGAGCTGGCAATCGAGAACATGCGCAAATCCGGTCAGGCCAAGGCCGCCAAGAAAGCAGGCCGTATCGCTGCTGAAGGCGTGATCTTTGCTCGTACCGAAGGCAACGTTGCCGTCATGATCGAGCTGAACAGCGAAACCGACTTCGTCGCCAAAGATGCCAGCTTCATGGCAATGGGCCAGAAGATCGCCGATATCGCTGCGACCCAGAAAATTGCTGACGTTGACGCACTGAAAGCGGCTGACTTCGGTAACGGTGAGTCCGTCGAACTGACCATCACCAACCTGATCGCCAAGATCGGTGAGAACATGAACCTGCGTCGCGTGATGCTGGTTGAAGGTGACAACCTGGGCACCTACGTTCACGGTTCCCGCATTGGTGTTATCACCAAGCTGACCGGTGGTACTGCCGAGCTGGCCAAAGATCTGGCCATGCACGTTGCTGCCAACAGCCCGCAGTTCGTCAAGCCTGAAGACGTGTCTGCTGAAGTCGTTGCCAAAGAGCGCGAAATTCAGATCGACATCGCCATCAACTCCGGCAAGCCGAAAGACATCGCCGAGAAGATGGTTGAAGGCCGCATGAAGAAGTTCACCGGTGAGGTTTCCCTGACTGGTCAGCCGTTCGTGAAGGATCCTTCCATGACCGTTGCCGAGCTGCTGAAGAAAGAAGGCGCTGACGTTGTCTCCTTCACCCGTTTCGAAGTGGGCGAAGGCATCGAGAAGCAAGAGACCGATTTCGCTGCTGAAGTAGCAGCCCAAATCGCGGCCGCTCAGAAGGCCTAATCGAACCGGTTTTTCCGTTTCCCCAGACCGCGACTTATGTCGCGGTCTTTATATGACCAGGAATCAGTGACATGAGTACCAATCCCAAGCCTGCATACAGACGTGTTCTTCTGAAGTTGAGTGGTGAAGCCCTGCAAGGATCCGAGGGTTTTGGCATTGATCCAGCTGTGCTGGAGCGGATGGCCCAAGAGATCAAGGAACTGGTTGAGTTGGGTGTTCAAGTCGGTCTGGTCATCGGTGGCGGCAACTTGTTCCGTGGTGCCGGTCTTGCCAAAGCGGGCATGAACCGCGTGGTGGGCGACCACATGGGTATGTTGGCCACCGTGATGAACGGTCTGGCCATGCGTGATGCCCTGCATCGTGCTTATGTGAATGCCCGTCTGATGTCTGCCATCTCCCTGCAGGGTGTCTGCGATTCCTACAGCTGGGCCGAGGCCATCAGCCAGCTGCGCGCCGGCAAAGTGGTGATTTTCTCTGCCGGTACCGGCAACCCATTCTTTACCACCGATTCTGCAGCCTGCCTGCGTGGCATCGAGATCGAAGCCGATGTTGTGCTCAAGGCGACCAAGGTCGATGGCGTATTCAACGAGGATCCGGTTAAGAATCCGGACGCCGTGCTGTATCATGAGCTCAGCTACAACGAAGTGCTTGAAAAAGAGCTCAAGGTGATGGATCTTGCAGCCTTTACTCTGGCCCGTGACCACGATCTGCCGATCCGCGTGTTCAACATGAACAAACCGGGTGCATTGCGTCGGGTTATCATGGGTGAGCCGGAAGGCACGCTGATCCACCACATCGGCAAATAAGATAAATATGATAGACACGAGCCGCGTGATGGCTCGTTCGCCAAAAGGAAAACCACTGTGATCAACGAGATTAAAAACGACGCCAAGGACCGTATGGCCAAGAGCGTAGAGTCGCTCAAGACCCAGATGTCCAAGATCCGTACCGGCCGTGCTCACCCGAGCCTGCTCGACGGTATCCAGGTTGAGTATTACGGTGCTGCCACTCCTCTGAAACAGTTGGCCAACGTGGTGGCAGAAGATGCCCGCACCCTGTCCATCTCCATTTTTGACCGTTCAATGATCCAGGCGGTAGAAAAGGCCATCCTGACCTCCGATCTGGGCCTGAATCCGTCCAGCAACGGTCAGACCCTGCGTGTGCCCCTGCCGCCGCTGACCGAAGAGCGTCGCCGCGATCTGACCAAGATCGTCCGTGCTGAAGCGGAAGGTGCCCGTGTGGCCGTGCGCAACATCCGTCGCGATGCCAACGCCGATCTGAAAGCACTGCTCAAAGACAAAGAGATCTCCGAAGACGATGACCGTCGTGCCCAGGAAGAGATCCAGAAACTCACCGATTCCTTCATCAAGCTGGTGGATGACGCCCTGGCCGCGAAGGAAAAGGAGCTAATGGAAATCTAAGCCTCTGACAGGTATATTACGAGCGCCGTGTAGTGCCCCTGCACGGCGCTTTTGTCTTTGTGGGAGAAATGAATGTCGCTTTTGGCAGCGTTAGGTGATTGTGCCAATTCGTCCTTGCCTCGTCATGTGGCCATCATCATGGATGGCAATGGGCGCTGGGCTCAGAACCGTGGCAAGATGCGGGTCTATGGCCACAAGGCGGGCGTGAAGTCTGTTCGTGAGGCGGTGACGTTTGCCGCGCGCGCCAAGATAGAGGCGTTGACCCTGTTTGCGTTCTCCAGTGAGAACTGGCGGCGTCCGGAAGGGGAGGTCAGTGCCCTGATGGAACTCTTCATGACAGTGCTGGGCCGTGAGGTCAAGCAACTGCACAGCAACGGGATCCGGCTCAAGGTGATCGGCGATACCGCCCGTTTCAGCGAGCGCTTGCAGGCCAGGATCGCCAAGGCCGAGGCTTTGACTGCAGACAACAAGGGGCTGACCCTCAACATTGCTGCCAATTACGGTGGTCAGTGGGATATCGCCCAGGCGGCCCGTAAACTGGCCCGAGCCGTGGCGGCAGGCGAGCTGGATGCCGATGCCATCGATGAGTCCCTGCTGGCCGAGCAGGTCTGCATGGCTGATTTACCACCTGTGGATCTGCTGATCCGGACCGGCGGCGATCATCGCATCAGCAATTTTGTGTTATGGCAGCTCGCCTATGCCGAGCTCTATTTTACCCCGGTATTGTGGCCCGATTTCAACGAGGCCGAGTTCAGTGAGGCCGTTGCCTCTTTCGTTGCCCGCGAGCGTCGCTTCGGGTGTACGGGTGAACAGATACGGGAATTGATCGCCGAGCATCAGACCGGCTAAATCCCCTCCCAAGAGAGAGGTTTCTTTTGCTAAAACAACGAATTATTACCGCATTACTGCTTGTTCCCCTGGTATTGGGAGCGCTATTTTTCCTGCCGTTGAAATTCTTTGCCCTGTTGGCAGCTCTGGTGTTTCTGTTGGCCAGCCGCGAGTGGAGTGGCTTCGTCTCTGCCCAGCCGCAGCAATGGTTGCCGCTGGTGTTCTGTCTGTTGCTCGGTGCCAGCCTGTTCTGGCTGCCGGTCGATCAGCTCTGGACTCCCCATCTGCATCCGCTGGTGATGGGCGTGCTCTGGACCGCCGTCAGCTGGTGGCTGCTGGGGCTGCTGCTGGTATTGCGCTATCCCCGGAGCGCCAGGCTGTGGAAAGAGTCCATCTGGCTCAAATCCTTGTTTGGTCTGGTGACCCTGGTGCCCTTCTTCTGGTCTCTGGTGGCCATTCGTGGTTACAACTTCTATCACGACCCCATGATGGGGGCCTGGATCCTGTTGTTCGTCATGGGGCTGGTCTGGGCGGCAGATTCTGGCGCGTATTTTTTCGGCAAGGCCTTTGGCAAACACAAGCTGGCGCCGGCCGTCAGCCCGGGTAAAACCATCGAAGGCATGTGCGGTGGTCTCTTTACCGCCAGCCTGCTGGCGGTCGGTGTGACCTGGTTCATGGGCTTCGTGCCGGTCAAGATGGCGATAGTGCTGTTCTGCTCCTTGCTGGCCGTGCTGGCTTCCGTGCTCGGCGATCTCACCGAGAGCATGTTCAAGCGGGAGGCAGGCATCAAGGATTCTGGCACTCTATTGCCCGGTCATGGTGGTATCCTCGACCGGATCGACAGCCTGACCGCGGCCCTGCCAGTCTTCCTGCTCAGTTATCTGTTACTCAGTCAGGAGTTCTGATGCACATCTTGCTGATGGTTTTGAGCGCTTCCGGCTCCATTGGTTTGTTACTCAAGCAGGAGTTCTGATGCATAACCTGGTGATCCTGGGGGCTTCCGGCTCCATCGGGCAGAGCACCCTCAAGGTGCTGCGCCGCAATCCCGGGCGCTGGCAAGTACTGGCGCTCACCGCCGCTCGCAGCGTGGATGCCATGGTGCGGGACTGTCTCGAGTTTTCCCCCCGTTTCGCCGTCATGGTGGATGAGTCTGCCGCGACCGCACTGGCGGGCCAGCTCAAGACCCACGGTAGCGCGACACGGGTGCTGTCTGGTCAGGCTGCCCTGTGCGAGGTGGCGGCTCACCCCGATGCACACAGCGTGATGGCGGCCATCGTCGGTGCGGCGGGTCTGGCACCGACCATGGCCGCAGTGCGTGCCGGCAAGCGGATCCTGCTGGCCAACAAGGAGGCGCTGGTGATGTCCGGGGCCTTCTTCATGGAGGCGGTGCGCGAGCATGGCGCCGAGCTGCTGCCCATCGACAGCGAACACAATGCGATTTTTCAGTGCCTGCCCGAAGCCATTCAGCGCCAGCCCGGCTACTGCGATCTGGCGGGGGCGGGCATCAGCAGGATACTGCTGACCGGCTCAGGCGGTCCGTTTCGTTATACCGACATCAATGCGCTGGCACAGGTCACGCCGGCCCAGGCCATCGCCCACCCGAACTGGTCCATGGGGGCCAAGATCTCGGTCGACTCCGCCACCATGATCAACAAGGGGCTGGAGTACATAGAGGCGCGCTGGCTGTTCAACGCCGCGCCCGAGCAGATCCAGGTGGTGATCCATCCCCAGTCAGTGATCCACTCCATGGTGCAGTACAAGGATGGCTCCGTGATGGCCCAGCTTGGCAATCCGGACATGTGTACCCCCATAGCGCATGCCCTGGCTTATCCGGCTCGAGTTGAGTCCGGAGTGGAACCTTTGGATTTCTTCAGTGTCGGAGAGTTCAGTTTTATCCGGCCCGATTATGAGCGTTATCCCTGTCTGGCACTGGCCATGAGTGCCTGTCAGCAAGGGCAGGCGGCGACCACGGCGCTCAATGCCGCCAATGAAGAGGCCGTTGCGGCTTTCCTTGCAGAGCGGATCGGTTTTATGGATATTGCCAGAGTCAATGAGGCCACCATGCTGGCGCTGGGGAGTTCCCCTGTGGGTTCGCTGGATGATTTGATTGCGCTGGATGGTGCGGCCCGTGCCCGTGCTCACAATTTGATTGAGGAGCTTAGCTAATGAGTGGTATTTCGTGGCATTGTGCTGCCTTTATCGTTGCCTTTGGGTACCGGACCATGCATGAAATCGAGGTAACTGGCTGATGAGTGCTGTGCTGTGGAATGACAAACCTGCCTTTGTTACTGCCTCCTTCGGTGATTCGAATGGGTGTGATCTCGAGGTGATCGGCTGATGGGCGGCGTGCTGTGGAATATTGGTGCCTTTATCATCGCCCTCGGATTGCTGGTTGCGGTGCATGAGTTCGGCCACTTCTGGGTAGCCCGCCGTTGCGGCGTCAAGGTCGAGCGCTTCTCCATCGGGTTTGGCAAGGCTATCTGGCGCCGAATGGGCAAGGATGGCACCGAATATGTGCTGGCACTGATCCCGCTCGGCGGTTACGTCAAGATGCTGGATGGTCGGGTCGATGAGCTCAAACCCGGCGATGAGCAATTTGCTTTCAATCACAAGAGTGTCTGGGCGCGCATGGCCATAGTGGCGGCGGGCCCCATGGCGAACTTCGTGTTTGCCCTGTTTGCCCTCTGGCTGATGTTCATGATCGGTGTCCCTGCCGTCAAACCCGTGGTGGGGGAGGTGCGTCCCGCTTCCATAGTGGCGGCTGCCGGGATTGAACCCGGCATGGAGATCGTCGGTGTCGGCGACAAGGCGACCGGTGACTGGGAGAGCGTGACCTATGCCCTCATCAGCCACCTGGGTGATGATGCCGTCCAGCTCAAGCTGAAAGCGGCCAACACCAGTTATGCGGTGGACAAGACTCTCGTGCTGGAGGATTGGACGTTCGATCCGGACAAAGAGTCCCCCGTCGGCAGCCTGGGGATAGTGCCCCTCGGCGGCAAGGTACTGCCCGTGGTCGAGGCCATAGTGCCTGCGAGCGCCAGTGAGAAGGCCGGTATCCTGGTCGGCGATCGCATCAAGCGGGTGGGCGAGCAGGAGGTCACCGAGTGGGCCCAGTTTGTGCACCAGGTCCAGCAGTCCCCCGAGCAGCCATTACAGGTCGTGGTGGAGCGGGCAGGCAGTGAACTGACCCTGACCCTGACTCCGGATGTGAAAAAAGTGCGTGGCCAGCTGGTCGGTTTTGTCGGCTTGTCACCGCAATTGGTTCCATTACCGGATGAGTATCGAATTCTGTTACAGTATGGGCCTTTGCAGGCCCTGTGGCAGGGAGCCCAGAAGACCTGGAGCCTGACCACGCTGACCTTTGACATGATTGGCAAGCTGATTGGTGGCATCGTCTCCCTGGATAACCTGAGCGGTCCCATCTCCATTGCCAAGGGGGCAGGCAGCAGTGCCGATTACGGTCTGGTCTATTTCCTCGGCTTCCTGGCGCTGATCAGCGTCAACCTGGGGATCATCAACCTGTTTCCCCTGCCGGTGCTGGACGGAGGCCATCTGGTCTACTTCCTCATCGAGGCAGTCACCGGCAAGCCGGTATCAGACAAAATTCAGGAAGTGGGTTTCAGGATCGGCGCCGCCATTCTGATGTTACTGATGGGCATTGCGCTATTTAATGATTTCGCTCGCCTCTGAGGCCAGAGCATCAACAAGGACACACAAGAACAAAATGGCTGTTAAAAAAGCATTGGTGTTGAGTTGCCTGCTGGGTGCCAGTTTCCTGGCCCAGGCGGCCCCTGCCTCTTTTGTGGTGCAAGATATCCAGGTCGACGGCTTACAGCGTGTAACGCTGGGTGCCGCCCTGTTGAACCTGCCGATCCGGGTTGGCGACACCGTCGATTCCGTGACCCTGGCCAACGCCATCAAAAAGCTCTACTCCTCCGGTAACTTCGAGGATGTGAAGGTTTACCGTGATGGCCAGGTGTTGCAAGTGGCGGTCAAGGAGCGGCCGACCATCTCCAGTATCGAATTTTCAGGCAACAAGGATATCAAGGAAGAGCAGCTGACCCAGAGCCTGGAGTCCTCCGGCATTCGGGTGGGTGATCCACTGGATCGTACCGTGCTGAGCTCCCTCGAGAAGGGTCTGGAAGATTTCTACTACGGCGTGGGCAAATACTCCGCCAAGGTCAAGGCCATCGTCACCCCGCTGCCGCGCAACCGGGTCGACCTCAAGTTCACCTTCGTGGAAGGGGAAGCGGCCAAGATCCAGCAAATCAACATAGTCGGCAACAATGTGTTCCCGGAAGAGAAACTGCTGGCCCAGCTCTCCCTCAAGGACGATGTACCCTGGTGGAACTTCACCGGTGACCAGCGTTACCAGAAACAGAAACTGGCCGGCGACATCGAAACCCTGCGCTCCTACTACATGGACCGCGGTTATATCCGCTTCGCCCAGGAGTCGACCCAGGTCTCCATGACCCCTGACAAGAAGGGTGTCTACGTGACCCTGAACGTCAAGGAAGGGGATCAGTACAAGGTCTCCGGCGTCCAGCTCAAGGGCGATTTGATCGACCGTGGTGGCGAGATGAAGGGCCTGATCCCCATAGAGGCAGGCAGCACCTACTCTGCCAGTCAGGTAACCCACACCGAAGAGGTGCTCTCCAAGTTCCTCGGTCGTTACGGCTATGCCTATCCGAAAGTGGTCACCTTCCCCCAGGTTAACGACGAAACCAAGGAAGTGGAGCTGATCGTCAACATAGAGCCGGGTCCCCGTGTCTATGTGCGCAACATCAACTTCAGCGGCAACGTCACTACCCAGGACGAAGTGCTGCGCCGCGAAATGCGTCAGATGGAAGGCACCTGGCTCTCCTCCGACAGCGTCGAGCAGTCCAAGACCCGTCTCAACCGTCTCGGCTTCTTTGAAACCGCGGAAGTGGACACCAAGCGGGTACCGGGCAGCGATGACCAGGTCGATCTCGACTTCAAGGTCAAGGAGCAGCCAGCTGGCTCCATCAACGCCGGTGTGGGTTATGGTACCGAATCGGGCCTGAGCCTGCAGGCAGGCCTGCAGCAGGACAACTTCATGGGTACCGGCAAGAAGATCGGTATCTCCGCCAGTACCAACAAGTACTCCAAGAGCGTCGACCTCAGCTACAACGATCCCTACTTCACCGTGGACGGTGTCAGCCTGGGCGGGCGCCTCTACTACAACCAGTTCAGTGCGGCCGATGCCAACATCGTCGACTATGAGAACACCACGGTTGGCTTCCGCCTCTCCAGTGGTTTCCCGGTCAACGAAAACAACCGCCTCGACTTCAGCCTCGGGATCGAGAACAACAAACTGTCCCAGCCAAACCCCTATCTGCAGGTGGACGAGTTCTGGAAGGTGTACAGCAAGAACAAGGATGGCGACAACCGCATGGTGTTCAACACTGTTGACGTCACCGCCGGCTGGACCCGTTCAACCCTCAACAAGGGGATGTTCCCGACCGCGGGTGACCGTCAGCGTGTGAACGCCAAGGTGACAGTGCCCGGTATGGATCTGCAGTACTTCAAGCTGAACGCCGAAGATGCTCACTACTTCCCGTTCGATGCGGACCATAAATGGGTGCTGATGGCCAAGGCCCGCGCCTCTTATGGCAACGGTTATGGCAGCAACGGCAACTATGATCACGTCCTGCCGTTCTTCGAGAACTACTTCGCCGGTGGTTTTGACACACTGCGTGGCTTCAAGAGCAACACGGTAGGTCCGAAGGCGCTCTACTACTACAACCTGAGCGGTAACGACGTCATTCAGGGTACCGACAGCTCGGTGGGTGGCAACGCCCTGGCAGTGGCCTCCCTCGAGATGATAGTACCGACGCCGTTTGCGTCCGAAACCTATCAGCCTCAGCTGCGCACCAGCTTCTTCATCGACGCGGGTTCAGTGTGGGATACCACCTTTGACTATGCCCAGTATCAAAACCGCTGTTTCAGTGGTTGCAACTATCTGACCGACTATTCGGACCCGACCAACTACCGTGCCTCGGCCGGTCTGTCGCTGCAGTGGCTGTCCCCCATGGGACCCCTGGTGTTCGCGATTGCCCGTCCGCTCAAGGAGTACGAAGGGGACAGGACAGAGTTCTTCTCGTTCAATATCGGCCGTACCTTCTAAGGACGGACGCGCCCCCACCCCGCCGGTGGGGGTATTCAATGATGGGACGCGCAGTTTGCGCGCCTCACCAGGTAACAAGTCGGTCCGGGTACCACTTGCATAATCAGGTAAATCAGGTAGCCCTCACATGAGGGAACAAGGAGTTAGTGTGAATAAAGCGTTGAAAGTAGCTGGTTTGAGTTTTGCACTGATGGCTGCCGGCATGGGCTCTGCCTTGGCCGAGACCAAGATCGCCGTGGTCGACATGGGCGAAGTATTCCAAAAGCTGCCCCAGCGTGAAGCTGTCTCCAAGAAGCTGAAAGGTGAATTCGAGCCGCGTATGCGTGAGCTGCAGAAGCTGGAATCCGACGGTCAGAAGCTGGTCGAGAAGTTCAAGAAGGATGAAGCCTTCATGAGCGCCGATCAGAAGAAGCAGAACCAGGAAAAACTGGCCAAGCTGCAGATGGAGTTCAACCAGAAGCGTCAAGCGTTTGAGCAGGACAACGGTCGTCGTCAGTCCGAAGAGCGCAACAAGATCCTGACCAAGGTACAAGCCGCCATCGACTCCATTGCCAAGAGCAATGGCTATGATCTGGTGCTTGAGCGCAATGCTGCGCCCTATGCAGCCAGCAAGCTGGACATCTCCGGCCAGGTTATTTCTCAGGTAAGCAAGAGCAACTAATTGATGGCATTCACTCTCGCACAGCTGGCCCAGCAACTGGGGGCCGAGATCCATGGCGACGGAACCCTGGAAATCCGCAAGGTAGCGACACTGGAAAAGGCCGGGGAGGGGGATATCACCTTCCTGTCCAATAAAAAGTACCGGCATTATCTGGAGCAGAGCAAGGCCTCGGCCGTGCTCATTACAGAAGCGGATCTGCCATTTTGTCCCACCAATGCCCTGGTACTCAAAGACCCCTATGTGGGGTTTGCCCGGGTAGCCCAACTGCTGGACACTACACCGCAGCCGGCCACGGATATCCATCCGAGCGCCGTCATTGCGGCTGACGTGCAACTGGGCGAGAGAGTGGCCATCGGGGCCAATGCAGTGATCGAATCCGGCGTCGTGCTGGGGGATGACGTACGCATAGGCCCTGGCTGTTTTGTTGGCAAGAATACCCGACTGGGAGCGCGCTCCCGGTTGTGGGCCAACGTCACCCTGTATCACAACATCACCATGGGTTCCGACTGTCTGGTTCAATCCGGCACAGTGATCGGGGCCGATGGGTTCGGTTATGCCAATGAGCGTGGCGAGTGGATCAAGATCCCCCAGCTCGGTGGCGTGACCATAGGCAACCGGGTCGAGATTGGTGCCTGCACCACCATAGACCGCGGCGCGCTGGAAGATACCCGCATCGCGGATAACGTCATCATCGACAACCAGTGCCAGATCGCCCACAACGTCGAGATCGGCTACGGCACCGCCGTGGCAGGCTCCACCGTGATGGCTGGTAGTCTCAAGGTCGGCAAATACTGTATCATTGGCGGCGCCTCCGTCTTTAACGGGCACATGGAGATCTGCGATCAGGCCACCGTTACCGGCATGGCCATGGTGATGCGACCCATTACCGAGCCCGGTGTCTACTCTTCCGGCATCCCTCTGCAAACCAATAAAGAGTGGCGCAAGACCGCCGCCCGGGTGATGCGTATCGAAGAGATGCACAAGCGGTTGAGCAAGCTTGAGAAGAAGCTGGATCAAGAATAATCACGATTGGTATAGGGTACTGTTTTGACTACTGAAAAGAAGAGCCTGGGCATCCAGGAAATCATGGATCTGCTGCCCCACCGTTATCCGTTCCTGATGGTGGATCGGGTCGACGATTACGAGATCAGCGATGAGCGCAAAACCTTGCGTGCCATCAAGAATGTTTCGTTCAACGAGCCGATCTTCCAGGGACATTTCCCGGCCAAGCCGGTGTTTCCCGGCGTACTGATCCTGGAAGCCATGGCGCAGGCCACCGGTATCCTGGCCTTTACCATGGTGGGCAAGCCGTCTCCCAACGAACTCTATTACTTTGCCTCCATCGACAACGCTCGTTTCAAGCGTCCTGTTGGCCCTGGCGATCAGCTGGTGCTCGACGTGGAGTTCCTGAAAGAGCGTCGCGGTATTGCCAAGTTCACCGGTGTGGCCACGGTCAACGGTGAAGTGGTTTGTACCGCCGAGCTGATGTGCGCCAAACGCGAGGTTTAATACACGTGATCGACCAGACTGCCATCATTCACGATACTGCCATCGTCCATGAGTCTGCGGTGATTGGTAAAGGGGTTGAAATCGGCCCCTTTTCCGTCATCGGCGCCGAGGTGGAAATCGGCGACAACACCTGGGTAGGTTCCCATGTGGTGATCAAGGGGCCGGCCAAACTGGGCCGTGGCAACAAGATCTTCCAGCACACCTCCATCGGTGAGGATTGCCAGGACAAGAAGTACGCCGGCGAGCGCACCTTCCTCGAGATTGGCGACAACAACGTCTTTCGCGAGAACTGCACTGTGCACCGCGGCACCATCCAGGATCAATCCCTGACCAAGGTGGGCAGCGGCAACCTCTTCATGGTCAACGTGCACGTTGCCCACGATTGCATCATCGGTGACAACTGCATCTTCGCCAACAACGCGACCCTGGCGGGCCACGTGGTGATCGGTGACTTCGTGATTTTCGGTGGTCTCTCCGCGATCCACCAGTTCGGTCGCGTTGGCTCCCACGCCTTCATCGGTGGCTGCGCCGCCCTGAACAAGGATGTGCCGCCCTACGTGATGGCCGCTGGCAATTACGCCAAGCCGTTCGGGGTCAACTCCGAAGGCCTGCGTCGCCGTGGTTTCAGCGCTGAAGCCATCTCCGCCGTCAAGCGTGCCTACAAAGAGATCTTCCGCTCCGGCAAGACAGTCGAAGAGGTGTTGCCCGTGCTGACAGAGATGGCGGCCACCGAACCGGCCGTCCAGCTCTACGTGGATTTCCTCAAGGACAACGAGCGCGGGATCATCCGTGCCTGATCCCGTTCGCATCGGTATCGTCGCCGGAGAGACCTCCGGCGACATTCTGGCCGCCGGGCTGGTGCGCGAGCTGCAGCGCCGTTATCCGGATGCGCAGTTTGAAGGGATCGCCGGGCCGCGCATGCAGGCCCTCGGCGTCAAGGCCCTGTTCGAGATGGAAGAGCTCTCCGTCATGGGGATCACAGAGGTGCTGGGCCGTCTGCCGCGCATCCTCAAGGTTCGCCGTGAACTGCTGCGCCATTTCATTGCCAATCCGCCTGACATCTTCGTCGGGGTGGATGCACCGGATTTCAATATCGGGGTGGAGCTGAAGCTGCGCCGCGCCGGTATCAAGACGGTTCACTATGTCAGTCCCTCTGTCTGGGCCTGGCGTCAGAACCGCATTCACAAGATCAAGGCCGCCACCGACATGGTGCTCGCCTTCCTGCCGTTCGAGAAAGCCTTCTACGATCGCTTTGCTGCCCCTTGCCGGTTCGTGGGCCACACCATGGCCGATGCGATCCCGCTCGAACCGGACCAGGCTGCCGTGCGCCAGGCGCTCGGCATTGACCCGGGCCGACGCTGGCTGGCCGTGTTACCCGGCAGTCGCACCGCCGAGGTGGGCTTCATGTCACCGGTATTTCTCGAGGCCTGCAAGCGGCTGACGGTACGTTATCCGGATCTCGGTTTCATCGTGCCGCTGGTCAACGAGGCGCGACGGGTGCAGTTCATGGCCATCAAGGCCGAGCTGGCGCCGGATCTCGACATGGTGTTGCTGGAAGGTCAGGGTCGCGAAGCCATGATAGCTGCCGATGCCGTGCTGCTTGCCTCAGGTACCGCAGCGCTGGAAGCCATGCTGGTGAAAAAGCCCATGGTGGTGGGTTACAAGCTCAAACCGTTCAGCTATTGGCTGGCTCAGCGGCTGGTGAAGACCGCCTATGTGTCGCTACCCAATCTGCTGGCTGATCAGATGCTGGTGCCCGAGCTTATTCAGCACGAGTGCACCCCGGACAATCTGGTGGATGAAGTCAGCAAGCTGCTGGAGCACGACAACCGTGAACTCATCGCCACTTTCACCCGGCTGCACCAGAGCATTCGCTGCAACGCCGATGTGCAGGCCGCGGATGCGGTGGCCGAACTGCTCGGCAGATAACAGGCAGGGTGGCCGATAGCGCTGCGCTCATCTACCCCATGTCAGGCCCTGCGGGGCCTGTTTTGATTCAAGGCTGCAAGATGATGATCGATATTCCCGAAGACAAGCTGGTTGCCGGGGTGGACGAGGTGGGTCGTGGCCCCCTGGTGGGTGATGTGGTCACCGCCGCCGTGATCCTGGATCCGGCCAACCCGATCACCGGGCTGGCTGATTCCAAGAAGCTTTCCGAGAAGAAGCGTCTGGCGCTGTTTGACGAGATCAAGGCCAAGGCGCTGGCCTGGGCCATCGGCCGCGCCAGTCCCGAAGAGATAGACGAGCTCAACATACTGCATGCCACCATGCTGGCGATGCAGCGCGCCGTGGCGGGACTGACGGTGACGCCAGATCTGGTTTTTATCGACGGCAATCGCTGCCCGGCATTGCCGATGGAGGCGCGCGCCGTGGTCAAGGGCGATAGCCTGGTGGCCGCCATCAGCGCCGCCTCGATTCTGGCCAAGGTGACTCGTGATGCGGAGATGACAGCGCTGGACAGCCGTCATCCCGAATATGGTTTCGCCCGTCACAAGGGCTATCCGACCCCTGAGCACCTCGCCATTCTGGCCGAGCGCGGGCCCTTGGCCGCTTATCGCAAGAGTTTCAAGCCGGTGCGCCATGCACTTGGGATCGAATAGCCAATGCATTTCTGTTTGAGCAACGAGAGGGTATGACGATGGCTGAACCCCGTTTTATCCACCTGCGCGTCCACTCCGATTTCTCCATGGTCGATGGTCTGCAGAAGATCAATCCTATCGTCGGAGCCGCTGCGGCCAACAACATGCCGGCGCTGGCCCTGACCGACCAGATGAACATGTGCGGTCTGGTGCGTTTCTATGGCGCCGCCCACGGCAAGGGCATCAAGCCCATCGTCGGGGCCGACTTCTGGGTGCAAAGCAGTGAGCTGGGGGACGAGCAGTTCCGCCTCACTCTGCTGGCCATGGACAATGACGGCTACCAGAACATTACCCTGCTCATCTCCCGCGGTTATCAGCGTGGCCATGTGCAGGGGCGTCCCGTCATCGACAAGGAGTGGCTCACCGATCACGCCAAGGGGGTCATAGTGCTCTCGGGTGGACGGGAGGGGGACGTGGGCAAGTTCCTGCTCAAGGGCAACCGGCAGATGACGGAGTCGTGTCTCGCCTTCTACCAGACCCACTTTCCCGACGCCTACTATCTGGAGCTGCTGCGTACCGGTCGACCCGATGAAGAGGTCTACCTGCACATGGCGGTGGCCATTGCCACCGAGTTCGAGCTGCCGGTGGTGGCCACCAACGAGGTGGTGTTCCTCAACGCCGAGGATTTCGACGCCCACGAGATCCGGGTTGCCATCCACGATGGCTATACCCTGATGGACAAGCGTCGCCCGCGCCGTTACAGCCCGCAGCAGTACCTGCGCAGCCAGGAGGAGATGGCCGAGCTGTTTGCCGACATCCCTGAAGCGCTGGAAAACACGGTGGAGATCGCCAAGCGCTGCAACGTGACTGTGCGTCTGGGTGAATACTTCCTGCCCAATTTCCCGACCGGCGACATGACCACCGAAGACTTTCTGGTGGCCAAATCCAAAGAGGGCCTGGAAGAGCGTCTCGCCTTCCTGTTCCCGGATCCGGCCGTGCGCGCCGTCAAGCGCGGCGAGTATGACGAGCGCCTCGAGATCGAGCTGAAAGTCATCAACCAGATGGGCTTCCCGGGTTACTTCCTCATAGTGATGGAGTTTATCCAGTGGTCCAAGGACAACGGCATCCCCGTTGGCCCGGGCCGGGGCTCGGGGGCGGGTTCACTGGTGGCTTACGCGCTCAAGATCACCGACCTCGACCCGCTGGAATTTGACCTGCTGTTCGAACGCTTCCTGAACCCGGAGCGGGTATCCATGCCCGACTTCGACGTCGACTTCTGCATGGACAGACGGGACGAGGTGATCGAGCACGTCTCCGACATGTATGGCCGGGATGCGGTGTCCCAGATCATCACCTTCGGCAGCATGGCGGCCAAGGCGGTGGTACGGGACGTGGGCCGGGTGCTGGGCCACGCCTATGGTTTCGTCGATCGCATCTCCAAGCTGATCCCGCCGGATCCGGGCATGACCCTGGCCAAGGCATTCGAGGCCGAGCCCAAGCTGCCCGAGCTTTATGAGCAGGACGAGGAGGTCAAAGACCTCATCGACATGGCGCGCCGGCTGGAAGGCGTGGTGCGCAACGCCGGCAAACACGCAGGTGGCGTGGTAATAGCGCCCACCAAGATCACCGACTTTGCGCCGCTTTACTGCGACGACTCCGGCAATCACCCTGTCACCCAGTTTGACAAGAACGATGTGGAATACGCCGGGCTGGTGAAGTTCGACTTCCTGGGGCTGCGTACCCTGACCATCATCGACTGGGCGCTCGGCATGATAAACCCGCGTCTTGCCAAAGAGGGCAAGCCGCCGGTCGACATCGCCGCCATCCCCATCCACGACAAGAAGTCGTTCGATCTGCTGCAGCGGTTCGAGACCACGGCGGTATTCCAGCTCGAATCCCGCGGCATGAAGGATCTCATCAAACGGCTGCAGCCTGACTGTTTCGAAGACATGATCGCCCTGGTGGCCCTGTTCCGTCCGGGCCCGCTCCAGTCGGGCATGGTGGACAACTTCATCGAGCGAAAGCACGGCAAGGAGGCGATCTCCTATCCGGACGAGAAGTGGCAACACGAGAGTCTCAAACCGATCCTGGAGCCCACCTACGGCATCATCCTCTATCAGGAGCAGGTGATGCAGATAGCCCAGGTGCTGGCGGGCTACACCCTGGGTGGTGCGGACATGCTGCGCCGGGCCATGGGCAAGAAAAACCCGGCCGAGATGGCCAAGCAGCGATCCGGGTTTGAGGAAGGGGCGGTCAAGAACGGCATCGACGGCGAACTGGCGGTAAAGATCTTCGATCTGGTGGAGAAGTTTGCGGGCTACGGCTTCAACAAATCCCACTCCGCCGCCTATGCGCTGGTCTCTTACCAGACCCTCTGGCTCAAGACCCACTTCCCGGCCGAGTTCATGGCGGCGGTCATGACCGCCGATATGGACAACACCGACAAGATAGTGACCCTGGTGGACGAATGTCAGCGCATGGGGCTCACAGTGATACCGCCGGATGTGAATACCGGTCGCTACCGGTTCAGCGTCAACGAAGATGGCCACATCGTCTACGGCATAGGGGCTGTGAAGGGGGTGGGGGAAGGCCCTATCGACGCCATTCTCAGCGCCCGGGATCAGGACGGCCCGTTTCGCGATCTGTTCGATTTCTGCAACCGGGTCGACATCAAGAAGATCAACAAGCGGGTGATGGAAAAACTCATCCTCTCCGGCGCCATGGACAGGCTCGGTCCTCACCGCGCCGCCCTGATGGCGACCCTGGAAGAGGCGATGCGCGCCGCCGAGCAGCACGCCAAGGCACAGGCCGTGGGTCAGGTCGACATGTTCGGGGTCTTGACCCAGGAGATTGACGACGTCAAGAAGGCGTTCGCCAACGTGCCGCACTGGCCTGACAAGGTGTGGCTGGAAGGGGAGCGGGAGACGCTCGGCCTTTACCTGACCGGCCACCCCATCAACCAGTACAGCGGCGAATTGCGTCGCTACACGTCCGGCCGTTTGTGCGATCTGCATCCCACCTCCCGGGATACGGTTACCACGGCGGCGGGGCTGGTGATCGCGGCCCGCAGCATGGTGACCAAGCGTGGCAACAAGATGGGGATCTTCACCCTGGACGACAGATCCGGCCGTCTGGATGTGACCCTGTTCAGTGAAGCGCTGGAAAAATATGAAGAATTGATGCAAAAAGACCGTATTTTGGTGGTTTCTGGACAGGTCAGCTTTGATGACTTCTCCGGTGGCCTTAAAATGTCGGCCCGTGAATTACTGGATATCAACGATGCGAGGGAGCGTTTTGCCAGGGCAATCCGCATCTCCCTCGATGAACAGCGGATTGATGATCGCTTTTTCCCGCGTTTGTGCGAGATTTTGGAACCCGCCCGTGCCGGAGTCTGTCCGGTTCAGGTAAACTATCGTCGCCCCGGCTCACGGGTGCGATTGACGCTCGGTACCGAGTGGCGGGTGACGCCCACCGATCAACTGATAGATGACTTGCGTGTCCTGCTGGGACGAGAGCGGGTTGAATTGGTTTTTGATTAGAGGATCTATAGGCCCTATGAGTCTTTTTCTGGATTTTGAACAGCCGATTGCCGAGTTGCAGGCGCAGATTGATGAACTCCGTCATGTGAGTGAGCACAACAGTGCTGTCGATCTCAATGAAGACATTCGCCGGCTGGAGAAGAAAAACGAAGAGCTGACCAAGAAGATCTTCGGCGATCTGGGTGCCTGGCAGGTATCCCAGATGGCGCGTCATCCTCAGCGTCCTTACACTCTCGATTATATCGAGCACATCTTCACCGATTTCGACGAGCTGGCTGGCGATCGCGCCTATGCCGATGACAAGGCCATCGTCGGTGGCATCGCCCGTCTCGACGGCGAGCCCGTGATGGTGATTGGTCAGCAGAAGGGTCGCGAGACCAAGGAGAAGATCAAGCGCAACTTCGGCATGCCGCGCCCGGAAGGGTATCGCAAGGCCCTGCGTCTGATGGAGATGGCCGAGCGCTTCAAGATGCCGATCATCACCTTCATCGACACCCCGGGTGCTTACCCAGGCGTGGGTGCCGAGGAGCGTGGTCAGTCTGAAGCCATCGCCCGCAACCTGAAAGTGATGGCCGGTCTGACCGTGCCCGTGGTCTGCACCGTGATCGGTGAAGGCGGCTCGGGTGGCGCCCTGGCCATTGGCGTGGGTGATCGCGTCAACATGCTGCAGTACTCCACCTACTCCGTCATCTCGCCGGAAGGGTGCGCCTCCATACTGTGGAAGAGCGCCGACAAGGCTCCCGTGGCCGCCGATGCCATGGGTATCACGGCCCAGCGCCTGAAAGAGCTCAAGCTCATCGACACCATAGTCGAAGAGCCTCTCGGTGGTGCCCACCGTGATGTGCCCCTGATGGCACAGCGCCTGAAGGAGCGTCTCAAGCAGGATCTGAATGCCCTGCGTCCGCTCGAGACCGAACAGCTGCTGGAGCAGCGTTACCAGCGCCTGATGGGCTACGGCTACTGCTAAGCCCGGCATGCTTCTATAAATGGCGTCAAAAGGCCCCTGCTTATGCGGGGGCCTTCTTTTTTGGGCGCGGTAAAGTGCTGTTCATATGGATATCAGTCGGCACCCCGTTTGCCGAAAACCCCTGTGTTGGATCAATTCAGCTGTGGTTAATGGCCAATAAAAGTGGGATCCCGCTCCCGTTTTGCTTAAAGTGGCCCCCTTCCGATCGACCCGATTGGAATGCCCGCAAGGATGCTCTTCAGACGTACGCAGGATGGCCTGGCCAGACTGACTCACAGCGATGTTTACTGCTCCGGTTCCCTTTTTCTGCCACCTCGCACTGGCAGCGCCTTGTTCCGTTCAGTCAGTCCAGGTTTGCGTCACTCTCATTGTGCATTGTCTCCATCTGCAGCGAGTGAATCATGAGCGAATCGGTTTTTGAGATCCACGACTGGACCCTGAGGGTTGACGACAACATGCTGTGTCGCCCCGACCGCGAGGTCTATCTTGAACCCAGACTGGTCAATCTGTTGCGGTTTCTGGCCTGCCATACGGGCACAGTGTTTGGCCGCGATGCCCTGATCAAGGAGGTGTGGGACGGCGCCGAGGTGACCGATCAGGTGGTCACCCAGTCCATCTTCGAGTTACGCAAGATCCTCAAAGATGGTCGCTTTGATGCGGCCGACTATATCGTTACCGTGCCCAAGCGCGGCTACAAGCTGGTGGCATCGGTGCGGCCGCTGCAGGTGCTCTCTGTAGTGATGGCTGACGAGCAGCCCGCGCCCGCGTTCAATACCACTCTCTCCGATCTGAGCCCGCCCGCCACGGCCGACGATGACGATGCCCTGCCCAATGTCGCCCCTTTTCCCGCCGGGCCCCTGACCCGCGCCATCTCGACTCACGCCAAGGATGCCCGCAGCCGCTGGAAGATGGTGAGCTTCGATATCTTCGTGGCCGTCATCCTGGTTGCCATCGTCAGCATGCTCAGCTATCAGCACGCCAGCCCCCAGGTTCACGCCATGCTGGATCCCAATTTGCTGGTGTTTCGCTTTCACTCCGGCATGGATGACAACAACGAGAACGTGCGTCTGGCCGATGGCATCACTCGTGCCCTGATGGGGGAGGTGGCTGCGGTTACCCCGCTGCGTGTTCAGTACGGCGCCACCAATCTGATGGGGGGCATCCTGCCCGGCAAGGAGCTGAGCGTGCGGGTCTCCCGTCAGCCGCGGGGCACCTATCTGGATCTGGAGTATCGCAACATCAATACCAATCGGGTGCTGTTCAGCCATCAGTACCAGCTCAGCCGTCACAAGGTACACGCTGTGCTGCAGGCGAGCAGTCAGGATCTGCTGCGGGCCCTCGATCAGCCGGACGTCTTGCCCGGCATGGGATGGCCCACCGATGATACTTCCCTGATGGCCATGATGGAGGCGCAGTACTACATCAACAGCCAGGATCCCGTGGCTCTCAAGCGTGGCATAGCGCTGCTCGACAACTCTCTTTTCGTCCAGCCGGATCAGCCGTTGTTGCTGGCGGAGCGCTATCTGGCGGGAGAAGCGCTGGCAACCCTGGCGGGCAAGTCCGAGAGTGAGCATCTGATGGGGATAGGTACTCATCTCGCCAGCGTGGTGCAAAGCGATGGCGTCGTGCCCGCTCGGGTGTGGGAGGCCTTGACCCTGCAAGCCATCCTCAACAACCAGCCGCAGCAGGCGAGTCAGCTGCTGGAGCAGGCGGCGAGTCGTGGCCGCTCGGTGCTCTATTACATACTGCAGGGCAAGCTGGCAGAGCTGGACGGTCGCCCCGAGGCGGCGGGAGATGCCTACAGTCAGGCCTTCCTGATGGAGGCGACCGAGCAGACCTATCTGCTCTGCCAGCAGCTCGGTTTCTACAGCAATATGGAGACCCTCACCCCAGCCCTGTTCAATGCCCTGGGTCAGAGCAAGGTGAAGCTCTTCTAGCGCCGAAGCGCTTGTTTACCCTCGGTTGGCGCGGTTGCCGGCCGCATCCACAGGCTGCCTTCGGGCGGCCTGTGTCGTTTCTGTCTGCGTCAATCCGTCTGTCTGCCCAAGGGAATAGCCAGTCTGGCTCAGCCCGATTTATCTCCCGCTGCTCATTGTCACCCGCATTTGACTGGCTCGCCGCATTTGCGCTTGTCCGGCTTTGCGTCATGAGCACTGCTCGCTGCCGCTATCCCACTGTGAGTGCGGGTATGGCCTGCCGGTCGCCGGGAACCGGGTATTGCCGCTGAGGTTTGCCTCTGAGTCGGGGTGGTGATGAAACGAGCGGAGGGTCGAACAGGGGGGAGCGGCCACTTAGGGTGATGGTTCGAGGGACCTTCGGATGGCCGCAAGGGGAGGGGGCGCTATGCGAGCCTCTTTATCCCAGGTTTATCCCCGGAAAAATATCAAGACGGCGAGATAAGGGCGTTATCAAGGAGCAAAAGCGGGGTGGCCGGATATCAAGGTTTTATCAAGATGGCGGTGTGGCTTGATTTCAATTCACTGTTTTTAAATGCTTTTTAGAAAAATCGACGAGGCGGTGAAAAAAGTTGGCTCATGTTTTTATCCGTTAGCGGGTCTTTATGTTTTCCGGGGAGGAGAGGCCTAGTCTGTGCCCATTCGTTGGCGGGGCGTTCCGCCAAATGTGTATGTGACGACCCGACCTTTTATAGAACCGGAGATCTTATGTCCCTAGATACGAGCAAGAAGATTGGCCTCATCGCCTGTACAGGTGTGGTGGCCGGTAACATGATGGGGAGCGGCATAGCGCTGCTGCCTTCGGCACTGGCCACCATCGGCTCCATCTCTGTCTTTAGCTGGGCAATCTGTCTGGTAGGCGCCATGGGCCTCGCCTTCGTCTTCGCCCGCCTTGCGACCAAGAACCCGCAAGAGGGTGGCCCCATTGCTTATGCTGGCGAGATCTCTCCGGTGTTCGGTTTCCAGACCGGTGTGCTCTACTACCACGCCAACTGGATCGGTAACCTGGCCATCGCCATTACCGGCGTCTCCTACCTCTCTGTTTTCTTCCCCATTCTCAACAGCCCGATCCCGGCCGCTGCAGCCACCATCGCTGCCGTCTGGATCTTCACCTTCGTCAACCTGCTTGGCGGTAGCTGGGTGAGCCGACTCTGTACCCTGGGTCTGGTGCTGATCCTGCTGCCGGTAGTAGGTACTGCCGTGATGGGTTGGGGGCATTTTGATACCAGCGTTTACAGCCAGAACTGGAACACCACCAGCGGCAGCGATCTGCATGCAGTCATCAGCGCCGTGCTGATCTGCCTCTGGTCCTTCGTGGGTGTCGAGTCTGCCGCCGTCTCCTCCGGCATGGTGAAGAACCCCAAGCGCACCGTACCTCTCGCCACCATGCTGGGTACCGGTATCGCGGGTGTTATCTACATTCTCTCTACCCAGGTGATCAGCGGCATGTTCCCGGCCGGTGAAGTGGCTGCCTCCGGCGCCCCGTTTGCCATGGCCTCTTCCGCCATCTTCGGTAGCTGGTCTGCCCCGTTTGTCTCTGCCTTCACTGCGCTGGCCTGTTTCACCTCGCTGGGCTCCTGGATGATGCTGGTGGGCGAAGCGGGCAAGCGTGCCGCCAACGACGGCAACTTCCCGAAAATCTATGGCGAACTGGACAAGAACGGTGTCGCCAAGAAGGGTCTGATCTTGGGCTCCCTCAAGATGACTGCCCTGATGATTGGCCTGACCGCCTTCACCTCCCAGTCCGCTCACGCTGCAGATCTCTTCAACGTGCTGACCACGGATGCGGTGCTGCTGACCATGCTGCCCTACTTCTACTCCAGCATTAACCTCATTCGCTTCGAGGGCATGACCTCCCGCAGCATAGGCACCATGATCTTCTCCGGCGTTGCCTGCCTCTTCTGTCTGGTGGCCCTGATGGGCGCCCAGGGTTCCAACCTCACTGCCACCTTCGTGGTGTCGCTCATCATCCTGATGTTCTACGCCAAAAAACAGGGTCTGCGTCAGCACGACGCCTTGCTCAAAGAGCAAGCCAGCCACTAATTCCGTTTTCCTTTTCCGAGCGCTCTTCACTCACCATCCCTGATGGAGAGCGCCCCTCTACGTGTGGAGTATCACGATGAACATCATTGCCATCCTCAACCACCTGGGCGTGTTCTTCAAAGAAGAACCCATTCGCCAGCTGCAAGCCTCCCTCGAGCGTAAAGGCTTTCAGGTTGTATACCCGGTCGACGTGGCCGATCTGCTGAAACTGATCGAGAAGAACCCCCGCGTCTGCGGCGCCATCTTCGACTGGGACAAATACTCGCTGGGCCTGTGCAAGGAGATCCACGATCGCAACGAGAAGCTGCCGATCTTCGCCTTCGCCAACGACCAGTCCACCCTGGATATTCACCTGACCGACCTGCGTCTGAACGTGCACTTCTTCGAGTACCGTCTCGGCATGGCCGACGACATCGCCCTCAAGATGGGTCAGGCCACTCAGGAGTATCAGGACGCCATCCTGCCGCCGTTCACCAAGGCGCTGTTCAAGTACGTGGAAGAGGGCAAGTACACCTTCTGTACCCCGGGTCACATGGGCGGTACCGCCTTCCAGATGAGCCCGGCCGGCAGCATCTTCTATGACTTCTACGGCCCCAACGCCTTCAAGGCTGACGTCTCCATCTCCATGCCGGAGCTGGGCTCCCTGCTGGATCACTCGGGTCCGCACAAGGAGGCCGAAGAGTATATTGCCCGTACCTTCAACGCCGATCGCTCCTACATAGTCACCAACGGCACCTCCACCGCCAACAAGATCGTCGGCATGTATTCCGCGCCGGCCGGCAGTACCGTGCTGGTTGACCGCAACTGCCACAAGTCCCTGACTCACCTGATGATGATGAGTGACGTGACCCCGCTCTACTTCCGCCCGACCCGCAACGCCTACGGCATTCTGGGTGGTATCCCGCAGAGCGAATTCAGCCGCGAGACCATAGCTGCCAAGGTCGCTGCCACCCCAGGTGCCCAGGCTCCCCGTTATGCGGTGATCACCAACTCCACCTATGATGGTCTGCTCTACAACACCGGCTTCATCAAGCAGAGTCTGGATACCCCGTACATCCACTTCGACAGTGCCTGGGTGCCTTACACCAACTTCAGCCCGATCTACGAAGGCAAGTGCGGCATGAGTGGCGAAGCCATGCCGGGCAAGGTGTTCTACGAAACCCAGTCCACCCACAAGCTGCTGGCGGCCTTCTCCCAGGCCTCGATGATCCACATCAAGGGTGACGTGGAGGAAGAGACTTTCAACGAAGCCTTCATGATGCACACCTCCACCTCGCCGCAGTACGGCATAGTGGCATCCACCGAGATCTCCGCTGCCATGATGCGGGGCAACACCGGCAAGCGCCTGATCAAGGACTCCATCGATCGCGCCATCTCCTTCCGTAAAGAGATCAAGCGTCTGCGTGATCAGAGCGAAGGTTGGTTCTTCGACGTCTGGCAGCCGGACAACATCGACACAGTCGAGTGCTGGAAGCTGGATCCGAAAGATGACTGGCACGGTTTCAACGGCATCGACGATGACCACATGTACCTCGACCCCATCAAGGTCACCCTGCTGACCCCGGGTATGGGTCGTGATGGCAAGCTGCTGGAAAAGGGTATCCCTGCTTCACTGGTCTCCAAGTTCCTCGACGAGCGCGGCATAGTGGTGGAGAAGACCGGCCCTTACAACATGCTGTTCCTGTTCTCCATCGGTATCGATCAGTCCAAGGCGATGCAGCTGCTGCGTGCCCTGACCGAGTTCAAGCGTGGTTATGACCTGAATCTGACCATCAAGAGCATATTGCCGAGCCTCTATCGTGAAGACCCGAGCTTCTACGAAGGGATGCGCATTCAGGCGCTGGCCCAGAGCATCCACGATCTGACCTTCAAATACCGTCTGCCGGAGCTGATGTTCAAGGCGTTCGACGTGCTGCCGGAGATGAAGATGACGCCGCACGCTGCATGGCAGCAGGAGCTGGCGGGCAATCTGGAAGAGGTGCCGTTGCGTGACATGGTTGACCGCATCAGCGCCAACATGATACTGCCGTACCCGCCGGGAGTACCGCTGGTGCTGCCGGGCGAGATGGTGACCAGCGATTCTCTGCCGGTGCTCGAGTTCCTCGAGATGCTGTGCGAGATCGGTGCCCACTACCCTGGCTTCGAGACCGACATCCACGGCCTCTATCGTCAGGCCGATGGCAGCTACACCGTCAAGGTGCTGCGTTAATCGAGAGTGACAACAACGGGCCGCAAGGCCCGTTTTTCCCTGTGTTTTTTATCCATTTTTGCGTGAGTCGCCATCATGAAGCGAATTCTCTCCATTCAATCCCACGTGGTGTTCGGCTGCGCCGGCAACGGTGCCGCCGTGTTTCCCATGCGCCGCATGGGCATGGAGGTGTGGCCCGTCAACACTGTGCAGTTCTCCAACCACACCCAGTACAGCGAAGGTTGGCAGGGGATGGTGATGCCGGATGGCCATATCCGCCAGCTGATAACCGGTCTGGCCGACATAGGCGTGCTGGGGCAGTGCGATGCGCTGCTAAGCGGTTACCTCGGCTCGGCCGAGCAGGGGGAAGAGATACTGGCGGCGGTGGCCAGACTCAAGGCGCTCAATCCGAACGCCCTCTATTTCTGTGATCCCGTCATGGGTCACCCCGACAAGGGGTGCATAGTCGCACCCGGTGTCGCCGACTTTCTCAAAAACCGGGCGCTGGCCTGCGCCGATATGCTGGCCCCCAATCTGCTGGAGCTGGAACAGCTGACCGAGCGGGAGATCCGCAATATGCCCCAGGCACTGGCAGCATGCCAGCAACTGCGGGATCAGGGGGTCAAGCTGGTGATGGTCAAGTATCTCGGGAAGGCGGGGTTTGCCATGGACAGGTTCGAAATGCTGCTGGTATGCGAAGAGGGGGCGTTTCATATCTCACGCCCCCTCTATCCCTTTGCTCGCGATCCCATCGGAGTCGGTGATCTGCTGAGCGCCACTATGCTGGCCAATCTGCTGGCAGGTTTCACGCCTGTGGCGGCGTTCGAGCGCACCAATGCCAGCGTCGATGCAGTAATGGCCCAGACCTGGCTCGCCGGAGCCTATGAGCTGCAACTGGTGGCAGCCCAGCAGGCGATGGTGCTGCCACAGGTGCGTGAGCAGGCTACCCGGCTTTAGCCGACCTATTCGTGCAACTTGTGTCTAGCTCGGGCGACGTGCCAGTCGCAGAGCCTGACGAGCGGTTAGCCCTGTGGCCTGGTGCAGACCCTGAGGAGCGCACGCCAGCTTGAGGCGACGCCACTCTCGCCACAGCAACCAGCACAGCGGCAGGGTCAACAGCAGCACAGTCGTGGGCTGGGCGAGCAGTACACCTTCGCGTCCCCACTGCATCGGCAGCAAGAAGATCAGTGGCAGCAGCAGCAGTGTCTTGGCCGCCGAGATGATCAGTGCCTGCTTGGTGCGAGCCATGGATTGCAACAGGACTATGCCAAAGATGATGATCCCTTCCAGCGGAATGGCGCTGAGGTTGAGAGTCAGGCTGCTGACGGCGGCGGCAAGCAGTTCGGCATCCTGACCGCCGGTGTAGAGCATGGCCACCTGGCGCGGCAGCAGCTGGATCAGCAACCAGACAGCCATGCCATAGACCAGCGTGATCTTGAGCCCCATCTCCATCAGGAATTTCAGGTCACGGTAGCGCTTGGCCCCCGCCGCCTGACTGACGAGAGGCTGGATGCCAAATGCCAGTCCCTGCAGGATGACGATGAATATTGCCTCCGTGTAGCCTGCTACCGTGTAACCGGCCAGATCCTTGATGGCGCCATACGCCATCAGCTGGCTGTTGTGCAGCAGCAGCAGCAGTCCCAGGTTGAACTGGGCGATCAGGCTCGGCAGGCCGGTAAAGAGCAGGTTGGGCATGGCCGGAAAATTGGGCACCATATGGCACCATGACAAATTCAGTTTGGCATGGGAAGTAAAGAAGTAACCCAGGCCCAGCAGGCTGACGACCCCCTCGGACATGAGTGTCGCCTGGGCAGAGCCTATCAGTCCCAACCCCAGCCTGCCGACCATGATGTAGTTGAGAATGATGTTCAGCACTGCGCCCCCGCTGACCAGGATCATGGCCAGCCTGGGCTTGCCGTCGTTGCGCAGCAGATAGGGTACCGCCAGGTTGCTGGCCAGCAGCAGGGTACCGCCACCAATCCAGTAGAGGTAGTCACTGGCCTGTTTCCAGGTCTCTGTGCCTTGCTCGATTCCCAATGCCAGCAGGATATCGATGTGCCAGTGGTGCAGCAGCAGGGGTGCCAGAGTGCCGAGCAAGGCCAGCAGCCAGAGCGCATTGACCAGTGCCTGGCGGGCGAGCTTGAGGTTCTTGGCCCCTTGCTGGAAGGAGATGGCGGTGGCCGCGCCCATGCTGATCATGGCGGCGAGACCGATCAGCACCATGATGACCGGGTAGACCAGGTTGATGCCAGCGAGGCCGGCGGCGCCCACGTAGTGACCGACGAAGATGCCATCGACCAGGTAGTAGGCACCGGAAACCAGCATGGCCATGATGGAGGGGAGGGCATAGCCCCAGAAACGGCGGGTCATCGCCCGCTGGCGCAATGTGAAGTAGGCAGACATATCTGTTCTCTTGGGGAGTTCGATTATCGAGCCGACAGTCTAAATTAATACACTTTTGTTGATAATCCGCCTTAAGATTGATGGATTGATGAGTGAAATTCAGTAATCACCGAGTTTGGTAGTGTGCCTTGAGCATGTCGATCAGGGCGCGCAGACCTTTACCCAGTTGATGACGGCTTGGATAGAAGAGTGAAAATCCCACGAAGGTTGGGCACCAGGGCTCCAGTACTCGCAACAGTTTCCCTTCTGCCAGCTGCTTGCTGACCTCCTCTTCCGGACAGTAAGCCAATCCCAGCCCTGCCTCGGCAGCGCCAAGATAGAGGGCTGGCGTGCTGGTGGTGAGCGGCCCTGTCACCTCGATTTCCAGCATGCTCCCCTTTCCCTCGGTAAACGCCCAGCGATAATGGTGGGAGGGTGTCAACCGATAACCTATGCAGGCGTGACGCGACAGCTCGCGAGGGTGTTGCGGTGTGCCGTGTTTGCTCAGATAGGCCGGTGAACCCACCACCAGATAACGCTGGTGTGGTCCCAGTGGCACACCGATCATCTCCTTGGGCAGCAGATCGCCGTAGAAGATGGCGGCGTCATAGCCATCCTCGATAAGCCGTGGCATCAGCTCCTGCTCCACCACCTCTACCTGCATGCGCGGGTAGCGCACCATGTAATCGATAAGCACAGGGGCCAGCAAGTCGTTGATGGCCTCCCTTGGTGCGCTTATTTTCAGTCGCCCGACAGGCTCATTGCTGTGATGGGCCAGCTCGTCGAGGGCCTCTTCCAGGGTATTGAGGGTCGGCAGCAACTGCTCGAGCAGACGTTGGCCCGCATCGGTCGGCACCACGGCGCGTGTGCTGCGATTGAGCAGTCTGACACCGAGCCGGGTCTCCAGCCCTTTCAGGCTGTGGCTCAGGGCGGAGGCCGAGACGCCGAGTTCGAGGGCGGCCTTGCTGAAACTCTGATGGCGGGCCACGGCGGCAAAAACCGCCAGTTCGGCGAGATCGGTACGGGTGATGACCATGACAACTCAGGGAAAAAAAGGGTGAACAACAGGGTACGTCAGGGCAAGGCGAGGTACAACCTGGTCAATAAATAACCAACTGTAAGCGATTTGTTATACCTATAAGGATATAGATACTGGTGAAACTACCTGTATTTGTTAACAATTGTTCACAAGGTTGAGCTGATAACGTGATCCATGACGCCAGAAAGGCGATTCCAATCAAACTTTGGTTGATTAATTCAAAAAAACACTGTGATCGTTAGGGGGATTTAATTAGAGTCAGCCCATCAGAACAAAGGCGCGTTAACGAGTTGTAACGGCTGACGCGCTGACAGCCCCAGGCTGATGACCCACTGACCTGTTTGTTGCAATTTGGTTATTGCATGGAGTAATGACCACCTTGCCGGGTTTGGGGGGAAGAAAAAACAGGGATGGACGGCAGGAGTTCCAGGGAAATGGGACAGGGCATTGCGCCCGGTTGACTAGATTTTTTCTATTTTCCTTGATGACAGGAACACCACTATGTCTGACATGAACATTGCAGTAGAAGGCAGCGCAGCCAGTAATGCGTCTTCCCGTGGCAACACCAAGGCCGATCTGGTCTGGATGCTGGGTTTGTACGGTACCGCCATCGGTGCCGGTGTACTCTTCCTGCCGATCAACGCCGGCGTAGGTGGTTTGTGGCCGCTGGTGGCCATGGCGCTTCTGGCGTTGCCGCTGACCTTCTTTGCACACCGTGGTCTGACTCGCTTCGTACTGTCCGGCTCCACCCGTGATGGCGACATCACCGAAGTGGTGGAAGAGCACTTTGGCAAAACCGCAGGCAAGTTCATCACCCTGCTCTACTTTTTTGCCATCTATCCCATAGTACTGATGTACTCGGTCGCCATCACCAACACGGTTGAAAGCCTGCTGGTTCACCAACTCGGTATGACAGCACCACCCCGTGCCGTCCTGTCGCTGGCATTGATCCTGGGTCTGATGGCTGTGGTACGCCTCGGTGGCCAGTTCATCGTCAAGGCGATGAGCGTGCTGGTGTTCCCGTTCGTGCTGACCCTGATGGGCCTGGCTTTCTATCTGGTTCCACACTGGAACGGCGCCATCATCACAGAAGCACCGGCCCTGTCCGATGCCTTCAACGGCGACTTCATCAAGACCCTGTGGCTGGCCATTCCGGTGATGGTGTTCTCCTTCAACCACTCCCCGATAATCTCCTCCTTCGCGGTGGACAACAAGGGTCGTTACGGCGCCGGTGCCGAGAAGAAGTGCGGCAACATACTGCTGGGTGCCCACGTCATGATGGTCATGACCGTCATGTTCTTCGTGTTCAGCTGCGTACTGAGCCTCTCCCCGGCTGATCTGGCTGCCGCCAAGGAACAGAACATCACCATTCTGTCCTACCTGGCCAACCATTTCGATAATGCCTTCATTGCCACAGCAGCTCCGCTGATCGCCATGGTTGCCATCAGCAAGTCTTTCCTCGGCCACTATCTGGGTGCCAAAGAGGGCATGAACGGTCTGATGGCCAAGGCGCTGCGCGAGAAAGGCAAGCAGGTCGACATCAAGCAACTGGACAAGGTGACTGCCGTCTTCATGATCCTGACCACCTGGGCTGTGGCTACCGTCAACCCCAGCATCCTCGGCATGATCGAAGACCTGGGCGGCCCCATCATCGCCATGCTGCTGTTCCTGATGCCGATGTACGCCATCACCAAGGTACCTGCCATGCGCAAATACGCTGGCAACATCAGCAACGGCTTCGTGACCCTGATTGGCCTGATCGCCATGTCCGGTATCATCTACAAGCTGATTGCCTGATAATTCCGGTTACACTGTTGAATGAAGAAGCCGCCTCGCAAGAGGCGGCTTTTTTTGTTTGAGCAAGGGATAGTCCTTAACAAGCAAGGGGTTGCGGCCTAACATGGCCCGATGTGTGTTTATTAATCGGGACAAAGGAATATGTCTGCTTTGAAAAAGGATCTCGGGCTCTGGCAGGGGATGGGGCTGCTCGCCACATCACTGCTGGGTACCGGTATCTTCGTGGTGCCGGCGACCGCGGCGTCGCTGGCCGGTGGGGCCTCGCTCTGGGCCTGGGTGCTGCTCATTGTGCTGGTGCTGCCCATCGCCTTCACCTTCGCCCGGCTTGGCCGTCGTTATCCTCACGCAGGTGGGGCGCCGCATCTCATCGGGCTTGCCTTTGGCAACGGCGCCGAGCGCTTCTCCGCCTTCCTGTTTCTGGCTGTGCTGCCGGTGGGATTGCCTGCCGCACTCACCATTGCCGCCGGCTTCTGGCATGCCCTGTTCGAGATGGAGGAGTGGACCCTGTGGGGCATACAGCTACTGACCTTGCTGGGGGTGTTTCTGCTGGGGTTGCGGGGCGCGCGCTCCTCCGGCAACTTGCAACTGCTGATCGCCCTGGCCATTTTGGGGCTGACCCTGCTCATCTGGTTCAAGGGGGATCTCAGCTGGCGCGACGGGGCCCAGCCGTTGCCGACCGCAAGCGAATGGCCCGCCATGGGCACGGCGCTGGCAGTGATGTTCTGGTGCTTCGTGGGGCTGGAAGCCTTCGCCCACATGGGGGAGGAGTTCAAGCGACCTGAGCGGGACTACCCGCTGGCCCTGCTTGGCGGCGTGCTGCTGGCGGGGCTCATTTATTGGGTCCACTCGCTGGTGGTGCTCAAATATGGGCTCTATGGTGACGAGGCAAAAAACGCCACCGCCATTCCGGCGCTGCTCTCGCTGCTGTTCGGCCCTACCGCCAAGTGGCTGGTGGCAATCCTGGGTTATCTCTCCTGTTTTGCCAGCATCAACATCTATCTGCAGGGTTTTGCGCGCCTTATCTGGAGCATGGCGCGGGAGGGCAAGCTGCCCACCTCGCTGGCTCGTCTCTCGGCCCGGGGGGCGCCGCTCAATGCTCTGTGCTGGGTGCTCGCCATCTGCCTTGTCTCCATCACCTTGATCCTCTGGCTGCGTTTGCCGCTGGATGAGCTTATCCGCTACGCCAACGGCAACTTCGTGCTGGTCTACCTGCTCTGCATGGCGGCAGGCTGGCGCCTGCTCGGCGGCATGGGCAAGGGGCTGGCGGGATTGAGCGTCTTGCTCTGCCTCGCTGTGCTGGTGGCGCTCGCCTCCCAGGTGTTTTATGCCGTATTGCTGAGTGCAGGTTATGGTCTCTTCTCCCTGTGGCGGCGCTATCTGCGCCGCACCCGGGCCACGGAGAATATCTGCGCCATCAAATAACCAGCCCGACAAAGAGCCCCGCAGTGCGGGGTTCTTTGTCTATCAGGCGTGTTGGTTACCGGGCGCTTGGCTGGTCGCTGCGCAGCAGAGCGTAGTGTTGCAGGGAGATAAACTGATCCCCCTTCCATTCGCACTCCCGCGCCGTCCCCTCGTAGCGAAATCCGGCGCGGAGCAGGACGCGGGCGGAGGCGACATTGGGCTCCTCCACCAGGGCCTGTAGCCGGTGCAGCGTAGTGGTGCCATAGAAGTGGGTCAGAAAAAGGGGCAGGGCCCTGCCCATTACCCCTTTTCCCCAGTACTCGGGATAGAGCCAATAACCTAGCTCGGCCTTTCTGTGCTGCGGATCGGCATCGTTGTAGCCGATGGCCCCCATGGGGAGGCCGGTGTGCTGACTGCGGATCAGAAACCAGTCGCCAGTGCCCTGACGCACCAGGTCGGCGTACCACGCCATTTGGACCTCACAGGCAGTCAGGCTATCGTAACTGATGCCGTAGTGGGCAATAACCTCTGGATCCGACAGGCCGCGATAGATGTGGGGCAGATCGGCAGTCGTGATAGGGTCGAGCCGCAGTTCGCCCCCTTGTCGTGAATTCATGCTCTTCTCCTGTGCGGCCTGTGTTGGCAGGCCGCCTGATTGGGAAAGACAGTTGTGTGAAGGTGTGACTGTTGGCGTCAATTTGCTGCGAGGCCAAGCAAACCGGCCAGCTGCTGCAACTCGTCGCGCCACTGTTGTTGCAGCCGGGGTGTCTGATGCCTGGGCTTGCGGGCGAGGTCGGCGGCGAGCAGGGCATCCAGCTCGTACCAGCGTGCCAGCAGCACCTCTTCGTCATCCTCCACAGTGGCTTGTTCTTGCGGACTGCCAGTGGTGGCGGGGCTGATTGAAAGGTCCATGGGTTCATCACAGAGCAGCTCGGCATAGGCCCGCTCGGCACTGTGGGCTTCGACAATCCGGCCTTCCCTGATCACCCAGAACCGGTTGCAACTGCGCTCGATCAGATCCCGGTCGTGGGAGATCAGCAGCACGCCACCGGCAAAACGCGACAGCGCCTCGGCCAGATCTTCTTTTCCTTCCAGATCCAGATGGTTGGTGGGTTCATCCAGCCAGAGCAGATGGTGGCTCGCCAGCGACAGGGCGAGAAACAGCAGCCTGGCCCGCTCACCACCGCTCAGGCTATGCACGCGTTGCCCGTGACGGGAGTAGGGGAAACCTGCACGGATCAAGGCCTGGCGCAGCGTCACCTCGGACAGGGGGGCCAGACAATAGAGGGCATCGGTCAGCGTTGCAGCGTCATCGAGCTGCTGCAGGGACTGATCGTAGTAGGCGATGCTGGCGCCGGGGTGGTGGTGCCAGCCTTCACCTGGTAGTTGAGCGTGCAGATCGTGCCAGCACTGACGCAGCAGGGAGGACTTGCCGGTGCCATTGGCACCGAGCAGGGCAACCCTGTCTCCGGCTCGCAGCCCGAGATCCTCGGCCCGCAGCAGGGGAGGCAAGCCGGGAGCGGGGCGCACGTCGAGGGCGTCCAGCCGCAGCAGGGCATCGGCGGGCAGTGCCTGCCCGTGCAGTTCGAGGCGCCAGGGTGCGCCCGTACCGACAACGCTCTGCTCCTCCTGCATCTTGGCAATCCGTTTCTCCATGGATTTGGCCTGACGCACCAGCTTCTCGTTGTCATGCTCCCGCCCCCAGATGGCGAGGCGTTTGCTGCTGGCGCTCAGGCGGTCGATCTCCTTCTGCTCGTCGGCCCGGCGCAAACGGGCTTGCTCGTCCTCTTCCGCCTGGGCCGCTCTGGCCTGGCTGCAAGGCAGGGCGAAGCGATAGAGGCATCGATCCCGCAGGATCAGGGTCTCGCGGGTGACCCGGTCGAGCAGGCGGCCATCGTGGGACACCAGTACGAAAGCGCCGCGCCAGCCCAGCAGGAAGCGCTCCAGCCAGAGCAGAGCGGGCAAGTCCAGGTGGTTGCTGGGCTCATCGAGCAGCAACAGATTGGGCTGGCGCAGCAGGGCGCGGCCTATCTGCAATCTGGTGTGCTGGCCGCCGCTCAGGGCGCTGACCGGTAACGCGCCCTGTACTTCAAGCTGCAGCTCGGTCAGCATCTTGTCCACCTGCCAGTCGAGCGCGGGATCCCCGTCCACTGCATCGAGCAGTACGGCGCGGGCGGTGAGCGCCTGCAGGCGTGCGGGCAGATGTTGCGCCACGAATTCACAGCGGCAAGCCGCTGCGTGATGCACGCGTCCGTCATGGGGATCGAGCTGACCGGCCAGCAGGGCGAGGAGTGTGCTCTTGCCGCTGCCATTGGCACCGATAAGGCCGATGCGATCACCGCTGCGGATGCTGAGGTCGACGCTGTCAAACAGGGGAAGGTGTCCTGCTGTCATGTGCAGGGAATGGGTACTCATCAGGGTTGTCATGCTCTTGCTCTCTAAAATCACGGGATCGAAAATCCCTGTCATCAGGAGCGCTGGCGACAACGGCAGAGTCGAGAAAGGTCTCGGTTTGGAAGGGAGTCGGCTTTGCTCGAACCCGCTATCGCAGCGCGATGGTATGCAGGCAAGAGCACTGGAATGTGCCGAACAGGCGAGCCGAGAACATCGGACACGCTTGGATAACCATTTTTTACCTCCTTATTTTTTGTGATGACAAGGTGCGCCGATTATAAGCACAGAAAAAATAGCCGTCCATCGGGGGCCTCTGTCTCTTGCCCCCGTGGTGAGGCGGGTCCGGGTACAAGGAGGCAGTGGCCTTATCGGCTGCGCCAGCAAAGTCAAAGCCCCGCATTGCGGGGCCTTGGCTGTATGAGAGTGGTGGGTCAATCGCGGGGGGTCTTGAGCGCCTGGATCACATCCTCGTCGGGGGCCAGCCCTTCTACGTGGTTGAAGATCTCCAGCCCCTCCTGCGCATTGATGGTAAAGGCATCGGCACTGCGATAGCTGCCGCTGCCGGCGCTTTCGATGATGACGATGAGCTCGGGCTGCTTGTCGCCATTGAGATCCTGCAACTTCAGCTCCTTGATGCTGCCATCTCGGGCCAGTACCTTGCCATCGATGAACTGATCGAGGGGAAACTGGGGGTTGGCACCGGAATAGAGACGCACGTCGTAGCTGCCGATGGAGGCGGGCTCACCGCGCCCCTCGCTGATGGCAAGCACCTGACCGGTGGGCAGCGTCAGCTGTTTGAAGAACCCTTCTGCCGCCTGACCAGTCAGTGGCAGGGTGAGCAGACCGAGTGTCATGAGCAAGGCTTTCATGGATGTGATCCTTGTGACTGTGGTGACGGGCGGGTATCTCCTGCCCGTCACGGATGTTGATATGTGAGCCGAGTTCAGGTGATGCCTGTCCCGGCTCTTCGCACAGGGCGTCCGTTACCAGATCTTGACCCGTTTGGCGGGGTCCAGATAGAGCTTGTCCCCCGGCTTGATGTTGAATGCCTCGTAGAAGGCGGGGATGTTCGGCACCACGCCGTTGACCCTGTACTCCGGCGGGGAGTGCGGATCCGAGGAGAGCAGCATCTGCATCAGCTCGGGGCGGTACATGCCTTTCCACACTTGGGCCCAGCCGAGGAAGAAGCGCTGTTCGCCAGTGAAGCCGTCCAGCACGGGGGCTTCCTCGCCCTTGAGTGACAGCAGATAGGCCTTGTGGGCTATGGTGAGACCGCCCAGATCGCCAATGTTCTCCCCCAGAGTGAACTGGCCGTTGACGAACTGGCCATTGATGGGCTCGAAGCGGTTGTATTGGGCAACCAGTCGGCTGGTACGAAAGCGAAACTCCTTGAGGTCGGCCGGCGTCCACCAGTCGCGCATCACGCCATCACCGTCGGATTTGGCCCCCTGATCATCGAAACCGTGACCCATTTCATGGCCAATGACGCCGCCGATGGCACCGTAGTTGACGGCATCATCGGCCTGCATGTCGAAGAAGGGGGGCTGCAATATGGCGGCCGGGAAGACGATCTCGTTGTTGCTCGGGTTGTAGTAGGCATTCACCGTCTGCGGCGACATGTGCCACTCGTCCCTGTCCACCGGCTTGCCCAGGCGTGCCAGGCTGTCGGCATATTCAAAGGCGCGAGCCCGTTGCAGGTTGCCTACCAGATCATCGGCGCGGATCTCGATGGCGCTGTAATCCTTCCATTTGTCCGGATAGCCTATTTTGGGCCTGAACTTGGCAAGCTTTTCCAGTGCCTGGGTCTTGGTGGCCGGTGACATCCAGTCCAGCTCCTGAATGCTCTGGCCGTAAGCGGTGCGCAGGTTTTCCACCAACTGCTCCATGCGGGCCTTGGCCTGGGGCGGGAAGTAGCGCTCCACATAGAGTTTGCCCACTGCTTCCCCAAGGTGATCGTCCAGTATGCCGAGGGCGCGTTCCCAGGGGGCGCGTTGCTTGGGGGTGCCGCTCAAGGTGGTGCCGAAGAAGGCGAAATTCTGGGCGTCGGTCTGGCTGTCGAGATAGGGGGCATAATCCGTGATGAGCTGCCACTTGAGGTAAGCCTGCCAATCACCGATGGGAGTCTGCTGCATCAGGCCGTCGAGGGCAGCGAGATAGCTGGGTTGGCCGATGATCAGGCTCTGCTGGCCGGCGAGACCGGCCTGGCCAAGGTAGCCGTTCCAGTCGATATGGGGGGCGAGACGCTTGAGCTCGCCGAGGGAGCCCTTGTTGTAGTTCTTCTCCCTATCCCGCAGGGTCACGTTGTCCCACTGGATCTGGGCGAGTTGGGTCTCAAGGGCCAGGATACGCTTGGCCTTTGCGCTCGCATCCACTTCGCCAAAGCGTGTCAGCATACCGGCGATGTGCTGCTCGTATTTCTGGCGCAGGGCCTGGCTGTTGGCGTCGGTTTTGAGGTAGTAATCCCTGTCTGGCAGGCTGAGCCCGGACTGATAGAGATAGACGGCATTGCTGTCCGGAGCCTTGGCATCGGCACCGATCCAGAAGCCGAACGGGGCGCCGCCCCCCAGCTGGCCCGAGCGGGCGAAGGCGCGAGCCAGTCCGTTCTGATCGCGGATCTGATCGATTTCGCCGAGCAGGGGCAGCAGCGGTGTGGTGCCCTTGGCATCCCGACCAGCCTGATCCAGATAGCTGGTGTAGAGATCGCGGATCTGCCGGGCCTGGGTATCGGCGGGGGCCTTGGCATCAAGCCCTTCCACCAGCACTCGTACATCCGCCAGGGATTTGTCCCTGAGCATATAGAAGGCACCATCGGCGGGCCTGTCATCCGGGATCTTGGCGGTGGCCAGCCAGTGACCGTTCACGTAGCGGAAGAAATCATCACCGGGTTTGACCCGGGTATCCATGTTGGCCAGTGCCAGGCCCGAGTGCTTGTCTGCCGTGTCCGGCGCCTGACTGCAACCGGCTAACAGGGCCAACCCAATGAGGCCGGCCAGTATGCTTTTCTTGTTGTTCATTCTGTTGGATTCCAATTCGGGTTATTCAGCTTCCTTGCCCACGCAGGGCGCACATCACTCTAGCAGTCGGGTTACAGCTTGATAAGCCCGACTCTGCTAAGATCGGCCAGGTCGTTTTGGGGAAGCCTATGATTTCTCGTATTTATTCTCGTTTTTGTCAGACCCTGCCAGAGCCGGAAGGTTCCCGGGGCTTGTTGGTAGCCTTCAGTGGCGGGCTCGATTCCACAGTGTTGCTGGCGTTGGCGGAGCAGTTTGCCCGCGAGCATGGGCTTGCGCTGCGCGCCCTGCACGTCCACCACGGCCTCAGCCCCCACGCCGATGAGTGGGTCGCGCACTGCGAAGCCGTGTGTCAGCAACTGGCGGTGCCGCTCATGGTGGAGCGGGTGCAGCTGGTGCGTGGCAATGGCGAGAGTCTGGAGGCACAGGCGCGGGATGCCCGTTATCAGCGGCTGGCCGCCAGACAGGAAAAAGGGGAGTGGCTGCTCACCGCTCATCATCAGGACGATCAGCTGGAGACCTTGCTGCTGGCCCTCAAGCGAGGTGCCGGTCTGCGCGGTCTGGCGGGGATCTTGCCGAGCCAGCCCTTTGCTGGTGGCCTCTTGTTGCGCCCCCTGCTTGAGTTCAGTCGCGCCGAATTGGCCGAGGCGGCGGCGACCCTCCCCTTCGGCTGGGTGGAGGATGAGAGCAATCAGGACGTGAGCTATGACCGCAATTTTCTGCGTCAGCAGTTGATCCCCCAGCTCAAGGCGCGCTGGCCGGCCATGGCTCGTACCGCCGCCCGCAGCATGGCGCTGTGCGCCGAGCAGGAGGCGTTATTGGAGGAGCTGGCCGAAGAAGACTGGCAGCTGGCCTGTGGAGGGGAGGCGCTGCACGTTTCATCGTTACCGGCTTCATCGCTGCAGATTGTGCCCCTGCTCACCCTGTCGCCCACCCGGCGCAACAACTTGCTGCGTTACTGGATCCGCCGCCTGGGGGGCGAGATGCCCTCCCGGGATCAGCTTGCTCTGCTGTGGCAGGAGGTGGCGCTGGCGCGGGAGGATGCCAACCCTCAGTTCAGCCTGAAAAACCTCGATTGCCGCCGTTTTCAGGGGCGGCTGCATCTGGTTCGGCCCGGGTTGACGCCCCGTCACGAACAACTGGCTGTCACTATCGGCGAGTCCATGATCCTGCCCGATGGGCTGGGGCGGGTGCACGTGTCGGCCAGGCCGGACGGGGAGGGGCTGAGGTTGCCAGGGATAGGGGAGCCTTTGTCGGTGCGTTTTCAGGTGACGCCCGGTGTCATGCTCAAACCTGTGGGGCGCAGCGGCAGCCGCCGTTTCAAGAAGCTGCTGCAAGAGTATGGGGTACCTTCCTGGCTGCGGGGCCGTATTCCCATCCTCTACTATGGCGAGCAGGTGGCGGCAGTGGCCGGACTCTTTATCTGTGACGGATTTATGACGCAAGAAACGGGGATGGGATGGCAGTGGCTGCCAGCGGCCGACAGCGGCATCCCGCAGTGAGCTCAGGCCCGCCATGCAGCTAGCCTGGCGGGCCTTTTTACGATCCTGGCGCTGTGGTACTCAGTCCAGCAGACCCGCTTTACCGGCTTTCTTGCGGGCATAGAGGTGAGCATCGGCCGCCTCATACAGGCTCTGGACTGCGACCCCTGATTGCCAGCTGGCCGCCCCCAGACTGCAACCGACCGAGAAGGTGCTGAGTTCCTTGTGGGTCAGCAGCATGTGTTGCAGCCGCAGCCAGACCGGGCGCCAGGCCTCGGGCTCGGCGGGTTGCAGCAAGAGGGCAAACTCGTCGCCACCGAGGCGAAAGGCCTGATCCGTGCTGCGGATACAGCTCTGGAGCAGATGGGCAAAGCGGCTCAACACCAGATCGCCGACCGGGTGACCCCAGGTGTCGTTGATCTGCTTGAAGTGATCGAGATCCAGCAGCACCAGCACCAGGCCGTGGGATTCCCGGCTGTGCTGCTCCACGGCGCGACCTATGGCCTCGTCGAAATAGGAGCGGTTGCCGAGCCCAGTCAGGTGATCGAGTCGTACTTGCTGCTCCAGCTGCGCCAGCCTCATATAGAGGGGCAGCGGCTGGCAGAGCAGCTGATGGTATTGCTGCAGGATCCGCTGCTGGCTGCCGCTCAGTATGTGTTCCAGGGTGTAGTGCAACTGGCCGAACAGCTGACCATGCTGGCCGCGCAGTTCAAACGGGTAGCTGTGGAGCGTCAGGCTGGCCTGGGGCGGCTGCTGGATCAACCTCTGTGGCTGGGGGTTGTCAAAATAGAGGCTATGTATACGGACAACTCTTGCCGCACGATCGGCAAAGGTTGCCAGCAGGCTGTCGAGATCCGACTGTGCCAGCAACAGCTCGAGCAACTGGTTGCGATCCTGACTTGCCAGCGGCGTGAGCCGCTCCATCTGCCGAACCCACAACTCGATGCCATGCCCCAAACCATTCAATGACGATGTGTTTTCCACGGTACAGCCCTCATACATCCTACTACCTGCCACTTCCCTGCAATCCCTGTGCCTAAAATATGTTCAATGTGAGCAAGGGCGGCTGGCTAGGCTTAAGTGGATAAAAAGGGAGGAAAAATTTGTACGCAGATGTGTTGATCCTGCTGTTTGCCGCCGTCTTGCTGGTGGCGATTTTCCGGCGCCTCGGCCAGCCGGTGATCCTCGCTTACCTGGTCGCCGGTGTATTGCTGGGTCCCCATGGTGCCGCCGTTCTCTCCGAGCAGGCGAACATGCAGACCATCGCCGAGCTTGGCATCGTCTTTCTGATGTTCTCACTGGGGCTGGAGTTCTCCTTGCCGCGTCTGATCGCCATGCGGATGCTGGTCGTGGGGGTCGGTGGTCTGCAAGTGCTGTTCACCTCCCTGCTGTTCTTCTGGCTTGGCTGGTGGTGGGGGCTGAGCCTGCCCCAGGCGCTGGTGGTGTCGGGCACCCTGGCGCTCTCTTCCACCGCCGTGGTGATCAAGCAGTTGGGAGAGCAGAAACAGCTGCATACCCGCCGCGCTCAACTCGGGGTCAGCGTGCTCCTGTTTCAGGATCTGGCGGTGGTGCCGCTGCTGGTGATGATCCCCATACTGGCCAGACCCGAGATCCAGGGCAGTGCCCTGCTGGCGGAGATCGCCTGGGCCACTCTCAAAGGCCTGTTTGCCCTGTTCAGTCTGCTTGCCGTCGGCAAGTGGCTGCTGCCCCTGCTGTTTCACGAAGTGGCGCGGGCCCGCTCCGATGAACTTTTCGTGCTCAGTGCCCTGCTGGTGGCCTTGCTGGCGGCTTTCATGACCCATTCGCTGGGGTTGTCGATGGCGCTTGGGGCTTTCCTGGCGGGCATGATGCTGGGCGAGTCCCACTATCGCCATCAGCTGGAGGTGGACATAAGGCCGTTTCGGGATGTGTTGATGGGACTCTTCTTCATCACCATCGGCATGACCATGGATTGGCAACTGGTGGCGCTGGCCTGGTGGCAGGTGATCCTCTGCGTATTTGGCCTCATCTTGATCAAATCCCTGCTGGTACTGCTGGCGGGGAGCTTGATGGGGGAGCGCAAGCGGGATGCCATGGCGGCGGGGATCATGCTGAGCCAGGTCGGTGAATTTGGCTTCGTGTTGCTGGCGCTGGCCAACCACCACGCGCTGCTCGAGCATCAGCTCGTCTCCCTGCTCATCGGCATAGGGGTGATCTCCATCGCCATGACCCCCTGGCTGGTGCAAAAGGCGCACAGTCTGGCGCGCTCGCTCACCGACTCGGCCCTGCTTACCCGTTCCGAGGTGGCGCAGTCGGGGCTGAGCAAACATCAACACGTCATCATCGCCGGTTTTGGCCGTGCCGGGCAGACATGCGCCCGTTTTCTCAAGCTGGAAGACATTCCCTTCCTCGCGCTGGATCTCGATCCCGAGCGGGTGGGCGAAGCCAAGACGGCGGGGGAGCAGGTGGCATTTGGCGATGCCAGCCGGCGCGATATCCTGCTGGCCGCCGGTCTGCTGCGGGCTCGCCTGGTGATCATCACCTTCGACGATCGCAAGCGGGTCGAGGCCATGCTGGCGCTGATAAAGGAGCTGGCGGGGCAGGTCAGGGTACTGGTACGGACCCGGGACGACAGCTTTCTGGAGGCCTTCAAGCAGGCAGGGGCGCATGAGGTGATCCCGGAATCCCAGGAAGGGGCCCTGATGCTGGTTTCTCATCTATTGCTCAACTGCGACATCCCCATCGGCCGGGTGATCCGGCGCATGGAGCTGGAACGCAGCAGCCAGTATCGCTTTTTGCACGGCTTCTACTGGGGGGACCAGAGTGCCAGCAATCTGGAGACGGATCAGTTGCTCGAACGTCTGCATCCCGTGCTGCTGCACGATCAGGCCTGGGCCGTGGGGCAGACTGTCCAGGCGCTGGCGCTTGACGCTGTGCGAATAAAAGAGGTGCAACGCGGTGAACAGAGCCTGGAGCCCAGGCCCGAATTGCGGCTGGCGGCAGGGGACAGGCTGGTGCTGTTTGGCAATGCGGTAGCGATGGAGCAGGCAGAACAAAAGTTGCTGGAGGGGCGTTAGGCCTTGCGCTGCGCAAGGCCGACCAGCTGATTTACGCCTCTTCCCGCATCACTTCTTCAATCCCCAGAAACTGTTCGACCCGCGCCCGCTCGTTGAGGGTGTCCCTGTAACCCAGCTTGATCAGTTGCTGGCAGTAGCCGGGATAGAACATCAGAAAGCTGGCCAAGCTGCTGGTCTCGTCCCCCGACACTCCCAGCACCCGCAAGAGGCGGCGCAGGTGTACAGGCAGTTTGCGCAGATAGGCCAGCGCTATGGTGTCGAGATCCTGGCTCGGTTTCAGCACGCAGGTCTCCACCCGTTTGAGTTTCAGGCGTCTGCGCTCCCGCTCGGGTATGAGATCCAGGGTCTGATTGATACGCCATAGCCGCTCCAGATCCGAATTCAGGGTATCGGTAAAGACGGTATCGAGCAGGTGGCTCGCGATGTTGGAGCTGGTCAGGTGGCCATGGCGAAAGGTGGGGGCCGAGTGGGCAGGTGGATCCAGCGCAATCAGCAGGATCCGCTCCGCCCCCAGATGGATGGCGGGGCTTAATGGGCTCAACTGGTGAATGGAACCATCGCCGTAAAACTTGTCGCCAATATGGGTCGCCGGAAAGACAAACGGCAACGCCGAGGAGGCCAGCAGGTGATCCGAGGTGAGCAGAGTGCGCACCCCACGCCGTCTGGCTCGCTCCCACGGCAGATGGTCGGCCCGTCCCTGAAAAAAGGTGGTGGAGAGGCCGTCATCATAGTCCGACGCTGTGATGGCCAGTGCCTCCAGGCTGCCATAGAGGATGTTGTCGTCGATGCGGTGATAGTCGATGAGCTGATCCAGCAGACGGCGCAGGGGGGCGTTGTCAAACAGGTGAAAGGCGTGATTGGTGTGAGGATTGATAAGCCCGGCCGAGCCTTCATACAACAGCCGCCACAGCAATCTGCCGGGGTGAAAGTCGAAAATATGGTGGGTTTCGAAGCGGCGCCAGACCCACTCCAGCTTGCGTACCCCCAGGTGGAAACAGGAGGCATAGCAGGCCAGCGCCGTGACATTGATGGCACCGGCCGAGGTGCCGCACAGTATGGGAAACGGAATGCCGAGATTGCGGGGATAAAACTCGGCGATGGCCTTGAGGGCACCGACCTGATAGGCCGCGCGAGCACCGCCACCGGTCAAGAGAAGAGCTGTGTTGGGTCTGGCCATGATACTGCGCCTTATGGTTGCCACTGAAGGTGTTGCCACCGAGCAATTTAACTATAAGGCGCTGTATCGAATATAAAAATAGGTCTGCGCACCATTTTTTCAGCAGGCTGGTTTCAACGGTGGTTATGCCGGTGAATGGGAGCCTGCCAGGTTATCGAAAGCGGCAAAGAGGGGGGTACTGGCAAGGATTCGGCCGTGACCCAACCCACGGGTGCTGATCAGTCGGGTTCGGCCATCCAGGGTTGCTCGTTGGGAGTCGCCGTAGGGGGCAAACCTGTCTTCCTCGTCGTGCACTATGATGGCGGCGCCGCTGCGGCTGGCGAGACGCCCCAGCGGGTCGACCGTGCTGAGGGGATGCTGGTACTCCTGCTCAATCTCTTTCACTACCGCATCGAACAGGCGGATGGAATAGCCGGAGCGGGCCACCATGCCGTAGAGCTGGGGCACATAGTCGAGCACGGGCGAAACAAGCAGCAGCGGCAACTGGTCGAGGGCTTGTTGGCGACTGGAGAGGGTGACGGCACCCCCCATACTGTGGGCGATGACGCCATTGAGGGGACCGAATTTGACGACCAGTTCGGCCACCAGCTCGTCAAAGGCGCGCACGAAGCGGGGCAGGTGACCGGTATGACCGGCGCTATGGCCATGGGCCGGATGGTCATAGGCAATGGCGGTGAAGCCCTGGGCGGCGATATGGCTCATCAGCGGATAAAACTGGCTGGCACTGCCGGACCAGCCGTGCATCAACAGCCAGACCGGCCCCTGGCCGAGCCGATAGCTCATCAATATCCCTTCGCTGGTGTGCACGGCTTGCTTCACCAGGCCCGCAGGCGCCGCCTCATCCCGCTGATTGCGCTGGGGGGTGAGCAGCAGCTTGCTGGCGGTACGCCTGGCGTGAGCGGGGGCGAGTCTGTGATGCAACCGGGTGCCAAGCCCCAGCAGCCATTTGCTCGGGCTGAAGCGGCGGGTGTTGAAGTAGATCTTGCTGCTCATGATGGTCCTGTCTGTTTTGTGTGCGAACGGTCGTGCTTTTTTGTGGGTTTTTAAAAAGTCATTCGAGAAATCATTGCCAGCTGGTCAGCAGATCATCCACTTCGGGCCAGAAGTGGCGAGCGGGATCCTGACACAAGTCCAGCGCATTGAACACCTGATCTGCCAGATAGAGGCCGTATAGCCGATAGACGGCGCGCCAGGGTTCCAGATCCTGGCGCCACTCCCCCTGCGCCTGACCCTGCACTACCTGGCGGGCCAGGTAGTCGAGCCAGAAACGCACCAGCTGGCGCGCTGCCTGTTGCACGTCACCCTCCTGGGCCGAGGTCCAGGCATCGAGGAACATGCAGCGACCGGCGAAACACTGATTCCAGGCCAGCCAGGCCTGGAGCAGGGCGACAAGTTTTTCGCGCTGGCTCTGGTGTTGTTGCTGGCGCACGGGCTGGATCACCCGCTCCCGGAACACTTCGGCAGCGTGTTCCAGCACGGCGATCTGCAGGTTGTCGCGGGATTGAAAGTGGGCAAAGAGACCGCTCTTGGACATCTCGCACGCACAGGCCAGCGAGCCTATGGTCAGGCTCTCCAGCCCTTGCTGGCTCGCCTGCTCAAACGCAGTCTGCAAAATGTTGTCGCGGGTCAGACGGCCCTTGCTCATCACACTCTCCTCGTTGGCCCTGCAGCATAAAGTACGATCGTGCTAATTGTCGAGGGAGAAACTGGCAGGAGAGGCCACAGGTCAGACTCAATCCTCCTTGATATCCATCTGCTGCAAGGCGATGACCGCCTGGGTGCGATTCTTGACGCTGGGCTTGCGAAAGGCGGGAGTGATATGGGCCTTGATGGTGGCAGGGGGGTCAGTCGTCCTTGATATCCATCTGCTGCAAGGCGATGACCGCCTGGGTGCGGTGCTTTACGCCGAGCTTGCGAAAGGCGGGAGTGATATGGACCTTGATGGTGGCAAGGGGGTCAGTCGTCCTTGATATCCATCTGCTGCAAGGCGCGATGACCGCCTGGGTGCGATTCTTGACGCTGGGCTTGCGAAAGGCGGGAGTGATATGGACCTTGATGGTGGCAAGGGGGTCAGTTGTCCTTGATATCCATCTGCTGCAAGGCGATGACCGCCCGGGTGCGATTCTTGACGCTGGGCTTGCGAAAGGCGGGAGTGATATGGACCTTGATGGTGGCAAGGGGGTCAGTCGTCCTTGATATCCATCTGCTGCAAGGCGATGACCGCCTGGGTGCGGTTCTTGACGCCGAGTTTGCGAAAAACAGCCGTGATATGGGCCTTGATGGTGGCTTCGGAGACATTGAGCTCCCAGGCGATCTGCTTGTTCAGGCTGCCATCGCGCAACATCACCAGCACCTTGTACTGCTGTGGGGTGAGGCTGGCGAGCTTGCTGGCGAAATCGGGGCCGTCTTCGGATTCGGGATGCAGGGATATACCGGCTGGCACCCAGTTATCTCCCCCGATCACCGTATTGAGGGCGTTGACCAGCTCTTTCATGGGGACCGACTTGGGGATGAAACCCAGCGCGCCGAGTCGCAGTACTTGCTGGATGATGGCGGCATCTTCCGAGGCTGAGACCACGACAATGGGCAGGTCGGGATACTGGCCGCGCAGGTGGGCGAGGCCGGAGAAGCCGTTGGCGCCGGGCATCTTGAGATCGAGCAGCAACAGGTCTACCTCAGGGTGTTCCCCCAGCAGGCTGGTCAGGCTGTTGATGGAGTCGGCCTCCAGCAGCTGGGCATCGTTGATGGCCATGTGTACAGCTTGATAGAGGGCGCCCCGAAACAGGGGGTGGTCATCTGCGATGACGATGGTAAATTGGCTGTCCATTGCTCACATTGTTGCTAACTGATTGTTTTGGAAAATCAAACTAGCATCGCTCTCTTGGGGGGTCAAACCCGCAGGCGTGCAAATGTGAAGCGACCGTCGGATGTCGTGCCATTGGGGCAGATGGGATGGTCACGAGCAACCCATGCAGGAGGCAAGAGATGGGATCCTTGGTATTGACGGTGGGCACGGGCTCCACCTGGGCAATGCGGGCGGCACTGGTGCTCGCCATGAGCGGGCTGGAGTGGCAGGAGCAGGTGTTTGATCTGGAAGATGCCAAGGCGTTGGCGCGGCTCAAGCGGTTGGCGCCTGCCGGTCTGGTGCCCTGGCTGGATCACGATGGCGTGCGGGTACACGACTCGCTGGCCATTGCCGAATACCTGTACGAGCTCTGCCCAGACCGCCAGCTCTATCCCGCTTCCCAGGCCGAGCGGGCGCTGGCCCGCAGTCTGTGCGCGGAAATGCACTCGGGCTTTGGCCAGATCCGCAGTCAGCTGCCCTTCTTTCTGGGGGCGCCGACCCGCAGCGAGCCACCGGTGGAGGCCATCGGCGAGCTGGCTCGCCTGCAGACCATCTGGTCCCAGGCGAGGGGACCATTCTATTTCGGTGAAGAGGGCATCATAGATGCCTTCTATGGGGTGATGGCCTATCGGCTTGCCAGCTATGGCATCCAGTTGCCCGGTCAGGCCGGTGTCTATCAGCAGGCCTTGCTGGCCTGGCCTTTGTGGCAGGCTCTGCTGGTCAAGGTACGGTTGCAGTGGCCTGTGGCTGCCCGTCAGCCGGCGTAAGACGGCCCTGTTGAACGGGTCGGCGACTGACATTGAAGAGGGGAGCCATTGGCTCCCCTCTCTGCTGATGCGTGGTACTGTCTACGGCTGCCGACCGGCAAATACCACCACCACCTTGTCCCCCCCCTTCTCCCTCACGAAGCTGTAGGGCGCATCGGACAGCTTCTTGTGGCTGCCAGCGGCTATGGCCGGATGGGCGGCGCGGAACTGGCCGAGTCGCTGCCAGTGCTTGACCAGCTCGGCCTTCTCACCGCTCCCGATCTCCTGCCAGTTCATGTCCGAGCGAACACTCTGATCGAACACGCCGCCATCCTTGGCCAGACCCCGGCCGGACTCGTCCCCGTAGTAGAGCTGGATGCCGCCCGGCAACAGCATGAAGCTGTTGGCGACTCTGCGTTGCAGCGGCACGTCCTGATAGTCACCAAAGAACAGCTTGGTGTCGTGGGAGCTGATGTAGCTCAGCACGTTGAACTCGGGATCCTGATTGATGCGGCTGGCGTAGCTGGCATAGGTGGGATCGCTGCCTGCCATGCACTGGGCCTGGGGCAGGGCGAACTCCCGTTGATAGTCGAAGTTGATCAGGGAATCGAAGCCATTCTGGTACCAGAAATCCTTGGCGACCCCGTGATCCCACACCTCGCCCACCATGTAGAAGGGGAGAGCATCGAGCGCCTTGTCCGGGTTGGTTGCCTTCCACTCCTTGAGTGCCGCCGTGCCCGCCTGCTTGAGCTTGGCCCACACGGCGGGCTCCAGGTGCTTGACGGTGTCGGCCCGAAAACCGTCGATGCCGAAGCGGCGCACCCAGTCGGTGTGCCAGGCGATCAGGTAGTCGCTCACAGTGGCATTGGGCAGCGCCTTGGCTTTGGTGTCTTTTTTCGCTGCCAGCAGTGGCGGCAGACCTACCGGTTTGGTGGACTCGGTGAGGAAGTCCGGCAGCCCCGCCACCGAGCCGGTGACGTCGTCTGTGCCTGGCTGCGGGTAGCCGGGCAGACCGGCGCGCACCCAGTCACCGCTCCACCACTTGTTCCAGTCTAGTGATTGGTAGTCGATAAACTGGTTGTAGCCATGCCAGTTGAGGCCGCCACTCGGACGCCACTGGTTCCAGGTGGCCGGCAGTTTGCCAGTGTTCTGGGTCAGATCGGTGAGCCCCAGATCCTGCAGATCCGCCAGGGTGGCGTAACCGGCGTGGTTCATCACCACGTCCAGAATGATCCGCATGCCGCGCTTGTGGGCCTCGTCCACCAGGGTCTTCAGGCTCTCCTCGTCGCCGTAGTTGGGATCGATCTTGGTGAAATCCAGTGCCCAGTAGCCGTGGTAGGCGTAGAAGGGGAAGTTGCCCTGCTCGCCGCCGCCGATGAAGCCGTGTACCTGCTCCACCATGGGAGTGATCCAGATGGCGTTCATGCCGAGGCTCTTGATGTAGTCGAGCTTCTCGGTCAGCCCCTTGAAATCGCCGCCGTGCCAGGTGGCGACCTCGTCCAGACCATCCTTCTGGCGGCCGAAGCTGTGATCGTTGGCGGGATCGCCGTTGTGGAAGCGATCGGTCAGCAAGAAATAGACGCTCGCCTGATCCCAGCTGAAAGGTGCTTGCTTGGCTGCCTTGACCGGTTCGAGCAGCAGCAGGCCGCCGCTCTCCTTGCTCGGGGTCAGGGTCAGCTTGCCCTGTTTGACCACGGCCTCCTGTGTTGAGTAGGCATCCCGCAGCCGGGTGCCGTCAGGCCATACGCCCTTCAGCGACACCGTCACAGGGCCGCCATCCCAGGCGATACAGGGCTCTGCCGGGGGCTGGCGCTTGAACTCGCTCTTCCTGGTCGCCCGCAGCACCTTGAGGCTGGGGGTATCGGGGTTGAAGGTAAACTCGTAGTCCCCGGCCAGCATCACCCGCAGGGTGAAACTTGTCCCCTTGGCGCATTTGTCCATGGGTTGGGCGGTGCCGAAGGGGAGCGGCTTGGCCTCAGGTGGCCCGAAGCTGGTGCCGCAACTGTTGCCGGCATCGCTGATGCGGATCTGGTGACTGCCCTTGTCCAGCTTGTGGGTCAGGCTGACGGTGCCCTTGTCCAGCGTCAGCGCCTCGGCCACAGGTTTGCCATCCACATAGAGATGTACCTCGGGGGAGGCCTGCACCAGGCCTGAACACAGGGGGCCGGCCAGCAGGGCGAGCCAGAGGGGAGAGAAGCGAGGAGAGCGACGCATAAGCCATTCCTTGAGCAAGGGTAACCGGACCAGATTCCGTCAATGGGGCTCATTCTAGGTGGCATAGTGGCGGGCTTGGACAGGCAAAACGCCGATCTGTGAGCTCAGTTCAAATGGTTACGTTTTCAAGCCGGGCAAAGTGTGATGACGGCAAGCATCCGCTCGCGCTTGTCCAGAGAAAGCCGCCCTGACGTCAAGAGGCCGCCGCCCGAGTCGCGACATTCCAGGGCATTTGCTCACGACTGAGCAACCCCAAGGGATGGCTTGGGTGCTTGTACTGGGCCCGCTTCTTTGCCTGGAAAAATGGCACGGCTCTAACCCGACGCGGCGGACCCCGCTACTAATTGTGTCGGTCAGCAGGCATGACAGAGCGGGTCGGTCACAGTTGGCGGATGTAACCACTTTGCACGATATGCCAGAGGCTGTCTCAGCCACTATTTACCCTGCGCTGTGCGTTAACAGAAGGGCAGGTGCGCAGATATTGATGGGGGGTCAGGCCGAACTCCTGCTTGAAGCGGGCGGCGAAACGGCTGGGAGAGTCATAACCGCAGGCGAGGGCCACCTCCAGCGGAGTGAGGGCCTGTTGCAGCAGGGTGAGGGCGTGGCTCATGCGCACCTGAGTCAGCAGCTGGCGAAAGCTGCGCCCCTCGGCGGCCAGCTTGCGCACCAGGGAGGCGCGGCTCATGGCAAAGTGGGGGGCCAGGGTCTCGAGTGTATGGTCGGCGCCTGGCTCCACGCCGAGGTAGCGGGCCAGCCGCTCTCCGAGTGTCATTGTGCTGGCGGGAAACAGCAGGTCGAGGGCATGGGCGGCGTGCAGCTCGGCATAGAAGCCGTGCAGCAGCTGGGTCTGGGTGGCCTGGCTCAGCGTGCGGCTGGCCATGGAGCAGACCAGCTCGAAGCAGAATGCCAGCGCCGGGTTCACCTCAAGGCGCGGCTCCCTCTGCAGGGGGGGCGGGGCGCTGCTCAGCCATTCGGCGGGGGGCGGGGCTAGCAGGGTCAGGGCATGGGAGCTGAACTTGCCCTGCTCGGGCTGATTGATGAAGGTGAGCTGGTGGCCTGCCGGGATCAGCAGCCAGCTCCCCTTGTCAAATGACAGGCGCCTGTCCTGCCACCACAGCAGCTTGTGGCCCTGCTGTACCCAGATGATGGTCGGCGCATAGATGAGCACCCTGTGTAGGGGCTGCTCGCGGATCCCGAAATAGTGATTCAGTTGCAGCAAGGGAGTGCTCATCCGGCGGGCTCCTAGGGGGTGACGAAGGTGGCGGTCAGGGTGGCCTTGCCCAGCGCCATGGCATTGAGCATGTAGCCTACCATGGCGGGCGGGGTATCTGCCTTGACCTCGAGATCCTGAGGCAAAGCCCAGGCGGTGAACTGGTAGCGGTGCATGCCATGCCCGGCGGGCGGGCAGGGGCCGCCGTAGCCCTGGCTGCCGAAGTCGGTTCCGAGCTCCAGCCCTTGCTTGAGTTTGCCGGAGGCGTTGCTGGCCAGCTCGCTCTGATTGGCGGGCAGGTTCACCACCAGCCAGTGCCACCAGCCGCTGCCGGTGGGGGCATCGGGATCATAGGCCGTGATGGCGACGCTTCTGGTGCCGGCCGGCAGGTCCTGCCAGCTCAGCTGGGGGGATCGGTTCTCGCCCTTGCAGCCGAAGCCGTTGAAGCTGAACGCCTTGTCCATCAGCTGACCTTCCTGGATGTCCGTGCTCTTCAAGGTCATGGCGGTGGCGGGCAGGACCGCCACGCACAGCAGGGAGAGCAGGGCGGAACGCAGGGGTAATTTCATTGTGGTGCTCCTTTATGGATGAGGGGATCTCCATGGGGGGATCCTGATGAGGGGATCAGTCTAGCGAAAGAGGGTCAGCCTGGTGCAACATCAAGGCTCAATATCAGGTTTCAGGTGGCTGATTGTGAGCTGAACTGCATCTGGAAGGGGGGGGTGGGACGGCGAGGTGGCAAGGGAGTGGGCCAGCTCGTGGTGTGGCGGCCATAAAAAACCGGCCTCATGGAGGCCGGTTTTGACATTGTGCTGACAGAAGAGCAGGCGGCTTAGCGCAGTATCATCTGCTCGCGGCCCGGGCCGACGGAGACCATGGGGACCGGCACACCCAGCAGGGCTTCGATGCGCAGCACATAGTGCTGGGCAGCCTTGGGCAAGTCTTCAAACTTGCGGATGTGGGAGATGTCTTCGCTCCAGGCTTCCATGGACTCGTACACCGGCTTCAGACCGGCGGTCTGTGGCCAGATCGGGTTCTCGGTGTTGGCACCTTCGTAGGCCACGCAGATCTTCAGATCCGGCATGCCGGAGAGGCAGTCCAGCTTGGTCAGGGCGATCTCGTTGGCGGCCTGGATCTCCAGACCCTGCTTGGTGGCAACGGCGTCGAAGTAACCGATGTCACGGGGACGGCCTGTGGTGGCACCGAACTCGTTGGCGAACTTGCGGAACTCTTCCTGGTTCTCCATGGCGGTGATCAGGGTGCCGGTACCGACAGAGGTACTGAACGCCTTGGCCACGGCAATCACGCGCTCGGGGCGCAGGGCCGGCAGGCCGCCACCGATGCCGGCGTAAGCGCCGGAAACGTGGGAAGACGTTACCCAGGGGTATTCGCCGTAGATGAGGTCACGGCCGGCGCCCAGCTGGGCTTCAAACAGCAGGGTGCCATTCTGGGCCTGGATGGCCTTGAGCGGCTCGCTGACGTTGCAGACGGCGTCGATCCAGGGAGCGGACACTTCCAGCAGCCAGTCGGCCATTTCCTGGGCTGTCTGGCTGAACTCGAAGCTCGGGTAGAGGGCTTTGAGCTGCGGCAGTTTCCAGTCGAGGAAGAACTGGATGCGCTCGACCAGCACTTCAGGCTGTTTCAGCCAGCCGACCAGGATCGCTTTTTTCATGACCCGATCACCGTAAGCCGGTGCAATGCCCTGACGGGTGGAGCCATAGGCGCCATCACCCAGACGGACTTCTTCCAGGGTATCTTCCAGCGCATGGATCGGCAGGCAGAAGGTAGCGCGATCGGAGATGGCCAGTTTAGGGGTCACGCCGGCGGCTTTCACTTCAGCCAGCTCGCGGGTCAATGGCTCCGGGCTGATGACCATGCCAGGGCCGAGGACAACCAGGCACTCCGGGTTGAATACGCCGCTCGGCAACTGGTGCAGCTTGAAGGTGCCCAGGTCGTTGACGACGGTGTGGCCGGCGTTGTTGCCGCCCTGAAAACGGATGCTGGCGGCGGATTGACCTGCCAGATAATCGACGATGCGGCCTTTGCCTTCATCACCCCAGTTAGCACCTACGACTACGATAGACGACATGACTCTTTCTCCTAAGACGTTAGGCGTTCATCCTAGGAGGCTAAGGTGGATTAGAAAAATTAATTATCTTTATAATCCCGATAAGAGAACCATATAATTACGACAGCGTTATCGGCAAGACACCTGTGCTGCTGCACTGGCCGGCATAAGGTGCGCAGAGGTGGAAAACAAAAGGATCCCCATGCTGGATATTCACTGGCTGCAAACCTTCGTCACCCTGGCACGGTTGCAGCACTTCGGCCACACCGCCACCGAACTGCACATGACCCAGCCCAATGTCAGCCTGCACCTCAAAAATCTGGAGCAGGCTACACGGGTCAAGCTGATTGAACGCAGCCCGTTCCGGCTGACCCAGGCGGGGGAGCGCCTGTTGCAAAGCGCCGAGCGCGCCATCAATGAGTTGCTGTTGTGCCAATCCGACCTCAATGCTCTCAATCAGCTGAGTCAGGGCACGCTCGCCATCGCCGCCAGTGACATCATCTCCCGCTTGCTGCTGATCCAGCCGTTCCAGCGTTTCAAGCAGGAGTTTCCCGGCATCGACCTCACCTTGTTCAATACCACGTCGGATCAGGCGGCCGAGCTGGTCAAGGCTGGCAAGGCGGACCTTGGCTTCGTGATGGCGCAAAAGCGCAGCGAACCTCTGTTCTACACAGAGTTGCAGCAAGTGACCTGGTGCGCGCTGGGACACGGCTTGGCCCGCTGGCAAGCGCGGGCGAAGGCGGGAGATAGCGATCCCCTCGATGAGCCGACCCTGATCCTGCTTGGTCACGATACCCGTACCCGGGCGCTGATAGACCCTTCCTTGCCTCTGCTCGGTTTGCCTACTTGTCGCATCATGGAAGTGGGCAGCGTGGATGCCCAGCTCGACTGGGCCGAGGCGGGATTCGGAGTGGCCATAGTGCCGGACTTCTCGCTCCATCCGCGCCTCAAGCTCACCGCCCCCGTGACCAGATTGACCGACTTTCCCGGCACCAGCTTAGGATACGTGGTGCGTCAGAATCAGGTGTTGTCACGGGCCATCAAGCAGCTGCTGCACTGGGTGGAGGAGGAGATACAAAGGCCGGATGCCTATCATCCATCGCAGCCCACGGCTGAGCGCTGAGCCGGTTTCGGATAAGCCGGGGGGAGTTGTCACTTGTCCGGCCGCGATCACAACCGATAACAGGCAAGGTTTGACGGCTGAAATAAACGGTATATCTATCGCCTTCATTCCCGCTGTGTGTGCCGGGCCAAGGGATATAAAACGATACAAAAAAAGAGGCCACCCGAATGGGTGGCTTCTTTGCCTTGGGTATCCCCGGGATCACTGGGTGGGGATGCTCGCCGAGGGCGCGGCGGGCAAGGGCTGACTCGCGTCAGTCGTTGCACCGGTCGCGCTTGGCGAGCCCCCTTTTGTGTCGCTTGTCTCCCCAGTGGCAACCGCTGCAGGAGAGACTGCCGCCGAGGCGGGCGGTACCGCGACGGGCTGGGTTGCCACCGGGGCGGATGTGCCCGCCGGGGGAACTGTCACCTCGCTGCTGGCGTGCGCAGCCGAGGCCGCTTCCATTGCGGGGGTTGCCGCCGACACTTCTGTCGCAGAGGCAGTGAGGGATTCAGGTGTCAGTGACGGCAGTGGCAGAGCAGCGTCTTCCATGCCCGGATGGCGCGGTACGTCTGCCGCGGCCAGCATGGAGTCCTGGGTGAGGGGCGTCAGTGCCGGGTGCAATCGGGTAAATTGCTTGAGCCGCGCGGTCAGCACATCTCGCACTGTGCGCACCTCGGCTTCGGGCAGGCTGTCCAGTGCGATCAACTCGGCGGTAACGGCGAAGGTACTGACGCTGGTGGGCTGTCCGGGATAGAGGTTGGCACCGATCCGGCTGTGTTGATAGTAAGGGTGGTGCTTGAGCAGGCGGTCGATCTGTTCCCCTTCGATAGGGATGATACGCGCCTTGCAGCGACCGGTCAGGTCCCCTATGCCCTGATTGGGGTGGCCCGCCACCACGAAAGCGGCGTCCAGAGTGCCATCGCAGAGTCCTTCCAGCCGACTGTTGACTGCGGCCGGGATGACGGGGGCAAAGCTGCTTGCCTGCCAACCCATGGCATCGAGCAGAGCCTGGCTGGTGACGCGCTCCCCCGAGCCCGGGTTGCCCAGATCGACCCGCTTGCCTTCGATGTCAGCCAGGGTAGTGATGCTGCTGGTGGCGCTGGCAAGCAGGGTCAGCGACTCCTGATGGAGCCTGAACAGGCTGCGAAGCCGGTCGTTGGGCGGCTGGCCAACGAAGGGGCCCGTGCCTTTGGCGGCATGATGAACCACATCCGACTGTACCAGTGCCAGCTGGATTTTGCCCTGGCCCAGATCCTTCAAGTTGGCCAGCGAACCTGAGGTGCTCTGCACGGCACAGTGCAGCCCCTTGCTGGCGCTCTCTTCGTTCAGCAAGCGGCAGATGGCGCCTCCGGTCGGATAGTAGACGCCGTTGAGCGCCCCTGTGCCAATGGTGAGATGGGTGGGCGTGGTGGCGTGCAGGGGCAGTGTCAGGGCAGCAGCCAGCCAGGGCAGGGTGATTCGTAGCAGGGCAGGCAGGTGGTGCAAGGGGCTTGGGTACATAGTGAACCGGATAAATGGCTGATAAAAGGGATGGGCCTGGCCCATCCCGTATGACGTCTCATGTTGTCTATTCAGCGGCGGGTCACAATGGAGTCAACCATTGTGGCCCGCAACGACTGCGCTCAAGCGTAGTTGGTTGCCGCCGACATGCAGCTGCAAAAATATACGCTATTGCCGTCAGATGCGAGTCTGGATCGCTTTCTCCATCCGAGCCAGTGCTTCGGTCAGCCGTGCTCTGGTGCAACCGAAGTTGAGCCGCACGAATTGGCCATTGCCGAACTGGGCGCCGGGGGAGAGTCCCACTCCCGCCTGTTCGAAGAAGGCGATGGGATCGTCGAGCCCGAGCGCACTGACATCGATCCAGGCGAGGTAGGTCGCCTGATGGCGTGCCAGCGTGACGCCAGGCCAGCGGGCGACCGCCTGCTCGATCAGCGCCAGATTGGCAGCCAGATAGTCGAGCTGTTCGGCAAGCCAGGGGTCGCCCCCTTCATAGGCCGCTTCGGCCGCGACAAAGCCCAGCAGGTTGACGTCGGCGCTGATGCCGCGCATTGCCTGTTGCAGCTTGAGGCGCAGGCGGGGGTTGGGCACCACGGCGAAGGCGCAGCACAGACCCGCAATATTGAAGGTCTTGCTCGGTGCCATCATGACGGCGCAGCGATCGGCGGCTTCCGGGCTGACGGCGCCATAGGGTATGTGACGGGCATTTTTGTCCAGCAGCAGATCGCAATGGATCTCGTCCGAGCAGACCACCAGATTGTGGCGCTCGGCGATGGCATCGATGGCTTCGAGCTCCTCGCGGGTAAACACTGTCCCACCCGGGTTGTGCGGGTTGCACAGCAGCAGCAGATCACCAAACGGGGCCTGACGTTCCAGCGCTTCCAGATCCAGCACCCAGCGACCCGCCTCTTCCACCATGGGGACTGTGAGCAGGGGACGGTCGTTGAAACCGGGGGCTTGCAGGAAGGGGTAGTAAACCGGCTTGGGGGTGATGATGCCGCGGCCTTGCTGGCTCCAGGCTTTGCACGCCAGGTTCAGACCCGGTACCACGCCGGGCAGGAAGATGAGCCACTCTGGCTGTATGGTCCAGCCGTAGCGGCTTGCCAGACGCGCCATGATGAGTTCGATCAGCCGGGCAGAGGGGCGCGAGTAACCGAAGATACCGTGGGCGACCCGTTTGGTGAGGGCCTCGACGACGGCGGGCGGCGAGACAAAGTCGGTGTCGGCAACCCACATTGGCAGCACGTCCTCGCCTTTGTACTTGTCCCATTTCAGGCTCATGGTGTCGCGACGATCTATTTCCCGGTCAAAATCAAACATGTGAAATCCTTATACTGGCCAGTGGGCTTTCAATGTACGGGGTCGGGCGCGGGGTCGCAAGCCTTGAGGTAACTCTTGATAATGACATAAAATAAGCGGCGCTATTTCATGCACTTGCCGAATTTTGGCCAGTTTTTATCCCCCAATCCAGTGGTAATCCTATGAGCTTGCTGACCACAGCCCTGCAGAGGCGTGATCCCGTCTCCCTCTCTTTTCTGGCCGTGACCTTTATGACCGGGGTTGCAGTCGCGCTCCAGGTACCGACCTTGAGCCTGTTTCTGGCCGAAGAGGTGCAGGTGCGCCCCTTGCTGGTTGGGCTCTTTTACACCGTCAACGCTGTGGTCGGCATCCTCATCAGCCAGTGGCTCGGCCATCGCTCCGACAGCAAGGGGGATCGCAAGCAGCTGATCCTGCGCTGCTGCTTCGCGGGTGTGGTGCTCTCCCTGCTGTTCGCCTGGAATCGCAACTACTGGCTGCTGGTGAGCCTGGGGGTTGTGCTGGCCAGTCTGGCGGCCACTGCCAGCCCCCAGCTGTTTGCCCTGGCCCGTGAATATGCCGACAGCCGCAACAAGCGGGCGGATATGTTCAGCTCAGTGCTGCGGGCCCAGTTTTCCCTGGCCTGGGTGATTGGTCCCCCCATCGCCTTCGCGCTGGCCATCGGCTATGGCTTCGAGGTGATGTATCTCGCCTCCGCCCTTGCCTACCTTGTCTGCGCGCTGGTGGTGTGGCGCTGGCTGCCCTCCCTGCCGTTGCCCACGCAAAATAACGAGGTGGAACGGGTCAGCAGCTGGCGGGACCCGTCGGTGCGGGCACTGTTTATCGCCTCCACCCTGATGTGGACCTGCAACAGCATGTATCTCATCAACATGCCGCTCTATATCACCCGCGAGCTGGGGCTGGAGGAGAAACTGGCGGGTGTGCTGATGGGCACGGCTGCGGCCCTGGAAATCCCCTTCATGTTGCTGGCAGGCTACTACACCCAGCGCTTTGGCAAGCGTCCCATGATGCTGGTGGCTGTGCTGGCCGGGGTGTTTTTCTACGTGGGGCTGGTCACCCTGTCGAGCCAGCCTGCCCTCATAGCGCTGCAACTGCTCAACGCCATCTTCATCGGTATAGTCGCGGGGATCGGCATGTCCTACTTCCAGGATCTGATGCCGGGGCGCGCCGGGGTGGCGACTACCCTGTTTGCCAACAGCATCCGCACCGGTTCCATCATGGCGGGGGCCATAGCGGGAACCGTGGCCGAGATCTGGAGCTTTCATGGTGTCTTCATGGTGGCGACCGCACTGGCGATGGCGGCACTGGCCGCCTGCTGGCGGGTACCCAATGTGTAAGGCGGGTCTGTGACCGGTTGGCTATGGGTGACGCAGGCAGCCTGACGGCTTGGGCTTATTTGTCGTTATCGGTCTGATATTCGTTGTGCAGACAGCGCAGCAGCAGTTCGGTGGCCGGACCCAGGGTATCGGCCGTTGATGGCGTGAGCTGAGATAGCAGTATCGCTGTCGCTGACCGAGGTTACTTGTCGTTATCGGTCTGATATTCGTTGCGCAGACAGCGCAGCAGCAGTTCGGTGGCAGGGCCCAGGGTATCGGCTGACGGGGTGAGCAGATAGGTATAGAGATGGCGCTCGTTGCCGCTCTCCAGATCCAGTGGCACCAGGGCGCCGCTGCCGAGCTCCTCCTGCACCAGATGGCGGGGCAACCAGGCATAGCCAAGGCCGAGTTTGAGCATGGCGATGGCTTCGTGATAGTGGGTCGCCTTCCAGCCGGTGTCGTCCGCATCGTTCCAGTCCACCGAGCGGTGGATGGGGGGATGCAAGCTTATCTGGTTGTGGCTGGCGAGCTCCTCGGTTGAGACGGCTCCCGTCAGGGCAGCGAGGGGATGTTCGGCCGAGCAGAGCGGCAGCAGGCACACTTCGTCCAGCGGCAGGCCGGTGCGATCCTGGGGCAGGTGTTCGGACAGCATGAGATCCCCTACCTGCAATGCATTGAAGTGGCAGTGAATGCGTTCGTGCAGATTGACGCGGCAGCCCCGGCTGCGGGGATAGAAGTTGGCCAGTGCCCGATAGAGACGCTCCCGCGGTTGCAGCACGGAAACATAGAGATTGATCTGCGGCTCCCATTGCCGCTCCAGGTTGTTGGCCAGGTTTTCCAGCTCTTCCACCTGCTGGCTGAGCTGACGGGCCCGCTTGAGGAAGATCTCCCCTGCCGGCGTCAATACCGCCTTGCGCCCCCTCACTTCCAGCAGGGGGACTCCCAGACTCTGCTGCAGCTTGGCCACCGCATGATTGAGAGAGGATTGGCTCTTGTTCAGCGCCTCGGCGGCCTGGGCATAACCGCCGCAGTCCACCACGGCCTGAAAGATCCGCCATTGCTCAAACGTGCTCTTGGGACGAAACATATCTCAACCTGATAAGGGATCGGATCTGATAAAGGCCTTCGACAGGGTGCCGACGACACCCTATTGAATTTAACCCCATGCGGTGCAGGGTTCCGGTTATTTTGTTGATTTATTTGGGCTGGGCCACAAAGGTCTGACCGGTTTTGCCACGGCTGTCCTGTCCCATCAGGTAGAGATAGAGCGGCATCAGGTCGGCCGGCGTCTTGAGCTGCTGGGGATCTTCCGCCGGGAAGGCGCTGGCGCGCATCTTGGTGCGGGTACCGCCCGGGTTGAGGGTGTTGACTCGCACAGCCGTGTTTTCCAGTTCGTCGGCCAGCACTTCCATCATGCCTTCGATGGCGAACTTGGAGATGGCGTAGGTGCCCCAGTAGGCGCGGCCTTTGCGCCCCACGCTGGAGGAGGTGTAGACAATGGAGGCCTCACCATGCTCCTTGGCGGTCTGGCGGATCAGCGGCAGTAGCGCCTGGGTCAGCAGAAATTCGGATTTCACGTTGACCTGCATCACCTCGTCCCACTCTTTCTCCTGAATATGTTCGAAGGGAGAAAGGGTGCCGAGCAGGCCCGCGTTGAACAGTACGCCGTCGAGGCGACCAAACTGCTGGGCGAAGGTCTCGGCCATGCCGCGGTAGTGGGCGGCGGTTGCTCCTTTCAGGTCCACCGGCACTATGGCGGGAAGGGGATAACCGGCGGCCTCAATCTGGTCATAAACAGCCTCGAGTTTGGCACTGGTGCGGCCGAGCAGGATCACGGTCGCGCCGTGGGCTGCATAGGTGATCGCCGCTTCGCGGCCTATGCCGTCACCGGCACCTGTGACCAGAATGACCTTGTCCTTGAGCAGATCCCGGGGTGCCTGATAATCGAGCATGACAACTCCTGTTAACAAATTCGTGGCAGATGCGCGCGGCATATAGAGGGGCAAGTGTACTGATCCCGCACGGCATTTGACCAGTATGAGACGGCAAAAATGTGAAGAAAATAGAGGGGTTGTGATTGTCGAGTCTGTTTTTTGAGCCACTGTCGCAGAGTTTTTGCGCGAGCCCTGCAAACTCCCTAGAATGTGAAAAACTCGAACACTGAGCGGAGCATCAAGTGGCATTTTTGACCGAATATGGGCTGTTCCTGGCCAAGACCCTCACCTTACTGCTGGCCATAGCTGCCGTCATCCTGATGGTGATCAGCAGCCGTCAGCCGAAATCCCGCAAGGGGGAGCTGGTGGTGACTGATCTCTCCAGCGAGCTGGAGCAGGGGCGTTATCAATTGCAGGCGGCGCTGGCCGGCAAGACCGAGCGCAAGCTGCTGGAGAAAACGCGCAAGGCCGAACACAAGGCCCGTGCCAAGACGGAAGACGAACGCAGTCGCCTGTTTGTGCTCGATTTCAACGGCAGCATGGATGCCAAAGAGGTGGCTTCCCTGCGAGAAGAGGTGAGCGCCGTGATAGGGGTCGCCCAGTCTGGTGACGAGGTGTTGCTGCGTCTTGAGTCCGGCGGCGGTGTGGTCCATGGCTATGGCCTGGCAGCTTCCCAGCTGCAGCGACTGCGGGACAAGGGCATCAAGCTCACCGTAGCCATCGACAAGGTGGCGGCGAGCGGCGGCTACATGATGGCCTGCGTGGCAGATCAGATCCTGGCTGCGCCCTTTGCCATCGTCGGCTCCATCGGTGTGATTGCCCAGTTGCCGAACTTCAACAAGTTCTTGAAAAAGCACGACATCGAATTCGAGATGCACACCGCTGGCCAGTACAAGCGCACCATCACCATGTTCGGTGAGAACGACGATCTGGGGCGGGAAAAGTTTCGTGAGGAGCTGGGCGCCATCCACGAGCGGTTCAAGGCGTTCGTGGCCGAGCACAGACCCCACCTCGACATAGACAGTGTCACCACGGGGGAACACTGGCTGGCGAGCCAGGCCAAGGGGCTGGGGCTGGTGGATACCCTCTGCACCAGCGACGACTACCTGCTGGCCCAAGCCAGCCACCACAAGGTGGTCGGCATCAGCTATCGCAAGCCAAAGAGCCTGACCCAGAAGCTGGGCCAGCAGGCGGCCCTGGCGCTGGAATCGAGCTTGGGTCGCCTGTGGCAGCAGAGCCCCTGGCGCTGAGAACCTGTTCCGATCTTACTGCGAGGTCGTGATCAAGGCTCATGTGCTGCTCGGAATCCTCACGTATGTTTATACGCTCCGGTTCCTGCGCTGCTCTTCACCTTGCTGACGACCTCTCGCGACAGTTCGAAAACAGGTTCTAGGAAGCCGTTCAAAGGGCAATAAAAAGCCGGGCACTTGCCCGGCTTTTGCTATCCAGCGACTCAGCGCTGGAAGGGGTAGACGGAGCCGAGTTTGAGGATCTGGGTCAGCTCGTCCAGTGCGGTACGGGACTCCTGTACCAGTGCCGGGTCGCGCAGATCATCCAGCGCCAGACTGTCGCGGTAGTGGCGATCCACCCAGTTGTCGAGGCGGGCAAACTGGCTGTCGTTGATGAGGCAGGCCGGATTGACCGCCGCCAGCTCCTGATCGTTCATGGCGACCCGCAGCCGCAGACAGGCGGGGCCACCGCCGTTGCGCATGCTCTGCTTCACGTCCATGTAGTGTATCTGCTTGATGGGGGTGCCCTGGGCGATGAGCTTGCCGAGGTAGGCCGATACCGCCGGATTGTCACGACACTCTGTGGGGGCGATGATCGCCATCTCACCGGACGGCAGGGTCAGGATCTGGGTATTGAACAGATAGGATTTCACCGCATCTTGTACCGACACCTCGGCAGTCGGTACCTCGATAAAGTGCAGCTCGCCTTCGCCGAACTTGTTGCGCACCTCGACCAGCGCCGACTCGGTATTGAGAAACGCCTGCTGGTGGAAGAAGAGCACGTTCTGGTTGCCTACCGCTATCACGTCGTTGTGAAACACCCCTTGATCGATCACGTCCGGATTCTGCTGGATGAAGACGGCACTCTCTTCACTCAACCCGTGCAGACGGGCGATGGCCTGGCTGGCTTCCAGGGTCTGGCGGGCCGGATAGCGCTTGGGGGCGGGCTGGGAGACATCAAACGCGCTGCGGCCATAGACGAACAACTCGACCCCGGATTCGCCGTAGGCACGACACAGTCGGGTGTGGTTGGCGGCGCCCTCGTCACCAAAGTGGTCGTTTTCCGGCAGGTGCTGGTGGTGATGGAAGTGACGGTCGTTGTTGAACACGGCGCGCAGTATGCGGCCCGTCACCTCGGGTTCGAGGGAGCGGTGGAACTTGTTGGTCAGGTTGGCGGGGGTGAAGTGAATGCGGCCATCCTGGGTATCGGCACTCGGGGAGACGGTGGCGGCGTTGGCAGTCCACATGCTGGAGGCCGAATAACAGGCGGCCAGCACGGCAGGTGCCTGTCTGGCGGCCTGGGCCAGCACGCTTGCATCATTGCCGGTGAAGCCTAGACGGCGCAGGGTAGCCAGATCCGGCCGCTCCTGCGGTGCCAGCACCCCCTGGGTCATGCCAAGCTCGGTCAGCGCCTTCATCTTGCGCAGCCCCTGCTTGGCTGCCTCCTTGGGATTGGACGCTTCCTTGGCATTGCTCTGGGAGGCAACGTTGCCGTAGGACAAGCCCGCATAGTTGTGGGTCGGGCCGACCAGGCCGTCGAAATTGACCTCGAAGTGCTTCATTTAGTACATCCTTTCGATTTTTATATGGGTAGCGGTTCCTTCCGCGCACAAAGCTGCGGGATGTAGCCATTATAAAGAGATTTTGTCTTTTGTAACAAGCTGATAACTAAAGTGGTTTGTTATGTTGCAAGAGCGGTTTGTTATGTCGTTTCAAATATAAAAAAGGGGTGGATATGGCATAAAAATAAAAAAGCGGTTGCTTCCCAAGGCTCGGCTTCGCATTAATAAATAAAGAGGTCAGGTGGTTCGGGCTGGTGAGCTAATTTGCTCACAAGATTGCTTTTTCGCGTCAAATCTCTTATACAGCCCCACAAAACCGCACACCAACCCCGTCGGGTGCAATGAGGATAATAGTTACAGCATGGGCAAATCACTGGTCATAGTGGAGTCTCCGGCCAAGGCCAAGACCATCAATAAATATTTGGGCAAAGACTACGTGGTGAAATCCAGCGTCGGTCATGTTCGCGATCTGCCCACCAGTGGCAGCGCCAGCAACGAGCCCAAAAAACCTGTCATTCGCGGTATCAAGCTGAGCGAATCAGAGAAGGCTGCCAAGGATCGCAATGCCCTGTTCTCACGGATGGGGATCAATCCGACCGCAGGCTGGCAGGCCAACTACCAGATTTTGCCCGGCAAAGAGAAAGTGGTCAGTGAGTTGCAAAGTCTGGCCGCCAAGGCTGACACCATCTATCTCGCAACCGACTTGGATAGAGAGGGAGAAGCCATCGCCTGGCACTTGCGCGAGATCATCGGTGGTGACGACAGCCGCTACAAGCGGGTGGTGTTCAACGAGATCACCAAGACTGCGATTCAGGAGGCGTTTGCCCAGCCATCCGAGCTGAACATCCACCGCGTCAATGCCCAGCAGGCCCGTCGTTTCCTCGACCGCGTTGTGGGCTACATGGTTTCCCCCCTGCTATGGAAGAAGCTGGCCCGTGGCCTCTCTGCCGGCCGGGTGCAGTCCGTTGCCGTGCGTCTCATCGTCGATAAAGAGCGCGAGATCAAGGCGTTCGTACCGGTCGAGTTCTGGGATCTCAACGCCGATCTGCTGACCGGTGACAAGGCCGATCTGCGCATGGAAGTGGTCAGCCGCAACGGCGCCGATTTCAAGCCGGTCACCCAGGCCGAGACTTTCGCTGCCGTAGCCGCCCTGGAAGGGGTCGACTACAAGGTGGTGAACCGGGAAGACAAGCCGACCGGCTCCAAGCCGTCAGCCCCCTTCATTACTTCCACCCTGCAGCAGGCGGCATCGACCCGTCTGAGCTTCGGGGTGAAGAAGACCATGATGATGGCCCAGCGTCTGTATGAAGCGGGTTACATCACCTATATGCGTACCGACTCCACCAACCTCAGCAAAGAGGCGGTCGAGGCGCTGCGTGAATATATCGGTGAGCAGTATGGCGCAGCCTATCTGCCGGCCGAGCCGAACCTCTATGGCTCCAAGGCTGGCGCCCAGGAGGCTCACGAGGCGATCCGTCCCTCCAGCGTGCTGGTGACTGCCGAGATGCTGGAAGGCATGGAGCCGGATGCAATGCGGCTTTATGATCTCATATGGCGCCAGTTCGTGGCCTGCCAGATGACACCGGCCCAGTACGACTCCTCCACCCTGACCGTCAAGGCCGGTGAGTTCGAGCTCAAGGCCCGTGGTCGTACCCTGCGTTTCGCCGGTTGGACCAAGGCGCTGCCGCCCATGGGGCGCAAGGGCGAAGACAGCCAGCTACCTGCGGTGACAGTGGGCGAGGTGCTCAAACTGATCAAGCTGGATCCGCGCCAGCACTTCACCAAGCCGCCCGCGCGCTTCACCGAAGCGGCCCTGGTGCGCGAGCTGGAAAAGCGCGGCATTGGCCGTCCGTCTACCTACGCCTCCATCATCTCCACTATCGTGGATCGCGGTTATGTGCGGGTCGAGAGCCGCCGTTTCTTCGCCGAGAAGATGGGTGAAATCGTCACCGACCGTCTGGTGGAGAACTTCGTCGAGCTGATGAACTACGAGTTCACCGCCAAGATGGAAGACAAGCTCGATGGCATCGCCGAAGGCAGCCTGGAGTGGAAGAAGGTGCTGGACGCCTTCTACGAAGAGTTTACTCAGGAGCTGGCAAAAGCGGATCGGGATGCGGAAGAGGGTGGCATGCGTGCCAACCAGATGGTGCTGACCGACATCGACTGCCCGGATTGCGGCCGCAAGATGGGCATTCGTACCGCCACCACCGGCGTCTTCCTCGGTTGCTCCGGTTACGCCCTGCCGCCGAAAGAGCGCTGCAAGAAGACCATCAACCTGGTCTCCGCCGACGAATTTGTCTCCGCCACCGACGGTGAAGAGGCCGAAACCGAGGCGCTGCGTGCCAAGCACCGCTGCGGCATCTGTGGCACCGCCATGGACGCATACATCATCGACGACAGCCGCAAGCTGCACGTCTGTGGTCGCAACCCGGATTGTGACGGTTACGAAATCGAGAAGGGCCAGTTCAAGCTCAAGGGTTATGAAGGCCCCAGCATAGAGTGCGATCGCTGCGGCTCCGAGATGCAGCTCAAGAACGGCCGTTTCGGCAAGTACATGGGCTGTACCAACGAGACTTGCAAGAACACCCGCAAGATCCTGAAAAACGGCGACATAGCGCCGCCGAAGGAAGATCCTGTACCGCTGCCCGAGCTCAAGTGCACCCAGTCCGATGCATACTTCGTGCTGCGTGACGGGGCGGCGGGCCTGTTCCTGGCCGCCAGCAACTTCCCGAAATCCCGCGAGACCCGTGCACCTCTGGTGGAAGAGCTCAAGCGCTTCAAGGATCGCCTCTCGCCCAAGCACCAGTACCTGGCTGACGCTCCGGCGTCAGATCCTGACGGTAACGCCTCCATCGTTCGCTTCAGTCGCAAGACCAAGGAGCAGTACGTGATGACGGAGGTCAACGGCAAGGCGACGGGCTGGACGGCGCACTACGACAACGGCAAGTGGCAGGAGAGCCAGGCCAAGTCGAAGAAGGCGTGATGGCGCGCAGTTCACACTATGATGAAAGAGGCCCCTTGCAGGGGCCTTTTTGTTGGGAGATGACGGTATACTGAAACGGCTGCAAGGATGGCAGCGCTGTACACGGAGGTTGTGATGGAGATTAACGAGATCCGGCCGGGAATGACCTGTTTGACCCGGGAAGGGACTGCCTATGTGCTGGAAGTGGACAGGCAGAGTCTGCTGGTGTTGCTGCAACGGGAGTATGAAACCATACCCGTGCAGGTGCGCAGCGACGAGATCCTGGCTCCCCTCACACTGTGACTTGAAAGGGAACAAGGAGGCATGACAGCTCTTTGATTCGAAAGGAAACCAAGACAGATAGCCGCGCTGTGACTCAACAGAACATCATGAGAAACCGCAGCGCTCTGGTTTAACAAAAAATAGCAGCGCTTTAAAAAGGAATGAGGAATAGCAGCTCGGCGAGGTCGGGCTGCCATTGCCACTCCCGCATCTTTACCCTCCCGCCTATCACAGGCACCCCCTCCTGCTGCAATCGCCCCGTCTGTTCCATAAAGCCTGTCGACCCTTTTGGCAGTGAAATGGTGCCGCCTGCGCCCAGCACGCGATGCCAGGGCAGCACCTTGTCCGTTTCCCGCAGCACCTTGCCCACCAGCCGGGCTCGACCGGGCAGCCCAGCCAGATCGGCCACCTGACCATAGCTGACCACCTTGCCGGGCGGGATCAGGGCGAGGATCGTCTCGATGCGGGCGACCTTGTTCAGGGGGGCAGGGGCTGGCTCCATTCTCATGGGTCATGACTCTCCAGAAACGACAGAAGCGCCATTGTGGCGCTTCTGTCGTGGGGGTGGCAACCTGTGTCAACCAAAGGTCTGACTGAGCCCCTTGAGCTGCCTGGCGCGCTCCAGCAGCTCCTGACTCGAGTCGTCGACTTCCTGCATCTTCTGGCTATTGGCCTGGGAGTACTGGGATATCTGGTTGATGCTGCGGCTGATCTCCTCCACCACCGCCTGTTGCTGCTCGGCGGCGGCGGCGATCTGGGTGGAGTGTTCCGTGACCAGCTCTATCTCTTCCAGCACCGAGTGCAGGCTGCTGGCGCCCTGGCGGGTCATTTCGGCGCACTCGCGGGTCTGTTGCAGGTTCTCCTGCATCATCCCCTTCCAGCGTCCCAGTGTGTGCTGGATCTGCTGTATGCTGCCCTGGATCTGTTCGGTCGCCTTGTGGGTGCGGGTCGACAGGGTACGCACCTCGTCAGCCACCACCGCAAAGCCGCGGCCCTGCTCACCGGCCCGCGCCGCCTCTATGGCGGCGTTGAGGGCCAGCAGGTTGGTCTGATCGGCTATACCCTGGATTTCGCCCATGACGCTGCCGATCCGCTCCGACTCGCTGGCAAGTTCTACCGCAGAGTTGAACGCCAGTTCAGCCTGTTTGGCGAGCTGCTCGATGCGTTGTTCGGTCTGGCTCAGCTGTTTGTTGGTGTGCTCGCAGCGGCTGCGTGCCTCGTTGACCTGACCGTTGGAGTCCTGAATGTTGTGGGCAATCTCATGAGCCGTGCTGGCCATCTGGGTCATGGCGGCAGCCATCTGCTGGGTCTGTGCATCCTGCTCGTTGATGTCGAGACAGGCCTGATGGGATGCCTGTTTCAGGTTGGTGGCCAGGGTCTGCAGGGGATGGGTCGCATCGTTGATCCGGCCCAGCACGGTACGGATGCGGGCCTGCAGCATCTTGATGTGAAAATCGGCGATGGCGCCCGGGCCGTCACCCGAATAAACCAGCCGGGTCAGGCTGTCATACTCCCGGCCGAGCTGCTGCAGGTAGAGGGGCAGGGAGAATATTTCCCGCCAGTAGGCGCCACCGATGAGCAGCAGGGGCAGCAGCATCAGCAGGGCTGTCATGGCGCCCTTGCTGAGAAAGGCCCAGCCGAGCAGGCCGAGCAACAGCAAGCCCAGCACCGGCAGGCGCATGCGGCTGAGGGAGGGAAGGCTGCTGGCCGAGCCCCGCTCAGCCTTGAGCAGGGCCTGATAGGTCTGGCTGGCGACGCGCTTGAGCTGGGGTTCCGGTTTGCAGCGCACTGACTGGTAACCGCTGATCCTGCCCCCCTCGTAGATGGGGGTCACATAGGCGTCGACCCAGTAGTAACGGCCATCCTTGCAGCGGTTCTTCACCATGCCGCGCCAGGGCTTGCCCTCCTTGAGGCGGGCCCACAGATCGGCAAAGGCGGCCTTGGGCATGTCGGGGTGGCGCACCAGGTTGTGGTTGTGACCGACCAGCTCTTCAACGGGGTAGCCGGCAATGCGGCAGAAGGCGGGGTTGGCGTAGGTGATCACCCCGCGCAGGTCGGTGGTGGAAACGAGTTGTTCGTCGGCAGGAAACTCCACTTCGCTGTCCAGGGTATGGACGTCTCTGCGAGCCATAGGAATACGCTCCGATGTTCTTGTTGATAGTTTTGTCGTTGTTATTGTGGCAGATCCGGGCGTGGTTGCAGGTGATTGCCAGGGCGCGCCGAGTCGGCTTCATAGGGGGCTGAATTTTGCCAACAATGGCGGATGAATGGTAGGGGAAAGTTGGTTTTTTGTTGGTGGATGGTAAAAAAAGGCGACCCAAAGGTCGCCAGACAGAAAGATAACACTACCTCTGTGGTACCCGATAACGCACCTGTAGCTGGTCGAGGATCTGCAGCTGGCCCGGCAGGCGGGCGGCGAAGTGATCCCACGCCTTGCGGGTGGCGTCGCTCCAGGCCACCTCGGCGGTGGCCAGCATGCGCGGGAACAACATATAGTCGAGACGGTCACGAGAGGTCACCAGTTCCGACCATAAGGGGCTCAGCACCCCCAGGATGTTATCGTTGGCATGGAAATCGGCCGGGGCAGGATCACATCGATATACCTGCTCCAGATTGAGGGTGCCCGCCCAGTAGAGGCCGGGTTCGCGGGGATCCTGGCTCCAGGCCAGATCCAGATAGAGGTGCTGGGCCGGTGCCATCACAACGGGATAGCCCGCAGCCGCGGCATCCAGCCCTGCCTGGAAGCTGGTCCAGGCGAAGATGGTGGCATCCCGGCTTACCTTGTCGCCGTGCAATATCTCCTCCCAACCCAGCATCTGCTTGCCCTTGCTGGCCAGATACTGTTGGCAGTGGCGCAGCAGGTGGCCCTGCAGCTCGCGGCAATCCTGATATCCCTGCCGTTGCATCAACTGCTGGCAGGCCGGGCTGTCGGTCCATACGCCGGTCGGTACCTCGTCCCCCCCCATGTGTACCAAGGGGCCAGGGAACAGCTCGCACACCTCGTCAATTACCGCCTCCAGGAACTGATAGGTGCCGGGCAGGGCCGGGTTGAGCACGTTGTCGTCGAAATATTGCACCGACAGGTAGCGGGAGCGATCCGCTTCCTCGATCAGTAGCCCGGGCAGCGCCTTGATGGCGGCGTGGCAGTGGCCCGGGATGTCGATCTCGGGGATGACGGTAATGCCGAGCCCGCTGGCATAAGCCACCAGCTTGCGTACCTCGCTTTGGGTATAGTAGCCGCCATAGGGCTCGGGGCCGCCACTGAGCTGGGGCCCCACAGGCAGATCGTGGCCGCGCCAGGCGGCGATCTCTGTCAGCTGCGGGAAAGCCTTGATCTCGAGCCGCCACCCCTCGTCATCGGTCAGATGCCAGTGGAAGCGGTTGAACTTGTAGAGGCTCATCAGCTTGAGCAGGCGCTTGAGGCTAGCGACGGGGTGAAAGTGGCGGGCGCAGTCGAGGAAGATGCCGCGAAAACCGAAGCGGGGGGCATCGACCAGCTCGATACAGGGCAGGCTCTCCCCGTGCTGCTGAGCCCACTGGGCCAGGCTTGTCAGGCCGTGGCGCCAGCCAGCCTCGCCAGCCGCGGCTATGGTCACCCCCTCAGGCGTGATGGTAAGGCGATAGGCCTCGGCAGCCAGGGGGGCCTCGATCAGCCGGATCTCGGCATCATGATCCTGCTCCAGCGCCAGCCCTGTCAGCTCGTTGAAATGGGCCAGCAGGCCGGTCAGCGACCCGGGCCCGCTGACATGAGCCCGTTCCGCCAGCCGGAAGTTGCCCTCCAGCAGCACCAGCTGATCCGGCTGGGGCACTATGCCGGCGAGGGGCTCGACTTCGGGCAGATCCGGGGCGCCGGGCCCGCTTGGCGGCAGGCCCAGATCTTGTTCCACCAAGGTGACCGGCATCAGCTGGGGGCCCGTGTTCGCCTCGGGCAGGCTCAGGAAGAAGCCCTGCGGCATGTCAGACAATCGCTTGATGGGGGTGTTGCGACAGCAAAAACGCAGCTCGCTTTGCCCCTCGGCCGGGATCAGCACCTTGTAGCTGCCGCTCTGACGCTCCAGTCTGGCACCTTCGAGGGAGGCGGGATCTATGTGGCGTGCCAGGCAGAAGTGAAGTTTCCAGGGGACGGCCGGCAACTGGCTCAGGTTGAAGCGGAACCAGACGTCCTCGCCATCGCGTCGGTCAACCTGGGTGTGGATCAGGGGTGTAGACATGAAAATTCCTCTGATGGAGTTAAGGGAACAAACAGGGCGATCATCTCCTTGTGGTACTGGTCAACCCGGGGAGGGATCCAAAGTGCAGGCATGGGTATTCCCCGGAGCGGGCAGAGGGGGATCCTGTCCCCGCCGGCGGGTAGATCAAATTGGACAAGGCTCAGCAGTGCAGACATGGGAACGACTCCGACTGGGCAAACAGTATGGCCCCCTCCAGTGCATCGGCCTTGGGGTTGACCAGGTTTAGGTGCGCCAGCCGGGGAGCGAGGCGCATGCCGATGCCGCCGAGCAGGGCAATCTGGCTGGCTCCCAGCTGCTGCATCCCTTCCAGCAGGGTATTCAGCTGGGCGCAGGTCTCGTCAAGCAGCTGGCAGGCGAGCTCGTCGCCGTCGCTGGCGGCATCGAACACCCAGGGGGCGAAGCGGCCGTAGTCGGCGGGAATGGCGCGGGCGGCCCAGCGCACGACTTCGGCCTGATCCCGTTTGAAGTGATCGAGCAAGCGGATGGCGAGCGTACTGGGGGGCAGGATGCCGTCGTGGCAGAGCAGGGATTGCTGGATAGTGCGCAGCCCCAGCCAGGCACCGCTGCCCAGATCCGAAATGGGAAAACCGCGACCGGAACAGGTGTGCAGCTGACCGTTGCGATAGATGAGCCCGGCCGAGCCGGTGCCGGCGATGAGGATGGCCCCCTCTTGGCCGCCAAAGGCACCGAGGCAGGCACCGAAGGCATCGGAGGTGAGCCTGACGCTGGCAAAGGGAAAGGGCATCTCGAGCATGGCGTGATAGCACTCCGCCAGCTCGGCGGAGGCCAGTGCCAGACCAACCCCCATCCATTGCTGTGAATCGTCATCCAATCCGGCTTCAATTCTGGCCTGCTCGATGGCGGCCAGCACGTTGGTGTGGGCGACCTCTATGCCGAGCTCCAGATTGGATCCGGCGGCGCGCCCCTCGCCCAGCAGCTTGCCCGCCTTGTCCCGAATGCGGGCGCGGGTGTGGGTGCCGCCGCCATCCACGCCGACCCAGTACTCAATCATGCTATCCTCCCGGTGCGCTCTGCCAGCTGATGGCCAGGGCAAACCAGGCGGAATGTATGGAGGATCCACTGCTCTCCCCCAGTGCTAATGATGTCCGAGCCGCTCTCAATCATGGCGACCTCCCTGCACGCTCTGCCAAGTGATGGCCAGGGCAAACCAGGCGGCGTGCGGGATCCACTGCTCCCCCCAGCGCCAGTTCTGATCCAGCCGATCCTTGTACTGCTCAGGAATAAATGCGATATCCGCCTCGTCATCGAACCCTGCTGTGATGCCGTTGCAGATGCCGCCGAGGGCATTGGGATAACCGGCTGTGTAGCCCGGGTTGTTGATGCCGTGGCCCGCCAGCATGCAGACGTTGAACGGGTTCTGCCCCAGGATCCAGTCGAGCTGGCGCTGGCCGAAGCCGAGCAGCTGCCCGGATTGCTGCGGGAGCTGTTCGGCGGCGGCAAAGGCCATGGCGGCCAGGGAGGCCAGCCGGGCATTCTCCCCCTGCCACCAGTAACCCGATTCGTTGTGGTGGGGCATAAAGAAGCTGACGCGAGGCGCTTCATCCACCCCTTTTACATACTGGCGGGCGAGGGAGAAGGGGTTGCCTGCTTGGGCGCAAAGTGCCAGCTCGGCGGCCAGCGCCTGCTGCACCACGGTTTGCACCTGAGCCCTGCGTCCCTGATCCGGCTCTACGCCTAAATATTCCAGCAGCGCCAGCACCGGCAACCCTGCCTCGGCGGCGTGGTAGTAGGGGCGCGAGCCATCCTCGTTGGCTGACCAATAGTGACCCAGCTCCGGATGGATGCGCTGGCGGGCACAGAGCTTGCCGGCCCACACTCTCGCCTCTCTTAGCCACTCATGGCCCAGGGTCTTGGTCAGCTCGACCGCCGCCAGCAGGGCGCAGTAGTCGTCGATGATGTTTTCGACCCCGTCATCGAGATAGGCGAGGTTGTACTCGCACAGGTGCTGGTAGCCGCGTCTGGCCGCCTCGGCGTAGCGGCTGGCATCGAAGTCGCCGCTGACGCTGTCGCGGGCGGCGCGGGCCAGGGCGGCGATGGCCATGCCGCCCCCTTGCCGGAAACCGGCCTGCCAGTTGGCGGATTTGATCCCCTGCTGGGTGGCGTAGGCGCACAGCTCGCGCTGGGCGGGATCCTTGCTCCACTTGTCGAACAGGGTCATGAAGAAGAAGCCCGACTCATCCTGCATCCGGCAGAGGAAATCGGCGCCGTGCAGCGCCTCGTCATTGAGCCGCTTGCAGAGGTTCACCCCGTCTATGTCGCGGCGCGGGGCCAGCAGTTCCCGGCACTTGAGCAGAGCCCACACCACCATGGGGGTCTGCTGGGGGTTGAGGTAGTTGGCGTAGGAGAGGTGGCTCAAGTACTTGCTCATGTCGCCACTGGCGTCGAACCAGCCGCCGTGCACATCTTTGTGCTGGTCGGTGCCAAACAGGCGGGCGCTGCGATCGGCTCTATCGAAGGCGCCGCTGGCACGCTGGCCCTTGAAGTAGTGGATGACGTCGGAGAGGCAGCGACTGGCCAGCAGATCCTGGCCGATGGCAAAACGGGTTGAGCGGACAATGCGCTGCTCCATGGCGGCTGCGCCTGTGGGGGCCGTGATCGCCTCCAGCCGGTAGTGGCCGGGCTCCTTGAATGCAGAGAAGTCGGCGCGCCAGTAGGCACGGCCCTGCCAGCCAGGGACTTCACCGGCCGCTTGCAGTTGGGTTTCAAACAGCGTCTGGCCATCGCTTAAGCGTTGCAGCCTGACATAGCCGCCGAGATCATGGGCAGGGGAGGTTTGCAGCAGGGCGACCTTGTGCCCGTCGCACTCGTAACCCACCTGATTGATCAAGAGTTCCATCAAGGTATTGCTCCAGTGGTTCACCCCATTGCGGTGAGGCACATAGCGGGGCCGTGGTGGCCCCGCATCGAGGCATGGCCGGACTGGCTTGTCCGGCCGTGTTAGTGGCGAGCATCACTCGTAGAGATAGCAGCGCACGAAGTGGTTGTCGGCGAGTTTGGTGATGGGGGGCAGCTCATCCTTGCAGCGGGCCATCGCCTGGTTGCAGCGCCCGGCGAAGGGGCAGCCACAGGAGTCCGGCGTCCAGAGCGGTATCTCCCCCTTGCGGCCCCCCTCCAGCGCGGCGTGGATGCTCTTCTCGGGGTCGGGCACCGCCGAGATGAGCAGCTGGGTGTAGGGGTGTTGGGGGTGGTGTAGTATCTCGTCCACCTCGCCCCACTCCACCATATGACCCACGTACATCACCGCCAGATCTTCCGCCACATAGCGTGCGGTGGCGATGTCGTGGGTGATGTAGAGCATGGAGACCCCCAGCTCGTTTTTCATCTGCTCCATCAGGTTGAGAATGCCGATGCGAATGGAGACGTCGAGCATGGAGGTGGGTTCGTCCGCCAGCACCACCTCCGCCTCCACCGCCAGGTTGCGGGCTATGTTGACCCGCTGGCGCTGGCCGCCGGAGAGCTGGTGCGGGTACTTGGCCGCCGTGGCCTTGGCCGGGGTCAGTCCCACTTTTTCCAGCAGGGTATAGACCATCTCGGGCAGATCTTTCTTGTCGATCACCTTGCTGTGCAGCAGCAGGGGGCGGGCTATGTGGTGGTAGATGGTGTGGGTCGGGTTGAGCGAACCGAACGGGTCTTGCCACACCATCTGCACGCTCTGGCGGTAGTCGAGCAGGGCCGTGCCCTTGTTGAACTCCTCCAGATCCCGTCCGCGATAGAGGATGCGGCCGCTGGAGAGCTTGTACATCTTGGCGATGATCTTGGCGATGGTGCTCTTGCCGGAGCCCGACTCCCCCACCACGGCAAGGGCGCGGCCCCGGTGCAGGTTGAAGGTGATGTCGGAGAGGGCCCGCATCTTGCCGCTCTTGATGGCATTGGAGTTGACGGGGAAGTCCTTGTAGAGGTGCTGGACTTCGATGATGGGCGCGTCGGTTTGGGCGATTTGCATGACAGACATCCTTAACAGCCAGCGGCCTTGTCCAGATAGAAAACGGGATCCGGTTGCTCATCCTGCGCTTCATAAAGGTGGCAGGCGGTTTGTTGCCCCGGCCGGATCTCGACCAAGCGGGTGTACTCCTGGCGGCAGCGATCGTGCACCTTGCCACAGCGGGCCTGGAAGCGGCAGCCGACCGGCACCTCCAGCAGGTTGAGCGGTGTGCCGGGGATCCCTTCCAGCACGGTTTTCGGGCCGTGCAGGGGCGGGAACGAGTTTCCGAGCCCTTTGGTGTAGGGGTGCAGCGGAGCTGTCAGGATCGCCTTGGAAGGCGCCACCTCGATCAGCTCACCGGCGTACATGATGCCGATGCGATCGCAGAATTCGACCATCAAGGAGAGGTCGTGGGTGATAAACAGAATGGAGAAGTTGAACTGCTCTTTCAGGGCATAGACCTTCTGCAGTATCTCCCGCTGCACCACCACATCGAGCGCCGTGGTCGGCTCATCCATGATCAAGAGCTCGGGGTTGAGCGCCATGGCGATGGCGATCACCAGCCGCTGGCGCATGCCGCCGGAGAACTGGTGCGGATAATCCTTGAGCCGGCTCGGATGGATGTCGACTATCTCCAGCAGCACCTGGGCGCGCTTGATCGCCTCATAACGGGTCATGCCGGGATTGTGGGCCAGCAGCACGTCGCAGAACTGCTCCTCCATGCGCAGCACCGGGTTGAGGGCGTTCATGGCGGACTGGAACACCACGGATACCTGTTGCCAGCGGTAGGAGCGCAGCCGCTCCTCGTTGTAGTGGAGAATGTTCTCTCCCTTGAACAGGATCTCGCCACCGCTGATGTAGGCGGGCGGCTTGTGCAGCCGGGCCACCGAGAAGGCGACCGTGGACTTGCCGCAGCCGGACTCGCCTGCGAGGCCGAACACCTCCCCCGGGGCTATGTCAAAACTGACCGAGTTGACGGCGCGCACGTCGCCGCTCTCCGTGATGTAGTCGACGCAGAGGTTGCGTACCGACAGCAGGGGTTGCTTGTTCATGCTGTCCTCTCCTGTGGTGATGCCACGGGGACGGCGAGCTGCTTCCAGCGGCGAAGACCCTTGTGGGAGCGCAGCTGAGGGTTGGCTATCTCGTCGATGGCGAAGTTGAGCAGGGCCAGGCCTGCGCCCAGGGTGGCGATGGCGAAGCAGGGGGCCAGGATCTCCCACCAGGCACCCACCAGGATGGCACTGGAGGTCTGGGCGTTGTAGAGCATGATGCCCCAGCTGACCACGGTCGGATCCCCGAGCCCCAGAAACTCCAGGGTCGCCTCGGTGACGATGGCGTAGATGATGGAGCCGATGAAGCTCACCCCTATGATGGAGATGAGGTTCGGCAGTATCTCCACCAGAATGATGCGCCAGGCCGGCTCCCCCAGCACTTCGGCGGCGATGACGAACTCTTTTTCCCGCAGGGCCAGGGTCTGGGCCCGGATGACGCGCGCGCCGTAGGCCCAGGAGGTAAAGCCTATGATGAGCGCGATCACCGTCGGTGACGCCTCCCCGATGAAGCTTGCGAGCACCAGTAGCAGGGGGAGGTTGGGGATCACCAGCACCACGTTCATCAGGAAGGTGAGGCACTCGTCGATCACGCCGCCAAAGTAGCCAGCCGTGATGCCGACCGTGATGGCGAGGGCGCACACCAGTATGCCGGCCCCGAAGCCCACCATCAGGGAGATGCGGGCACCGTTGGCAAATTGGGACCAGATATCGTGGCCCATGCGGGTGGTGCCCATCACGTATTCGGCGCTGGGGGGCTGGTGCGGACGGGAGACTCGCTTGGTCGGCTCGTTGCTGGCCAGCAGGGGGGCGAACAGTGCCATCAGCACGAAGCTGACCACGATGAAGAGGCCGAAGGCGGCTTTCTTGTTGCCCAGCAGGATTTTCAAAATAGTCGGCATACGCATCTTATTTGCCTCCTGTACGCAGACGGGGATCCAGGAAGACGTAGAGCACGTCGGCCAGGAAGTTGAAGCTGAGCATTGTGATGGTCATGATGAGCAGCTGCCCCTGAATGAGGGGGTAGTCGCGGGCCAGAATGCCCTGATAGAGAGTCAGACCCAGCCCAGGGTAGTTGAAGATCACCTCTGTGATGAGGGAGCCGCCGATGACGAAACCGAGCGCCATGGAGAGCGCCGTCACGCTCGGCAGTATGGCGTTGCGGGCACCGTAGTTGAAAATGACCCGGTTGCTGGAGAGCCCCTTTGCCTTGGCCATGGTGATGTAATCCTCCCCCAAGAGGTTAATCATGTTGTTGCGCATTGTGATGAGGAAGCCCCCCACCTGCACCATGGCCAGGGTGGCGACCGGCATGATGGCGTGGGTCATGATGCTCTTGATGTGCTCCCAGCCAAAATCGGCTTTTATCTCCGGGCTGTAGGCATAGCCGATGGGCAACCACTCCAGACTGACCCCGAACAGGAAGAGGGCGAGCAGGGAGATGACCACGGGCGGAATGGCCTGCATCACCAGGGTGAGCGGGGAGAGGATGCTGTCCATGGCGCCTCCCCGATACCAGGCGGCGAAGATGCCGACGATGGATCCGACGGAGAAGCTCAGTATGGTGGAGGTACCCACCAGGAACAGGGTCCAGCCGATGGCACGTCCGAGTACGTCGGCCACGGGTTGGGGGTAGTAGCGCACCGAGGTGCCGAGATCCCAGGTGAAGACACTCTTCACATAGGTGAGAAATTGGGTGCTGATGGGGCCGTCCACGAAACCGAAGGTGGCCTTGAGGGCCTCCAGCGCGGCGGGTTCCATCATGGCGCCAGCCCGGGCAAACATGACGGAGACAGGATCCCCCGGCATGGCTCTGGGTAGCAGGAAGTTGATGGTGGCGGCCACCAGAAAGGCGACCAGATAGAAGGAGAAACGTCTCAGTATAAATCCCATGGTGAACCCTTTTACTGCAAGCCTGCCCCGCGCCGGGCAAAGCTCCCCCAACCCCGAACAATCAGGGGGATGGAAGACATGGCGGGGAGAATGGCCCCCCGCAGGGGGCCGGGGTGGTTAGCTGTTTGGCTTGAGTGACAACACGTGCAGCAGACGTTCCGGGGTGTCCGGGTGAACCTGCGGCTTGGCGACCGGGTTGTCGGCACTGAACCAGCCATTGAAGCGCTTGGTGCTGTATTCGTACCAGGTCGGGTTGTTGAACACAGGGATGATGGTCTGATTGGCACCGACCTTGTCCTGGATCTCGAACATGATGGCCTTCTGCTTGGCCGCATCGGCGGTCTGGGTGAAGTCATCGATCAGCTGGTCGAGGGCCGGGTCCTTGTAACGGGGCGCCGCAAAGCGGTTGCCACGCTCACCCATGTTGCGGGAGTGGAAGGCTGTCTCGAAGTACTTGTGCGGGTTGGCACCGGCAAAGTAACCCTGCAGGGCGACGTCGAAGTCACCGGTGATCAGGTTTTCGGTCCAGACGGTGGCTTCCGGGGTGGCGGTTTTGGCGTTCAGACCCAGGGCCTGCAAGCCTTCGACCCCGATCTGGGCGGTATTGACCCAGTCGGTCCAGCCGTTCGGTACCAGCACCTTGAACTCGATCTTCTTGCAGCTCGGGGTGTCGAGGAACTTGTCGCCGTCACAGTCCTTGTAGCCCGCCTCTTTCAGCATGGCCTTGGCGCCTTCCAAGTCGAACTTGTTGAATTTGCCGTACTTCTTGTCGACTTCCGGGTTGTTCCAGGAGTCGAAGGCTTTGCCGAGCCCTGAGGGGTACTCGTTGACGGTCGGGTAGCCGTAACCGGCGATATCCACCATGGCCTGACGGTCCATCGCCATGGAGAAGGCGCGGCGGAAAGTGATGTCGTTGAAGGCTTCGTGGTTGCCCGGGTTCTTGGTCTGGAAGTTGACGTTGAACGCCACTGTGCCGGAGGCCGGGAACCAGTACTTGTTGTTTTTCGGATCGTTGCCAACGTAGAGGCGCTCTATGTCCGGTACGAAGGAGCCGAACCAGTCAACGTCACCCTTCATCACGGCGGCCAGCACCTGGTCGTTGGTGGCCATCTGCGGCATGCGCAGGCAGTCGATGGCGAGGTTGGCGTTATCCCAGTAGTGCGGGTTGCGGCACTGGGTGTAGAGCTGGGCGGAGAAGTTGTCCACCTCGGTGAAGGGACCGGTACCGACCGGTTTGTCGTTGGTGAAGGCGACCGGGTCTTTTACCGACTTCCACTGGTGCTCGGGGACTATGGGCACCAGCACCAGGTCATTCACCACGTTGGTATTGACGTCGGTCAGATCGAACTTGATCTTGTAGGGACCTAGTTTCTCTATGTTCTTGATCTGGGTCCAGATAGAGCGCTCATCCAGCGCCTTGTTGGCTTTCACCAGATTGAAGGAGAAGAGGATGTCATCCGCATCAAAACCTTCCCCGTCGGACCACTTGACCCCTTCACGCAGATCGAAGGTGACGGATTTCAGGTCATCGCTGAACGCATAGTGAGTGGCCAGACGATAGACGGGTTTGCCACCCTGCATATCGTTGAAGATCACCAGAGGTTCATAGATGAAGTGACGAGTAGTATGGAGCAAACCCGCTTGCAGGAAGGGGTTGAAGTTTTTGACCCAGGCGGTCTCCTGTTGTGCGACCAGGGTCAGCACAGTCTTGTTTTCAGCAGCCATGACATTGCCGGCGGCCCCGGCAAGCATCATGGTTCCCAGCAGTACAGCAGTAGAGATTTTGGATACTTTGGCAAGCATATTATGTCCTTTCTTATTTTTTGGCATTCCCGAGGGTTCGCCTTGTTTTGTGTGAGCACCGACTTCGCATGCTGGGGAGGTCGGCCCTCTGTGTTGGTCAGGTGTCTAACCTTTGTCGTTCTGTTTTCCAACGTCCCTAGCAAAGCAGAGTTAACAGGAAAACAACAACTGTTCCGTTCGTCGATATCGTAAAAATCACAGCCCCGACGTCAATATCGTCAAAATGGTTTTTAACCCATTTTAAATCATGAAGTTATGTTATTTGCTTTGGCGTAATAAGTCCCTGTCTGCAGGCCATTCATGACAATTGTGTGAATTGGATCGGCTCTTGTTTTGACGCGTTTTACCCGCTTAATTCTGCACAAAAAAAAACCGCCCCGGCAAGTGTGAGCCAGGGCGCAGTTCGGGGGGGATCAGGATTTGCGGTTGGCGAGTTGACGCAGGGTCTGGGCGCTGTGATGCAACTGCTGGCGTAGGGGATCGCTCAGCGGACTGTGGGCGAGCACATACTCGGCGGTGGCGACGACCGTCTTCCAGCGCGGTGCCTTGGGCAGAGTATCCAGGCTCAGGTATTTATCGAGGGTACGGGTCTGGGGGCTGGATCTGTCCATGTAGACGCGCCAAAGCTTGCTCTTCTCCGCCAGCACTATCTTGCCCTTGCCGGTGCTCTGCTGCCAGGCATCCAGGGTGAGACGCATGGTATCCACCAGGGCCCGGCGCAGGGGTTCGTCATCCTGTTGGCGAATGAGATCGTCGGCCAGTGAACGGAATTCTCCCCCCAGTCGGCTCAGTTCACCCAGCAGCTGACCATCCTCTATAATGGCCTGACGTGACAGGCTCTTGAGGGCATTTTCCAGAGCCATCACCCGGTTCTCGTCCTGGCGCAGCTCAGTGCTGAGGGTGAGGGCGAAGGCGGCCTGCCCCCCCAGGCTGATGGAGAGGGCACGGGCATTGAGCTCGTCCTGCTGGCCTGCCACCAGAAACGCCAGTCGCTGTTCCTGCTGCGCTTTCAGGTCAGGCCACTGGATTGCCAGCGGGAGGGCCAGCCACTCATCCAGAGGCTGGCCCTCCATGGCTTCCGGCTCCTGACCCAGCAAGCGGGCCAGCACCCGGGAGGCAAACAGCACAGTGCCTTGCTCATCGATGAAGACAATCGGATCGGCCCCTTCCCCAAGCAGCGCCAGCAGCCGCTCCTGATCCTGATGCAGTTGCTCCTGCAGGGTGAGGCGATGTTCTATCTCCTGCTTGAGCAGGCGGTTCTCCACCAGGGAAGCGCGGCCCGCACTCGCTTCCAGCAGGGCCTTGACCCGGGCAAACAGCTCCTCCTTGCAGAAAGGTTTGACCAGGTAATCGTTGGCCCCGGCGTTGAATCCCTCTTCTATATCCTTTGGCTGGTTGAGGGCAGTGAGCAGCAGCACCGGCAGCTTGTCTTTCGGGTGCTGCTCGCGCAGGCGGCGGCAGACGTCAAAACCCGAGAGGGTCGGCATCATGACATCGAGCAGGATCAGGTCGACCGGCTCCTGGGCCAGCTTGGCCAGGGCGTCGTGGCCATCGCTGCTGGGCAGGATGCGATAACCGCAGGGTTGCAGCAGATGGCGCAGGATATGCAGATTGATGGGCTCGTCATCCACCACCAGTATGAGAGGCGCATCATGGGGCGGAGGCGGCAGATCATCGCTCTCCCAGTCCGGCAAGATGAGCGGCTGCTGGCGCACCAGCTGGTGTTCAATCTGGCGGCTGTCTAGGGTCAGGTTGCCCGCCTTGCCGCTGGCGAGCGGCAGGGTGAAGGCGAAGGTGGAACCGACGCTCGGCTCGCTCTCCACGAAGAGCTCGCCTCCCATCAGGTGTACCAGCTGGCGGGTGATGGAGAGGCCGAGGCCGGCACCCTGTTTGCTCACTTCCGGGCTCATCTGCACCAGTGGTTCGAAGATGTGCTCCAGATGCTCTTTGGCAATCCCGATGCCGGTGTCGGTCACCTTGATGCGCAGGAAGTTGCCCTCCACCAGGGCGCTCAGCACCACCTTGCCCTGGGGCGTGTACTTGATGGCGTTGCCCACCAGGTTGTAGAGCACCTGTTCGAGGCGCTGCTCGTCGGCCAGTACCGGCGGCAGTTCGGCCGGGCTTATGTCCACCAGAGTGAGGGGCTTGGCCTGCACCAGGTGCTGACAGAGATCCAGCACCAGCCGTATGACCCCCTTGGAGGCGACTGGCTGGGAATGGATCTCCAGCTGGCCGTAGCGCATCTGATGGTAGTCGAGCAGGTCGTCCACCAGCCGGGCCAGACCGTCGGCGCTCTTGATGATGAGGCCGAGCTGATTTTGCTGCCCCTCGGTCAAGTCCTGCTGGCTGGCGAGCATGGACTCCGCCATCCCCTTGATGCCATGGATGGGAGTGCGCAGCTCGTGGGAGGTGTTGGCCAGCAGCTCATCTTTGAGCTTGTCCGCCTGTTGCAGACTGAGGTTCTGCTTGTGGGTCAGTTTGACCTGCTGTTGCAGCTCCTGGGTCTGGCGCTCGATAAGCTCAATCTTGTCTTTCACCGAGCGCTGCATGTGGCGAAACGCCTGAGCCAGCCTGTCTATGTCATCGTCGGTGCGAGGGATAGTGATGGGGTGATCCAGGGCGCCATCGGCCACCTGCTCGGCGGCGGCGGTGAGGGATCGCAACGGGGCCGTGATGGAGTGGGAGAGCCAGCGGGAAAACAGGATCAGCAGCAGCAAGGATCCGGCTCCCAGCAGGATCACCAGCGTCTCCAGCTGACGGATGGGGCGATAGGCCTCACTGGTGGAGATCTCGGCGATGAAGGCCCACTCGGTGTCGAACACCTTCACCTGGGTGTAGGCGGCCAGCACATCGTCATCGTGATAGGAACGAAACAGCCCGACACCCTGTTCACCGGAGAGGGCCTTGACCACCAATGGGGTCTGCAAGGGCCTGAAATTGGGGCTGAAGCTGTTCTCCACGCTGAATTCCGGCGCCAGCCAGGCATTGGCACGCATCCGCTTGTCCGGCCCTATGAGGATGGTCTCGCCAGTTTCTCCCAGGCCCTCCCGCTCGGCCATGATCTGGTTGAGCTTGTCCGGCAGCAACTCGAAGATCACCACGCCGCGCACATAGTCGTACTGCATGACGGGGGCGGCCATGTAGGCGACCACCTGGCCGGTCAGCTCGTTGCGGCCAAAGTCGGTGAATTCGAAGATCTGCTGCGGTTTCTGACCGCCGTCGAGGCGGCGCTTGATCTTGGAGAAGGTGCTGCCAAGGCCGCTTGCTTGATAGGGGCCGGAGAGCAGGTTGGTGGCAAAGTTGGGGCGCTTGGTGACTGAATAGACAACGTCGCCGTTGAGATCGATGAGGAAGATGTCGCTGTAATTGGATTTGCGCACCATGTCGGCATAGCCGCGATGAAAGCGCTGGTGCACCCGGCCATACATCTCGTCTGCCAGGATCAGGGCGCTGATGGCCGGTTCGATCTCGACTTTGGGCTCGGGTTTTTGCAGCTTGTCCCAGGAGCCGGGAACGTAGCGTGCCTGGGCGCGTGCGCGGGCCTCCTGCGGCGTGGTGCCGAGCTTCTCGAACGCACCGGTAAAGCCGTAGAAGCGACCTATACTGTTGCCGGCAAAATCCTGCTGGGAGAAGTTGATGATCTGTTCTTTAAGGTTGCCGAAGTAATCCTCCAGCTGGCTCTTCTTGATGTTGCGAACGGAAACCAGGTGGTTGGAAGTCTGGGTGGTGAGATCTTTGCCATGGCTGTAGAGGAAGAACAGGGTGACGACCAGGAAGGGCACCAGACCCAACATGAAAAAAGCCAGCATTAGCTGCGGCCTGAGCCCACGAGGCTTGAAGATCCATTTCATCGTGTGATTTTCAATTGAGAATCCAGTTACTAAGCGGCACAAGTCTCTGACTAAAGACTAATCATTTCAATGACTTTATCTTAAATTCGCCTGTGGGGTCACAGCCTGATGTGGTTTTTTTGGTCAAGCCGTCTAAACCCTGAGCAAACAGTACGGGCAAGGGCTAAAAGTGCGAAAAAAGGGTTGTGCCCGCGCTCGGGGTACGTATAATGCGCCTCGTTGTCAGGTAACTGGCACACGGCAGTCAGGCGGGAATAGCTCAGTTGGTAGAGCACGACCTTGCCAAGGTCGGGGTCGCGAGTTCGAGTCTCGTTTCCCGCTCCAATTTCTCATAGCACCAACTATGGGTATCACTTTCAAGGCAGCAGCCTTGTCAGCATGGCGCGTTAGCAAAGCGGTTATGCAGCGGATTGCAAATCCGTTTAGTCCGGTTCGACTCCGGAACGTGCCTCCATATCCTTACGGTTCAATGCCATTCCAGCGATAAATATCACACACCATAGGTGTGCTTTTCTGTTTCTCAATATCCCTGCTGAGCCAGTAACTGTTCACAGCCCTGCTGTTGCCACTCCCGTTCCAGATAGCGATTGACCTCCACCAGATCCTTCCCCCGGAATTGAAATTGCACTGCGGCCGAATGTTCGGTCAGATCCGCCATCTTTTGTTTCAGCAGACCGCACTGCCACAGGCTGACGGTGGGCACGCCCTGATAGGCCAGGGTGATGCTGTCGCCTTGATTGAGTTGCCAATCCTGCCATTCCGACCAGAGCAAGAGGCCCAGTACTCCCAAGACCGCCATTTCCGCAGGTTTCATCGCACAAGCTCCCTCCTGACTGCCAACCTATTAAATCTGGTCGACGCACATCCCTTTGCCAGTTTTTGTTACTTGTAAGTTAATTAATGTAATTGGATTTCACCATATGGCCTTTTGTGGATTTTTTTGCGAAAAAATGGCGTTATTGGTGTAGTAATCCTACAGTTTGTGGAGTAATCTTTGTTCAGTGGTCTTACCAGTAAGGAGTGCTATCATGTTTCATCCCTTTTCTCTGACTCAGATAATTCTTCGTCGCATCTATGCGTTGCTGGTGGGTATTCTGGCCTTCCCCGTTATGCTGTTTCGCAGCGATCGTGCCCGCTTCTACAGCTACTTGCATCGTATCTGGAGCAAAACCAGTACCAAGCCGGTATGGCTCAAGATGAGCGAGCGTGGTGAGCGGATCTTCTACTAAATTCGATTTCAGACAAAAAAGAGAGCTTCGGCTCTCTTTTTTTATTGTCATCAAGAGACTGAAATAACAGGATTTGTTGGCATCGGCCTCCTTCATCATCTGGTCATCCCTCTCGTGAAGTGGACCCCATATCTTGCACACTTTATCTGACAAGGCCTTTGGGATCGCCAGTCGTGGCGCCGGGTGCTGTGGATCCCGGCCGTCCAGGGTATGGGGGATCTGGCGAGAAGGCCGCATGCCTTGCCAAGGCGGGCCTATTTGTGTGCACACTGTCCCATCCACAAGGGGGCCTGCGGGTGTGCCTCTTCATCTATGAAGCACTGATGAGACTGAAGGAGACGCGATGATTATTCGTCAGGCAGATATGGCCGATATTCCCGCCTTGGTGAGTTTGCGCATGGGGCTGTTTTGCGAGGTGGGGGAGTTGGCCGATCCGCTGGCCGACCTGGATCTCTGGCAGGCGACCAGTGCCTATTTCAGTGCGGGGCAGGCTGATGGCAGTGCGCGCTCCTGGGTGGCGGAGGTCAGGGGAGAAGTGGTGGCGAGTGGCACCCTGGCCCTGTTTGTGCGGCCGCCCTATCCCGGCAACCTGTCAGGGCGGGAGGCCTATCTGCTCAACATGTATACACTGCCGGCATACCGCAAGCAGGGCATGGCCAGCGCCCTGCTCGATGCCATGGTGGCCCATGCCCGTGCCGAACAACTGGGCAAGGTGTGGCTGCATGCCAGTGAGCAGGGGCGTCCCCTGTATGAACGAATGGGTTTTGTGGCCAATTCGGCCTATCTGGAGTGGCAACCAGCGGTGTGACTCCGAGCGATGCGAAACTGATCCAACACGGGCAGATATTCGTACCAAGCGTCCAGCGCAAGCGCGCCTGCTCTCTACGTTGTGTCTCTTTTTATGGATGGCAAGAAGATAACCGGGCGAGCGCCGGCAGTAAAACGTCGGTCAAAGTCTGATCCGGCGATTTCGCTCAACTATGATCAGCCTCATCATGCTCGTACTCGCCCACATTGATGGCGGGTGTCGTTTGCGAGTTCCCACATCGTCAGTACAGAGGTATGACATCCATGTTCAATAACAAGCTGAAGGCACAACTGCTGGCCTGCCAGATGCAAGTCGGTGAGCTGCAGGGTTTTGTCGATGCCGTCAAAGGCGGGGTGGCGACCATCATCTTCACTCCGGATGGCGGTATTCTGGAGGCCAATGAGCCTTTCTTGAACCTGATGGGATACAGCGCAGCTGAACTCCAGGGTCAGCATCACAGAATGTTTTGCAGCAAGGCACTGTCTCAGTCGTCTGATTACCAGCAACTCTGGACCCAGCTACAACAAGGCAGGGTCCAATCCGGCATTTTTCCGCGCATCAACAAGCGGGGCGAGGCGCTCTGGCTGGAGGCGAGCTACTTCCCGGTGAAGCAACAGGGGCGAGTGACCCAGGTGATCAAGATCGCCAGCGATGTGACCGAGCATCACCAGCGCCTGCTGAGTCAGGAGGCCGTTTCCAAGGCGCTTGATCGCTCCCTCGCCATGATAGAGTTCACCCCGACGGGGGAGATAGTGACCGCCAATGCCAATTTCCTGAGTTGCATGGGGTACAGCCTGTCCCAGATCAAGGGGCATAACCACAGGATGTTCTGTGATGATGCCTTCTATCGCGAACAGCCCCGTTTCTGGGAAGAGCTGGCCCAGGGCCAGTTCAAGTCAGGGCTTTTTCTGCGTCGCAACAGCCACGGTGATGCCATCTGGCTGGAAGCCACTTACAACCCGGTCAGGGACGAGAGCGGCAAGGTGACCAAGGTGATCAAGCTGGCCACTGACATTACCGAGCGGGTGACCAAGAGTCATGCCATTCGGGATGCCGCCCAGGTGGCTCATGCCACGGCGCAGGAGACATTGCGCAGTGCGGAGCAGGGCGCTGATCTGCTGCGTTCCGTGGTGGAGACATCCTCCCTTGTCAGTGAGCAGGTAGACAAGACCATACAGCTGGTCAACCAGCTCAACGAGCAATCCAAGAGTATCGAAGCCATCGTCTCTACCATCAGCAGCATCGCCGACCAGACCAACCTGCTGGCGCTCAATGCGGCCATCGAAGCGGCTCGCGCCGGCGATCAGGGGCGCGGGTTTGCCGTGGTGGCCGATGAAGTGCGCCAGCTCGCCGCTCGCACTTCCCTCTCTACCGACGAGATAGCCAAGGTGGTGCAGAAGAACCGGGAGCTGACGGCCAGGGTGACGGACGACATGGCCAGAGTGGCCAGCAGCGCCGAGCTGGGCAAGCAACAGGTCGACAAGGTCAATGAGGTGATGGTCGAGATCCGGCAGGAAGCCAACAATGTCTCGGCGACCGTATCCAGTCTGTCCATCTGACATCGGGATTCGTTCTGGCCTGAATGGGTATAGTATTTCCTGCAGGCAAGATCGCCGTTATAGCTAATGGAGCAGCTCATGACCTTCAGCGGTCTGCGATTATCTGAATTGATAGGTTCCCTCAGTCATGCCCTCGACATGACTGAGGGGCAACCCAGAGGGCACTGCATCCGCTGTTGCTGGATGGGTTCCCGGCTGGGGGAGCAGCTTGGCCTCAATGCCGGGCAGCGTCACGACCTCTATTACACCCTCTTGCTCAAGGATCTCGGTTGCAGCAGCAATGCGGCCCGCATTTGCGAGCTCTATCTCACCGACGATCTGCACTTCAAACGCGACTTCAAGCTGGTGGATGGCTCCCTCTCCGAGGTGGTCAACTTCGTGCTGGGCCACACCGGCCTGCAGGCGGATCTGCTGGGGCGCTTTCGCAGCCTGTTCCACATCTTTCGCAACGGCGATCAGATTGCCAACGAGCTGATCCAGACCCGCTGTCACCGTGGCGCCGATATCGCTCGCCAGCTGCGCTTCAGTGACGAGGTGGCCGGTGGCATCCTCTCTCTTGACGAGCACTGGAATGGCAAGGGGCGGCCGCTGCAGCTGGCCGGTGAGGCGATCCCGCTCTTCTCCCGCATCGCCCTGCTCTGTCAGGTGGTGGATGTGTTTCATGCCGCAGCAGGGCCGGAAGCGGCGCTCAAAGAGGTGCGCGAGCGCAGCGGCAGCTGGTTTGATCCCGAGCTGGTCAGGCAGTTTGAAGCCATTGCCGATGAGCCCTTCTGGCAAGGGCTGGCGGATCCCCAGCTTGCTGAGTGGGTATTTATCCATCCGGCCGGGCAGGGGGAAGTGGCGCTCGATGAAGATTATCTGGATGAGATTGCCGCCGCTTTTGGTCAGGTGGTGGACTCCAAGAGCCCCTACACAGCCGGTCACAGCGGCCGGGTGGCACTCTATACCGATATCCTCGCCACCCAGATGGGGATCCCGGAGCCACGGCGGCGCTGGCTCAAGCGTGGTGCCCTGCTGCACGATGTGGGCAAGCTTGGGGTGAGCAACGCCATCCTCGACAAACCGGGCAAGCTTGATGCCGATGAGTGGGTGGCGGTGCAGATGCATGCCGCCTACACAGAAGAGATCCTGAGCCGGATCGGAGCCTTCAAGGAGCTGGCCCAGGTGGCGGGGGCCCATCATGAGCGGCTCGACGGCAAGGGCTATCCCAAGGGACTCAAGGCGGAGGAGATTGCCCTTGAGACCCGCATCATCACCACGGCCGACATCTTCGATGCCATCACCGCCAAGCGTCCCTATCGTGGTGCCATTCCCGTGCCCCAGGCGCTGGAGATGATGGCCGAGCAACTGGGATCTGCCATAGACCCCGACTGTTTTGCTGCGCTGGAGGCGGGGATCAAGGATTTTTCCATTTACCTCACGGCCGAGCAGCCGCTGGCGGATGCCAGTTAAGTCCGTTGCCCTGACCCCTGTTCAGTCAAAGGCCCCGCTTCGCGGGGCCTTCTGTTTTCAGCGGTCGTCCGACTGGCTGCGGGGCGGGTACATCACCAGCCCCAGCAGGCGGCGCAAGTGGGTGAGCTGTTCGGTGAGCTGTAGACTCAACCAGAGATAGCCGCTGATGGCGGCCTCGCCCCTGGCATCGAGTCGCACCCGGGTCGCGGCCTCCTGCAACTCGCTGATGGCCTGCTCAGCCCCTTTCAATTCGCCGCTCTTGAGCATGAGCGCCAGCTGGGTCATCACGGCCTCGGTCGCCTGCTGGCAGGCGCGCAGCTCGGGGGTACTCTGCATCAGAAAGTGGCTCTGGCGATCACTCCAGTAGGTGTTGGCCAGCATCTCCAGGGTGCAGAGGGTGTTGCGCATCGTGGTCTGGATGGCCTCGAACAGGGCGCTGCCAAGGCGGGTCTCCTTGACCGCCGGGGTCAGCAGGGGGCGCAGGCTCACCATCTTGGAGAGCAGGCGAGAGTGGCTCTGGGCCAGCCTGGGTCGCTCCAGAATATTGGGGGAGAGGTGGGTATGGTAGAGCCGGTGCGCCTGCAGCAGGGTGTCGTGCATCTGCAACCGCCAGTGGCTGTAGGCGCGCTGGGGGTAGATGCTGCAAAACAGCAGCGCCAGCAGGGAGCCAAGGATCACGTCGGCACTGCGCCACAGCGCCGTCTCTATGTCCCCCGGCATGGCCCCCATGGTGACCCCCAGTGTGATGCCGATGAGCAGCCCCACGTAGGGGCGCTTGCCGAGCGCCAGATAACCGCACAGGAACATGATGCAGCCGCACCACACCAGGGTCAGCGGCAGGGAGTAGAGCTCCAGATAGAGGGCCACCACACCGCAACCGGCGCCGAAGATGGTGCCGACCACCCGTTGCAGGGCCCGTGACAGCACGTTTCCCCAGAACGAGATAGGGCCCATCACCACCACCAGCGTGATCAGCGGCCAGGTGCTTTCAGGCAGCTTGAGTTCGCGGGTCAGCAGAAAGGTGAGCATGAAAGCGAGCGCGATGCGCAGGCCGTGGACGATGCGATAGCGGCCATAGATCAGCAGATCGAGCCGGGAGAGCGGGGTATTCAGGCGCAAGGGACTAGCCTCGGGTCATGGGCGCAAGCACCCCGCCACGCCCGGCGGGGTGATCGCGATTTATCAGGCCACTCGTCCCTGGAGTGGGTGGATCCAGACCCGCTCGCCGACCGCGATGGCCGGCTGGGCGGGGACAATTTCAATCAGGCAGTTGGCATCGGCCATGGAGCTGAGAATGCCGGAGCCCTGCGGCCCCGTGGTGCGCACCCGCAGCACGCCGCTGGCATCCTGGTGGAAGACGCCGCGCAGAAACTCGGTGCGGCCAGGGCGGCTCTGCATCTTCTGCTCGGCCTGCGCCGACAGGCGCAGCGGCTGCCAGACCCGGCCCTGCAGGCGGGCGATGGCGGGCTCGACAAATTGTAGGAAGCAGACCATGGCCGCCACCGGATTGCCCGGCAGGCCGAAGAAGGGGGTAGTCCCCAGCTTGCCAAACGCCAGCGGGCGGCCCGGCCGCATCTGGATGCGCCAGAAGGCTATCTGGCCAAGCTCCGCCAGCACCTGTTTGATAAAGTCGGCATTGCCCACCGAGACGCCGCCCGAGCTCAGCACCAGATCGGCGCTGGTCGATGCCTGCTCCAATTGCTGGCGCAGTATGGCGGGATCATCGGGGATGATGCCCAAGTCCATCACCTCGCAGCCGGCGGCGGCGATGAGCGCCATCAGGGTGAAGCGGTTGCTGTCGAAGATATGGCCCGGGGCCAGCGTCTCGCCCGGTGCCTGCACCTCATCGCCGGTGCTGAACAGTGCCACCTTGAGCGGGGTGCGTACCGACAGGCTGGCCTGACCCAGCGAAGCGGCGAGCCCCAGCTGGGGGGCGCCAAGTCGAGTACCGGCCACAATGGCGACCGCGCCCCTGGCGAGATCCTCCCCGGCCAGACGCACGTTCTGCCCCGCCTTGATGGGGGCGCTGATGGTGACCCACTCGCCCTCAACTTGAGTCTCTTCGCGCATCACGACCGTATCGACGCCGGGGGGCAGCGGCGCGCCCGTCATGATCTGCACCGCCTGACCGGCCAGCACAGGCTCATGGTGCTGCTGACCCGCCAGCACTTCACCCACCAGTCGCCAGCGACCGGCGGCGAGATCGTCGCCGCGCAGGCCAATTCCGTCCATCGCCGAATTGGCGTGGGGGGGCACATTGATGGGGCTGACCAGATCGGCCGCCAGCACGGCGCCGTGGCACTGGGCCAGCGGCTTGTCGCAGCAGGCTGTGCTGGGGGTGAGGGCAGCCAGAATGGCGCTGCGGGCCGCCTCCACCGACAGAAATCCCGTTCCCGGCACCTGTTCGGCATGCTTGGCCTTGCTCGCGTAGCCGCAGACGAAGTCGGCGATGGCCGCCAGATCATTGATATTGAGCTGGGGCAAGTCGGTCTGCTGGGGCAGATCTGCTGCCAGCGCCATTATGTCGCCGTCGTCCGGGAACAACAGGGGCTTGCCGAGCTCGGTGCGATGCAGCTCTATCTTGGGGAAGTGCTCGTGCTTGAACCCTTCCACCAGCAGCAGGTCGAGGCAGGTTTGATCGAAGCTTGCCAGCAGCTGATGAAAGTCGGCTTCGGCCAGATCGGTCTCCATGATGCGAGCATGGCGGCGGCGGGAGGCGACCATCATCTGGCTGGCACCGGCCTTGCGCAGGCGATGGCTGTCCTTGCCCGGCTGGTCGATGTCAAAGTCGTGGTGGGCGTGTTTGAGCACCCCAAGGCGCAGACCGCGGCTTACCAGAATGGGGATGAGCTGCTCCAGCAGCGTGGTTTTGCCGGTACCGCTCCAGGCGGCAAAGCCGAGCAGGGGAAGGGTGGGGGCCGGGGTCATGCAGTGGCTCCTTGTCGGGGGTCGGTAGACGAGTTCAGTAGGCGCGCCTCGTAGGCGGCCAGCTCGGCCGGACTGTTGAGATTGATGAAGGCATCCGGCTGGTCGGCAAAGCTCACCACCGCCATCCTGTGGCGGGCAAACCAGATATCGATTTTGCGCTCTCTCTCGGCCAGGGCGGCGGACAGGGAGGGGAGCAGGGATTTGTGCAGCAGGGCCACCACGGGTTGCAGCCAGTCACCATCGTGGGCTACCACCAGTTCGGTATCCGGGGTGAGGGCGGTGCGAAAGCGGCTCATCAGATCATGGGGCAGGGCGGGGCCATCGCAGGGGACGAACAGCACCCAGTCGTGGCGGGCGGCGGCAAGGCCGGCTTGCATGCCCGCCAGCGGGCCGAGATAGTCGTTGTTGTCGTCGCTGATGACGGTGGCCAGCGCCTGATAGCGGGCCTGACTGCGGTTGGCGTTGATCAGCACCTCATCCACCTGGGGACGCAGCCGGTCAAGCACATGGCCGATGAGCGGGCGTCCCGCCAGTGCTACCCAGCCCTTGTCTTCGCCCCCCATGCGGGTGGCGCGGCCACCGGCCAGGATCACGGCAGAGACGGGGAAGGTGTCAGTTCTGGGTTCGCTGTTTGAGGTCATGTCGCTCGATGATTTTCAAAGGAGTGGGTTCGTGCAGCCGGCCACGGGCGAGGGTCCATTGCCGCTCGCACAGGTCGGTCAGATCGTTGCTCTGGTGGCTGATGATGACCAGGCCGCTGCCCTGTTCCCGCAGATCTTGCGCCAAGGCGGCCATCAGGGCAACCGAATGTGCATCCAGATTGGCGGTGGGTTCGTCCATCAGTAGGAAGGCGGGCTGCAACGCCCAGGCGCGGGCCATGGCCAGACGCTGGCGCTCGCCACCAGACAGTATGCTGATGTGCTCCCGTGCTAGCCCCTCCAGCTCGACCCGGCGCAGCGCCTCGAACACCCGCACCTCGTCGGCGGCCTGATGGCCGAGGGCCCAGGCCACGTTGTCGTGCACGCTGCGATCGAACAGATAAGGAGTCTGGTGCAGATAGGTGACTCGGCCCGGGCCGGGATCCCGTTTGATCCACTGCTCGAGTCTGGCGCGCCAGCCGCAGGCGAGATTGGTGTGGCCCCGGGTCGGTGTCAGTAGCCCGGCCAGTATCTTGAGCAGGGTCGTCTTGCCCACCCCGTTGGCCCCGCGCAGCCAGATGGCGTCGCCCGCAGCGATGGAGAGCCGCTCTATCTGGAACAGGTTGCGCTCGCCAAAGCGCATCATCAGCTGGTGGGCGGTCAGGGCCATGGGGTACTCCAGTTGATAAACAGTGGGGGCATGGTCAGTTCTTCAGATAGCTGTGGCCGCGACAGAGATGGGGTCAGCAGCATTCGGTCAGGGGTAAAAGTGCGCTGTGCCATGGTCAGTTTTTCAAATAGCTGTGACCACGACACGCGGTCAGCAGCAGGTTGAGCAACAGCGCCAGGCTCAGCAGCACTATGCCGAGCGCCACCCCCTGGGCAAAGGCGCCCTTCTGGGTTTCCAGCGCGATGGCGGTGGGGATGTTGCGGGTAAAGTGCAGGATATTGCCCCCCACCATCATGGAGCAGCCCACCTCGGTGACGATGCGGCTGAAGGCGCCGATCACCGCCGCCAACAGGCCGAAGCGGCATTCGCGCATCAGTCCGAGCAGCGCCCTCGGCCAGGAGAGCCCCAGGGTGAGCGCCGTCTCCCAGGCGCGCCTGTCGCTCTGGATAAAGGCGGCGTGGGCCATGGTGGCGATGACGGGGAAGGCGATCAGCATCTGCCCCACCACCATGGCCTGCTGGGTGAACAGCATCTTCCAGTCGCCGAAGGGGCCGGCCCGCGACAACAACATGTAGAGCAAGAGGCCGATTACCACGGTCGGCACCGACTGCAGGGTATTGATGCAGGAGAGCCAGAGCCAGCGCGCCGGGATCGGCAGATAGGCGAGCGCAAAGCCGAGCAGCAGCGCCGGCAGCAGCACCAGCGCCAGTGCCAGGCAGGAGACGGAGAAGGAGACCCCCACCACCTGCCACAGATCTGTGTCGCCACCGAACAGCAGGGCGAGGGCGGCCAGCGTTGTATCCAGCAGGGTTGGCATCAGGCGCTTCCCCTATCGTGCGGGGTGAGAGCCATCCATGTGATCGTATGGAATAAGGGCTGCATTATTTTCCGTTGGCATCGGCCACAAACAGCGCCTGGCCTGCCACCTTGAAGTCACCGATAAGCGTCTGGCCGTGCTCGGAGACCAGCCAGTTCTTCAGGGTGCGCGCCCCTTCGGTGTTGAGATCCGGGTAGCGCTTGGGGTTGACCAGAATGACCTGATAGGGGTTGAACAGTCGCTTGTCCCCCTCCAGCAGCACGGCGAGATCCAGCTTGCTCTGGTAAGCAAGCCAGGTGCCGCGGTCGGTCAGGGTATAGGCGCCCAGCTCGGAAGCCATGGTGAGGGTCGGGCCCATGCCCTGGCCGATGGACTTGTAGCCGGCAAACTCGGGTTTGACGTCGGCCGCCTGCCACAGTGTCTTCTCCTTGATGTGGGTGCCGGACTCGTCCCCTCGGGAGATGAAGGTCTGGCCCTTATCCTTGATGGCCTGCAGCGCCTTGGCGGCGTCGTGCAGCTTGCCCAGGCCCGCGGGATCCTGGCTCGGGCCGACGATGACAAAGTCGTTGTACATCAGGTGCACCGGATCTATGCCAAAGCCCGCGTCAACAAAGGCTTTTTCGGCAGACGGAGCGTGGGTCATCACCAGGTCCGCGTCGCCGTTCTCACCCATCTTCAGGCTCTGGCCGGTACCGGCCGCCATCACCTGTACCGGATAACCTGTCTCCCTGGTGAACTGGGGCAGCAGCCAGCCCAGCAGGCCGGACTGCTCCGTGCTGGTGGTGGTGGCGAGGCGAATGGGCGCCTTGGCGCTCTCGGCGTGGCTGGCGGTACTCAGCAAGGAGAGGCTCAGCAGCAGGGCGGTCGAGAGGGCAAGGGCGAGACGTTGGCGCACGGTTCCTGTGATCATGATGTTCATCGTATCCGGGTGATGGGGAGAGGGCAGGACTAAGCAAGCAGGGTGCCAAGCTGGCCGCACACAGCCAGCAGCGCAGTTTTTAATGTTGAAACAGTCGGTTAAGAGCGTTAATTGCGTGATGGCCTCGTCGCTTTTAATAAAGGGGGTTGGCACTCGGGGCCGGTTAGCGACAAAATGTCACACAGTTTATAAGGTCGGTGGGACAATCCCGGAACCTTGTCGAATCTGAGGTACTTTTTTCATGACTGCACCCGCCAGCCGCTGGTCTGCCCTCTCTCTGCTCATCGTCGATGACGAGCCCGGCATGCGCAGCTTTCTGGCCAAGGCGTTGGCCAGGCGCTTCGCCCAGATAGAGACAGCCGCCAGCGTGGAGGAGGCGGAAGCCCTGCGCTGCCGCCTGCATTTCGATCTCATCATCGCCGACATCCGCCTGCCGGGGCGCTCCGGCATCGAGTGGCACGAAGCCATCGACCCGGCCACCCGGCGCAGCGACATCATCTTCATGACCGGTTTTGGCGACATGGATACCGCCCTCAAGGCGCTGCGACTCGGTGCCAGCGACTTTATCCTCAAGCCCTTCAACTTGGATCAGATGGTGCAGGCGGTGGACAGGGTGATAGAGCGCCGCCAGATGGAGCGGGAGAACCTGCTGCTGCGCCGGGAGGTGAGCAAGCTGTTCCCGCCCACCTTGATAGGCGACAGCGCCAAGACCCGCGAGCTCAAGACCCTGATTGCCAGAGTGGCTCCCTCCAATGCCGCCGTGCTGGTGGAGGGGGAGTCCGGCACCGGCAAGGAGCTGGTGGCCCGCGCCCTGCACCAGCTCTCCGGCCGCATGGGGGCCTTCGTGCCGCTCAACTGTGCCTCCATCGCCCCCGAACTGCTGGAAAGCGAACTGTTCGGCCACGTGCAGGGGGCCTTCACCGGTGCCCGCAAGGGGCGCGACGGCCTGTTTCGGGTCGCCCATCAGGGCACCCTCTTTCTGGACGAGATAGGCGAGATGCCGCTCGCCATGCAATCGTCCCTGCTGCGGGCTCTGGAACAAAAAGCCATCCGGCCGGTCGGCGCCGAGCGCGAGCTGTCGGTGGATGTGCGCATCGTCGCCGCCACCAACCGCAACCTCAAAGCCGAGGTGGGGGCGGGCCGCTTTCGGGAAGATCTCTTCTACCGGCTCAACGTGGTGGCACTGCCGGTGGCGCCCCTGCGCGATCGCGTCGACGACATCCCCGCCCTGGTGCACCACTTCACCCGTCAGCTCACCGCCGAAATGGGGATGGGCTCGCTTAGCTGGACCCACGAGGACGTGGTGGCCATGCAGGCCTATCCCTGGCCCGGCAACGTGCGTGAGCTGCGCAACCTGATCGAGCGCTGCCTGCTGCTGGGCAAGCCCCCCGCCGACTATTGGCAGAGCGCCCAGTCCAGCGAGCAGAGCAAGGGGGGAGAGGGATATCCCCTGGAGTGGGCGCTGTCGGAGGTGGAGAAGGCCCACATCCTGCAAGTGGTTGAGCGTTTCGAGGGAAACAAGTCCGCCGCTTCCCGGGTGCTGGGGGTGGCGCGCAAGACCCTGGAGCGCAAGTTCAAGGAGTGGGCCATCGAATGAAACTGCTGATCCTCTGCCGCTGGCGGCGACCATGACGCTGAGCCTGCTGCCCCGCTGGTTGAAAACAAAAGTCCGTTGGCGCCTGCTGTTGCTCACCTCTGTGCCCATCATGCTCACCCTGGTGGGCATGATGGGGCTGACGCTTTACTGGACCCTCACCTACAGCTGGCAGAACCTGCTCACCAATGTGCGCGGTGACCTCGGGGTGGCCCACCATGCGGTGAGCGTGCAGCAGCAGCGTCAGGCGGAGCATCTGGAACACCTGCGCGATGCCTGGGCTTTTCAGCTGCGACTGCGCGAGACGCCCGATGAGTTGCAGCAGTGGGTGAAGCCACTGGCGGCCAACTATGACCTCGACTTTCTGCGCTTGCGCAGTGGCGCCGAACTGGATCAGTTGACGGCCCGGGAGCGCGCAACCCTCGGCGCCGGGCGCAGCATCAGCCACTTCGTGGTCTGGTCTCGTGAGGAGTTGCAGGCCCTCTCGCCCGCCCTTGCCAGCCGCGCCGTGTTGGACAGGGAACAGACAGCCGCCACGGATCAGGAGACACGGGGGCTTGTCAGCCTCTCCATGACGCCCGTCATGGGGCGGGATGGATCGCTCTGGGCCGTTCTGGAAGGGGGTGAGCTTATCAACGGCAGCACCCGACTGGTGGATGAGCTCAAGCGCCAGGTGTTTGCCAAAAACACCCTGCCAGAGGGGAGCATAGGGACCGTCACCCTGTTTCTCGATGATTTGCGGGTGAGCACCAATGTGCCGGTCAGCAGCAGCCGTCAGGTGGGCCGAGCCGTGGGCACCCGTGTCTCGGCGCCGGTACGGGAACAGGTGCTGGGGAGGGGGGAGCTCTGGATAGATCGCGCCTTCGTGCACGATGCCTGGTATGTCTCCGGTTACGAGCCTCTGCTCGGGGCACGCGGCGAGCGCATCGGCATGCTCTATGTCGGCTTTCTGGAGTGGCCCATCATTCGCACCTACCTCACCAATCTGCTGGAGCTGGGCTCAGGCGTGGTGCTGCTCTTGCTGCTCTCGGGCCTGCTGGTCTATCGCGGCGCGCGGGATCTCTTCACCCCCATAGAGCGGATGCACAAGGTGGTGCGTCAGGTGCAATATGGCCAATCGGCCAGGGTAGGGCAGTTGGCCCTGGATCCCGACCACGAGCTGGCCCAGCTGGGTCGCCAGTTTGACGCCATGCTGGACCGGCAGGATGCCCATCGCCAGCAGATGGCCCGCAGCGCCGACGAGCTGGAGCAAAAGGTGGCCGAGCGCACCTTGAGCCTCAAGCAGAAGACTGCCGAGCTTGAACACCACATCCATATGCTGACCCAGGCGCGCCAGCAACTGCTTATCAGCGAGAAGCTGGCGGCCCTCGGCGAGCTGTGCGCCGGTGTGGCCCACGAGATCAATAACCCGCTGGCGGTGATCCTTGGCAATGTGGAGCTGATGAAACTGGAGCTGGGGGAGGCGGCCGCTCCGGTCAGCGAGGAGCTGGAGCTGGTGCTGGCACAGATCGAGCGCATTCGCGCCATCACCCGCAGCCTGTTGCAATATTCGCGCCCCGGCGATTACGAGACAGCGCCCGTCTGGCAGCACCTCACCCCCATCATCGAAGAGAGCCTGACCCTGGTGCGCTCCGCCCTGCGCCAGCAGCAGGTGAATCTGGTGGCCGATCTGCAAGCCCAGCAACCCATAGAGGCGGATCGCCAGCAACTGCTGCAGGTGCTGATAAACCTCTTGGTCAACGCCAGCCATGCGCTGGGGGAGCAGGGAGAGATCCGGGTCGAGAGTCGCGACTGGTTCGACGAGGCGGGTCAGTTGCAAGGGGCCGAGGTGCGGGTTATCGACAACGGCAGCGGCATAGACGTCGCCATCATGGACAAGATCTTCGACCCCTTCTTCACCACCCGCGCCACAGGCACAGGCTTGGGATTGGCCCTGAGCCACCGTATCATCTGCCGCTGGGGCGGGGAGCTGTTGGTGGCCTCCACCCTGGGGAAAGGAAGCTGCTTTACCATACGGCTGCTCAGCCGCGCCTGCCTGCCCGTTGGCAGCGAGCCCCGTCAGCTGGAGGGGTGGCGGATTGCGCTGGGGGCCGAGGGGCGTGAGTCTGGCACGGCGGGACATGAACCTGACTCGGCAGCCCATGAGTCACGGCAAGAGTAAGCGTCGGCCCAATCACTAGAGCCGGTGGTAATAAAACAGACGGGTCTGCCAGGGTGGCAGGCCCGTGCTGGTCAGGGCTGTCGGCACAAAGAGAGGGCTAGCCGCTTTCGCTACTGCGGGCTCCACACCAGCTTGCCGCTTTGGGTCAGGTCATAGCCGCCGAGGCGGGCCGCCAGCTCGCGCCCTTCCGGCGATTGCAGCCAGCCGATCAGCTGCTGCAACAGGGTGCGAAAGAAGACCCCTTGCGGCATCACCAGATCGAAACACTCCTGCGACAGTGGCATAAAGCCGAGGCCAAACTCGGTGGCGGTGCTCTGGGCGCCGGGCCCCACATCGGCATCGCCACGGCTGATGGCGGCGGCGAGCTCCCGCTCGCTGTTGACCTCGAGGGTGCGCTCCAGCCGGGTCAGCGACTCCCCTTGCGTTTGCAGCCACTCCTGCAGGGCGCGCTGGCTGCCAGCACCCTCCTGGCGCATGGCCCAGCGCCAGTCGAGCGCCTCTTTCGCCTCTCTGGGTTGCAACCCCTGTCGCAGTACCAGCCCCTGAACCCGGCGAAATCCATGAACGATCACCCATTGCCGGTGGCCCTGATACTGCTGTACCAGCGCCGGATGGCGCAGGTGGGCCTCTTCGGCCTGCCCCCAGTGGATGGCGCAGAGATCCACATGGCCGCGCGCCAGCATCGCCAGCCCCTGCCTAGTGCCGCACGGGGTGTAGCCCACCAGTGCCTGGGTGCCGAGCTGCTGGGCCAAACGGCTGCTGGCGTAGTGCAGCAGCACGTCGTCGGATCCCGCCAGCAGCAGGCGGTCGTTCATCACCCCCTCGTGGCAGCTGCCGAGCAGCCAGCGATCGAGCAGGGAGCGGGGAAACAGCCACTTGCCGGTCGCCTTGGTGGCGGGGATGCGCGCCTCGTTGGCGAGCTGGTAGACCTTCTTCTCGTTGAGATCGAGGTATTCCGCCACCTGCTTCACGTTCATAAACTCGTTCATGGTTTAATCCCGCATCCCGCGACCGGCTGAACCAGGCGCCAGTACCGGCGGCTTCTCGTCCAGCACCATATGGTCGTGGCCGCTGAAGACCTCGAAGTGTCGCCCCTTGGCGCGGGCAATCATGGTGATGCCGAGCTGGCGGGCCAGATCCAGCCCCATCTGGGTGACGCCGGAGCGCGACAACAGCACAGGAATGCCCATCTGCGCCACCTTGATCACCATCTCCGAGGTGAGCCGCCCCGTGGTGTAGAAGATCTTGTCGCTGCCAGCCTCGCCGCGCATCCAGAGCTCGCCCGCCAGCGTATCCACCGCATTGTGGCGCCCCACGTCCTCGACAAAGGAGAGGATTTCGCTGCCGCGACAGATGGCGCAACCATGCACCGCACCGGCCATCTTGTAGGTTTCGTTATGGGCCGACAGCGCCTTGAGCAGGGTATAGAGGGTGCTCTGTTTAAGCTCAGGCGCCGCCAAGACCACCCCTTCCAGCTTCTTCATCACGCTGCCATACATGGTGCCCTGACCGCAGCCGGAGGTGACCGTCTTCTTCTCCAGTGACTGGTCGAGATCTTCGGCCTGCTGGCTGCTCACCACGGCGGCGGCCTCGCTCTCCCAGTCGACGATCACCGACTCGATGGCTGCAATATCCTCGATAAAGCCCTGATTCTTGAGATAACCCAGCACCAGTGCCTCGGGGCGCGCCCCCAAGGTCATCAGGGTTACTATCTCCTTCCAGTTGAGGTAGACCGTCAGTGGCCGCTCACAGGCGATTTGGCGGGTTTGCATTGTGCCCTGCTCATCCATCACCTCGACGGCCATGGTGAGCTGGGCGGCAGCATTGCTTTTGATAAAGGTCGGTGTCATGGGCCCCTCGCGACCGGTTGCCAGGATCTAAGGGGAGGGATACAGCAAGTTTTGTTCCAGATTAATATGGCAGTAAAGATATATCTATACAGTAGATATCGAAGGTGGCCATTTTGATAGTTTCGTTAGCTGGATGTAGACAAAACATAAATAAAAATGTTTATATAGTATTAGCTACACTTAATTCATTTTATTTTTTCAAATATTAATGGAATGTAAATATGGCAAAGCCAAGAGTTTTTGTTTCTTCAACATATTATGATTTAAAACACATACGAAATAGTTTAGAAGCATTCATCGATGGTATGGGATATGAGTCCGTATTATTTGAAGATGGCGATATACCATTTCATCATGATGCACCACTTGATATATCATGCTATGAAGAAATAAAAAATTGCCATATATTGGTATTGATTATTGGCGGGAGGTATGGCAGCCCGGCTTCAGAACCCGATGCCGAACATGGGTTGGAATTTTACAACTCAGTAACTAAGAAAGAATATGAGACCGCACGAAAAAATGACATTCCAATATACATTTTTATAGAAAAGAATGTTCATTCCGAATATCACACATACAAAAAAAATAGAAAAAACCAGAATATTGAGTATGCTCATGTTGATAATGTAAATATATTCAAGTTGATAGATGACATATATTCTCAAAAAAGAAATAATGTTATAAAAGATTTTGAGAAGTTTGATGATTTATCGAGCTGGCTTAAAGATCAGTGGGCCGGATTATTCGCTGATCTTTTATCAGATAAAAAAAGAGATAAAGATCTTGAAGACCTTTCTGCGCAAGTTTCTGGGTTAAAAGAGCTTAGTTCTGTACTCAAAAATTACACTGAATCAATAATGGAAAAGCTACAACCTGAAAATTTTGAAGAAATAATTACATCTTCAAATAAAGCACTTAGAGAAAGCCAGATTCAAATTTTTGAAAACCATCCAATGATTAAATATATTATTGCGATGTCCACCAAAAAAATTGGTGTGGATGAATTATATAGTGCATTTGAACAATCAAAAACCGTTGGTGATTTTTTGAGAAGTGCTGGCTATAGCGATGATTTTGTTAATGAAATGGAAAAAAATGAAGGTGCTCACCGAGATTATGCAATCATCAAGAAGGAGGTTGGATAATATCAATATAGCTACATGCTATGCGTTGAATTTTTGGTGATATTGATTCATTATTTCCATAATGAAGTCATTTTATCTATCTCGTATGTTGGGTTAAATCGTAGGTTGGTGCTGAGCGCAGTGAAGCCCAACGTTTACCGCGAACATTCTTATCAAGGCAATAATCGGATAATTCAGCATTATTCGATTATTGCCATCCTCTTGCTCAAGCACTGGCGGATTGGTTTTACGCCGCATGTTGGGCTTCGCTGCGCTCTGCACTAACCTACGCTCAGCGCCAACCCATATCCCGCACGACGTCCCAACCCGTATCAAAGCCCAATCAGCCATCAAACCGGCCTTGGCCCCACTCTTGCTATGTCTTATCCCATTGATGGCTGTGGCCGCCCTGAATGTCCCGCCGTGATCCGCCCTAACAGGGGCTAATCATGGGGGAGGGCGACCCGGCAGAGACCTTCTGATGGGAGCCGTGACAGTGCAAGACACCAACAATACCTTGCCCCCGCAGCGCTGGCTGCAGCTGGAGTTAAAGGCCATCGACAGCCAGGTTGGCCGCTGGCAGAGCCGCCGTTTCGAGATAGCAGCGCTCCATCCCGCCGAACCTGAAGCTGCAGGTGCCTTGCCCCTTACCCTGTTTCGCGATGAGCGGGGGGATTATCGCTTCAATTTGAGCTCCGGCTCGCCCCGCCTTTTTGTCACCGGAAGCCGCGTGGACAGTGGCTTTGTGGCCGATGGCCTCACCTTGAGCCAGACCGTGGCCGCCGCCTATATGGATGGCGAGCGGCAGGTGCTCTCCTGCCCGCTGCCCGAGGCGCTGCAAGCCTGGGTGGAGGCCTTTATCGGTCGTCACGGCGAGCTGCTGGAGGCCCGTCGCAAGGGCAAGAAGGGCAAGGGGCGGGCGCAGGATCCGCTCGGTGTCGATAGTCGAGATCAAGCCAGCTGCGGCGCCGTCAAAGCCACCGGCACCGATGGCCGCGAGCGTGGCAGAGACGCCGGAAACAACGCCCATGAGTGAGTTCCTCAAGCGCTGGTCGTCTCGCAAGAGCGAGGCGCGCAAGCATCAGGCATTGCAGCCAAGGGAAGAGGTCATTTCCGAGGTGGTTGCTGCCCCCATCGAAGGCAGTGGTGAAGGTGAAATCCCTGATAACGCGCTGGATAGCCCCGTAGTCAGCACTGACAAGGGGAGTGGTGAACCCCTTGCCGTTGAGGGTGCTGAGAGTTGCGAGCCGCAGCTAACAATGGCCCCGCCGGGCAAGGCCAAACTCCCCGACAAGGAGGCGCTGCGGGCCATGTTTCGCACTCACAAGCCGGACGGGCTCGACGACTACACCCAGGATTTCAGCCAGCCCGAATTGCTGCCCGCGGCCCTGACTGCCGGGCTGCGCAACTGGCTGGTGGATCAGGTGACCGACCTTGAGAGCGAGACGGCCAATCCAGCCACCGGAGCTGCTGAACCGGCCGCGGTTATGAGCATTGCTGCCGCAGACGAGCCGAACGGGCTGGCTGATAACCATTCTCAAACCCCCACCGACGATCGGGACATTTTGGTTTCCCGTGATGGACAAAATGTCCCAACCGAGGGTGGGGGAATGGAACCCTCAGGATCCTGACTCCCTGTCAGTTACTTTTTTTCCGGGGGAGTTGGCTCGTCTCTTGCTCTCCCGGTAGACCAACAAGCGCCCCATCCCATGAGGTGGCGCGCACAGGAGTGCATGTGAGCATCGAACTACCAATTTCAACCTTGCCCCTTTATGAGGGTCGCGCGGGGCGCAGTGAGCAGCATGGCGATCGCAACAGCCGTGCCCGTGCCTATGCCCTGCAGCATACGGTCAAGACCGATAACCTGATCCCGGCGACTGTTTCTTACCAGAGTCAGGGGCGCCTGCTGCTGGTCGGCCCGGAAGATCGCATTCGCCGCGCCGCCAGCCTGCTGCCCGCCGGGGTGAAGCCGACTCTGCTGGTCACCGAATCCGTCCACAATGCCGAGGCGGCAGATCTTGAAGCCATCTTCGATGCGACCGCATCGCTGAATGCCCTGACCCTGCGCGAACCGAGCCTGACAGGGTATCTGGGTCAGTTCCAGCTCACTGGCCTCAATGGTCAGGGTGAGCGGGTTAATCTGGCTGCGCTCTGCTTTCCACAACAAGCGACGGTGGGGAGCGAACGGCGTTTCGATCTGGTGGCCGATCTGGGCCGCGCCCCACTGTTTGCGCTGGAGCGCCCGCCGGTCGGCTATCTGCATCTCTCTGATGACGAGGGGCTGGCTGAACGGCTCGCCGAGCTCTGTGCTCTGACCGGTATCTTCGACAAGCCGCGCTATTTTCGCCTCGACCCCGAGGCCTGCGCCTTTACCGCCCGCGGCGTGCCCGGTTGCAGCCGCTGCCTCGATGTCTGCCCGACCGATGCGCTCAAGCCCATCAATGGTCACATCCAGATCGATCCCCATCTCTGTCAGGGCTTTGGCAGCTGTGCGACTGCCTGTCCGACCGGCGCCATCGCCTATCACCAGCCCGACGCCAACACCAGCGGCGACTACCTGTTCCGTCTGCTCAAGCACTACCGGGAGGCGGGCGGCGAAGCGCCGCAGCTGCTGATCGCCGGTGAAAACGAGCGCGAATGGGTGGAAACGGAACTCACTGCTCTGCCTGCCAATTGGCTGCCGGTCTGGGTGGAGGAGAGCGCGAGCTTAGGCATCGAGAGCTGGTTTGCCGCCCTCGCCTATGGCGCCAGTGCGGTGCGCATCGCGCTGAGTGACTATGCCCCCGCCAGTGTGCGGGCATTGGTTGAGCGGGAACTGGCGAGCGCCGCCGTGCTCTTGGCGGGTGCGGGTCTTGCTGCCAATAGCATCGCCCTGTTTAACCCGGATGCCGAACAAGATAAGCCGATTTCCTGCCTGCCAGCCGTTGCCCTGCTGGACAAGCCGCTCAAAGGGGACAAACGGGAGAACCTGTTTGCCGCCTTCGATGCCCTCTGGCAGGCCAACGAAGGGCGCCGCGAGCCGCTGGCGGTGCCCCACGGCGCCCCTTACGGCAGCGTGGAGCTCAAAGAGTCTGACTGCACCCTCTGCATGGGCTGCGTGGCGGTTTGCCCGACCCGCGCCCTCCACTCTGTGGGACACACGCCTGGCCTCAACTTTATCGAGCAGGACTGCATCCAGTGCGGCATGTGCGAAAAGGCCTGCCCCGAGCAGGCCATCGTCCTTGCGCCTCGTCTGCAACCTGTGCCCGAGGCGCGCCGCGCCGTACAGAGCCTGAAAGCCGAAGAGGCCGCCTGCTGCATTCGCTGCGGCAAGCCGTTTGCCCCCGCCTCGATGATCCGCCGCATCCAGCAAAAGCTGGCCGGTCACTCTCACTTCCAGAACGAGGCCGCCCAGCGGCTGCTGATGTGTGAGGACTGCCGGGTCAAGGATGTGTTTGCAGAGCTGGCGGCGGATCCTGCCGCCCAGCTCAAGATATGAGGGGCCTGTGATGAGTGAACAACCGAATAGCCATACCGCACTGAATGCAGGCGAACTGACCATGACTGAACTGGAACAGATCAGCGCCGATCTCTACGCCCTGCTGGCGAGCCTGTGGCGCGCCGCTCCCCGTGGCGAACAGCTCGCCTGGCTGCAAGGGTTGCAGGCTATGCCGGGCCCCTTTGCCAGAGGGCTGGGGCTGGTGCAGCTGGCTGCCAGCAGCCACCACGAGCACGAGCTTGCCGAGGAGTATCAGGATCTCTTTATCGGGCTGGGGCGCGGGGAGATAGTGCCGTTTGCCTCCTGGTATCTCACCGGCTCCTTGATGGAGCTGCCGCTGGCGGTGCTGCGCGCCGACTTGCAGTCGCTCGGTTTCGAGCGCCAGAGCGGAGTGTGCGAACCGGAAGATCATCTGGCCGCCCTGTGCGAGGTGATGGCGGTATTGATTGCCGAGCAGCACCCGGATCGCAACCACTTCTATGAGCGCCACCTTGCCCCTTGGGTTCTCGCCTGCTGCCGCGATCAGCAACAGGCGAAGGGGGGCAGCTTCTACCGGGCGGTCGGGGCCCTTGCCGAAGATTTCTTCAAACTGGAGCAGGATCTGCGCCTGCCGTTTGGTAGCCCTGTGGTAACGCTGCCATGACGCGGCACCCACTCACTCATAGCGAAGCCGGCACAGTGCGGCTGGTCATAACAAAAACAGAGGTCACAGAAAGATGAGCGATGAAAAGCTGAAAGACCCGTCCCGCCGCAATCTGATCAAGGGAGGTGGCGTGGTCGCCACCATAGGCGTGCTGGCCGGTGCCACCGGCCGGGTGGTGGGCAAAGAGGTGCTGACCCAGGACACACAACCAGCCAAGGGCTATCGGGAGACCCCCCATGTTCACGACTTTTATCGCACCCTGCGCGGCACTGACTGAGCCGGATCAGTGAAGGAGACCTTATGAAACTGACAAAACGTGCCGAGCAGCCCCAGGCGGGCGAGCAGGGCCACTTGCAAAATAATGCGGCCGCTCGCGGTCAGGGGCTGACCCGCCGCGCCTTTATGGTCAACTCAGGTCTGGTGGCCGGTGGCGCCGTGGCCGCCGGTTGGCTGGCTCCGGCCATGATGCAGCGGGCCGAGGCCAAAACCGTGGCGGCCGAGGTACCGGTCGAGGTGAAGCGCACCATCTGCTCCCACTGCTCTGTGGGTTGCGGCGTCTATGCCGAGGTGCAGAACGGCGTCTGGACCGGTCAGGAGCCGGCGTTTGATCACCCCTTCAACCTTGGCGGTCACTGCGCCAAGGGGGCGGCCCTGCGCGAGCACGGCCACGGTGAGCGTCGCCTCAAGTACCCGATGAAGCTGGTGGGCGGCAAATGGCAACGCCTGAGCTGGGAGCAGGCCATCGAAGAGGTGGGCAACGAGGTATTGCGCCTGCGCAAGGAGTCCGGCCCCGACAGCGTCTACTGGCTCGGCTCCGCCAAGCACTCCAACGAGCAGGCCTATCTGTTTCGCAAGATGGCGTCCCTGTGGGGCACCAACAACGTGGATCACCAGGCGCGCATCTGCCACTCCACCACGGTCGCCGGGGTTGCCAACACCTGGGGCTACGGCGCCATGACCAACAGCCTGAACGACATGCACAACAGCAAGTCGATCATGTTTATCGGCTCCAACCCGGCGGAGGCCCACCCGGTCGCCATGCAGCACATACTGCTGGCGAAAGAGCGCAACGGCTGCAAGATCCTGGTGGTTGACCCGCGTCGCACCCGCACTGCCGCCAAGGCTGACATGTACCTCTCCCTGCGTCCTGGCACAGACGTGGCTTTTATCTGGGGCATGCTCTGGCACATCTTCAAGAACGGCTGGGAAGACAAGGAGTTCATCCGCACCCGCGTCTTTGGCATGGACGAGGTGCAAAAAGAGGTGGCGCGCTGGACGCCTGCGGAAGTGGAGCGGGTGACCGGCCTGAGTGAAAAAGAGGTGTATGGCGCCGCCAAGTTGCTCTCCGACAACCGCCCTGGTTGCGTGGTCTGGTGCATGGGCGGCACCCAGCACACCACGGGCAACAACAATACCCGTGCTTACTGCATCCTCGAACTGGCCCTCGGCAACGTGGGCAAGAGCGGGGCGGGCACCAACATCTTCCGTGGTCACGACAATGTGCAGGGCGCCACCGACTTTGGCGTCACCTCCGACTCATTGCCCGGTTACTACGGGTTGGAAGAGGGTTCCTGGAAGCACTGGGCCCGGGTGTGGGACCTCGATTACGAGTGGATCAAGGCCCGCTTCGACAACAAGGCCTACAACGGCAAGTTGCCGATGCAGAACAATGGCATTCCTGTCTCCCGCTGGGTGGATGGTGTGCTGGAGAACGCCAATCTTATCGAGCAGGGTTCCAACATCCGCGCCATGTTCTACTGGGGCCATGCGGTCAACTCCCAGACTCGCGGCCCCGAGATGAAGAAGGCGATGCAAAAGCTCGACATGATGGTGATTGTCGACCCGTATCCCACAGTCGCCGCCGTCATGAACGATCGCACCGACGGCGTCTATCTGCTGCCGGCTACCACCCAGTTCGAAACCTATGGCTCCGTCACCGCCACCAACCGCTCCATGCAGTGGCGCGACAAGGTGATAGAACCCCTGTTCGAATCCAAGGTCGACCACGAGATCATGTATCTGCTGAGCAAGAAACTCGGCTTTGCCGATGAGCTGTTCAAGCACATCAAGGTGGAGAACAACGAGCCGCTGCTGGAAGACATCACCCGCGAATACAACCGCGGCATGTGGAGCGTGGGCTACACAGGCCAGAGCCCTGAGCGGCTCAAGGCGCACCAGCAGAACTGGCACACCTTCCACAAGACCAACCTCAAGGCCGAAGGTGGCCCGGTCAGCGGCGAGATCTACGGTCTGCCCTGGCCCTGCTGGGGCACCCCGGAGATGAAACATCCCGGCAGCCACATCCTCTATGACACCAGCATTCCGGTGTCGGAAGGGGGCGGCGGTTTCCGCGCCCGCTTCGGCATCGAGTATCAGGGCGTGTCGCTGCTCGCCGAAGACTCCTGGCCCAAGGGCAGCGAGGTGGAGGATGGTTATCCCGAGATCACCGCCGATCTGCTGAAGCAGCTCGGCTGGTGGGACGAGCTGACCGAGGCCGAGAAGAAAGAAGCCGAGGGCAAGAACTGGAAGACGGATCTGTCCGGCGGCATCCAGCGGGTCGCCATCAAGCACGGCTTCGTGCCCTATGGCAACGCCAAGGCGCGCTGCGTGGTGTGGACCTTCCCGGATCAGGTGCCCAAGCACCGCGAGCCGCTCTACACCCCGCGCCGGGATCTCTTGGCCGACTACGCCACCTGGCCCGACTCCAAGAGCCTGTGGCGCCTGCCGACCCAGTACGCCTCGGTGCAGGAGAAGGACGTCAGCAAGGAGTTCCCCATCATCCTCACCTCCGGCCGTCTGGTGGAGTACGAGGGGGGCGGTGACGAGACCCGCTCCAACCCCTGGCTCGCCGAGCTGCAGCAGGAGATGTTCGTCGAGATGAACCCGGCGGATGCCAACGACGTCGGCGTGCGCGACGGTCAGGATGTGTGGGTCGAGGGGCCGGAAGGGGGCCGGGTGCTGGTCAAGGCGCTGGTGACTCCAAGGGTCAAGCCGGGGCTCGCCTTTATGCCGTTCCACTTCGGCGGCCACTTCGAGGGCAAGGATCTGAGATCCAAATATCCGGAAGGGTCTGACCCTTATGTGCTGGGGGAGTCGGTCAACATAGTCACCACCTATGGTTATGACCCTGTCACCCAGATGCAGGAGACCAAGGTCACCCTGTGCCGCTTTCGTAAAGTAGGAGCCTGAGACCATGGCCAAAATGAAATTCATGTGTGACACCAAGCGCTGCATCGAGTGCAACGGCTGTGTGACGGCGTGCAAGAACGAGAACGACGATGCGCTGGAGTGGGGCATACAGCGTCGCCGGGTGGTGACCCTCAACGACGGTCTGCCCGGCGAGACCTCCATCTCGGTGGCCTGCATGCACTGCACCGACGCCCCCTGCATGGCGGTCTGCCCGGCCGACTGCTTCTACCACACAGATGACGGCATAGTGCTGCACAACAAGGATCTCTGCATCGGTTGTGGTTACTGCCTGTTTGCCTGTCCGTTCGGTGCCCCCCAGTTTCCCAAGAGCAGCGCCTTTGGAGAGCGGGGCAAGATGGACAAGTGCACCTTCTGCGCCGGTGGCCCGGAGGAGGACCACAGCGAGGCGGAGCGCCAGAAGTACGGTGCCAACCGCATCGCCGAGGGCAAGCTGCCCATGTGTGCCGAGCTCTGCTCCACCAAGGCATTGCTGGCCGGTGATGCGCAGGTGATCTCCGACATCTTCCGCGAGCGGGTCGCTTATCGCGGCGCCCCTCACGCCGCCTGGGGCGGGGATGAGCAGGATCTGTTCCATGACGCCAGCCAGCCGCGCGATGGCAGAGGCAAGGGGCTCAAGCTTGGCAAGCAGGAGGGAGGCCAATGAAACACTGGCTGACAGCGCTGCTGACGGCCTTGCTGCTGTTCAGTGCGCCCGGTTTCGCCGATGCCGAAAAAGAGACGGTCGGCTTTGCCGGCGCCGACTACTGGCGTGCCGTTAAGGGGGGAGAGGTGGGCATCACCACCTCCAGGGGCGCCGAACACGGTGTGCTGATCAATGTGACCGGTGAACAGTGGCGTACCCTGCGTAATACCTGGGTCTCCCCGTTCGGTGCTCTGGCCATAGGTGGTTCCGTCCTTGCCTTGCTGCTGTTCTATCTGTGGGCAGGCCAGCTCAAGCTGGCTCACCCTCGCACCGGTCGCAAGGTGCTGCGCTGGACCCCGTTTGAACGTGCCTTGCACTGGTATACGGCGGCGCTTTTTCTGCTGCTTGCGCTTAGTGGCCTGATCCTGCTCTACGGCAAGTTTGTGATCCGCCCCTTCGGGGATGGGGTGTGGGGGGCCGCTATTCAGGGCGCCAAGCTGACGCACAACTACCTGGGGCCTCTGTTCGTGCTGGGGCTGCTGGTGATGATCCTCAAATGGTTGCGCCACAATCTGCCGACCCGGGTGGATTGGGAGTGGTTTCGCCAGGGTGGGGGCATCTTGCCCAATGGCAAGCATCCGGATGCGGCGTTTTGCAACGGCGGGGAGAAGGTGTGGTTCTGGCTGCTGTGCAGCGCGGGCCTGCTGGTCTGCATCACAGGACTGATGCTCGACTTCCCCCTGTTTGGCCAGACCCGGGAGGTGATGGCGGTGAGCAACTTGTTGCACGGGATCGGCGCCATCGGGCTGATTGCCGCCTCATTCGGTCACATCTACATAGGGACTGTGGGAACAGAAGGGGCGCTGGAGGGAATGAAGAGCGGCTATGTGGACGAGAGCTGGGCCAGGCAGCACCACAGGCTCTGGTTTGAAGAGGTCAAGGAGCAGCTCGACAAGCCGGATGGTCGTTGATCCGTGTCACCGAGATCGGGGCTGGCCCCGATCTCGGTATTCACCCCGTTCCAGTCGATCGAAATAGTCCTGATAGCGTCCGCTGGTGATGGCTTGCTGCAATTTCTGGTTGAACTGGGCCTGCAATCTGGCCGAGTCCGGCATCTTGCGCGGAAACATCACGAAGCTGTTGTTTTGCAAAAAGGGTGTCTGGCTGTGGGTGATGGTCGCTGCGGTGGCCGGATCAAATTCTTTGCGCAGTGCGGTCAGACCGATGCGCAGCTCCTGAGGATAGAGGTCGATACGGCCGCGCAGCAATTTGCCGAAATTGAGCTTGATGTCGGTGACCCGCTGCTGGCTTACCTTGCCCTCTGCCACCATGGCATCAAGCTCGGGCCCGTAGCTGTAGGCGATGTCGCCCCCCAGACGCAAACCGGTAATCTGTGCCAGTCGCTCGGCGTTCAACTGTCGTGACGTGAGCGAGAAGAAGACGAACTGTTCCTGCAATACCGGCTCGCTGAACAGAAAGTCCTTCTCTCGTTCCGGCTTGTGCATCCAGACAGCGGTGGCGTCATAGAGCTGGCTGCCTGCCGCCAGCGAATAGACCCGGCCCCAGGGGGCAAAGTGATATCTGACGCTATAGCCTGCCTCCTGAAACAGATCACTGATGAGGTGAGCCACGGGGCCGTAGTGTTTCGATTGCTCCGAGACGAAAGGGGGCCATTCACCGACTATGATGTTGAGCACCCTGGGCGGCGTGGCCAGGGCGGGGGGACTCGACATGGTCAGCAACAGCAAGACCGGCAGCATCAGACGCAGAGAAATAAGCTTGGCTATCAACAATATAGAAACCACTCTTGGCTGGTGGACAGTGAAGGATGGTCAGAATGGCCGCAATCCTAGCATGACTTTTGTCCATTTGTCGCAACACTGGCTGAGTGTCACTTTGGCTTGGTATTTTGGCCGCAGGGTATGCCCAAGCTCACAAAACCGAAAGATTAAACGTCATATGATTGATTTCATTATGAGTCTTGCTCTCCTGCCGAACGGCAACTTCACGTAAATCAAAGAGAATGACTATGGCTACCGGACAATATCTGCTGTGGAAAGATGCACAGGGACAGGATTTTCGCCCCGTTGCACTGACAGGCACTGACCTGCTCAACGATCGCAATCTCAACAAGGGCACCGCCTTCACCGAACAGGAGCGCGCCGACTTCGAGCTCGACGGCCTGCTGCCTCCTCAGGTGCAAACCTTTGAAGCCCAGCTGGAGCGGGTGTATCAGGGATTTCTGAGCGCCTGCAGCGACATCGAGAAGTACCAGAACCTGCGTGCCTTGCAGGATCGCAACGAAACCCTCTTCTATGCCCTCTTGTCCCGTCACGTGGAGGAGATGACCCCCATCATCTATACCCCGACCGTCGGCAAGGCGTGTCAGGAGTTCAGCCACCGTTACCAGAAGGCGCGCGGCCTCTATATCACCCCGAAAAACGTCGAGGACATGGGCTCTCTGGCGCGTCATCTGGACGCCAAGTCGGTGCGCATTATCGTAGTGACCGACAGTCAGGGGATCCTGGGGATCGGTGATCAGGGGGTGGGCGGCATGGGCATTCCCATCGGCAAACTCTCCCTCTATACCCTGGCGGCCGGTATTCACCCTGCCTGCTGCCTGCCCATCGCACTGGATGTGGGCACTGACAATCAGGCCCTGCTGGATGACCCCATGTATCTGGGTCAGCCTCACAGACGGATCCGTGGCAAGGAGTACGACGACTTCATCGAAAAGTTCGTGGCCGGGGTCAAGCGCCATTTCCCGAACGCCGTCTTGCAGTGGGAAGACTTCAGCAAGTCCAACGCCTTCAACAATCTATCCCGTTACCAGCAGGCGCTGCCCTCCTTCAACGATGACATTCAGGGCACGGGGGCCGTTGTGCTGGCCGGCATCATAGGGGCGGTCAAGGTGAAAGGGGAAACCCTGGGTCAGCAGAACTACCTGGTCTACGGCGCTGGTGCCGGTGGGGTAGGGGTGGCAGATCAGATCTGCGCAGGCATGATCCGTGAAGGGCTGGATCCCCAGGCGGCGCGCGACCGCATCTACATCCTGGATACCCAGGGGCTGGTGTGCGACAACCGCGAAGGGCTTGACGAGTACAAACGCCGTTACGCCAAGCCGGGGTTGTTGCTGGCGGGCTGGGATACCGAAGCCCCCGGCAAGGCGAATCTGACGGATGTGTTGCGTCATGTGCCCATCACTGTGCTGCTGGGGACCAGTGGTGCCGGTGGTGCCTTCAAGGAGGAGCACATCCAGCTGATGCAAAAACATTGTGCTCACCCCATGGTGTTCCCGCTTTCCAACCCGACCGCCAACTGCGAGGCGCTGCCGGAAGACATCTACCGCTGGAGTCAGGGCAAGGCGATCGTTGCCACCGGCAGTCCGTTCAATGATGTGCACTACGAGGGCAAGAGTTACCGCATCGGACAGGGCAACAACGTCTTCATCTTCCCGGGCGTGGGGTTGGCGGCCATCGTCAGCCAGCTGAGCGAAATCAGCCCGGATATCTTCACCACGGCGGCTTTCGCGCTGGCCGAGTGCGTGAACGAGGAGGATCTGGCCCAGGGCTCCGTCTATCCGCGCATTCGCGAGTTGCGCAATATCTCGGTCCACGTGGCGACCGCCGTGCTCAAAGACATAGTGCGCAAGGATCCGTCCCACCCGCTGATCGGGCAGGATCTGCAGCAGCACATACTGAGCCACATGTGGGAGCCGCTCTACCTGCCTTATCGCCGGGTATAACCACGGATCCACTGACCAGATCATGGGGCAGTAAAGATGACAAGGGGGTAGCGCTGCTACCCCCTTTCGTTTATTCCCGTGGCATGCACTAAGTTCGCAGTGGCCGCCAACGCCCTTCCTGATTGCGGCAGGCGGTATCCTGCCACTGCTGGCTCATCTTGCCGATATAGAGTTGCTCGCGATAGTCGCGACACCACTCCCCGCTGGCATGGCGGAAGGTACGCAGCGGCGTGACGCTGCCCGAGTGACGGTTGGCTGGATTGAACCAGGTGAGGCTTTGCCCTTTGGTGCGGGTTTCCAGTGCCTTGGCGAGGGCCTGATTGGCCAGTTGAACATCTGTCTTATCCATCTGATGGTAAAGCGGCGGAGTGTCGACCGTGGCGCAGCCAGCGAGGCCGAGCAGGAGGAGTGGTAGCAGATAGCGCATCATGGTTGTCCCTGTTGGCGAAAACCGTTGTTGAGCAGCGCACGCTCCTGCTCATCGGTAAGCACTTGCTGGCGATCATCGACCGTGCCATCGCCCCTGAGTTTGTTGCCATTGGTATCGACGGCATCCACGCCGTTGTCATCGACCGTGCCATTACCCCTGAGTTTGTTGCCGTTGGCATCGACGGCATCTACACCGTTGTCATCGACCGTGCCATCACCTCTGAGTTTGTTGCCGTTGGCATCGACGGCATCTACACCGTTGTCATCGACCGTGCCATCACCTCTGAGTTTGTTGCCGCCGTTGGCATCGACGGCATCTACACCGTTATCATCGACGGCATCCACCCCGTTGTCATCGATGGTGCCATCGCCTCTGAGTTTGTTGCCGTTGGCATCAACGGCATCCATACCGTTGTCATCAATGCCATTGCCAAACCCGCGCCCGCCATGGTGATCGCCATCGGCGTGTTGTTCACCACTGCCATGTCGCTCACCGCCAGCATGCTCGCCCTGGCTGCCACTATCATCGCGGCCCCCATCGCTATCGTTGCCACCACCGCTGTCGCTGCTTCCACCGCTGTCGCTGCTTCCACCGCTGTCGCTGCTTCCACCGCTGTCGCTGCTTCCACCGCTGTCGCTGCTTCCACCGCTGTCGCTGCTTCCACCGCTGTCGCTGCTTCCACCACTGTCGCTGCTTCCACCGCTGTCGCTGCTTCCACCGCTGTCGCTGCCACCACCGCTGTCGCTGCTTCCGCCGCTGTTGCTGCCACCATTACTGTTGCTGCCACCACCGCTGTCGTTGCCTCCACCGCTGTTGCTGCCTCCGCCGCTTCCCCCACTGTTGCCATCGCCATCTTTGTTGTGAACGATCAGATCATTGGCGATGTAGCTGTGGCTACCATCGAGCAGCAGATTGAAGAGTGCGGTAGTGGGAGGCGCCTCGATCCAGCAGAGCGACTCAACCAGCAGTAATTCCGGTTGGGGTTGCAGGGCCAGATTGCCCGTCACCATGCCAGGTGCCGGGCGACACATTATCTGCATGCCGGTAAATAGCGGCAGCACTGCCAGTTGCGGGTTTTCGGTTCGGGTCATGACGGGTGAGATGGCCGCCCAGCCCCGAGTGGTCAGCAGAGGGTGCTCTGCGGTAAAGAATGGAGGCAGATTATTGATCCCGTAGAGCCTGCGCTTGCCCAGTATGACCCGTTCGACCGCCAGGATCCGGTTGCTGCCGCCGTGCTGATCTTGCACCTGTTCACCGGCCCGGAGCGTTTCGATGGGGCGGATGGATCCATCGGCCATCGTGATGCGGGTGCCGGCGATAAAGCAGGACTTGGCATAGACCTGATTCATTTGCCACTCATTTTGGGTGAAGTCATAACTGAACGGGTTCGCAAACAGGGCGAGTGCGATGGCCGAGCCGATCAGTAATCTGCGCTGGCTGGCTTTGAATGGGGGCTGTGACATGGGGACTCCTTGTCCATCTTGATTCACAGGATCCATTATAGAGCGCCCCCTGATGTCGGAACTTTTGATCATAAACACAATAAGCATGAAGGAAAAACGATTGGCGTCTGCCACAAAAGTGCGTAAAATCGCATACTCGATGCTTGTAGCAACGAATCCCGCCTAAAAAGCCAGTTTCATGCCCTCCCCAAGCAGTAAAAGGTAACAAGTGACGCCTTATGGCTCGTTTCGTGCCTTGAAAAAGTCTTGTGATAACTGAAAAGTGTCAAATATCCCTGTCAGTTATCAAAAAATTAAGGACATCCATGTTTTCCTTAGTCAAGCAAAGTGTCGCCGGGCTGCAAATCCTGTTTGTCGCCTTCGGTGCCATGGTTCTGGTGCCCCTGCTCACCGGACTGAACCCCTCCATGGCCCTGCTTGGCGCCGGTGTGGGAACCCTGCTGTTCCAGCTCTGCACTCGCCGCCAGGTCCCGATTTTCCTCGGTTCCAGCTTTGCCTTCATCGCCCCCATCATTTACGCCACCCAGACCTGGGGACTGCCGTCCACCATGTTTGGCCTGTTTGCCGCCGGTTTCATGTATTTCATCCTGGCGGCACTCATTCGCGTGCGTGGCATGGGCTTTGTGCACAAGCTGCTGCCCCCTGTGGTGATTGGCCCCGTTATCATGGTGATCGGCCTCTCGGTGGCCCAGGTCGCTTGCAACATGGCGATGGGACGTGCCGGTGCCGAGCAGGTAGTTCCGCCCACCACGGCCTTGACCCTGGCGGGTATCTCGCTGGCGGTGACCCTGATTGCAGCCGTGTTCTGCAAGGGCTGGATCAAGCTCATTCCCATACTGTGCGGTGTGATTGCCGGTTACGTCTCTGCCGTGCTGATGGGCCACGTGAGTTTTGATGGCATGATCAATGCCCCCTGGCTGGCACTGCCCCATTTTGAAACACCGGAGATCAACTGGGCTGCGGCGCTGTTCATGCTGCCGGTGGCCATAGCGCCCTGTATCGAGCACATAGGTGGCGTACTCGCCATCGGCGGTGTGACCGGGCAGGACTACACCAAGAACCCTGGCCTGCACCGCACCCTGGCCGGTGACGGCATAGGTGTCTGCTTCGCCGGTTTCATCGGTGGTCCACCCGTGACCACCTACGCCGAAGTGACCGGCGCCGTGATGATCACCCGCAACTTCAACCCGGTTACCATGACCTGGGCCGCCGTGTTTGCCATCATTCTGGCCTTCTTCGGCAAGTTCAACGCCCTGCTCACCTCCATCCCCATGCCGGTGATGGGCGGTATCATGCTGCTGCTGTTCGGGTCCATCGCTGCCATCGGTCTCAAGACCCTGGTGGAGTCCAAGGTAGACCTGGGGCTGTCGCGCAATATCGCCATCGTGGCCGTGACCCTGACTGTGGGCGTCGGCGCGCTGGAGATGAAGATCGGTGACTTCGCCCTGGCTGGCGTCGGTCTGGCCTCGGTCGCCGCCATCCTGCTCAACCTGATCCTGCCTGCCAATTCCGAAGAGGGCGTGATGGACGCCGCCAAGGATTAAGCAAGGGAGCTATCGCTCACTGTGAAAAACAGGAAGCCACCTCAGGGTGGCTTCCTGTTTTTGGTCTGGCAATGAATGAGGCATGGTCATTGTGGTGTTATTTGGCACCATTTCAGCACTAAACGCTCTATTTGGCGTATGTGTTGACGTATCTGCTTTCGTGACCTTAGCTAAAGGACAGGTTTGGCTCTGAGGTTATGCTGCGCAATATGAAAAAATGGATGTGGGTGTTTTCAATCATTTTTTTGTCCCTTGCCTCTCTGGTTGTACAACTTGTCATGGTAGTGCACTGGGCAATTTTCCCATCAAGCCCTGGCCATCATGGCGCAGCCACTTCTCATCCTGATCACCAGATCCTGACCCTTTGGTCAGCCAAGTCAGCCACTATCTCGTTACTACAGCTGATCCAACCCCCCATCTGCTTGCTGCCACATGTGTCGTGAAGGCGGTGAACCGTGAAAGCCGGCGCGACCCAGCCAGGGTCATGACAGCCCAGTCATCGATAATGGCGGGTATTTAGGGATGAGTTATGAGCAAAGTGAGGTTGCAATGACATATCAACTGTTGTGGAAAAGTGCCCTGTTCTCCGTCTCTTCGGTACTGGTCATGAGCGCAGTTCAGGCCGCACCGCTGAATGTGATGACCGAGGATTATCCGCCCTTCAACATGCAGGGGGAGGGGGGCAAGATCGTCGGGCTCTCTACCGAGGTAGTGGAAGAGTTGCTCAAGCGTGCCGGCGTTGAATACAAGCTGAGCATGATGCCATGGAAGCGTGCCTATGAAGACACGCTCAGTACCCCCAATAACGCACTCTACTCCACGACGCGGACTCCCGAGCGGGAGGCACTGTTCAAATGGGTTGGCCCTCTGGTCAACAATAACTGGGTCTTTTTTGCCAATCCTGGCTCCAATATCACTATCGCGTCTCTGGAAGATGCCAAGCAGTATTCAGTCGGCGGCTATAACGGTGATGCTGCGGCAGAGTTCCTCAAGGCGCAGGGGTTCGACAAACTGCAACTGGCGGCCAATGACACGGCCAACGTGAAAAAGCTGGCGGCTGGCCGCATCGATTTGTGGGCGACAGGAGAATATCTGGCGCCTTATCTGGCCAATCAGGAGAAGACCACCAATCCCAAGCCGGTATTTGTGTTCAAGGAAACGCAAATGAGTTTGGCCTTCAACAAAGAGACACCGGATGATCTCATCAACAAGCTCAACGAGATCCTTGCCGCCATGAAGGCTGACGGCACCATCGAAAAGATCAATGCCAAGTACCAGTAACACCAGGACGCAGCCAAGTATCGATGTCGGGAGGGAACCATGGATTGGAATAGTCTGAAGTTCAGGATTGCCGTGCTGACCTCCCTGTCGGTGAGTCTGCTGCTGGTGCTGTTTGGCGGCTACAACTACAGCGCAGCCAGAGCGGATAGCTATAACAGACAGGCCGCGCTGGTCGAGCAGGCCATCAGCCGGCTGCAGTTGTCTTTGCCCGGCCCGCTATGGAATTACGAGTCGGCGTTTATCGAGGCATCGCTGAAATCGGAGCTGGCCGCCGATGCGCTCAGCGCCCTGTTGGTAGTGAACAAAGATAAACTGGTGGCGGGGTTTGCCCGTGAACCTGCTGGCGACATTCAGGGGGTCGCCCAGCTGCCAGCGGATACCGCCGCCTATAGCGGTCATGATCTGGTGTATGACGACAATGGCCAGCAGAACACTGTGGCCAAACTGCTGGTGCTTACCAGCGATGACACCATTCAAATACAGCTTCGCCAACTGCTCATCACCACTGTCTGGCAGATAGTGGTGCTCGATATCTGCATCATATTGTTGCTGATGGTGCTTATTCATCGCAACGTGCTGCGGCCCTTGCATCAAATGAACTCAGCCGTTTTTGACCTGGCCCGGGGGGACGGTGACCTGACGCAGCGCCTCAAGATCCGCCGCCAGGACGAGATGGGGGCTCTGGCTGGCAATATCAATCAGTTCATCGCCAAGCTGCAAGGCACTGTGGCCGAGATCAACACCCTCTCAGCCGGTGTACTGCAAACGGCAGAGCTGTGCGATTCCCTGGCGACCGATACCCGCCGCGGCAGTGATGAACAGCAATCGGAGCTGGATCAGGTGGCGACCGCCATTACCGAAATGAGTCATGCAGTACAGGAGGTCGCAGGCAATGCGGTGAAAACCTCAAGCGCGACCGATGAAGCCAGCCTCTATGTCGATCAGGGCTACAACCTGGCGGGCCATGCCAATGAGGCCATTCATCAACTGGTGGGAGAGGTGGAGCGGGTCGCCAACCTGATCCGTTCGCTCTCGACGGAGAGCAGCAGCATCGGCAACATCATTGAAGTGATCAACGGCATTGCCGAGCAGACCAATCTGCTGGCGCTCAATGCCGCCATAGAAGCGGCCAGAGCCGGAGATCAGGGCCGTGGTTTCGCAGTGGTGGCCGATGAGGTTCGTACCCTGTCCGGGCGTACCCGGCAATCAACCGAAGAGATCAGTGCCAGCATAAAGCGGCTGCAACAGGCGACACAAAATGTGGTGTCCGGCATGCAGCACAGTCAGGACAAAGCGTCGAAGGCAGGTGTCGAAGCGGCAGATGTGCAAGTATCTGTCGAGAAAATCAAGACCCAGGTCAGCCTCATTCGCGAGATGAACATGTATATCGCTCAGGCGTCGGAAGAGCAGCATTCGGTGGCGCAAGAGGTCAGCAACAGTGTCAATCGCATTGCCGGACTCAATAATGACAGTGCCGCCCGGGTGGCTCAGGTAGCGGAGGCAAGCAGCGACCTGCGCCAGTTGTCGGCCCAGCTCGACAGCTTGCTCAAGCAGTTCAGGGTATGAGTTTTTGGTGGAAGCAATGGTCATGATGAGGCGTCACAGATGCCGATAGCACAGCCAATCGGGCGGCGAAATCAGCAGAATAATGTGTTTGTCGATCATCAGGGGCCATTCACGAGTGGCCCCTTTGCATATCCGCTTTGCTGAACGGGGTCGCGGCGTCAGGCGCGGCGGCTACAATCAGAGCGCGTGCTCATGACCCGGGAGAGAAAGATGAAGAGAAGATGGATGCTGGTTTTACTTGGGCTGCTATGGGGTGGCGCTGTTCAGGCCGGGGCTGTGCCCTATCAGGTCGATGGTCAAGCCTTCGAGGGTTACTACTTGGCTGCCCCTGACAAGCAGGCGCCGCTGGTGGTGCTGGTACATGACTGGGACGGGTTGACGGAGTATGAAATCAAGCGAGCCAGGATGCTGGTAGCGCTGGGTTACAACGTCTTTGCCGCCGATCTGTTCGGTGCTGGAGTCAGGCCGACCGCCATGGAGGACAAAAAACGGCTTACCGGTGCTCTGTACCAAGACAGGCCCAAGATGCGCAAGCTGTTGCAAGGGGCCTTGACCGAGGCCGCCAGGCAGGGTGGGCGGTTGGATAATGCCGTGGCCGTCGGTTACTGCTTCGGCGGTGCCGCTGTGCTGGAGTTGGCCCGCAGCGGTGCCAGCCTGAAGGGGATAGTCAGTGTGCATGGCGGACTGGAGACACCGGCCGGGCAGGACTACCAGCAGACCCGGGCGAATTTGCTCATTCAGCACGGCAGCGCCGATCAGGCGGTGTCACTCGGTCAGTTCGCCGCGCTCATCGCCGAGCTGGAGAGTGCGGGCATCAAACATGAGGCGACCAGTTACAGCGGTGCCCCCCACGCATTCAGTGTGTTTGGCTCGGACAATTACCGCGCCGACGCCAATGCAAAAGCCTGGCAGCGCTTCACCGAATTCCTGGGTGAAGTGACCAGGGATTAGATCGGCCAGAGTGAGATAGATAGTGAGATAGAGAGCGAGACAGCAATTCCAGGCCGTGGCACTGCCATGGCTTTTTACTGCTTGTATCTCACTGTGTTGGCAAGGCCAGTACCCTCACCCACATGGCCCCTTCCCCGACAGGATGGCGCGTGAGAAGGGTTAGCTGGCCGCTATCGGGATCGATACTGTGGATGGCTACCTGGTGAGAGGCCTGCCCGGCCGCCACCAGATAGCGACCGCTGTGATCGATGGCAAAACCGCGGGGCATGGTCTCGGTCGGGAAGTGGGCGATGGCGGTCAGGCTGCCATCTTGCTCAGCTATGCCAAACAGGGTCAGCAGGCTGCTGGCCCGCTCGCAGCTGTAGAGAAAACGGCCGTCCGGCGTGACATGCAGATCCGCCCCCCAGCGCTCTCCCTGATACCCCTCTGGCAGCATATCCAGGCTCTGCTGCTGCCTGATCTGGCCACCCGCGTCACGCCGATAACGGTTGATGGTGCAATCGAGCTCGTTCAGGCAGTAGATGTCGCCATTGACGGGATGCAGCGCCAAGTGTCTTGGCCCGGCCCCTTTGGCGGTATGCAAGTCCCCCAGGGTGTGGGGCAGCAGTTGACCATCAGCACCGAGGATAAAGCGGCGGATGGCATCTTCGGTGAGACAGGCGACCAAGGCCTCCTGTTCTCCTCGTTCGTTCGTCAGCAAGGTAACAGAGTGAGCCGTCATCAATGGGGTCAGCTGCTGATGCGGTACCTGCACAATGCCGCTGGCATCGATGGGGGATACGGTGACGTGGTTGAAGGCATAAGAGGCTGCAAACAGGAAGCGCCCGCTGGCATCGATAGCGGTATGGGAGGCGCTGCCCGCCAGAGGGGCCGAGCCCTGTTCTGCGAGTTTGCCATCTGCGTCGATCCGGTAGCTTATCACCGCAAAATCGGGGCGCACGGCAGCATGGAGCCATTTTCCATCCGGGCTGATCACCAGAGGCTGTACCTGTCCCGGTGTGCTTACCACTTGCAAGAGTTGCATCTCCCCCGAGTCGGCTAGGGAAAATACATGGATCTGCTGGCTGCCGGGGCTGGCGACATAAACGACTTGCTGCATTGTGCTTCTCACTCCTGGTTATGGGCAACGGCAGGCCAATCTTATCCCCATCCCCTGGGATCTTGCCTGCTCTTTTGTTCGGGTCGGGCACAGGGGGTTGCCATGAAGGCAAAGCCAGTTGGCTGGGCTGATAGGGGACTGGCAATGAAAAGGCCCCATGACGGGGCCTTTGGCGTTTTATACCTGATGCATCAGCCGGGCTGCGGGCCCGGCAGGGCGGGGGGCTGGGGGGAGTCGGACTCCACTTTCTGCTCTTCGCCCTTCATGTTCTTGATGTAGACATCCATCTGGTTGAACGCGATCTCGATGCCGTTAGCCTTGAACAGGGCGTCGATCTTGCGGTTCAGTTCATCCACGGCCGGGTTGCGATCGCCGAGCTCGCTCACGAAGAAACGCAGCTCATGATCCAGGGTGCTGGGGCCGAAGGTGAGGAAGTAGACGATGGGGGCCGGGTCTTTCAAGACGCGGCTGTTCTCATCGGCTGCCTGTTTGAGCAGGGTACGTGTCAGCTCCAGATCCGAGCCGTAAGCCACACCCACCCGCACGATCACCCGGGTGACGGTATCGCTCAGGGACCAGTTGATCAGCCGCTCCGTCATCAGCTGCTGGTTGGGAATGATCACCTCTTTGCGGTCGAAGTCGGTCAGGGTAGTGGCACGAATGCGGATCCTGGAGACGGTACCGGAGAAGGGGCCAATGGTGACTGTGTCGCCGATCCGTACCGGACGCTCGAACAGTATGATGATGCCCGAGACGAAGTTGGAGAGGATCTCTTTCATGCCAAAACCGATACCGACCGACAGACCACCCGCTACCCACTGCAGCTTGTCCCACTGAACGCCCATCATGGAGAGGGCGGTCAGGGAGCCGAAGCCGATCAGTACATAGTTGAGTATGGTGGTGATGGCGTAGGCGGTACCCTGGGCCAGGTTCAACTTGGAGAGCACCAGCACTTCCAGCAGACCGGGCAGGTTGCGGGCCAGTGACCAGGCGCCCCCGAGCAGGAGGAAGCCGATCAGCACGTCGCTCAGGCTGATCGGGAAGAGCACGGCATTGGTGCCGCTCCCTTCACTGCGGTGCCACAACACCATGCTGTCGAGGTAGGAGAAGACCGCCACCAGATCAGACCAGAGCCAGTAGAAGGCGACGCCGAATACCAGCAGCAACGCAGTACGGGTCAAGCGCAGGGATTGCTGGCTGACATCCTCCAGGTCCATGGGCTGCTCTTCGATGGACTCGCCACCTTCCGCGTCTTCCTGGGATTTGTGCTCACGCTTGGCCACGGCACGGCGGTAGGCCAGGCGGCGGGCCGCCAGCTCCAGACCACGCAGTGAGGTGCGGTAGACCAGGCTCCAGATGATCAGCAGGTAGAAGGATTCCACCAGACGGCCGGTCAGTTTCAGTGCCGTATAGTAGTAGCCCAGTCCGACCAGCACCATCAGTGCCACCGGCGCCAGCGCCAGGGCGCCCGCTGTGATCGACTGTTGCATGCTGCCCTCGCCCTTGATGATGGTGCGAGAGATGGGGAACACCAGATAGGTGGTGAGGCCCAGCAGCAACAGGGTCAGTGCCTGACCGACAACATCGTTGCCCAGCGACGAAGGCTCTACGACTGCCTTGGTAGAGAGCATGATGAGGGGCAGCAGCGGCAGCCAGAGGTAGCGCATGCTGGTGCGCTTGGCCTGCAACTCTGCCTTCGGAATGCGGAAGTGGGATTCGGCAATGCCGCCCGGGCGCATCACCGCCAGGTAGACGCTGAACACCAGATAACCGAGGGCAAGGTTGAGGGTGATCTGGAAAATCAGTTTGGGGCTGAGCAGGCCACAGTAAGTGAGCCAGAGACCGGCCGCCAGTATGAAGAGGCTGCCTGGCAGGCGCTGCAGCACTGTATAGAGCAGGGCGCGCGGTGTATGCCACTGGCTGTCCTGGCGAAAACGTCCCAGATCCTTGTTGATCCGCTTCTGTCGATTGAGCAGGGAGGGTCGCTTCCAGATCAGCAGGCCACCCACCAGCAGCAGTGGGAAGGCGAGCAGGGAAACCGGCAGCAGCATCTCGCCCCAGCCGTCCCAGTCCGGTTTCAGCACCCAGTCTGAGGCTTGCTTGTAAGCCTGGGCAGGCCAGTTGATGAACCACTTCACATCGATGGGTTTGTTGCTGCTGACCCAGAAGATGTGTTGTTGCAGGGTAAATTCGATGGAAGCGTAGATCCGCGCCAGCTGCTGCTGGGTCAGCTGCAGGCTGATGGCGTTGGTCAGCTGGCTGTCGAGCTGACGGTTGAGCTGGTCGAGCAGGCTGATGCGGGTGTCGAGCAGGGTGGAGAGGTTGGCTCTGTCCTCTGCACTGACCGGCTCGCTGCTGTTGGCGATCAGGTTGTCCAGATACTGGGTTTTCTGGAACAGCTGGTCACGTTGCTGGCTCAGTTCGAACTGTGCCAGATGCAGATCGGCGATCTGCTCTTCCAGATTCTTGACTGCAGAGGTGGGCGCGGACTCCAGCTGTTGATAGAGCTGATAGAGGATGCGGGAGAGCAGCAGGTTGCCCTTGAGCATCTGTACCTGTTCGTTCAGGTTGCGCTCTGTCTGGGTGCCGCGTTCCAGCCAGCTCTTGGCTTGCAGGTTCTTCTGCACCAGATTGTTGAGATTGGTGGTGGCGCTGACCAGTTGCTGGCTGAGCTGATGGTTGAGTTCCTGCTCTTTTTGTACCAGCGGGTTATCGTCGATGGCGACCAGTTCACCGGTCTGCTCGGCGGTTTTTTCGGTATCCCCCAGACGTTTGGCACTGCTCTGCTCCTGCAGCAGTTGCAGCTTCTGCTCCTCGTTGGCGAGGCGAGCATTCTGGTAGTCCCGTTGTTTGACCGCCAAGTCCTGCATGCTGGTGCGGTTATCCAGCTGTTGTTGCAGATTGGCCAGTTGCAGTTCCAGCAGGGCCAGTTCTGCGCCCAGCTTCATCTTCTCGGCAGTGCTGACGCTGTCACCGACGTTGAGGCGGGTGCGTATCTCCTGGCTGCGCTGATAGGCACGGCTCATATTGGTCTGCGCCCGCTCCGGCAAGGTTTGCAGACTGGTGAGCTGGCTGCCGATGGTGCCGAGGGTTTCCTGGGCATCCTGCATGTTGGCAATGACTTCGGGCTGGCGACTCTCCAGCTCGGCCAGACTCATGCGTGCGTACTCACTCTTGATCTGCTCGGCGCTCTTGTTCTGGGTCAGGGCATCGAGTTTGGCGCTGATGTCCCTGAGCTCACCTGGCAGAGAGCGGAGGCGTTGGGTTTGGCTCTTGGCCTTGGCATGTTCCTTCTCGATGCTGTCGAGCAGGCTGAGGGTGTCTGTCAGAAACTTCTGGTCGGCCTGCTGGCTGACGGTGAGGGTCTCGGACTTGCCGAGGGCATCGAGCGCCCGCTGTACGCTGGCCCGTTGGGGCACATCCTGCGCCATGGCTTGCGGGGCGCAGAGGCTGATGAGTAAGCAGAGCAGCGGCAACAGGGCTGCCGAGGCTCTTTTGAAACGTGTTGAGAGCATAAAACTTCCGGGTTATTACGCGATATTTGGGACATTTCCCACTTGGACTGAATCCGCGTGGATTCTAACACCGGGCTTGAACGGGAAGCAGGGGGGCAGATAAAAAAAACGGCGCCCGCAGGCGCCGTTTTATCAGTTCAGGACTGATTAGAGTACGTGAACGGAGGCGGTGTTGGTGGTACCGCTCGGTACCAGGGCACCGGAGACCATGACGACCACGTCACCCTTCAGACCCATGCCGCTTTCCAGCGCGGCTTCTTTGCCGATGCGATAGAAATCGTCGGTAGAGGCGATGCTGTCAACCACATGAGTCACCACACCCTTGGTCAGAACCAGTTGGGCTGCGGTTTTCTTGTTGGTGGTGATGGCCAGGATCCAGGCTTGCGGGAAGTACTTGCGAATGGCCTTGGCAGATTTGCCGCCTTCGGTGGCAACCACGATCAGCGGGGCGCCCAGCTTCTCGGAGGTCTCGACCGCGCCTTTACAAACGGCTTCGGTGATGCGCAGCTTGTTGCTGTCGTTGGCAGCAGACAGGTTGGACGGCATAACGGCATCGGTACGCTCGCAGATGGTGGCCATGATGGTCACGGCTTCCAGCGGGTACTTGCCCTTGGCGGACTCACCGGACAGCATGACTGCATCGGTACCGTCCAGAATGGCGTTGGCCACATCGCCAGCTTCGGCGCGGGTCGGACGCGGGTTCTTGATCATGGAATCCAGCATCTGGGTGGCGGTGATAACCACTTTGCGTGCCTTGTTGCACTTGGTGATGATCATCTTCTGGGCGAAGATCACTTCTTCAACCGGAATTTCCACGCCCATGTCGCCACGTGCCACCATGATGCCGTCGGAGACAGCCAGGATCTCGTCGAAGTTGTCCAGGCCTTCCTGGTTTTCGATCTTGGAGATGATCTGGATGTTCTCGCCACCGTGGGCTTTCAGGTGCTCACGGATTTCCAGCACGTCTTCTTTCTTGCGAATGAAGGAGGCCGCAACGAAATCAACGCCTTGCTCACAACCGAAGATGAGGTCGCGCTTGTCTTTCTCGGCCAGGGCCGGCAGCTTGATGGAGACGCCCGGCAGGTTGATGCCTTTGTTCTCGCCCAGATCACCGCTGTTCAGCACTTTACAGATGACTTCACGCTCGGTGATTTCGATCACGTCCATGCCGATCAGGCCGTCATCCACCAGGATGCGGTTGCCGACGCGCAGGTCGTTGGCGAAACCGGCATAGGTCACGGCCACTTTGTCTTTGTTGCCAATGACGGTCTGGTCGGTGGTGAAGGTGAAGGTCTGGCCAGCGACCAGGGCAACGTCGTTGCCGCCTTCCAGCTTGATGGTACGGATTTCCGGACCCTTGGTGTCGAGCAGTATGGCTGCGTGCTTGCCGGTTTCGGCCATGACAGCGCGCAGGTTGTTGATACGACCACCGTGCTCGGCGTAATCGCCGTGGGAGAAGTTCAGGCGCATGACGTTCATGCCGGCATCCAGCATTTTAGCCAGCATTTCTTTGGATTCGGTCTTGGGACCTATGGTGCAGACGATTTTGGTCTTTTTCATGTCAGTCTTCATGGTTAAGGAGTTTCCGCCGTGCAATATACACCAGTTTTTGGATACTTTTTATGATCCAGAAACAACGTTTTGACCAGATAACGTTTTCTTTTCAGGGATAACGTTTTCCTCCCGGTTACTTTTTAGGGCATAAATTAACTGGTTTTCGCAGATCTGGCATAAATGTTGCCATATGTGTCTCGGCGCAGGTTAGCCTCGTCAGATGTTGTAAAATGACGATCCTTCCCTGTCATCAAGCCGTCATCAGTCTCGACAAGGATAGACCCGGTGACTGAACATGAGAGCCGCAATATGGCGCCCTATCTGCTGATACTCTCCCTCGCCCTGCTCGGGATGCAGGCACTGCCCGCCAGCTGCTGGCCGGATGATCCAGCGCCTCTGGAGGGGGCCGTCAGCGCCCTTGAGCTTGCCGAATTGCACCAGATGCTGGCGGCCAGTGAACCCCTTCTCTCCCGCCCAGCCTGGCAAGAGCTGCGTCAGGCCAGTCTGCTCGGCTGGCATCCATAATCCCGCTGAAAACCGTGTGATGAGCAAGAAAGGGAGGCCGAGCCTCCCTTTCTTGTCTTATTGCTGCTTGTTCAACCGGGTGTTACTCAGTTGATCTTGCCCATCTCGATGGCGAAGCTGGTGGCCAGCTGGGCAAACTTGAGGGCATGGCCGGCCGAGGCATCGGAGTTTTGCAGGGTATCCTGCGCCGTGTGGATTTTGGGATTGTAGTCGTTGAAGCGTGACTCGAACGGCATGGCGGCGGGATAACCCTGATTGTGCCAGGAGGCATGATCCGAGCAACCGTAGCCACAGCTGTCATAGCCATAGCTTATTTGCGGCAGGTAGGCGTCAAGCAACTGGGCGAGATAGCCGGTCAGTCCCTGGTCCGTGTAGTCGGTCATGAAGACGATATCCTCAACCGAGCCCTGATAGTTGGTCATGTCCAGCTGCAGCGCGGCCAGTACCCTGGTGTTGGCCGCCTTGTAGCGGGTCGCTATGTCCTTGGAGCCGCGCAAGCCCACCTCTTCTGCCGCATAACCGATAAATTGCAGGGTGCGCTCCGGTTGGCGGCCCTGCTCGGCGATGACCCTCAGTACTTCAGTCAGGGTGGCGATGCCGGAGGCATCATCGTCGGCGCCCGGGGCAAGGGTGCGGCTGTTGGGAGCCGAGCCTGCGGTGGAGTCGAGGTGGCCGCCGAGCACCACGACTTCGTCAGGATAGCGGCTGCCCTTGAGGGTCAGCACCACGGATTGCTGCGGATAGCCGCTGTGTTTGACCCGGCTGACGCTGGCCCAGGGCAGGGTTGTGCTCAGGTTCTGCCACTGGCTGGCGACCCAGTCGGCGGATTGCACCCCTGTTGTGGTGGTGTAGTAGCGGTTGCGCCAGCTGGCGAGCTTGCTGATGGTGCCCACTATGTTGCCCTGATCCAGATAGGGCAGCAGCCGGTTGACACTGACACCCTGAGTCAGCGGCGGCGGGCTGAACAGGTTCTGGCTGAGGGGTTGGGCCATGCTCTGCAGCGCATCTGCCAGCGTACTGTGAACCACATAGCCGCCACAGCGTTGGTGGCCTTCATGCATCAGGTGGGAGAGGGTACCCAGCTCGCTCGCCTCTATCTGGGCCAGCTGTATGGGGGCGCCGCTGGCACTGAACAGGGGGGCCAGCTTGGCCTTGACCTGCCTGAGTTCGACGCCGCTATCGGCACCGACCGTGATCCAGACGGGTTCAGCGGCCTGCACGGCGAGGGGCAAGAGGGGAAGCAAGAGGGCGGTTATAAAGGGTTTCATGTCGGATCCTTCCGGGTATTGTCACAGGTGACTAGCATGGGTGGGTGTCATAAGACGACCACCCCAGTCTAGCCAAGGGGGCGTTCACCGGATCTGCCCATCTGGTATGTGGGCTCCCCCGTCCGGTGGGGGCCGCTGCACAATCTGCTGTTTACCACCGGGCTTGTCCCGAGCTGGCCGGAGCTTTGTGCTGACAAGGAGGCGGGTGGCAGTGTGGTTGCAAGGTGGTACCCGAGGTGCCCCGGCTGGGGGGCTGACGAAGGGAGCCAAACTGTGCCATGACGCTGAGGTGCGTTCGGGATTGCCGATATGACTCATCAGCCATCGTCAGCACGATTCAGTCACGGGTGGACTGGGGGATAAACGAAAGGGGCCATGGGCCCCTTTCTTGTCTGGTGGTGACGGGCTTATGCAGGGGCGCCAGTGGTTTCCGCCAGCATACCGAGCGCTATCTCCCGCTCCCCCATGATCACCTTGTCTGCCCCCTGCCGGGTGAGGAAGTGAACCTCGTCATCGCTGTGGGCGCGGGCGATGACCCGGATGGCCGGATTGATCAGTCTGGCCTGGGCGATGGCCTCGCCGGCCTCGAAGCTGTTGGGGATGGCCACCAGCAGCCAGCGGGCGTCGGCGATGGCGGCGCGACACAGCACCTCATCGTTCGCCACGTTGCCATTGATATGGGGGATCCCGGCCTGGTGCAGGCTCTCCAGCCGGTGCGGATCCTGCTCTATCACCACCAGTGGCCGCCCGGCGGCTTGCAGCCCTTCCACCAGCAGGCGGCCGACACGGCCAAAGCCCACCAGCACAGTGTGCTCTTTCATCTCGACGGCCGGACACTTGCACTCGGCCAGTGCCTGGGTGTTGTCGGCATCGGGGTGCTTCTCCAGGTAGCGCTCGACGGCATTGAATACCAGCGGATTGAGCATGATGGATAGGCTGGCACCCACCAGGATCAGATCCTGGGCCGCTTCCGGCACCAGTTTGAGCACGATGGCGAGCCCAATCAGGATGAAGGAGAACTCGCCGATCTGGGCCAGGCTGGCGGAGATGGTGAGCGCTGTGCGCTGGCTGTAGCGAAACAGCCGCACTATGGCGTAGGCCGCCACCGACTTGCCGAACATGATGATGAACAGGGTGGCCAGCACCGCCAGCGGATCCGTCAGCAGCACAGCGGGATTGAACAGCATGCCCACAGAGACGAAGAAGAGCACGGCAAAGGCATCCTGCAGCGGCAGCGTGTTGTTGGCGGCGCGATGGCTCAGCTCGGAGCTGTTCATGACGATGCCGGCGAAGAAGGCGCCGAGTGCGAAGGAGACGCCGAACAGCTTGACCGCCCCAAAGGCGATGCCAAGGGAGCCGGTCAGTACCGCCAGCGTGAACAGCTCGCGGGAGCCAGTGCTGGCGGTGTGAGCCAGCAACCAGGGAATGAAGCGGCTACCCACCACCATCATCAGCGCCACGAACAGGGCGACCTTGCCGAGGGTCCAGCCCAGATCCAGCGCTATGCTCTGCCAGCTCATGCTCTGATCGCCGTGCTGAATATTGGCGAGTATGGGCAGCATCACCAGCGCCAGCACCATCACCAGATCCTCGACGATGAGCCAGCCGATGGCGATGCGCCCCTGCAGGGTCTCCAGGTTCTGGCGGCTCTCCAGCGCCCGCAGCAGCACCACTGTACTGGCGGTGGAGAGGGCGAGGCCGAACATCAGGCCGGCGGTGAGATCCCACCCCAGCAGAGAGGAGAGCCCCATGCCGAGCAAGGTGGCGACCGCTATCTGGGCGATGGCACCCGGGATGGCGATCTTCTTCACCGACATCAGATCGCTGAAGGAGAAGTGCAGGCCCACCCCGAACATCAACAGGATAACGCCCAGCTCTGCCAGCTCGGGCACCAGCGCCATATCGGCCACATAGCCAGGCGTGAAGGGGCCCGAGATCACCCCGGCCGCCAGATAGCCCACCATGGGCGAGATCTTGAGGCGATGGGCAAGCATGCCGAGCACGTAGGCGAGCACGAAGCCGCCAACCAGGGTGGTAATCAGGGGAAGGGAGTGGTCCATGTCGTCACCTCGCTAATGGCAGTCAGGGGGCTACCAGATCACCGCGCGGGATGAAGAGGGCAGCTGTCAATGAGCAGGGGGCGAAAGAGACAGATGTTGGCCGCGGCAAACACTGGATATTGGGGACAACAGTTGTCGTTTCTGTTGAAAAATAATACAAATTTTGCTTAAAAGCAATATTTATCCACATTTTGACGCTTTTTTGCGATTAAAAGTGCATAAGTGTCGAAATGCAGGGGGGAAGAGACAGCTTTATCCATTTCGTTGGCAGGAATAATTCATCGTTGATGGTTTTCCCTGTATAGGTGGGTGCCAGCACGCCACAAGCACCAAGGCGACCCTGAGGTCGCCTTGGTGAAGATACGCTGGTACTCACTCGCCCTTGGCAATGCCCTCGCGTCTCGGATCGGCGGCGCCGAACCAGCCGCCGGCATTGCGCTCGACCCCTTGCAGACCCGAGGTCTGCTCGCTCAGTACCACTTCGTGGCCTCTCGCTTTCAATCCCTCGACCACTCTCTGCGGTGTGCGCCCAAGCTCCAGCTCGGTGGGGCCGTTGCGGCTGCCGAAGTTGGGCAGGTTGATGGCCTGCTGCAGGTTCAGCCCCCAATCCTGGGTGCCGAGCAGCGTCTTGCCCACGTAGTTGATGATGGCGGAGCCCCCCGGCGAGCCCAGCGTCATGGTCAGCTCGCCGCTTGGCTTGTCAAACACCAGCAGGGGGGACATGGAGGAGCGTGGCCGTTTGCCAGGCTCCACCCGGTTCGCCACCGGCAGACCGGCGGCATCCACCGAGGTGAAGGAAAAATCGGTGAGCTGGTTGTTGAGCAGGTAGCCGTTGACCATCAGCCGCGAACCGAAGCCATCCTCGATGGAACTGGTCATGGAGACCGCCATGCCCGCCTTGTCGACGATGGAGACATGGCTGGTGGAGGGGAGCTCGGGGGTCGCATCCTTGCCGCGAGCCAGTGCCAGCGGCGGCGTACCGGGCGGGGCTATCCCCATGGAGCGCTCGCCGACAAGCTTGTTCCGCTCGGCCAGATAGCCCTTGTCCAGCAGCCCCTTCACCGGCACGCTGACAAAATCGCTGTCTGCCACGTACTGGTTGCGATCGGCGAAGGCGAGCCGCGCCGCCTCGCTGTAGAGGTGGATGGCATCGCTTGATGCGGCAAGCTGACCTTCTGGCGTCGTCACAGGTTTGAGGGCCGCCATGTTGCGGCTCTCCAGCATGCCGAAGATCTGTCCCAGGGCTATGGTGCCGGAGGAGGGGGTCGGGAAGCCGCAGATCTGGCTCTGACGGTAGTCAAAGCAGAGGCCGTCGCGCAGTTTGGCGCGATAGCTGGCCAGATCGGCCGCCGCCAGCACACCGGGATTGGTGGGATGCTGACGCACCTTGGCCACCATGGCATCTGCCAGCGGCCCCTGATAGAAGGCCTCCGCCCCCTGTGTGGCCAGGGTCTTCAACACCCGGGCCAGTGCCGGGTTGGTGAGCGTGCTGCCGGCAGGCCTTGGCGTGCCATCCGGCAGATAGAAGTAGGCGCGGGCATCCGGGTCTTTGGCGAGATAGGAGTCTTTTGCCAGCAGGGTCGCGAGGCGCGGGCTGATGACAAACCCCTGCTCCGCGAGGGTGATGGCAGGCTCGAACAGCGCAGCCCAGGGCAGCTTGCCATAGCGCTGATGGGCCAGCGCCAGTGCCCGCACTGTGCCAGGCGCACCCACAGAGCGACCGCCCACCACGCCGTCATAGAAGGCCATGGGCTTGCCATCCTTCATGAACAGCTGATCCGTGGCGGCGGCAGGGGCCGTCTCGCGACCATCCACAGCCGCAACCTTGCTGCCATCCCATACCAGCAGCAGGGAGCCGCCACCGATACCGGAGGATTGCGGCTCCACCAGGGTCAGTACCAGTTGCACGGCGATGGCGGCATCGACGGCGCTGCCGCCCGCCCGGATGATCTGGTAGCCCGCATCCACGGCCAGCGGGTTGGCCGCCGCCACCATGAAGTCATGGCCCTGCCAGCCCTGTTTGTCTGTCCAGCCGCTGGCCGCTTCCGGGGCGATCAGGGTCTGGGGGGGCGGGGCATAGTGAAAGCCCTTGTCACCGGCGCAACCGGCCAGGAGGGCGAAGGCAACGGCCAGCCCTGCGGGTTTGAGCAACATGACACTCTCCTTGTCTGTTTTATGAGCGCGAAGGACGACTATGTCACGATTGGCACTGGTTGCTCAAGTTGTTGAAGCAGATCAATACCTTACTCATTTATCAATAAAGGTCATGCGCCGCAGACACAAAAAAACCGCCACTCGGGCGGTTTGTGCAATGCAAGCAGGCGTTGATCAGATGGACTGCTCTTCGCCACCCAGTGCGGCAAACAGTGCCGGGATGAACTGGGCCAGCTCGGCGGTCACCAGGGCGAAATCCGCATCCAGACGGGCGGCGGGATCTTCGCTGGTCACGTCGTCGTTCTGCTCGCGCAGCTCTTCGCTGAACTTGAGACGCTTGATGGAGAGATCGTCCCCCAGCACGAAGCTCAGGGTCTCGCCCCAGTTCAGAGCCAGCTTGGTCACCAGCTTGTCGTTGGCCAGGTGGTTCTTTATCTCGTCGGTCATCAGATCCTGCTGCTTGCAGCGGATGATGCCGCCGTGCTCCATGGCACTGCGCAGTTCGGCTTCATCTTCCAGTGCGAAGGTGGCGGGCAGGTTACCCTCGCTCAGCCACTCTGTCATGGTGATTTCGGGCGGGTTCTTGAGCGCCACCGGCACCACCGGCAGGGTGCCTATGCTTTTGCGCAGCAGTGCCAGCAGATCGTCCGCCTTCTTGGCGGAGCCTGCATCCACCACCATCAGATTGTCGGCCGGGTTGATCCAGGCGAAGGTCTGGCTGGTGCGGCTGAAGGCGCGGGGCAGCAGGGTGTGTAGTATCTCCTCCTTCAGCGCTTCCTTCTCTTTCTTCTTGAGGGCGCGGCCCTGCTCGAATTCGATCGCTTCTACCTTCTCCGCCAGCATCTCCTTGATGACGGTACCCGGCAGCATCTTCTCTTCCTTGCGGGCACAGATGAGGATGTGGCCTGAGGCGGAGTGGGTCAGTGTCGAACCGAATTTGCCAAGGGGCTTGACCCAACCGAACCGGGACATGTCCTGACTGCCGCAAGGGGTGAAGGCACAGGCCTCGAGCTGGGTTTCCAGCTGATCCACTGTCAGGTCAAAGGGGCGGGTAAAGCGATAAATCTGCAGGTTTTTAAACCACATGGCGTCCTCGGTCTCATAGATTGTCCGGCGGGCATTGTACTAGAGAGGCGCTTTGTGATCAGCCAATCATTCTCGTAAAAAAAGGACGATCGAGTTCACAGGGAGTCATGTTCGTCCCCAACCCTGTCATCAAAGTCCCCTAGACTGCGGGTGTTCAGATTGTTAACAAGGATGCAAATATGTTGAGGCCGAGTCGGTCCGAGGACATGGAAGAGATCGTCGAAATCTGGTTGCTGGCCTCCCTGCAGGCCCACGATTTCGTCGATGCCTCCTGCTGGTGGCAGGCCCAGGAGGATCTGCGCACCCGCTATCTCGACCACGCCCGCATCTGGGTGTTCGAGGAGCGCGGCGAGCTGCTCGGCTTCATGGCGCTGGTGGAGGATTACCTGGCTGCCCTGTTCGTGCGCCCCGACCGGCAGGGGCGTGGCGTCGGCCATGCCCTGCTGCAGGAGGCCAAGGCGCAGGGGGCCAGATTGCATGCGCGGGTGTTCGTGGAAAATGCGCAGGCGGTGCGCTTCTACCGCCGTCACGGTTTTGTGATCCAGGGGGAGGAGTCGGATCCCCTCACCGGTCATCCCCAGTACAAGATGTGTTGCGAGCCCGCCTGAATCTGACGTCACCTGCCTGTTTTGCTTGAAAAGAGAGGCTGGCATCCTCATCTTGTCTCCATCGGGTGCCGCTGGCACCTCTCCTGGATCCGAGTCGATTTCTCATGAAAATCCTGCATACCGCCGACTGGCACCTTGGTCATCAACTCCATGGCCATGAACGCCGCTTCGAACACGACAGCTTCCTCGACTGGTTGACCGATACCATCAAGCAGCGGCAGATCGATGCTCTGCTGGTGGCGGGCGATCTGTTTGATACCGCCAATCCCCCCGCCAGCGCCTGGCAGCAGCTCTACCGTTTTCTGGCCAGGCTGCGGGCCGAGATGCCCCACCTCAACATGGTGCTGATCGGCGGCAATCACGACTCCCCCTCCAAGCTGGATGCCCCTCATGAACTGCTGCGCGCCTTCGACCTGCATCTGGTGGGCAGCATCAGCCGTGACAGTGAGGGCAAGCTTGAGACCGACCGCCTGCTGGTGCCGCTGCAAGACAGGGAGGGCAAGATAGCCGCCTGGTGCGCCGCCGTTCCCTTCCTGCGCAGCAGCGACCTGAGGGTTGAACAGCTTGAAGAGGGCCAGGATCGGCTGATTGAAGGGGTTCGGCGGGTCTATGAAGAGGTATTGACGCAAGGTCGCGCGCGCTGCGAACCCGAGCAGGCACTGATCGCCATGGGCCACGCCTATCTGGCGGCAGGCCAGCTCTCCGAGCTTTCAGAGCGGCGGGTACTCGGCGGCAACCAGCATGCCCTGCCTGCCAATATTTTTGCCAGCGCCGACTACACTGCGCTCGGTCACCTCCATCTGTCCCAGAGCCCGGCCGAGGGTGTTCACTATAGCGGCTCGCCACTGCCGCTCTCGCTGGCCGAGGCCAACTACAACCATCAGGTGCTGGAAGTGACGTTTGAGGGGGGCAAATTGGTGGGCATGGAGCGGATCCCTGTGCCCCGCGCGGTGGAGATGATCCGCCTGCCCGAGAGCGAACTGGAAGGGGCGCTCAAGGCCATAGAGGCCTTGTCCCTGCCGGCGCGGCCCAGCGAGGCACAGCCCTTCCTCGAAGTACGACTGCTGCTGCCCAGACCCGAGGCCCGCATCCGCGAGCGCATACTGGCGGCGCTGGTGGGCAAGCCGGTACGCCTGGCCCGTATCAGCACCCGTTATCTGGGCTCTGGCCAGGGGCTGGCCGATGGCCAGAACCAGCGCAGGCTCGATGAGCTCTCCCCCACAGAGGTGTTCAAGCTCTGCTATCAGCGCCAGTTTGACGGTGAACCCGAGGCCGAACTGGTCGCCTCGTTTGAAGAGATATTGCAACAGGTGAAGGAGTCCGGCGCATGAAGATCCTATCCCTCAGCGGTGAGAACCTGGCCAGCCTGACCGGGGCCTTCACCATCGACTTTACCAAGGGGGCGCTCGGCGCTGCAGGGCTGTTTGCCATCACGGGCAACACGGGTGCCGGCAAGAGCACATTGCTCGATGCCATCTGTCTGGCGTTGTACGACGAGATGCCGCGCTTCATCGCCAACCGCAAGCACGTGGCCGAGGTGGGCCGAGCGGATGACGAGGAGAAGCTCAAGGCCAACGACGTGCGGGGCATCCTCAGTCGCGGCCACGCCAGCGGCTGTGCCGAGGTACGGTTTCGCGGCTGCGATGGCCGCATCTGGCTGGCCCGCTGGGCGGTGCGCCGGGCGCGCAACCGCTCCGAGGGGCGCTTTCAGGCCCAGGAGCGCAGCCTGACCGACGTGGCATCGGGTCAGGTCTTCTCCGGCAGCAAGCGGGAGCTGCAGGATCGCATCGATGAACTGGTAGGGCTCTCCTGGGAGCAGTTTCGCCGCGCCGTTATCCTGCCCCAGGGGGAGTTCGCCGCGTTTCTCAAATCGAGCGCCGACGAGCGATCCGCCCTGCTCGAACGGATGACGGGCACCGAGCTTTATTCCGCCATCTCCATCCAGACCCATGAACGGGCGCGGGAGGAGCAGCAAAAATTGGCCGCCATCGGGCAACGGCTCGGCGACGTGGCGCTGATGGATGAGGCGACCCGCGAGCAGTGGGTAGCCCAGCAGCTGGGCCTTTCCACCAGTCTCAAGCACGAGCTGCAGCAGCGCCAGCTGTTGCAGGACTTGCGGGATCTCAACGATCGCATCGCCGCCCAGTTGCTGGCCTGCGAGGAGGGGCAGACGGCACTGGCCGCCGCCGAGGCGGCTCACGCACAGGCGGCTCCCGAGCGGGAGGAGTTTGGCCGCGCCGAACAGGCCCAGGTGGCCCGCGCCGATCACGACGAGCTCGCTCGCCTCACCCTGGAAGTGCAGCAGCAGGAGCAGCTCATTGGCCAGCTGGGTCCCGAGCTCGAACAGGTCGAGCAGACCCAGCAGCAGGCCGCGCTGCGCGAACAGCAACTGCTGGCCGACAAGATAGCCGCCGAGCGCGAATGGGGGGCGCTGCAACCCGAACTCAAGCGGGCGCAGGAGCTCGATACCCGCATCAGGGAGAAGAGCAGCCAGTTGCAGGAAGTTCAGCAGCAGGGGGTGCAGGCCCGCGCGCTGCAAGTCGCCCTGCAACAGGAGTGGCAACAGCAGGCGAGCCGGGTGCAGGCGCTCGAGGTGCGGCGTCAGCAATGGGCGCTCTGGCTCGAGGAGCGCAAGGCGCTGGCACCCCTGGCACGCCAGTGGCAACCCCTGCTGGCGGCCATGCAGGATTGGGCCGAGGGTCGGGATCAGCTGCAACATCTGCTGCAAAGCCGTGAGCACAAGAGCCATGCGCTGCGGGATCTCAACAGCCGGCTGGAGCAGGGACAGCAGGAGCGGGACTACTGGCAGCAGGAGCGCGCCCGGCTGCAACAGCAGCACGACCAGTTGCAGGCGCAGGAGTGGGATGGTCAGGTCGCCAAGGCGCAGGAGCAGCGTCAGACCCAGACCGAGCAGCTGGCACGGGTACGCCAATTGCTGGAGCTGGCGGAGGCAGGCCGTAATCACAGCGAGCAACAGGAGCGCTTGTTGCAAGAGATGGCACTGCTCGAGCAGCACCTCACCCGATTGGCCATCCAGCACGAGGAGCTGGTGCCTGCGCTGGAGCGACTCGGGCTTCAGCGTGACGAGGCGCGTCATGCGCTGGATCAGGCCCGTGCCGTCGCCAGCTTCGAGCAGTATCGTCACGTGCTCAGCGACGGCACTCCCTGCCCGCTGTGTGGCGCAGAGGAGCATCCCTATCGCCAGAGCCAGCCGCAGGTGGCCGGTATCCTGGCCCAGCTGGCCGAGCGTGCCCGCCAGCTGGAGCTGGAGTGGGAGCGACTCAATCATCAACATATTCAGGGAGAGAGCGAGCGCGTCGAGCTGACTCGTCAGCTGGTTGCCCGCCAGCAACACCAACCCGAGCTGGAGGCGAGAGCCGAACAGCTGACCCAGCGCTGGTTGCAGTGGGGTGGTGAGACCTTGTTGGGCCACGGGCTGCCTTTGCGGCAAAGCCCCGCCGAGTGGGCGGATCTGCTGGCGCATCTCTTGGCACAGGGGGAGGCGCTGGAGCTGGGTCTGGTGGCCGGACAACGACAGCTGCAACAGGCCCAGCAAGGCCAGCAGATGCTGATGGGGCTGCGCAATCAGCTGACTCAGCTCACAACCCGTCATCAGCAGTTTGAACAGCAGTGGCAGGAGGCCGAGCGGAAGAAGATAGAGTGGGAAGCCGAGCTCAAAGCGCTGGCCGAGCAGGAAGTCACACTGCGCCAGCGCCTGGTTCAGGGTGAAACCCGGCTCGATGAACAGATGGGGGCCGAACCCTGGCGTCAATGGCTCGGCAGCCGGCAGTGGCTCGAATGGCAGCAGACCTGCGAGGCCTATCTGCACGGACAGCGCGAGTGGGAGCAGCTGGGCAGCGAACTTGCCAGCCTGACCCCGGCGCTCAGTGCGCAGGAGGCACGGGTGCAGAGCCAGAATGAACAGCTGCACAAGCTGGAGCGCGACTACAAGGAGGCCGAGCAACAGCGCCAAGGACTGCTGGCCAGCCGTGAAGCGTGTCTTGGGGGGCGTGCCATCGCCGAGGTCGAGGGCGAGTGGCAGCAGCGACTTTCACGGGGAGCCAATCAACTCGAAGAGGCGGTGGGCGCACTACGGGCCGCAAGGGAGCGACAAACAGAGCTCAATACACGGTTGACCCATCTTGAGCAGGACAAACAGGTGAGCAGTCGCCGCCGCCGCGAGGTACTGGGGCGCTGGGCTGCCCATGCCACCAGGCTCGGGATTGCCGAATATGATCTGCGCCGATTGCTGGCCATCCATCCGGAGGAGCTCAAGGCCCGCCGCACAGCCCTGCAGGGGCTGGATGATGCCCTGGCCGAGGCGCGTACCAGGCTGGCCGAACGCCAACGGGCGCTGGCGCTGGAGGAGGTGAAACGGGAGCGTTATCGCGAGCATCACGGCGAACTGACGGCGCTCTCCACCGAGGCCCTTGCCGAGCGTCTTGGCGCTTGTGAGGCCCATTGTCGCGAGCTGGAGGAGCAGCTGTTCCAGTGCAAGAGTACCTTGGCCCAGGCCGAGGCGGCGGCCCTCAAGGCTGGCTCCTTGCAAGAGGAGCTGAGTTGCCAGCAGGCGGTGACGGATCACTGGCAGCAGCTGTCCGAGCTTATCGGTTCAGCCAGCGGCGCCAAGCTGCGCACCTTCGCCCAGAGCCTCACCCTGGAGCGTCTGCTGCTGGAGGCCAATGCCCAGCTAGGCGAGCTGTCGCCGCGCTACCGGTTGGAGCGGGTACCTGGTACGGATCTGGCGCTGCAGGTGGTGGATCTCGACATGGGGGACGAGGTGCGCTCTGTGGACTCTCTCTCCGGCGGCGAGAGCTTCTTGGTATCGCTGGCACTGGCACTGGCGCTCTCCAGCCTCTCGTCGCGCCAGACCCAGGTCGAGTCGCTGTTTATCGACGAGGGCTTCGGCACCCTGGATCCCGACAGCCTGGATCTGGCGCTTTCCAGCCTCGACTCGCTGCAGGCGGCCGGCCGCCAGATAGGCGTCATCTCCCATGTGCAGACCCTGGTGGAGCGGATCGGTGTGCAAATTCGGGTCGAGGCCCTCGGCGGTGGTGAGAGTCGGGTGGTGTTGCCCTGATGGTGGCGCTTCATCCATGGCAAAAGGCCCCTGTCAAAGGGGCCTTTTTGTTGGCGTGTTCAAGGCGGGTGCTTATTTCCGCTCGGGCAACATATTGGTCAAGGTGTTGTCCTTGAGCACATGATGGTGATAGATGGCTGCCGCCGCATGCAGGGCTATCAGCGCATAGCCTATGTTGGCCAGCGTTTCGTGCAGATCCTTGATCGTCCCCTTCAGAGCATCATCCGGTGCAAGCAGGGCAGGCAGCTCACATCCGAAGAAGGGGATGGGCTTGCCGCCTGCGCTGAGGAGCAACCAACCCAGCAGCGGAGCAAGGATGAGAAACCCGTACAGTGCCAGATGGGCGAGGTGACCCAGTGTTCGCATCAGGGGTGACAGGGTGGGCACTATGCGGGGTGACGGGCTGCTAAAGCGCACCAGCAGCCGTACGACGACCAGCGCCAGAATCAATAAGCCCACCATGAAGTGCCACTCCTTCATCAGGTCACGGCCGGCCGATCCCTTGGGGAAAATATCCCTGAACTCCATCAATGCGTAGACGGCCATCATCAATAGCAGGGTCAACCAGTGCAGCCCGATACTCAGGCTGCCATAACGCTGTTCGGTATTTTTCAACATGCTCGTGTCCTTCTCGGGGCGCTCATTGCATCACGTTTTATCTCGTTGGGCGGGCTTGGGATGGCCGGACCTTGGTGTATCCCTTTCCATGTTACGAGGCCTGTCAGGGCAAACATTGATCCAGATAATCTTTTAACACTGAATGCTCATCCCGCTGGCTGTGGATGTACCTTTCATCACGGAGCTATGCTTCTGATAACCCTGCCCGCTATGGCAGTGATGACGAGGGTTTGATCCATGAAACATGTCGGCTTGAGTAAGGGTCTCCTGTTCATGTTGTGCGCCCTTGTGGCTGGGGGGATGGGGAGCAGCAATGGCCACCTCTCTGCGGCCGAGTCTGAACATCCAGCGCGCTTTTCTGCCTATCTGGGCCTGTTGCCAGGGCTCATCGATTCCGATGGTAGCGGCCCCTTCGTCAATCTGGTCAAGGCTATCGCCGATCTGGACGACGGGGTCGAGGTGAGCGTGATGGTCTATCCCATGTCGCGGGCAACCCGCAGCGTGGTGGTGGGGGAAGCGGACTTCAATCTGCCCGCGTTGCGCAATCCCTATATAGATGAATCCATGCTCCCCTATCGTTTCAGTTCTGTGACCTTTGGCAAGGTCACCCATGTGCTTTACAGCAACAGCACAGCTCCGATTACGCCTGCCATGGTACTCGGTTATGAGTACACCAAGCGCGATCTGCTCATCGAGGGGGTGAGCGACTTCTGGCCCTTCTCGGTCAAACGTTCCCTCTCAATCGAGCAGTCCCTTGGCAAACTGAGCAGGGGCCGTATCGACGCCTTTCTCTGGGCGCAGGAGGAGGCCGATTTTGCATTGAGGAAGATGGGGCTGACCAATATCCACCGTGTCTATTTCGGCGAGTTCGACGATGTGTTTATTATCCCGAAAGGAGAGAAGGGGGATAGGGTGGACCGCTTCCTGACACAGTCCATCGGCAAGCTCAAGACCTCCGGTGAGCTGGACAAGATCTACTCTGCCATCCACGGCCCCTATCAGGAGTGGCAACCGGGAGAGAACACTGCGACCAAGGTGGTCCGAGAGGCTCAATAAGCGGATTTACCCAGCCTGCGGACTCACTTACTGTTGAGCGAAATATTGGTAAGGGAAATACCTTGAACATATCCGAGTCAGCGATATTGAGCGAACTGCAGCAGATCCTGTTTCGATCCTTTGATGTGATCCCGATACCGATCCTCATTTCAGAGGCGGTCTGTGGTGACACTCTTGGCACAATACCAACAACCCTGTCGAACATTCCCATCCGGCATCACAGGTTCGTGAATCAGGCATTCTCTGCGCAGCTGGGTTACACCCTGGCCGAGTTGCCGGATATGACAGCCTGGTTTGCGACTGTCTATCACGATGAGCAGACCAGAACTCAAGCCATCCAGGACTGGAATCAGGTTGTCATGACCAGTCTGGCCAACGGCTCTGCCGTGGCGGAGATGTCTACCCGGATCTACTGCAAGAATGGCCAGCGCCGCTGGTTTACCATCACAGCCCAATTGACGGCCGATGCCATGCCCGGCTGGCACATAGTGACGTTTCGCGACATTCACGATCTGCACTGCATGATAGAGGAGGTCAGTCGCCTCTCCTGTACCGATCCACTGACAGAACTCAGCAACCGGCGCGGAGCCGAGCAGCAGCTGCAGGCGCACTGGCTGCAGGGGCGACCTTTGTCAGTGGTTCTGTGCGATGTTGATCACTTCAAGCAGGTCAACGATCGATACGGTCATCCCGCCGGGGACGCGGCCTTGTGTGGGGTTGCCCGCATCATGGAGGAGCAGTTGCAGGGAAAGGAGTGTCTGGCGCGCTGGGGAGGGGAGGAGTTCCTGCTGATCCTGCCGGGAGCGGATGCCTCCCGGGCGGTCTCCCTGGCCGAGCAACTGCGACAGCTGTTGTCTGCCAGTCAGATAAATTGGCACCATCACCATTTCTCACTGACGATGAGTTTTGGCTGTGCCACGCTGACGACGGGACAAAGCCTCGACAACCTGTTGCTGGTGGCGGACAGGGCGCTGTATCAGGCGAAGGCGCAGGGGCGAAACCGGGTATTGTTTGGCAAGGAGTAGTCGTTATTCACTGCCATTTTTTCATAAAAAAACCGAAGCACATGGCTTCGGTTTTTCGTTGCAGCAACTGGCTTGAGCCAGCCGTGCATTATTTTTTGATGCGGATCACCGGGGTCTCGCCCACAGTTACGGCACCCGTCATCTTGATCAGCTCTTTGATCTCATCCATGTTGGAGATGACAACCGGCGTCAGGGTAGACTTGGCTTTCGCTTCCAGAATGGCCAGATCGAACTCGATGATGGTGTCGCCGCGCTTGACCTTTTGACCTTCCTGAGCGATGCGGGTGAAGCCTTCGCCTTTCAGTTCAACGGTATCGATACCGAAGTGAACGAACAGCTCGATACCAGAGTCGGATTCCAGCGAGAACGCGTGGTTGGTCTCGAAGATCTTGCCGATGGTACCATCGCACGGTGCAACCATCTTGTTGCCAGCCGGCTTGATGGCGATACCGTCGCCGACGATCTTCTCGGCGAAGACAACGTCAGGCACATCTTCGATCGGTACGATTTCACCTGACAGCGGGGCAAAAATTTCGATGCCGCCTGTATCAGAGCTATCGTCGGAAACCAGTTTCTTCAGTTTATCAAACAGACCCATAGTAAAAGCTCCTAGAGATGATTGTCGCTGTTTGCAGCCGATCTTAGCAGACTGCCTTCTGCTTAATAAAGTTATCTACACAGGCTTCGATTTCGGCGGCGGTTGCATAGCTCAGAGCCTGGTCAGCCATTGCCTTCACATCTTCGAAGTTGGTGTTGCGGATAAGCTTCTTGATACGCGGTACAGAGATGGAGCTCATGGAGAACTCATCCAGACCCATACCCAGCAGCAGCAGTGTGGCGCGTTCGTCACCAGCCAGCTCACCACACATACCGGTCCACTTGCCATTGTCATGGGAAGCGTCGATAACCATCTTGATCAGGGTCAGGACGGAGGGTGACAGCGGGTTGTACATGGCGGAGATCATCTCGTTACCACGGTCGACAGCCAGGGTGTACTGGGTCAGGTCGTTGGTACCGATACTGAAGAAATCCACTTCTTTAGCCAGATGATGAGCCATCACGGCAGCAGCCGGAGTCTCGATCATGATACCCACTTCGATGGATTCATCAAAGGCTTTGCCTTCGGTGCGCAGTTCGGCTTTCAGCTTCTCTACGGTGGCCTTGAGGCTGCGGAACTCTTCGACGGAGATGATCATCGGGAACATGATGCGCAGTTTGCCGAAGGCAGACGCACGCAGTATGGCCCGCAGCTGGGCATGCATGATGTCTTCGCGATCGAAGAAAATACGCACGGCACGCCAGCCCAGGAAGGGGTTCATCTCTTTCGGGAAATTCATGTACGGCAGTTCTTTGTCGCCACCAATGTCCATGGTACGGACAATGATCGGCTGATCCGGCATGGCCTCTGCCACTTCTTTGTAGGCCTTGAACTGCTCGTCTTCGGTCGGCAGCGCATCGCGATCCATGAACAGGAACTCGGTACGGTACAGACCCACGCCTTCGGCGCCATTGCGGATGGCACCTTCGGTATCCTTGACGGTACCTATGTTGGCGCAGACTTCGACCTGGTGACCATCCAGAGTGATGGCAGGCAGATCTTTCAGCTTGGCCAGCTCATCTTTTTCAGCCTGGAACTGGGCCTGGAATTGCTTGGCTTCGTTCAGCTGTTCAGCGGTCGGGTTGATGATGATCTGGTTGTTGATCGCATCCAGTATCAGCATCTCGCCATTGTTGACGCGCTCTGTGATGTCGTTGGTGCCCACTATGGCCGGCAGCTCAAGGGAGCGCGCCATGATGGAGGTGTGAGAGGTACGGCCACCGATATCGGTAACGAAACCCAACACATATTTCAGGTTGATCTGGGCAGTTTCGGACGGAGTCAGGTCTTTGGCGACCAGGATGACCTCTTCGTCGATGGTGCTCAGATTGACAACGGCGATGCCCAGCACGTTCTTCACCAGACGGGTTCCGATGTCACGGAAGTCGGTGGCGCGCTCGCGCAGGTAGGGATCGTCCAGATCGGCCATCATCTTGGCGTATTGCTCGATGACCTCGTAGACGGCCTTATCAGCGGTGGCCTTGTTGTCTTTGATGAAGGATCTGATATCCCCTTCCAGCTCCTCATCTTCGAGCAGCATGATGTGGCCTTCGAAGATGGCCTCTTTTTCCTCACCGAAGGTGCGACCAGCCATGGCTTTGATGGCTTCCAGCTGTGCAGCTGACTTGGTGCGGGCTTCGAGGAAGCGGTTGATCTCGGCGTCAATCTGGTCAGCAGAAATCTTGCCCTGATTGATAACGATTTCATCTTCTTTAAGAAGAAGCGCCTTACCGAATGCGATACCGGGGGACGCAAGAATGCCAGATATCATAATCCTTCCTATTAAAACGACTGTGGGGGAGGAATAAAGCTGGATTACTCCAGCTCGTCCATCAGGGCAACCAGCTTCTCAACGGCTTTCTGAGCGTCCGGGCCGTCGGCCTGGATGGTCACGTTGGTGCCTTTGGTCAGGCCCAGGGTCTGCAGCTTGAACAGGCTCTTGGCGCTGGCGGATTTGCCACCGGAGACCACAGTGATCTCGCTTTGGAATTCTTTGGCTTCTTTCACGAACTGAGCTGCCGGACGGGTGTGCAGGCCGTTTTCAGCAGTGATAACAACAGACTTCTCGTACATGGTTTCACCCCATATTATTGATATTTTTTGGAGAGATGGATGCTTTTGACGCTTCCTTGTCTCACCGTGTCAGTATGGATATGTTGTAAAGTAACGAAATCAGACCTGCAATGGTTTAATCCAGGTCAATTTTCTGTGCAGTATTCGGTGTTTGCCGCTACTCTTTTCCGTTATCGCGCTACAAGCCGCAGAAATACTGGCTTGAAATTATTTTATAACGAAAAATAACACTTTGTTACTTTGTGATACCTAGTCGGCAAACACCTCGTGACGCCGCACAGGATATGAAATTTATCACAGGATGTCTGCTTTTTTTGTCACTCGTTTGTTTGTTATTTTACCCCAAAAAATAAGGGGCCGAGTGGCGCTGCCAAGTGCTCAGTCTAGCTCATAAAGAAACGGCGCTCCTGGGAGCGCCGTTGTTTTGAAATTATCCGATCACTTACTGTTGCAACTCCTGCTCGCTGAACACGCCGGCAAACAGCGCGCTGGAGAGATAACGCTCGGCGGCACTCGGCAGTATGACGACGATTGTCTTGTCGGCAAATTCCGGCAGCTCGGCCAGACGGGCGGCGGCCACGACGGCGGCCCCAGAGCTGATACCGGCCAGAATGCCTTCCTCTTCCATCAGACGGCGCGCCATCTCGATGGCATCATCGCTGCTTACCTGTTCGACGCGGTCCAGCAGGGTCAGGTCCAGGTTGCCCGGGATGAAGCCGGCACCAATGCCCTGGATCTTGTGGGGACCCGGTTTGATTTCGAGACCGGCCAGACGCTGGCTGATCACCGGTGATTCGCTTGGCTCGACGGCCACCGAGATCACGGCCTTGCCTTTGGTCTGCTTCAGGTAGCGGGAGACGCCGGTAATGGTGCCGCCTGTACCTACACCGGCCACGAATACATCCACCTGACCGTCGGTGGCATCCCAGATCTCGGGGCCAGTGGTCTTCTCGTGAATTTCCGGGTTGGCCGGGTTTTCAAACTGTTGCAGCAAAACGTATCTGCCCGGCTCGGACTCGAGGATCTCGTTGGCCTTGGCGATAGCGCCTTTCATGCCAAGAGGGCCTTCGGTCAGCACCAGATTGGCACCGAGCGCCTTGAGCAACTTGCGGCGCTCCAGGCTCATGGTGGCCGGCATGGTCAGGGTGATGGGATAGCCACGGGCGGCGGCCACAAATGCCAGAGCAATACCTGTGTTACCACTGGTGGGCTCGATGATCTCCTTGCCCTGGGTCAGTACGCCGCGCTTCTCGGCATCCCAGATCAGGTTGGCACCGATGCGGCACTTGACGCTGAAGCTCGGGTTGCGGCTTTCAATCTTGGCCAGTACGCGGCCCTTGGTAACACGGTTGAGTCGAACCAGCGGGGTGTGACCTATGGTCTGGCTGTTGTCCTCAAAAATTTTGCTCATGGTGCTATCCCTGTTTGTTACGGCGATGAAACAAGATTACCCTGTGGTTTCTGAATGAGAAGTGACGATTTGTTATAACAATATGTTATTACAAGATATAGAGCTTATTCTTTCTTACTGAGGCCTCGATCTCAAAAAGGTCTCTTATCGTCAAAGGAATGGACGTTATGGGATTTGCAGGAAGCGATCGCTATCTCGCCTCAGAGGCGCTGAAGATGGCGGTCAATGCGGCTATAGTGCTGGAAAAACCTTTACTTATCAAAGGTGAACCTGGCACTGGCAAGACGGAGCTGGCCGAGGCCGTGGCCAGTTCGCTCGGCACTCACCTCATTGCCTGGCACATTAAATCCACCACCAAAGCCCAGCAGGGGCTCTACGAATATGATGCAGTGGCCCGGCTGCGGGATTCCCAGCTAGGGGATCCGCGAGTGGGGGATATCAGTCATTACATTCGCCAGGGCAAGCTGTGGCAGGCGTTTACCGCTGATGAGCGGCCCGTGCTGCTTATCGACGAGATAGACAAGGCGGACATCGAATTCCCCAACGACCTGCTGCTGGAGCTGGATCGGATGGAGTTTGACGTCTACGAGACAGGAGAGCGAGTCAAGGCCCGCCGGCGCCCCGTTGTCATCATCACCTCCAACAACGAGAAAGAGCTGCCGGATGCCTTCTTGCGTCGCTGCTTTTTTCACTACATTCGCTTTCCCGACAAGGCCGAGATGCAGGCCATCGTCAACCTGCACTATCCGAACCTGAAAGCGGCGTTGCTGGATGAGGCCATGACGCTCTTCTTCGAACTGCGGGAAGTGGAAGGGCTGCGCAAGAAGCCCTCTACCTCGGAGCTGCTGGACTGGATCCGGCTGCTGCTGGCCGATGATATCTCTCCCGAGGCAATGCGCACCCGCGAACCAGGCAAGCTGGTCCCGGCGCTATACGGCGCCCTGCTGAAGACGGAGCAGGATTTGCACCTGTTCGAGAAGCTGGCCTTTCTGGCCCGTCGTGGCAACTGACACCATGCTGATCGACTTTTTCAGCCAGCTGCGTCGTCACAAGATCCCCTGCAGTTTGCGCGAATTACTGGACTTGCACGCCGCGCTGGCAGCCCGGCTGGTCAGTATCGACATGGACGACTTCTATCAGCTCTCCCGCTGCCTGCTGGTCAAGGACGAGGCGCATTTTGATCGCTTCGACCGCGCCTTTGCCGAGTATTACGACGGTCTGCAGGCCAGCCCCTTGCTGCCCGACGCCTTACCTGATGAGTGGCTACGCAAGGAGTTCGAACGCTTGTTAAGTGCCGAAGAAAAGGCACTGCTGCACTCTCTGGGTGGACTCGACAAGCTGCTTGAAACCCTCAACCAGCGATTGGCGGAACAAAAAGAGCGCCATGCCGGTGGCAACAAATGGGTGGGGACTGGCGGCAGCAGTCCGTTCGGTCACGGCGGATTGCATCCGGAAGGGATCCGCATGGGGGGAGAGGGCCAGCATGGCAAGGCGGTCAAGGTGTGGGAAGCCCGCCACTATCGCAACTTCAGCGACGACTCACCCCTGGGCCAGCGTGCCATCCAGCTGGCCCTGCGCAAGCTCAGACGCTGGGTGCGCAAGGGTAATCCTGACGAGCTGGATCTCGACGACACCATCAAGAGCACAGCTCGTCAGGGCTGGCTGGATGTGAAGCTGAGGCCCGAGCGCCACAACGGTGTCAAACTGCTGGTCTTCTTCGATGTGGGTGGCTCCATGGATGCCCACGTGGCCGAGGTGCAGCGGCTCTTCTCGGCGCTACGCCACGAGTTCAAGCATCTGGAGTATTTCTACTTTCACAACTGTCTCTACGACTTCGTCTGGCAAGACAACGCCCGTCGCTTCGAGGAGCGGTTCGACACCCTGAGATTGTTGCGCACCTACGGCAGCGACTACAGGGTGATTTTTGTGGGGGACGCCAAGATGGGCCCCTACGAGATCAGCTGGCCCGGCGGTGCCGTTGAGTACTGGAACGAGGAGGCGGGTCAGGTATGGCTCGCTCGCCTGCTGCAACACTTTCCCAGGCTGGTGTGGATCAATCCCATCCCCAGGCGCGAGTGGCTCTGGCATCCCTCCATCAAGTTGATGAATGACGTGGTTGGCGGGCGTATGCATCCGCTGACGCTGGCTGGTCTCGCCGCGGCGATCGATCAGTTGTAATGACCTCTCTACCCAAATAAACCAACAAGCCGGGATTGCACCCGGCCAGGAGCAAAGATGACTTCTATCGTGATCAGTGGATCAGGCCTCTATACCCCGCCTTTTGCCGTCAGCAATGAAGCGTTGGTGACCGCCTTCAACCAGTACGTGGACCTCTACAACGAGGAAAATGCCTCCGCCATCGATGCGGGTCAGCTGTCCGCCAAGCAGCACTCGAGCTGCGAATTCATCGAGAAGGCGTCCGGCATCAAGAGTCGCTATCTGGTGAGCAAGGAGGGGGTGCTGGATCCTGACATCATGCAACCCTTGCTTCCCGAGCGGGCCGACGATCAGCCCTCCATCATGGTGGAGATGGCGGTTGCTGCCGCCGAGCAGGCGCTGATTGCCGCCGGCCGGGAGCCGGGTGAGATTGATCTGGTGATAGTGGCGGCTTCCAACATGCCAAGGCCCTATCCGGCGCTCTCCATCGAGTTGCAACACTATCTGGGGGCGAGCGGCATGGCCTTTGACATGAACGTGGCCTGCTCATCCGCTACCTTTGGCATCAAGACGGCGGCGGACATGCTGGCGGCAGGCACCGCTAAACTGGCGCTGGTAGTGAACCCGGAGATCTGCTCCGGGCACCTCAACTTTCGTGACAGGGACAGCCACTTCATCTTCGGCGATGCCTGTACCGCCGTGCTGCTGGAGCGGGAGGCCGATTGCAAGGTGGCCAACCCCTGGCAACTGGTGGCCAGCAAGCTGGTGACCCAGTACTCCAACAATATCCGCAACAACTTCGGCTTTTTGAACCGGCTCAGTCCGCGTACCCGTCATGGGGATGACAAACTGTTCCGCCAGCAGGGGCGCAAGGTGTTCAAGGAGGTGCTGCCGCTGGTGTGCGATCAGATTGTCAGTCAGCTGGATGAGCAGGGCTGGACGGCAGACTCCTTGAGTCGACTCTGGCTGCATCAGGCCAACCTCACCATGAACCAGTTTATCGGCCGCAAGCTGTTGGGCCACGATGCCAGCCAGCAGGAGGCGCCCGTGATCCTCGACAGCTATGGCAATACCAGCTCGGCGGGCTCCATCATCGCCTTCCACCTGTTTAACCAGGACCTGCCGAGCGGAGCCCGCGGCGTGCTCTGCTCCTTCGGCGCTGGCTACTCGATAGGGAGCCTGTTGTTGCAGCGCCTGTGAGCGTCACCATCCGGCTGCGGTAGCAAAAAACCACCTGAACGGGTGGTTTTTTTCATTGGTTGAGGCAGGTGGAGATCAGGCGGACTCAATGGCCGACACCAGACAGTCGGGCTCTGTGATGCGAAAGCGTACGTTGAGATCAAACAGCCTGACGCCGTACTCCTTCTCGTCCGACTTGCCTTTCTTGTAGGCGGGGCGAGGGTCCTGGGCCAGCACTTCGCTCACCAGCAGACGAAGCTCGGGGTGAGCCTTGAGCCAGGGTTGCAGCTGCAGCTCCGCTTCGGGGGTGAAGTTGACCACGAGAGGCGGGGTGGGGGCTTCGGGGGCAAAGCCGCCACGGGCGTCCGGCAGACTGTCGGCATAGGGAATATAGGGCTTGATATCGACGACAGGAGTGCCATCCAGCAGATCCACGGCGCCGAGTTCCAGCCACAGTTTGCCACGCTCGCGACCAACGCCGTGCAGCTCGACCACCGACAGACCCAGCGGGTTGGGGCGGAAGGTGGAGCGGGTGGCAAAGACTCCGACCCGTTCGTTGCCGCCCAGGCGCGGCGGACGTACCGTCGGGTGCCAGCCCTGATCCATGGTCTGGTGAAACACGAAGCTGAGCCACAGATGGGAGAACTGCTCTATGCCGCGCAGCACGTCCGGCTGATCGTAAGGAGGCAGCAGTTCGAGGCGGGCGCGGGCCGATTTGACCAGACCGGGCTGGCGGGGGATGGCGAACTTCTCCTTGTAGGGAGAGCGGATGATCCCGAGGGTGTCGATTTCGAACTTCATGGCGGATCCTGACTGAAAACTTCGGCAATTTAGCACAGGCAGCCTCAAAACGCAGGTTCTGCCTCGCTACGCTCATTTCCCGCGTCCTGTCGTGATCCCCGTCCCATACCGGCACTCGGGGAGCTGTACCCCGGCACCAACTTGCGTAGGGTGAGGGCAGATGGAGCAGGGGATGGCATTCGCGCTCTGCTCTGTGGCGAAGGCGTTCAGATGGCGCCGGATTGGAGATACATGGATGAAATTGCTGATTATCGGTGGCACCGGCTTTCTGGGCCGCCACCTCACCACGCTGGCGTTGGACTGGGGGCACGAGGTGACGCTATTCAACCGGGGCCGGCATCAGCACCCGGACTGGCGCGACCTGGTTCAGCTCAACGGTGACAGGGACAAGGATCTGAGCCCCCTGCAAAGCGAAGGGTTGCGCTGGGATCTGGTCATAGACACCTGCTGCTACCGTCCCGAGCAGGCGGTGAGCCTCTCGGCAGCCCTGCTCGGGCGCTGCGAGCGGCTGATCTTCATCTCCACCATCAGCGTCTATCGCGACTTCGCACAGCGGGGGATGGATGAATCGGCGCCGTTGCACGAGATTGCCGAGGGGGAATTGCCCACCGATTACGGTCCCCTGAAGGTACTGTGCGAAGCTGCGTATCGTGCTCATTGGGGCGAGCGGCTCTGCATCCTGCGCCCTGGTGTCCTGTGCGGTCCCCATGATCACACGGGTCGCTTGGCCTGGTGGGTGAAACGGGTGCAGCAAGGGGGGCCCTGGTTGCTGCCGGGGGACGGGCAGGATCGACTGCAATACCTGGATGTGCGCGACTGCGCCGAATTTGTGCTGCGCGCTGCCGAGCAGCAGCTGGGTGGCTGTTTCAATCTGCTCAAACCCGGTATTGCGCTGGTGGACTGGCTGGATCGTATCACCGCCAGGCTGGCGCCCGCCACACAATGGCAAGCACAGTGGCGCCCCTGGCCCGAGTTGCTGGCCGCCGGCGTCGAACCCTGGCAGAGCTATCCCACGCTATTGCCAAACGAGCTGGCTGAGTATGCCGGCTATGGCCGCATCAGTGCCGAGGCAGCCATAGTGCAGGGGCTCAACTTTCGACCGCTGGAGGAGACGGTCGCCGATCTGATGCAATGGTTGATGGACAACGAAGGAGCCGTGGTGGCGGGTATGACTGGGGAGCAGGAGGCTGCGCTGCGTCGGCGCCTGCTGGTTGGCAGCCTGCAGTAGTGCTTATCCTGTCTGAATGGTGATTGAAGTGAAAGAGGGCGTCCGTCGGGACGCCCTCTTTCACTATCCAGCGGTGCCCTCTAGCGTAACTTGGCGCCGCAATTGACCAGCAGCTCTTGCAATATGCTGCGATGACAGCGAGACGCCTGCTCGCAGTAACAGCCCACCGACAGATTGGTGGTATGGGAGAGGGCAGCCAGCAGCGCCAGATCGTGGCGGGCACAGGGGGTGGCCATCTCGGCCTTGTACTGCTTGCAGAAAACGGCCCAGAGGGCAGGCGTATCGGCGGCCTGGCCCAGCTTCATGGTGTCGCTGCTGGGCGCCAGATTGGGAAACCAGACGTCATACCAATCCTGACTGGCAAATGCGTGCTTGGGCACACCACGGGGCGGGCGCCGCACTGTGCCGATGCGCAACCCTTCACCTTCAAGACGAGGACTGCCGAGCCGGACTATGGCCAGGGCCATGGGGTGTCCTTACTTCTCTTGTGCCACTTTGAGCGCCTGCCCGTAGCAGATCACCTGTTTCAGGCAGCCCGGGGTGTCACTGAACTCGGCGCATTTGTCGAAGGTGACGCCATTGCCACCCATGTCGGCCACGCGGCGACGCGCCAGGGTACGAGCCTCACCTGCGTTGGGTACCGGCTGCTTGGCATCGCTCTGGCAAGATTCCCCCTCGACGGTGCCGAGGTAGAGGTAGTTGAGGTCAGCCAGTTGGTTCTGTTCATAGATCTGAACGCCGCCCGGCTTGAAGTACTCGTCGAAGTTTTCCTTGTCCAGATTGCTGTTGAAGGAGAAGTCGGCGCAACCGGAGGCAATCAGGGGCATCATCAGGATCAGGCGTTTCATATCAGCATCTTTTTGAACGGTGAGGGCGGACATTATAGGGGCCAGTCGCTGCCTGCGACCAGCCCCAATTTTAGCTGTGAAGACGAGGTGTGACGGGGATCAGACAGGCTCCGCTGGCCTGTCTTAAAGGAGAGCGGTGTCCGCAGACGTATCCTCCCTCTTTCATTCTCAAGCCGGTGTCAGCCGCTCATAGAGGCTGCGATAGTAGTCGTCAGCCAGCAGATCATAATGAGGCGCACACAGTCGGATCTGCCCCTCTTCCATCAGGGCAATACGGTCCATCTGCTCCAGCCCCAGCAAGCGGTGGGAGATGAGCAGCAGGGTGCGATCCGCCCCCAGCTTGAACAGCAGATCCATGATCTCCCGCTCGGTCTGGCTGTCGAGGCCCTCGGTCGGTTCATCCAGCAGCCAGAGCGGTGCATCGTGCAACAGGGCACGGGCGATACCGATACGGCGTCGCTCACCACCCGAGAGGGGGCGACCGCCATCTCCGAGCCAGGCATTCAACCCGGTATCGCTGTGGCCCGCCTCATCCTCCAGCAGATGTGCCAGACCGACCTGGCTCAGCACCTCGGTCAGCTGCTCATCGCCGGCCCCGGGGGCGGCCAGTTTCAGGTTGTCACGCAAGGTGGCGGCAAACAGATGAACCCGCTGGCTCACCACAGAGAGAGACGCGCGCAGCGCCCCTTCGCTGTAGTCAGTCAACGGCTTGCCATCGAGCAGGATCTTGCCCGCCTGCGGGCTCCATTCACGGGTCAGCAATCCCATCAGGGTGGACTTGCCGCAGCCGGTCTGGCCCAGCAGAGTCAGTTTCTCACCCGCCTGCAGTTGCAGGGTACAGCCACGCAGCACGGGATGCGGGTTGCCGGGATAGCCGAAATAGAGATCGCTTATCTGCAAGACGCCCTCTTTGGCATGCTGCTGCTCGTTCCCCCACTCGGGGGCCTTGGCCTCCTGCAGGATCTCGTTGAGGCGGCGAGCCGAAGTGAGGCTGGTGGAGAGGTGCTGGAAAGCCCCCGCCAGCGGCAGCAGGGCCTCGAAACTCGCCAGGGTGGCGAACACCATCAGCGCCGTGATGGGGTCAGGCGCCGCGCCTGCCACACCATGACCGGCCAGCCAGAGCATCAGGGTGAGTGTCCAGCCGCTCAAGAGCTGCACGCTGGCATTGGCCAGTCCGCTCACCCTGGCCATACGGGCCTGTGCCGTCAGCAGGGCCTGTTCCGCCTGTTGCAGCTCGGTGAGCGCCTTGGGGGCTGCGGCAAACATCTGCAGTTCGGCCTGACCGTCCAGATAGTCCACCATACGGGTGCGCATGGACGATTTCTCCGCTATCAGCGCCTGACCGGGCTGGCGACCGAGGTAATAGAAGACCAGCGGTAGGGCAATCATGCCAAACAGCAGTATGGCGCCCAGAGTCAGGGCGAGGCCGCCATCAAAGAAGGAGAGGAATATGACCAGTCCGGTGCAACTGAGCAGGGCCGCGCCTATGGGAGTGACCAGCCGCAGATAGACGTGATCCATCGCATCGATGTCGGCCACCAGCCGGTTGAGCAGATCCGCCTGACGAAAACCGGCCAGGGTGCCGGTGGAGAGTGGCGAGAGCTTTTGCCAGAACCAGACTCGCAGCCGGGTCAGTACCCGGAAGGTAGCGTCATGGCTCACCACCCGCTCACCCCAACGACCTGCGGTGCGGATGATGGAGAAGAAACGCACCCCGCCAGCCGGTGTCATGTAGTTGAAGGTATCGCGGCTGGCGACCGCCATTCCCGCCACTGCCGCGGCGGAAAGGAACCAGCCGGAGAGGGACAAGAGCCCCATCCCGGCCACCAGGGTGACCAGTGCCAGCAGCAGTCCCAGCGAGAGACTCAGCCAGTGCTGACGATAGAGGCGCAGAAACGGCAATAGATCAGTCATCGAGAGAACTCCCGGAACGATGGGACAACAGATGGGCGAAAGCCCCCTGGGCCTGGCTCAGTTGCTGGAAGCTGCCTTGCTCCACCAGTTGGCCACGGGCCAGCACCAAGATGTTATCCATCTTGGTGAGTTCATCCAGGCGGTGAGTGATCATCAGCAGGGTTTGACCTGCCGTCGCCTGTTCCAGCGTGGTCATGATGGCGCGCTCCGAGTGGCGATCCAGGCTGGCGGTGGGTTCATCCAGTACCATCAGCTGAGTCGATTTGAGCAGGGTGCGTGCCAGTGCGAGACGCTGTGCCTGACCGACCGAGAGACCGCCGGCCTGATCACCGACCGGATAGTCGAGTCCCTTCTCCATGACAAACTCCCAGGCTTGAGCCCGCTTTAGAGCATCTTCCAGCTCGGCGTCGCTGGCAGATGGCTTGGCCAGCAGCAGGTTGTCGCGCAAGGAGGCGTGAAACAGCTGGGGATTCTGGGAGAGCCAGCCCAGTTGCAGTCGCCACTGACTCATGTCGAGACTGGCAAGCTCCTGCCCGTTGACCTTGAGCTCACCACGATAGGGGGCAAAGCCGAGCAGGGCATTGACCAGCGAGCTCTTGCCCGCGCCGCTGATCCCGATCAGTGCCGTGCGTGAACCGGCTGCCAGCGTGAAGTCGATGGGGCCGACCAGCACCTTGCCTTCGGCGCTCAGCACCTCCAAGGCACGGGCTTCTACCTTGACTGGGCTGTCGACATGAAAGGAGGCATTGCCGGAGGCGGGCTCGCTGACCTCGGCTTCGAGGAATTCCAGCAACTGTTCGGCCGCACCTATGGCTTGCGCCTTGGCATGGTAGTGAGCGCCCAGCTCGCGCAGCGGAGCATAGAACTCGGGGGCGAGGAACAGCACGAACAGGCCGGTAAACAGGGTGACCTTGGTGCCATAGTGGCCAAAATTCAGATGATCTATGTAGGAAAAGCCAAAGTAGACCGCGACCAGCGCCACCGAGAGGGCGGCGAAGAACTCCAGCACGGCGGTACTCAGAAACGCCAGACGGAGCACCTCCATGGTTCGCTCGCGAAAATCTTCCGACGCGTCGCGAATGGCGTCACCCTCCGCTCGGGTGCGCATGAAGAGTTGCAGGGTACGCAAGCCCTTGAGGCGATCGAGAAAGTGGCCGGAGAGACGGGCCAGTGCCTGGAAGTTGCGGCGGTTGGCATCGGCGGCGCCCACACCCACCAGGATCATGAAGAAGGGAATGAGGGGGGCTGTGCCCAGCAGGATCAGGCCAGCCGCCCAGTTGACCGGGAACACGGCCACCAGGATCACCAGCGGAATAAAGACGGCAATGGCCATCTGCGGCAGATAGCGGGAGAAGAAATCCTGCATATTTTCAATCTGTTCCAGCAAGAGGCTGGCCCAGCTACCGGCAGGGCGGCGTTGTATATAGGCAGGGCCGAGACGGCTGAGGCGAGTGAGGACCAGCTCGCGAATGGCCTGGCGCACAGCGCTGCCCGCCTTGAAACTGGCAACCTCGCGGCCATAGGCCAAAGCGGCCTTGGTCAGGGTGACCAGCAGCAGGGTAATAAAGAGAGGAATGGATTGCTCCGGGGTTGCCCCCTCGATGATGAAGCCATGCAACAGGGTCGCCAGCAGCCAGGCCTGGGCGACCATCAAGATGCCCTGGCCAAGGCCAAAGCCGATGGAGAGACCGATCCAGCGTCGGCCGTGGCTCGATTGGTTGCGCAACCAGCCATAAAGACGTTTTTGAGTTTTTTTATCCATTACCACCATCCTCGCGTCGAGTGGCGCAAGACTATCCTCGCCCCTCAGGCTTGGCAACCTTGTAAATTTCTGGTGTTGAAAATGTTTGATGGAAAAAACAGCTTGCTGCTCATTAGTTGGTCGAACAGCTTGATTTATGGTAAAAAACACCATTGCGGTGATTGCGCTCAGCGGCAAAATGCATATAGTAGAGGCCCTGACGCGGGTGTAGTTCAATGGTAGAACGGTAGCTTCCCAAGCTGCATACGTGGGTTCGATTCCCATCACCCGCTCCAAATTTAGATGCAAAGCCTGCATCAATGCGGTAACTGCACAAGCCTACAGGCTGATTGCAAGGGGTTGAACTCCCGTTTCGCACTTGATTTTGATGTCCTGCGGGCATCGTATAATGGCTATTACCTCAGCCTTCCAAGCTGATGATGCGGGTTCGATTCCCGCTGCCCGCTCCAGCTTTCATGCAAAAAGCCCACTCCTGCGAGTGGGCTTTTTGTTTTGTGTTTGCGCTGGATGATGGCAAACATCAGGCAGAGAAAAGGCGCCATGGGCGCCTCGTAAACTCACTCTGCAATGACGAAAGGGGCTTATTCCTGCTCCAGCTCGCCACAGAAACGGTAGCCTTCGCCATGGATGGTGGCGATGATTTCAGGTGTGTCGTTGACGCTCTCGAAGTGCTTGCGAATGCGGCGGATGGTGACATCCACAGTGCGGTCATGGGGCTTGAGCTCACGACCTGTCATCTTCTTGAGCAGTTCTGCACGGGTCTGGATCTGGCCCGGGTTTTCGCAGAAGTGCAGCATGGCACGGAATTCTGAACGGGGCAGCTTGAACATGTCGCCAGCCGGGCTGACCAGTGCGCGGCTGTTGATGTCCAGTGCCCAGCCGTTGAACAGGTAGCGCTCAACCAGCTTCTTCTCTTCGCCGCCGGCGGCCACATTCATGGTGCGGCTCAGCAGATTGCGGGCACGAATGGTCAATTCACGGGGATTGAACGGCTTGGTGATGTAATCATCGGCGCCGATTTCCAGACCCAGGATCTTGTCCACTTCATTGTCACGACCGGTCAGGAACATCAGGGCGATGTTGTCATCTTCACGCAGCTCGCGCGCCAGCAGCAGGCCATTTTTGCCTGGCAGGTTGATGTCCATGATCACCAGATTGATGGTGTGGGCAGTGAGGGCTTGATGCATTTCGTCGCCATTATTGGCCTCGAGTACAACATAGCCTTCGGCCTCGAAGATGCTTTTCAGGGTATTGCGGGTGACCAGTTCGTCTTCGACGATCAGAATGTGTGGTGTTTGCATGAGTATTCCCAGATTCTTATCAGTTAGTTATCTAAATTTTAACACTCTTTGGCGTTACCCGACCGGTCCTGAAAATTTATTACGTCATCCTGGGTATGAATGTCAGGTCGGATTATCGCGAATTTGGCATCAGCGTCGGCAAACATCCCTGTGCCACACGTGGGCTCTCAACAAGTCTGATCGAGAGAAGCCTGGAAAGGTAGTCCATTACAAAAGTGGCTGCATTTTATCAGTTAACAGGCGCATAACAACACTCTTTGCCGTCAGATAGCAACTTTTTAACTCTGGATTGATATAGGTCAAACCCTGAGTTCACAGCATGATACTTGGGGTTACCCCCATTTTCGCCCTTATAAAATGTAATGGAATGTAACATGTGGTTGACATGATTTTGTGGGAAAACTACAAAAAAATTTGTTTTATTGCACCATTTTTGGCACCTCAATGGCCTGTTTACGCCATTGTGACGGCCTGGAATCCTGCCAGCCGCGAGGTAGGAATGCGTCGCAATACACGCTGTCAGCGCGCCCTGTGGCGAGCTATCGCCGCGTCTCCCACCATGATGGCGCTGGGGCCATTGTGGGGCAGTGCTCCTGATGCAAGTTGGCGTGAATCATCGCTGGCGCTGGCTTCTTCTCGTGGTGAGGCCATCGGTTTGGCAGCTCGTTTCGGCCAGAACGCCATCTATTGGGTGGAGCAGGGCGAGCTCTGGTTGCAGCCCGTGCTGATGAAAGGCGAACCACTCCATTTGGGTAAAATTGAATCCCACTGGATTGTCAGATCAACAGCTTGATGAAAGAATGAGCGAATTCATGTCCATGGAAGGAAGCTTATGATGCTGGATCTACTGCCCGACCTCTGCGATCAATACGGTGATGCCCTGCAAGTCGCCGATCCACTGTTTCACGATTTTGGTGGCAAGCCGCTGTTTTATGGCCAGGCGGTCACGCTTTCCTGTTATGAAGACAACAGCCTGGTGCGAGAGCTGGTCAACCGTCCCGGTCAGGGGAGGGTGATGGTGATTGATGGCGGCGGCTCGTTGCGCCGTGCTTTGCTCGGCGATCAGCTGGCCATCAAGGCGGCGGAGCAGGGTTGGGAGGGAATAGTGATCTTTGGCGCTGTGCGCGATGTGGGGACACTGGCAACCCTGGCGCTGGGAGTCAAGGCGTTGGCAGCTTGCCCGGTCAAAACAGAGAAGCTGGGTAAGGGAGAGCTGGATGCCGTGGTGTCGTTTGCCGGTGTGACCATACATCCGGGTGACTATGTTTACGCCGACCTCAACGGCGTACTGGTCAGTGCCACCCGGCTTATCTGATCGGTCAGAAGTTGAAGCCTACGCCCAGGCTGAGGGAGTGCTCAGTACTGAATGCACTCACGCCGTAGTTGGCCGTGATGGCAAGCTGTGGTGTGAGCAGCAGGCTGGTGTTGAGCTCCAGCAGTGTGCTGGCCTTGTGCACTTCCAGCTGTTTGAGCTGACTGCCGATGTTCAATGTGGGGGAGAACTGGTAGCGCACCCCCGAGCTCAGGTTGTAGCCGGACTGTTCGCTGTGCGGGCCTATGGCCGGGCCTGCTTCCATGTAGAGACTGACGTCATCCATGATCGGATATTGATAGCCGGTGTTGATGAGCCAGAGGTCGAAACTGTCGCTGTGATGAGTCTGGCTGTCGAGCAGCACGCCTGAGTAGCTTTTGACGTAGAGCTGGCTGTCAGCCTCGCTCTTGAGGAAATCCCAGTCGGCGGCCTGAGCGTTGAGGCTTAAGCATGAAACCAGTGTGACGATGAGTGATTTAACCATTCTTTTCCCCTCCCTGGGTCCGGAACAGGAATACAAGCATGGCACATGCCAGTTGGTAGTAAAGGGAACGGAGATCACAATAAAAGAGTTTTAATCTGCCTCGGTCTCGTGATAAACAGGCCACCATCATCACGTTCCTTCCCCTATTTCGCTTATATCAAGAGGTGAACCCATGAACAAGAAACTGACCCTGCTGGCCGCATTGGCTCTGGGAGGCTGCGCCATGACCACTGGTTCCAATCTGGCTGCGCTGCAAGCGTCTACCTGGCAACTGCAAGGTGCGAGCGATGATACCTTCACCCTGCAAGTAGCGGGTGACAAGGTGGCGGGCAAGGGCGGCTGCAACCGCTATTTTGGCGGTATCACCCAGCAGGGTGACGGCGTATTGACGCTGGGTGCCATGGGCTCGACCCGCATGATGTGCCCGGGTGATCTGGCGGGCAAAGAGATGATCTATCTGCAGCAACTGGAGAAGGTGGCGACCTTCAAGGTAAGCGGCAAGCAGCTGGTGCTGAGCGATGCCAACAAGGTTGCACTGCTCACTTTCGATGCCATGCCTGTGGCCAAATAACTGATATTTCTGTCAGGGGTTGTCGTAGCGTGAGCCGGCAGCTGCCATCAAAAAGGGACGCAACGGCGTCCCTTTTCAATACTGCGCCATAGCGTTGTGGCAAGACTCCCGGCTCTGCCGTCGCAAGATGCATTGCATCCCAAGTTGGCAGCAAGGCGAGGCTCGCCTCTTCATCCCCCTCGCTGAAACTTGAAGCGCTTCTTGCGTCGATAGGGATAGACATCCTCGAACACCCCCACCTTGATGTTGCTCTGCAGCATCTTCCAGTAGTTGGCGTCGAACATCTCCTTGTGCAGCTGCATCATGATCTCCCGCACCTGGGGCTTTTGCAGCAGGAAGGTGGCGAACTCCTCGGGGAAGATGTCGTTGGGGGCCACCGAATACCAGGGTTCGGCGCTCCATTCATCTTCCGGGTAGCGCGGTGGCGGGATCTGGCGGAAGTTGCACTCCGTCATGTAGCAGATCTCGTCGTAGTCGTAGAACACCACCCGGCCGTGGCGGGTGACGCCGAAGTTCTTGAACAGCATGTCTCCCGGGAAGATGTTGGCCGCCGCCAGCTGCTTGATGGCGTTGCCGTACTCCTCCAGCGCGAGCCGGGTCTGCTGCTCGTCCGCCTTGTCCAGATAGAGGTTGAGCGGGATCATCTTGCGCTCTGTGTAGAGGTGCTTGATCACCAGCTTGTCACTGGTGATGGTAAGCGCCGAGGGCGCCACCGTCTTGAGCTCTGCCAGCAGCTCGGGCGAGATGCGATCCAGGGGAAACTCGAAGTTGGTGAACTCCTGGGTATCGGCCATGCGGCCCACCCGATCGTGTTGTTTTACCAGTCGGTATTTCGCCCGCACCTGCTCGTGACTCACATCCTTAGGGGGGGTGAACTCGTCTTTTATCACCTTGAACACAACGTCGTATGAGGGGAGGGTGAACACGCTCATCACCATCCCCTTGATGCCGGGGGCGATGACAAATTGTTCCCGGCTCTGGGCCAGGTGTTGCTGGTAGTGACGATAGAGCTCAGTCTTGCCGTGCTTCTGGCAGCCGATGGCGTTGTAGATCTCATAATCAGGCTTGTGGGGCATGATCTGGCGCAGAAACACCACAAACAGCGCCGGCACAGGGGCGTAGACCATGAAGTAGGCGCGGGCGAAGCCGAACACGATGGAGGCCAGCTCCGGCTCGAAGATGACGGTATCCACATAGATGCTCTGGCCTGTGCTGAGCAGCGGCAGAATGAAGGGGAACACCTGCCCCTTCACCCGAATAAGTCCCACCAGATAGGCGCCCTTGTTGCGGTAGAACACCTCTTTGAGCAGCTCGATGGCGAAGGGCTCTTCATGCAGGATCTGCGGGCCGTTCTCGGCAAGATGGCGGTGGATGTCGACAATGTCGCGCTGCTTGTCTTCATAGGGGAGGGTGAAGCTGTAATCCCCCAGCATCTGGCTCAGGGTCTGGGGCAGATGGGTGAGGTCAGTGCGATAGACCCGCAGCAGGGCGCTCAAGTCGGGATGCTCACCCCGGCTGCGAAACGGATGGATGTAGAGGTTCTCGTCGCGGATGTTGCGATGGCGGAAGATGCGGCGATAGACGGAGTTGAAGAAGGACTCCGCCACTTCGAAGTTGTCACAACGGGGCAGCAGATCACTGAAGGCGCCTTTTACCCGTTTGAGCAGCTCCTGAGTGGCGTGATGCTCCCCCATCATCTGCTTGATCAGGGCCGTGGTGGCGCCGACGTGGTGATCATAGAGGCGAATGCGCTCGCGTCCGGCCAGCTGTACTCCCAGCCAGTCACTGTTTTCGAAGCGGCTCTTGCTGCCCTGGGTTATTTCGAGAAACCGGCTGTAAAACGACTCGAAGCGTTGCAAGATCGTCTCGGCGACGGTCTGTTCCAATGGCTGCTGCATCTCTCTCTTCCTTGTGATGTGTCGGCCGGTATGGCGGCTGAGTCCGGGGCTGGTCTGTCGTCCTGTCCTTGCCCTGCAAGCGCTCAATCACTCACGGCATTCATGCCGGGAATGGCTGGCAGTTTGTTCACACGTCTGGCTACTATGGCAACATTCAAACATCTGTTCAAGTGGCAATTTTGGGGGATAAACGGTAGATTGCGCCCCTGTTTTGCCGACGGTTTGCAGCCTGTTTCAGATGTCGGCCCAGCCCAAGAGGAAACCCAATGAAGCTCTATTTTGTACTGGTGGCACCTGCCCGGGCACCCAATGTCGGGGCCGCTGCCCGCGCCATGAAAACCATGGGCTTCGATGCCATGCGACTGGTGGCGAGCCGGGTACACGAAGAGGAAGAGGCGAGTTGGGTGGCCCATGGGGCGCAGGAGATTTTGACCCAGGCCGAGGCGTTCGACACCTTGCCAGAGGCACTGGCCGACATGGATCTGGTGATCGCCACCACGGCCCGTCAGCGCGGCCGTTATCAGCACTACCTCACGCCGGGGGAAATTCGCGATCAAATCCGTGCCAAGCCGTCTCTCAACAAAGTCGCCATCGTGTTTGGCTGTGAAGAGTCAGGCCTTTCCAATGAGCAGCTGGCCCATGCGGATTTGCTGAGCTATCTGCCCCTCAAGGTGAGCTACCCGTCCCTGAACCTGGGGCAGGCGATCATGCTGTATGCCTACGAGATGAGCCAGTTGCTGGATGAGCCACAAGCAGTAGCAGAAAATTTTGATAGCGTCGGACAGGTTCGCGTACTGAAACACAAAACAGCAGAAATACTTGGTGAACTCGGAGTTTCGCAGGATGAAAAACTGCATCAATGGGTGATGGACCGGGTGCCCATGCTGCCACAGCGGGATTTGAACATGCTGCATCTGCTCTGCAAAGACCTTGCTCGCCGATTTGGCAAAGAGGTTTAAGTTGACAGCCCGGCGCCCGGCGCGGTATTGCTAAAAGCCAGCTTCGTTCAAGAGTGTTCGTCATGCAGTTATTCACCAACGTCATCACCACCACCATTATTACCGGTACCACCACAGGTGGCACTGGGGCCGGTTGATGCGCTGACGAACAAGCACAGAAATCAGAAAAGGCCCGTACCCACCCAGTACGGGCCTTTTTGTTGGATTGGTTTTTAGATTGAAATTCATAGATTTACAGGGAGAGAAAGCGATGAGAGTGTTGAAGTTTGGCGGGTCGTCACTGGCCGATGCAGAGCGTTTTTTACGGGTAGCGGATATCGCGGTCAATACCCACGGCCAATCCCAGGTTGCCCTGGTGTTGTCGGCACCGGCCAAGGTGACCAATCATCTGGTCGCCCTGGTGGAGCAGACCAGTCGCGGCATGGATGCCAGTTCCACCCTGTTTGAAATCAACGGCATCTTCTCCCGCCTGCTGGCCGGGTTGAAGGCGGCCTATCCGGCGCTGGATGACAAGGCGCTGCTGGCCCGTCTCACTGCCGAGCTGGATCAGGTCGAGCGGCTGATGCAGGGCATTCGTCTGCTGGGCCTCTGCCCGGACAACGTGCAGGCCCGCATCCTGAGCCGTGGGGAGAACCTCTCCATTGCCTTCATGCACGAGTTGCTGCGGGTGCGTGGCCTCGAGCTGGATATCATAGTGCCGGAGCAACTGCTGGTCACCGACGGCGGTTATCTGGAAGCCCATGTCGACATCGAAGCCTCCCGCCTGCGCTTTGCCGCCAAGGGGCTGCGTCCAGCTGTAGAGGGGCAGGGCCCCGCTGGAAAAGAGTCATGCCTGCACCTGATGCCGGGCTTCACCGGTGGCAGCGACAAGGGTGAAACCGTGTTGCTGGGGCGCAATGGCTCGGATTACTCCGCCGCCGTACTGGCCGCCTGTGTCGATGCAGAATGCTGCGAGATCTGGACCGACGTGGAAGGTTGCTACAACTGCGACCCTCGTCTGGTGCCGGACGCCTACCTGCTCAAGACCCTCTCCTATAAAGAGGCGATGGAGCTCTCCTATTTTGGCGCCAAGGTGCTGCACCCGAAAACCATCGCCCCCGTGGCCCAGTTCCACATTCCCTGCCTCATCAAGAACAGCTTCAACCCGCAGGGGCCGGGCACCTTGATCGGCGTCGAGCAGGGGGATGATGACCTGAAAGTGAAGGCCATCTCGGATCTCTCCGGCATGTGCATGTTCAACGTCTCCGGCCCTGGCATGAAGGGCATGGTGGGCATGGCCGGCCGCATCTTCTCTGCCGTCTCCCGCGCCGGGGTCAGTATCGTCCTCATCACCCAGTCATCGAGCGAGTACAGCGTCAGCTTCTGTATCCACAGCTATGACCAGGAGAAGACCCGCAAGGTGCTGGAGCGGGAGTTCGAGCTCGAATTCAAAAACCAGCTGCTGGAGCCACTGGATATCATCAGCGATCTGGCGATCATCTCCCTCATCGGTGACGGCATGCGCACCAGCAAGGGGATGGCAGCCCGCTTCTTCACCTCCCTGGCGCAAGCTTCCATCAATATCGTCGCCATCGCGCAGGGCTCGAGCGAGCGCTCCATCTCCGCCGTGGTGCGGGATCGCAAGGTGGCGGAAGCCATCAAGGCCTGTCACCAGAACTTCTTCGGCAGCCAGCAGTTCATCGACCTCTTTGTGGTCGGTGTCGGTGGCGTCGGCGCGGCCCTGGTGGATCAGATTGCCCGCCAGCAACCGGTATTGGCCGAGCAGGGCACAGGTCTGCGGGTGGTAGGCATCGCCAACAGCCGCCAGATGGCGGTCAACAAGGATGGGTTGGCGCTGGCAAACTGGCGTGAACAGCTGGTGGAAGCCCGTGACAGCTTCAGCCTGGAAGCGGTGCAAAAGCTGGTGGAAGAGAGCCACCTCATCAACCCGGTGATCGTCGATTGCACCTCCTCCGAAGCTATTGCAGTGCAGTACGCCGATTTCCTGGCCGCCGGTTTCCATGTGGTCACCCCGAACAAGAAGGCCAACACAGGGTCGCTCGATTACTACAAGGCGCTGCGCCGCACCGCCCGCCAGACTCGCCGCAAGTTCCTGTACGAAACCAACGTGGGCGCTGGCCTGCCGGTTATCGAGAACCTGCAGAACCTGATCAAGGCCGGTGACAAGCTGCGCGCCTTTGATGGCGTGCTGTCCGGGTCGCTCTCCTTTATCTTTGGCAAGCTGGATGAGGGCATGGCCTTCTCCGAGGCGACCAAAATCGCTCGCGGCAACGGCTTTACCGAGCCGGATCCCCGCGACGATCTCAACGGCATGGATGTGGCGCGCAAGCTGCTGATCCTGGCTCGCGAAGCCGGCATGGCGCTGGAGCTTTCCGATGTGGAAGTGGAGCAGGCGCTGCCCCCTGGCTTTGATGTGAGCGGCGATGTGGAGTCCTTTATGGCTCGTCTGCCGGAAGCCGATGGCTGGTTCCGCGATCAGTTCGCCCTGGCTCAGAGCGAGGGCAAGGTGCTGCGCTACGTGGGTTCCATCGAGGGTGGCAAGTGCAAGGTCGCCATCAAGGCGGTCGGTGCCGACGAGCCCCTGTTCAAGGTGAAAGACGGGGAGAACGCGCTCGCCTTCTTCTCCACCTACTACCAGCCGATCCCGCTGGTGCTGCGCGGCTATGGCGCCGGTACCGAAGTGACTGCCGCCGGCGTCTTTGCCGACGTGCTGCGCACCCAGAACTGGAAGCAGGAGTTGTAACATGAGTTCAGCGATGAACCCCGATTTTGAACAAGATGCCATGGCGCAGGGCGGCAGCGTGGTCGCCTATGCCCCGGCCTCCAGCGCCAATCTGAGCGTGGGCTTTGACGTACTGGGGGCGGCGCTCGCCCCCGTGGATGGCTCCCTGCTGGGGGATCGCGTCCAGGTAAAGGCTGCTGATGTGGCGTTTGCCCTCTCCTCCGTGGGCCGCTATGCCCACAAGCTGCCGGATGATCCCAAGAAGAACATCCTCTATGACTGCTGGGTCGCCTATGGGGAGGCCCTGGAGAAGCGCGGCCTGACCCTCAAGCCGCTGGCGATGGTGCTGGAGAAGAACCTGCCGGTGGGATCCGGTCTGGGCTCCAGCGCCTGCAGCGTGGTGGCGGCACTGGAAGGGCTCAACGCCTTCCACGGTGAGCCGCTTGATGAGCACGACCTGCTGCTGCTGATGGGGGAGATGGAAGGCAAGATCTCCGGCTCGGTCCACTACGACAATGTGGCGCCCTGCTATCTCGGCGGTATGCAGCTGGTGCTCGAAGAGCACGGCGTCATCAGCCAGGGCATTCCGGTGTTTGACGAGTGGTACTGGGTGGTCTGCTACCCGGGCACAGTGGTTTCCACCGCCGCCGCCCGCGCCATACTGCCGGCCCAGTATCGCCGCCAGGATTGCCTCACCTATGGCCGCCGCCTGGCGGCCTTCGTGCATGCCAGTTACACAGGGCAGGAGGGGCTGGCGGCGAGCGTGCTCAAAGACGTGATTGCCGAACCCTACCGCGCGGCGCTTATCGAAGGTTTCAACGAGGTGCGAGCCCAGGCGGCTCAGAACGGGGCCCTGGCCACCGGCATCTCCGGCTCAGGCCCCAGCGTCTTCGTGGTGATGAAGGATCTGGCCCAGGCCGAGCGCATGAAGGATTGGATGGACGCACATTTTGTGCAGAACGAAGATGGATTTGCCCGGGTCTGCAAACTGGACATGGCCGGGGCACGGGTAACAGGAAGCGAGCTATGAATCTTTACAATATCAAGGACAAGAGTGAACAGGTGAGCTTCGCGCAGGCGGTGCGTCAGGGGCTGGGTCGCGATCAGGGGCTCTTCTTCCCCGAAGTGATCGCGCCGCTGGCCGATGTGGATGCCCTGCTGGATTTGCCGCTGGCCGAACGTTCTGCCCACATCATCAGCCACCTGCTGGGGGACGAAGTGCCCGCCGCCAAGGTAAGCGAGCTGATCAATGCCGCCTTCACCTTCCCGGCACCGCTGGTCAAATTGAAAGATGGCACTTATGCCCTTGAGCTGTTCCACGGCCCGACCCTGGCATTCAAGGACTTTGGCGGTCGCTTTATGGCCCAGTGCCTGGCTGCGTTCAGAACAAATGACAAGATCACCATCTTGACCGCTACCTCCGGCGACACTGGCGCCGCCGTGGCCCACGCCTTCTACGGGCTGGAGGGGATTGAAGTGGTGATCCTCTATCCCAAGGGCAAGATCAGCCCGCTGCAGGAGAAGCTCTTCTGCACCCTCGGCGGCAACATCCGCACCATCGCCATCGATGGCGACTTCGATGCCTGTCAGGCGCTGGTCAAAGATGCCTTCGATGACGAAGGGCTCAAGACCGCCATCGGCCTGAACTCCGCCAACTCCATCAACATCAGCCGCCTGCTGGCCCAGGTCTGCTACTACTTCGAGGCGGTGGCCCAGTTGTCCAAGGCCGACCGCGCCAAGGTAGTCATCAGCGTGCCGTCCGGCAACTTTGGCAACCTCACCGCGGGCCTGATTGCCAAGGCGCTGGGGCTGCCGGTGAAGCGCTTTATCGCCGCCACCAACGCCAACGACACAGTGCCGCGCTACCTGAAATCCGGTCAGTGGGAGCCACACCAGACAGTGGCGACTCTGTCGAATGCTATGGATGTCAGCCGCCCCAACAACTGGCCACGAGTAGAAGAGCTCTGCCGCCGCGAAGGCTGGGCGCTGGAAACGCTGGGCTCCGGCATGCGTGACGACGCCCAGACCCGCGATGCGCTCAAGCGTCTGCACCAGCTGGATTACCTGTGCGAGCCCCACGGCGCCATTGCCTGGGACCTGCTGAACGAGCAGCTTGCCGAGGACGAAGTAGGGGTGTTCCTCTGCACCGCCCATCCGGCCAAGTTCAAGGAGTCGGTGGACGAGATCCTGAATCTCGATGTGCCGCTGCCCGGCCCGCTTGCCAAGCACGCCGAGCTGCCGCTGCTGTCACACAACCTGCCAGCGGAGTTTGCTCGCCTAAGGGCCTTCCTGCTCGGTTAAGTTGATTGCCAATCCCCCGACCTCGGGGGATTTTTCTATCCGTTGCTTTCTATCTGTGACAGGGCGGGCAAGCCGCCCCATATAAGGAGTGAAGATGAGTCAGCATCCCCTTCGAACTCTCATCGAGACCTGCGATGCCGCCATCTCCCGGCGCGATTTCGACGCCTTGATGGCCTTCTACGCCGAGGATGCAGGCCTAGTGGTCAAGCCCGGCATGGTGGTGCGCGGCATTCCCGGCATCCGCCGCGCCTTCACTGCGATCTCGGATTACTTTCAGGGGCAGCTCAAGGTGGAGCAGGGCGCCATGGAGGTGATCGAGGGGGCCGACAATGCCTTGGTGATCATGGAGACCCGGCTCAATTACCCGGATGGTCAGGGGGGCCTGACTGATGAAACCCGCCGCGCCACCTATGTGTTTCGCAAAGAAACCGATGGGCAGTGGCGCTGCACCATAGACAACTCCTACGGCACTGCGCTGCTGGCAGCGGTGGACCCCACGTCTTCTGCCTGAGCGCTCATCAGGGGCCATCGCAGAGTGAGGGCTAGTACAAGCCCCCGAATGGCAGGCTATCAATAAGCTGCTGAACGACAAGCGCTTGTCAGAGGTTACTAGGGGTCAGCGCTGATCTGATGCACGTTTTTCCCGCCATAACGGCGGCATGCAGAAAAATAAAAATCGTGGGAAAAACCCGCTGAGACTTTCAAATTGGGACACCAGACTTTCAAATTGGGAGACTTTCAAATTGGGACACCCACCTTTTTGACCAAATCTTTCAAATTGGGACACCCACCTTTTTGACATCTTTCAAATTGGGACACCCACCTTTTTGACAACAGCATAGCGCTGTACTTGGCTTGAGATGAGAGGTCACTGTCGAGGGGGGAGCCATGACTATTGCCCGTTCACGTCAAATCAGTCTGCAGGATACGCCTTACTACCATGTGGTCAGCCGCTGTGTGCGGCGGGCTTTTCTGTGCGGGGAAGATGCCCATTCCGGTCAGAGTTACGAGCACAGGCGCCAGTGGGTAGTCGACAAGTTAGGGCAACTGTCGCGGCTATTTGCCATCAGCGTCTGTGCTTATGCGGTGATGAGCAACCACTATCACTTAGTGCTCAAGGTGGAGCAGGATACCGCCTCCAGCTGGAGCGAGTGGGAGGTGGCCAAGCGCTGGGCTGCGCTGTTCCAATGGCCGTTGTTGGTACGGCGCTGGTATCAAGGGGAATCCTTGATTGAGCCCGAACTTATGGTGGTGCAGCAACTGATAGAGGAATGGCGGGAGCGGCTTTATTCCATCAGCTGGTTTGTGCGGCTGCTCAATGAAACCCTGGCACGGCAGGCCAATCGGGAAGATGGCTGCAAGGGCCATTTCTGGGAAGGGCGCTTCAAAAGTCAGGCACTGCTCACCGAGTCAGCCCTTCTGGCCTGCATGGCGTATGTGGACCTCAACCCGATACGGGCTGGATTGGCCGACCGGCCCGAGCAGAGTGATTACACCAGTATCAAACAGCGTCTCGAGAAAGATCCCGGCACCGATGTTTTGCCACCACTATTGCTGCCGTTTGCCAGTAAGTTCGAACCTGACGGCCTGCCCTATACCTTGTCTGACTATCTGATGCTGGTTGACTGGACCGGCCGTGCAATTCGGACCGACAAGCGGGGTTATATTCCGGCCCACATGGCTCCAATTTTGGTACGGTTGGGCCTTGATGGTACCCGATGGCTGAAACAGGTGACCCTGTTTAGGCGACAAGGGATTCGAGTTGTGGGAGATAAGGCGCATTGTCGGCAGTTCGCCCACCACTGTGGTCAACAACGATGTCATCAGCCACTGGAATAATTCGGTAAGTTCCGTACCCCCTATTTTTGACATCTTTTCCGATGTGATGAATTGCCACGCCAGCACCAGCGTTTTGCCAGGTCAAAGCTAATTTTTTGCCCCATGTTAACCTTTTTTCTTCGTTAGCTTTTGTGATGGTAAAAATAGCCAGCTGAGGGGCGGCTGGCTCAGAAATATGGGTGTCCTAATTTCGCTGGCTGGTGTCCTACTTTCGCTGAATGGCAGCCATAAAAAATCCTCCGATATCGGGGGGTTTTTGTTTTCTGTGTTGAGGTCGAGAGCAACCAGAAATCGGGAGCAAGTTATTCCACTGCCGTTTTTTCATAGCTGACAAGTGGCACTATCTTGGTGACAAGGGATCTGCGTAGAGGGAGACTGGGCGCATTACCAGCAGTTCGCCCACCACTGTGGTCAACAACGCTGTCACCAGCCACCATACTAATCCGCTAGACCCTATTTTATCCCTGTTTTTGGCATGTGTTCCGGTGTCAGGTATTGCAACGTTTGCACAAGCGATCTGTCAGGTAAAGCTGCTTGCTTGCCCAATTTTTACTGTTTTCTTGGGAGCAGCATTCATTATTGTAGAGATAGCCAGCCGAGCACGAGCAGTGGCTGGTTCAGAAAGGTGGGTGTCCTAAATTTCCGTGTCCTAAATTTCCTGGCCAAGCTGCCGCTGCTCTCCCATAACCTGTCAGCGGAGTTTGCCCGGTTAAGGGAGTTTCTGGTGGCTTGAGCCTTTGCCGCAAGCTAACCGATAGAAATAAAAATCCCCCGGTAACGGGGGGGGGGTAATAGGGAAAGGCGGCGCTAGCTATCTTTTATTAAGGTAGCCTACTACCGGGATCTTTTCTTCTGGTCTTTCACGATCCCGATTTTGGGTATTTAGTGGGAGTATTGGCTATGGGGGGATAACTAGATCTGTACATACAGTTTATATAATTAGTAGTTCTTCGTGTTCTATAGTTGCTTTTGGCGTAACTATCATCCCATTAAAAACACCATGTTTTCTAATCCCTATGGCTGGAGAGCCGATGTTGTCACAGTACCCCCCCTCCTTTATTGTCACTTTTAGCTGAGATGTAGAAATCCCCTTGTTGAAAGATATAATCACTTGCAGATAACTGCGTTTCATATCCAGTTTCCAAATCTATTATTTGAGTAATTGATTGTTTTTGTGAAATTGAACCAATCGGGAATGTCACTTTATACCAGTCAGCACCTGCCATTTTTAAAGCAAAATCTGCGGATGCCTCTATTTTAATACAGTGATTAATTAGAGAGTTATTATGTTGATCCCTAACATAACTTGGCTGGTAACATATTATACAATCAACGATGTTATCTTCTTTATTAACAAGTTCTTTTACTTGGTCTGCAATAAAGTCGTAATCTGCATTAACATGAACTCTGATAAAAACAATTCGTGATGTTTTAGCATCTTTGTTCGTGTGTTTTTTTATGTTCCCTATAGCATCATGAATTCTCCTGATATATCGCTTGTACTCTGATTCTGGTGGAGGGCAGAAAACTTGAACTAGATCAGATGGTAGAGTTTCCGAGGTGGTATAATTATCATTGGGAAGATTGAAAGTGCTGATCTTGATATACTCATCAAAACTATTAGGTATTATTGCAGATGAAAGATCATATTTTTTAACGCTTGCTATGATTTCTTCGAAGTCATTATCATCTATATTTCGCGTTGCTACGACTCTTAATCCTAAGTTAACCTTTAAGATCTTTAGTTTTGCTATCCAATTTTTTCTCAGTTTTCTAGAGCTTTGTTGGAATTTTTTCTGTGGTTCTGATGCATCAATGTTTTTAATGGAAATTAAATGCTCTATTTCATTAGGAAACGTGACGGAGAAGTCATATCCAGGTGCTCCTATTTTAGCTGGTGTTAGGGTTGAATGATGAAGGCCAAACATTCCTAGGAAAATTATTTCTGTAAAAAAACCATGTGAGGAGCTTTCTGATTCTCTTTATTCTTTATCGAAATGTTTAATATGCATGAACCAAGAATATATAGCTCAACTGTTGCTAGTCTATCCTGACGCATCCAAAGCTTTGGTAGTCTGTGCTTCTTATTGCATTTTAAACAACCCTCACCAAAATGCTCAATTATTGCTTCTAATGCTTTTTTAGCACTATCTTCACTACCCAGGTTTTCTAAATTGCGTCCTTCAATCATTTTATATTCACCTATTTTTCTCTTTTTTATATTCATCCATATTGATTTATGGAAACTTATAAAATTCGATAAACCATTATCACGTATGTTGGCTTCGCTGCGCTCAGCGCCAACCTAAGAAATGCATCAATTACTGTGCAAATAAAATGCTACCGCCCGTGGATTACAGCTTCCAAAATGCTCCATTAACCAACGAGGGCTGCTGCCCATCGCAGCAATTGGCACCGGATGGCTATGTTAAGCCAATCGAATCTGGTCTCACCAGTCACAAATTGACGTAACTATCAGGAAGATCTGCGTTTTATGCGCCAGCTCAACAAATCGCACTGACCGAGAGCCGGATTCCCATGGCCCTTGATTTTATTGGGGTTGGTGGGCGTGGGGGGAATAGGGTGGCGTGCTTGCCGTTGGAGAAGGCTGGTTGGGGGCAATCCCGCTCTGCCAATCGGCGCTATAGTGCGGGCGATGGTTGCCCGGCTTCCTGCCGCTCTGGCTGGCGGTGCGGGGGATCTGCGGCAACAATCAGCTGTTGCAAACACATCACAATAAGGAACGTCATATGAAGCGTATTGCCATCCTGTTCGGCCTGTTTTGTACCGGCGCGTTGCTGACCAGCACGGCGTTTGCCCAGGACTCTGCCCAGTTGCAGTGCGAGGCGCAGGCCGCAGCCAAGAAGCTGAACGGCGCCGCCAAAAACAGCTTTATCCAGAAGTGCGTGAAAACCGGCGCGGCCACCGACAAGACAGCTCAGTGCGAGAAGGCGGCCGCTGACAAGAAGCTGGCTGGCGCCGCCAAAAACAGCTTTATCCAGAAGTGCGTGAAAACCGGCGCGGCCACCGACAAGACAGCTCAGTGCGAGAAGGCGGCCGCTGACAAGAAGCTGGCGGGCGCGGCCAAGAACAGCTTTGTCCAGAAGTGCGTCAAATCGGCATAAGCCGACAGGTCGACAGTGCATGCTAGCGGGGGCCATCAGGCCCCCGTGCTTTTTGGGGAGGACTGATGGCGCTGGGCACTAGGCTTGTATCGGGGCGGCAATGGCGACACTATTGACTCCTTTTATGGGTTCCGCAGAGGCGCAGCCATAACCTGTCGTTACTGGACGAGGCGTTGGCGAGTCGCATTTGTGCGGGATTTCGCGGGATAAAAGGGAGCAGAGCAGGATGATGGAAGGGACGGCGTGGCGCTGGCTCAATGAACCGGCCCAGTGGCACCAGACAGACGACGGTTTGCAGGTGGTAACGGACAAGCAGACCGATTTTTGGCGCAGCACCTGGTATGGCTTCGAGCGCCACAGCGGGCATCTCTATGGCTGCGAGGTGGTGGGGGAGTTTACCTTTCAGGTCTGCGTCGAGGGGGAGTTCACCACTCTCTACGATCAGGCTGGGCTGATGCTGCTGCAAGACGACGAGCACTGGCTCAAAGCGGGGATCGAGTACAACGATGCCCAGCCGATGATCGGCAGCGTGCTCACCAATCCGTGCTCTGACTGGGCCACCGGTATTTTCACCGGCAATCCGCGCCGCTTCTGGCTGCGGTTGACCCGGTTGGCAGATTGCCTGCGTTTGCAATACTCCACCGATGGCAAGGTGTGGCCGCTGCTGCGCCTCGCACCGTTCCCGCCAAGCGAGCGCTGCTTTATCGGGGTGATGTGCTGCACCCCGGAGCGGCAGGGGCTGTCGGTGCGTTTTTCGGATCTGCGCCTAACGCCTCCTCTTGGCAAGGCGCTGCATGACCTGAGCTAGGCCAGCGTTTGTTGGCGCAGTGAAAGCGTCAACCGGCAGAACCAACAATGTCATCGGCCCGTTGCGTCAGTAGCAGGGTCTATCGAGCGGGAGGGCAGTCGCCCTCCCGCTTTTTTATGCCGATTGCCCGGCGCGTCAGGAATGGCGGGTGACTGTGATGGGCAAGCCGTAGCAAGCAACGTCGAAAGCATGCGGCACGCAACGTAGCAGACAACAAGTTGCCGGAACTGGGATCTCGATCGGGGCAACAGGACTTTTGTCCTGCAAGGGGCGAGGGGGCGGGGGCTAGGATGCGCTCATCCACACGAGTCAAACTGGAGCACAACCATAATGACCGCTCATATCAATGCCAACCCGGGCGATTTCGCCGAGACCGTCATCATGCCGGGGGATCCGCTGCGGGCCCGCTATATCGCTGAGACCTTTCTGACCGATGCGCGCGAGGTGACCAATGTGCGCAATATGCTGGGCTACACCGGCTACTACAACGGCCAGCGTATCTCTGTGATGGGCCACGGCATGGGGATCCCCTCCATGGTGCTCTATGCCCACGAACTGGTGAACGACTTCGGGGTCAAGCGGATCATCCGTATCGGCAGTCTGGGGGCGACCCAGCGCCACGTGCAGATGCGTGACGTCATTCTGGCGCAGGCGGCAGGCACCGATTCCCCGACCAATGCCAAGCGCAGCGCCGGTTACCAGATGGCGACTTCGGCCGATTTCGCCCTGCTGCACAAGGCGTTTACCAAGGCGCAGGAGAAGGTCATTCCGGTCAAGGTGGGCAATATCTTCACCGGCGACCTCTATTACGATCCGGACGAAAACCTCATTCCGGCGCTGGAGAAGTTCGGCGTGCTCGGCATCGACATGGAGGTGGCCGGTCTCTACGGGCTGGCCCATCAGCAGGGGATAGAGGCGCTCGCCATCCTGACCGTCTCCGACCACTGCCTGACCGGTGAAGAGACCACTGCCGAGGAGCGGCAACTCTCCTTCAATCAGATGATCGAGCTGGCGCTGCATACCGCGCTGTAAGCGCAGCCGCACCGCCAACCCTGCACGCACCCTGACCCCTATGAGAGATCCAATATGAACAATAAGCTCTCCCTCACTGCCATCAGCTTCCTGGCCAACTTCGTGATGGCCGGTTTTGCGACCCAGTTCGGCATGCTGATCGAACCCATCGCCGCCAAGTTCGGCGCCGACGTCAATCAGGTGGCCTCCATCTTCTCCCTGCTCAACGGCGGGGCGTTGGCGGGCACCATTGCCGCCTTCTTCCTCATCGAGAAGGTGGGTCTCAAGCGGATGACGCTGCTCTGCTACGGCCTGATCGCGCTGGCGGCGGCCTCGCTCCATCTGACCGGTTCCCTCTATGTGGTGATGGCGGCCATGACGGTGATTGGCCTGTGTGGCGGGGTGGGGCTCTGCATTGCGGGAACCCTGGTGGTGAGCGTCTGGAAGGCGCGGATGCAGAGCACCATGCTGGTGGTGCAGGATGCCACCTTCAACGTGGCCGGGGTGGTCTTTCCGCTCATCACCACCTACACCCTGACCCACGCCATGGCGTGGAGCTGGAGCTATCTGGCGGTGGGCGTGGTGGCGCTGGCCACCATGCTGGTGGCTGTGCTGACGAACTTCAGGGCCTGCGAGGCGGGCGGCGAGAGCGCCGGTAACGAGCACTCCGAGTGGAACCTCGGCATCATCAGCGGCGGGGTGGGGCTATTTCTCGGCATGCTGGCGCTTTACACCTTCCTCACCTGGGCGCCCATGTTCGTGAAGAACAAGTTCGGCATTCCCTTCGAGGAAGCGGGCAACATCATTACCCAGTACTGGACGGCTGCCCTGCTCGGCGCCCTGGTCTCGACCGCTATCGTGACCCGCATTCCAATCCGCACCTTTCTCTTGGTGATCATTACCCTGGCGATGGGGATGACGACCTTGATCGTTACCACCGACAACCTGAGCCAGCTGCCTTACCTCACCTATGGTTACGGCTTTGTCTGCGCGGCCCTCTACAACGCCTTTATCGCCTACGGGGTGTCGTTTGTGCGCCAGGCATCGAGCAAGAACGTCTCCTATATCCTTATCAGCGGCAGCGCCGGGGCCATGTTCAGCCCGGCCATCAGCGCCCTGCTGGAGCAGGTGATTGGCTTGCAGGCGGTGATGTACGCTATCCCGCTGATCTACGGCCTGATCCTCGCCATGCTGGTGGCCTCGCTGCGGATGGTGCAGCCGCAGCCTTGTATGGCCTGATGTAGGGATTGAATAGCAGGAGGGGCGGTTTGGACCGCCCCTCTTTTATTTTGTGTTGGGCTGGGTGGTTATGGCTGTGCTCTTTTGCCCAAGGCTGCGCCTGCTTTGCTTACGGTTGTTCGAGAAACCCCTTGAGCCCCGCCAGATCCCGGATCTGCAACCCTTGCTCGCCGCGCGCCACCAGCCCCTTGTCCATCAGCTCTTTCACCGCCCGCCGGTAGACGCGGTCCGTGGTGCCGAAGCGCTCCGCTTCCTGATACCCCTTGCTGAAACCACTCACCGGATTGTCATGGCTGTGGCTGTGATAGAGGTCGAGGGCAATGTTGTAGCTGATGGGGTAGAGCATGCGGCAGGTGAAGATATCCACCGTGTCCTGATAGTCGATGGCAATCGCAGTGGCGAAGAAGAGCGCCACCTTGGGATGGGCGACCAGCGCCTGCTCCAGCCGTTCGCCGTCGATGCGAGCTACTTCGAGCGGCTCCTCGGCCATGATGTCGAGCTGGCAGCGATAGCCGGTAAAGAACTCCATCTCGCCAAACAGCTGGTTGTCGCACTCCAGGGTGCCGAGCTGAAAGCGGCGGCCGTTCATGGCGGTGTGGCCCATGGCAATGCGGCCGTTTGGCACCAGCACCAGATCCCGCAACGGCTCCCCCTGACGCATCAGGGGCTCCCCCTCGGAAATAAGGCGCCGCTCCGTGATGCAGGATTCGACCACCTGTTTGATCAGATCGTGGCTGGCCTGCCAGTGGGGCTGAAAGCGGCCCTTGAGAAGGGGTTTGAGTTGCATGAAGTGCGCGCGCCTGCTGAAAACAAGCGGCTATTACACACGCTTGTGCCCTGATACTCCAGCCCTTGATGCCACTGCACTTGCGTGCTGAGCTCCCACGCTGTCGAGCTTGCATTCGATGCTGCGTTTAGCCAACGGCTTAGGTGCAGCTCAACCGAACCGGTAGGAGCCCATGTAGAGGCTGCCGCCATCCCAGCTGTCGTGCAGCTTGTGGGGCTTGTCCTTGCCGGCGGCCCCCAGCGCCACAAACAGCGGGCGCAGGTGATCGTCATGGGGGTGTGCTTCCACCGCTCCCGGGGCTCGCGTTCTGTACTCTTCCAGCGCCGGTCGATCGGCGTTAGCCATGGTCTGCTCCAGCCAGTTCACAAAATCGCTGGCCCAGCCGGGGACGGGCGAGTTGTCCGGCCCGAGAGCCCGCAGGTTGTGGGTAATGGCGCCGGAGGCCAGTATGCCTATCCCCTGTTCGCGCAGGCTCTGCAGTGCTTCCCCCAGTTGCCAGAGCTGGGCCGGGCTGAAACTGGCCGGAATGGAGATCTGCACCAGGGGGATCTCGCTGGCCGGATCCATCAGGGAGAGCGGCGACCAGACGCCGTGATCCAGCTCGCGGCGCACCTGTGTGGCCGGCAAGCCCGCCAGCATCAGCTGATCGCCCACCGCCTCCTGCAACCACAGCGGACTCGTTGCCGGCCAGCGAATATGGTAGAGCGGCTCCGGAAAACCGTAGAAGTCATACATGAGCGCCGGATTGGGCTCGACGTTGATCTGCAGGTCCGTGCGGCTGAACCAGTGTGCCGAGATCAGCACCAGTCCATTTATATCGCCAAGGCGCAATGTTTTCAGGAAGTCGGTGGCCGGCTGGTCGCGCAGAACCAGATCCGGAGCGCCGTGAGAGATAAACCAGACGGGGGCGATAGACATGACAAGACTCCATATAAGCTGTGTCGGTACGCATTGCGTACCCGAAACTGGGGTCAGTGCGTCGGGCCACTGACGATGGGGTCATTATCTGCCTGGGATGCAAGGTTAACAATCTAGCATCATGTATAAGCACTGTTCACTATTGGTTGATAGTAACAGTGGTTAGCGTGACAGGGCAGGGCTGCAGATAAGCAGAAACAACAAGGCCAGCGCAGTGCGCTGGCCTTGTCATAAGGCGCTGTCGAGGGACGGACTTACTGGATGCCCAGCAGCTCAACGTCAAAGATCAGCACGGATCCTGGCGGTATTTTGCCAGCGGCACGGTCGCCATAGGCCAGACTGGCAGGGATGTAGAAGCGGGTCTTCTCACCTTCCACCATCAGCTGTACCCCTTCGGTCCAGCCAGCTATCACCTGATTGAGGCCAAATTCGATGGGCTCGCCGCGGGCGACCGAGCTGTCGAAGACGGTGCCGTCCAGCAGCTTGCCCTCGTAGTGCACCTTCACTTTGCTGGTAGCTGTGGGGTGAACCGTGCCAGTGCCCGGGGTCAGTACCTCGTATTGCAGACCGGAGGCCGTGGTGGTCACCAGAGGTTTGTCTTTGTTGCTGGCGAGGAACTCGGCGCCCTTGCGCACATTTTCCACCGCTTGTTTTTTGTTGTTGCTGCTGGAGTAGAAGTAGTAGGCGACACCGGCAATCAGCAGCGCGATCAGAATGAATTTCATCAGTTTTTCCTTAAAGGCAATGAAGGCGGCATCTTATCCCAGTCGGGGAGGGAGGGCGAGCCGGGACGCAGGAGGATGTGATGGGGCAGACAGACGACGAGGGGGCCAAGATCCAGCCCCCTCGCCTCATCAGGGCGGATTACTTAGCCGCCACCATCATGAGGGCGGGCAGGGCGAAGAAGAGCCCGGCCACATAACCCAGTGCCAGCAGCTTGTTCTCGCTACCGACCCGGGCCAGCCCCTCGGCCGCCTTGATGGGCAATTCCCGCAGGAAGGGCACGCCATAGATGAGCGCCACGGCAAACAGGTTGAACAGCACATGCACCAGGGCTATGGTCAGCGCCAGCTTGGCACCGGCACCACTGATGGCGGTGGCCGCCAGCAGGGCCGTGATGGTGGTGCCGATATTTGCCCCCAGGGTGAAGGGGTAGAGCTGGCGGGTGGTGAACAGGCCGCTGCCAGCCAGGGGTATCATCAGGCTGGTGGTGGTGGAGGAGGACTGCACCATGACGGTGACCATGGTACCGGAGGCGATGCCGGTCAGCGGACCACGACCCAGCGCCTTGTGTAGCAGATCCCTGGCACGCCCTACCAGCACTCGTTGCAGTACCTTGCCGAGCCAGGTGACGCAGCCGAGGATCAGCAGTATGCCGATGACGATGGTGGCGATGGCGGCGCCCTTGCCCGGCAAGAAGGCGACCGCGCTGTCGATAAGGTTGAGGGCAGGGGAGATAAGGGGCTTCATAAAGTCCATCCCCTGCATCGACATGTCAGCGGAGCCTACCAGCAGCGTGGCCAGCCACTCGGCGCTCTTTTGCAGCAGGCCAAACATCAGCTCCAGTGGCATGAAGATAAACACAGCCAGCAGGTTGAAGAAGTCGTGCACGGTGGCGGCGGCAAAGGCACGGCGAAACTCGGCCCTGTCCCTGATATGGCCCATGGAGACTATGGTGTTGGTGATGGTGGTGCCGAGGTTGGCCCCCATCACCATGGGGATGGCCATGCCGATGGGCAGGCCGCCCGCCACCAGACCGACGATCACCGAGGTGACAGTGCTGGAGGATTGCACCAGGGCCGTCGCCAGTATGCCGAGCAGCAGGGCGACAAAGGGATTGTTTGCGAAGGCGAAGATCTGGGCTGCGCCCTCGGCGCCGCCGGAGAAGCCCTTGAAGCCGTGGGAAACGGCGCCAACGGCAACCAGAATGATGTAGACCAGTGCGATAACCGTGACCCAGTTGAACAGCGATCTGAAGTGGGATGCTCGCTGTTGTGGCAAGGATTGCGTCTGTTGCATGTAGCCTCTTGAGGACGGTGATACCGTTCGGGGTTGAAGTAGACCCGCGCATTTAATCAAGGCTCTATGACAGAAATATTACAAAGTGACACTTTTATGATGGTTTGATGACAGGACTGCGCAGAGGGCCGGATAGCAAGAAGGGGAGCCATGGCTCCCCTTCTGCTTTTTTGCTGTGTGGCGCGCTCCCTTATTGGGAGTCGGCAGTCTCTTCGTACTGACGGAAGGGAATGCGGAACACCGCCAGACGCAGGAACAGATAGGTGACCCCGAGACCCGCCCAGATCAGGCCCAGCTCCAGGGAACTCTGTTCCAGGTTGATCCAGAGCGCACCGATAGTGGCGGCGCCGAGCAGCGGCAGCAGCAGGTAGAGCAGGTGATCCTTGATGCTCTTGTTGCGCTTCTCGCGTACCCAGAACTGGCCTATGACCGACAGGTTGACGAAGGTGAAGGCCACCAGGGCACCGAAGTTCACCAGCGCCAGCGCTGTGTCGAGATCAAACGACACGGCGGAGAGAGCGAGACAGCCCACCATCAGCACGTTGATGGCCGGCGTCCGGTATTTTGGATGGATGTAGCCAAATACCCGCTCCGGGATCATGCGATCGCGCCCCATGACGTAGAGGATGCGGGACACGCCTGCGTGCGCCGCCATGCCGGAGGCCAGTACCGCCACTGTGGTGCACACCAGCACCACGCTCTGGAAGAAGGCGCCGCCGACGTAGAGGGCGATCTCGGGCAACACGGCATCGGGCTCCTTGAAGCGGGCCAGATCCGGGAAGTAGAGCTGCAGGCAGTAGGAGACCACCACGAAGATGACGCCGCCAATGAGGGCTGTCAGCACTATGGCACGCGGTATCACCTTGCCGGCGTTCGGGGTCTCTTCACTGAGCGAACTCAGGCCGTCGAAGCCGAGGAAGGAGAAGCAGAGGATGGTCGCACCGGTAAAGAGCGGCACCACGCTGGCGGATTCGAAGTGGAACGGCCGGCTGCTTATCAGGGTCGCTGCGCCCTCACCCTGGTAGATGCCCCAGCCCATCAGACCGATGAAGAGGGTGATGATGGCCAGCTGGATCACCACTATCAGGCCATTGAAGTTGGCTACCAGGTTGATGCCGCGCAGGTTGAGGAAGGTCATCACAGTCACCAGACCGAAGATGAAAATCCAGGGATCAACTCCGGGGAACATGGCGGTCAGGTAGATCTTGGCCAGCAGGATATTGATCATCGGCATGAACATATAGTCGAGCAGGGAAGACCAGCCCACCATGAAACCGATGTAGGGGTTGAACACCTTCTGGGCATAGGTATAGGCAGAGCCCGCAGAGGGGAACTTGCGCACCAGATGGCCGTAGCTGAACGCGGTCAGCAGTATGCCGCCCAGCGCCAGCAGATAGGCAGTGGCGACCCGACCTTCGGTAATGTCACCGACGATGGCGAAGGTATCGAACACGGCCATGGGGGTCAGATAGGCGAGGCCCATCACCACCACCTGCCACATGCTGAGGGTTTTTTTCAGACGAACGGGTTGCTGGCTCATTCAGGCTTCCTCCTTGCACGGGTGGCAGGAAGTGGAATGGCTTGAGGCCATGGGACCGGGTTCTCGCGTACTCACAACATCGGTATGCAAACCACAGACGTTGGTCGCGCGGCGACCAAAGCAGGTTCCGGTGGCGACCGGAGACAAAGCAAACAAGAGCCCCATGTTTTTCCTCATTGCGGCATTAGGTTCATCTGAACCTTGATATCATTTCCGGAAGTTGTCCGGCCTCGAGTGGTAATAAAATTTTTCAAAATGAAAAATAACCGATGTGGGATCACATCGGTTATGAAAGCGGCGGGATTTTGCCCCAGATGGGGGGGGAAGACAAGCCACTAAAGGCATTCCGGGCAAGAGAATTATCAATGACCTGTTTTATATCAATAAATGGCGTCGTCACCCGTTCGGGGGAGAGCGGCGCCAGCCCAGTGTTGGCAAGGCTTGCAGCTCAATAGGTTGGCAAGGATACGCGCCAGAAGGTGGTACGCAAAAACAGATAAATTCCCCCTATGGCAGCCCAGATAATGCCGAGGATAAGGGAGGTTAGTTCGAGATTGAGCCAGAGAATCGCGACAGTCCCTGCCCCGCACAGGGGCAGCACCAGATATTGCAGGTGATCCTTAAGGGTTTTGTTGCGCCCCTGACGCACGTAATAGCAGGCGATCACTGACAGATTGACCACGGTAAAGGCCACCAGGGCACCGAAGTTGATCAGGGCCAGGGCGATTTCCAGATCGAAGCTGATGGCCGACAGCGCCAGTATGCCCACCAGCAGGATATTGAACACGGGTGTCTGCCACTTGGGGTGGATATAGCCGAAGGTGCGCTGGGGCAGCACCTTGTCCCGCCCCATCACGTAGAGGATGCGGGAGACACCAGCGTGGGAGGAGAGTCCCGACGCCAGCACGGCCACGCAGGCACAGACCAGCACCACGCTCTGGAACAGCTTGCCGCCCACATAGAGGGCAATCTCGGGCAGCACGGCATCCGGCTCCTTGAAGCGGGAGGCATCCGGGAAGTAGAGCTGCAGGGCATAGGCCACCACCACGAAGATGAGGCCGCCCAGCAAGGCCGTCAGGAAGATGGCCTTGGGGATCACCTTGCCGGCGTTGGGGGTCTCTTCACTGAGGGCGCTCAGGCTGTCAAATCCCAGAAAGGAGAAACAGAGGATGGTGGCGCCGGTCAGCAGTGGCAACACTTCTGTGTTGACGCTGTAGATGGGCTGCAGGCTGACGGTGCCGACCCCTTCACCCTGGGCGATGCCGTATCCGATCAGGGCCAGAAACACCACCATGATGGCGATCTGGATCAAGATGATGACGCCGTTGAGGTTGGCCACCAGATCGATGCCGCGCAGGTTGATGAGGGTCATCAGCGCCGTCATGGCGCAGATGAAGATCCAGGGTTCGATGCCGGGAAACAGGGCGGTCAGGTAGATCTTGGCCAGCAGCATGTTGATCATCGGCAGGAACATGTAGTCGAGCAGGGATGACCAGCCCACCATGAAGCCCACCACGGGGGAGAACTCCTTCTGGGCATAGGTATAGGCGGAGCCGGCAACCGGATAGTGGCGCACCATCTGGCTATAGCTGGTGGCTGTGAACAGCACGCCCACCAGGGCCAGCAGGTAGGCGGTAGTCACATGGCCCTGAGTGATGTCGGTGACGATGCCAAAGGTATCGAACACCACCATGGGGGTCATATAGGCCAATCCCATCACTACCACTTGCCACAGGGTCAGGGTTTGCTTCAATCGAGCCGGGCGTTGAGCCATTGGCCTCTCTCCTCGAATTTGGGGCGTATGTCCCGCGCCGCAGGCAGGCGAAGGACGCGTGACAGTGTGGCTGGCCTTGGAGGGAGCCCAGCGCGCCTGTCATCATTTTTGGGGCGGGGATAATACCGTATGAGCAGGCCGTCCGCGATGGGCGGCCTGCGGTTATCTCACGGTATTTTTCGCCATGACCGATGAAACCGGGTGGATCTAGCTCTGACTAGCGGCGGTGAGCGCCTGTTCCAGCAGAGCCAGCCCTTCCTCGATCAAAGCCGGAGTGGCGGTAAGGGGCGCCAGGAAGCGGATGACGTTGGCCCGCACGCCGCAGGAGAGCAGCACAAGCCCGCGTTTGCCGGCCTCGGCCACCAGCCGTTTGGTGAGGTCCGGGTCAGGCTGGCTGGCATCCCGACCCTTGACCAGCTCCATGGCCACCATGGCGCCGGGGCCGCGAATGTCGCCGATGCAGTCAAAACCCTCGGCCAGCTGATGCAGGCGAGCCTTGATCTGCGCCCCCTGAGCCAGGGCTTTCTGGTTGAGTTGCTCCTCTTCGATCACCTCCAGCACCGCCAGGGCGGCGGCGCAGGCGATGGGGGAACCCGCATAAGTGCCCCCCAGACCGCCCGGCTTGGCAGCGTTCATGATGGCCGCCTTGCCCACCACGGCCGAGAGAGGGAAGCCACCGGCCAGACTCTTGGCGAGTGTCATTATGTCTGGTTCTATGCCGCTGTATTCAGTGGCAAAGGTTTTGCCGGTGCGACAGAAACCGCTCTGGATCTCGTCACAGATGAGCACTATGCCGTGCTGATCGCACAGCTTGCGCAGGCTCTGCATAAAGCTGGGAGAAGCGGAGTAGAAACCCCCTTCACCCTGCACGGGTTCAAGAATGATGGCTGCCACCCGGGCCGGTTCTATATCCGAGCTGAAGCAGAGATCCAGTGCGGCAAGGGCATCGGCCTCGCTCACCCCCAGGTAATCGCTCGGGAAGGGCAGGTGATAGACCTCTCCCGGGAAGGGGCCGAAACCCGTTTTGTAGGGCACTACCTTGCCGGTGAGTGCCATCCCCATCATGGTGCGACCGTGGAAGCCCCCCTTGAAGGCGATGGTGCCGCTGCGGCCCGTGTGGGCGCGGGCTATCTTGATGGCGTTCTCCACCGCCTCGGCGCCGGTGGAGAGAAACAGGGTGCGCTTTGGCGTAGAGCCGGGCACCAGGGCGTTGAGCTTCTCGGCAAGCTCGATATAGCCGGGGTAGGGGGTGACCTGAAAGCAGGTGTGGCTGAATTTTTCGAGCTGTTCACGCACTGCCGCCACCACTTTGGGGTGGTTGTGGCCCGTGTTGAGCACGGCGATGCCGGAGGCAAAGTCGATGTAGCGGTTGCCCTCCACATCCCACAGCTCGGCGTTCTTCGCCCGCTCAATAAACACCGGCAGCAGGGTGCCGACGCCGTTGACCACGGCCGCTTCACGGCGGGCCTGCCAGGCCTGGTTGTTGTCTGCATGGCTATCTGAATGACTCATCTTTCCTCCCTGAGAGGCCTTGGCCCCTGTCTCAATGTGGCGAGCCTCCCAACCGGGAGCGCTCACTTGGTCCTTTTCATGACGGTATGCCTGCAAAGGCACGCTGCAGCTTGATAGCCGGACCCCATCCCGCCCCTCCCTTGGCAGGTCGGGCAGTTTGCTCCTCCTTCTTGAGAAGGGAGAAGCCGGGGTCTGGTATAAATCCGCTCCTAGCGAATGCCCCCAAAGCAGAGATATTTGGTTTCCAGATACTCTTCCAGCCCCTCTGCCGCCCCTTCGCGGCCCAGACCCGACTCCTTGATGCCGCCAAAGGGGGCCAGCTCGGTGGAGATGATCCCCTCGTTGATGCCCACCATGCCGTATTCGAGCTGCTCGGCTACCCGCCACACCCGGGCTATGTCGCGGCCATAGAAGTAGGCGGCCAGCCCGTAGGGGGTGTCGTTGGCGATGGCGATTGCCTCGGCTTCGGTGTCGAAACGTACCAGCGGAGCGACCGGGCCGAAGATCTCCTCCTGCAAAATGGGGTTGGTTTTATCGACATTGCCCAAAATGGTGGGCTGGTAGAACAGCGGGCCGGCGGGATGCGGCTCGCCGCCCACCAGCACCTTGGCGCCGGCGGCTTCGGCCTGCTTGACCAGCTCGGCCACCTTGCTGGCCGCGGCGGGGTTGATCAGCGGGCCTATCTGGGTGCCCTCGCTCATGCCATCCCCCACCTTGAAGCCCTGCACGGCGGCAGTCAGCCTCTCGGCGAAGGCATCGTAGACACCGGCCTGCACCAGGATACGGTTGGCACAGACGCAAGTCTGGCCCGCGTTGCGGTACTTGGAAGCGAGCGCCCCGGCGATGGCGGCGTCGAGATCGGCATCGTCAAACACGATGAAGGGGGCGTTGCCACCCAGCTCCAGCGACAGCTTCTTCATGGTGTCGGCGCACTGGCGCATCAGCAGCTTGCCGATGCGGGTCGAGCCGGTGAAGGAGAGCTTGCGCACAGCCTTGTTGTTGCACAGCTCGTTGCCCACCGCTGACGAGTGATGGGTAGTAACGATATTGATAACGCCAGCCGGAATGCCGGCCGCTTCCGCCAGCGCAGCCAGCGCCAGCGCGCACAGCGGAGTCTCGGCGGCAGGTTTGATGACGATGGTGCAACCGGCTGCCAGTGCCGGTCCCGCCTTGCGGGTGATCATGGCGATGGGGAAGTTCCATGGCGTGATGGCGGCGACCACCCCCACCGGCTGCTTGATGGTGGCCAGACGCCTGTCGCTGGAAAAACCCGGAATGGTGCGGCCATAGGCGCGCTTGCCCTCTTCTGCGAACCACTGGATAAAGCTGGCGCCGTAAGCCACTTCCCCCTTGGCCTCGGCCAGCGGCTTGCCCTGCTCGCAGGTCATGATGCGAGCCAGCTCGTCCTGATTGGCCATGATGAGTTCAAACCAGGCGTAGAGTTTGTTGCTGCGCTCCTTGGCCGTGAGGGCGGCCCAGGGCGCTTGCGCCGCACTGGCGGCCTCGATGGCGCGGCGGGTGTCCACCTCGTCCATGTCGGGTACCTGGGTGATGATCTGGCCATTGGCCGGATTGAGTACCTCGAAGTGGCGTCCGCTATGCGCCTCGCACCAGCGACCATCTATATAGGCAAGGGACTTGATCAAGGAGAGAGCGGGTTGTGATGCTGACATAGAAGGAAGCCTCGATTGTGGGTCAGGGTGGCCAAGGGATCCTGTGCTGCCACCGTATAGAATAATAAGCACAGAAAGACCATAAATTGAGCTTAAATGTTTTTCAAGTGTTAAATATATTTGAGTAAACGGGGCGCTGCATGCTAGAAATGGAGCTGTTAGGGCGATTTTACCGGTTTTTGTGGGATTGAGTGTGCAAAATAATGAACGGCACGTGCCGTGCAGGATAACGAACAGGTCCGGCAATGTGACTCGCTATTTTAACCGGTTGCGCCCTCGAACCGATCCGCAAGCACACTCGACAGGCACACAAGCAGATAAATACGCAAGTCGGCAGGCACACAAGGAGGTGGGCGATGCAGCAACCACAAGCAGAGGCAAAGCGGCAGACCATGACAGCTAACCCGCTGATGGACAAGAGTATGGGGGAGCGCCTCGCCGCCACACGCCGCCGTCTCGGGCTCTCCCAGCGACGGGTCGCCGAGCTGAGCGGGCTGACCCACGGCGCCATCTGCATGATAGAGCAGGACAAGGTGAGCCCGTCGGTGGCCTCCTTGCAGAAGCTGCTTAACGTCTATGAGTTGCCGCTGTCGCGTTTCTTTGCCGAGGAGGAGGGGCGTGCGCCAAGCGTAGTGATCAAGGCCGAGCAGCTGATCGAGCTGGGCAGTCAGGGGGTTTCCATGAAGCTGGTGCACAACGGCAATAATCGTCGCCAGCTTGGCTTCATGCTGGAGACCTATGCCCCCGGCACCGACACTGGCGGTCAGGTCAAGCATCTGGGGGAGGAGGTCGGTACCGTGCTGGAAGGGTCTGTGATCCTGACGGTGGCCGGGCAGACCTATCCACTCAGCGCCGGGGACAGCTATGTGATCGACACAGGCGAGCCCCACAGTTTCAGCAATCCGTCGGGGCAGACTTGTCGCATCGTCAGCGCCCATACCCCGGCCAACTTCTAGTGTCGAGACTACGTCTCGTTTGGGAAAAGAACCGGTAAGGAAACAGGGATCATGACCGAGCATGTAAACAGTTACTACGCAGCCAGTGCCAATCAACACGCATCCTATCCGACATTGACCGAGCAGCTTGAGTGCGATGTCTGCATCATAGGGGCAGGTTACACCGGCCTTTCCAGTGCGCTGCATCTGGTAGAAAAGGGCTATTCGGTGGTGGTGCTGGAGGCGGCCCGGGTAGGCTTTGGCGCCAGCGGTCGCAACGGCGGCCAGATCGTCAACTCCTACAGCCGCGATATCGACACCATAGAAGCGAACTGCCCGCCGGATCAGGCAAAGCTGCTCGGCTCCATGTTGTTTGAAGGGGGGCAGATCATCCGCGAGCGGATCAAACGCTACAACATTCAGTGCGACCTGCAGGAGGGGGGCGTCTTTGCCGCCGAGACGGAGCGCCAGCTCCATGAGCTCAAGGCCCAGCAGGCCCGTTGGCAGAAGTGGGGCAACGACAAGCTGGAGCTGCTCGACGGGGACGGGATCCGCGAGGTGGTAGCGAGTGATCGCTACGTCGGCGGCCTGCTCGACAAGAGCGGCGGCCATATTCACCCCCTCAACCTGGCGCTGGGGGAGGCCGAAGCCATCCGCATGCAGGGGGGGCGGATTTTTGAGCAATCCGCCGTCACCAGCATTACCCCGGGCCAACCGGCACTGGTGAAGACCGCCAAGGGGGTGGTGAAGGCGCGCTTCGTGGTAGTGGCCGGCAACGCCTATCTCGGCAACCTGGTGCCCGAGCTCGCTGGCAAGAGTATGCCCTGCGGTACCCAGGTGATCGCCACCGAGGTACTGGGGGAGGAGCGGGCTCGTTCCCTGTTGCCGCAAAATTACTGCCTGGAAGATTGTAACTACCTGCTCGACTACTACCGCACCTCCGGCGATCACCGTCTGCTCTACGGCGGTGGCGTTGTGTATGGCGCGCGGGATCCGGCGGATATCGAACGGCTGATCATCCCCAAGATGCTCAAGACCTTCCCGCAGCTGGCTGGCGTCAAGGTGGAGTACACCTGGACCGGCAACTTCCTGCTGACCCTGTCGCGCCTGCCGCAGTTTGGCCGCATCGGCCCCAACATCTATTACATGCAGGGTTACAGCGGCCATGGTGTCACCTGTACCCATCTGGCGGGCAAGCTGCTCTCCGAGGTATTGAGCGGTCAGGCTGAACGCTTCGATGCCTTCGCCAAGCTGCCGCACTATCCCTTCCCCGGTGGCCGCCTGTTCCGTATCCCCTTTACCGCCGCCGGCGCGGCCTGGTATACCCTGCGCGACCGTTTGGGGGTGTAAGCGCCGCTGATTCTGCCCGCAAGTCGTTCACCTTGGCAGATGCCAGAAACAACAAGGCCACCGTTATGGTGGCCTTGTTGTTGACTGCAGTGACAGACCCGCTGGCCAGGTAAGCCGAAGAGGCAGGCCGCAGCAGTTAAACGGACTCGATATAGTAGGCCTCAACGGTGCCTTTCAGGGTGATCAGGATCGGCTGACCGCGACGATCCAGCGCCTTGGGGGAGGGGATCTTCACCCAGCCTTCACTGATGCAATACTCCTCGACATCGGTGCGCTCTTTACCATTGAGTCGAATACCGATCGGGTGTTCGAAACAGGCTGCGACATGGTGCGGGCTGCGCGGGTTGCCCGCAAGGTGATCCGGCAGTGCCGGTTTGGTGTTGGTATCGCTCATCAATATGACCTGAAATGGGTAAAAAGTGCGTCATTGTAGAGAATGCCGTCATGGCATTCAAGGTGGTCATAAAGCCCATAAGCAGCACCCGCCGCCAATTTTTGGGGCTGCATTATCGCTCGTTGGTGTTCAGGATGCTTATTGGCTTTTTCGGTCAGTGTCGGGCTTGGCTGACCGTTTGACATGACGGTGCGCAACATATTAACAGGACTGCGTTTCGCTTTGTTTTCTGAATGCACTGGGTGTCAGGCCCGTTAGGCGAGAAAATTCGCGATTAAAGTTGGATTTGGTCTGGAAGCCCGCATTCATCAATATCTGGGTGACGGTTTCATCTGTCGTCAGTAGCGCTTTTTTTGCATGCTCGATACGATATTCATTGATCACTCTGGATATGCTTTTTTTATGTACCTGATTGACCGCCGTCGAGATCTGTTTGGCGGGAATGCCCAGCTTGCGCGACAGCATTGCCAATGTCAGATCCGGATCTAGATAGCTTGCTTTTTCTTGCATCAGCTTATCCAGCATGACGGTAATCTCGCTGGCACGCTCTTCTGTCAGCAATGGTTCCGCGCTTGGCACCTTGGATATATGCGGTTTCTCTGGTTTACCAACCTCATCAAATGATGGCGTATTGACACCCACCATGATTACGGCAAGTGCCAGTGCTGGCAGCAGTATCAAGTGACCTAGCGTTAGAATATAAAGGGAAAACTTGCCCTGATTAACTGCAAAGTCGATGGATATGGCGGTATCGATCACCGCAGAGAATAATAGCATCCAACCCGCTGCGTTTTCGGCCCTTTTTACTCCTTCCCAATGACTTAACGAGACATGGATGAGGAGCGGCTCCTTCGCAGAATAACGTACCAGAGCAATACCATAAAACAGATAAATTGCAGTGAGGATCTCATCCAGAGGTAGTGCAAAAAAGGAGTGAGTAAAGAGGCTGACTGCCACCAATATAGGCCCGATGGCATGTTTATAAGCAATTCTGCCTGTGTCGGTGCTGGTACGGGTAAAGATGTGCCAGGCCGCGACCGGGATGAGTGATGCAAGTATTGGCTGGGCAAAACTGAAGAGAGCAATATCGAAAGTCCAGCGAAGCCCTACAAGTCCGGTGGTAGCCGCACAGAGCGCCAAAAACAGGCAAGCCGTTTTTGCTTGTTCGGCCAATCGCACATACAGGGTCACTGCCAGCAAGGCCAGCATTAGAGAGACAACGAAGGGTACGGGAATTGCGAGCATAACTGATCCTGATCCCAGCCATGGTAGTGAAAAGATAACGTCATGCCAGCATAACGGTTCGCATCCACGTAAAGAAGAATGTCACGGACAAAGACAGGTTTTAGCACGTCCTCAAACCGGTTTCAGGACGTCTCACGCCGCGTTCGCCACCAAGATGGGTGACCAAATAACGCTGGAGATATCCTGAATGTTCTCTTTTTATTTACTTGCGTGGCGCCGTTACTTTGATTTTTCCGGTTTCTCCTCCAGAAAGGAGTTCTGGATGTTCATGTGGGTGCATTTGTTGGTCACTCTTATGTGTATCGCACTGGATGTACGTCTGGATGATATGACCTGGCTGGATATGGGCTATGGCGTGGCAAGTGCCATTCCCGTGGTTGCACTTGTCGTCCGCCGTCTGCACGATATTGATCGTTCGGGATGGTGGGGCTGTGTCTTTTTTGTCCCTGTCATCGGCCCCTTTGTGTTGATCTATTTTCTCTCGCAGCCTGGCGATTCATACGCTCAATCAGCGAGGAGGACATAATGAAACATTATCTATGGTTGCTCATGCTGGCGTGTCCGGTCCTGCTCGCCGAGACTGTTGATATTCATGATTTCCCCAAGGGGGCGCTGGGTATATTGTCGGTAGAGCGTTTGACTCAGGGAAGTCTTTTATGGATGCAGGGGCGAGTTGGTGAAGGGAGCTATACCACAGCTGATAGCGAAGGTCGCCACTGTACAGTCAAGGTACCGGTTGTGGTTGGGCGGGTAGTAAATACCGGGCTGGGAATAGATTCAGTGACGGGACTGTCGATCATTGTGATGAATCAACAGCTAAGTGACGCCTTGATGAAGGGCGAGCGTATTAATAGTAACGAATGGCATTTTGCCGGGGTGGCAGAACAGTTGTCAGCAGATGGCTACATAGTAAAAGGCATTGAGGCAGATGAAGGGTTTGTTCTAAATTCAAAACGGCGCTGGATTTCCTGGCTGCTGGATGACAAACCCGCGTTGAACTGCCGCTAATTGAATATAAAAAACACCGCCAGCTGGCGGTGTTTTGATATGTCGGCTTATTGGGCCAGTGATTTCAGTTGCTGCTTGTCCGGCGGGTTATTCCAGTCGATGGGGCCGTGGGTGAAGCGATACTGCAGGCGGGGCAGGCTGGTTTCCAGCCACTCTTCCCGAAAATAGGCGTAGCCCTGATCCCAGTCGGGATCGTTTGCCCAGCCGCTTTGCAGGAAGTAGAGGCGAGTACCCTGACCTTCAGGCACAAAACGCAGGCTGACCTGAGTTTTTTGCAGACGAATATGGGGCAGGGAGGGCGGAAAGTTCCAGCTGAAGCTGAGCAGGTCGTGGGGCATGACAGCCATCACCCGACAGCCTTCGCTACCACGTTCACCCAGCGGGGCATCGGGCCTGAAATAGATCTCGAAGGGACCATTCGGTTCGGGCACCATCAGGCATTCCGGCGCCAGGAAGCTGCGCAGGCCGCTCTCGGTTGTCCAGGCACGCCAGACATCGTCGATATGGGCCGGAACAAAGATGTTACCTTCTATCTGCTTGTTATCCATAAATCAGCGAGCCTCAAACCATCCATACATGGGACTCAGGCAGTATAGTCCCATGGGCGATAAAATGGACAGAGGTGTGTCACACCCGTGCCATCGGTCGGCCGTTATCCTAACCATGATATTTGACACTGTGTGGCGATCCATCCGACAGTGTTGCCAAGTGATAATAGTGACGAAGGAAGGCCTGATGATCAGAGTCATGCGAGAGACGGATATTCCCCAATTGGCGCAGCTGTACCTGAAGGGGCGGCGTCAGACCTTTCACTGGGTCGACCCTTCCCACTTTCGGCTGGAGGATTTCGACGAGCATACCCGGGGCGAGCAGCTCTGGGTGGCTGAACAGGGTGGCACCCCTTGCGGGTTTGTTTCCATCTGGGGAGATGAGAGCTTCGTGCATCATCTCTACGTGTCGGCCGACTGGCATGGTCAGGGGCTGGGGCGGGCACTGCTGACCCAGGGGTTGGCGGCTTGTCGGAAGCCGGCCTCACTCAAGGTGGCGACCCACAATACCTCTGCTCTGGCCTTTTATCATCGCCTCGGCTGGCAGAATACGGAGGAAACGGGTCACTGCGAGATCACAGGCCCCTGGCGTCGCTTGATCCTCAAATAACATGATGTGAAGCGCGAGGGTGAGAATATAGGGATGGCAGGCATGGGGCGCTATGGGGCAGTAATATATAGCGCCATTCGTCTACCTTGAGCCTCGTCTGAGTGGTACAGGTTTTAACCACAATGGCCAATTGTGAAAATAGCTGACATAAGTGTGATGAGAAATATGCCAGGGTGTGTCCGTCTATTTGTCAGGCACGCCGGGGAGAATTGTGTGGTGAGCGATCACGGCGGTTACGACAATGAGCAACGAGTGAATAAAGTCGCTGGCATATTCAGCCAATCGTTTTTGTTAAGAAAGTGACAGGAACTATAAAAACAGTATGTTGTTATCAAACAGGCATGCTATTCTCAAGCTGTGTTATCCCTGTGACAAACAAAAATAATTTTGTGAGGAAGTAATGAACGAATTTCTGAAAGTTCTGCTGAACATTCGCAGCCTGCGTGCTGCCATCCGTGAATTGCCGTTTGAACAGCTGCAAGAAGCGAAAGAAAAGTTTGAGCTGGTATATAACGAGCGTGCCGAGTCTGTCGAGCAAGAGCGTGCCGAGCAGGAAGAGCGTCAGCGCAAGCTGAGCGAGTTCACCGAAATGCTGCAGCAAGCCGGTATTGATCCCCGTGAGCTGATCAACAGTGCCGCTGCCCCAGCCGCCACTGCTGGCGCCGCCAAGAGCAAGCGCGCACCACGTCCTGCCAAGTACAAGTATCAGGAAGATGGCCAGGAGAAGACCTGGACCGGCCAGGGCCGTATGCCGAAAGCCATTGCCGAGCAAGTTGCGCTGGGCAAGGATCTGAATGATTTCCTGATCTGATCCACCGGATCGATCATGAATGATGCCGCCCGCGAGGCGGCATTATTATTTGTATTCACCGAAGTATTCTCCTGTCAATTCCCTCCTCACTTTGTGCCGTCCCTGTTTGTCGCAGTGCGACAGCATACTGTCAGCCGTGATGCTTGCCTCCCTTATTGGACGATTAATTGTCATGTGTGCATCGGCTTGTGGTTTCCCCATCTTGTATTGCCAGCAGTTCACCGACGACCAATAGAAACGAGTCACTGGACTCATACAGCCCATTGTATATTCGCCTCTACCATTCCCCAGAAAATTAGGGGGCATTAAGCTGCCCGCAAGCAAGCTACGATTCTTTTTACTCATCGAAGGGCTTTTTCCATTAACTGGCATGTTTTTCAGTTTTATCTGACATGGTGTAAAGGGGAGCCTGTATGCCGGTTGCTGGTCATCGAGTGAAGAAAGAAGAGAGGTAGCTCGGATATTTTCTTTATCCCATCCAAAGCCCGCACCCTATGGTCTTTATCCTGAACGGATAAGTCTGGGCCATTTTATTTGGCGACCTGGCGGACTAAATGGTAATGACGGGACTTGCAGATAATAAGGCTCCCGCTGGGGGAGCCTTCTCTTGTTCAGCTGGCCAATTGGGCATCCCAGTGTACCGTTCCGGGCTGGCGTCGGGTCCGGCTCTGGCGACGTAACTCGACAGCCTCGGCCAGCATGGCGAGCAGGGTCTGGGTATCGTCCCAGCACAGGCAGGCGTCGGTGACCGACTGGCCATAGGCGAGTTCGTTCAATGGCGCAGGCTTCTGGCTGCCCCCTTGCAAGAAGCTCTCGACCATGACGGCGGCGATGGCGTCGCTGCCTTCCCCCAGCTGACGGCAGAGCTCACCTGCCACCCGGATCTGGTTTTTGTGCAGTTTCTGGCTGTTGCCGTGGCTGCAATCCACCATCAGGCGGTGGCTGAGCCCCTGCCGCGTCAGGCGTTCGGCGGCATCCTCCACGTCGCTCTGGTGATAATTGGGGCGGGTGCCGCCACGCAATATGATGTGGCCTGCGGGATTGCCTTCGCTCTTGATCACCACAATGCCGCCCTGACTGCCCGGTGCGGTGAACAGATGAGAGGCTTCACTGGCCTGGATGGCATCGATGGCGACCCGGATATTGCCGTCCGTGCCGTTCTTGAAGCCGACAGGGCAGGGCAGCGCCGAGGCCAGCTGACGGTGCACCTGGGATTCGGTGGTGCGGGCGCCGATGGCTCCCCAGCTGATGAGGTCGGCAAGATAGAGGAAGCTGGTGGTATCGAGAAACTCGGTGGCGGTGGCCAGCCCCAGCCGGTTGATGTCGAGCAGCAACTGACGTGCCAGCCGCAGGCCGTGACCTATGTCGTTGCTGCCATCCAGATGGGGGTCGAATACCAGCCCCTTCCAGCCCACTGTGGTGCGTGGCTTCTCGAAATAGGTGCGCATCACTATCTGCAACCTGTCTTGATAGGCGTCGGCCAGCCGTACCAGCCGCTGTGCGTAATCGAGGGCGGCGAGGGGATCGTGGATGGAGCAGGGACCTATCACCACCAGCAGGCGATCGTCTTCTCCTGTCAGGATCTGGCGAACCTGCTGGCGATGGTGATCGATCTGCGCTGCAACCTCGCTGGGACAGGGATGAAGTGCCAACAGGTCGGCAGGAGTGGGAAGAGCCTCCACCGCGAAGGCGCGCATTACTGAGTTCAAAACTGCCATCTGGATTACCTTGCTGTGCAAACGGGAGTGAATGACGTGCGCTCCACATCCAAACCCAGGGCATGGAGAGAGGCTGCAATGGGGCGTCATCACTGTTTATTGTTGAGAGTGATTATCATTATCTGGTTGTTTGCATCAAATCAAGCACAACCGCTCGGATCACCACAATGGGGGGCAAGGAGCAAATCAGGGGAGTGCACATAGCAATCAAGCCCATGACAGGCAGGCCATGAGCTTGATATTCAAAGGAAAAAAATGGGCAGATCAGCTGTCCATCACATCGTGACGGGCGTGGTGATAGGCCTCTTCATCCTTGCCGTGGCGCCAGTAGGGGACTGCGTAGACCCGAGTGCGATCCACTTCCAGGGTGCGCCTGACGTGACGGCGCAATGGCACCACCAGCCCCTCTTCACCGCCGAACCAGAAGTAGCTCGCCTGCTCCTGCATCGGCAGGGCGGTGAAATACGCCACCAATGGCTCAGTCTGCTCGGGGGTGCCGATAAACCAGCGCAAGGTCACGCCCGCGGGTAGCGACAGATCCTGCACATCTTCCTGATAGGGTACCAGCAGGGCGATATGGCCCTGGGCGTCGGCGGGCATTACCTCGGCCATGGCACTGATGGCGGGCAGGGAGGTGAGGTCACCCACCATGTAGTAGTGCCTGGCGGGCTGCAGCATGGGATCCGGGCCACCCAGGCCCGAGATAGCAAGCAGATCGCCGGGTTTGACCTGCATGGCAAAGCGGCTGGCGGGGCCGGCATCGTCGTGCAGCGCGAAGTCGATGTCCAGCTCCAGTGCCTCGCGACGAAATGCCCGTATGGTGAAGGTGCGCATGATGGGGCGCTGGCTCGGGTCTTCCCAGCGCGGCCCCTGCGGGGTGGGCGTGGGCAGTACGGCGTGGGTCTGGCCCGGCTGTGGCAGCATGATCTTGATATGGGCGCCGCCGCAGGTGAAGGGGTAGTCAGCGAGTTCCGGGCTGGTCAGGCAGACTCGGCGCAGGTGCGGGCTCACATCCCGGACGTGTTTGACCGTGAGCAGACGAGGGCGATTGACCGGGGTGGGCTGAGACATATGAATACTCCTGACTGACAATGGCGCCCATTTTTCATGAAATGAAAACTATTATCAATTGCTTTGTGTGACAGGCAATCAGGAAGGGGACATCAAGAGGGGAAAAAGCACCGCCTCTCATGGCATGAGAGGCGGTGTTGAGCGGCGCTGGCTTAGCTGTGATCACTGCCCCCCAGCGCCTTGTAGATCCTGGCCATGGTATTGAGCTGCTCCTTTTGCTGGCTGAGCAAGGAAAGCTCGGCCTCCCACAGGCGGTTCTGCTCATCCAGCCAGGGTTGTACCCCGGTGGCACCGGCCTGGAAGCGAGCCCGAGCAAGCCGTTCCGCCTCTTTGGCAAACGTCAGCTGCTCGGCCAGATAATTCAGGCGCTGCTCGCCGTGATGGCGGGCGGCCAGGCCGTCTTCCACCTCGACCAGGGCGGTATAAAGCTGCTTGCGAAATTCGGTTTCGGCAATCTGGTAATCAAGCTCTGAGCTCGCAATGGAGATCCGGGTCTTGTTGTATTCGAGGAAAGGCAGCGCCAGGCTGGCACCCAGAGTACCCACCGGATTTTGCAATACCTGTGTCAGGGTGTCCGAGGTGCTGCTGGCACCGCCGGTGAGACTCAATGAGGGATAGAAACCGGTGCGGATCTCATCCCCTTTTGCCAGTGTTTTGCGCAGGCGCAACTCGGCGGCGCGCACGTCGGGGCGCCGTGCCAGCACATCCGCTGGAATGCCGACCGCCAGTGATGGCACCGGGGTCGTCGTCAGCGCGGTTGGGGCAAATTCCAGCGGTCCGCTGCTGCGCCCAAGCAAGAGGCGCAGCCCGTTGCGGGCCTGTTCCTGCTGCATCAAGAGCGAAGTGAGTTCAGCTTGTTTGTTGGCCTTCTGCTGGCTGGCCTGCACCAGATCGAGCCGGGTAATGGCGCCGGCCTGGTACTTGGCCTGGGTCAGCTGTTCGGCGCGGGTGTAATTTGCCAGTTGCCGCTCGCCCAGTGTGATGGCCGAGCCGAGATAGGCCAGCTGCCAGTACTGCTCCAGCGCCTTGCCGATCAGCATCAGGCGGGTGGCCGCCAGATCCTGGGCGGAAGCCTGGGCTTCCCAGCTCGCCTGATCCCGCGCCGAGGCGAGCCGACCCCAGAGATCCACCTCATAACTGAGGGTGAGAGAGGGGCCCATGCTGCTGCTGGCACTGCCATCTTTCAGATTTTTGGTGCCGTTGGCCCCCAGGCTGGCACTGACCGAGGGGGTCTGGTTGGTATCGGCATAATCTGCGCCCAGCAGTGCGCTTCTGAGCCTCAGTCCGGCGACCTGCATGTCCGGGTTGGCGGCCAGCACGGCTTCCACCAGTTGATCCAGCGCCGGATCATGGAACCCTTGCCACCAGAAGCCGGCCTGCTGCCGGGTGAGACCGTCATCCGGCTGTTGCCAGCTCGGAGCCAGTGCCAGAGCTTGTCTGTGATAGGTGCTCTGCTGGCTGCAGGCGCTCACGCCAGTAGCAAGGGCCAGGCAGAGCGCCAGTTTGGATAAGTTGTACATCGTCATTCCCTCGCCAGCGCCTCGACCGGATCGAGCCGGGCGGCATTGCGGGCGGGTAGGTAACCAAACAGGATCCCGATGAGCGAGGAGCAACCAAACGCCATCAGGATGGAAAAGAGCGAGAACTGCATCTGAATGCTCTCCACGAACAGGGAGAAGAGCAGGCCTATGAACAGGGAGACGCCGACCCCGAGCATGCCCCCGAGCAGGCTGACCATCACCGCCTCGATCAGAAACTGCTGCAAAATGTCGGACTGGCGAGCGCCGACCGCGATGCGGATCCCGATTTCGCGGGTACGCTCCACCACCGAGACCAGCATGATGTTCATCACCCCGACCCCGCCGACGATGAGGGATATCACCGCGATGGCGGAGACCAGCAGCGTCATGGTGGCTGTGGTTTTCTCCACTGATTTTATGATGCTGTCGCTGCTGAAGGTGAAGAAGTCCTTCACCCCGTGGCGCTGGGTCAGCAGCTCGATGGCAGCCTGTTCGGCAAGGGCGGGTTGCACCCCGTCCTTGACCCGAATGGTGAGCTGGCTGAAGTGGTTCTGGGAGATGAGGCGGCTCATCACGGCGCTGTAGGGCAGCCAGACGTTCACTGACTGGCTGCTGCGGCCAAACCCCGTCTCCTCTTCCACCACACCAATGATGCGCACCGGCAGGGTGCCGACCAGTACCACCTGACCGACCGGATCTTCCTTGCCAAGCAGGCTCTCTATGGTTTTGCCATCCACCACTGCCACCGCGGCCCGGTTCTGGATGTCGCGCTCGTCAAACAGGCGGCCACTGGTGAGCTTCATCCCCTTGACCCGGAAGAAGTCGCTGCCGACTCCCACTATGCTGCCACTGCTGGTTTTGTTGCGATAACGCAGCTGACCCGACGAGGCAATCTGGGGGCTGGCCCCTTCCAGATAAGGTTGGCCGAGCAGCGCATCGAGATCCCGCTTGTTGAGGGTCTGGATACTGGCAGCCTTCTCGTCTCCCCAATCCTTGCCCGGGAAGATGTCGATGGTGTTGGTGCCCATGGCGTTGATCTGGTCGACCACCTTGGCACGGGCCCCCTGACCGAGCGCGACCACGCTCACCACGGCGGCTATGCCTATGATGATGCCGAGCATGGTGAGGAAGGTGCGCATCCGGTGTGCCAGCATGGCGTGCAGCGCCATGCGTCCCGCCTCGCGATAGCGATCCCAGTCGTTGCCGCTCGCTCTGGCGGCGGGGGAGGCGGCCGGGAGGCGGGCTGTGGTCGTAGCCGGTTTGCCGCTGTCTTCCAGCACCCGGCCATCGCGCAGCGTGATGATGCGATCCGCATGGCTGGCCACTGCCATGTCGTGGGTCACCAGAATAATGGTGTGGCCCTGGACGTGCAGCTCCTTGAGGATGGCCATCACTTCCTTGCCGCTCTGGCTGTCGAGGGCACCCGTGGGTTCGTCCGCCAGGATCACTTCGCCGCCATTGGCCAGCGCCCGGGCAATGCTGACCCTCTGCTGCTGGCCGCCGGAGAGCTGACCCGGAGTGTGATGGCTGCGATCACTCAAGCCCAGCCGTGCCAGCAGGGCTTGGGAGCGTGCCTGCCGATCGGGGCGGGAGGTGCCGGCATAGACGGCCGGGATCTCCACGTTGGCGGCGGCGTTGAGGTGTGGCAGCAGATGGTAGCGTTGAAAGATGAAGCCAAAGTGGTGACAGCGCAACCGGGCCAGGGAGAGGGCATCCAGGGTAGCGGTGTCCTGCCCCCTAAACAGATACTGGCCCGCGCTTGGGCGATCCAGGCAGCCAAGCAGGTTCATCAGGGTGGATTTGCCGGAGCCGGAGGCGCCGACGATGGCGATCATCTCACCCGCTTCAATGGTCAGATCCAGCGGATGCAGGACGGTAACCTCCTGCTCTCCGCTTTGGTAGCGTCGCTCTATCCCTTTGAGCTGGATCAGTGGCTCACTCACAACATCATCTCCACATCGGGGCCGTTGACGGGAGCACTTTGACCCAGCTTGACCTTGTCCTGCTCGGTGAGGCCGCTGACTACCTCGACCTTGATGTCATCTTTCATGCCGGTCTTGATGCGGCGTGTCTCTTTCTGATCGTCATCCTTGATCAGGGTGACTTCGTACTCGTTCTCCCCCAGCTTCTTGCCAAGTGCCGTCTGCGGAATGGTCAGCACCTGCTTGCGCTCGCCGAGCACTATGGTGACTTGTGTGGTCATGGCGACTCGCAGGGTGTGATCCGGATTGGGTACGTCGAACAGGGCGTAGTAATAGACGGCGGCATTGCTGGTGGCCGTGGTGCTGGTGGCCTGCTCGTTGATGTTGGTGGGGGCCAGTTCGACCGTGCGCAGGGTGCCGTGATAACGGGTATCCGCATCGCCCATCAGGGTGAAATAGACCGGCATGCCGGCCTTGACCCGGGTGACATCCGCCTCAGAGATCTGTGCTTTGACCGTCATTGTCTCCAGATTGGCGAGCTTGAGCAGGGTGGGCACAGTCTGGCTGGCGGCCAGGGTCTGGCCCTGGCGGGTCACTATGCTGACGACTGTGCCATCCATGGGGGCCAAAATGCGGTTATAGCCCAGCTCCGTCTTGGTGCGATCCACCTTGATCAGTGCATTCTCGATCTCGGCCTTGGCGCTCTGCAGCTCGGCCCGGGTGACCGCGAGCTGGGCTTCGGCGCTCTCCAGATCGGCGCGGGAGCTGGCTTCCTGCTTGAACATCTGTTGCTGACGGCGCCAGGCCAGCTCGTTTTGCTTGAGCTGTGCCTGTTTGATCTTGAGCTGGGCACGGCGGCTGGCAAGATCCGCCTCGGCGGTCTTGAGGTTGTTCTGGGCGATCAGGGGATCTATCTCGGCCAGCAGGTCACCCTGCTTGACGCTCTGTCCCGCCTCGACGGCCAGATAGGTCACCTGACCCGAGACTTGGGCACCCACATCCACCTGCTCTATGGCCTGCAAGACGCCGCTGGCCAGCACCGTCTGCTCCACATCCTGGCGGGTCACTGGCGCGCTCAGCACCGGGTCCGGGGTCGTATTCGGCCAGGCCAGCCAGGTGATGGCGGCCAGGGGGATGAGTACGAGCAGGGCAAATTTTCTCTGCTTGGGAGTTATGTTCATTTATCACCTGAATGAAACGTGCGAAGGCATGCAAGGGCAATATCCTGCAGCAAACGAGGCTTAAAAAACAGCGATGAATATGTAAGGAAACATGTAGACAGGCTTGTCAATAGTGAGGCTGCCAGCGGGCTGGGCAGAGGTGGTGGCAATGAGGGAGTCGCGTGGCGAACGGGGAAAAGTGCGGGTGTTGACGGCAACAAGAGGGGACGAGGGGAGATGAGGCGCCCACCACTTGAGCGGGCGCCTGTCAGGTTAGCTGACGGCTTTGAGCTGCTCTACGTAGGGTTCGTGGCAGATCTGGATATCGATCGGCAGCTTGTAAATAAGCAGACGGGCCAGGGATCCTTCCATCCAGTGATGGCGGCTGCCCACCAGCAGCAGATCCGTCGGGTGTGAAGCCAGCCAGTGCTTCAGGTCCGACACAACGTCATCGACCACCAGGCACTGATAATCCACTGGATGCTGCAAGGTGGTGATGAGTTCACTGATGATGGCCTTGGCATCCAATGTGCCCTGGGCACTGCGCTCTTCTTCGGACAGCGACAGGCTTTCGCGGCGCACCTTGCTGCTATGAGTCAGGTGCAGCAGGGTCAGCTCAGTGCCCATGCTCTGTGCCAACCGGCTTGCTTTGGCCAGCGTCTCCTGCTCGTAATCCTTGCCTTCCAGCAAGAGCACAATATGGGTTGAGGTCATAAGCAGTTCTCCTTGGCATGACGCGGGTCACCAGAGACACCAGGTGTGTCTCTTACCACTGTGTTCCCGCTATATATATGGTATGGCGCTAACATGTCCTGGTCGTCTGGCGTCACCCTCTGTCGGTGATGCATAGTAAAACCATGTTCATTTACATCAGCATAACAGACCGAGTTGAATGGAGAATGAAGGGATCCCGGATATTTGATGGTTAGCGGGGGAATTGCGGATAAAAATGGTATTTTTTTAGCATGTTTGCATGGTCAGCAAGCGCTGCATATCTGAATCATGCTGCCTGGTCTCTATCTGAGTATCGCGTGACGCAGTGAGCACGCACAAGCAGGATGAGGGAAGTTGACGACAGGGCGTACAGAAGAAGTCGCATGCCGACCGAGGTGGCGTGTCAAAGCCATGGGGTAGAAAGAGAGGGCAGGGAACCCGGCGTGTACCGCTGCCTTGCCACTTGGCATCACACCGGGTCTGTTGACAGATAGTGGGCCAGCCAGGGCAGACCCTCCTTCTTGCGGCTGACGGCACCGGTCAGATGGATGGGGTGCTCGGGCAAGATGCCGTTGCTGGCGAAATAGAGCAGGCTGTTCCCCTTGGCGAGATCGGTCAGCATCAACACATAGGCATCCAGCTTGTCCTGTTCCTGCCGGGCCTGCATAGCCTGAGCCAGCTCTGCTTGCCGTGACTGAAGCTGTGCCGGATCCATCACGCATATCTGGCTGACAGACAGTGTGTAACCGGCAATCTGGTATGCCTTCTCATCGGCGATGAGCAGCTCGGCCAGGGGAGCATCACCTAACTGGGTGCGGCGTTCCAGCAGGGTCTGTGCGAAGGGTTCCAGCGCCAGATCGGCCAGGGGCAGCAGCGCATTGACGGCTGCGCGATCACGGGGCGTGGTCGTCGGCGAGGTGAGGCTGAAGGTGTCGCTGATGATGGCGCCCAGCAGCAGGCGAGCCTGGGAACGGGAGAGGTTGTCATAGCCCATCAGCTCCAGCAGCACAGTTGCACTGCAACCCACAGCACGGATCCAGGCATCGAGGGGGCCCCGAGTCACAAGAGTGCCGATCCTGTGGTGATCGATCAGCCCCTGCACGTCCGCCTCGGCAAGGCCCTCTGGCCCTTGCTCCAGCTCGCTGAAATCGACCAGAAACACAGATTTGTTGGCCACGCTCCCCTGCAGCAGGGGCGGGGCATCGACCCCGGCGGTTTCCAGAATGAAGCGGGTCTCGGCGATGGGGTCACCCAGTGCATAGGCCTGGGCCGGTCTGCCCTGGCCATTGAGCCAGTCGGCGGTGACCAAAGCGGTGCAGATGCTGTCGCTATCGGGGTTCTTGTGACCAAACACGTGGAGCATAAAGGCATTCCTGAAGTTGGAGGCTCCTGGTCGACCGCGCAAGGACGCTGGCCGGACAAGGGGGCAGATAAAACAGGTGAAGGTGCACGGGTTTTTGCTCCCGACCTGGTCTCACTCTATGCGTCGGTGCTGGTCATGGCAACCTGGATGACTCGCACCGTCCTGATGGTCACACCGTCACCTAGCTGGTTGCGTCGGCTTGTCCTAGCACCTTCTTACGGAGCCAGACCCGGCACTCGGAGCCGGGTCTTGTTGCTGTGCGGTACTATGAGGTTTAGCCAGGTTTAGCTCCCGTACTCTGGTCTGGCTCCCACACTCGATCCAGGCCAGAGAGTCCCCTGGATGTCGGCTAACCAAGCGGCTGGTGTGTGGGGGAGAAAATAGAAGAGAGGATAGGGCGATCGCAACGTCAAATAGCCATATAAAGAAGGGGAGCCTCACACCCGCAGGTTTGAGGCTCCCCTTTTACTGGCCGTGTTGGGCGTCCCTTCTCAGGAGGCAAGCAGCTCGCGGGCGTTGGCCAGGGTATTGTCGGTGATCTGATCGCCGCCCAGCAGACGAGCCAGCTCCTTGAGGCGAGCGCCCTGATCCAGTGCCTGCATCTGGGTTTCCGTTGTCTTGCCGTCGGTGTGCTTGCTCACCACCATGTGCTGGTGGCCCTTGCCTGCTACCTGGGGCAGGTGAGTGACCACCATGACCTGAGTGGATTCACCGAGCTGGCGCAGCAAACGACCCACCACGGCGGCGGTGGGGCCGCTGATCCCCACGTCCACCTCATCGAAAATCAGGGTCGGGGTCGAGACCTTGCGGGCGCTGATCACGACGATGGCGAGGCTGATCCGCGACAGTTCACCGCCCGAGGCCACCTTGCCCAGCGGCTGGATTGGTTGCCCCGGGTTGGTGGTGACCATAAATTCCACCCGATCAATGCCGAGCGGCGACAGGCTGCTCTGGGCATCCGGCCGCACCTCGATGGCGAAGCGGCCGTCCGGCATCGCCAGCTCGTGCATGCTGGCGGTCACCTTGGTGCTGAGTTCCTCGGCGTAACGCTGACGGCTCTGGCTCAGTGCCTCGGCGGCTTGCACGAAGGCGAGGCGGGCCTCGGCCAGTTCATCTTCCATGCCCTCGAGGCGCTCTTCATCAGAGTTGAGGCGGGCGAGATCACTGGCCAGATCCTGATGATGCAGGGCCAGCTCGGCTGGTTTGACATGGTGCTTGCGGGCCAGATTGATGGCTTTGGAGAGGCGGGCTTCCAGCTCGGTGAAGCGCTCCGGGTCCAGCTCAAGCCGATCCAGATAGCTGCGCAGCTCGCTGTGGCTCTCCTGCACGCCTATCATCGCCTCGTTAAGCATCTCCAGCACAGGGCTGAGGCGGCTGTCCATGCCCACCAGACTCTCGGCTTTGTCGACGGCGACCTGCAACAGGCCGGCGATGGTGGTCTCTTCGTTGTCATAGAGCAGATCGAGACAGGCGCCGCACTCCTGCATCAGTTCGGTGCCGTTGGCCAACCGCTGATGCTCCTCTTCGATCGCCTCGAACTCCCCCGGTTGCAGGGCAAATTCGTCCAGTTCCTGCACCTGATATTCGATGAGCTGACGGCGGGCTTCTCGCTGTTGCTGTTCGGCCTTGAGGCGATTGAGCTCGTTTTGCAGCTGACGCCAGAGCTGATAGTGCTGGCGCACTTCTTCCAGCAGCAGGTGATGGCCGGCATAGCCATCCAGCAAGCTGAGCTGGTAGTCGGGTTTGAGCAGGAGCTGGTGGGCGTGCTGGCCGTGGACGTTGACCAGCAGTTGACCGAGATTTTTAAGCTGGGTCAGGGGGACGGGCACGCCGTTGATGTAGCTGCGTGAGCGCCCTTCGGCAGAGAGTACCCGCCGCACTATGCATTCGCCTTCGTTGTCCAGCTCGTTGGCGGCGAGCCAGGCGCGGGCGGCCGGGTTGCCGTCCAGCAGGAAACGGGCGCTGACCTCTGTCTTGTCGCTATCGGGGCGCACCATACTGGCCTCGGCCCGCTCGCCGAGGCAGAGGCCGAGCGCGTCTATGGCGATGGATTTACCGGCACCCGTCTCACCCGTGATGCAGGTCATGCCGGGTTGCAGATCGAGTTCGAGAAACTTGACGATGGCGAAGTTGTTGACGGTCAGCTGGGTCAGCATGGTCTCATCCTGTATGGGCCAACATTACTGTGTATGCATCCAGTATATACTGGTTTTACATACAGTAAAGAGTCGGCCCGCAACAGGATGGACAAGAGCGTTGAAAAGCGCCTTAAAACAACTTGCTGCCCCAGCCGAGCTTGTTGCGCAGCACGTGGAAGTAGCTGTAATCGAGCGGATGCACCAGGTGCAGCTTGTGCTTGCTCTTCTTGATGAGGATCTCGTCCCCCGGGTGAACCGCCAGTGTCACCTGACCGTCGCAGCTCACCTGCATGGCATCATCCTGATTATCCGGCGAGACCAGCAGGCGCACTTCGCTGTCCGCATCCAGCACTATGGGGCGGCTGCTCAGGGTGTGCGGGAACATGGGCACCAGCGTGATGGCGTTGAGCTTGGGAGTGAGGATGGCGCCGCCCGCCGATAGCGAATAGGCGGTGGAGCCGGTCGGGGTGGCGACTATGATGCCGTCCGAGCGCTGGCTGTACATGAAGCTGCCATCGATATAGACCTCGAACTCGATCATGTGGGCTATCTTGCCCGGGTGCAGCACGGCTTCGTTCACCGCCAGGTTGCTCGATTTGCGCTCCCCGTGACGATAGACGGCGGCTTCCAGCAAGAAGCGGTGTTCACTCTTGTAGTGGCCGGAAAGCACCTGTTCCAGCGGCAGCAGATAATCCTGCGGCGACAGGTCGGTCAAAAAGCCGAGATTGCCCCGGTTGACCCCGATCACCGCCACATCGAACCGTGACAGCACCCGGGCCGCGCCCAGCATGTTACCGTCCCCGCCGACGACGATGGCCAAGTCCGCCTGCTCACCGAGCTGGACCAGATCCATCACGTTTTCATCCATGATGCCGAGGGTGTGGGCGACCCGGCTTTCGACCAGCACCTTGAAACCACGGGTAGTGAGATACTGATGCAAGCCGGTCAGGGTCTGGTTGGCCCCTTCGTGGTGGGGTTTGCCAATCAGGGCAATGGTTTTGAACGGAGAATCCATAGTCTGTCGGGTCTGGGATGAGTATTGGGGGCAGTATACCCCGCTTTGTGGGGGATTTGTCTGCTGCCAGCGTTCTGCTCGCGCCATCGTACCGGGAAAAGTGGCAATTTGCCTGTCGGTGCGGCTCATTGGCGACGATAGCGCCTTTTTCCCCTTGAAAGCCGAGGCTGCGTCCCCATAATAGCGCCATTACAGGGTCTGTTGCCGACTTGTCTCGCACCCGAACGTCAGCAGACCCTCATAAGCAACCCTGAAATTGGAGATGTCATGAACCACGAAGAACAAAAGGTTGAAACGATGGAGCAAGTGGAAGCCCAGCCAGTCGAGCCGACCGATGTAGACAGTGAAGTGACAGCCGAGCAGGCCCGCATTGCCGAGCTGGAGGCCCAACTGGAAGCCGCCCAGCTGGCGTCCAATGAAGAGCGTGAGCGTGCCATTCGTGCCGTCGCCGAAATGGAAAACCTGCGTCGCCGAGCCGCCCAGGATGTGGAGAAGGCCCACAAGTTTGCGCTGGAGAAATTCGCCGCCGAACTGTTGCCGGTACTGGACAACCTGGAGCGCGCCATCGAGCTGGCCGACAAGGAGAGCGAAGAGCTCAAGCCGATGATCGAAGGGGTCGAGCTGACCCTGAAATCGATGCAAAGCGGCGTGGCCAAGTTTGGTCTGAATCCGCTTGATCCGCTCAATCAGCCGTTTGATCCCAATGCCCATCAGGCGATGAGCATGATCGAAAATGGCGAGCTGGCACCGAACACTGTCATCGCCGTGATGCAGAAGGGCTACGAGCTCAATGGTCGGGTGATCCGTCCGGCCATGGTGATGGTCTCCAAGGCGCCAGCCTGATTGCCATCGCTGTGCTGAGCCCGCCGCTCGGCGGGCTTTTTATTGGTTGCGGCGCCAACTGCTTATTTTTGGCGTCATTTGGCAAGCATTCTTCCGTAAACAAGGCAAGAATGTGCGGTTTTTTGAGGGCAGGGCTTGAAGCGTCAACTTGAGACCCCATATAGGTTCCAAGGCCACGGCGGCACAAAAAATTTGATGCCGGGAGCTTGAAAGCCACACTGGCAGCCCCCACCTAGCCGTTAACGCATTAAGGCGAGTTCCTCGCCAGTTTATTCAAAGTATTTGGAGATTCGTCAAATGGGTAAAATCATCGGTATTGACCTGGGTACTACCAACTCCTGCGTCGCTATTCTGGATGGCGACACTGCTCGCGTGATCGAGAACGCAGAAGGCGATCGTACTACTCCGTCCATCATTGCCTATGCCGATGATGGCGAGATCCTGGTTGGTCAGCCGGCCAAGCGTCAGGCCATCACCAACCCGAAGAACACACTGTTCGCCATCAAGCGTCTGATCGGTCGCCGTTTCGAAGATGAAGAAGTGCAGCGTGACCTGAAGATCATGCCGTACGCCATCGCCAAGGCTGACAACGGTGATGCCTGGGTGGAAGTGAAGGGCAAGAAAATGGCACCGCCGCAGATCTCTGCTGAAGTGCTGAAGAAGATGAAGAAGACCGCCGAAGATTATCTGGGTGAGCCGGTGACCGAAGCCGTTATCACAGTGCCGGCCTACTTCAACGACGCCCAGCGTCAGGCTACCAAGGATGCCGGTCGCATCGCCGGTCTGGATGTAAAACGCATCATCAACGAACCGACTGCTGCTGCTTTCGCTTATGGCGTGAACAAGGTCAAGGGCGAGCGCAAGGTTGCCGTGTATGACCTGGGTGGCGGTACTTTCGATATCTCCATCATCGAGATCGACGAAGTCGAAGGGGAAACCACCTTCGAAGTACTGGCGACCAACGGCAACACCCACCTGGGTGGTGAAGACTTCGACAACCGTGTCATCAACTATCTGGTTGACGAGTTCAAGCGTGAGCAGGGCATCGATCTGCGCAACGACCAGCTGGCCCTGCAGCGTCTGAAAGATGCCGCCGAGAAAGCCAAGATCGAGCTCTCTTCTGCCCAGCAGACCGACGTGAACCTGCCGTACATCACTGCAGATGCCACAGGTCCCAAGCATATGAACATCAAGGTGACCCGCGCCAAGCTGGAATCCCTGGTGGAAGATATGGTGAAAGACTCGCTCGAACCAGTTCGCACTGCCCTGAAAGACTCTGGTCTGGCCGTTGGCGAGATCGACGACGTCATCCTGGTGGGCGGTCAGACCCGTATGCCGATGGTGCAGAAGACAGTTGCCGAGTTCTTTGGCAAAGAGCCGCGTAAAGACGTCAACCCGGACGAAGCCGTGGCCATGGGTGCTGCCATCCAGGGCGCCGTACTGTCCGGTGAGAAGACCGACGTACTGCTGCTGGACGTGACCCCGCTCTCTCTGGGGATCGAAACCATGGGCAGCGTCATGACTGCGCTGATCGAGAAGAATACCACTATCCCGACCAAGAAGTCCCAGGTGTTCTCCACTGCCGAAGACAACCAGTCTGCCGTGACCATTCACGTGCTGCAGGGTGAGCGCAAGCGCGCCAGCGACAACAAGTCCCTGGGCCAGTTCAACCTGGAAGGCATTCGTCCGGCTCAGCGCGGCCTGCCGCAGATCGAAGTGACCTTCGACATCGATGCCAACGGTATCCTGCACGTCTCTGCCAAAGACAAGGAGACCAACAAGGAGCAGAAGATCACCATCCAGGCTTCCTCCGGTCTGTCTGATGAAGAGATCGAACGCATGGTACGCGAGGCAGAAGCCAACGCGGCCGAAGACAAGAAGTTTGAAGAGCTGGTGCAGACTCGCAACCAGGCTGACGGTCTGGTCCACTCTGTACGCAAGCAGATCACCGAAGCCGGTGACGCCCTGCCTGCCGACGACAAGACCAAGATCGAGACTGCATTGAGCGAGCTGGAAGCCGTCATCAAGGGTGACGACAAGGCTGTCATCGAAGCCAAACAGCAGGCTCTGCTGGAAGCGTCCCAGAAGCTGATGGAGATTGCCCAGCAGCAATCCCAGGCTCAGGGTGCTGGCGCCGATGCCAACCAGTCCTCTTCTTCCAAGGCTGACGACGACGTGGTCGATGCCGAGTTCGAAGAAGTGAAAGACGACAAGAAATAAGCCACACCCAGATGGGTAGAGCCCGCTCTACCCATCGGCTTGATCGATGAATTTACGGGCGTTGGGTGACCAACGCCCGTCTGCATAACTGTTTACGTAGCAACAGGATCAGTATGTCAAAGCGCGATTTCTATGAAGTGCTCGGGGTATCGAAAGGTGCCGATGAGCGCGAGATCAAGAAGGCGTACAAGCGTCTGGCGATGAAGTTTCACCCGGACCGCAATCAGGGTGATGCCGCATCCGAAGAGAAGTTCAAAGAGGTCAAGGAAGCCTATGAGATCCTGACCGACGAGAATCTGCGGGCTCGCTATGACCAGTATGGTCATGCCGGCGTGGATCAGAGCCAGGGTGGCGGTGGCCACGGTGGCTTTGGCGGCGGTGCCGATTTCGGTGATGCGTTCGGCGATATCTTTGGCGACATCTTCGGTGGTCGCAACGGCGGCGGTCGTCGTGGTCCGGCCCGGGGTTCAGACCTGCGCTACACCATGGAGCTGACCCTGGAAGAGGCGGTGCGCGGTGTCTCCAAAGAGATCAAGGTGCCGTCCCTGGTCCACTGCGAGGTCTGCAACGGCTCCGGTGCCCACACCGGCAGCACAGCCCAGACTTGCCCGACCTGCCACGGTGCCGGTCAGGTGCAGATGCGTCAGGGCTTCTTCGCGGTGCAGCAGGCCTGTCCGCACTGTCACGGTCGCGGCAAGATCATCAAGGATCCGTGCCGCAAGTGCCATGGCGAAGGTCGTTACCAGAAGACCAAGACGCTGTCGGTCAAGATCCCGGCGGGCGTCGATACCGGCGACCGTATCCGTCTCTCCGGCGAAGGGGAAGCGGGGGAAGCGGGCGCTCCGGCCGGGGATCTCTATGTACAGGTGCACGTCAAGGAGCACGAGATCTTTGTGCGTGACGGCAACAACCTCTACTGCGAAGTGCCCATCAGCTTCACCGCAGCCGCCCTGGGTGGCGAGATCGAAGTGCCGACCCTGGATGGCCGCGTCAAGCTCAAGGTCACTCCCGAGACCCAGACCGGCAAGATGTTCCGCATGCGGGGCAAGGGCGTCAAGTCAGTGCGCTCCGGCCAGGTGGGGGATCTGATGTGCAAGGTGGTGATCGAGACTCCGGTCAAGCTGACCGAGTCCCAGAAAGAGCTGTTGCGCCAGCTGGACGAATCGTTCAGCGGTGCCGCCGCCAAGACCCACAAGCCGAGATCGGAAGGTTTCTTCGAAGGGGTGAAACGCTTCTTCGACGACCTGACCCGCTGATCTCAGCGCATCCCAGCAAAGCCGGCCTCTGTGCCGGCTTTCTTTTTGCCTGCCATTCGGCCCGTCTCTTCGTTATTGAGTGGATCCTGATGAGGGATCCACCTCACAACTCCCGCCAATTCATTCTGTACAAATGTTATCCCGCTCACAGAGTAGCTGAAACGGTTTAGCTGGCATCTTGAGTTGGCTAAAGCGGTTTAGCTATGCTCTCTTCGCCGATAAAAACAGAGCCCGACCGGGCAACACACGACAGGTGAGGAAGATGACCATGTTCAAGAGCAAATTGGCGTTGGCAGTGGCGCTGGGATTGGGGATGAGCAGCCCGCTGTGGGCGGCGGAGGGCGGTATCGAAGCCAGGCTGGCGGCGCTGGAGGCGCGGGTACAGGCAGCTGAAGCGAGAGCTGATGCGGCAGAGAGCCGTGCCAGTCAGGCCGAGGTGAAGGCGAGTGCGGCCAGTGAGCAGGCCCAGGTCGCCAACAGCCGCAGCCAGAAGGTGGATGAGAAGACGGCGGGGGCACAGGGTTTCGAGTTTCACGGCTACGCCCGCTCTGGCCTCCTGGTCAACGGCAATGGCAACGGTGGGCGGGGCGGCCCTTACATCACGCCGGCAGGGTCAGTGGGGGGCGCAGTGGGCCGGCTTGGCAACGAAGACGACACCTACATGGAAGCGAATCTGCTCAAGACCCAGACGTTTGATGACGGCAGCTGGGCACGCTACAAGCTGATGCTGGCAGATGGCGTGGAGACCAGCAACGACTGGACCGCCAGCGACTCGAGCCTCAATACCCGCCAGGTGTTTGCCGAAATAGGCAATCTGGCGAGCTTCGATGGCGCTTTCAAGAATGCGGTGCTGTGGGCGGGCAAGCGCTTTGATCGGGACAACTTCGACATCCACTGGCTCGACTCGGACGTGGTCTTCCTGGCCGGTACCGGTGGCGGTGTCTATGACGTGCAACTGGCCGACAGCTGGAAGGCGAACTTCTCCCTCTATGGCCGCGACTATGGCGACATCAGTGCCAGCGGTCTGTCGGACATAGAGAGCTACATCCTCACCATGAACAACCGCTTCGGCAACTGGCAGTGGATGGTGAACGGCCTCTCGGCCAATGACAACGAACAGCGCATCAACGACGGTGGCAAGGGAAGCGAGGCGGCGGACAAGGGAGCCCATACCCTGGTGGCTTATCACGCCGACAGCTTCTTTGGCATCAACCCCGGCTTCTCCAAGGCGGCGATCCTCTACGGTCATGGTCTGGGTGCCGAGCTCAAGGGCTTGGGTTCCGACAGCGAACTGCTGCCCGATGCAGATGCGGTGCGGGTTGCCGTGTTTGGCGCCACCGACCTCAACCCGCGCTGGCGTTTCGCGCCGGCTCTGCTGGCGGAGCAGAGCCAGGATCGCTACGTGAAGGGGGACGAGTATCAGTGGCTGACCCTCAATACCCGGGTAGCCCAGGTGCTGAGCCAGAACGTCGAGCTGGTCTATGAGGCGGCATGGCAGTACATGGATCTGGATCCCAAGGGCTACAAGGGTCGTCAGGCGGTGAACGGCAACTTCACCAAGCTCACCTTCGCCCCCACCTTCAAGGCGCAGACCGCCGGCTTCTTCGAGCGTCCGGAGCTGCGGGTGTTCGCCACCTGGATGGACTGGTCATCCGAGCTCGACAGCTACGCCAGCGACGATGCCATGGGCCAGAGCAACTTCACCGCCGGTGGCGAGTGGAACTTTGGCGTGCAGATGGAAACCTGGTTCTAGTTCGTTATCCCGATCACAAAAATGGTAGCCGGTGCCAGGATCTGTTGGTTAGCTAAACCGGTTTAGCTGATAATAAAAGCCAAGAGAGATGAGGGCCAGGCCCCGTCAGTGAATCCTGTGCAGCAGTGGAGTAGCAAGGTGACGAATCGTGTGTGGGTAATGGGGGATGCGGTGGTGGACTTGATCCCGGAAGGGGAGCTGCACTACCTCAAGTGCCCGGGCGGCGCACCCGCCAATGTGGCGGTCGGGGTGGCGCGACTCGGCGGCGAGTCAGCCTTTATCGGCCGGGTCGGCGCCGATCCCTTCGGTCGCTTTATGGCCGATACCCTGGCAAGGGAAGGGGTGGATACCGCTTGTCTGCGGGCGGATCCTGATCATCGAACCTCCACAGTGTTGGTGGCGCTCGATGAAGAGGGGGAGCGCAGCTTCACCTTTATGGTGCGCCCCAGTGCGGATCAGTTTCTGACCCCGGATGAGTTGCCCGGCTTCCAGGCCAGCCAGTGGTTGCTCACCTGCTCCATCGCGCTCGCCAACGAACCGGTACGCGGCAGTTGCCTGCAGGCCATGGCCGCCATCAAGGACGCGGGGGGACGGGTCTGTTTCGACCCCAACCTGAGGCCCGAGGTGTGGGGCAACCCCGCCGAGATGCTGCCAGTGGTGCGCCAGGCAATCGCCCTGGCGGATGTGGTCAAGCTCTCGATTGACGAGCTGCAGCTGCTGAGCGGCGAGGATGAGCTGGTCGCGGGGCTCGCCACCATATCAGGCCCGGCGCTGGTGCTGGTGACCCGGGGGGCGGCCGGAGTGGTGGCCCGCCTCGAGGGCGAGCTGCTGGAGTGGGTGGGGCCGAAAGTGACCCCGCTTGACACCACGGGGGCGGGGGATGCCTTCGTCGCCGGTCTCCTGGCGGCGCTGGCACAGGGCGAGCGGTTGCCCACGCTGGCCGAGCTGGCCGCCATCCTGGCTCAGGCTCACGGCTGCGGGGCGCTCGCCACCACCGCCAAGGGGGCCATAACGGCACTGCCGACCCGCACAGAACTGGATGCCTTTTTGCGATCAGCCTCAAGCGGCTGTTGAGCTGCGGCTAGAACCGCAGCTCAACAGACCCTACTCTCATGTGACAAGGGCCTGCCAGCGTGGCGGGTCATAAGAGGAATAATATGAATATCAGTGCGATAGCCAAGGATTTGGTGCCCCTGCTCGGGGGCAAGGAGAATATCGTCAGCGCTGCCCACTGCGCCACCCGATTGCGGCTGGTGCTGGCCGATGACAGCAAGGTGAACAAGGCCGCTATCGACAAGCTGGAGGGGGTCAAGGGATGTTTCAGCAACGCGGGCCAGATCCAGGTGATCTTCGGCACCGGTCTGGTCAACAAGGTCTATGCGGAGTTCATCGCCCTGACCGGGACAGGGACGGCCAGCAAGGCGGAGCTGACCGACATGGCGACGGCCAAGCTCAACGTGGCCCAGCGGCTGGCGCGGACGCTGTCCAACATCTTTGTGCCCATCATTCCGGCCATCGTCGCGTCCGGTCTGCTGATGGGGCTGCTCGGCATGGTGCGCACCTATGGCTGGGTCAATGCCGACAGTGCCCTCTTCGTCATGCTCGACATGTTCAGCTCGGCGGCCTTTATCATACTGCCCATCCTGATCGGGTTCACGGCGGCGCGTGAGTTTGGCGGCAACCCCTATCTGGGGGCCACCATGGGGGGGATCCTCACCCACCCGGCCTTGACCAACGCCTGGGGTGTGGCCGGTGGCTTCAAGACCATGGATTTCTTCGGTCTCGATGTCGCCATGATCGGCTATCAGGGCACCGTCTTCCCTGTGCTGCTGGCGGTCTGGTTCATGTCCCATCTGGAGAAGCAGCTGCGCAAGCGCATTCCGGACGCACTGGATCTGATCCTCACGCCGTTTCTCACCGTCATCATCACCGGCTTCGTGGCCCTGCTGTTTATCGGTCCGGCCGGACGGGTGCTGGGAGATGGCATCTCCTTCGGCCTGAGCGCCCTCTATGAGCAGGCAGGCTGGCTGGCGGGGCTGGTGTTTGGCGGGACTTATTCGCTTATCGTCATCACCGGTATCCATCACAGCTTCCATGCCATAGAGGCGGGGTTGCTCACCAATCCGGCCATAGGTGTCAACTTCCTGCTGCCCATCTGGGCCATGGCCAACGTGGCGCAGGGCGGTGCCTGTCTGGCGGTCTACTTCAAGACCCGGGATCCGAAAATCAAGGCCATTACAGTGCCGGCGGCCATGTCCTGCCTGCTCGGCATCACGGAAGCGGCGATCTTCGGGGTCAACCTGCGCTACATCAAGCCTTTCTTGGCCGGCCTGCTCGGCGGTGCCCTGGGTGGCGCCTACGTGGTGGCGGCCAAGGTAGGGATGACGGCGGTGGGCCTGACCGGTATTCCGGGCATGGCCATAGTCCAGCCCATGAATCTGATCCACTATGTCATCGGCTTGGTCATCGCCTTTGGCGCCGCCTTCGCTGCCTCCTGGCTGCTCAAGTACAAGGTGGAGTGATGAAGGAAGTCGATTTTTTCCAACAGATAGTCCGGTCCTTGTTGACCGGACAGCTCAAGGCGGCGGCCGATCCCCATCGGCCCCGCTGGCATCTGGCAGCCCCAGTGGGGCTGCTCAATGACCCCAACGGCTTTATCGAGCACGGCGGCCGGTATCACCTTTTTTACCAGTGGAACCCGCTGGGCTGCACGCACAGCAACAAGGGGTGGGGGCACGTCAGCTCCACCGATCTGCTGCACTGGCAGCACGAGCCCATCGCCCTGCTTCCTACAGAAGCGTATGAGAGCCACGGCTGTTATTCTGGCTCGGCGGTGAGCGACGAGCAGGGGCGCCTAATCCTCATCTACACAGGCAATGTCAAATACCCGGATGGCAGCCGCACCGCCTTCCAGTGTCTGGCTCGCGCCGACGGTGAGGGTGGTTTTGCCAAGCTGGGGCCTGTGCTCGATTTACCTGAAGGCTACAGCGGCCATGTGCGCGACCCCAAGGTGTGGCACGACGGCCAGCAGTGGCTGATGGTGCTGGGAGCCCGTACCCTGGACGACAAGGGGGAGGTGCTGCTCTATCGCGGCCAGACGCTGGACAAGTGGCAGCTGATTGGCCCCATCGCCGGCAGTGGGCGCGGCGGCCTCGGTGAGTTTGGCTATATGTGGGAGTGCCCTGATCTTTTCCCGCTGGCCGATCGCCATGTGTTGATAAGTTGCCCGCAGGGGATTGCCCCGCAAGGGGAGGATTATCGCAACCTCTACCAGTGTGGCTGGCTGGCGGGGCAGTTCGATGGCGAGCACTTCGAACATGGGGCTTTTCACGAGCTGGATCGCGGCTTCGAATTCTATGCGCCGCAGACCACCCTGGATAGCCAGGGCCGTCGCCTGCTGTTTGGCTGGCTGGGGCTGCCGGAGGAGAACGAGATGAGCCAGCCGACCATTCCCTATGGTTGGATCCACCAGATGAGCTGTCCACGGGAGCTGTTCTGGCAGCATGAGCGGCTCTGCCAGCGGCCGGTGGCTGAACTTGCCGCCCTCAAGGGGGAGCTGACTCGTTTCGAGGGGGTCGTCAGCGAGTTTCCGGGGATGACCATCGACTCGGCCTGGCTGGATCTGACGCTGACCGGCGCGGGCAGTCTCTGGCTCGGCACAGTGGCCGAGCTGGTGTGGCAGAAAGGGCGCATTGGATTGCGTCGCCAGAACTGGCAGAGCGGGGAGTGGGAAGAGAGGTCAGCTCCCTGGCTGGGTGGCCCGCTGACACTCTTGTGCGATCGGTCCAGCCTCGAGTGTTTCGTGGATGATGGGCGTCAGACGCTGTCAGCCCGTTACTTCCCCGGTGAAAAGCCGCAACTATCGGCAGGGGATGCAGGCGAGGGCGGCAAAATTTGCCTCAATCACTGGCCGCTGTCGGCGTGCCTAGTACAATAGCCCGGTTCTAGTCAGCCGGGAGGCCAGGTGGAGAAGAAGAAACGGATCACGATTGCCCAGATAGCCGAATTGGCAGGGGTGTCCAAGGCGACCGCCAGTCTGGTGCTCAACGGCAAGAGTGCGGAGTACCGGATTGCCGACCAGACCCGCAAGCGGATCCAGGCGGTGGCGGACGAGTGCCACTACCAGCCGAGCTTTCATGCCCGTGCCCTGCGCGAGACCCGCAGTTACACCTGGGGGCTGGTGATCCCCGATCTCACCAACTTCGGTTTTGCCAGTATCGCCCGGGCCCTCGAGGCCCACTGTCGCGAGGCCGGGATCCAGCTGCTGATCGCCTGCTCCGAAGATGATCCCACCCTGGAGCAGAAGGTGGTGGACAACCTCATCAGTCGTCAGGTGGATGGCATTATCGTCGCCTCCAGCGGCCACAGCGATGACACCTATGCCCGAATTCACGACCGCCTGCCCGTGGTGCAGCTGGATCGCCACATCGGCGAGTCGCGCCTGCCCATGGTGATCTCCGATGCCTGCAAGGCCACCGCCGAGCTGGTGCGGGACATGGCTGGCGAGTGCGGGGCGGAGATCTACTACTTCGGCGGCCTGCTGGATCTCTCCCCCAGTCGCCACCGGCTGGCGGGTTATGAGCTGGGTCTGCATCGAGCCGGGCTTGAGGCCCAGCCTGCCCGGGTGCGCCATCGCGACTATCAGCCGAGCTCCGGTTATCAGCTGATGGCCGAGCTGGTCGCCGAGCTGGGGGCGCCCCCCAGGGGGCTCTTTACCGCTTCCTTTACCCTGCTGGAAGGGGTGCTGCGCTACCTCAACGAGGCGGGGCTGATGGAGACGGGGATGCGCCTGTGTACCTTCGATGATCACGACCTGCTCGACTGCATTCCTATGCGCATCGACTCTGTGGCGCAAGATTGTCCGGCGCTGGCCCGCGCCGCCTTCGAGCTGATGCAGCAGCTGATTGCAGGGAATGTTCCCGGCCAGACCGCTCAGGTCATAGCCCCCAGAGTGCGCTGGCGCAGTCGCCGCTAGTCGCGCTCCCATCAAAAAGCCCCGCCAATGTTGGCGGGGCTTTTTGTTTATCGGGAGAGGACGCAAAGATATTCCCCGTGCGTTCAATCCGTGGTGCTGGCGCGCCAGAACACCTGCTTGATATGGGGATGAATGGCCAGCTTGACCATAAGGGCATCCAGCTCGTCGCCGTCGATGGAGGTGGCCAGCAGCACGGCGGAGATCTCCAGATCCTGCTCACCGAACGGCTCTATGTCCAGCTCGCTCAAGGGGTAGTTGGCCTGCTCCATCATCTCTTCCAGCCAGTGCAACACCTCCTTCTGATACTCGCGCTGGGCGAGAGCCGTGACTCTGTAGGTCACCTCGGTATCGGTATTGTCCACCGGGCGGCGGTTGATCTGGTTGACCAGGGGGCGCAGCAGGGTGTTGGCGGCCAGCACGAAGAGGGCGCCGAGCACCGCCTCCATGGCGAGCCCGGCCCCGCTGGCCGCGCCCACGGCGGCTACGCCCCACAAGGTAGCAGCCGTGTTGATGCCGCGGATATTGCCCGACTCGCGCATGATGACACCGGCGCCGAGAAAACCGATGCCGGAGACGATATAAGCCACCACATGGACCACGTTGTAGTTGCCACCGTGCAGGTCATAGATGCGCTGGGCCAGGCTGACGAACAGGGCGGCCCCCACGGCGACCAGCACGTTGGTGCGCAGGCCGGCGGTACGCTGGCGGTACTGGCGCTCCAGCCCCACCAGGCTGCCCAGCACGAAGGCCAGCAACAGGCTGGCCAGGGTGTCGAGCAGGGAAATCATGTCTAGTTGCTGCCACATTCTCATGGCGTACTCCTTCTGATAACTGATGGCCTTCGGGATGCATGATGGCGTGCCAATGGGCACTCCTGATGAATCGCAAGGCTGCATGCGGTAAAGACCACCATGGAAAATGAAAACGGACGCCCGGGTCGCACAGACCCGGATGCTCAGGCGCTCAATGGGAGGCGACGGGCAAGGTGCCGGATCAATGGAGAGGGGCCAGCATGGCTGGCCCCGGATTCACCTGATAGATGTCAGTTGAGCACTGGCTCGGCATCACGCCGGGGGCGCAGCTCCCAGCGTACCGGGTGGGCTACCCCGACCTGATGCACGAACTGTACCAGATACCGGCGCTGGGGTGGGGTGCAGTGCAGGTTGAGCACCAGCTCCCGACCACCACTGCGCCCTGGTCTCAGGGACTGCATGGGATGCAGCCCGGCTGGTTGCAGTGTGTGGCTCACCATGTCGAGTACCTGCTCCATGTCGGCGCGATCCTGGCAGCGGATCTGCAACCGGTAGTGGTGCTGACTCGGCTTGGTGCGCAGCCAGAGTGGCAGCAGGCCACGGCCCAGTTTGCTCAGCAGGGGGTGAGCCTGGGTGGACCCAGATTTGGTTGAAATAAAACGCATAGCAGCCTCCTTGTGGGAAGCAGAAACTATGCAGGCAAGGTGTCCTGGGCCATTGGCCACGAGTCACCTGACGTCAAGTGTAAAAACAGAGAAGAGGGGAGTGGATTTCCGCTTCTCGCAGGGTTGCGAGAACGCGGCAGAGGAAGACCTGCGGCTATCTCGCGACCTGGGTGCCGACGATAAGGGTCGGCCTACAACTGTCACTTGATGAATTGCCCACTGATGGTCTCCGCTGTTGATGAACGGCCAGATGGTACTCATCCAGAACGATGAGGTAAAGCCCTATCCTCCTTCAGCAACATTTAGATACAAGTTTGTCAATAATGTGAGCCAGTTGGCTACATCAGCGACAACCCAGCCTCCGCAGTACCATGGCGGCAGGGCAGAAACCGGTGAAAGCGCTCTGGATCAGGTTGACCCCGACAAAGACACTCAGCCAGAAAAAGCCCGGATGGACCCATTGGGTCAACGCCAGTGACAACAACAGCATGCTTCCCGCCACGATTCTCACTCCGTTATCAACAGTCATATCTTGCTCCTTGGTTGTTTATCCGGCTGGTTGCCAACGCCTAAAATTAGGTGTTGCTAATTTAGGTTTTATTTATAGAATAAAACCAAATATAAGCAACTACTAATTTATGCCTATGGCCCCTTTCGATGAGATGACACGCCACGCAAGCGAGGCGGCTGCCCTGCTCAAGGCGCTGGCCCATCCAGAGCGATTGATGGTGCTCTGTCAGCTGGTTGATGGGGAGAAGGGGGTCGGCGCGTTGCTGGCCCACAGCAAGTTGGGGCAGTCAGCCTTTTCCCAGCAACTGGCGGTGCTCAGGCGTAGCGGCCTGATCCGATCGCGCAAGGTTGCCCAGCAGATCTACTACTCGCTGGCAAACGAGGCGGCGGCGGATGTGCTGGCCGTGTTGCAAACCCATTTTTGTCACTCCCAAGAGGATGAGGTGTCTTGATGTTTGAAACCCAATGGTTGCTTGCCCTGTCCGGGGGCATGCTGGTGGGGCTCTCCGCCCTGATGTTGATGCTGTTCAATGGTCGTGTGGCCGGGATCAGCGGCATTCTGGCGGGAGCCTTGCAGCACAGGCATGCCTGGCGCTGGCTGTTTTTGTTGGGACTGGGGGCAGGCGCCTGGTTGGCGTTCAGCCTGGGCTGGGCCCGGATGCCGAGCTTCAGCGCTCTGCCGACCTGGCCACTGGTCGCGCTGGCGGGTCTGCTGGTGGGTATGGGCACCCGTCTTGGCAATGGCTGCACCAGTGGTCACGGTATCTGCGGCATGGGGCGGCTCTCGGTGCGCTCCCTCTTTGCCACCCTCACCTTTATGGCGGCCGGTTTCATGACGGTGTTTGTCACCCTGCATCTGTTGTAACGAGGTAATGAGATGAAACTGTTTATCAGTCTGCTCGCAGGTCTCTTGTTCGGGCTCGGTCTGGCCATCTCCGGCATGGTGGATCCGGCCCGTGTCATCGGTTTTCTCGACCTGGCGGGGGCCTGGGATCCCAGCCTGGCCTTCGTGATGGGGGGCGCCTTGCTGGTGTTTATGCCGGGCTACCAGCTGTTGGTCAAACCGAGCAGCCGCAGCCTGCTCGATGAGCCATACCAGTTCGGCCAGCTCCGGCAAGTGGATCGCCGCCTCATCGCAGGGTCGGCCCTGTTTGGTATCGGCTGGGGGCTGGTTGGCATCTGCCCTGGGCCAGCCTTGAGTCTCATTTCCAGCGGTCAGCCCATGATATTGTTGTTTGTGGCAAGCATGGTGGCCGGGATCTTGCTGGTTGATAAGGGATTGAATCGGGTATGGGTGAAGGTGCGGCCATCTCCCATCGCCTGATCCTGTGGCGTGAACCGCTGGCGTACTGAACCGCAGCACCAAGGAGGGGGGTTATCATGAAGCATTTCCGGTTGCCGGGGGCCACCTTGCTGGTCATGACATCCACCCTGGCGCTAGCCGGGGAGGCAGAAACCCTGACCTCGTTTACCCTGTCGCCGCAGCCGGTGACCGACTGGCTCACCCTGGATGGCACCGTCAGTGCCATCAATCAGGGGACTGTGGCGGCCCAGACCAGCGGCCGGGTCTCCCGCATGCTGGTGGATGTGAACGATCAGGTGCAGGCGGGGCAACCTCTGCTGGAGATCAGCGGCAAGGAGCAGTTTGCCGCCGTCACGGGTGCGCAGGCGCGACTGGCCCGGGCGCAGGCTCAGCAGGTGGAGGCGCAGCGCCAGCTCGCCCGCTTTCAGGCGCTGATTGCCAAGGGGGTGATCACCCGCGCCCAGCTCGATAACGCCGAGGCCTCCGATCGCGCCGCCCGCGCCGAGGTCAATGCTGCCGATGCGGCCCTCACCCAGGCCCGCGAGGCTTACGGTTATACCCGCATTCTGGCTCCTTACGCCGGTGTGGTGACCAAACGGCTGGTGGAGCTGGGGGAGACGGTGGCCCCCGGTACCCCACTGCTCTCCGGCTTCTCCCTCGACACCTTACGGGTGGAGGTGGAGTTGCCCCAATCCGCCCTGACGCTTGCTCGTGAGCCTGCGGATGTGCAGGTGCTGCTGCCGGATGGCAAGCCTGTAACCCCCGTCAAACTGACCCGCTTCAACTATGCCGACAGCCAGAGCCACGCCTTCAGGTTGCGCCTCGACTTGCCGCCGCAAACGGCCGGGGTATTGCCCGGCATGTGGCTCAAGGTGCAGCTCAAACAGGGTGAACGTCAGGTGCTGCAGGTGCCGGATCGCGCCCTGCTGCGGCAAGGGGAGTTCAACGGCGTCTATCTGCAGCAGCCCGCTGGCTGGGCCCTGACGCCGGTGCGGGTCGGTCACTGCTTGGCGGGGCAGTGCGAGATCCTGGCCGGTCTGCAAGCCGGTGACAAGCTGGCTCCCGATGCCTGGGCGCAGCAGCAGGCGGTGGCACATGAGTAGCGAGCTGAACGGCAACAAGGAGAGGCTGGGGCCTGCGGGTCGGCTGGCTGCGTTGTTTCAGGGCTCGGCCATCACCCCGCTGCTGGCGCTGGTGGGGCTGCTGCTCGGCCTGTTTGCGGTGCTGGTGACCCCCAAGGAGGAGGAGCCGCAGATCGATGTCACCTTCGCCGATGTCTATATCCCCTTCCCGGGAGCCAGCCCGGCGCAGGTGGAATCCCTCGTCACCACCCCTGCCGAGCAGGTGGTTTCCCAGATAAAGGGAATTGATACCCTCTACTCCTTCTCCCAACCCGATGGCGCCCTGCTGGTGGTGGTGTTCAAGGTGGGGGTGAGCCGCGAGCAGGCCATCGTCGATCTCAACAACCAGCTCGACTCCCACCGCGACTGGTTGCCACAGGGGATCGGAGTCGGTCAGCCGCTGGTGAAACCCCGGGGGATCGATGATGTCCCCATCGTCAGTTTGACCTTATGGAGCAAAGAGGGGAGCAAGCAACTGGGGGCACCCGAGCTGACCCGGGTCGCCCATGAGCTGGAGACCGAACTCAAGCGTATTCCCGGTACCCGCGATATTTACACGCTGGGCAGCCAGAGCGCCGTGCTGCGGGTGATGCCGGATCCGGCCGCACTCAGCGCCCATGGCATCAGCTGGGGCGAGCTGAGTCAGCGACTTGCCGCCGCCAATCAGGTAGGAACGACACAGGCCATCGAGCAGGACAATAGTGAGATCAAGGTGCAGGTGGGGCAGTTCCTGCAAAGCGAGCAGGAGGCTAGGGAACTGGTGGTGGGCCTGCACGACGGCCGGCCTGTCTATCTGGGGGATGTGGCCAAGGTCTCTCTGGGTCAGGAGACCCCGACCAGGCGCAGCTGGATGGGGCAGGGGCAAGCCAGTTATCCGGCGGTGACCCTGGCCATTGGCAAGCAGCCGGGTCAGAACGCGGTCGATGTGGCCAAGCGGGTGGAGGCGCGGGTCGAGAGTCTCAAGAATCGGCTTATTCCTGCCGGGGTCGAGGTGACGGTGACCCGGGACTACGGCGTCACCGCCGAGACCAAATCCAACACCCTGATCGGCAAGCTGATTTTTGCCACCACGGCGGTGGTGCTGCTGGTGCTGGTGAGCATGGGCTGGCGCGAGGCGCTGGTGGTGGGCGTTGCCATCGTTATCACCCTGGCACTGACCCTGTTTGCCAGCTGGGCCTGGGGCTTTACCCTCAACCGGGTGTCGCTGTTTGCGCTGATCTTCTCCATCGGCATTCTGGTGGATGACGCTATCGTGGTGGTGGAGAACATCCACCGCCATCGCGGTTTGGGCAAGGGGGGGCTCAAGGATCTGATACCGGGGGCGGTGGACGAGGTGGGGGGGCCGACCATACTGGCGACCCTGACCGTCATCGCGGCCCTGCTGCCGATGGCCTTTGTCAGTGGCCTGATGGGCCCTTACATGAGCCCCATCCCCATCAATGCCAGCATGGGGATGCTTATCTCCCTGCTGGTGGCCTTTATCTTCTCTCCCTGGCTGGCGAGCCATTTGCTCAAGGGGGAGGTGCACGGTGCCCACGGCGAGGCCAAGGCGGGTCTCTTTCATAGGCTGATGACCCCTTTCCTGATCGGTGATGGCGCCAAGCGCGCCAGACGCAAACTCTGGCTGGCGGTGTTGCTGCTGGTCGGGGTGGCCACCGCCATGCCGGTGGTGCAGTGGGTGGTGCTCAAAATGCTCCCCTTTGACAACAAGTCGGAATTTCAGCTGGTGCTCGATATGCCGGAGGGGGCGACCCTGGAGCAGACCGAGCGCACCCTGCTGGCGGTCGGACGAGAGCTTGCCAAGGTGCCTGAGGTTAAGGATTACCAGATCTACGCCGGCACCGCCGCCCCCATCAATTTCAACGGGCTGGTGCGCCACTACTTTATCCGCAGTGGCGCCAACGTGGGGGATATTCAGGTCAATCTGGTGGACAAGCATGAACGGGATCGCAGCAGTCACCAGATTGCCCAGTCGGTTCGGGAGCCGCTGCAGGCCATCGCCAGTGCGGCAGGGGGCAACCTGAAAGTCGTTGAGGTGCCGCCCGGCCCGCCGGTCTGGTCCCCCATCGTTGCCGAGGTCTATGGCCCGACTCAGGCCGCCCGCGAAGCGGCCGCTCGCGCCGTACAGGCCCGTTTTGTGGCCACGGCGGATCTGGTGGATGTGGATATCTATCTGACCGACCCGCAGCCCAAGTGGCGGCTGGTGGTGGATCGCAGCAAGGCGGCCCTGCTCGGGGTCGATCTCGGGGATCTGGTGAGCACCCTCAATGGTGGGGTGGGTTATCAGGATGCCAGCTGGCTGCAGGGGCACGGTGCCAAGTATCCGGTGCCGATCCGCATCGAACTGGCTCCCGGTGACAAACGGGATCTGGCGGGTGTGCTGGCCCTCAAGGTGCGCAGCCAAAGCGGCCAGCTGGTGCGGGTCTCCGAGCTGGTGAATCGCCGTGATGAGGTGGCCCCCAGCTATATCATGCACAAGAACATGCAGCCCATGGTGATGGTGGTGGCCGACATGGGTGGACATACCGACAGCCCGCTCTACGGCATGTTTGCCGCCGGTGCCGACATCGACCTGCCCCAATATTACGTGCAGCAGCCCGATAAATTGGGAGAGGTGGCGCTGTTGTGGGACGGGGAGTGGAAGATCACCTACGAGACCTTCCGCGACATGGGTATCGCCTACGGGGTGGGGATGATCCTCATCTATCTGCTGGTGGTGGCCCAGTTCCGCTCCTATCTGGTGCCACTCATCATCATGGCTCCCATTCCGCTCACCATCATAGGGGTGATGCCGGGCCACGCCCTGTTGGGGGCCCAGTTTACCGCCACCTCGATGATCGGGATGATTGCGCTGGCCGGGATCATAGTGCGCAACAGCATACTGCTGGTGGACTTTATCGAGCAGCAGCGAAGAGCCGGAATAGCGTTTGAGCAGGCGGTGATCGAAGCGGCGCAGGTGCGGGCCAAACCCATCATGCTGACGGCGCTGGCCGCGATGATCGGGGCCCTGTTCATCCTCGATGATCCCATCTTCAACGGACTGGCCATCAGTCTCATCTTTGGCATTCTAGTCTCCACCCTGCTTACCCTGATGGTGATACCGCTGCTCTACTACAGCCTGATGGCGCGGCGTGTTTGACGGGAGCAGGGCGCGGCCAGTGCTGGCGTGAGACAGCAAGGTTCAGTGTTTCACCAGACCGGGCGGGGGAGAGGCGAGGGGGCCATCGGGCGAGAGGAGGGCCTCTTCCTGCATGCTGGCCTTCAGCAGCGGGAAATAGCGTTTGTCCTGCTTGACCATGTGACCCAGCACCAGGTCCTGCAGAACAAAATCCAGTAGTGCAAGATTGGTGAGCTCGCCAGTGCGGGCCGCCTGATAGAGGCTGTCGGCCCGACGGAGCAGCTTTTGATGCTCCTGACGGTGAGTGTCCAGCTCGGCGTACTCCAGCTTGGCCAGAATGGCCTCTTCATTGTTGAAGTGGCGGGTGGCCAGGGCCAGCAGGGCCTCGAAGTTTTGATGAAACTGGTCTGTATCCTCTTCCATGGTCAGCACGCCGTTGAGCAGCTGGTTGGCCAGGGCAAACAGCTGGCGATGGTCATCATCGATCTGCGGGTGGCCGCAGTCGTGGCTCTGTTTCCAGCCCAGCTGCATCTGGTTGGCTGCCTCTCGCGTGATCCCGCCCGCCATCTGGGGCGTGAACAGCTGGATGCGGTTGCGCCCCGCCTCCTTGGCCTGATACATGGCCTGATCGCCGTGATTCATCAACTGCTTCTGGGTGGTGCCGTGCTGCGGATAGAGGGCCACACCGATGCAGCTGGAGATATGGAAATGGAGCGCATCCGTCATGGCAAAGGTCTGGTTGAGACTCTGGTGGATGGCCTCGGCGATGGCGATGGCCCCCGCCTCTCCCGTTATCTCGGGCAGCAGCACCATGAATTCATCCCCGCCGATCCGGGCGACCGTGTCCCCCTCCCGTACACAGTGCAGCATGCGCTTGGCGACGGTGGCCAGCAGCCAGTCGCCTGCCTCGTGCCCATGCTGATCGTTGACCGGTTTGAAGTGATCGAGATCGATGAACAGCAGGGCAAGCGGCTTTCCGTCCGCCTGTTGCAGTGAGTGTTGCAGCCTGTCTTGGAGCAGACGACGGTTGGGCAGGTGAGTGAGGGGATCATAAAAAGCGAGCTGGCGCATCATCTCCTCGCTGGCTTTGCGATCGCTGATGTCCCGGGTTACGCCGAGCACAGAGACGGGGTTGCCATCTTTGTCGGCATGCAGCGTGGTCACCACTTCTGTGTGGATGAGGCGCCCATCCTTGTGAGGCTGATCCACCAGGGTGACTCGCTTGGTATTGATGTGATCCCCCGCCGCCCAGGTTGCCAGCGACTCCTTCATCTGGCGGGCGATGCGGTCGGCAGATTCAGCCGTCATCAGCTCCTCGCCCGTCTGGGCCAGCACCTCCTCGACGGTGAAACCACGCAGGTGCTGTACCGACGGGCTCAGGTAGGTGAAGCGACCACTCTGGATATCCATGGTCCAGATGACGTCGGCACTGTTCTCCGTGATGAAGCGGAAGTGGCGCTCGTTGTCGGCTATCTCCTGGCTTAGCTGATGGCGTGCCTTGCTCTCTTCCCGCAGACGGCGGTTGAGACGAAGGAAGATCATAAGCAATATCAATAGGAAGGCGGTGACCAGCAGGCCGATGGCGATGCCCTGATAGATCATCAACTGCTGTTGATGTGCTCTCTCTTCCTGCTGGCTGTAGAGGAAACTATCCAGATCCGGCATGGCAGTGAGCAGGCCGAGGTCCATATAGGTTTGCGCTATGTGTTGCCAGCGGCCGGGATACATGTAGCCCATCTCCACCAGATCGGCGCGGATCAGCGGCTGCATCTGCTTGGCTTCAAACAGCAGCTTGTTGCGGTCCAGGGCCGGATTATTGGTCGCCGGATATTGGGTGAGGATCCAGGCCACCACCTCTTCCGGATGCAGCATGGCGTAACGCCACCCCTTGAGGCTGGCTTCGCGAAAGGCTCTGACTCTCGCCCCGTGGTCGCGCAATTCACGCTCGGAGGTAAACAGATTGTCGCCGTAGAAATCGATACCGGCGCTGCGGGGAGTAAAGGTCTGATAGGGCACACCGCTGCGCTGCAATGTGTAAGTTTCATCCGTGTTGTAGGCGCTCATGGCGTCCACTTCGCCCCGAATTAGCGCATCTGCACTCAGGGTATGGGGCTGGCGGTGGAGCAACCCAAGCGCAACCCCTTCGTGTTGCAGGTAGGCGATCAGCTCTTCGGAGTGATATTCCAGCATCAGACGGCGGCCAACGAGATCATGCACGTTGTCGATATCGGCGCGGGCCAGCAGCACCAGAGGGGAGTGTTGAAACGGGGTGGCCAGGACCACGACAGGTTGGCCGCGCTGGCGATCCAGCAGCAAATCACTGCTGCCGACTCCATAATGGGCGCGCCCCGAGACAACTTCGTCGACCACATCCGTGCCCGGGCCGGCCTCTCTGAGCCTGACATCGAGCCCTGCATCCCGGTAATAGCCCTGGGCGATGGCCGCATAGTAGCCGGCAAACTGGAACTGATGATGCCACTTCAACTGTAAAACAATCGGATCCTGTGCCGCGACTCTGGCCGGCAGACAGGCCAGTATGATCAGCAGCAACGGCATGAGCAAAGGGCCAATATGCCGGCCCGAGCAATGGAAAAATGCAGGGGGTAAGCTCAAGTAAGGCCGCCTGGTGATGTATCTATGGCTAGCGTCGGGCAATTTCTCTCATGCTGCAAGTGTCAATCCCTCGGTCAGGGGGGATTTTTGCACGGTTGTGACCGTATCGGTGCTTTTGGCGTCATTCTTGTCAATTTTTGATGGTCTATGGCCACAACCTGGCCTGGTTGAAGACTGCAGGTGAGAAAGAAAGTGGTAATATCGGCACGCTATTGACTCGATAAAGGCCTGCCCATGACTGCTCTGCGTCTGCTAGTTTCCGACTCTCACGATCCCCTGTTCAACCTGGCGGTGGAGGAGTGCATCTTCCGGCAGATGGACCCGAACCAGCGGGTACTGTTTCTGTGGCGCAACGCCAATACAGTGGTGATTGGCCGTGCCCAGAACCCGTGGAAGGAGTGCAACACCCGCCGCATGGAAGAGGATGGCGTGACTCTGGCCAGGCGCAGCAGCGGAGGTGGCGCCGTGTTTCACGACCTTGGCAACAGCTGCTTCACCTTCATGGCGGGCAAGCCGGGCTATGACAAGAGCATCTCCACCGCCATAGTGCTCGATGCGCTCAAGCTGCTCGGGGTGAGTGCCTTTGCTTCCGGACGCAACGACCTGCTGGTGGCCACCCAGGACGGGGATCGCAAGGTGTCTGGCTCGGCCTATCGGGAGACCCATGATCGCGGTTTCCATCACGGTACCCTGCTGCTCGATGCAGACTTGAGCCGCCTCGCCAATTACCTCAATCCCGACCCCAAAAAGCTGGCAGCCAAGGGGATCAGCTCGGTACGCAGTCGGGTAGCCAACCTGTGCGAGCTGCTGCCCGGGATCGAACATCAGCAGGTGAGTCATTCGCTCATTGAGGCCTTCTTCGCCCACTACGGTGCGCGCGTCTCCCCCGAGCATATCTCCCCGACCCAATTGCCGGACTTGCCCGGCTTTGCCGACACTTTCGCCCGCCAGCGCAGCTGGGAGTGGAATTTTGGTCATGCGCCTGCGTTCACCCATCAGCTGGACGAGCGCTTCGACTGGGGCGGGGTGGAGCTGCATTTCGATGTGGAGAAGGGGGTGATAGGGCGGGCGCAGATCTTCAGCGACAGCCTGGATCCGGCCCCATTGGATGCATTGGCCCAGCGGCTGGTGGGCGTGACCTATCGCAGCGACGCCATCGCCGCGCTGCTCGGGCAACTGAAGACCGATTTCCCGGCTCGGCAAGCCGAGCTGGATGCGCTTGCTGGCTGGTTGCAGGCGGCACTGCGTTGACCGCAATGTCCAGACAGCAAGCTCACTAACGAGGTGCCCAAACGCACCTCAAGATAAACGGCGGGATGGAGAGCCCCGCCGTTTATCTTGTCCGTCAATTCACTGTTTTTGCAGCTGGGTGACTGTCAGCTTGCCAGCCGGGTTCTCGGCGTGAAAGCGCACCGCATCTCCGACCTTGAGCCCCTTGATCAGGGCCGGATCGGCCAGCAGGAACACCATTGTCATGGGGGGCATCTTGAGGTTGTCGATGGCCTCGTGTTTGATCCCCACCTTGCCGCTGGCCTCGTCGATACGGCTGATGATCCCCTTGGTCATCGCGTTCTCTCCCGTCGCCTGCATATCCATCCCCTCCATCTGGGACATATCGTGCCCCTCGTGGCTCATGGTCATTTCGGCCCGGGCCTGGAGAGAGGCAAGGCCGAGCAGCAATGTCATTGCAAATGTCTTGTAGTTCATGGTCTTTTCCTCGTGATTGATTCAAACACTTCGTTGATTGCAAAAGGGTTAGTCGGCTTGTTGGTCTGCCTGCTTGCCAAGGCTTTGGCTGCGCCACAGGTAGTAGGCGGCGGGCAACACCAAGAGGGTCAGCACCAGGGCGCTCACCATGCCGCCGATCATCGGCGCGGCGATGCGCTGCATCACTTCCGAGCCTGTGCCCTGGCTCCACATGATGGGCAAGAGGCCGGCGATGATGGTGACTACCGTCATCATCTTGGGGCGCAGACGCAGGGCTGCGCCGTGGATCACGGCTTGATGCAGGCCCGCCTTGTCCGGCTTGCCGCTCGCCACCAGCTCATCCCAGGCGTGGTTGAGGTAGACCAGCATCAGCACACCTGTCTCCACCGCCACCCCGGCCAGGGCGATAAAGCCCACCCCCACCGCCACCGAGAGGTTGAAGTCCAGCAGCCAGAGGGTCCAGATCCCGCCCACCACGGCGAGCGGCAGCGTGGTGAGGATGAGCAACACCTCCTGCATGCGGCGAAACGCCAGATAGAGCAGCAGCACGATAATGGCGATGGTTAACGGCACTACGTAGGCGAGGCGCGCCTTGGCCCGTTCCATGTATTCATACTGACCCGACCAGGTGAGGGCGTAGCCCGCCGGCAGGATCAGCTGCTTGCCTACCTCTGCCCTGGCCTCATCGACAAAGGTGCCGATGTCGCGGCCGCGAATATCCACGTAGACCCAGCCGTTCAGCCGCGCATTCTCGCTGCGCAGCATGGGGGCCTCGTCACTGATGTAAACCTTGGCCACGTCCGCCAGCGCGATCCGCTCCCCCTTGGGGGTGATCAGCGGCAGCAGTTCGAGGCTTGCCACCGAGTCGCGATAGCTCTGGGGATAGCGCAGGTTGATGGGGTAGCGCTCGCGCCCCTCTATGGTCTGGCCCACGTCCATGCCGCCCACTGCGGTGGCGAGCACCGCCTGCACGTCGGCGATGTTGAGGCCATAACGGGCGGCATTGAGCCGGTCGATATCCACCTTGACGTAGCGACCACCAGCCACCCGTTCGGCGTAGACGGAGGCCGCTCCCGCCACCTTGCCGACGATCTGCTCAAGCTGCTGGCCGACTTGCTGGATCACCTTGAGGTCGGGCCCCGCTATCTTGATGCCGACCGGGGTCTTGATGCCGGTGGCCAGCATGTCGATGCGGGTCTTGATGGGGGGCACCCAGGCGTTGGTGAGGCCGGGGAAGCGAATGAGGGAGTCGAGCTCTTCTTTCAGCTTCTCCGGCGTCATGCCGGGGCGCCACTGATCGCGCGGCTTGAGCTGTATGCTGGTCTCCATCATCACCAGGTCGGCAGGGTCTGTGGCCGAATCGGCGCGGCCCGCCTTGCCGAACACGTTCTGCACCTCGGGCACGGTGCGAATGAGCTTGTCGGTCTGCTGCAAAATCTCCCGCGCCTTGCCCACCGAGATATTGGCCGCCGTGGTGGGCATATACATGATGTCCCCCTCATCGAGCGGCGGTATGAACTCGGAGCCCAGATACTGGAGTGGCCAGAAGCCCGCCACCGTCACCAGCAGTGCGGCGGCCAGCGTGGTCTTGGGGCGCGCCAGTACGGCCTTGAGCAGCGGTATATAAGCCTGGCTCAAGCCACGGTTGAGAGGGTTGGCCTGCTCAGCCAGCACCTTGCCGCGAATAAAATAGCCCATCATGACTGGAACGAGCGTGATGGCGAGCGCCGCAGCCGCTGCCATGGCGTAGGTTTTGGTGTAGGCGAGCGGATGGAACATGCGTCCCTCCTGCGCCTCCAGTGCAAACACCGGCAGGAAGCTCATGGTGATGATGAGCAGGGAGAAGAAGATGGCGGGCCCCACTTCGATGCTCGCCTCCGTGATGATGCGCCAGCGGTTCTTGTCGGTGAGCGCCTCCCGCTCCATGTGCTTGTGCACGTTCTCTATCATCACGATTGCGCCGTCTACCATGGCGCCGATGGCGATGGCGATACCGCCGAGGGACATGATGTTGGCGTTGATCCCCTGCAGGTGCATCACGATAAAGGCCACCAGAATGGCGATGGGCAAGGTGATGACCACCACCAGGGACGAGCGCAGGTGGAACAGGAAGGCCAGACAGACCAGCACCACCACGGTGAACTCCTCCAGCAGCTTGCCGGAGAGGTTGTCGATGGCGCGCTGGATAAGATCGGATCGGTCGTAGACAGTGACCACTTCTACCCCTTCCGGCAGGCTGCTTTTCAGCTCGGCCAGCCGCGCCTTGACCCCGTCTATGGTGTGCTGGGCATTCTCGCCATAGCGCATGACTATGATGCCGCCCACCACTTCCCCTTCGCCGTTGAGTTCGGCGATGCCGCGCCGGCTCTGGGGGCCAGTGACCACATCCGCAACGTCACCGAGCAGCAGCGGAGCGCCCCTGACCTGGGTGCCGAGCGGGATCTGCTTGAGGTCTTCGACGCTTTTCAGATAGCCGTTGGATCGCACCATGTATTCCGCTTCCGCCATCTCGATGACGGAGGCGCCTGTCTCCTGGTTGCCCTGCTCGATGGCGGTCTGGATAAGTGAGAGGGGAATGCCGTAGGCGCGCAGCTTGTCCGGATCGACCCGCACCTGATACTGGCGCACCATGCCGCCCACGGTGGCCACTTCGGAGACGCCGTTGACTGTCTGCAGCTCGTACTTGAGGAACCAGTTCTGCAACGAGGTGAGCTGGCTGAGATCGTGCTTGCCGGTCCTGTCAACCAGAGCGTACTGATAGACCCAGCCCACCCCGGTGGCATCGGGGCCAAGCTGGGGTTTCGCCTCGGCCGGCAGATTGGGGGCGACCTGGCTCAAATACTCCAGCACCCGTGCGCGGGCCCAGTAGAGATCCGTGTTGTCGTCAAACAGCACATAGACGAAGGAGTCGCCGAAGAAGGAGTAGCCGCGCACCGTGGTGGAGCCCGGCACCGCCAGCATGGCGGTAGTGAGCGGGTAGGTCACCTGATCCTCCACCACCTGGGGCGCCTGGCCCGGGTAGGAGGTCTTGATGATCACCTGCACGTCGGAGAGGTCCGGCAGCGCGTCCACCGGGGTCTGTTTTACCGACCAGAGTCCCCAGGCGGTGAGCATGACGGTCAACAGCAGCACCAGAAAGCGGTTGCCCACGGACCAGCGAATAATGGCAGGGATCATGGCTTGGCTCCCATATCGTGCTGGCTATGGTCCATACCTTCCATCTTGTCCATCTCATCCGCCGCAGGCTTGGTAGCGTTGCCGGTTGCCGGCGCTTTCTCCTGATGGATGGTGGTGATACGGTACTCATCCCCCTCCTGCATCACCTGCAGATGGAGGGTTTGCCCTGCGGCGAGCTGGGAAATGTCCACGTCATCCGCCACGGTAAATTCCATCTCCATGGCGGGCCACTGCCACTCGGGGATGGGTTGGTGGGCCACCATCAGGGTGCGGCTGGTCAGATCGATGCTCTGTACCGTCCCTTGGGTCCATACCTGCGCCGGGCGTACCGCCGTCATGCGCTGGAAGTCCGAGTCTATGGCCGATTCGGAGTCGAGCAGGAACTGGGCCGAGCTGACTATGCTGTCACCCGCTTCCACCCCCGCCTTGATGGCGACCTTGTCACCAAACTGGGGGCCGAGGGTGACGGCTACCGACTTGAAGTTGCCATCCCCCAGCGCCAGCACCAGCCTGTCCTGGCTGCCGGTGCGGATCACCGCTTCGCTCGGTACCACCAGCCGGGGTTCCCCCTGGCCAGTGCGAATGGCCACCTTGGCAAACATATTGGGTTTCAAAAACTCGTCCGGGTTGTCAAAGCGCAGCCGCACCTTGAGGGTGCGAGTGGCGGCATCCAGGGTCGGGTAGAGGTAATCCACCCGGCCCTGCCAGCTGCGACCGGGGGCGTAGTCGAGGGTCATGGTGACAGGATCCCCCACTTTCAACTGGGCGGCCTGGCGCTCGAACACCTCGGCACTGACCCACACCTGCTGCAGGGTGCTGATGTTGAACAGGGCGGCGGCGGGCTCCACATACTGCCCTTCGCGCACCTTGAGCTCCGAGACATAGCCGCTGCTGGGGGCGTAAATGCCAATGGTTTCGCGCACCTGCCGGCTGCGTTTGAGGGCGGCTATCTGATCCGCCGGCACCTGCAGGGACTTGAGCTTGCCATCGGCGGCGCGCAGCAGCAGCGGGTTGGTTGTGTTGAGGGCCAGCAGGTATTCGTGCTGGGCATTGACCAGATCCGGGGCGTAGATCTCGTAGAGCAGGGAGCCTTTGGCCACCTTCTGCCCCTCACTCTTGATGGCAAGGGTGCGGATCCAGCCCGCCATGCGGGCGTTGATCGCCTCCAGCCGATCCTCGTCATACCCGACATAGCCCACCGTCTCGATCTGCTGGTGGATGGGCAGCTTCTCCACCTTGGCCAGCCGAACTCCCAGGTTCTGCTGGATCTCGGGGCTGATGGTGACTGTGCCCGGCGATCCGTTTTTTTGCTCCTCATAGACGGGGATAAAGTCCATCCCCATGTTGTCCTTGGCGGGGCCGTTGCGCTTGTCGCGGGGATCCATGGGGTTGACCCAGTAAAGGGGCGTCTTCTCTTTGGCGGTTGCACCGTCGCCAGTCTGTTTGGCGGCCCAGTAGCCGCCACCGGCCCCGAGGGCCAGCAGCAGGGCTGAGACAAGCAGCTTTTGGCTTGATTTATGGCTCATAGGGAACCTCCGACCGGCATCAGGCGGGCGCTAATGGTGCAAGGGTGAGCGGCAACTGGCTCGGTCAATCGGGCAGATGACATGTGCATCTTCTCTTCTGTCAGGCCGCCGGCTTGTGATGGTGACAGACGCATAACGAGCGTCTGGTTGCTGCATCTATCGCAGCAGATCACACAGGCTGGGCGGCAAACGGGGCGTTGCTGACGTGTCAGCGGACGCACGGCTCCCTGCTATTGCTGGCGGTGCCAGCCGTCACAGGGTCAGGCAAGGACGTGCAGTGTCGGGCAAGGTCAGCCTTGTCCCATGCACGGGAGAAGATCCTTCTAGTGGCGCAGTACCGACAGCATCAGATGTCGGCGGGGCCAGGAGGGGGGATGAGTACCGCGGCTACGCAGGAAGGGATCCCGCAGCCAGTGATCGAACAGATGGCTGGCGACCCCCAGATGGGGCAGCAGCAAAAGGGGGAGGGCAAGCAAGGTCAGCAGCGCGGCCAGCAGTGGCAGGCCGGCCCCGGTTGGCGAGGTGAGGCCGCCGTGCATCTGGCAATCTCCCTGGCTCATGGCGTTGCCTTGCTCTCCATCATCGGCTGCCATAGTGTGACAGGCGAGCCCCTGCATGGCGGTCGCACTCATGGTTGCGTTGTTGCTGCCGGTCGTCATGGTGGAGGAGATGACATCGGTCCCGTGCCAGCTGATACAGAGGGTCAGATTGCAGACAAGCATCAGCGCCAGCAACAGCCGGGCCAATAGCAGGGTGGGCAATCGAACCAAACTCATCATGTGTCAACTCTGGCAAGGGATGGGGCAAATCTAAACCTTACTCGCGGGAGAAGGTCAAGGCATCTGCTGAGTCTGTCGTTGCTGCTCCAGATAGAGGGTGCTGTATTTGTCCAGCAGTTGATCTATCCACTGACCCATACCCGGGGCCTGCAACATGGGTTCGAGTTTCTCCAGGGTATCGAGGTGAGGGGAGTTGAGGGACACCGAGATGTAGAGTTCTCCCTGTTGCAGGGGCCAGAGCAGATCGGCCAGACCGCTATCCGGGTAATTTTCCCGTAAAAAGAGGCGACCAGAAGAGCGACCGTAGGGCACAAAGTCGACCCTGTCGCTGGCCAGCAGCCCAAAGACCTGCTTGAGGGAGTTGACCCTGTGGATCCGGGTATTCTCTTCCAGAAATGTGTCCAGCTCGCTGCCAAGGCTGACCCCGATCATCATAGCTCCCCTTAGCCCGGCCAGATCCTCCCGTTGCTCCAAGAGACGCGGGCTGGGCTGGCGAACAAACACAGCCATGTCATTGATGGCCATCGGTGTTTGCGTGAAGCGGGAGTAGCTTTCACGCTCGCTGTTGCGCAGGGCACAAATATTGATGTCTACCTCGCCGGAGGCCACCTTTTGCTGGCAACGGGCCCAGGGGCCTACGTAGTCAAGGTTAACGTTGAGCCCCAGCCGTTGATAGAGGGTGCTCACTACTTCGGCGCAGACTCCCACGATTTTACCGCCCGCATGCCAGTTCCACGGGGGATAGTCATGGTGACCACAGGCTGTCATGTTTGATCCGGCAAGTGCCGCAGCGAGCCAAAGCTGAACCAGCATAGAAATACTCCCCCTCAAATCTCCCTGAGTTTAGGTGATTGAGTCGAGTTGATTTGAATAAAAACGCCCTCGCAGAGCGAAGGCGTTTGAGCAAATACCATATTGATTGATAACGGTATTAGCGCTTCTTTTGCGAGCCTTGCATGATCAAGCGGAAGAAGAGCGGGATAAAGAAGATGGCGATAAAGGTGGCTGCCAGCATGCCGCCAATGACCGGCCAGCCGAGAGCATGGCGGCTGGCCGCCCCGGCACCGCTCGATGTGATCAAGGGGATGCAGCCGAGAATAAAGGCCAGCGATGTCATGACAATCGGGCGAAAACGCAGGCGCGCCGCCTCTAGTGCCGACTCGGCAATACTCATCCCTTCCTCATGCTTCATCACGGCAAACTCCACGATCAGGATGGCGTTCTTGGCCGCAAGCCCCACCAGGGTGACCAACCCAATCTGGAAGTAGACGTTGTTGGTGAGGCCCACGGCCCAGGTGGCGAGCAGGGCCCCGAACAGCGCGAAGGGAACCGCAGTGATCACCGCAAACGGCAGACTCCAGCGTTCGTACTGGGCCGCCAGAATGAGGAAAATCATCACTATGCCGAAGCCAAACGCCATGCCGGCACTGCCGGCAGAAGCTTTCTCCTGATAGGCAGATCCGGTCCACTCCAGTTTGGCATCGTTGCCGAGGGTACTGTTCGCGATCTCTTCCAATGCGGCAATGGCTTGTCCTGAACTGTATCCCGGTGCAGGTTGCGCCATGATCTTGGCGGCAGGGAACACATTGAAGCGCTCTACCAACTCGGGGCCGCTGGCGTCGCGTACCGTCACCAGGCTGCTAAGGGGGATCATCTCGCCCTTGTCGGAACGGACATAGATGTTGCGAATGTCGCCCTTCCTGGCACGATAATCCGCTTCTGACTGAAGCTGGACCCGATAGGTACGACCGAACTGGTTGAAGTCGTTGACGTAAACCTGACCGAAGGTGGCCTGCATGGTGTCGAACACCGCATTGATGGGCAGCCCCAACGCCTTGGTTTTTTCCCGATCAAGATCCAGATAGACCTGAGGGACATTGGCGCGATAGGTCGAGGTGACGCTGGCAAACTCAGGCCGTTCTCTGGCTGCGGCCAGGAAATGTTCAACCTCTGCCGAGAAGGTCTTGGCATCGCTGCCGCTGCGGTTTTGCAGATACCCTTCCAGTCCCCCCGTGGTGGACATCCCCTGGATTGGTGGTGGATTGAAGGAGGCCACAAAGCCATCCGCCAGCCCCATCAGACTCATGCCTTGAAAGGTATTCGCCAGGGAGAAGGAGTCTTGTCCTGCGTCTTTTCGCTCGCTCCAGTCCCTGAGGGTGATGAAGCTCAGGCCGCTGTTGCTGATCACAGCACTGGAGAGAATGTCGAAACCGGAGAAGGTGACGACATCCTTCACGTTCGGGTTGGCCATGGCGATTTGGTCAAACTTGTCAGCCAGCGCCTGGGTGCGAGTGAGTGCCGCTGCGTCTGGCAGCATGATGGCAGAGATGAGGTAGCCTTGATCCTCATCCGGTACCAGTTCCCCCGGTACTTTCATAAACAGCAGATAACTGGCGAGCAGCATGGTCACTATGATGCTGAAGGCCAGTGCCACCCGGCGATTCAGGAAAGCCACCCCACGCACATATCCTCTGGTGAGCTGGTCAAAGCGGTGATTGAACCAGACGAAGAAGCGAGCGGGCTCCTGATGGCCGTCCTTGAGCAAGACAGCACACAAGGCCGGCGACAAGGTAAGGGCAATGATGCTGGAGATAACCACAGAGACGGCGATGGTGATGGCAAATTGCTTGTACATCACCCCTGTCATGCCACCCATAAAGGCCACGGGTATAAACACGGCGCACAGGACCAGGGTGGTGGCGACGATGGGGCTGAACACCTCCTGCATGGCGAGAATGGCGGCTTGCGGCGCCGAGAGCTTTCGCTCGCGCATGCTGCGCTCCACGTTCTCCAGCACCACTATGGCGTCATCCACCACTATGCCTATGGTCAGCACCATACCGAACAGGGTGAGCAGGTTGATGGAGAAGCCCAGCAGCAGCATGCCGGCAAAGGTGCCGATCAAGGACACCGGCACAGCGATACAGGGGATCAGGGTGGCGCGGAAATTCTGCAAGAAGAGGTAAACCACCACGAACACCAGCACCATGGCTTCAAACAGGGTATGCACTACCTCCTCAATGGAGAGTTTTACGAACTCGGTGGTGTCATAGGGGATTTGATACTCGATATCCTGCGGAAACCGGGTTTGCAGTTGCGCCATGGTGGCGTGCACGGCATCTGCCACGGCGACGGAGTTGGCACCCGGTTGCAGATAGGTCGCTATACCGATGGCCGGTTTGCCGTTGGCGCGAGCGACTATGTCGTAATCCTTGCCACCCAGCTCGACCCGGGCAATGTCTTTGACCCGAATTTTGGCGCCATTTGGCATGGATCGGATGATGATGTTCTCGAACTCTTTGACATCCTCAAGGCGCCCCTTGGTCTGCACCGTGTAAGTGAAGTCGATGGGCGTGCTGGTGGGCTGAGCCCCTATTTTGCCCGCGGCAAATTGGGTGTTCTGTTCACGGATGGCGCCAATCACATCGCCCGGAGTCAGCTGCAACTGGGCAAGACGATCCGGGCGCAGCCAGATCCGCATGGCGTAGTCAGTGCCACCAAAGAGCATGGTGTCGCCAACGCCAGGTATCCGCTTGAGCTCGTCGATGATGTTGAGCAGGGCATAGTTCGACAGGTAGGTCGTATCAAATGACTGGTTGGGTGACACCAGGGTGATGACCTGCAAGATGGAGGTCGATTTTTTCTTGACCGTGACCCCCTGCTTTTTCACCTCTTCCGGCAGTTGGGCCATGGCGGCCGAGACCCGGTTGTTGACGTTGATGGTGGCCTGATCCGGATCGGTACCGATCTCGAAGTAGACGTTGAGGTTCATCTGGCCATTGGAGGCGGAGCCAGATTGCATGTACACCATATGCTCAACCCCGTTGATCTGCTGCTCGAGTGGGGCTGCAACGGTTTGAGAGATAGCTTCAGGGGTTGCCCCCGGGTAAAAGGCCGTGACCGATACCACGGGGGGCGTGATCTGCGGATACTGCTCGACGGGCAGGGAACGCATGGCGGCCAATCCTGCCAGTACGATAATGATCGATATCACACAGGAAAATATGGGGCGCTCAATGAAGAACTTGGAAAACATACGAGCTCCTTACCTGGCCGCTGGCTTGCTGGCCATCTTGTCGCTGATCGCCTGCATCTCTTGGGCCGAGACAGGTTTGACTATGCTGCCGGGTCTGGCTTTCATCAGCCCCTCTACGATGTAACGCTCGCCTGCATCAATGCCGCTCTCGATCAGCACACCTTCTGCAATGGCCGGACCGAGTCTGACTGGGCGTGGCACCACCTTGTCATCGCCGTCCACCACCATCACCATGCGATCGGCCTGGGATTGCACAATCGCTCTGGCTGGCACCACTATGGCGTTTTTACGAATACCTAGGTCGATGGTGAGTCGGACAAATTGACCCGGTAGCAGGACCCCCTCTTTGTTGTCAAAGATGGCGCGGGCCCGGATTGTTCCCGTCTGTGGGTCGACCCGGTTATCGGAGAAGTTGAGCTTGCCCGCCTGGGGATAGACGGAGCCATCAGCGAGACGGATATGGGTACGCCAGTTGGTGGTGTCTTTGGCCTCAATCAATCCTTTTCGCACCGAGGTTTCAAAATTGAGACGGTCCTGTTCCGAGTAGGAGAAATTGACGTAGAGCGGGTTGTACTGGGTGATGGTGGTGAGCAGGCTGCTGTTGGCATTGGTTGAGATAAGGCTCCCCTCGGATTGGGAGCTCTTGCTCGCCATGCCATCAATCGGTGCCGTCACCTGGGTGTAGCTGAGGTTGAGTTCTGCTTCTTTGACTGTTGCCTGTGCGGCCTGGCGGCTGGCAATGGCCGCTTCGTAGTTGGCGATGGTGTCGTCATAGTCCTTGCGGCTCACGACCTGGCGCTTGAACAGCGGTATGATGCGATCCCGATCTGCGCGTGCCTTGTTGAACCTGGCCTGTTCCTGAGCCAGGGCCCCCTTGGCCTGTTCCAGTGCCACCTTGTAGGGGGCGGGATCGATGAGGAACAGCTCCTGGCCTGCTGTCACGGGTTGCCCTTCCACATAAGTGCGTTCAAGCAGGATGCCGTTTACCCGGGAGCGAACTTCGATTTCGCGATAACCCGCCGTCTCTCCCACCATCTCGGTCGTCAGCGGCACATCGGTCAGTTTGGCCTCGGCCACTACTACGGGCACAGGGGGGCGTACCTGGGCACTACTGGCTGGTTTGTCGCCGCAGCCAGCCAGCACGCTGACCAGTGCCAGAGCAATGCAGCCACGCTTGAACATACTTTCCCCGACGTTTTGCACCTTCATCATCACACTCCTGTTGAATGGACAGCGATCGTCGTGCCCACCCCTGTTCTGAACTGATGTCATCAACTGCATGATTAATAATTCAACTTATTGGATTACAAATAGTTTTTAAATGATAGAGCACAGACATTGAACCCAAGCTGCTCGGTGTTGAATGTTGTCAGCTCCAAGGAGGAGATGGGCGGTAGGCCAGCGACAATGGTTATCCTGATGGTGCGGGCGCACTCCATTATGAGCATTGCTCATGATCCGGGAGGTTTGTCGGGAATTATAAGAAGGAAAGGGGTGGGGGAAGTGGGGGCTGGGTCACAGTGGGGAGTCAAACGTCCCCACTGTGTGGATTTATCAGGCGAAGGTGGCCCAGATGGGAGCGTGGTCGGAGGGTTTCTCGATACCGCGCAGCTCGTAGTCGATGCCGGTTTCGGTCACTGTGTCCTTGAGGGCGTCGGAGGCCATGATGAGATCGATGCGCAGGCCGCGGTTCTCGTCAAAGCCCTTTGAACGGTAGTCAAACCAGGAGAAACGTTCGCACTCCGTGGGGTTGGCTGCGCGGAAGGTGTCGGTCAGGCCGAACCCTTTCAGGCGTTCCATCCATTCGCGCTCGATGGGCAGGAAGGAGCACTTGCCCTCTCGCAGCCAGCGTTTGCGGTTTGCCTCGCCGATACCGATGTCGAGATCCGTGGGGGAGATGTTCACATCCCCGATCAGCACGAGTTGATCATTCGGGGTGTGGTGAGTTTCCAGATAGTGCTGCAAGTCCTCGTAGAACTTCTGCTTGGCCGGGAACTTGGTCTCGTGATCCTGGTTCTCCCCTTGCGGGAAATAGCCATTCATCACCTTGATGAGGGAGCCATCCTCCCGTTTGAAGGTCGCCATGATCATGCGGCGTTGGGCATCTTCCGGATCGGTAGGGAAGCCTTTTTGTACCTCGACCGGCTTCTGCTTGCTCATGATGGCCACCCCGTAATGGGCCTTCTGACCGTGGAACTCCACGTGATAGCCCATGGCTTCCACGTCTGCCAGCGGGAAGGCCTCGTCGTGTACCTTGATCTCCTGCAGGCCGATCACATCCGGCTGGTGTTTGTCGATGATGGCTTGCAGCTGATGAAGGCGGGCGCGCAGGCCATTGATATTAAAAGAGATGATCTTCATGTCAGGGATGCTCATGTCATTTTTATAAGTCGCTATTGGACTAGGAATCCGCTGCGGATGCAAGTTCAGGGGCCGGCTTGGCCCCGCTTGCGTGGGAGCTTGCCCCGGCGCCAACGCTGGCCGGGGAGGGCGGCGCCACTCACCGTGTCATCTTTTTCACGAACACCACCACAAATAGTGCCAGCGTGAAGCTGCCGGTAAAGGCCTCGAAGGCGGCAAAGATCCGCGACAGGCCCACGGGAGTGAAGTCGCCATAACCCAGGGTGGTGAAGGTCACCACGCTGTAGTAGAGGCATTCGAGCAGGAAGATGGCGTTTTGTTCGAAGGGGGCGCCGGGCTGGTAGATGAGGTACTCCCCCTGGAAGTTCAGGCCGAAGAAGAAGTAGAAGATGCTGCAGATGAAGATGAGCAGCAGGGAGAAGAGCACCACCCGCATCGGCGCCTCGCCGTAGCCGCAGAAGAGATCGACGATCCAGGAGGTGAACCTCTGGATTGACCAGAGTGGCAGCTGCAGGCGGCGCATGGTGAGCTCCCGCTGTATGTAGCGGCCGGACATGGTGAAGATGCCTTGCGCCTCCGAGGCCTTGCGCAGATCCCGGTAGGTCTCTTCCGCCTCCTTGAACCAGATGCGGGCTTGCGCCGGATCCCGCTCGCTGCGTCCGCGCCGCTCCTGCATCAGTCGTTTGCCGGTGTTGAGGTTGTCGAGGCGGGTGTTGTGCCAGCGGATGCCGAGCAGATTGACGTTGTCGAGTTCGGCGCAGTGGAGGTTGGCATCACTGAGATCCGCCTTCATCAGGCTGCCGCCCTTGATGCGAATGCCATAGAGGTGGGCACCTTGCAGGTTGGCCCGATAGAAATTGCACTGCTCCAGCAAGAAGCCCTGTGGTGCCCCCTTCTTCACCAGATTGAGCCCGGCCAGGTTGGCACGGGCCAGTTGCAGGCCGTGGCACAGACCGCCTTGATGAATGTAGTGCTCAAGCTCATGAGCCGTCTGGGGATCCTGATGATCGGCGTGGGGATCGTGCCAGCGGCACAGCTCGTGCTCCCCTGCCTCCTCGCTGCAGTGACGCCCGTCCGCCACCAGATATCGACACATCGCCATTGCGGTTCTCCTCCCGTCGCCGAGTCTGTATCAGCATAGGCGAGAGGAGCCGCTTCCGAGTCAGCTGAGTTGGGTAAACTCCTGACGCAGCTTGCGAAAACGATCCTGCTGGGCGGGATTGAGCGGTATGCCGTCCAGCACCTCCAGCGTCTCCTTGCACTCGGCACCAAACTCCGGGCTCTTGCGATTCTTCTGCATCAGTTGCAGCAGCACCTGGATCTTGTTGAGGGCGGCGCCTGTATTGGCAGGGGCGCGGCGCAGGGCCTCGCGAAAGTGGCCGAGGGCCTGCTCCAGCTCACCGCTCTGATAGGCCTTGATACCCAATTCGTTGAGCTGCTGGTAACGCTGACGTCGCTCCAGCACCGTCTTGTCATCCCGGGTGGCCTGGATGCAGGTGGTAAGCAGCCTGTCTTCATCCTCCGCCAGCAGTGCCTGCAGGCTCTCTGCGTATTCGAACTCGCCGAGCTGGTAGAGCGCCAGTATGGTCTCGCCCAGCAGGCTGGGGGGCATGGTGGCCGGTTGATCGAGCCAGTTCTGGTTGGCGCGATAGAGCATCTTCTTGCCCTTGAGCAGCTCCCCCAGGGCGATCTGCACTCTGGCCTGGCAGATCTGCTCGAACACCGGGTAATTGAACTCCGCCATCATCAGCGAATCGCGGATGCGAGACAGGGCCGAATTCACCTGTTTTTGCAGATTGGCGATGTGGTAGCTGTCGTTGCTGTTGAGGGCGTACAGGGTCAGGGTCTGAATATAGGCCCCCAGGTAGTGGGGGGTGCGATGGATGGAGTTGCGCGACAGGTCGATGAGGGACAGCAATACATCCTTGGCCTGGGCGTAGTCGTGACGCAGCAGACACACCTCTGCCAGCCGACGGGAGAGCTGCACCGACTGGGGTGAGATATCCACCGCTCGCCTGAGCTCCTGCTGGGCCAGTTCGCCATTGCCAAGGGCCAGCTGGGATTCCGCCAGCCAGAGGTGGGCCTCCACCATCAGCGGGGTATTCTTGAGGGTGGCCTGCAGGTGGCTCACTGCCTCCTCGTTCAGGCCCAGGGTGTGGCACGCCTTGCCCAGCGTCAGCCGGGCCCAGCTGTTCTCTTGCCCGGCCAGCAGTTGGCGCATCAGGCTGCGAGCCTCCTTGGCCTGCCCCAGCTTGAGCTGGGTATCGGCTTGCAGGCAGCGGCAGAAGTTGGCAAAGCGCGGCACCGCATCGGCTCGCTCGGCGCAGATGGCCAGCAGAGCAGGCAGATCGTCCTTGGCAAGGGCGGTGAAGACGCTCTCCAGCGCCTGACGGCGGGCGAGGGCACGCTTGAGGCGAAAGGAGAACTGTTCCTGGGAGAAAGGCTTCATCAGGTATTCGTCGGGCTCGGCCTCCAGCGCGCTCAGCACCATGGCGCGGGAGCTGTCAGCGCTCACCATGATCACCACGCTCTGGGGGGGGATGAGATTCTGATCCCGCAGGCTTTCCAGCAGTTGACGCCCGTTCTCGCCGCCTCCCAGTTCGTAGTCGAGCAGATAGATGTCAAAGGTCTCTTTCTGACAGCGGCGCCGGGCCTCCTCGGCCGAATTGACATAGGTGATGCGATTGATGCCCAGGTTGATCAACATGGCCTTCATCATCACCTGAAAGGATCGCTGTTCGTTGACCAGCAAGATGCGTTTGGGCTTGGGCTGGGTTTTTTTCTCTGCTTCGGGTTCCGGTGTCTGCATCTGTCAGGGTCAAGGCGCTACGGGCGGATAACAGAAGTGTGCCACCAAAGCGCGCAGACAGGCAATTGAACATGGGCTGGCCCCGCTGTTTTTCAGCGGGGCCATACGGCTTATGGCTTTTCTTGCACCAGATAAGGTGCAAACTGGGGAGTGAATTTCGCGGTAAAGCCCTGCTCCGTCTTGATGATGAGATAGGCCGCCAGCTGGTGTTCTTTGGCGAAGGCCATTGCCTGATCGGGCCCCATCACCATGAGCGCTGTATCGAGGGCGTCGGCCTCCAGCGCAGTGTTGGCAATCACGCTGGCGGAGACCAGTTTGTGGGTCACGGGGGCGCCTGTCTCCGGGTCGATAATGTGGGAGTAACGCTGGCCATCGAGCTCGTAGTAGTTGCGATAGCTGCCTGCGGTGCTGAGGGCCATGCCATTGGGCGTCACAACATCGGAGAAGGCACCGGGTTGATCCGCCGGTTTGACAATGGCGACGCGCCAGGGCTTGCCCTTGCTGTTGTTGCCTTTGCTGCGCACGGCGCCTGCCACTTCGATGAGGTAGTTGTGGACGCCCTTGCTCTCTAGCAACACGGCTATTTCATCCGATGCGGCGCCTTCCCCCAGGGTAGAGAGATCGAGGTAGAGATCCGGGATTGCCTTGCTGAGCAGGAAGTGGTCTCCCTGCGGGGTCAGGGTCAGCTTGTCGATACCCACTCTCTGACGCGCCTTGGCGATCTGCGCGTCACTGGGTTTCTTGAGCGGGCGCATGTCCGGCCCGAATCCCCAGAGGTTGACCAGAGGGCCCACTGTGACATCCAGCTTGCCCCGGGTGAGGTGTCCAGTATCAATGCCCTGTTGCACTATGGTTGCCATGGTGGCCGGAATCATCATGGGCACCCGGGCTGGTCCCTGGTTGAAGCGGGAGATGAGAGAGCTCTTGTCATAGGTGGAGATCTCCTTGTTCATCCGCGCCAGCAGGGTATCAAGTTCACGCTGCAGCGCCGCCTCACCGCCCGGATAGGGATCGTTCACCGTCACCACATAGTAGGTGCCCATGGTTTTACCCTGAATGCGGGTCTGGGTGGGGGCTGGCTGGCAGGCCGTCAACATCAGCACCATAGGTAACAGCAGGCCACGCAGGGCCGACACAAAGGTGAACGACATAAGCAATATCTCTATCTCAAACAGGGCGTTGTGCCATAGGGTCGCCAGCTTAGCCAAGAGGCTTTCAGGTGGCGAGCGTCTGGCACACAAAATCGCGGACAAAATTAAACACAGGTGGGCCTATGACGAGGCCGATGCGTATCCATTCAGGCTCAAGGTCTGTTGTTAATAAGCTCAATCTGGTGACTTGACCCGCAGCTTTGCACTAAAGCCATAGCCGATTGACAACACTTGAGTAGAATAAGGTCGATTTTGACAGCATCTTTGCCCGTTGTGGATCACAGCCTGAGGCAATTGTGTTGCCATCTATTGCCAATCAAAGGAGAAGATGATGAAAAAGGCGATCACCCTGCTGTTTCTGAGCACCCTGGCGGCCCCGGTCCTGGCCGATGAGTGCGCGTTGGTCATCGAAGGCAATGATGCCATGCAGTACAACCTCAAAGAGATGAGCGTACCGGCGACCTGCAAAGAGGTGACAGTGACCCTCAACCACACCGGCAAGATGCCGGTGACCGCCATGGGCCACAACTGGGCGTTGTCGAACACCGCCGACTATCAGGCTGTTGCCACCGCCGGCATGAGCGCCGGTGCCGACAACAACTACCTGCCCAAGGATGATCCGCGGGTGCTGGCCCACACCAAGATGATTGGCGGTGGCGAGAGCACCAGCGTGACCTTCAAAACCGACGGTCTGGCCGGTAAAGACCTTACCTTCTTCTGCTCCTTCCCCGGCCACTTCGCCATGATGAAGGGCAGCTTCAAGATCGGCTAAGCCGCTTGTTCTGGTCGTCATGAAGAAAAAAGCCGGGCTGCCCCGGCTTTTTTTATGATGTGCAAACCTTGTGTCGATCGCGGATGTAGATGAGCCAAGCGATTGAATAAAGGATTCATTTCGTGATCTGGCAAGGAGTAGCCGCGCCTTGGACGGGATAAAATAGGCCGCAAGCGAGGCCTGCTGGCCCGGACACTGAATGGATGTGAGTGATGAGAGCAGTCAAATGGGTTGTCAGCTGTTGCCTGATGCTGGTGTGCGCCCTGGCGCTGGCGGCAGAGCCCCCGGTCAAGAAGAGCCGCAACGGCATCTGCCACCCCCAGGGCGGCACCTACTACAGCCGCACCAAGCACTATGTCCCCTACGACACCATGCAGGCCTGTCTCGACAGCGGTGGCCGAGCTCCCAAACGTTGAGCCCGTCTCCAATGGCCTGCGCGGGCCTCTCTCTTATCTGGCTTGCAGGGTAAAGAAGGCGATGGCGGTCTTCTTCTGGCACTCCAGCCGTATGCTCTCCTCACCGGTCACCACCAGGGTGTCGTTGACCGCCACGGTATGATTCTGAACCGTGAGCTGACCGCTCAGCAGATGGCAGAGGTAGGTTTTGTCGGCCTCCAGAGTCAAGCTGAGGGGAAACGGCAGATTGAGCACCCGTACGTTGGCGCTGATGCGCGCAGGGTCGTAGATGAGCCCCAGATCCGTCACCTCTTTTTTTAGCAAGGCGCAGTGGGTCTCGTCATCCCCGCTGAAATGGGCCGCTTCAAGGGTGGCGTAAGGATGGCCGTTGAGCACGAAGCCGGCGCCGCTGACGGGCAGCAGGATGCGCTGGTAACCCGGGAACCGGGAGAATACACCGGCTTCCTTGATGGGGGCCGAGCTCAGCCGGTAGTCAAAGTCGAGCTTGTCCAGGGTCGCTCCCTTGGGAGAGATGAGGATCTGGGCTGTGGTGCCCTGCTTGTTCTTCCAGGGCATCTTCAGCTGGTCCGACTCTTTAATCAGGGTGATCACAATGGCGCCTCGGCAGATGGATGAGAGAAGTGGTCAATGAGGCCAAGTGATACCATTCCGCACGGCGGCTCACAAGGCGGCAGCTATCCGCGGCCGTCCGGTTGCCCACTATTTCAGCACTCTTTCGCTGCGCTGGCCGGCTGTCAGGTTACCGGCCTGTCTCTGCCACCTGTTCTGCTCAAGAAGACGCCACTCGACCCGATCAGGGGGAAGGCAATCGTCAGGGTGTGATCACAGCGCTGTTAAACGGGCAGGGTGTCGTTACACTGGCAGCTCCGTTGTTGTCTGGAGGCCCTATGAGCCACAAAATCATTCTGGATACCGACCCGGGTATCGACGACGCCATGGCAATTCTGTTTGCCGAGGCGCACCCCGCCATCGATCTCATCGCCATCACTACCGTCTTTGGCAACGCCACCATCGACAATGGCACCCGCAATGCACTCTGGCTCAAGCAGAAGTACGGCATGAAGGCAGATGTCGCCCAGGGCGCGGCCGCACCGCTGCTGCGCGATCCCGTGGGGCCGACCACTGTCGTGCACGGCCCGAGTGGTTTCGGCGATGTCGAGGCCGGGGAGGTGAGCCTCACCCCGGATGCTCGCCCGGCCTGGCAATACATAGTCGACGCGGTGAAAGCCGCCCCCGGCGAGATCACCCTGGTCACCATAGGGCCGCTCACCAACCTGGCGCTGGCGCTGCAGGAGGCGCCGGAGATCACCGGGTTGGTAAAGCAGGTGGTGGTGATGGGCGGTGCCTTTGGCGTCAACGGTCATCGCGGCAACGTGACCCCCTATGCCGAGGCCAATATCCACGACGATCCCGATGCCGCCGACCGGGTGTTTACCGCCAACTGGCCCGTGGTGATTATAGGGCTGGATGTGACCCAGCAGAGCTTCTTCAGCAGTGGCTATCTGGATGCGCTGCGCGATGAGGCGGGCGAGCCGGGCCGCTTCCTGTGGGAGGTGAGCCGTTTCTATCTGCGCTTCTACTCGGAGCGCATCGGCCTGGATGGTTGTCACGTACACGATCCCTCCGCCATCGCCTACGTGATCGATCCGACTCTGTTCACCCTGAGAAAGGGGCCTGTGCGGGTGATCAACAGTGGCCCCGCCATCGGTCATACTCTGCAAAAGTTCGATGACAAATCCCATCCTCATGACGGTTGGGCCGACTATCGTGCCCAGCATGTGGGGGTGGCGGTGCGGGATCAGGCGCTGCTGGCGCTCTATCGCGACACCCTGGTGGCCTGGGGCAAGGATTGCTGACCTGCGTAGGGTGACTGAACGCAAGGTGAGTCGACGGCTGTGATCCGCGCCAAACATTCCGGCAATGGGGCCGCTTATACTGTCTGACAGCAAGACGTCAGCGGGGCTGGAAATAGCCTGGAGTGACGTGCTGACATTGAGTCGTTAGGAGGGAAGAGATGGCCTGGTTATCCTTGTTGGTGGCAATTGCCCTGATCGGGTGGTTGATGACGCTGGGGCGGGGAGCCCTGTTCGAAATCCGGTTGCAAGCGGACAAGGTGGTGGTCAAGCGGGGCAAGGTATCCCCCACGTTTTTGGCCCAGGCCCGGCAGATCCTGCACCACGATCCCGTGCGGGGCCGCATCCTGGGTCAGCGGGACGGGCACGGGGTCAAGCTGGTCTTCTCCCGTTCGATCCCGGAGCCAGTCGCCCAGCGTTTTCGCAATATCTTCCCTTACGCCGATTACCACCAGTCAGCTGTGTCCACCCAAGGTCCCAAGTCCCGCAAGGGCTGACGCCCTGATGGCACACAGCAAACGGGCCTCCATGGGAGGCCCGTTTTTTATGGCGAAGGTCAGTAGTCGTGCTACTCGTGCAGCTCGCGCTGGGCCTTGACGGCTGCCGGTTTGATGGCGGCTCCTTCATTGCCCCAGGAGGCGCGCAGCGTATTGGCCAGCTCGGCCATCTGCTCGTCGTTGAGGGTCCAGCCATAACCTGGCATGTGGTAGCCGAGATGGCCCTGAGTGATCGGGGTCTCGGCGCCGTGCAGCAACACGTTGAGCAGGCTGGCCGGATCATCGGCCAGCACAGTCTGGTTGCCCACCAGTGAAGGAATGACGTGGTCATTGCCTTCACCGTTGACCCCGTGACAGGTCGAGCAGTACATGGAGTAGTCTGCCTTGCCGCCCACGCTGGCGTAGGCCCGGTTGCCCTGGCTCACCGGCGTGTCGTCACTGAGCTCGGTGAGATAGGTGGCGATGCTGGCCAGATCGGCGTCGCTGAAGTACTGGCTGCTGTGAGTGATCACTTCCGCCATGGGGCCAGAAACGGCCTGATGCTGGCTGAGGCCGGCTTTCAGCAGATCGATGATCGCCTGCTTGTCGTACCGGGCACCGCGGATGTTGGGGGCATACCAGCCATCGAGCGTTGCACCGCTCAGATAGAGGGGGTCTGCCTCGGTCAGGGCCTTTTCCTGCATGCCGAGCCCGCGCGGGGTGTGGCAGCTGCCACAGTGACCGGCACCCTGCACCAGATAGGCGCCACGATTCCACTGCTCGCTCTTGCCCTCTACCGGGGTGAAGCGACTGTCATCGTGATAGAGCCAGTTCCAGCCCATCAGCGGCCAGCGCATATTGAGCGGCCAGGGGATGTCGCTCTCCTTGTTGGCCACCGCCAGCGGGGGAACCTCCTTCATCAGGTAGTGATAGAGATCTTCAAGATCCTTATCGCTCATCTTGGCGTAGGCAGTGTAGGGCATGGCCGGATAGAGCTGGTGACCATCCCTGGCCACCCCTTCGCGCATCACCTTGATGAACTCCGGCAGGCTGTAGTTGCCGATGCCGTGGGTCTTGTCAGGGGTGATGTTGGTGGCGAACACTGTGCCTATGGGGGTCGGGAAGCCCTTGCCACCGGCAAGCGGGGCACTGGCCTCGCTGGTGTGGCAGGCGGCGCAATCCCCCAGCTTGGAAATATACTCGCCTGCCGACATGGCGGAGCCCGCCAGCGCGGGTTGGGCCGCCATGGCTGCCAGCAGGGCGGTGGCGGTCAGTGACAGGGTGCGGATCATTGGGCACCTCCTTTTTGCATGGCGACCAGCTCGTTGACCGCGCGCCAGGCCTGATCGATGGCGGAGTGGGCGTAGGGGCTCCAGTCCGAGTCGGAGTTGGCGATGGTGATGTTGCCGATGGGCTGGCGACCCAGCTCAATCCATTTTTCGCACTGCGCTTCGTCATCAAACAGGGTATTGGTGATGTAGGAGTAGCCGTGGGACCAGCGGTTGACCGTGATGGCGAGGATGTCCTGCTCATGGTTGAAACCGGCGCTGCCCAGCATGCCCTGCAGTTGTTCGCGGATCATCTGTTCGTGTTGCTCGAACGGCATGCCGAGGATCATGGCGCGTCCCTTGCGGGACTGTTCGCGAGCCGACAGGCCGCTGCCCGGCAGGGTCGGCACATAGACCATGTGCAGGCACATGGGCTGATCCGGATTCTTGGGATGCTCATAGCCGCCGAGGTTGACCGGGTAGTCCAGCTTGACCCGGCTGTAGGGCGCCGCGGGGGAGTAGACCTCGTGCACTCCCAGCTTGACGAAGGATTGCCAGTTCTTGATCACCACCTTGGTGTAGACCAGCGGCGCCTTGGCGTTCTGGCGCAGGGCCTCCTTCTGGGGCTCTGCCATCTCCGGCACCATGTAGGGGATCATCATGTTGTAGCCCGCCATGACTGACTGCTTCGCTCGCACCCGATGCAGTTTCCCCTCCTTGATGTAGGTGACATCCACCCCAGTGCTGCCATCGGTGCGGCGGATGTTCTTCGCCTGCAGCGCCGTGCTGCCAAGGCGCAGTTGCACCTTGTGCTCCGGCAGATCGAGCTTGCCGTAGTCAAACTTGGCCAGCACCACATCCTGCATGGTGTGGCCCGGCGCCACCGGAGGGATCAGCTTGCGCACCATCAGGCGGGTCAGGCCGGCGTTGCCATCCGGGAAGTGGAAGATGTAGGGATCGTCCAGCTCCGCCTGCTCCTCGGCATCGAGAGGAGTGAGATCCAGCCCGTCGAAGCCAGGCAGGGCACAGAGGCGCGCATCGGCGCAGGCGGTGGCATCGATACCGACCGCCTGGAAGTCGTTGGTGCGCTGCTGGAAGTAAGTGATTGCACGCTCGCTCAGGCCCACCTTGTCTCGCAGGAAGCTGGTGTAGCTGTTGCGGGTCATCCAGAGGTCTTTCTCCTCCCGGCTCATGCCACTGAGGTAGTCGATCTTCTCTTCGTGCAGGGCCAGCAAGGCTGCACGGTCGCGCTCATCGAGCGGGAAGTCACCGATGAATTCGGCCAGGGGGCGGCCGTTGAGGCGATCCCGGGGGATGTCGTCGGCCACGTTGTGGCCAGGGTCACCGCTCACCACCTTGTTGACGCCAAAGTGCTTCTCGTCGAAGTAGACGCCGCGGCTCAGGCCCAGATCCGGATAGAAGGTCTGCTGGAAGCCGGCGGCCAGTTCGTCGATGTTCACCTCGAGCGTCTTGAGCAGGCCGAGCGCGATGGGGCTGTAGACGGAGCGCGGCGATTGCAGGGATTCACTGCCGCCGTAACCCAGCCGCAGGCCATCGGGCGTGGTGAATTCGTTGCGCTTGGCGTGGCCGCCAAAGTCGTCGTGGTTGTCCAGCAGCAGGATCTTTTTATCCGCGCCGAGCAACTGCTGATAGAAGCAGGCGGCGGCCAGACCGCTTATCCCGGCGCCGACGATCACCAGATCATACTCCCCCTCGAGGGGAACATTGGCGAAGTCATACTGCTTGCCGTCGCGGGCTATGCTGTGGGCCGGTTCAAAGGAGCCCGGGTGGTTGCCGCGCAACCCTGTGAGGGCGGGCGGATAGGCAAGCGTCTTGTCGGCCAGCGCCTTGCCGCCCTCTGCCGCCTGCAACAGATTGATGGGGGCGATGCCTGCCGCTATGGTGATGGCTACGCCGTTGAGAAAGTCTCTGCGTGTGATACTCATGGCAATCCCTGTGGTATGAAGAGTCAAATGGGGAATGGGATAGGGTCGGTTTCGTTACTGGCTTGGCAACGAAGGGGCGCAACCTAACGCCATATCCGGATGGAGTCCATGGGTTTGATAATAACTTATTAAACAAGATGATGACGGTTGTGATGAAGCAGACCCGATGAAATGCATGAGACAGGTATGTTCAGGAGATAGTCTCACCAAGAGCATGGAATTAACTTGAGCGTATTTTGATTAATTAAGGGTCTGTAAGAGTCTTTATATCTGCTTTTTATGTGGTTATTTCCATTTTTGAAAACAGGGCCGCTTGCAGCTGATGTAAATACAGGAAAAGTCATTTAACCGCATTAAATAAAGGGTTTAAAACTGACTGTTCACTTGCTGAGCTAATTCTGATTGAAATGAAATCAATGTTGCTGATGAATAATTGCACAGTCATTATGAAAGTGGCGGCTGTCAAGGCATTAACATACATCACAGGTCACCTCCAAACAGAAAACAACTTGCAGATTAATTTCCCACCTTGTTTACATCCATTCTCAATGCAATATAATGATGCGCTTTTTTTATACCTTTACGCCTGCGAATGATGAGGACACTGCATGAGACCTTTTGAATTAAAGAGGGGCTTGGGTGCTTTGCTGTTGATCGCATCGGCCAGCTTGCTGACCGGCTGCGACATGGCGTTGATGAACCCCAAAGGGCAGATTGGTCTGGAGCAGAAATCACTGATATTAACCGCCTTGGGGCTGATGTTAATTGTGGTGATCCCTGTGATTATTATGGCAGTGGTATTTGCCCGTAAATACAGGGCATCCAATACCGACGCCAAATATACCCCGGATTGGTCTCACTCCAACAAGATTGAAGCGGTTGTCTGGACCGTTCCCGTCATTATTGTCGTCATTCTGGCGACCATCACCTGGAAAACATCCCACGAGCTGGACCCTTACAAGCCGCTCGATTCCGAGGTCAAACCGATCCTGGTTGATGTTATTTCCCTCGACTGGAAATGGTTGTTTGTCTACCCGGAGTTGGGGATTGCCTCGGTCAATGAATTGGCCTTCCCGGTCAACACGCCGGTGAATTTCCGGGTGACGTCTGACACCGTCATGAACTCCTTCTTCATTCCCAAACTGGGCGGGCAAATTTATGCCATGGCCGGTATGCAGACCAAGCTGCATCTCATCGCCAATGAAGCCGGGAAATATGACGGCATCTCCAGCAGCTATAGCGGTGCCGGTTTCTCCGGGATGAAGTTCAAGGCCATCGCCACGCAGGATCAGGCAGGTTTCGACGCCTGGGTCGCCAAGGTGAAACAGTCGCCCAAGCAGCTCACCACAATGGCGGAGTTCGATGCCCTGGCCAAGCCTACCGAATACCATCCGGTGGAGTATTTCTCCAGCGCCGATCCGGCACTGTTCGTCAACCTGATCAACAAGTTCATGGGTGACATGGGCCACGGTGAGCATAAAGGGATGGCGCACGGCGAGACCATGGATCACACCACCATGGATCAGCAAACAATGAACCATGACGCCATGGCGCATGACGCACAAATGGATCATGCCGGGCATATGTCGATGCCGACGGATGACAACTCTGTGAAAGCGGGATCCGAGGAATAACTGATGTTTGGAAAATTAACGCTCGATGCCATTCCGTACCATGAACCCATCATCATGGTGACTGTGGCCGGTATCATTCTGGGTGGCCTCGGCATTGCCGGGCTGATCACCTATTTCGGCAAGTGGCAGTATCTGTGGAAAGAGTGGTTCACCTCGGTCGATCACAAGCGTCTGGGGGTCATGTATCTGATCCTCGGCATGATCATGCTGCTGCGCGGCTTTGCCGATGCGGTGATGATGCGTACCCAGCAGGTGATGGCCTCGGCCGGTGGCGATGGCATTTTGCCGCCCCACCACTACGACCAGATCTTCACCGCTCACGGTGTCATCATGATCTTCTTCGTGGCCATGCCGCTGGTAATAGGTCTGATGAACATAGTGGTGCCGCTGCAGATCGGTGCCCGTGATGTGGCCTTCCCCTTCCTCAACAACATCAGCTTCTGGTTCACCGCTGCCGCCGTTGTGTTGATCAACGTCTCCCTGGCGGTCGGCGAGTTTGCCCAGACCGGCTGGCTGGCGTATCCGCCACTCTCTGGTCTGGAATACAGCCCTGGTGTCGGGGTGGATTACTGGATCTGGAGTCTGCAGATCTCGGGGCTGGGTACCTTGCTGACCGGCGTCAACTTCTTCGCCACCATCATCAAGATGCGCGCCCCCGGCATGACCATGATGCGTCTGCCGGTGTTCACCTGGACTGCCTTGTGCGCCAACATTTTGATCATCGCCTCCTTCCCGATCCTGACCGTCACTGTGGCACTGCTCACCGCTGACCGTTACCTCGGCACCCATTTCTTTACCAATGACATGGGTGGCAACATGATGATGTACATCAACCTCATCTGGGCCTGGGGCCATCCCGAGGTGTATATCCTGGTACTGCCGGTGTTCGGGATCTTCTCGGAAGTGGTGGCGACCTTCTGCAAGAAGAAGTTGTTCGGTTACACCTCGCTGGTGTGGGCGACCATCGCCATTACCGTGCTCTCCTTCATCGTCTGGTTGCACCACTTCTTTACCATGGGGTCCGGCGCCAACGTGAATGCCTTCTTCGGCATCACTACCATGATCATCTCCATCCCGACCGGGGTGAAGATCTTCAACTGGCTGTTCACCATGTACCGTGGTCGCATCGAGTTCACCTCGCCCATGCTGTGGACCATAGGGTTCATCATCACCTTCACCATAGGTGGCATGACGGGGGTACTGCTGTCGGTACCGGCTGCGAACTTCGTGCTGCACAACAGCCTGTTCCTGATCGCCCACTTCCACAACGTCATCATCGGCGGCGTGGTGTTTGGCTGCTTCGCCGGTATCACCTACTGGTTCCCCAAGGCGTTCGGCTTCACCCTGGATGAAACCTGGGGCAAGCGCTCCTTCTGGTTCTGGATTGTCGGCTTCTTCGTGGCCTTCATGCCGCTCTACGTGCTGGGCTTCATGGGCATGACCCGTCGGGTCAGCCAGCAGCTGGATCCGGCCTTCCACCCCTGGTTGGTCGTGGCCGCCGTAGGTGCCGGCCTGATTGCCATTGGCGTCTTGTGCCAGGTGATCCAGGTGGTGGTCAGTATCCGTGACCGCGAGAAGAATCGCGATCTGACTGGCGATCCCTGGGGTGGCCGTACCCTGGAGTGGGCGACCTCTTCACCGCCGCCCTTCTACAACTTCGCCATCGAGCCGACCATCACAGGTCTGGATGCATTCTGGGAAGCCAAGCAAAACGGCACCGCCTATCAGCAGCCCAAGCAGTATGCGCCGATCCACATGCCCAAGAACACAGGGGCGGGTGTCATCATCGCAGGCTTCAGTGCCCTGTTCGGCTTTGCCATGATCTGGCACATCTGGTGGATGGCGATTGCCGCCTTCGTCGCCATGATTGCCACCTGGATCATCCACAGCTTCAACGATGATGTGGACTACTACGTGCAGGTTGACGAGATCGAACGCATCGAAGGTCAGCATTTTGCCAACATCAACAAGGGGGCGTGACGCCATGGCGACCGACGTTCTACATCACACTCACGAGGGTGCCCATGACCATGGGCACCATGATGCCGGAGCCAACAAGGTATTCGGTTTCTGGATCTACCTGATGAGTGACTGCATCCTGTTTGCATGTCTGTTTGCAACCTATGCAGTCCTGGTCAACGGCACCGCCGGCGGCCCCAGTGGCAAGGATATTTTCGAACTGCCGTTCGTGTTTGCCGAAACCATGCTGCTGCTGTTTAGCAGCATCACCTTCGGCTTTGCCATGCTGGCCATGAACAAAGGCCGTGCCGCTGCCGTCAATGGCTGGCTGCTGGTGACCTTTGTGCTGGGTGCCGGCTTCATCGCGATGGAAATCTACGAATTCCATCACCTGATTGCCGAGGGTTATGGCCCGGATCGCAGTGCCTTCCTCTCCGCCTTCTTCACCCTGGTTGGCACTCACGGCATCCACGTGACCAGCGGCCTCATCTGGCTGATCGTCATGATGGTGCTGGTAGCCAAGAAGGGGCTGACTGACCGCACCCGTTCCCGTCTGATGTGCCTGAGCCTGTTCTGGCACTTCCTGGACGTGGTGTGGATCTGCGTGTTTACCGTGGTCTATCTGATGGGAGCAATGTAAATGAGCACTCATAGCGTTGACAATCATGGCGCCAGCCACGGCAGTGCCAAGAGCTATCTGATCGGCTTCGTGCTGTCAGTCATACTGACCGCCATCCCGTTCTGGATGGTGATGGACGGGGGCTTCACCCACCAGACCATGCTGATCACAGTGGTGGCCATGGCGGTGGTGCAGATCTTCGTGCATCTGGTTTACTTCCTGCACATGAACACCTCGTCCGAGGAGCGCTGGAACCTGGTGGCACTGGTGTTTACCGTGCTCATCATCGCCATCGTGGTCGTGGGTTCCCTGTGGATCATGTACAACCTCAACATCAACATGATGGTTCACTGAGCAGGTTGGCAATGATGATGAAGCAATACCTGCAAGTGACCAAGCCAGGCATCATCTTCGGTAACCTCATCTCGGTTATCGGCGGATTCCTGCTGGCGTCCAAGGGGAGCCTGGATGTGCCCCTGTTCATCCTGACCATGGCCGGTGTCTCACTGGTGGTGGCCTCCGGTTGTGTGTTCAACAACTACATAGACAGGGACATCGACTGCATCATGGAGCGTACCAAAAACCGCGCTCTGGTGAGGGGGCTCATCGCCCCCGGCGTCTCGCTCTGGTATGCGAGCGCGCTCGGTGTTGCGGGCATTGCACTGCTCTACTGGGCGGCCAATCCGTTGGCCGCCTTGCTGGCGGTGCTGGGCTTCATTGTCTATGTGGGGGTCTACAGCCTCTACATGAAGCGCCATTCTGTCTATGGCACCCTGGTTGGCAGCCTTTCTGGTGCCGCGCCACCCGTCATCGGCTACTGCGCCGTGAGCGGCCAGTTCGACTCGGGGGCCCTGATACTGCTGGCGATCTTCAGCCTGTGGCAGATGCCGCACTCCTATGCGATTGCCATCTTCCGCTTCAAGGATTATCAGGCGGCCAACATTCCGGTACTGCCGGTGGTGAAGGGGATTGTCGTGGCCAAACACCACATCACCCTCTACATACTGGCCTTCATGGTGCCGACCCTGATGCTGTTCCTCGGCGGTTACGCCGGTTACAAGTATCTGATCGTGGCCACTGCGGTCAGCGTCTGGTGGCTGGGCATGGCGCTGTCGGGTTACAAGCAGGCGGTCGATGACTCCCTCTGGGCCCGCAAGCTGTTCATGTTCTCCATCGTTACCATTACTTGCCTGAGCGTGATGATGTCGGTGGACTTCCAGCCGGACGCGACGCCCGTGCTGGTGAGCATGCTGCCCTGATGGTCCGTGTCTCCAGCCCCCAAGGCTGTGATGCAACCCAGGAAAATCAATAGAATCCAGAGCCGGGAACTTTCCCGGCTCTGTTATTATGAGGCCCGCCCTCTGGGGCACATTGTCGGCTTTTTCGGGTGTGGAGTGCCTTGTCATCCGCCCCTTTTCTCTTCTCTCTCTTTGACCTATCGAGGCCATCATGAATGATTTCACCATGACGAGGGGCGAGCGCCGCGCCACCTGGGCGCTCGGCTCCGTCTTCTCTTTGCGCATGCTCGGCATGTTCATGGTGCTGCCGGTGCTGACTACCTATGGCATGTCACTGGCCGGCGCCTCCGAAGCCCTGATTGGTCTGGCCATCGGCATCTACGGTATGACCCAGGCCCTGTTCCAGATCCCGTTCGGCCTGCTCTCTGATCGCATCGGCAGAAAGCCCTTGATCGTCGGCGGCCTGCTGATGTTTGCGTTGGGCAGCGTGATCGCGGCACTGACCCACTCCATCTGGGGCGTCATCCTCGGCCGCGCCTTGCAGGGCAGCGGTGCCATCTCGGCCGCCGTCATGGCGCTGCTGTCGGATCTCACCCGCGAGCAGAACCGCACCAAGGCGATGGCCTTTATCGGGGTGAGCTTTGGCATCACCTTCGCCATTGCCATGGTGACGGGCCCCCTGATTACCCATGCGCTGGGGCTCTCCGGCCTGTTCTGGCTGATAGCCTTGCTGGCCCTTGGGGGCATTGGCATCACCCTCTGGCTGGTGCCGACCCCGACCAGTCATCTGCTCAACCGCGAGTCCAGCATGGTCAGGGGAGGGATGCGCACCGTGCTCACCAACCCGCGCCTGCTCAAACTCAACCTCGGCATTTTGTGCGTCCATACCCTGCTGATGTCGAGCTTCGTGGCGTTGCCGCCACTGCTGGAGCAGGCCGGTCTGCCCCGCGACAGTCAGTGGCAGGCCTATCTGTTCACCATGCTGGTCGCCTTTGTGAGCGTGGTGCCGTTCATCATCTATGCCGAGAAGCACCGCCAGATGAAGCGGGTATTCCAGATCTGCGTGCTGGTGATGCTGATCGCCGAAGTGGTGCTGTGGCAGGCCGGGTTGCAGTTGTGGGGCCTGCTCGCCGGGTTGCAGCTCTTCTTTATCGGTTTCAACGTAATGGAGGCGCTGCTGCCATCCCTCATCAGCAAGGAGTCCCCCCCCGGTTACAAGGGCACCGCCATGGGGGTCTACTCCACCAGCCAGTTTATTGGCGTGGCTCTCGGTGGCAGCATGGGCGGGCTCTTTTACAGTCTGGGGGGCGGTGCACTGGTGTTTGGTTGCTGCGCCCTGCTGGCCCTGATCTGGCTCGGTGTGAGCCTGACCATGCAGGAGCCCCCCTATGTAAGCAGTCTGCGTATCGTGCTGCCGGAAGGTGTGGAGGCGAGTCCGGCGCTGGAGCAGAAGATCCGCGCCTGCGATGGGGTGAGCGATGTGATGCTGGCCAGTGCAGAGCGCTCTGTGTACGTGAAAATCGATGCCAAGCGCCTCACTCGCCAGGATCTGGAGCAGTTGATCGCCGCCTGATCTCTTTGTGCCATCGATAAAGAAGCCCGCCAATTCGGCGGGCTTCTTGTTTGGTTTTTTGTGGGTCAGGGCAAGTGCTTAATCAGCCTTGCAGCTTTGCTCCCGCACCAGTGTTTGCCTGTCGCCCAGCAGCAGGGTGCTGAGGGCCTGATTGGCACATTGGACACTGCCCAGCTGAACATGGAGGTTGCTCTGCTCGATTCTGACCAGACGGGCCGCCTGCCCAAAGGCGGCCTGCATCTGGCGCGTATTGCTGAAAGGGGTTATGGGGTCATATTCTGCCCCCAGTACCAGTGCCAATGATCCAGCTGGGAGCGCAATCTCTCCGGCGTCCACAGTGGGAACTGGCTTGCGGGGATAGGGCCAATCTGCACAGGCATGGAAGCTGTTATCCAGCATAAAAGCCCCCGCACCCTGGAAGCTGGCATCTTCCGGATCCAGATCCTGCCAGCGGTACGATTGGCCGTTGTCGGTGCAGTGAATGGCGGAGAAGAAGGGACCGCCCATGATCTCCTCGTAGGGATTGTTCCCCTCTTGCTCTTTGGCGAGACGAGCCAGCAGTTCGCTGGCATCGTCCTGCAGCCAGAACGCCAGCTGGTCGTAGCCCTCTTGCCCGGTGAGCGCATCTCCCATGACCGCCTCCCACTGCTTGTGATCCAGAGTATTGCCTTGGTTATCGACATACTGGCCCTTGTCGCGCAACTGCCGGGTCACCTCCACGCTGCGTTGCAGCGCCTGGGCGCCAAAGCGCCAGTTGAAGACACGGCCCGCATTGGCGGCATCCTCCCAGAAGATGGCCGGATAGCGATCCTCGCTCGGAGACATGGAAGAGTCGACTATCACATCGGCCACGTGGCTCGGGTAGCGCTGGGCGTAGAGAGCTGCGAGGCGGGTGCCGTAGGAGAAGGTGAGGGGGGTGATCTTGTCATGCCCCAGGTGTTGGCGCAGGCGATCCATGTCCTGCACTATGGCCTGGGAGCCCAGATGAGGCGCGTAACGACGAAATGGCTCGTCGCAGCGCTCCTGTATCAGTTTGCTGAGAGCCTTGCCGTGATCGCCGCTATTGTTCAGTGCCGGCAGGGCGCCCTTGTCCCGTTCAATGAATAATCTGGCGAGCTCGCTTGGGGTCATGTCAGGTTTGACGCCGTTTTTGTCTTTTAGCAGGCAGCTTCTGAGCTCGTGTCCGAGTGCACTGTAACCAGCCCCTCTGGGGTCCATGGTGACGATATCGTAATGTCTGAGAATGTCAGGATCGGCACTGTGCAGCGCGGTGAGCAGGGGGCCCATCCTCGGGGTTGCTGAATCGGGGCCGCCCGGGTTGAAAAAGAGGGTGCCGCGATAGTCGCCGGTGGCGCGATAGTGCACATAGAAGAGATCGATGCTGTCACCCTTGACCTTGCGGGTCTCCTGCTTGACCTGACCCAGGTCGATGCCGTTTGACCAGGAGGGAGTCGAGAACCTGGTTGTGCTATCTGACCAGGAAGGGGATGAGAAGCGAGTCGTGTTGCCGGAAAGGAAGGAGGTTGCTGTGGTGGGGGCAGGGCGCTTCTCCCATTTGGTCTGTTTGACGTCGACCCACTCCTTGTCGTAATCCAGCGGTACCGTCAGGTAGTGGCAACTGAGCTGACTGGCGATGTCATCTTGCTGCCACTCCTGCTGCAATTGGCGACAGACGACACCAGTGTCATAGGCGGCGGTGATATGTTGTCCCTTGAAGGGGGGATCCTCTTTCTTTTCCAGTTCGCAGCCCGCCAACAGGGTGGGTGCCAGTAGAGAGATCATCAGCGTGTATTTCATCGTTTGTTTCCATCGTATTGCCTGAACAAACGGATGGTAAGCGAATGAACGAGATGAAGCGCAGCGATTAATTGTGTGAAAATATTGCTGTTGTTTATATCAAAAAATAAATGAAAGACATTAAATAATAAGATAGATAGTAACTGTTGTGTGCAGAGCCATTATTTTCAATTTACTCATCCCTGCATTAGAGATTTAAAAGATGTAATTAAACAATTGGTTAGGTGTTTATTGTGGGTTTCGTTACCTTGTCTGCCAGGTTGCCAATATAGTTTTAAATATAGGCGACTTGATGATGGCCGCTATCTGCTGGCGGCTGTTGCATTCTGTATTTTGGTTGCCTTTTCGCCACTCTGGCGGCCTCTTCCTGTGGATGGTAAATAAGATAATAGTGAGCTGTCGCCACCCGGGTGAGAGTGGAAAAAATAAAAACGCCCACTCATGAAGTGGGCATTTTTATTTTCTGGCCGGGTGCTGGCTATTAGCGCTCCAGCAGGGGGGCGGAGCGGTAACTCCAGAGGCCATAGGTGCGCAGCGCATCGCGGTAGATGCCGAGCAGTTCGCTGTCGCTCACCTTGGCCAGTGCCGAGAGAGGCTTGTCCGGGTAGCTGACGCTGTCTATCTGGATCCCGGCGGGACCGCTCTGCCAGCAGGCGATCTCCAGCAGGGTCTGGCCACGGCGCACGTGGCTGGCCGAGCTCACCAGGGTCGCATACTGGATCTGGTGACGGGCCAGGGCATAGCCGCTGTAGAGGGCATTTTCCACCGTGCTGGTGGCGTAGTTCTCCTCAATGATGCGCGAGCGATCTACCCCTTTCTTCACCAGCCAGTCGGCCATCAGCTTGCCTTCGGTCTGGCGGTTCTGGGGCACGCCACCTGTCAGTATGATCAGCGCTGCCGGATTGGCCTGGGCCAGGGAGCGGGTGGTCTCCAGTCGGCCCAGCAGGATCTCATGCATGCTGCCATCCTGGTTGAGGGCATACCCCAGGGTGACGATGGCTTGCCGCCCCTTTTTCTTTTCCCGGCCCTGACGCTCCTTGAGTGGAGTGGCATTGACTCTGTCTATGGTGTCGAAGATGCCTTTCAGGTCGGCGGCGCGGCCGCTGTTGAGCTCGCTCACCCGTTTGAAATAGTCATCAGCCTTGCCCTGATTGCCTTTGAACCGCTGCCAGGTGGCGAGATAGGTGTTCAAATCCAGATCGTCTGGTGCCGTGCTGAGACCCTGCTCGAACAGAGTGATGGCCTTGTCCACGTTGCCGTTGTAAATCTGGGCGTTGGCTGCCGAGATCAGCAGATCGGTGCGGTAGGGTTCGAGCTGATAGGCCTGCAGCAGCAGCTCTGTGACCTGCTCCATGTTGCTCGGCATCTTGGCGGTGAAACCGGCAGTGGAGATGCGAGCTGGCGACTTGAAGACCTGCCAGGCATCCGCCAGCAGTTGATCAACCACCTGGCGCTTGCTGATGTACTGATCGTAATTTTGCTCCTTTTGCAGGGAGCGCACAGGGGCTGCCCAGGCATCGGAGGGGATAAACACTGGCAGCGCCAACAGGCTGGCCAGGGTCAGGGCAATCGCATTTTTCTTCATCATGGCGTTCCACCGAGGGTTAAGGGCACCAGGCCATTCCATCACCCGTAGGGGCTTTTTCAATAAAAACATCAACTTGGTGATTGCTTACTCTACTCCCTTTCAGATGAAAAAAACGTGAACCGCTTCGGTTATCGGGGGATGGGCTGTGGTGGTGCGGTCAAAGAGAGCAGCAAGGTCTGTGATGCAGAGCAAGAACCCGATACCCATGCAGATACCGGGGCAGGTGCCGAGGTCACTTTGGCTTTGCGACCTTGTCGAACCAGGCTTTCCATTGGGGGACTGCGGTGGCGAAGGTGCCGCGATGGGTGGTCGGGCCGGTCGAGATGGCCTCGACGTTCTGGTTGCCCGATCCCATGGATTGGGCATACGTCATCGCCATGCGACCGACTCCCGGTGTGATTGCCTCATCGGTTTCCCCGTAGTAGTTGCGTACTGGTGACTGTATGACCCAGCGGTAGGCGTGTGCTGAGCCGATCAGCTTGCCAAACGCAGAGTTGGCAAAATAGTGAGGGTCGAAATAGGCCGGGCGGATCAGCTTGTGCAGATCCGTGGTGATGTCGGACGGATTGAAGGGCTCTCTGTCATAGGCCTTCTTGGCAATGTCGTAATACTCGTCGGTCAGCAAGGAGCGGGCGAGTCCGGGTATGCCGTAGTAATGCTCGTAGGCAAAGGATGAGAGGATCATGATGCTGTTGAGCCAGACGGCATCGAACTTGCGCGGGTAGACCAGAAAGCCCTGCATCAAGGCGTAGACATCCAGCGGTGCGCTGGCGGTGGCGGCGCCATCGACCTTGACCCCGGCTGCTTCGAGTTTCTCGAGGAAAGCCATGGTCACGAAGCCCCCCTGTGACCAGCCCGCCAGAAACAGCTTGTCGCTGACGATCTGCATGTGGGCGAGCACGGCGCGGCTGGCCATCAGCAGATCAAATGTGGCCTGTTGATGGCTGCCCTTGACCATATAGCCTTCCGGCTCGGTCGAGGTGCCGAGGCCAAAGTAGTCGGCACCGATGAGCAGGTACCCCTGACCCGCGAACTGCGCGATCATCAACTGGGTTTCCGGTGACTGATCGGCAAAGGAGGGCACCTCATTGTGACCATAGACGGTGCCGTGCTGATAGGAGACGGTCGGAAAGTCCTGGCCACCGGTGTCAGGCACAGCCAGCAGGCCAGAGGCCACTGTGGGTTTGTTGCCCATCTCGGGGATGACGGAGTGGTAGCTGATGCGGTAGAGGCGCACGGCATTGCGCGCGGGAGTATACGAGACAGTGATGCCGGCAAAGGCCGGTGTGTCACGGGTCAGGATCTTGTTCAGCTGATCCTGATCCCAGCGTGCAATCAACTGGTATTGGATGCCTGACGTTACCTGAATCGGCTCGCTCTGTTGAGCAAACGCCGGTGACACGCCTATGTGCAAAAGCAGGGTAAAAATACCGAGACGAATCCAATTTCTCATCCTGAAGACTCCATTTTCCAGTAAAGATACGCAATGTGGCGCTGCTCATTTCCCGGCTTTCTGCGTCTGCAGAGCCTGGGTGTGTCCGCGTGAAAACAAGGCAAAGACAGGGCCTGACCACCGTCAGTTTATTCCTGTTAGCCAGCCCAGTGTGGTCCATCCGCGCCATGGATGCGACCCCCTTGAGGCTTGATTGCTCACTGCTCATGTCAAGGGCGAAAACCGAAAGGGACAGCAGTGCGTGGTGATAATCGGTTCCCGATCATCCAATGGCCTGTTTGTTGATAGCGACCCGGCATCTGGAGGGGTGGGGCGACTCACAATACAAGGCGAGGCCTGCCTGGTCAGGCTGATGCCCGCTTCTGCAGATGGGGGGCGATGATATGACGATTGGGGGCAAGCTCGGGTTGCTGCATCCGGGTCAGCAGCCGCAGGGCAGCCTGGCGGCCTATTTCCCGTGCCGGTGAGCTGACGAAGGTGAGGGTGGGATAAGTGAGCTCGGCCTCAGCCACATCGTCAAAGCCGAGCAGGGCGACCTGTTGGCCTATGTAGTTGTCCTTGCCCACTGTGCGTCCGCTCGCCTCCACCCCGTAAATGCCCCCCAGCGCCACCTCTGGGTAGTGGCAGAGCACGGCGGTTACCTTGGGATGCTGGTACAGCAGCTGGGCTATGGTGTCGGCGGCGCTGCGCTGGGTGCGCTCGCACTCCAGTACCCACTCCGGTTTGAAGGGAAGGCCGTATTGCAGCAGGCTGGCGCAGTAGCCGCCGATGCGCTCGGCGCGGGTGAGGGAGTCGGCTCGCCCGCCCACGTAGGCGATATGGCGGTGGCCCTGCTCGATGAGATAGGTGGTGGCCTGCTGGGCGGCATGGGTGTTGTCGGGGCCGATAAAGTCCACGTCATCCCGGTAGTAGGAGCGGGCGGCGCACACCACCGGCAGTTGTGAGTCAAGCAGGGTCTCCAGGGTTTTGGCCGCCGCGCCGCGCACCGGATTGAAGATGATGCCTGCCACCCCCTGGCGTGACAGGGACTGGATGCTCTGCTGCAATCGCTCCGGGCTGTGGCCGCACTGGGTCAGAAACAGCAGATAGCCCTGTTGCTCCAGCACCTCGCTCACCCCGGCGGTCACCTCGGTATAGAAGGGATCCGTGATGTCGCGCAGGATCAGCCCCACCAGATTGGATTGCTGGCTGCGCAGGTTGGCGGCGGCGCTGTTGGGCACGTAGTCGAGCGCTTTGATGGCCTGCTGAACCCGCTCGGCGGTCGCCAGCGAGATACGCCCCTTGCCGTTGAGCACCATGGAGACGGTAGTGACCGAGACTCTCGCCAGCTGGGCGACATCGGTGATCTTGGCGTTTTTCGATACAAGCGGTTTGGTCGATATAGGTTTGGACGGCATGGGTTGTGACGACATAGGGCGAGTGCAGCAGCCATGGGCAAAGAGACCGGAGATCCACAGCATACCCCCTCGTATACCCAAGTGAAACGTTACATCACGGCTGCGCCGATCTGGCTCACAGATTTTGATCCACTCGCCATTCGGGCCTGCCATTCTGTGATCCTGTCGGCACTTGTGAGTTGATAAAACGTTTTATCATCTACAAAACCTGATGCGGTCTCTCTTCCCTGCCTGCCCTCCCTGGCGCAGTGCGGGAGATCGGCATCGAGACGTGACCTTCACTTCACAAGGATCAGACACATGGCCAAGTCCCCCGCCAAATCCACCATATGGGAGTTTCTGCAGAGCCTCGGCAAGACCTTTATGCTGCCGGTCGCCCTGCTGGCCTTCTCCGGTATCCTGCTCGGTGTCGGCAGTTCGCTCACCAGCGATGCGGTCAAGCAGAGCATGCCCTTCCTCGACAACATGGTGTTGCAACTGCTGTTCCTCTGGATGACCAAGGTGGGGCTGGTGGCCTTTATCTACCTGCCGGTGATGTTTGCGGTGGCCATTCCGCTGGGGCTGGCACGGGAAGAGAAGGGGGTGGCGGCCTTTGCCGGTTTCGTCGGCTATGCGGCGCTCAACCTCTCCATCAACTTCTACCTCACCGTGGCCAATGTCATCGGTGACGCGGCAGCAGAGAAGGCCTACGGGGTGAAATCGATCCTCGGCATCAGCTCCATCGACACCGGCATTCTGGGGGCCATCATAGTCGGGGTGATCGTCGCCAAACTGCACGCCCGTTTTTACACCTACCGGATGCCAGATGCGCTCGCCTTCTTCGGCGGTGCCCGCTTCGTGCCCATCATCACAGTGCTGGTGTTGGGTGTGGTCGGTCTGGTCGTGCCGTTCGCCTGGCCCTGGTTTGCCGCCGGCATCAATGGTATCGGGGCGCTGATTTCCCACGCCGGTCCCTTCGGCCCCTTCCTGTTCGGTACCGGTGAGCGTCTGCTGCTACCGCTCGGTCTGCACCACATTCTGGTGGCGCTGATTCGCTTTACCGAAGCGGGTGGCACCCAACTGGTGTGCGGCAACGAGGTAAGCGGCGCCCTCAATATCTTCTACTCCGAGCTCGCCTGCGCCGACACCAGCGGCTTCTCGGTCTCTGCCACCTCCTTCCTCTCTCAGGGCAAGATGCCTGCCTTCCTCGGCGGCTTGCCGGGTGCGGCGCTCGCCATGTATCACTGCGCACGGCCGGAAAATCGCGGCAAGATCAAGGCGCTGCTGGTCTCCGGTGTGGTGGCCTGCGTCATCGGTGGCATCACAGAGCCGCTCGAGTTCCTGTTCCTGTTCGTGGCACCTGTGCTCTACGTCATTCACGCCATCCTGACCGGTCTCGGCTTTATGACCATGGGGCTGCTCGGCGTCACCATAGGCAACACCGACGGCAACCTCATCGATTTTCTGGTGTTCGGCGTGCTGCAAGGCACCGCCACCAAGTGGTATCTGGTGCCGGTCGCGGCCGCCATCTGGTTTGCCATCTACTACAGCGTGTTCCGCTTCGCCATCGTGCGCTTTAACCTGAAAACTCCCGGCCGGGAAATAGAAACCAGCGAAGCTGCCCAGCCCGCGGGCAAGAAGGCAGGCAACAGCGGCTACAACGGTGAAATCATCCTCAACGCCTTGGGCGGGGCTGATAACATTCTCGCGCTGGATAACTGCATTACCCGCCTGCGGATGTCGGTGCAGGACATGAGCCGGGTCGATGACAAGGTATTGAAAGCGAACGGCGCCATCGGGGTGATCAAGCTCGATGAGCACAACCTGCAGGTGGTGATCGGCCCGCAGGTGCATCTGGTGAAAAACCAGCTGCAGAGCCTGATGGGGGCCTGAACCAGCCAATGAAATCCGAACGGGGGGCGCAAGCCCCCTTATTTGCCTCTCCAAATATGTCTCCTGTTTATGGAGGGAGAAACTTCATGCACGATATTTATGACTTCGATCGCGTGGTCGACCGCCACGGTACCTACTGCACCCAGTGGGACTATGTAGCCGACCGCTTTGGCCATGCCGACCTGCTCCCCTTTACCATCTCCGACATGGACTTCGAGACCGCCCCCTGTATTCGCCAGACCCTGGCAACCCGGCTCGAGCACGGGGTATTTGGCTACAGCCGCTGGAATCACGATGACTTCAAGGGGGCGGTGAGCGACTGGTTTGCCCACCGCTACGGTGCGCAGCTCGACCTCGAGACGCTGGTTTACGGCCCCTCGGTTATCTATGTGATTGCCCAGCTGGTGAGCCTCTGGTCGGCGTCGGGGGAGGGGGTGCTGGTGCATACCCCCGCCTATGACGCCTTCGGCAATATGCTGGCCGCCAACGACAGGCTGCTGCTGCCTTGCCCACTCAAAAAAACAGAGGGGAGTTACCAGATCGACTGGCAATGTTTCGAGCAACAGGCGGCCCGCACCGATTGCCGGATTTTGCTGCTCTGCAGCCCCCACAACCCCACAGGCCGGGTCTGGACGCGGGATGAACTGAGCCGGATGGCCGCCATCTGCCAGCGCTACGGGGTCAAGGTGATCTCGGACGACATCCATATGGATGTGAGCTTTGCCCGCTACCTGCCCTGGAGTGAAGTGGCGCCGGACGATCACTGGGCGCTGGTGAGCTCGGGCTCGAAATCTTTCAATATTCCGGCCCTTGGCGGTGCCTATGCCTTTATCGCCAACGCAGAAGCGCGGGCCGCCTATCTGCAGCGACTCAAGGCGGCCCATGGCCTGTCTTCGCCGCCCATTCTCGGGGTGCTGGCCCATATCAGCGCCTATCGGGACGGCGCTGTCTGGCTCGATGCGCTCAAATCTTATCTGCACGGCAACCTCGCCCATGTAGCGGCGCGGCTCAATGCCGCCTTCCCCGCCATTGACTATCGGGCGCCCGAAGGGACCTACCTTGCCTGGATTGATCTGCGCGGACTTGGCATCGACTCGACCGAGCAAATGGATGTGCTGCAAACCTTGCTGGTGGAGAAATACCGGGTCGCCATCATGCGTGGCGACACCTACGGCCCCGAAGGCAAAGGCTATATCCGCCTCAACGTCGGCTGTCCGCGATCTAAGGTAGATAAAGGCCTCGACGCCCTGATTGGGGCGCTGCAGGAGCTGCTTGCCGGATAGAGAACTGCCGCCCTCGGGCTGCGGTTGTTATTTCGAGGCAGAGAACTGTCGGTTCTTGCTCTGAGTCAGAGAATGGCGCGACTGCGAAACAGCACCTTGCCGCAAGCAAGGCAGGTGTGACGCAGGCGGTAATCACCGGAGCCGGTCAGCGGGCTGAACAGCACCTTGTGGGAACCGCAGGCGTAGCAGCTGGCGTTCTCGTCATCCTCGGTGGTGCACTCGGGATGCAGGCTGAGGTACTCAGGCAGGGTGGGCAGCTTTGGGTCATCGCACGATTCTTGAGAATGATGCCAGCGGTCACCAGACCCGCCAGGGTGAGCAGTACGTCCGTCAATTCCATCTGTGCAAGGCTCCGTCCATGTGCGATCGCCAGGCCGGCTGGCAGGCGAAGGCACAATATGGCTCCTATCTTATCGATCCTGAGGGTGAGGGCGCTATCCCCGTTCGGGCGGCTGACGAGCGGGGCTTGCAGCTGCCTGATGCCGAGATAAAAGAAGGGGCCCTAGGCCCCTTCTGTCGTAGGTACTCTCAAGTGCCGTTATCAGGCCACCTTGCTGCTTGCCAGGGTGCGGGCCAGCAGTCCTTCCGGGTTGTGGATGGCCTCCCTGGTCTTCACATCGATAACCTCGATATTGGCGAAGCGCTCCCGGTTCTTGATGGCCACATCGTGGGCCAGGATGACACAGCGAGCGTTGGCTACGTCCTTGGCGCTGATGCGGTTGATGATGCCGTTGGCGCCTTGTGTCTCCACCTTGAGCTTGATGCCTGCCTTGGTGGCCGCTTTTTGCAGGCTCTTGGCGGCGAGGAAGGTGTGGGCCACGCCTGAGGGGCAGGCTGTGATGGCGAGCACGTCCGCTTCCCCTTCCGCTTCGATGATCTGATAGCCGCTGTCGGCGGTTGTCACTGTCTCATCCTCGGTCACCGGCTTTTTCAGCAGGTTGACGATAAGGGCCGTGGTCAGGGCGCCGAGCACGGTTCCCAGGATATAGCCCATCTTGCCTTCGACCACAGGTAGCACTATCCAGCCACCCCAAGGGGCATGGTTGATGCTGTGCATCATGAAGCCAGTGATGTTGCCGACGATGCCGCCAGCGACGATTGCCGGAATAACACGCACCGGGTCGGCGGCGGCAAAGGGAATGGCCCCCTCGCTGATGCCTATCATGCCCATGATGGCGGCCGCCTTGCCTGCTTCACGCTCTTCCTTCTTGTAGCGACGGGGGGAGAGCAGGGTCGCCAGCGCCATGCCAAGCGGTGGCACGCAGATGGCGATACCGACCCCGCCCATCAGCCAGGGCTGGGTGTTGACCTGGGTCTGGGCGAACAGGGTCGCCACCTTGTTGACCGGGCCGCCCATGTCAAAGGCGGTCATGCCACCCAGGATGGCACCCAGCATCACCTTGCCGGAGCCCGCCATGCTGGAGAGCCAGTGGTTCATCCCCTCCATCATGGCGGCGATGGGCGCCCCTATCACCCACATGACGATGCCGCACACCAGGAAGGTACCGATCAGCGGATAGATGAAGATGGAGCCGAGCGAACTCATGGAGTCCGGTAGTTTTATGCGTTTGAGCTGATTGACGATAAGCCCGGCGATGAAACCCACCAGGATGGCGCCGAGAAAACCTGTGTGAAACTGCTGCACCGCTATCCAGGAGCCGATCATGCCGGGCGCCAGGCCCGGTTTGTCCGCCATTGAGTAGGCGATGTAGCCGCCGAGTACGGCGGTAAAGAGGGTGAGCCCCGCTATCCCCATGTCGGCCATGTCCTTGAGCACGCCTGCCTCGGGCACTGCGCCCTTGCCGCTCATCATCACCGAGAGTGACAGCAGCACGCCCCCTGCGACTATGAAGGGGATCATGTGGGAGGTGCCAAACAGCAGATGCTGCTTGAGGGTATTGAGCTGGGCCTTGATGCTGCGATCCTGGGGTTCAGGTGCACTGGCTCTCGGTTGAGCTGCTGCCTCGGCGCGCACCGGTTGCTTGCCGGCTACGCCGACAGGCGCCGTGGCCGCCAGCAGTGACAGCACCTCGGCCTTGCTGGTGGCCGCCTGCATCCGGGGGATAAAGCCGGGTTCCAGCAGCTTGGTGGAGAGCTCGGCCAGCACCTCGATATGGTGGTTGGCGCCGCCCGCCGGGGAGGCAATCATGAAGAAGAGTTTGGAGGCCAGCCCATCTTCGGCGCCGTAGTCGATCTCCTGCCGGCTGATGCCGATGACGATGGCAGGCTGTAATACCGCCTCACTCTTGGCGTGGGGCAGGGCAACTCCCTGTTCAAAACCCGTGTTGTCGAGGTTCTCCCGCGCCCAGAGGTCGCGCACGAACTGATCCTGATTGGCTATCTTGCCGCAGGCTTTGAGCCGGGCGGCCAATTCGACAAACAGTCCCTGCTTGTCGTTGGCCGCTATGTCGAGGCAGATCAGCCCTTCATCTATCAAGGTGGTGAGCATAGGTGTCTCCTGGCTCTGCGAGCCCTGGTGATATGAGTAACGAATGGAGCAAACGATTGACCTGCCTATTGTTTCGCTCAAGCCATGTCACCGAAATCGGATATATGTGCCCTTTACTGGATTTTTGTGTCAATGCCCCGGTCCTGTGAGCAGGCTCGCACTTTGATTGTCAGATGAGCGCTGGACTGAATGGATTTAAATATGTTTAAAAACAAATGCTTGCTTGTTTTCATGGAATGATGGCAAGAGGCGTTGCGGCTCCACTCTCTTGCAAAAGGGGAGGTCGGGACGGGTTTTTGAACCCTTTAACCGCCTCTTGAATGTGAGCCGTTTGGCAAAAGTGCTGCCGGGGAGGGGGATCTTCTTTTGCTGCCTATGTCTGTACTGGTCAGCCGGGGCAAGGAAAGGAGGCCAGGCATAAGCAGTCGCAGGGGATTGGCCGCCTTGGGTATATGCATAGCTCCTTGATATTGCTGCACAATCCGGGTGGGCAGAATGGTCCTCTTTCGGCTTGGGAAGCATGGGGTGTATGGCTTCATAAGAAGCTATTACCCATTTTTTAGATTGGTTTATAGATAATCAATCGTTTATTTCGTTGGGCGGTTATGGGGATCGGGGTGTCTGACTAGGTGAGCAGGTTGGCCAATAGCGCCGTCAGCCAGTCTTAACCTTGTCATGCTAACCCAATGATGTAAGGAGACATTCTGATGGAAACACTTGACCAGAAGATCGACGCCATGAGTGAAGAGCTCAAGCAACAGGAGCTCAAGCAGGCCCACGACAAGTGGCAAGTCAGAGTCGATGAACTGCAACAGATACGGGCAGGGGAACGGCAACCGGAAGAGGAAGAGGTTGAAGAGTAGCCCCTGATCCTGCCACTGGTCGATAGCCACGCCAGTTGTCATCGTCATCAAGCAGAAAAGAACAACCCCCGCCACCCGCAAGGGCTGTGGGGGTTTTTATTAGCCAGGCGGTATGCGCCATCAAGGGCAGACTAACGGTGGAGATGATTTCCAAAGAAAAACAACAAGGGCCATCAGTGATGGCCCTTGTGCGTTTATTCAGTCATTTAACCCGTGCCAGGTTCACGCCTTAGCAGCGGTTGCCGGCGCGGGCGACCCGGCCTTCGGCCAGCAGCTGGTAGTGGCCGGTGGCGGCAGGGACAAAGGCGGACTGGCCCTTCTCGAGGCGCAGCGTCTCGTCGCCCTGCTTGAGCGTCACAGTGCCATCGATGGCAAACAGGATCTCGGCGCTGGTGGTGGTGAGCTGATGCTCACCTGCCGGATAGACGCTGAAGGTGAAGTCCGGCACAGGTACATCGAAGTGCTGTACGGCACCCTCTACGCGGGGGGCCAGCAGGATCTGGTCATCTGGCTTGGGCAGGCAGCGAGTGCAATCCAGCAGCTCTGCCACGTCTATGTATTTGGGGGTGAGACCCGCGCGCAGCACGTTGTCCGAGTTGGCCATGATCTCGAGACCGGTACCGCGCACATAGGCGTGGGGGGTGCAGGCATCGAGGAACATGGCCTGACCCGGCTGCAAGGTCACCACGTTGAGCAAGAGCGGCGAGAAGAGTCCCACATCCCCCGGGTACTGGGCGGCCAGGTTGATGATGAGGGCAAAGGTTTCTTCATCCTGATGCGCGGCGGCATAGGCCAGCAGGCCCGCCAGGGCGTCTTCCTTGCGTGCCCCTTGTAAAATCAGCAGCTGGTGGAAGAAGTGCTGCAAGCCCGCTTCGTTCTGGCTGGCGGCAAGGGCCGCAACCAGATCGGCGATGGCCGCCAGCTTGACCCGCTCGAACAGCGCCAGAATGGCGGGAATGGCGCGAAAGCCGTTCATCGCCTGATAGGGGGTGAGGGCAAACACCAGCTCTGGCTTGTGATTGGGGTCTTTGTAGTTGCGATTGCCCGCCTTGGGGTCGATGCCAGCGGCTTCTTCTTTGGCAAAGCCAGCTTCGGCCTGGGCCTTGCTCGGGTGCACCTGGATGGAGAGGGCCTTCTCGGCGCACAGCACCTTGAACAGGAATGGCAGGCTGCCGAAGCGGGTGATTGTGGCCTCGCCCAGTGCGGCGGCCGGGGCTGTGTCGATCACCGCTGAGAGCTTCTGCGTACTGCCCGCCAGGGTCACCTCGGAGCAGCCGTTGGGGTGGGCGCCCATCCACAATTCGGCCTGGGGTTTGCCCGTTGGATTTGGGATGCCAAACAGGGTGGTGAGGGAGTCATGGCTGCCCCAGTCGTAACCTTGAATCGGATTTTGCATTAACAAAAAAGAGGGCAGATCGCGACTGCTCATAAGGGATGCCTCATTTAGTGTGAAGAAAGTCGGGTGAAGAAAAGGGTGGCATTGCTGCTGTGGGCCGGACTATAACATGGGCGGTTGTGGCCGCCGCAACCGCTTGCCTCTCTCTATTTGATCAGGATCAGCATGTCACTTATCTTCAGCCAGCTGCTTGATGGCGCCCTCCATGAGCAAGCTCCTTTCGAGCAGATCTGGTTTGCCCAGGATCAGGGGGTGCCGCCCGGTTTCAGCTATCAGGTCAACTTTCCCCGCCTCGAACTGGTGTTCAGCGGCGAATACCTCAACCAGGTCTGGGACAAGGAGCAGGGCTGCAAGGAGATAAGCGTACTGCCGGGACAGGCGCTCTACATACCGCCCAACGGTTGGAACAAGCCACTGTGGACCACGGATTGCTCGGTGCTGAGCCTGCTGTTTGGCAAGCGCCAGCTCGGTTTCAGCCTGGTGAGCAAGCGGCGGGAAGACCCTGATTTTTTCGATGTGCAAAAGCACAGCATAATGGCGCGGGCCGGCCACGTGATCGAACACATACTGGCGGCGCTCAACGTGCTGACCGAGGATCCCGGCCGCTCCCCCACCGACAACCACCTGTTGCAGGCGCTGCTCACCAGTGCCCGCCAGCTGCTGGCGGAATCCGCCGCCGAGCGGCCAAGAGGGGCAGACCTGTTTCATGGCATCTGCATCTATATCCAGGAAAATTTTCACCGCCCCATCACCCGCGACTCCATCGCACACCGCTTCAACGTCTCGGCCAGCCATCTCTCCCACCTGTTTCGCGAGCAGGGCCACATGCGCCTGGCCGATTACATCAGCTGGGTGCGGATCGACAGGGCCAAATTCATGCTGAAAAAGTACCGCTTCCGCCTTGAAGAGGTGGCGAGCCGCTGTGGTTACGGCGATGTGAACTATTTTTGCCGGGTGTTCAAGCAAAAGACCGGGCTGACCCCCTCACAGTACCGCTCCCTGAGTCAGCCGCAAGGGCAGGGGGATAGGCTGGTGGTATGAGTCATGCCGCCGTCTGGGCCCGAGTACAACAGGGCTGGATGGCGTCGAATGTATGCAGGGGCGAGCGAGCCGGCCGCATTGTGATCCAGTACTCGACTATGGTCTGACATGCGTGCTAGCCATTTGATTATGAAAACGAATGGGCTAAGATGGCCGCGCGCAACTTACAGATTGATAACAAACGGAAGTTAGGAGATGCCGATGGAAAGCAAAGTAGTTATCCCGACCCAGGGCCAGAAAATCACAGTCGATGCCAACGGCAAGCTGCAGGTTCCCAACCATCCGATCATTCCGTTTATTGAAGGGGATGGCATCGGTGTGGACGTGACCCCGGCCATGTTGAATGTGGTCAATGCCGCGGTCGAGAAAGCCTACAAAGGCGAGCGCAAGATCGCCTGGATGGAGATCTATACCGGCGAGAAGTCGACTCATATCTATGGCGAAGGTGCCTGGCTGCCGGCCGAAACCCTGGATTTCATTCGTGAATATTGCGTGGCCATCAAGGGCCCGCTGACCACTCCGGTCGGTGGCGGTATTCGCTCCCTCAACGTGGCCCTGCGTCAGGAGCTGGATCTCTACATCTGCCTGCGCCCGGTTCGTTACTACGAAGGCACCCCGAGCCCGGTCAAGCGTCCTGACCTGACCGACATGGTGATCTTCCGCGAAAACGCCGAAGACATCTACGCCGGTATCGAGTGGAAGGCGGACAGCGACGAAGCCAAGAAGGTGATCGCCTTCCTGCAAAACGAGATGGGCGTGAAGAAAATTCGCTTCCCCGAGTCCTGCGGCATCGGCATCAAGCCCATGTCCAAGGCCGGTACCGAGCGTCTGGTGCGTGCCGCCATCGAGTATGCCATCGACAACGATCGCGACTCCGTGACCCTGGTGCACAAGGGCAACATCATGAAGTTCACCGAAGGTGCCTTCAAGGATTGGGGCTATGCCCTGGCCCAGAAAGAGTACGATGCCCAGCTCATCGACGGTGGCCCCTGGTGCTCCTTCAAGAACCCGAAAACCGGCAAGACTATCGTGGTCAAGGACGTCATCGCCGATGCCTTCCTGCAACAGATACTGCTGCGTCCGGCCGAGTACGACGTCATTGCCTGTATGAACCTCAACGGTGACTACATCTCCGACGCCCTGGCCGCCCAGGTCGGCGGTATCGGCATCGCGCCGGGCGCCAACATCGGCGACGGTGTGGCTCTGTTCGAGGCGACTCACGGCACTGCGCCCAAGTATGCAGGTCAGGACAAGGTCAACCCGGGTTCGCTGATCCTCTCTGCCGAGATGATGCTGCGTCACATGGGCTGGGTCGAAGCAGCCGATCTCATCATCAAGGGCATGGAAGCGGCCATCGCCAACAAGACGGTCACCTATGACTTCGAGCGTCTGATGGAAGGCGCCACCCTGCGCTCCTGCTCCCAGTTCGCCCAGGACATGGTCGACCAGATGTAATGGGATCCAGAAGGTCTTGAAAAGCAAAACCGGCGCCATGAGCGCCGGTTTTTTTATCGGTGAAGAGTCAAGTGGCTTACTGCGCTTGCTCTGCGTGTTGCTGATAGCGCTGCTGCCATTTGCTGCTTTCGGCTTCGTCACCCTGGGTCTGCCAGAACTCGCAGATGGAGTTGGCGAGCTCGGATGCCATGGCGTGATCTCCATCGCGGCGACTCATCAGATATTGTCCCAGCCAGCTTTGATATTGTTTCATTGCCCGATCTCCTTATCTAAGGTGCCCTTGTTGTTGCCCGTCTGGCAAAACGGCCTCTCGACCGCGGCCAGACCTGACTCAACCAGGTCACTGTTTTTCTGCGCACCTCTGTTCGTTGTTATCACCGGATTGGGTAGCGATCTCGCGGGATAACGGTGCGAACTGGGCGCAGATGTCAAAAAACGGACCCTATCCTATCACAAAATAACCAACTTGGGGGGATTGGCAGCCGAAGGAGGAGACGTGACGTGATCATGCTCAGCGCAAAGGGTGTGCCATCTTGCTGATCCATGAAGAGAAAAACCCGCCAGGGTGGCGGGTTTTTCGGGTGAAAAAAGATCAAATTTCGGCGGTGGCCAGGTATTTTTCCATCTCCTCGGCGGGCACCATGCCGCCGCCGGTGGCCCATACCAGATGGGTGGCCCGGGCCAGGGTAGCGGCATCGAAGCCGCGCTCCGCCTGCCACTCGCGATCGGCCGCGATGCGCCACGGGCCTGGCATGCCGGCCAGCGCCGAGGGTTCGAGTTTGATCTGCTCGTCCCGCGCCAGCAGCCCCAGCAGGTCATACATCTCCTGATCGCTCAGGGTATAGAAACCATCAAGCAGCCGCTCCATGGCGCGGCCGACGAAGCCGGAGGCGCGCCCCACCGCCAGGCCGTCGGCGGCGGTGAGGTTGTCTATCCCCAGATCCTGTACCGCAATGGCATCGTGCAATCCGGTATGCACTCCCAGCAGCATGCAGGGGGAGTGGGTGGGTTCGGCAAACAGGCAGTGGACGTTATCCCCGAACGCGAGTTTCAGGCCAAAGGCCACGCCGCCGGGGCCGCCGCCCACACCGCAAGGCAGGTAGACGAACAGCGGGTGTTCGGCATCCACCTTGATGCCCATCTCATCGAACTGCTTTTTCACCCGCTCACCGGCTACCGAGTAGCCGAGGAACAGGGTGCGGGAGTTCTCGTCGTCGATGAAGAAGCAGTTGGGGTCGCGTTCGGCCTCCTTGCGACCCTGCTCCACCGCCACCCCGTAATCTTCTGCGTATTCCACGACTATGACCCCGTGTTCGCGCAACTTGCGCTTCTTCCACTCCCGCGCATCGGCGGACATGTGGACTGTGACGGTGAAGCCGAGCTTGGCGCTCATGATGCCGATGGACATGCCGAGGTTGCCGGTGGAGCCCACCGCAATGCTGTACTGGCCGAAGAACTGGCGAAACTCGTCCGTGAACAGCTTGCGATAGTCGTCTTCTTCGCACAGCAACCCGGCCTTGATCGCCAGCCGTTCGGCATGGGTCAGCACCTCGTAGATGCCACCGCGCGCCTTGATGGAGCCGGAGATGGGCAGGTGGCTGTCTTTTTTCAGCAGCAACTTGCCGGTCACCTCGACGCCGTAACGCGCATTGAGCGTTGCCTGCATGGTAGGGATGGCGGCGATCTCGGACTCCAGAATGCCCTTGCTGGCACGAGTCTCGGGGAAGGCTTCGTACATGTAGGGGGCGAAGCGGGCAAGCCGGGCGGAGGCATCCGCCACATCGCTGCCATCCAGTCCCACATAGGGCAGGCCAACCGCCAGCGTGCTGGCCTTGGGGTTGAACCAGGTCACGGGCTTGAGTGCGATCAGGGATTGCACCAGCGGGAATTGGGTAATGAGTTGTTGGACGTCGATGTTTTTCATGGGATGTCTCGGTCTTGTTACACGATATAGGAGAGCAGGAAGGTACCGGCCAGCGCCATCAGGGAGGCGACAAAGGTGGCGGTAGTGTAGTACTTGAGCGTTTCATTCAGGGTGGCGCCGCAATACTGCTTGACCAGCCAGAACAGGGAGTCGGTCACCATGGTGCAGCCAATGGCGCCGGAGCCGATGGCGAGCGTCATGATCTCGGGGCTTATCTCGGGGTAGTGCACCATGATGGGGGAGACGATGGCGGTGGCCCCCATCATGGCGACGGTGGCCGAGCCGACGGCTGCGTGCAGCACTATGGCCACCAGCCAGGCCAGCAGTATGGGGTGCATGTCCAGCTGGGAGAGGATGGTCGCCAGGCTGTCTCCCAGTCCGCTCGCCTTGAGCACGCCGTTGAAGGCGCCGCCTGCCCCTATGATGAGCAGGATATTGGCGATGGAGGAGAAGCACTCCTCTGTCTTGCCCAGCAAGCCTTCCATCTTCATGTGCTGACGGATCCCCAGCACGTAGTAGGCTGTGAAGGCGGCGATGAACATGGCGGTGATGGGGTTGCCGATAAATTCCAGCACGGTATAGAGGCTGCTTGCGTGATCCATGTTGAGCTCGGCCACCGTCTTGGCCAGCATCAGCAGTATGGGCAGCAGCACGGTGAAGAGGGAGGCACTTAAGGTAGGGAGGCTTGCCTCGTCGCGCGCCTCTATATTCGCAAAGGCGGCGGGTACCTCCTTGAACGGCACCCGTTTGCCGAGCAGCTTCAGAAACAGCGGGCCGCCCACCAGGGAGGCAAACAGCCCGACCGCGAGACCGTAGACGATGACGGAACCTATGTCGGCCCCCAGCTGATTGGTGACATAGAGGGCGGCCGGGTGGGGCGGCACTATGCAGTGCACGGCCATCAGGGCGGTACAGAGCGGGATGGCCAGGGTCAGCAGCGAGGTCCTGGTCTTGCGGGCGATGGAGAAGGCCAGCGGAATGAGTAGCACGACTCCCACTTCGACAAACAACGTGATGCCGCACACCAGACCGACCAGCACCATGATGACCTGAGGCGAGAGCCAGCGGCACTTTTGCAGGGCGAGCCCGATGCGCTCCGCCGCCCCCGATACCTCCATCATCTTGCCGAGTATGGTGCCAAGGCCGATGACGGCGGCGAGAAAGCCTAGCGTGCCGCCTATGCCCTCTTCCATGGCGTTGACCATCTTGACCGGGTTCATCCCCATCATGGTGCCCACATAGAAGCTCGCCAGCAGCAAAGCCAGGAAAGGATGTACCTTGCCCTTCACTATGGTGAAGACAATCAGAATGATGCTAGTCAGCAAGGTACCGACGACCCACACTTCAGAATTCATACTGCGCCTCTATGTGTCATGAGTGATGATGTAGGCGCCTATTGAATGAAAATGATGGGCGGCTGACAAATGATGAAAATGGCGTCTTGAGTGAGGCAGATTGATGCAAAGGTGCCACATTCATCACATTTTTCTTCTTTGATGAAATTTGAGTTGTTGGGCTGCATCCAAAGACGGAATTTCTGGCTATCATCTGTGCGTTTTTTGGGGCGAAGAGGCGTGCCAGATGTATACCGAAGACAACTACGTATCGAGAAACAAGCTGCTAAACGGTTATCAGCTCTCCAAGCTGCATACCTTCGAGGCGGCGGCCCGTCATAGCTCGTTTTCCCTGGCGGCGGATGAGCTGGCGCTGAGCCCGAGTGCGGTGAGCCACAGGATCAGTGCGCTGGAAGAGGAGCTCGGTTTCAAGCTGTTCCAGCGCTTTCACCGCAAGGTGATGCTGACCGCAGAGGGACAACGAGTCTTCTGGGCGCTCAAGTCATCGCTGGAGTTCATCAATCAGGAGATCCTGGAGATCAAGCATCAGGAACTGTCCGGTTCCCTGACCGTCTACTCCCGCCCCTCCATCGCCCAGTGCTGGCTGGTGCCCAGACTCGCGGATTTTTCTCGCCTGCATCCCCAGATCGATCTCAACGTCATGACAGGGAACGAGAACATCAATCTGCACGGCTATGGTATAGACCTGACGATCTATTTCGATGACAAACTCCCTGAGCGGCTCGCCATCCACCCGCTGATGGATGAGTACATGGTGCCGGTCTGCAGCCCCGAATATGCCGAGCAGCATGGGCTGCTGGACAATCCTGACCACTTGCCTCGCTGTCGCCTGCTGCACGACAGGCAGGCCTGGGGCTATGACTCGGACAGCGACGAGTGGAGCAGTTGGGCTCGCCAGTGCGGCATCTCCCTCGATGCCTGTCGGTCGAACATGGGGTTCGATCGCTCCGATCTCGCCATTATCGCCGCCATGAACCATGTCGGGGTCGCCATGGGACGCAAGAATCTGGTGAGCAAGCGACTGGCCAGACATGAACTGGTTGCCCCCTTCTCTGGCATGGAGGTGCGCTGCGAGCAGCGTTACTACATAGCAACCTTGCCAAACCGTCAGTGCCCCAAGATCCAGGCCTTTGTCGACTGGGTCTGCGCCCAGGCACAGGAGACACAATAAGTAGCAGGGCCAAGCGCCGTTTTATTCCTCGTCTGGCGTGCAGGATGGAGGGCGAACACCTGGCAAAAAACGGTGTAGATGGCAGTAGAGGAACCGAAGGGTTAGGTAGATTTGTCTTACATATCAGCTAGTTATAAGAATGATTTGTCAGTAAAGGCTCAATCGTTCGATACGGGATGGAAACAGGATACAAATAAAAAGGGCCACTTCTTGCGAAGTGGCCCTTTCCAAACGTTTGGTGGAGTTCTTTAGACCTAAGAATTATCAATTGAATGAACGAATTAACTATTTTTAATTAAAACAATATCTTATAAGGTAAGTTTTTTAAACTAGGAATTTTTTCAGGTAAATTTGTTCTGTTTTTCCACGGTCTGTGGACAACCCCCCCGCATAGGGGATGACTTTTTTCCTGATTTTACATGGTTGGCTTTTGAGTGAACTTCTGATGAGTTGCTCGCTTGTAGCCAACGTTAGGCTGGTCTTACCCTAGATACAGGTCGATTCTCTTTCTAGACCTTCAACGCCCTCATCACCTCCTCCACGGCTGACAACCGTCCTCGTAAGCAACGATACTCCTTACAGGTGTGCCTGAGCACATTATCAATGGTTGTCTCTAGCGCGGGGAAATCTGTTCGTAGCTCACAATATTCGGCGAACGTAGCCTGGTATTCCTGGAGCTCAAATCGATAAGAGCGTGCCCTAGCCTCCAGCACCTTGATCCCTTCATTTCTCACTTCCACGACAGCTTTTTGCTCGACCGGAGTCACTGGAACCTCTGGATCTAATAGGTATTCCCGAAAGGTTACCTCATCAAACATCGCTGTTTTGATGTAATTGGGCCGCGGCAATTTGTTGCCAACATTACGTCTATCCAAGAGACCCATATCGACTAGCTTGTTCAGATTGCGATATATGAGTCCATAGCGCCTCTGTTGTGACAAGCGTTCAATCTTGTCACCAAATACAGCGATTACGCACTCCTGTGCAGTGAAATCGTTCAGCTGCAATCGAATTAGTGCTGTGTAGAGTGCGGTTGGTAGCCACACTGTCTGGGAGCCCATATGTAATCCTCAGTCTCGAACGACAATAATTAGTGGAAATTAAAATCAGATTGCGGATTATAGTCCGTGGCCGTAAGCCAGACAACTAGGGATAGTGCTCGCCAGAGAGAGAGGCGAGACATGCAAGATCTAGCAAAAAAATTTGGCGATGCTATACGTGAGAAACGGCTTCAATTGGGCGTATCACAAGATGTACTCGCACATGTGGCCGAGATTGATAGAAGCTACGTAGGACGGATTGAGCGTGGTGAGGTCAATGTCACCCTGGAAAAGGCTTATCGCCTTGCTAGGGTGCTTGGGTGTGATATTAGAGATTTATTGCCATAAATAAATTTTCCAAAAAAACTCCTTAATAGAAAACTCTATTTATCTGTTAATGTTTAAATAGTTTCCATATCAGACTTCCATTCATAATCTGAACTTCTGCCAGCTATTAATGTAGGGTAGTAACAGGATCTCACCCTACAGATAGACAGATGCCGCCTAAAAAACGGCATAACTCATTTATACTTATAGAAACCTATAAAGTTCACATGCTCAAATAACTAAAGGCGAACCTTATTGAAAAGGTTTTTAGACCAACTATGCTACACGGCATTTAAGATGATTTTTAGGAAGCTAGGATTATAGCCAAAAGCCTATCCCAGTGATATTCTACAGTAAAAATAGGAGGTGGTTTGTGGGGAGTTATACCAATTTCACAACAGCTACGATATGCAGAATGGTCAAGATTGCCCCTGTATTTTTTAGCAAAAAAATGAATCTTGCCAGCAAGTTCTACTACGAAACCAAAGAATGGCACGAACAGAATGCAGAGCGTAAAACCAATAATATAATCACTCATTACAGCCTGCTCAACCCACAACTAAAATGGAAAGCAAAGGCCATCAGTAGCTTTTCTTCCATAAGTCAAGACAACGCAATAAAATTAAAAATAGTTATCTGGATGATTCCTACGCCAAGAACTCCATGTTTAATAATGGTTTTTTAAATGTGGGCTTTTTTAATATAGGTAGTACATCAAAAGGATATCATGTTGATGGATACATTCATTATAAAAGTGATTACATCGAACGTTGTTCGGTACAAATAATACATATAGATGGAGGCTTAGCCTTTTTAGCTCTGTACTGGATATTATCTGACAAAGCTACAGAATTATTAAAAGATATTGATGTGACAGATATTGAACCTGAGCAGATACAATATTTAAGCTGTAACCCATTTAGCACACAGTTCGTAGCCTCAACCACATTAGGCCGGTTAAACTTGGCTGAAGAACGTTTGTTATCAAGACTTGAATTTTTACATAAAGAAATACAATTGGCAGAAAGCCAGCTATACAATTTCTTTGGCATAAGTCAAACCGAAGCACCTGTATATACAATGGATATCCATATAGATGATATAAGTCCATACTTTATTGAAAAAGTAACGCCTCCAAAAGAGATAAATAATGATAACTGTGATGCACATTTCATTCAGCATTTCTATGGGTATAATTCATCCTTTAAAAGTGATAATTTTAAAAGATGCTTATTTCCCCTTCGTTATTTGAGACCGAGAACAACCCCTCCTAAAATATCTCATCTATATATTGCATCCCAAACGTCTGAAGAGGTAGATGAACATCGACTTAATGATTTTTCAGTTCGTTTATTTTCACCAATAAACTCACATCACATCTATCAATTTCTCCATATTTGTGATGCAAGATTTGAGCGTTTAGATAAAAACTACTGTCTGTCAATCATAGACAGCTATAATGAATCTCCTGATAAAAGCTATAACCACATCTATAGTTCATTCGTGGAAATATTAAAAATAGAAGAATTACTTACAGCCTTTATCGAGTCAAAACATAATTTTATAAATTACAGAGCTGATGACAGTCTGAACTATGAAATTTTTTTTGAAAAAGCTAGCGTTTACTTGGGTAACGTCCGTAAAATCAAGAAAAGCCTGGAATTAAAAAAACAGGCGTCTAATGAAAAGGTTCAATCTGCAAATCTATCATATCAAAAGCGAATGACTTGGTTTGTTGCTATCCTGACAATCATTCAAATATTGCTCGCCATTAGCTTTCAACAAATTTCCAACTTTATAAGTTGGATTTTATCATTTGAATTTATTTAGTTGTAAACGCAAGATGAAATAGTGGCGTTAGTATTGAAGAATAATATTATCAATCGGCCATGAGAGTCATCGATGACATCGATGACATCGAATAAGATTCGATTATTGTCGGTATATAAATGCTGTTAGATAACTAACCGGAAACTTTAAGATGTCAAAGTCACTTAAAAAACTTAACGCAAGCGCCAAAGTATCAATCTGATGAATGCGATCTATGTGCTCGGTGTTCTGACACACAAAGAGTTAGTGAATGTGCTGCGGTTACCGCCAGCTGGGTGAAGAGCGAGACGATATACACAGATGCTGAAACGACAGGCTTGCATGAGGATGAGGATATCCCACTCTTGTTTACCTGCCACCACCTCCTGAACTCTCCAGATAGAACCTCTCGATCACCAAGTTCTGCCTTGGGGTTCATCACAGTCATTGCTGTTTCCTTACCTCGTGCCCATCAATAAAAAGCGTCAAAAACTGCCGTTTTCAGAAAATGCCTACATGGTCTCGATTGGCGCATTGATGATAAAGTGACCCTTTCACTACTCTTCATCGAGCCCTCTATACATGCAGAAACCAGACCTCAGAGACATCCACCAACTTACCAAGGACGAGTTCAAGCGCATTCTAGGCCCCGTGGCTGGAAGCCTTGATGACGGGTCAAAGGTTATATTGGGGATGCAATCTGATGTGTTTGCGTGCTGCACTATCCAGGGAGATCAAATCTCGGTGAGGGGGACGCCCAGGTTTGAGCAGACCATCAAGTCGGCATATGCCCAAGCCAAGCCGACAATGTGGTTTGGTTCGGCAGAGAAAGAGCGCCCGAAGGCAGAAACCATTCCTCCTGCCCTCAAACCAAAAACCGATACAACGTCAGCCACAACCTATCGTGTACCTGTGCTCATCTACAAGTCGAAGCGTGAGCCAGGTAAGAACGTTGATGGCAGTCCCGCCGAAGATATGACCTATGGCACGATGACAGCAGAGCAGATTAAGGCTATCCCCATGTTCGTAGGGAAGATGGGAGATGACGGCTTTATTGGCGATCTCGAAAAGACTGACCCCAAGGCGTTCTTTAGTAGCTTCCGCAACATGGCAACATTGTTTGCAACTGGCGACTTGAAGATGAACATTCTGGCCATGATCGCCAAGTTCGAGAAATCTGAGGGGGGTGAATACCGGAACCAAGCGTTGACGAGAGCAGCGCGAGCTCACCCGACCACGATCAAGTTCTCAGATACCCTTATCAAGGAAGTGAAGGCAAAGCTGGCCGAACTTGATGGTGATGTGAATAAGCTTGTTCTGAGTGACTTGATGCAGCAATACAGCAAGACCTCCGGCTTTCGGTTACCCATCTTCAACTCTGCGGCGGATAAGGTGCAGGGCCTCACAATTGCGGTTAACGATGTCTGGGCAGGCAAGGCGGAAATCACGACATATGAAAAGTTTGGCGACTTCTACCAAGGGACGATCAAAGTAACGCTATATGACCACTTTGGTCTCGATTATCCTGACATTGGCCCTGACCCCACGACCGGAAGAGTCAAGTTTTACGGCCTAGCGTCCGGTTTCAGAAGCTGGTTTGTTCTTCAACACTACAAGCGCTTTGCCTACAAGCCATTTTTGACCGTCATTGAACTCAGCTATCCATTCCAAGGGGAACTAAAGTGAGCGCAGCAGTGAAGACAGAGAGAACATGGGTATTCGTGTTGTTCATGCTCTATCACCTCTTGAATGCATCGATCCTGTTCATTCAGCCTGTCTATGACTGGTTTAACGATGAATACTCACTGACTGGCCTATATGTACTGCTCATGCCCTATCTCTGGGGCCTGATAACGATACTGGGGGCGATTTTGTTCTTGTCAGACCGCTCTTGGAAATACCTGGCAGGCAATCTACTCGGTGGTTCGATCCTTCTCTTCTGGTGGCTTAGACTGGCATCCCAATATTAGTGAGTATCGTCAGGCATATGAATGAGTAGACCGAACGGCATTTTCTTGGGCGTGGCTTCATGCAGCGCAAGCTGCAAGCTCACAAGAACCATTCGAAACGAAAACGAGCTCCCGCCTTGTCTATCTACTGGTTGCTGTAGCGCCACACAGCATCAATAAATCCAGTTTTTCATTAGCTCCGGTCTGAGATTTTCAACCTAGATCTCCATCCTCATTACCGGCTCTGCTGGTCTGCTGCATGTGTTATATTCGGCTCAAACATTGAGCCGAATGATGGGCTGGGTCGGCTCATTATTGAGACCCTAGCACGTTGGATGAGGAAATAATGGAACCATTTTGGATTTGGCAACAAGCTGATTGGCCCCATTTTCGTTGGCAGGATAGCGAGGTATTGCCCAGATTACGGCATGCTCAACGCAGGCTGGGAATGCTAATAGGTAGTCATTCCAGATTGGGGAACTCCGACCAAACGTTGGATACGTTACTGGCTAACATCATCTCCTCATCCGCTATTGAGGGTGAGCGTCTCAATGCCCAATCCGTGCGTTCTTCCTTGGCTAGGCGGTTAGGGGGATCACAAACTCCGTCCTATCCCGTGTCAGGTCGCTCAGAGGGGCTCGCGGCCATGATGCTGGATGCCATTGACAACCATGAACAACAGTTGACGATTGAGAGGCTTTACCAATGGCATCGTTGGCTGTTCCCTGCCAACGAATGGTCGGTGCAGCCAGTGAATGTAGGACAGTTGCGAGGAGATGAGCCGATGCAGGTTGTCTCTGGGCGTGTTGATCGCCCCACAGTGCATTTTGAGGCACCGCCCAGAGCAACTCTGGACGATCAACTGGCCGCGTTCGTCTTCTGGTTTAACCAGACTCGGCATGACCCCACGATGGATCCCCTTCTTCGTGCGGCAATCATCCATTTCTGGTTCGTGACCCTGCATCCCGTTGATGATGGTAATGGGCGGCTCACGCGGGCATTGACCGATCTCGCGCTGTCACAGGCTGACAGCCAAAGTATGCGGCTGTATGCCATGTCAGTTGCTATTCTCGAACGGCGGGATCACTACTATCGGGCGCTTGAGTCAGCGCAGAGGGGCCCGCTAGATATTACCTCCTGGATCTGTTGGTTTCTCGATACGCTGGATTACACCCTAGAACTGGCATTACAGGTTATTGACCGTTCTCTTGCCAAGACACATTTCTGGTTGCGGTACTGTCATGACGATCTGAGTCCAGAGCAAACCAAAGTGCTGAATCGTTTACTGGATGGCGGCAAAGAAGGTTTTGAAAATGGCATCAATGCAAGCCAGTATCAAAAAGTGGCAGGAGTCAGCAAGGCGACCGCTACACGCCATCTTACGCAACTGGTGGATAGGGGGTGCATTGAGAAATTACCTAGTGGCGGACGCAATCCACGCTATCAGATCCGCTTGCACACCGAAGGAGTTTGAAAAAACATCGCCATAGAGGCGTTAATTTCATTTGGCAGATGAGATCTGCGATTGACGTACTAATGAAGTTCTTTAGTTAAATACTGATGCCATGATGCGTACCATCTGGCATATGAACGAATAAAATCAGCCGACACTCGTGGTTTTCAACAGATCTTTTGAGTGATAACAAACTGTCGAGAACATCGGCATCAATTTCAGGAACATCGTCCGCCCCCAGCTTAGAAAGCAGTTTGGTCACACTGATACGAACCAGTTGCTCTTCGGCAAGCTCCTGAGCTCTCAGGACTACCTCGGGTGATTCAGATGAGATGAGTTCATCCAGTATTTTACTCATTGATACCGCCAACAATTATTGCCTTTCGCGAGAACAAGAAAGTAGAAATTCATTAATTTATTACTTTCATAAAATTAGCTCATTAAACAGCAATAGAGATCAATCATGATAGTAAAAACATCATTATAGTCTTGTCCGAAACTTAAGAGTGAACCCTATGATAAAAAGGCCAATATGCATTATCTCAGAGTAACACAATGGCCTTACCATTATTAATAGCAGAACTATTTTCTAGTTATTTTATCGAGATAACCCATGGCGAATGCAGACAAAACAAAAGTGATATGAATCAAAAGATACCATTTTATTTTATCATTAGGAATATTCTCTGTATTCATAAACACTTTTAATAGGTGAATAGATGATATTGCCACAATAGATGCAGCTACTTTATTCTTGAGCGAACCTGCATCTAGCTTACCCAACCAGCCTAACTTATCGTCATTATCCCCTACGTCTAACCTTGATACGAAGTTCTCATAGCCAGAAAACATCACCATAACTATTAGCCCACCAACAAGAGCAATATCTATAAGTGAAAGCGTGACTAGCACTAACTCAACCTCTTTTATCTTCCATATGTTTGGGATTATATGGAATATTTCTTGGAAAAACTTCACTCCAAGTGCTAGTAGTACCAGGCTGAGACCTAGATATATAGGAGCCATAATCCAGCGAGATGAATACATTAATTTCTCGAATGCTTTTTCCATACAGTCCGCCAAGCCTATTTTTTAACAAGTGAGGTGACTATAAGCATTAATTCTACAGTCACCCCAAGTATTTTTATAAAACCATTATTACATCTATGAAAATTTAATTCACATCAAAAGCCCCATCACGATATAAAACCATCTCGTTTCTATCTAGGATATACCATGAATAACCCTAGATAGATTATTGCCATAAAGATACTAACTTAGTATGAACAAATCCTGAATAGAATGGCGACAACTGTGATTATAGTGTTTAAATAGTTAAGTAATATGCACATAACTAATTTTATACGATGTGAGGGTTATTGAAATAACTAATTACTTAGCCCATGGAGCTCCATGGGCTAAGTAAAGTTAGATCAGGAAATCTTCCAACGCTCGACCACCCTCAACCGCTGCCGCGATGGCCTTGGGCATGCGCCCCTGACCAGTCCAGGTCTTCTCCTGACCGTCTTCGGTGTACTTGTATTTTGCAGGACGGGGAGCGCGTTTGGCTTTGACTGAACCCTCAGATTTCGCCGGAGCCGCAGTACCAACCAGCTCACTCGGATCTATGCCTGCTTGTTTCAGCATCTCGGTAAACTCAGCCAGTTTTTGCAGGCGCTCGGCGGACTCTGCTTGGATTTTACTTTCTTGCTGCTCACGCTCAGCAAAAACCTCATCCAATTTCTCTTTAACTTCGACCAACTGCTCAAAAGAAAGTTCGCGCAATGCAGCACGCAAACTACGAATATTCAGCAGTGTTTTCAAAAAATCGTTCATTTTTAGCCTCATGTATCATATTTTTATATCAGGAAAATTATCTCTCAATCCCAGCATCAGCTCCACTGTTTTTGGCACCAAGACGATTAGATAAATAGTATTATTCAAAAAGACGTGAGCGAAATCGCGTTTGGATCTGCTTAGTGACCTAGCTCCAATCTTCTATAAAACTGTGTAGTTAAAAAATTAATATAGGTGGTAGTGAGCGTTGAGACCATCTCACCAGATGAGCCGATGAACTATCTTGATCGGCTCACGAAATGAGCCGATTGGACAATATCATTGGCTCACAGAATGAGTCGATGATAAGAAGTTTTAGATTTGCCCCTTGAGGATCCAGACACTTCGCCCCTCTTAACTTAAGAGGTAGTCTTGGATGACTAGACCACTACACATCCATGTCTCCAGAAAGCAAAAAACCCCGCAATGAGGCAGGGTTTCAGCATTTTTTTCAACTTCGCACTCAGGGTAGCGACTCTCCCTTGTTTCAACTTCGCACTCAGGGTAGCGACTCTCCCTATGTTTTGATCCTATAACAAGGTTAAGCCGCTAGTCAACAGTCACAAGTAACCACTTCGATTTCGGGTTCAAGGGGTCACCCCAACGACTCCTTCGTGGCAACGGGAACCTTTTGGTTCCTGATTGCTAAGTATGCAACTTTATTACTTAGTGTGACTCTTTATTACTTGGCGTGAAACAGCCTCAAGAAAGTCTTGCGTATTAGCGGCAGTACAGATGATAAGAAACATTTCTCTCCACACAAACTAGAGTATGGGAGCATATTATTCATATTATTTCCCTATTAGAATCATCACGCCCAAATGTTTCTGGGTTTGCAGCCTCATAGTCATCGTCAAACATATGATGTCCGCGATGCATCTCCCTCACTGTTGCGAGTGTACCGAAAAAACACATTTCACACAGATGCACCTGGTAACGTTCACCATCATGATGCTGGGAACCATAGCCAAAATCTGCTGACAGGCAGCCATATTCATTGGTTCCAAAATTCGTTTTTGTACTACGACCACAAGCGTCACAGAGGACATCGACAACTTGTTCTGTTGGAACAACTCCTTTTACGAGCATGCTACGCTCCTTATTTAAGACTTTATGAAAACTATAATATCTTCTGCTCTTGATGTGGGAGTAACCAGTGCTGGCTATTTATCACTGGAATAACCCGCATTGAGCACTCACTTGATATGTTATTTTTGGATATCTTTGCACTCAAATTTTGGAGGTGTTTTCCAACCTGTAACGCGCCCGCTGCGTTTGTTGATCCTGCGGTATTCATTCCCCAACAGAATTTCCCATTCAGAGCCGTTCTCCGATAGAACCTGAAAAGTATTCCCAAGCTCAATACCTATGCCAGGCTCAGTACAGATCAGCTCAGTCATCGACTCTCCTCGGTGCTAGGACATATCACCATTTTTTTCCGATTGTTCAAGAACGGAAGCCATCGCGTCTAGTGACCGAGCAAGGGCACGACACTCGTCTGCGGACATTAAAGCTGATGTGAATGCGGCAGCATTCTCATTGTGAACATCCATTTCACTGACTCTGATGTAGCCACCATACGGGCTGGAATAGACGCTCACCTCTACTTGATGGAGTGGTGTTCCGATTGGTTTATCCAACTTTAAAACACTTGTATAAATAGGCATAGCCCCTATTCCTAATCGAACGCTTCGAAACTATAGAATATTGCTCGGGGTTGCTCATGATGTCCATCAATAAATCAAGACACCAACCTAGTTGGTTGGAAACCAAGTGTCGGCCCTGCAACATGTGCAAACTTTGTTGAGCACTGGGCACGACAGTGTGGGGGGAGATAGGGCATGATAAAGAGCCCATGCAGACAGAGGAATGTAACATGAGACCCGATGCAGTCCATAACCCGAACCTTAGAGCGACACTTCTTGACCCCTTGGGTGTTCCTCGTGAAGCACTGAGTGCTCACCTGTGGATTGTGGCTGGGGTTCCTACGGACATCATCCATCAGTTAGCTGCGCTCGTTAGAACTAATGTTGGTGTGATATGTAAGCTGGCTGGTATTAGCCAGAGCACTGTGACTCGCAGGCTCAAAGCAGATACCCCTCTATCAATATCACAAGGTGCCAGGGTGTATGGAGTAGTGCTCGCCCTTGATGCCGCTCTGTCCCTTCAGGAAAACGATGCCGTCATGGCATTGTCGTGGTTACACCGTCCTGCATGGGGCCTTGGTGGCGTAGCACCTGCCGATCTATTGACTACACCGATGGGTGTTCAGGCTGTTATCGAGCTTGTGGGGCGGATTGAACATGGGGTTTGCCAATAAGTAATCAGTCGGGGGCTGAGAGGATAAAACCAGCTCAATTGGTTAACATTCATCCAAACAGAATGATTTTCAAAATTTTTTCGCATCCCCCCACTTGAAAAATTCGGAAAACTGTCCATTTACTAATTATGAGAGCTTGAATTAAATTTCAGCGTTTGAACATTCCGCTGCTACGCAGCGAAGAGAGCCCAGTTTTACAACCCCTCACACGATTTTATTGAAAATAACATATGAAAGTCGCTTTTATAAACCAAGGTTAATTGGATTGACATAATAAATTAATGCTCTGTCACTTGGTAATGGATTTAAAATTCATAAGCTGAGAGAGAATAGAGAATAGAGAATAGAGAATAGAGAATAGAGAATAGAGAATAGAGAATAGAGAATAGAGAATAGAAATCAGAAATCAGAAATCAGAAATCAGAAATCAGAAATCAGAAATCAGAAATCAGAAATCAGAAATCAGAAATCAGAAATATAACATCAGTGATGATGTGTGGTTATATTCGCCCCCTAGGGTGGAAAATTAAAAAAGTGTTTTGCAAAAATGAGAGCTCTATCTATACAAGCTCCTCTCTGCTATCATTTTCCGCCCATGAACAAATCGCATACTGGCGTGACTGTAACGCCGCCCTAACCCCTCCCTCTGCGGCTCCTGCCGCCTGACTCTGGTTATCACAACCGGAGCGCTTTTTTACACCCATTAGATCCCAATACAACAATCTGATCCTGCCCGAACTCCATCTGCCCCCAAGTCGGTGGATGCGTTGCGCTATGGATCCTAAACAAGCGAGAAAATCCCCCCATGCTAGAACGTGCAAGACAAGAGTGGTTCTCCAACATACGTGGTGACCTGTTAGCCGGAATCGTGGTCGCACTGGCACTGATCCCAGAAGCCATCGCCTTCTCCATCATCGCTGGAGTAGACCCCAAGGTCGGCCTCTATGCCTCCTTCTGCATCGCAGTGGTCATCGCTTTTGTCGGCGGTCGTCCAGGCATGATCTCGGCAGCCACAGGCGCAATGGCGCTCCTGATGGTGACCCTGGTCAAAGAGCACGGCCTGCAATATCTGCTTGCAGCGACTCTGCTCACTGGGGTACTCCAGATCGCGGCGGGTTACCTGAAACTGGGCAGCCTGATGCGGTTTGTCTCCCGTTCCGTTGTCACCGGCTTCGTCAATGCGCTGGCGATCCTCATCTTTATGGCCCAGTTGCCTGAGCTCACCAACGTCACCTGGCAGGTATACGCCATGACGGCGGCTGGCCTTGGCATCATCTATCTATTCCCGCTTATTCCGGTGGTTGGCAAGCTAGTGCCTTCTCCGCTGCTCTGCATCGTCATCCTGACGGCAGTCGCCATCACCATGGGGATCGATATCCGCACTGTAGGCGATATGGGCGAACTGCCCGATACCCTGCCCATCTTCCTGTGGCCAGAAGTGCCACTCAATCTGGAGACGCTGGCGATTATTTTCCCCTACTCTGCGGGCCTGGCTGTGGTCGGTCTGCTCGAATCCATGATGACGGCGGCCATTATCGATGACCTGACTGATACCAGCAGCGACCGCAATCGCGAGTGCAAGGGCCAGGGGATCGCCAATATTGGTGCGGGCCTGATGGGTGGCATGGCGGGCTGCGCCATGATTGGTCAGTCCATCATCAACATCAAATCCGGTGGCCGTGGCCGCCTATCTACCTTTGTGGCTGGCACCCTGCTCATCCTGATGGTGGTCTTCATGGATGAGTGGATCCGCCAAATACCCATGGCGGCCCTGGTAGCCGTGATGATCATGGTCTCTATCGGCACGTTCTCTTGGGATTCACTGCGCAATCTGAAAAAGCACCCGCTCTCCACCAATATCGTGATGATCGCGACAGTTGCTGTGGTCGTCGCTACCCATAACCTGGCGCTTGGGGTATTTGTCGGGGTACTGCTCGCCTCCCTGTTCTTTGCCAACAAGGTTGCCCACTTCATGCTGGTCAAGAGTGACAGTGAGCGCAGTGGCGAGGTGCGAACTTATCAGGTACGGGGCCAGGTGTTCTTCGCCAGTGCCGAGCAGTTCTTTGCCGGATTCGACTTCAAGGAGGTGGTAGAGAAAGTGGTGATCGACCTCACCCACGCCCACTTCTGGGACATCACCGCTGTCACTGCGCTGGACAAGGTGGTCATCAAGTTCCGCCGTGAGGGCACCGAGGTTGAGCTGATTGGTTTGAACGAGGCGAGTGCCACTATCGTTGACCGCTTTGGTGTACACAACAAACCGGAAGAAGTTGAAAAGCTGCTGGCTGGACACTGATGACAAGAAGGAATTCATCATGACAAACATTTTTGCCTGTATCGATGGCTCCCCAGCCATGACAGCAGTGTGTGATACGGCGGCATGGGCCTCTGCCAATACGGGGTTACCCGTCACCTTGCTGCACGTATTGGAAAAAAACGAGTTTGAAGGACACAGCGATCTCTCCGGCAATATTGGTCTTGGCAGCCGCGAGCTTCTTCTCCAGGAGCTCGCCGAGCTGGATCATCAACGCAGCCGCCTCGCCCATGAGCAGGGACGGATGCTGCTCAACAGCGGTAAGGATTATCTTGCTGGCTTGGGGATGCCAGAGGTCGATACCCTGCAACGCCACGGCCAGTTGGTAGAGACAATCCTGGAACACTCATCCAACATGCGGATGTTGATCATGGGCAAACAGGGCTCGACCCATGCCCACGATCTGATTGGCAGCAATATCGAAAACGTCATCCGTACCCTAGCTAATCCCATCATGGTGGTGCAGCCGGGCTTTCAGGCCCCAAGCCGCTTCCTGTTTGCCTATGACGGCAGCCCGACTGCCAAGAAGGTGCTGGAGCTGATCGCAAGCAGCACCCTGCTCAAGGGACTTGAATGTGACTTGGTGATGGTCGCCGAGCCGAGTGAGGAGCGCGAGCGTCAGCTGGCACAAGCCAAACAGGTCTTGAAAAGTGCGGGCATCAGGGTTGAATCAACGCTGCTGCAAGGAGAGGTGGTGTCAGTGGTTTGCCAGCATGCCGCCGACATGGGGTGCAACCTTATCGTGATGGGGGCTTACGGTCACTCTCGGATCAGGCAGTTCATTGTGGGAAGTACGACAACACACATGCTGAAAAAAACCGAAACGTCTCTCTTGTTACTCAGGTGATCACTCAGTTGTTGGGATGACCTCAAAAATAGCTTTTTTTCATTACACTGAAAAATCATTGATTTTACGCTTATCTAAAATTTCTATGCAATCAACAACGGCACATCACATCATTTATGATGTGCCGACTTAATGAACCATTGAATAGTTTTATAAAAGCTCGTAGACCACCATAGCTGAAAAAAGTGAGCTAGCCAAAATAAGCAGTCCCTCAATTTTCTCTCTGTTCATGGTTGCCTCCACATGGTTAAACCACGCCTACAGAAAGCGTACATGTTCGTGCTCGCTAATAAAATGAAAATACGATCATGAAGAAGTGAATTTTTTGTGACAAGCAAACCAGGAGAAGGGACTCCATGAGGCTCATCCATCCATTGAGCGCCCACCTTCTCTCGCGCCAAGGGGCGCCATTTGGAGTCGATGGTTTACTGGGAACATAGATGAGCTTTAGAGAGCAACTCGATGCGAAAAACAGGGACAGGATCGCTATGACCCCTACCTTACCAACCAGTTATGATTGGAGAAAACAACGCCACTATGTCTTGAATAGAAGTGGTTACACTGGACAGTGTTGCCGCCCTAATAGGCCTCTGGATCTCTTCAATCCCGTAGCCTATGCAGCTGTTCGCGATGTTGTATTGGGAGGGATTGGAGTTCTCAGTCATAAGCTATTGAAGGTTAGACTCGACTACCTAATTGCCCTTCCGTCAGGTGAGTCAATGCGAGGCCAAGTGGTTCGTAGTTTGCCAGATAAGTTATTTCCCAAGCTGTAGCGAAGCGGTATTCGATGGCATCGTTACCCTTCCGCTGCCCAATTCACACAATGACTGCCTTTTATCCAGTCCCAAGATGCTACAGATTTTGAACGAGACTATCGGTTGATCATGTCGCTAGTCCAAAATATCTGCTGAATATCTACTGCAAAAGAATCTATTAATCCTTAGGATATATATTCGTCAGCAGCCAACTTATGGTAAGAGATCCAGTCTATGGGCCCCTGAGTGAATCGGCGCTGAAGCCTGGGTAGGAAAACATTCTCCCATAAATTTCTGGAAAATTCGCAGCCATCTGCCCAATCATCACTAGATAAACCATCTTCTTGGGAAAATGAAACTACCGTTTTATCTCCCTGCGATTTAAAATAAATACATATCAGCAACTTTTGATTTTTAAGGCTTGGGAATTTTGATGAAAAACTCCACGAAAAGCTTAAAAGCTTATATGGGATAACAGATAAAAAATAGCTCCCTTTGCTACTCTGCTCATTATTATCACCTAGATTTTCAAAGAAAATCTCAAAAGGCCCATTAGGTTGCGCAATAACGTGACATACTGGCGCCATGAAATTACGAATACCATTCTCGGTCGTAAATTCATCCCACACCATATTTATTGGTGCTGGTACAGTAATACTATATAAAGGCTCCTGATTAATGTTGGGCATAAGTCATATCTCCATTATGATAGAAAAAATCATAGAGCAGTGAATCTGTATGGATTATGAACAGCAAACTCTTCCCATAACACCATGCGATCAAGGAGTTTTAACAGCAACCACCGAGCCAAAATGTTTGATCGCTATCTGTATGACGGATAGCCTCCAGACCCATTTGTAAATGATATCGCTTGGTGAAAAACTCCGAAGGTGGTGTTTCCAGAATTGGAGATATTATGTCTATAAAAATCGAGCACGGAAGATACTCAATAGATCTCCATGGTGATGGCCTGATTACATGCGAGCTCAGCGGTACATTCAATAAGGAAGGAGTGGATGCATGGATCTTAGAAATGCTTTCTACCATTGAACCCATTAAAACTCATCCATTTGGCTTGCTGATTGATGTAAGAAATTATGCTGGAGCCACAGAAGATGCTCTTCAAGCAGCTGATAACTTTCATCAATTGTTGAGGAATAGCATGCTGGTGTGTCAGGCCCATGTTATCTCGTCAACAACCTTATACTCGATTTCGTTAAGTAGGATCCCTTCACTCAAGCATCATGTAGTCAAAAGCTTTCTAAGAATCGATGAAGCCAGTACATGGGTGACAGAGAAACTGGCAAGCCAGGCCAATGTGTGTGAAACCGGACGATAGGTACTTGACCTGAACAGTCTGCTTGAGTAACAAACTTGGTAAGTTATGCTCCCTTGGGGTAGCGAAAAGCTTAGTTCATCCCTCATGATGCTCTTCTGGCAGTACGAGATTAACCAGCTAAGTCACTGACGTAACAGCTATGGGGGGACGGACTTGTGACATGGAGTAAAGGTCACGACATCTATGATTTTTTCTACGATATGTTACATGAAAAAATAGCATATGCGACCGCTTGACGATGTAAGCGCAACACTGATATACATCACGCACTTTTAACTACCATGGATGCATTAACCCTACCGTGAACAGTCAACTATCGTCTGTAGCCTCCTTTAATATCAAATGTAACTTAAATTATCTGAGGAGGACATGGTGATAGAACCAATCCTCTCCCTCCTGCTAGGGATATTGATCATCCTGGCAATCATCGCTGCTAATGGTTACTTCGTTGCTCAAGAATTCGCCTACATGGCTGTTGACCGCACCAAGCTTGCTGCTCGTGCTGCCGAAGGCGACCTCGCTGCCAAGCGGGCTCTAGCCGTTACTAAGCGTACAAGCTTCATGTTATCGGGAGCACAGCTGGGGATCACAGTCACAGGACTCATCATTGGTTTTGTTGCAGAGCCACTCATTGGTAAGTCACTCGGGGCCATTCTCGGCGGAGTAGGTATATCGACTGAGGTCGGTGTGACTATAGGCACCATATTAGCTTTAGTCGCTGCAACGATTATTCAGATGATCTTTGGCGAACTTTTTCCCAAGAACCTCGCTATTGCTAACTCTGAACCACTTGCTCGGGGATTAGCGAAATCAACACTTATTTATCTGACGGTATTTGGCTGGCTTATTGGTTTCTTCGACAAGTCTGCCAACCTATTGCTAAAAGCACTGCGTATTGAGCCTGTACATGACCTGGATGTCAGTGTGTCAGCTGATGACCTTCCCCGCATCATTGCGGACTCTCGTGACAGTGGAGATCTGCCTATCGAGCTCTCGCTGATGATGGATAGAATTCTAGACTTCCCTCAACGTGACGTAGAGCATGCAATGATCCCCCGCTCCCAGGTTGATTGGCTAAGTCCATCAATAACTCTGGGTGAGCTTCGTGAACTTATGGCTCATGGTCATACTCGCTATCCAGTTATTGATGACGATACGCCTGTAGGCGTTGTTCATCTAGCCGATGTACTTTCGAGCCTATCCAAAGGTGGGCGCGATCTCCCTGTCTCCGCCGTAATGAGGGATGCCTCTGTTGTCCCAACGCTGATGCCACTGCCGGATGCTCTCCGCCAATTGATTAGAACCAATAACCAGCTTGCTTGTGTCATTGATGAGTACGGTGGTTTTACTGGTGTCCTTACTCTGGAAGACCTGGCGGAAGAGATCGTAGGCGAGATTACAGATGAACATGACGCTGAGCTTGGTGAGCCTGTAACATCGAGCGGGGATAACATCTGGCTAATGGATGGTGACGTTCATCTAGATGAAGTTGAACGAGCGATTGGGTATGAACTACCTCGTAGTGATGTTGAAACTATTGCGGGTATGCTTATCGAAGAACTCGGAGCCTTGCCTGTTAAAGGTGACTCTGTGACTATCGTATTGCCTGTTGATCCTGCTGAGTTGGTTTCGGAAGAGCCTATTCAAAGGAAGTTGATCGTTGATGTTTTAGAAGTCGAACGATATGTCCCAACGGAAGTACGTGTACGGTTGGTCGAAGAAGTAATGAATGAGGATGTCCGATGAACGACCCACTGTTCGTAACTTTAGCCACAGTAGCTTTAATCGTACTAAGCGGCTTATTTGTCATTATTGAATTTGCTCTTCTCGGTGCTCGTAGGCATCGCTTGGAGGAACTTGCTGAAAAAAGTAGCTCCGCACGAGCGGCTTTGCGTGGTATGAACGATTTGACATTGATGCTTGCTGGCGCTCAATTGGGTATTACGTTCTGTACTTTTGCGCTAGGTGCTATCACTAAACCTGCTGTCGATAATTGGCTTGAGCCCTTATTTTCCGCATGGGGAATGCCTTTGTGGATCGCAGGAGGAGCCGCCTTTGCACTAGCCCTTTTTGCTGTCACCTTTTTGCATTTGGTCATAGGTGAAATGGCTCCGAAATCTTGGGCAATCGCACATCCAGAAAGATCCGCATTAGCTATTGGCATAGTTGCCCAGGCTTATATTTGGCCGTTACGGCCTTTGATGCGCTGGGTGAACAGCTTGGCAAACCGTCTTGTAAGGGCTGCTGGTGTTGAGCCTCTGGAGACTGCTGCTGTAGGGGGCCAGGACATAGCAACCATTCGTCAATTAGTGGAGCATTCCGCTAGTACCGGAACGCTAGCACCACAAGTTCAACAACAAATCTCAAGCCTGATTGATCTGGGTACTGTCCAGGTAAAGAGTCTACTGTCAGATACTTCTGCTCCTACCTACGTAAAAATCGGAGCCACGGTTGCAGATATTCGTGATGCTGCCGAAAAGTCTGGTCATATGCGGATCCTTCTCTTAGGCCCTACAGAGTCAACACCATTAGTCGTACACTTAAGGGACACTTTGATAGAGCTCGATGATCGCCCTGCGAGTGAAATTGCTCGCCCTGCATTCATTCTTGATGCCAAGACACCGGTCTATGAGTCATTAGCTCGCATGCGAAAATCGAGCGTCCAGTTTGCCGTTGTTATGGAGGAGCAGCATATGTGTGGTGTAGTTACTCTTAACGACATTTTAAAGAAGGTGTTACCTGCTGCATCTTCATAAATGCATGTCTATCACTCAGCAATAAATGTCAGTTAGTTTAGATTTTATAAATTTTCTGCTATGTTTATAACAGCGACCCTCTTTTAACGCTTACTTGATGTAAGTAGAGAAAGAGGGTCGTTTAATTACGATAGGAAAGGATTTCTGGATGACCCTCAATGAAATGAATACATGCAACATGAATATACAATGAACGGTAGTACACCCCAATGAAAAGATGGATTGATAAAAATGGCTAAAGTTGGAATATTCATCATGCTCATGATGGCCGTTTTATTTTTTATACAAATACCCCGACTACAGCATGTTTCGGAGGAAATCACTCTTAGCGCTGATGGAATCACAAGCGACTTAATTTCGCCTAAAGATATAAGCAATGAAAAGGCGATGTATACATACATAACAGCCAATATTATATATTGGGAGGAACACATCTGGAACCTTATTAATAAACCAGATGAACTTAATAGCACCATTACTATTTTGGCAGGAATTAATAAAGCCTTCAATGAAATAACTTATCCAGAGTGTCTTTCGCCTATAGAGAAAACTTTAAAGAATCACTCTAATGAGACCATAAAAAAGCTATCTATTAAGCAGTCGGATGACTTTAATAAAGCAATACATCAATCCATAAGAGAAAAAATAGAAATAAAGCCACTGCTGATGGATGCTATTGTATCTTGCCAACTTAAAGTTACCTCCTTACTCTGAGTGAGTTGGTGTAATTTAAGCTCAGCCATGCTGAGGCAATTTTCACAAAAGACAAGACACAATTAATCATTGCATATTATAATGATTAACTAAACCTGTAGCATTATTTGGATTTACGATGGATTATTTTCAATCAGTTTTTCTTGCCCTCGTTCAAGGGTTAACAGAGTTCCTTCCCATATCAAGCTCGGCCCATCTCATATTACCAGCAAAGATTTTTGGATGGAATGACCAAGGTCTTGCATTTGATGTTGCCGTACATGTAGGTACGTTAGCAGCCGTAATCATATATTTCCGCAAAGATGTTATCTCTCTTATTCATGGCTTAATATCACATGTCAGAGGCGACAAGACAGAAAACGGTCGTATAGCATTGCTTTTGATTCTAGCTACAATACCTGCAACATTACTTGGTTTCCTAGGGAAAGATATTGTTGCTGGCGCAGCTCGAAGTACACTTGTAATAGCCATTACTACAATTACCTTTGGATTGTTGCTTTGGTATGCAGATAGAACATCGTCCCTCTTAAGAAAATTAGATAGCCTAAATTATAAAGATGCCCTAAAGGTCGGGCTTGCTCAGGCTGTGGCGTTAATACCTGGAACATCTCGTTCTGGTATAACGATGACAATGTTGCTAATGTTAGGCTTTGACAGACAAACTTCCGCTAAGTTTTCATTCCTCCTTTCTATTCCAATTATTACACTGGCAGGAATATATCTGAGCTACCAGCTTTTTGTCAGCTCCATTCAGATAGATGTCATCGAGTTGCTTATTGGAATTTGCGTAAGTTTTGTATCAGCCTATCTATGCATCCATTATTTCTTGAAAGTGATTGAAAAACTAGGAATGTTGCCGTTTGTTGTGTATAGATTGTGCCTAGGTGTGGTATTAATACTATTCTTTCTTTGAAGATGGAGGCTAAATGAAGACGACATCACTAGAAAACAAGGCATTTCTTCTGACACTGATAATTGTCAGCTGCTTCTTTATATGGGTTATTTTACCTTTCTTTTCAGCTGTATTCTGGGCCTGCATTATAGGCGTCCTGTTTGTGCCTGTGAAAGAGTTCATCTCTGCAAGAACAAGGCTAGGTAAAAATACATCATCATTGCTAACCCTTCTCATATGTATAATTATATTGGTTGTTCCATTGCTTTTCATTGGATGGTCATTTGGCAAGGAGATAAATAGCTTATACAAAACAATGCAAGAAGGGAGTGTTAACTTTGGTGAATATCTAGATACCATTAAGGTATCCTTCCCAAGGCTACATGACTTAATGGTTTCTATCGGTGTCGATTACGAAGATATAAGAAATCAACTTACTGACGCAGCAGTGTTTGCCACAAGATTTATCGCTCAACATGCATTGGTACTTGGGCAAGGAGCCTTCAAAGTCATACTTGATATCTGTATTATGCTATATATTGCATTTTTCATGATTCGGGATGGGCGGCATCTGGTGCAGAAAGCTATCGAGGCTCTTCCTCTTGGCGATGACAGAGAAAAACTCATGCTTGAAAAATTCTCCGAGGTAGCTAGGGCAACGATGAAGGGGAACTTTGCTGTTGCCTCGTTGCAAGGCTTTCTTGGTGGTTTAATCTTTGCAGCTCTTGGGATCCAGGGCCCTATTATATGGGGTGTTGTGATGACGCTACTTTCGTTGATCCCAGTTGTGGGTTCTGGTTTGATTTGGGGGCCTGTAGCTATATATCTCTTTGCCTCTGGTAATATAATGGATGCTGTCATACTGACTACTTTTGGCGCGTTAGTCATAGGTCTTGTTGACAACATTCTTAGACCTATACTCGTTGGTCGAGATACTAAAATACCAGATTATTTAGTTCTTCTTTCAACATTGGGAGGAATAGTGGCATTTGGTCTTAATGGATTTGTATTAGGGCCTATCATTGCGGCCCTATTCATTACTACTTGGTCAATCTTTGGTGATGACCTAAGCTTTAGAAAAGAGTTCAGTGATTAGTAATTAAAAACATTAATTAAAGTGTTTGGCCCCTTTAGATAGAAGGGGCCAATAGTGAAGGAGTGTGGAATGTTATTCTATAAGCGCATGCTAATTGTGTTGAGCTCAGACATCAATGATGTACCTGTGTCAGTTTTGCAACAGGTGATTGAGCTTGCTAAAGAAAATGATTCAAAGGTAACAATGCTAAAAATCATTCCACACTTTACCCCCTTTCTGATAAGCAGCAAGGATGAAACAATTATTAAAAATAATTTTATCGAAGGGGAGAAATCTGAGTTGCTTCGATTTTCATCCTCTTTTGGAAAAGAGATAGATATTGATGTGGTATTGTCGATTGGGGATTACAATGCCGAAATAAAACGCCAGCTGGATAAGTATGATTATGGATTGATAATTCAGTTTGCTGATGAGGGCTCTTGGTTCAATAAAATTATAAATGATGAGCATTACAGTTACATACTCAATTCTTCAAGCTCACTTTTACTTGTAAATAGCAGAGCGAAAAGATTATTTGATGACATGCTTATGATAGACCCTGACGCTAAAAATTCAGGGTGTATAGAGCAGATGTTGTCTATGTTAAATCACTCGATTAAACCATCAAAAATTAGTATTGCATCAAGCCAATTAAATGTTATCGCCCCAGAAGAAGACATCAAAGTTGAGTTGGCAACAATAGCGACAGAGTTTCACATTATAAATGGTTATCACGAAAAAGAAGTATTAAAGCTGATCTCATCATTAGAGAGTGATGTGCTCGTGATAAGTGGAGGTGAATCTTCCATTCCTCTCGAAAGAATAATTCAGAAAGTGCTATCTAAGTCAGATTGTTCAGTTCTCGTCATGCGAAAATAAATGGCAAGATGGTACGTATGTGCTGATGAGACTAGGAAAATTCATCTTCATCGCACAGATGCCTCAGGGTGACCTCATCGGCTATTGCATACGCATAGGCCCACAGCTCTTCGATCTGGTCTGCTTCTTCACCAACAGCCATGCTCTGAATCTCTTCGAGCTCTATGGCATGCGCCCTGGTAAAGGGTCTCTCATTGATGATTTCTCTCGCTTTGGCAAGGAGTTGCATACTTGCATCATGGGGCTTGTCCATAGTTCACTAACCATCATCCAAAACCGCAACAAATCTATCATTAAGTGCGCATGGTGGCTACGCGCTTCGATGAATTGTACAGGCAGTGGTAGATGGTGCAGGGGGGGTGACCACAACATACAGCCATCAACGGTTTGATGAAATCTGCCGTAACTATCAGACCTATAGGGCCAATAGCTGACTCAACAGATTGCTTGGTTGCAAAGGGATGCCTCGATTACTCCCTAGCCAGGCCCACTGATGGTGCCTTAGGGGAAGCGGAGGAGCTTGGCTGACCATCACAGGTGGGAGGCCCCTACAGCATGTTGAAGATGGCTTGAAATTGATACGAAAGGAAGTGCGCACTCAAAGTAGCGTAAACAAGACACCGGTTTGAGGCCGGTGTCAGGTGATAACTAGATCTGTACAGTCTCTATTACATGAAGTTTTATTCCCTCAAGTCAGAGAACTGCTTGTTAACTACATCCTCGAACTGCTTCAGTGTCTTTTGATACTCCCTTAGTTCACGTGGAATAAGTGCATCAACAGTTTTAAGCAGCTGCTCAACATTATCAGGCAGCTTAGGCATTGCAGCATCTCTAATCAGCTGCTCAAGATTATCAGGCAGCTTAGGCATTGCAGCATCTCTAATCAGCAGCTCAACATTATCAGGCAGCTTAGGCATTGCAGCATCTCTAATCAGCTGCTCAACATTATCAGGCAGCTTAGACATTGCTGCACCTCTAATCAGCGGCTCAACATTATCAGGCAGCTTAGGCATTACTGCACCTCTAATCAGCTGCTCAACATTATCAGGCAGCTTAGGCATTGCAGCATCTTTAATCAGCTGTTCAACATTAGCAGGCAGCTTAGGCATTGCAGCATCTCTAATCAGCTGCTCAACATTATCAGGCAGCTTAGACATTGCTGCACCTCTAATCAGCTGCTCAACATGAACAGGCAGCTTAGGCATTGCAGCACCTCTAATCAGCTGCTCAACATGATCAGGCAGCTTAGGCATTGCTGCATCTCTAATCAGCTGCTCAACATTATCAGGCAGCTTAGGCATTGCTGCATCTCTAATCAGCTGCTCAACATTAGCAGGCAGCTTAGGCATTGCAGCACCTCTAATCAACTGTTCAACATGATCAGGCTGCTTAAGCATTGCTGCACCAATCTTTTCAAACAGTTTTTCCAATTTCTCAGGTAGTTTAGGTGATATTACCGCAGAGGGCTGAAGCTTATTATTAAGCTGCTGCATGGCATTGTGCCACCCACCAGAAATTCCATTGAGTTCAGCAATGATGTCTAACGCTTGGGCTAGATTTATTCCCTTTTCCTTGACGAGCTTTTTGGCTTTTTTACGGCAAAATTCGACGGTATTACCAGAAGGGAATTTGATGTGATCGTTTTGGTGTTTCATGATACGCCTGTCCTTCATAAATTTAGATGCGCTAGCCGACATACGCCCTATAGAAGAATAGGGTTAATTGAATTTTCTTTCACTCTGCTGGTCACACACCTTCGCCTAGGTCGGCTAACTGGGTGCAGAAGTACCCATGACAGTATCATGCCATAAACAAAGAGGACTCATCAAGATCTTTTCTATTGGCTTTATCAGTTAGCTCTCTCTGAATCGCAGTATCTTCAACGATAATGCTGACCGTGGATACGCGCTGCTCTCCCGCTTGTCGCCAACGTGGCCGCATGGAGCGCTACATTGTTGCCAGTCCCATGGGACTTGTACGCTATGTCACATGCTCTTGGGGTCAAACAATTCCAGGCAGTGCTGTCAGTTGATGATGGGGTCAAGCGCAGTTGTCAGGTTAGAACTAGATCTGTACAGATTATGGGATTTTTATGAAAGAACCATATTTTCGCCTTAAATCATCAATTGCTCTAATGGCCTGCCTTTCTTTTTCCTCCAGTGCTTTTATCTCATTTGATTTTTCTTTTAGCCACTGTGAAAACATTACTTGAGCCTGTTCTCTTGACTTAAGATCAACGATGATTGCCAAGTCTTTGGATCTTTCTGTTAGAGCATCTTCTCGTTCTTGTATGGAAATGAGACTATCATTTAAATTTCTCTGTATCAGATCTAAGGAGGCTGAACGCCTACGTATTTCTACCTCTCCAGCATCAAGCCGAACCTCTTTGGCTTTAATTGTTCTATTTATATCATCAGCCTGTGAATGAAATTCTGCCTTAAGCTCATCTAAATTGAGAAGGTCGTTTAGTAAGTCTTGCTTTTTATCAATTTCATCTTGTATATAATAGAGACGGCCTTTTAATTCCATTTCAAAGCTTCTGTATTGGTCTTCCAATAGGATTATCTTTTCCTGTGCCTCTAAAATGGACGACTCTTTTTCTTTTAATACTCTCTCCCATCTTTTTAAAATTGCGTTAGCCTTGCCTTCTGCATGCCGAGACTGTTGAATTACTCGCTGCATATCACTTAGCTCAGATTGACTCGTATTTTTTATCGCGTTGTATTCTGCATTAAGCCTCTTAACCTCTGCATGATGCTTTGCACTCAAAGATGAATGTTGATGCTGTAAAGATAATAATTGTTGTCTATTATGGGAGTAAATCATTTCGGAGAAGTTGCCAACAGGGGCTACAGACACCCATTTTTTAGGGCATTTTTTTATGTAATCTCTAATCTCATCTTTTGAGATTATCTCTCCTTTTACACGAAATCCACTAAGGTCAAGTTCAACGCAGGTTGCATTCACCTTCTTCAGTTCTTTAATCTTCTCTCTATCACAAAAGTGCGTAACTGCAACTTCGATGAGAACCTTCTCTCCCTCGATGAACCCAATTACATCAGGGATTACTCTACCCTCATAAACCTCACATGCCATCTCATCAAAGGATATATTTTGATGTATTGGGTTTATAGTTCCAATAGGCAGTAGCAACTGCCTGTCAGTTGCTAAAACCTCTTTAGCTAGGATATGTATTTCCGTTTCTGGCTTCCAGGTACAGGAGTTCTGTTCGATTGAATTAGGCTCATGAGCAAAATAATGGGCTTTAATTGGCCCTTTCATTGCCCAGACAGCGCCCTGACAACCGATGCATATGCAATTGCATCCTTTTCCACTAACAACGTCTTTGACATCAACGATATGGCCGTTGTCATCAAGAGCACGGGTCATCAGGATTCTTGCCATCTCTATCCTACCTACAAATGGATCTATGTATAAAAGCGCATCATTTTATTCAGCCCACGTAGATGCGTACACTACATCAGTTACTACAACATTTTCATGAAAAATCATACACTTCCATTTGATTGTTTTGAACTTAATCAAGATTCAATCGGATTCAGAGATATGACCACTCCCCAGGCGAGCTCATTGGGCTTTAGAGGATGCGTAGGAGCGATCAGGGAAGGATGATACAAGGGAAACCCCACAGTATGTTGAAGACGGCTCTGAAATTGATACCAAAGGAAGGGCGCACGAAAGTAGCGTAAACAAGACACCGGTTTGAGGCCGGTGTCAGGTGATAGCTAGACTAAATCTGTACAAGAAATATTGAAATTCACCGCAATCGTTAATAATTTTCCAGGTTTTTCTTATATCTGTTCCATTCTGACAACTACAACGTTAGCTATTCCAAATCCTTTTAGAGTGTCACCGTGTTTTTTCTCATCATTAGGGTCATAAAAAGTCACAACCCATTTAGCATCAGGTCTGACTGATTGAACCAACTTCTTGAAGTAAGGTAAATCTACGTCAGCTAATGAGTGACCGAGAACATATACTTCATCAATGTTGCCGAGCTTTGCAAAGAAGTCTTCATTGTTTTTTATGACCTGATCTGTGCCCTTGAAAGTGGCTGAGAAATACTGATTAATAGCATTTTTACCAAGATCGAATGAGTAGTCATATTGATCAGATTGATAATCCATCCAACGTTCTAAGTCTTCATCACTCAATCCTGATGGTGGTTCAGCAGGTTTCTCTTTGAAGTTATCAGGGTCAACACCATGACCGAGAATTAACTCATCAACATGTGTATTGGCTTTTCCGTGAATAAATAATATGTTCTCATCGGGGACTGCGTAGTATTGAGAAAGTGTATCTGTGTAGTTGAATGTGAGGTAGAGAGCGTCCCTATTAATATTTACTGAACGGCCATGATCAAACATAGGAAACTGCACAGCCAAAATGAACTCGTTGAATGCTTTATACAGTTCAGTGGTCAGAAGGCCAAGTATTCTCTCCATTTCAATTAAAAGCGTGTATCTGTCTCGGTCTCTAAAGTCATCAGAGGAATAGTTTGGCATTGCATCCATGTTTGCTTCCAAAACAGAATCTGTATCAAGTAGTGACATACTTGTTTCAAATTCAGACCATAAAGGGTCTGACATTATTGTTGGACAATCTGGGTCTAAGTCAGCAAACCCGTAATAGTCGAGAAGTAGTTCATAAGTTTCCCTGTAGTTTTTTTTGAGATAAATTCCAAAAGATGTATACCTAGTGTCAAGGCCATGATGAACATCAAATCCATTACCTATTACATACAGCTTCATGTTATTCACCATTAATATCTAGTTCTTTGAAGCTAATGACTTCTGAGTCACCATCAGTCAGTTCAAAATATGTGTCTTGGAAGTAAAGCTCTTCAATGTGTGCGTTAGCTTTCAATCCATCTGGATAGGCAAGTGTTAGGTGAGCAGTATATGTTTCTTTGTGTTTTACGATTGACTCATTACTCAAGATGAATACATATTGCTTGTCTTCAGGATCCCAAGGTGAACGGTCATAATCTGAAAATTGGTACTCTGCCGTAACAACCACCTCAAACTCTACTTCGTATTCTGCGCCCTCGGCATCGACATTCTGCAAGCTTTTCTTTTCAACATTTAGTGAGTTGATTTCTATAGAATTGATAATGTCATCGAAAGGGTCTGCATGTTCATAGTTGAACTCGCCATCTTTTATAGCTTGCAGGGCATCCACTTTGATTTGTTCTAGGAGTTGTTCGAAAACTTCATCAGCAAATTCGGCTGGCTCTTTGTACGCTTTGTCGCTTCGAACAATTAAGTCAATTAGGTCATCTACTTTTTCAAGATGAATGAAGTTATCCTCTTTCTCACAGAAGGATTTCATATCGCCGTCGTCACTAACGATATAGACTGCATTCCCTCTAGCCAAGCTCACCTGTTTAATAGCCTCTAGCGCAAATGCATCAGGAAACTCGTGTTTTTTTGACTCTTTGCCAAAAGGTGGGTGGTTGTTGAAGTAAGCATCAAATACAAGTTGAGGGTTAACAATGCTTACATTTATTGTTTCAACGTAGCCACTTTCGACAAAATCATCAAATTTATTACTGACAACAGTATAAATATCCTCACCTTTAACCTTGGTAAAGATTCCATGACAGTCAAGGTCGGGAGTGTTTCTTAGGAACATCCCATCTCTTTGCATCTTACTTATCATAGAAGCTGCTTCTTCAGATTTTCGTTTAAGATGAGAGTCGATCTCTTTCCTTGTCACATCAGTAATGAGCAAGTGAATTTTCTCATCCTCAATTAGTTCTTGAAGACGACCAAGTGCATATTGTCCAAATTGATAGTTTTTCTTTTCAAAAGCACTTGTATCTATAAAAGCTAGCCTTGTCTGTAATTCCATAGTAAATACCTTGAATACGTGCGGTAAATTGCCAAAAAAATAAATTAACAAAACAATCAATTTCTAAAAACTAAATGCATATTAATTCATTGCCAAATTTTGGACAAGTAACAAATTAGCAAGGTGTGATGAGGAATTACTTTAAATTATTATGGTTACTTCCGATGTTGCAAACGGCTTCAACTTGATACCAAAGGAAGGGCGCTCGAAAGTAGCGTAAATAAGGCACTTGTGTCAGGTTATAACTGGAACTGTAAAATTAATGACGTTGGTCCATTCAATTACCCTCTGGAGGTTTAGGTGCTTTATCTAGTAGCAATTCATCAACGGCTTCATATTTTTGTAAAAGAGACCGCAGCAGGCGGTTCTCCATCTTCAGTGCGGCAATATCGTCTTCTAACTTATTTATTTTAGATTTTGCACGTCTTACATAACCTACTTTACTAGGTAGGTTATCATTTACATTTTGAGCTTCTGCTTCATTCCTTGTGTGGTAGGCAGATACCCAACGATACTCGGCGTTCCTCAATTCAGCAGATGCTTCATTAACATTAAGAGTTGATGTGCTGATACCAAGGAGTCGTGCTAATTCTTTGCGCTTTACACCTTTGAATGCTTTAGGGCCCGCTGTCTGTATCCAGTTATAAAAATCAAGCTTAGTGTCACGTTCTGCAATCCATACACGAATGCTATTTGCTATGTCTTTTGCTCGTGAAATATTTGATTTAGCCATACTCATCGCCCCCGAGAATTGATTGTCTCTTGGCTAACAGGTAAAGCTCTGTTCAGTTCAGCTTCGCTTATTCCGCGATCCGTTGCATTCTTCTGCCATAAGACAAAACGATGTAACAATGCGTTATTTTCTCGCTCTAATCGACGTATTTTACTTTCCAATTCTTCGATACGTTTTGCTGCATGACTTAGTGAGCTAGGCTTTTTAGCCGATGCAGAAATGCCAGTTTTCAGTTCAAGTTTTCGTTCTTGTATTCGGTTAGTTATTCGTGGGAAATTTCGAATTGCTCTATCTGATGGTGCGTCACCATATTTTGATTTTAGCCTATTAAGTAGCTTAGGTGTTGAGAGAGTTCCTTGTTCTATACTCCAAGTGTCAATCAAATGGAGTAAGTAATCTATGTGTTCTTCTTTCAACCTCATTCTTCATCCTCACTATAATCTGATAGAAATTCATTAAACTTTATTTCAGCTAGGATATTTTTTTTGCTTTCTATGGCCTCAAGCTTTGGTAGTATTCTTGATAAACCAAGGTGCCTAATTGCTTCTGTATGTTTTATTGTTGTTAACTTATTACCGTTCTCAATTTGTTTTGCTAGTTCTTGTGCTTGATATATCAACCCTGATTTTGGGGCTTGCTCGTAAGCCAGCATAACAAGTGCACCATCTTCGAGCGGCGAATCATCCCCTAATATTTTTACCAATCCATCTATGATCTCATGACGAATCTGCAAGCGTTTCAGTCCGAATGAATCGCATTCAGATGCAGCTAAGGCTATTTTATCGCTGACTTCGTTGAGTTCCTCTATCAGTCTTTTAAGTGTTCTCTTATCACCCTTACAGTGAAGGTTTTCAGGGCACTCAATGCAGTTACATGTTCTAATACAGGGTGATTCACAGTAATTGTGTGTACACATACCTAGCGGTGTTTTGAAAGTGAATCCACCTGTACCTTGAGCTACTAATTCAAATTTGAGACCAAGATTTTTCCGTGTCATAGGTATCTGGTGGTTAATTCGATCAAGACGCTGTTGTGGTGTTAGCTCCATTGCTTCAAAGTTGCCGCCTGTGGATACCATTATTCTTTTTTGTTCAGCTGTTCGATGATCATACACAGATCCCATTTCTTGACGGTGGCTCCACCAGTTTAATTGAAACTCTCCCATCCCACCTAATCTTGCCGCTGTGTTGACCATATGTCGGTATGCATGTGTATTATAGTCATCTGGATTTAAGTTGAGATGCTCGTAACCTATTCTTTCAAAAAAACTACGCATATATATATCTGCTCCTGACGAAGCACTTTTTACTTCTTTAGAACGCAACCAATCTCTAAAATGGGATTTGTTAATTTTTATTGCGCAATTTTCTACGGTATCTCTACTCTGATGGGTTTGATGCTTGAGCATTACCATTAATGCTTCGGAATAACGAACTTTATTTTGTTCTGAGTAAATTGGAAAATCTGCTGGAACCCAGCCATTTTTTAGTGCATGTTGGTATGCTGATGGATCATATTCTGGACACTGTTCATCCCAAGATTTAAATACTTGTCGGGCTGGTTCTGTTACATACTTAATTCTTTCAATAGCCTCAATGATGGCATGTTCAAACTCTCCATTTACTGTCGATGGGACTAATTTCCAGTGATCCATATCAGTTTTTTTTGCATACCAAGTAATGCCATAAACTACGGTGTCATCTACTTTTGCAGTCACAAGACAATTAACTGAAAGTTGTTCGAATAGATCTTGAGAACGAGCAGGAACCATCATCAAGATCGTTAGAGAAGATGATACTATGACGTTTTTGAAATCATTGTCCAATTCAAAGGCATTTTCACCATGTGATAACCACGGTTGATTACGAAAGTAATCTGCTACTGCCATTACTGCTTCGTAATCAGGAAGCTTATGGCTGTTTCCATCTATTAGTTTTTCCTTGTAGCTATCACTCGATATCTTGTTGTGTACTTTTAATCTTGGATTTATCCATTGTAGAACACTCTGGGATTTAATAATGCCTAATGAACCAAAGTACTCTACAATGAGTTTTAGACTTTCAAAAATAGAACTCATATTCTTCTGTAGAGTATTATTGAGGTCAATTAATGATATGCTTGTGAAATCGGCTTCATTGTTCAATGAACGCTCTCTGAGAACATGTTCAAGTGCAAGATAATCTGAAAGTATAGAATTAACAGCAGTTCTTGAAATGCCGCCTTTCATGATGTACATATGTAATATAAGAGACTGAATGAGCTCTCGTGATTCTTTGGAGATAAGATACACTTCGCCAGGATTCAGGTTTTTGATAACATCTTTAAATTCATGCTTTATGAATCGACCCGCGCCGTGCCACCTACTTTCGTTCCATGCCCATGATTTGGAGGCATCAAATGGGCAAGTTATTGGTTCAGACATCATCCTACGATAGTGTGAGATGAGTCGCTCTATTGCTTGTCGTCCTTCAAGTTGTTCCCTATTAACATAGGCTATAACATTCATTCTATTTTTCCCCTTCATACTGTATTCCCTTAATTTCAGGGAGTTCACTTAGCATTTTAAGCCGTACTTGATCTGCCATGAATTTGCGTTCTAAAACAGCTATCTGAATAGTTCGCCAATTTTCAATTCCCCGAAAATCACCAAATTCGCACGCCTCTCTAATTCTATCCTCCACATAATTGAGTACGGCTTTGTGATTTCCAAATGGGCTTGGGATAAACAGTTCACATTCATAACAGGCTATAGGGTAATCCTCGGTACAAAAGACTTCTTTACCACATAGACCAACATCATGGGACTTATGCTTTGTGTAGAGTTTTATTACCTTGTCAGTGTCAACAGAGATCACTTGGTTTTTATCAAATCGTTTAGCTAAAGCCGAAAGAGTTTTCTCTAGATGTTCGCCAATCTTGATAGCCAAAACGGGTAGTGCATTCACGTAAGCCATGGCTGCCTTGTAGCTAGCATGGTCTAGAGAGTTTGCTACCTCTGCAATAGATGCTCCAGATATTGCTTGCTTAGTTGCGTAAGTGTGTCGTAATCGTCTTGCTGTGAGATGAAGTATCTTACCTGTACGTTCAGATGAAATGGAAAATATTGAATTATCTTCAAAAGCATAGTTTATTCTTGCTTCGACACCTGCTCTATTGTGTAGAATTTTTCCACCCAGTACTGTATTGATGCTGTGTCGGGAGATTTCACTTCGTAATACTTTAGTGGGCCTTTCAATACAGAATAAAGGAACATGTTTCTTTTGCTCTAAAGTCAGAGGGCCTAATAATTTTTCAGTTAACGTGATTGACCTATCAGCAACAGCTGAAATATCTTTATCAAATTCAAGTTCCCAAGATAATGGTATCTCGTTGAACTCTACACGGAAGGTTTGAAATTTCTGCTTCGCAACAGGACAGTTGTATAGTATAACTTTCTTTGGTGTGCCATCTATGTTTATAAATCCATTCTTGAAATCACATAGCTTAGTATTTGCCAATTGCTCTGCACGCTTGCCAGTTATGAATATGAGCTTTAATATTAAATAGGTTCTTTCACATATTTTACCAGTGAAATGAGCGCGGACAAGTTGGTATATAAATTGTTTTCGTTCATATTCTGTCAGAGCACGAGTATCTTCGCTCTTTTCATGGTTGAATCTGTTTCCACGGTCACCTATAACTAGCTCAGATAAATAACTCTCCATTCCTGGTTCAAAAGCATTTCCGTAACCCTCTATAAAACAGCGTTCAAGAAATACTTTTACATTTGATTTAATATGCTTTGGTTCATCTGATGCAAAGAAAGTTAAAATCACATTAATAGAAATGCCATCAGCAGCGTCAACATAAGTGCTTAAAAATCTTTTAAAGTCTAGAACTGATATACAAACGGTGGATGCTGCCAATTGAGTGGCTCGATAGGCAAAGGTTCGTCTAAGGGCCTCTTCTTGAGCATCAGGCAATAAATCAGCTAGCCAGTCAATATTTAAAGACGAATTTACACTTAACTGCCATCGAGAAGTGTAAATATCAAACTCAAAACCATCCTTGGATGTGTAGGTCTCACGCTCTCTTGACGGAATTGAGTATCCATTTTCCAGACGTTTATTCACCATGCTATTCCTTATTTAACAAGGAAAATATGTTTGATACTTCCTGTACATATTCATCTTGCTGCTTTATTTGGCGCTCGAAAAGCTCTTCTTTAATAAATTTACGTGCATAGAGCCGTACAGTTGGTGATTTTTCACTTGCCCATCCAAATTTGAGCAAGAGAAGTTCTACAAAATCGTTCCACTCTTTGCCTTCTTTTTTCATGCGAACACAATACTTCCATGTTGCAGTATGTCTAAATACGTGGGGTGTTAAATCAATCGATGTAACCTTACGTATATCCTCTGTAATACTATTAATGCTGTGTAATGGCTTTCCTTGGCTACTGTTACTGTGACTGACAAAAATGTATTCTGTTTTTTGTCCATTTGGTGTTTTTGCCTTTACCTCTGTTATGTAGTGGTTCAGAGCCTTAAATGCAGTATCACTGATGGGAACTTCACGTTGAACTGTCTTGGGAAGTCTTTGCTTCTTGCGAGGATCGTTGATAGAGCCAGACCGTTGAACTATACGTAAGCCACATTGTTTGGTCTTACCACGAATCACATCGGTAATCTTCAAATTCAGTAGCTCACCACTTCTCATGCCTGAATCAAGTAAAACCAAAATAATCGTGAAGTTACGAATTCGTGTCGCCTCTCCATCCCATGGGTTTTCAGGTGAAAGTGGATTTACAACCTTAAGAATTCGCTGAATCTCGGCATTTCCAAGAGACTTTGATGCACCGAAATTATCCTTAGGCACTACTACCTTTTGACCACCTAAGGAGGTTTTAAATTCATAACCAACGGTGCGAATCTGTTCTCTTGTAATGCTTTTGCTATGGCAGTCAGAGAGAATGTTTGATAACCACTCAATGTACTTTCCAATGTACTTGATTTTATCGTTGAAATTGGCGGGGGTGACCTGCCGTGGTATAGCATCAAACTTTTTCCAGATGTTTCGAGCCTGGCTCGTTTTCACATGTATTTCGCTTGTACTTGTATAGAAGCTGGAAATGAGTTTTGGTAGTTCGTCTGCACGTAACTTCAAAATTGAGGTAAGTGAGTCAGTATCATTAATGTTGAAGGCTTTACCACTGGCTATTTTGTCTATGAGATTGATACCTCTAAGCTCAGCCCACATGAAGAGTGATTGAAGTGCTTGTAGATGCTTTTCAATCGTACCTAGACGAAGGTGGCGTGCGCGGAGAGAGTTTGTGACATATAGCGTAGACCAGTAGTCGGGCACTCCTGACTCACTATCAAGCAGAAGCATATTTCTCTGGCCAGATGGTTCTATGTATAGTCTCGTTACTAGCACATATCTTCCTCAAAAGTCTCAGCTTAAAGAAATGCTAGTTGTTGAGTAAAAAAAAAGCAAGCCAACTTTCCTAATGGGAAGTGCTTGCTTTTGTTGCCTGTAAAGGCTTATGAGACATTTTGAGGAGTAAAACTTCCTGAAAACTCTCAGTTGTAATGTGGTGCTGGGGGAGTCTGAACTTGATATATAAGCATTTGATTGTTAACTAAAAACATATCTGTCATTTCTTTGTGGTGTTACTAAAGGTGTTACTGTCTGGTCAACCACCCTGACTCGAAGAGTGTTTTGTACTTGATAGCTATGCCAGACTTAGAAAGGGATTTGAACCGGCATCCTGTCGCTTGTATGTAGCTGTATACCTGCCCTTATCACTACTTCTCATTTTGTAAATACCGATTAGCAAAAATCGACTCTAGGCTCCCTATCACTCGGTAGATATTGGGATGCTCTAATTTGAACAAATATTCTTGCTCTTTACTATTTTGCCACCGGCAGGTCCTGCCAGCGGGTGGTATAACAAGGACTCAGGTGCTCTTGTCGCATCATCCACTCGGCTGATCCCGTGCCTTGGCTGGCAAACCCTACGCGCCCCAATCCCTTGGCTTTGATCTGGTCCATCACTGCCATCAGCGCATCCGATTGAGCAGAGGACGGGGCAAACAGATCGGCCTGTTGCTGCCCCTTGGGGGTGAACTCACTCAGCATGACTCCGCCTTTCTGATAGCGGTAACCGTCGCGCCAAATCTGTAGTAGCAGCACATTCACTTGCTGCAGCAACAACCGTGTGTCATCGCTAGGGCAAACTAGCCGAACGCCAGCCTGCTCGCTGTAGTAAGGGGCTCGTTCATCGAAGGGGCTGGTGCGCACGAACAGGTGCACCCGCTGGCAACACATCCCCTCGGCCCGCAGCTTCTCGGCAGCGCGAGCCATAAAGCCTGACAACGCTTGAGCCATTTCACCACGGTCAGTCACGCGCTCACCAAAGGAACGGCTCGAGAGGATCTGCTGCTTCGCCACCGGTTCAACGGTCAGCTCCGCGCAAGGCAGGCCACGCAGCTCCTGTACGATCCGCTCGACCACCACCCCGTATTGGGCCCGCAACCCTTTGGCATCGCTGGCGACCAGGTCGGCGACCGTGTTGATGCCTTGTGCCATTAACTTGGCTGACAACCGCCGCCCGATACCCCACACCTTATCCACCGGGGTGATGGCCATCAGCCGGGCGCGGCGCAGCTCGTCACGCAAATCCACGACGCCGCCAGTGGCAGGCCACTGCTTGGCGGCATAGTTGGCCAGCTTGGCGAGGGTCTTGGTGGGGCCGATCCCAACCCCGACCGTGAGGCCGGTCCACTGCCAGACTCGCTGCCGGATCTGTTGCCCATAGGCCGTCAGATCCCCGGCAAACGACTCCGACAGAGACAGGAATGCTTCATCGATGGAGTAGACCTCCAGCTCAGGGGCCATGGTCTCCAACGTGCTCATCACCCGGCCCGACATATCGCCATAGAGCGCGTAGTTGGAGCTGAACGCCACACCGCCATGCGCTTCGAACTGCTCGCGGATCTTGAAGTAGGGTCCGGCCATCTTGATGCCCATCGCCTTGGCCTCGGGGCTGCGTGACACCACGCATCCATCGTTGTTGGAGAGCACCACGATCGGCCGTCCACGCAGATCGGGGCGAAACAGCCGCTCACAGCTGGCGTAGAAGTTGTTTACATCAACCAGCGCGATGGCCATCACGCCGCCTCAGATTGCCAATCACATGGGTCACTACGCCGAACAGCTCCAGCCCATCGCTCAAGCTAGGCTCGATAGGGGCAAACGCCGGATTGGCGGGCAGCAGCCGCACGCTGGGGGTGAGCTGCAGGGTCTTGACGGTGAAGCCGCCGTCGAGCAGCGCGATCACCACATCACCATGGCGCGGGGTCAGGCTCTTATCGACCACCAACAAGTCGCCGGGAAAGATGCCGACCCCGGTCATGCTCTCCCCCTCGGCACGCAGATAGAAGGTTGCTGCAGGGTGCGACACGCAGTAGGTGTTGAGGTCCAACTTCCCTTCCAGATAGTCGCTGGCTGGGCTGGGAAAGCCGCAAGAGGCGCGGTGCAAGAACAGCGGGATGGTCACCTCGGCGGGTGATAGGGCTGGGGTTAACAGCTTCATGGTAACAATGCCTGTGTTTATATACAGGCATTATAGCGCACCACCTTTGAACCAGCGCAAGTCCCGCATGTCAGTGATGGCGTACCATGGCGCCAATAGATAACAAAGAGGTCAGTATGAGTCACAATCTGTGTGCCCTACCGAAAGAGCAGCAAGAACGGGTCGAGGTCGAGAAGGCCGCCGCATATGCCGTATGGAAGGAGCGCAACGGTCACTTGGCCAACGCAGAAAGCGAAGCAAGCCAGAATAAGGGTGAGCTGGGCAGCTATTTTCTTGAGCAAGTAAGTAGGTACAAAAGGGGCTAGCCTTCCTGTAGTCATGTTTTTATTCTGGGAACACCCTAAGTCCCTTAACTCTCGCGTAAATCCGGGCTTCGGAGCTTGAAGATGCAGCCCTTGGCTACCAACTCGTCCCGGTTTGCCAGCACCAGCGGGTAGAGCAGCGGATGCTGTTCGTGATCGCCGTTATAGCTCACCTGCATGCGCTCCAGCACGTAATGCATCAAAGGGATGCGCTGGTTGAGCAGCATCTTGCCATCTGGCATGGCATAGTCACTGGCAATGATGGCCTGTTGTCCTGCGCTGAGGGTTGGATTGGGTATGACCACCGCAGTGACCTGGGTGTTCCACTCAAGATCCTGATTCCGGCCGTGAGGGGAGGTATCCAGTAGCTCAGGTTCCCCACGAAACCGGCTCATCACAAAATCCAGATACCCCCCTTTCTTCTCGCAGTAAGCGCGAACGTGCCAGCGGATCCCGTCATAGACCAGGGTATGGGGCACGATATTGCGGCCGCTCTGCTCCTCTGAGCTGAGGGAGACGTAATCGACATCGACCCGCAACTGACCGCGAGCCGCTTGCACCAGACCCCGCACAATCTTGGGGTCGATATGGCGATTGAGCACATCCAGGATCTCGATATGGCCGTAGCGCAAATCCATCAGCGGCAGGGTCAACAGCCCCGCTTCATGTTGGCGTTGGTGCTGCTTTTCACGGTGCAGCAGCATCAGGTATTCGTCCACCTTGCCTTCACTAAAGCGGGGCACAAATTGCGCGGTAGGTTTGTACCCTTTCAGGCGTCGGTCATAGACCAGCCCCTCTGGGGCGTAGTCACTCATATAGCGATTGATGTCTCGCGAGGCTTGCTGGCGGCCGATATTGAAGGCGGTTGTCAGGTGATTGGTGGTCAGTCGTCCTTCCCATTGCAACACGATCTCCAACAGGCGAAAGCGCAGAGTTTGATCCCAGGTGAGTTCGTTGGCGGGCATATGTGCTCCAAAATGCGACATGTGCATTTATACACCCGTTTAGGATGTAATAAATACTCTGTATGATGGCTTCACTGGAAACTTGTTCTTTTTAATCAACGGCTTCAGCAACGAGTAGTTATTTGTAGATCATGAGGATCCCATGCATAGCGAGCAATCCCTTTTTAACAAGAGGCAGTCAATGGATCCTCTGACGGTTAAACCAGCGATGGCTCATTACCGAAAGCGTGACAATTCAATGCATTTGGTCGGTGAACATCTGCAGAGCGTGGGGTTACTAGCTGCCGGATTTGCCGGGAAGTTGAATATTGCTCTGGCAGGTGAATTGATTGGGTTATTGCATGACATTGGCAAGTACAGCCAAGAGTTTCAGGATTATATCCAATCCGCACTTGGTCTAGTGAATTGTGACGAAGATGACTATGTGGATGCTGATGCCCAGCGTGGCAAAGTAGATCACTCTAGCGCAGGAGCGCAGTACATTTGGCGAGCTTTGTCCGAAAGGGGGGGGCTGGAGTCCCTCTTTGCTCAAGTGCTTGCCCTTTGCGTGGCATCGCATCATTCCGGCCTGATTGATTGCTTGGATGTGGAAGGTGAAGACAACTTCTCCCGTCGAATGAACAAGGCTAAGGAAAAGACACACCTGGATGAAGTGTGTCGCGCCGCTGATACCGAGATCATGGCGCGGATCGATGAACTGCTGGGTATGCCCGAACTGTTTACAGAACTGCGCAACAGCATCGGCAACATCTTTGCCAAAAACCGTGAGCCCCACAAAGGGAAGCTCCGAAACGCCCACCAACAAATCGGGCTGGCAGTGCGCTACCTGTTCAGTTGCCTGATCGACGCAGACCGGATAGACACCGCCGATTTCGAACACCAGCGAGTCAAACTGCTCCGCCCGAACGGCGACTACGCCAAATGGCCAGCGTTGATTGCTCGGCTGGAACGCAAGCTCTCGGCCATGTCACCCACACGGCCTATCGACCATTTGCGTAGGGACATTTCGCAGCACTGCCTTGATGCCGCAACACGGCCCGGCGGTACCTATACGCTGACCGTCCCAACGGGTGGTGGCAAAACGCTAGCCAGCCTGCGTTTTGCGCTCCATCACGCACAACAGCGCAAGCTTGATCGGATTATCTATGTTATCCCCTTCACATCGATCATCGAGCAGAATGCGCAAGTCGTCCGTGACATCCTTGAACCTGCAGATGCACCGGAAGATCACGGGAAAATAGTGCTGGAACATCACAGCAGCGTCACGCCTGAGCAACAGACTTGGCGCGAGAAGATCCTGTGTGAGAACTGGGACGCACCCGTGGTTTACACCACCATGGTGCAACTTCTGGAGACCTTGTTCGGGGCTGGAACCCGTGGCGCCCGGCGCATGCACCAGCTCGCCAATACGGTGCTGATCTTCGATGAAGTGCAGACCCTGCCCATCAAATGCACCCACCTATTCAATAACGCCATCAACTTTCTTACCGAACAGTGCAATAGCACCGTTGTACTTTGCACCGCCACGCAACCATTGCTTCACAAGGTGGCTGCGGAAAAAGGCGCGATCCGGCTGGTGGCGCAGCACGAAATCATGCCGGATGTGCACAAGCTCTTTGCCGATCTGAAGCGCGTCGATGTGCGAGACCAACGTAAACCGGGTGGCTGGAGCGTAGCTGAGGTAGCACAGCTCGCGCTGGATGAGCTGAGGCGTGCAGGTAGCAGCCTTGTCATCGTTAATACCAAGCGTGCCGCGCAAGCAGTCTTCGAGCTCTGCCACACGCAGCTAGAGCAGGGACAGGCTTTCCATCTCAGCACCGATATGTGCCCGGCCCATCGTAAGGATGAGCTTGCCAACGTTCGGGCTCGTCTGGCGGAAGGCTTACCGACCCTGTGCGTCAGCACGCAACTGATCGAGGCGGGCGTGGATGTCGATTTTGGTGTGGTCATCCGCTATCTCGCAGGTCTGGATTCCATTGCGCAAGCGGCCGGCCGCTGCAATCGAAATGGTCGGCCAGAGCCAGGCATTGTCCATATCGTCAACCCTCGACCCGAAGACGAAAAACTGACCTGGTTGCCGGACATTGCCAAGGGGCGCGATGTCGCATTGCGGCTGCTGGATGACTATGCCGTTGTCCCCGCTCGTTATGCCGACAACCTGTTCGGGCCTGTGGCACTGAGCGACTTCTATCAGTACTACTTTTTCGAGCGTCAGAAAGAAATGGACTACTGTGTCTCGGCCTCTGCGCTGGGGCGTGATGACACCATCGCTAACCTGTTGGCTGAAAACTCGGGAGCCGATGCCGACTGCCGTCGCAAATATGGAAAAACGCCTGAACGTATGCTGAATCAGTCTTTCATGGCGGCAACCAAAGCCTTTAAGGCCATCGACGCCCCAACGCAAGGAGTCGTTGTGCCCTATGGCCCGGAAGGCACAGATATCATCGCGAAGTTGCATGCCTCTTTTGACGTGGAATTGGATGTGCCGCTGCTACGCCGCGCTCAGCAATTTACGGTCAACGTCTTCCCCAACGTGTTTGAGCAACTCGTGAAGGCTGGGGCCGTTCATTCGGCCGACCCCAACAAACAGGCTCGTATCCTGACCCTCGATCCTCGTTATTACAGCCCACAGTTCGGGATCTCAACCGAACCCGTATCCACGATGGAGGCGCTCTATGTCGACTGAGCATCGCAACAGCATTGAATTCAGGGTGTGGGGGCGTTATGCCCTGTTCACCGATCCGCTCACCAAGGTAGGTGGCGAGAAGTTTTCGTACCAGGTGCCGACGTATGAAGCACTGAAAGGCATCTGTAAATCCATCTACTGGAAGCCGACGCTGGTCTGGGTCATCGACGAAGTGCGCGTGATGAAGCGCATCCGCACCCAGACCAAGGGCACTAAGCCGCAGGAGTACAGTGGCGGGAATACGCTGGCGATCTACACCTTTTTAGCCGATGTGGAGTATCAAGTTCGCGCCCATTTCGAATGGAATACAGCGCGCCCTGAACTCGAAGCCGACCGCAACGAGCACAAGCACCACAACATCGCCCGACGCATGCTGGAGCGCGGCGGTCGGCAGGATATTTTCCTCGGCACTCGTGACTGCCAGGGCTATGTCGAACCCTGTGAATTTGGATCGGGAGCCAGTGAACTAGATAGTGCTGGCGAGTTGGCGCTGGGCCTGATGTTTCATGGTTTCGACTACCCCGACGAAGTCGGTGGTGATGCGCTCCATGCGCGCTTCGCCCGTATCGTGATGCGTGACGGAGTGATCCGCTTCGACCGGCCTGAGCAATGTTCCGTTAGAAAGCGCGTGCGGGCGATGAGCGTGAAGACTTTCGGGTTGAGTGAAACAGTGCGTGCGGCAGATGAGGAATGGGCTGAACTGGAGAAGCAGGCATGAGCTGGATTCAGAAGCTGTATGAAACTTACGATGCTTGCGTAGGTAGGGAGCCGGAGGGTGCTGAACCTTTGATGCCGATTTGTCATACCACACAACAGGTGCAAATCGAAGTTGTCCTGGATCAAGACGGCGTTTTCAGAAGGGCATCCGTTATAGACAAGGGATCTGCGACCACGATGATTCCTTGTACTGAGTCGTCTGGTGGGCGTGCTGGATCCAAGCCAGTCAATCACCCTTTCGCGGACAAACTGCAATATGTCGCCGGGGATTTTCTACGGTTCGGCGGGAAGGTCACTTCCGGATTCGCGGCCAAACCGGATGAGCCACACGTTTCGCTCTTAAAGGATTTGCGGGCATGGGCAGCATCGCCATATTCCCATCCCAAGCTAAAAGCAGTTCTTAAGTATTTGGAACGCGGAACCTTGGTTTCTGATCTGGTTTCAGCAGGAGTTCTTCCGATCCATTCTGATGGCATGCTGATGAAATCTTGGCAGGGTGACAAAGATGCTGCCCCTGCCATTTTTAAAGTGATCCAGGCGACGCAAACGCCTGAAGATGCTTTTGTTCGCTGGCGCGTCGAAGAAATCGGCAATCCTGTGTCGGCCACATGGGAAGATGCGGAACTGATCTCTGCTTGGGTCAAGCATTACCAAAGTACGCAGAGCACGCGGGGATACTGCATGGCAGCCGGTACTGAAATGGCACTGGCCGTTCAGCACCCCGCAAAACTCAGGCATGGCGGTGACAAGGCCAAGCTGATTTCATCAAACGACACGGCTGGCTACACATTTAGGGGCAGATTTCTCGGCGCAGATGAGGCCGTTTCGGTGGGATTTGAAGTCACACAGAAAGCACACAACGCGTTGCGCTGGCTGATCCCACGACAAGGTTCGCGCAATAGCGAGCAAGTGATTGTGAGCTGGGCCGTGACGGGGCAGCCTGTACCTGATCCTTTTGCCAGCATTCTGGATCTTTTCGGTATTGAGCCTGCCGAAACCTCAACGGCCACTGGCCATGCCGACACAGCCCAGTCGTTTGCTCTGCGGCTTAAGCGCGCAATAGCAGGCTACGGCACCAAGCTTGATCCCAGTACAGATATCGTTGTCATGGGCATTGACTCAGCGACACCTGGACGCATGGGTATCACCTTCTACCGCGAGTTGAAAGGCTCTGAATTCCTGAATCGTATCGAGGCTTGGCATGCAAATAGCGCATGGCCACAGTATTTAGGTAAGGACAGGAGGTTCATAGGCGCGCCCGCGCCACGAGATATTGCCGAAGCGGCTTATGGTCGCAGGCTGGATGACAAGCTGAGCAAAGCCACTGTCGAGAGACTGTTACCTTGCATTATTGATGGTTCGCAACTGCCGCGGGATCTCGTTGAGACGACAACACGACGTGCCAGCAATCGGGTTGGTTTCAAAGAGCATTGGGAATGGGAAAAGTGCTTGGGTATCGCCTGTGCGCTTTTCAGGGGGCATAACAAACAAAGGAATTACCAAATGGCACTAGAGCAAGACCGAATTACCCGCGATTATCTCTATGGTCGCCTGTTGGCTGTGGCCGAAAATATTGAAAGCCGGGCGCTGTTCGTAGCTGGTGAAAAGCGTGACACCATGGCTGCGCGGTTGATGCAGCGCTTTGCTGACCGGCCCTATTCCACATGGAAAACGATAGAGCTGTCACTTTCATCCTACAAGACCCGTTTGCGTACCAAAAGGGCGGGTTTCTTGTATGCCATGGAAAAATTGCTGGATGAAGTAATGGGGCTTTTCCAGAGTGAGGACTTCACCAAAGACTCGCAACTTACTGGCGAATTTCTCCTGGGGTATCACTGCCAGCGGCAAGCGCTGCGCTCTGGCGATGCCGCCAGTGCCGAAGAACAATCCACCGAAGAAACCGTAGCCGGCTAAGGAGCCACCTATGAGCACATTACAAAACAAGATCGACTACGCCCTGGTTCTGCGCGTGAAGAATGCCAATCCCAATGGTGATCCGCTCAATGGCAATCGCCCGCGCACCGATTACGGTGGCTTTGGTGAGATCACCGATGTTTGTATCAAACGCAAGTTGCGTGATCGGCTGCAGGAGGCCGGTCAATCCATCTTTGTGCAATCGGATGATCGCAAAACGGATGACGAAACCAGTCTGCGTAATCGCGCCGAGTCCAGTCTGAATGGTTTGGGTAAAGACAACTGGAACCCGAAGAAAACCAAGAAGGACGATGCAGCCAAGAAGGCTTGTGCCAAGTGGTTCGATGTCCGCGCCTTCGGTCAGGTTTTTGCCTTTGGCAAAGACGCTGACGCCAGCGGTGTTTCTATACCAGTCCGGGGCCCGGTGACGGTGCAGTCAGCTTTCAGCAAGGAGCCGGTCAGTATCACCAGCACCCAGATCACCAAGAGCGTGAATGGTGAAGGTGATGGCAGTAAGCGTGGTTCTGACACAATGGGCATGAAGCATCGCGTTGATGGCATGAGCATTTATGAGTGCTATGGCAGTATCAACCCTCAATTGGCCGAAAAAACCGGCTTCAGTGATGCGGATGCTGACATCTTCAAGTCTGTGCTGCCCCGGCTTTTCGAGAACGATGCATCATCTGCACGGCCAGAGGGCAGCATGGAAGTCGTCAAGGTGATTTGGTGGAAACACAATTGTAAAGCCGGTCAATACTCATCGGCTAAAGTACATCGATCTCTGGTTGTGAATGCCGATGGGACCATATCAGTCGAATCCCTTGACGGTTTGGTACCGGAAATTATCGAAGGCTTTTGATTGTCATTGCTTCAGATGATGTCACTTGGTGAAAACAATGGACGATCCCCGCCTGATCCCACTTTCTGCTTTGCAGCACTATGCGTTTTGCCCAAGGCAATGTGCCCTGATTCATAACGGTCAAGTCTGGGCCGAAAACTGGCTGACAGCGCAGGGGCAGTTGCTGCATCAGCGTGTAGATCAGGGTGAGCCGGAGACGCGCAAGGACGTGCGTTATGAGCGTGGGGTACTGGTCAGTGCCCTCCGTCTTGGTCTGACCGGCAAGCTTGATCTGCTGGAAAAGGATCTGGTCAGCGGGGAGCTGCTGCCTGTGGAATACAAGCGTGGCAAACCCAAGAGCCATGATGCCGATGCTATCCAGTTGTGTGCCCAGGCGCTGTGTCTGGGGGAGATGACCGGCCAGTTTATACAGCGGGGTGCGCTCTGGTACTGGCAGATACGGCATCGGACAGAAGTGGTGCTGGATGCGGTACTGCGGGAGCGGACGCATCAGGTCATCGCGCAGGTCGCCTTATTGCTGAAATCGGGTGAGATCCCACATGTGAAGCCGGGCAAGCATTGCCAGGCCTGTTCATTGTGGGAGTGGTGTCAGCCGGAATATCAGGCAAGGGATCGCTCAGTGGCTTACGTAGCGGATCTATTCTCAATGCAGGAGGGCGACGAGTGAAAAAATTGCAAAACAGCCTCTATATCACTCGCGATGGCGCCTATCTGCACAAGGAGCGGGAAACGCTGCTGGTGGAGCAGACGGTCGAGGGGCAACGCAAAAAATTGTTGCAGATACCCATTCATTCGGTGGGTAACATCTTTTGCTTTGGCAATGTGCTGGTGTCGCCGCAGTTGATGGGTTTTTGTGGTGAAAACGGCACACAGCTGGCGTTTTACGATGCCTTCGGCCGTTTTCAGGCCCGGGTGGTGGGCAAACAAACCGGGAATGTCTTGCTGCGGCGCGCCCAGTTTCGCCGCGCGGATTGCGTGGATAGTCGTGAAAACCATATTGCCCGCAACATTGTCGTGGCAAAGGTGCACTCCTCGCGGGTAGTGCTGCAACGGCATCTTCGAACATATGGTTCAAATCCGGATGTCTCTGCAGCGGCGCATCGGTTACGGCAGATCGTGGCCGAGTTGAAAAGCCAGAGCGATCCGGAGCGGATCCTTGGTTTTGAAGGGGAGGCGGCCCGTCATTATTTCGGGGTATTCAGTCAGCTGATCAACTCGCAAACAGGGTTCGTTTTTGATGGCCGGACTCGGCGTCCCCCCAAGGATCCCGTCAATGCCATGTTGTCATTTATGTATTCCGTGCTTTCGAAAGAGATCAGTGGCGCGCTGCAGGGCGTGGGTCTGGATCCACAAGTGGGGTTCTTGCACGAAGAACGGCCGGGAAGGGATAGCTTGGCGTTGGACTTGCTGGAGGAGTTTCGAGCGCCGATAGTGGATCGATTGGTGTTGACCCTGATCAATCGTCAGCAGGTCAAGGTGGGTGATTTTACAACCGATATGCTGGGCGGAGTCGCCATGAAGGAAGATACCCGGCGGTTGTTGTTACAGAGCTGGCAAGCCAGAAAGCAGGAAGAAGTTACCCATCCGTTCTTGGGTGAAAAAGTAGCCGTCGGCCTGCTGCCGCATGTGCAGGCCATGTTGCTTGCGCAACATCTGCGCGGTGATTTGGCGGAATATCCGCCCTATGTTCATCGGTGAGGTAGTACAGCCATGATGATATTGGTGACCTACGATGTTTCTCTGGAAGATCCTGACGGGCCTCGGCGTCTGCGCCATCTGGCAAAAATCTGTCTGGACAATGGTGTGCGCGTACAGTACTCGGTGTTTGAATGCGAAGTGGAACCAGATCAGTGGGTGCGGTTTCGGGATCAACTGTTAAAGACCTATGATCCGGATGTCGATAGCCTGCGTTTTTATCGTCTCGGAAAGGAGTGGCGCAGCAAGGTGGAGCATCATGGTGCCAAACGAACCCTCGATATCTTCAAGAGTGACCTGATTATCTGAACGCCAACCGCTAGTGCTCATTATAAATCCGGAAGATTAGCAATTTTTTAACTAATTGAGAAATCGCGATATATTGAAAGGCAGCCTTTCGGGATCGCCTATCTGTGATCCAACTGACATGGGTTGGCGCAGAATACCGTTTTCCGATAGGCGGTTTCTGTCTTTGCAAGAAGACGGTCGCGCCCCCCGCGGGCGCGTGGATTGAAACATCCCTGATCTTGCCAGCCGCCTTAACCCAGAGGTCGCGCCCCCCGCGGGCGCGTGGATTGAAACACTTCCTCGATAGAGATGGGGGATCCGAGGAAGCGTCGCGCCCCCCGCGGGCGCGTGGATTGAAACTCTCAGCGAACTATTGCTGACCTTGATAAGTACAGTCGCGCCCCCCGCGGGCGCGTGGATTGAAACTCGTCCTTGTTGTCCTTGCGGTACTCCAGCCACGTCGCGCCCCCCGCGGGCGCGTGGATTGAAACTCGATGATGACTGCTGATGTGGGTGAGATTGTCGTCGCGCCCCCCGCGGGCGCGTGGATTGAAACGCATCAAGACCGCCGGCCGCAACATCTGGGTGTAAGTCGCGCCCCCCGCGGGCGCGTGGATTGAAACGCTGCTGCACGGGGTCATCACCCGACTGGCTGAGTCGCGCCCCCCGCGGGCGCGTGGATTGAAACACAGCTATTCGCGAGGCGGTCGAATCCCTCTCCAGTAGCGCCCCCCGCGGGCGCGTGGATTGAAACTTGCTGCTGCATTGCGAGGGCGCATTGAGTCAGGTCGCGCCCCCCGCGGGCGCGTGGATTGAAACTTGAACATGCTGCCTGCCACCTCGCGGCGCATTGGTCGCGCCCCCCGCGGGCGCGTGGATTGAAACCCTGATGATGACATCTATGAAGTAGCATACCCCGTCGCGCCCCCCGCGGGCACGTGGATTGAAACACCGACAAGACGGCTGAGCAGATCCTGGAGCACGTCGCGCCCCCCGCGGGCGCGTGGATTGAAACATCGACACAGCGAGCCTGCTGAACGACATCAGGGCGTCGCGCCCCCCCGCGGGCGCGTGGATTGAAACTGCATCAGGCGGGTAAGGGTGGCAAACTCACCCAGTCGCGCCCCCGCGGGCGCGTGGATTGAAACCCCTTATGCCTTGTACGCGCGGACGAGCTGGCCGGTCGCGCCCCCGCGGGCGCGTGGATTGAAACATGGCCACGGCGTCGGCCCAGCGACGCTGGTTGGTCGCGCCCCCGCGGGCGCGTGGATTGAAACTCCAGATCGCCAGGAGTAGCAGTAACGCTGGCACGTCGCGCCCCCGCGGGCGCGTGGATTGAAACATGCAAATCATCCAGTGGTTCATTGGGTCAGCAAGTCGCGCCCCCGCGGGCGCGTGGATTGAAACATCACCTGGGCATCCAGGTTTTTGTTCATGATGGCGTCGCGCCCCGCGGGCGCGTGGATTGAAACTTGGTGTCCGTGGTGGGTGATTTGGCCTTCTTCGTCGCGCCCCCGTGGGCGCGTGGATTGAAACTTTACCGATGAAGTGATCATCGACCAGCTGCGTCGTCGCGCCCCCGCGGGCGCGTGGATTGAAACATACAAGTTCGAAGGTGGTACGCGAGCACGAGGGTCGCGCCCCCGCGGGCGCGTGGATTGAAACACAACCGACATCAGTGAGGCCAACGCCGCCATTCATCGCGCCCCCGCGGGCGCGTGGATTGAAACGAGCTGTCCAAAGAAGCGCAAGAGTTCGTAGCGTGTCGCGCCCCCGCGGGCGCGTGGATTGAAACTACGACAACGCAAACACGCGCCTTGATGTGTACTCGTCGCGCCCCCCGCGGGCGCGTGGATTGAAACACATTCCGCCCGCCGTGTTGTCGTTTCAGCATTTGTCGCGCCCCCCGCGGGCGCGTGGATTGAAACTTTGCCAGCTCTTTGGCAGCGGCCTCACGGCCCTTGTCGCGCCCCTCGCGGGCGCGTGGATTGAAACCGCCTAAAAAATTGGCGGCAAGGTTGCCAAGTGGTCGCGCCCCCTGTGGGCGCGTGGATTGAAACTCGTCGTGGTAGCCGGTGATGTGGCGTACCTCACTGTCGTGCCCTCCGCGGGTGCGTGGATTAATAATGGATGTGAGGCGGTGATGTGGTTAGATAGGATCTGGATATTCAAGGGGCCAATCTAGGATCATTGGTGCGCCTCACATGAAAAAATAAAAAGAAAAGGGTTCAGCAAGGCCGAAGGATAGCTTGGCTGAGCCCTGATTCGTTAGGCAAGTACTCCTCTCTCTGCCAGCGACACGATGCCTTCGCCGCCCACAACTAGATGATCCAGGGTGCGGATATCCACCAGTGCCAAGGCGCTTTGCAATCGTTGGGTGATCTCGATATCCGCTCTACTGGGTTCCGGGTGGCCGGAGGGGTGGTTATGCACCAGCATCAGAGCTGCAGCATTGAGCGCCAACGCACGTTTAACAACTTCCCGTGGGTAGACGGAGGCACTGCTGAGCGTGCCGCGAAACAGTTCTTCATATCCCAGGATCCGATGCTGGTTATCCAAAAACAGCATGGCAAATACTTCGTGCTCCCTACTCTGCAATAGGGTTTGCAGTGCCTGTTGTGCCAAGTATTTGTCTGTAATCGCGACGCCCTTGGCCAGTTTCTGACGGGCAATCTGGTTGGCGATAGTCAACAGGTCCTCTTCATTAATCAGCTCAGTGACGAGATAGGTGCCGGGGATCTCCCCGGCGATCAGTTTGTGATGCAACATGATGGTGCTCCATACGCCATCGCCCCACCACGTGGGGTGCGGCAGGGTAGGCGAAGTAGTTGGTTAATGGGTTACTGAATGGGGGGGGACCACAGGCTTGGTTGGCTGTGTTCAGGCCGCCAAGGTGTGCGGGGTGTAGTCGTGCAACGGAACGCGGTAACTGGTGGCGAGCATGGTGCCTAACTGGGTTAGCCAGTGGTGATCCGGGTGGTCGCACAGCCATTGCGCCAGTGCGTCTCCCCGTTCGTTTTCATAGCGTAGGTAGAGGGCATAACCGTCCACCAGTTGGCCTCGGTCATGCACTGCTTCAATCTGACCATTGTGCTCAAGGTAAGCCTCCAGCTCGATGGCGATCACGGCGTTAATCATCTTCGGTCTCCTTGTCGAGGATGGGGTCGCTCTCCACGGCATAGCCGCGATGGATGCAGATGCGCTGCAGGTCAGCCAGAAAGCTTGCGAGCACACGGGGCTGCTCGGTGAGCGGGACCGGTCCTGCCTGGCAGCGCCAGAAATAGCGGCGCTTGGGGTCGATACAGATTTCATCTCTCGGCTGGCTCATGGTGCGCCAGTCCTCGGCATTGGTGATGGAGAGCAGTTGCCACTGCACACCAGACCAGCGCACTTGCAAGGTGACGGTGCTGGCTTGTTGACTTCCTGGGGTCAGATGTAGCAACCAGCGCTGACCACTGCAGGTGGGGGTTAGCTTGGCGCTGGTGGCGACTTGTCCCAGCCACTGACGTGAGTAGTGGGAGAGCGCTAATTCTTGGCTCATCGTGACCTCCTAATCCCCTGCTACTGTGACGCTGAAGCACTCCAACCGGCAGTAGGCAATGAAGTTGCTCTGCCAGATGTCGAACAATTCCCGCGCTTCGGCCAGCCGCAGAGGCCCCCAGCCCAGCATGGTGTGCTCACCATCTAGAAAATTGAAATCGAGCTCCTTGCAGAGCTCGGCATCTAGGCCGAGTCCCTGGTAACTGAAGTCGGTGACGTAATCGAATAGCCAGCCATCGAGCCCACGGATCAGGCGGATCTCGACCGGGTGCACGCCGCCTTGCTCGGCGCTGTAGCCGGGATTGCGAAAGTTGAAGGTCAGTTGGGTTAAGCGCTCAATATTGAGCTCGGTTTTAGCTATTTCCTGGTCGAGCAGAACCAGCAATGCTTGGTCAACGGGCAGGGCAAAGCCGTCCCGGAAAAAGAGAATAGTCATGATGTACTCCTTGTGGGGTTTAATCTTGGCCGAACAGCTCGCGCATTTTTCTGGCTGTACGGGCTCGGATCTGCTCATCAATAAAGGCGGTAATGCTGGCGAGTGCTGCACTCAGTACCGCGATGTCATCGGTGAGCCCCATCGGTAACACGTCCGGGATCGCATCGAACGGCGAGATAAAGTAGGCCAGCGCACTGTAGATCAGCAGTTTGGCCCAGAGCGGTAGGTCATCCTTCTGGCTGGTGTAGTAGAGCAACAGACAGGTCTCGATAAAGGGCCGACCGGCCCGTTTGGCAAAGGCCCAAAGTTTGTGCCAAAAGCCATGGTGATCGAACGGCTCGCATTCGGGGGGAATGCAGGGGGGCATGGTGTGTCTCCTTCACGGGTGGGTGAATTGCAGAAATGAAAAAAGGAGGCTAATAGCCTCCTCGTGATATCGTCGGATTCAATCATTCATATTCGATGTTGTAGGTAACACTGCCAATATTGGTATTAATCGAAACCTCATAGACTTTGTCACAGTGACCGCTCCCTCTTACGATGGGGAACTGCGTCTTTTGACCATACTGCATGGCTAAAGGCAGTTTGGGGGATGGTACACCTTCAATTTCACTGTATTTAGCCAGTCTACATTGGCCACGGTTGCCCGTTACCGAGATGACGTTTACATGGTTATTTAAACTGACGAGCTCGATGGATTGAACGGATACTGGACGATAGTCTTTATCAAATTTGCCAACAGACACGTTAAAGCTAATCGGTCCAGTTGCAACGCCCTCCTTCGCATCCTCTTGCGGCAGGGTGGCGTTGCTTTCGTCATCAGGGAATGTCAATGCGGTATCTGTCTTGCAAATGAAATTCTTGGCATCGGGGTCGGGCAAGACCTCCTTGGCATTAGACATGTACAGGGTGTAGCTTTTCCCTATGCCATACACAATCTCAACAGCAGTCGCATTCCTTAATGCTTTCATAAACCATTTAAACTGTTCGACCACCAAGGGATCATTAAAATTAAACGGATTGTAGTAAGGTTTTCCATTGATGTTAAAAACCAGATTGGTATATCGATTTCCTCTAATATTTAACTCCGCATTGGCAGCATGTTGGTCACTGCACATAATTGTGAAAGAAAGACCGTCAGCGGATTGTATGAAATGTTGCTCAGAACCAACCGACTCAAGCGCCCATGTCGGTAATGTTACCTTTGGTGGTTGTTCTTCAGACTCATACGCCCATGTCAGAAATGGGATACACAATAACAAAAGACCTAAAATTTTCATTTTCTATCCTCCTTAATTATCCAACGTAGTAACCCAACACATTTTGTAAAAAGCCACCTGCCGCGATGTAGCCCACCACACCCCCGATGAGCTGGGGGCCAACTTTCCAAAACAGCTTCTTCTTGAACATCTCCTGTGCGCCGTCAGCAAACAGCATGTCTGGTTGGGTGAAGCGGCGGAACAATTCCCCTCCCATCAGGCCAAGTGAGGTAAACAGAGAGCCAAAGACAAAGTGCCAGATATGGCCCCAGAACCCGAGCTGCGGGGAGCTACCGGTCCAGAGTGAGTAAATGGTGACGACGAGAAAAAAGAGGGAGGCAATAACGGGATAACGAGCCATGTACTTTTCCTTATGTAACAGAGTAATAGTAACAATGGCAGTCGCCCTAACCGCTCGCGTAAAAGAGCTTTACCCGAGATGGGAGGGGATGCCACAAACGAGGATTGATGTTTGTTGTCGGTGAGTCGGTCAGCGTAGCGATCATCGATTTACGACCAATTACAACCAACTTAGTTGATACTCGCCTTTTTGAGTCCTTATCGTCAATGGGTCCATGGTCAACCATACGGGTTGACTGGAGGAACCATGACAGATATCAACCTTGAGCTGTTAGCCAAGAGCGTTGGCAAGGCGATTAGCCACAAGCGTACTCAAGCCGGATTCACGCAAGAGCATGTGGCTGAACACCTCAATATCGGGATGGAGGCCGTCTCTCGAATGGAGCGAGGGATTGTGGTGCCTACCGTGGTGCGGCTGGCGGAGCTCGCTCAACTGTTTGGTTGTGAGCTGGCGGACTTTCTGCGCGAGACCAGTAACCGCCCGACCGAGCAGGGCATTGTGCTGAGCCAGCAACTGGCCCGGCTCGATGATGCTGACCGAACCCTGTTGCTGGAAACGGTAGAACGGTTGGTGGAGCGGTTGGCGCGTCCTCGCTGATCATCCACCATTCACTGGGGAGGGGATGGGGTCCCTTTCCCCAATTTATTGGTGAGCGGACTCCTTCTTGATTGTGGCCTCTGTGGCGTTCTGGTTGCTTGGCTTTGCGGTGCGTTAAGCGAGGCAGTCGCCACTGCCCCTACGTTACCATTCGCCGTCTCGTCACTGTTGGTTTCGGGATAGAACTCCTCCAGCATCATCGGCACCTCTTCATCGATATCCTCAAACTGGCCGTTACGCAGCAGCTCGCGAGCGGCTTGCTCCATCTGGTCGATGGCGAGCCCCGCCTCTTGGTCGCGCTGGGCGGCCTCCAGTGCCTGCCTGACTGCCTCGGTCAGGTTAGTCTCTTCCCGCAAGGTCAAATCCACGTAGTAGACCGGTGTGCGGTAGGACTGGGTCGTGCTCTTGGCCCGCAGCCTCAGGGTGAGCGGCAGATAGCGGGTATGACCCCCACTCACTGCCTCCAGGTACTTTAGCCGAGCCGCCAGAGTGCGCACCGAGTTGTAGCCGGTGGTGCGGAAGATGAAGCTGCCCAGCTCATCCCCTTGCCCCTCCACAAACAGGTTCAGTCGCCCGTACAGCTTGCAGCCCTGTTGCCCAGCAAAGGCGCAGCGCTCAGGCCCTGGGCAGCTGACCTCCTCCATGCCTTGTGCCCCCACGCGTCTTGCCATCTCCCCATTCCCGACACAGAGCGGCCTGCCGGTTTGCCGGTCAAAGGCGGTGTATTCCGCCCGTAGATTCAAGTCGCTGTCGTTGAACAGCACCCGCACTGGAATAGCGCGGATCTTGGTCTGCTCCTGCCCTTGACCACTCTTTTGCGATGAGTAGTGTTGATGCAGGGGATGGAGCAACCATCCCCCCTTCTGCTGTATCTGGGTGGTGAGGGTGAAGCTGTCGTCCTTCTCCGGTACCCACTTATCCTGTTTTTGCACCAGCTTGCCGATGCAGATCCGCCCGATCACGGGCGGGGTAATCGCCAGTCCTTTGATCATGGTGTTTGCCTCAAGGGTTGAATGGTGAAACGGCGCACGCCAGGCACCGGTTTGACGTAACGGGTAAGCAAGTCGGGATGATCCTGACCGAGCTTATCCAGATCCGGTGCCAGCCGGTCTTTACTGCGCTTCCAGGTGATCTTGCCATCGGCAAATAGCCCGGCTGTCGCTTCACCCAAAGTGGCTTGCAGCCGCTGCTTGAGTTGTGACTCCTGCTGCTCGACAGCTTCCTTTTGCTGACGCAAGCGCAGCAGTTCGCCAAACAGTTGGTTGAACTCGGGGGAATCGGAGAGATCCACCGTCTGGCCATCGTCACGGGGGAAGAGCCAGCTCAGGGCATTGGCGGCATCACTGGATCCATCAGGCTCAGGCTGTTGGTCTTGTTGCACCATTTGCCAAAACTGTGCTTCCCGCTCGGTGAGATCCTGGATCTTCTCCTCATCGCGCTCGATGCGGTAAATCCGAAAATCCTGGCCGCCGATGAGCACTGCCACTTCTGCCCAGGCATGGCCGGTAACGGCTAGTTGATGCAGTACCTGACACTGGTAAGCCACCGGCACCCCTTCCTCCCACTGGGGGGCGCTGTGATAGCTGGCTGTCTTGATCTCCAGAATGCCTGGCCCATCGGGATGGCCGACCACCTCTCGGTCGAGGTTGGCGAGCATGAAGGGTTGCTCGGGGTGTTGCAGCACTGCATTGACCCGGCGCACCTTGTAGCCGGTGCGTTTGGCGTAGACCTGCGCCAGCACAGGTTCCAGTTCGATGCCCCACAGCACAGCTTCTTTGTGGGAGATATCCTCCGGCTCCTTGCGGCCGGTTTTCTCCAGCCACAGGCTGAGCGGACATTTGTAGGGGGAAAGCCCCACTGCCACGGCGGCATCGGAGGAACCAATGCCGAGCTTGCGGATAGCGAGCCACTGCTCGCGGGTTAACTGGGTAGTAGAGGCCAGCCGCAGGGCTTGGCCATATTTGGCTTTTGCTTTCATGACGACTCCTTGTTGACGGCATAAATGGCGACGCCCGGATTGGCTTACGCCAGTCCGGGTGAAGTCGTTATGCGGTTTAGATAGGGAAGAGGGATTACTGCAGCAGGGTAAGTGCTTGGTTCAAGGCTTGGGATTTGAGTTGTGCCCCCTGACCAAACCAGGCGGAATCGAGCCGGTGATCCTGGCTGCGAGCACGGCGGTGGTGATCCACGTATTCGGTGACCGCATTAACCAACCCCCAGGCGGTATTGCGGGAGCTGGCAAGCTCTGAGCCCATGCCTGCGCCCATATACAGCTCGTGCAGTTTTTGGGCGGGACGGCTGAGAATAATATTCTCATCATCGCCAGCCGGATCATTGAGTAGTTCACCGAAGAAATTAAGGGCTTCCACGGGTGATACCGGACGATTGCTCAACGATGTCATCTCTTGTTGGAAACGATCCCAATTTGCCATACCAAGGCCCAATGCCTCTTTGACGGCAGCAGCATTAAATTGAGTGGAGTGGGGAACCTTGATCGCACCAGTATTATCCCGTAGTGCTATTTGCAAGGTGTTATTACAGACAACTCGTAGCGAGGTAAATTGTGCTGTGGTGCACAGCGTACCATCACAACTGGTGGCGAGCAGCAGGTATGATTTCACCCTATCTCCACCTTTCAATTTCATATCTTGCCCCGTTTTTGCCAGCGCCCATAATTTGCGGCCGCCCTTGAGCGAACCTGCAGTTTCCAACTCAAAGCCGCCCACTTCTACTAGATCTTGATAAAAATGCAGCACCTCATGAGGCTGTACCACATTATATCGGCGAGAGACGACGGATAGAGGCTCCAGATTATCAGAGCGGTACAAAACTTTGCTGTTTGAATAAGGGCGAATATGGAGTGCATCGGAGGCGACGTTAAACATTACGTCACTCTGCTCGATAGTCCAATCCATCCCGGCAGCCTGTAGCCAGATATCCAAAGATTGCCGTGGCGGCAATATATTGCCAAGGCCATGCCAGGGGGTTTGGCCGGTGTAAGCCATTGTGTCAATTAAGTGAGTCATATTGACTTCCTATATTGGGAGCAGATTCAACTAGGCAATATAGGTGTGAAAATAATTGGGAATGGAACGTGGATATGAAAAACGAAAACCACAGTCACTACGCAAAGTCAATCTGCGTGACAGGTGATATTTTGCGCTACTCTTGCTATGAATAGCGCAATAGCAGAAAACTATACCTGTATGAGTGCTGAATCTTGTTCATACTGCGCTGGGTCGAGTGCCATCAGTAACGTTTTTCTGTACACTATGTCTTCAAGGAGTTGCAGGGTATGCGGGTGGCGTTCACTCGAAATGGGAAGGTAGGAGAGCAGGTTCTCCAACTCTCTCACGCAGTGATATAGGGTTGAATTGGGAAGGTAGGTGATGAATACTTTTTCTTTATCCGCTTTTGTTAACAGTGACGTTATCACACTCACCCTATTGCTTGTCGAGATACCAATTAATTTTGTCGATATTTTATCTAGCTGTGCATCCACACAATCCCATGTGTCAACAATAGATAAATGAGCACGATTTTTGGGCGTGCTTAGGTTCGTTGATACAAGATGATTATACTCTTTTATGCTACGCAGGATTGCATGAGCATCTGTATTTGAAATGAATGATGTAAACTTCATTTTTAATAAGCCTGCAGAATCTAGCCGGATATCATCATACAGTTCTTGAGTGTTAATGATTATTTGAATCAACGGGCTGAAATTACCATTTTTTAGCTTGGTGGAATTGGTTTTGATGGTTAACCCCAAGAATAAAACAGCAGCGTAATAGGGAAGCGAGCCTGCCACGTCATCAAACAAACATGCCTCGTCACTATCCAATAAGTCTAACGCTTCTTGCAGTTGCTCATTTTTTACGTAGTATAACAACTGTAGCATCATGGCGTAAGGCTTCAGATAGCGCATGTCCTCTTGGTTTTCGACAAGGAGAAAAAAACGTTCTGATTCTTTATGGTCTTTTATCCTTTTCATCGAACATGCAGCATAGCCTAGTAAGTAAAACATTGTATTAATGTTTTTCATTACGTATGAATTTGTTATCCGTGGAATATTATTGACGCCCACTTTCCATAAATTATCGATGTGCATTTTGGCTTCTTTGGGGAGTGCGTTATCGATATATTTTGGGGTTGCAATAAACTTTATTATGCTACTGCTTAATGAATTAACACGAATGTCAGAATAATCCACCCTGTTCATTGACGTGATTTGATGTAGCCATGCGAAATGACAACCTAGGCCGGTCTTGATATCAAAATAGATTGCAGCCATACATGCGATATAGGCGTCTTGGAAGTCTGCGAGTGGTTGTACGCATTTTTGCTGTTCGTCCAGATTTTCGATAGCACGGCAAGTAATCTTGGCTAAGCGGATTTTTTGCTCAATAGTCGCGCGTCGCTGAGTCCTGTCCGGTCGGATATCACGGATAAACTCCGTCAGCTCTTCACGATAATGGTTACATTCCGGGATTGCCAAGATAGAGAGCAGCATCTTGCGAGCTGCGTGGGCCACACCCTGTTCGTTGATTGATGAAAGCAGAGTATCCAGATGTCGTATGACAGGTGCTTCATCATGAAACTCGCTGAAGATTTCCATGTAAGCGACCAGTAGTGGACACAGGATATGCTTGGCATAGCGCTGATTTATCTGTTCTTTACTTAAGGGCGCAATGACGGGTTTTGAGAGTAAATAGGAGGCGGCCACTTCGCTAAAGTCCAACAGACCATTGACCAATATGCGGACGTCGCGATTTTGGTTGCAAAGTGTTTGCATGAGCTTCTCATGGAGTTCGTTTACGTAGACATCCTGTTTGCTGCTGTAGCTCCGCTTTCCCTTTAAGCGAGCGTTTCTATTGCCGTCGTACAGATCGAACGCCCACAGCAGATGATCCACAAAAAAATCATAACCGATTGTTTTAACTTCCTTTAAAGACATTCCGCTCTTGCCTCTGCAAAACTGCCGTCATTAATTTGATAACGATTCTATACATTGTGCCGCTCAACCCTCAGCGACTGGAGTCACAGATGCGCAAAGTAATTAACAAATCAGAAGTAATTTCTCATGACGAGCTTATTGACCGGATTTTGCGAATGAAGGAACTGAGCAAGACCACCGGTGTGAGTCCATCTACCCTCTACGACTGGATGAACGAGAAGTCGCCTCGTTTTGACCCCAGCTTCCCCCGAGCAATCCGATTGGGCGCGGCCTCGGTTGGCTGGAGCTTGCGCGCGGTTCAGGCCTGGATTGATTCTCGCCCCCAAGCCAATCCGATCCCTGCACACAAGGACCAAGCATGATGAACTATGACCACTATCTTCAACTTGTAGCGCCCATCACGCCGCAAATCACTTCTTTGCAGATACCTCTGCAGATAGTTGAGGCAAAGCCACTGCGTTTGCCTTTGCCCGCTTTCCCAGTCTGGGTGCTGCCTGAGGAATTACAAAAGATCATTCGTTATGTCCAGCAGGAAACCCAGGCATCAGCGGACTTGATTGCCTCTTCTCTGCTCGGTGGGATGGCACTATCCTGTCAGGACTTGTATGACGTCTCTCCCAAGGCTGGATTGCGCATTCCAATGTCGTTGTATCAGGTGGTGCTGGCTGAATCCGGGGAGCGCAAGTCCACGGTAGACAAGATGCTGATGAAGCCTGTTCGTGACCTCGAAGGGGTGTTGGAGACGCAGTATCAGGAGGATAAGCAGCGTTACAATATCGCGATGCGTCTGTGGCAGAGCGAGCAAAAAGCATTGGAGAAGGCGTTCGAGCGGGAGGTAGGCAAAGGGGAGGCCAAGGCAGGGAGCGCACAGCGCTTGGCAGAGTGTTTGGAGCGTCAACCGATGGCACCACAGCGCAAGCGACTGCTGGTCAGCGATGCAACTCGAGCGGCGGTAAAGCTGGCGTTGGGTAAAGGCTGGCCCTCTTTGGTGCTGCTCTCGGATGAAGCCGGCAGCATCCTCAATGGCGAACTGCTCCACGATACGCCGCTCTTGAACTCGCTGTGGAGCGCCCAGCCGATTGAAGTGGACCGTGCAACCGGCGATACGTATCGCATCGAAGATGCCCGCTTTGGGGCTATGTTGATGGTACAACCTGGCTTGTTCAAGGAGTATGTCAACCGCCAGGGACGACATGCACGGGCCTCTGGTTTCTTTGCCAGAACACTGCTGTGCCAGCCGACATCAACCATTGGCGCGCGGCTCCACGGTCCGCAACAAGTTTTGCCGCCCCCCGTTTCTGGCAAACATTTGGAATGGTTCCATGCGCGAGTCCTGAAGCGTTTGAATCAATCATTTCAACGTCGGGAAGAAGATGCTGTGCGTACTTGTCTGACACTGTCACCCGAGGCGGCAGCCAAGTGGCATGCCGAGTACAACCGGATTGAACTGATGTGCGGCCAAACGGGCTCATTGCGTGAATATCGTGACTATGCCTCCAAACAGCTCGAACATGTGGCCAGAATTGCGGGTGTGCTGGAGGCGTTTGTAACGGGTAATGTGGTCATATCTGAGCACACTATGCACGCGGCGATTCAGTTGGCTAGTTACTATCTGGATTCATTTATTCACCTGATGGCTGATGATACGTTGCCCGAAGAGATGGAGGATGAACTGGAGTTAGAGAAATGGCTGCATAAAAATCATTGCCGATTTAATTTCAAATCAATCCCTAAGAATTATATTCGCCAGCATGGCCCGAATCGACTCCGGAATAGTCAGCGTCTGACTCGAACACTGGAGCGCTTGCAGATGAAGGGGAAGGTCCAAGTTTATAAAACAGGGAAAACATGGCACGTCCACATCAGCCATAATAATGGCATTGTGCCCGGAATTTAAGCTGGAAATAAGGCGCTAGCTCTAGCTCTAGCTATATCTATAACGGTCACTTTGCAATAATCTGAGTGATTTTATGGCTCCAACCAGAGAACAGAGGACAAGCTAAGTTCAGAGTAACTTTCTTGCCTTAACAACCAGTATTAGTGGAGGTTTATTTAAAACATTCACATATTCCCCAGTGATTTAGACGGTCGCTAAGTTCGGTAATAGTAATATATACACACAAGGTGTATAACAAGGTAGAGGGTGTAGGAGATATATCGAGGATGAGAGTGATACACCGTCAGAGTGTATCACAGGGTATACCAACGAGAGCATGTGATATACACACGAAGTGTATGCCAATCAGATACACATCGGGCTTGTACGTCAGATACAAGCAATTAGCCGTATACATCGACATAGCGCAGCATATGCAAAGCACAGAGTGCTAAATGCAGGTTGGTATATCAACCTAGTGGTTTGATAAGAGAGCAAGGTATCAGTTGACCGTAAAGTTTTACGCAGCGGTCCTCATTAATGACGATGAGTACTGTCACCTGAGCATCTAACCAATTGGCATGGGTGTTCCATGTAAATCATAGGGCCGTATATGAAATCAAATGGCGGATATTATTTAATAGGCAACGAGCTAGACAACTTGCGAGTTGTGGCTGAGGCCAAGTATGGTGAAATATCCTTTGAGCAGCTGAAAACATCCGTGGAGGTGATAGCCAGCTTTTTGAGTAAACATCCGCGAGTGTTTGCTGTACGCGTTGATCTACGTTTCCCTCATATACCAGTTATGGATGATCCGGACATGCCGACAGGCTTTCCACCGGAGGTAGAAGAGGAAGAGGTTATTACGCGCTTTTTTGCTTCACTAAAAAGCCAGATACAGGCGTTACGTCACCGTAAGGGTCAGACTGGTAAACGATTCTTCTTGGGTTATATCTGGGTAAAGGAGCAAGTAACAAGCCAGTATCCTCATTATCACGTGGTGCTACTATTTAACCGAGATGACTACGGTTATCTTGGTGATTACTCTAATTTTGATGCGGATAACATGGCGACGCGTATCCGTAAAGCTTGGTGCAGAGCATTGAGGCTTGCATACCCTGATTATGCGTCTTTGGTGCATTTCCCTGCTGACGCAGAGTATCGATTTGATCGCCGAGATGCAGAGCTGCATAATGAGAATTTTTATATCTTCTTGGTGAGGATCGGGTATTTATTTAAATTGCGTTCGAAAATAAGAGATGAACGTAATTTCGGGCATAGCAAACGGACCAATAGCGTTAGCACAAGCCACGCCCTTCCCAAGCTTTAGCCCAGCGAGCGAGAGGTTGGGGGAGGGGGTCCACAAGACTGATCTGGCAGTTTAGTATCCGAAATCAGGTAACTGTCAGATCAAATTTGGACTTCAACACTACAGATTATCGGCCTCTTACATAGAGAAATTTATTTCCCCCTATTCACCCACCATTCGTAGCCCTCTATTGCCGATGGCCATGGAAATGCTTCCTTGGCTAGCCTGTTCAATATGATCACTCCACCACTGCATCATCTTCACGCGCTGTTCGAAATAATCTGAACGATTGTAAGCTCGGCGGATCTCATTTTCGTCGGCATGGGATAAGGCAGCTTCAATGGCATCTGGGTTAAAGCCCTGCTCGTTTAGCGTGGTACTGCCTAGTGAACGCAGACCGTGTGCCACCAGTCTCCCACCATAACCAAGTCGTTTCAGTGCTGCATTAGCACTTTGCTCGTTGACATGGCCAAGTGGATCACGCCGACCTGGGAATACAAATGGGCGGTGACCACTGATTGGCTTCATGTATTGTAACAGTGCGAGAGCCTGACGGGTCAGTGGTATCCGATGTGGGCGATCCATCTTCATACGCTCAGCGGGGATGTTCCATACTTTGTTCTCGAAGTCGATCTCATCCCAACGCGTGCCCGCTGATTCACCTGGGCGCACGAGTGTATGAAGGCTCCATTCAATCTGGCGGCGGGTGGTGGGGTCTAGCCGTCCATTTGCAATATCGGTCATCAATAACGACAGCTCGTCTGGCTTGAGAGTCGGCATGTGTTTTTTGGCTGGTTTCTTGAACACCTTGCGGACGGCTGCACAGGGATTGGCATCGAGAAGACCATGATTGACGCTGTAGTCGAGGATCTCATTGATGCGTTGGCATAAGCGACGTACGGTTTCAAGCTTGCCATCGGCTTCAAGGGGGCGCAGTAACTCGATCACCTTTGGGGCTCGGATCTGGTCGATAGGCATAGCCCCAATGAACGGCAGAACATACAGTTCAAGGGAACGCCACGAATCGGCGGCGTAAGCTTCGCTCACATCGTGTCGTTTCAGTTCCAACCATTGTTTAGCCATACGCTCAAAAGTGTTTTCATTAGCAGCTTGCTCAGTCTGTTTGATGGCAGTCTGCTCTTGCTGGTAAACCTTGGGATCCACTCCCTGAGCCAGCAGGGTACGCGCATCACTGCGTTTTTGTCTAGCCGCAGCCAATGAGACATCAGGGTAAGGCCCGAAGCTGATGTTTGCTCGCTTCTTGTCCACAGGCCGGTAGTAGTTGAATAACCAGAGTCTAACCCCGTCCGGCCTAACTCTAAGGCTCAACCCACTACCATCACCAAGGTTGTATTCCTTTTCTGCTGGTTTAGCTGCTCGCAACTTGGAATCGGTTAGCTTGTCTTTGCTCATGGCATCCTCTCAACAGTAACACCTAAAAATGGTGTTAAACGCAGGTGTTACGATAGATGTTACCAATTTTGCTGGATGCCAGTGAATACCTTTGGAATGCATCGGACAACAAAAAACCCGCAAAGCTTTACGCTATGCGGGTTTTTGTACTTCTTCGTTCCGAGTCGGAACAGTATTTGGTGGAGCTGGGGGGATTTGAACCCCCGTCCAAAATTACTACATCCTCGGTACTACATGCTTAGTCACTCTTTACATTCGCCAACCCGCTGCGGAGAGACACGCCACGAATTGACTAGCTCGATTGGTTTTAATGCTTCCGCCCCGAGCAGGACTTCCACACGATCCTGTGAAGGATGACCTTCCGATTCCCTAGGACACAGGCAAGCTAGGGTAGAAGGGCTCTATGCAGGTTATTAAGCTGCTAGTGCGTAGTTTTCGTCGTTTGCGACTATTTTTTTGCGGTTTGTTAACGAGGCCTACCGCACCTCGGCATGCACCTTGGGTTTCGTGAATCTTGTCGAATCCAGAATCAGCCCCAAGTTGTCAAAAGCGATTGTACGCAAAAATCCTGTCATGGCAAGGCGTTGATAGCAATCGACCGGCCTTGGCCGGTCGATTGCTGGTTTATTGGACGCCGCGCAAGCGCTGGCGGCGCACAATCAGCCGCGATGCTTGTTCTTCATGATGCGGGCTTTCTCCCGATCCCATTCGCGGGCCTTGGTGTCTTCCCGCTTGTCGTGTTCTTTCTTGCCTTTTACCAGGCCGATCTCGACCTTGACCCAGCACTCTTTCCAGTAAAGTGCCAGCGGCACTATGGTGTAGCCCTGACGGGCAGTCAGGCTCTCCAGCTTGTCGAGCTCATGGCGGCTCAGCAGGAGTTTGCGGGTGCGAGTCGGGTCACACACCACGTGGCTGGAGGCGGCATTCAGTGGCAAGAAGGTGGAGCCGAACAGGAAGGCTTCGCCTTGCATGAAGATGACATAGGCTTCGCTGATATTGGCCTTGCCCGCCCGCAGGGATTTGACTTCCCACCCTTGCAGGGACAGACCGGCTTCCACACGTTCTTCGATGAAGTACTCGTGACGGGCGGTTCTGTTGAGTGCAATGGTGCTGGACCCGGCTTTGTTTTTACTGTTCTTTTTGCTCATGACGGGCGCCTTTGGCAATGATTAGGAAGGCGCATTATACGTGGGTGGCGGCGGCTGTAAAACGCGCAACCGCTCAAGTGGCGGCTTTGTGAGCAGTTTCGGTGGTGATTTTGGCCGGGACGGTGATTTAGAGGTGGGTGGCGGCGGCGGTAAAACGCGCAACTGCTTGAGTGATGGCATTGTGAGCAGTTTCGGTGGCGATGTTGGCCTGGAAGGTGATTTATCGGTGGGTGGTGGCGGCGGTAAAACGCGCAACCGCTTGAGTGACGGCATTGTGAGCAGTTTCGGCGGTGATTTTAGCTGACAAGGTGATAAAATCGGCCCGATTGGATGAGGAAAACCCATGCCCCGTATTACTCGCAGTGCCCTGGTGATGTTCAGCGCCGAACAAATGTTCCGGCTGGTCAATGATGTTCACGCTTATCCGGAGTTTCTGCCCGGTTGTGTCGGCAGCCGCGTTCACGAAACCGGCAATGACTACATGACGGCCTCGGTGGATGTGGCCAAGGCGGGAATTGCCAAGACGTTTACCACTCGCAACCAGCTCGATGCCAACCGGCAGATCAAAATGGAGCTGGTGGACGGCCCCTTTAGCAAACTGGCCGGCTGGTGGACCTTTACGCCGCTGGATGTGGATGCCTGCAAGGTCGAGTTCGACCTCGATTTTGAGTTCACCTCCAAGCTGATCGAGCTGGCATTTGGCCAGATTTTCCGCGATCTGGTGGGTTCCATGGTGCTTGCTTTCTCCAACCGCGCCAAGGTGGTGTACGGTGTCTGATTTACTCAATATCGAGGTGGTGTATGCCCTGCCTGAGCGCCAGACGGTGCTGCGCATCCGGGTTGCCCCCGAGACGAGCGTGCTGGCTGCCATCGAGCAGTCCGGCATCGTGACCAAGCACCCAGAGATCGACCTGTCGGTCAACAAGTTCGGTATCTACAGCCGTCCGGTCAAGGGTTCCGAGTTGCTGCAGGACGGGGATCGCATCGAGATCTACCGTCCGCTCATTGCCGATCCGAAAGAGATGCGCAAGAAGCGGGCAGAGAAGGCCAAAGAAGAAGGGCGCGCCGATGTGGTGACTGGCGGCCGGCCCAATACCAACCGTAAGCGAGGGGATGCAGACTCGGCCTGATGCCGAGCGCTGTGATCACAAAAGGCGCCTGGGCGGCCTTTTTGATTTTTGCCGACCGCACTGCTGTCGGGTTGGCGAGTTCTTTAAATCGTCCCCGCCAGAGGGCGAAGAGGTTACATGGCGAGCAGGCGCTCGTTCTCCACCAGCTCGATACCATGTTCCTGCTGGCTGAGCACTATCATGGCGTGGGCGACCTGGCTGGCGTCGATGGCGCGCCAGCGGCGCAGCTTGCCGATGAGCAGGGGACGCAGCAGCGGATAGAGTGCCTGAAAAAATTGCTCGGAACGGCGCGGTGGCTGGCGGTTGCCGAGCAGCATGGCGGGGCGCACTATGGCAAGCCGTGGCCAGGATTGTGCCAGCAAGGCCTGTTCCATCTGCCCCTTGGTGCGGGGATAGAGGGTCGGTGAGCGTGGGTTGGCTCCCAGACTCGAGACGACGATGAGGCGTTGACAGCCGTGGCGGCGAGCGAGCTTGGCAAAAGCCAGCACATAATCGTGGTCGACCCGACGAAATGCGTCGTCAGAGCCTGCCTGCTTGCGGGTGGTGCCCAGGCAGCAGAAGGCGATATCGACAGGGGAGGGCAGGTCCAGATCCGCCAGTTGTTCGAAGTCGGCTGGCAGCCAGTGATGCCGGGGCTGGGGAGCACCCGCCTTGCGACAGAGCAGGGTCAGTGAGTGAGCGGGATCGAGTTGGCGGACAAGGGCTGTGCCGATCAGTCCGCTGGCACCGGCAATCAGGATCTGGCTCATCAAGCACTCCTTGCGAACGAGATAAAACAAAACCGGCGCTGGGCCGGTTTTGTGAATGCGATCAGAGCGGGGTGTGGAAGGCCGCTGGTAACGGGAAGTCGCCGGTGACCGTGGCCAGCTTGTCGTTGGCGAAGGTCACGGTGAGCTCTTTGCGCTCTTTTTCGCCGCGCCCCGGCTGGAATTCATAGAGGTAATACCAGGTGTTCGGGTCAAAGCCATCGCGCAGCATGGCGGAGCCCAGCACGAACTCGACCTGTTCGCGGGTCATGCCCTGGCGCAGTTTGTCGACCTGTTTTTGTTCCACATAGTTGCCCTGGGGAATATCGATGCGATAGACCAGGCTGCAACCGGACAGGGTGAGGGCGGTCAGGGCCGCGGCAATCAGGTGTTTCATCCGCATATCGAGTTCAGATCATCCATTCAAGTCTTTTACGCTGGCCGAATCATACCTACTCCCTTGGCGGAAGTAAAAGCCATGGAAAAAATAGCCAGAGGGCGCCTGGCCCTCTGGCCGATGGGATCACTCCTCAATGGTGGGGATGAGACGGACCAGCCGCAGCATGACACTGGATATTCCTATTCCGCCAACGTTGAAGGTTTCCCCGCTGCCGGCAAAGTTCAGAAAGTCGTATCCTTCCCCCCCCGAGCTGTCTGAACCAAAGGCGATGTTGGTCAGTGCCCAAAGTTGTTGTTCAGCTGAGCGGCATGCAGCTTTGACATCATCGGGAGCCTCGATCCACTGCTCGGTTACCTTATCCCACTTGGACGCTGCGTCAGCACACAGGGTTTCTTTATCTGCCACTATCTGTGATTGGAGGGATGTCGCAGGGTAACCTTGTGCCGCATAAATGGCTGGCTGGCACTGGTTGTTGTAGAGGGTAAACAGTTCCTTGATGTCGGGGGCCCGCCAGGGTTGTGCGGGTGTACCAAGCTGGTCGTTGGCCTGTTTGATAACGCCCATCAAGGGATTGTCTTCAGCGTTGGCGCGGGTTGAAATAAACGCGGGTGTGCCTTCGCAGCCGGTGCCATCGGCACTGGCGTGCTGACCATAGGGACAATAGAGCCACTGCAGACCTGTGGCTCTGTCGTTGACCACGTTCAGCTTGCCCTCGGCCGTGTCGACTTGCTCGCTGACGAAACGGTTGTGATCGTCTTGATAGCCAGGCAGACACTCGCGGGCCTGGCTGGTGACCGGCAACAGGGTGGCGATCAGCAATAGGGGGGGGAAATAGCACTGCATCTTATTCTCCTGTGACCTTGAAGCCATCGCTGACCAGCATGACGTAATGGGGTTGATACTGGCGGGCAATACTGCCTCTGAGGTCAGAGCCTGGCCGTACCTTGTAGGCATCCGGCCCGCCATCATCCTGGCTCCAGGTGCCGACCGGGCGACTCACTGGCATGACATCTGCCGTCCAGAAGCCATAAAAGATACCTTCCAGCTCGTTCCATTTGCCGTAGGTGTATGTCAGGCCGGAATAGAGCGGGAAATAACGGGTATCGAGCGCTATGGGGTTCTCTTTGGTCAGGGTCATGATGCCGTAGAACTCCTGCTGGCTCGGGGCGCGCCAGTTATCCAGGCCGCACAGCTTGCTCTGATTGACCTGATTGACCTGACGTTTCAGGTTGCAACGGCTTCTATCACTTGCCAGGGTGCCACTTTGCGGGTCATAGCAGCTGCCGTTGAAGGCGTTGTCGCTCTGGATATCGTCATAGGCAAACAGGCTCTTGTCATCGTGCAGGGAGGATTCCCCATCCTTGTGTTGCACCTTGGTTTCCCATACCAGTCCGCTCAAGGCATCAACCACGCAGGCGAAGGGCAACTGTTTGTATGAGAGGTCTTGCCGTGGCAGGGGTTGCCCCTGGCTGTCCAGCTTGATGTAGCGAGCGCCAAGCACCCCATCCTGATTGCTGTTGACGGCCTGACCGCTCAGGGGATCGCAGCGATTGTCGAGATCCCGTCCCCGCTTGCCGTCATCGTCTCCCATGCTGTGGGTGATGCGGGTATCGGCCACATGCAACTGGCCCGTCCGATAGTGGAGGGGGGCGCTGATGGTGCCGCCTTCGCTCATCACTCTTATCTGGTAGTCCTGATAGCGAGGGAGACCCTTGAGAGTGATGCGAGTCTGCTGGCTGATGCCTTGCTGTTCGGCGTTTTCAATATGCTCAAACGGGGTTTTCCCCCAGCCAATCCGATACTGACTCGCCCCCTCCTGAGGTTGCCAGCCAAGGGTGACCCAGTGGCTGCCATCCTGATCACGGCCCTGGCCCAGAATGGCCAGGCCGATCACTTGATCTGACAACACCTCGCGCTGACAGACGGGGGATAGGGGGCTGTTGGGGGAGGGGGTGACCCAGCTACCCGGTGTGTTGGTACCGGGATAGAGAAGTGCATCGCTTTCCGAGTTGCGGATAAGACTGGCCGCCGCCTTGATGATGTGGGAGATGTTCTTGTCTGGATTGGCATTCAACAGGGGGCCCAGCCCGCTATTGTCGGCGATGGCGGATTCCAGTTTGAACAGGTCCGGTATCTGATTGTTGCGGGACACGGTTGAATATTCATTGGCCATGTTGATCTCCAGCCAGCTCAGCAGTTGCTGGCGAAAATCAGTGCCCTCGATCAGGTTGACGGGCTGCTGCCAGAGCTCCCCCTCGGCCTGCAGGGCAACCATGGCTGCCAGCAGCTCAACCTGATGCCTCGGCAGTGCCTTGAGTTTTTGATCCAGCTCCGCCAGGGTCCAGGCTTGCCAGCCCAGGAAAGATCCCATGCTGGCACTGAGTGTGGTTTTGAGCAGCAGGGCTTGCTGGGCCGTGCTGGTATAGCCCACTTGCAGGCGCGGGAATTCGCTGGCGGTGAGGATGCCGTCCCGGTTGCCGTCCCGCTTGACCAGTTCGCACAGGGATCCGAGTACGGATCGCAACTCCACCTCGCTCTTCTCATCCTGTACCACCAGGGTGAGGGTGTCCTGCATCAGGTCATCGCTGGTCTCGCTCTCGCCAGGTTTGCAAGTGGTGAAGGTATTGTTGAGGTCCGGCAGTGCGAGGGTGAGGCTGTACTGGTTGCCCTGTTTGACGGGCAGACCGTCAAGCACCTGGCCATCCAGGGCCCTGACGGGGAGTTGTTGTGGCCGTATTGGGCGTTCCGGTTTGAAGTAGTACTGGTTAAGGCCATCGTGATTGGGCTTGGCGCCTATCTCCACCATGACGGTCGGCTCACCAAGCCGCGAAGGGAATATTCCCTGCAGGGTCAGTTGTCGATGAGGGTAGAAGGTGGTGTGCAGCTGATAGGCCGGGGTGCGGGTGTCGAGGGCCGCCATGGCTTTGAACGCAGCAGCCAGCATGGTCTCCGTATCGACAGGCAGTGCCGTCCCTTGCTGGACGGCATAGTTCAACAGCCCTTCTTGCAGGTCAGCACCTGGCTGAACCTGCTGGTAGGCGACCAGGTGCTCGGCCAGCTGGGTGATCTCGCTGACAGGGAGGGGAATGTCGCCATCGAGTACCAGTTGCAGCAGTGCGGTCAGTTCGCGGGCCATGCCGTGATTGAGCTGTGGATCGCTGACCAGCAGCGCCGTGACATCCTGCCTGCCTTCCCGTTTTTGCAGTGCCGTGGTCAGGCTCTGGTATGCCAGCAGCATGGGGGAGAGGTGCAGATGGGGGGCCTCCTGTTCGGTGATGATGCCATCCCCATTCTGATCCTGCTTGAGCAGTTGCTCCAGCGAGGGCAGCTGACTGCTGAGGATAGGCGCACTCTGCTGGCGGTTGCTGGCGGTCAACCTCAGTGGTTTATCCTGAGGCCACTGGCTCAGCTTGAGTTTGAACCCAAAGCTGCCGTCGGCCAGGGCGCTCTGAGTCACGCACACCTTGTCGGCACAGAGCTGGATATCGAATTGGGCTCCCTGCTCGTGTGTGATGGAGAGCGCACCCGCCAGATCCAGGCTGGTGGGTTTGGTGGCGGGATCTGGTGCCTTGTCCGGTTGATCCGGTGGTGTAGGCGGGGTCACAGTGCCTGTGTTGCCTGTGTTGCCTGTGTTGCCTGTGTTGCCTGTGTTGCCTGTGTTGCCGCTTCCGCTGCTGTTCCCCGAACCCGTGCCGCTGCCGTTGCTCCCGGTGTTGTTGTCCGATGGCGGGGTCACGGGATCCGGGGGGGGAGGTGTGGTTTGACTGCTGCCGTTATTACCGCTGGTGTTGCCGTTGTTTCCTTCCTGATCCGGGGTGCCCAGCTCGGCCTTGCATGCCAGCAAGGTTGCGCAGCAGAGGGCCAGGATCAGGGGTCGCGTTGTCCTGAACAAGATCGACTCCATTATTGTTGTATAGGTGAATAAGCTGCTGAACCAGTCTCTTCTTGCGAGTTGAACGATTAGTGCAGATTTTTTTGCTGTTAAAAGTGTCAAAAACGAAAATTCACTCTGCGAATTATTTCATTTGATGATAATGATATTGATTCTCGTTTGTGATCTCAATATCATATTGTCGCTGTTTAATTTCAGGCATAAAAAACAGGGACAATAAAATGAAGATGCGAGTTTGGGATTACCTTGGGGACTATCTGAAGGATGACACCGGCGCCACGGCGATCGAATACGGCATTCTGGCGGCAGGGCTGGCGGCCGGGATCCTCGCCATCTTCGGCTCGGACGGGATCTTCATCACGGCCTTGAAGGAGAAGTTCACCGCCATAGTGGCGGGGTTGAACATGGATGCCGCGGGCAAGTGACAGCGCTCGGGCAGTGGCTGGCCATATTGATGGCGTGCTGGTGTCTGGTCAGCGACTTGTTTGAGCGGCGTATCCCCAACCTGGCTGTGCTGGTACTGGCACTCTGGGCGCTTTGGCTGCTGCCGTTCAATCCGCTTTCGTTGACCCTGGCCCTGCTGACACTGCTGCTGGGGCTGTTTGCCTATCACAGGGGCTGGTGCGGGGCCGGTGACAGCAAGTTGCTGGCGGTCTGCCTCTATGGTGCATCCGGACGCTGGCCCGAGTTGCTGATCTGGATGGCGCTCTCGGGTGGCGTGCTCAGCCTCGTATGCCTGGCTTACGCCCGTTCCCGGCCATCTCCCGAGCCCGTCACTGTGCCTTATGGATTCGCCATTTTGTGGGCGGCGAGTCTGACCACTCCTCTATTTATGTAGTCACACCTATGAAGAAACTCTTCTCTCTTATCGCTGCACTGCTGGTGCTGGCGGCGACGCTGGCTGCCTTCTGGCCGGTTGAACCTGCGCCGCAGAAGACAGTTCCACCGCGAGACCTGACATCGGAATCGACAGCTTCCGACAGGGTCGCCCAGGTGCTGGTGGCCGCCCACAGGGTACAGGCCGGCTCCTTTATCCATCCCGAGGATCTGGTCTGGCAAACTCTGCCCGCCGCCGAGGAGATGAATCTGCCGGGGCTCTTCCTGTTCGGTTTTACCGATACCAAGGCACTCAAGGGAAGTCTGGTCACTCGTACCCTGGAGTCTGGGCAGATTGTCTCGTCTGATGATCTGGTGCGCCCGGAGCAGAGCCACTATCTCTCCGCCATGATGGCGCCGGGGATGCGGGCTGTGACCCTGGCGCTGGGGCGGGAGGCGGCCAGCCATGGCCTGATCCGGCCCGGCAACCGGGTGGATGTGATCCTCACCAGCAAGCATGCCCGTCAGCACAATGCGCAAGGGGCCGAGGTGACCAGCAACCAGTCGGCGGAGATCATTCTGACCGACATCAAGTTGCTGGCCATCGATGCCCAGGTGACCGATATCGCCGCGCTCAACGGCACTGCGGCGGCGCAGGACAACTTCGATCAAGTGGCCGTGACCTTCGAGCTGGCCCCTCGGGCGGCAGCCCGTCTGTTGCTGGCCCATCGATTGGGAGAGCTGGCACTGGTGCTGCGCTCGGTCCAGGGTGCCCCTGCGGGCAGCAAGGTTGTTGCCCTGCCGGAAGGGAGCCTGATATGGGCCGAGCAGGTGGCCAGTGGCCAGAACCCGAGGGCCATTCCGGGTCACGGAGTCCGGATCAGTTATGGCGACGGCAACGACCGTAACCGCCAACCTTAATCAACCCAGAAAGGACACGATGTTGCGAACACTCGCCATGGTGCTCGCCCTGCTGCCGTTATGGGCAGTGGCGGCAGAGAGCCTGACTCTCACCCCCGAGCAGTCCACCCTGCTCAATTTCGATGAACCCGTGCTGGATGCCTTCGTCGCCAACTCGGAGTTGGTGCGGGTACACAGCCCCTCCGATCAGCAATTGCTGATCTATGGTCGCAAGGTTGGCCGCACCGATCTGGTGGTCACCGCGCAGGATGGCCGCACCCTGGGTCACTACCGGGTGCAGGTGGTGGCGGATCTTGCCCCCCTCAAGCAGCTGGCCAGGCAGCACTTTCCCCAGAGCCGACTCACCTTCAGCGAGTCTGGCGGCGCCATAGTGGTGGCGGGGGAGGTAACCAGTCCACTGCAAGCCCACGAGATCCTGGCCATGGTGGAGGCGTTCGCCAAAGGCATTCAGCCTCAGGGCGTCCCCTCTGGCCCAGTCGCCCCCGCTCAGCCTCAGAGTGGCAATCAGGATGAGGGGGCGGCGGTCGCCGGTGGTGGCAGCGGGCAATATGCGAACGTCATCAACCAGTTGCGTCTGGCGGGCTCGGATCAGATCAACATATCGGTGCGCATCGTCGAGATGCAGCGCACCACCAGTGAACAGCTGGGATTGCGCTGGAGCGCCATGGGGGAGTACTTGCAGCTGGGTGTCTCGCCTGGCAACCGTTTTCCCAAACCCGCTGAGCGGGGCAGTTGGGGCGGCAAGAAGGATGTGGTCTACATCAACGCCATCATAGATGCACTGGTGGAGAACAGCCTGGTCAATGTGCTGGCCGAGCCTAACCTGACGGCCAAATCCGGTGAGGCCGCCACCTTCATGTCCGGTGGCGAGTTCCCCTTCCCGGTGGGCAATGGGGATAACGGGCCCGAGATCGAATTCAAGAAGTTCGGCATCTCGCTGGAGCTGACTCCCACCTTGCTCGACAACAGCCGCATCAGCCTGACGGTTTCACCCGAAGTGTCGACCCTGAGCCGCGAGAACAGCGTCTCCATTGCCGGGGTCGTGGTACCGGGCATAGAAACCCGTCGCACCACCACCACCATAGAGCTGGCGGATGGCCAGAGCTTCGCCCTGGCGGGCCTGGTGCGTACCCATCGCAACCAGAGCAGCGAGGCCTTGCCCTTCCTCGGCGAGATCCCCGGGCTGGCCCCCTTCTTTGGCAGCAACAGCTTCAAGAACCAGGAGAGCGAGCTGGTGATCATCGCCACCGCCCGTCTGGTGCATCCCACCAGCGATCCCCTCTCCCTGTCGACGCCGCTGGATCACTATCGGGCGCCGAGCCGGTTCGAGCGGCTGTTCTTCACCGATATGGGGTCAACCGAGCGACCTGGCGCGCAAGCGACTCGCCTGTTTGGCAACTACGGCTACAGCTATTGAGGGAAGTGACCATGTTAAGAGAGACACTGTTGCTGGCCCTGGCGTTACCGCTGATGGCCTGCACCACCCAACCCCCTGCCGCCTCCCTCAAGGATCAGCTGCAGTTCCGGGTTGCCCCATCGCAACTGCAACAACAGCTGCAATGGCAACTGGCCCCGCTGGCCAACCGGCTGGAGGCCGGATCCCTGCACCTGACGATCACGGGCCCGCAACCCGGGAGCCGGGAGCCAGCTCCGGAAGCACTGCGCCAGCAGTTGGCCCAGTGGCTGGCGCTGGAGACCCGCCTCACCTTCATCCCGGCGACCCGGCAAGCGTATGAGGTCGAGCTTGACGCCACCTTGCAATCCGACACCTGCCGCTATGCCAGAGGCGTATCTTTGGCATCTCCCGGCGCTTGTCTGGTACTGCGCAACCAGTATCGCGCCCAGAGTCATGGGGAGCACTGGGCCCGCGGCGCCCGCTATGACGGCAGTGGCAGCGCCCTCGATGCCGGTGCCGTGCAGCGCCTCTATCAGGGCAAGGCCAAGTCGGCCAAGAAACAGCAGACGACAGGGGAGTAGTGCATGAGTGAACAAGCCAAACAACTGGTGGCTGTCACCCGCCAGCCTGCCCTGCATGCCGGGGTCGGCCTGGTGCTGGCCCAGCTGGCCGAGGTCGACGCCCGACAGATCCCGGGCTCCCTGGCCGAGGCCAGGGCCTACTGCCTGGCGCAAGGGGCCCCCGATATCCTGCTGGTGGAGGTGGAAACCCCGCAGACGCTGGCGGCCGATCTGGCCGCCCTTGCCGAGTGCTGCCCGCCCCAGATGCGGCTGGTCCTGCTGGGGGAGAGGGGGGATGTGACCCTGTTCCGCTGGCTTATTTCGGTGGGGGTGGATGATTACTATCCGGCGCAGCTGGATCCCGATGCCCTGCGTACCGGCCTGCTACGTCTGCTGGGGGTGCCGCTGGTGACCTCACTGCGCAAGGGGCGGGTGATCTGCGTGGTCGGCGCCGCCGGTGGCGTGGGCACCAGCACAGTGGCTGCCAATCTGGCCATGGCGCTGGCCGACCAGCATCACCGTCAGGTTGCGTTGCTGGATCTCAACCTTCATCACAGCCGTCACCCTATTTTGCTGGGCAGCGACTATGCCCCCCCCGGTGAACAGTGGTGGCAGGCTACCGATCGGCTCGATGGCACCCTGCTGGCCCACACCTCCCATCAGCTTGGGCCAAGGCTCTTCCTCTTCTATGACGAGGGGCAGGAGCTGGTGCTCGGTGCCGAGCAACTGGTGGCGGCTGTCAACGTGATGGCGGAGCACTACAGCACCCTCATTATCGATGTGCCGGATCTGCGCACCCATGGGCTGCGTGCCTTGCTGCAAGAGGCGGACGTAGTGCTCTGGCTGCACGATTTCAGTCTGGGGGCTCTGCGGCTGCTGGGGCAATGCCCGCAAGGCGGGCAGGCCCAACGCCGCCTGCTGGTGGGCAACCACTGCCGTGGCAAGGAGGGGCGGGTGCCGGCGCAGGAGCTGGAGCGCGTCTGTGGTCAGCCCCACGCCGCCGTGCTGCCCTATGATCACGGTGCCTTTGTGCGCGCCGAGCGTGCCGGGCAGCCACTCATCCAGCAAAAGAGCAAACTGGCTCGCGCCCTGACCTTGCTGGCGGGTGAGCTGGTGGGGGCTCAGGTCACAGGGCGAGGGCGGCGCTGATGTTCGGACAAGCCAACAGCCGACTGCCGTCGGTGCCAGGGGCACTGCTCACCCTGTCTGATGCCGCGCGGGAGGCGTTCTACGAGCTGGTGGAGCCCTCTGTGGCCGCCACCTTGCCGCGTGATGCGCTGCTGGAGCGGGTCACCCGTGCCCTGGCGCAGCTCTCGACCCGCCGCATGCTGCCCTATAACCGTCAGGAGCTGACCCTGCTTGCCCGTCAGCTGGTGGACGAGATGGTGGGCGTGGGGCCGCTGCAACCACTGCTCGATGACCCCGAAGTCTCGGACATTCTGGTCAATGGCCCGGACAAGGTCTATGTGGAGCGACACGGCAAGTTGACCCTCTCCAGGGTGCGCTTTCGCGACCGCCAGCATGTGTTCAACGTGGCGCAGCGGATCGTCAATGCGGTGGGGCGGCGGGTGGATGAATCCACCCCCATGGTGGATGCCCGACTGGCCGATGGCAGCCGGGTCAACGTCATTGCGCCGCCCATCGCCCTGTGTGGTACCACCATCTCCATCCGCAAATTCCCAAGCAGCCGCCTGACCCTGGCCCATCTGGTGGAGAAGGGTGCCCTATCCGATGCCATGGCCCGCTTTTTGGGGCTGGCGGCGCGCAGCCGCTTCAACGTGCTCATCTCGGGGGGAACGGGGTCGGGCAAGACCACCTTGCTCAACGCCCTGAGCAAGCACATCAACGACGACGAGCGGATCATCACCATAGAGGATGCCGCCGAGCTTTCCCTCGAACAGCCCCATTGGGTGCCGCTGGAGACCCGCAACGAAAGTGCCGAGGGCAAGGGAGAGGTGAGCGTACGCGCCCTGGTACGCAACGCCCTGCGGATGCGGCCGGATCGCATCATTCTGGGGGAGGTGCGCGGCGCCGAGGCGTTCGACATGTTGCAGGCGATGAACACCGGCCATGACGGCTCCCTCTGCACCCTGCACGCCAACACCCCGGAAGATGCCCTGTTGCGGCTGACCAACATGTTGCAAATGGGGGCTGAGCGGCTCTCCGAGCAGATCATCCAGGCCCAGATCGCCAGCGCCGTGGATCTGGTGGTGCAACTGGAGCGGATGCGTGACGGTCAGCGCCGCATTACCGCCATCAGTGAAATTACCTCGCTGGAAGGGAGCCAGATCAGGATGCAGCCGCTGTTTCGCTTCGTGTTGGAATCCGAGCTGCACGGCAAGCTGCAGGGGCGTTTTATCGCCCATCCCCTCTCGGCCGGAGTCGAGGAGAAAGCCCGTCAGGCGGGTTTGCTGACCGAACTCCATGACTGCATGGCGGGTGCCGGGGAGCCGGTGTCATGAGCACGCTCATTCTGGTGTGTCTGGGCTGGGGACTGGCCTGCCTGCTGCTCTGGCAATGGCAGAGCCGACGCGAAGCCTGGCAGCAGCAGTGCCAACGCTATGGCCAGCCCGCGCAACACAAGGGGGCACGGCCTCTGCCCTACTGGTATCAGCAGATGGTGACCATGGTGGGCCAGGATCAGCTGACCCGCTGGACCTGGCAGGGCCCGGCGGGGGCGGCCCTTGCCTGCGTCTTGCTGGTGGTCAATGGCATGCCGTTCTGGCTGGCACTGCTGCTGGCGGTGGGCGGGGCGCTTTCCCTCGGGCTGGTGGTCTATCAGCAGCTGCAACAGCGGGCGCTGGAGCGGTTTCGTACCCAGTTGCCCGAGGTGATAGACGGCATGATACGGGCGCTGCGGGTCGGGGCGCCATTGGCGGATATCTTCAAGCTGGTGGCCTGTCAGCAGCGCGGCCTGATGGCCCGGTTGTTTGGTCAGATGCACGACGAGTTGCAGGTAGGTCAGCCGGTGGCGCAGGTGATGCAACAGGCGGCGAGCCGGGTCGCGGTGGCCGAGTTTCAGTTTTTGACCATAGTGCTCAGCCTGCAACAGGAAACGGGCGGCCGCCTCTCGGAGGTGCTGGCGCAACTGGTGGAGACACTGCGTGCCCGCCAGACCCTGGCGGCCAGCATCCAGACCATCACGGCCGAGAGTCGCAATGCCGCCAAGGTGCTGGCAGCGCTCCCCGTCATCATCTTGCTGGTGCTGTTCACGACCGGGCGGGAGCACTTCACCTACCTGATGACCACGGCCAGCGGCCAGTGGGTATTGGGATATGTCTCCATCAGCGTGGCGGTCGGGCTCTGGCTTATCCGCCGCCTCACGCGTCTGCAGGGGTAGCCCATGACTGTCATGCAACTTTTCGGATTGGCGCTGGCCTGTCTCGCGTCGGCTGCGGTCGTTGGCTGGCACGGTTACCGGCAACAACAGCAGTGGCAGGCCCAGAGCCACCGCTATGGCCCTGTCCGTCAACGCAGGGATGCGGCGCGGGACTGGCTGGCCTGGTGCGGTCGCGGTTACCCGGTCGGCGCCCGGGAGCAGGCCCGCTTGCAGCAGCTGCTGGCACAGGCGGGGATCTTCTCCCGCCATGGCTTTGACCGGCTCAGGGCGGCCAAGTTATTGGGTGGGCTGGGAGGGGCCCTGGCGGCCTTGCTGTGGCGTCTGTTGGCGGCACCCGCCGACGGTTTCACCCTGATGTGGGTGCTGGTGGCCTATGTGGTGGGGGCCGGTGTGCCCGAGCGCTGGCTGCAGTGGCGTGCCCGCAAGGTGAAGAGTGCACAGCAGAAGGTGGTGCCCGATGCCATCGACCTGCTGGTGATCAGCGTCGAGGCAGGGCTGGCGCTGGATCGGGCGCTGCTGCGGGTGGGCCACTATCTGGGAGCGCTGGAGCCGGGCCTGGCCCGCCAGTTCCTGCGCACCCATGCGGAGATCCAGATGCGCGGCGATCAGGCAAGTTGTCTGGCGCGGCTTGCCTGGCGCACCGGTTTGCCCGAGCTGGACAGGCTCGCCAACACCTTGCAGATGGCCCAGCAGTACGGCTCGCCGCTGGCCGAGACAATGCGCACCATCAGTCAGGAGGCCCGCCAGATGCGGCGGCTGGCGCTGGAGGAGCAGGCTGGCGCCTTGCCGGGCAAGATCACCCTCATCCAGATGGCGCTCATCATGCTGCCCATGCTGGTGCTGATCATTGCTCCCACCCTCAATTTGTTGATCAACAGCCTGCGCTGAGCGGGCCACAGGATTTGAAATGCGATCACGACTTAATTGCTTGTTGTTGCTGGCCCTGCTCGGGCTGGCAGCGTGCAGCAACCACGGCAATACCCGCCAGCAAAGCCAGAGCAATGGCATGGCGGTGGCCAAGGCGGCGTTCGATTCTGCCCAGTATGACAAGGCAGAGCGGCTCTATCAGGCCTTGCTGGCTGACGATGCCACCCTGGAGGAGGCGCAGCTGATGCTGGCCCGTACCCGTTATCAGCAAGACAAGAAGCAGGCGGCGCGTGATGGCTTGCAGCAGTTGCTGGACAAGGGGGGCAAGCAGGGGGCTCAGGCCGCTCACTATCTTGGCAAGTTTCTGCTGGATGATGGTCTGAGCGCCGAGGCTGCACTGGCCTATCAGCAGGGACTGGCACTGGCCGGACTGAACCGGGACGAGCGCGCGCGACTCAGCAATGGCCTGGGGGTGGCCAGCTTGCAGCAGGGGGCCTTTGGCAAGGGGCGCCAGCAGTTTGAAGTGGCGGTGACGGCGGCCCCCGACGAACCGGATTATCGCGCCAACCTGGCCCTGGGCTGGCTGATGGAAGGCAACAAGGTGGCTGCCCGTCAGGCATTCGAGCCGCTGCTGCACTACCAGAACCTGCCACCCAGGGTGGAGATGAATTATGTCCTGCTGCTGCTGGCGGAGGGCAATGAACCCCAGGCTCGCCTCATACTGTCGCGTTTTCTTAGCGCCAGCCAGTTGGAGCACGACATCAGGCTGCTCAAGGCGCAACTGGGGCGGGGGACGGGGGCGTGAGACGCGAGCTCGGTGTGGCCAGCATAGAGCTGGTGATCATATTGCCGCTGCTGCTGGCACTGCTGTTGCTGGTGGTGGATGTGCTGCGGGTGCATCTGCAATACAGCACTCTGGAGCATGGCTTGCGATCCGTGCTCCGTGAGCTGCAGGCCGAATCAGCGGCAGGGCGGATCCCGTCGGCTGACGGGATCCTCCTTCGCTTGCAACAACGGGGGCGAGGGGAGCTGGATGGCGTGACAGTGAGCGTCACCCCCCATGTGTCGCTGGAGGCCATGCTGGGCCAGGAGGCGGGGAGCCCGGATCCTGCCAGCGAGATCCGCCTGCCTGCGGATCCCGTGCTGGAGGTAACGGCCAGGGTCCGTCCCCGTCTACAGCTCACCCCGAGCTGGCTGATTGACGCTCGCGAGCTCAGCTATCAGAGCACCCTCTTGCTGCTCACAGACCGGCTACCGGCCGGAGGGGCAGGATGAGCCGCTGCTCCTGTCGCCACCGGCTCCTGGGGTCGGGCCCTGGCGCCATGGGGGGCAGCATAAGCATAGAGGCAATGATGTTCATTCCCGTCTTGCTGGCCCTGCTCAGTTTTGGCAGCGAGGCACTGCAACTGCTGCGTCTCGAGCAGCGCCTGCACAATGTGGCCTACAACGTGACCCAGATAGTGACCCAGCAGGGGACGGGGCAAAACGCCGCCGCCGTGTCGCAGCTGGCCTTCTATCAGCGCTTTGTGCAGGGCCAGTTGTCCGCTCTGCAAGAGGGGCAGGCCGCCCTGACCATAGAGCAGTACAACAGCGCCAATGGCGAACTGGTTCTCCTGCTGCAGGGCACTGGCTGCGCCGGCCAGGGCAACTGGCCGCAATTGCGGGTGGGCACCTTGATGCGGGTGACCCTCTGCTATCGCCTCGGGCAGGGGGAGGGCGGCATGTTCAGCCGGTTCTGGGCGGGCCGCACCCTGGTCACCCACTTTATTCAGGAGATCCATTGAATGGGACTGCCCTTGCGCCAGGGGGGCGGGCTCTCTCCCGCCTTTGCCCTTATGTTGACAGGCGTGCTGGCGCTGACCGGCGTTGTCATCGAACTGGTCCGTGGCTACAGCGGCCAGAGCCTGCTCAGCGCCGCCGCCGATGCGGTGCTTTACTCTGCCGCCGACAGTGATACTGCCGCTGAGGATGCCGTCGCTCTGGTGCAGGCCAATCTGGCGGGCCGCCCCTTGCAGGTGGCCCCCCCCAGCTTGAGCCAGAGCGAACAGGGAGCCCGGGTTATTCTGCAGGGGCATGTGCCCGCACTGATGGATCTCTCGGCCATTGGCGAAGGGGGCGACATGCCGCTGGCGGCAGCGGCCCGTGCCAGCAGTGCCCGTACCCGTATTGAAATTGCCCTGGTGCTGGATGTGTCCAACTCCATGTCCGGGGCGCCGATGAAAGCGATCAAGCAGGGGCTGACAGAGTTTGGCGAGGTGCTGTTTGGCCGCGAGCGGCGCAATCAGGACAGGGTCGTCAGCATCATCCCCGCCACCGGACTGGTCAATATCGGGGATCATCCGGAACTGTTTCATCCAGAGAGCCTGGCATTTCCCTTCGGGTTGCAGACGCTGGCCCATGAGCGAGGCTGGAGCAATTTGCTGACCCGTGACGTACCGGGGCGCCAGCGCCAGGCCTTCTGTGCCCGCTTGCCTGAGCATGTGGACGGCATAGACCGGCTGGCGGAACTCACCCCGGGCTGGATCCGCAAGCTGGAGCAGGCTCCCGTTGGCGAGACGCAACCCAGGTTGTACTACAGCACCAAGCCGCCAGCCATCAAGCAGTATGAAGATGGCACTCCCCTGCGGGCATTCGCCCCGAGGGAGAACCCCCTGGAGCGTTACCTGGAGAACCGGCGTGACAAGCTCGGCATCTTCGATGATGCCGACTGTGGGGTGAGCCCCATTCAGGCACATCTGTCGACCCGGGCCGAGTATCGCCAGGCGCTCGATACTCTCTACGCCGCCTTCAACACCAATACGGCTGAGGGCGTGATGTGGGGCTGGCGCCTGCTGTCACCCCTGTGGCAGGGGCGCTGGGGCCGGGGGGCAGCCGAACTGCCGCGCCCTTACGGTCAAGCGGACAACCGCAAGATCATGGTGCTGTTCTCGGACGGCGAACACATGGGGCCCGAGGCGGCGCTGCGGGATCGCAAGCAACTGCTGCTGTGCCGGGAGATGAAACGCAAGGGGATCCAGGTCTATACGGTGGCATTCGAGGGGGATGCCCGCTTCGTGGCGCAGTGTGCCAGCGACCGTTCGCAGGCCTACAAGGCGACCAGCGGCAACATTCGCACCGTGCTGACCCGATTGGCCAGCGCCATCAACGATGTGGTGCTGACGAAATAGTGTGAAAAGAGGGGCCAGATCAGGCCCCTTTTCCTATCCGTTGGCAATGCGGTTTACATGGCGGCGCGGAAGATGGCGACTATCTCTTCGTGGCTCGCCTGTTTCGGGTTGGTGAAGCCACAGGCATCTTTCAGGGCGTTGCTGGCCAGCACGTCGAAATCATCGGCCTTGACGCCGAGCTGCTCCAGCGCCAGCTGCTTGATGGCGGCAATCGCCGCAGCTGCGCCCTGTTCATCGTTCATGGTGCTCACATCCACCCCCATATGGCGCGCCACATCCTTCAGGCGGGCGGCACTCACCAGGGCGTTGTAGGCCTGAACGTGGGGCAGCAGCACGGCGTTGCAGACACCGTGGGGCAGGTCATAAAAGCCCCCCAGCTGGTGGGCCATGGCGTGCACATAACCCAGGCTTGCGTTGTTGAACGCCATGCCGGCCAGGAACTGGGCATAGGCCATCTGCTCGCGGGCGTGCAGGTCATCACCCTGATTGACCGCGGTGCGCAGGTGTTTGGCGATGAGCTGGATCGCCATGATGGCGCTGGCATCGGTCACAGGGGTGGCGATGGTGGAGACATAGGCCTCGATGGCGTGGGTCAGCGCATCCATGCCGGTGGCGGCGGTGAGGCCGGCCGGTTTGGCCAGCATCAGCTCGGGATCGTTGACCGACATCAGCGGGGTGACGTGCTTGTCGATGATGGCCATTTTCACCTGGCGTGCCTCGTCGGTGATGATGCAAAAACGGGTCATCTCGGAGGCAGTGCCGGCTGTGGTGTTGATGGCGATGAGCGGCAGTTGCGGTTTGGCGGAGCGATCCACCCCTTCGTAGTCCTGGATGCTGCCACCGTTGGCGGCCACCAGGGCGATGCCCTTGGCGCAGTCATGGGGCGAGCCGCCCCCCAGCGAGATGACGCAGTCGCAGCCGTTGGCCTTGATCATCCTTAGACCCGATTCGACGTTGGTCATGGTGGGGTTAGGCTTGGTTTCATCGAAAACCACGCTTTCAATACCATGTTCTGCCAAGAGGGTGGTGAGCTTGGCGACCACGCCTATCTGGTTGAGGATCTTGTCGGTGACGATGAGCGCCTTGCGATAGCCATAATGTAACCGACCACTGAGAATGAAAAAGCCGGGAGCAACCGAAAGCAAGTGGGAGATCGCGGGACAAAATCAAGGCTGACAGGGCTTAGAGGGGGATCAGGAGGTACCAGGCGCGGGCGGCGCCAAAATGAAAGATCACAGATGATCTTCGGGGGCAGTGCGCCAAAAATGAAAACCCAAGGCGGGTGGTCGGCAATGCAGTTTGGGGTTTAACTTGGCGTTTAAACCCCATTTTGAAGCGGCTCAGGTTAAAAAAAATCGTGGCCCAGCCAAACGACCTTGCCAATAATACTCAGCGAGTCAAGCTCGTCAGGCAGAACGGCAAGCGTCTCATACCCCGTCTTGTTATCACTGATGATGTTTACACCGCCATCAACTCGTTTCTGCAGCCGTTTCGCATAGAGTTCATCCCCTAAACGCAGCACGAACAGGCCACCATCCTGGATCTGGTTTCGGCTTACATCTACCAAAATTGAGTCACCGGAGTGAATGGTTGGCTCCATGCTGTCGCCTTTGGCAAAGACCACCACCAGGTTATCCGGGTTTAGCTTGCGAAACGTGAGCCACTTGCGGCGAAAGGCCAACTTGCGTTTAACCTCATGGTCGTCATTAAACGCGCCATGTCCTGCGCTGACCGCAATGTGGTAACCATCTATAAGCGCGTATTCCTCTTCAAACTGAGCCTTGTCCAATCCATCAGGATTAATGCTCTCATCTTGCACATCATCTTTCGGGCCACGCCCTGTCGCTAACCAATCAATTCTGACACCAGCAGTAGCTGCGATTTTGATGAGCTGGCTCATGTTCGGCTCAGAACGACCGTTCAGATACTGGCGAAGAGTTGTATCTGCCATTCCTGCTCTCATCGCAAATGAGCGCGCGCTTTCCGTTCCAAGAATGGATTCAAGTCTGTTCTTAAATTCACTTTCCATAAAAACCCTCAGGAAGGAAAGCGTGCTTTCTTCTTGAATTAGCACTTTCCATTGTCTAACTCACTGAAAAATATGGATGTATCCATAAAAATCTCAAATGAGTGAATTCGTGAAAAGAAAAGAGTGCATCTTTCCATTGCAAGAGTTTTTGAGTTGATCAATACTCTCAATTGTTCGCGCAATGCGCGAAAAATTTCTCAAATTGTATCACGGTGATCCCATGAGCATAAGTACAGCCAACCACATCTACGGGGAGCTCAAGAAGCGCGGTTACTCCGTCAGAAACTGGGCAATTGAACGTGGTTTCAGCCCTCGCACCGTGCAGGAGTGTATTCACACTTACGCCCCTTGCAAACATAAGCGGCCACTAGAGGGCAATGTCTCATCGAAAGTCATGGGGGCATTGAGTGAAACCCTTGGTGTTGCTCTGTGTGGAGACAGCAAATGAAAGAGTGGTTCACATCAATGGAGCTGGTCAGCCTGCCTGGGATGCCAACCACAGTGCAGGGCGTGAGATACCGAGCGAAATCTGAACAATTCAATGCGCGTAAATGTTCGGATGGCAAAGGTAGCGAATACCACATCGGCTCGCTGCCGATAGAAACCCGCCGCTATCTGGCAGAGAGAGCCGTGGCCGAACAAGGTCAAGCCGTGACCGATCATGCTGCTGGCGGCAAGGCCATGGCCAAGTTGCTGGCGCGTGAGGTGCCGGTCAAACCGGATGCGGGCCGCAAGTTGCTGACGCTGGGGGAGGGGGCTCGCAAGAAGGTCGATGCCAGGCTGCTGATCCTGCAGGCCGCCGATATCTTTCTGGCGCCATATCAGGCCTGTCAGCAAGGGGAGGTGGGGCGCCGGGCGTTTATCGAGGCTTACCGTGCCCGCAGCCTGTCACTCCCTGCGAGCGTCTATGACCGGCAAAAACCGTTCAGCCTGATCACCTTGCGCCGTTGGCAGGGGGCGTTGGCTGATGAAGGCCCCGCAGCCTTGGCCGGCAACTACCAGCGGGAGCGGCCATCGACCGTAGAGCAGAGCCCGGATCTGGCCCAGTTCCTGACGGCCCTGGTCACAGCCAAACCCCATCTGGCCAACAAGTGGGGCGCATTGCACGAGCTTGCCAACCAATACAGCGAGATGAACCAGTTGGGATGGCACATCCCCAGCCAATCCTCCTTGCGCCGCTGGATGGTCAAATGGCTGAGTGACAACAAGGTGGCCTTTACCTATGCCACCAACCCCGATGCCTACAACAACAAATACCGCAGCGCGATCGAGGAGATGTATCCCTGGATGGCTCAGCCCAACGACGTGTGGGAGTTCGACAGCACGCCGGTCGATGCCATGTTGGTGGATGGTCGTCACAGCATTATCGCGGTGATCGACGTGTTTACCCGCCGGGTGCGCCTGCTGGTGGCCAAGACCTCATCGAGCGAGGGGATCTGCCTGCTGCTACGAAAGACCCTGCTGGCCTGGGGCACCCTCAATGATAACGGTGTGATGCGCACCGATAACGGCTCTGACTACGTGAGCCAGCGGGTCATGTCCATCTGCACTCTGCTCGGTATGAATGTCAGCCGCTCCAACGCCTATTCAGGGTGGGAGAAACCGCACATAGAGCGCTTCTTTCGCACCATGAGCCACGGCCTTATCGAGTTGCTGCCTTCCTATATCGGGCACTGCGTGGCCGACCGGCAGGTGATCGAGGCACGCAAGAGCTTTGCCCTGCGTCTGGAAGAGAAACGCAAACCGGATGCTGAAAAAGAGATCTTCGAGCTGGCCATGACGGCCTCCGAGCTGCAGAGCTTGCTCGATAACTGGCTAGACGCCCGCTACCACAACCGCAAACACGGCTCCCTGGGAATGACCCCCAACGAGAAATATGGTCATGCCCGCTATCAGCGGCGGGCCATCAGCGACGAGTCGGCGCTGGATCTGCTGCTCAACCATGTCGGTGAGGCCACTGTCTCCAAGGGCTTCATCAAAGCGGGCGGGCTCAAATACACGGCCCCTGAGCTGCTGGAGCACAACTGGAAGAGCCAGCGGGTCAGCGTGTTCCTCGACCCCAGCGATGTGGGCCGCGCCATCTTGTATCGCACAGGGGATTGGAACGAGCGGATCGAGGCCGTGAACATCGAACTGCTGGGCAATGGTGTCAGCCCGGATGCCTTTCGTGCCGCCAAGCGTGCCGATGCCAAGGCGCTGGCCGGCTTTCGCCGCGAGATGCGCAATGTGGCCAAGACCTTTGGTATCGATCAGCTCCATCAGGATGTGGTGCGCCACTTCGTCTCCCAGGCGCGGGATATCGCCCAGTTCCAACGCAGCGATCTCACCCTCGATAACCCGGCCCTGGCTGCGCTCTCGGGCATTGCCGCTCCCGGTGAACCGGCTCAGTTCAGTGCTGCAGAACTTGCCGCCATTGAGGCCAGGCGAGAAGAGAAAGCCGCCCGCCAGCAAGCAACGGCAGGGCAAGAGTCCAGAGCACTCAAGACCGAGTACGAACAGGCCATCTACTTGGCAGAGAAGGAGTTGGATGCCCCGCTGACGGAGCGGGAGAAGGAGTGGCTGACCCGATACCTCTACAGCCACAAGCTGATGGCGAAACGGATTCACCGCCATCTCGATGAAGTCAGGGCCACACGCAGCGCCCAGGCAAAAGGTTAGCGTGCGGCCCCGTTAAACCAGAAACAAAGGACAAAACCACTATGAAACACAAGATTGTTGAAGTCAAAAACATGATCAAGACCGAGCAGCTGCTCGATAACTTGCTCAACCGCTCCAGCATAGTGCCGGGGATTGGTCTGATCCACGGCCCCTCCGGGTTTGGCAAGACCACCGCCGTCGAATGGTTGTTCAACCAGGACGAAGTGAACGGCATCTATGTGCGCTGCTACAAGGCCGACACAGTGACCAGTTTGCTGGAGCAGATCGCCAAAGAGATAGGCATTCCCCAGCGCCATAACTTGCGGGCACAGGTCGATAGCATCGTCGAATCTGTGCGGGCCGAAGAGCTGGCCATCTTCGTTGATGAGGCGGATTACGTGGTCGGCAATGCCCGCATCATGGAGACCCTGCGCGATATCTACGATGCCACCGAGCAGCCGCTGATCCTGGTGGGCATGGAAGAGATTGCCCGCCGCATCAGCCAGCGTAAGCAGCTGTTTAACCGCATCTCCCAGTGGATCGAATTCAAACCCGCCGATCTGGAGGACGTGTCCCTGATAGCCAGCGAAATGCTGGAGGTAGACGTGGAGATCGACGATGCCCTGCTGGATCTCATCCGCAAGCGCTCCAACGGTGTGGTGCGCACCATCGTCTCGGCGCTGGACAAGATCGAGAAGATGGCCATGGCCTCTGATGCCCGGATTATCCGGTTGGAGGATGTGGACGCCAGCGAACTGCTGCATGACGTGCGCCGCAACCGGTAGCCGCGAGGACCAGCAAATAACAACAAAGCACGGGAGGGATACCAGTGGTTGATATCAGCGATAAGTCCAAGACGGAAGAGGCTTGGTTGTGGATGTGTAAACAGGACTCGTTCGACATGATTGAGTTACTCGCAGCGACAGGCGTTAAGCAAGCAAATTTATATGCGCTGATGCGTCGTTGGCTGGCGAGCGGACATCTCCATTGCGTAGTGGAAGGGACCTTACGTCAGAGAGAGGTATTTGGCTGCAATCGATATCAAGTTTCGGATGTGAATGAACCACCAAAATTTGGCACCAACCAAGGACCTTATGCCCCTCGGAAGAAGAGGAAAAGCCGGCGCAAAACCAGCCAGCAGAAGATGTGGAACACCATGAAAATTAGTCGTGTGTTTACGCTGGCTGAGTTAGCGATGACCTCGGATTCAACCAGTAACCATGCAGGGATATATGCCAAGGCACTGACTAAAGCCGGCTACGTAAAAGTACAAGCCAGAGCCATGCCTCATTGTGGAGAGGTCGCCAAGTACCAGTTGCTGAAAGATACCGGTCGTTTTGCCCCAATTGTCCGCAAAAACGGTTGTTGGGATCAGAACCAGCAGCGGCTCTATCCGTTCCTGGTTGAGGAGGAAAAACATGGACACGTGGCTTGAGGTGTTACAGGCCGAAGTCGCAGCCAGTTCGCTGGCCGTGGTGGCCGACAAGCTTGGTTTATCCAGAACCACTATCAGCCAGGTCTGTAACCAGAAATATCCCGGCGATATGGCAAGGGTGCAAACCCTGGTGGAAGGGGCCCTGATGGGCAGCAAGGTGATGTGCCCCATTCTGGGCGAAATACCGGTGCATCAATGTCTTGCCCATCAGCGCCGTGGTCCCCGTGATGTGGGCAGCAGCCCGATGGACATCAAGCTCTGGAAGGCGTGCCGCAGCGGCTGCCCCCATAGCCAACTGGGTGAGGAACAGCAACTGCGACGGCCAATGCGCATCTCGGTTGGGCCAAACAACAAAGGCATGGACAAGAGCGCCCGCTATGACGCCGAGGCCACCCTCTCTAGGTTGCGCCGCCAAGCGAAAAGCGATGGCGAGAATGCCAGTTCGTCCCTGCGCATTCTGACCGAGCTGCTGGCAGAGGAGCTCAAGATCATGGGCATCAAGTACAACCGGCTGCTCGATCGGGCCGAGAAGAATAACCAGTAAAACAGCGGGCTCGGGTTGTGCGGTGGGCCCAGTGATTGAGATCACAAGGAGAACGGGATGAAGAAGCATCTGCACAACAATCTGAACAAGACGGCTGAGCAGCTAAGCCATTGGCTGACCGCGAAAGGCTGTGAAGTGCGCACCAGACAGATCTGTCATACCCCGCTGCTGGCGGTGACGGGGCCACTGCCCAACGAGATGAAAGCGCGTGCTGTGTTGAGCCGCGAGTGTCTGGCGGGCGTGGTGCGAGAGGTTGCCTTGGTGCGCTTTGGTGGCTGCGTGCTGCATTGGCGCCAGTAAGGAGACGGAAATGGTCAAGATCCAGATCGACATAGAGGACGAAGACCTGGCCAAGGTGGTGCTGCGCCAGTTACCCAAGTTCCTCGACGTTTGCGGCGCGACTCACCAGGAAGAACAGGCGAGCGCATCAGCCCCGGATCAGGCGGCCTATGTGGGCCATCAGATGCCTGGCAGTAACAAGATCCACTAAGGAGAAGCCCATGCAAGAAGCACAGACCGCCAGCACAACCCCGATGCGTCAGAACGCCCAGGGGCACTGGGTACCGGAAAACCTGATCGCTCCGGCAGACAAGCTGCGCGATGAAGTGGTGATGGCTATCATCGCGGCAGCCCGTGAAGAGCGCTCCCGTCTGGCGGCGTTCAAGATAAACGCCATGCAGCAGATTGCCGATTTTGTAGACCTCTCCGCCGAGCAGTACGGGGTGGCCTGGGGCGGCACCAAGGGCAATGTCACCCTGCTCAGTTTTGATGGTCGTTACAAGCTCATTCGGGCCGTGGGGGAGCACCGCAAATTTGATGAACGGATCCAGGCGGCCAAGACACTGATCGACCAGTGCATCGCGCGCTGGAGCGATGGCGCCGACGCCAAGCTGCGGGCGCTGGTTGACCATGCCTTTCGGGTCTCCAAGGCGGGCCATATCGACGTCAATCAGGTGCTCTCCCTGCGTCAGCTCAATATCGAAGACGCCGACTGGGAGCAGGCCATGCAGGCGATCGCCGACGCCATTCAGGTGACCGGTACCAGCCAATATCTGCGGCTCTACGAGCGAGACGGTCAGGGCCGTTACATCCAGATGAGCCTGGATCTGGCCAAGTTGTAGGGAGGGAATGCGATGGAAAACGTAAAAGCTCTGTTGAACACCAGTGTGGCCGATGCCAAGAGCTCTCTGGAATGTCAGCTACGCAGCAATCCGCATCTTGCCCTGAGCGATGCGCAGCTCGCTTTGGACTTCATGGATTCGCAAGATGCCACCGGAGCGGCGCACAAGTCCCGCCGAGCCATGTTGCTCACTATTGTCAACAAGGCGAGAAAACAACTATCCCACTAAGCGAAACGGGGGCTTGCCCCCCGTCTATCCAGCGTGGTCGCTGGGTACTGATGAGCAACCGAACGATCTGGGCCCAGGTCTTCACCGCCTCGATAAAGGAGCACGGCGATGACCAAAACAGAAATGGATATTCGGCTTACCAAGATTTTCAGTGCGGCAGCCATTGCACAGGCGGCCCCTGATAAACGAGCTGTGTGCAAACAGCTCAAGCAGTTTGATAAAGAGGCCCGTGCACAAGGGTTCTGTGCCCTGGCAGGGGAAGCCTGCCAGATGCGCTGGCAACTGGTGGCAGAGCTGCAGCGGGATAGGGCTGTCGCGGGGGAGGTCAGTCATGGCCATGTCTAACTGGCCGCAACTGCTGGCCTATGTGATGAAGTTTGGCCCCCTGAGTCAACAGCAGGCAGAGCAGTGGCTCGATAGCCGTTGCCCTCAGTGGCGCAGCGGGCCGGACGTGATGGCGGCAGGACAAATCTGGACGGCAAAGGCAGGAGGGAAAGGTGAGCGCAATCAAGAGCAATAAGCCAAGCAGTGACCGCACCCGACTGATCCGGCTGGTCCAGGTAGGCAGACGAGCCCTGGGGCTCGATGAAGAGACCTATCGTGAGCTGCTGGAGCAGCAGAGCGGCAAGCGTTCGGCAGCCGAGCTGACCCTGCAGGAGCTGGACAAGGTGCTGGTGGCCATGAAGGCGGCAGGCTTTAAACCGACCGTTAAACGCCCTGTTAAAGGGGCTGCCAGCCAGCGTTTAAGTCCCGTCAGCGGTGCCCTGGTCAGGACGGGCGAGATAGGCGTTATCCGGGCAGTCTGGATCACCATGCACCGCCATGGCCTGCTGCGCGATGGCAGCGAGACAGCGCTCAATCATTACGTCGAGCGCCAGACTGTGCGGATAAACAAGGGGATCGGGGTGGCTGAGGTGGCCTGGCTCAGTGATGCACTGGCGTACAGGGTGCTGGAATCCCTCAAGAACTGGCACAAGCGGGAGATGGTCAAGGCGCTGCACAGAGCCAAGCGCACCGTCCCGATTAATGAGAAGACCAGACGAGTGGCCGGTTATCAGACTGTGCTGGTGGCCTTCGAGCAGATGAAAGCGGAGACGCAAGATGGACGCTAACACGAAAAATCTGGATCTGTTCGCCGATGACCATGAATCTCTGGGGCAGTTGGTGGACCGGCTCGACCAGATCCCTGTCGCTGAGCTGACGGCCAAATGGCCCAAGGCACTGGCCGAACTGGTGGATGTGCTGGCCAGCGAACTGGGTCGAGGTGGTATGGCACCTGATCTTGCCCGTGCTCAGGCCCGCAAACTGGCACTGGTGCAGGCCCATTACATGGGCGGCCGCGCCTACTACATCCCAACCGGAGAGCATCTCAAGGCAGCCCTGCGTGACCGGGCCATCTGGGATGAGTTCAATGGCCGCAATATAGACCAGTTGGCCCGCAAGCACGGGCTCTCTGTGCCGCAGACCTATGCCGTTGTGGCAGAACAGCGGCGGTTAAGTCGTTGCTCTTATCAAAAAGATCTATTTGCTAATAGCTGAGGATGGAAATTGAATTTAGTTTTTTAGTGGCCCTGAAGGGCCACTTTTAATGAATAAGTTTTCAGAACTCATTGAAGCCTTTGTCGCAAAACCAATCACTCTCTATGAAAGCTTCATATGTAGCCGTTCTCCAGCTATTTAATTTCGCAATACGGCAACTTTCAGCACGAGATTTTAACTCAACCTTTACCAGATTTTTTCCTCCAGCTATATGCATGTTATTTAATTGATGGCGGATGTTAATTATCTCATCAGCACTCTCTGATGAATAAAGAGTGTTCAAATTTAAACTGTCAAAGTGGGACTCAACTCTAGAAAACAATACATCACCCCAGGCATCAGGCTGCTTTACATAAAATAAAACTGCAGCTGGGGAACCAGGGATTACTTTTGCGAACAACCAACGCTCATCTTCTATATTATCAAAGTAAGGGTGTATTGATTCTTCGCTAGAATTTAGTGGTAATTTTGCAAGCTTTGCTTTATTACAATCACCACAAGCAGGCACTAAATTGAGTGGTGCTACAGAAAGTATTGGATACTGAGACTTTGGTAGGTGATGGTCAAGGGTCGAAACTGTTCTCTGGCCACACAATGCACATTTTCCATTGGGGGCAGAAGTAAATAGCTTGTCGTATACATCACGGCCCGGAGCTTTTTTCTTGGCCATTCTTTGTGTGTAAATAGACTCCATTTCGGCAGTGCTAACAATTCCTTCGATAACCCCTTCCCGTACAAACTGATGTAGGAGTGTTTGTGATGCGAGAGCATCAAATAGTTCCGAAGCTTCAGCAACATTTTCCGCTATACTTGATAACCGTCTTTTTAAATCAGGGTCGCGAATTCTACTAATGCAGGTAATATATACGGCTTTAGCATCAAAAGGTGGAGGGTCGAGCTTAATCATTATTCGATCTCTCTATTAATCAATAATGCCCTAACTAATGCGCGAGCCTCGCCGCCAAGTTTTTTATTGAATTTATCAACAACATCCTCGAAATCATCATATTCCTCAATAGATTCTCTTAACAATTGGTGGTAGCCTGAATGAGTTACTTCCAATCCAAAAATCTCTCTGGTTAAAACTCCAACATTCTCCCCAAAAGTCTCGATGTTAGGGCGTTCAACGGTGACGGTTCTACCACTGCGCTGGATTTTCCAAACACAACTTTGTGGTACTTCTTGTAAAATAACGGGCGAATGTGTTGCAATAATTGCTACGCCATTACGGTTAACTAATAAGTCGGAAAGAGCTCGAATAAATGCAGATAACAGTGGGGGGTGAAGATGTGCTTCGGGTTCATCAAGTAAAACAAGGGTTCGTTCTTCTACAGTTTCGACCAATCGTGTGATTGTTAATAGAACTATTTTATGCCCAGAACTTAAACTATTGAATAGTTCTCGTGCTGATGCAGTAGTCAAAGCCTCATCATCACTCTCATCTGCAAGCGAAGCTACTTCGGCCGCTTTGAAGATTGGGTCTGTCTCCAACATTTGTAGTGCTCTACGCCAACGAACGAGACGAGCTCCTTGACAACAAGATATTGCGCTAGCTCCAAACTCAGTAGATAAACGTTCCGGTGATTTAGGAGCGAGTGGTTTACCTTCTCTACTTTTTCCTGGGCGTTTTAAACCCACATATGCACATGGTAAGCCCTCAGACTTATCACGTCGATTGGGCAAAGCATCAAATGGATCAAACGCACTAAAGGTTACCGAGACTAAGTTGGCGAAAAGATCAATACTATCTTGAATACCATCTCCCTCAAATGTTCCAAATGAATTGTTACCAGACTTGATATCTATGAGAGTTCTAGACATGTTATTTAATAGATGGGTTTTACCTACACCATTACGACCTATTAGTACATGAATGTTTGTTGGCGGCATGGATAATGGCTTGACTTTGAACGATAGTGTAGTGGTTGATTGAGATTTGCGGCGAGGAACAGGTGTGGTATATGAAAAATTGAATTTAGATAGCCTTACCCCCCCTCTTGCTAATCGGGCAAACTGCCCTAGGACTGTTGCTCTATTAACGGATCTAAGCAAGGATACGCCAGTTACCTTTTCTTTCAGTGCTCGCTGGAATAGCTCTGAGTCGAGGGCTACATCACAAAGGCAACGTAAGATCTTGTCACGCAATTCTGGGCCTAATTTGTTTAGGCCTTCGTAGTAACTATCATCTTGCCCTAATGAAAAAAACGCCTCATTAAGACTCTCAAATGTCTCAGGGAGCTCAGGCCTTTTTTGCCCCTCTTTCATCGAAAATTGAGCGATCTTAACCTCACCAATACGGTGTTTTTCACCGTTTTCATCAAAAACGAATAGTATGTAGAGCGTGTTGAATTTGAACCAGTCATCCCAGCCATCAGTCAGTAGAAAAGCTTGTGATTTTGCGACTGTGGGGGAGCGCTGCCCGTTAGGTAGTAACGTAAAATATTGGGACATAGAAGGTAAACTCGCGAGATTTTAAACATTCTTAGGTAAGTTTTTTAAAATCATACGCATATCTTAAAAAAAGGATGGGATCTAGTTGGCAAAAAACACTTCTAACCCACCATAAACCCCCGCCCATAAGGCCCCTCAGTACGCTGCGGATAACGCAGTTAATCGAGGGGCCTTTATGTTGCCTGATACCTTTTCTTCCGCACTTGCTTGGTTGCTTCGTCCCGATGTGGAAGGGGGCGAGGTCAATCACCCGGCCGACCGGGGTGGCCATACCAAATACGGTATCGCCGATGCCGCCGATGGCAAGAAAGACGGCATGGCCGACCTCGATCGAGACGGCCAACCGGATATCGCCATTCGCGATCTGACTCCTGCTCACACCGAATTGTTTTACCGAGCCAACTACTGGTTACCCGCCCGCTGTGATCGGGTCGATAGTGTCTGCCCGCTGATTGCCATTGTACTGTTCGATGGTGCAGTCCACCACGGCCCTGGCCGTTCGGTGCGCCAGCTGCAGCAGGCACTGGGCATCCTGGCCGATGGGGTGCTGGGCCCGCAAAGCTTGCGGGTACTGGCCGCCAAGACGGGTCGGGATGGTGGCCGCGCCCTGTTGCTTGGCTTACTGGAGATCCGCGCCAGCTACATGCTGGGCATAGTGCGCAAAGACCCGAGTCAATGGGCCAACGCCTGGGGCTGGGTCAACCGTCTGCTGCGCTTGCAAAGCTATCTGCTCTCGACCCGGTTCGGGGAGGGGGCATGAGCAAACCCAGCTTGGTTAGCACCAACCTCATCAAGAAGCGCCGCCAGGCGTTGCAAGGGATCCAGGCCGCTGGCTGCTTTGGCATTCCTGAACTCAAGAACCCCCGTTATCTCGCCTGCTTCAAGGATGGGCGCCGCGCCCACCTCAAGGCGTACCTGGCCAACCCGAACTCCACCAGTGCAGACCTGAAGACGATCCCGCTTTACAGCCACCACGCCACCCGCCAATCCCTGTTTGCTCAGGGCTGGCGTTCGGTCACCGAGCTGGATCGCCTGCGGGCCCGTGCCCGTCTTTCCCCCTGTCAGTTCCAACCCCCACATAAGGAGCCTCAACATGGCTGATTCTCTGTTACCCCAAGCAAAGTCGGCGTTCAAGAGCCGCACCGTGATCGGTGGCCTGATTGCAGTCGGTGCCGGTATTGCCGGCCTGTTCGGTGTGCCGGTCGATGTCGGCACCCAAGCCAGTCTGGCCACCACCATAGTGGATCTGGCCAGTGCAGTCGGTGGTCTGGTTGCTATCTGGGGCCGCCTCAAAGCGACCCATGTGGTCAAGTAACCGGCCCGCAAGGAGACGACCTTGAGCGACCCCATAGACCGCGCCCAGCAGCTCGATGCCGAGCGAACCGGGCGCCTTATTCAATCCCATCAAGCAAGGTCAAGGCCCCAGGGGGATGGCATCTGCTGCGATTGCGATGACGCCATCCCGCCCTCGCGCCTTGCTGCAGCACCGGGTGCCGAGCGCTGCATCGAGTGCCAGACCCTGTATGAGCGCAAGGAGGCAGTCCGTGTGGGAATTCATCGTTAAGAACTGGGGGCCCTTGTATGCCCTGGCCAGTTTGGTGGGGCTGGTGGTCATCATCCTGCTCTCCAAAACCTACGCCAAACGGGAAGATCTCACCGCCCTGGTGGCGCGGGTGCAACGGGTGGAGCAGGCGCTGATCGATCTGCCGAGCGAGCGGGAGCTGCACAAGCTGCAGCTGGAGATAAGTGAGCTGCGTGGTGAGCTGCGAGAGGTCAAGCCGGAGCTGCGCCAAGCCCGCCGCCTCGCCGACATGCTGCTGGAGAATGAACTCGCAGCGGCACAGAAGGAGAAAACATGAGCATTCAAGCGATATTGGATTCCCAGCAGCGCCTGGTGATCTTGCGCTCCCTGCTGGATATCGGTGGCGCGGCCAACGAGTCGATCCTCAATGACTGCCTCGATCAGCTGGGTACCGGCCGGGTGACCCGGGATCGAGTGAAGACCCTGCTGGCTTGGCTGGAAGAGCAGGGGCTGGTGCGCATCGAACGCCTCGCCCAGGTGCAAGTGGCCCACCTCACCGGCCGTGGCCAAGACGTGGCAGAGGGGCGGGCAACCGTGCCGGGCATCAAGAAGCCCAGGGCGGAGGATTAGCCATGGCCGAGAAACCGACCCGGGGTCGCGCCAGCAAGGTGTGGCTGCTGCCCGAGCCTATCCGCGATGCCCTCAACGCCATGCTGCGGGACAAGGGCAACAGCCAGGCCGCTATTCTGGATGAGATCAACGGTCTCATCGAAGAGGCCGGGTTGCCTGACGATCTCAAGCTCTCCCGTTCGGGGCTCAGTCGCCACGCCAGCCAGGTGGAGCAGGTGGGCCAGCACCTGCGCGACTTGCGAGAGACCACGGCGGCACTGACCTCCCAGCTCGGTGACAAGCCGATGGGGGAGACCACCAAGCTCATTCTGGAGCTCGGCCGCTCCCAGCTGTTCAAGGCGATGCTGGCCCAGGTGCAGAATCCGGAAGAGGCGGTGGATATCGACATGCTGAAAAACGCCATGCTGGCGGCCCAGCGGCTCGAATCCACCGCCATGCAGAGTCACAAGCGGGAGAAAGAGATCCGCCAGGCCTTCGCCGAAGAGGTGGCCGCCAAGACAGAGGCCATCGTCACCCAGGCGGGGTTGAGCGGTGAGGCTGCCGCTGCCATTCGCCGTGAAATTCTGGGGATTGCCTGATGAGCGAGAGCCCTATGGCGCAGACCGCCGTTGCCCGTTCCCAGCAGTTTGCCATGGAGCTCGGCACCGAGTACAGCCCCGACGAGGTGCTGCTGCCTTATCAGAAGATTTGGATCGCCGACGAGAGCCCGCTCAAGATTGCCGAGAAGAGTCGCCGTACTGGTATCACCTGGGCGGAGGCCGCCGATGCCACGCTCACGGCCTCCAAGGCAAAAGCTGCTGGCGGTGGTCATCACTTCTACGTGGGCAGCAACAAGGAGATGGCCCGCGAGTTTATCGACGCCGTGGCCATGTGGGCCAAGGCGTTCAACAAGGCTGCCGGTGAGATCCAGGAGGAGGTATTCACCGACGATGAGGATAAAGCCATCCTCACCTTCGTGGTCTATTTCGCCTCCGGCTTCAAGGTGCAGGCGCTTTCCAGTAATCCCAGTAACCTGCGGGGGATGCAGGGCAATGTGACCATTGACGAGGCAGCCTTCCATGACCGGCTGGCCGAGGTGCTGAAAGCCGCGCTGGCGCTGACTATGTGGGGGGCCAAGGTACGTCTCATCAGCACCCACAACGGGGTGGATAACCTGTTCAACCAGCTCATCAACGACAGCCGCGCCGGCAAGAAGCGCTACTCCATCCACACCATCACCCTGGACGACGCCTGCCGGCAGGGTCTTTATCGCCGCATCTGCCAGGTCAAGGGAACGCCCTGGACGCCGGAGGCAGAGGAAGCCTGGAAGGCGGGCCTGCTCAAGGACACCGCCACCGAAGAAGACGCCCTGGAGGAGTATTTCTGTGTGCCCAAGCAGAGCAGCGGCGCCTATATCAAGCGTGTGCTGATTGAGCGGGCCATGCAGCCGGATATTCCCATCCTGCGCTTTACCGCGACCAAGGATTTCGAGCTGCAAAGCGAGGAAACCCGCAAGGCAGTGGCGGATCTCTGGTGCGAGGAACACCTTAAGCCCTGCCTGGAGGCGCTTGATCGCAGTTGCCGTCATGTGCTGGGCGAAGACTTCGCCCGCAAGGGGGATCTCTCAGTGTTTGTGCCGCTCTCCATCGCGACCAACCTGCGCAAAGGGGTGCCCTTTGTGGTGGAGCTGGTCAATGCCCCCTATGAGACCCAACGTCAGATCCTGTTTTACCTGTTGCAGGGGTTGTACCGCTTCACGGCGGCGGCCTTCGATGCCACCGGCAACGGCGGCTATCTGGCGGAGGCCGCCCGGCTGCGCTGGGGAGCCGGGATGATCGAATGCGTGATGCTCAATGACCCCTGGTATCGGGAGTGGATGCCCAAGCTCAAGGCCGAGTTTGAGGATGGCAACCTGACCATCCCGCGCCATGCGGACGTGCAGGACGATCTGGGCAAGATCCAGGTCATCAACGGCATCCCCAAGATAGACAAGGGCAAAAACACCGGCCAGGGCGGCCAGCAGCGTCACGGTGACTTTGCGGTAGCTCTGGCCATGGCGGTACGGGCCAGCTGGATGGAAGGGGGCGCCATCGAGTTCACCCCTTTGCCTGGCAAGCGTGACGCAGAGCGCAATGACGACTATCACCGATATGAACGAGGTGCCTGGTAATGAGCGGGATCATAGACATTCACGGTAATCCGTTGCGCCTGCAGAAAGAGCCGCAGAGCGAGAACGATGCCAAGCTGGCTCAGCTGCGCCGCCACTACAGTGAGCACCCGACCGTGGGGCTGACGCCGGGCAAGGCTGCTGCGGCGCTCAAAGAGGCGGAGGAGGGGAGCCTTATCGCTCAGTGCGAATTGGCCGAAGACATGGAGGAGAAAGACGCCCATCTGCAGAGCGAGCTTGGCAAGCGCCGTCGCTCCCTGCTGGGGGTGAGCTGGACCATAGAGCCACCTCGCAACGCCACGCCAGCCGAGAAGCGCGACAGCGAGATGATCCGCGAGCTGATTGAAGACTTCACCTGGTTCGACGATGCCATCTTTGATGCCACCGACGCTGTGCTCAAGGGGGTCAGTGCCCAGGAGTTCAGCGGCTGGGAGATGGTAGAGGGGCTGCAACTCCCCAAGGGCATCGTCTGGCGTGATCCCGCCTGGTTCCAGACCCACCCGGACGACTGGAATCAGCTGCGGCTGCGCGATGGCAGCAAGGAGGGGGCGGGTCTTAATCCGTTCGGCTGGCTGGTTCACAAGGCCAAATCCAAATCGGGCTATCTGGCCCGCACCGGCCTTATCCGCACCCTAGTCTGGCCCTTCCTGTTCAAGAACTACAGCGTGCGCGACTTGGCCGAGTTTCTGGAGATCTATGGTTTGCCGGTGCGTCTGGGCAAATACCCGGAAGGGGCCACCGAGAAAGAGAAAACAACCCTGTTGCAGGCGGTGCTCTCCATCGGTCATAACGCCGGTGGCATTATCCCGAGGGGGATGGAGATCGAGTTTCAGAACGCCGCCAGCGGTCAGGCCGATCCCTTCGTGGTGATGATGGAGTGGTGCGAGCGTTCTATCAGCAAGGCCGTGCTGGGTGGCACCCTGACTTCCCAGGCTGATGGCAAGAGCTCGACCAATGCGCTCGGCAACGTCCATAACGAGGTGCGGCAAGAGGTGCGAGATGCCGACTTGCGCCAGTTGGCTGCGAGCCTGACCCGGGATCTGGTCTATCCGCTGTTTGCCCTGAACTGCAAGAGCTATCAGGGGCCCCGCCGCTGCCCACGGCTGGAGTTCGACGTGACCGAGCCGGAGGATATGCGCGATCTGGCCTATCCGCTGCGCGCCCTGGTGGGGATGGGGATGCAGATCCCGGCGCAGTGGGTGCGCGACAAGCTGCAGATCCCAGCCCCCAAGGAGGGGGAAGAGGTGCTGGTTATCATCGATAAGCAAGCCGCGCCGGGGGAAGCCGCTCTCAAGGCGCAGCTCGCCTCTCAGGCTGTCACCTCAGGGCTGGCTGCGCTTGTGGCCAGCAAGTCTCAGCCGCGAGGGGATAACAACGACGCCCAACTGGCCCGTCTGCAGGCCGAGGTGGCGCCCGTGCTGGCGGGCATGACAGATGCCGTCCAGGCCTTGGTGATGCAGGCCACCACCCTGGAGGAGATCCGGGATGGCCTGTTAGAGCTGGAGCCGGCACTCAGCCATGACGAACTGGGCGCCCTGCTGGCCCAGGCCATCGCCGCCAGTGAACTGCTCGGCATGTTGGAAGTGGAGGAGGGCCGCTGATGCCGGTTCGCTCTTCACCAGTCAGATATGGCTCGCTTCCCTTTACCGAGGCGATCGCCTTCTTTCGCCAGAAGCTCGACATGCCGAGCGAGCGCTGGGCTGATGTGTGGCGCGATGCCCATAACCGCGCCTTTATGGTGGCGGGAGCGACCAAGACAGATTTGCTGGCTGATCTGCGTGGGGCGGTGGACAAGGCGATCAGTGAGGGCCAATCCATCGGCGCGTTTCAGAAGGCATTCAAGGAGATAGTGGCCCGTCACGGCTGGGATCATATCGGCCCCGCCTCCTGGCGTTCCCGCATTATCTTCGAGACCAACCTGCGGCAGAGTTATAACGCTGGGCGCGAAGATCAGATAGCGCGCATCAAACACCAGCGCCCCTATGCCCTTTATCGCCATGGGGACTCCGAGCACCCGAGGGAGTTGCACCTCAAGTGGAATAACCTGGTGCTGCCGGTGGATCACCCCTGGTGGAATACCCATTCCCCGAGCAACGGTTATGGCTGCAAGTGCAAGAAATTCCTGCTCTCGGCAGCCGACCTCAAGAGGCGCGGCCTTGAAGTCGGCAAAGCGCCGGATGACGGCGATTATGAATGGGTGGATAAGGCGACCGGGGAGCTACACAAGATCCCCAAAGGCATAGACCCCGGTTTTGATTATCGCCCCCAGACCCCGGCAGCCCTGACCAAGGCCGTGGCCAAGCGGGAGGCGGCCAAGCCAGCGCTGGCCGATCGGCTGCCAGAACGGCTGGTGGAGAGTGCCTATTCCAGCGTCAAGGAGGTGAATGCGCAGGGCTTGAGTGACCTGCTGGCCCAGTTGCCAGCCCCTCAGCACGAACCCTTGGCAGCCTTCCTCAAGGCGCACCCGATCAAGACCCTGTTTATCAAGCAGACCGAGATGGGCAAGGGGGCCGCCGGGCTCAAGGTTGCACCGGCCATCGCCGAGTATCTGGGCAAGGATGCTTACCAGGTTCGCGCCTTCTACCATTCTCGCCGCGCCAGCATGACCAATGGCTTTACCGCCAAGAGCTGGGATCATCTGGTTATCAAGGTAAAGGGGGGCGATACTTTAAAGACGGTCGATATCAAGGCGGTGCAAGTGGCGGCCACCGAGGTGGTGACGGATGCCAAGGGCAATAGCGGTCCCCGGCAATGGCAGCCAAGAGGGACCAGCGGTGAGACCCTGCGCCTCCATTGGAGCGTCTCGGCCAACGTGGGGGCCAGGCAAGATGAGTCGGCACAACGGATATCGACCTGGCTGCACGAACTGGGGCATCAGGTCCACTTTTGGGCCGGTGAACCGGATTTGACTGGGGTTGGCTTGCTGACCGAGTATGCCGGCAAGACCAGGATGGAAGCCGCTGCCGAGGCGTTTGCCGCCTGGGTATTGGCCAGGGACGCCATGGTGGCGCATTTCCCTGAGCTGGCCAAACGGGTGGAGACCATGTTGGCCGAGGCCACGTCTGCCAGTGGCAAAGGAGAGAGAGGATGACCTTGTTGGAACAAGCCAGTGCCCTGCTGGCAAAGGATGGCCCCTTTACCTTGGCACAAGCCAAGGCGCTGGATGCGCTATGCGAGCAAGCCCGTGATGCGGAAGCCGACCTGATGGGGGATCTCTGGGAGGCCGCCATGGTGCATGCGGATGAGGAAGCGCTGTACTATATGACCACCTTCGAGGATGAGATCTGATGGCCGGCAGCTTTATCGCCATCAGCCACCATGGGGTGGCCGATGCTCACGAGCTGTTGGCCCGCCTCTACCTGCGCACCGGTGATCTCAGCGAACCCCTGGCCGATATCGGGGAAGGGTTGCAGCTGTCGCACCGAGACCGCTGGGATGCGCAAGAGAGCCCGGAAGGGGAGCCCTGGGCCCCGCTCTCGGAGAAGTATCGCGCCCGTAAGCCGCGCCATGCCGATGAAGTGCTGCGCCTCAACGATGACCTGCGCGATACCCTCAACTATCAGGCCGAACCCCAGACCCTCTATTTCGGCACCCCTCTGGAATACGGTGCCGCTCACCAGTTTGGCCGTCCCGAGGTCAACCTGCCCGAGCGCCCCTATTTGGGGCTGTCGGAAGCCGATCAGCAAAGTGTGCTGGAGACGCTGGAGGGCTATCTGAGGACGGACGCGCCCTAAGCCTCTGGGGGCGTTTGAGGGGACAGGGCCGGTGCAACGCATGGCCTGTCCGATCTTCGCACGGCAAATGGGTGTTTAAACACGATTAAACAGCCGTCGTTCGTTTGCCTTTGGCCTTGCGGATCACGCTCTCTGGAAACCATGCACCTTTGTGGAGTCGTTTCTGAACCTTCTTCTTATAATCGGTCGAGGTCAGTATCTTGGCGCTCTTGTGGCGTGTCTGGTTGCAATGTTTACAAGCGGCGACAATGTTGTGACTCTTGTCAGAACCGCCTTCTCCTTTGGGGTGCAGGTGTTCACCAGTGCACTGCAGCAGGCTAGCCTCAGCCTTTGTCAGCCCATGTCGGTTGATAAAGGTTGTTGAGGATGATTCCCACATAGGAAGTCCGCAATAGAAGCAGCGAAAGGATTGGTGGATGGCGGCTTGGTGGCGTTGTTTTGCTATGGAGCGCATATACGGAACCTCAATAAGTTTGGTATTGAAGTCCGTGCGAGTGGCTAGATATTGTCGGACGGACTTCAGCTAGTGTTGAAGCCCCGTCTCACACATATCTGCAAAGGCGGGCACTGACCAGATGTATCTGGGCAGCCTTACACCGCTCCCTTGAAGGTACAGCGGCACTCAAGTTGTAACCGTAATTGGGTTGTATGTAAAGTAGCTTTCACCATGCTCTATGGGCCCTAATATATCCTCCAGAATGCACGTGTTTTAGCGTTCTACCTGGATCTGCACTAACCCACCATAAACCCCACCCCTTGCTCTACTCCCTGACACTGGTGCCAGTGATTTTAGCTGTGACCAGCCGGAGTGAGAGTTATGCCCCCATCTGAGATTGCCGTGGCCATCTTGAATGCCAGACCCACCACCCTGGGGTTGGCTGTGCTCGATGCGGCGCTTGGCCCGAGCGATGATGGTTGGCACCAGTTGCTGCCGGTTGGCCCGTTCAAGGCCCGCGATGGCCGCCCCTTTGATGTACCTGGTGGCCACTGGCAGCTCGACAAGTCCATTGCCACCACTCTCATCAATCGTGTCAGAGAGATGGGGCAAGACATCCTCATTGACTACGACCACCAGACCCTCAAGACCGACCAGAACGGCCAGCCAGCGCCTGCGGCCGGCTGGTACAACGCCGACGAAATTGAGTGGCGTGAAGGGGCGGGCCTCTTTATCAAGCCGCGCTGGACCGATCGCGCCGCCGCCCTGGTGGCTGCCAAAGAGTATCGCTTCCTGTCTGCCGTGTTCCCCTATGACGCCCTGGGCCGTCCGCTGGAACTGCGTATGACCGCCATCACCAACGACCCAGGTGTGGTGGGGATGCAGGCACTGGCGGCCCTGAGTGCGCTGCCTGCTTCAAGCCTTATGTCTACCCAACCCGGCCAGCTGGCCACCCCAATCAAGGAGATATCCATGAACGAGCACTTGATCGCGCTGCTCGGCAAACTCGGCATCCAGCCGGGGGCCGATGGTCAGCTGACCGCTGAGCAGGGCACAGCCGCGCTGGCGGCCCTCGATACCCTGCAGGCCAGTGCCAAAAAGACACCGGAGCTGGAAGCGGCCCTCTCAGCAGAAAAGGCATCGCTGGCTGCCCTCAAGGCCCAGCCGGTGCAACAGAGCGGCCAAATTGACCTGGCCCAATACGTGCCGGTGGCGACTTATAACGCCCTGGTTACCCAGGTGGCAGCCCTGACTGCCCAGGTGGATACCACTGATGCCGCGACCCTGATCAAGGAGGCCCGCACCCAGGGCAAGGTGGTGGCCGCCGAAGAGGAGTACCTGACCGCCTACGCCGCCCAGAAAGGGGTCGCCGCCCTCAAGGCGCTGCTGGATCCGCGCCCGGCCATTGCGGCGTTGGCCGCCAGCCAGACCACCGCCGTCACCCTGCCCGAAAAGAAGGGTGATGCTGTGCTCTCGGCCGAGGACAAGTACGCCGCCGATCAGCTCGGTATCACCCATGAGGCGTTCGCCAAGGCCAAGCAGGCTTAAGCGCACGACTCGCCACCCCGTTTATCCAGAGAAGGAACACCGCTATGGCCATCATTACACCCGCGCTGCTGCAGGCCCTGTTCACCGGCTTCAAGAAGAACTTTGAAGACGCCAAGGGGGAGGCACCGACCCAGTACACCGAGATCGCGACTGTGATCAAATCGACCACCAAATCCAACACCTATGGCTGGCTTGGCAAGTTTCCCAGCCTGCGCAAATGGGTCGGGGATCGGGTGATCGAGTCGATGAAGGCGCACGGTTACCAGATCGTCAACGAAGACTTCGAGGCCACAGTGGGGGTCGATCGCAACGATATCGAGGATGACGAACTGGGCATCTATGCCCCCTTGTTCCAGGAGATGGGTCTGGCGGCAGGGGTACATCCCGACGAGCTCTGCTTCGGCCTGCTCGGGGCTGGCTTCACCACGCCCTGCTATGACTCCCAGTATTTCTTCGACACCGATCACCCCGTCTATCCCAAGGCCGATGGCACAGGGACTCCGGTACTGGCCGCCAACCTGGTGGTGGATGGCGCCTATGTCGGCGAGCCCTGGTTCCTGCTCGATACCAGCCGCGCCCTCAAACCCATCATCTTCCAGGAACGCAAGGCGCCGCAGCTGATCGCCATGACCAAGATCGACGATGAGGCGGTGTTTACCCGCAAGGAATTCCGCTATGGGGTGGACTGCCGCGATGCCGCCGGCTTTGGTTTCTGGCAGCTGGCGTTCGCCAACAAACGGGCACTCACCCCAGACAACTTGTGGGATGCCTTCTCCAGGATGCGGGAATTCCAGGCGGATGGCGGCCGCAAGCTCGGTGTGAAGCCGACCCTGCTGGTGGTACCGCCGTCGCTGGAGAAGCTGGCGACCAAGATGCTGGAGCGGGAGCTGTCCGATAGCAGCAGCAACGAGCTCAAGGGCAAGTTGAAGTTGGTAGTGGCGGATTATTTGTAACCCAGGGCTGTCACCCCCTGCTTGAACGGGGGTTAAACGGTCACAGGATTGGCGTTTAACCCCCCGTTTAAACAGGCCTCGACCAGATATGAAAGAGGGAAACATGAGATGGAACACGAGATGGAACAGGCTATTCGAGTTGGCATCACATCAACGCTTCGTCAGGTCTATTTCCGAGCGGGCCTGCCGATTGATCCAGGCAAGTCTGAGATGGCTGTGTCGCCTCTGCAGTGCGAGACCCTGGAGGCCGATCCGCGTCTGGTGGTCGTGCGGCTGGCTGAGGACGCCGAGCTCTCGCCAGCTGACTCACCGCAGACGGGCGGGGTGCTGGACGCAGCAGTGGGTGGCCTGAGCACAGAGCCCCAAAGCCAGGCGCCTGCCGCCAAGCCCGCCAGTAGCAAGGGCAAGGCCAAATGAGCTACGCCAGCGTCAATGACATGGTGATCCGCTTTGGTGAGGCGGAGCTGCTGCGCCTCGCCATGACACCGGCCGGCGAGCTGGATAGTGCAGCCATCACCATCGCCCTGCAGGATGCCGGAGCCTTGATCGATGGCTACCTGGCGGGGCGCTACCCCTTGCCGCTGGCCCATATTCCGAGTGCCCTGGTCCCCATCTGCGCCGATATCGCCCGTCACCGCCTCTATGGCGAGCAGGCGCCGGAGCAGATCGCCAAGCGCAATGAGGCCGCCCTGGCCTTCCTCAAGTTGGTGGGCAAGGGGGAACTGGCGTTGGGGTTAGCGGTTGATGGGGAGCAGGTGGAGAGCCAGAACCTGGCCCAGTTGCAGTCTGATGGCCGGATCTTTGGCCGAAGCAGCGGGGGCTTTCTATGAGCACTCAAGCCAGCACTCCATCCCCCGAGCTCGACTACCTGGCGGCTGGTGAGCGGCTGCGCGAACTGCTGCTGCCATTGAAGGCGAAAGGGCTCAAGGAGGTGTTTGTGGCCACCGATCTGGATGCGGTGGCCAACCTGGGTCAGCACACCCCGGCCATTCATGTGATTTACCAGGGCGAGCGGGAGAACGACACCACCCAATCCGGGCGGCAAAGCGCGTTCGATCAGGTCTGGTTGTTGGTGCTGGTGCATCGCGCCAGCCCGAAGGAAGCCGGCGCTGGTGTGTGGATGGGGCGGATGCTGCAGGCCGTTGCCGGGCGGGCCTGCGGTGACAGTACCTTTCGGCGTGAAACCGCACCGGTTCGGCCGAGCTACAAGGGCGGGGTGGCGTATCTGCCCCTTGCCTTCAAGACGACAGTGAAGTTCAAGGGAGAACGCTGATGAGCGAAACATTGCACCTGGAAGGGGATCTCTATATCGAGACCTTCACCAACAACGTGTCGAACGGGGTGATAGGCCCGGTGGACGTCAACAGCCTGGAGGTCAAACCGGACAGCGAGAAGATCAGCATTCCGAGCAAGCGCAAGGGCAAGCTGGGGCAGGCGCGGGAGACCTACTTCGTACCCAAGCCCGCCACTGTCACCATCAAGACCAGCGAGATCCCGCCGGTCCTGCTGGCTGCCGCCTTTATGGGGCTGGAGAGCCCCATCAACCAGGGGGCGGGAGCGCTGACCGAGGTCCCGCTGACCCTGCCCGCCCATCCGAAATGGTTGTCGCTTGGCAAGACCAACCTCTCGGCCACCGGCCTGGTGGTGAAGGAGGGGGCCACATCTCTTGTGCTCGGCACTGATTTCGAGATCAACTATGCCCTGGGGCTGCTGCGTGCCACCAAGGCGGGGGCCGTGGCAGACGGCGGCCCGGTGACGGTGAGCGCCAGCTATAACGCCGTCACAGGTTCACGTATCGCCGGCAACGTGCAGCCCGAGGTGAAGGCCAAGCTGACTCTGGATGGGCGCAGCGTGATCGGCGGGGAGTCCATTATCCTGACGGTGCCCCGCGCCTCGCTTGCCCCCAAGAAGGCGGTGGATTTCCTGAGCGACAAGCCCATCGAGATCGAGCTGGAGGGAGAGTTGCTGGCCCTGGATGGCGAGGCAGCCCCCTTCTATGTGGATCGGCCGGAGACGGTGTGACGATAGGGGAGTAGGGGAATGAAAAACGGCGGGGAGACCCACCGTTTTTATTCTGCTGCGAAATTTCTACTACGCCAACTGGCGAATTTAACCTATAGCTCTGACGTTGCTGTTCGTGTGTAGTCAATTTTTAGCAAAGGTTCTAACTTTTCTTTTGCTTCAATAAATGCACGAACAATATGGCGATTCATGTAAATACCGTGAGACCCAAAGAAGAAGCAAATATCATCTTCATATTTTGAAGATTGCTCAAAATCACCAATTTTCATCAAGTTCACTCGGCCAAAAGCAACATTAAATGTGGATTTAATATTTCCTACTTCAATGTAATGGTTGTCAGAGTCAGGATGACATAAGGCATCTCGCACATATTTAATTAAATCAGATACATCTTTTATCTTGTCAGTTTTACTAACGTCATCTTCAAACGAAATTCGTGAAGAATGCTTTTCGGCTTTGAACATCAAGTCACGCAATGCGATTAGTAATTCAATAAATGCAGCGCGAAAAAGAACGTGCTCGGAGTTTTGGGGGTGAAAAATACCGCAGCTGAATAGCTCATCAACTCGTTTTATCGAGCTCTCAATGTCACTTTTGGTAAAGAAGTCTAGGCTCGCCATGTTTCCTCCTGAAGGTATTCGATATAATAAATCACAAAAACTATGTTCTTGGTATATCTGTTGACCCAAAATGCATGGGTTCAATTGGATGGTCGTAATAGAACGTTAACGGCCTTTCTATGAAACCCCTCAGTAATTCACCATAAATCCCCGCTTTCTGCCACTCCTTTAGTATGGGTCATATCTGAATCTCTCAGGAATGCCCCATGTCTACCTCTTCCACCCTCAAACTCGCTCTGGAGCTGGCGGCCAAGGTCACCGGCCGGGAAGAGCTTGCCGCATTGGCGAGTGAGGTTTCGCGAATGTCCGATTACGCCTACCGACGGATAGAACCTACCAGCTGGCATGGTGCTTCGGGAGAGGGGGGGACCTGTTGGGATTAGGCTTGGTTCTAGCGCAACTCAAGTCGCTTCATCATAGCCAGTGGCTGAGATGAGGCAGAAAGGGGCAGGATGGCATTTGCTAGCCAATGCCAATCCAGTGGCGGATTACCCTCCTTGAACTTCTGGTATGGCACGCCATCCCTGATGGTCAGAAACAGGGTGCACGACGTATCGGCACGACAGATGTAGCGCACCATCACCTCTCCCTTAAGGGATTGCAGCAGATGTTTCAAAATCGGCAGTCCATGGACCGTTTGATGCCCACCCTCATGCCAGACGCCAAATTGGTGCATGCTATTTATTCCATCGCTCAGCAGAAATTTAGTATTCACCTTCGAGGCTAACTTGCAACTGTCAGAAGTGACAGGTGGCTCCTTATTGGTCGTTGGTGGCCTAATCAACATTGGCAACGAGCCGGTCACATGCCAAGAAAGCGTTGGATTTCCTGAGCGACAAACCCATCGATACCGAGCTGGAGGGTGGCTGCTGGCCGTGGATGGCGAAACCGCCCCCTCTACATGGATCGGCCGGTGACTGATGTGAGAGCGGCGGGGAGCCCACCGCTGTGAGCGTTTGATTATACGCTCTAATTAACACTGTGATTTAGATGCTTCTATGTGTAAGGTTAGAGTCGATGGGGAAAATGGATTTCTCATATATATTTTGATGCAGATTTACAGGCAGTGCAGAAGATAGAAATATTGATTTCTGAAATAGAATCAGGCTGTCCCATTCCTGCCTTTGTGTATATATAAATGAAATGCCCCCCATCGGGGGGGAGAGAAAACTTTAGTACAGTCGTATCTCTGTGCTTGAGCTTATTCAGTGCTTTTTCGAGAGTGAGTGGAGTAGAAATGCTTCCTATAGGCATTGCCCCTTTATCTTGAGGTAAAGCTAAAAACCATGAATAGTTAGTTGATGTTGTATTATTTATTATTTTTCCGACTGGAACAGAGAGCGCTGAACAAAAAGGAGATATTGGCCAAGTATCAGCATTTTTATTAAGTGCATCGCGTTGTCTAAGTAACTCATTCTGAATGTAATCTAAGTGTTCAAATGCTTCCTGACTCGTCTCATAAGCATCAGGCTTTTCCTGTTCTAACCAACTTTGTCTAAAGCCAGCAGATGCGTTCTGTACAAGTCTAATCGAGTTTTGGAGATTACGAGGAGCTTTGCCATCAGGTGCGATGAGAAAATTTATGTAGTGTTTAGTCATAATTTTAAAAAATAAAAATTGTTTGAAGAAGGATTGATACGGCATAGTTGAATACTAGCCATCAACCAGTGATGTATACGCATCATAACTCCCCCCATCTTGCTTTTTTTCACCATGGGGTATATCTGAATCTGATCCTAATGCTCCTATGTCTATCTCTTCTACCCTTAAATTTGGCCAGAAGCTGGTGAAGTGAGGGATGGTGAAGTATTAATCGGCGGGAGGTCTACTATTATCATGTTCATATAAGCTGTGAAAAAACGGCTAATTGAGCTGGGTTCACCGATTTGATGTAGCCAATGATGCCATCGTGCACAAAATCATTGTCAGATGCTCTGTACTGTTCTGCTAACGAGATGAGCCGGTTATGTGTAATTTCTAAACTTCTATGAGAAAGATGAATGTTGAAGCTCTCAATAAGTGGTTGCTGTTTTGCTTCCTTCGTTTGATTTAATTCAAAATGAGACTTCGATGCGGCTTTTTTGATCAATTCAAAGGCCGTCTTTGTTATGGATTCATTCATCCCCGATACTATCAAATCATCCATATACAAGCTAATACGCACATAACCAGTTTGATGTAATCTCCCGATCACTCTTCCTAAATGGCTACGATGTAAACAAATGGATGCCAAGAGAGGAGACTGAACAAATCCATAGGGTAGACAATGGCTATAGCTTTGCCCATTAGATACAGGGACTGTTGATTTTTTTGCTATATCTCGCGCAAGTGGATAACTGAGAATATCCTTTAAACTTCGAGTGATTCGGGTACGGCTGATGCTACCAAAGAAGTTTCTGATATCAAGGTGGGCGAAAAAATGGTCATCAACATGATGCTGTAAAGCAGCTAAATGACCACCTGATTGAAGGTGAAAGTAATAGCGAGGACAACGATAACGCGTTAGTAATTCATCGTGAACCCGTCGACCATACTCAGCAACCTGCTTTGTGGGTACATAGACCCAGGAGCCAGGCTTAACTTCGAACTTCACAGTCCATCTTGGTCCATTCACGGTGGCTGAGAATTCCTATAGGGTAGTTAAAAGCCATGTTAACGAGAGTGATGAGAGCTACACCAAAACCAACAATTGCAGTCAGAAGGAGGTAAACCTCTTTCAACAGAACAACAATGCTAGTGGTAAGCTCGATACGCTCCTTAACTAGGCCGTAGTCAGAAGATTTTTTCATAACTACGTCCCTCCACACACGCACTCGACGGGTCCTAGCGCAAGGCGCATGGCTTAAACTAACCGGCAACTCGTGGAACACGTGTAACCCAGTGGGAACAGTGAGACCAGTAGCGAGTCGCAAGGCATCACAACGTGACTAGTGGAACGCTAAGCGACTCCAAAAACTCAAGCGCCTAACGTCGAGTGACCGCCAAATCATACGAGTGTACCGTTTGGGACGCAATACTCTTTAATCCACCATAAACCCTTAAACCTACTTATAAATTTCAAAATGGGAGCTATCGCACTTTAACGAGATAGCTCCATGTCCACCTCTACCACCCTCAAACTTGCGCTAGAGCTGGCGGCCAAAGTCACCGGCCGCGAGGATCTGGCCGCGCTGGCGGGTGAGGTGCGGGAACTGGGCCCCGTTTCCGATGAGACCGCCGCCGAGACCGAGCGGCTGGCGCAAACGCTGGAGGGATTAAGCCAGCAGCAGGCGCTGATCCAGCAGTTCAATGATGCCAAAGCCGCTCTGACCCAGCTCGAACTGGCGACTGTGTTGAGCCGTGACAAGCTGGCGCAGTTGCGTGCCGAGCAACAGGCGGGTACGGGGGACGCCAAGGCGCTGGCTGACCAGGAACGGCTGCTGGCCTCCGAGGTCAAGCAGCTGGAGCGCCAGCTGGTCGCTCAGGCCGCCAGCCATACCCGCTTGCATGCAGGCCTCACCCAATCCGGTCTCGATACCAGGAACCTTAGCCAGGAGCAGCAGCGCCTGCAGCGTGAACTGGCCCAGACGGTCGCCCAGACCGAACGGCTGGGGCGCGAACTTAGCCAGGGCAGCCAGCGGGCTGGAGGCTTTCAGGGGGCCATCGGCAGCCTGACTGGCCGCCTGGTGGCCATGGCCGGTACCTGGTTCGGGTTGCAGACCTTGACTGCCCAGCTTGTGGCCATGTTCAAGGCCGGTGACCAGGCCGAGCGGCTCGATGTGCAGCTCAAGGCGGTGATGGGAACCATTGCCGGTGGGGCCGAGGCCAGCGCCTGGATCCAGGATTTTGCCAAGAATACCCCGCTGCAGCTCGATGAAGTGACCCAGGTGTTTGTCCGCCTGAAAGCCTTTGGCATCGACCCCATGGCGGGCGCCATGCAGGGCATCGTCGATCAAGCCTACAAGCTGGGCGGTGGCTTTGAAGAGGTGCAAGGCATCTCCCTGGCACTTGGCCAGGCCTGGGCCAAGCAGAAGCTGCAGGGCGAAGAGATCCTGCAACTCATTGAGCGCGGGGTGCCGGTCTGGCAACTGCTGGAGCAGGTGACCGGCAAGAACACCGCCGAGCTGCAGAAGCTCTCCGAGGCTGGCAAGCTCGGCCGTGACACCATTGCCGCCCTGATGAACGAGATCGCGGCCCAATCCTCCGGGGCCGCCCGTGACAACATGAGCCTGCTCTCCGGGCTGATTTCCAACGCCCAGGACAACCTGGCCAAGTTCTACCGTTTGGTGAGCGAGTCCGGTGCGCTGGATTGGCTCAAGGGCCAGCTGGCCAACCTCAATGCCGAGTTTGAGGCGATGGCCAGGGATGGCCGCCTGCAAGCCTGGGCGCAGCGTCTTTCTGATGGCTTCATCTCGCTCGGGGAAACCCTCAAGTCCCTGATCCAGACCCTCTCCGAGTGGCGCACTGCGCTGACCGTGCTGGCCCAGGCTTGGATAGGGTTCAAGATTGTCGGCTGGATCGGGGATCTGCGCAGCCTCTACGCCCAGTTCATCGCCCTGCCCACTGCGACGGCCACGGCGGCCGGCGGCATGACCACGGCCGGTACTGTGGCGGCAGGTGCCGCCATCGGGGTTAGAGCCTTGGGCGCAGCGGTCAAGGGGTTGCTGGCTGCCGTGACGGTGGAGGCCATCATCCAGATCACCCAGTTCGCCGCTGCCCTGCGCCAACTGGTGCAGGCCGAGCTGGCCCTCAGAGAGGCGCAGACCCTGCGCTCGGAAACCCAGGCCCGCCTCAGCGGCCAATTTGCGGCACTGTCGGCCGAGCTGGGGGTGGCTATCACCAGCATGGCGGATCTCGATCGCGCTGTGCGTGATGGCAAGGTGCATTACGACGAGGCCACCGGTAGCTGGCGACAAGGTGCAGCCGCCGTCAAAACCCTGGGGGATGAGGCCAAGGTTACTCGCGACTACCTAGGCGAAATTAATGCCGTCGCCAAGCAGACGGCGGCAGATGGCCCGGCCAAGCTGGCCAAGGCCTTCGAGACGTTGGGGCTGGACTTCGAGCGGGCCAATGGCCGCATCGGCGCGGGCTTTCAGAAGACCCTGGGCGCGCTGGATGTGCTGGTACAGCATACCGGCACCAGCGCGGCCGCCATCGAGGAGGCGCTGGCCAGTGCCTACAACAGCGCCAAGACCAAGGCCGAGCTCGATGCGGTGATTGAGCGCCAGCAGCAGCTGGCCGCCCAGGGCAAGATCACCGGCGATGCGCTGGCCCGTTCCATGGCCATCGCAAGCGACGCCATGAGCAAGGTGAAAGGGGGCAGCGGTGAGGCCAAAAAGGCAGTGGCGGCCATTGGCGATGGTTTTGATGAGGCTGCCGCGCGGGCCAAGGGGGCGACCGATGCCATGCGGGCCGGGCTCAAGGGTGTGCAGGACGAGGCTGAACAGACCAACACCAGCCTCTCCAGTGGCGGAGGGGGCGGCAATGGCAACACTCGGACCGTCAATGCAGGATCTTTCTACTACAAGAGCGTGGATATCAACAGCCTGCGCGGCAATGCCGATGGCCTGGCCAACACGCTTGCAGGCGTGGAAGAGGAGCTGGCCCGCTACAGCCAGAAGGTCAAAGACATTCCGGCCTATAGCGAGTGGAGCAAGTATTACGGCGAGAAGTTCCAAAAGGAGATGGAGGCCATGCGGGCCCAGCTCAAGGCCGAGCTCAGCAAGGCCCAGGCCAAGGAGTCAGAGCAGGCTCAAATCGCCAGTACATCGGCAGCAGGCCAGTCAGACCCTGGCTCACAACCGCCCTCCCAAGCCCCGTTCAATCAGGGCCAACCCCAGCGGCACATCATCGAACTGCGTGGGCCAAGCGGCGCCAGAGCCGAGGTGCAGGCCGACGAGGCCAATGCCAACGCCTTTATCAGTCTCCTTAAACAGCAGGGATTGCGCTCATGAACGTGACCTTAAACAGCGAGCTGCTGCCCGATGATCTGATCTGGCGTGACGAGTTTGACTGGTCGCCCGTCGAACAGGTGGTGACGCCGACCCTATCCGGGGCGCTGCTGGTGGAGGAGACCCCCAGGCCAGAGGGACGCCCCATTACCCTGGTCGGTCATTGCGCCCGCGCCACAGTGCTGCGCCTCAAGGCGCTGGAGGCGGTGCCGGGTCAGTTGCTGACCCTGACCCTGCTGGACGGAGTGGCCCGCACCGTCATCTGGCGCCGCCCCGGCGTGGTGGTAACGGCCCTGATCGAGATGGCTGACCCCGAGGCGGGCGAGCCCTATGCCCTGACCCTGAATTTCACCGAGGTAAGCCCATGACCATTCTTTCCGGCGATATCAAGCTGATGGCCAGCCAGCGCATGACGGATACCGCCGATGGCGGTGGCCGCCTCACCGGCAGGGAAATCGTCAGCGGCGAGCACAATAGCATATTCCCCGACATCAGCGATCTGGACCGCGCCTATGGCGTGGTCAACCTGCGCAAGGTGTTCCTGGCCGTACAGACCGACGACACCGACACCTATTTCGGCGCCAATGCCACCGTGCTGCTGCCGCCGACCGACCCCAATGTGGGGCTGGCGCTGATGACCACCAAAGACCATCACGACACCCGCGACAAAGCCCGTGACGTGGTGGAGCGCTATCTGGCCCGAGGGCCCAAGTGGCGGGGGTTTCTCTACGACACCCAGCTGGAAGGGCAGCGGGCGATCCGCTTCTTCCAGCGGGTCGAGGTGCGCCTGCCAGAGATTGGCGAGACTCTGGTGCTGGTCGGCAACGAGGGCAAGGCCGGCGAGTTCGAGCAGTATGTGCGCGTCCTTGAAGTGAATCAGCAGCTGGCCAAGTTCCAGGTGCAGGGGGCGCCAGAGTTCACCCGCAACGTCATCACCTGCACCCTGGCCGATCCCTTGCGCTACACCTTCGAGGGAGAACAGCCGACCCCCTATGACGTGGTGACCAACGTCAAGACCAGCCTGCGCGAAACCGTGGTGGCCGATGCGGCCAACTACTATGCCAGTACCAAGATGGCGGAAGATGCGGCGTTCGGCGCCCTGCAGGTGAAGACCAAGACCATTTTCACCCAGCTGGTGCCGGCGGCCCGCAGCGAAACCCCGGCCGTGGATCTCACCGCCGCCGGTGAGCTGGCCAGTCTGGTGGATTCTGGCCAGGGGCTGGTGAGCTTCAACACGGCCGCCAATATCGCCCCGAGCCGGGGCTTGTTCCTTGGCAGCGGCGCCAAGCCCGGCACAGTGACCATCACTATCGGCGCGGCGGTGATCACCGACCGGGGCGGCGAACTGGTGGTGGCCGGCACGATAATCGGTGCCATCGACTATGGCCGTGGTCAATGTGAGTTCAATGCCCAGTGCCCGAACTACGGCGCGGCCAGCAAAACGGTGAGCTTCTGGCCAGCCGCCCGTCCATCACGGATTGCCGACACGGCGCGGATCGAGGTCAAGGCCAACAACCGGGGTTATGCCTACACCATCACCCTGATGCCGACCCCGGCACCTGGCACCACCACTGTGTCATTCATGGCGCAGGGGAAATGGTACGACTTGAAGGACAACGGGCGAGGGGAACTGCGCGGGGCGGATCTCTCCTATGGCTCTGGCACCATCAATCTGGCCACCGGCTCGGTCATGCTGACCCTGGGGGCGCTGCCGGATGTGGACACCTCCATCATGTTCAGCTGGGCCACCCCGGTGAACTACACCAACCGCAGCGGCCAGGCGATCAGCATCAGCAAGAGCGCATGGCAACTGCCCCACACCGGGATCACCCCCAAGAGTCTGATCCTGACCTGGGGCGCGGGCCTGACCGCCAACGATTCGGTGGGGGATGGCAAGATCCGGGGCGACATCACCGGCACCATCAACTATGCCGAGGGCATCATCGATCTGGAGCACATCACCCTGCCAGCGCTTGGTCAGGAGTATGCGGCCCAATATCAGTACGGTGAGCCGGTGACCGAGCGCCATATCGAACCTGGGCGGCTGAGCACACCGGGGCAGGTGGGGCACCTCTCCATCACCCTGGACGGGTCGGGCGGTGGGGCGACCAACCTCACCCCGGGCTCGGTGTTCGTCAAGTTCAATGCCCTGTACCACAAGTTTGACGTGGACGATCAGGAGCTGGTGATTGAGACCCGCGACCCCATCATCACCTTGCGCGATGACGGTCAGGGCAAGCTGCGCGATGCCAGCGGGGTGGAGCTGGGGGCCATCGACTACACGGCCGGCACCCTGCATTTCATGCCGGACGGCAGTGCCCCCTTGCCCAAGCCGACCTATGCCTGGGTGACGGTGGGCACCCGCTGGGATGGCAACAACCTGATCGCGGTGCAGCGCTGGACCATGACCGGGATCCAGTACCACACCACGGCGTACACCTTTCCTGATGGTGAGCAGGGCTGGGTGGATGTGACCTACCGCAACAACAACAGTGCGCAGGCCCAGAATGCCACCCTGACCGCGCAGGCGCTGCGTATCGACGTGACCCCCGGCTTTGCCGAGGCGATCCTGGAGGGCTCGATGCGCTTCACCTTAGGGGGAAGCACCTACGTTGACCGGCAGGGGCTGCTCTATCGCAACCCTGACCCTGAAACCGGCTCTGGCATTCAGGCAGGCACCATCGACTACTCCAACGGGTTGGCGGTGCTGGCTGACTGGGCAGCGGGGCAGGCTGCCCAGCCTGCGCTGCTGTCGCTGGCTACCTCGTTCAGTGCCCAGTCGGTGGATGCGGTGACCTTCCGCACCCCTGGCGCCCCATTGGCCCCGGGTAGCCTCTACATCGCCGCCAACACCGCGAGCGGGCGCCGTATCGAGGCCACGGCAGACGGGGACGGCTATTTCACCACCACCGACATGGACGGCCGGGTGAGCTACCAGACCGGCATCGTGCAGGTGCGCTTTGGCCGCAAGGTCACGGCCGCCGGCTTTGAGGCCCAGCCCTGGTATGACGCCGAGGCCGTGGGGGAAGATGGCAAGATCTGGAAGCCCATCAGCGTGGTGGCTGACACCATCCGGTTCAACTGCGTGGTGTTCAGCTATCTGCCGCTCGATGCCGACATCATAGGGCTGGATCCGGTGCGGCTGCCGTCTGACGGCCGGGTGCCGTTTATCCGCAAGGGTAATATCGCCGTGGTGCATTCCACCCGCCGCAGTGCCTTCCCGATGGGGGTCACTGCGGGTCAGCAGCTCAATACCAACCGTGAGCGGCTGGCTTATGCCCATGTGGAGGACAAGGACGGCAAGCAACTGGCGCCGGCGCTCTACAGCGTCAACCTGGACAGCGGGATCGTCACCTTGGCCAGCCCGCTGGACCTGACCGGTTATCTGGAGCCGCTGGCGGTGGTGCATCGCATCGAGGACATGAGCCTGGTCACCGATGTGGAGATCTCCGGCCGCCTACGCCTGGCGCGGCCCTTGTCCCATGCCTATGACGCCACCGACACCCATGTGTCGAGCGCGCTCATCATGGGGGATCTGTGGTCCCGTTACACCAGCCTGTTCGACCAGAAGGTATGGACGAACAAATGGCAGGACTACGTGGACGGCGACCAGTCAACGGCCCAGTACAACGACACCGACTTTCCTCTGGTGGTGACCAACCGGGCCACCATAGAGGAGCGCTGGGCGATCATCTTCCAGTCCAGCACCTCCTTTGTGCTGGTCGGGGAGAATGTGGGCCAGATAGCGCTGGGTGACGTGAACACCGACTTTGCCCCGGTCAACCCCAACAATGGCCAGCCCTATTTTCGGCTGGACAAGCGGGGATGGGGCACAGGTTGGGCCACCGGCAACGTGCTGCGGTTCAACACCAAATCGGCCAACTTCCCGATTTGGGTTATCCGCACAATTTTGCAGTCGGTGGCGGCCAGTGAAAGCGACAAGTTCGAGCTGCAACTGCGCGGCAACGTTAACCGCTGATGTGGCAGTGAACACGGTGGGGCATTTTTTTGTAGAGAGCGCCCCACCCCTTTATTTTGCCGTGGGGCAGGACCTGACAGCCAGGGCCTCACTGATGGAGACTGACGCAATGGCTTATCCCGTGAAATGGTACGCGAGTGAAATGCAGGGCGCCCCGAGCCTGGGGGATACCGCCGATGGGGCGCTGGCTGCGCTGCTCAAGGCGGTCATGGTGACCGGCTTTGGCACCCTTACCATCAACGCACTGGCCTGGGATGCAGCCAAGGGCTGGGCGGTGGCTACCTTCTCCGGTGGTCATGCCTACCTGCAAGACTCTGTGGTTGAGGTTGGCGGGGTGAGCCCTGCGGCCTACAACGGTGAGCATCGAGTGATGCAGGTCAGCAGCACCCAGGTGTGGTTCGAGCTGGATGCCGGGGAGCCGGGGGCGTCGGGGTCTGGCGCGGCCATGACCATGAAGGTGGCGCCGCTCGGTTGGACCATCACCCACGAGAGCGGTGACGGCAAGGTGTTCATCATCAAGCCGACCAACGTCAGCGAGTCGGGCAATGTGAGCCTTCGTATCGACAACACCGCTTTCAGCGGCTGGACCGGCACCAGTAACGCCTATCTGGCCAAGGTGTTCATGGTCGAGGATGTGGTGGACATCAACACCTATACCACTATCTATGAGGCCCGCTGGCCGGCGACCAAGCGCTATTCCAATGGTCGTTGGGATCTCATCGGTGACAGCCAGCTGTTCTATTTCTTGCCAGCCTATGCCTTGGCCAACTACCAGTTCATCTATAGCTTTGGCTACCTCAAGTCGGTGCGGCCGGGGGATCGCTATCATGCGGTGTTGAACTGGTATCCAACCACATCAGCCAGCGATACAAGCAGAATGTGGTCGAATGGTGCAGGCAACAACAGCAGTAGCTATGGCAATCCCTATCCGGTGTTCGATAACACCTCACACAAAACGATTGCTCGTCCTTACCATCAGCTGTTTGGCTCCACGCCCTGGTGGCAGAAAGGCTTGTTTGGTGTGTTTGGCTCTGGCCTGCCCATTCCCAACGGCCCTGACAACGGTTTTTATCTCTCCACCGACCCCATCATGGTGCTGGAGTCGGGCAACCATCTCCGGGGTTATCAGCCTGGCTTGATCGTGCCATATGGTTCACCGGCGGCATGGGATAGAAAGAACTTCCGGGACTTGCCAGCGATACCCGACAAGGTGACCCGCTTTATTCTGGTGGGGTATGTGGAGTCGCAGCAAACAGCAGGCCAGCGCGGTCTGATGGGGTTTGATTTGACCGGCCCCTGGAGGTAGTCATGACAACGCTCTATGACACCATCAAAGCGGCCAATCCCATCGCATTCTGGCCGCTGGCCGACAATCAGGACCATAGCGGTAACGGCCGCCATTTGGCGGCCCATGGTACGCCATCATTTGGCCAGGGTCCGATGAACAGCGATCTGCGGCCTTCAATGCTGACCGGTAATGTCAATGCGGTGCTACGGATAGCGCAAGCCACTTTGCCAAAAATAGTGGCCATTGAGGGGTGGTTCAGGCTGGCGGGGGCAAAAGACGGGGGCGCTTACAGCACGGTGTTTGGCGTCAATCAGCCGCTTACTGGGTTCGATAATCGCTACATGATTATTTACCAGGACACCTTGCAGTTTTGTTCGTACCAAAATATCAACCCACCCCTCACAACGACTATTTATCCGTCAGCGTTAACTTGGGAAACCCTGTCATTCGGTGCCCATCATGTAGTGATGCAGTATGAAGCCGCTACCGCCAGCACCCGGATTTATATCGATGGGGTGCTGGATGCCGGCATGACGGTGCCGTTTGATATGTTCTTGCAGTTGGCCAACACCTATCTGGTGCTGGGTGGCTATTACTTCAATGGCACAACCAATGGTAATTGTCAGCTGTCCCATGTGGCCATCTATGACCGCATCCTGACGGCCGGTGAGATCGCCGAGCGCCAGACCTACTCTCGGGGTGAGCCGGTCATCAAGTCGGTCAGCCTCACCGCTACCCCCGCCAACCAAGAGCCCCGCAGCCAGTTCCAGCCGCAGGATGTGGCCTGGAGTGGCACCCCGCAGCTCTATCCAGGGCCGGTCAACGTGCAACAGATGAGCCAGTCCATTGTCTGCAAGGGACATGACTATTTCTGGGTCCGTGATGGGTTACAGAACGTGGCTCAGGGTTACATCAGCAACCGGGTGACCATCAACGGGGAGGGGGTCAGGCGCCGGGTACTCTGCTTTAGCCAGGATGGGTATCTGGTGGCGGAAACCTACAGCAGTGCGGCCGATGGGGTCTACCGGTTCGATCACCTCTGGTTGAACCGGCGTTACATGCTGGTCGCCCAGGACGATCCCGCCTTTGGCCCGGCCGATTACAACGCCGTGGCGGCTGACTACCAAGCCCCGACTCCTTACATCGTCTAGCGAGGTTTCCATGCTCAAGTTCCACGACTCGGTGCGCACCGCCCGCGCCCAGATACTGGCCGACGCCATCGACCAGGGCAGTGCCGCCCCGGCCACCTTCAAGATCTACGGTGGCAGCCGCCCCGCAGTGGGTGCTGCCATCACCGACCAGCCGTTGCTGGTCACGCTGCAGTTCCAGCTGCCATGTGCCCAGTCGGTGACCGGTGGGGTGCTGACCCTCAAGCCGCTGGCCGAGCAGATGGCCACCGGATCCGGTGCTCCCACCTGGGGGCGCTTTGCCAATCGGGATGGTGACTTTGTGGCGGATCTCGACGTGGGGCCACCCGGTAGTGGCGCCGATCTGGAGATCCCCACCAACGAGCTGTTTACCGGGGCCCTGGTGCGCATCAACACCGCCACCCTCACCGAACCGTAAGCCAAGACCTAACCACCGGAGCCACCTATGGCCAGAAAGGATGCGGCGCTTGAACTGCGCAAGGCGCGCCAGAACAACGGCAATCTGGAGCTGAACCAGGCCGAGGTGGTGCGCTATGAGGCGGTGCTGCAGGGCACCTCCTTGCCGCCTGTGCTGGCCTGTTCGTCCGGGCTGGTGTTGCCCGCTGTGCTGGCGGGCCAGATAGCCGCGCCCGCACTGGCTGTCGATGTGGGGCTCATCTTCCAGGGCTCGCTGGCCAGCACCCTCCCGGCTGCCGTGGCCGAGTTCCGGGGCACCATCGTCATCGAGTGCGCCATGGCCGTGACCACCGAGCCGGTGATCCACGACTTTGATGCCGGTTATGACGTGAACGTGTTCCGGGGGCCGAGCCATGCCAGCGCCAGTGATTGGGGGCGGGCGGATCTGGTGAGCGGTGGGGTGGCCAGTGATTGGCAACGTCCCGCCATTGAGCGCGCCACTTGCGCCACTGACTGGCAGGAAGCCGCGCCGTTGTCGAGCACGGGGATCTGATGCCACCCCGCTATGAGCTGAACCGAGGGGTGTTTGAGGAAGGGGCACCGCTGGGTCATGCCCATGGCCAACAGGTTGACAACCTGCCCCCTGGCCATGCTGCTATCCGTTCGCTGTGGGTGGAGGGGGAACATGTCGGCCGCTGGCAGTTAAGCGGCTATCGCAACCCGCCGCGCTTTGATCAGGTGTGGCAGGCCGACCAGTGGCAGGAAGGGGCCAAGCTGGGCAAGGTCATCGGTGGCCAGCGCTGGCAGTTGGGGGCCTCGCTGCACCTGCACTGGCTGGATGGTTGGGACGAGGCCATGCTGCCCCCGTGGGGCACAAGCCCGCCACCCAAGCCGCCGATCACCCCTGAGCGCCCGGACAAGCGCACCAAGACACTGGCGTTCGGCCGCCAGCGTGGCGATGCCGGACTGGAGTTTGTCTGGCACGGGCAAGACGCCCGCATCGTTATCCCGACCCGGAGGATTTATCTGGTGAGTAACACAGCAAGCATTGTGCGCGTGCGCGATGGCCTCGACATCCCGGCCACCGCACTGAATATCGAGCTCGACACCGACTCCTGGGCCTGGCAGTTCAGTGCCCAGATCCCGCGCATTGCGGCGGCGGCTCTGACCGATGAGGAAGAGGTGAGCATCCACATCAACGGCCAGCAGTGGGAGTGCGTGTGCGATGGCTGGCAGTCAAGCCAAAGCTTTGCCCGCGAGTCGGCCACCCTGACCGGCCGCTCTCGCACTGCCTACCTGTCGCCGACCCATGTATTGGCGCAAGCGGTGAGCGAGAGTGCGGCGGCCACCATGGCCCAGTTGGCGGCGGCCGTGCTGCCGTTTGGCTGGACACTGGAGTGGCAGGCGGCGGATTGGCTGGTACCGGCTGGGTTCTTCAGCCTGGACAACCAGACGCCGATCGAGGTGATCAAGTACCTGGCCGAGGCGGCCGGTGGCTTTGTGCTGCCACACCAACGCAACCGGCACCTGGTCATCAAGCCGCGTTATTCCACTGTGCCCTGGCAGCTTGAGACGGCGCTGGCTGATGTGGCTATCCCCCGCGCCATCATCACCACTCTGGGCAGTGACTTCCAGCCAGGGCAGGCGGCAAACGGTATCTGGGTCAGCGGTGGTCATCAGGGGATCAGTGCGCGGGTGGTGCGGCAAGGCTCTGCGGGCGAGCAACTGGCCCAGAGCATTACCCATCCGCTGGTGTGCGATGTGGTGGCGGCCCGCGCCCAGGGCGTGGTGGGGCTGGCCAGGACCATGCCCAAGCGCACCCAGACCATTGAGTTGCCGTTGTCTGCAGATACGGGTCTCATCCTGCCGGGGGCCTTGCTCGCGGTGGATGGCTGGAAGGGATACAACCGGGGTGTCAGGGTCTCTGCTGCGTTGCAGAACATGGCCATGACGGTGCGCCAGCAATTGAGCGTGGAGCGATTTGTATGAACCTGTTCAAACGATTCCTGGAGCTAGTACCCGGTGCCGACCCGCTGCTGGTCGGTACCGTTACAGCCATGACCAGTACCACGACCACCCTGGATACGCTGGCGGGGGGCTCCGTCACAGTGCGCGGTGTCGGGGTAGCCATCGGCAAGAAGGCATTTTACAGGGGAGGGGAGCTTGCAGGAGAGGCGCCGGACTTACCGACCTATGAAATAGAGGTTTAAAGCCGGTTTAACGGGCTTATCAAACTAGGCGACTCCTGTGCCATCAAGTTTGATAAAAGTACCAAGGGTGAGGTTTTTCGTTTTAGGCAGACAGATTTTTCATTTTTCGCGGCGGGCTACACATAACCCTTGATATCGGCCGCTGCCTCTTGCAGACAGCCCGCTCCCATCAGGTTGATTGCGGGAATATAGAACTTGAATGTCGCCATGATGGACTCCGTATGATTAGCCATTAAGTGGTATGCGGACGTCAAAATAGCATCGTCAGTGGGGATGAAAAGGGGTCAATGGTATCCTGTTTGCAACTTTATGGACTCGATCACGTACCGATAAACCGGGGCGAGACAGGGATTGACAAGGCCGATTGCCCCTTTCTTGGCAGAAAAACGTTTTTCAAGAAATTCATCAAGTTAGCAAACGTTTTGCTCTGGATTTGTCACTTTCAATGCGTGGAAGTGTGAGGTGCTTCAAGGAATTGGAAAGCGCTTTCGACCATAGTTGGCGCCTCCCCAGAGAGGGGAGTGAAGGTTTGAAAGTACCATCAAGAATCATCTTAACTTGCGCCCTGACCATGTCGGCCGGGAGCAACCAGGAGTCCACTATGTCTGATGTTTTTCACTTGGGTTTGAAGAAAGCTGATCTGCAAGGCGCCACCCTGGCGATCGTCCCCGGTGACCCCGAGCGCGTCAAGCGCATCGCAGAGCTGTTGGATAACCCGGTGCACCTGGCCAGCCATCGTGAGTTCACTACCTGGCGCGGCGAGATGGACGGCAAGGCCGTGATCATCTGCTCTACCGGTATCGGTGGCCCGTCCACCTCCATCGCGGTAGAAGAGCTGGCCCAGCTGGGTATCAATACTTTCCTGCGTATCGGCACCACAGGCGCCATCCAGCCGCACCTGAACGTGGGCGATGTGATCGTGACTACCGGTTCCGTGCGCCTTGACGGTGCCAGCTTGCACTTTGCACCCATGGAGTTCCCGGCTGTTGCCGACTTCGACTGCACCACGGCACTGGTCAACACTGCCAAAGAGATGGGCTCCAAGCTGCACATCGGTGTGACTGCTTCTTCTGATACCTTCTACCCGGGTCAGGAGCGTTACGACACCGTATCCGGCCGCGTAGTGAGCCGTTTCCAGGGTTCCATGAAAGAGTGGCAAGCCATGGGCGTGCTGAACTATGAGATGGAATCTGCCACCCTGCTGACCATGTGCACCAGCCAGGGCCTGCGTGCCGGTATGGTAGCCGGTGTTATCGTCAACCGTACCCAGCAGGAAATCCCGAACGCCGAAACCATGGCGAGAACCGAATCTGATGCCATCAAGATCGTGCTGGGCGCCGCCCGCAAGCTGATCTGATAGCCACACCGAGTGGGGGGTGGGGGCCGTTGCGAAAGCACGGCCCCTATCTTTTATCTGCCGTTTTTCCCCTGTTGGTCCTCTGTTTCCTCTCTTGTTGCCTTCGCCTGTTCTCACACCCCGTCTTGATGCCGCGTCTCGCTAGAAGGGGCTGGCACATCTGACCGCCATCAGCTCGCCACTCACCGGATGCACCAAATCCAGCTCGCTGGCATGCAGCATCAGCCGTGGCGTCAGCTCAGTACCTGGCAGTACAAGACCGCCGTAGAGATCGCAGCCGAGGATGGGGTGACCCAGCAGCTGGCAGTGGATGCGCAGTTGATGGGTGCGCCCCGTCTCCGGCACCAGCCGCACGCGTGTCAATGGCACGGTCTGACTTTGCATCTGTGGTTCCAGCCGCTTAATGATCTCATAGCGGGAGCGAGCAGGTTTGCCGCTGGCGGCGCAGATCTTCATCAGCGGGAAGAGAGCGGGATCCTTGGCGATAGGGGCATCGATCACCCCCTCATCGTCAGCCAGATGGCCGCACAGCAGGGCGCTGTAGGCCTTGCTCACTACCCGCTGGCTGAACTGCTGGCAGAGCAGGGCATTGATGGCCTTGTTTTTGGCCACCACCATGAGACCTGAGGTACCAAAATCGAGGCGATGCACCAGGGTGCAGCCGGGATAATCTTGCACCAGCCGGTAGTGGACCGAGTCAAGGTTCTGCGGGTTCTTGCCCGACAGACTGAGCAGGCCGCTCGGCTTGTTGATCAGCAGCAGGTGCTCATCTTCAAACAGGATTTCGATGGCAGCCTCGCAGGGCGGGGCGATGAAGGTATCGACGATGACGGACATAGGGCACACGGGCTGGAAACGGGGGGCGATCATACTCGAACCGGCTGCGCGGGGCGAATCGAGGGTGAGCCGCCGACGGCCATTACGGCGAGTTTGACAGCAACTGCTTGATAAGATGGGCTGAGTCCGTTTTGTGACTCCCTCCCGAGTTAATCTCGTCACGGGTTGTTAAGGTATGGTTCCCCGTCATGTTGCAAGGAGTCTGTCCATGGCATTGCCCGTTATTCTCGATTGTGATCCCGGCCACGATGATGCCATCGCCCTCATACTGGCGCTGGCGAGTCCCGAACTCAAGGTGCTGGCGGTCACCACCAGTGCTGGCAATCAGACACAGGAGAAGACCCTCAACAATGCCCTGCGCATTCTCACTCTGCTCGGCCGTGACGACATCCCGGTGGCGGCGGGGGCGCCCAAACCGCTGATGCGCGAGCTCATCATAGCCGACAACGTCCACGGCGAGTCAGGCCTCGATGGCCCCACATTGCCGGATCCCGCCTTTGCGCCCCAGGCCATGACGGGCCTCGAATTGATGGCCAAATGCCTGCGCGAGAGTCCGGAGCCCGTGACCCTGGTGCCGACCGGCCCGCTCACCAATATCGCCTTGCTGCTGGCGGCGCATCCCGAGCTCAAACCCAAGATTGCCCGCATCGTATTGATGGGGGGCGCAGCAGGGGCGGGCAACTGGACCCCGGCGGCGGAATTCAATATTTATGTGGACCCGGAAGCGGCCGATATGGTGTTCAAGTCAGGCATCCCCATCACAATGTGCGGGCTGGATGTGACCCACGAGGCGCAGGTGATGGACGAGGACATAGCGCGGGTACGCACCATCACCAATCCGGTGGCCCAGTGCGTGGCCGGGCTGCTCGACTTCTTCATGATCTACCACCGGGATCCCAAGTGGGGATTTGCTGGCGCGCCGCTGCACGACCCCTGTACCATTGCCTGGTTGCTGGCCCCCGAGCTGTTCCACGGGGTCGAGTGCCGGGTTGATATCGAAACCAGAGGTGAGCATACCGTGGGGATGACGGTGGTGGATCGCTATGGCCTGACCGGCAAACCGGCCAATGCGCTGGTGCTGCTGGGACTGGATCGCCCGGGTTTTATCGACTTGCTGGTCGAGCGACTGCGGTTTTTTGGCTGACGGCCATTGCACTATTGAGAGAAGGGACGGGAAATGTACAAAGCGTCGCTGGCACTGCTGGCCGGGTTGCAATTGACGGCCTGCTCCACGCCGTTCGAATCCATGTGGCAGGGGTTGGCGACCTGCGATCTCGACCATCTCTACCTCGACAGCGAGACCGGCGAGCCGGCCCACCCTCAGCTCAAGCACTTCACCCCCTACAAGGTGACGGACGGGTTTGCCTGGTACAAGACCCATGAAGAGTTGCATGGTCTGCCCATCAGTGGCTTTCTCATCCCCTCGTCCACTTTCGAAGTGCACGCCCTGTTTGTGGACACCCCCATCGCCAATGCACGCAGGCTGACCCACAATGCCTATGGCAGCGAGTTTGCCGACGAGCAGAAGCACAATGAGGGATTGGCCCCCTTGTTGCTGCGCGACCCCAACAACCCCAAGCGCTCCATCATCGACTGCACCCAGGCTGAGACCCAGGAACCGCTGCCGGAAGAGCCCTTCCCGGAGTAAGTCGTTTCCGCGTGCCGAGACCTGTGTCTGCCCGGGCAATATAAAAAGAGGCCAGCCTTGCGGCTGGCCTCTGTTGATCGTCACAGGTGCGATAGTGTTCTGTCAGTCGTTATGGATAACCCAGCGTTTGCTTGATTACGGGCAACTGTGCCTTGATCCAGGCCGGATTGATGGGACCCCAGTCGCTGATGCGATAGTGCCCCTGCAGGTGGCGCGCCCCTTCCGTCTGCTCGAAGCCGCAGCTGATATCGAGATCAGCCAGTGCCGCCAGCGTGTCCTGGGCGGTACGCCGTGGCATGCCGGTGGCCGCCATGATGGCCGGGATTGTGTCCGTGCCGCTGCTTATCAGCCAGGCAACGTAAAGCCGTCGGTAGAAACTGGTGCGAGTCTTGCTCGGCTCTGTCATATCTCGTCCTCGAGCCGGTCGAAGTAGCGCCAGGTCGCGATGGCGGCTTTACCCATCACCAGTGCCCAGATACCGAACCAGAACCAGCGGAAGAAACTCCAGGTGGAGGCCTCAGGACCCGTACTCTCTATCTTGGTGACGTTGGGGAACATGGTGAACATGTTCACGCGCCAGCCGTAGGAGGTAATGATGGCCAGACGCTTCTCGAACTCCATGGACTTGGCTTTTGCCTGCACATCGGCCGCGTTGAACTTGAAGTAGAAAGGCCAGCCCCAGCCGGTATCTTCATTGCGAAATACCCGGATCTGTTCGCCCGGGCGTTCGGTATAGATGTAGTAGACATCCGTGGTGGGACCGTCAGCCGGGTTTTTCTGGCTGATGGGGCCATCCTTGTCGGTGCGCTTCACTTCCACCCCTGTGATGGTGGCTATGGTGTGCTCCGGCAGGTAGTAGTCGAGCCAGATGGCGGAGACGAGGGCGATGAGGCCCAGGCCGATGAAGGCCGGTTTCTTGAAATGCAGCTTCATGGTGATCTCATGTGAGGGGAAGTGACGTGCCTCTACCATACTCACATTTGGGGCGACAGCCCAGCCCCCAATGAAGCCACATTATAAAAAAGCCGTTTAAAACAATAACAAATGTGTCCATTCATTAACACAAAGGCCCCGCTTGCGGGGCCTTTGTGTCGATCGCGCAAGCGGACGTCACAACTGGAACTGGGCCAGCTGTTTGCGCTGCTGCTCGGCGAGCTGTGACAGTTCGTGACTGGCGGCGGCACTCTGGCTGATGCCGGCCACACTCTGGTTCACTATTTCGTAAATATTGGTGATGTTGCGGTTGATGTCGGCGGTGACGCACGACTGCTCTTCGGCGGCGGTGGCCACCTGGGCATTGGCCCCATTGATCTGGTTGACCGCCTCCGTGATGCCACCGAGCAGCGCCTGCACCTCGCCGGAGAGCTGCTGGTTGTGCTCAAGGATGGTGAGGGTCTCCTGCATGCCGTTGTTGGCGGATTGGGACTGGCTCTGCAACTGCTCAATGATGGTCTGGATCTCTTTTGTGGAGTCCTGCGTGCGGGCCGCCAGCAGGCGTACCTCGTCGGCCACGACCGCGAAGCCGCGACCGGTTTCGCCGGCGCGAGCAGCCTCGATGGCGGCATTCAGGGCCAGCAGGTTGGTCTGCTCCGAGATGCTCTGGATCACTTCGATCACCTTGCCGATCTGCTCGGACTGGGACTTGAGGCGCGCCACTACGGCGGCGGCGCTCTCCAGGCTGCCCGCCATGCGGCTGTTGGCAGCGATACTCTCCGCAAACAGAGCCAGCCCTTGTTCGACCCGGCTATTGGCATCCCGCGCCAGCCCATCTGCCAGGGCGGCGTTGTGGTTGACGTTGTCGGCCGTGCTGGCCAGCTCGGTCACGGCGGAGGCTACCTGTTCTGTCTCGCTGCGCTGCTGCTGGGCATTGGACTCGGACTGGGTCATGACGGCGGCGAGCTCGGTGGCGGCAGAGGCCACGTTGCCGCTGATACCGGTCAGGGTATGGATTGTGCTGCCAAGCTGGGTCAGTGTCTGGTTGATGTCTTTGGCCAGCTGGCTCAGTTCATTGCTGCCATCGGCGTTGGCCCGCACGTTGAAGCGCCCCTGGGCGACGGCGCGCATCACCTCCTGCAACTGGCCTATGGGGCGGACTATCTGGCCGGACAACCACCAGCCACCGAGCAGTGCCGCTATCAGGGTGGCACTCATCATCAGCAGGGTTCGCAACAGGGTGGCGTTGTAGTGCGCCTCTTCCTCGGCAATTTCGGTCTGGATCAGCTGGTTGATGCGCGCTGACATGGTGTCGATCTGCTTGATCAACTGCTCCCCCAGCTCACGAAAACGCAGCCGTGACTGCTCGTAGGCGGCGGCATCGCCACCTCCTTGATGTTTCTGGGCCAGCAGCGGCAGCATGTTGTTGCGGGTGTGGCCGAGATAAGTCTGCAGGGCTGCGGCCACCTGGCTGTTGTCCTGCTCGGCACCTGTGATCACCAGTCGGGACAAGATGGTCCCTATTTCCTGTTCCGCCGCATTGAGATCGTTTGGCAACTGGGCGAAGCGCGCCGGATCGTACAGGCCATAGATGGCGTTGGTGCGCATCCGGTAGGTGGCGTGGATCAGGGCTGCGATGTCGTCCTTGTGGCGCGTCACGCTGGTGGTGGTCTGGTTCATGTCCGCAATGGCGCTGTCTATCTCCTGCTTGCTGATCCCGGCCATCAGGACCATCAAGAGGCTGGCGAGCAGGAGTGGAACAAGCACTTGAAGACGGATGGACAGGTTACTCAACGACATGGCAGGTCCTAACCCAAAAGAGGAGTGAGGCGGCATATTACACAGGCGCGACAACTATTGTCACAGGGTTTTTATTGCTGAAATCATGCTGAACGAAAAGGTTTTTTCTTGTGTTAAAAGAGTGTGATAGGCAAGATCTCAAGCTTGTTACCATGGAGGTGTAGTGTGTCCGACTGGATTGATCCCGCGATTCTGGCGCTGTTTGTGCCTACGTTCTTTTTTGTCTCTGTTACCCCCGGCATGTGCATGACGCTGGCGATGACCCTCGGCATGAGTCTGGGGGTGCGCCGTACCCTCCACATGATGTGGGGTGAACTGGTTGGGGTCGCGCTGGTCTCTGTGCTGTCGGTGATCGGGGTGGCGGCCGTCATGCTCAACTATCCAGCGCTCTTCTCTGCCTTCAAATACGTGGGTGGCGCCTATCTCATCTGGCTCGGCATCCAGATGTGGCAGGCCAAAGGCAAGATGGCCATACCGGCGGATCTGTCGGCCGGACAGGAGACACGCCCCCTTGGTCTGGCCATGCAGGGTTTTGTCACTGCCATCGCCAATCCCAAGGGGTGGGCCTTTATGGTCTCCCTGCTGCCTCCTTTCATCAATGCAGCCAAGCCGATGACGCCCCAGATCAGTGCCCTGGTGGCCCTGATCCTGGTGATCGAGTTCTCCTGTCTGCTGCTCTACGCGGGCGGTGGCCGTACCCTGCGCCACTTCCTCGCCAAGAGCGGCAATGTGACCCTGATGAACCGGATCGCCGGTTCCCTGATGTTCGGTGTCGGTGTCTGGCTGGCGCTCGGCTGAGTGCCTGTCGGCCAGTGAACGCAGTCCTGTGATGGGGCGGGTAACGAGTCTCGTCAGGCAGTGACAGCAAGGCCATGACGAGCAACGAAAACCAAGAACGAACGCCAACAGAGAAGCCTCGGCCGCGTCGGGGCTTCTCTGTTTGGTCGCCATCGAGGTTATTTTCCACCAGCGAGTATTCATACCAGAGTGAGCCTGTATCAGGCCAATATCTGGCGAGTCGGGTACATTTACTTACATTTTTTTTGTTTTCAATCGTCCCTTAATTCATCAGTCTCGAATGGCATTAGATGCATATTGTCGACTCTGTTCGCGACAGGGGTACCCCCTGCAGCTCGTTTTTATGGTCAAGGATGGTACTCAATGGTGAAGGTTATAGGCGCCGCTTTGCTCGCTTTTTCTGGCGGGGTTGCGGCCGGCAACGGGAAAAACCTGGATTTTTACAATATAAAGGAGCAGCAACTCACCAGGATGTTTGCTCAACATCAGAATGTGGCACCGGGTCAGTCAATAAAGGATTTCTCGCAACTGTTTCTCGAGAATCCTTATGTTGCCAATCGGCTGGTGGGATCGAGCGACCAGCAGGAAAAACTGGTGGTGGATTTTGGTGAGCTGGATTGCTTCACCTATCTGGATTACGTTGAGTCACTGCGACACTCAACGAGTGTGCATAATTTCATCGAGAATGTCATGTACACTCGTTATGTAAATGGTGAAGTCAACTACCTGACTAGAAAGCATTTTTTCTCTGATTGGGTCCATGGTGGCAATCAGGTGAAGGATGTGACCCATCTGGTCGGCAACTATGTGGTGACCGCCGCCAAAGTATTGAATCAAAAAGAAGATGGCAGTCACTATATTCCGGGGCTGGCGGTGAAGAACCGCGACATCACTTATATTCCAGGTGATCGCGTGGACGAAGACATGCTGAGCTTGCTGGAAGATGGCGATTATATCGGTATCTATACCAATATTGCCGGTCTGGATGTGACCCATACCGGTATTTTCATTCGGGGGGAAAATGGCCCCGTACTTCGCAATGCCTCTTCTGTTTCGACGAATATGAAGGTAGTGGATTCGCCTTTTATTGACTATGTGAAAAACAAGCCGGGCATTCTGGTTTACCGCGCAACAGAGGGCAATATCCGGTCATGATGGGGGCGGCCACAAGGGGACCAAATCAGCCTCGATTGCCATGGCACCTTGAAATACGCCGCTCATACATGTCTTGATCTATCCACAATACCCCCAGTCCTGACTGGGGGTATTGTTTTATACCGCAATGGCGATGAGGTTGTTTATCCCCTCTGCCATACCTTTGGCCACTGTCGGGTATTTACGCCGTCTTGAAGCGCCTGACCCAGGGGTTGGCACTGATACCGTGCAAGATGACGCTCAGTATGATGGTGCAAAGCACAGTGGCTATGATGGGTTCTTGTCCCAGCAGCGCGGGCTCGTGTTGCAACACCATGACGGCAAAGACAATGCTGGCGAGCCCCCTTGGTCCGAACCATCCGATGAAGAGTATCAACTCGGGTTTTAGTCCTGTCCCCAGCAGGCTCAGCCAGACCGGCAACATGCGCAGCAGGGTCAGGCTGGCGACGGCATAGAGCCAGTATTGCCAGTGCAGCAGATCCGGCAGCATGGGCATCAGGGTGGCGCCGAACACCATCCAGATCACCACGGAGAGCAGGTCCCCATACCCTTCGCAGCTATCCATGTAAGCGTGTTTGTGCTCCCCCAGTCTGCGGCCCATCAAGAGACCCCCGACGAAGGCGGCGATAAAACCGCTGCCCCCCAGGGTCTGGGCAAGCGCAAAGCAGAGCAGAGCCAGCCCCGGCATGGTGAGCTGGCGCCAGAGCGGCAGTTGCCAGCCGTTGAGGTAGGAGGTTTTCAGCAGCCGTATGGTGAGGCTGGTGAGCACCAGGGCCACCAGCAGGCCTATGCCTATCTCTTCCAGCAGCAAGGTCATGGCCAGCATGCCCGTGCCGGCGTGTTGTTCGGTGGGGGCGATGAGGGCGAGCAGCAGCAAGAGCACTGGCACGCAGATACCGTCGTTGAGACCGCTCTCCTGATTGAGCCCCTCCCTGATGGGCGCGGGCACGGCCGGATTGCTGACCACGGCCTTGCCGAGCGCCGCATCTGTGGGGGCGAGAATGGTGGAGAGGATGGCCAGCTCCAGCAGCGGCAGATCCGGGTAGAGCCAGAGGCCGAACAGGGTGCCCCCCAGCAGGGTGAGTGGCAGGCCGATGAGCAGCAATCGTATGGGGAGGGCGCGGTTGGCTGCCAATACTTGCCAGTTGGTGTTGGCGGCGTCATTGAACAGCACTATGACCAGGGTGAGCTCTGCCAGCAGCTTTATGCCCTCGCTGTCGACCGAGAGTGACATCAGACCGAGCCCGCCTGGCCCCAGCAGCCAGCCCATCAGCAGGAACAGCAAGGGGCCATTGATCAATCTGGATTCGAAGCGACCTGCGATCAGGCTGTAGATCAGCAAGAAGGCGGCAAGCACCGCCAGGTTCTGGTAGATCAGGGATGCGTCCATGTAGCCTCCTGTGGCATCTGGCGTGGCTTGTCTCAGTCGGTCAGGCAGTCAGGATCAAACACATATTCACCGGCCAGCCAGCGCAAGATTTCGTTTACACACATCTGATCCTGAAACGGCAGGTAACGGCTCTTGAGATGGGCGATCTGCTCCTGGGTGAGCAGGGCCAGCCCCATGTCCTGAAACAGCGGCAGATCTGCCTCTATCATCGCCGAAATCTGCGGCCCGCAGGTGGCATTGAGGGAGGCGTGCAGCGCCTTGTCAGCATCATACTGCTTGCCGAGCCGGTAGCTCATGGGCAGGGTGGCGAGCGGCAGCACAGAGAGCGCCGCCTGCTTCATGGGGTTGACTGCGTGGCCCGCGACCAGATCCACAAGTTCTGCCGGACGATTCTCGAAGGCGCGCAGGTGCAGGAAGCTGCTGGCCTTGCTGCCATCGTTGACCGGATAGTTGTCCCACAAAAAGGGTTTGCGCCCGAGCTGCTCGGTCACCTGCTTGAGGTGGGGGGCCGGGTATTCGCTGGAGCAGACCCTGGGGCCTGTCCAGAAGATCTCGAAACGGCGGTCGAGTTGCTGGCCTATATCCTCCAGATAGCGGGGGGGCATGGCGCCGAACACCTTTTCCAGCACGGGATCCGTGGAGTAGTAGCTGGGGCAGAAGATGAGACGGCCGGCCTTGCTGTGGGCCGCAATGTCGTGGGCTATGGTGAGCTGGTGGTGGGCCAGATCCGGGGTATCCCCCTTCATGTCGTCGAACAGCACAGCCAGTATGTCAGGCTGCAGCGCTTCGTCGATAAGGCGCACCTTCTCCAACAGGGCCGGGCGCTTGCGATCATAGTCGTGGTGGGCACCCATGGGGCTCAAGCCCACCCCGAAGGCGAGGCCGTTGTCGCGGCACTGGCGGGCCAGCTGGCGCAGTGCCTCGAGCTCGGCTTCAGGCCAGGGCAGGGCCCAGTGCTTGCGCAGATAGCCATCTTCTTTCGGGGCATAGATGTAGAAGCCGTAGCCGTGGCGTGGCAGCCATTGAGCGTAGCGGGCGCGGGCTTCCCAGCTCCAGCCCTTGCCAAAGAATCCCTCTATCAATCCCAGGTTGGGAAAAGGGGGTTGCAGGCCAGACAACTCGGTTTGGTAAGGCATAATGAACTCCCTGCTCGCAAAGGCGGGTCAGACGATGTGCGTCAGACCGGGTCTTCTTCCTGAAAGCGCACCCCTATCTTGCGGGGCGTGCCTTCTTCCATTTCGGCCACTGTCCAGATCAGGCCCTGCCATTCGACCTGATCGCCGACTACCAGATTATCGCCCAACTGGTCGGCAAGAAAATCGCCAAGTGTCTGATCCGCCACCTCGCTCACATCCAGCCCGTAGAGCGGAGCCAGGTCCACCATATTGGCGGCCGCCTCCAGCAGGAAGTCACCGAAGAAGCGCGGACCCAGATCCTGCTCAGGAGCCTGACTGAACAGCTGGCCGAGAGCTGGCAAATCTCGCTCGTGTCCTATGACGCAGAGGATGTCATTGGATTGCAGGCAGGTACTGCCCGAGGGGTGCAGCAGTTCCTGATCCCGGAACAGGGCGCAGATGCGGGTACCCTTGGGCATGCGCAGATCCCGCAGGGGCGAGCCGATGCACCACTTCTCGGCGCTGAGGCGGTAGACGAAGGTCTCCCACTGGCTGTCCAGATCTATCTCAAGCCCGGATCGGTTGATGGGTGACGGCGGTGCCGGTACCTCAACCCTGGCCAGCTTTGATGCCAGCGGCAGCGAGCTGCCTTGCAGTATGAGGGAGACCAGCACCACGAAGAAGGCGACATTGAAGTAGAGCTGGGCGTTGGGCAGCCCGGCCATCATGGGGAAGACCGCCAGTATGATGGGCACGGCGCCGCGCAGCCCCACCCAGGAGATGAACCAGCGCTCGCGGGGGGCGAAGTTCTTGAACGGCAAGAGGCCAATCCAGACAGAGACGGGACGGGCGAACAGTATCATCCAGGCGGCGAGTGCCAGCGCCGGCAGGGCGATGGGCAGCAGCTTGTGGGGGGAGGCCAGCAGCCCCAGCACCAGGAACATGCCGATCTGGCTGAGCCAGGTCAGGCCATCGAGTACCGACAGCGTGGTACTGCGACTGCGCAGGGAGAGGTTGCCGAGCAGCAGGCCGGTGAGATAGATGGCGAGGATGCCGCTGCCTCCGATGGCCGTGGTGAGGGCGAAGATGAGCAGGCCACCACTGACGGTCAGCAGGGGATAGAGGCCCGGAGCCAGCCTGGCGCTGTTGATGAGTTTCCACAATAGCCAGCCGCCGCCCAGACCTATGCCGGCACCGAGGCCAAACTGCTTGCCCAGTTGCAGCAGCAGGAAGAACCAGTCCAGCCCCTGTTGGTTGGTGGCAAGAATTTCGATCAGGGTGACGGTGAGAAACACCGCCATGGGGTCGTTGCTGCCGGACTCTATCTCCAGGGTGGCACTGACCCGCTCGTTGAGGCTGCGCCCGCCGAGCAGGGAGAAGACAGCCGCCGCATCGGTGGAGCCGACGATAGCGCCGATCAGCATGCCCTGCATCAGGTTGAGGTCGAACAACCAGGCGGCGGCCAGACCGGTCAGCCCTGTGGTGATGGCCACGCCGACGGTTGCCAGCGAGAGCGCTGGCCAGAGTGCGACCCGAAAAGAAGAAACCCGGGTACGCATGCCGCCGTCGAGCAATATGATGGCGAGCGCCAGGTTGCCCACCAGATAGGCGACCGAGTAGTCAGCGAAGTGAATGCCCCCCGGCCCATCTTCCCCGGCCAGCATGCCGACCGCGAGAAATATCACCAAAATGGGGATACCAAGGCGAGAGGAGAGCGCGCTCAACAGGACACTGGCTCCCACCAACAAGGCCGCGACTAAAAAGAAACTGTTGATGGTGACGGCATCCAATGGCGAACTCCTTCTGTCAAAATGCAAAACAGGCACATTATATGCAGTTTGTTGGGCGCAGTGTGGCTTAATTGTGCATTTATTTGCAGTTTTTTACATTTTCAGTGCTGCCAGGAACTGGGTTTTTACCTTGAAGATGGCGGGAAGTAAGGGAGAAATAAGTCCTGTTCTATGTGAACGGGATCACTGAGCCATCATCAGGATGGGGAGGGAGAATTCCGCCCTCGTGAAAAGCAGCAGGGGCGCCATAGTGGCGCCCCTGGCGGGCTGAGAGGACGATCAGTCGTCCTCGTCATCCTTGACTTCCCGTATCTTGTCCTTGTATTTGGGCAGCTGTTTCTCCAGCCGCTTCATGTCCTTGATGGCATTGAGAAACATGCCAAGCAGGAAGAGCAGTGGCAAACCAATCCACAGCCAGAGATTCATGGGGTTTTCCTTTCGTCAGGACAGGTGGTGACATAACGGGCCAAAATCTCGTCAAGATGGGCCAATATGGTTGACTTGCCTTCAATATCCGCCTGTTGCAGGCAAAGCGCCAGCGCATCCGGATCCAGCCGCTGCTCCCGGGATTCCAGCGCGAAGCTGATATGCCAGGGTTCGTAGGCGACACCGCTGCCGCTACCCACAGGTCTGGCATAAGGCAGGAAGAAGCCGAAGTCATTCATGTGGTCGGTCAGCCAGTCGCCGAGGTCGCTAAACCAGCCCCCGGCTTCATACTCCCAGGGCTCCAGCGCCAGCTTGGTACCGGCAGGCAGGCAGTCGGGATCATAGATGTCCAGATCCGTGCCCCAGTGATGGCGACTGGTACCGGGCAGGGCGCTCCAGTGCAGTATGGCGTGCAGCCGTTCGCACTCGCTCAGTTGCAGTGTGTCCATAGGCTGGTTGTCGGCATCCAGCAGGGGGCGCTCACCGCGCCACTTGCCATTCCAGATGGCGAGCTGACGCTCGAAGCTGCGCCAGCTGGAGGCCGCCTGCAGGTTGTGCCCTTCATGGGCAGCGGCCACCTGCATGTCGTTGAAGGCCGCTGCAGTGGCAGCGGTCAGGCGATGGGGCCCGCGTCCCACCAGAACAAGGTGACTCTCGTCGAGTCCCAGCAGTTGTTCCTGGGTCATGCCAGCAATCTCTCGAGTACCCCTTGGTACATCTCTGCCAGCAGATCCAGATCCTCGGCCTTCACGCACTCGTTCACCTTGTGGATAGTGGCATTGACGGGCCCGAGTTCGATCACTTCGGCCCCTGTGGGGGCAATAAAGCGCCCATCCGAGGTGCCGCCCGTGGTGAGCAGTGCCGGTTGCTGGCCATTGACCGCCGCTACCGCCGCCACTGTGGCCTCCAGCAGGGCACCGGTATCGGTCAGGAAGGGCTGGCCGGAGAGGGTCCATGTCAGCTCGTAGTCCAGACCGTGCTTGTCGAGCAGGGCCTGGACGCGTTCACGAATATCCATGTCGGTCAGTTGTGTGCTGAAGCGGAAGTTGAACTGAACCTGCAATTCCCCCGGAATGACGTTGGAGGCGCCGGTGCCGGCCTGGATATTGGCAATCTGGAAGCTGGTGGGGGGGAAGTAGGCGTTGCCTTCATCCCATACAGTCTCGGCGAGCTCAGTCAATGCCGGCGCCGCCTTGTGGATGGGGTTGTCCGCCAGATGGGGATAGGCCACATGCCCCTGTACTCCACGCACCAGCAGATCCCCTGTGATGGAGCCACGTCGACCGTTCTTTACCACGTCTCCCACCACATGGGTGGAGGAGGGCTCGCCGACGATGCACCAGCGGATCTTCTCGTTGCGCGCTTCAAGGGTGTCGATGACACGCACTGTGCCATTGATGAAGGGGCCCTCTTCATCCGAGGTGATGAGAAAGGCGATGGACCCCTGATGATCCGGATGCTCGGCCACGAAGCGTTCGACGGCCACCACCATGGCGGCGAGGGATCCCTTCATGTCGGCGGCGCCGCGACCGTAGAGCACGCCATCCTGGATGGTCGGTTCGAACGGCGGTGTGTGCCACTTCTCCAGCGGCCCGGCCGGTACCACGTCGGTGTGGCCGGCAAAGCAGAACAGGGGGCCTTCGCTGCCACGGCGCGCCCAGAGGTTGGTGGTGTCTTCAAACACCATGGGTTCGATGACGAAGCCAAGACGCGCCAGGCGTTCGCTCATCAGGGCCTGACACCCTACATCCTGCGGGGTAACGGAGGGGCGGCGGATCAGATCCTTGGCCAGTGCGATGACGTCCGACATCAGCGTTCCTTAAAAAGTTTAACGAGAGAAGAGGGATTGATAGTGATCAGCCTTGAAACCCAGGGTCAGCTCGCCGTTCCGATCCAGCAGCGGGCGCTTGATCATGGCGGGATGTGCCAGCAGCAGTGCGCGTGCTTTTGCGGTATCCAGCCCCTGTTTTGCTTCATCCGGCAGGGCGCGGAAGGTGGTGCCACGGCTGTTGAGCAGGGCTTCCCAGCCAAGTTTTGCCAGCCAGCTATCCAGCGCGGCGGGATCCAGGCCATCGGCCCTGTGGTCGTGAAAGCGGTAGTCGATGCCAGCCTCGTCCAGCCACTTGCGGGCTTTCTTGATGGTGTCGCAGTTTTTGATGCCATAGAGGGTGGTGGCCATGGGGAGTCCTTGTCTGCGGGCGTGGGCCCTGAAAGCTGAAACTTGAGATCTGAACATGAAATCAAGGAAAGGCCCGATTCTGGCATTGTGGCGATCTCAAGGCAACGCTGGCACTGCGACTCGGGGGATTTTACCAGGGGAGTCGCCAGCCAAAGGGCCAGAGTCAAATGCTGTGATGATGGGAAAAGAGCCCGGCGCACGGGGCGCCGGAGGGGATCATAGCTCGCAGAGGGATTGGCACCAGAGATGCAATTCTGACTCGAACCAGTTGAGCATGGCGTGGTTGTCGTCGCGGCGATGGCGGATGAGGCTGACCTCGAAGGTCGGCAGGGTAAAGCGGGTCTCGTACTCCACCAGATCCAGCAGCGGCATCAGCGGACGCAGTACCCTGGCTGGCGAGGTCAGCAGCAGGGGGGCATAGGGCAGGATGAAGGGTGCTGCCAGAAAACTCTGCACTATCAAGGGGGTATGGCGGGTCATGCCGTGCGCTGCGAGCAGGTCATCGACTATGCCCCCTTCGCTGCCACGGGGGGCGACCAGCAGATGCTGGGCCTTGGCGAAAGACTCTATGCAGAGCACCTGACCCTGAAAGGGATGGCTGCTGTGGGCGGCGCAGATCAGCTTGTCTTCAAACAGCGGGATGCGGCGAAAGCGACCGGGTACCTCGTCCTGCTTGCTGATCACCATGCTGACAACCCCTTCGTCGAGCTGGTCCTCGTAATCTGCATTGAGGGGCACCATGTGGATGCGCAGGTTGGGCGCTTGCTGCTGCAGGCGCCCCAGCAGGCTTGGCATCATCACATATTCCACATAGGTGTGGGCACCGATGCGCAGTACTCCCTCGAACTGGCTCGGGTCGTGCTGTTCGGGCTGGCTGAAGGTCTGCTCTATGTCGTGCAGTATTTCCCGCAGTGGCAGCAAGAGTGCCTGTGCCCTTGCGGTAGGTTCCATTCCCAGGGGGGTGCGGATCAGCAGGGGATCGTCATAGAGCAGCCGCAGGCGGGCCAGAGCCCGACTGACGGCAGGCTGGCTCATGGCGAGTCGCTCGGCGGCCTTGGTGGTGTTGCGTTCCTCCAGCAGGGCCTTGAGCACCACCAGCAGGTTGAGGTCGACGCCTCGTAAATTCATTCTGTGCATAATGGAATACTAATAAATCATTTCCTTAAGCAGGGCCTTCACTTTAGTCTCACTCCCCGTCGATGGTCAGCATGAAGCTTGGATAAATCAGCGATTTATACAAACCCATGTTGTCCTGTTACCTCTTTCGCGTGGTGCCGGGGGTGGCAAGATTCGACAGCCTGAACTCTTTACTCTGGTCATCCAGAGCGTTGCTTGCTTAGTACCCGCCTTTGAGGCGGGTTTTTTTTGCCTGCGGTTCAGGAAAGCGGGCCCGAAGAAGTACAAAACGCGCCAGCGGGCGCGTTATGGTGATGAATGTCTGGATCAGGGGGCAACAGGCCATTGGTAGTCAAACACCCTGGCACGCTCCCAAGGAGCGTCCGGCAGGCCGGAGGAGAGGCCGGTGTATTTGCCCACATCGTCCACCACTATGGTGGAGAGGATCGGCAACTGGTGTTCGGTGCAGTACATGCGGATGCGTTGCAGCAGGGTGCGCAGCTCATCCTGGCTATTCTCCAGCCCGGCCTGCCTGGCCAGTTTGGAGTAACGAATGGTAGTGCGTTCCTTTGCTGACTCGACGAGGATGTCCCATAGCTTGTAGTCGCAGGTTGTGGTGCCTGCAGTGGCTTGGTTTGTCATAACTCTCTCCGGCGCGAAATGGTCGCTGTATGTCGATGGGCATCTTGGCCAGTTCACTGGCCCCTGACGTTGATCCAGAGCAAAAAAGCCTGAGGTTCCTCGCCAGAATGCTTGGCAAAGGGATTCTAAAGCTTTGCTATTAGTTTAAATTTCCATTTTTTATTGTTTTTTTGGAGTTTTGTTCTGGCGAAGTGAGGCTCCGTCATGGTTGGCGACCAGGAGCAAGGGAAAACGGTGCCGTCTATGTCTGTATCCTCCTGTTGCTGGCTCATATGGCCCTTTACCAAACCGCGACCGGATCAACGATTGAACCCGCTTGTTTGCCGCCAGAAGAAGCTCCTGCCTTCACCGCCGCCCGGCTATTCCTCCTTTTCTGTCAGGTAGGCCAGGTGTGCCTGCGCTGCCAGATGCCAGCCATCAAGCCCAAGAGGGGCGGCAAAGCCCGGGCCGTCGGTCACCATGGTGTGGTATTCCCCTTGTTCCCCACACAGATCGAACCCCTGCCGGTCTGCCAGCGCTTTCAATTCAGTGATGGCGGATGCGTCCAGCACACGACCGACCCAGTCGGGTGCCAGCGTGCGGGTATCGACGCAGGAGAGGTGGGCGACGATGCCGCGCCCAAGCATGTCGCTCAGCAGTGCTTCGCGAGATTGCTGCCAGAGCGGTGTGTGTACCTCAAGCCCCAGCGGGCGGCAGCGTTCGCGGATCCAGTTGCTGGCGCCCCCCACGCTGTCGATATCGCCGGTGACCACCCCATCGAGTTTCCACTCCTGCTGCAAGCTGGTCAGTGCCCTTTCGTAGCTCTGATCGAATGGCGCTTCTATGGTAACCAGCTGGTGGGGCAGGCCCAGCGCCTCGGCCTGACGGCGTACCAGTGGCAGGGGATGAGCGAGAAAACGGGGGGATGGCGGGGCAAAGGTGACCAGTGCCACCACCTGATGCCCCTGCTCACGGGCATGACAGAGGGCCTGCATGGCATCTTTGCCGCCGCTCCAGAGCAGGATGACGCGAGACATGGAGTCGATTCCGATGGTGAAAGAGGGAGCATGCTACCCAGTGGCGGGGTCGCAGGTAAAGCCGTGGCGTGAAATCGTAACGGGAATAGGCAGGGGGAGAAAAGAGCAGGCCCCCGAAGTTGGGGGCCTGTGTGGCAATGGTGCGATAAACACCGCTGCGATTAGAGCAGAATGGTGGTCAGCACGTAACCCAGGGCGCAGGAGCTGCTCACCCCGATCAGCCCCGGAATGATGAAGCTGTGGTTGATGATGAACTTGCCGATGCGGGTGGTGCCGGAACGGTCGAAACCGATACAGGCCAGATCGCTCGGGTAGGTCGGCAGCACGAAGTAACCGTAGCTGGCCGGCAGGAAGGCGATCAGCAGCTTGGGCTCCACCCCCAGCGCCAGACCCATGGGGGCGATGGCGGTCAGGGCGGCAGCCTGGCTGTTGACCAGCTTGGAGATGAGGAACAGCACCAGGGCGTAGGTCCAGGGCTGGGCCTGTACCACGTGGGACAGGGTTTCTTTGAGCAGCGGCATGTGGGCCTGGAAGAAGGTTTCGCTCATCCATGCAACCCCGAACACGGAGAAGATGGCGACCATGCCGGCCTTGAAGACAGCCCCGTTGGCGATCTCACCCGGTTTGACCTTGCAGCGCATCAGAATGATGGCACCGGCGATCAGCATCATCATCTGGATCACCAGGTTCATGGAGAGAGGGCCTGTCTTGTCCTTGATGGTGAAGACGGGGCGCAGCCCTTCGTTGGCGCCAAGCAATACTACGGCAGCGATGGCGGCGAAGAAGATCCAGGTAGACCAGTAGGCCTCTTTCGGGAACTTGGTGTTGAGCAGGGTTTCACCGCCGCCATAGATGAAGGCGTGCTGCTCCGGATCCTTGATCCTGGCCTGAAACTCTTCATCCTTGTCCAGATCCTTGCCGCGACGCAGGCTCCACAGGGCCGCCATCATCACGCCGGTCAACGAGGAGGGGATGGCAATCATCAGGATATCCAGCAGGCCGTAAGCCTCACCGATACCGTGTCCGGCTGCCAGTATGGAGACCATGGAGACCACGGCGACCGAGACTGGCGAGGCACAAATCGCCATCTGGGAGGCGACGGAGGCGACCGCCATCGGCCGTTCCGGGCGGATGTTCTTTTGCAGCGCTATGTCGGAGATGATGGGGAACATGGTGTAAACCACGTGGCCGGTACCGCACAGGAAGGTGAGGGTCCAGGTGGTGAGCGGGGCCAGTATGGTGATGTATTGCGGGTGACGGCGCAGCAGACGCTCGGCCACCTGCATCATCAGGTTGAGGCCGCCGGCGGTCTGCAGGGTGGCGGCGCAGCCGATCACCGCGAGTATGGTCAGCATGACTTGCACTGGCGGTTCGCCCGGTGCCAGGCCGAACACGAAGGTCAGCAGGAACAGACCTATGCCACTGATGAGACCCAGTCCCATGCCCCCAAATCGGGTACCCAGCAACAAGCAGCCGAGTACCACCATAAATTCCATCAAGATCATTCCATTACCTCGCGTGATTTAATCCATATCTGTGCTGTGTTGAGCTCATGGACCGGGATTGTCTGTTTTTATTTAGCCCTAAAGGGTTAGTGGGTATTGTGCCCTTCTCAAAGGGGCAAAAAATTGAGGTACTTCAATAACTCATCGCTTTTTGATTTAACTGCATAAAAACCACGTATTAACATGATTGTTATTTGAAGGGGGCTGGTTGGTATCATACGGGGCTGGCATCTTGAGGTGCACTGCAACAAGGCTGCAGCCAGAAGGGGAAGTGTGATTAATTGTGGTGGCTGCGAGGGGCGAATGCCGTGGGGCGGGCAACAAAAAGCCGACCCTGAGGTCGGCTTTGTCGGCAAAGGGCCGTTATCAGAATTCGGCGGTACGGGGTGTACGGGGGAAGGGGATAACGTCACGGACGTTGCCCATACCGGTCACGTAGACCACCAGACGCTCGAAACCGAGGCCGAAACCGGCGTGCGGGACTGTGCCGAAGCGGCGCAGATCGCGATACCACCAGTAATCTTCCTTGTTCAGACCCATTTCGGCCATGCGCTGATCGAGTACCTCGAGGCGCTCTTCACGCTGGGCACCGCCGATGATCTCGCCGATCCCGGGGGCCAGTACGTCCATGGCGGCAACAGTCTTGCCGTCATCGTTGAGACGCATGTAGAAGGCTTTGATGTCTTTCGGGTAGTTCTTCACAACTACAGGAGACTTGAAGTGCTCCTCGGCCAGATAGCGCTCGTGCTCGGAGGAGAGATCGATGCCCCAGGAGACAGGGAACTCGAACTTCTTGCCGCAGTTTTTCAGCACTTCGATGGCATCTGTGTAGTCGATCTGGGCAAAGTCGGAGGAGACGAAGCGTTCCAAACGATCGATGGCATCCTTGTCGACGTGCTGGGCAAAGAACTCCAGATCGTCGCGGCGCTCGGCCAGTACGGCGTTGAAGACGTACTTGAGCATGGCTTCGGCCAGGGCGGCGTTATCGTCCAGGTTGGCGAAGGCAATTTCCGGCTCAACCATCCAGAACTCGGCCAAATGGCGGCTGGTGTTGGAATTCTCGGCGCGGAAGGTGGGCCCGAAGGTGTAGACCTTGGAGAGGGCACAGGCGTAGGTTTCGACGTTGAGCTGACCGGAAACGGTCAGGAAGGTCTCCTTGCCGAAGAAGTCCTTGTCGTAATCGACCTTGCCAGCGTCGGTGCGCGGCAGGTTTTCCAGATCCAGGGTGGAGACGCGGAACATCTCGCCGGCACCTTCGGTGTCAGAGGCGGTGATGAGCGGAGCCGCAATCCACAGATAACCCTCTTCATGGAAGAAGCGGTGGATGGCCTGGGCCAGGCAGTTGCGCACCCGGGTCACGGCGCCGACTATGTTGGTGCGCGGACGCAGGTGGGCCTGCTCACGCAGGTACTCTATGCTGTGGCGCTTGGCGGCCATGGGGTAGGTGTCCGGATCTTCGACCCAGCCTACGACCTTGACGTCGGTGGCTTGCAGTTCGAAAGCCTGACCGCTGCCCTGGGAGGCGGCAACCACACCGGTCACTTCCACGGAGCAAGCTGTGGTCAGACGCAGCACTTCATTCTCATAATTGGCCAGGGTATTGGGGACAACTGCCTGTACCGGATGGAAACAGGAGCCGTCGGATACGGCCAAAAATGAGATCCCCGCCTTGGAATCACGGCGAGTCCGGATCCACCCTTTTACTGTCTGGGTGGTGCCAACCGCATATTTACCGGTCAGCACATCTACTACGGATGCGTGCGTCATCGAAATATTGTCTCCAGCTTGTTCTTGCAGCGCTATTTGAAACACTAGGGGTCTGGCCCGGGCATTCACTGGCCCATCATGGCAGACTAAGCCGACAATCTTACCCGCGCGGGTTTGATAAACAAGCAAAAATGTCGGACTCTGGAGGGGATTTATGCCCGGATCACCTCATGGCCGGGCCAGTGGGGCAGGGGATGGACGTGAAAGAGCGGCGACAGGGACCGGACTGGTTGACCAGAGGGCTGCAGGGCTTGGTGATCCTCTGCTGGGCGGGCTTTATCGTGCTGCTCTCCCTCTATCACTATGCGCGCCCGGAAGTGGCGTACGGTTTTCTGGTCTACGGGGGGATAGCAGTTCGTGATTATTGGGATCCCGTACTGACTCCCTGGCTGGTTTATTGGCTCTGGGGTTGTTGCCTGTTGACCCTGGCGGTGTTTTTGCTGGAGCGTAAACGCAGCCGACGACGGGAGGACTCACTGCACGTCAATCTGACCATACTGCTGCTGATCTTCATCGCCAGTTTGCTGTTCTACTATGCGGGCTAATCCTGCTTTTTGTCCGGCTTCGCCTGCGCGGCAGGGCGCTTGCCGAGCTGACGTTCCACGCTGTCGAGCATCTGGTTGTAAGCCAGTGCCACCCGGCCAATCTCGTCCCCTTCATCCCCTTCCAATCGGTGACCGAAGTCATGCAGGTCGGTGGCCTCTTCCATGGAACGGGTCAGCTGGTTGAGGGGGCGAACTATCCAGGTGCGAATGACCCAGAGGGTCAACAGCAGCCCCAGCCCGAAGATACCGGTGAGAATAAGCGCCGACGTGAGAATGTTCTGCTCGACCCGGGTAAAGAGGGTGTCGAGGGAGTAGTCAAAGCGCACGGCCCCCAGCACAGTGTTCTCCGGTACCAGATGGCAACTGGTGCAGTCTGTGCCGCGAAAATCTTTCTTGGCCAACAGGGGTCGGGTTACCACCAGCTTGCTGTGCATGCCGTCGTGCACCACCTCCAGGCTGCCCTTGCCCGCCAGCGCCAGTCGATCGTACTCATCCTTGCCCTGCTCTGTCTCGCGGCCCGGCCCGTATTGCTTGCTGATTGCATCACCGCGGACGATGCGGGCATCTTCCACGTGGGCGTGATCGAGAAACTTGTTTCGCAGTGTGTCGCGAGCGTCCATCTTGCCGGTCAGCATCAGCATGTTGAGGCCGTCGAAATAGGCTTCGGTCTGCTCGCGGCTCTGCTCCTTGATGAGCGTCAGGATGAGGTCGCGCTCGCGCACCGCCTGATAGGCCGCGGAGAAGACCAGCACCATGGAAAAGATGAACAGCAGGAAGAAGTTGATTTTGGCAGCAATGGAGAGGCGCATGGGAGCAGTACATCTGTTGGGTAAAACCCGCGCAGTCTACTCGTCATGGTCGCCCGGGTCTGGTGTCTTGCTCACATTCTGATAAAAAAGAGTCAAAGGGCCCTGCATTCTCATGCAGGGCCTTTTCATGCCGGCTTAAAACTCGCCGCTGGCAATGGCTTCATGGATGGCCTGGGTCAGCACACTCAATTGTGCCGGTGTAATGACGAAGGGGGGCATCAGGTAGATGAGTTTGCCAAATGGCCGGATCCAGGCACCCAACTCCACAAACTTGCGCTGGATACGGGCCACATCTACCCGCTCCTTCATCTCCACCACGCCGATGGCGCCAAGCACTCTCACATCGGCAACCAAAGGGTTCAGGGTCAGCCGCACCAGCTCGGTTTTGAGCTGATGCTCGATGGCCTGCACCCGTTCCTGCCACGGTGAGGTCAGCAGCAGATCGATGGAGGCACAGGCCACGGCGCAGGCCAGCGGATTGCCCATAAAGGTGGGCCCGTGCATAAAGACCCCCGCTTTCCCGTCGCAAATCGTGCGGGCGACATGTTCTGTGGTGAGGGTGGCAGAGAGGGTCATGTAACCGCCGGTGAGCGCCTTGCCAAGGCACATGATGTCGGGGCTGATGCCAGCCCAGTCACAGGCAAACAGCTGGCCGGTGCGACCAAACCCGGTGGCAATCTCGTCGGCAATCAGCAGCAGGCCGAACTCGTCGCACAAAGCGCGTACCCATTGCAGATAGCGGGGGTGGTAGAAGCGCATACCGCCCGCTCCCTGCACTATGGGTTCGAGGATGATGGCTGCGATCTCTTCATGATGGTCAGCGACGAGCGTGGCGAGATCCACCACACACTCTTCGTCCCATTGGGCGTGGAAACGGCAGCTGGGGGCCGGGGCGAAGTAGTGCTCGGGCAGGAAGCCCTGGTAGAGCTCGTGCATGCCGCCATCCGGGTCACAAACGCTCATGGCACCGAAGGTGTCGCCATGATAGCCGCCGCGCAGTGTGACGAACTTGGCTCTGGGGGTGCCTTTGGCGTGCCAGTACTGCTGGGCCATCTTGAGCGCCACTTCCACTGCCACCGATCCCGAGTCGGCCAGAAACACCCGGTCCAGACCGGCCGGTGTGATCTCCACCAGCTTGCGGCACAGCTCGACCGCCGGGGCATGGGTCAGGCCGCCAAACATGACATGGGACATCTTGCCGAGCTGGGCGGTGGCGGCCGCGTCGAGTTCCGGCACCTGATAGCCGTGGATACAGGCCCACCAGGAGCTCATGCCATCCACCAGTTCGCGACCATCGGCGAGAGTGATGGTGACTCCTTTGGCGCTGTCCACTTCATAGCAGGGCAGGGGATGGGTGAGAGAGGTATAGGGGTGCCAGATGTGATTCAGGTCGAATTCTTGGTTGGTCATTTTATGTTCTATTGTCAATGGATTTGATCTGGTCGGTGTTGACAGTCTACGCGCGCTCTCTACACTAGCCAACAATTTCAGCCACTTGGCTCCTCACTCGCTGGATGGCGCGGGGGCAAAGTGGCGGGTCCGGGGCTCGGCCATCCAGGATGGCGGGCGCAGGATCCCACTTATAACAACCGGAAGCCATGTATGAATGCTTACACAGCGGGCGGCCACGCCCTTCGTCACGACTGGACCCTCGCCGAGGTTCAGGCCCTGTTTGCCCTGCCATTCAATGATCTGCTGTTCCAGGCCCAGACGATACACCGCGCCCATTTCGATCCCAACGAGGTGCAAGTGAGCACCTTGCTCTCCATCAAGACGGGTGCCTGCCCGGAGGATTGCAAATATTGTCCCCAGAGTGCCCGCTATCACACAGGGCTCGAGACCGAGCGGCTGATGGAGGTGGAGAAGGTGTTGGAGCGGGCCCGTGAGGCCAGGGCCAACGGTTCGTCGCGCTTTTGCATGGGGGCCGCCTGGCGCAACCCCAAAGAGAGGGACATGCCCTACATACTGCGGATGATCGAAGAGGTGCGAGGACTGGGCATGGAGACCTGCATGACGCTAGGGATGCTCACCGCGGATCAGGCCGCCCGCCTCGGGGCCGCAGGTCTTGACTACTACAACCACAACCTCGACACCTCGCCGGAGTTCTATGGCGAGATCATTTCTACCCGTACCTATCAGGACAGGCTCGATACCCTGGAGCATGTGCGCGGCGCCGGCATGAAGGTCTGCTCCGGCGGCATAGTCGGCATGGGTGAGCAGGCAAAAGATCGGGCGGGTCTCTTGATGGCGCTCGCCAACCTGCCGCGCCACCCGGAGAGCGTGCCCATCAACATGCTGGTGAAGGTGAAGGGGACGCCGCTTGAAAACGAAGAGAATCTCGATTCGTTCGAATTCATCCGCACCATCGCCGTGGCACGGATCATGATGCCTGCCTCCCATGTGCGCCTCTCCGCGGGGCGGGAGAAGATGAACGAACAGATGCAGGCGATGTGCTTTATGGCGGGGGCCAACTCCATCTTCTACGGCTGCAAATTGCTGACCACGCCAAACCCGGATGAGAACAGCGACATGCAGCTGTTCAAGCGACTCGGCATTCGCCCTGCCCAGCGAGCCCAGAAGCCGGATCAGGTTCAGACATTGGAACTGGAAGCCGAGCTGCTGGCCGAGGTGAGCCGCCAGAACGCGCCGGATGAGATGTTTTACGATGCTACCCGTCCCCGTGCAGGCGTCGTGCGTCCATGAAGAGTCCTGTGGTAACGGGCCCTTTTGGTCTGGGTAAGGCTCTGGCCGGGCGCGAGCAGGCCGCCTTGCTTCGCCGCCGCACTGCCACCGATGGCAGCGTGGGGGGGAGGCTGCAGGTAGCGGGCCGCGACTACCTCAACTTCTGTGCTAACGACTATCTGGGACTGGCCGATCATCCTGCCATCAAGGCCGCTTTCAAGGAGGGGATTGATTGCTATGGCACGGGCTCCGGCGCCTCGCCGCTGGTCACCGGCTACAGCCGCGCCCATCAGCAGCTGGAAGAGACGCTTGCTGACTGGTTGGGGGTGGAGGCGGTGCTGCTGTTCAACTGCGGTTTTTCTGCCAATCAGGCGGTGCTGAAAGCCTTGCTCGGCAAGGAGCATCTGCTGTGGCAGGACAGGCTCAACCACGCCTCCCTGCAGGAGATGGGCAACCAGCTCCCCTGCAAGATGAAGCGCTTCGGTCACAACGATATGACTGCTCTCGCGCGCCAACTCGAACCAAACCGGGGCTTGATCGTCTCGGAGGGGGTGTTCAGCATGGATGGGGATCAGGGCCCCTGGCCTGAGCTTGCCCGTCTGGCCGCCCAGAGCGGCAACTGGCTGATGATCGACGATGCCCACGGCCTCGGCGTGCTGGGGCCGGAGGGGCGCGGCACTCTGGTGGCGCAAGGGGTGGCTCCGGCATCTGTACACATCCAGATGGGCACTTTCGGCAAGGCGCTCGGGGTAGCCGGCGCCTTTGTCGGCGGTAGCCGCGAGCTGGTGGATTATCTGGTCAACTTCGCCCGCCACTATGTCTACAGCACCCATATGCCGGCCGCTCAGGCGTGCGCGGTCAGCAAGAGTATCGAACTGGTGCGGGTCGCCGACGATGCCCGCGCTCATCTTGGCCAGCTGATCGCCCGTTTCCGGCAAGGGGCACAGGCGCAGGGCTGGCAACTCGGTGCGAGCAACACCCCCATACAGCCGCTGCTGGTGGGGGAGAGCAGTGCGGCCCTGCAACTGGCCGAGCGGCTGCGGGATCGCGGCGTCTGGGTGAGCGCCATCCGCCCGCCCACTGTGCCGGTCGGTACGGCGCGGCTGCGTATCACGTTAAGCGCGGCTCACAGCGAGCAGGATGTGGATCGCCTGCTCGAGGCCCTCGGCCCTTGCACCCTGACGGCCAGCAGGCGCGAATCTGCCGCAGAGCCGAGAGGTGTTCGCCATGGATGAGCGCTTTCAGCAGGTTGACAAGGCGCAGCTCGCCCGCCGTTTCGGGGCGGCGGCCCGCCACTACGATGCCCATGCCCGTTTTCAGCAGGAAGTCGGTCTGGCGCTATTGGATCGCATGCCCGGGGAGCCGGTGACTCCCGCTTCCTTGTCGACCTCTCCCATATCCGGGCTGGATCTGGGTTGTGGTACCGGATTTTTCCTGCCCCACCTCGCCAGTCGTTGCCACCAGTTGCATGGGCTGGATCTTGCCCCCGGCATGTTGCAGCAGGCGGCTCTGCGTGGCAGCGGTGCGCAACTTGTGTGCGGCGATGCCGAGCGTCTGCCGTTTGCCGACGAGAGTCTGGACTGGGTCTTCTCCAGCCTCGCCCTGCAGTGGTGTGAACGACCGGCGCAGGCGTTTGCCGAACTCCACCGGGTACTCAAACCCGGTGGACAACTGCTGTTCTCGACCCTGCTTGTCGATTCGCTCTGGCAGTTGCGTGAGGCCTGGCGCACGGTTGACGACCATCCCCATGTCAATCGCTTCCTCAGCCTGCCACAATTGCAAGATGCCGTTGCCGCAGGTGGCTTCACAGCACCTTGCCTTGAGAGTCTGGCCTGGGCGCTCTCCTATCACGAGTTGAGCGGTCTGCTGCGCGACCTCAAGGGCATAGGAGCCAGCCAGCTCAACGATGCGCGTCAGTCGGGTCTGAGCAGTCGGCTGCGTTTGCAGCGCCTGACGGAGGCTTATGAAGCCTACCGTCAGCCGGATGGCCTGCTGGCCGCCAGCTATCAGGTGTGCTTGGGGCGCCTGATCCGCCGATAAGCTGGGCTGAGTCGCCCCTTGCCGGGTCTGTCCGGGGGATGCGATGTGCGAACAAGTCGGGCTGAACTCATCTTCTGTCCCGGATACTTGATATGCAGGTGATCTGCCCCTATAAACGGCGGGCTGTCGCCTGATTTGTGTTGAGGAGTCATCATGGTTAAATCCTTCTTTATCACTGGCACAGATACCGATGTGGGCAAGACGCTGGTCGCCCGCACCCTGTTGCTGGAGTTTGTCGCCCATGGCATTCAGTGCGCCGGTTACAAGCCGATCTCCGCTGGCTGCGCTCGGACCCCGGATGGGTTGCGCAACCTGGATGCCGTCTTGCTGCAAGAGGCGGCCAACCTGTCGCTGCCTTACGATATGGTCAATCCGTATGCCTTTGAACCGCCCATTGCGCCCCATATCGCCGCCAGCGAGGCCCGTGATGCCATTACCCTGAAGGGACTGTCTGACGGTCTGCGCCAGATAGAGCAGGCGGGGGCCGAGCTTGTCGTGGTAGAGGGGGCGGGCGGCTGGTTTCTGCCGCTGGATCGCAAGCATCTGCTGTCGGATTGGGTCAAGCAGGAGAACATGCCGGTGATCATGGTGGTGGGGGCCAAGCTGGGTTGTCTCAACCATGCGCTGCTCACCTTTGCCGCCATTCGAAACGACAATCTGCCGGTAGCAGGCTGGGTCATGAATCGGCTGTACGGATCCATGAGTCACTACCAGGAAAACCTGGACACCTTGAGGGGCTTGCTCCCCGCGCCGTTTTTGGGTGAAATACCCTTTGTAAACAATCCACTTGAGGCTGATTTGCGCGGGCGTCTCGATATATCCCCTCTGCTCTGAACCCGACATTCAGCGAACATTCATCGAATCTATCTATTATGCGGAACAGGTGTGATACCGACCGGCTGTGAACCGGAACGGGATGCACCTATCCATATCTCACAAGGAGTCTATATGAAGCGAATTATGCTATTCCTGGTGACCAACCTGGCCGTCATGCTGGTGCTGGGGGTGGTACTCAATATCCTGTTCTCGGTTCTGGGGATCAACAAGTCCAGCATTTCCGGTCTGTTGATGTTCTGTGCCGTGTTCGGTTTTGGGGGTTCCTTTATCTCCTTGCTGATGTCCAAGTGGATGGCCAAGCGCAGCTATGGCGTCCAGGTCATCGAGCAACCCCGTAACGAGACAGAGCACTGGCTGGTCAGTACAGTTGCCCGTCAGGCCCGTGAAGCGGGTATCAAGATGCCGGAAGTGGGGATCTACGACTCACCGGAGATGAATGCTTTTGCGACCGGTGCCCGTCGTGACGACTCCCTCGTCGCTGTTTCGTCCGGCCTGCTCTACAGCATGAGCCGCGACGAGGCGGAAGCCGTGCTGGCTCACGAAGTGAGCCATGTGGCCAACGGTGACATGGTGACTCTGACCCTGATCCAGGGGGTGGTAAACACCTTCGTGATGTTCTTCGCCCGTATCGTGGCCGGTGTCATCAGCAACTTCTTCAGCTCCAACAACGACGAAGAGAGCAGCAGCTCCGGTGGTTTTGCCTACATGATCACCGTGTTCGTGCTGGAGATTGCATTCGGTGTGCTGGCCTCCATGATCGTCATGTGGTTCAGCCGTCAGCGTGAGTTCCGCGCCGACGCAGGTGCCGCCAAGCTGGCGGGTCGTGACAAGATGATTGCTGCGCTGCAGCGCCTCTCTCGCGGTGCCGAGCCACAGATGGAAGGCTCCATGATGGCGTTTGGCATCAACGGCAAGCGCTCCATGAGCGAGCTGTTCATGAGCCACCCGCCCATCGAACAGCGCATCGCCGCCCTGCGTGGTTGATGCCATCCGGTCTTGAAAAAAGCCTTGCCAAACAAACGGCTGCCCTTGGGCAGCCGTTTTGCTTTTCAGCGTTCTTTAAAGCTTGAAGCGACCCATCTCCTGGCGCAGCAGCCGTGACAGCTGCTTGAGCTTGGCGGCCTCCTGCGATACGTGACGGGCCGCATCCCCCGACTGCTCGGAGAGGGAGGTGATGTGGCCGACGGTGGAAACCACCTCGTTGGCGGCGGTGGATTGCTCGCGCAGTGTGTGGCTTATCTCCCCCATCAATCCGGTCAGGTTGGCTGCATGACTCTTGATGCTGGTGATGGCCTCGCCGGTCTGGTTGGCCAGACTCACGCCGCGAGAGACGTTGTTGACCGTGTTCTCCATGCTGCGGATGGAGGCATCCGCCCCGCTCTGGATCTTGCTGATCATGCCGGTGATCTGCTGGGTCGAGGCCGCCGAGCGGCTGGCGAGATTACGCACTTCGTCTGCCACCACCGCAAAGCCCCGCCCCTGTTCTCCCGCCCGCGCTGCCTCTATGGCGGCGTTGAGGGCCAGCAGGTTGGTCTGATCGGCGATGCCGCGGATCACCTCTATGATGTCCGAAATCTGCTGGGTGTGGCTGTTGAGCTCGGAGAGGCTGCTTGCCGCATCCCCTACAGTGCTGGAGATGTTTTCTATGCTGTCCAGGGTCTGCTTGATGACGCCGGAACCCTCTTCCAGGGTGTTGGCCGACACCTTGCTCAATTCGTCGGCATGGGTTGCGTTGTCGGAGAGGTGGCTGATGCTCACTACCAGCTCCTCGATGGCGGCCGCCATTGTCTGGGTACTGGTCTGCTGGGAGGTAGCAAACTGGGCTGTCTGCTCCGCTATCTGGGCTATGCTGTCGGCCGATCCTGACAGTTCCTCGCTGGAGTGGGAGACCTGGGCGATGATCCCCTTGAGGGTTGACTGCATGGTGGCCAGCAGGCCGATCAGGCTCTCTTGTGCGCCAACGGGTACATGGATCTGACGGGAGAAATCCCCTTGCGCCAGACTGTTGAGATCGCTTCTGAGCTGGCTGACCGAGGTGCCGGTCAAGTCGAGCAGGGCACGATAGGTGCGCCACAGGAAGAACATCAATACCAGGCCCAGGGCGATAAACAGATAGCGCAACATGGCAGACTGGCTGGTGGCATCGTCCACTGCCTGCTGGGTGCGGGTCTCCATCATGACGTAGAAGTCATCGATGGGGGCCATGATGCGCCCCTTGTTCTGGTGATAGGCCTTGTCATGCATCATGGCGATGGCTTTTTGCTGGTTGGCCGCGAGATCCCCCTCCTGCTGTTGTACCAGCTTGAAGGCGGCGACTTCGGTACTGACCAGGGCATCCGAGTTGTTCTTGGCCTCGTTGAGCTTGGCTAGCTCACCGTCGGTAAAGCCGGCATCCTTCATCAGATCGATGAGGCCACGACGCAGCGAGGTGTCGGGTCTGGGGTTTTGACCACTGGCCGCCACGAAATCCCAATAGATGCGGTTGTAGCCTTCCGGTCTGTTCTGTTCGCCGTTGCGTATGGCCAGGATCCGCATGTACTGCTGTTCATAGGCGGGATCCTTGGTGATCACATAGGTGCGACCGAGCCGGGTCAGATCGTCGGAGGATTGCCTTAGCTCATCGGCCAGCAGATAGGATTGGTAGCGTTGTTGATAACTCTGCTCGAGTTTTGTCCCTGACCAGGTGTAGGCAAAAAATACCAGCGATAGCAGGATCAGGGTGACAACGGAGAGCAAGAGATTGAGTTGAAAGGCAGGTCTGTTCTGTTCCATGGTTTGAGCGTCCTTATTCTCACCAGAATAACCCCCTTTGTCACACGGCGAAGGCCGGTACTTCTGAGGGTTTTTATTGTTCTGCAGTGAGTATAGGGGGCCGGAGGAGCAGCATGGCTCGGGTATGCCGAGAAAAGGGAAGGGGGTAAAAACAGCGGGGAAAATAAGGGCCGAGGGGCGCTTAACCCATGATGCTCCCGGCCCGCACTATTATCGCGGCCCGATCACCAGATCGGTCAAGGGCACGGCGCAGCAGGTGAGGATCTTGCCTTCGGCCCGCTCGGCTGCCGTGATGGCCGGGGCATCCGGGTGATCCACTTTCCCCGAGACGAGGGTCTGCTTGCAACTGCCGCAGATGCCGGCGCGGCAGCTCCAGGGCAGCTCCACTCCCTGCTTGTGGGCCTGATCCAGTATGGTGCCCTGATTGTTGCCGGTAAAGGTCTCTTCACCGATACGCAGCTGCACCGCCTGATGAGGGCGAGCCACCGAAAGAATGGCGCCGCCAAAGCTCTCCTGCTTGATGCGGTCCGCAGCCACGCCGAGTGCGCACAATCTGGCGGCCGCATCGGCCATAAACCCGTGAGGACCGCAGATAAATACCTCGCGCCCGGTCAACCCCTTGACCTGGGCCAGATGATCATCGCACAGCCGCCCTTTGAGCCCCTGCCAGTGAGCATCCGGCTGGCTCAGGATCAGGGTCAGTTGCATGCCTGCCCGGCTCAGGGCGTGCAGCTCGGCGGCGGCCGGTATATCTGCTTCGCTGCGGCACAAATGCATGAAGTGCACGTCGCCGAGTTCGTGTCTGAGATGCAGGGTGCGGGCTATCGACAGCATGGGGGTGACGCCTGAGCCGGCCGAAAGCAGCAGCAGGCTGCGCTCGGTGCCGAGGTGAAACTCGCCCGCCGGTGCGGCCGCCAGCAGGGTATCCCCCACCCGCAGCTGGTGGTGCAGCCAGGGGGAGATGCGCCCTTCACCCAGGCGCTTGACGCTGATGCTGTAGCGCTCCGGCAGATCTGGGCTTGAGCTCAGGGTATAGCGCCGTTGCAGCCGCTCGCCCTTGATATCCAGACTGATGGGCAGGTGCTGGCCCGGCAGGTAGTCGGGCAGCGGCTCGCCGTCGGCGGCTTCGAACCAGAAGGTTTCCAGATCCCGCGCCAGCGGCTCGCGGGCGACGCAGACCAGCTCCCGCTTCTTCGGCGCCGCATTGGGGTAGACGGGGGGACGGGCGGTTTCCAGCACCTCTATCTCGCTGCCCGCCTCAATCCAGCCCTCGTTCAGTGCCACCAGATTCTGGCCGAAATAGACCTCGCCATCTTGGCCGCGACGATAGCGGGTGAGGGTGGCCAGCGGCTCTTTCAGGGCATTGAAGCGATCCGTGCCCGCCTCCACCGTGGTCATGATGCAGCGGCTGCAGGGCTTGGCCACACTGAACTCCACCTCGCCGATGCGGATGCGGACCCAGCTGTCCTCCTCGAACGGCCGGGTTCCGGTTGCCACCAGGTTGGTACGGAACTGGCTCATCTGGTGCAGGGCATCGGAGCGCAGGTTGAGGTCATCGAGCGAGCTCTGGCTGATCAGCAGCAGGGGATAACCGTCGGCGAAGCTGACCCGGGTGCCGGTTTTTTCCCGGAAACGATCCGATTGCTCGCCGAGCCAGAGCAAGGCGACCGGCTCACCCGTGACCTTGCTCAGCCAGAGATCGGCGCTGATATCGGTATGCAGGGCGGTGAAGCTGTCGCGCCAGACGCCGGTAGTCCGAGGTGTGCGGGAAAAATCCTGTTCTCGCAGCGTGAGCGGTTCAAATCCCGGATAGCGCAACTGCAAGCCGCCCTCTATGGGGGTCGCCACTACTTGCTGTAACTGGGGATGGGTACGGGCTGTGATAAAGGTGCCGTCCGGTTTGACCACCATATAGCGGCGATCTCCCTGCAATCCCTCTTCGGTCACCCGAGCGCGAGTCAGTGGCATGCCTGCCGTTGATTTGATGGGGTAGAGATGAATGCTGTCGAGTGTTGGCATGTCCTGATCCTGTGAAGTGTCCTGTGTCAACAAGGGGAAGAGCGCTGTGACTGTCGTGGCAGCCATCCCTGCAGTGTGCTGCGCCGGTTGTCGAAGGTGCGACATGGTCAACCCAATCACATCTTCAATCGGGCAAGATGTTACAGGGGTCACGTTCTGTTCTCCATACCCCATAAAGTGCAACATTATTTGATCCTGATCCGTCAATCAGTACAAAAATCAGTCCACTATCGAACCAGCTTCCAGTTTCTAACGCTTTCGCTTCTTCCCTCTCCGGCCACCGCCCGCTTCGGCTAAACGGTATCAAGTGCCATCGGATGGGGCCTGTCACACAAAAAGAAGAAAGCAATGTATGAGCAAACAACTGGATATGACCCCACAGCCGGATCTCTCCCAGAAAACGGGAACAGGCCCGGTCCGTACCCGGCTGCCCGTCTGGCGGCCGGCCCTGCCACCTTGTAACCACGCCTGCCCGGCTGGCGAGAACATCCAGGCCTGGCTCTCCCTCGCCGAAGCGGGCCGCTTTGAAGCAGCCTGGCAGCAACTTATCGAAGAAAATCCCCTGCCTGCCGTCCATGGCCGGGTCTGCTATCACCCCTGCGAGAGCGCCTGTAACCGCGCCCAGGTGGATGATGCCGTCTCCATTCACGCCATCGAGCGTTTCCTCGGCGACGAGGCGCTGGCCAAAGGCTGGCAGCCTGCGCCACCTGCGCCCGCCAGTGGCAAGAAGGTGCTGGTGATCGGCGCCGGTCCCTCCGGTCTCTCCTGCGCCTGGCACCTCAACCGGCTTGGCCATCAGGTGGAGATCCGCGAAGCGGGGCCACTGGCTGGCGGCATGCTGCGCTTTGGCATTCCCGCCTACCGGCTGCCTCGCGATGTGCTGGACAGAGAGGTGGCCCGCATTCTTGCTGCCGGAGTGACGCTGACTCTCAACCACAAGGTGGAAGACGTGCTCAAGGCGCGTGACGAGGGGGGTTTTGACGCCGTCTTTATGGCCATCGGCGCCCATCTGGCCAAGCGGGTCGATATTCCGGCCCGGGAAGCGGGCAAGATCCTCGATGCGGTGAGTTTCCTTGAGCAGGCCAGTCTGGCCGAGGAGCAGGGACTGCCACCCCCCAAACTGGGACGGCGGGTGGCGATCTACGGCGGCGGCAATACCGCCATGGACGCCGCTCGCACCGCACGCCGCCTCGGTGTTGAAGAGGCGATGATCATCTACCGCCGCGACCGGGATCATATGCCGGCTCACGCTTTCGAAGCCCTTGAGGCCGAGGAGGAGGGGATCAAGATCAACTGGCTGCGCAGCATCCGCCAGCTCGACAACATCCATATCGAAGTGGAGGTGATGGCGCTGGATGAGCAGGGCAAGCCTGTGCCCACCGGCCAGTTTGAAACCCTGGAGGCGGACTCCCTTATTCTGGCGCTCGGGCAGGAGGTTGATTTGAGCGTGCTGGAGAGCATCCCCGGCGTGCGGATCAACAAGGAGGGAGTGGTGCAGGTGGCGGACAACCTGATGACAGATGTGCCGGGTCTGTTTGCTGGCGGCGACATGGTGCCCTCCGAGCGCACCGTCACCATAGCGACCGGCCACGGCAAGAAGGCGGCACGCCATATGGATGTCTGGCTGCGCGGTCGCCACTACCACAAACCGCTCTCCTACCCGCTGGTGGGGCCGGAGCAGCTGCAACTCTGGTTCCAGACCCACGCGCCCGCCAGCAGTCAGCCGGTCAAACCGGCGTGGGCGCGGGACGACTTTGGCGAGATCATCGGCGGGCTGGATGAGGTGGCCGCCCGTTACGAGGCGGCGCGCTGCTACTCCTGCGGCAACTGCTTCGAGTGCGACGGCTGCTACGGCAGCTGCCCCGAGCAGGCCATCGAGAAGCTGGGGCCGGGCAAGGGCTATCAAGTGGATGCGACGCGCTGCACCGGCTGCGGTGCCTGTCACGACCAGTGCCCTTGTCACGCCATCCTGCTGCGCCAACCGGAGGAGTCCCAATGAAACATGAACTGATCATGGTCGATGGCAACGAAGCCGCGGCCCGGGTGGCGTACCAGCTGAGCGAAGTGTGCGCCATCTATCCCATCACCCCCTCCTCGACCATGGCCGAGCTGGCTGACGCCTGGGCGGACGAGGGGCAGACCAACCTCTGGGGCAACATCCCCACAGTAGTGGAGATGCAGAGTGAAGGGGGAGCGGCCGGGACTGTGCACGGTGCCCTGCAGGCGGGGGCGCTCGCCACCACCTTCACCGCCAGTCAGGGACTGATGCTGATGCTGCCCAACATGTACAAGATCGCCGGGGAGTTGACCGCGGCTGTGTTCCATGTGGCGGCCCGATCGCTCGCGGCGCAGGGGCTCTCCATCTTCGGCGATCATCAGGACGTGATGGCGGCGCGCAGCACCGGCTTTGCCATGCTGGCCTCCTGTTCGGTGCAGGAGGCGCAGGATCTGGCCTTGGTTGCCCACAGCGTCACCCTGCAGTGCCGGGTGCCCTTTATCCATTTCTTCGACGGTTTTCGCACCTCCCACGAGGTGAACAAGATCACGGCCCTGCATAGGGACGAGCTCCGGGCGCTTATCGACAACGACTGGGTGCGGGCCCACCGTGCCCGGGCGCTCAACCCGGATCATCCGGTGATGCGCGGCACGGCCCAGAACCCGGATACCTATTTCCAGTCCCGCGAGAGCGTCAACCCCTTCTACGAGGCAGTGCCGGCCCGGGTGCAGCAGTGCATGGACAAGCTGGGATCTCTCACCGGCCGCCACTACCGGTTGGTGGAGTATCACGGCGCAACCGATGCCACCGATGTCATCGTGCTGATGGGATCGGGGGCGGCCACCGCCCGCACCACGGTCGACTGGCTCAACCGGCAGGATCGCAAGACAGGGGTGCTGGTGGTGCGCCTCTATCGTCCCTTCCCGGTGCAGGCGCTGCTCGATGCGCTGCCGCAGAGTGTGCGCAGGCTGGCGGTACTGGATCGCACCAAGGAGCCGGGGGCGGGCGGCGAGCCGCTGCTGCTGGACGTGCAGAGCGCGCTGATCGACGGCTTGCAGCGCGGCCTTGTCAAACGGCTGCCCTGGCTCAGTGGCGGCCGCTATGGCCTCTCCTCCAAGGAGTTCACCCCCGCCATGTGCGCCGCCGTGTTCGAGGAGCTAGCCTCCGATGCACCGCGCCCGCGCTTTACCGTGGGGATAGTGGATGACGTGTCGGGCCTCAGTCTGGCCTGGCACCCCATCGGCGATCTGGAGCCTCCTAGCCGGGTTCGGGCGCTCTTCTTCGGCCTTGGCGCCGACGGCACGGTTGGCGCCAACAAGAACAGCATCAAGATCATCGGCGAGCTGGATGGCTTCCACGCCCAGGGCTACTTCGTCTACGACTCCAAGAAGTCGGGCTCGCGCACCGTCTCCCACCTGCGTTTTGGCCCCGAGCCCATAGACGCCCCCTGGCTTATCGAGCAGGCGAGCTTTATCGGCTGTCACCAGTGGAGCTTCACCGAATCGGTGGACTTGCTGGAGCACGCCGCCCAAGGGGCGACCCTGCTGCTCAATGCCCCCTATGAAGCAGACAAGGTGTGGGGCCAGCTGCCCGAGCGGCTGCGGGCCCGCATCCGCACCCTCAATATCCAGCTCTACTGCATCGATGGCGATCGGGTGGCCGAGCAAAACGGCATGGGCAATCGCATCAACACCATCATGCAGACCTGCTTCTTCGCGCTGGCCGGGGTGTTGCCACGGGACGAGGCCATTGCGCTGATCAAGGAGAGCATCGAGAAGAGTTATGCCCGCAAGGGGCCCGAGGTGGTGGCGCGCAACTTCGCGGCGGTGGACGATACCCTGGCTCACTTAAGCAAGGTGGCGATCCCGGCCGGTGATGAGCAGATCAGCGACTATCCGCTGCCACTGGCACCGGGCGGCAGCGACTTTGTCCAGCGGGTCACTGGCGAGATGCTGGCGGGGCGCGGCGATCTCATCCCCGTCTCCATGCTGCCGGTGGATGGCACTTATCCCACAGCTACCAGCCGCTTCGAGAAGCGGGATATCGCCCGCGAGATCCCTGTCTGGCAATCCGATATCTGCATCCAGTGCGGCAACTGTGTCTTCGTCTGTCCCCACGCGGCGCTGCGGGCCAAGTTCTACCATCAGGACTGGCTGGCGACTGCCCCCGAGGCAGCCCAGTCGGTGCCCGTCACCGCCAAAGGCTTCCCCGACAGCCGCTACACCTTGCAGCTCTATCCGGAGGATTGCACCGGCTGCGGCCAGTGTGTGCAGGCCTGTCCGGTACGGGTCGGGGCAGATGAGTCGCACGAAGGCGAGCGAGCCATCGCCATGCTGGACAAGGCGCCACACCTCGCCGGTCAGAAACAGGCGCTGCGCTGGTTCGAGAGCCTGCCCTGGCCTGCCCGCGAGCGGGTGGACTTCTCCACCGTGCGCGGTGCCCAGTTCCTGGAACCCCTGTTCGAGTTCTCCGGCGCTTGCGCCGGTTGTGGCGAGACCCCGTATCTCAAGCTGCTGACCCAGTTGTTTGGCGATCGCATGCTGGTGGCCAACGCCACCGGTTGCTCCTCCATCTATGGCGGCAACCTGCCGACCACTCCCTGGGCCAAGAACGCGGAAGGGAAGGGGCCAGCCTGGTCCAACTCCCTGTTCGAGGACAACGCCGAGTTCGGCTTTGGCTTTCGTCTCACGGCTGACCAGCATCATGGTCAGGCGGTGGCAGCCCTCAAGGCGATGAAGGGGGAGCTGGGAGAAGCGCTGGTCGAGTCGCTTATCTGCGCCCCGCAGCGGCTGGAGTCGGAGATCCGCGCCCAGCGGGGCAGGGTGGCGCAAGTGCGTGAACGACTGGAGGAGGTGAAATCCGGCAAGGCTCGCGAGCTGCTGTCCCTCATCGATCAGCTGGTGCGTCGCTCGGTCTGGATCGTTGGCGGCGACGGCTGGGCCTATGACATCGGCTCGGCGGGGCTCGATCATGTGCTCGCCTCCGGGCGCGATGTGAACGTGCTGGTGATGGATACCGAGGTCTACTCCAACACCGGCGGCCAGATGTCGAAATCGACGCCGCTCGGTGCCGTCGCCAAGTTCGCGGCGGGGGGCAAGACGCTGGCCAAGAAGGATGTAGCGCTGCAGGCTATCTCCTACGGCAACGTCTATGTTGCTCGTATCGCCTTTGGCGCCAACCCGCAGCAGACGCTGCAAGCGCTGCGCGAGGCCGAGGCCTACCATGGCCCGTCCTTGATCATCGCCTACAGCCACTGCATCGCCCACGGCATCGATATGGAGCTGGGGCTGACCCAGCAGAAACGGGCGGTGGACTCGGGTCACTGGCCGCTGCTGCGCTACAACCCTGTATTGCGCAGTGCGGGGCAGAACCCCTTCAGCCTCGACAGCCTGCGCCCCTCCATTCCGCTCGCCGAGTACAGGGCAGAGGAGAACCGCTACCAGGTGCTGGCCCAGAGCCACCCCGAGGAAGCCGAACGGCTGATGCAGGTGGCGCAACAGGTTGCCTGGCAGAAGTGGGCCACCTACGAGGAGATGGCCACCCGCGAGGCCAGCCATTTCCATCCGCCGGTGTGAGTGTGGGGTGAAATCGATATAACCAAGCGGGCCACTGGCCCGCTTATTGGTATTTTTAATGCGTGTTATATCTGTTATCGCTATCTGACAGTTTGGTCACTTTTAGTTGTTAAATATCAAAGATGATGTGTTGATATGTTAGGTAAGGCTGGGCAGGATGTACGGGGCTGAATCCACCACCGCAGCATGTTGTTTTATAAAAATTCATTTCGTAATGCATAGTTATTTATATAGGGGAGAGTAATATAATCATGAATGGTTTAGAGAAAATTGAGCTTATTGATGCGATTGCTGTTGAATTACAATCTAGAATGACGTTTTCAGATATTGATGTTTATTTTTCTGGACATAAAGTTCCAATAGAGGCTAGTTACCCAACTAACAGTAAGCGCTCATATTCAAAAGATATGCTTTCAAAGGTTAGTGATGAAGTTCTTTTTAAAATTGCAGAGGAACTCTCACTTGAAATACCGATGATGAATGCTATGTCTACAAAAGAAGTAACTTTTTGGAAGGCCGGGCATTTTAAATTGTTCATTAGTCATTTAGCTTCATTCAAAGTGCAAACATCTCATTTACAATCGGCTTTAAGGAAATATGCAATTTCTAGTTTTGTTGCACATGAAGACATTGAGCCAACGAAACAGTGGCAAGAGGAAATTGAAGCTGCCCTCCATACTATGGATGCCTTAGTGGCAATTCTAATGCCTGGTTTTCAAGAAAGTCGTTGGTGTGATCAAGAAGTTGGCTTCGCCGTTGGTCGTGATGTTCTTGTGATACCTTTACGCAAAGGATTAGATCCGTATGGTTTTATTGGTAAGTACCAAGGCATTCAAGCTCAAAATAAAACTATTGGTGATGTGGCGGAAGCAATATTTCAAACCTTGATCAAATCGCCAAAAACGAAGAATAAAATTCTAATGGCAATGTCAGGAGCAGTGTCTAACGCCAGCTCACCTGAAGAAGCTCTTGATAAAGTTGCCATCCTTAAATCGTTGGATAATATATCAGTAGATTTACTTGATAGCTTAAAAAAACAGGTGTCTGATAATTCTTTGTTGATGGAATCGCAAGGGTTTATTAATTCATTTAATGCTTTACTTTCTAAATTCGGTATCCAAAAATTAAATCACTCTAAGCAAGAACCAGAAATGGAGTGGGAGGATATTCCGTTCTAGTAAATACCTGAACAAGTATCAAAAAGGGATTTATATATCGTGGCATGTTGATCACGTATTGAGTTCTGTAGGCCAAAGCTTTTTTTCTCTCCAAGGCAGGTAAGCTGCGGGGCACACGGCGTCAAGCAGGAGAAGGGATGATGACAGAACAATATGCAGCCGGGACGATCGGTATTTAGGGGGCGGGCGGTCTCGGGCTGCCGCTGGCGCGGGCTCTGCTGGCGGCAGGCAAGCAGGTAGCGGTGACGGTCAGCAGCGCCGAGAAGGCGGCCCGTTTGCAGGGGGAGGGGATCAACGCCTATCCGCTGACGATTTCTGCCGAGATGCCCGTCGCTGATAAGGAAGAGCAGTGGCCGAGAGTCTGGTGATCTGCGTGCCGCCCAGCAAGACTGACGATGACCCGCAGGCGGTGGCGGCCTGATATGGCCTGCGCCGCGCCGTTGTGAGCGGGTGATAAAAAGCCCGGCTTGAGCCGGGCTGGAGGGATAAGTTGCTTATCCGGGTATTCGTCGAGGCGTCTAATGTGGATGTTGTTTGAGGATGTCGTATATCTCCTCTTTCAGTTTGAGTTTCTGTTTTTTCAGATCCTTCACCTCGGAGCTGTAGTCGCTGGCATGATGCTTTTCCAACTTTCTAATCTCCGCATCCAGGTCGTTGTGCAAGTCAAACTTCTTCTGGAAATGGACATCACTGCTCTTCAGTTTCGAGATGAGATCTCTGTACTCTGGGAACATGTAATGAAGCCTCCTTGGTTTCGTTTGATTGTGCCTTCAAAACAAAAGTACCCCTTCCCCCCAGAGATAAATGTGATCCCGATCGAATTCGGGACCAATGATTTGCTGCATGGGGAAGATGATTTTTAACTCATTGAATCACAAGCTGATAAGTCATTTGTAAGTAAGGTTTTGAGCTTCAAACTGGAATCTCGATCACAGTTGTGACGGTTTGATGACGGCGGCGGGCTGGCAAGGGGGTAGCAAAAAGGGGCGCAAGGCCCCTTTTCGTAACGGGTATGGCGTTTACTCTTTTTTCTTTTTCTTCTCGGGCAGCGGCTTGCCATCGCGGGCGATGACCTTGCCCACTTCGAAGCCTATCTGCGCTGCCAGCTCTTCCAGATCCGGCGCCTTGGCTTCGTTGCCGATGGCGTACTGGTAGTTGGCTATGGTGATCTTCTCGGCCACCGGGGTGCCCGGCACTATGGGCTCACGCCAGCCCTGGCCGACATGGGCAACTAGCGTGCCGCTCATGATGAGCTCGCCGACGATTTCCTGGGTGGGGATGCCCTTGCCGTAGGTGAGACCCTGCGGGTGCTTCTTGCCGACCAGCGGCTCCGTGCTGGCAGGCATCAACTTGGTGCGGACCAGCCACTTGGGATCCTTGGTTTTGCCGAGCGCTTTGCCGGTCTGGTATTCATTGATTTTGATGGTCTTGATCATCTGGGCCATAAAATCTTTGGTCAATGCTTTCTGGGCTTCGCTCGTCTCGTCGATGGCGATGGGCGCCACATACCAGATTTTGGAGGCCTGCGCCTTGGGGGCGGCGGGCGCGGTTTGCGCCATGGCCAGCGGGCTGAGCAGGATGGCAGCCAACAAGAGTCCGATTTTCTTCATTGTGATTCCGCTTATGTTTCAACAAGAATTTTGTTTTGCCAGCGACGACTGCGCCAGCGCCAGAACATGGCCAGACCGCGCACCCACTCATCGCAGGCGAGCGCCAACCAGATGCCGACCAGTCCATAACCCTGCATGATACCAAGGAAATAGGCGAGCGGAACGGCAATCCCCCACATGGAGACGAGCGCCATGTAGAGCGGGAAACGGGCATCCCCGGTGGCACGCAGGGCGTTGATCACCACCAGATTGAAGGTGCGGCCGGGTTCGAGAATGAGGCTGATGAGAAACAGCTGTGCCACCTGGGTGATGATGTCCGGATCGTCGGTGAACAGGCTGATGATGGCGCGGCCGTTCAGGGCGGCGGCGATGGCGATCAGCGTAGTGACGATGAGGCCTAACTTGAGGCTCTTCATCAGCTGGTTATAGGCCTGCTCGAAGCGGCGCGCCCCCGCCAGATGGCCGATGATGATCTCGTTGCCAAGGCCTATGGAGAGGCCGAACAGCAGAATGAACAGGCAGATCTGGAAGAAGTAGGACTGGGTCGCCAGCGCCTTGTCACCGAGCAGGCCGACGAAGGCGGTGACCACCATGAACTGCAGCATCCAGGAGAGGTTCTCCCCCGCCGCCGGCAGGCCTATGTGCAGCACCTTGTCCAGCATGACCTTGCTGGGACGGACAATCTCGGGTAGACGCAAGCGGATGCCTGTCTTGTGCGTCACCAGCCATACCAGCAGCACTACGCCAACGATGCGACCCGCCACAGTGCTGATGGCAACCCCGGCTACCCCAAGTTGGGGCAGGCCGAACCAGCCGTAGAGCAGCAGCAGGTTGCCGACGAAGGTGATGAGGTTGACGGTCAGGGTCACGTACATGGCCTGACGGGTATGACCGTGGGCGCGCAGGGTGGCGGCCAGACAGAGGGCTGCCGCCTCCGGCAGCAGGCACAGGCCGATGATCTGCAAATAAAGGGTGGCATCGCCCATCAGGTGGGCGGGCAGGTTCATCAGGGAGAGCATGGTGCCGGCGCCGGCGAGCACGCCGACCGCGGCCACCAGCCCCACCAGCAGGTTGAAGCCGATGGCAGTGTGGATGACGATGCGGGCTTTTTCCCGATCGCCAGCCCCCAGATACTGGGTGATCACCACGCTGGTGCCTATGCTGACGAAGCTGAACAAGGTGATGGCCAGATCAAACACCTGGTTGCCGACCGCCAGTGCGGCGACGCCCTGATAGGAGACGTGGCCCACCATGAAGGTGTTGAGGGCCCCGGTCAGAAAGTGCAGGGCGAGATCAATAAACAGCGGCCAGGTCAGGGAGAAAAGTGTGCCCGGGCCCGCGTGGGGTTGAGTTTGCATGGGATGTCCAAATACTGGGGATGGCCCTCGTCAGCGCCATCTGGACGGGCATTTAACACCAAGAGCCTGCGGGGTGCAATCTTGCCTTGGGAGGAGAGTGTGCCAGACCAGACCAGCCCTGGGCATGGTCTGGCAACCGATCAGGCCGGGGTGGCGCCCGCCTCCTGCTCGGAGGGCAGGGTGAGCCGCGCCGAGTCCGGCAGGGCATCATCCTGGGGCCAGTGGGAGAGGATGGCGTCCGTGGTGCTCTCCACCACGGCGTCATCCTTGAACACAGGCTCGCGGTAGCAGCGGGTCATGCGCAGCGCCTGATACATGTCGGGGCAGAGGATGACACCCTCGTCGCCCACCCGGATCCCCGCCTGCTTGAGCCACTGGCTCATCTGGCCGTGGCGACCCGCCATCACCATGTGAATGCCGCGCCGTTTCAGATCCCTGTGCAGCTCCCCCACCATGCTCATCACGCTGATGTCCTGATGGGTGAAACAGGCCACCGCATCCACCACCAGGCATTTGGGATTGTGGGGATCCTGCACCAGCAGCGCCAATACCCGCCGTTTGAAGTAGGGGGCGTTGAAGTAGGTGAGCGGCGAGTTGAAGCGATAGACCAGAATGCCTGGAATGGCCTTGGCCTGTTCGTTGTCCCCCAGGGTGCGCACTACCCCCTCGTCATCCATGCCGAGCAGTTGATCGGTGGGGCGCATCACGTTGCGCAGGAACTGGAACAGACCCAGCAAGACGGCGAGGGTGATCCCAGGGATCACCCCCATGGCCAGCACGCTGATGAAGGTGATGAGCGCGAGCCAGAAGGCGGATCTGTCGGAGTGGCGCAGGGCCCAGAGGCTGCGAAAGTCGGTGAGCGACAGCGCCGCCATCACCAGCACAACGCCGAGGGCGGCCGTGGGTATGTATTGCAGCGGCGCCGTCAGGTAGAAGGTGATGATGGCGATCACGGCGGCGGCTATGATGGAGACCAGCTGGCTCTTGCCGCCGTTGGCGTCGTTGACCGCGGTGCGAGAATCGGCGCCGCTGATGGCAAAGCCCTGGGAGGCGGCGGCCGCCAGATTGGCCATGCCAAGGGCCCGAAACTCCTTGTCCGCATCTATTTCGTAGCCGTTTTTGGCGGCGAAGCTGCGGGCGGTGAGCATCATGGAGACGAAGCTCACCATGGCGAGGTTCAAGGCGGGCAGCACCAGTTCGCGCATCAGGCCGGGAGGAAACTGGGGGAGCTGAAACGCGGGCAGGCCCGAGCCCACCAGACCGAGGGTGGCGATTTCGTGATCCCCAAGGCTGAAACCCCATACCAGCGCCCCCGTCACCACCATGGCCACCATGGAGGAGGGCCAGGCAGGCTTGTAACGTTTGGCCAGCAGCAGGGTGAGCAAGGCGGTCAGGCTCATGGCCAGGGTCGGCAGATGGGTTTGAGTGATGTAGTAGGCCCCGCTGGCGATCCGCTCTATGAGGTAACGCTCATCGAAGGTAAATCCGAAGATCTTGGAGAGCTGCCCCACCATGATGGTGATGGCTACCCCGTTGAGCAGCCCCATCAGTATGGGGCGGGAGAGAAAGTCCGCCAGCACCCCCAGCTTGAAGCGGCTGGCGATGAGGCACCAGAAGCCCGTCATGGCGGTCATGGTCATCACCAGTTGCCAGTGGCGGGTAGCATCACCGGCGGCGAGCGGGGTCACCACCGCGGCGATGACGGCGCAGGTAGCGGCATCCGGGCCGACGATGAGCTGGCGGGAGGTGCCAAACAGGGCATAGACCAGCATGGGCAGTATGCAGGAGTAGAGGCCAACCAGGGGCCCCACGCCGGCGAGCTCGGCATAGGCGATGGCCACGGGCAGCGCCACGGCCGCCACCGACAGTCCAGCGCGCACATCCGGCATCAGCCAGGCCCGCTGGTATTGCAGCAGGGCGGCGAGGCCCGGTAGCCAGCGTTCGAGAGAGAAGAAGTCGCGCATTATTTAACCCATTGAGTTACAAACAGCTTTTCCCTAGTGTGCCCAAGGTTGCCGAAACATTGCAATGCGGTTATGGCCAGTTCACTACAAGGTCAGGCCAGATGCTCAGCCAACGTTTTTCCTGGATGCGCTGCACAAACACCTGGCTCTCCTGACGACAGCGCGGATTGGCACTCACCTGCAGGGACCAGTTGTGGGCAAAACCGTAGGGGGCCAGCCACTCGAACTCCTCGTCCGGCAGCAGCCTGACCCCGATGCAGGTAGGTACCTCCACCCAGTGGCTGAGGGCTTCCAGACTGCTGGCAAAGGGGGAAACCCGCTGGCGCTGGTGCATGCGGGCCTGATTGCGCACTTCCCAGCGCTGTCCGGGCAGGCGGGCCGTCAGCCACTGCTCATGTTCAGACTCTGCCAACCCTTGCGGGTCAAGGGGGTCTAGGTAGATGAGATCGATATCGTTGAGCGGGGTAGGTACAGCTTTGCCGTGCAGGTGATCCCAGACGAGGTTGCGGATAAAACCGGCCCCCAGCGCCCAGTCGGGCAGGGCCAGCTCGGCGGCGGCCTGCAAACAGGCCATCCGCTGGCGATCGACCCGCAGCAGGCGTTCTGTCTGCGCTCTCAAGTCAGCGTCGTCTTGTGCCAACGGGGCCAGCGCCTCAACCTGCATTGCGGCGCAGCCAGACGTCTATGTAGCTGCAGCTGGGCACTATGGTGAGCCCCTCGGCCTGGGTCCAGTCGTAGAAGGTGCGCGCCAGCTGATCGGCTATGCCCTGTATCCTGAGCTCTGGCGGGACGAAGGTGCTGTAGGCATCTATGGTCTTGGCATCGAGCCGGCGGTAACGCAGCCTGGACTCCTTGCCATCCACCACACAGATGAATTGTTGCTGGTTGGCCTGATGAATGATCTCGCTCATGCTTGCTCCTCGATACGGGGGATGGGGCTATCTGACCATGTTGGCAACCCTTTGCCAACTGTGCGGGCTCGCTTACACTGCGAACCCCATCGGGTGCATACCCGCTAGCCAAGGTATAGAACAGTTAACAGAGGATGGATCCCATTATGGCCTTCGCCACGCTGGAAGATCTGATTGGCAATACCCCCTTGCTGGCCCTGCGCCGCATCAATCCCTGGCCCGACGTCACCCTGCTGGTGAAGCTGGAGGGCAACAACCCGGCCGGTTCGGTTAAGGACAGGCCGGCGCTGAACCTCATCAGGGCGGCGGAAGCGAGTGGCAAGTTGCGCGCGGGAGCCAGGCTGATTGAGGCCACCTCCGGCAACACAGGCATCGCCCTTGCCATGGTGGCGGCGGCGCGAGGTTACCGGATGCGGCTCATCATGCCGCGTACCATGAGCCAGGAGCGGCGAGATGCCATGCAGGCCTATGGCGCCGAGCTGGTGCTGGTGGAGAACGGCATGGAAGAGGCGCGGGATCTGGCGCTGGCCATGGAGGCCCGCGGCGAGGGGCTGGTGCTCGATCAGTTCAACAACCCGGCCAACCCGGATGCCCACTACCAGTCGACCGGCCCCGAAATTTGGCGCCAGAGCGAGGGGGCGGTCACTCACTTCGTCTCCGCCATGGGCACCACTGGCACCATAATGGGGGTCTCCCGTTATCTGAAGGAGCAGAACCCGGCGGTGCAGGTGATAGGCCTGCAACCGGCAGAGGGGAGCCAGATCCCGGGCATTCGCCGTTGGCCTGCAGCCTATCTGCCCGCCATCTTCGAGCCACAACGAGTCGATCGGGTGCTGGATGTGACGCAAGAGGAGGCGCTGGTCATGATGCGCCGACTGGCGCGGGAGGAGGGGATCTGCTGCGGAGTCAGCTCAGGTGGTGCCGTGGCCGGTGCCCTGCGGGTGGCGGCAGAGATCAAGCAGGGGGTGGTGGTGGCCATCATCTGTGATCGGGGGGATCGCTACCTCTCCACCGGGGTCTTCACGCCGCCAGAGCAGGTGGCCACCTAGCGTGGCGCTCGGTACTGCCTGACACCAAGATGTTATTAATCAGTACCTTGCTGATAATTTTCTTCATGTACAACTTGTAACAATCCATCCTGTTCGCAAGGTTGAATCCCTCTCTCTCCTGTTTGACACTCGGCGCCCTCTCGTCACCGATGCAAACAGGAGCGTCACATGATCTTGCCTTCCTCTCTGAGCATTTCCCTTATTGGTTTGAGCCTGGCCCTGACAGGCTGCGCCGTCGAACCCTACGCCTACCAGTGCGGCGAAAAGCACTGCTCCGTCATCGATCACAAGGGGGAGAAACATGAGCGGCCGCAGGATGAGATGAAACCCGTCTGGGAGCGCAACCAGGAGCGGGAAGAGGCCATCCGCCGCAACAAGGAGTCCATCTGGCGCGAAAAAACGCCTGAAGAGAGCGGCAACTACGGCGCCGGTGCCACCATCCGCTGGTAACTGAGGGCCCCGCGATGCGGGGCCTCCAGCCAGATTACTCCCACGCCCGTTCCAGCAGGTCGAGCAGTTGAGCCCGGTCGGCATCCTTGCGGTTATAGAGCAGGGCGCCGTCATTGATGGCGAGATCCCGGATCTCGGGCAGCAACCCCTTGTCGGTGACGCCTGCCTCACGCAAGGTGCGCGGCAGCTTCACCGCCTGCCACAGGCTATCGCGCAGGGCGCACAGCGCCTGGATGGCCGCCTGGGCTCGCTCTGTGGCTTGGGTTGCCGCAAAACGCTCGGCACCGACCAGGGGCAGCAGCAGGCGGGCCAGCTCAGGGTCTATGCCCGGGCGGTTGTAGTCGAGCACGGTCGGCAGGAAGAGGTTCATGCACAAACCATGGGGCAGGTGACAGCGGGCCCCCAGGCTGTGGCCGAGGGCATGCACCAACCCCACCATGGAGTTGGAAAAGGCCATCCCCGCCAGGGTGGATCCTTCCGCCAGTTGCAGCCGCAGCTGCTTGTCTTGCGGGCTTTGCAGCACCTTGGGCAAGGCGTTGGCGATTTTCTCTATCGCCATCAGGGCCAGGGCGTCGCTGACCGGATTCTTGGCATTGCCGATGAAGGCCTCGATGGCGTGGGTCATGGCATCCATGGCGGTGGCGGCCGTGATGTTGAGGGGCAAGCCCTGGGTGAGGCGCGGATCCAGCACCGCCAGCTGGGGCAGCAGGAAGGGGGAGGTGAAGGGCACCTTGCGCCCGCTCGCCTCATCCTTGATCACCGCCACCAGCGTCACCTCGGATCCCGTGCCCGCAGTGGTGGGCACCACCGCCAGTGGCTGCAGGGGCCGGGTCAGACAGCCTGCGCCGGCGTAATCCAGCAGCCGATCCCCGCCCATGGAGGCGAGGATGTTGACCGCCTTGGCGGTGTCGATGACGGAGCCGCCGCCCAGCGCCACCAGGCTGTCGCATTCGAGCTCCCGATAGCGGGCCGCGATCCGCTCCACCACGGCGGTGGAGGAGTCGGCCGGGATCTCGTCCCAGATGTCGGCGACCGGCAGCTCCCCCTCGGCCAGCACATTGGCCAGCAGGGTGGCGAGCCCTGTGCCGCTGACCCCCTTGTCGGTGAGCAGCAGCGGACGGCGTGCCCCCAGACCCGCCAATTCGCCAGCCAGCTGTTCCAGCGCCTGCTCGCCCGCCATCAGTTTGACCGGACAGAAGAAATCGTAATAGCGACTCATGTTGTTCATCCTTTTATTCAGCCGGTCAGCAGACCCAGGTAGATGTGGCAGGCACGCGTCAGCTTGTTGCGCGGGCTCGGATAGTGGCGCAGCAGCGGCCGCGCTATGAAGGTGGGCAGGATCAGGGCCTGCAATTGCTCCAGTGCCCGCACCAGGTGCATGGCGACGGTGAGATCCCCTTCCACCAGCAGGCGGTTTTCACTGAACGCCTGATTGACACCGAGCCGAAAGCTGAGGGCGCGAAAGGCGATACCCGGATGTTTGAAGCGCACCCGCAGCGGGTGCAGATCGCTGCTGGCATGTGCCGGTACGCCGCACTGCCAGCGACCAGCTGCTTTATGGATGATCAGCGCCTGGGTGAGGCCTGCAACCTCCAGCCGTATGGTGAGGCCGTCGGGCAGGGGGGCGAGTTCACGCCGCACCGCCTCATCGACCCGGGCGGAGCGGCACAGGGTACGCCCTATGACCCAGAGCAGGGTGGCGATCCAGAGACGGCGGCCAAGGGCCGCCAGGGATTCAAGCGTCCGGTTTTGCATGAGGATTCACTCCCGAGATGGCAGACCAGAAGAGGGCGAAGGCACTGGCTTGCCAGTGGGCGTCCTGCCCCAGTTCAGGTTGATCGACAAACAGGGAGGCGCACGCCAGAAACTGGCTCTGGCATACCTCCAGCATCAGGGCCGGCGGGGCTTGCATCAGCACCCCGCTGGCCTGGCCCTGGGTCAGCAGTTGCGGCAGAAAACGCAAGGTCTCGCTCAGGATCTGGCTGCGCAGGGAGCGCGCCAGCAGGGGAGAGTGGAAGAAGCCCAGCACGAACTTGAGCTCGTTGGGATGGGCCTGCATCCACTGCATGGCTTGCTGCCAGTAATGACAGGCCTGCTCGCACAGGGGCAGGGCGGCGTCCGCCTCCGTGATGGCGGCGCCGAGGCGCAGTTTGATGTCCTGATAGAGGCACTGGATCAGCACTTCCTTGCTGGGAAAGTGGTGAAACAGGGTGCCATTAGCCACCCCTGCTGCCTTGGCGATGCGGGCGGTGGCGGCGCCTTGCAGTCCATCCTCTGCGCACAGAGCAAGGGCGGCATCCAGGATCTGGCGGCGTTTGTCGGTCATGGGTTTGTTCATGCAGGCCTCGTCACGGGCGGTTAGCGTAAAAACAGCGCCATCATCAGCCGCTGGTGCCAGCGCCGATAAGGGGGATGAACCAGGGAGCCGGTACTGAATTTGCCACGGCTGAGCACGGTTTTGGCCTTGGAGAAGGTGAGAAAGCCTTCATGGCCGTGGTAGTGGCCCATGCCGGAGGCACCTATGCCGCCAAAAGGCACATCATCGGCCGCCACCTGGAACAGACTCTCGTTGATGGCCATGCCGCCGGAGTGGGTCTCCCGGGTCACTCTGGCTTGCAGGGCAGAATCCAGGCTCATCAAATAGAAGGCGAGGGGACGAGGGCGGGCACCTATGTAGGCGAGCGCCTCGTCGATGCTGTCGTAGGGCACCAGCGGCAGCAGGGGGCCGAAGATCTCCTGTTGCATCACCTGACAGTGGTTGGGTACCTCGGTCAGGAGGTGAGGCACCAGCCGGTGGGCTATGTCGTCCCGGGCCGGGCTGCCGCAAGGGTGCACCTGGGCACCCGCCTGTTCGGCCTCGGCCAGCCAGCTGGTGATCCGTTCATATTGGCGCACATTGATGATGGAGCCGTAATCCGGGCTGGCCAGTCCCTTGGGATAAATGCGGGCAAAGTGGTTGCGATAAGCCTCGATGAAGGCCTGCTCCTGGCCCCGTGGCAGCAACACATAGTCGGGGGCCACGCAGATCTGGCCGGCATTGAGGCTCTTGCCGAAGATCATCCGCTCCACCGCGAGTGCGATGGGCATGTCGGGGGCGATGAGGCAGGGACTCTTGCCGCCAAGCTCCAGGGTGAGCGGGGTGAGCTGGGGGGCGGCCGCGGCCATCACCAGCTTGCCCACCGCGGTCGAGCCGGTAAACAGCAGGTGATCGAAGGGGAGGGCGCTGAACGCGGCGGCCACTTGCGCATCCCCCTCGACGACCGTCACCTCCTCTTCGTCGAACACGCCGTCCAGCAGCTCGCGCAGTACGGCATTGGTGTGAGGAGTGAATTCGGAGAGCTTGAGCATGGCCCGGTTGCCGGCGGCGATGGCGCTGATGAGAGGTCCCAGGCTCAGCATCACGGGGAAGTTCCAAGGCACTATGATGCCGACTACGCCAAGGGGCTGGTAGAACACCTCGACTCTGGCCGGTGCCAGCAGCAGACCGGTATGGCGGCGATGAGGGCGCATCCAGCGTTTGATCCGCTTCTGGGTGTAGTTGATCTGCATGACACAGGGCAGGATATCGGCGATCAGGCTGTCGTAGTCGCTGCGCTGGCCATAATCCCGGGCCAGGGCGTCGCACAGTTGCTGCTTGTGGTCGAGCAGGGCGCGCTTGAGCTGATTCAGATATGCTCTACGTTCACTCAGGCCAGGCATGGGATTGGCCTGACAGGCTTGTCTGAGCCTGACCAGCTTGTTTGGTAGCGACAACTTGTCTGTGGTGCTCTCTTGCAACTGAACCAGGTCCATGGCCTACCCCGCTTGTTAATTGACCGACTGATTGGTCGGTCTAAATCTAGCGGCTTGTTAACCGGCTGTAAAGTTATCTCATCTGGCTTGGTACAGGGTCGCGGATGACTCACCTGTTAACTGTGCGACCCACCACACTTTCAGGGTTTGAGGGTTGGTGGTTTATCCAATAAGGGGTAGTTTTTGGTTATCAACCTACAAGGAGTGAGCGATATGACCAGGGAACTGAACAGCTTGTTGGCCCGGCTTGATGATGTGGTCGAGCGGATGCCGGATTGCTTCAATACCTATGAGTTTGCCCAGAAGCTGGCACTGCAACATCAGCGCGAGTTCTTTGCCGCGGGCCACTCCCTGGCCGAGCAGGAGGGGCGCCTGTTGCGGGTGCTGCACCAGAAGATTGCCGAGGCGCTGGCCAGCAGCGATGTGGTGATCGAGGGGGCACTCTTGCCATGCGTGACCCCCTGGGGTGAGAAAGCCACCTCGCCGCGCTGGCATCGCAAGCACTGAGTCGGCTAATAGACAATGAGAAAGGCCCGTGACGGGCCTTTCTCATTTCTCATGGCGAGCGGGGCTCACTGCGTCAGGCGGCGAGCCTGCCAGTAGCGACTGTTCCAGTAGACATTGTCGAGGCGCGAGCGGATAACGCCCTTGCTGGTGGAGGCGTGGATAAACTCACCGGCACCGGTATAGACACCGACATGGTATTGCTGCCAGCCGGTCTTGAAGAAGACCAGATCCCCGTGTTGCAGCCGGTAGCGATCGACTGGCGTGCCGAGACTGGCCTGGGATTCTGTGGTTCTGGGCAGGTTGAAGCCCAGTACCTGGCTGTAGGCAAGCTGGGTGAAGGCGGAGCAGTCGAGGCCCGCCCGGCTGGATCCGCCCATGCGATAGGGCACACCACGCCACTGCTGATAAAAGCTGTCGAAGGCACTGCTTTGACGAGGTGGCGGCGGTTCGGGCGTGCTGGAACAGGCGGCCAGCAACAGGGCCAGCAGGGGCAGCAGTAACTTGCAATCCATAGGGGCTCCCTCGATGCGACAACCTGCTCATCATAAACGGGGTTTGGGGCTCGAACATAGCCTTGGCCGTGATAAAACCCATTTTAACAAGGCATGTCGAGTATAAAGGGGGTCGTATGGATTTCATTTATACCATCAAGTACCACTAATTGAATAATATAATCCGGCTTACTTGAATGAGCATTTCAATATTAACGCGTTTATTCTAATCCGATTTAAATAAGTTTATTATTATCCTTGTTGACGTCACTGCGTGATCTGTGTCACGTTCTGATTTTAGGTTAATTCGTTATGATGCTCCTGCGTAATATATATAGTCATGTTAATTACCTGAGTGAAGAAATGACAGTATCAAGCTGGATATATAGGGAATTATTTTGTAACAGGCTGTAAATGATATTAACCCCTGGCTGGCATTGATTAATTATGGCGCCAGAGGAATAATTCCACCAGCAAAGAGGAGGGCAGGATCATGATCGCAAGCCCATAGCAGTCAGTGTTTCCTCGCACTCTGTCGCCGTGCAATCCGGGTTACAGGCAAGGCAGACACGATAGACATATGAGTCAGGCCAGTATGTCATATCCTTGATAGCGAGATTCATGACAGATGTCACCCGCATCATAAATGGGGCGTGCACCAGAGCGCGACAACCGTGTAATAGCATCGGCGAACGCCGAGTCGTCCACCCTGGACTGCATTGCGGTCCTTGCTCTGCCATATGAAGTATCACCCATCAATCCGTTGTTAATTCACAGCGAGAAAAATGGAAGATACAGCTTGGCTGGCAAAGAGAATAACGCCTCCATATAACCATTGATAACAGGGTTATGCTATTTCACTGCATGGGGAAATAGTCTGGCGGGATTCGATCAGGAGATAACAATGAAAAACAATAAACCACGCAAATTAGTCACTCATATTCCTGCCCTCAGTCTGCTCGCGCTGGCCTTGCTGGCTGGCAGCGTTCATGCCGAAGACATAGGTGAACGCACCGATCAGGGCACCGCCATGCTGGCCAGCCTGCAATCGGAGCAGGGACTGGTCTACCTCAACGCCAGCAGCTGGCTGGATGAACAACAGGCCGCCAAGGCGTTGACCCGTGACCAGTTGCGCGAGCGTGTGCTGGGGCAGGGGGAGCGTATCTTCATCGATTTCAGCGGCATCACTGACAAGGTCGAGCGGCAACAGGCCAGAAAAGCCATGGAGCAGCTGGCAGGCATCTCGTTTGATGCCGACTGGGTGCTGGTCTCCGTCTACAAGGGGGAGCTGCTGTTTACCCCGCTGGGGGGCGCTGATGATCCTGCCTTCTATCAGGTGATGGAGCGAATCGACACCCTGGCAGGGCAGGGCAAACGCCACAAACGCTCCCTGACGCAAACCGCCACGGCGGAAGCGGGCCTGCCTCACGTGGCTTTTTATCTCAACGTCAATCGCAAGATCAGCGATGGCGAGTGTACCTTCCCGCGCTCACGCACCTGGGATCGGGGGGATCGCCTCTTTTGTGACTCGCCAAACATCGCGCTGGTCTATCGGGTGAATCTGGAGCGCTCCCTGCAATTCGGCAACACGGGGTCAGCTACGCCGGATGCCAAGATAGTGCGGATCTCGCTGGATGACGAGTCGGCAGGTGCCGGTATTCAGCTCAATGAGGACCTCACCTGGAGCGAGAACATCGCAGATTATCTGCTGCTCGATGGCTGGGCGCGGGACTATGCCACCGATGCCATTGCCCAGGATTATCGCTTCACCATCGACGCTTCCAACACCAAGGCGGCCGTGCTCAAGAGTCTGCCGACCAACCTCAACAGCAAGTATGAGCATCGCGAGATCTCGGGTTTCGAGGTGGGGGTGACCGGCGGGGTTGAAGTGAACAAGGATGGGCCCAAGGCCAAGCTGGAGGCGTCAGCCAAGTTCAGCCAGCAGCGTCAGCTTGCCTACAACACTCAGGATTATCGGGTCGAACGCTCGGCGCCGAGTGCCCAGAAGGTGAGTTTCAGCTGGGTGCGGGATCAATACGCGACGGCGGAGTCACTGCTCTCCTCCAAGACCGCCACCGTCTGGGGCATGGGGTACGATGTGGATCACAATCGCATCCAGCCGCTGAGTTACAAGGGCTTCGTGCCGAATCTGGATGTCATCTACAAGGCGGCGCCCGACGAGACGGGCAGTACCGAGTTCAAGATCGACTCTTCGGTCAACATCCGCCCCATCTACACCGGTATCTACAAGCACTATTACGTGGTGGGAGGGCATGTCTCCTTCCAGGGTTTCGAGGATGTCGACAAGCGCAGACGGGTGACCGCCTCAACCAGCTTCAAGGTGGATTGGAACCATCCGGTATTTACCGGCGGACGCCCGGTCAATCTGCAGCTGGGAGGCTTTGACAACCGCTGCCTGAGCGTCGGCGCCGAGCATGGCCTGAGCGCCGTGACCTGTGACGAGACTTCGGCTGCCCAGTCCTTTATCTATGACCAGTACGGCCGTTATGTCAGTGCGCTGGATACCCGTCGCTGCCTTGATGGCAACAACCTCGGCCAGTTGCAGAGCTGCAGTCTGAGTCTGGGCCAGCGCTGGGAGTGGAAGGCGGACAGCGATGCGCTGAGCAACCTGAGTGCTCATCAGCTGCTCGGCCACAACAAGCAGACCGGTGAGCTGGCGCTCTATGACGAGAACGGCAATCCGGCGGATGTGAGCGTACGGACCCTGACCTCCTATACCCGCATCTTCGGGCCACCGGCCGGCAACTGATCTGCCGATGTGTCTGAACCAATGAAAACGCCGGCAAGCTGCCGGCGTTTTCATTGGTTCAGAATGTGACTCAGGTCTTGGGCTCTATGAGCGGAGTGAGCAGCTCGGCCAGCTTGTAGAAGGTCTGTACCCGGGTGGTGCTGGGGCGCCACACCAGGCCTATCTCGCGATACGGCTTTTCACCCGGCAGGGGAATAGCCACCAGGTCGGTGTTGTCGAGAATGCCGGAATCTATTGCCATCTGGGGCAGGAAGGTGGTGCCAAGCCCGGCACCGACCATCTGTACCAGGGTGTGCAGGCTGGTGGCGGCAAAGGGGTTTATCTTGCTCTTGTCTCGCAGCCGACAGGCGCTGACCGCATGTTCGGTGAGGCAGTGCTCCCGTTCCAGCAGGAAGATGCTCTGGTTGGGCAGCTCCTTGTAGTCGAACGGCGTATGCAGACCGGCCGCCATGCTGGCGGGCATCACCATGTGGAAGGGATCCTGGCCAACCATCTTGCAGTGGAAGCCGCCGATCTCCACCGGCAACGCCAGGATCAGCAAATCGAGCTGACCCTGTTCCAGTTGCTTGAGCAGGTTGGTGGTGGTGTCTTCACGCAGCAACAATTCCAGTTCAGGATAAGCCTTGCCGCACTCTTGCAGCAGCTTGCTGAGCAGGAAGGGGGCTATGGTGGGGATGCAGCCGAGCCGGACTGTGCCGTGCATGACGCCGCCCTGATGTTGCCCCAGTTCCATCAGGTCTCGCGCATCCGAGAGCAAATTGCGAGCTCGCTCGACGATTTCCATGCCGACCGGGGTCATAATGAAGCTCTTGTGGTCCCGCTCCACCAGTTGCAGGTTCATCATGTCTTCCAGCGTCTGGATCCCGGTACTCAGGGTGGACTGGCTGACATGACAGGCCTTGGCGGCGCGATTGAAGTTCTTGTGCTCGTCGAGAGCGACCAGATATTGCAGCTGTTTCAGGCTGGGCCAACGTTGCATAGGAAAACCCGATGAATGCTATCTATTTAATTTGATTTAACTAATCTACCACTGGGTATAGGGTTTGTCGCTTGAATTAGACGGACTTGGCTCTAGGTAGCCCAATCCTGACAGGATTGTTCACTTCACATAATGAGGAATTGAATATGGTATTGGTAGGCCGTCCCGCACCTGATTTCACCGCTGCTGCCGTTCTGGGCAATGGCCAGATTGTTGACTCCTTCAACCTGGCGTCCCACATCAAAGGCAAAGCAGCCGTCCTGTTCTTCTATCCCCTCGATTTCACCTTCGTCTGCCCGTCCGAGCTGATTGCCTTCGATCACCGCTATGAAGAGTTCCAGAAGCGCGGTGTGGAAGTGATCGGTGTTTCCATCGATTCCCAGTTCTCCCACAACGCCTGGCGTAACACCAAGGTGGAAGATGGCGGTATCGGTCAGGTGAAATACCCGCTGATCGCCGACGTGAAGCACGAAATCTGCAAAGCCTATGACGTTGAGCACCCGGAAGCCGGTGTTGCCTTCCGTGGCTCCTTCCTGATCGACAGCCACGGCATGGTGCGTCATCAGGTGGTCAACGATCTGCCCCTTGGCCGCAACATCGACGAGATGCTGCGCATGGTCGATGCCCTGCAATTCCACGAAGAGCATGGCGAAGTGTGCCCGGCCCAGTGGGAGAAGGGTAAAAAAGGCATGACCGCTTCTGCTGATGGCGTTGCCAAGTACCTGTCCGAGAACGCTGCCTCCCTGTAATCGGGTCTGCGTACCGGATACCGAAAAACCGATGCCAAGGCATCGGTTTTTTTCTGTCTGGCGCCTGCCAAATCATGTAAAAGGCCAAATGCCAGCCATAAAAAAGCGCGCCTCGGGACGCGCTTTTGCTATCCGGGTGGTAGGGGCTACTCGTCAAAGATACCGAAGTGATCCTTGGCGAAGCTGACCCGCTGCTCCACGTTCATCTTGACCTGACCCAGCTTCTCGATGGTCTTGAGATTGGGCACCAGGCCGCGACCGTTGGCGATCTGGATGGCAAGGCCGGGACGGGCGTTGAGCTCCAGCAGCATGGGGCCGCGGAACTTGTCCAGCACCATGTCGGTACCTATGTAACCCAGACCCGACATCTCGTAGCAGGAGGCTGCCAGCGTCAGCAAGGTATCCCAGTGAGGCACCTTGAGATCGTACAGATCGAGGCCGGTATCCGGGTGGTAGCGCAGCGGATTGCCAAACTGTACCGCCCGCAGCGCACGGCCGGTGCGCAGGCACAGGCCCACACCCACGGCGCCCTGGTGCAGGTTTGCCTTGCCGTCGGAGGCGGCGGTGGAGAGACGCATCATGGCCATCACAGGGAAGCCCTTGAAGATGATCACCCGTGCATCGGGCACCCCTTCGAACGAGTAACCGTCGAACACATCATCAAAGTTGATGAGGCCTTCTACCAGTGCCACGTCAGGCTTGCCGCCGAGGGAATAGAGCCCCGCCAGAATGTTGGAGACATGGCGCTCCAGATCCTGACCGGTAGACGCGCTGCCATTCGGTTTGAAGAAGAGACCATCTTCCTGACGGAGGATCACCAGGATCCCCTTGCCGCCGGAGCCACGGGCCGGTTTGATACAAAAGCCCGGCCAATCTTTTACCAGTTCGGTAATGCGGCCAACGTCATGCTGCTCGCGGATGGTGCCGATAAGCTCGGGCACTGTCACACCTGCATCCAGCGCGATACGCTTGGTCTGCAGCTTGTCATCCACCAGCGGGTAGAGGCGACGCGGGTTGTAGCGGCTGATGTAGGAGTGGTTGCGCTTGTTCATGCCGAGGATGCCTGCCTGAGACAGGCTCCACGGGCTGGTGTATTTTTCCCAGAACCACATCTGTTACTTGTCCTTACCCGGGGTGGCGCCAGACTTGATCTCGTTCACCAGCGGCTTGAAACGCTTGAGCTCGCTCAGCTTGTAGCCGGTGTAGTTACCCAGCAGCAGCACGGTCGCCATCAGCACCAGCTGCAGGCCGAGGAAGTTGAAGGTCAGATGACGGATCAGCTCGTTATCCATGGCGAGGTAGGCGATGACAGCTACCAGCAGGGAACCACCGCCCTGACGCACCACTTCTTTCGGCCCCTCTTCTTCCCACAGAATGGACATCCGCTCTATGGTCCAGGAGAGGATGATCATCGGGAAGAAGGTGATCTTCATGCCGTCGGTCAGTCCCAGCTTGAAAGCGAAGGCGGAGAAGATACCGATCATCGAGATCACCATTATGATGATCGCCGATATTCGGGCCACCAGCAGCAGGTTGAGCCGCGACAGATAAGAGCGGATGACCAGACCCGTGCCGACGATCAGCAGGAAGCCGACCAGGCCGGTAACCAGCGAGGTCTGGATGAAGGCGACCGCGATCAACACAGGCATGAAGGTGCCCGAGGTCTTGATACCGACGATAACCCGCAGGAACACCACCATCAGCACGCCGATGGGGATCAGCAGCAAGCCTTTGAACAGCGCCTGCTCTTCCAGCGGCAGACTGTGGATGGAGAAGTTCTGCATCTCGGACTTTTCGAACTTCTGCGCCAGCGCCACGTTGACCGGTTGTTCCTGCTCGATCATCGAGAAGGTTACCCGGGAGTTGTGGCCGCCGGTGACATCCAGCAGGGCGCCCGAGTTGTATTCCCACAGCAGCAGATTGGCAGGGCGACCCTGCTCACCGGTTTGCGGGTTGAACAGCTTGTAGTCGGTCGGGCTGTTGAATACCTGCAGGTAATCCACCAGCTCCTGGCGACGACGGCCGTCTTCCAGACTCAGTGCATGGACCACGCGCGCCGGGACGTCAGCGTTGCTCAGCAGCTCTGCAATCAGGCTGGCCCGGCTCTTGTGAGATTTCAGCAGCTCGGCGTTCTGCTCCTGCTTCTCTATTTCCTTGATGATCTCGCGGGTCAGGGTGTAACCGTCGGCGGAGCGCTCCTGGGCCCGTTCGGAGATCTGCTTCATGGCGGTGGCGTAAGGCTCGCTCTCGATCTGCTTCTCGATGACGGGAGGCTTTGCCAGGGCAGCCGGTTTGGCATGCTCGTCAGCCATCATGTCGACGCGGTAGTAGAGCTCCTGGCGGCCGGAGGCGGAACGGATCGACCACTCGGCGCGGGCATCCCCGTCCTTCTCGACAAATGACAGGCCGTAGCCCGGGCTCGCGGCGTTCTCGTTCATCAGGGTGAAACCGGGCTGGGTGCCCGGAATGGCCAGGGAGGCGATCACCGGCTCACCGGTGGCTTCAAATTCGAGCTTGGCCTCGATGGACCAGATCTGGCGTTTTTCACCTGGCGTCAGCGGTACATCCAACGCTATGTGGTGATAAAACGTCATCCCCAGGCCGACAATGAACAGCAGGGCGACCAGCAAATAGAACGGCTTACGGGAAACCATGGATTATTTCACATCCTTGAGCTTGGGTTTTGGTTGGATATATTCGCGGGCCACATCAACCACGGCGATGTCTTTCAAAAATTCGCGACCCAGCAACACGGGGAAGGTCATGTCGCTGCGATCTTTCAGGGTAAATTCGGCCTTCTCGGTCATGTCGCCGATCCGCACCGCCAGACGTACCACGGGACGACGGTCGAGATCGTCGGCAGACGCCTGACGTACCCGCACGTGGCGTACCAGCGGCGCTTCGATCTGGATCTTGTCGTCCATCTCCTGGTGGCTCAGGAAGAAGCGCACCCAGTTTTTGCCATTGCGCTCGAAGATGGTGATGTCCTGGGCGCTGATGGAGGAGGTGGTGGCACCGGTATCGACCCGCGCCTGGAAGGCGTCATTGGCGGCGTCAACCCAGATCCACTCGGCTTCACCCACCAGCAGTTTGCCGTCGACGGTATGGCCCTGGCTTGGTGCCTGGCACTTCTCGGTCGGGATCGCCATGGGTTTGGGCGGCTCGGGTGGCAAGGCTTCGAGCTTGCTATCGACTTTTTTCACAGACTCTTTCATGTTGTTGACATCAGTGTTGAGCTGAACCAGCAGATGCTGTTGCTGCACATACTGCTTCTGTTGCTGTTCCATGGATGTTTGCAGGCGTTGCTCGCTCAGATTGATCTCGGTGCGAAGCTCGGCCAGCGTCAAGGTTGGTACCGGGGGCGCTTTATCCACACTGACACACCCGCCGAGACTGAGCAGGGAGAGCAGGGTCATTCCTTTTAATTTGCTTTTCATGTCATTCATTTAACTGTGCTTCCTGGAATTGGGTCAGTGTAACTTCCGCTGGCGCCATCGGCTAGTCTTTGGCCTTTCTGGCAATCAGTACGGCACGTTTCGGTGCCGGGTGTCCTTCTACCGTGAGCGCGGGATCCGCAGGATCCAGATAATCGCTCAGGGATTCATTAATCATCCAGTCGGTACGACGCTGTTCGTCGGTGCTGGTCATATTCTCGTCTACGATCCGCACATCGGTAAATCCGCAGCGCTCCACCCAGAGTTTGAGGGCTGCGCTTGAGGGGATGAACCAGACGTTGCGCATCTTGCCGTAACGGTCGGTGGGCACCAGCACCTCATTGACGCCGCCGTCGACAACCAGGGTCTCCAGCACCAGCTCGCCATCGTCTTTCAGCTGGTTACGCAACTGTTCTATGTGCTCTATGGGGGACTTGCGGTGATAGAGCACCCCCATGGAGAAGACGGTGTCAAAGGCGCGCAGGTCAGGCAGCTCCTGAATGCCCAGCGGCAACAGGTGAGCGCGCTGATCGCCGCCGGTGAAGTGACGAATGGCCTCGAACTGGCACAAGAACAGCGGGCTCGGGTCTATGCCGACGGCCAGTTTGGCTCCTTCGCCGACCATACGCCAGAGGTGATAGCCGCTGCCGCAGCCCACATCCAGCACATAGCGGCCAGCCAGCGGGCTGATGTGGGGCAATACACGATCCCACTTCCAGTCGGAGCGCCACTCGGTATCGATGTGGATGCCGTGGACCGTGAAGGGCCCCTTGCGCCAGGGCATGAATTGGCGCAGCAGACTCTCGACTTTTTTGCGCTCCCCTTCACTCAAGCTCTGGCTATTGCCTATCTCGACGCCCCGTTGCAGCTCGATATGGCCGGGCGCTGTGGTGGGCAGCTTGTTGAGGGCGCGATTCCAGCGCGGCAGGTCCCCATGCAGGTTGTCGTGCTGCCAGGCATGCAGCTGAGCGGGCAGGGTATGCAACCAGTGGCTCAGCCGGTTCTTGGCGATCAGTTGATAAAAATTGGCAAAGTCGATCATGGCTTAGTTGGCGTCGCTGGATTTGATGGCAATCATGGAACCGAAGTTGAAGCACTGGAACCAGAGATCCTGATGAACGAAGCCGGCGCTTTGCAGGCGTGATCTGTGGGTCTCCAGGCTGTCGGTACGCATCACGTTCTCGAGGGCGTTGCGCTTCTGGCTGATCTCCAGCTCGCTGTAGCCATTGGCGCGTTTGAAGTCCAGGTGCAGCTCGATGAGCAGATCGTTGACCGGTTCATCCTCGAAGCGGAACTTCTCGCTCAGGATCAGGATGCCGCCCGGACGCAGACCATCAAAGATGCGCTGGATAAGGGCCATCCGCTTTTCGGGGTCCACGAACTGCAGGGTGAAGTTGAGCACCACCACAGAGGCGTTTTCGATCGCTATGTCGCAGATGTCCGCCTCGACCAGCTCCACCGGCACCTCGGATTTGAAACCCGAAAGGTGGGCACGGGCGCGCTCTATCATGGGGTGAGAGAGATCCACTGCCGTGATGTGGCAACCCGGTTGAGTCAGGTGGCGACGCATGGCCTGGGTGGCGGCGCCGAGGGAGCAGCCAAGGTCGTACAGACGGCTCTGTGGCTGGGCATAACGGGCAGCCATCATGCCGATGGCGGAGATGATGTTGCTGTAGCCCGGTACAGACCGCTGGATCATGTCGGGGAAGACGTCGACGACCTGTTCGTCAAAGCAAAAGTCCCCCAATCGGGCGATAGGGGCAGCAAAAATTTGGTCTTTGGTATGCATGCTTGCGCAACCTGACAACCGGGGTGTAATCCGGCTGTATTGTTCAATTGAGTCGTTGGGTGATACCCATCAGAGTAGATATATCACCTGTTTACGAACGGGGTGACTGGCCTTGAGTTCCTTCGGGCCGTCCCAGTTCGTATGGGCCATGTTCCGGACCCTTGCTTGGGGCGCTAGTGTAGAGGATTGATGGGCATTTGTCTTGACGCCGAGCCCTGTCCAGCCACAAAAAAGTGGCTTTTTTTGCGCCTGATGAATGGCTGGTGCAGTGGCTGGTTAAAAGCGCAGCACGCCCTGGCGCGCGCGATCGTTTTCCCCCGGCCAGGGGGCCATCTCCTGTCCTAACAGGTGTGTTATCTGACGGGCCAGTTCGGGTGACTGGGCATTGTCGGCGGTATGTATAAAGAGGTAGAGATCCTTTCCCTCCGCCAGCCACTGACGCCAGTGGGGCAACCAGCTTGGCAGGAAGGGGTGATTGGCGGCCGGTTCCGGCAGACCGATGAGCCGCACCACGGGGGCGCTGGCGGTAGCCAGCAGGTGCACCGGCAGTCTGGGCTTCTTGCCCTGTGCATCTATCATGGCCGCCGTGGTAGCTGGCACAGAAAACAGTGGCCGGCTGTCGAGCATGATGCGGTTGATGCCTTTTTCCATCAGCATGCGGTTGAGGCTGCGCTCTGCTTCCCCTTTGGCGAAGAAATCGGGATGACGTACCTCGAGGGCATAGCGAAACTGTGTCGGCAGCCGGTTAAAGAATTCAGCGAGGCGGGGAAGGCCGCTCGGGCCGAAGCGCGCGGGCAGTTGCAGCTTGAGCAGTCCCAGCTTGTCGTGCAGCGGGCTGAGCAGGCGAATGAACTCGGTCACCTGCTTGTCTACGCTCACCAGATCGCTCTGGTGACTGATTTCTTTCGGAAACTTGAAGCTGAAACGAAAGTGGGCAGGCACCGCATCGGCCCAGCGCTGCACTGTGTCAGGGGTGGGCGAGGCGTAAAAGGTGGTGTTGCCTTCCACTGTGTTGAACACCCGGGCGTAGTGGGCGAGATGTTCGGCGGGTTTGGCGCCCACACCCAATAATTGACCGGGCCAGGCCGGGTGCGACCATTGTGGCAGGCCCAAAAAGAGGCTCATGGCGGATCCTGTCTGCGGGTTTATCTCGGTTTATGCCCATTTTTTGCCTTGAGACGCAAAAAACAGGGCAAAGGAGGCTGCTGGCCATTTTACCCAAATGGGGGTTTTCCTCTATAATGCCAGCCCTTTTGTTTGCCAATTTGTTGTGACTCGCCCCGCTGTGCGCATATTGTGGCGACGGTAGCGGCCATGAATTGGCCAAACAACGATGCTTTCCGATGCCCTCTGACCGACTGCCCGGCCGCTTGCCAGCCGCCTCTGGTCGAGCCGATATCGGTGGCAGGTGTCCGATCCAGGGGGTCGGACGGTACGAGACAGATTTCAAACCGGGCAAGAACAAGACTCTGGCCAGCTGTGAGACGGACTGTGCTGCCAGTCGTGCCCGGCGGCTCAGGTTAACCGTCTCTCTACAATTTCGAAGGAAGAAGTCCATGCGCTCTATCTATTGCGGACAGGTCAATGAGGCCCATGCCGGGCAGACCATTACATTGTGCGGTTGGGTCCATCGTCGTCGCGACCTCGGCGGTCTGATCTTTATCGACATGCGTGACCGGGAAGGGATCGTGCAGGTGTTCTTCGATCCGGACAAGCCGGACGCCTTCGCCCTGGCCTCTGAACTGCGCGGCGAGTTCTGCATTCAGGTTTCAGGTGTGGTACGTACCCGTCCTGACTCCCAGCGCAACAGCGACATGGCCACAGGTGCCATCGAAGTGTTCGCCCATGAGCTCACCATCATCAACCGCGCCGAGCCGTTGCCGCTGGACTTCAATCAGGTCAACAGTGAAGAGCAGCGCCTCAAGTTCCGTTATCTGGATCTGCGTCGCCCCGAGATGGCCAAGTACCTGAAGACCCGTGCCAAGGCCAGTGCCTTCGTACGTCGCTTCATGGACGAGCACGGCTTCCTCGACATCGAAACCCCCATGCTGACCAAGGCCACCCCGGAAGGTGCCCGTGACTATCTGGTGCCGAGCCGGGTGCACAAGGGCAAGTTCTACGCCCTGCCGCAGTCCCCGCAGCTGTTCAAGCAGTTGCTGATGATGTCCGGCTTCGATCGCTACTACCAGATCGTCAAGTGCTTCCGTGACGAAGACCTGCGTGCCGACCGCCAGCCGGAATTCACCCAGATCGACGTGGAGACCTCCTTCATGACCGCGCCGCAAGTGCGCGAGCTGATGGAAGAGATGATCCGCAACCTGTGGCAACACGTGCTGGCCGTGGATCTGGGCGACTTCCCTGTTATGACCTTTGACGAGGCCATGCGCCGCTTCGGCTCCGACAAGCCGGACCTGCGTCTGCCGATGGAGCTGGTCGATGTGGCAGATCTGCTGACCGCCGTCGAGTTCGCCGTGTTCGCCGGCCCCGCCAACGACCCGAAAGGCCGTGTGGCAGCCCTGAAAGTGCCGGGCGGCGCCGAGCTGTCCCGCAAGCAGATCGACGAGTACACCAAGTTCGTCGGCATCTACGGTGCCAAGGGCCTGGCCTGGATGAAGGTCAACGAAGCCGCCAACGGCCTCGAAGGGGTTCAGTCTCCGGTTGCCAAGTTCCTCTCCGATGAAATAGTGCGCGAGATCCTGGCCCGTACCGGCGCAGCCGACGGCGACATCATCTTCTTCGGCGCCGACAGCAAGAAAGTGGTGGCCGATGCCATCGGTGCCCTGCGTCTGAAAGTGGGCCGCGATCTGGGTCTGATGGAAAACAGCTGGAAGCCGCTGTGGGTCATCGACTTCCCCATGTTCGAGGAAGACAGCGAAGGCGGCCTGGCGGCCATGCACCACCCCTTCACCGCCCCGAGCAACCTGGGCCCGAGCGAGCTGAAAGCCAACCCGCTCAGCGCCTATGCCAACGCCTACGACATGGTCATCAACGGCTACGAAGTGGGTGGCGGTTCTGTGCGTATCCACAACAGCGAGATGCAGGCCACCGTATTCGACATCCTCGGCATCACCCCGGCCGAGCAACGCCTCAAGTTCGGCTTCCTGCTGGATGCGCTGAAGTACGGTACCCCGCCGCACGCCGGTCTGGCCTTCGGCCTGGATCGTCTGAGCATGCTGCTGACCGGCACCGACAACATCCGGGATGTGATTGCCTTCCCGAAAACCACGGCGGCCGCCTGTCTGATGACAGACGCCCCCAGCTTTGCCAACCAGGCGCAGATGAGCGAACTGGCGATTGCGACGACCGTCAAGGGTGATGAATAAGCCGGCATCCGGCACAGTCCCGGCCGCGCCCAGCGCGGCCTACCCGGTCACTTTGTGTTATTGAAATCTAAAAAATATAACGGAGAGTCTCTATGGCAGGTCACAGTAAATGGGCCAACATCAAACACCGCAAGGCAGCTCAGGATGCCAAGCGCGGCAAGATCTTCACCAAGCTGATCCGTGAAATCACTACCTCGGCTCGTATCGGCGATCCGGATCCTGCCAACAACCCGCGCCTGCGTGCGGCGGTGACGGCAGCCCTGACCAGCAACATGACCCGCGAAACCATCAACCGCGCCATCGCGCGTGGGGCCGGTGGTGGCGACGGCGAGCAGCTCGAGACCATCGTCTACGAAGGTTACGGCCCGGCCGGTTCTGCCGTCATGGTGGAGTGCCTGACCGACAACCGCAACCGTACCGTTGCCGAAGTACGTCATGCCTTCAGCAAGAGCGGCGGCAACCTGGGGACCGATGGCTCGGTCGCCTACCTGTTCAGCAAGAAAGGGCTGCTGACCTTCGTCGGTGTCGACGAAGATGCCCTGATGGATGCGGCCCTGGAAGCGGGTGCCGATGACGTTGTGACCGAGGAGGATGGCTCCATCGAGGTGTACACCACCCCGAACGACTTCGGTACCGTGCTGGATGCGCTGGAAGCCGCTGGCTTCAAGGCCCAGAACGCCGAAGTGACCATGATCCCTTCCACCGAAGCCGAGCTGGATGCGGAAACCGCCCCCAAGCTGATGCGTCTCATCGACATGCTGGAAGATCTGGACGACGTGCAGGAGGTGTACCACAACGGCTCCATCTCTGACGAAGTCGCCGCGACCCTCTGATCGTCAGGGTGCACACGCGAGGAGGTGGCATAACAACGGTGCCATCTTCCTCCGACGAAGTGGCTGCGACTTTCTGATCGTACGCTGAGCACATATTAAAAACGGCAGCCTTCAGACTGCCGTTTTTGTCTCTTGTTCTCTTCCCGCCAAGGGACTCGCTCCCCTTAAGTCTCCCTTAAGTTTGGCTTTTTAAGCTGCCTGCAGTATCCGGGCCCCTGCCCATTATCGCTATCGCCTTCAAACAGCGTCGCGCGGTAAGCGAGATGCCAACAACGGGAGTGCCCATGCGGGCCCCCAGTCCTGCCTGATTTGTCGGAGTATCGTTATGCGCATCACCCTGGGCGTGATGAAGGTGAATCTGTTGCTGGTGCTGCTGTTTGCACTGGTGTTCAACTGGCCCATCTTCCTGCACTTTTACACCATCCTCACTCAGCTGGATCACGTCAAGGCGGGCTTTGTCCTCTCTATACCCCTGGTATTGCTGGCTGCACTCAATGCGGTGTTTCTGCCCTTTACCTTCCGCTATCTGCTCAAGCCCTTCTTCGTGCTGCTGATCCTGCTGGGCTCTGTGGTCAGCTACGCCATGCTCAAGTATGGCGTCATCTTCGACAGGGACATGGTACAGAACATGGTTGCGACCAATACGGGGGAGGTGAGCGCCTACCTCAATGGTTCGGTCGCGCTCTGGTTTCTGCTGACCGGTGTGCTGCCGGCGCTGGCCTTGTTGTGGGTGAAGATTGAATATCCCAGCCCCTGGTATAGAGGCCTTGGCCTGCGACTTGGCTCCATCGCCCTGTCACTGCTGTTTCTGGTGGGGGTGGCTGCGCTCTATTATCAGGATTACGCCTCGGTCGGGCGCAACAACAAGTCTCTTGGCAAGGAGATAGTGCCAGCCAACTATGTACACGGCTTCTATCGCTATGCCAGAGATATACTGTTTGCCACCCCCATTCCTTATCAGCCGCTGGGGACGGACGCCAGGGTGGTGGGGCAGGGGAACAAGCCGACCCTGATGTTCCTGGTGGTGGGGGAGACGGCGCGTAGCCAGAATTACTCCCTCAACGGCTATCGCAAGCAGACCAACAGCTTCACCGAGCAGGAAGCGGGAGTCATCTCCTTCAAGGATGTGCGCTCCTGCGGTACGGCCACGGCTGTCTCCGTGCCCTGCATGTTCTCCAATCTCACCCGGCGCGGGTATGACGATACCCTGGCCCAGTCCCGGGACGGCATGCTGGATGTGCTGCAACACGCAGGTGTCTCTGTGCTCTGGAAGGAGAACGATGGCGGCTGCAAGGGGGTGTGCAAGAATGTGCCCACCATAGATATCGAGGCCAAGGCCTTCCCGCAGTATTGCCAGCAGGGTTCATGCTACGACGAGGTGATGCTGGAAGGGCTGGATCGACAGATTGCCGACATGAAGGGCAAGCAGGGCAACAAGCTGGTGGCTTTTCATCTGATGGGCAGCCATGGTCCGACCTACTATCGCCGTTATCCTGCGTCCGAGCGTTTCTTCGTGCCGGACTGCCCGCGTAGTGACATCGAGAATTGCAGCAACGAAGAGCTGGTCAATACCTATGACAACACCATTCGCTATACCGACAAGGTGGTGGCGCAACTGATAGAGAAGCTCAAGTCACTGCAAACGGATTACAACGTGGGGTTGGTCTATCTCTCCGACCATGGCGAATCCCTCGGTGCCATGGGGCTCTATCTGCACGGCACTCCCTACCAGTTTGCGCCGGATGATCAGACCCGGGTGCCGCTGCTGACCTGGTTTTCTCCGCAGTTGCAGGCGGATCGCCAGCTGAACATGGGGTGTCTGCAACAGGAGGCGAGCAGCAAGCGCTTCTCCCATGACAACCTGTTCCACTCCATGCTGGGGATCATGGATGTGCAGACCAGCGTCTACGACGGTGCCTTGGACTTGTTCAAGCCCTGCAGGGCGGGGTGAGCCAGACTAAGCGAGCGCGACAACTTGTTGCCCTGCACCATGCTGGGGATCATGGACATGCAGACCAGCGTCTATGACGGTGCGTTGGACTTGTTCAAGCCCTGCCGGGCGGGATAAACCGGCGAAAAGCGCACAATAAAAAACGGCAGCCAGTGGCTGCCGTTTTTTGTCTCGCAAGGCCAGCGCCTTACTTCTGCTCCATGATGATCTGCAACAGATCACCCTCCAGCAGGGCCCGTTTCACCAGGGCGAAGCCGCCTATGGTGGGCTGGTTCTGGAAGCGGGCCTTCACGATGGGCAGGCCACGGTGGAAGCTCGGCAGTGACTGGTGTTCGACACAGCGGCGAATGGCCGGGAAGAGGATCTCTTCGGCGGCGGTAATTTCACCTGCGATCAGCACCTTCTGCGGGTTGAACAGGTTGACCGTGATGGCCACCGCCCGTCCCAGGTGCTCACCCACGTTCTCGATCACGCTGCGTGCCAGCTCATCCCCGGCCATGGCCGCCTTGCACACCTCCTGTATGGTGATGTGCTTCTCCTGCAGCGAGCTCAGGTGACCGCGACTGATCAGCTCTTTTACCTTGTCGACAATGGCCTCGTTGGAGGCGATGGTCTCCAGGCAGCCAAAGTTGCCGCAGTGGCAGCGCTTGCCGAGCGGTTCGACCTGGATGTGGCCGATCTCGCCGACGTTGCGGTTCTGACCGAGGAACACCTTGCCCTTGGTGATGATGCCGGAGCCGGCACCCTGGTGCACGCTCACCAGAATGGAGTCCATGCAGTCGCGGGACTCGCCGAAGAAGTGTTCGGCCAGTGCCAGCGAGCGGGTGTCGTTGCCCACGTAGCAGGGGAGGTTGAAGTGGTTTTCCAGCAGCTTGGCCAGGGCCAGATTGCGGATCTGGTACTTGGGGGTATAGATGACCATACCCGATTCCGGATTGACCAGACCCGGCATGGTCAGCGCTATGCTGATCAGGTTGCGGTTGCGCTCCTGCTGGGAGTCCATGAAGGCACCAATTTCCCGCAGCAGCATGTCGACCACGGGCTGTTGATCGATCTCGGTCACCTGGGTGACATGCTGATCGAGCTCCTTGCCATCGAGATCGTACAGGCTCAGCTGCAGATAGCCGCGGCCGAGCTTGGCGGACACAAACTGAAAGCGATGCTTGATGGTGGTCAGGGAGATGGCGCGCCGCCCGCCGGTAGAGGCTTGCGGTGAGGTCTCCTTGATCAGGCCATGCTCGATCAGTTGCCGGGTTATTTTGGTCACGCTGGCCGGGGCCAGCTGACTCAACTCGGCAATTTTGACCCGCGAGATGGGGCCTTGCAGGTCGATGAGCCGATATACGGCTGCACTGTTGACCTGCTTGATAAGATCTACGTTTGCTATTTGTCCGCCAGTCATAGTGTCACTGTGTTGTGTAGTGTCCGTTAACCACGGTCCCGCAGACCGTGAAGGTCTGATCAAAGACAGTCAGGTTGGCTATTTTTCCGACCTGGATACTACCGAGACGTGAGTCCCATCCAATGGCGCGAGCGGGATAAAGAGTGGCCATTCTCAGTGCTTCATCGAGCGGTAATCCGACCTGTTTGACCAGATTCTCCACCCCCTCAATCATGGTGAGGGCAGAGCCGCCGAGTGTACCATTCTCGTCGACGCACTGACCATCGCGGAAATAGACGGTTGCGCCACAAAAATCAAACTTCTCAAAGCCTTCCGGCGCGCCGGCAGGGGCGGTCGCGTCGGTGACCAGCACCAGCCGCTCCCCCAGCATCTTGTGGGCCAGGCGCACGTTGGCCCAGTGCACATGGTGTCCATCGACGATGACGCCGGCATAGACATCCTGGCGATCATAGATGGCACCCACCACACCCGGCTCGCGGCCGTTCACGGTCGGGGTCATGGCGTTGTAGAGGTGGGTGGCAAAACGGATGCCGTCATCAAAGCCGGCCATGGCCTGATCGTAGTTGGCGGCGGTATGGCCGGCGGAGACCAGTATGCCTGCCTCCACCAGCTGACGGATGTGCTCGGGCTTGTTGCGCTCCGGTGCCAGGGTGATCTTGGCGATGGCATCGCTGTTGGCGCAGAAGAAGTCGATCATCTCGTCGGCGGGCTGACGGATCTGGGCGGCCGGGTGTATGCCTTTGCGCTTGAGGTTGGTGTAGGGGCCTTCCAGATGCACGCCCAGCACTTCATTCGGGTGCGCGGCCATGTAGTCGCGGGTCACGGCGACGGCCCGCTTCATGTCCGCATCCGGGCTGGTGATCAGGGTCGGCAGGAAGCTGGTGGTACCGGATTTGAGGTTGGCGGCCTGCATGATCGCCAGTGTCTCTGTGGAGATGTCGGTGTTGAACATGACGCCGCCACAGCCGTTGAGCTGCACGTCGATAAAGCCGGCGCTCAGGTTGGCGCCATGCAGATCATGTCGCTCTATGCCGACAGGCAGCTCGGCCTGACGCTGGATGGCGACAATCTTGTCGCCCTCGATCACGACCCCGTAACCGGTCAGCACACAGCTGCCGGTGTAGAGGGTGCAATTGGTCAATGCGTACATGGTGGCTCCTTACAGACGGCCGATGTTGGCGGCTTCGAGCTGCTGGAAGTAACGCACCGTCTTGACCTTGAGCTCCATGGTGGAGGGCTCGTCGCACACCATCATTCCCTTCGGATGCAGTTGCAGGGTGGAGATGGTCCACATGTGGTTGACGCTGCCTTCCACTGCTGCTTGCAGGGCCTGGGCCTTGCCGTGGCCAGTGACCAGGATCATGATCTCTTCGGCGTCCATCAGGGTGCCGACACCCACGGTCAGCGCCAGCTTGGGCACCTGCTCCATGTCACCGCCGAAGAAGCGGGAGTTGGCGATACGGGTGTCCTCGGTCAGGGTCTTGACCCGGGTGCGGGAGGAGAGGGAGGAGGCCGGTTCGTTGAAGGCGATGTGACCGTCATTGCCGACCCCGCCCATGAAGAGGTTGATCTTGCCATAGGACTTGATCTTGTCCTCATAGCGCTTGCATTCGGCCACCAGATCCTCGGCGTTGCCGTTGAGGATGTTGATGTTCTCCGGACGGATGTCGATGTGACAGAAGAAGTTGTTGTGCATGAAGCTGTGGTAGCTCTCGGGGTGATCTTCCGGCAGGCCGACATATTCGTCCATGTTGAAGGTGACCACGTGCTCGAAACTTACTTCACCGGCTTTATGCAGCTCGATCAGGCGCTTGTAGGTGTTGAGCGGGGTGCCGCCGGTGGGCAGGCCCAGTACGAAGGGGCGATCGGCCGTGGGTTTGAACCCATTGATACGGTCAACGATGTAACGGGCAGACCACAGACCCACTTGGCTGGCAGATTTCAACGGGATCAGGCGCATTGTAGATACCTCTGTACGGGTTGCTGCCGGGGTGTCGGCGGCAAATAGGCTAAGACGGATTCAAGTTGTTTTATAGCGTAAATAAAGATTGCGAACTAAGCCACATGTATCCGCTACCTTTATCTCGTTTGGGTGATAATGATCACGATTACAGGTTTATTAATTTGCGCAGCGAAATAAAAGCCCTAGACTGCCAATCAAGCCTTGATGGCTTATGCGTCAAACGTGATAAGCACTTAATTTCTAGAAAAACATTAACTAAGGAGAGGAACCGTGAACATTCTCGGTTATTTGCAAAAGATCGGCCGTGCCCTGATGGTGCCGGTAGCGGTATTGCCTGCCGCCGCGATCCTGATGGGGGTTGGCTACTGGATTGACCCTAACGGTTGGGGTGGTGACAGCGCGCTGGCTGCTTTCCTGATCAAGGCCGGTGCCGCCATCATCGACAAGATGGCCATCCTGTTTGCTGTCGGTGTTGCCTACGGCATGTCCAAGGACAAAGACGGCTCTGCCGCACTGGCAGGTCTGGTCGGCTACCTGGTCGTGACCACACTGCTGAGCCCGGGTGCCGTGTCGCAAATCCAGCAGATCCCGCTGGATCAAGTGCCTGCCGCGTTTGGCAAGATTGAGAACCAGTTTATCGGTATCTTGACCGGTGTGATTGCCGCCGAGCTCTATAACCGCTTCAGCAGTGTTGAACTGCACAAGGCGCTGGCTTTCTTCTCCGGCCGTCGTCTGGTGCCGATCGTGACCTCAGTGGTGATGATCGTCGTTGCCTTCATCCTGATGGCCGTTTGGCCTGTCATTTACGGTGGTCTGGTGAGCTTTGGTGAATCCATTGTCAACCTGGGCTCTACCGGTGCCGGTATCTACGCCTTCTTCAACCGCCTGCTGATCCCCGTGGGTCTGCACCATGCTCTGAACTCAGTGTTCTGGTTTGACGTGGCTGGTATCAACGACATCCCGAACTTCCTGGGTGGCCAATCTTCCATCGACGCGGGCAAAGCTGTCGTGGGTGTCACTGGTATGTACCAGGCTGGCTTCTTCCCCATCATGATGTTCGGTCTGCCGGGCGCTGCCTTGGCCATCTATCACTCCGCCAAGAAAGAGAACAAGGACAAGGTTGCATCCATCATGATCGCCGCCGCCTTCGCCGCTTTCTTCACCGGTGTGACCGAGCCGCTCGAATTCTCCTTCATGTTCGTGGCACCGGTACTCTATGTCATCCACGCCCTGCTGACCGGTATCTCTGTGTTTATCGCCGCCAGCATGCAGTGGATCGCCGGTTTCGGCTTCAGTGCCGGTCTGGTGGATATGGTGCTCTCCAGCCGCAACCCGCTGGCGACCCAGTGGTACATGCTGCTGGCACAGGGTCTGGTGTTCTTCGGCCTCTACTACGTGATATTCCGTGCCGTCATCGTCAAGTTCAACCTGAAAACTCCGGGTCGTGAAGATGATGAAGCCGTACCGGCACAGGCTCAGACCACTGACCGCACCGAACTGGCTCGCCAGTATCTGGAAGTGCTGGGTGGCCAAGACAACCTGGTCACCATCGATGCCTGCATCACCCGTCTGCGTCTGACCCTGAAAGACCGCAGCATAGTGGATGAGCGCAAGCTCAAAGCCCTGGGCGCGGCCGGTGTGGTCAAGCTCGGTGAACAGAACCTGCAGGTGATTCTGGGCCCCTTGGCCGAGATCATTGCCGGTGAGATGAAGGCCCTGCGTTAATCGGGCGCCAAGCTCGCCTCAAGTCTAAGTCCATTGTTGACATAACTAGGGCCCCGCCACGGGGCCCAATATAAAAAACGCCAAGAAAATCCAACCTTTACTTCAAATGAGAGCAGCAGTTATGAACTTGAAACATTCTCTGTTAGCCATTGCCATGTCTACTATTTTTGTCAGCCAGGTACAGGCAGCCGATGCCGCCAAGCAAGCCGTGGTCGACTCCCTCGCCAGCAACCTGGTGGTCAAGTACGAAGTCGTCACCAACGACGGTGCCGGTGCCGGCCTCGATTGCCAGGCGCTGGGTTCCGAGTGGGCGAGCTGTGGCGTTGCCAAGCTGCACCTGACCAATACCGGTGCTGACGTGACCTCCAAGGATTGGGGTATTTATGTCTCCTCCATCCGTCGTATCCAGCGCGTCGACAACGACCAGTTCACCATCACCCATCTGACCGGCGACCTCTATCGTTTGACGCCAACCGAGCAGTTTAAGGGCTTTGCCAAGGATGCCACGGTCGAAGTGCCGCTGGTGGTGGAATATTGGGTATTGTTCGAATCTGACATCATGCCTAGCTGGTATGTGGCTGCCGACGGCGCCGAGCCCAAGGTGATTGCCAGCATGAGCAACATCGACGACGCCAGCACCTACGAGAAGCCGATGCCGGCCGATGGCTGGAAGCGTACCAAGGATGACAACAACATCCTGATGAACAGCGAGACCCGTTTCGATGCCAACCTGACCAGCAGCCTGCTGCCGGCCAGCAAGATTGATGATCAGATCCTGCCGACCCCGCTCAAGCAAGTGATCAAATCGGGTCCGCAAGTGGACTTCTCCACCATCAAGCTCAACGCGCTGGACTTGCCAAGCGATAGCGCCGAAGCCCTGAAGGCTCAACTGACCAAGCTGGGTGTTACCCTCTCCGACACCGGCTATCCAGTGACCGTCAAGCTCGGCAGCAAGCTCAAGCAGGCCGAAGGTTATGACATGACCATAGGCAAGCAGGGCACAGTGATCCAGGGTCACGACATCGAGGGTGCCTTCTGGGGCGCACAATCCCTGCTCTCCCTGCTGGGTGTGAACGACAAGCTGGTGAGCCAGATGAGCGTCGAGGATGCGCCGCGTTTTGAATACCGCGGCATGCAGACCGACGTGGCCCGTCACTTCCGTAGCCTCGAAACCATGAAGAAGCTGGTTGACCAGATGTCAGCCATGAAGCTCAACAAGTTGCACCTGGGGCTGACCAACGATGAAGGCTGGCGTCTGGAGATCCCGGGTCTGCCGGAGCTGACGGATGTAGGCAGCCAGCGTTGCCACGATCTGTCTGAAACCAAGTGCCTGATGCCGCAACTGGGTTCCGGCCCGACCAGCGACAACCAGGGCTCCGGTTTCTACAGCAAGTCCGACTACATCGATTTGGTGCGTTATGCCAAGGCCCGTGGTGTCACCGTCATCCCCGAGATCAACATGCCGGCGCACGCCCGTGCTGCCGTGGTCTCCATGGAAGCGCGTTACCAGCGTCTGATGAGCGAGGGCAAAGAGGCCGAAGCCAACCAGTTCCGTCTGACTGACCCGGCGGATACCTCCAACGTCACCTCGGTGCAGTTCTACGACAAGATGTCCTTCATCAACCCTTGCCAGCCGGGTGCTGCCACCTTCGTGAGCAAGGTGATGGATGAAGTGGCCCAGATGCACCAGGCCGCCGGTCAGCCGTTGACCGCCTGGCATTACGGTGGTGACGAGGCGAAGAACATCATGCAGGGCGGTGGCTATCAGGATCCGGCCGTTACCCAGAAAGCCGATCTGGTCGCCTGGAAGGGCAACGTCGATTCCAGCAAGCAGGACAAGCCGTTCGGCAAGTCTCCGGTCTGCCAGAAGATGATCGATGATGGCAAGATCAAGGACGTGGCCGAGCTGCCGGTTTACTTCGCCAAGGAAGTGAGCGAGCTGGCGAAAGACCGTGGCTTTTCCACCCTGCAGGCATGGGAAGATGGCCTGAAATACGCGAGCAGCGCCAAGGATTTCGCCACCGACAAGACAGTGGTCAACTTCTGGGAAACCCTCTACTGGGGTGGCTTCAACGAAGCGATGAAGTGGGCGCACAAGGGTTATGACGTTGTGCTCTCCAACCCGGATTACCTCTACTTCGACTTCCCGAATGAGGTGCACCCGGCCGAGCGTGGCTACTACTGGGCAACCCGTTTCAATGACACCCGCAAGGTGTTCGCCTTTGCCCCGGAAAACCTGCCGCAGAACGCCGAGACCTCGGTTGACCGCGACGGCAACGCCTTCGTGGCCAAGGGTGACCAGGATCCGGTCAAGTTCCGCGGTATCTCCGGTCAACAGTGGAGTGAAACCGTGCGGACCGATGCCCAGTACGAGTACATGGTCTACCCGCGTATCTTCTCCGTGGCCGAGCGTGCCTGGCACAAAGGTGGCTTCGAGCTGAACTATGTGAAGGGCCGCGAGTTCTCCGGTGAGACCAAGCATGTCAACAAGGCCACCCTCAACAAAGAGTGGAACCAGTTCGCCAACCTGCTGGGTCAGCGCGTGCTGCCGAAGCTGGATCAGGCCGGTGTTGAATACCGCCTCTCAGTACCGGGCGCCAAGGTCGTCAATGGCAAACTGGAAGCGAACGTGGATCTGCCGGGCTTGCCCATCCAGTACAGCCTGGACGGCAGCACCTGGACTGCCTACGACGCCGCGGCCAAGCCGAGCGTGACCGGCAAGGTCTACCTGCGTACCACCAGTTTCGATGGCCAGCGCACCAGTCGCGTCACCGAGCTGAACTGATAGCAGCCAACCGCTAACACCAGGCGGGTCGCAAGACCCGCCTTTCCCAAGGCCGACACTGCATCGGGTTTGGGAAAGGTTGACTGTGCGTGTGAGCCTTTGTTGTGTGTGTGTATTGTCTGTTTTTGTTTTTCATCACCTTGAACCCCGCCCAGTGCGGGGTCTTTTTTATCCGCGAGCAGATTATGGCGGCTGGCTCACTTCGTTTTGGCGTGCCAAGGGGCCGGATTGGCCAAATTCAGGTTGAGGCAAGGCGCGTAATGAGGGATCATAGCCGGCTTGATGGCGGGGGGATGAGGGTGCCAGCCGGCACAACTTCCGCCAGTGACGCATTTTTGAGGTGAGCCATGAGTCAGGCGAACAGCCCAACTAACTTTATTCGTCAGATCATTGATGAAGATCTGGCCAGCGGTAAGCACAACCACGTGCATACCCGTTTTCCGCCCGAGCCGAACGGTTATCTCCATATCGGCCACGCCAAGTCAATCTGTCTGAACTTCGGCATCGCCCGTGACTATCAGGGTCAGTGCAACCTGCGTTTCGATGACACCAATCCGGTGAAAGAAGACATCGAATACGTGGAGTCCATCAAGCAGGACGTGCAGTGGCTCGGCTTCCAGTGGAGCGGCGAGATCTGCTACTCCTCCGACTATTTCGACAAGCTGCACGGCTACGCCATCGAGCTTATCGAAAAAGGTCTGGCCTATGTGGACGAGCTTTCTGCGGAGCAGATGCGCGAGTACCGCGGTACCCTGACCGAGGCCGGCAAGAACAGCCCGTTCCGCGATCGTCCAGTGGCCGAGAACCTGGCGCTGTTTGCCAAGATGAAGAACGGCGAGTTTGCCGAAGGCACCGCTTGCCTGCGTGCCAAGATCGACATGGCGTCCCCCTTCATGGTGATGCGCGATCCGGTTATCTATCGCATCAAGTTTGCCCACCATCACCAGACAGGTGACAAGTGGTGCATCTATCCGATGTATGACTTCACCCACTGCATCTCGGACGCGCTGGAAGGGATCACCCACTCCATCTGTACCTTGGAGTTCCAGGACAACCGTCGTCTGTATGACTGGGTGCTGGACAACATCACCATCGACTGCCATCCGCGTCAGTACGAGTTCTCTCGTCTGAACCTCGAATACACCGTCATGTCCAAGCGCAAGCTGAACCTGCTGGTGACCGAGAAGCACGTGGATGGCTGGGACGATCCGCGCATGCTGACCGTTTCCGGTCTGCGTCGTCGTGGCTACACCTCTGCCTCCATCCGCGAGTTCTGCAAACGCATCGGCGTGACCAAGCAGGACAACATAGTCGAGATGAGCATGCTGGAAGCCTGCATCCGTGACGATCTCAACGAGAATGCACCGCGCGCCATGGCCGTGCTGCATCCGGTGAAGGTGGTCATCGAGAACCTGGCGGCCGACGAGGTGTTGACCGCACCGGCGCACCCGAACAACGCCGAGATGGGTACCCGTGAACTGAACTTTACCCGCGAGATCTTCATCGACGAAGCGGACTTCAAAGAAGAAGCGAACAAGCAGTTCAAGCGACTGGTGCTGGGCAAGGAAGTACGCCTGCGCAACGCCTATGTGATCAAGGCCGAACGGGTCGAGAAGGATGCGGATGGCAAGGTGACTTGCATCTACTGCTCCTACGATCCCGAGACCCTGGGCAAGGATCCGGCGGATGGTCGCAAGGTGAAGGGGGTGATCCACTGGGTCAGCGCCACTCACTCCCTGCCGGCCGAGATCCGTCTCTACGATCGTCTGTTCAAGATGCCGAACCCGGGTGCCGAGGATGACTTCGAAGGGGCACTCAATCCGGATTCGCTGGTGATCATCGAGGGTGCCCGCGTCGAGGCTTCCCTCAAGGACGCCAAGCCGGAGTTTGCTTACCAGTTCGAGCGCGAAGGCTACTTCTGCGCCGACAACAAGCTCTCCAGCGCCGAGCACCTGGTGTTCAACCGCACCGTGGCCCTGCGGGACGTCTGGGGCAAGGCCGAGGCCTGATGGCCAAAGTCTGACAAGCAGAGGGCAGGGGAGACCCTGCCGCTCTTGTCCAGATTACGGATGCAAAAAAGCCAGCGTTATGCTGGCTTTTTTATTGACCGGTGCAAGCGTCTATGAATCTTCGTGCTTGCAGTCGCCATTGGCGCAGTGGCCGTACAGATAGAGGCTGTGATTGGTCAGGCGAATGTTGTGATGCTTGGCTATATCGCGCTGGCGCTGCTCGATCACCTCATCGGAAAACTCGATCACCTTGCCACAATCGAGGCAGACCAGGTGGTCGTGGTGTTCCTGGGTGGCCAGCTCGAATACCGACTTGCCACCTTCGAAGTGGTGACGGGTAACAATACCGGCATCATCAAACTGGTTGAGAACGCGATATACGGTAGCGAGACCAATCTCTTCACCCTGGTCGATCAGTCGTTTGTACAGATCTTCCGCACTGGTGTGCTGGCAATCCGGCTGTTGCAGGATTTCCAGAATTTTGACACGGGGCAAGGTGATCTTGAGCCCGGCCTTTTTTAACGCTTGGTTGTTGTCTGCCATATTCTACTTATTCGCATTCTCGAAGGTGTGGTTATTCTGATTGACTGCCGCTGGAATGGCAACCACGAACTCGCTTGGCCTGTCATTATAGGTCGTAGCCAACCTAAAAATAAACCCAGTAATTCAAGGGCTTTAGCGCAAAGTCCGCCATCTGGCCGAATTGATCAAATCCTGTCGCCGGCTTGCTCAGCGGACGAATGTTGATAAGATGTAACCTTCTTCATTATCTGGTCGGATGAGATCCATGGATTGGCTTTTTGACAACGCGGCCTGGGTGCGGCGCGCCCTCAACGCCTGGCCTCCCTTCTGGGGCGCCGGCATCAAGATAGAAACCCTGAGTGATGACTTCCGTTTTTGCCGGGTGACGTTGAAGTCACGCTGGTGGAACAAGAATGCCAACCGGACCCAGTTTGGCGGCAGCATGTTTGCGATGACGGATCCCATCTATCCGTTGATGCTGATGGGGTACTTCAAGAACCGCTATTACGTCTGGGACAAGGCGGGCAGCATCAACTACATCAAGCCGGGCAAAGGCAAACTGGTGGCCGAGTTCAACCTGACCGACGGCAAGCTGGCGTCCATAGTGGCGGCGACCGAGGGGGGCAACAAGCACTTCCCCGAGTTCGAGGTCACGGTGCAGGACAAGAGTGGCGAGCTGGTGGCCCAGGTCAAACGCACCCTCTATGTGCGTGCCAAACCCGAGCACAGAGGTGGCTGAAAAGATCGGATCGCAAAAACAACAAGGGCCCCGTCGGGGCCCTTGTTGTCAGAGGTAGCTGGCTTGCCGGATCACTCCAGCTCGGCCAGGCACATCTCTTCATGCAGCTGCTTGCACCAGCCCTTGACGCGCTCGGCGGTCAGTTCCGGCTGGCGATCTTCGTCGATACCCAGACCCACGAAGTGCTTGTCATCCACCACAGCCTTGGAGGCTTCAAACTCGTAACCGGCGGTTGGCCAGTTGCCGATGATGATGGCGCCTTTGGCTTCGACGATGTCACGCAGTGTGCCCATGGCGTCGAGGAAGTACTCGGCATAGTCTTCCTGATCGCCGCATCCGAAGATGGCAACCAGCTTGTTGGTGAAGTCGATCTCTTCCAGCTCGGGGAAGAAGTCATCCCAATCGGCTTGGGCTTCGCCGTAATACCAAGTCGGGATACCGAACATCAGCAGATCGAAGCTGTCGATGTCGGCCTTGCTGCTCTTGGCAATGTCACGGACTTCAATCAGTTGTTTGCCCAGTTCTTTCTGGATCATCTTGGCGACAGCTTCGGTATTACCGGTATCGCTGCCGAAAAACAGACCTACACTAGCCATAGTGTTTAGTTACCCGTATCTGGTGTTAATGCTTAACGGTCAGATTGCGATGCCTGCTGCGAAAGCAGACTCAATCTGTTGCTTCAGGATAGATTGGATCAGCTCGGCTCGGCTGACGTTCTGTTGTAACGCAAGTTGGTTCAGGCGCTCCAGCAACTCGGCCTCCACCTTTAACTCGACCCGTTTCAGGCCGTTCTCGCGATCGCGCTTAAGCTGGTTGCGCTTGTTGATCTTGAGTTGGGTCTCACGGGGGAGTGGATTGGTCTTTGGCCTGCCGGGGCGCTTCTCATTTGCGAACAGATCCAGTGTTGTTCGATCAGTTTGCTGTTTGGCCATACATCACAGATGAAAATAAGTTAGCCGATCCCTGAGCCTTCCCAGCCCAATTCGATCAGCCCCTTGGCGACAAAACCCGCGCAACCCAGACAGAGTACCAACCAGACGATGACTCGACCAAAACGGGGCACATTGCCGCGTTTGAGTACGTCGTGAATGGCCAGGCCAATCAATATGAAAATGGCCAGCAAGAATAACTTCAGGCCCAGACTCTCAATCAGATCGATATGTTCACTTAGCATGGATTGCGCACACTCCTTATGACGGGCGCACTATATCACAAAGGATTTGAAACTGTTAACCGCCTGTCGACAGGAAATCCACAACCAATTTGTTGAACAAAACCGGCTTTTCGGCGTGCAGCCAGTGGCCTGTTCCGGCGATGATGCGCGCCTTTGCCGCCGGGAATTGTGCCATCACAGTGTCGGTATATTGGGGCTGCATATAGTCCGAATCGCCGCCCTTGATAAAGAGTGTCGGTCCTTCGAATCGACGCTGGTTGTCGGGCCAGCCCATGATGTTGGCGTAATTGTGCTCAAGGGCCGGTACGTTGAAACGCCAGCCCCAACCGGACTCTCCCTTGGCGAAGGATTTGAGCAGGAACTGGCGTACGCCGGCGATCTCGATGTGCTCGGCCAGAATGGCCTCTGCCTCGCTGCGGCTCTGCACCGGCGGGTTCAGGGTGGCGTTGAGTCCGGCGAACACATTCTGATGGCGGGAGTGGGGATAGGCGACAGGGGCTATGTCGGCCACCACCAGCCGTGCGATCCTGGCGGGAGCCTGCTTGGCCAGTTGCATGGCGACCTTGCCGCCCATGGAGTGACCGACCAGAGATACCTGATCCAGTGCCAGGGCATCGAGCAGGGCGAGTACGTCGGCAGCCTGCTGGGGGTAGCTCATCTCGTCGCTGTGGAACGAGGCGCCGTGGTTGCGCAGATCCACGCTGATGACGCGATAGTGTTCGCTCAGGGCGCGTGCCAGCAGCCCCAGGTTGTCCAGGCTGCCGAACAGGCCGTGGATCAGCACAACGGCCGGGCCCTGGCCCTGTTCCTTGAAGTTCAATAATGGGTTTTGTTGCAAAATGACACCTTGTCGGTCGTGGGCTTTTTTGCCTGATTTTTAACACACTGAAAGAAAAGGATTTCATTCCTTGAGGGTCATTTTTTTGTGGTTTTTTTTCAAAAAAATGACGCCGGATGCGCTATCAGTGCGGAGGATCACACACTTGGCCCCGTATTATGCCGTATTCTAGATGAGATTCATGCACATCTGCCAGCCCTTGGCTTGGGCTGCCGGGTTTGCCTATGTATAATCGCCGCATCCGAATTTCGACGAGTCCAGCGCATCCCTATGAAAACCATCGAGCTTGATGACGATCTCTACTTCTATATCGCCAGCCAGACCCGGCACATTGGTGAGAGTGCCTCCGATATCCTGCGCCGTCTGCTGGAACAGCCCACGCACATAACAGTGCAGGTTGCCGAGCCTGTGGACCTCCCCCAGCCGAGCGTCGCCACCGATGCCATGGGGCTGCAGGCCCTGCTCGACTCTGGCGAGCTGCAAAAAGAAGAGAAGTCCATCAACCGCTTCATGCAGGTGCTCAGTACCCTCTATCGGGATAATCCGGTCGGGTTTACCCAGGCCACCGAAATCAAGGGGCGCAAGCGCGTCTATTTCTCGCGGGATCCCGAGGCACTGCGTGCCAGCGGCAGCACCACCAAGCCCAAGCCGGTGCCGGATACCCCGTTCTGGGTGATCAGCAATACCAATACCAGTCGCAAGCAGAACATGGTGGCCCAGATGATGGCCAGTATGGGCTACGACGAGGCGCTGATCGCCCAGGTAAGCAGCGCGATTTAACGGTTCATCAAGTTCAGGCCTTGCCCGGCAAGGCCGCCATCAAGCAAGGATAACGCCATGGCTCAGCATTCCCACGCCGGTCAGCCGGCTCGTTTAAGTGACCTGACCAACATTCCCCGTCTGGTCAGTGCCTACTACCTCAACAAGCCTGACATGAGCCGCCCCGAGCAGCGGGTGGCCTTCGGCACCTCCGGTCACCGTGGCAGCGCGCTGCACAATGCCTTTACCGAGTCTCACATTCTGGCGGTAACCCAGGCGCTGGTGGAGTATCGCCAGCAGGCCGGTATCACGGGCCCGCTGTTTGTCGGCATGGATACCCATGCCCTGTCTGAATCTGCTTTTGCCAGTGCGGTGGAAGTGCTTGCGGCCAACGGTGTCGAGACCCGCATCCAGGCTGGTATGGGCTTCACGCCGACGCCGGTCATCTCTCACGCCATCCTGCGCCACAACGCTTGTAAACCCGCTGCGCGCGCTGACGGTGTGGTGATCACCCCGTCCCACAATCCGCCGGAAGATGGCGGCTTCAAGTACAACCCGCCCCACGGTGGCCCCGCCGAAGGTGAGATCACCAAGTGGGTGGAAGACAGGGCCAACGCCATTCTGGAAGCCGGTCTGGCCGGCGTGAAACGCATGCCATTCGCCGATGCCCTCAAGAGCCCCTTCGTGGTTGAGCACGACTATGTCACCCCCTATGTGGACGACCTGAAAAACGTGCTGGATCTGGATGCCATCAAGAAAGCGGGCATCAAGATAGGTGTGGATCCGCTGGGCGGCTCCGGCGTCGCCTACTGGGACGTCATCGCCAAGACCTATGGTTTGAACATCGAGGTGGTCAACTATCGTGTCGACCCAACCTTCTCCTTCATGACCCTGGATAAAGACGGCAAGATCCGGATGGACTGCTCCAGCCCGTTTGCCATGGCGGGCCTGATTGCCCTCAAAGACAAGTTCGACATCGCCCTTGGCAACGACCCTGACTACGACCGTCACGGCATCGTCACCAAGGCGGGTCTGATGAACCCGAACCACTATCTGGCGGTGGCGATCCAGTATTTGTTTACCCATCGCACCGGCTGGCCCAAAGCGGCTGCCGTCGGCAAGACGCTGGTCTCCTCTTCGATGATCGACCGGGTTGCCGGCGAGATTGGCCGTACCCTGAAAGAGGTGCCGGTCGGCTTCAAGTGGTTCGTGGATGGCCTCTACAGCGGCGAGTTTGGTTTTGGTGGTGAGGAGAGCGCAGGCGCCTCCTTCCTGCGTAAAGACGGCACCGTCTGGACCACCGACAAGGATGGCTTCATTCTGGCGCTGCTGGCGGCCGAAATTCTGGCGGTCACCGGCAAGGATCCCCAGGTACATTACGATGCACTGGAAGCCAAATTCGGCCGCTCCAGCTACCGCCGTATCGACGCCCCCGCCAACAGCGCGCAAAAAGCCGTGCTCTCCAAGCTGGATCCGGCACTGGTCGAAGCCTCTACCCTGGCCGGTGAGCCCATCATTGCCAAGCTGACCCGCGCGCCGGGCAACGATGCCGCCATCGGTGGCCTCAAGGTGGTGACCGAGAACGGCTGGTTCGCGGCGCGTCCCTCCGGTACCGAGTCCATCTACAAGATCTACATGGAGAGCTTCAAGGGTGAGGCACATCTGGATCTGATCCAGCAAGAAGCCCAGCAGATTGTCTCTGCTGCGCTGGCCAAGGCAGGCGTCTGACCCATGCCGTTGGCGGGCTGAATTGAACATCGGATAGATAGCAAGAGGAGCCACAGCGGCTCCTCTTTTTTATGGTTCTTTTTCTCGGTTCAGGGTTTCCCTGCCCGGCCTCAGGTCTTGTCATCGGTGATCGCCGCCCTGCGGGCTTGCCAGCGCTTGAAGAAGGAGCGCGCCGGCAGCTTCATCAGAAACAGGGAGAGCAGGATCACCCCTATGCCGAGCCACTGCCGGCCATCCAGGGTTTCACCGACCATCAGCACACCCAGGGAGACCGCCACCATGGGGTTGGTGAGAGCCAGCATGCCCATTACCTCGGGGCCATGACGCTTGAGCCCCCACAGCCAGGCCCAGTAGGCCAGCGCAGTGTTGAGCAAAATGAGCCAGACAAGCCCGGGTGCTGCAGCTGATTGGGGCAGTGGCATGGGGCCGGCCAGCCACCAGGCGAGCGGGATCAGCATCAGGCCACCGAGCAGCAGTTGCCAGGCGGTGAGGGCCAGCAGATCGCTCACCGGCCAGCGCTGCATCCAGCGGCTGGATTGGCCGATCAGCAGGGTTGCCAGCAGGGCACATGTCACGCCTATGGGATCCAGATTGGCGGAGGGATTGAGCAGCAGCAAGACACCGGCGAGCCCCATCAGCCCCAGCAGCAGCCACTTCAGGGTTGGCCGCGTGCCATCCTGCAACCAGGCCAGCAGCATGAGTACCAGCGGCAGTGTGGCCCCGAGCGTGCCTGCCACTGCCCCTGGTAGCCGGAAGGCGGCCACAAACAGCAGGGCAAAGAAGGCGGCTATGTTGCAAAACGCCAGCAGGAACTGCTTGCCCCAGGGCAGGGGCGGTAGACGCGGATGCAGCAACAGCAGGAGCAGCCCGGCCGGCAGCGCCCGCCACACGGCCACCCAGTAGGGGGAGTAGTCAGTCAGGTAGAGGCTGACGACGGCATAGGTACTGCCCCATAGCAGGGGGGCCAGCAAGGCAATCAGCAGTGGCATGGCTTATCTCTTCATGAAGTATCTTTTTGTGAAGATAACTTAGTCTCAAATTGGTTTACTATCAAGTATCTCGATAAAAAGATAAGTGACCAAGATGGACAGTGATCATGTAGATATGCTGCTGGCCCAGTGGGCCCGGCAAAGACCGGATCTCGACTGCTCTCCCATGGGGGTGTTGGGTCGGGTGGCGCGCATGGCGGCGATCGCCGGCCGTGAGGTGAGCGAAGAGCTCAAGACGTGCGGCCTGCTGGGCAGCGACTTCGATATTCTGGCGACCCTGCGCCGGGCCGGTGAACCGCTGACGCCGACCGCGCTCTATCAGGCTGCCATGTTGAGCTCCGGGGCCATGACGGCACGGCTCGACAAGCTGGCAGAGCGTGGCCTGATCGAGCGACAGGCGGCGCCGAGCGACAGGCGCAGCCTGCTGGTCTGCCTGACTGCGTCTGGGCGCGAACTGGTCGATCGGGCCGTCGAGCGGCATGTGGCGAACGAGCGGCGTTTGCTGGCGCCACTGACCGAGGCTGAACAGGCTCAGTTGGCTGCCCTGCTCAAACGCTGGTTGCTGGAAAACGAGCAATAAAAACGGGCCCGCTGGGCCCGTTTTTATTGGCAAGCAGCCTGACTCAGTAACCGCCTCTGGCAGCCTTGACCGCCAGCCCCAGCTGCCACACCGCCATGGCGTAGTGGGTGCTGTGGTTGTAGCGGGTAATGGTGTAGAAGTTCGGCAGGCCGTACCAGTATTGATAGCCGGTGCCGACATCCAGGCGCAGCAGGCTTGCTTCGCTGTGGTTGCCAAGGTTGCTGGTGGGATTCAGACCGGCGCGGTGCAAGGTGGTGATCGGGTACCGGGTCTGGAATCCATGCTCATAGCCGGGCAGCTGGCCCTGACCACGCACCGCTACCGGTTGACCCTGCTCCCAGCCATGCGCCTTGAAGTAGTTGGCCACGCTGCCGATGGCATCCACCGGATCCCACAAGTTGGTGTGGCCATTGCCGTCAAAGTCCACTGCGTAGCGCTGGAAGCTCGATGGCATGAACTGGCCATACCCCATGGCGCCGGCGTAGGAGCCCTTGGGTTCGGTGGGGTCCATCCCCTCATCCCGGGTCATCACCAGGAAGGCCTCCAGTTCGCCGGTAAAGAATTCGGCGCGCCGCGGATAGTCGAAGGCCAGGGTCGCCAGCGCATCCAGAATGCGGGTCTTGCCCATTACCCGACCCCAGCGGGTCTCCACGCCTATGATGCCGACGATGATTTCGGGCGGCACCCCATATTCCTGTTCGGCACGGTTGAGCTCGCTCTCGTACTCACGCCAGAAGTTGACGCCATTTTGCACGTTGTCCGGCGTGATGAACTTGGCGCGGTAGCGATTCCAGGCGCCGGTCGGTCCGATTGGCTTGGCGGTGGTGGGGGCCTGGGCATCCATCAGCCGTATTATCCAGTCATAGCGATCCGCCTGTGCCAGCAGTCGATGCAGCTCGACGCTGTCAAAACCGTGCTTCTCGACCATGCGTTGGACGAAGCTGTCCACGTTGTTGCGATTGGCGAAGTCTCCCTTGCTAACCCCTTGGCTGTAAGCAGGTTTTATCTGTGGCGTCTGATTGATGAAGGCACTTTTGAACGGCTTGGCCACGGGTTTTGGGGCAGGCGTGCTGCTGCAACCGTAGAGCAGGGGAAACAGGGAAAGAGTGAGCACGGAGACAAGGCGACGCATAAGGTTCTCATGAGCCTGAAAAAGAGTGTCGACATGGTAAAACATTGTCATCCATGCGCAAGTGCTCAGTGCATGGATGACGGCTCAAACTCGTGGCCCGCCGATGGGTTGGTGCGCTCCGCGCCCCTATGCCCTAAGCCCGAATAACGTTACTCGCCAAGGGTATGGTAACCGCTCCAGAGCCGGGTCAGGGTGGTGACAAGACAGAGCAGGGCAAAGCCGTAAGCCAGGGTGGCAAACCCGGCTGGCCAGAGGCACATCAGCACGAACAGGGCTATGGTCTCGCTCCCCTCCGTCAGGCCCCCGAGATAATAGAGGGACTTGTGGTGATAGACGGGATTTTCAATGCCCCGCTTGCCAGCCATGATGGCAAAGGCCAGAAAGCTCGACCCTGTGCCCATGAAGGCGAACAGCAGGGTGGCGGCGGGCAGGGCGTTGGCGGGGCTACTCAAGGCAAAGCCCAGCACAACGGCGGCGTAGAAGATGAAATCGAGGGTGATGTCCAGAAAGCCGCCGCAATCCGTGATCTTCGTCTCTCGCGCCACTGCGCCATCGAGCCCGTCCAGCAGCCGGTTGAACAAGATGACGAGCAGCGCCCAGGAATAGAGCTCCAGGGCCAGCAGTGGCAGTGCCAGCATGCCGATGGCAAAGCCGGTCAGGCTTATCTGGTTGGCGCTGATCCCGGCCCGGCACAGGGGCTTGGCCAGCCGGGTGAGGGGACTGCGAATAAGGGGAATAAGGTGGCGATCAAACAAGATGAGTCTCCTTCGCGATCAATCAGCCGCGATCAATCAGCCGCGATCAATCAGCATAGTGGGGTGAGGTGGGGTGAAGGATAGCGCCGGGGGCATCTTCCTCGTCATGGGTCACCAGAATGGCAGGGATGCCCAAGGCTGTGAGTCGCTCGAACACCAGAGTTCTGAAGGCGGCGCGCAGCGGTTTGTCGAGGCGGGAGAAGGGCTCGTCCAGCAACAGGGCCCTGGGCTCTGCCAGCAAAGCCCGCAGCAGACTGACCCGCGCCCTCTGGCCGCCGGAGAGTGCTCCAGGCAGCTTGTCGGCCTGATCGACCAGCGCTACTTCTGCCAGCGTGTCCAGCGCCTTTGCCCGTCTGGCCGTCGCGCCCTTGAGGGTGGCAGGCATGCCGAACATCAGGTTTTCAGCCACCGTCAGATGGGCAAACAGCAGGTCATCCTGAAACAGCATGCCGATACACCGGGTCTGGGGAGGCAGTGAGGTGAGCAGCCGTTCACCCAGCCATATATCCCCTTCCAGCCTGATCGGCCCCCTGGGTGGCAAGACGCCCGCCAGCGCCGCCAACAGTGAGCTCTTGCCACAACCACTGGGGCCCATCAGGGTCAGCACCTCACCGGGGGCAATCTGTAGCGCAGGCAGCGACAGCAGCAGGTTCTCATCGAGGTAGAGATGAAGTGGGGTTGTGCTTAACATCGGCAGCTTCTCGTGTTCATCGGGCGTCCTTGAGCGCAGGGTTGAGCCGGGCTGGCAGCCAGAGTGCCAGCAGATAGATGACAAGGGGCAGCAGCAGTTGCAGCAGGCCGTAGAGGCCAGCCAGCCGGCGGTTGAGGCCGCTGCCGATGGCCACCGCCTCAGTGGTGATGGTGACCACTCTGCCTGCGCCAAACAGCAGGGTCGGCAGGTATTGGGCCAGACTCACCGCTGCCCCCACCGCAAAGGCAAAGAGCAGTGGACGTGCCAACAGGGGCCCTTTCACCTGCCACCAGACGTGCCAGGGGCGGGCCCCCAGGGTGAGCGCGGCCTGAGTGATGCGCGGGTCGAACTGGCGATAGGGCCCCTGCAGGCAGAGATAGACATAGGGGAAGACAAACAGCAGCTGGCTCCAGAGCACCCAGTCCCACCCAATCCCGCCCCCCAGCCAGTCAAACCCCAGCCGGATGCCAAACAGCAGGCTGGCCTGGGGCAGCAGCAGTGGCAAACAGATGAGCCAGAGGGGCCAGGGCCGACGGCCTTGCTGAGCCTCCAGACTCAATACAGCCATCAGCAGCGCCAGCAGCCCGCTCGCCAGTGCCAGCAGGGTACTCGTCACAAGCAGGGGCATCAGGTCCGGCAGGAGTACATGCCAATGGTGGCTGCTCCACTGACCAGGCAGCAGGTCGGGGAAGGACCAGCGCCGGGTCAGCGACCAGATCACCAAGGCTGCCAGCACTGCCAGATTGATGGCCATCAGGGTAAAGGTTGTGATGCAGGTCAATCTGGCTGTCAGCGGATTTTGCTCGGCGCGCCGGCCATCGAGCCAGGCGTGCTTGCCGACAGTCGTGTGGCCCCACTCCAGCAGCCGCAAACCGGCGAGCAGCAGCAGGTTGATGGCGAGCAGCAAGAGGGCGCCGCTGGCGGTGGCGCCGCGCCAGCCAAGGTCTGGATCCTGATACCAGAGCCAGAGCCGCACGGCCAGCGGGGCAGGGGCATCTGGCCCCAGCAGCAGTGCGAGATCCACCACGGCCACCCCATACGCGGCCACCGCATAGAGGGGCAGGCGCAGGGCGGGCCAGAGCGCAGGCAACAACAGGCGCCACCAGATCTGCGGGGCACTGAAACCCATGCTGGCACCAAGCCACTGCTGGCGGGCCAGCTTGGCGGGTTCTTGTGCTGCCAGTGCCATCAGCAGCAGGAAAGGGGTCTCTTTGAGGATTAGCGCCAGGATCAGGCCAAGCCCGACAGGGTCTTTGATGGTCTGCCAGTCCGGGGGCAGCTCAAAACCGGTCAAGGAGGGAGAGACGAGCCGCAACAACCAGCCGGAGGGGGCGAGCAGGAAGGCAAAACCTATGGCAAAGGCGACATGGGGCAGCGCCAGCAGGGGGGAGAGCAGACGGCGCAGCAGCCGAAAGCTGCGGCTCTCTTCCCCGTTCTTGACGCCGTGCGCCAGCAGCAGGGCGGTCAACAGCAGGCTGCCCAGGGTGGAGGCAGCCGCAATCCAGAAGCTCAAGGCTGCCGAGTGCCAGAGCCCGGGCTGGGCCAGCAGGCGCTGAACATGCGGGCTGAGTGTCCCCTGTGTCACCAGCAGCCATAGCCCTCCCAGCAGGGGGGCGGCCAGCAGGAGGGCGCAGAGGAGGGTAAACATGGGGCGCCAGCCGAGGGTGCGGCGAATGGCGTTGCCGAGTCCTGCCGTCATCAGTGACCGTAACGCTCGGCCCAGGCCGCTTCGAGTTTGGTCTGCCAGCTGGGATGGGGTTCAGCCACCGCCTTGAAGCGCAGGGCTGGTACCTGTTTGGTGGTCGCTGGCAAGGCGTCGCTGCGCAGCACGCTGGGATCGCCCCAAAAGGCGGGCTCGGCCTTGCGGGCCTGGGCTGCCGGGCTCAGCAGAAAGTTGGCTACCACCTTGGCGCCCGCGTGGGCGTTGGCGTTGAAGGGGATGGCGAGAAAATGGCTGTTGGTGAGCGCCCCTTTCTCCATGGCCACGGCCACCACACTGGGGGGCAGGGCGCCGTTTTGCACCGCACTCTGCGCTTCTTGCGGGTTGAAGCTGATGGCCATGGCCAGCTCACCGTCATCCAGCAACTGGCGGGTCTCGGCGCCGCCGGTGGGGAACAGCTTGCCCTTGCGCCAGAGTGCGGGGTGAAATGCGTCGAGCCAGACCCAGAGCGGCGCTGTGAGTCTGGCAAAATCGGCATCGGTTGCCTCCCGATAGAGGGGGGCAGGATCCGGGGTCAGCTCCAGCAATATCTGTTTGAGAAAGCTGGAACCATGAAACTGGGGCGGCTTGGGATAGCTGAAACGACCGGGATGGGCCTTGACCCAGGCGAGCAGGGCTTCTGCGGAGCGGGGGGGATTGCTCACCTCGCCCCCATTCACCATCAGGTTGAGCTGGCCTATGCCCCAGGGCGCCTCCAGTCCCTCTACCGGTACCGTGAAGTCCTCACTCACCGGCAGGCTCTTGTCCACCAGGGCCAGGTTGGGCAGCTCATGGCTGAAGGGGGCACCCAACAGCCCCTGCTCCTTGAGCGCCTTGAAATTCTCGCCGTTGACCCAGAGCAGATCGATGGGGCCGCCCGTGTTTTTGCCGGCCTGTTTGTTGGCCAGCAGCTGGCTGACGCTCTGGGCTATGTCATCCACCTTCACCTGCACCAGCTTGACCTGATACTGGCGCTCAAGCTCCTGCCCCGCCCACACCAGATAGGTGTTGATCTCCGGGCTGCCGCCCCAGGCGTTGAAGTAGACGGTCTGGCCCCTCGCTTGATCAAGGGTCTGCTGCCAACGGGATCCCTCGTCGGCAGTGTCATCGGCAAAGAGTGTGCCGCTTGCCAGCAGGGGCAGGGCGCACAACAGGGATTTGAGCAAAGGCAGGGTCTTGAACATGGGCGTTACCTTGGGCAAAGGGTCAGGCGCCGCGGCGCCAGTGGTGATAACGGGCCAGCAGGGCCAGCACCCGAGTGGGCTGATGGGCCCGTTTCCATTCACCGGCCACGTACTTGTTCCCCTCCATCAGGGTGGGATAAGCGTGGATGGTGGCGAGTATCTTGCCAAGCCCCAGCTGGTGGCGCATGGCGAGCACGAATTCGGCGAGCCGCTCACCGGCGTGAGTGCCCACTATGGTGGCACCGAGTATCTTGTCTTTGCCGGGCACCGTCAGCACCTCGATAAAGCCATGGCGCTCCCCATCGGCAATGGCGCGATCCAGCTCCCCTAGCGCGAAGCGGGTCACCTCGAAGGGGATTCCTTGAGCCATGGCCTCCTTGCGGTTGAGACCCACCCTGGCAATTTCCGGGCTGGTGTAGGTCGCCGCGGGGATCACCCTGTAATCCGCCTTGAAGCGCTTGAACTGGCCGAACAGGGCATTGACGGCGGCATACCAGGCCTGATGGGCGGCAAAATGAGTGAACTGGTAGGGGCCTGCCACATCGCCCACCGCCAGTATGCTTGGGTAGTTGGTGGCGAGAAAACCATCGACAGCAATGGTGCCGCGAGGCGCCAGCTCGACCCCCAGCGTTTCGAGGCCGAAGCCGCTGACATTTGCAACCCGTCCCAGTGCCAGCAGCAGTTGATCCCCTTCAACCATCAGGCGTTGATCGCCCCGACACAGGTGGAGCCGGATGGGGAGGTGTTCCCCTTGCTCACTCCCTTCTTGCGGCACATAGTCGACCCGCTCGGCACGCCAGCCGGTGAGCAGGGTGACGCCGTCCGCCACCATCTGGTGTTGCAGGGCATCGGCTACGTCGCGCTCTTCACGAGGCAGCAGCTGATCGGCCAGCTCCACTTGGGTGACTGGTATGCCAAGCAGGGCAAAACTCTGGGCAAGCTCGCAGCCAATGGGGCCGCCGCCCAGCACCAGCAGGCGGCGGGGCGGGGTGCGCAGCTGCCAGAGGGTATCCGAGGTGAGATAAGGCACCTGATCCAGTCCCGGCAGGCTGGGCACCAGGGGCCTGGCCCCGGTGGCGAGCACGATATGGCGGCTGGTTAGGCGTCGGCCATTCACCTCCACCTCCCAGGGGGAGACCAGTTTTGCTTCGCCCTCGATGCACTCCACACCCAGGTTCTGATAGCGCGCCACCGAGTCGTGGGGTTCGACCTCCTTGATCACCTGTGCCACCCGCTCCATCACGGCGGCAAAATCGGCGCGGGTTTGACTCGGGCTAAAACCCAGTTCCCCGGCCCTGCGCTGCTCCGCGGCAAAGCGGCTACTTCGGATCAGCGCCTTGGAGGGAACGCAGCCGGTATTGAGGCAGTCCCCGCCCATCCTGTGCTTCTCGACAAGCGCCACCTTGGCCTTCACCGCCGCGGCAATGTAGCTGGTCACCAGACCACCGGCGCCGGCACCTATCACCAGCAGGTTGTAGTCATAGCGGCTTGGTTTTTGGTAGGGGGCATGGAGGCGACGCAGGGCCAGCCATGTCATCGCCCTCTTCATCAGAAAGGGCATCAGTCCCAGCAGGGTCAGCGCCACCATCAGGCCGGGGGAGAGAATATTGCCCGTGTTGGTGAGGGTTGCCAGCTCGCTTCCCGCCAGCACATAGACGAAGGTGCCGGGCAGCATGCCAAGCTGGCTCACCCAGTAGTAGGTACTGACTCTGATGGGGGTGAGCCCCATCAACAGATTGACCAGAAAGAAGGGAAAGAGCGGGATGAGGCGCAGGCTCAGCAGGTAGGCGGCGCCGTCTTTTGCCATGCCGGCCTGAAACGTGGCCAGCTTGTCGCCAAAGTGCCTGAGTACCCAGTCGCGCAGCAGGAAGCGGGCGCTGAGAAAAGCCAGTGTGGCTCCGAGCGTACTGGCAAAGGAGACCAGCAGCAGCCCCCAGCCAATGCCGAATACAGCGCTGCCCCCCAGGGTGAGCAGGCTGGCGCCGGGCAGTGAGAGGGCGGTACTGATCACATAGAGAGCCACAAACAGCAGGCAGGCGGCGACAAAATGGGTGTCGACCAGCTGTGCCAGTGCATCCTGGTGGGCCTGCAACTGGGACAGGCTCAGGTAGCGGCCGAGATCGAGGGCGAAAAAGGCGCCAATCAGGCACCCCATCACCAGCAGGAGCAGCAGGCGGGCGCGTTTCATCAGGCGTCCTTGCCGGGCTGCTGTTCTGGGGCTGCCACGGGGCGCTCAGGTTGCACCGGCAACTGGCAGAAACCCTGGGGGGCAATATCGAGGGCCGCATTGAACTTGGCCGACATGTTCTGGAAGGCGACAAGACCGGTCAGCTCCACCATGGCATCGTCATCGAACCAGGGCTTGAGGCGAGCCGCCTGCTCATCGCTCACCCCATCCAGTCCTGTCATGGCTTCGGTGTAGTCGAGCACCGCCTTTTCCCGTTCATCGAACAGGGGGCTGGTGCGCCAGTGGGCCAGCGCCTCCACCTTGTCGCTGGAGCCCGCTCGCTTGATGAGGGTCATGGCGTTGATGTCGACACAGAAACGACACCAGTTGAGCTGGGAGACCCTGACCGTCACCAGGGAGCGCAGCACGGGATCGATGGGAGAGCGCTTGCGATTGATGACGCCATACAGGGTCGCCACGGCGGCAAACAGCCGTGGTGAGCGGCCCCAGCATTTGCCCGGGATCAGCACCTGACCGTAGTTGCGTTTTTGCAACCAGAAAAAGGGGCGGATAAACCAGGCATATTCCCGATCCGGTTTGACCTCAACGCGCATACTGATCCTCTTCAATTTTCTTCATCTTGGGTTTATAGGCGCCGCCTAACCGTTCGTTGAGCAGATCCAGAAATGCATGGATCCGTGCCCGATTCGCCCCCAGATCACTGCGCCCCTGACGGGAGGCAGAGCGCATGTCGACTCGGGTCTCCTTGGGGCCCGCAAAGACCCTCAAGGCCACATCATCCTGAAAGCCGAACCAGCGAGAGGTGACGATGGCATCAATGCCGGTTGGGCTCGGTCGTTGCTGCCAGCCGAGCTCTTCCATCAGCTCGCTCGCTTCCGTGATCACCTCGACCGGGGAGGCTCTGGTATAGAGAGGACCGGGATTTTTCTCAAATACTTGCAAGGGGGCCGGATTTATCGGCAGATCCTGCGGGCTTCTCAGTTCGGCAGCCCAGGCAAGGGCGGGGGGATGATAGGGATCCGTGCTGACATCGTTGGTCAGCGGCATGCGCAGTGCTTGCACCACAAACAGCAGGGGCAGCAACAGGGGAACTATGCCCCACAGGCTTGGCACCTTGTGCCGGCTCCAGGGCAGGCGCAGCAAGAGACCAAGGGCGATCAGGGCGCTGACGAGACAGAGGGCGAAGCCTGCCCACCAGGGCCAGAGATGCATGCGACTGCCGAGGGCGCCAGCGAGGGGCAGCATCCAGGCCAGCAGCGGCCACCACAAATAACTGGGCATAACGGGGATCCACTGGTTATGATGGACATGTGCCCAGAAGGATAAACTTAATTGACTGATAACGTTAGTAAATTTATCTCAATCCTGCTGCTTTTCCAAAGCACTCCGCTCTGGGCGGACACGGCTGTCATGGCGGCGGGGGACATGTGGCGCGCCGAGATCATTTATGAAGCCGTGCCCGGCGTGACCCGGGTCGAGCCCGGTTATGTCACACCCGAGCCGAAAGGAAACCCGGACGCTGAAAAGAGGGCGATGCGGCGTCAGGCGGTACGCATCGAATACGATCCGGCTTTGGTGGGATATGGGGATCTGCTCAATATTTTCTGGCAACTGGTGGATGGCAATGATGGGGGCGGACAATATTGCAACCGTGGTCAGGCATTCGCCCCGGCGCTGTTGCCAAGGGATGATTTTCAATGGCGTCTGGCTGACATCAGCCTGACCCGCTGGCAGGCCCTGCATGGTCGGGCTAGCCGGGTATCGCTCTGGCCGGACAGCCGGTTCACGCCGGCATCCGAGATGGATAACTGGGCACAACGCCATCCCTGGCGCTTTGGCTTCTATGCCCGCCGGTGCGGCGGTTGGCCCCTGGTGTTGTCACCAGAGCTCTGAGCCATCCGTTTATGAGCAATCAGTTGCGGTATAGCACCTTGATGAGGTGAAAGCCGAACTTGGTGCGTATCGGGCCGAGCACTGTCAGCAGTTCGCCCTTGAACACGGCATCGTCAAACGGCTTGACCATGTCACCCTTCGAAAACTCCCCCAGATCCCCCGAGCGCTTGGATGAGGCGCAGGTGGAGAAGCGCTTGGCCATCTGGCCAAAGTCGGCTCCCTTGGCAAGTTTCTCCTTGATCTCCAGACACTGCTTCTCGGTCTTGACCAGGATGTGCTGGGCACAGGCTTTCTTCATTCGGGTGCTCCTCGGCGGATTGCAAATCGGGGCGCAAGATTACCCCAATTCATCGCACACGTCAGCCGGACTCTGGCATTAGCCACGCAGGTGAGCCGTCAGATGCGCCCTTGGGCGTGATTGCCACAGTATCTCCAGGCCCAGCAGGGCATGCAGGCTCCAGATGGCCAGGGGGTTGAGCCAGTTGCCACCCAGTTGCAGGGTGGCCAGCGCACTGCCCGCCAGCAGCAGGGTGACACCCGGCAGGCGCCAGTGTGCCGGCAGCGGTGCCAGCATGGCTAGCCCCAGCAAAATGGCGAGCCCGAACGGCAGATTGAGCGCGGTAAAGGCCAGCGCCTGCTGGCCGTTCATGCCCGTCAGCAAGGCCAGCATGGCGCTGCAACAGGCGAGAAAAGTGATGAACTCGAGACGATCGGCAATATAGTCAGCCATCTGTTCGCTACGTGCATGCATGATGTGTCCCCTCAATGAATAACGCCAAGGCTGGCGAAGATGATGTGCGTCCCTTTGTTGATAGACCCAGTGTGGTGGAGGGAGAGGCAAGGTGGCAGCGGGATAAATCGATTGAGGTGAACGAGGCTTTGATTATTGTTACTCAACCAATTGATTTATATCGTCTAAATAGACATGCCTTCAAGGGAGGGGGACGCCAGGGCCAGTGTTTGGGGGCAGGCCATGAGGGCGGTGATGTCATTTTGACCGTTTGCCGACAATGGATGTCGCATCATCCGGGGCGCCTGGAGAGTGGGTCCTTGACGTGAGTCGCCGCCGTTGAGGCGGTACTTCATGGCCTGACGGGCGAGGAATTCCCCTTTTTACCCGCAATGGCGCAGGTCAGCGTGGCCGGCGCGGGGGTAAAGGGGGTCACCCGGTCGGCAAAGGCTTCAATAATATGGTGAATTTCAATGCCACCCCGCTCTGATGTTGGGCTGGGGATATGCTAGGATGAGGCGCGCTTGCCATCGAGTGAGCCTCATTATCGTTCTGAATACTGCATTATTTTAATCATGTTCTTCGGGGAAATTGACGTTTGACAGGATGCAATCCGCCCCTGCCAGCAGGGATCTCACCGCCCGGACGGGCGTTCCGTCGCGGGCTTCGTGCACTTGGCCTGAGCCTCTGTCTGCTGCTGGTTGTCACGCCCGCCATGGCGGCCAAGCTCACCTATCAGATCAAGGGTCTGAGAGGGGATAACAAGAGCAACGTTGAAGCCTACCTCAATGCCCTGCCTGTCTATCAGGAACGCCAGTTCCGCCCCGCGCGCGCCAAGATCACCGAGAGCGTGCAAAAAGCCTTGCAGGTCTATGGCTACTATCAGCCCAAAATCACCCTGAGTCGCGACAAGCAGGCTCCCTCCAAGGTGGTGATAGAGGTGGATCCGGGCAAGCCTGTCATCATCTCTCGCCTCGATATTTTGCTGGAAGGGGACGCGGGCAGCGACGAGGTTTACAGCGAGCTGCTGGACAAGCTGCCCTTGAAAGAGGGCGATGCCCTCAACCACGGCAAGTACGAATCCATCAAGGCGGATCTGGGCAACCTGGGGCTGGCCCGGGGTTATTTCGATGCCAAGATCAGCAAGAGCCAGGTCAAGGTGTTCCCGGATCAGGGCACGGCCGAAATCTTCATCCTGTTCCGCTCCGGCCCCCGCTATCACTTTGGCGAGATCCACTACGACGCCACACCGGAGGCGCTGCGCCTCATTCGACCGCTCATCAACATCAAGCGTGGCGACCCTTATCTGGCGATCCGGATGGCCGAGATGTCGCAGGATGTCTCCTCCACCAAGCTGTTCAAGCAGGTGGATATCAAGCCCATGATCAGTCAGGCCGAGGGCAACCGTGTACCTGTGCAGGTCACCTTGTCCAACCGGGTTGACCACGAGATAGAGACGGGTGTCGGCTTTGCCACCGACGTGGGCCCGCGCATGAGTGCCACCTGGGAGAAGCCCTGGGTCAACCGCTATGGTCACCGCCTCAACGCGACCGCCAATGTCTCCGCCCCTCAGGCCGATCTCAGCTTCGATTACCAGATCCCGGTGGGCAACCCGCTGCGGGATTACTACTCCCTGCAAACCGGCTATCGCTATACCAACAACAATGACACCCGCTCCGATCTCGCCACCTTCAGCGTCCACCGCTGGACGCGGCGTCCGGAGACATGGGACCGCGACGTCTTCATCCGGCTTGAAAACGAAAGCTATGTGCAGGGCAAGGATGAAGGGAACAGCTTGCTGCTGATCCCCGGCGTCTCCTGGTCGCGGCTGCGGGTGCGCGGTGGTCTGGTACCGGACTGGGGTGATCGCCAGCAACTGACCCTGGAGTTTTCCGACCCTTACTGGGGATCGGATATCAGTTTCATGCGGGTGTGGGGCCGCAGCAAGTGGCTGCGCACTCTGGGGGATGATCACCGCTTCCTGCTGCGGGCCGAGCAGGGCGCCATCATAGGGGACAGCTTCTCGCTGGTACCCCCCTCCTTGCGCTTCTTTACCGGGGGCGATCAGACGGTACGTGGCTACGGCTATGAGACCATCTCGCCGCGAGACAGTGATGGCAAGTTGCTGGGGGGACGCTACGTGAGCGCCGCCAGTGCTGAATACAACTACCGGTTCAGCGACAAGTGGCTCGGTGCCCTGTTCGTGGATGGCGGCACGGCAACCGAGGATTACAGCGAAGCCTGGAAGATAGGGACAGGTGTCGGTGTGCGCTGGGTGACCCCCATAGGTCAGGTCAGGCTCGATCTGGCGGTGGGCATTTCCGAGGAAGACAAGCCGCTGAGGCTGCATTTCGCGCTGGGGCCTGAATTATGATTTCGTTTGAACGCACGTTTCTTTGGCCGCTGCGGCTGCATGTTTCGCGGGGGTCTGCACTGTGATCTGGGTAAAACGCATTTTTCTCTGGCTGATGGGGCTGGTCTTCTTGCTGCTCATCGGCGTCAGCCTGCTGGGGTTCACCCACCAGGGCAACAAGTGGCTGTGGTTGCAGGCCAGGGCTGCGCTGCCTTCTCTCAAGGGGGAGCTGGTGGCTGGCCAACTGGGTTACGGCTGGACCCTGGAAGGGGTCGGCTGGCAGGATGAACTGGTGGATGTCACTGTGGATCGGGCCGTGCTCGACTGGGATCTGGGCAAGCTGCTGCAGGGCAAGCTCTGGATAAAATCCCTGTCGGTTACCCATCCCGTGGTGAAGGTTGCCGAGTCTGAACCGACACCGGAAACGCCATCGGAGCCTTTTGTCTGGCGGCCCTTGCCGCTGAAAATCCAGATCGACAGCCTCAAGGTGGCAGATCTGGATCTGGCGGTACCCGGGGTCGCGGTAACCCTCACGTCGCTGGATATCGGTGCCTCCCTCAATCGCAAGGGGCTCATAGTGCGTGGGCCCGTGCTCGATGGTCTGAGCGTGATCCTGGCCGAGACACCGCCTGCCAATGCAGCCAAGCCAGCTGCCGACAAGGCTGCCAGGGAGAAAGCGACCAAAGACAAGGCGACTGCAGACAAGGCTGCCACCCAACCCATGCTGAGCGCCAAGGCGCAGCAGGCGGGCAAGGGCAAGGCAGAGCAGACAGCACCCATAACCTTGCCTGCCATTCACTTGCCATTCCCGATCCAGCTGGAAGGTTTGCATGCCACCAAGCTGCACTACCAGCAAGGGGAGCTGATCGAAGGGCTCGATTTTCTGCGGTTGTCGGCCACGGCAAAAGAGGAGCGCATCGAGGTGCGTGAGCTCTCCCTGCGCCATGCCATGGCGGATCTGGCGCTCAAGGGCCATGTCCGGCTGACCGAGGATTATCCGCTGGCGTTGACCCTGGATGCCAAAGCCCGCAAGGGGTTGCTGGATGGGGAACTGAAAGGGGAGCAGGCGACCCTGACCCTGGGTGGCTCAGTGGGCAAGCTGGCGCTGGCACTGCAAGCCAAGGGGCCTGTGGCCGCCAACCTCAAAGGGTCATTGTCTCCCCTCAACCCTGACTTGCCGTTTGACCTGGCGCTGGAGTGGAAGCGCCTCGGCTGGCCCCTCACCGTCACCAAACAAGCAGCCAAGGACGAGCCCGGCTATCAGTTGGACAAGGGCAGCCTGACCGCCAAGGGCAAGCTCTCTGCCTACCAATTTGCCTTGAATACCGCCGGCAAGGGCACGGATGTGCCCCCCTTCAAGCTGGCGCTGACGGGCAAGGGGGATCTGGAGCAACTCAACCAGATAAACCTGCTGCTCAACGCCCTGAAGGGGGAGCTCAAGCTCGATGGCAAGCTGGCCTGGAACAAGGGGGTTCGCTGGCAGGGCACCACCGAATTCAAGGAGATCAATCCCGCCGAACTGGTGCCTGAACTCAAGGGCAAGCTGGCGGGCAAGATAGTCAGCCGTTTCGAACTGAGCGAGGCGGGTCACTGGCAGTTGCAACTGCCCGAGCTGAAAGTCGAGGGCAAGCTTAATCAGTATCCGCTCGCCATCCAGGGCGAGATCAGCGGCAACGACAAGATGGAGTGGCAGATCCCGGCTCTGGCGCTGCAAAGCGGCCCCAACCGGTTGCAGGCCAAGGGCAGCCTCAGCCAGCAGGCGTGGCGACTGGATGCGGATCTCGATGCACCCAATCTGACGGGGCTCTATCCTGGCCTGAAAGGGGACATAAAGGGACAGGTGCGTCTGACCGGTAATCAGAAAGCGCCGCGGGTCACCACTGAACTGGTCTCCAGCCGTCTCTATTATGCGGGCACGGATCTGAAAGGGATCGCCATCAAGGGCAATGCCCTGGTCGGTGACAAGCCGGCCGGTGAACTGGCGCTGACGGTGGCGAGTCTGGCGCAGGGAAAAACCACCCTCAGTCAGCTGGCCCTGACGCTCAGTGGCGACCTCAACCAACATGTGCTGAGTCTGACCATGAAGGGCGATCCGGTTGCGGCCAACCTCAACCTGAGCGGCGGGCTGCGCGGAGATCGCTGGCGTGGTGCCTTGTCGGAGCTCAAGCTGAAGACGCCGTTGCGGCGCTGGGAGCTGACCGCCCCCTGGGCCCTTGATCTCGATCTGCCACGCCAGCGGCTGACCATGGGGGATCTCTGCCTGACCTCCCAGGGGGCCAGCCTCTGCGTCAAGGGGAGCCAGGTCTCGGCCCAGCAAGGAAGCCTGGAGTTTGCCCTAAGCGAGTTTGATCTCAAGCGCCTGCGTCCCTGGCTGCCGGAAAACTTCCGCTGGCAGGCGGTGCTCTCAGCCGATGGTCGCGCCAGCTGGCGTGGCAATCAGCCGACACTGCATGCCAATGTGCGCACCACACCGGGCACCTTCGTGGCTGATGGGCTCAAGACCGATTATCAGCGCCTCGAACTGGGGGTGGACTTTGAACGCCAGCAGGCGGCGATCCGGCTCGACTTCGTCTCCAAACAGATAGGTCATATCGATACCGATCTGCTGATCAAGGATCCGGCCGGTCGTGGCACTCTGTCAGGCCAGCTCAAGTTTGATGACCTCAAGCTGACGACGTTTGCACCCCTCATTCCCGAGGTGCGCTCCCTGCAGGGGGTCATCTCGGCCGATGCCCGCTTCGATGGCACACTGGCGTCCCCTCTGCTGTTCGGTCAGCTTAACCTGCTCGATGGAGAGGTGCAGACCCACTCCGACATGGTGACCCTCTCCAAGCTGGTGACCCACCTCAAGATAGAAGGCAACCGGGCCGAGCTCGACGGTACCATGCTGGTGGGCAAGGGCCCGCTGGCGCTGGGTGGCTGGCTGAGCTGGGCCAGCATGCCGGTGACGGGCAGTCTCACCATTCAGGGCAAGGAACTGGAAGCCCAGTATCCGGGCATGGGACGGGTGCGGCTCTCCCCCGACATCGCCATCTCGCTGGGAGAGGAGACCCGGGTCAGTGGTCAGGTCGATATTCCCTGGGCGCGGATCCTGGTCAAGAGCCTGCCGGAGAGTGCTGTCTCTGTCTCCGACGATGTGACAGTGATCTATGACGACCTGCCGCCTGTGCCCAAGGCGGCGCCGCTGCCGATGGCAATCAAGCTGGCCGTTCGGCTCGGGGACGACGTTCGGCTGGAGGCCATGGGGCTAAAAACCCGGGTGGGCGGTGGCATCAATATCAGCCAGGAGCCTTCCCGGCCACTGGCGGGCAACGGTCAACTGGTGCTCAACGATGGCCGGTTCAAGGCCTATGGTCAGAACCTCATCATCAAGGATGGCCGCATCCTCTTCTCTGGCCCGCTCGATCGACCTTTCCTCAACATAGAGGCCTATCGGGATCCGGATACCATAGAGGACAAGGTGACGGTCGGGGTGCGGGTGACCGGGCCGGCGAGCAAGCCCAAGATCACCGTCTATTCCGAGCCGCAGATGGCACAATCCGAACAGCTCTCCTATCTGCTGCGCGGCAAGGGCTTGCAGACCAGTGGTGAAGATGGTGGTTTCAACGGCCTGCTGGTGGCCGGTGCCGTCAGCCAGGCCAATGGCGTGGTCTCCAGCCTGGGGGAATCCCTCGGCATGAGCGATGTGGCGCTCGATACCGCCGGCAGTGGCAACAACACTCAGGTGACCCTGTCGGCCTACCTGTTGCCCGGTTTGCAGTTCCAGTACGGGGTCGGTGTGTTCAGCCCCATCGCCGAGTTCAAGCTGCGTTACGAGCTGATGCCCAGACTCTATCTGCAGGCCATGAGCGGCGTCGCCCAGGCGGTGGACATCTTCTACCGCTTCACTCTGTAGGGCAGGGGGATGCAAAAACGGGAGGCCTTGGCCTCCCGTTTTCATGGGGCAGTGTGAGGGTGGGTCACACGACATCCTGATGGCCAGAAATGCGAAAACCCGGCGCCAGGCCGGGTTTTCTGAAGAGTGGTGGAGGGAGAAGGATTCGAACCTTCGAAGGCAGAGCCGTCAGATTTACAGTCTGATCCCTTTGGCCGCTCGGGAACCCCTCCACGGGGTATTGCATACGTTTATTGGCCTGACTTGCGTACTGGCTGCACTTGAAATGGTGGAGGGAGAAGGATTCGAACCTTCGAAGGCAGAGCCGTCAGATTTACAGTCTGATCCCTTTGGCCGCTCGGGAACCCCTCCACAAGTGCGAGGCGCATACTAACAGATCTTCTGTCGTTGTGAACCCCTTGGCGGGATTTTTCCTGCTCAAAGGATCCGATTTGCGGCCGATAAGCAATGAAACCACTATTTCCAAGAGTTATCTCATGTTACCCAGCGCGATTCGTGATCAGCTGTTGGTTGACGAGGCCCAGCTGGGGCAGCGTCTCAACCGTGATCTCCAGCATGGAGACAGGGCCGACTTTCGTCTGCACCTGGCCCTGCTGACCGATGCTGTGGAAGAGCAGCCCTGGTTCGATCCGGTGCGGGTTTCCAAGCCAGATACCCGGGGCTGGCGCAGCCATTTTGAACTACCGGCCGTGACCCCCTTGCAGGGAGGCGAGGATGATGGGGGATCTGCACACCTCAATGAGCGGTTGCAGCAGGGGGGATCCATGGTGGATGTGAGGCTTTGGCTGGCGCTGCAATCACCGCCTTTGCTCGGCCCGCAAGCTGCGCTGGATCCTGCCGTCTATGACAACCTCTCGCCCCTAGGTCGCGAGCGCTGGCAGCACAAGCTGGCGGATCAACCAAGGCGTGACGACCCCTTGCTCATGTTGCCAGTCCTCAATGCACTGCAAGAAGGGGTGGGTACGCGGTTGCACTGGTTAAGTTGAGGACAGCGGCACAAGCATGAAGGGGATCGTACAAAAGTCAGCATGCAATAAAGGCGGGAAGATCCCGCCTTTGAATTCAAATTGGTGTGATGTGATTGCGGATTATGCGTCGGCTTCGTCCGGCTGGGGAATTTCCTTGGCACTGGCCGCCGCACGACGGGCAATGGGTTTTTCGATGTGACGGGTGAGCTGACGCTCCAGCTTTTGCCCCAGTTCAGTGATGGCGGCGTAAAGATCCTCGTGTTCTGCCTGGGCAAACAGTTTGCCGTTGGGGATGCCAGCAGTGGCTTCAATGATGAACATCAGACGCTCTTTGGAGACAATCACATGAGGTGTGATGAGAGGCACCTGAAGACGTTCGAGCTTTTCAAAGCGGGATTCAATGCGCTCGCGGATAGCCGGGGTAATGTCGATGATTTTGCTGGTAATTTCGATTTTCATATTGGCCCCCTTCGGGTCGTCTTGCTTGTGTCTTCACCTTCAGATTACTCATGGGGGAATAATGAAATGTGATCTGGGTCACGAAATGAGCCCTTTACTATCACGGGACATATAAATTGTGATCTTTTCCCGTTCTGCACCAAAAAGCGCTTGAGCTCCATGAAACAGGCAGGCAGTATGGGAAAACTTGGATCGTTTCTGTCCCTTCTTGGCAGCGCCGCATGTCGACCTCATGTCCGGTTTCCACCGCTTAGTCTCGCATCTTTCGCACTTCCCGCCGCACCTCGTCATGCCGTAGTGCGACCTGTGAATGTGGGCGCTATCAAGTTATTCGGGCATTGAACGTGGTTGTTGTGGTGTTGGAGTAGTACATGAAACAGCAAGCCACTCAAATGATGTGGTTTTATGATCGACAACAGGAGCAGTGGAGCCTGTCCGATCATGCCTCTTACCAGCTTTGGCAAGGGGAGGGCGCACACCCCTGGGCCGGTCAGCTGGCTGCAGATGATGAACCCGGATTCTCCGATTTTCTCTCCAGACTCTATCACTCGCACCAACCGGCCCAGTTTATCGGCCATTTGAACGATGAAGAGGGGAGCGTGCGCCACGTGCTCTGGAGCGGTCAGTACATCCCCGCCCAGCAGGTTTGCTGTGGCTGGCTTGCGCCGCTCGATACCACCCGCAGCACCCCCTTGCCTGCCGAGTTATCCCAGCAGCTTCCTCTGTTGCAAGACCCCTTGCTGGCCCAGCTGGCCCAGGCGCTTTCCGCCAGAACCGGGCTCGATTTCTTCGATACCCTGGTCAATCAGCTTGCTCATATTCTGGTTGCGGATGCGGTCTGGCTGGCAGAGCGCACCGGCAGCGATCGCCTCAAGGTGCTGGCCTGTCACGGCATCGACCTCAAGGAGTACGAGCTCGCTGGCATGCCCTGTCATCAGGTTTATCGGCGCGGTGAAGCCTGTGTTGTCACCCTTGAGGCCCATTGTCAGCTCAACCCCCAGCTAAAGGCGGGGCAGCGTTATTACGCCCAGCCGCTGTTTGACCGAAATGGCCAGATCCTGGGTCATCTGGCCCTGCTTTTCTCCGGCGAGATTGAGATCCCCAATCTGGGATCAGTGTTGACCATCTTCTCCGTGCGTATGGTGGCCGAGCTGGAGCGACTGCAGAGCGACGCCCAGTTGCGGCTCTCTGCGGTGGCGTTTGAAACTCATGAAGGCATTATCATCACGGATCCTGATTTCAAGATCCTGCGGGTCAACCATGCCTTCAGCCAGATCACCGGTTTTGACAGCCAGCGGGTGATAGGTCTGCATCTGGGCAATGAGCTTTGGTCAGGGCTTGATGGCCTTGGCTACGAGCTCAATACCCTCAACCGCTGGCAGGGGGAGACTCAGCGCCTGCACCTCGATGGTCACACCTATCCCCAGTGGGAAATCGTCACGCCAGTGCAGGATGACAAAGGCGTTATCAGCCATTTTGTCATCTGCTTCGAAGACATCTCTGAGCGCAAAGCGGCTGAGCGCCGCATTCAGGATCTTGCCTATTACGATGAGCTGACCGGCCTGCCCAATCGCCGTCAGTTGCACGAAACCCTGGCTCAGGCATTCAGCGAAGCGAGCCGTGACAACCTGATCGGGGCCCTGCTGTTCATCGATCTGGATCACTTCAAGACCATCAACGACTCCCTCGGTCACGCTACCGGTGACTGGTTGCTCAAGGAGGTATCCAGCCGCCTCAAGCGATTGGTGCGTCAGGGGGACTGTCTGGCCAGACTCGGCGGTGACGAGTTCGTACTGCTGCTGCCCTCCCTCTCTGCCAGCCCGCCTCAGGCGGAGATGCAGGCCGACCTCATCGCCGAGCGGCTCATCAGCGAGATTGCTGCGCCTTACAACCATGGTGTGCAGGTGCTGCACATAGGTGCCAGCGTCGGTATTACCCTTTTTCCTGGGCGTGAGCAGGGGGTGGATGACTTGCTCAAGCAGGCTGATACCGCCATGTATCAGGCCAAGTCGGCGGGCCGCAAGACCCGGCGCTTCTTCGATGCCTCCATGCAGCAACAGGCGGATCGTCGCTTGCTCATTCATAACGAATTGCGCAATGCCTTGAGCCAGCAGGAGCTGACGCTCTATTACCAGCCCCAGCACATGGTGGAAGGAGGCGACATCATAGGCGTTGAGGCGCTGATCCGCTGGCAACCGCCGGGGAGGGCACTGGTCTCACCCGCCGAGTTCATTCCCATCGCCGAGGAGACGGATCTCATCGTCGACATCGGCAACTGGGTGCTGCACGAGGCGTGCGCCCAGTATGTGCTGTGGGAGGAAAACGGCATCCATATACCCCAGCTGTCGGTCAATGTGAGTGCCAAGCAGTTCCATGCCACCGATTTTGTCGAATGCATTCACGACGTACTGGCGGCTACCGGCATGGACCCCGCCTGCCTGAATCTAGAGATCACGGAGTCGGTGGTGCTGGGGCATGCGGAAGACACCATCAGCAAGATGAGCGAGCTCAAGGCCATTGGCATCAGCTTCGCCATCGATGACTTCGGTGCCGGCTACTCCTCCCTGAGTTACCTCAAGCGTCTGCCGGCCGATGAGCTCAAGATCGACCGCTCCTTCATTCAGGACATTCCCAAGGATGGCGACAACATGGCCATCGTCGAGGCTGTCATCGCCATGGCGCGTCACATGGGTTTCAACGTGACGGCAGAGGGGGTGGAGTCCCGCCAGCAGCTGGAGTTCCTGCAAGCTCAGGGCTGCCATTTCTATCAGGGTTACCTCGCCTCCAAGCCGCTGCCTGTGCCCTATCTGGAGCGCTATGTCCGGCGTCTGACCCACAATGACAATACCTGTGTGGTGGCAGAAAAATAGTATGGTGGGCGAGCTGTAGCCCTTGATGTTAACGGGTAGAATGAGTGGATATGACACCACCGCCAGCGGGCGGTGGCATTGCTGCTCAATGGAGACGTCTTTGGTGAAAGCCGTGCAGGGAATCATATTATCGGCGCTGTTCGTGCCAGGACTTCTGATGCCAGTCGCGGCACAGACAATGGATCAGTCCCTCTATCGTCAGGCCTATGACGCGGTACGTGCCAACGATCAGGCTCGTTTCCAGCAAATTCGTGCCCGTTTGACCCATTATCCGCTGTTGCCCTATCTGGATTACTACCAGTTGGCCTTTCGGCCCGGGGCGGCAGACTATGACAAAGTAACCCGTTTCATTCGCGAACACGGCGATACGCCGCAATCCAATCGCCTGGAGCGCAGCTACCTGACCCATCTGGCCCAGAGCCAGCAGTGGTCCCAGTTTCTGCGCTTCTACCCGGCCAAGCCGAGTTCCACCGATCTGCTCTGCATGCACTATCAGGCCCGCTACTACACGGGACAGCAGACCCAGGCCTTGCAGGAGGCTGGCAAGCTCTGGTTGAGCGGCCAATCCCGTCCCGATGCCTGTGCCCCTTTGTTCCAGCTCTGGCAGCAGGCCGGATTGCGCACTCAGGAGAAGGTCTGGACCCGCATGACCTTGGCGTTTGAAGCGGAAAACCCCAACCTGATCCGCCATCTGGGCGCCCAACTTGGCAGCGGTATGCAGCCTTATGCAGACCAGATGATCGCCTTGTTCGAGCAGCCTGCAAGGGCGATGAATCCGGCTTACTTTTCCACGGCAGCGCCCTCCCGGCGACTGCTGTCACTGGGACTGGCCCGTTATGCCAATCAGCAGCCCGAATCCGTGTTGCGCCAGCTTGCGCAAGCTCGCTCCCGCTTTGGTTTGAAGCCTGCCGAGGTGGCTCCGGTGGAGCGGGCTGTGGCCCGTCGCCTGCTGCTGGATCGATCCATCGCCCAGCGCAGTTGGGTGGATGCCACTGTCGTGCGGCTCGATGACCCGGATCTGCTGGAGCTCAGAGCCCGCCTTGCCATCTGGGAACAGGACTGGCGCGGCCTCTCCGGTTGGGTCAAGCGCATGCCGATGGCCTTGCAGAAAGAGGACCGCTGGCGTTACTGGCTGGCCCGCTCGCTGGAAGTGCAGGGGCAGAAGAAACCGGCGCGGGATCTCTATCTGGAAACGGCCAACTTGCGCGGCTTCTATGGCTTCATGGCGGCTCAGCGTACCGGCGTGCCTTATCGCATCAAGAACCAGAGCGCCGGTACCAAGGTGCCTGACTGGCGTACCGCAACTCACCGCTGGCCCTTCCTGCTGCGGGTGCGTGAGCTGCTGGATATGAACGAAATCACGGCGGCGCGCGCTGAGTGGGTCCACAACATGGATCGCAACCCGGTTGCCCAGCGCATCGAGTTCGGTCATATAGCGCTTAATCAGGGCTGGCATGAGCTGGCTATTCTAGCCAGCATCCGCGCCGAAGCCTGGGATGCGATCGAGTTGCGTTTTCCCAAACCCTACAAGCAGACCTTTAGCCAGATGGCGCGGGAGCGCTCGGTCGATATGAGCCTGCTTTATGCGGTGTCGCGCCAGGAGAGCGCCCTCTACCCGCGGGCAGAATCGCCGGTGGGTGCGCGCGGCCTGATGCAGTTGATGCCGGGTACCGCCAAGGAGACAGCCAGCAAGCTGGGGGTGCCTTATCGCAATCCCGAGCAGTTGTTCGAGCCTACCCTCAATGTCAGGTTGGGGAGTGCCTACCTCAAGCGCTTGCTGGATGTGTATGACGGCAACCGTATTCTGGCGACGGCGGCTTACAACGCCGGGCCGGGGCGGGTGAAACGCTGGCGGGAGCAGAGCCGCAATCGGCCAATGGATGTCTGGGTCGAGAGCATCCCCTACAAGGAGACGCGCAACTATGTGCAGAATGTGCTGTCGTTCGATCTCATCTACCAGCACAAGCTGCAACAGCCGTTGCGCTTCATGTCCGAACGCGAGCTGAGTCACGCTTATTGAGACGGCAGCCGCCTTGGCGGCTGCCCAATTCCCTTTCCTTCCCCAAAATGGTTATTATCCCACAAGGTTTTGTTACAAAAGGAAACCTGTCAGGTGATCGGGCGCCACGTCTTGGTCTGACAGGTTCGATATAATCGCCCGATCAACACAGACAGGCTTCCCCAACAAAGGAATTGATAGTGGCAACGATTAAAGACGTTTCTCGGTTGGCCAATGTGTCCATTTCAACTGTGTCGCGGGTGATCAACAACACGGCACAAGTGGCACCAGAAAAGCGTGTGGCCGTATTGGCGGCCATGAAGGAACTGAATTTTCGTCCCAACAGTTTTGCCCAGGCGCTGGTCAGCAAGCGATCCAACTGCATCGGCGTACTGGTAGGGGACCTGTGTGGTGGCCCCTTTTTCGCCCAGATGATGCGCGGCATCGAGACCATGGTCGACAAGGCGGACAAATTCACCATCGTCATGTCCGGCAACCATGATGCGGCACGTGAGCGTCATGCCATTCAGGCGCTGCTGCAGCGCCAGTGCGATGCCTTGATTTTGCACAGCAAGGCACTGCCGGACGAGGAGCTGAGCGAACTGGTGGCAGGCAATACCCCCATTGTCTTCATCAACCGACAGGTACCGGGTGCAGAGGATCGCTGTGTCTGGCTGGATAACCAGGCCGGTATTACCACAGCGTGTCAGCATCTGCTGGATGCCGGGCATAGCAAGATTGCCTTCGTGACCTCGGATGACGAAGAGTTTGTGGATGGCTTGCAGCGGATGGCGGGTTACCGCTACGCCCTGCAACGGGCGGGTATTGAGCTGGATCCTGCGCTGATTGGCCGTGCCTTCGCCGATGAAAACGGCGGTTATGTGGCCATGGGCGAGCTGCTGGAGCGGGGTGTAGAGTTCACTGCCGTGCTCGGTTTCAACGACGCCATGGTGGCGGGAGCCATCTCCTGCCTGCTGGAGCGTGGCTACAAGATCCCGCAGCAGATCTCTGTGGTGGGTTTTGATGACATCCCTTATGCCCGTTACATCTACCCCAAGCTCACGACAGTGCGCTATCCCATCGAGGAGATGGGCGGCCGCGCGGCCGAGCTGGCCTTGCGTCTGCTGGATCACAAGCCGGTTGACGGGCTGACGCTCAAGTTTGAAGCAGAACTGGTCAGTCGCGAATCTGTCGCCCGATGAGATGAAATTGGCCCTGAATGGGCCAATTTTTTGCTGACTCCGCATTAAAAATTGAAACCGTTTTCAGAAATCCTTTTCAACTGTGATCCGCTTCAAAGCTTTTTGGCCAGCCTGCCACTAGCATAGGCCCCACGAATTAGGAGCCTGCGCTCCCGATTTTCCCGCTGTGGGAGGTAACTGGTCAATCCAGCTATTTCCTTCGTTACTTTCGACGGTCATCATGGATGGCCGTTTTTTTTTTGCCAGGATTTTTTGCCAATGACAACAGAATGCAGGAACCAGACGGGAATAGTGGGGGCCGGTTGGCTGGGGTTGCCGCTGGCGTGGGCGTTGCAGGAGCAAGGCAAGGCCGTGGTAGTGACGGTCAGCTCGGTCGAGAAGGCCGAGCGCTTGACCGCCGAAGGCGTGAAGGCCTGGCCGCTGCAATTGTCGGCCCGGTTGGATGCTTTGCCGCTGGTCTGCCGCGAGCTGGTGATCTGCGTGCCACCGAGCAAGACGGAGGATTACCCTGCGGTCATCGCCCGGTTATGCCAGCTGGCAAAAACTGCCGGTGTGCAGAGAGTGCTGTTCGTCAGCGCCACTTCGGTATGGGCGCCAGGGCAGGGGGAAGGGGAGCAGCCCAGACCCGGTCACGCCAGAGGGGAGCGAATGCTCGCAGCCGAGCAGGCTGTGTTGACCGCCGGTTTTGAGTGCGCCATGGTGCTGCGCCCCGCCGGTCTTTACGGCCCGGATCGCCATCCCGGTCGTTTTCTGGCGGGCAAGACTCTCGATGGCGGAGCCCAAGCGGTAAACCTGGTGCATCTGGATGATGTGGTGGCGGCCTGTCAGCTGATGCTGGCGCACCCAGAGAACGGGGATGCCTATAACCTGAGCGCTCCCGTGCATCCGCGCCGCGAGCAGTTCTATCCATTTGCGGCTCGCCTGCTCGGTTTACCGGCACCCAGCTTCATCGAACCTGCCGGGACCTTTGCCCCCATCGAGGGCCAGCTTATCTGCCAGCGTCTCGGTTTTAGCTACCGCTGGCCCGATCCGGCCCACTGGTTTGCCGAGCAGGCCGCACTGGGTCACTGAGGCTGCCTCGCCTTCGTTCAATTGTGTTTCCCTGCCGGGTAACATGCGGCTCCAAAGGCCTATTTTGGCTGAGAACGCAGGGCAATTGAGGTTTGCCAAGGCGTGGCTCGCCCCCTATCATGCCGCCATTCATGATAGAGAGAGCGGTAATGATGGTAGATACAAAACGTCACCCTGACGGGGAACTGTTGCTGAGAACTCTGGCGATGCCAGCCGATACCAACCCCAATGGCGATATCTTCGGGGGCTGGATCATGTCCCAGATGGATATAGGTGGGGGCATCATGGCCAAGGAGCTGGCAAAAGGACGTATTTGTACCGTTTCCGTCGAAGGCATGACCTTTCACAGCCCGGTCAAGGTCGGTGATGTGGTGTGCTGCTACGGGCGTTGCCTGAAGATTGGCCGCAGCTCCATGCGTCTGAAGCTGGAGGTCTGGGTCAAGCCGGTGCTGCGTGCCAACGAGGCTCAACGTTACTGCGTGACCGAGGGGATTTTCACCTATGTTGCCATCGACGAGCAGGGTAAATCCCGTCCGGTACCCGTCTGATCCGGCTCAGACAAGTCGGGCGTTGATGATGGATATTTCCTGCTCAAAGCCGGTTTTTTGCCGTATCATGCGTTCCAGCATCTCTTCCGAGCCGACACACTGCTCGGTGTCGAACAGGCAGAGATCGCACTGGGGATCCCGTCTGATCTGATAGACGGTGGAAAGCTCCACTTGATGACAATTTCCTTGTTGATCATAAAATGTCACGCGGTACTGGTGCTGTCTCGCCATAGTTGAATTCCTTCTGGATGAGCCTGGCCGGACACGAGCTATGAGCCTAGTCGGCAGCGGTGACGTTTGTGATGGTCATGACACAATGCAGAGGCAGGTGGTTGTTAGCCAATGAAAAATAGTTATCGCATTCTGGGTACGTCGCTGTTGACGTTGGGGTTGGTTGGCTGTTTCGAGGTACCGGATCAGGATCATATGATCACGGCGCAGGGCATCATTCCCGGCGTCGACTGCCAGAAGCCGCCACTGGTGGCGCTGGCCTCCACCGCCTTGCCCCGCGAGTTTGGCATCACAGTCTGGAACCTCTACAAGGGTCAGCGTAAAAACTGGCGCGAGGGGCTGGACGAGTATGCCAAATCCCAGGATCTGGTGTTGTTGCAGGAGTCGGCGACCCGTCCGGACATGCTGGACTGGCTCAAGGCCGGTGAGTTTCAGTGGCAACAGTTGCAAGCCTTTACTCAGGGCGGCGTTTCATTTGGCGTCATGACGGTCGCCAAAACGCCACAGGCCTTCGTCTGCGGCGTTCGTTCCCCCGAGCCTCTGCTACGCATTCCAAAATCTGGTCTGGTCAGCCTGTACCCCTTGCAGGGCGATCCTGACGGTGTGCTGGTGGTAAATCTGCATGCGGTCAACTTCGAACTGGGCATGGCCACCTTCCGCGAACAGCTCAATGACCTGACGGCTCTCATTCGCCGTCATCAGGGGCCCGTCATTCTGGCCGGGGATTTCAACACCTGGAGCGACAAACGGGAATTCTGGTTGAACAAGCTGGTGGGGGAGCTGGGGTTGCAGGAAGCCATTCCTGTGCCGGATCTGCGCCGTACCGCATTTGGCCGTCCGTTGGATCACCTCTATTACCGCAATCTGGATCTGGTAGAAGTGAGCAGCCCGGCCACCGATGCCTCGGATCACAATCCCATCATGGCGCGCTTTTCGGCCCAGGCCATCACCCCCTGATGTTCCCGGATAGGAGCAGCCAGACCCGATAAAAAAACACCCCGCACTTGGCGGGGTGTTTTCGTATGGAGTGGTGAACAATCAGCTGCTGTTTTTCACGAACAGGGTCAGTTCCTGACCCGGCTTGAGGTTGTCACTCTTGCCGAGCTGATTCCAGCGCATCACATCCATTACGGCGACCTGAAAACGGGCGGCAATGGCGGAGAGAGAGTCACCACGGCGTACCTGATAGACCATGGACTTGTTGCTGCTCTTGCCCTGCTTGGGCCAGATCACCAGCTTCATGCCGGGTTTCAGGGACGATTTGGCATTGAGACCGTTCCACTTTGCCAGCTCGTCATGATTGACCCCGTGAGCCTGGCTGATGCTCCAGAGGCTGTCACCGGAACGCACCTTGTACTGGAGCTTGCCACCGCTGCGCTTGGCGACTTGCTGCGGCTTGCTCTGAACGGCCGAACTGACACCAGATTTGCTGCTGCCGGTCGGGATCATCAGGGTCTGGCCACGGCGCAGATTGTTGCCACGCAGGTTGTTGGCCAACTTGAGCTGTTGCACACTCACCCCGTTGTTCTGGGCGATGCGGGAGAGTGTATCGCCACTGGTGACCTGATAGGAGCGGGTGCGTATACGCTCGCTCTGTGGCAGATCGGCCAGCGCTAGCTCCAGGGTATCGGCATATTCGACCGGTACCAGCAACCGATAGGGGCCCTGGGGAGACGTTGACCAGCGGCTCAGGGCCGGGTTGACCTCTTTCAGCTGAGCCGGACGCAAGCCCGCCAGCTGAGCGGCCACGTTCAAGTCGATCTGGCCTCCGGTATTGACCACCCGCAGCTGCGGTTTGTTGGCCAGTACCGGCAGGGTGACATTGTAGTTGTCCGCATTGCGGATCATGTCAGCCATCGCCAGGATCTTGGGGACATACATCCGGGTTTCGCGGGGCAGATCGAGAGACCAGTAATCGGTGGGACGACCGGCCTTCTGGTTGCGCACAATGGCGTTGCGCACGCGCCCTTCGCCGGCATTGTAGGCAGCCAGGGTTTGCAGCCAGTCGCCATCAAAGAAGCGGTTCAGGTACTCCAGATAATCCAGCGCGGCATTGGTGGAGGCCAATACATCGCGTCGGCCGTCATACCAGCTGTCCTGGCGCAGACCGAAGTTCTTGCCGGTCGCAGGCACGAATTGCCACAGGCCGACCGCATTGCTGCGGGAGCGGGCGTGGGGATCGAACATGCTCTCGATCATGGGAATGGTAATAAGCTCCATTGGCAGCTCACGCCGTTCGATTTCCTCTACCATCAGATACAGGTAGGGCTCAGCCCGGCTGGCAATGGTCGCCAGATGCTTATCGTTGCGCAGTAACCAATCACGCTGTTGGCTGACACGGGCATTGTCCTGTGGTTCAAACTGCATATCATCGCTGATACGCACCCACAGGTTATCCGTGTCATCCAGTGCATCGATCTGTTCGTCACCGAACAGGAAGCGCGTCGAATGTTTTTTATACGCTTTTTTGTTGACTTGGGGGGACTTGATCGGCTCGATTGCCGTTAGCGCCCGGTCATCCTGATGGCTCAGGTTTTGGCAGCCGCTGAGAAACAGCGCCGCCAATAAGGCCGTTCGTACCTTCATCTCGCTCAGGTCATCTCTTGAAAAACAGCTGGCATCATAAGGGGCAATGGCCCCCTGATCAAGGTTCGTTCAAAAAACGTCCTTCCAGCTGCGCAGGACGGCGAAGGTATCCTCTGGATTTTCCAAGCATTTTAAGGCGTGTTTTTCAGCAGAAAATTTCACGGAATCCTGCTCGCAACGCAGAAAAACGTTGAAATCGCGCTCATCGCCCAAGCGAGAAGGGAGACTCGGCAGGCCCTGCTGGCGCAGTTTGCTGATCATGCCGATCCGATGCTGGATCGCCTTGTTGTCGGGCTCGACTGCGTAGGCGAAGCGCAGGTTGGAGAGAGTGTATTCGTGGGCACAATAGATGAGGGTGTCGTCGGGCAGAGCCGCGAGCCGCTTCAGCGAGTCATGCATCTGGGCCGGGGTGCCTTCGAACAGGCGACCGCAACCGCCGGAGAAGAGCGTATCACCGCAAAACAGCATGCCATGGCCGTGGTAGGCAATATGGCCATGGGTATGACCGGGCACATGAATGACATCCAGGCTCAAACCATGCCAGTTGATCTGATCCCCGTCATCAAGCCACTGGCCATGGTGATCGGGCATGGGGTCATGTTTGGGGCCATACAATCTGGCATGAGGGAAATGTTTGAGCAGGGCGGTGACGCCGCCCACATGATCCTGGTGGTGGTGAGTCAGCAAGATGGCATCGAGCTGCAAGTCCAGTGCAGCCAGCCGATCCAGCACGGGGGCCGCATCGCCCGGGTCGACCACCAAGCAGTGATTTTCGTGTCTGATCAACCAGATGTAATTGTCGGTAAAGGCTGGAACTGTGATAACGGTATACATGAGTTAGCTTCTCTTTAGGGAGGGTATCTTATATAACTGGATGGCGTTCGCACCCCAAGTTGAGCCCTATTATGCAGTTGGCACGTACCGAACAACAAATCGAGGTCCCGACCAGCTGGTCGGCGTTACCCATGGGGGACTGGGTGGCTGCCGAGATCCAGGAGCGACTCGATAGCTGGTGCCCACATCTGTTTGGTTATCATCTGCTTAAAGTGGGCGCCCTGAGCGCCGAGCTCTCTTGTGGTTGTTCTTCCATTCGTCACCAGATAGGGGTGGCGACCAGTGGCCGCTTGCTGGATATCAAGGGCGATCCGCTGGCCTTGCCGGTACGCACCGGCAGTGTGGATGCCTGTCTGCTTGCCCATTGCCTCGACTTCTCGCCCGATCCACATCAGGTACTGCGTGAAGCAGAGCGGGTGCTGACCGACGATGGCTGGCTCATCATCAGTGGCTATAACCCGCTCAGTCTGGTCGGTATTGGTCATTGTCTGCCTTTCCTGCGCCAACGTCTGCCCTGGTCGGCACGAATGTTCACCCCGGCACGGGTCACCGACTGGTTGCAACTGCTCGGTTGTGAGGTGATGTTTGACGAACGCTTCGGCTATTCGTTCATGGGCAAACAGAGCCGGATCGGCTGGTGGCGGGAGAGTGTGGGGCGGGATTACTGCAGACCGTTTGCATCCGTCTATGTAATAGCGGCACGCAAACGGCGGTTTCCGCTCATCCCGGTGCGTCGTCGCTGGCGTTTGCCTGAGTCGATAGCGGCACCGGGCATGGCACGTCAGGGCTGGTAGCCGATGTCTTCGGCGAGTTCCTTGCCGCTGGCGGCATCGCGCGCCAGTTCATCGCAGCGTTCGTTCTCGGGGTGACCCGAGTGCCCCTTGACCCAGAGCCACTCGATCTGATGGCGGGCCACTTCGGCATCCAGCTCTTTCCAAAGATCGACGTTCTTGACCGGCTGACGATTTGAGGTCATCCACCCCTTCTTCTTCCAGCCGATGATCCACTGGGTGATCCCCTGGCGCACATACTGGCTGTCGGTGGTGAGCCGTACCTGGCAGGCGGCATTGAGGGTACGCAGCCCCATGATGGCGGCCATCAGCTCCATCCGGTTATTGGTGGTCAACCGAAAACCGCCGGAAATCTCCTTGCGGTGATCGCCATAGACCAGGACGGCGCCATAGCCACCCGGGCCGGGATTACCGAGGCAGGAACCATCCGTGTATAAATCAATGTGTTTTAACATGAGCAATCGATCTTTTTTAGCGTGAGTCTTGGGGTAAACTAGCGGGTAAGGCCGAAGTTTGACATAGATTGGATCATGAACACACCCCAACTGAATCGCCAGATCATTCTGGATACTGAAACCACAGGTATGAACACAGCCGGTGGCCCCATCTATCTGGGACACCGCATCATAGAAATTGGCTGTGTGGAGGTGATCAACCGCAAGCTGACCGGTAATCACTACCACGTCTATATCAAGCCGGATCGGCTGGTGGATCCCGAGGCCATCCAGGTGCATGGCATCACGGATGCCTTCCTGGCGGACAAGCCCTCGTTCAGCCAGATCGCCAACGATTTCATCGAGTTCATTCGTGGTGCCGAGCTTATCGCCCACAACGCCCCCTTTGACGTGAGCTTCATGGACTATGAGTTCGGCAAGCTCGGACTCAACTTCAAAACCAGGGATATCTGCAGCATCACGGATACCCTGGCGATGGCGCGGGATCTTTTCCCGGGCAAACGCAACAACCTGGATGTGCTGTGCGATCGCTACGGCATAGACAACTCTCACCGCACTCTGCACGGCGCCTTGCTCGATGCGGAGATCCTGGCCGACGTTTACCTGCTGATGACGGGTGGCCAGACCAAGCTGAACCTGGCCACCGAAAGCAGTGAGAGCGAGCGCAATCAGGACACCAGCATTCGTCGACTGGAGAGCAATCGCCCGCCGCTCAAGATAGTGCGCGCCGGCGCCGATATCGAAGCGGTGCACGAGGCCAGGTTAGATCTGGTCCAGAAGAAGGGAGGTGCCTGCCTGTGGCGGCAATGAGCAAGCTATGGAGTGGCCTGCTGCTGTTGACCTCATTGACGGTCACGGCCAACGAGGTGTTTGCCCCCTCTGACATTCCCCTGCTCGATAATCGCTTTCGCATCGATTATGGCGTGAAGGAGATTACCTTCATCGTGACGCGCAAGCCGGGCACCTCCTCCGTGATACTGGTGCGTCCCGATGGCAGCAAGCTCTATGTCGGCAAGGTCACACCACCCGAGGTGGGCTGGCTGGCGCTCAAGGATCATGATCTCATCACCATTCGTGATCCCATGCCGGGTCCTTGGCAGGCCATCGGCGAGGTAGACCCTGACAATCGGGTGCGGATCCTGTCGAACATCAAGCTTGAAACCGAGCTGTTGCCGACCCAGCTCTATCAAGGGGAGGTGATCAAACTCAAATCCTGGCTGTTGATTGACGATGCGCCGCCCAAAGACGGGTATTACCTCACGGATCTCGGCATGACGGTGAAGTTGCAGCGTTTCAACGATGATACCCAGCAGGGTGAGCCCATTCTGGATGAAGTGCTTGGCCACTACCTTGATGATGGCAAGGGGCTCGACGAGGTGCCGGGAGATGGCGTCATGACCGCCGAGGCTCTGCTCGATGTTCCAGCCGGCAAGTATCGGGCTTTGTACAGCACCGGCAATCAGGTCTTCTCCCGGGCCAGGTCTCAGGATGTCCTTGTCTATCCGCTCCCCGTCAACTTCACCTTGACGCCCCCGTCACAAGAGGTTGGTGCCCGGCTCTCTTTTTTGATCGACGGCGATGAGCTGGATCCCGCCTCCGTGGTCGTCAAAGGCAAGGCGATGAACACGACCAATGAGAGTCTGCCTTTCAGTGCTGTGGCAACCGGGTTCAAAGTCGAAGTGGATCTGTCGGCGCTCAAGGCGGTTGGTCAGTATGAGGTGAGTGCGACTCTGTTTGGGACAACCCGGTTGGGCCGCGAGATCCAGGTCATACTGCCGGTCAAATCGTTCAATATTTTCCCCGTGCAGGCGGCCCCCCCTCCGGTTACACCTGTGGCATCGGTTGCGGTACCGACCCAGGTCAAATTTGAGGAGAAAGAGAGCAGCGGCTGGTTGATATGGTTGCTAGGCGGGGCTGGGATACTGGTTGTCCTGCTCGGCGGGGTGGGATTCATCTTGCTGCAAAAGCGCCGTGCGATGAAGAAAGCGATGGCCGCGCACAAGGCCGAAAGCGAAGGGGCCAAACCCGAGGCCAAGCTGGACCTGAACCTGCCCGAACAGTAACGAGCAGGCCTTCACTAAAAAGCCGCCTGTTGAGGCGGCTTTTTTATATGCGGCAGTTGGTGCACGGGTGTGAAAGGGGTCAATGATCCCCGACGTAGATATCCTTGTGCTGATCGCGGATCTCGAGGAACTTGTCCAGATTGGCCAGCATCAGCTCCACCAGTTGGGGATCGAAGTGCTGTCCCTTCTCTTCTTCTATCAGCGCCAGTACCTTGTCCAGCGGCCACGCCTTCTTGTAGCAGCGATCCGACCCGAGAGCATCAAACACATCGGCCAGCGCCACGACTCGTCCCTCCAACGGAATATCGTCTCCCTTGAGACCGCGGGGATAACCGCTGCCATTCCACTTTTCGTGGTGGTTACCGGCTATGGTGGCGCCTATCTGGAACAGGGCCAGGTCGCTGCCGGAGAGCATGTCCTGCCCCAGTTGGGCATGGGTTTTCATGATCTCCCACTCTTCCGGGGTCAGTTTGCCTGGCTTGTGCAAGATGGCATCCGGGACCCCGACCTTGCCGATATCGTGCAGGGGAGAGGCGCGCTTGATGAGCTCGCTCTGCTCCTCGCTCATGCCGAGCAGCTGGCAGAGCAGCTCAGTGTAGAGGGCGACCCGTTTGACGTGCAGGCCGGACTCCTTGGAGCGGGTTTCCACCAGCTCGCCGATGCGATAGATGATCTCGCGCTGGTTATCTGCAATCACCTCGTTGAGCCGGATGTTCTCCAGCGCCACTATGATGTTTTCGGTAAACAGGCTCAGCAACCCCATGTCCATCTGGCTGAGCTGACGGGTGGTTTCGATGTGAAACAACAGGTGATGGCGGGGGTTCTGACAGTAGAGCACCATCTGGTTGCCATCATAGACGTTGGCGCGATTGGTCATGGCCTGACGCAAAATAGCAGGAGCATCGATAAGTCGCACGGACGGATGGCCAGGCAGCAGAGGCTCCAGGATCTGATCCCTCACCTCATAGGCAAGCTGCTTCACGTCATAGATCTGGGACTCTTCCAGATTGAGCAGAGCGCTGAGCTGTTCCTGCGCGCCCTCGACAAACTGGCGTAGCGCCCGTTTTTCGAAGATCCCCTTGGAAGCCTCAATGACCTTTTCCAGCCCTTGGCGATTGCTCTCCAGGGTGCGGATGTCTCGGTACGAACGCAGGCTGGCCCGCAGCAGGGTGCGCAGCTTCTGGGAGGTGAGCTCTGTCTTGTCCTTGTAATCGTTGATGTCGTAGTTGGTGACCACATCATCTTCCGGCGCTTGCCCCGGTTGCCCGGTTCGCAGCACGATGCGCACCATCTTGTTTTGCAGATCTTCGCGCACGAATTTGACCACATCGAGACCGGCGTGATCGACTTCCATGACCACGTCTAGCAGCAACAAGGCTACGTCCGGGGTCTTGGCGAGCAACTCCTTGGCCTTGGCAGCTGAATAAGCATGCAAAAATTCAATGGGTTTGTTATCGAATTCAAACTTGCTCAGGGTGATCTTGGTGATGCGATGCACTTCGGGCTCATCATCCACAATCATCACCTTCCATCCAGCTTGCTGCTGTTCCTGAAGGGGCAGATCGTCATCGTCAATAATCAGGATTTGGTCATCCATCATGCAATCCTGTTTGGGATCCTGTGCTTACATTAACTGCTTCACTAAGGATAGGAAACTTATTGAGAAATAAAATTTGATCTGTGAAATCTCTTTGTTGTCATCGTGATCCAGGTCCATAAAAAACGCCTCCACATGGGAGGCGTCAGGTTCGTTTTCTGCGTATCAGGCTGCTCTGTGATAGGCCGATGGTTCGAACAGGGTCTTGTTGGCAACCAGGTCGATGGGATCAAAATCATCGACGTTGATGGTTCGCAGGCGGCTCTCTTCGGCGCGACGCAGCAAGTCGGCCTCATTCTGGTTGAGCACACCGAGCGCCAGACCCGCATCCGCCACTTTGTCCAGTTGCATAAACAGACGCTTGATACCGTCAGCTTTGCATACTTTGTCAAACAGCGGTTCGGCTGCCAGCACGTCATCCAGCGCCTGTTCCAGCAAGCCGAAGGGGTTGCCCTCTTCGCGGGTCAGGTATTGACCCTGTGCCAGTCGGCTGCGAGTTTCGCTCGGCGTTTGCAGCAGGCGGGCCACTTGCTGGTCCAGCTTGTCGCTCGGGCGCTTCATGTCACGACCCAGCGGCAGCACTATGACGCGCAGCGCAAGGCCAATCCAGCGGTTCGGGAAGTTGCGCAACAGCTCGTCGATCGCCTCTTGCGCCTTGAACATCGCATCTTGCAGTGCCCAGTGCAGCAGTGGCAGATCCGCCTGCTGACGACCCTCATCCTGATAGCGCTTGAGGGCACTTGAGGCGAGGTAGAGCTGACTCAACACGTCGCCCAGGCGAGCGGAGACACGCTCCTTGCGCTTGAGCTCGCCGCCCAGGGTGCCCATGGCCATGTCTGACAGGAAGGCCAGGTTGGCCGAGAGGCGGGAGAGCTGCTGGTAATAGCCCTTGGTCTGATCCTTGTAAGGGGCTGCGGCGAAGCGAGCACCGGTCAAGCCCAGCCAGAAACTGCGCACCAGGTTGCTGATGGCAAAACCGACGTGGCTGAACATGGCCTTGTCGAAATCCTTCAGCGCTTGCTCCTTGTCCGGATGGCTGGCTGCCAGCATCTCCGGCAGGACATAGGGGTGGCAGCGGATGGCGCCCTGACCGTAGATGATCATGCTGCGGGTCAGGATGTTGGCCCCTTCTACTGTCACTGCGATCGGGGCACCCTGATAGCCACGGGCCAGATAGTTGTTCGGGCCCATGCAGATGGCCTTGCCGCCGTGGATGTCCATGGCATCTATGATGCACTTCTGGGCACGGTCGGTGAGGTGGTATTTGACGATGGCGGAGATGACCGAGGGTTTTTCCCCCAGATCGATACCGGTCACTGTCAGGTTGGCGGCAGCGCCCATTATGTAGGCGTTGCCACCGAGACGGGCCAGCGGCTCTTCAATGCCTTCCATCTTGCCGATGGGCAGCTTGAACTGGCGGCGGATGCGGCTGTAGGCGCCGGTCGCCAGGGCCAGCATCTTGACGCCGCCCGTGCTGTTGGAGGGCAACGTGATACCGCGGCCAACCGAGAGGCATTCGACCAGCATGCGCCAGCCCTGACCGGCCATGGCCGGGCCACCTATGATGAAGTCGAGCGGTACAAACACATTGTCGCCACGGGTCGGACCATTCTGGAACGGCACATTGAGCGGGAAGTGACGACGGCCTATCTCGACCCCTTTGATGTGGGTCGGGATCAGGGCACAGGTGATGCCCAGCTCCTCTTCGTCACCCAGCAGGTGATCAGGGTCGCGCAGCTTGAAGGCCAGACCCAGCACGGTAGCAATAGGGGCGAGCGTGATGTAGCGCTTGTTCCAGGTCAGGCGCATGCCAAGCACCTCTTCCCCTTCCCATTCACCCTTGCAGATAATGCCGAAGTCGGGAATGGAGCCGGCGTCGGAACCCGCTTCCGGGCTGGTCAGGGCGAAGCAGGGGATCTCTTTGCCTACCGCCAGGCGGGGCAGGTAGTGGTCTTTTTGCTCATCGGTGCCGTAATGTTGCAGCAGTTCACCCGGGCCGAGGGAGTTGGGGACGCCTACTGTGGAGGCCAGCACGGCGCTGGCGCCACACAGTTTTTGCAGCACACAGGACTGGGCATAGGCGGAGAATTCCAGACCACCGTATTTCTTCTTGATGATCATGGCGAAGAACTTGTTGTCCTTCAGGTATTGCCACACCTCGGGGGAGAGATCGGCCCGCTCGTGAGTCACTTCCCAGTCGTTGACCATGCGGCAGACGTTTTCAACCGGGCCATCCATGAAGGCTTGCTCTTCGGTTGATAGAACGCTGACCGGGATGGCGTGCAGCTTCTTCCAGTTCGGGTTGCCGGCGAACAGGTCCGCTTCCCACCAGGTGGTCCCGGCTTCGATGGCTTCCTTCTCGGTGCGGGACATCTCCGGCATGATCGACTTGTAGATCTTGAACAGCGGCTTGGTCAGCTGATTGCGGCGAAAATCCACCAGGTTGAGGGGGATGGCAATCACGGCGAACAGTGCCCACACCAGCAGGGGGACATGGCCATAGAGGGTGCCAGCGACCAAGGCGGCGGCCGTGGCAAGCGTGGATGTGAACAGAGACGCCCGGCGATAAGCCATGGCGCCGATCACCAGGATCACCCCGAGCAGAGTGAGGGTCGTCGTCATTTTTCGCTCCTTGCATGAGTTGCCGAAGTTGGCTAAGCAGTAGATTAACTGATCCAGAGGTCTGACCTGTTGGATATGGCCCCTGTTGTAATTCATACGCACAAACTTATCAAGCTGTTTACAAGCTCGTTACCTTCACGCTGTGAGCGGCATAACGTCCTGCAGGCGGCATCTTGGCTGGCTGGGGGGCGACGATTGGATTGGCTTGTGCGACAATGACGCCGCCCACATTTTGGAAGAGACATCATGTACCAAGAACTGATCCGCAATGAATTGACCGAAGCTGCTGGCGTGCTCCAGGCGTTCCTGGCAGATGAGCAGAATCTGAAGAACATAGAGGCAGCCGCCAAACTGCTGGCAGACTCCTTTAAACAGGAAGGCAAGGTGCTCTCCTGTGGCAATGGTGGTTCCCACTGCGATGCCATGCATTTTGCCGAGGAGCTGACGGGCCGTTATCGCGAGAACCGTCCAGGCTATGCCGGTATTGCCATTTCCGATCCCAGCCACCTCTCCTGCGTCTCCAACGACTTTGGCTACGACTATGTGTTCTCCCGTTATGTGGAAGCGGTCGGCCGTCGTGGTGACGTCTTGCTCGGCATTTCCACCAGTGGCAATTCGGGCAACATCCTCAAGGCCATTGAAGCCGCCCATGCCAAGGGCATGAAGGTGATAGCGCTGACCGGCAAGGATGGTGGCAAGATGGCGGGTATGGCCGATGTCGAGATCCGGGTGCCGCACTTTGGTTATGCCGACCGCATTCAGGAAGTGCACATCAAGGTGATTCATATCCTGATCCAGTTGGTCGAAAAAGAGATGGCCAAGTAATAAGGAGTCCGCTGGTTATGTGCGAACTGCTCGGCATGAGTGCCAATGTGCCGACCGATATCTGCTTCAGCTTTACCGGTCTGATGCTGCGCGGCGGCAAGACGGGGCCACACAAGGATGGCTGGGGGATCACCTTCTATGAGGGGAGGGGGTTTCGCACCTTCAAGGATCCCGAGCCCAGTGCCCAGTCGCCGATAGCCAAGCTGGTACAGGCGTTGCCCATCAAGAGTCGCGCCGTGGTCAGCCATATCCGGCAGGCGAACCGCGGCTGCGTGTCGCTGGAAAACACCCATCCGTTCACCCGTGAACTGTGGGGCCGCTACTGGACCTTTGCCCATAATGGCCAGCTGACCGGCTACAAGCGACTTGCAACCGGGCGGCACCGTCCGGTGGGAGACACCGACAGCGAACATGCTTTTTGCTGGTTGCTCAACCGACTGGAGCTGAAATATCCCAAGCGCCCCGCCAATTTCCCCGCCATGTTTCGCTATCTGGCGACCCTGTGCGATGAATTGCGCGGACTCGGGGTATTCAACATGCTGCTGTCGGATGGGGAGTTCGTGATGACCTATTGCAGCAACAACCTGCACTGGCTCACCCGGCGTGCTCCGTTTGGCGAGGCCCGGCTGCTGGATGAAGATGTGGCCATCGATTTTCAGAGCGAGACAACCCCGGATGACGTGGTCACCCTGGTGGCGACCCGCCCGCTCACTGGCAATGAAAATTGGGTCAAAATGGCGCCCGGCGAGTTCAGCCTGTTTCGCCTTGGTGAGCGAGTATGCGGCAGTTAGATTCGGTAATCGTCTGATTTAAATGTAAAAAAATACCAGGGTAGAATCCTACCCTGGTTCTTCGCAGCAGCCATACAGGCAAAAAGGGATGAGAGAAGTGTTGCTGAGCTGCATCATTCTCACGGCCTTCATTGTTATTTAAATGTTAATTTATTGGCAATATTTATATTTCAATAACGCCTGCCTCTCACCGAATTAATAGAGCTCGATCACACTTTCCTTCTCTCCACCGTTTACCGGTCAGCAAGTGAATATGGGTGAGGGATGACGCTGTCACGCCGGGCATCTATAGTATGGTCTGTTTGAATACCACCAGAGAGGGCTGAGGGATGGAATGGTTGGATCAGAAGGTGCTGCGACAGCTGGCGGAAGATATAGGTCAGGAGATGATGCCGGTGGTGATCTCGGTGTTCATCGAGGAGGTGGGTGAGCAGCTCACCCAGCTTAGGCCTCTCTATGAACGGCGGGACTGGCCCGCGCTGGCCCGGCTTGCCCACAGCATGAAATCGTCCTGCGGCAGCTATGGTGCCCAGCTCAGCTATCAGCAGGTGGTGGCACTGGAGCTGGCCTGCAAGCACGAAGATGCCGACGAGGTTGCCCGCTTGCTGACCCAGCTGGAGCAATCCCTGCCTCAGGTCCTCTCCCACCTTGCCAACTATCACTGAGCTTGTTGCGCAGTGACCCCCGTGTTCATCGCTGCGCGTCTTTGCTAGTTACTAGCGTTGATTGATCAGTTGCTGGATAACCCTATCCAGCGCCAATTTTAGTTTCAGCCGATCGTGGCGATGGGGGAGGTCAGCCTCACCCAGTTCGGCCTGGATCAGCTGGCTGGCCAGCTCGACAGGATATTCCCCTGCTGGCGCCAGAATGGCATCGACACGGCCTGCACCGACCCGTGATTCCAGCCAGCGCCATTGATTGAGCAGACTCAACTGGCTGGCAGGGCCATTTTCGGCCACCAGATTGCAGATGAACACCAGCATGGCATCGCTCTCGTTGATGGCTTGTGCCACTTCGGCCAGCAGCAGGGGCGGCATGATGGAGGTGAGGAAGCTGCCGGGTCCGAGGATGATCATGTCGGCCTGAGCCAGGGCTTGCACCGCCTCGCGGGTCGCCGGCACTTCCGGGCTCAGGCTCAGGGAGAGGGGAGGCGTATCGAGTTGATCGATGGAGACCTCTCCCAGGATCTGGTTGCCACAGACGGTGTGGGCACACAGATCGGTGGGAAATTCTGACATGGGTAACAATTGTGACTCTATTTTCAGCATGTCACTGATGAGCTTGATAGCATCAAGAGGGCGTACGCAGAGGTTATCGAGCGCCAGCAGCATCAGATTGCCGAGGTTGTGGCCGGCCAGCTCGCCGCGGCCGGCGAAGCGGTATTCGAACAGCAGGCTGCCAATACTGGGGTCGGTGACCAGTTGATTGAGGCAGTTGCGCAGATCTCCCCAGGCGATGCACTCCTGGCTCTTGCGCAGCCGTCCTGTGGATCCGCCGTCGTCCGTGGTGGCGACGATACCGGTCAGGCGCTGGCCGAGAAACGAGAGTGAGGAGAGCACACGGCCCATGCCGTGGCCACCACCGATGGCGACGACCCGGTCAAAGTCATTGATATTTTTCTGCCACATGCAGCTGTCCTGTGGTTGGGCTCAATCGAGGGCCATTCTAGCCGACGAAACGGGATAATTGTTTGATTAAGGTATGATTTTTGCTTACCTCCAGCACATCATGAACAACTAGGAGATGGTGTTGAACTTTCTGACGGCTCACTCTCTTGAAGAGACCTCCCTGCTGGCTGCGCGGCAGGTCAGTGAGCGGCTGCTCGCTCAAGCACCCCATTCCCCTTCGCTGTTATTGGTCTATTTTACCCAAGCCCACGATGCCGAGGAACTGCGTCGCCACCTCAAACAGCAGTTTCCAACCACTCGACTGATAGGTTGCAGCTCCTGCGGCGGTGTCATGACCCAGACAGGGCACCATGCTCGTCAGGGGTTCGGGCTGGCGGTGGCGGCTCTCTATGATGACAAGGGCGCCTACGGGGTGGCAGGGCAGACGGGGGATGACGTGGATGTACGCCAGTTGCTGCGCAGTGCCATCGCCGATGGCGGGCGTCCAGGTGAATTGCCCCAGCTCATCTTGTTGCACGCCAGCCCGGGTCAGGAGGAGGCGATGCTTGCCAACATCGAAGCCGAGCTGGGCACGACCGTCCCTGTCGTGGGGGGCTCGGCGGCGGACAACAGCGTCGGCGGTGACTGGCAGCTGTGCTGGGATGAGGGCAGTGCCCGCGAGGGCGTCGCGCTGGCCGTGCTCTATCCTGAGTGCCAGCTGGCGTTCCAGTTCCACTCCAGCTATATCCCTACCGAGCATCGTGGCACCATTACCGCCCTGGCAGGACGGGAGATCCTCACCATTGATCATGCGCCTGCCGCCGAGGTCTATGCCCGCTGGATTGGACGAACCACGCCCTGGCCTGTGGGGCCCATACTGCGGGAGACAACGCTCTCGCCGCTGGCTCGTCAGGTGGGCACTCTGGACGATATGCCCTACTACAAGCTCTCCCACCCGGAGGCGGTGACAGAAGGGGGCGGTTTGCGCCTCTTTACCGATACCCAGATCGGGGAGAAATTGCTGCTGATGTACAGCAGCCAGGAGGGGCTGTTGCAGCGGAGTCTGAACGCGACCCGCATCGAACCAGAATACGGCATGACCACAGAGATGCGGCCGTTCGGGGCCCTAGTGATTTTTTGTGCTGGTTGTCGCTTGGCTCTTGGTGATAGCTTATGCCAATTCGTCGACCAATTTCACACACGGTTGGGGGATATCCCCTTCATTACCCCGTTTACCTTCGGTGAGCAGGGGCGTTTACCCCACGGTGAGCTGGCACACGGCAACCTGATGGTATCGAGCGTGATCTTCCTCGACAGCTGATATATGGCGCTGGAAACAAGATGATAGGTAATACCGAACTGGAAGCCCTCGGGGACAAGCTGCAGACCACGCTGGTGGAGCTGGTGCGTTGTCGGGAACGCGAGGCCAAATATCGCCAGGAGTCGCAGACCCTGCTGTGTGGCGTGGCTACGCTGGCCGATGCCCAGACCCTGGAGCAGGTGCTGGACAGCCTGATCCAGGTGCTCAAGCCCTTTATCGGTTTCGAACATGCAGACGTGGTGGCTTGGGAGGGGGATGTCGGCGTCACTCACCTCAGTACCCAGGATGGCGAAGTGGGTCGGGACTGGCAGCTGACACCCCTCTTCTCCCGCGCCATCGAGGGGGAAACACTGGTCATCTATGATCCGACCCAATTGCCTGAGCTGGCGCCGCTGGCCCACGTATCCGGCTGGGCCAGCGTCATGATGACGGGGCTGCGCGCCCCCGGTTTCTCCGGTGTTCTCATCTGCCGTCACGCCGTCATGGGTACCTTCGATCTCAAGAGCAAGGCCGCGATGCAGCGCTGCCGCCCGCTCATCTCCCAGGCCTTGGTCAACATCGCCTATCGTGCCCGGTTGCAAGAACAGGTTGAACTCAAGACCCTGGCGTTGCAGACCAGCGAACAGCGTTTTCGCAGCTTTGCTGGCATGGCCTCCGACTGGTTCTGGGAGACGGACACAGAGCACAGGCTCAGCTATGTGTCGGCGCCCGGCTATCACGGGGACGTGCTGGTGCATCAGCCCGGCCAGAGCCTCTACGATTACGCCTATGACAGACGGGATCCCGAATGGGGCAAGTACCGTCGTCTCATCGCGCTGCATCTGCCGGTGCGGGCGGTACGGGCCCAGGTCAGCTTGGTCAAGGGCCCTTGCTGGATGGAGATCAACGCCGAGCCCTGCTTCGATGCCGCCGGTGTATTCATCGGCTATCGGGGGACTGCGCGGGATGTGGGCAACCAGATCCGCCGCGAGCAGGAATTGGCACGGGCGCGAGATGAGGCCGAGGCAGCCAACCGCGCCAAGTCGCAGTTCCTGGCCATGATGACCCACGAAATTCGTTCCCCCATGAATGCGGTGCTGGGCATGCTGGACCTGTTGCAGCACGCCCAGCTTGAACCCCAGCAGCAGACCCTGCTGGGACATGCCACCCACTCGGCACGCCTGCTGCAAACCATCATCGACGATGTGCTCGACTTCTCGAAAATCGAATCCCATACCCTGGAATTTCATTGCGAGACCCTGCACCCGACCCAGCTGTGCCAATCCCTGATCGAGCCGCTGCAAGCGCGTGCCAGTAGCAAGGGGATTATCCTGCGCTGGCTGGTGGATGAGGCGGTGCCTCCCCAGTTGCAGGGGGATCCGGTTCGCCTGTCACAGGTCATTAGCAACCTGCTCGGCAATGCGGTGAAGTTCACCAGTCAGGGCAGCGTATCCTTGCAACTGGGTTGGCGCCATGAGCGGCTGCGAGTCTCGGTCACCGACACCGGCATCGGTATCTCGGCCGAAGATCAGGCGCTCCTGTTCGAGCCTTTCTCTCAGGTCGACAGCTCGGCGACCCGCCGTTTCTCCGGCACCGGCCTGGGGCTGGCCATCAGCAAACGGCTGGTGGAGCTGATGGGTGGCGAGATCCGATTGCAGAGTGCCCCTGGTCAGGGCAGCTGCTTCTGGTTCGATCTGCCCGGCATGGCGCTGCCATGCGAGTGCAGCAGCCGGCCCGAGCCGGATCAACTGCCCATTCAGGATCTGGATGTGCTGGTGGTGGAAGACAGCCCGGTCAACCAGCTGGTGGTCTCGCTCATGCTGCAAAAACTGGTGACCCGGGTACGGCTGGCGGCCAATGGTCTGGAGGCGCTGGCCCAGGTGGCGGAGCAAAAGCCGGATCTCATCCTGATGGATATGCGGATGCCGCAGATGGATGGATTGGAGGCGACTCGCCGCCTGCGGGAGCTGGGCTGCAAGATGCCCATCGTCGCCTTGACTGCCAATGCCATGGCCGAAGACAGGGCTCGTTGTCTGGCTCAGGGAATGGATGACTTTCTGGCCAAACCCATCAGCCTGATGCGGCTGAGAGAGTGCCTGCAACGCTATTTTCATCCCGAACTGCCGGATCGCAGATAAAAAAAATGGTCAACCTGGGTGGTTGACCAATTCTTCAGCAAATACTGAAGAGAGCACGGGATAAATCGGGTTGTACTGTTCTATATGAAAAAGTCGTGCCAACTTTTTCAGAACCTGTTTATGCGGCTTGCAGCGGTATTGTCTGTTTTTATTGCTATCCGCTGTTTGCAAAATGCGAAATTGTTATTTTCATTGTGGGAATATTCGCATTTTGCAAAGACTCTTTGACTCACTGTGCGATCAGTCGGCGCAAGAATTGACGAGCCGCTTCGCTATTTTGTTTGGCAATCAACATCTGTTTTTCATAGATCGGCATGGGCAGGATCTCGAGCCAGCGTTGGCAGAGCCAGGCCGCATCGTCAAACTGCTTGTCCGGATAGAGCTCATCGAGCTCGGGATACTGCTCGAACACTTCCCGCAGCCGGGTGACCAGCGGCTTGTCACTGAAGTCTGAATGGGCGCTTGGCCAGTTCGGCAGGGCTTCGACCCTGGCACGGCGCAATCCCATCTCGTCCGTTTCCATCTCATGAATGCAGAAGCGTTCCATGCCGAGCACAGTGACGCCGAGCAGACCATCATTCAGGGTATAAAAATCGGTCACCTTGACCCGGGTACCGACCGGCAGGATCCGCCCGGATTTACCCGTGGTGGTCGCCTCTTCCATCACTATGCCGAACCCCTGGTCATTGATGAATGACTCTTTGAGCATCTGCAGGTGGCGCGGTTCAAACAAACGCAGCGGAAGCTTGCCACCAGGCAGTATGTGGGAAGGCAAGGGGAACAATGCCAAAGGTTGAAGTTTCATGTTCCGTCCTCCATTGAGTAGTTGCTGAATAGGACAATGCAGCGACTGTGCCAGAGGATGATAAAAGCCCCAGAATGGGGGCGTCAGTATCCGGCTTTAGGGTTAAATTTATTAATAATCAGTGGTTTATGTTTTTATATTTTCTGCTGACGTGACCCCGTAGTCAGCTGAATACGGCCGGTTCCTGGTTACTCGGTCCCCACTCTCTTCGCGTCCTGAATTGAAGCGCATCGCATCTTGCAAAGAGCCAAGTGCAAAATGCGCATGGCCGTTGCGGCGGCTTGTGAGCCGCGCCGCTGGCCTGAGTGCAAGGTGCGAGCAGGCAGGGGAGCCCTGTTCGGGCACGAGAAGATAGAAGTGTGTCGCAGTGACGGATGTGGTGAATCGGCGGGTGACTCCCGCTTCCACACAAGCGGGATTATGTGGTCGTCCATCTTGCTTCTTGCAGAGGCAAAGGGTGGCAGGCCCGGTTTCGGGCGGATTTAGCGCAGATGGCAGATTCGGGCAAATTTAGCGCAGATAAGGAAAGCCCCGACGATGCGGGGCTTTGGTTTTTTCTCAGTCTTGTCAAGGCATGAATATAGAGCGCAACAAGGCGCTCGGTTGCATGCTCTGCCCGCGCGCGTTAGTTGCGCTGCTCCAGGTACATGACAGCCGCTTCCACGCGACTTTGCGCCTCAAGTTTCTTCAGCAGGCTCTTGACGTGAACCTTGACCGTGCCTTCGGAGATATGAAGCACGGAAGCGACCTGTTTGTTGGAGAGGCCCTTTGCAATTTCGCGCAGGATTTGCATTTCGCGACGCGTTAAGCTTTCCAGCTTCTGTTGCAGGTGGTCCAGCTCGTAGATGTTCTCGAGGTAGGGACGCAGCGGCTCGCTCAGGATCTGTTTGCCGGTCATCACGTCTGCCAGCTGGGCCAGCAACATCTCTGGCTCGGTATCTTTCAGCAGGTAGCCATCGGCGCCGGCCTTGAGCAGGGCGACTACGTCCTGGCGAGCGTCGGAGACGGTCAGGATCACCACGCGGGAGGTGACTTCCTCGGTGCGCAGCGCCTTTAGGGTATCCAGACCGGAGAGCCCCTTCATGTTGAGATCGAGCAGGATCAGATCCGGTTCGGACTCTTTGGCCATGGCGACGGCATCAGTGCCGTTGGATGCCTCGCCAATCACCTCTATGTTCTCTTCCAGGGCCAGCAGTTGCACAATCCCTTTACGCATGAGGGGATGGTCATCCACGACCAGAACACTATATTTCATCTCGTCCATCAGGCATCTCTTGTTAGGCTGGTGGGAAAGGTCAGATGTACGCAGGTGCCTCTGGGCGGCTGTTCGCTGATGGTCAGCAGACCATGCAGCTTGCTGGCACGCTCATTCATGATGCTGAGGCCATAGTGGTTGACCGCCGAGCTTGCGATCCCTATTCCAACACCGTCATCTGAAATCTGAACCTGAATGTTACCATCGGCGAGGGTCTCACAGCTAACATCAATCACTTGCGCGCTGGCATGTTTGATGGCATTGAGCACTGCCTCACGGATCAGCTGCAGAATATGAATGTGCTGACCCGCTTCAAGATCCGTATCAGCAAGACCGTAATGGAGCCTGAACTCGGCCTGAGTCTGAGGCTTGAGCTGCTCCAGCATTACCTTGATGGCTTCCCCCAGATTGGCATCGCCGATGCTGAGGCGGAAAGTGCCCAGCAGCTCGCGCAGCTGGGTGTAGGCGCTGCTGAGTCCCTCGTCGATCTGCTGCATCGCCGCTTCTGCCTTGGCGGTATCGCCCTTGGCAAAAGAGCGTTTGAGCAGAGTGGACTGGATCTTGAGGTAAGAGAGCGCCTGGGCCAGCGAGTCGTGCAGCTCGCGGGCGATGACGGCTCTCTCTTCCATCAGCAACAGCCGTTGATGTTGCAGCAGGGTCTGATCCTTGTGCAGCACCTGGGCCAGCAGCATGGAGAAGTTTTTCATCAGCCGCTCGTCGATGGGGTGAGTGCTTATCATGTCGAGCCGGCCGTACTCCTGCTCATCCATCTGCAGATGAAAGCTCACCACTGAGTCGAGATCGCCTGGCCAGCCCTTGCGGCCTGTGATGTAGTCCGGCATGGCGTTGTGTTCAAAGCGGGTCAGCCGGATATGGTCTATGTGCTGATGGGCCGCGGCCCGCTCCAGCAGTTTGAGCAGAGTGCGCCGACTCAGCGGCGCCGCATGCAGCTTCTGGGCGGTGGAATAGAGAAAGGAGAGGGTGTCGTTGGCCTGTTGCAGCTTGGCCGTTTTCTCTTCTACCTTGCTCTCCAGCTCCCGATAGAGCTTGCCGAGCTCATCTGCCATGGTGACGAAGGCAGCCGACAATTCTCCCAGTTCATTCTCGCAATGGGGAGGCAGGGTGAGATCGAACTCCTGGCGCTGGATCTGGCGGGCGCAATAGACCAGCTGGTTGAGCGGTGCCACCACCTGCTGACGGGTGAAGCGTACGGTAAACCAGGCGATGGTGATGATGGAGAGCAGGCCCAGCCCCTCCGCCAATGCCAGCATGCGCACCTTGAACTCCACGTGGTACTGCATCTGATTGACGAAATCATCGATGGCCGCGACAAACTGTTCCGCATTGTCGGTGTAGCGTTTGGGGGTGGCGTTCTCGATGTGCTCGCGCATCATCTGCCATTGCAGCAATACCTCGCCATAGGTTCGGCGCAGGGAGGCTGGAGTAATCCAACGCTGTGTCTCTTGCAGCTCGCGTGCATGCAGGGTCTGTTCGAACTGATCGAGCCGCCCCAGCACTGGCTGGCCCTGCTCTATTTCATAGGCCATGCGATAGGCCTGCATCCGCAGCGAACCCGACAGGTTGATCGCCTTGGCATCGGGCACCGAGTAGAACAGGGTCACCATGGCCACGACGGCGATCAGGCTCGCCATGAACAGAATAAGCACCATGGAACGCCCGATGGCGCTGCTGACCGAATGTACTTTGAACCATTTTCCCATGCTGGCTGGCGTCCTCGACCTCTGGCAATAACCCCATAAAGTTGCGTGGGAGTGTACTCCAACTTGTGCTAGCATCGAAAAACTAGATGAACTCCGAGCTGTTTTGCCTAAGTCCTTGGGATAGGGGAAAGCCGCCGTCAGCCGATGTTCGAGCTGTAAGGGTCAGGAAAGAAATGCCCTGGCCTCCCGTATTTGGAAAGGTGTTTATGTTCCCACTGCAAGATGGTTTTTCCCGTCGTTTCTACTATTTGCGCCTGTCGGTTACCGACGTGTGCAATTTTCGTTGTACCTACTGTTTGCCCGACGGTTATCGTCCCGAGGGTAGAAAGTCGTTCCTGTCTCTCGATGAGATCCGCCGTATTGTCTCCGGCTTTGCCGCCATGGGCACCCGCAAGGTGCGTCTGACCGGGGGAGAGCCGTCACTGCGCCGTGATTTCACCGCCATCATAGAGACAGTGGCCAATACCCCGGGTATCGAAAAGGTAGCCATGACCACCAATGGCTATCGCTTGAAAGAGCGGGCCAGGGAGTGGTTCGATGCGGGCCTCACCGCCCTCAATGTCAGCGTCGACAGCCTGGATCCCCGCCAGTTTCACCAGATAACCGGTGAGAACAAGCTGGCGGAGGTGATGGATGGCATTGAGGCGGCGCTGGCCGCCGGCTTCAAATCGGTGAAGATCAATGCGGTGCTGCTCAAGGGGCTCAATGACCATCAGCTGGATGCGTTTCTGGCCTGGATCAGGCACAAGCCCATCGAGTTGCGTTTCATCGAATTGATGCAGACCGGCGAGATGGACACCCTGTTTCGTGACCACCACGCCAGCGGCGAGCTCATCAAGCAGCGGCTGCTGGATGGCGGCTGGGTACAGCAGTTGCGCGGTACTGATGACGGTCCGGCGCAGGTATTCATGCATCCGGCGTCGTTGGGGGGCGTGGGGCTCATCATGCCCTACAGCAAGGATTTCTGCGCCGGCTGCAACCGGTTGAGGGTCTCCTCGGTGGGCAAGCTGCACCTGTGTCTGTTCGGTGATAACGGGGTGGAACTGCGTGACTTGCTGTCAACCGACAGCCAGCAGGATGCGTTGCAACAGCGCATTCGTCAGGCCCTCATCGGTAAGGCGGCCACTCACAGGTTGCATGAGGGGAATGCCGGTATGACCCCTCATCTGGCTTCCATCGGCGGTTAAGCCGCCAACCCCTCCGCAAAAATAGCCATCGATTAATAAGCAATCCTCAAATGGGGGTATTTTGACCTGCCCCCATTCTTTGTTCCTGCGCCAAGGGTTTGATCCAGCGCAATAATCCCCCCTGTTTATCTCCCTGGTGGTATATCCCTGAACTTGTCAGGGCCGCAATATACACCCACTCTTATAATAGGTATTGAAAATGCCTGTCATGAGACTCGCTTGTGCGCTATATGGCACCAGACGTTACCACCAGGAAGGAGTCGATATGCCGGATAGGGTCAACCTGTCACGTCGTGGTTTGTTTCGGGGACGCCTGACATCGAGCGAGCCTCAGGTGCAGTTGCCCTGGTCCGTCGCCTGGCCCGATTTTGTGGCCGACTGCACCCGTTGTGGTGACTGTCTGACGGCCTGTCCGGAGCAGATCCTCATCAAGGGTGACGGTGGTTTCCCTGCGGTGGACTTCCTGCGCGGTGAGTGCACCTTCTGCGGTGACTGCGTCACAGCCTGCAAGGCGCCGGTATTTCGTTCCGTGACGGAGGCGCCCTGGCAATACATAGCCCATATTGAAGCCAACTGTCTGGCCAGTGCGCAGGTCTTTTGCCAGCGCTGCCAGGACAGCTGCGAAACCCGTGCGATCCGCTTTTCTCCCATGCTGGGCCGCGTGCCGACTCCCAGCATAGATACCGCCTCGTGTACCGGTTGTGGCGCCTGCGTGATGGATTGCCCGGTGGGCAGCATCCGGGTGGGTGCGCCCAGATCCGAGGCTCCAACATGAATCATGTATGTGTGAAGCAGGAGCCACAATGAACCAAGAGTTCCATGTATCGAGCCTGGTGGTGCTGACCCAACCTCCCTTTCGTCACCAGCTCGCGCAGCAGATTGCGACCCTTGAAGGGGCCGAGGTCCACGCTGTCAGCGACGAGGGCAAGCTGGTGGTGACGCTGGAAGGTCCCAGCCAGCGCCCCATCATGTCAGCCATTGATGCGATACAGGCAATGCCGGGCGTACTGTCCGCCGCCTTGATTTATCACCAGTTCGATGATTTCGATGTCGAATGCAAAGAATAAAGCGCCATGAAGCTGAGCCAGCGGGACTCCGTATGATGTCAGCCATTGATGCGATACAGGCAATGCCGGGAGTGTTGTCCGCCGCCTTGATTTACCACCAGTTCGATGATCTCGATGTCGAATGCAAGGAATAGAAACGCCGTGAGGCCGGAGCCGCGAGGTTCACGATGCCCGATAAAAGCAATAAAGCGCCATGAAGCTGAGCCAGCGCGGCTCGTCACAATGGCTGTCATTGATGTGATTACGCAATGCGAGGAGATGTCATGAAGCTGAGTCGACGCGACTTTATGAAGGCCAACGCGGTGGCAGCTGCCGCAGCCGTGGCCGGTGTCAGTGCCCCCACCCTGGCGGCGAACCTGATCACCAGTACCGACAAGACCGCCATCAAGTGGGATAAAGCCCCTTGCCGCTTCTGCGGTACCGGCTGTTCCGTGCTGGTGGGTTCCCAGGATGGACGTGTCGTGGCGACCCAGGGTGACCCGGATGCGCCGGTCAACCGTGGCCTCAACTGTATCAAGGGCTACTTTCTCTCCAAAATCATGTATGGCGAGGATCGTCTGACCCAGCCCATGCTGCGCATGACCAATGGCAAGTTCGACAAGAATGGTGACTTTGCCCCCGTCAGCTGGGATCAGGCATTCGACATCATGGCCGAGAAGTTCAAGGCGACCCTGAAAGAGAAGGGCCCCACCGCCGTCGGCATGTTCGGCTCCGGTCAGTGGACTGTGTGGGAAGGCTACGCCGCCGCCAAGTTGATGAAGGCGGGTTTTCGTACCAACAACCTGGATCCCAACGCTCGTCACTGCATGGCATCCGCCGTGGTTGGCTTCATGCGTACCTTCGGCATGGATGAGCCCATGGGTTGCTATGACGACATCGAGCAAGCTGATGCCTTCGTGTTGTGGGGATCCAACATGGCCGAGATGCACCCCATTCTCTGGTCACGGATGTCCGATCGTCGCCTCTCCAACCCGGATGTGCAGGTGCATGTGCTCTCTACCTTCGAGCACCGCAGCTTCGAACTGGCAGACAACGGCATGGTGTTCACGCCCCAGACCGATCTGGCGATCCTCAACTACGTCGCCAACTACATCATCCAGAACGACAAAGTGAACTGGGAGTTCGTCAACAAGCACACCCAGTTCCGCAAGGGCACCAACGACATTGGCTATGGCCTGCGTCCGACGCACCCGACCGAAGCCAGGGCCAAAAATCCCGGCAATGGCGACTCCACGCCGATGAGTTTCGATGACTTCGCCAAGTTCGTGGCGGACTACGACCTGGAGTCTGTCTCCAAGCTCAGTGGCGTGTCGAAAGAGAAGCTGGAAAAACTGGCTCAGCTCTATGCCGACCCGAGCAAGAAGGTGGTCTCCTACTGGACCATGGGCTTCAACCAGCACACCCGTGGGGTCTGGGCCAACAACCTCTGCTACAACATCCACCTGCTGACCGGCAAGATCTCCACTCCGGGCAGTGGTCCCTTCTCCCTGACCGGCCAGCCCTCTGCCTGCGGTACCGCGCGGGAAGTCGGCACCTTTGCCCACCGCCTGCCCGCCGACATGGTCGTGACTGATCCCAAGCACCGCGCCATCGCCGAGAAGATCTGGAAACTGCCGGAAGGCACTATCCCTGAGCAGGTGGGGTATCACGCCGTGCTGCAAAACCGCATGCTCAAAGATGGCAAGCTCAACGCCTACTGGGTGATGTGCAACAACAACATGCAGGCCGGCCCCAACATGAACGAAGAAGCGCTGCCCGGTTATCGCAACCCGGCCAACTTCATCGTGGTGTCCGACCCTTACCCGACCGTCACGGCGCAAGCGGCTGATCTTATTCTGCCCACCGCCATGTGGGTGGAGAAAGAGGGTGCCTACGGCAATGCCGAGCGTCGCACCCAGTTCTGGCACCAGCAGGTCAAGCCGCCGGAAGGGGCCAAGTCCGATCTGTGGCAGCTGATGGAATTCGCCAAGCGCTTCAAGGTCGAGGAAGTATGGCCGGCGGAGCTTATCGCCAAACAACCTGAACTCAAGGGCAAGACACTGTTCGATGTGCTCTACGCCAACGGCCAGGTCGATCAGTTCCCCAAAGAGCAGAGCAAGGGCGAGTTCAATGACGAGTCCGAGTCCTTCGGTTTTTACGTCCAGAAGGGGCTGTTCGAGGAGTACGCCACTTTCGGCCGTGGCCATGGTCACGATCTGGCGCCGTTCGATCAGTACCATGAGGCGCGCGGTCTGCGCTGGCCGGTAGTGGATGGCAAGGAGACGCTGTGGCGCTATCGCGAAGGGTTCGACCCTTACGTGAAGGCGGGCGAGGGGGTGCGTTTCTACGGCAAGCCCGATGGCCGCGCCGTTATATTCGCACTGCCTTACGAGCCGGCCGCCGAGGCGCCGGACAAAGAGTACGACATGTGGCTCTCCACCGGTCGTGTGCTGGAGCACTGGCACACAGGCACCATGACCCGTCGGGTGCCCGAGCTCTATCGCGCCTTCCCGGATGCGGTGCTCTTCATGCACCCGGAAGATGCCAAGGCCCGTGGCGTACGCCGTGGCGAAGAGGTAATCGTCTCCTCTCGCCGTGGCGAGGTGAAGACACGGGTCGAGACCCGTGGTCGCAACCGTCCGCCCAAAGGCCTGGTGTTCATGCCCTTCTTTGACGCAAGCCAGCTGGTCAACAAGTTGACCCTGGATGCGACGGATCCGCTCTCCAAAGAGACGGATTACAAGAAGTGCGCCGTCAAGGTCGTCAAGGCGTAAGGCGGGGAGCGCGAGATGAGTCGTAGTCGCCGCCAGTTTCTGGCCGACATGGCCAAGGGAGCCTGCGGTGTGGGCCTGCTTGGTGTCGGTCTGGGCGGAATGGCGCGTCAGCAGGCAGCGGCGGTGCCCGCCCAGGCACTGCGTCCGCCGGCAGCCCTCGACGAGGCCGAGTTCCTCAGTGCCTGTGTGCGCTGCGGGCTCTGCGTCGACGCCTGTCCCTACGATACCCTCAAGCTTGCCCGGCTGTTTGAACCTGTCACCACGGGCACCCCTTATTTCCAGGCGCGCGCCATGCCATGCGAGATGTGTGACGACATCCCCTGCGTGGTGGCCTGCCCAAGCGGCGCCCTGGATCAGGGGATGACCGACATCGATCAGGCACGAATGGGGGTGGCTGTGCTCATCGATCATGAGACTTGCCTCAACTATCTGGGTCTGCGCTGCGATGTTTGCTACCGGGTCTGTCCCTTGATTGACAAGGCCATCTCGCTCGAACTGGTGCGCAACCCGCGCACCGGCAAACACGCCATGTTTTTGCCGACAGTGCACAGCGACATCTGCACCGGTTGTGGCAAGTGCGAGCATGCCTGCGTGCTGGAGGAGTCCGCCATCAAGGTGGTGCCGCGCCAGCTCGCCAAAGGGGAGCTTGGCCATCACTACCGGCTCGGCTGGGAAGAGAAGCGCAAAGCGGGCAAGTCACTCATCGGTGAGCGGCTCACACTGCCGACCCGTAAACCGGAGGGGTTATGAGTCGTTATCCGGGAGCAGAGGCCAGGGTGCGACTGGGCTGGTGGCGCGCCCACCGTTTCCTGCTGCTGCGTCGTCTGACCCAGTTCAGCGTGCTGGGGTTGTTTCTGCTGGGGCCGCTGGCGGGTGTCTGGATACTCAAGGGCAATCTCTCCAGCTCGTTGTTGCTGGAAACGGTGCCGCTGAGCGATCCCTTGACCCTGCTGCAGTCGGTGGCGGCGGGTCATTGGCCCATCACCACCCTCTGGATCGGGGCTGTCATTGTGCTCTTGGGGTATTGGCTGGTCGGGGGGCGGGTGTTCTGCTCCTGGGTCTGTCCGGTCAACCTCGTCACGGATGCCGCTGCCTGGGCCAGGGCCAGACTTGGCCTCAAGGGTAATGGCCAGTTCAGTCGCAATACGCGCTACTGGTTGCTGGCCATGGTGCTGGTGGCCCCGGCCATTGCGGGCGTGCTGGTGTGGGAGCTGGTCAATCCGGTGTCCTTGGCCATGCGCGGTCTGCTGTTTGGGATGGGGGCTGGCTGGGCACTGTTGGCGATGATCTTTCTGTTCGACTTGTTCGTGGTGGAGCGGGGCTGGTGTGGTCATCTCTGTCCTGTGGGGGCCTTCTACGCCCTGATCAACCGGGTCGGGTTTATCAAAATTTCTGCCAAGGGACGCGAGCGGTGCAGCAACTGCATGGATTGTTATGCGGTCTGCCCGGAGCGCCCCATTCTGCGCGGCCCCGTTCACGGTGCCAAGCGTGGTCACGGACCCCTGATTGCGGCTCAAGAGTGTACCAACTGCGGCCGTTGCATTGATGTCTGCGCGGAGCAAGTTTTTGAAATCACTGTAGGTTTTGCCGTCAAGGCAGAGAAAATGTCGGAGAACACATAATGAAAAAGCTGATTGGAGCAATGCTGGCCTGCCTGATGGCGGGTTCCTTGATGGCCGCCATCCCCGAGATCACCAATAGCACAGGGGGGATCAAATCCGAGCGGGGGAGCACGGATCTCACCACGGAGGCTGAAGCCGCCCCTTTGAAGAACTTTCGCAAGGACGGGGATCTCTACGATCGCCAGTACATGCATCAGCCGCCGCTGATCCCCCACGATGTTCGCAACTATGAAGTGGACACCAAGGTCAACAAGTGTCTGGCCTGTCACAGCTTCAAGAATGCCAGCAAGATGAAGGCCCCCAAGATCAGTCCCACTCACTTTGAGACCCGTGACGGCATGACCCTGGGTGAAGTGTCGCCGCGTCGCTACTTCTGCCTGCAGTGCCACGTACCGCAAGCGGATGCCAAGCCGCTGGTGGAAAATACCTTTAAACCGGTTGAAGCACTGAACTGAGGAGTTCGCAGATGACATTATTCGGCGTTGTTCAGCGAGTCTGGAACACCTTTAACACTCCAGTGAACGAAGCACTGAACTGAGGAACCCATAGATGAAATTACCCGGCTTTATCCAGCGTCTGTGGACTACGTTCAAGTCACCGTCAAAGGCAGCACTCTGGGTGCTGCTGCTGATGGGCTTTTTCGGTGGCGTCATCTTCTGGGGCGGCTTCAACACCGCCATGGAAGCTTCCAATACCGAGAAGTTCTGTGTCGGTTGCCACGAGATGAAAGACAACGTGTTCGTGGAGTACCGCGACACCATTCACTATGCCAACCGTTCCGGTGTGCGTGCCAGTTGCCCGGATTGCCACGTGCCTCACGAGTGGACCTACAAGATCATTCGCAAGGTACAGGCCTCGAAAGAGCTGTGGGGCATGTTGACTGGCAAGGTGGATACCCGCGAGAAGTTCGAGTCGCATCGGCGCGAAATGGCCGAGCGGGAGTGGCAACGTATGAAGGATACGGACTCGAGGGAGTGCCGCAATTGCCATAACTTCGAGTACATGGACTTCTCTTTGCAAGGCAAGCGGGGTGCCCAGATGCATTCTACCAGTCTGGCCAGTGGCGAGAACACCTGCATCGACTGTCACAAGGGCATAGCTCACCAATTGCCTGACATGACGGGGGTAAAGGGCTTTTAAGCCATCTTGAACAGACCGGGGTTGGCCGGTCTGTTCATATTCCCGCCAGCCAGCTTGAAACGGTATTTGTGCCTCCTTTAAATCCCCCCTCTTGCGCGAGTTTTGGTAGAATCGGGCCGCCGTGAGTCGCAGGGAGTGAGCGGGTGGTCAAGGTTGTGCCCGAGCAGGCACTGGCCATCCCGAGAGCAGGTACCGCAAGCCGGGATCCTGACCACTCTCTTCTTCTCTTTTCTCACGGTCTTTTGCTATCAGGAGCTGCCCATGGGACAGAAAAACAGCGCATTCATTCCTCTCAAGATCGCCGTGTTGACGGTCTCCGACAGTCGTACCATTGCCAATGACAGTTCGGGCGATTACCTGGTGTCGGCCGTGACAGAGGCAGGTCACCAGCTGGCCGATCGTGCCCTGCTCGCCGACAACCTTTATCAGGTTCGTTCCCGGGTCAGTCAGTGGATTGCCGATGAAACCATACAGGTAGTGCTGATCAATGGCGGCACGGGTTTTACTGATCAGAACTGGGTGCCGGAGGCGGTCGGCGTACTGTTCGATCGCACCGTCAAGGGCTTTGGCGAGTTGTTCCGCCAGCTCTCGTTTGCCGAAATCGAAGGGTCGGCCATGCAGAGCCGTGCCCTGGCCGGGCTCGCCAACCGTACTCTGGTCTGCTGCCTGCCCGGTTCTCCCGGTGCTTGCCAGCTCGGCTGGGAGCAGCTTATCCGGGATCAGCTCGATGCCCGTACCCAGCCCTGCAACTTCGTGGCCCATCTCTGAGTCGCGAGTCATTGATCCCAACACTATGTCAGCCTTAAAGGGGAGCGTGATGAACCTGACCCATCTCAACCAAAGCGGCGAAGCCCACATGGTGGACGTGACCGACAAGCAGGTCACCGAACGTGAGGCCCGCGCCGAGGCCTTCGTCGCCATGGCATCTGACACCCTGGCCCTGATCCTGAGCGGTCAGCACCACAAGGGTGACGTGTTCGCTACCGCCCGCATCGCCGGCATCATGGCGGCCAAGAAGACCTCGGATCTTATCCCGCTCTGCCATCCGCTGGCATTGACCAGGGTCGAGGTGGAGATAGTGCCGTTACCTGAGCAAAACAGGGTTCATATCCGCACCCTCTGCAAACTCTCCGGCAAGACAGGGGTGGAGATGGAGGCACTGACGGCCGCATCGGTTGCGGCGCTGACCATCTATGACATGTGCAAGGCGGTGCAAAAGGACATGGTGATCGAACAGGTTCGACTGGTGGAGAAAAAGGGCGGCAAGTCCGGCCACTTTCAGTTGGGATCGAATGCAGGAGATAACGCATGATCAAGGTACTGTTTTTTGCGCAAGTAAGAGAGCTGGTGGCCTGTGATGAGCTGAGCCTGCCCTGTGACTACGCCACCGCTGAAGCGCTGCGCAGCGGCTTAAGCGAGCGCGGCGACAAGTGGGCACTGGCGCTGGAGGCTGGCAAATTGCTGGTCGCGGTCAACCAGACCCTGGTGCCCCTCGATACCCCCATCAATGATGGCGATGAAGTGGCCTTCTTCCCCCCCGTGACCGGAGGTTAAGGATGCGCGAGATAATGACCGTGGATCGCACTACTGAGCTGTGCGGTGGCGACGAAGTGGCCTTCTTCCCTCTCCCACCAGTAACGACCGGAGGTTAAGGATGCGCGAGATAATGACCGTGGATCGCACCACTGAGCTGTGCGGTGGTGACGAAGTGGCTTTCTTCCCTCTCCTTCCAGTAACGACCGGAGGCTGAGCCATGTCTCAAGCAACCACGACACCCATAGATCGCATTCTGGTGCAGCGAGAGGACTTCTCGCTGGCCGACGAGTATGCCTGTCTCGCCACCCGCGCCGACAGTGGCGCCATCGTCACCTTCGTTGGCAAGGTGCGCGACTTCAATCATGGGGAGGAGGTGAAGGGGCTGGCCCTCGAGCACTACCCAGGCATGACAGAGAAGGCGTTGGCCGATATCGTACAAGAGGCCCGCGAGCGCTGGCCGTTGCAGGAGTGCACCCTGATCCACCGCATCGGCGAGTTGTGGCTTGGCGATCAGATAGTGCTGGTGGCTGTGAGCAGCGCCCACCGTGACGCCGCCTTTGATGCCTGTCACTTCATCATGGATTTCTTGAAAACCCGGGCGCCGTTCTGGAAAAAAGAGCTGACCGCCGAGGGTGTGCAACGCTGGGTCGAGGCCAAGGATAGCGACAACGCCGCCGCTGCCCGCTGGCAAGCCTGACCTGTTCATCACGAGGGGCGCAGGTTCAACGGGAACCACGGCCTCGCTTAGGGGCACGGATGTTCGGGCCTCATCAGGAGAAAGGGAATGAAACCGCTGTTATCTGTTGTCATCGCAGGGGTCTGCGCCGCCACCTTGCATACCGGTGCCGTGCAGGCCGATGAAGTGAAGGTGGCCGTGGCTGCCAACTTCAAGGGCACCATCGAACGTATCGGCAAGGCGTTCACTGCCAAGACCGGCCATACCCTGGCCATCTCGTCTGCCGCCACCGGAGTGCTCTACACCCAGATCAGTCACGGCGCGCCGTTCGATCTCTTCCTCTCCGCCGATGTGGCGACTCCCGAGAAGCTGGAAAAAGAGGGCAAGGGGAGCGATCGCTTCACCTACGCCATCGGTCAGCTGGGGCTGTGGAAGAAAGGGGGCCCGGCTCCTGACGAGGCGACCCTGCGCAGCTGGAAAGGCAACCTTGCCATCGCCAATGCCCGCACCGCACCCTATGGTGCCGCCGCCATGGCGACCCTCACCCATCTCAAGATCGATCCCAAGCAGTACCGGCTGCTGACCGGTGCCAACATCGGCCAGACCTGGCAATTTGTCGATACCGGCAATGCCGAGCTGGGCTTCGTCGCCTGGGCCAATCTGGTGGAAGCGGGCAAGACCGGCGAAGCCTGGGCGGTGCCAGCGAGCTTCTATCCCGCCATCGAGCAGCAGGGGCTGGTATTGAAGAAAGGGGCCGCGGTGGAGGCGCTGGTCGCCTGGCTCAAGGGGCCGGGTCAGGTGCAGATCAAGGCCGCGGGCTATGCCCTGCCTTGATGGTTGCGTCGAGCACTGCCCATGAGTGACGCTACCGGCTGTCATTGTCGTGACTCCGGGTCAGGGGTGTGTTCGTCTAGGGGTCTGCGCATTGGCGGATGTTGGTACGGGATCCTGCTTTGGGAGCATTCATCATGAGTGAAGGGGATCTGCTGGCGATCTGGCTCACCCTCAAGCTGGCCGCCTGTACCACTGGCATTTTATTGCTGCTGTCGCCGCCGCTGGCCTGGTGGTTGTCCCGCAGCCAGCACAGATTGCGGCCGCTGGTGGAGGCCTTGGTGGCCTTGCCGCTGGTGCTGCCCCCCACTGTACTGGGTTTTTATCTGCTGCTTGCTTTTTCCCCCGAATATGGCTTCGGTGCCTGGTGGCGCGACACCTTCGGCGCTCCGCTTGCCTTCAGTTTTCTCGGCCTGCTGTTTGCCTCCATCCTCTATTCGCTGCCGTTCGTAGTGCAGCCGCTCACCTCCGCCTTCGTCAACATGGGCAACAAGGAGCTGGAAGCCGCCGCCACTCTGGGGCTGGGGCCGGTTGAGCGCTTCTTCCACATCATTTTGCCGATGACTCTGCCCAGCTTCGTGATGGCGGCGGCCCTCGGCTTTGCTCACACCCTGGGGGAGTTTGGCGTGGTGCTGATGATTGGCGGCAATATCCCCGGCGAGACCCAGGTGCTTTCGATTGCCCTGTTTGATCATGTGGAGGCGATGGATTACCGACACGCCCACTATCTGGCGGGCGGCCTGATGGGCTTCTCGCTGGTAATGCTGGTGCTGGTCTATGGCGTATTGCAGCGCCGGCAGCGGAGATTGTTCGGATGAGCCAGCCAGCCAATATGTCGCAGGGCAACGCCCTGCACCGACATCCCTTGCAACTTGATGCCCGGCGCGAGTTCGGTCCCTTTACCCTCGATTGCACACTGACCCTGGAACTGGGGGGGATTCTCGGCCTGTTCGGCCCCTCCGGCTGCGGCAAGAGCACACTGCTGCGCATCATGGCCGGACTCGATCGCCAAAGCGGGGATCGCTTGTGGTGGGGCGATCGGGAGTGCGCTGAACTGCTGCCCGAAGCACGCCGTATCGGGCTGGTGTTTCAGGATTCGCGCCTCTTCCCCCATCTGACGGTGCTCGGCAATTTGCAACTGGCTGCCCGCAAGGGGCGAGGACGTTGGCAGCCCGAGGCGCTGGCGGCGCGGCTCGGCTTTGCCGATCTGCTGGCGCAGCCTGCCCATGGTCTCTCCGGCGGCCAGCGTCAGCGGGTGGCGCTGGGGCGGGCGCTGCTGGCCGAGCCCGATCTGCTGCTGCTCGATGAGCCCTTCTCGGCGCTGGACAGCCGCAGCCGCATCCATCAGGCCCACGTGCTCAAGGGGTTGCAGCGCGAAAGCGGCATCCCCATGATCTTCGTCAGCCACGCCATGGAGGAGGTGAGTCTGCTCTGCGATCAGCTGGTGCTGCTGGAAGGTGGCAGGGTGGAAGCGCAAGGCAGGCCGAGCGAGATCTTCGCTCGTACCGATCTCTCGCTCGCCAGTCGCGACGATGCCGGTGTGATGCTGGATGCCACCCTGGCCCACTACGATGACGACGAGCAGATGGCGACCCTGCAGCTCGGCGAGCAGACATTGCGGGTCACCATGAACCGGATGCCGGACGAGAGTGGCCCCTTGCAGATCAAGGTGGTGGGGCGGGATGTGGTGATCGCCACGGCGCCTATCGAGCACTCCAGTCTCTCCAACTGTCTCACCACCCGTCTGCTGGCGGTGCGCGAGGTGCGCCCCGGCCAGACCCTGTTGCAGTTGGCGCTGGGTGAGCAGATACTGCTGGCCCGGATCACCAGTCGCTCCGCCACTCGGCTGGCGCTGGCGCCGGAGCAGCAGATATACGCCTATATCAAGGCGGTCAGTCTGGTCAGTGAAGGTTGAATGGGTGGTGATCTGATACATTGTGGTGCGGCATACCTCGGCTAGCGCAGAGGGTATGCCCGCAAGCTGACTGGTGACTATCGGGATAAACAAGGCATGGTTCAGGCAATGAGTCGAGAGGCGATGAACTGATGCGTCGCAATCAGGTAATGAAATCCAACGGTCTTGCCCTGCGCAGTGCGGGGGAGGGCCCCTTGCTGTTGCTGTTGCACGGGCTTGGCTCTTCCAGCCTCGACTGGCAGGCGCAGATAGAGCGTTTTTCCGAACACTACCGGGTGGTGGCGCTGGACTTGCGCGGCCACGGCCAGAGCATGCAGGAGGGACCGTTCGACGTGGGGACTCTGGCGGCCGACGTGGTGAACTGGCTCGATGAACAGCCTGAGCCAGCCTGGGTGGTGGGATTGTCGCTGGGGGCCATGGTGGCGCTGGAGCTGGCCTTGCAACTGCCGCACAAGGTGCGCGGTCTGGTGCTGGTCAACGGCTTTAGCGAGTTTTTGCTGGAGACCCCCAAAGAGCAGGAGCGTTACGCCCAGCGCCTCAAGTGGCTGCGCTGGTTTGGCATGCGCCCCCTCGCCTGGTGGCTGGGGCGCGAGCTCTTCCCTGGGCCCGATCTCGCCCAGGTGCGCCACACTTTTCGGCTGCGCTTCGTGCGCAGCAACAAAAAGAAGACCTATCGGGCGCTGCTCGATGCGCTGCCCGGCTGGTCGGTACGCGCACGGCTTGGCAGCATCTGGCAGCCGGTGGCCATCATCTCCACCAGTCACGACTACCTGCCGCTTGCCAAACGGGTGGAGCAGTTCGCCGCCCTGCCCAACGCCAGCATTCATACCCCCAAAGGCCACCATGCCTGGCCGGCAGAAGATCCCTCAGGGTTCAATCACCTGCTTCAGCGGATCCTCTCGACCCATTGAACAGATCCTGCCAGACAGCAAAAAGCCGAACCAGCAGGTTCGGCTTTTTTGTGGGTATCAACCGGGTTCAAGGGTGAGAGCAGACCGGGCAGTCGGGGCGTTTTGGCAGCTTCATCTCGCGGAAGGTGCCAGTGAGGCCGTCGATCATCAGGAGGCGGCCGCTGTAACTGCGGCCCATCCCCGCCAGCAGCTTGATGGCCTCCAGCGCTTGCAGGCTGCCGACCAGTCCGACCACGGGGGCGAGCACCCCCGCCTCGACGCAGGTCAGCGCTTGCTCGCCAAACAGGGCGCTAAGGCAGGCGTAACAGGGTTCACTCTCCTGCCAGGTAAAGCTGCACAACTGCCCTTCGAGCCGGATGGCGGCACCACTGACCAGCGGTACCCCGTGTTTGCGCGCGTATTGGTTGAGCAGATTGCGGATGGCCAGGTTGTCGGTGCAATCCAATACCAGCTGGTGCCGGGGCAACAGGGCATCGAGCAGTGCTTCGTCGGCAACCGCGGCGTGAGTCTCCACTTTGAGCCAGGGAGTGAGGGCGCGCAGCGCCTCTGCCGCTGACGCCACCTTGAGCTGGCCAATGCGCGCATCCGTGTGCAGTACTTGGCGTTGCAGGTTGGAGAGTTCCACCTTGTCAAAATCCACCAGGGTGAGCTGGCCGACCCCGGCCACCGCCAGATACTGGCTGGCGGCGCAGCCCAAGCCCCCTGCGCCAATGATCAGCACGCTGGCCTGTTTGAGCGCCTCCTGCCCCTCGAAGTCGAAGGATTTGAGCACTATCTGGCGGTTGTAGCGCAAGAGTTCTGCGTCAGAGAGAATGTCGTTCACAACAGCAAGCTCCCGAACGGCTCGACAGTGACGGTTTCCCCTGCCGCCACCTTGCCCCGCTCACGCTCCAGCACTATGTAGCAGTTGGCCTGCGACAGTGAGCTGAACACGGCGGAATCCTGGGAGCCTGTGCTGCGCACTTCGAGGCCGTCTGGCCCCTGGCTCAGGATGCCGCGCTGAAAATCGAGCCGCCCCGAGGCTTTTTTGAGGGGCTCGGCAACGACAGCCAGCAGTTGCAGCGGACGCTCGAATTGCTGGCCGGCCAGCTTGGCCAAAGCCGGTTGCACCAGCTGATCGAAGGTAACCATGGCAGAGACAGGATTGCCCGGCAGGCCAAAGAACCAGGCGCGGGGCAGGCGGCCGAAGGCGAATGGTTTGCCCGGCTTGATGGCCAGTTTCCAGAAGCCGATCTCGCCGAGCTCCTCAAGCAGCTGCTTGGTGAAGTCTGCTTCACCGACCGACACGCCACCCGTGGTGATGAGGGCATCGGCCTCGCTGTCGGCCCGCAGGAAGGCGGCGCGAAGGGCAGCAGGGTCGTCCGGTATGATGCCAAGGTCGAGGCACTCACAGCCAAGGCGCGCCAGCATGGCCTTGACCCCGTAGCGGTTGGAGTCATAGATGTCGCCGTGGGCGAGCGGGGTACCGACCGGCTTGAGCTCGTCCCCCGTGCTGAAGATGGCGACTTTTAGTGGGCGGCGCACCGGCACGGTGGCGATGCCCAAGGAGGCCAGCAGTGGCAGCTCTCGCGGGGTGAGGCGGCAACCCGCACTCAGTACGCTGGCCCCCTCGAGAATGTCTTCCCCGCGGCGGCGGATATTCTGGCCCAGGGTGGGCGGCACCAGAAAGGTGATCTGGTTGCCGTCGGCCTGCGTTTCTTCCTGCATCACCACAGCGTCTGTGCCCACAGGTATCGGAGCACCGGTCATGATCCGCACGCAGTGACCGGCGGGCCACTCCCCCTGATAGGGCTGACCGGCAAACGCCTTGCCTGCCATGGTGAGGGGATCGCCGGCAGCCAGATCCGCCAGCCGCACTGCGTAACCGTCCATGGCCGCGTTGTCGAAGGGAGGTACTGACAGAGGGGAGGCGATATCGCCAGCGATCACGCGGCCAAGGGCGTGGGGCAGGGGCACTTGCTCTGTGTCGCAGCAGCAGGCGAGTTGGTCCAGCATCCCTTGCAGGGCATCGCTCAGGGGGAGTAGTCCGCTGGTATCAAATCCCATCGTCATTACCTCTTTGGTGTGGTTGAGGGCAGATTATCCCAAAAATCAGTGTGGATGGGCAGGCTTATCAAGGGCTGGCACCAGGTTGTCTGGCACAGGGTGGTGGTGGAATGGCGGCGGAATAGAGGTCGTTTGTCGCAATCCTCCCCGTATGGGGTGGGTCATCAAGGGGTAAAACCCGACGGATTGGCATAAAGTCAGGAGACGGACTTGAGTTAGCTTGAATTATGGCAATAATCGCCGTTTACTATTGCGCCACAACAAAGTGCCGCCACAGACAAGGTGGCCATTACAGTCCCTGAGCGTGGGAGAGGAACAAGATGACGAGCTTAAGCCAGGAAGCCCTGTTGGTCAGGGCAGCCCTCGAGGCCGAGGGCCTCGAGACACCTCTGGTGGCCAATGCGTTGAATGGTCAGCAGAAGAAGGAGAAGATCGAAGGCCACATGCGCGCCATCATGGAGACGCTGGGGCTGGATCTGACCGATGACAGTCTGGCGGAGACGCCGCATCGCATCGCCAAGATGTACGTGAACGAGATCTTCTCAGGCCTCGATTACACCACCTTCCCCAAGGTGACTGTGATCGAGAACAAGATGAAGGTGGACGAGATGATCATGGTGCGGGATATCAGCCTCACCAGCACCTGCGAACACCACTTCGTCACTATCGACGGGCTGGCCCATGTGGCCTATATCCCCCGTGGCAAGGTGATCGGGCTGTCGAAGATCAACCGCATAGTGCAGTTCTTCGCCCGCCGTCCCCAGGTGCAGGAGCGTCTCACTCAGCAGATCCTGCTGGCGTTGCAAACCCTGCTTGGCACCAAGGATGTGGCCATCAGCATCAAGGCGACCCACTTCTGCGTGAAGGCTCGGGGCGTGATGGATTCCACCTCCTACACCACCACCACCTCCCTCGGTGGTGTGTTCAAGACCCAACCCGATACCCGCGCCGAGTTTCTGGGCGGTTTGAAGGGCTGATCTGTCAGGAGGCATGGCGCCATGGTGGCATGCCTCCTTTCTCCCTCTTCAGCTCATGGGGCCCGTCGGCCATCTCTCCTGTTTCATCCACAAATTTCCTTAAGGGATTGACCGGTGCGGTCGATATACCTCGGTATGGTTCACTTTGGCTCTCTTTTGGGCCCATGCTGAGCCACAAGGGACGGGCATCCGTGGTTATGTTGGCCGCCGTCATGCCTCCCAGCGGGCCTGAACGGGCTTGTCAGGCAGGCGCCCCGCACCCTTGAAAGGTTCTCGCCTCGTTCATGTAAGGATACATATTCATCAGGGCTGGATGAGCCGCCATGGATGGCAGTCACAGATCCGTGCCGACAGGCGCGGATCAAACGGGCGCTATCTGTTCACTCATATCCAGGACATGCCATGAATACCAGTACCATGACCATAGGCAAGAAGCTTACCGCCGGCTTTGCCGTGCTCGGCCTGATGGTGGCCTTTATCGGCGGCTTCTCGCTGCTCGAGTTCAGCAACATGAACCGGGCCGCCATCGGTTTCACCGACAGCATTTTGCCCGCCGTCAACCGCACCAGTGCCATCGGCGAGAGCATCAGCGAGCTGCGCCGCTATGAGCTGGGATTCTTCCTGGTGGCTTCGGATCCGCAGAAAAAAGCGGAGTATCGCAGCGAAACCAGCCGCAGGTTTGAACAGGTCGCCCAGCAACTGGTCGAGCATGACGCCACCATCTGGGCGGAAGATGTGGAAGAGCGCCGCACCTTCGATACCGTCAAGGCTGACTGGGCCCGCTACGCGGCGCTGCACCAGCGGGTGAAGCAGTTGCAGGATAGCGATCAGCTGGCGGCTGCCCAGCAGGTCTTCATGAGCGAGGGGATCCCGCTCTACCTCAACCTGACCAAGTCGGTCAGTGACCTCATTCGCATCAACCATGGCTATGCCAAGGCGTCGCGCAAGGTGGTGGTGGCCGCTTATGACTCCGCCAAGTTGAGCGTCACAGTGTCGCTGCTGGTCGGTCTGGTGCTGGTGGTCGGCCTCTCGGTGGTGCTGACCCGTCAGATCCGGGACCCCCTCATCATGCTGGCCCGTCAGGCTCAGCGCATTGCCAACGGCGATCTGGGCAAGGGAGAGTTGCAGGAGTGGATCCAGGACAACCGCTTCAACCGCGACGAGCTGGGTCAACTGGGCTCGGCCCTCAACCGGATGCAAAACGCGCTGGCCAATCTGGTGAGCGAAATCGCCGGCTCCGTGAGCCAGCTCAGCAGTGCTGTGGAAGAGGTGAGTGCCATCTCCGAGCAGTCTGCTACCGGCATGGCCCGCCAGCAGAGCGAGGTTTCCCAGGTGGCCACCGCCATGAACGAGATGCAGTCCACCGTCAATGAAGTGGCCCGCAATACCACGGATGCCATGAGTGCGGCCAAGGATGCTTCCCATACCTCGGCCCAGGGCAACCAGGTGGTGCGCAGCGCCATCAGCAGCATCGAAGATGTGTCGGTCAAGATTGAACAGGCGGGCGCAGTGGTGCAGCAGCTGGAGACCGACAGCGCCAACATCAGCATGGTGTTGGATGTGATCCGCGACATCGCCGGTCAGACCAACCTGCTGGCGCTCAACGCCGCCATCGAGGCCGCCCGTGCCGGTGAGCAGGGACGCGGTTTTGCGGTGGTGGCGGACGAAGTACGCTCCCTGGCGCAGCGTACCCAGGACTCCACTGCCGAGATCAGCAAGATGATAGAGCTGCTGCAGAGCCGCGCCGCCGAGGCGGGCAGCGCCATGCAGCTGAGCCGTCAGCAGATGCAGGCGAGCGTCGGGTTGGCGCGGGATGCCGGCAGCAGCATAGATACCATCAATGGGGCCGTCACCCAGATCACCGACATGAACACCCTGATCGCTACCGCCACCGAGGAGCAGAATGCGGTGACCGAGGAGCTCAACCGCAGCATAGTCAACATCCACAATGCCGCCGACGAGAACGCCCAGGGGGCGCAGCAGACTGCCCAGGCCTGCGTCGAACTGAGCAAGCTGGCCACCTCGCTGCATCATATGACCCAGCGCTTCACCCTCTAGGGGCAAACCCGTCACTTAACGGGTGGCCGCTGTTATAAAACAAGGCCCAGCCAATTGGCGGGGCCTTGTTGTTTCTGGCGATCTTGAGCAGGGAGAACGTCAGCTCAGCCCGACTATCTCGCCGTCTTCGTCGATGTCGATATGGCGATAGGCCGGCAGACTGCCGAGTCCCGGCATTGTCATGATTGGGCCTGCCAGCGCATAGACGAAACCGGCACCGGCGCACAGCTTCACCTCGTCGATGGGCACCTCGAAATCGGTCGGCACTCCCTTTTTGGCGGGATCGTGACTGATGGAGAGCGGCGTCTTGGCCACGCAGATGGGCAGGTGATCCCAGCCTGCAGCCGAGAGCGCTGCCAGCTGTCGGTGCGCCTTGTCAGAGAGGATGACACCACGGCCGCCATAGCCGCACTCCACCAGGGTGGCGAGCTTGGCACACAAGCTCATCTCATCGGGATAGAGCAGCTGGATCTGGCTTGGCATCTCGCAGGCGGCGATCACGGCCCTGGCCAGCTCGCTGGCGCCCGCACCGCCCTCTACAAAGGCGGTCGAGATGGCGGCACCACAGGCACCGGCTTGGCGCGCCTCGCGCATCAGCAGATCCAGCTCGGCCTGGCTGTCGGTAGGAAAGCGGTTGACTGCTACCACAACGGGCAGTCCATAACGGCGGGCGTTGTGGATGTGCCAGGCAAGGTTGGCACACCCCTTCTCAAGGGTGGGCAAGTCTTCCCCCAACAGGCTCGCAGGCAGCGGTTGACCGGGGCGGATGTCGAGCAGGCCGCTGTTGGCCTTGAGGCCGCGCACCGTTGCCACCAGTACCACGCAGGCCGGCGTGATGCCGGACTGGCGGCTCTTGATGTTGAAGAACTTCTCCAGCCCCATGTCGGAGCCAAAGCCCGCCTCTGTCACTACATAGTCGGTCAGTTGCAGCGCCATGCGGTCGGCAATCACAGAAGAGTTGCCGTGGGCTATGTTGGCAAAGGGGCCGGCGTGCACCAGCACAGGGGTCTGCTCCGTGGTCTGCATCAGGGTCGGTTGCAGGGCGTCTTTGAGCAGCACAGTCATGGCGCCGGCGACTTCCAGCTGCTCGGCCGTGATGGGGTTGCCCTGGCTATCGAGGGCCAGCTGGATGCGGCCGATGCGCTCGCGCAAGTCTTTCAGATCGCTTGCCAGCGCCAGAATGGCCATCAGCTCGGAAGCCGCCGTGATGACGAAGCGATCCGTGCGCTCCACCCCATCGGCCGGGCCGCCCTGGCCTATGGTGAGGTGGCGCAGGGCGCGGTCATTCATGTCGAGGGTACGCGGCCAGAGGATGTTGGCGGGATCGATATCGAGCCGTGCCAGCCCGGTCCTGGTGGTGAACTCGGTGCCGAGTTTGGTCTCATGGAACAGGCGGGCATCCAGTGCGGCGGCAGCCAGGTTGTGGGCGGCGGTGAGGGCGTGGAAATCACCGGTCAGGTGCAGGTTCATCTCCTCCATCGGCACCACCTGGGCATGGCCGCCACCGGCGGCGCCCCCCTTGACCCCGAATACGGGACCTAGGCTCGGCTGGCGTATGGTGGCGATGCTGGGCTGGCCAATATGGTTGAGCCCCATGGAGAGACCCAGGGTGGTGACCGTCTTGCCCTCGCCAAGGGGCGTCGGCGTGATGGCGCTCACCAGCACCAGCTTGCCCGCTTTTTTGCCGGACTTGCTGGCGGCTTGCTTGAGCAGTTCGAGACTGAGCTTGCCCTTGTAGTGGCCGTGAGGGCTGAGCAGATGGGCCGGGATGCCCAGGCGCGAAGCCAGGGCCTGGATGGAGAGACGGGGGGACTGGCGGGAGATCTCGATATCGCTTAGCATCAGCACCTCGTTGGCATGTCAGGTCAAATATGCGGCGCAGTCTAGTGGAATCAACAAGGTTATCCAATGAGTAATAACATTTTGTCCGGCAGTCGTGAGCTGCATCTAACACCCATACTGCTGGATCTCAATGCGCTCTACCATCCGCCCAAGCGGCCGCTGACTGCCCTTGGCGTGATCAGCGCCTTCATGCCGCTGTTTGGCTATGGCTGGCAGGCGATGACCCAGGATCCAGAGACCCACTTTCGCCATGAAATTGGCAAGCGCATCAACAAGCACAAGGCGGATGAGGCCAACCTCGTGCTCATGCTCCAATTGGCGGCCATGCTTGACTGTTATTGCCTGCATATCACGCTGCCCTATGCCCTTGGCGAGGAGCAGCTCGCCACCTTGCAGCGCCGCCTGCCGCGCTGGCAAATAACGCAGACCGATCAACTGCTGGTGGCCGAGCTGTCGTTGCCCGCCGCACCAGCATCCCCACAGTCCGACTCCTCTGCATCATAAATCCCGGCACTGGCTCACGCTTTGCGATCCCAGTAGTGAGGCGCCAGGTAGCGCTCCTGCACGAACTCGATAAAGCAGCGCACCTTGCCGGAGACGAATCGGCGATGAGGGTAGAGGGCATAGAGACCCACCTGCCCCTTCTCCCACTCCGGCAGCAAGGGGACCAGCTCCCCCGAACGCAGCGCATCCCCGACGATAAAGGTGGGCTGCAAGATAATGCCCTGATGATCGCAGGCGGCCCGGGTCAGGGCCACGCCATTGTTGGCCCGAAGCGGCCCCTGCGGGCGCACGCTCAGCTGTTCTCCTCCCTGTTTGAAGACCCAGTCCGGCTGGGTGAGGGTATAGATGAGGCAGTCGTGCTGCTTGAGGTCCTCGGGGCTGTTCGGGGTGCCCCTGCGGGCCAGATAGGTGGGGCTGGCACACACCTCCAGCTTCATCATGGCCAGCGGCTTGGCGACCAGAGAGGAGTCCGGCAGGTTGCCGATGCGCAGCGCCAGATCGAACCCCTCTTCCACCAGGGCCACCCGCCGGTCGCTGTACTCTATTTCCAGTTTCAGATCCGGGAAGCGCTCACGAAACAGTGGCAGGGCGGGGGAGAGATGCAGGTAGCCAAAGTCCATCGGCACGGACAGCTTGAGGGTGCCCTGGGGCTGCTGGTTGTTGCGGGTGAGCTGGCTGTGGGTCTCTTCCAGCTCTGCCAGCAGAGCCTGGGAGCGCTGGTAGTAGAACTGTCCCGCCTCAGTGGGGTTGACCTGACGGGTGGTGCGCGACAGCAAGCGGGTGGAGAGGGACTCCTCCAGTTGCTGCATCAGCTTGGAGGTCATGGCGACCGAGATGCCGAGCTGGTTGGCGGCCTTGGTAAAACTCTGACATTCCACCACCTTGATGAAGGTGCGCATGGCGGCTATCTGGTCCATCTTTCACTCTCAGTTGATAATTATTTTAATAAATCGCTGATTATCTATTCCGATATGGAGGTTAGCATCTTGGTTGTTGTTGTGAACCCCCAATATGAAGGAACGAACGGATGAAAATGACTCAGGCCCTGCTGGCCTCCTGCCTGTTTATGGCGGCTCCCCTGATGGCGGCCGATTACGACGTCGATGCGGCTCACACCACAGTCCAGTTCAAGGTGGGGCACCTCGGCTTCTCCGAGCTGGTAGGCCGTTTCAACACCTTCAGCGGCACCTTCAGCATGGACGATGCCAACCCGGCAGCGGCCAAGGCGAGCTTCGAGATCGATGCCGCCAGCGTGGACTCCAACCATGAAGCCCGCGACAAACACCTGCGCAGCCCCGATTTTCTGGACGTGAAGCAGTACCCCAAGATGACCTTCGTCAGCACAGCGTATGAAGGGACCAAGGAGAAGGGCGTATTGAAAGGCACCCTGACCCTGCACGGCGTTGCCAAGGAAGTGGCGTTTGACCTGGTCAAGATTGGTGAAGGCAAGGATCCCTGGGGCGGCTATCGCAGCGGCTTCAACGCCTCTACCACCATCAAGCGCAGCGACTTTGGCGTGAACTACATGTTGCCGGGTATCCCGGACGAGATGAGCATCAATCTGTTCGTCGAAGGTGTGCGCAAGTAATGGGCGCAGCACTCTTGCTACAAACCCTGGCGGCCCCTTTGGGGGCCGCTTTGTTGTCATGGCGCTGGCCACGACTCGGGTATCTGTGGGGCGCCCTGGCGCTCTGGCTGGTGGGCTGCCTGCTGGGTGGCGTCTATGGCGTGCCGGTCAAGGCGTGGCAGTGGCTGCCACTGGCCTTGCTGGTGCCTGCGATTGCTGCGCAACTGGCAGACAAGCGGGCCGCGCTGTTGCTGTTCGCGGGGCTCGGTGCCCTGGTGTGGTGGCAGGGGCTCGCCTCTGTGCTGACCAGTGAACCGCGGATCTGGCTGGCGCTGCTGCCTGCCATCGTCTGGGTTGGCTGGACTGATCTGCGTGGTGACAGCCGGGAAGGGCTGGGTTTTGCCCTTGGCTTTATCTGGTTGGCGCTGGTGATCGGTATCGATGGCAGCCTGCTGATTGCCCAGCTGGCCGGGGCGATCGCTGCCTTTGCCGGTTTCCGTGCCCTGCTCGGTGTCTTTGCGGGCGTGACCGCCACCCCTGCGGCCCTGGCCCTGGCGCTCGCCTTTATGCAGATGCTTGCCTGGCAGTATGTGGAAGTACCGCTCACTGTCTTGCTGCCGGTCTGGCTGCTGCCCCTGCTGGAGTGGGCCCTGCGCAACAAACCTTGGCTACAGCGCTGGCTGGTGCTGATCCTGCTGGCGGGTGCGGGCACGGGGTTGAGTCTGTGGAAGGTGTGGCCCGAGGCCTCTCTCTACTGATTTTTAGCATAAAAAACAGGCTATTAACGCTAAAGTTGCCGACCTCGTCATAGTCTGTACAGATAAAGATTGAGCCACTTGGTGGTTTCAGATAAAAAGGATTTTCAATTATCTGGACACACACAGAACCCGGTCATGCCGGGTTTTGTTTGCCTGCATGTTTGCGGCGCGCTAAGGAGGCCACAGTTGCGCAGTCAAGGATCTGAGCATCTGTTTTTTCGCCATTTCACCGAGCAGGGACGTCTCGACGGTCTCTGCATCCTGCTGGTTACCCATCTGCTTCCCGATCGCCCCCAGTTTATCCAGGCCCTCGCGCAAATCGGGCGGATCGGCGCCATCTTGCCCAAACCCAAGTCAGTACACGGACCGACCCTGACCTGGGCCCAGCAGCACTATCCCGTGCTGCCACTGAACCGGCAGTGGACCAATGCGCCGCAGGGGGTGATCGATCATATAGCCCCCTTGGTCGCCCCCCACGAGCGGCTCATCATACTGGATATAGGTGGCTACTTTGCCAAGACCCAGGCGACCCTGAGCGAGTATTTAGGTCCCCGTTTTCTCGGTGTGGTGGAGATGACCGAAAATGGTCATCAGCGCTACGAGCAGGAGGTGCTGGCCACCCCTGTCATTTCGGTGGCGCGCAGCCCCCTCAAGCAGGCCGAGGATATCCAGATTGGCCTGAGCGTTGTCTATTCCGCCGAGTCTCTGGTCCGTACCCTCAACCGTACCTTCAACGTCTGCCAGGCCGCCCTGTTTGGCTATGGCAAGGTGGGGCGCAGCATTGCCCGCGAGCTCAGGTGCCGCAATTTGCACCTGGAGCTGGTGGAGACAGATGTGCTGCGCCAGGTGGAGGCGCTCTCCCACGGCTTCAAGCTGGTGGGAAAAGAAGAGGCCCTCAGCCGGGCCGAGCTGGTGATCTGCTCCACCGGCAACGGCTCGCTGGACCTGGCCGATTTGCAGCGATTGCGCCCCGGCACCATGCTGGCGTCGGTCACCTCGGCGGATGACGAGTTTGCATTTTGTCTCTCCCAGTTGCCCTGGCCAAGCCAGGAGGTGTGCCCCCATGTGCTGGCGCTGACGCGCCCGGATGGCAGTCAGATTTTTTTGCTCAATCGGGGGGAGGCGGTCAACTTCGTCCACGGCGCCGTCATCGGCGAATATGTCTATCTGGTGCTGGCGGAGATCATCGAAGGGGTGCGCCAACTGGCGCAGCAATCCATGGCCCCCGGCCTGTTCGATCTGCCGCAATCGACCATGCGCACCATAGCCCGCCACTGGTTGGCCGATTTTCACGGGGTCAGCCAATAAGCGAGGCAGGTCGCGCATCTGCTTTTTGAGCAAGGCATGGCGGGCTGTTATTGGTTTATCATCCGCTGGCCGATTTTTATGGAGTGATTCAATGACCGACGTACAGAGCCCCATCAGCAAGCCCCGTATCGAAATTCGTTACTGCACCCTCTGTCGCTGGATGCTGCGCGCTGCCTGGCTGGCCCAGGAGCTGCTATCCACATTTGACAGCGATCTTGGCGAGGTGGCGCTGGTGCCTGCCAGCAAGGGGGAATTTCGCATTCTGGTGAATGGCGTGCTGGTGTGGGACAGGGTGGCCGACGAGGGGTTTCCCGAGGCGAAAGAGATCAAGCAGCGGGTGCGCGACATTATCGCCCCACAGCGGGATCTGGGTCACTCGGATCGCCAACCCGCCGGTGAGTGATGGCGAAGGGTCGAATATTACAATGTGGATATGAGCGATTCGGATACAAACAGGGAGGCGGCGGCCTCCCTGTTTGCTGTCTGCCCGTCACTGTCTGTGGCGTATGCTCAGGCGCGTGCCGCTGTGGCAGCGGGTGTCCTGCCTTGTTCATCCAGATGGGGGCCGTCGGGCTGGTCGCCAATCTGCTGGCTGCCGATATAGCGGGCCCGCTTGTGGGGTTTGATGCGACTCACGTCCACCCACACCAGGCCATCGATGCAGTGGTTGAAATCGGGGTCGATGCCAAAGTCCATAAACTGCACACCCCCCGGTTCGCACAGCTCGGAATACTGCTTGTAGAGGGTGGGGATGGCGCAACCCAGGTTGTCGAGCCGGGCCTTGAGCGTCTTGAGATCCGTCCCGTAATCCTGCCCCTCAAATAGCGGCAGCGTCTCGGGATAGGGGCGACGGGAGGGCGCCAGCGCCAGCTCGGGGGCAAAGTGCTGGCGATAAAAGCTCACCAGCAGATCCTTGGCCGCTGGCGGCAGGCTGCCGGAGAGTGAGACGGGTCCGAACAGGTAGCGGTAGTGGGGATAGCGGGCCAGGTAGGCGCCGATGCCGAACCAGAGGTAATCCAACCCCCGTTTGCCCCAGTAGGCAGGCTGAATAAAGCTGCGGCCCAGCTCTATGGCCAGCTCAAGTCTTGGCAGCAGCCTGGCTTCAAAGCCGAACAGGGTGTGGCTGTAGAGGCCATCCAGCCCCTTGCTCGCCATCAGCTCGGCCACGGGGGCGAAGCGATAGGCGCCTATGATCTCGAGCCTGGCCGGATCCCACAGGATCAGGTGGTGGTAGTCATCGTCGAAGCCATCGAGATCCCGCCGTTTGCCCGAGCCTTCCCCCACGGCGCGAAAGGCGATCTCCCGCAGACGGCCGAGCTCGCGCAGTATCACCGAATGGCTCAGTTCATGGCGTCGGTAGAGGTAGATCCCCTGACCATCGGGGGTGTGGCCGAGAGCTTCACACGCCTCTATGGCCTGCTTGAGCTGACGGCGCTCCTCCGGCTGGGCAATGGGGGCCTCGGTCGCCAGCTTGCCCTTCTTTCCTCTCCCGATACGATAGAGGTGACTGCGCACCAGTTGCGCCGCCGTCTTGGCGGGCAGGTCGCGAAAGCTGTCGACGGGAATACGCGCCCCTATGGTGACGGGGATGCGCCCCCCTTGCTGGCGAAACAGTTGCTTGACCAGCAAGAGCCCCGCCCAGGCGTTGTTGAGCCAGGCGCCGAAATAAAATCCCAGGCCATTGCGCCCGCCGACGTGAATGGGCACCAGCGGGGTGCGGGTGCGTTGGGCCAGCTTGATAAAGCCCCCTTGCCAGGGGCCATCCTTCACCCCCTTGATGCCGAGTCGCGACACTTCGCCGGCGGGGAAGATCACCAGGGCCCCCTCGCTGGCCAGATGCTCGCCCATGGCCAGAATGGCGCGCCTGTCCGTCTTGCCATGCATGTTGTCGACCGGCAGCAACAGCGGGCGCAGCGCCGTGAGTTGTGCCAGCAGCTGGTTGGCGACTATCTTCACATCCGGCCGGATGCGGCCGAGCAGGCGCAGCAGTGCCAGTCCGTCCAGCGACCCTATGGGATGGTTGGCCACTATGATGACCCGGCCGCTGCTGGGTATGTGCTCCAGCTCCGCCTCGCTTACCTTGTAGTCAAAGTCGATCTGTTGCAGCGCCTGCTCGACAAAGTCGAGGCCGCGCAGATGGGGGTAGCTGCTGGCAAAGTGCTGGAAGGCCTTCTCGTGCAGCAACCAGCGCAGGCCCTGGCCAAGCAGGGGGCGCAGCACTGGGTTGTTCGAGAGATGGGGGAGGTGCTGTCGTAGCAGGGTATCGACGCTGAACATGGGGCTGGGCTCCGGTGATCCTTTGCCCCAGCATGTGCCGCCTCTGTTCCCGCTGTGTGTCGGCGGTATGACAAATTTGTGGCAGGGCTGCTTGTTACCCTCGTTCCCTTTCTGTTGCTGACCGTGAAATGACCGTGTGATGGCGGGGCGAGCCCATTGTCTCGCCCCGCACGAACCCGGGTTATCCTCGCCATGCGGAGGTCAGCCGTACCAGCGCCACCAGGGTGGCGACCGCTTTTTCCATGGATTGCAGCGGGATGAACTCGTGCTTGCCGTGGAAGTTGTGGCCACCGGTGAAAAGGTTGGGGCAGGGCAGCCCCATAAAGGAGAGGCGGGCCCCATCCGTGCCGCCACGGATGGGTTTGATCTTGGGCACCACGTCGGCCGCCAGCATGGCAGCCCTGGCCAGCTCGACTATGTGCATGTGCGGCTCTATCTGGCTGCGCATGTTGCGATAGCTGTCGGTCAGGGTGAGCTCGATGCGGGCCTTGGGGGCATCCAGCTGCAGGGAGGCGACCCGCTCCTTGAGCTGGGCCTTGCGGGCGGCGAAGGCGTCATCATCAAAGTCGCGGATGATGTAGTGCAGTGTGCTCTCCTCCACAGTGCCGCTCATCTGGGCCAGGTGGAAGAAGCCCTCGTAACCGTCAGTACACTCCGGAGTCTGCTCGGGGGGCATGGCGGCATGAAAGCGGGCGGCCAGGGTCTGGCTGTTGATCATGCTGCCCTTGGCGGTGCCGGGGTGCACATTGTTGCCCGTGATGCGTACAGTGGCGCTGGCGGCGTTGAAGTTCTCGTATTCGAGCTCCCCCAGCTCGCCACCATCGACGGTATAAGCCCATTTGGCCGGGAATCTGTCCAGGGGGAAGAGATCGGCGCCACGGCCTATCTCTTCATCCGGGGTGAGACCGACCCAGAGATCGCCGCGGGGGATGTCGGGGTGGGCCAGCAGATAGTCGATGGCGGTCAGGATCTCGGCGATCCCGGCCTTGTCATCGGCCCCCAGCAGGGTAGAACCGTCGGTGGTGATGAGATCCTGCCCCAGGTAGTTTTTCAGGCAGCGGTATTGGCGAATGGCCAGCACCTCATCCCCCTTGCCAAGGCAAATATCGCCTCCCTGATAGCTTTCGATGATCTGGGGCACCACCTGCTCTGCGGCGTAATCGGCTGTGTCCATGTGGGCGATGAGGCCGATGGCAGGGGCATCAGGCTGGTTGCCCGGCAGGCAGGCTGTCAGGTAGCCGTGCTCATCCAGGGTGACCCGGGTCAGCCCCATCTGCTCCATTTCATCTCGCAGGGCCCGGGCAAAAATCAGCTGCCCCTCGCTGCTGGGACAGGCGGGATTGGTCGCATCGGAGCGGGTATGAAAAGTCACGTAACGCAGAAAACGCTCAAGCAGGGTATCCATTGGCAAGCCTCACACTTCAAACCGGTAATGAAGGGCCATTTTGGCCAATCAGGTTGCCTGTCTTATTGCGTCAGCGCAGGTTTTCCCCATTTTCTGACGCAGCGGCCAGGGAGGGATTGAGTCGGAGGGGGCAGTTTGTTGCCATTTTTCATGCATAAAAATAGCGTTTTTATTGATACGCAATCATCGCCATAACGACAGGAAATCCCCTGAACTGCCCCCTGACAAGGCATGCAGCCTGCCATGCCCCGAGAGCAAGCTTTTCATGGGGAACAACTGCAGGGGAATATTCTGCGCCATCCCAGAGCCAGCCTGCCTGGCAGCAAGATTTGCTCACCTTATTAAAAGCAGTTTTTGAACACTATTTTTTATTGTCACCGCTGGCGGTAAGTGTGTACACTCCGCGCCGATCCAAGGGTAACTCTGAAGCAGGCAGACGCCACCAGAAACCTGAAAGATCATACGCCTATAGGGCGAGGCACGCAGAAACGACAGACACTGCTGGGGTATGGTTTCTTTAATACCGGTTAGGCTCCGGTATCAGGGAGAACAACGGACACTCATTAACCATCTGACCGAGTGAGCCAGCGGCTCATCATCTTCCCTTGTCATGGGCGGTCACTGGTGTTGGGTAGGCTGTGGTTGTTGTCGTCTATCAACACGCTTGCGTGCTGACGCCTTCGCTTCTCTTCCTTGAAACCTCCCTTGTCGTTGTGATGGTGCCGAATGATGAACTGACGGCGTGGCTGATGCTGTCTGTCATCAAAGTACCGCGGCGCCCCGTTAAGGTGGCTCCGCATACCGTTGAGCTTGATGTAAAGCCACCAGCCCCACATCAAGACTCGTTACTTCCCAAGATCCACCAGGCAGCCTTTGGCTTGCCGCGATGTGCAATAGCTGGATGTGATGGAAGGTAACAAGTGGTGAAACGAAGGCGGTCATCCGTCGCACTTTCATGACTCGTTGCTGTTCAGATCCCACCAGGCAGCCTTGGCTTGCCGCAACTTGCAATCGATGGTCTGGATGTGATTGAGGGTAACGAAGGCGGCCACTGGTCGCTCATTTGCGAGGCATAGCCCATGACTAACTGGTCCAGCAAGGACTCCTTGAAGGTCTACAACGTTCCCTACTGGGGTGCGGGTTTTTTCAACATCAATGACGCCGGTCATGTGACCGTCGCTCCCGACAAATCGCGCCCTGATGCACACATTGTCATCTCTGATGCCATCGAACAGTTGCGCCAGTCCGGTTTGACCACTCCCGTGTTGCTGCGTTTCCCCGACATCCTCAAGAGTCGGGTCGATGCACTGTTCAACGCTTTTGGTCAGGCCATCGAGAAGTCAGGCTATGAAGGGGATTACCTCTGTGTTTACCCGATCAAGGTAAACCAGCAGAGTCGAGTCATCGAGACCATCAGCCAGTCTTACAGCGACAAGCCACGGCTTGGCCTGGAAGCGGGTTCCAAACCGGAGCTGCTGGCCGTGCTCTCCCATCACCATGAGCAAGGCTCGGTGATCGTCTGCAACGGTTACAAAGACCGCGAATATATCCGCCACGCCCTGCTCGGCAACCTGATGGGCCACAAGGTCTACATAGTGGTGGAAAAACCCTCCGAACTGGAAATGGTGCTGGACGAGTCAGCTCGCCTCAACATCAAGCCCAATATCGGGGTGCGTGCCAAGCTCGCGTCCACCGGCTCCGGCATGTGGGAATCGAGCGGCGGCTCCATGTCCAAGTTTGGTCTCTCCGCCTCCCAGATCCTGGCGCTGGTCGAGCGTCTGCGCAGCCTGGACAAGCTGGATTGCCTGCAACTGCTGCACTTCCATCTGGGCTCCCAGATCGCCAATATCCGTGACATTCAGGGCGGTATCCGCGAGTGCGGTCGCTTCTATTCCGAGTTGCGTCGTCTGGGTGTACCCATCGACGTGGTCGACGTCGGCGGTGGCCTGGGTGTGGACTATGAGGGCACTCGCTCCCAGAGCCACTGCTCCGCCAACTACAGCCTGTCCGAGTACGCCAACAACGTGGTGTGGGGCATCGGCGATGTGTGCCGCGAGTTTGACTTGCCGCACCCGACCATCATCAGCGAGTCCGGCCGTGCCCTGACCGCTCACCACGCCGTGCTGGTCACCAATCTGATTGGTGCCGAAGGGGTGGAGATGAGTGACATCAGCGCGCCGGATGAGGATGCGCCGACCCTCTTGCAGAACATGTGGCAAGGGTGGCTGGACCTGCGCGGTGAAGATCCCTCTTTGCTGGAGATCTTCCACGACTCAGTGGCAGATCTGGGCGATGTAAACACCCAGTACACCATGGGCTTGCTCAATCTGGAGCAGCGCGCCTGGGCCGAGATGCTGCACCAGAACACCTGTCTGGCACTGAAAGAGATGCTCAACCCGGTCAACCGCAACCATCGCGCCCTGGCCGACGAGCTCTCCGAGAAACTGGCCGACAAGTGCTTTGCCAACTTCTCCCTGTTCCAGTCCCTGCCGGATGCCTGGGGTATCGGTCAGGTGTTCCCCGTGATGCCGCTGACCGGGCTCGATCGTCCGCTCAGTCGTCGTGGCATCCTGATGGATATCACCTGTGACTCAGATGGTCAGGTTGAACACTACGTCGACGGTCTGGGGGTAGAGAGCACGCTGCCGATGCCGCAGTATGAAGAGAACGAAGTGTGCTACGTCGGTTTCTTCCTGGTCGGTGCCTATCAGGAGATCCTGGGGGATCTGCACAACCTGTTCGGTGACACCCACTGCGCGGAAGTGTGTCTCGATGAAGAGGGCAAGATGGACATTCGCAATGTGGTGCGCGGCGATACCGTCGACCAGCTGTTGCGTTACGTCAACATCGACCCCTCCGTCATTCGCGAGAACTACCAGCGTATCGTCTCCCACCCGGCGCTGGATGACGCGACCCGCAAAGCCCTGCTCGACGAGCTGGAGCTGGGTCTGCAAGGCTACGCCTATCTGGAAGACGAATAAGCCTCTGGCTTGTTCGCCCCGTCGGTGGAAACAAAAAGACGGGAATGAAAAAACGGCGCCTTCGGGCGCCGTTTTTGTTGATGGCATCTCATCCCCTTCACAAGAGCAGGGAGGCGGACAGCCATCTTCATGAGTGGTGGATGGCGGCAGTGCGCGGCTCAGGGCCCGGATCCGGCAGATATCCGCCTCAGCCAGCCTCTTCCCTTGATCTGCATCAAATCTGTCGCGGGCGGGTTATTTTACGGTCAGGAGTGATGTGGGTGGTATGTAACAAAAGGATGTGACTATGGAACTGGAAAGGGACCCGAGATGCTATACCGACCTCTGTATCGACGGTAAGTGGTATCACTATGACCACTGCAGCACACATGTCTACATGCTGATGGGGGGCGCGGCCCCGAGTCTGGAGCTGACCCATGAGCCCCGCAGTGAAGAGGAGCTGATCGAGATGCTCCAGCAACTGGCCCGCTTCTGACGCAGGTTGTCTGCTGCTCGTCACATGGCCATCGGACACCTTGCCGCGATGGCCACTTATCGTCTCTTGTTGGTTTTCTGCTAACGATGCCTGCTGGCGACTTCTGTCAACGAGTCTTGTCAGCGCGTTTTGCCGCCCAACAACCCCTTGCCGACTTCCATCAGGGCGATCGCCGCGGCGTAGCCACTGTCTGACTTGCCCATCTCGTCCGCCACGTAGAGGAAGTTGGATTTGTATTTCTCGACGGCCTCACTGCGACTCGCGGCATCGATAAAGTCTTCCTGCACCTCGAATCCCTGCGCCAGCAGCGCCTCTTTCTCGGTCAGAAAGGTGGGGGAGGCCATGTCGATAAATGTGTACTGCTGCCGGTTGGATGCCGGAATGGAGAAAAACTGGTATCTAGCCATGTGCGATTCCTCGCCTGAACGGGTGATAAATGATGTGACCTTCTTCTCGTCGAACTGTCCCCTTGGGCGCCATGATAAACGGCCATAAAAAGTAACGTTCGAGTCTTATTTTTGCTCGAGATTACCCTGACCCAAAGCGTGGCACAATGAAAATATGCGACTTTTTTCGCCAAGAAAAAAATAAAGTGATCTCATCCTTCTGACAGTGAAAATCGGGCCCACTCTGGTCAGGTTTTCATGGCCGCCCTGTTTCAGCGCGCATAGCTTGGGGGATTGCCCCGGCCGATTGAAGCCTGGGTCCTGCTCGTCTTGTCCCGTTTGTATCTGTGTCCGTACGGCACATCTGTTATCATCATGGCCTTTCATGCCACTTATCTAATTGAACTTGCTGGAGAAACCATGTCTCGAACCCTCTATCTGCTTCGTCACGGCCAGACCCGCTATAACGCCGAGCAGCGGCTGCAGGGGCGCTGCAACTCCGAACTGACCGCCAAGGGCGAAGCCCAGGCCCTCGCCATGGGGGCTCGTCTGCGCGATGTGCTGGACGAACCTGCACGCTGGACTCTCTACGCCAGCCCCCTTGGCCGAGCTCGGCAGACGGCGCTGTTGGTGTGCCAGCAGCTGGGGCTAGATAGTGAGCGCATCGTCTGGGATGAGCGACTGGTGGAGTTGAACATGGGGGAGTGGGAGGGCTGCCGGGTATCGGAGCTGGTGGCAGCTCACCCCAAGCTTGATATCAGCCAGCCGGACTGGTATCTGCAGGCGCCCGGTGGTGAAGATTTTCAATGTATTCAGCGCCGGGCCCAACAGTGGCTGCAGGATGATCGCATTGCCGAGCGTGCCATCGTGGTTTCCCACGGTTTGTTTGGCGCCATGCTGCGCGGTGCCTATGCCGACATCGACTACACCACCACCTGGTCACAAGACCTGCCGCAGGATGCTTTCTTCAAGCTAAATGACGGCCAAATCGAGCGGATTGAGTGCTAACCCCGACGAAAACGGCTCGCCACTGGCGAGAGGATGTTGATAGCAAGGAGTAATATCTGGGCTGAAAAAGTGGTGTAGCTATGTTTATCGAACATGAACTGTGTATCTGTGCGGGATGTAACGACCAATTTATTGATCTCTGGCTGGTTTTTACCGATACCCTGTTTGGTTTGCACTGTCTATTTGGTTAATATGTTTCACTTGGCTACCCACTATCGAGGTCATTGCCTCTATCAAGTGGTACAGCAATCTAGCAGAGGCGTGATTTTCAGGTAAAAAGCAGCAGGCTAAGAGCTGAGACTTAGGGGCGGTAGCGTACTCGTTGGAAGCTCTTTCTTGCTAAGCCAATGGGTAGATAATCAATGATTCCCACAGACCATAGCATTCAGTAAGATGAGGAAATTTTCTTGAGTTTTTTGAATAAATTTCATCCAAATGGCAATTAAAAATCGAAAACCAACGGCTATTGATTTGTTCTGTGGGTCGGGAGCTGTAACGTTGGGCTTGAAACAAGCCGGGTTTCAGGTCGTCGGCGCAGTCGATCTGGCGCCGAAAGCTTGTTTAACGTACAAAGCAAATCACCCCGAAGTAAGACTGATTGAAGAAGATATTATTAATTTAGATCCAAGCTGTTTTGATTATGTAGTAAAAGACAGGCTTGATTTATTGGTTGTTTGCGCTCCCTGTCAGCCATTCAGTAGTCAAAATAGGAAGAGATCTAATGAAGATCCACGTCGTGACTTAGTCTCTGAATCATTAAAATTTATAGATAGATTTGAACCTGAGATCGTATTTCTTGAAAATGTCCCAGGTCTTGCGGCAACTAGTATTTTTTCATCCTATACACAGGCGCTTCAATCGCGTGGATATCATGTTTCGGTTCCGATGAAGCTAGATGCATCACAGCTTGGAGTAGCACAACGTCGATATAGAATGGTATTGCTAGCCTCTAAGAGAATCAATGTTTCGGTTTTGAGTGTATTTCCTGAGCAACCTAAAAAAACAGTGCGTGACCTGATCTCTGACTTACCCGTACCACCTATAGGTAAAACATCGTCACTAACCGATGTCCTCCATTTTTCAAGAAAACATACAGAGTTAAATTTACGTCGACTTTCACATATTCCTAAGAATGGTGGAAGTAGATATTCATTGCCGATCGAACTTCAGTTAAAGTGCCATCAGAATAAAAAAGTGGGTTCCTTTTCTGACGTTTATGGACGGATGAAGTGGGATGATGTTGCTCCGACACTTACTACAGGTTGTACAGATATAACACGTGGTCGCTTTGCTCACCCAGAACAAAACAGAGGGATGACCTTGCGAGAGGCTGCTAGACTTCAATCATTTCCAGATTCTTATATTTTTATAGGAAATGCAGGGCAAATTGCTACGCAAATTGGTAATGCTGTACCACCAGAAATGATGAAAACAATAGCAAAAAAACTTATTACTGAATTAAAAAATCTCTAAAGTAATGTCGATTTATTTAATGAATTAAATTGTCAAAAGGGGTCTCGCGTGGCAAAGTTTAAAACAAGAGCCAGAACTTTGGACTTATTAGGTCGCCAACAAATAGCTGGTGTTCCGACAGCTATCAATGAGTTGTTAAAAAATGCTCATGATGCTTATGCCGATAATGTTGATATTGATTACTTTCGTCATGATAGTATTTTTGTCATCAGAGATGATGGTGTTGGCATGTCTAAATCTGATTTTGAAGATAGGTGGCTGACACTTGGTACTGAATCAAAAGTTCAAAATGGAAAAACATCACTACCTCCTATAGATAAGACAAAAAAATATAGAAACCAAATGGGTGAAAAAGGGATTGGTCGTCTCGCAATAGCATCTATTGGTAAGCAGGTTTTGATTATAACGAAGATAAAGGGAAGCTCTGAACTAACAGTGGCTTTTATTAACTGGCAAATATTTGAACTGCCAAGTTTAAATCTTGATGATATAGTTATTCCTGTCAGGTCTTTTACAGATATACCTGATGCAACCCAACTTGATTCCATGAAAGAGGAGTTGTTGAGTTCACTTGATAAATTATTTCATAATGATTTGATAAGCAAAGAAAAACACTTTGAAATAAAGGAGTCAATATCGCTATTCAATATTTCCCCAAGTTTGTTATGTAGCAAATTGATTCGTTTTAATCCATTCAATAATGAGCATGCTAGTGGGACGTTATTTATCATATCCCCTGTTGATGAGATATTAAACTCTGACATTGATGGTGAAGATAATAGTAAAGAAGCTACGAAAATAGAGAAAATGTTAATGGGGTTTCATAATACTATGACTACATCCCATCCTATGCCATTGCTAGATATTGTTTTTAGAGATTATCGTAGTAACAGTGATGTTTATATTGACTTGATTGATAAGGAACATTTTTTTACAAGCCAGGATTTTGAACAGGCTGATCATCATTTTCATGGCTATTTCGATGAGTATGGTCAGTTTAAAGGTAATATCAGAATATATCGTGAAAAGAATTTTGAGCATATCGTTAACTGGTCTGGAAATAATTTCAATCCAACAGGGTGTGGGCCTTTTGAATTAAACATAGCCTACATTCAGGGTGAGAAAAAACACACTATTATGGCTAGTGAAGACTATGCAAGAGTCACATCTAAGGCTGATAAATTTGGTGGTCTTTATATATACAAAGATAACATAAGGATATTGCCTTATGGTGATTCTGATTATGATTATCTAGATATAGAGAAAAGACGTTCCAAGCATGCCGGTTCAGCTTTTTTTTCCCATCGTAGAATGTTTGGTGTTATAAGTCTTTCTCATGAAAATAATGCCAAATTGAAGGAGAAAGCTGGACGTGAAGGGTTTATAGAGGATAGAGCATATAAACATTTGAGGGATATTCTCAAAAATTTCTTCATACAATTATCTGCCGATTTTTTTAGAGAGAACTCTAACTCAGGCCCGAAAGCAGAAGTATGGGCGGCGAAAAGAAATGAGTTGGTTTCATCGTATCAAGCAATAGAAAAAAGAGAAAAGCAAGCTAAGGTAAAAAAATTAAAATTCGAAAATGCACTTAATAATTTCTTTGAAAATTATCGCGATGGAGCGATTGAACAGGAAGTTAACGGGATTTTATTGAATGGAAAGCAGGAGTTTAACAATGTTTTTTATATCAAAGATGCTGATGTAGCTAGTCAGAAAATCATAGATATAGAGGCTAAAGTTAGAGGTGAGTTGAATACATACCTACGCTCTATTCAGGTACCTGCTCCTCGAGGTTTTCTCTTAAGAGGGGAGGTAAAAGAGGATTACAATACCTATCTGAATAAAATAGGTGAATTGGAAGTTAAGTACTTTCAGGCTGCATTAGATTGTCTCGATAAGTTAGTAGATAAAGCTATTGATGATTATAAAATAAAAATTAGTAAGCGGAAACGGCTAGAACAAGCAGTTGATTTTATTTCAATAGAAGCAAAAAAAATAAATAATGAAAAAAAGAAAGCAACACAGCAAGTTGTGTTGGAAATAAATAAAAGAGTCAAAGATTTAACATCAGATCTAATGATTGATCTTGATAACCAAATTCGTACGGTTAAAGATAAGTTTAAGCATATTTCAATTGAAAGTGAGTCAGACATTAACCTCGTTGAAAAAAGGAATGAATTAGCAGCAGAGATTACTGCTGTAAGTGATCGAAATACAAGTGTGTTAGATGTGGTAATTCGGCAGCTTGAGGGAATCTATTGGGAAAAAGATGCTGACAATAACTATATTACCAGCGAGCAAATATCTGATGCGCTTGGGGAAGAGGTTGAGGCTCTTAGAGAAAAAATCCATGCTGATGTTGAGCTTAGCCAACTAGGCTTAGCTGTAAGTATTATTCATCATGAATTTAATGGCACTGTACGTTCTATACGTACTAGTCTTCAAGATTTAAAGGCATGGTCTGATGTTAATGAGAGTCTTGAGGGAGTATATAAAAATATAAAAATTAATTTTGAACACTTAGATGGATATCTAAATTTATTTACGCCATTGAATCGAAGGCTTCAAAGAAAAAAAGAAGATATTAAGCTGTTGGAAATAAAGACGTTTCTAATAGATTTGTTTAAGAACAGAATGGATAGGCATAATATTTCTTTTAAACATACAAAAGGCTATGCAAAAGGAAAGTTGTATGGATTCCGCTCATCCTTTTATCCTGTTTTTGTAAATGTAATTGACAATGCCATTTACTGGCTTAATGAGAGCAATGTCGATGATAAGACAATAAGATTACACTCAGATGAAACTGGAGCGGTTTATATTTCAAATAATGGTCGTGGAATTGATATGCGTGATAAAGAAAGGATTTTCAGCCTAGGTTTTTCAAGAAAGGAAAGTGGTCGTGGAATGGGATTGCACATCAGTAATGAGGTTCTGGAAACAATAGGATATCAATTAACCTTAGATGAGCCACGGGATGGTTCAACGGTTTCATTTAAAATTTCTATGGTAGAGGAATAACATGCAAGCCTTTACTGAATTATCACAGGAAGTTACAGATAAATTCATTCAAAATATAATTTTTATAGATGACAAAGCATACAATCATGGTGGCGTAAGAGATCAACATGAATTTGATGCACAAGAAGTAACTAAAATATTTTCCAAAAAAGGGAAGATATGTGCCGTCTATAAACCTGAAGCAGTTAGTGACTTAGATTACTTAACTCCGATAGCCAAAAAGTCAGATGTTACAATCTTGGATTGGCAGATTGTGTTAGAAGAGGAGGAATTAGAAGGTGAAGTAGATGGAGATGATGAAGCTGATGCTGATGTAGATGATGTTAGAGGTATTTATACGAAGAGAATTATCACATCTCTACTATCTGATACAGACACAGAAAACTGTATTAAACTTATTTTAGTTTATACTGGCGAACTTGACTTGCAAGAGATTGCATCATCAATTGAAATATCCTTACGTGATGGTGATATTCAAGGTTTTCATATCCATGAGAATGATCCCTGTTCTGTGATTTCAAGTAACTGTAAAATTATGGTTATATCTAAATCAAATGGTGGAACAGACAGGGCGCATTTACCTATGCTCGCTAATAAGAGGAAGAGATATGATGAGCTTCCAGATTTTATTTCAGAGCAATTTAGTGAGATGACTAATGGACTACTTTCAATTTTTGCTATGGAATCACTTTCTGAAATAAGAAAAAACTTCCATCATATATTAACATTGTTCTCTAAAAATCTTGATGCAGCTTACTTGGCACATCAAACATTGCTCCCTAATACTTCTGATGCTAATGAACTATTGGTTCAATTATTGAGCGATACTTTTTCATCAATTATCAAATATAAAAATTTGAATCATTTTTTGGATGAGGAGGTGGTGAGATTATGGTTAGACCATAATATTGAGGCTGGTGAACGTCCATTTTATACCAAAGATGGTGCCGTTGATGAGCATCAAAATGCTCGATACTTACGCAATACAGATACATTACTTGAATTATTAAAATCCAACCCTGACGTAAAAGAAAAATTTTTAAGTTCACTGCCGGGGATAAATGGTCAGAAAATACCTAAATCTAAAATAGAGCTCCTAATGAAAAAATATGCAGCGACATTATTTTCTGAGCTTGATGTGGCTGAAGCTGTAAATAAAGATTTTGCAAAACTATGTTATCATCGGAGTGCTATCTTCTCTCCAGAACACCTACCCTACTTGTCTTTAGGTACTGTAGTGAAAAGTACCCTTAATGAGGGCTGTTATTATATATGCATACAGCAACGATGTGACTCAGTTCGTATTGAAGATGCTGAGGCACGCCGTTTTTTATTTATATCTTTAGATGTGGTTAATAATGATTGTGGTTTTAATTGTCTAACGCCAGATGGAACAAAACTTAAGATTAACAAGTCGACATATTCATTAAGGACTATCAAATTTAATGGAACTAATGGTGTTGCTCTTGCCAGAAGAGATGGCGATATAAAATATTTTGAGCCAACTTATTACTCAGATGCATCACCAGAGAAATTTGAATTCATTGTTGAGCTTAAAGAGCTTTATGCACAACAAATTGTAGAGTCATATAGCTCGAGCCTTTCTCGAGTGGGACTTGATGAACCAGAATGGGTTCGACGTTTAAATTAAACATTTATATATTTTGCTTGATACCACAATCATATGCATATTCTCAGAATATTATAGGGCACCACCATTGGTGCCCTTGTTATATATTGGACATGGATCTATTGCGATATCACGACCGACAGCGTTACCGACATCACCACCAGGAGGAACCATGATCAGCCATATCGACCATCTGGTATTGACGGTAAGTGATATTGAACGGGCCGTGGCGTTTTACAGCTCTGTGCTCAAGATGGAGGCCATCACCTTTGGTGCAGGGCGCCGGGCGCTGCGTTTTGGCAACCAGAAGATCAATCTGCAATTGCCGGGGCAAGAGCCACGCAACCGGGCTCAGGTGGGGGCGGGGGATCTTTGCCTCATCACCCGCTGGCCGCTGGAACAGGTCATCACCCAGCTTCACTGTCACGGTGTCGAGATAGTGGAAGGGCCCGTCACCAAAAGCGGCGCCTGCGGGCCCATCGAGTCACTCTATTGCCTTGACCCGGATCAGAATCTTGTCGAGATCAGCCGCTACCCTTGAGCCCGACTGCCAGCTGATTGCCAACTCCTGCTTCTTGTCGCTTGTCTAAAAGGGTAAATCTGGCGTGTCTGTTTCCTGTAAAAACGTCTCTATCTCTGCCTCATAGGCGGCATCCGTGTGGTTGTCGCTGGCCGGTTTCGCCTGGGGTGATGCGAGTGGCGATGGGGGCTGAAGGGGTGCCGCCAGTGTCTCCATGACCCTCTCTTGCAGATAGGGATAGAAGGGGTTGGAGGAGGTGCGGGTGAGGGCGCCTGGATTGACGATCAACATGCCGCGCTCCCCGCGCAGGGCCAGCCCGCCTAGGTTGATACCGTACTGGTTCATCTGCTCCGGGCGCGGCGCCATGCCGTAGAGGGGATCGTCCATGGGGAAGGGCAACGCCACGTGGGAGAGGGAGTAGATCTCCTTGGGGTAGTCGATGCCAAGGGGGCGAACTTGCTCGAGCGTGCTGCCTGCGACCATCGTTTTTGCCTGGGTCTGGGGGCGGGACGCCGCCTCGTTGCCTACCACCGTCAGCGCATAGGGCTGGGGCTGGCTCGGCAGCAGGTGGCTAAGGGCCAGCTCGGAGGCACTGTTGAGCAAGGGGCCGAAAACAGAGCCGCGATTTATGTCGAACAGCACCAGCTCGCTGCCGTTGTTTGGCAGGAAGTGGTAGAGATCGGCGATGATGGAGCGGGTGCTGACCGTGTAGTCCATCACCGACTGGAAGGTGAGTGCCGGCGGGAAGGCCGCCAGTTCACCGCTGGTCGCCAGTTGGCGCACCTGCTGCTGAATGGCGTGGGTCAGCCGGTAGGATTGACGTGCCCCATTGACCGGGAAGGAGTTGTATTTGAACGGGTTGAATTCGGGCATGATGCCGAGCCAGGCCGCGTTGGCAAAGGCGGGCAGCAGGGCGGGCACCGCCTTCAATCCGGCGAAACGGGCAAAGCGGGTCACCCCTATCATGGGGGAGATGAGCACCAGCCGATCCGGCCTTGCCAATGTCCCCGTTTTGTCTTCCAGCGCATCCAGCGCGTATTTCACCGCCAGCGCGCCGCCGTTGGAAAAACCCACCAGATGCAGTGGCAGCGGGCCCGGGGCTTGTGCTCTGGCCTCGCGCACCGCCAGTCGCGTAGCCGCCAGCCAGGTCTCCCACTCCATATTGACCAGCCCGGCGGGCACGGTGCCGTGACCGGGTATGCGCAAACCAAGGGCGATAAAGCCCCGCTCGCGATAGCGCTGGGCCAGGTGGCGCAGGCTGTAAGGAGAATCGGTCAGGCCATGCAGGAACACGGCTACTCCCTTCACCTCGCCCTCGGGGCGCAGCAGGTAGGAGCGATTCCAGTCGTCTTGAAAGCGGGCAGGGTTGATGGGCGAGCCCTGATAGTAGCGATTGCCCGCCAGCTGTTGCTCCGGCGGCGTCTTGGCGACCACCTCCTGTTCCACCAGATCGAACAACTGTTGCTCGCGGGCCTGATAGGCTGGCCAGTCGCTGCTATCCAGTTCGTCGGCGCTGAGCTCGGGGGGAATAAAGGTATGCCACAGCTGCAGCGGCGCCGCCTGCCAGGCGAAGTAGGCGATCACCCCCCAAGCGACCAGCAGCGTAAGCAAGAGGGTCAGAAGAGAACGGCGAAGGAGGCGACGGGTACGAGCCAGCATGGTGTGATCCCTGGGCGATGGCGGTCGGGGCGAACAGCAGTCAAGCTGGCTCGCCGTGTCTGTCTGAACACTTCAAACCTTGAAGCAAGGCTTAAAGCCTAATGTAAACAAGGTGATAAGTACAGGTGGCGGGCGCTCGTCAAGACCATGAAAAGACGGCAGCCCATGGGCTGCCGTCTGGTGTTGCACGTCGTGCTCAATACTTGCTGATGGCACATCCTTGCCGGGACTAGCAGACTCCCTGCGCCAGCATGGCATCGGCCACCTTGACGAAACCGGCTATATTCGCGCCGCTCTCATAGTTCACGTGGCCCTGCTCCTCTTCACCGTAACGCACACAGGTGGCGTGAATGCTGGTCATGATCCCCTTGAGGCGGGCATCCACCTCCTCCCGTGTCCAGGAGAGGCGCTGGGCATTCTGGCTCATCTCAAGCCCGGAGGTGGCGACGCCCCCTGCATTGGCCGCCTTGCCCGGGGCAAACAGCACCTTGGCCTCATGAAAGACCTTGATGGCGGCGGCGCAGCTCGGCATGTTGGCGCCCTCGGCCACCAGCTGTACGCCGTTGGCCACCAGTTGTCTGGCGTCCTCTTCCCCCAATTCATTCTGGGTGGCGCAGGGCAGCGCTATCTGGGTTGGCAGGTGCCAGGGTGTGCGGCCACTGAAATACTCCAGCCCCTGATCATGGGCATAATCGGCGATACGCTGGCGCTGCTCGTTCTTGAGTTCCATCAATCTGGCGAGCTTGTCGGGGGTGAAACCGTCAGGATCATGGACTGTGCCACCCGAGTCGGAGGCGGTGATCACCTTGGCACCCAGCGCCATCGCCTTCTCGATGGCATATTGCGCCACGTTGCCGGAGCCCGACACAGAGACAGTCATGCCCGCCAGCGACTGGTCACGGTTGGCCAGCATGGCCTCGACAAAATAGAGCAGGCCGTAGCCGGTGGCCTCGGGGCGAATGAGGCTGCCCCCAAACGAGAGCCCCTTGCCGGTGAAGATACATTCGGCGCTGTTGGTGAGCTTTTTCATCATGCCTGCCATGTAGCTCACCTCGCGCCCGCCTACCCCGATATCGCCGGCAGGCACATCGGTATTGGCCCCCAGATGACGGTAGAGCTCCAGCATCAGCGCCTGACAGAAGCGCATCACTTCCCCCTCGCTCTTGCCCTTGGGGTCAAAATCGCTGCCGCCCTTGCCGCCACCCATGGGGAGGGTAGTGAGGGCGTTCTTGAAGGTCTGCTCGAAGGCGAGGAACTTGAGCACAGAGAGATCCACAGAGGGATGAAAACGCATGCCCCCCTTGAAGGGGCCGATAGCCGAGCTGTGCTGGATGCGATAGCCGCGATTGACTTGCACCTTACCCTTGTCATCGACCCAGCTTATCCGAAACTGGATCAGCCGCTCCGGCTCCACCAGCCGCTCCAGCAGGCCCTGTTGCAGGTAGCGGGGGTGACGTTCCACGTAAGGCCAGATGGAGGCGATCACCTCGCTCACTGCCTGAATAAATTCCGGTTGATGGGGATTGCGGCTGGCCACCTGGGCTAGAAAATCCGCCTGAGATAGGGAATGACTCATCTGTAACTCCTGTAGTGAATGATGAAAATGGCCTCTTGCCAGAGAAAAGTGCATGCCGTGCATCCAAATTTATGATTTGTGTTGGGGATGAATGCGGACAAAAATTCTATCTTGTACCGAGTTTGCCAACGATTGTTGGATTAGCCGCCGAAAACGACAGAATGCCGACAGGACCATGGCAAGATAATTCGCGCAGATTCGAATCTTTTTATGCGTTTTTATTTAATAAATAGCAAGGTGCTTCTTTATCGGATGTGGCGTGATGGCAAACTGGCTGCATATTGTGTGAATGTTACATGCCCGCGCCGAGCGCCGTTTTTCTGTCCGGCCTGCGACCGTATTTTGTGTTTTTTTCTCAGCCCTCTGGATCCTGACCCCGTCGTCCGGTCCGCGTTATCAGGAAATAGGCTTGCGGTATGAGGTGATGAGAGTGGGATCCAGGCATACAGGACCGGAGTAGGTGACAAGTATCCGGCGTGCTGGACGGGGCAATATGCTACTGTATCGGCGTTTTTTGATGGTTAAGCTGGCCTTGGCCTTTTTGAAGATGGAATGGTATGCAGAACTTTGACGTAGTGAACCGGCTGATGCAGCAAACAGCCTCCCTGGGGATGCCGGCATCGGCAACCGTGCAACAGGATGGGGCTATCAGCCTGTGGCAGGTGACCCATGCTGGCTAATGAATCCATGCGCCTGAACAAGTACATCAGCGAGAGCGGCATCTGCTCGCGCCGCGAGGCCGACCGCTTTATCGAGCAGGGCCAGGTCTTTATCAACGGCAAGCGGGCCGGGATCGGCGATCAGGTGTTTGCCGGGGATCTGGTCAAGGTCAATGGTCAGGTGATCGAGGCGCGGGAAGCCGACAGTCTGGTCTTCATCGTGCTCAACAAGCCGGTGGGCATAGTTTCCACCACGGAAGCGGGCGAGAAGGACAACATAGTCGACTTCGTCAACCACAGTACCCGTGTCTTCCCCATAGGGCGGCTCGACAAGGACTCCCAGGGGCTCATCTTCCTGACCAACCACGGGGATCTGGTCAACAAGATACTGAGGGCGGGCAACGATCACGAGAAAGAGTACCTGGTGACCGTCGACAAGCCGGTGACCGATGACTTTATCAAAGGGATGGGGGCCGGTGTGCCTATCCTCGGCGCCGTCACCAAGAAGTGCAAGGTGAAGAAAGAGGCGCCCTTCGTGTTTCGCATCACCCTGGTGCAGGGGCTGAATCGCCAGATCCGCCGTATGTGCGAGCACTTCGGTTTTGAAGTGACCAAGCTGGAACGCATTCGCATCATGAACGTCAGCCTCAAGGGGTTGCCGGTGGGCGAGTGGCGCGATCTGACCGACGACGAGCTGATCGAGCTGTTCAAGCTGATTGAGGACTCCTCCTCCGAAGTGAAACCGGCCAAAGGCGACAAGCCCAAAGTGGCCAAAGCCGCTGTTGCTCAAACCGGCAAAGCGGCGCAAGGCAAAAAGCCGCGCCCGGATGATGACCACGAGATTGGCGGCCGCCCCAATGTGCCGGGCCCGGAAGCTTTCGAGAAGAAGATCCCCGTGGGCAAGGGGGCTGTTGGCAAAGGCGGCACCGGTAAAGCCGCCGCGAGCAAAGGCAGTGCAGGTAAAGGGGCGCCCAACAAGGGCAGCAAACCGGCCGCAGCCAAACCGCGTGCCGGCCAGTCCGGCCGCCAGAAGAAGGGGCGCTGAGGCGTAACCCTGAGCTGCGTCAGCCTCCCCATTTGTTATCCCCAAAAACACCGGCCTCAGGCCGGTGTTTTTGTATCTGCATACAGGGATTACAGCTCGTCGCGGGGTGTGGTGACGTAGTCAGGTAGTGTGCTGATAGCGCGCTCTTCCTGTGACACAGTGGCAGGATCAAGGTTTCCACCCACGTTGCGCGGATCCGTCGGTATGGTGGAGGGGATCACCACCGCCTGCTCCGCCAGGCGCCATCCCAATATGGTTTCGAGGCGTCCACCTTCTTCTTCCGGCCCTGTGATGGCGTCCAGTTGCAGCGGCAAGGGGTGCCCAATCAGGCGACTGACCTCATCAACGGCATCAGGGGACGCCAGTGTCAACGAAGTGGCATAGAGACGGGGCAGGGCGGTACGGGGAACATAGACCCGTAACAGGACGCCATTGCGGATCCGTCCCCGCTCATCTGCGTCCTGATCCTGGGCGTAGCCATAAGCGAGGGCAGGATCTCCTGCGACATAGAAGCCTTGCCAGGGGGCTATCGAGGATTGATCGCGCTCGTGAACACCTTCAAACACTATGCTGTGGGCCGCTTCGATAAAAGTGCCGTGGTAGCCGACAAAGGCATAACCACTGTCAATCAACTGTTGATGGGCCTGGCTCAGACGGGCCATCGACCAATTCTGGGTGCCAGCCGTTGTAAAACGGACGCTCTCCCCCTCACCCAGGAAGCTGGCACCATTCGGATAATCTCGCTCTTGCAGGGCATTGGCACTGTCGGCCGGGGCAAGACAATTGAGGTCTGCAGCCGGACAGCTGAGATTGACCACATCGGCGCTGGCTGCTTGCGCCGGTGTATTGTCTGCACTCTGTCGGGTAAAGGCGTCACTCTGGGCGGCGGCCATGGTCAGGGCCAGTCGCGCCTGGGCCGGGTTTTCCCGAATGGCTTGTGCCAGCTGCCCTCGGGGGGTTGAACCATCCTCGGGAGTGGTGTGGCTCAGTGTCTGGGCAATCACGGAATCAAGCTGGGACCATGGCAAGCGTGTCAGGATATAAAGGGTGATCAGATTGTGGACCGGGTAGCCGCATTGGCTCAGTTCTTCCCAGCCTCTGGGTTGACGACTGCGCGCCAACGCTTCGAGCGGAATGGCACACACCTGATGGGTGGTCAGGGCTGCCAGGCTGTCGGCCTTGGCAAAATGAAGGCGATGGCTGATGGCGGTAGGGACAATATGGGTGTCGTGAGAAGCAGGAGCCCCAGCCAGTATCCGATAAACCTTGCCTTCCCAGGTATCGCCCAGATTACAGCTGCGCTGAGATAGATAGTTGTAAACCGCATCCAGCGGGTCCAACAGGCAAAGCACCTTGCCGGTATGCCACTCGCTCCAGCGCTTTTGGCGACTGTGATGGGTCGGCGCGGCCACGAAGCCGACTCCCGCAGCGCTGAGGGTGAGCGTGCGGTTGACCTCGTTGTTTTCAACATGTCTGACATAGAGTGTCGCGTTTTTTGCCATGTTGCGCAGCAGAGCGTCACTGACTTCGATGCTGTAAATGGGGGAGATATGGCTGATGTCGGAGCCTGCATCCAGTTCATGGAAGAAGACCTTGATGCTGGCGGGCGCTTCATCCCCGACGGGCACCAGCCAGTGCAGGGACCAACTGCCCTTCCCCTGTCTGTGGTAGCTGTAACTGCGAGGCTCCTTGCCTGCGGTGGCGCTGGTTAGCGTGATGCTCGAACCATCGCTGCGCAGGGTCAGGGCATTGTCGATGGCGAGTTTGAGGCTGTTGCTTCCTTCACCCAGCACCATGGAGTAGTGCAATACGCCTTGTTCTGCTTGTTCATCAAGCAAAGTGGAGAGATCGAGTTGGCTGGATCTGACACCTTGGCCAAGGTCCAGGTTGCAGCGGGTTGCGCACTCCTGCCACAGATTGAATGACTCTTCAGCCATGGCCGGTGAGATGACACCGCCTAACATGGCCAAGCCACTGAGTAGAGAAGCCCATTTTGCATTTTTCCGCATGTCTTTACCTTCTGGTGATATCAGGGCCACTGGTGTGTGGCGTTGTCTTCCTTGGTGAATACGACATCATCCCTGCCAGACGAAATGAGAATTATGCTCGTCTGAGCTCCTCACCATAACGGCCCGTAATGCTGGGGCAACCCTCCATATGGGGTCGGTTAATATGTTTAAAATCAATGTGATATGAAATCATCTGTTGATGATTTACACAGCTGGCAGTGGTGAAGGGCATGATGGCAACCGCTTTGCCAGCGAGGAAGCGGGCAGGCAGGAGACATCCTCACCCGGTCGGGGTGAGGATGTGCTGACGCAGAAGGGTCAATTGACGGCGACGGGGTTGGGTGCCGGCTTGGCCAGCCCCATTACGCTGGGGTAGTGGCGGGGATCCAGGCGCAGCACCAGCAGGCTCATCAGCGCCAATCCCCCCAGTTGCCACTGCCAGGCGGCCGCGAAGTCGCCACTCAGATGATGGAGGCGGGCGGCAACCCAGGGGCCGGTTGCCGCCAGCATAAAGCCGAATCCCTGCATCAGGGCGCTGAGGGTGCCGGCGCGGCGCGGGTCGGGCAGGTGATCCAGCGCTATCACCATGATGAGGGAGAAGCTGCCACCAAGCCCGGCGCCACACAGCATGCACCAGAGGATGGGGGCGGCTTGTGGCGCGAGCCAGAGGCCGCCAAATCCTGCTACCTGCATGAGGATGGCAAGGCCCATCCAGGGGCGCCGGTCTGTGCTGCGTGCCGCCAGCAGGGGCAGGCCGAGACCGCTGGCTGTCTGGGCCAGCGCCAGCCAGGCCACCAGCTCGCCCCCTTGCTGGGCGCTCCACCCTTGCGCCATATAGGCGGGCGCAAGCCAGGCGACCACGATGCCGTAGCCGCTGTTGATGATGCCAAAGCAGCCTATCAGCAACCAGCTGCGGGGCAGGGTGATCAGCCGTTGCTCACCGTGGGGAATAGCCACCACGGCGGCGTTTGGCTGGCGGACTTTCCACCCTAGCCAGACCATGGCCAACAGCACCGGCAGACTCCACAGGGCAAGCGCCCGCGACCAGTCGAGGCTTGCCGCCAGTTGCGGGGTGAGGCTGGCTCCCAGCGCTCCGCCCCCCATCATGCAGGCTGAGAAGATCCCCATCACCAGTGGCACCTTGTGGGCGAAGCTCTGCTTGATAAGGCCGGGCAGCACCCCTTGCACCAGCGCCGAGCCGAGGCCACAAAGCGCCGCGCTGGCGATCAGCAGGGCGCCGCTCTGTGCATCAAAGCGCATGGCGTTTCCCATCCCCAGCAGCAAGAGAGCCGCCCCCAGCAGTTGGCTTGGGCCCGTGAGGCGGCGCAGGCCAGGGGTGATCAGCACGCCGACGCCGATAAGCCAGAGGGGCAGCAGGGTGAGCCAGGCCAGGGTATCCATGCCGAGGCCAAGGCGGTTGTCTATCGCTTGGGCCAGCGGCCCTATGGCGGTGAGAAAGGGACGCAGATTGAGGCCAATCAGGATCACCAGCACCAGCAGGGCCAGATCCTGCTTGCTGTGGTGCAGGGTGCTGGCGGGCAGGTCCTTACTCATGGGCTGGTTCCGCCTCTGAGTTGTCTCCATAGAGCGCGGCGGCGCCGAGGGAGACTGGCAGTTTGATGAGGGGCAGAGGTGGCGGGCTGAGGGGCAGTCGCAGCTTGTCATAGCTCGATGTGCTGTCAAAGCCGAAGGGGGCTGCATCATGGTTATCAAAGGCGTAATAGACGGCGCGGATGCCGTTCATCACCAGCGCACTCAGGCACATGGGGCAGGGGTGGCCGCTGGCATAGACGATGGCGCCCGCCAGCGGCCCGGATTGGCTGGCCTGGCGCAGGGCTTCCAGCTCTGCATGGCGGGTGGGGTCACCCTCCAGATGCATGGCATTGACGGCGCTTGCCACCAGTCGGTCATTTTGCACCAGCAGGGCTGCGAAGGGGCGACCTCCTCGCTGCCGATTCTGCAGGGCCAGTTGCAGCGCCTGCTCCAGCCACTCTGGATGGGAAGGGGCCGTGAGGGCGGTCAGCGACGAGACAAGGTAGGAGCCGGAGGGCTCGGCAGGAGAGTGGGGCATGAGAGAAACCTTGAACCTATGGGGGAGCAGACCAGCCTAGTGGTGCCATCAATCATTTGGAAATTAAATGATAGAATGACATCCAGTAATTTTGTAAATGGAGAATGCCATGCTGGATCCCCTGTTGCTGCGCAGTTTCGTTGCCATCATAGACACCGGCAGCTTCACCCGCGCCGGTGAGCGGGTGCACCTGACCCAGTCCACCATCAGCCAGCAGATACGGCGCCTCGAGCAGCAGCTCGGCTGCCCGCTGCTGGACAGAAGTGGCCGTCAGGTGGTGACCACGGCGGAAGGTGAAAAGCTGTTGGGGCTGGCCCGCCGCATTCTGGCGCTGCTGGCAGAAGCCGAGGCACAGGTGACAGAAGCGAGCCTGCAATTGAGCCTGGGGGTGCCGGAGGATTTCGCCGCCGGCGCCATTGCCCCCGTGCTGGCCGCATTTGCCCGCCAATATCCACAGGTGCGGCTGGAGGTACAAAGTGGCCTCAGCCACGGGATTTGGCAGCGCTTCGAGGCCGGTGAGCTGGATCTGGCGCTGGTCAAACAGGGGCGGGGGCGAGGAGCACCAATCGCCAGCTGGCGTGAACCTCTGGCCTGGGTCGACAGCCGTGACTGGCCTGCCTGTGATCGCGATCCCCTGCCGCTGGTGGTGTTCCCAAGTGAAGGGCTCTATCGACGCCAGATCACGGATGCGCTCGATGGGCAGGGGCGGCGCTGGCGCATCGCCTATGTCAGTGCCAGCCTCGCCAGCTTGCAGGGTGCGGTGAGCGCCGGGATCGGGGTCAGTCTGTTGCCAACACGCCTGCTGCAACCGGATCAGGTGGCCCTTTCGCACTGGCCCAGGATCAATCCGGTCGAGTTGGCCCTGCATCTGGGGGCGGATCGGGGCGAACCCCTGGCCCGCCTCAGCGAGGCCCTGATCGCCCTGTGTGACCAGGTGATGGGGCCTGCCTGAATGGGTCAGGCGCGCTGTTGAGGGGCCCGCCTCAGGCCATGGCCTGGCGCGGCACAACGGCGAGCCAGAGTTCCACTTCGCCGCTGCCGGTGTGGGGGTCATATTCGGCGCCATAGCGCTCGAAGTCGGGTTGGTGGGCAGACTGGTAACCCGATTGCGCCAGCCAGTCCAGTGCCTGCTGCCAGGTGTGTGGCATGGTCGATACATGACCCTGATGCAAAAATACGGCATAGGTCTGGGGCTGGATGCGCATCCGCCCCAGCGTCTTGGGCAGTACCTCCAGCGCGGCGACTTCCACCGCACACATATATTCGCATTGCGTGGCAGTTACGCCGCAAATGACGCCATAGGCATGCTCCCCCAGCTGGCCCGGCAGCGGACCCAGGGCGCTGAAATCGCGCCACTGACCGCCGAAGTCGGCGTGCGCGAATGCATGATGGCGACGCAGGCCGCCAAACAGCATGGGGCGGCCACTTTCGAAACGGATGGGATCTGTCATGGCACCTCCTGTGCGGGGTGAGGCGGCAGCGCTGCCGCCCTCAGTGATCCTTGCCTTCCTTGAGCTTGCGTTGATAGTCCTCGGACACGATGGCCAGCGCCGCCAGCGCCAGCGTGGGATCGATCCGGTTGGTTTCCAGCAGCTCGATGAGATCCACCGCCAGCTTGACCTCGGGCGGGGCATTTTCCAATGACATGACAGACTCCGTAATGGGAAAAGCGCCATTATACAGAGCCGCACCCGGATAGGGACCGGCCCTGTATCACGGGCGATGAAGGGCTCAGAGGTGCTGACGCATCTCCTTGTCTATCTCCTCGCGCAGGGCCATCAGTTTTTTGGCGTATTGCTGCAAGCTCAGATCGGCGGCCGAGACAGGTTGCCACTGGGGCACCCTGGTCGGCGTGCCCGTCTCGTCCATGGCAACGAAGATGATGATGCAGTGGGTAGTCTTGTGGCGCTGCCGGTCCGCTGGATGGCGACTGTAGACATCCACCGCCAGGTGCATGCTGGTGGTGCCTGTGTGGATCACCTGGGCGTGTACTTCCACCAGCTGGCCTATCTGGATGGGCCGCAGGAAGCGGATCCCCCCCACGTAGACGGTGACCGCATAGCCGCTGCACCAGCCGGCGGCGCAGGCGTAACCGGCCTGATCGATCCACTTCATCACCATGCCGCCGTGCACCTTGCCGCCGAAGTTCACGTCGGCGGGTTCGGCCAGAAACTGCAGGGTCAGCTCGCGGGGTGGGGTCATGCTCTCTCCTTGTCTTGACATAGTCGCGGTGCCGGTTGGTTCATTGGCGCCATGGCTGGCCTGAGAAGCTTGCCAGCATTTATGTCAGGTATACCGCGAATGGCGACAAGATGCACAGCGCCCGGCGTGATATTGGGCGCGTATTCACTCTTGGTTCATAAACTCGGCGCAAGCATGGGGGGGTCAATTGCGAGGAGTCATGATGAAACAAATGCTGGATCAGTTGTTGGGCGCTGGCAAAGGTTGGCTCAACGAAGGCGGCGACAGCCGCAAGGCGCAGATGAAGGGTGTGGCGCAGGGCGGCCTGGCTGCCGGTGCCATGGCCTTGCTGCTCGGCAACAAGAAGATCCGCAAATATGGCGGCAAGGTGGCGGCGGTGGGCGGTGCAGCGGCCCTCGGCGGGCTGGCCTACAAGCTTTATCAGGATTGGCAGGCTCAGCAGTCGAGCCCGGCGCAACCGACCCAGCCCCTCGATACCCTGCAGGGCAATGCGCTGGATGCCCGTGCAGCCTTGCTGGTCCGCGCCATGGTGGCGGCCGCCCGGGCCGACGGTCATATCGACAGTGCCGAGCGCGAGAAGATCCAGCAGTACCTGACCGAGCAGGGTCAAAGTGATACGGCGCGCTGGATTGACACCGAGCTTGCCCGCCCCCTTGACCCCCATGCCCTGGCGCGTGAGGTGACCGACATGGAGCTGGCCACCGAGGTGTACCTTGCTTCCCTGCTCGCCATCGAGACGGATCACTTTATGGAGCGCGGTTATCTCGACGAGTTGGCCCGTGCGCTCAAGCTCGATGACAACCTCAAGAGCAGCATAGAGCGGCAGGTAGCCCAGCTGGCGCAGCCGGCCTGATCCCCGTCACGTACAAGGATTGTCGACAAGGCCCCGTGACGGGGCCTTGTCGTGTCTGGCCACCGGCCGAATGCCGATCGCGCCACTTCTTATCGGAGTGGGCAGCCACTATGATGGATCTTCGACCAAAAGGGAGCAGATGAGACCGTCTCATCGTCAGGGCACAGAGGCAAGGAGCATCCATTGGAAATACGCAAGGCACAGGAGCCGGACATCGACGCCATCCTCGAGCTGAACCGGCAGATAGGAGAGATCCACTATGAGCACTATCCCGAGGTGTTCTGCCCGCCTTCGCCAGAGGAGCGGGCATTCTTGCTCACTGCCATCGCCGCCGAAGGGCGACTGTTTTGCGTTGCCGAGCTGGATGGCGCTGTGGTGGGTTTTCTGACCGCGCGCATCGACATCAACGAGAGCATCCCGTTTCTCAGCAAGCAACCCATCTGCCGCATCGGCTCAGTGGTGGTCGATGAGGGGCACCGCTCGCAAGGTATCGGCAGGGCGCTGATTGCTCACTGCGACCACTGGGCCAGGGCTCACGGTGCCCACCAGATCCGGCTGGAGGTGATGGCCTTCAACGAGCACGCCAAGGCGCTTTATGAAACATTAGGGTTCAAGGTGCAGTCACAGATCATGGCCAGATAAGTCGCGTTATCTCCCACACAAAGGCCCGTTACGGGCCTATGTTGTTTGCTTTTTCTGGTGAGTCATTTTCTGCCGGGCTCTGGTTATACGTTGCCGATATTGAGTGGCAGAATAATATATAGCTGTGCTGGTTTTAATGAACAAATGAAATTGTAATGCAGGGTTGGAACATTTCGTAACAATTTATGTAGTTGTAAAGGAATGTAATTCGACTCTTTACTTGTGGCAGGTGTGATCATGCGTTTAAAATGCACTGCGCATATCGTAGGCGCTGCTAACTAAAATCAACTACTGTGCAAGATAATATTGGCTAGTTACCTTTATGCTTTTCTTGTCAGAAACCGGATTGGTTTTACTTCTGTATTGTTTGTTCTTTTATTGGGAGATTGAGATGAAGATTTCTATTATCGCGACAGCATTGGTACTGGCTGGTTCAGGTTTCGCTGCAAACGCCTCAACGGTTGGGGACATCGCCGTATATGCAACAGAAAAATCGCAAGGCTCAATGTCGATAGGAACCAAAGATGCTTACACAAAAACCTTTGAAATTGCTTTGGCAAAGCTATCTGGCAATGACATCGACTTATCAAAAACTTGCTTGAAAGCATACGCCAAGAATAATCAGGAGTTCAAGTTAGACACCGTTGATGAAGCCCTGGTTTCAGGTGTTCTGAAAAAGGGTGATATGGTAAAAGGGATTGCAGTATTTGCTGATAATAATGATGCTGTCCTTAACGCTGCACTGGTAAAAATATCTGATAACTGTCATTAAACTTCACCCTCAACTTATGATGTTGGAATGCCAGTCGCATACGCGACTGGTTGGGAAAATTAAGTCGTGATTAAGGTTTATGCCATTTTTTATACGCATACGTTAAGCGCATTTTCCAAACATTTCATGTGCCACGGAAAGTGACGCTTATTCATACGAAGAGCTTTGCTTAAGTGTGGCGTCGATAAGCCCGGCCAGTTTGATCAGGGCGCTCTCCAACTGCTCACTCCAGGGATGGGAGCTGTTGAGGCGCAGGCAGTGGTTGTACTGCCCCTGACTGGAGAAGAGCGCACCGGGCGCCAGCGAGAAGCCGCAGGTGAGCGCTCGGGCATGCAGTGCCCGGCTGTCGAGACGGGGGTCAAACTCCAGCCAGAGGAAGTAGCCGCCATCGGGGGCGCTGATGCGCACTTCATCCGGAAAGAGGCGCAGCAGGGCGGCCCGCATCTGTTGCTGGCGCTGCGCCAGGGTGTGGCGCAGACGGCGAAAATGGGCATCTACCCCGCCCTGGCGCAACATCTCGGCAAGTGCCAGCTGGCTTGGCACATTGGTCGACAGGGTCGACATCAGTTGCAGCCGCTGAATGCGCTCGGCATGGGGCCCTGCCACCACCCAGCCGACCCGAAAGCCAGGGGCCAGGCATTTGGAAAACGAGCTGCACAGCAGGCTGTCGCCCCGCACATCCCAGCATTTGAGCGGCTTGGGCCGTTCACGGCCAAAGTAGAGATCGGCGTAGACGTCGTCCTCCACCAGTGGCACCTCATGCTGGCTCAGCAACTGCATCAGCGCCTGCTTGTGGCCGTCTGGCATTGTGTGGCCCAAGGGGTGCTGCACATTGCCCATCAGCCAGCACGCCTTGATGGGGCGCTGGGCCAGCGCCTCGGCCAGCAGGGCGAGATCTATGCCCACCCCCGGGATCACCGGGATCTCCACCGCATTGAGTTTCAGCCTCTCTATGGCCTGCAGGGCGCCATAGAAAGTGGGGGATTCCACCACCACCCAGTCCCCCGGCTCTGTCAGTACCTGCAAGCTCAAGGAGAGTGCCTCCATGGCCCCGGTTGTGATGATGATCTCCTGCGGGCTCACCGCTAGGCCATCACTGGCGTAGCGCTGGGCGATGGCGCGGCGCAGCGCCTCGTTGCCGGGAGGCAAATCAGCTACCGTGCTGAAGGGATCGAGTTTGCGCATGCAGCTCGCCAGTGCGCGCCCGAGCTGGGGATGGGGGAACAGGGTCGGGTCGGCCACCGACATGCCAAGGGGTACCAGTTCTCGCGACTTGCTCGCCTGCAGCACCTCGAACACCAGATCGTTGATGTCCACCGAGCCTGTGTAGTGCGCTTGCTGCTGTGCGCTGGCTCGCAGCGGGGAGGGGGCGGCCTTGACGTAGTAGCCGGACTGGGGCCGCGCCAGTATGAGACCGCGGCTTTCCAGCAGCTGATAGGCCTGCAGCACCGTCATGGGGCTCAGATGGTGGATCTTGCAGCTCTGGCGGATGGAGGGAATGCGCTCCCCCGCTTGCCAGACGCCGCTCGCTATCTGTTGTTGCAACTGATCTGCCAGCTGGCCGTAGAGGGACATGGGGCACTCAAACTGTTATAGGTGTAATTCACTATAACTGCATCTGTTATAGGTGTCATGACCCATGGTGTACTTAACGGACGAGAACCTGTCTGTTAAATGCAACATAGAGAGTCATGCATGATAAGCCTGGATGATGTGGTCAGCCTGTCCCGAATACAGTTCGGTGCGACGGCGATGTTCCATTTTCTGTTTGTGCCCCTCACCCTGGGGCTGTCCTGGATCCTGGTGATCGCCGAGTCGGCCTACGTGATGACCGGCAAGGTGATCTACAAGGACATTACCCGCTTCTGGGGCAAGCTGTTTGGTATCAACTTCGTGATGGGAGTGACCACGGGGATCACCCTGGAGTTCCAGTTCGGCACCAACTGGGCTTACTACTCCCAGTATGTGGGGGACATCTTCGGTACCCCGCTGGCGGTGGAGGGGCTGATGGCCTTCTTCCTGGAATCCACTTTGGTCGGCCTCTTCTTTTTCGGCTGGGACAAGCTCTCCCGCGGTCAACACCTGCTGGTGACCATGCTGGTGGCGCTCGGCTCCAATCTCTCCGCGCTCTGGATCCTCATTGCCAACGGCTGGATGCAGAACCCGGTTGGCGCCGAGTTCAACCCCGTCACAATGCGCATGGAGCTGGTGGATATCGCCGCCGTGCTGTTCAACCCTGTGGCTCAGGTCAAGTTCGTGCATACGGTGGCGGCGGGTTATGTGGCGGCGTCCCTGTTTGTGATGGGGATCAGCAGCTGGTATCTGTTGCGCCGGATGGAAGTACGCTTCGCCCTGCGATCCTTCGCCATCGCTTCGGGCTTTGGTCTGGCCGCCATCCTCTCGGTCATCATACTGGGTGACGAGTCGGGCTATACCTCGGGGGAGGCGCAGAAGGTCAAGCTCGCCGCCATCGAGGCGGAGTGGGAGACAGAGCCAGCCCCGGCCGCCTTCACCCTGTTCGGCTGGCCCGATCAGGATGCCGAGACCACCCATGCCGCCGTCAAAATCCCCTACCTGATGGGCATCATAGCCACCCGTTCCCTCGATGAGGTGGTGACCGGCATCAAGGATCTTAAAGTGCAGCACGAGGCGCGGATCCGCAGCGGCATGCTGGCTCATGATGCGCTGGAAGCGCTGAGGGCAGATGGCAGCAACACAGCCGCGCAGGCCACCTTCGATCGTCACCGTCATGATCTCGGTTACGGCCTGCTGCTCACCCCCTATGCCAGGGAGATCGGCAAAGCAGATGAAGGGGCCATTGCCAGGGCCGTGGCGGACTCAATCCCGCAAGTGGCGCCACTGTTCTGGAGCTTCAGGCTGATGGTGGGGATTGGCATAGTGCTGCTGGTGCTGTTTGCCGCCTCTTTCCTGCAACTGTGTCGTGGCAGACTGGTGCAGTCGCCGCGCCTGCTCAAAGTACTGTTCTGGAGCATACCCCTGCCCTGGATTGCCATAGAGGCGGGCTGGTTCGTGGCCGAGTTCGGCCGCCAGCCCTGGACCATCAGCGACGTGCTGCCGGTGTCTGCCTCCGTCTCCTTGCTGCAACCGGGCCAGCTCTGGTTCAGTCTCATCGCCATTTGTCTCATCTACACCAGCCTGCTGGTGGTAGAGCTGTTCTTGTTGCGTCATGTGATCCGCAAAGGGCCTGCCAGCCTGCAGACGGGTCGTTATCAAGGTGAAGTGTTGCAAAACGGGAGTCCTGCCTGATGGATTACGAAACCCTGAAATTGGTCTGGTGGGGGCTGGTGCTCTTCATGCTCATCGGCTTCGTGGTGATGGATGGCTTCGACCTGGGGGTTGGCCTGCTGTTGCCCCTGGTCGGCAAAACAGACGATGAGCGGCGGGTGCTGCTCAACAGTGTGGGGCCCGTGTGGGAGGGCAACCAGGTGTGGCTCATCGCCGGGGCTGGCGCCCTGTTCGCCGCCTGGCCGCTGGTCTATGCCGCCGCCTTCTCGGCGCTCTACGTGCCCTTCATGTTCCTGCTGTTTGGGCTTTTTCTGCGCCCGGTCGGCTTTGACTATCGCAGCAAGCTGGCCTCACCCCGCTGGCGACGCTGGTGGGACAGAGCCCTGGTGACGGGGGCCCTGCTGCCGACCCTGGTGTTTGGTGCGACGCTCGGTTTTCTGCTGCAAGGCTTGCCGTTTCGCTTCGACGCTGCCCTGCGCATCCACTACGGTGCCTTTGAGTTTCACTGGCCCTTGCTGTTGACCTGCATGAGCACGGCACTGGCCCTGCTGATGCTGCACGGTGCCAGCTTCTTGCAGTGCAAGACGCAAGGGGTTATCGCCGAGCGCTGCGCCCGTCAGAGCCTCTGGCTCGGCCCCCTTGCCAGTGGCCTGTTTGCTCTCGGCGGCGTCTGGCTCAGCCAGATGGCGGGTTACCAGATCAATGAGATAGGTGATCTCAATGGTGCCCTCACGCCGCTGATGAAGCAGGTGGGGCTGGCGCCGGCGGGTTGGTTCACCAACTTCCTGTCGTACTCCTGGCTCTGGAGTGTGCCGGTCCTCGGCCTCTTGCTGCCCATGGTGAGCACGCTGGCAAGCAGTTTTGGCCGGGCGCGGCTGGCCATCCTTGCCAGCGGCGGTGCCTGCGCCACCATGATGCTGACCATCGCCATCGCCTTGTTCCCCTTCGTACTGCCCTCGTCGCTGGATCCGTCGAGCAGTCTGACCCTGTGGGATGGCACCTCCAGCGAGCACACCCTTTTCATCATGCTGGGGATAGTCGCCGTGCTGATGCCCATCAATATCGGCTACACCCTCTGGGTCTACCGGGTGGTGCGGGGTAAGGTGAGCACCCAGCAGGTGCGCCAGCACGGCCATAGCCTCTACTAACTCAACTAAAGGGACATCTCGACTATGTGGTATTTCACCTGGATATTGGGGCTGGGGTTTGCCCTGCTGTGCGGCTTGGTCAACCTGCTCTGGCTGGAGGCCCGCTGGGCCGCTGACGAGGATCTCAAGGAGTCTTGAGTTCGCTATCGCTGTTTTGGATATGGAAAAGGCCGACACCCAGTGTCGGCCTTTTGTCTGCACAAGGGTTAGAGTGCCAGCGCCAGTCTGGCTTCGCGGCGCTCGCTGACATGGGTCAGCCCATAGGCCAGCAGCACGATAAGGGCGCCAATCCAGGGTGTGTGCATCAGGCCCAGGTGTTCCACAACTAAGCCACCCACCACGGATCCCAGTGCTATGCCGACGTTGAAGGCGGCGATGTTGAGGCCGGAGGCGACATCCACCGCATTGGGGGTATGGCACTCGGCCTGTTGCACCACCAGCACCTGCAGACCTGGCACGTTGCCAAAGGCAAATGCGCCCCACACCAGCACGGTCAGCACCGCCAGCACAGGGTGTGGCGCAGTGAAGGTGAGAGTGAGCAACACCAGCGCCAGACCGCCAAACAGCAGTTTCAGGGCGGGCAGGGGGCCCAGTCGGTCTGCCAGCTTGCCACCCCAGATATTGCCAAAGGCCACAGAGACACCGTACACCAGCAGGATCAGGCTCACGGCACCGGCACCAAAGCCGCTCACCTGCTGCAAGATGGGGGCGAGGAAAGTAAAGGCGGTGAAGGCGCCGCCGTAACCCAGGGCTGTCTTGGCATACACCAGCAGCAGCGGTTTCTTGGTCAGTACGGCGAGCTGTTCGCGGATGGTCGAGGCCGCCCCCTTGGGCAGGTTACTCGGGATCAGCAGCAGGCTGCCCACCATGGCGATGACCCCGAGCAGGCTCACCACCAGAAAAGTTTCACGCCAGCCAAACACCTGACCAATCCAGGTGCCGAGTGGCACACCAGTCACCAGCGCCACTGTCAGGCCGCTGAACATGATGGCGATGGCGCTCGCCGCCTTCTCTTTGGCCACCAGGCCGGTGGCTATGGTGCTGCCCACCGAGAAGAAGACCCCGTGGGCCAGACCGGTCAGCACCCGAGCGACGATCAGGCTCTCATAGCCAGGGGCCTGCCAGGCCAGCAGGTTGCCGGCGGTAAAGAGCGCCATCAAGCCCACCAGCAGCCACTTGCGCGGCAACTTGCCGGTGAGCGCCGTCAGCAGCGGCGCGCCTATGGCCACCCCCATTGCATAGAGGCTGACCAGCAGGCCCGCCGAGGGGAGCGAGACATTGAGTTGTTCTGCAATGGTGGGAATAAGCCCCACGATCACGAATTCGGTGGTGCCGATCGCAAAGGCACTTAAGGTAAGGGCAAATAACGCCAGTGGCATACAAACTCCTTTGATATGGGCTCCCTATGGGAGAAGGGGGCCAGTATGCGGTAGCAATTTGTTGGCAAAAATGACGGCAACATCAAATTACTTTTGCCAAATCAGCATCAATAAGCGGCTCTGCTGTGCCCCGTTCGACCAGGGATGACGGCAGGCTGGGAGCGCGAAGGCGAGATAAAGAGGGTTTGAGAAAAGAAGTCTTGAGAAAAGAGGGGAAAGGCGGAGAGGAAAGCTGGGGGGGGGGGCATGGCTGGCGGCTAGCCGGGGTCAGGATTGGAAGAGGGGTAACAAAAAACGGGAGGCATTGTGCCTCCCGTTTTGGTGCTCTTCTGGCGCTGTCGTCATGGGGGAGTCCCTATGACCCTCGCGCCTTCCAAGGGGGTATTTACTCTCCCTTGAGCAGGGAAAGATCGTGAGGGCCGAGTTTAGTCCCAGGCCGGTGCAAAGTCCGGGTCGGCGCAGCGTTCACCTCGCTCCAGGGTGGCGATCTGGGCCATCTCTTCACTGCTCAGGGAAACCTCGAGGGCGGCCAGATTGGCGGCTTGATGCTCCCGCTTGGTGGAGCTCGGGATCACCGTCATGCCCTGGGCCAGCAGCCAGGCCAACGACACCTGGGCTGCTGACACCTTGTGGTACTTGCCTATCTCCATCAAGAGCGGCTCACTCAGCACCTTGCCGTAAGCCAGCGGCATATAGGCAGTGATGGCGATGCCCTGCGCCTGGCAGAATTCCACCACCTTGCGGTTTTGCAGCAAGGGGTGGATCTCTACCTGCTGGTGGGCGATGGCGCCGGGACCCAGAATGTCGATGGCTTCTTTAAGCTGGGTAACCGTGAAGTTGGAGACCCCAATTTCCCGGGTCAAGCCCAGGGATTTGGCTTCGGCCAGTTGCTCCAGATAGACCGCCATCGGCACCTCGTCGTTGGGGGAGGGCCAATGGATCAGCGCCAGATCCAGATAGTCGGTGCGCAGTTTCTCAAGGCTGGTTTTCAGGCTAGGGATCAGCTTGCCTTCGGCAAACTCGCTGGTCCACACCTTGGTGGTGAGGTAGATATCCGAGCGGGGCACCGAGGTCGTCGCCAGCACCTCGCCTACTTCGCTTTCGTTGTTGTAAATCTGGGCAGTATCGATATGGCGATAACCGAGCGCCAGACCGGTATTCAGGGTTGCAAGCAGTGGCTCACCTTTCAGGCGAAAGGTGCCCAGACCCATGGCAGGCATTTTCATCATCAATTTCCTCAAATGGGGTGTTTGGCCCTTGCCCAGAGCAAAGGCGTTGGCTTGGTGCAAAGGCCGTGGCGGCGGTGCAAGTTGGCAGCGCCATCGTCGGGATACTCAGGCCGGCAGTCGGCGGTAATTGCGAATATTGCTGCTGGCAAACCAGGGCTCGGCCGTGGCGATAAAGTCGAGGAAGTGAGCTTGCTGCTGGTGGCCCTTGAGCGCGGCTTCGCTCTCCCACTCTTCGTGCAGCATCCAGCTATGGGGATTGTCCCTATCCTGATGCAGCTGGTAGCGCTGGCAGCCCGCCTCTTGCAGGGTGGCCGCCATCAGCGGCTCAAGGGCGGCCCGGAACTGGGCGGAAAATTCGGGTTTGGCTTCAAGTTGGGCAATCACAATCACGGGTGATGACATCGGAACCTCCTTGCTAAAACGAAGGTCAGTATGCCTGCCGCAGGGGGAGGGAAATAGGGCAACAGTCGCAAAACACTATTGAGGAAAGAGCAGCAATGAAAGAGCAGACGCTGCGCCAGAGGCCAATATGGGTGAAGGGTTAATAAGGGGGAAATAGAGAAGGGGACGGCTGGCGCACCCCCTTGCCATCAGGCATTGGCTGGCTCGGACCAGACCGCAAATTCATTGCCGCTGGGTTCGACAAAGTGAAAACGGCGGCCACCGGGGAAATCAAACAGCGGGCGGTTGATTGTGCCGCCATGCTGGCTCACCTTGGCCTGGGTTGCCTCTATATCGGTGCTGTAGAACACCAGCAGGGCCCCCCCCTGAGCCGTGTGGCTGCACAGATCCGCTTTATAGAAACCACCATCCAGCCCCTCATCGGCAAAGGCGCAGTAGTCGGGACCGTAATCGACAAACTGCCAGCCAAATACGGCTTGAAAGAAGGCTTTGGTGGCCGCGAGATCACTGGCCGCAAACTCCACATAGTTCAGTTTTTCATGGGTTTTGGTCATGAGGGGTCCTTGTTGATGGTGGTGGTTATTTCGGTTGCCAGCGTTGCTGGGTGCGGCGCGTGGACTGCGGCAAGGCATCCCAGGGGGTCAGCTTGAGCTGCTTGCGGCGCACCAGGAAGAAGATCGCCATCAGCAGACCGACCCCTATGCCGAACAGCAGGCTTTGGCGCAGGGCGAATACCGGGGTCACCTCATCTTGCCAGCCGAAGCACCACATCAACAACCCCCAGATAGCACCTATGGGTAGCCCCAGAGCAAGGACGTTGACCAGAAAGTATTCATAGTGGGGAGGCCTGATGGTAAGCCCTGCCTTGCGTAGCAGCCAGATGATCGGCGGATTGTAGTTGAGCATCTGCACGCCCTTGTCGGCCAGCTCCCTATGGGCGGCGGCCAGCCTGTTTTCGAATGTCATTAGGTCGTCCTTGTCATGATTGGCGCCATACGATGCCGTTTTGGCAGCATTGTACCGGCAAAGGGAGAGTCTGGTTTGAGCTGAGCATCACGTTATTTATCTGTGGAAATAAAGAATTTGGGATCATGACGACCTTGCCAACCCTGAGCGATTACACCTATAAAGGCCCAATACTCTTGCCAGGATAACAGCAATGAAGACCCATTCTGATGAACTGACCCTGTTTGTGGCCGTGGTGGAGGCGGGCAGTTTTCGCCAGGCGGCGGAGAACCTCGGCATGGACAACTCTGTGGTGAGCCGCGGCATCAAGCGCCTCGAGGAGAAGCTCGCCACCCTGCTGCTCAATCGCACCACCCGTCGGGTCAGTTTGACGGAGGAGGGGAGCTGGTTCTATCAGCGGGCGGTAAATATCCTGACCGAGATGAGCGAGGCGGAGGGGCATCTGTTGATGCGCAAGGAGCAGCCGGAGGGAATATTGCGGGTCGATGCGGCCACCCCCTTTATCCTGCATCGACTGGTACCAATCATAGGCGAGTTTCGCCGCCGCTATCCCGCCATCGAGCTGCAACTGCACAGCTCGGAAGGTTTCATCAATCTGATGGAGCGGCGGGTGGACATGGCCATTCGTATCGGCGAGCTGACGGATTCTTCCCTGCGCGCCTTGCCGCTGGGGCGTTCGCGGCTGCGACTGCTGGCATCCCCTGCGTATTTGAACGAACGCGGCACACCGCGCCAACCGGCGGATCTGCTGGCGGGCCACGAACTGCTGGGCTTTTTGCATCCCGATCACCTCAACCACTGGCCGCTGCTCAGTGCCGAGCAGGGGGATCGCTTCGCCATTACCCCGACTCTGCGGGCCAGCAGCGGCGAGACCCTGCGTCAGCTGGCGCTGGCGGGGCAGGGGATCGTCTGTCTGTCGGACTTCATGACAGGGCCGGATCGCGCAAGCGGCGCCCTGGTGGAGGTGCTGGCTCGCAGCAACAGCGGTGCCTCGCGTCCCGTCAATGCGGTCTTCTACTCCGATGCCCAGCGGGATATCCGGTTGCGGGTCTGGCTCGACTTTATCAAGGAGCAGATCGGCAGCCATACCCTGTGAGGGGGGAGTGGGAAGGGCCGACCCTCCCGGCTTCCCCTTTGCAGGGGGAAGACGTCGCTGGCACCCAGCCGTGACAAGGGAAGGGATTTGACTGGCCGGCAGATATACGTTGCCAATGGCCGGAGTGGATAAAGAGCTCAAAGAAGAGGCCGACATCGCTGTCGGCCTCTTTGTATTTTCATCTCGGAAAGATGTCGCTTGCCCGATTAATCCTCTTCAGCCCAGCGGCGTGAGCGTTCAACCGCTTTCTGCCAGCCGTGATAGAGCTTGTTGCGCTCTTCGTGGCTCATCTGCGGGATGAATTCACGATCCACGCTGAACTTGTCTTCCAGCTCGTCAGAGCTCTTCCAGAAGCCAACGGCCAGACCGGCCAGGAAGGCGGCGCCCATGGCGGTGGTCTCGATGCGGGTCGGACGCACCACAGGGGTGTGCATCATGTCGGACTGGAACTGCATCAGGAAGTCGTTGGCAACCGCGCCGCCGTCTACCTTGAGGGCGGCCAGCTTGATGCCGGAATCCTGCTGCATGGCATCCAGCACATCACGGCTCTGGTAGGCGATGGATTCCAGTGCGGCACGGATGATGTGGTTGCGGTTGGCGCCACGGGTCAGGCCGACCATGGTGCCGCGAGCATACGGATCCCAGTAGGGTGCGCCCAGGCCGACGAAGGCCGGCACCAGATAGACGCCATTGGTGTCACCCACCTTGGAGGCGAAGTAGTCGGTATCGCGGGCATCGTGGATGAGTTTCAGCTCGTCACGCAGCCACTGCACGGTGGCGCCGCCCATAAAGACAGCCCCTTCCAGCGCGTAGTTCACTTCCCCTTTCGGGCCGATGGCGACGGTAGTCAGCAGGCCGTTGTTGGAACGAACCGGCTCTGTGCCAGTGTTCATCAACAAGAAGCAGCCGGTACCGTAGGTGTTCTTGGCCATCCCTTTTTCGAAGCAGAGCTGACCGAACAGGGCAGACTGCTGGTCACCGGCAATGCCGGCGATGGGAATGCGGGAGCCGCCGCCACGGGTGGTGTAGCCATACACTTCGGAAGAGGGCTTGACCTCTGGCAGCATGGACAAGGGAATGCCCAGCTCGTCCAGCATCTTCTCGTCCCACTTCAGGTCGCGGATGTTGTAGAGCATGGTGCGGGAGGCGTTGGTCGGGTCAGTGACATGCACTTCGCCATTGGTCATCTTCCATACCAGCCAAGTGTCTATGGTGCCGAACAGCAGCTCGCCGTTCATCGCCTTCTCGCGGGCCCCTTCGACGTTGTCGAGGATCCACTTCACCTTGGTGCCGGAGAAGTAGGCGTCCAGCACCAGGCCGGTGTTCTCGCGAACATACTCTTCCAGGCCACGGGCCTTGAGCTCTTCGCAGATGGCCGCGGTGCGGCGGCACTGCCAGACAATGGCGTTGTAGATGGGTTTGCCGGTGGCCTTTTCCCATACCACTGTGGTTTCACGCTGGTTGGTGATGCCGATGGCGGCAATCTCTTCGCTGCGCAGGCCAGTCTTGGCCAGTACTTCGGTGAAGACGGAGGACTGGGTCGCCCAGATCTCCATGGGGTCGTGCTCTACCCAGCCCGCTTTCGGGTAGTGCTGGGTGAATTCGCGCTGGGAGGTGCCGACGATATTGGCATCTTGGTCAAACACGATGGCGCGGGAGGAGGTAGTACCCTGGTCCAGAGCGACGACATATTTTTTTTCAGCAGACATGATGTTCTCCACGTTTTTATTTTCCACGTTTTTACACGTTGGGGAGGGCCGCTCTTATGCGGCGGCCTCTTCTTTGGCGGTTTGGGCAGCTTGCTCGGTGGCGGCAACACGGTTGCCAGGCACACAGGGAGCCAACACTTTCACATACAGGGCGGTACCAAGCTGGGCACCGACGATGGGGCCAAGGATGGGCACCCAGAAGTAGGGGTTGTCACGACCACCTGTCATGGCCACGTCACCCCAGCCTGCCAGGAAGGCAAACAGTTTGGGGCCGAAATCACGGGCAGGGTTCATGGCAAAGCCGGTTAACGGGCCGAGGGAGGCACCGATCACGGCGATCAGGATACCGATCAGCAGGGCGGCGGCGAAACCTTTGGGGGCGCCGTTGTTGTTGTCACCCAGTGCCATGATGCCCAGCATCAGGACGGCGGTGATCACCAGCTCGACCGCGAAGGCTTGCATGTTGGAGAGCAGGGCGTTCGGGTAGGTAGAGAAGATGCCGGCGGAGCCGAGGCTCTCGACGCTGCCGCGTACCACGTTGTGGGTCACTTCCCACTGGGTGAACAGGCCGCCGTAGAGGAAGTAGACAAGGGCGGCGAAGCAGAAGGCGCCTGCAACCTGGGCGATGATGTAGGGCACCACTTTACGCTTGTCGAACCCGCAGAAGGTCATCAGCGCCAGGGTCACGGCCGGGTTCAGGTGGGCACCTGAAATACCGCCGGTCACATAGATGGCGATGGCGACACCCAGACCCCAGGTAATGGAGATTTCCCATTGTCCGAAGTTGGCACCGGCCAGCACCAGGGCGGCCACACAACCGACGCCGAAAAATATCAGCAGGCCGGTTCCGATAAACTCGGCGATGCACTCGCCAAGCAGGGTATTGGGTCTTTGTATGCTCATACTTTTATTCCTTATATCCACCCAGAGTAGGTTTGATGTTCCGTTTTGTTGTTTTTTCAGTCCCATTACTGCATCCGAAAACGTTTTTTCTTGTTTTTTGAGCTGACGCAAACGTTATGCTCGTTTGCGCTCGTTCTCGGACGAGAGAGAAAATAAACCTAAATCGAACATTCACCACTCCCTCCCCGCAGGAAGTGTGGACAAGATCCCACTCATTGCTAAGAAAATGTGACGGAAAGCAAGTTGCAACAGGGGTAATACCACTTAGTGGGTATCTGCAAGCCTTGCTATACAAGGGATTGCGGCTGATGAGTGACTACTCACTTGGCACTTTCTTTTGTAATAAAACTGCAATATTTGAGCCTCCATCACAGATTAAATGTTCACATGTGAGCACAATAGGCTCGCTTTCGAATCAGGACTCCTCTGGTTGGTCAGCATGGACAGGGCACCCTCAACCGCCCACAACAACAATAAGGAAGCAGAACATGCTTAGTCTCTTCAGGCCTGCACCACACATAGACAGGCTCCCGGCCGACAAGGTCGATCCCTTCTACAAGCGCATGCGTTGGCAGGTGTTTTTCGGGATCTTCTTCGGTTATGCCGGTTACTACCTGGTACGGAAAAACTTCAGTCTGGCGATGCCTTACCTGATCGAACAGGGATTCTCCCGCGGTGATCTGGGCCTGGCCCTGTCCGGGGTTTCCATTGCTTATGGTCTGTCCAAATTCCTGATGGGGAACGTGTCTGACCGATCCAACGCCCGCTACTTCCTCTCTGCCGGTCTGCTGTTGTCGGCCGGTATCATGTTCATGATGGGGACTGTGCACTGGGCTACTTCCAGCATCGCCATCATGTTCGTGCTCTTGTTCCTGAACGGTTGGGTACAAGGCATGGGCTGGCCTCCCTGCGGTCGCACCATGGTGCACTGGTGGTCACAGAAAGAGCGTGGCGAAGTGGTCGCGGTCTGGAACGTGGCGCACAACGTCGGCGGCGGCATGATAGGTCCGCTGTTCATCCTGGGGATGGGCTGGTTCAATGACTGGCGCAGTGCTTTCTATGTGCCGGCTGCTGCTGCTGCCGCCATTGCGGTGATCGCCTTCTTCGTGATGCGTGATACCCCGCAATCCGTTGGTCTGCCGCCCATCGAGGAGTACAAGGACGACTATCCGAAGGACTATGACGCCAGCCACGAGAAGGAATTTTCCGCCAAGGAGATCTTCGTCAAGTACGTGCTGCACAACAAGCTGCTGTGGTACATCGCCATTGCCAACGCCTTCGTTTACCTCATTCGTTACGGTGTGCTGGACTGGGCTCCGACCTACCTGAAAGAGGCCAAGGATTTTACTGTCGACAACTCTTCCTGGGCCTATTTCCTGTACGAGTGGGCCGGTATTCCGGGCACCCTGCTGTGCGGCTGGATCTCTGACAAGATGTTCCAGGGCCGCCGCGCCCCGGCCGGCATCCTCTTCATGGTACTGGTGACAGTGGCTGTGCTGGTCTACTGGCTCAACCCGGCGGGCAACCCCACCGTCGACATGCTGGCTCTGGTCGCCATCGGCTTCCTGATCTATGGCCCTGTCATGCTGATCGGTCTGTATGCACTGGAGCTGGCACCCAAGAAGGCAGCCGGTACCGCGGCAGGCTTCACCGGGCTGTTCGGTTATCTGGGTGGTGCCGTGGCGGCCAACGCCATGCTGGGCTATACCGTTGACCACTTCGGCTGGGATGGCGGTTTCATGGTGCTGACCGCGTCTTGCATAATCTCCATCATACTGCTGGCCATGACCCTCAAGCATGAGAACATCGCCGTCGCTGCCAAGAAGGCGGCTGCCGATAAGGCATAAAACGTGATCCTGCCCTTATCGATCCGAAAAGGGATCAGGTAAACTGCCAAAGGCCCCGCATCTGCCGGGGCCTTTTTTCGTCTCATCATCGGAGTTCAAGCGTGAAGCAAACCCAACGACATCTGGAGATACTGGACGTCCTGACGCGGCAGGGCTTTGTCTCGACGGAGGATCTGGTGACCCACTTTGACGTCAGTCCCCAGACCATTCGCCGTGATCTGAACGATCTCGCCGAACAGAACAAGATCCGGCGCCATCATGGCGGTGCCTCCCTGCATTCGAGTACCGTCAATACCGCCTACAGTGCCCGCAAAGTGATGCAGCTCAAGGAGAAAGAGCGCATCGCCCGCGAAGTGGCGGCCAACATTCCCGACGGCTCATCGCTCTTTATCGACATTGGCACCACCACGGAGGCCATCGCCCGCGCCCTGCTCGATCACCGCGAGCTTCGGGTGGTCACCAACAACCTCAACGTCGCCAGCATTCTCACCGCCAAGGATGACTTCACCGTCATCATCGCCGGTGGCGAGATCCGCAACCGGGATGGCGGCATAGTGGGGGAGGCGACCCGCGATTTCATCGGTCAGTTCCGCATGGATTACGGTGTCATCGGTATCTCGGGCATCGACAATGACGGCTCTCTGCTCGATTTCGACTACCACGAGGTGAAGATTGCCCAGGCCATCATAGCCCACTCCCGCCAGGTGTTTCTGGCCGCCGACCACACCAAGTTCGGCCGCAATGCCATGGTCAATCTGGGCAATCTCAACCAGATCCACGCCCTGTTCACCGATCAGGAGCCACCGGAAAAGCTGATGCGGCTCATGTCCCAGCACCAGATCGAATGCCATATCTGCTGAGTCACCGTTAACCCCTATCTGGCACCAGGCCGCCATGACGGCGGCCGCTTTTCCCCCTGCTTTCCCCTTCCTCCTGCTGTTTTCCTGCTCACCACTACTCTGGGTATGAGCGCGATCTCGCGCACGCTTTTTTGCCAGCCAGCCCCTTGCTGACGTCCTGATCACCGACTGGCAGCATTTTTAGCATTGCCAAAACAATCGCGATCACATTTTCTCCATAAAATGTTCGTTTATCATTTTTTCATGCTCTAATATGAGCGAAATCAAACATTGCTGTCATGGCAACACAAAATAAGAAAGAGTAGGTGAACATGAGCGAACATTATGATCTGGTCGTCGTTGGCGGCGGCATCAATGGGGTGGGCATTGCGGCTGATGCAGCGGGTCGGGGTCTGAAGGTTGCCTTGTTCGAGGCACAGGATCTCGCCTCTGCCACCTCCTCCAACTCCAGCAAGCTGATCCACGGCGGCTTGCGTTACCTCGAACATTACGAATTCCGGCTGGTGAAAGAGGCCTTGGCTGAGCGGGAAGTGCTGCTTGGCATGGCGCCGCATATCGCCCGCCCCATGCGTTTTCGTCTGCCGCACCGCCCGCACCTGCGTCCGGCCTGGATGATACGCGCCGGTCTCTTCCTGTATGACAATCTGGCCAAGCGCGACAAGCTCAAGGGCAGTTGCGGCGTGCGCTTCCTGCCCCAGGACGGCTTGACCGCGGGTATCAATAAAGGCTTCGAGTACTCGGATGCCTGGGTCGATGACGCCCGCCTGGTGGTACTCAACGCCATGATGGCTCGCGATAAAGGGGCCGAGGTGCAGACCCGCACCCGCTGCATCAAGGCGGTGCGCGGCTCCAAGCACTGGACATTGACTCTGGAGCGGGAAGGGGGCGAGCAGTTCACCGTCACCTGCCGTGGTCTGGTCAATGCGGCCGGTCCCTGGGTCAAGACCTTCTATGATGAGAGCCTGCACGAGAAATCCCCGCGCGGTATTCGCCTCATCAAGGGCAGCCACATCATAGTGCCGCGTATCCATGAGCGCGAAGAGGCCTATATCCTGCAAAACGAAGACAACCGCATCGTCTTTGTCATCCCTTATCAGCAGGATTACTCCCTCATCGGCACCACGGACGTGGAGCACAAGGGCAGCCCGCGCGAGGCGAAGATCAGCGACGCCGAAATCAACTACCTGTGCAAGGTGGTCAACGCTCACTTTACCCGCCAGATAGCGCCCAAAGATGTCATCTGGACCTATGCCGGCGTGCGACCGCTCTGCGATGACGAGTCCGATTCCCCCCAGGCCGTGACCCGTGACTATACCCTCGAGCTCTCCGGTGAATCCGACGGTGCGCCACTCTTGTCCGTGTTTGGCGGCAAGCTCACCACCTATCGCAAACTGGCCCAGGCCGCCTGCAACAAGCTCAAGCCCTGGTTCAGCCAGATGGGTGAGGACTGGACCGCCACCAGCCGTCTGCCCGGTGGCGAATTTGATTGCTCCACCACCGAGTTGGCACGCGCCTATATGCTCGAATTCGACTGGCTGGATGAGCGCAACGCCCGTCGCATCGCCGAGGCCTATGGCAGTCACGCCCGCCTCTGGTTGCACGAGGAGCGCGGCCAGCACTTTGGCGCCGGTCTGTACGAATCGGAAGTGCGTTATCTGATGAGCCGCGAGTGGGCCCATTCGATGGAAGACATACTGTGGCGCCGCAGCAAGCTGGGGCTGCGCCTGTCTCAGCCTGAGCAGCAGCAACTGCACGCTTGGCTGGAACAACATCAGCACGCCTTGCCCAAGGCAAGCTGATGAAGAAGCGGGCGGCCCCTTGGCCGCCCGTCGTCAAAATGAAATAAACCTCTGCTATAACAAACACCTACACCAAATAAACAATAACAAAGAGCACCTCGCATGAAAAAAATCTCTCTCTCCCTGATAGCCATTGGCCTGGGGGCCGCCCTTGCATTGCCCGCTCTTGCTGCCGACGAAGGCAAGATAGTGATCGCCCACCGTGGCGCCTCCGGCTATCTGCCCGAGCACACCCTGGAATCCAAGGCGCTGGCCTATGGCATGGGGGCCGATTATCTGGAGCAGGATCTGGTGATGACCAAGGATGACCAGCTGGTGGTGATGCACGATCACTTCCTCGATGGCATCACGGACGTGGCGACGCGCTTCCCCGGTCGGGCCCGCCCCGATGGCCGTTATTATGTGGTGGACTTCACCCTGGACGAGGTGCGCTCCCTGAGCATGACGGAGCCGTTCCAGCTGGTGGATGGCAAGCAGGTACCTGTCTATCCGGCGCGCTTCCCGCTGTGGAAGTCCAGCTTCAAGATCCACACCTTCCAGGAAGAGATAGAGATGATCCAGGGGCTCAACAAGAGCACCGGCAAGAACATCGGCATCTACCCGGAGATCAAGGCCCCCTGGCTGTTTCGCCACGAAGGCAAGGACATCTCCAAGGCCGTCTTGAACGTGCTCAAGGAGTACGGTTACACAGGGAAGGATGACAAGGTCTATCTGCAGTGCTTCGATGCCAACGAGCTCAAACGCATCAACAGCGAGCTGATGCCCGCCTTAGGGATGGATTTGAAACTGGTGCAGCTGATGGCCGAGACCGACTGGAACGAGACCATGGTCTATGACGCCAAGGGCAAGGCAACTCCTTACAGTTATGACTGGATGTTCAAGCCGGGCGCCATGAAGACCATCGCCGGCTACGCGGAAGGCATAGGTCCCTGGAAGCCGATGATAGTCACGGAGCCGGGCACCCCGGGCAAACCTGTGTTTACCGGCATGGTGAAAGAGGCCCACGCCGCTGGCCTTAAAGTACACCCTTATACCTTCCGTCAGGATGAGGGGCAGATCCCGGCCTACGCCAAGGATTTCAGCGATCTGCTCAACATCTTCCTCTATCAGGCGGATGTGGACGGGGTGTTCAGCGATTTCCCGGACAAGGCGGTCGACGCCATCAAGGCACACGGTAAATCATAAAAGAAGAGCAAGACGGGAACGCAAGCGGGGCCAGGTGCCCCGCTTTTTTTATAAAATGGAGGCAAGGGCAGGGATGGGATAGTGGTCGAGCAGCGCTGATGATAGCATTGGGGTGTAATTATATGTTTACGATTTTATCGGGTCAGGGGCTTTTTACCCGCTACTTTCTGGTTGTTTAGGTCGCCTAACTGGTCGTTTATCCACCTATCAGACAGTTAATCCGCTAGTTTCACTTGATTGTTTGTTTTTCCTTGGTAAGGTGAGGGCGGTTGCGTAACAAAGCACTGACTTGTGTAAATAAATCAATACGGTCGTGCAATTGGCTTAAATACTGTAGAGAGAATGAGAAAATGCAAAGAGACCCCCTGAACAACATCCATATCCAATCCGAACAAGTGATGATCACGCCTGCCCAGCTCAAGGAGAAGCTACCCATCTCCGATCAGGCGCTGGCTTTCGTGCAAGGGGCCCGCACTACCATAGCCGACATCATCCACCGTCGTGATCACCGCCTGCTGGTGATCTGTGGACCCTGTTCCATCCACGACATGGACGCCGCCAAAGAGTACGCAACCAGACTCAAAGCGCTGCATGATGCCTATCAGGATTCTCTCTACATTGTCATGCGGGTCTACTTTGAAAAGCCGCGCACCACGGTCGGCTGGAAGGGCTTTATCAACGACCCGAACTTGGATGGCACCTTCGATGTGGAGCTGGGGCTGCACCGCGCCCGCGAGTTGCTCTGCTGGCTGGCGGAGCTGGAATTGCCGCTGGCGACCGAGGCGCTCGACCCCATCAGCCCGCAATACCTGGCCGAGCTCTTCTCCTGGTCGGCCATCGGCGCCCGTACTACAGAATCCCAGACCCACAGGGAGATGGCGTCCGGCCTCTCCATGCCGGTCGGCTTCAAGAATGGCACAGACGGTAACCTGGGTACCGCCATCAATGCGCTGCAGGCGGCCTCCAGCCCCCATGCCTTCATGGGGATCAACCAGCAGGGCCAAGTTGCCTTGCTGCAGACCCAGGGCAACCCGGATGGCCACGTCATCCTGCGCGGCGGCAAACACCCGAACTACGATTCGGTCAATGTGTCGCTGGCGGAAGAGGCGCTGGAGAAGGCGGGCCTGCTGCCCGGTCTGGTGGTGGATTGCAGTCACGGCAACTCCAGCAAGGATCACCGTTTGCAGCCCAAGGTGGCCGACAACGTCATCCACCAGATCCAGGAGGGCAACCGCTCCATCATAGGGGTGATGCTCGAATCCAACCTGTTCGAGGGCAACCAGTCCAGCGAGCAGCCCAAAGAGCAGATGCGTTACGGCGTCTCCATCACCGATGCCTGCATCGACTGGGATAGCACAGCCGCTCTGCTGGAGCGATGCCATCGCGAGCTGGCGGCGCCGCTCAAGGGCAGAACTGCACGGTAAGCCGTGGTATCTTGTCGTAACTGATTGAACCATAGAGGTATCACTGCCCACGCAGTGATACCTTGTTGCCTCTTGAATCACAGGGCGCCGCCGCCAGCGGCGCCAGCAGGGACTGGATATGGCTGAAGAGTTGAATGCCCTCAGGGACAAGATTGATGCGGTGGACAGACAGCTGATCGATCTGCTGGCCGCACGACTGGCTCTGGTGGGGGAAGTGGGTGAGGTGAAGAGCCGCCACGGCCTGCCCATCTATGCACCGGACAGGGAGGCGAGCATGCTGGCCCGCCGTCGCACCGAGGCCGAACTGTTGGGGGTGCCGGGCGATCTCATCGAGGATGTGCTGCGCCGTGTCATGCGTGAATCTTATGCCAGCGAAAAAGACACCGGCTTCAAGTGCATGAAGCCGGATCTTGGCAAAGTGGTCATCATAGGCGGACAGGGTCAACTTGGCCGCTTGTTCGGCCACATGTTCAGCCTCTCCGGCTACCGGGTTGCGCCCCTCGAACAAGCAGACTGGCCAAGGGCTGACGAGATCCTGGCCGACGCGGGTCTGGTCATGGTGGCCGTGCCCATCGACATCACCTGTCAGATCATCGACCGCCTCGGCAACTTGCCCGCCGATTGTCTGCTGGTGGATGTCACCAGCGTCAAGAGCGAGCCGCTTGCCCATATGTTGGCGGTGCACAAAGGTCCTGTTCTGGGGCTGCATCCCATGTTCGGACCGGATGTGGCGAGCCTCGCCAAGCAGGTGATCGTCTGCTGTCAGGGCCGTGATGCGGCCGCCAGTCAGTGGTTGCTGGATCAGATGACCATCTGGGGCGCGCGCTTGCAGCAAGTTGAGGCCAAAGCCCACGACGAGGCCATGACCCTCATTCAGGCGCTGCGCCACTTCGCCACTTTTGCCTATGGCTGGCACCTCTCCCGGGAGCAGGCCAACATCGACCGCCTGCTTAACTTAAGCTCCCCCATCTACCGGTTGGAGCTGGCCATGGTGGGACGGTTGTTTGCCCAGGATCCTGAGCTCTATGCCGACATCATATTGTCGTCACCGCAGAATCTGGCGATGATCCGCCGCTACTACCAGAACTTCGGCGAGGTGTTGGGGCTGCTGGAGCAGGGGGATAGAGCCGGCTTTATCGATGCCTTCTCGCAGGTATCCGGCTTCTTTGGCGAGCATGCCGACGAGTTTCTGCGCGAGAGCCGCATGTTGCTGGCCCAGGCAAACGATCGCCGCCAGCACGGCTGATGCGATTGCACGCAAGCACCATAAAAAAGGGGCCTTTTCGGCCCCTTTTCTGTCTGTGCTATCGCCCGAAGTTATTCAGGCTGCGGCAGGCGCAGATCGGCGCCATCCCAGCCAAGGGGCAGGGTCAGCAGCCGATCGATCAGCTCCCGACGATCGGATTTCTCCAGATAGGCGAGGTAGAGCGGGCGGCTCAATGGCTGGCCTCCCTCCACCAGATGCAGCTGCCCCTTTTCCAGGAAGGGACTCACCATGCGCCGCGGCAGATAGGCGGCCCCCCCATTGGCCAGCACGAACTGCAGCGCCATGTTGGCGGAGCTCGAGTGCAGCACGGGTGTCTTTTGCAGGCTCTGCAAGCGGCTGGGTTGTGGCTCCAGGCTGGTGCCCCAGTCGAGGTGAATGTGGGGCATTTGCATCAGGCTGTCGGCGTTGGCTGTGCTATCCCGGCTCACCAGTTCAAACACCAGTTCGCCGATGGGATGCAGGGCAATCTCGTCGATCTTGGTTGGCTCGGAGAGCAGGGCCAAGTCGAGGGAGCGCTCCAGCAGCTGGCGGCACAGGTGCTCGCGGGATGCGGTTTCGAGCCGCACGGCGAGGCCGGGAGCCAGCGCATAGACATGGTTGAGCCAGTCGTTGAAATCAAGCTCCCAGAACACGGCGGGCGCGCCTATGGCGAGCTGCTGGCTGAAACCGGGGGAGAGTGCCACGTCCTGCTTGGCCCGACCCAGGGTATGCAAGATGGCGTCTGCGTAGGGCAGCAGACGCTCACCGGACGCGGTCAGGCGGATGTTGTTGCGATGACGGGCAAACAGACTGACCCCGAGTTGCTGCTCGAGCTGGCGGATCCGAAAGCTCACCGCCGACTGGGTCAGGTAGAGATTCTCAGCAGCCCGGCCAAAGTGCCGGGTCTTGCTGACCTCGATAAAGGTCCGAAGCAGTTCGGTATCCATTAATCGATGGACTCGTCGCTACCGCCGCCGTTGCCGCCGTCAAAACCACCGCCGCCGGTTTCCTCGTTGGCGCCGCCTGCGACTGTGCACAGACGATGCACGCGCTTGGGACCTATCACCTTCAGATACTTGAACCACACCTTGGCGTGGGGATTGCTGCCGGCAGCGCCGGATTTGACCTGTTCGATAAAGGCGCTTTCTACGTCATCGCGCGGCGCCAGGTTGCCCTGATAGAGCGCCAGCATGGCGGTGCCGTATTTTTCCAGACTGTCCGCTTCGGCAACAGTGAATTCACCACTGCGACGCAGGCCACGGGGAAAATGTTTGAAGTCGTTGAAACGCTTGTCGGATTCGAAGCTCATAGTGCTCTTTTTCTGGTTAGTTTGACCTTTGCGGGCAAGTATCATCAGGCCGTCGCAGAGTGCAAAATCAATTTTTTCACTATATGGATAAATAATTTTCATTGAAAGTGATTTAGCCATGATCCAGTGGATATTCGGGGAGGGCAGGAGCAAAAAAGCGAGAAAAAAAGCGGAGTTATGTCAGGTTATGTCAAGGTTCGGCCGTCTGGGGCGACGAAATTTGGTTAAAAATAAAGCGCCATTTGGCGCTCTATTTTGTGTCGTTCATGAACCAAAGCGGGAGGTTTGGTCTCGATGGAGACTTACTCTATCATGGCTGGCTGAGCCAGGTTGTCCGCACGCCACAGACGGTAGCGCACTTCATACTCCTGCGGGACGTAAAGCACGAACGGCAGCTTGGAGTTGTAGTTCACGAAGAAGCCCTGACCGTAGATCTGGACGAAGGTCTCTTTCTTCTGGACATCCGGGCAGGCCATCAGGGTGCTGATGGGGTCGGATACCTTGCCGAGCATCAGGTAGTTGTAGCCCCAGCCCTTGACGCTGTGCTGCTCAAGGTTGCCGGCGAAACGCGGCACATTGCAGTCGACCATCATTTTCTTGCCGACCTGCAGCTCGACCATCATGTCGGCTTCGTTCTCGACTTCCGGCAGGCGGATCACGACACGTTCCTGGTTTACTTCGGCGGCCGGAAACATGCTGATATCAAATTTTTTCGGTTCGGCGGCGAAGGCATGGCCGCCCAGCAACAAGGCGCCCAGCAGGCTAAAACGCAATACGGTTTTCATCTGTACCTCATGGGGATTGGTTCAACGTCGCTAGACTAACCGCTCTGCCCGTTTCATGCCAGCGATCCGGGGTGCAAATCCTGCCAGATCCGGCACAGGATGACGTCTTCTGGCTATTTTCTGACAAGGCGCACATTCGGTGTACAGTGCTTTTGCACAGCTCGGAGGTGGCCGGACAAGGATCCGCTTTTCAGCGGGATCCTGTGGCCACCCCCGTGCAATCAACGCACCAGGAGCAGCTGTTTGGCCCAGGCGCCGGGCGCCCGCATGCCGACGGCGCCGCTGGTGATATCCAGATAGGCGACGCTCTTGCTGGCCGGTACCGGGGTGGAGGACCAGAGGTAGACGTAACCGTCGTTCACCTCTTTTCCTTCACCGGCCATGGCGCGGGGGAAGATGGTTTCGTTGAGCGCAGGCTTGTAGCAGGCGGACTCCAGCACGCTGGTCAGCTCCTTGATGGTGGGCAGGCGCCAATCCCGGTAGCCGCCAAAGCCGTACAGGGCATGGCTCGGTTCGGTTCGGATCCGCTCTGCCGTCAGCAGGGCCTGCTGCCAGTAAAGCCGGGTTGGCTCGCCGCTGCAGCTCTGGTTGCGCCAAGTCTGGCCAAGCTGGCAGCGCATCCAGGTCAGGCCCGTGCTTCTGTCCGTGACTGTGCCGTTGCCGCGATCGATGAAGCGGGCGGTGGGGCTGGTTCTGGGCATGGTGTCGTCGCAGATGGCGGTGGCCAGGGCGAGAGGGCTGCCGAGGGTCAGCAGCAGGGTCAGCATCAAGCGGTTCATCGGGTTACCTCCGCCACCAGTCGCAGTTGCAGACCGTTGGCATCATTGCTGTTTTGAACTGTGGTGGCGTAGTCGGTGCCGGCGTCATCGCCGAGGAAGATATGGGCGATGGCGCTCAGGGGGGCGCTCTCCAGCCGACGGGATGGGGTCAGGGTCTGGCTCCAGTAGTAGCCGCTGAAATCCTTGGTGGTGGTGCCGACATCGGGGAAGTAGCGCACATCCATGGTGACCAGCTGGCCATACTGGCGGGCGAGCGAGCCGTAGTGTTGCAGGCTCATCAGCTCGCGCGAGTGGGGCATGCGCCAGCTGGTGATGCCGCACAGCTGCTGGGTGTTGAGCCACTGGCGATATTGCTCTGTAGTGCAGATGGCCTCGCCTTGCGGGCAGGCGTAGTCAAGCTCCTGCTGGGTGGGGTGATAGTCGCCAAGCTCCCAGGCGAAGGTGCGGTGCAGATCGCGGGGGCTGGCAGGATCATCGAGCTTCTTCTCCCAGACGAGGCGGGTAGTGAGATCCTCCACACATTCCCACTGGGGGGCGTCATCCGGCAGGGGCTTGCCCTTGCCATCCAGCTTGCGATAGCGCAGGGGGGCCTTGTTCAGGCTGGCTTCCTGGCCCGGGTGGTCGGCGGGCTCTTCGGTGAGCAGGTAGTCGACACCATCCGTGTAGGTAGTGACGCCGCTGCCGGTGACCAGGGGATGGGAGTATTGCTGTTGCAGCAGGCGGGTGACGCTCTCTTGCAGGCTGGTCAGCTCGCCGTGCTGGGCAAAGTGGCTGGCCAGCTCGGGCAGCAGGCTGCCGAGGGCCGGCCACACCACGGCTTGCAGGAGGACGGGCGAAAGGTCCGATATCTCCGGCTCTGCATCGATCACCGCCAGCAGCAGTTGCCCCAGCGCCAGGTTGAAGTCGGCCAGTTGCGACAGGGCGGCCAGCCCTTGACCTGGTTGCAGCGGCGCCAGCGCGGCCAACATCTCGTCGAGTGCCTGTTTGGGCGGATGTCCCTCGGCGATGCTGCTTTGCAGCAGGGTGCTGAGCAGGCTGGGGGTCAGGGTCTGGCCATCCAGTCGGGCGGCCGGGTGCAGCAGCGCCGGCGCTGCCGGGTTGGTTGGCAGGAACAGCAGCGGACTGGTCAGCAGGGCGGGGGAGGTGCCGCTCAGCTGACGGGCACCGGCTACGCCGCTGACGCTGGGCTCCCCCTCGTCACAGCGGGTGTTCTGGTTGAGATTGACGCACAGGGTGCCACTCTCGGGCAGACTGACGTTCAGGGTATAGGCAGGTGCCGCCAGCGGCGCCTCATCCGAGCCACCGCCACCGCAGGCGGTGAGCAGGGGGGCCAGCAGGCAGGCCAGGCGGGAATAGGTTGGATTCATCTCTTGTCCTTGGGAAGGGGCCAGGGCCCCTTCTTCTTATATATGGGTGGTTACTCAGCCGCGCTGGCGAAGGCGGCGCCAGATCGCCAGCGGCAGCAGCCAGAGCAGGTTGGCCGCACCGCCGCCACTGCTGTCGTCCACCTGGAAGTGGATGATGCCGTCATCCGGCGGGGCTATGGGTTCACCACACTGGGCGCCGGTGCGCTGGCTGATGCTCCAGCCATTGATACGGCCCTGATGCCCGGGTTTGCTGTCCACCACTTCCAGCGTCCATCTGCCGGCCAGCGGCTCTCCCAGCAAGGGGGTGAAGGGTTGCAGGGGCAGCAGCTCGGTAGGGAAGACACCTTTCAGCCGTGGCAGTGGGCTGTAGCCCTTGTCCCAGATCTGGAGGCGGGTGCCGGAGGGGGAGTTGAGCCAGATCTCCAGCTCATCCAGGGCGTCGTGTTGCAGATCCAGGGTCAGTTGCAACTGCTCGCTCACTTTGGCGTTGGTCTTCTCCAGCAGCAGGCTGGCTTGGCTCAAGCCGCGTACTTCCTCGCTCTGGGCATCGCTGAGGAGCAGCGGCTGGCCAGTGGCGCGGCTGATGATGGGCGTGCCTATGGGCAGGCTCAGTGGCTGCTGCCACTGGCGCTCGGTCGGACTGGTCCCAGTCATGACGAGGCTTACCGGCAGGCTCACCTCATCGCCGCAGGCCAGCGGGCTCTGGGCCAGCAGTCGCAGCGTGGTGGTGGTGCTGGCTCCCGCCGCCAGTGTGGTGGCTTGCAATTGGTAGGGATCGGCCTGCAGCCCGGCGGGCAGGGCCAGGGTCAGCGCATTGAGGGTCACTGGCGCCGAGCCCTGATTGGTGAGTGTCACCTGTACGGATTGACGCTGTCCCAGCTCGATGGCGCTGCCCTCGGCCAGCGCGATATTGACCGGCGCCAGCAAGAGGCCGTGTTGACGGAAGGCTTGCTCCAGATGGCTGGCGTAGTGACGGGCCGGGTAGAGCCGCGCCGCCGTGTCCACTGTGATGCGGGCCAGCTGTGGCATGCGAATGGCCGGGCCCAGCCCGAAATGGGATTCGATGATGACGCGGTCAAACTCGTCCCGGGCCCCTTCGCCATGCTCGGTCACCGAGGCCAGCAGGGCCTGGAACAGCGGTGTGCCCCACAACTGATCGCCGTTGCTGCCGTTGATGGTGCGGTGGGCCGGGTAGCTGTAGTCCGGGTGGTAGCGGGCCCGCAGATCATCCAGCTGGCGCGGGGTACGATCGGTGAAGCGTGCATCCCAGTTGAACACCATGGCCGGTTCGAATTGGCGACCCGCTTCGCTGCGCTGGCGGTGGCTGGCGGCCAGGTAGTCGCTGAAGCCCTCGCCGATGGCGCCCCAGTCTGCCTCCTCCCCGAGATCCGGCACTATGTGGTGCTGCACCGCATGGCCGAACTCGTGCCAGATCACCATGGGATCCTCGGCATCGGGCACGCCGCTGCGGCCCAGCTCCAGCCTGCGCTCGAACGGATCATAGAGGGAGTTGTCCTGATAGCCGGCCTCTGTGTCTATGTCGAGGGCCCCGGGGATGAGCCCGGTAAAGCCCAGCTTCTTGATGTGGCGCTGGGCCAAGTCAAGGTGGTAATAGGCGTTGATGTCGGCAAAGCCACGATCGTCCCGGGTCAACCGGAATGCCTGCGGGTCATCACTGCTGAAAGGCGCGGTATCGGGCTCCATGGCATCCACCACCCGGGCGTGAGGGCCGCTCAGCAGATAGCGTCCCCCTTGCAGTGTGACCGGCAGGGGAACTCTGTCCTGATAGGCGGCGTCCGCCAGTACCAGTTCGTCGTGCCAGACCAGGCTGGCGTCTTGCAGCTGGGTGCGGGGATCCGGGTCGAATACTCGTGCTTCCACTTGGGTGTCGCCGGCGTCGGCTGTGCGGCTGGCCTGGGTGCTGGCCGCATCCATCCAGCGGCCCAGCTCCCGGCTGCCGTCGCAACTGGCGAACAGTTGTACATAGGTAGCTTTGGCGTTGCCTGCCTGGTGTTCGCGCACCCTCTGACGCAGGGCGGGCACCAGAGTATCGCCGTCGCGCCAGTACCAGGCCTCGACCGCTCCCTGCGGGTCGATCTCGCTATCCGTATCGCGTAGCTGACTGAGCAGGGGATCCAGATTGCCGCCCACATCGCAGCCGGGCTCACTGCTCTGCAGAGGACGGCTGTTGTGATAGAGGCGCCAGGGCTTGCCGGTCTTATCGACACTGACGGCAGCTTGTATGGTGGCCACCGGCAGGCCGTTGACCAGTTGGCGGAAGCTGTAGTGATGGCCGAGCAGGCTGGCCCTGTCGTAGTCGGGGGCGAGCGTGACGCTGAGGCGCTGTTCGAGCCACTGCTGCGGCGTGGTGGTAATGGGTTTTTCATCGACGAACTGCAACTCGGCCGCCAGCAGAGGCTGTGAGAGCATGGTTGCCGCCAGCCAGAGGGCCAGGGAAGAGGGTTTCATGGTTTACTCCAACACAAAAATGAGAAAAGGATGCGCCATCAGCGGGTAACGCCAGCCAGGGTGAGCAGGAAGGCATATTCTCGCGCTGCCTGCTGGTGGGCCTTGCCGGTACTGGCCTGGTGGCCGCTGTCGAGAGCCGTGCTCAGCAGATAGGGGCCCTTGCCCGTGCTGTGCTCCCGCAGCCGGGCGACCCATTTAAGCGGCTCCCAGTAGGGCACCTGGCTGTCGTGCAGCCCGGCCGTCACGTAAACCGGGGGATAGGGCTGCCGTTGCAGGTTGTCATAGGGGCTCAGGCGACGCATGGCAGCATAGTCGGCGGGAATGGCCGGATTGCCCCACTCGGCGTACTCCTGGCGGGTGAGCGGCAGTTCGGGATCGCTCATGGTGCCGAGCAGATCGACAAAGGGCACCTGCAACACGGCGCCGGCAAAGCGGGTTGGCGCCTGATTGAGCGCCGCCGCCACCAGCAGACCGCCGGCACTGCCGCCCATGGCGAACAGCCGGGCGGGATCGATGGCCGGATCCCGGGCCAACGCCTCGGCCACGGTCAGGAAGTCGTCCACGCTGTGCTGTTTTTGCCGGCCGCGCCCCGCCAGATACCAGCCGTCTCCCAGCATGCCGCCGCCGCGCACGTGAGCGATGGCGTAGACAAAACCGCGATCCAGCAAACTCAGCACCTGAGGCTGGTAGTAAGGGCGCATGGGGGTGCCATAGGCGCCGTAGCCGTAGAGCAGCAGCGCCTTGGGCTTGGTGATGTCGGTGCGCCACACCAGAGAGACGGGCACCTTGACCCCATCCTTGCCCAGCACCCAGCGTCGCTCGCTTCGGTAGGGGGAGGGAGCCTGCGCCTGGGCGCCAGCTTGCCACTGACCGCTGGCCAGATTGAGCCAGCGCTGGTGCGGCGGCTCGGCCATCCCTTGCCGGCGGATCAGGATCTGCTGGCTGGCCGGGTCATGAGCGCCCTGGATCCAGGCCGTGCCAGCTCCCTCGGTGAGATGCACGCGCTGGCTGAGCTGGCCGCTTGAATCCAGCACATCGAGCCAGTCGTCCCCTGCCTTGCGGTATTGCAGGACCGTATGGTCGGCAAACAGGCGCCACTTCTCCAGGCTCCTGTCCTCGCCGGACCAGAGGGGTTGCCAGTGCCCCTCGGCCACCTGTGCCAGACTGGTCACTTGATAAAGGCCGAGGGCACCATCTTTGTTGCTCTTGATGAGCACTCGCTCCCCCTGGGTATCCAGGTAGTACTCGACACCGGCCTGACGGGCTTTGAGCAGAGAGGGGGTTCCCTTGTCCAGCAGGTACTGCTCCGAGCTGTCGTGGTTGTTGCTCTGCAGCAGCAGGTGGCGTTTGTCCGTGGTGCCATAGAGGCTGAGCAGCCAGGCGGGATCGGCCTCCTGGTGTATTAGCCGCTCCTTGCCATCCTGCCAGGCCCACAGCTGCCATGGGCGCAGGGTGCGGCGCTCGTTGGCAAGGGTGTAGAGGGTCTTGCCGTCCAGGCTCCAGAGCAGATCGGCGGCCCTGTGCGCCAGAGTGGTCAGGGTCTTGCCGCTATCCAGATCCAGCAGGGTGATGCGGTAGTCCAGATCGCCACGCAGATCTTCGGCCAGGGCCAGCCAGCGTCCGTTCGGGTGCAGTGCCCAGCCGGCGAGCTCGTAATAGCCGCTCGCCGGTTGACGCGGCGCCAGTCGCTGACGGGGCTGCACCTTGTCATCAGCCCGTTGCCACAGGCTGCCGTCGGCCTCCATCCGCCACTGGCTGCCCGCTTCAGTGTGCCACTCGGCGGGCATGGGCTCGCCGCGCTGCTGTGTCTGCCACTCGGCTTGCAGCGCCTGCTCCAGCGGCCGCTGGCTGGCGAGCTGCTGCTCGGTCCAGCGGTTCTGCTCGGCCAGCATGGCCAGCAGGGCGGGATCCTGGCGGCTGTCGTCACGCCAGCCGCCATAGGGATCCCACCGCGCTACCTTGCCCTTCATCAACAGGGGACGCTTGGCAATGGCTGGCGCGCTCTGTGGCGCAGTGGTGGTTGCCGTCATTGCGGCCTCGGTGGGTGAGGCCACCGGATTGGCCAGCAGAGCCGTCATTATCAATAGCGCGTGCATCAGATCCCCACGAAGGTGTAGCGCAGGCTGGCGCTCAGGTAGCGGCCCGTCTGGGTGTAGAGTCCCGCATCGCTGCCCGCTTCCTGCCCGGCTACATCCTGATAGCGGGTGTAACGGGTATCGAGCAGGTTATCTAGCTTGAGGTTGGCCTTGAGGGCGTCTGTGATCTGCCAGTCGGCGGTCAGGGCGAAGCTGAGCCAGCCCGCACTCTTCATGCACTCGCTCTGCTGCTGGGTCAGGCTGTTGCCGCAAGTGGGCACCCGGCTCATGGCGGCGGCATAGTCGGCTTGCAGCCCCAGGCTCCAGTCGTTGGCCTGATAGCTGAGGCGGGTATTGCCCTCCAGCGGGGTCAGGTTGCGCGGTGACTCGCCCTGGCTGTCCTTGCCATCCACCCAGCCGAACTTGGTGGCCAGTTCCCACTGCTGGGTCAGCCAGTAGCTGGCGGCGATCTCGGCGCCCCAGGTCTCGGACTTGGCCACGTTGCGGTATTGGCGCAGCATGACGCCGTCGCTCAGACGGAAGCCCACCTGGCGCCAGTCGACGAAGTTGTAGTAGCGGTTGTAGAAGAGGGCCGGCTTGATGCTCCACTCATCCCCTTCACCGCTCACACCCCACTCGAAGCTGTGGCTGGTCTCCTCCTTGAGGTCCGGGTTGGCGATGATCTCGAACGGCGGCAGGGCAAAGTAGTGGGGAATATTGCCGTACACCTTGTCGTAGGAGGGGGCACTAAAACCGTTGGCATAGCTGAGCCAGCTGCGCCACTGATCGTTGAAGCGGTAGCTGGTGGCCAGACTGGGGGATAGGTGCCAGCTGTGGTTGCTGGCACCCTTGCCATCTTGCGGGCTCAGCCACTGGTGATCCATGCGCAGTGTGGGGGTGAATTGCCACTGGCCAAGGCTCGCCACATCCCCCAGCCAGATGCCGGCGCGGTCCGTGCGGGCGCTGCTGAAGGGGGCGGATTGGCCGGGCTGGGGAATGCCCGCCTCCAAGGTCAGCTTGTCGACCGGCCGCTCGTGGCTTGCGCGCTCCAGTTCGACGCCATAGCTCAGCTTGTGTTCGATGGCGCCGGTCGTCAGATCGCGGCGAATGTCCAGCTCGCCGCCGAGCAGATCCTCGGTGAAGGTGGCCAGCTCCCGTTCGCTGCGATAGCGGGGATAGCCGCTCAGCAGGTCATTTTGCAGCAGGCTGCGTTTGTTGGCGCTGTTCTTGGCGTGATTGCCGTGCAGGCTCAAGGTGAACTTATCCGCCAGCAGATGGTCGAGACTACGCGCCTCCCAGCTCAGCTTGGCGCCCTGGGAGCGCTGGGTACTGTCCTCGCGATACTGGCGGACCTGCCATTTGCCATCGGGCTGGGGCACTTCGCGCGGCCCCTGATCCCGCTTGGCGTTGTCCTCGAAGTAGTCGAGTTCGAGGCGCAGCAGGTGGTGCTCGTTCAGGGTGAAGCGAGAGCTGGTGGAGGCACTCAGGCCATCCAGATCCGCCGGGATGCGGCTCTCGTCATAGTTGGCTGTCTCGTGCCCCTGCCAGCCGGAGAGGCGCAGCAGGTGTTCTGTATCAGCCCAGCGGGCGGCACCGGTGGCGCTCAACTTCTGCTTGTTGCTGCTGCCATCATGCAGGACTTTGCTGCTGAGGTAGGCATCTTGCCCCTGCAGATAATCCTCCGGCTGCTTGGTGGAGATGACGATGGTGCCGCCGATGGCGTCTGATCCGTGCAGGGCGGAGCCTGCCCCCTTGGCCACCTCAATCTGCTTGACGTCATCCAGGTCGAAGCTGAAACGGCCCACCTTGTCGTTGAGATCGTCGGCACCGAAGCCGTCGCTGACCCTGACCCCGTCCTTGATGATCAGCACCCGGTTGCCGCCAATGCCGCGGATGCTGATGTTTTGCGGACGCCCTGCCGAGCCGGTCACAGAAACGCCGGGTTCGTTCTTGAACACGTCGGTGAGTTCGGTGGCGACCTGGCGATCCAGATCCTCTTCGGTGATGACTGTGATGGTGCCCGAGATATCGGACAGCTTCTGTTCGACCCGCTGGCCCTTGACCACTATGGTCTCGCGCGCCTTGAGGTGAGCAGGGGTGCCAGTCCCATCGAGTTGGGTCTGATCGCTGGCGGCCAGCGCTGTGCCGGACAGCAGCATGGGCCAGTAGTGCAGCAGTATTTTCATTTTGAGAATGATTGTTATTTGAGCCTGAAGGGCGCGGATTATTGCAGAGTGGTCCATCCAGATCAACGATTGATAATCATTATCATTTTGTTTTTATGATCTTGATCAGATTGATGTTTTTGATGGAAGAGTCAGTAGTGGAAAGAAGAACGTTTGCGCCGGCAAGTGAGAACATGAAGGGGAGAAGAGAGCTATCTGGCTGGGCATAAAACCCGTCCCCTATGGGTTCCCTTGGGCATAGATGCCCAGCTGTTGTTTTCCGGCACGCACTGCACGCAATAAAAAGCCCGCTACGGGAGCGGGCGTGGTGAGTGTGGTTTTCTGGCCGTCAGGGGGCGCGATAGAAGCGGTTGAGCTCGTTCATCACCTGGATCATGACACCCATGTCGGGGGTGCCGTGCTTGATGGGACGGTAGCTGTTGCGCTCCAGCAGTTCAAAGTCACCCTGCTTGTTGAAGTGGGTGATGGTGTTGCCCTGATAGATGGCAAAATCACGCTGATCCCCGGCCAGCAGCCAGTTGCGCGGGCTGTTGTCGAACAGACTGCGGCCTGTGCTGTAGTCCCGCGCCGGGTTGCGCACCCCCAGCATGCCCTGCATAAGGGTGGGCACCAGATCCAGATGGCTGCTCAACTGGCTCTGTGCCAGGGTGTCGTTGCCCGGCCAGGCCAGCACGAAAGGCACCTGCACCTGATAGGGCGAGTAGTTGGTGCCATAACCCCAGCTGTTGCTGCGAGTATCGTTGAACTCCTGACCGTGGTTGGAGGTCACCACGACTATGGTCTGCTCGTTCAGGCCCTGCTGTTGCAGCTGGCTCAGCATCTGCTCCAGCAACTGATCGGTGTAGAAGACGGTGTTCTTGTAACGGTTCTCCAGCTTCTGCAGGTTTTTGGCCTGATAAGCGGTGGCCGGATTGAACTTGGTCAGCTCGGGCTGGAAGGGGCCCTTCATGTCGGCCGGCAGCTGGTAATCACCGGGGCTCGACAGATAGACCAGTGAGAACCAGGGTCTGTCCGGCGAGCGCTTGGCGAGCCACTGCTGCCAGTCACCGATCAGCAGCTGATCATTGGTCTGCTCGGAGACAAACACCTGCTTGCGCAGACCGGAGAGGATGCTCTGGCGATACTGCTGCGCATCTTCCAGCGCGCCAAACAGGCCGAACTGGTAATCCTGGCGCAGCATCTCGTCGAACAGTACCGGCGGTGTCTTGTCGTTGCGGATGTCGTCGTAATAGTGGCCGGGCAGGCCATAGAAGAGGCTGAACATCCCCATCACATCGTCATTGCCGCCACTCATGTGGTTGCGGAAATTGAGATGGCTGTCTGCATAACGCTGCAGATTGGGCATGTTGATGCTGTTGAGCATGTCGGCTCGCAACGAATCCACCACCACCACCAGCAGGTTCTTGTGGGCAATGGGGGCGTTGACGCTGAGCGGGCGCAGGGGGTAGCGCAAGCGGCTCTCGCTCTCGCCATCCTGAGATTCTGCCTTCTTCTCGTACTGATCCAGGTCCAGCCAGCCGTGCTTGGCCAGGAAGCTCTTGGCAGTCATGGGGTAGGAGAGCGGGAAGTTGGCGCGCTGCATGGTAATGGGCTGATACAGGGTAGCATCGGCCCAGCTGTTGACCACGTGGGTCAGAATGAAGCAGACCAGCAGGGCCAGCCCCACCTGATTGCCATACTGGCGGCGCTTGCGCTTGTTGATCTTGCGCCACACATAGGCCGACAGCAGCAGTTGCAGCAGGAAGATGGTCGGCACCGCCACGAAGATGATGCTCCAGATCGAGCCCTCCTCGGTCTGGGCCTGATCCAGCAGCAACTGCCACACCTGAGCGTTCAAGTGGAACTTGAACAGCTGGAACACCTGGGTGTCGATGAGCAGGAGCACCAGCGCCAAGGTGGCGATGATGGCCGAAATGAAGCGCAGCAGCTTCTCTTTGGGCAGCACGAAACTCAGCGGGAATATGGTCAACAGGTAGGTGACAAAGCTCAGAAACGAGAAGTGACCTATCCAGCTGATGATGAGATAGGTCACGCCGAGCGTGGTCGATGGCCAGCTGATGGCACCCAGATAGCGGGTGGCAATCAGCATGGCCAGAATGATGTTGAAGAAGGAGAACCAATGCCCCCAGGTGATCAGGCGAGAGACATTATCACGATAGGGGTTGCCGGTTTCGACCATAGTGATCCATCTGCTTTGAGAAACGTCAAAAAAAGGCGGCGACTCAGTGAGTGTCGTGGCGAGTGTCGACCGAGGAAGTCAGTGCCTGGACATATTTTTCAGTGATCGCCTGGCGTTGTGCCGGGGCCATGCCGTTGATGATATTGGTCGTCACGTTACCCAGCACCATGAGGCTGAGGTCGACTGGCGCTTTGTGCTTTTCCAGTACAGTGATCAGGTCATTCATCAGGTCATCAAATTGCTGGTTTGTGTACTTTGATACGATGGGCATAATCTTCAGTTCATCTCGGTTCAAAGCGCCTTATAATACTTCACCCTTTCGGCTAACACTATGGCTTTGTGACATGAGTCTCGATATCGACAAGATCATTCTTCACTCCCTGCGCCAGGGCGGCGATGGTCAACCTCACGCCGACACCCGCAGCCAGACCCTGCCTGCTGATGAGGCGGTTCAGGGGCTGATGGCGGAGCTGCATCGCATTTACAACGGCAAGGGTGGCAAGGGCTTTGGCTTTTTCGCTGACCCCGAAGCCGCCGTCGCCGAGCTGGCCGACGGTGAGGAAGCCCCCAAGCAGCCTTCTCCCGCCTTTCGCATTGCCCTCGAGCAGCTGCTCGGCGATCAGCTCGAATTCGTCCCCTTCTCGGTCAATATGACCCAGCTGCTGGTCAAGAACCTGGTGGATCACGCCCTCGACGAACAGGGTGTATTGCTGTTTGCCAAATACAACTATGTGGGGGTCGATTACCTGATGGTCGCCCTGCTGGAAGGCAAGGAGAGCGTCACCGTCAGCGAGGCGCTGGACTTGCGCCATATCCATTATCTGGATATCGGCAAGCTCAATCTGGTGGCCCGCATCGATTTGACCGAATGGAAAACCCAGCCAGACTCTCGCCGTTATATCACCTTCAGCAAGGGGCGGGTCGGTCGCAAACTGGGGGACTTTTTCATGGACTTGCTGGGTGCCCGCGAGGGCATGGATGCCAAGATCCAAAATAAAGGGCTGCTGCAGGCGGTGGACGATTATTGCGACAGTCGTCAGCTCGAACCGGCCGAGCGCAACGACTACAAGAAGCAGGTCTTCAAATATTGCACCGAGCAGGCCAGCGCCGGTGAAGAGATCGAAATCAAGGAGCTTTCCGCCGAACTCTCTGCAAGAGAAGCGGGCGAGGGCGACCTCGATTTTTACAGCTTCATCGGTCAGGAGTATGAGCTGGAAGAGCGCTTCCCCGCCGATCGCTCCACCCTGCGCGGCCTGACCAAGTTCGTCGGCTCCGGTGGCGGTCTGACCCTGAGTTTCGAGCAGAAATTGCTGAACAGCCGGGTGTTTTACGATCCCCAGACCGATACCCTGACCATTCGCGGCGTGCCACCCAATCTCAAGGATCAACTGCTGCGCCAGTCGTAATGTGATCTGCTTTCCATTTTTGGCAAAAAGACACCGCACTTCGCTGCGGTGTCTTTTTATTTAATGGGGTAAGTCGCCTCGAAACCAACTCGGTGCTTTGTTAACAATTTAAACAGAATAACCACCGTGAAAGGGTTTTCAATGCAGTGAAAACCCTTTCATTTGTGTTTTTTTATTTCCATTTGGTAATTTAATTTCTGTTTTTGGCGAGAAATATGCCAATAAATGGCGATAACCCCCTGAAATAAGAAAATGTTTTCATAACTTTCTGGAAGAAAATACGTAATTGCATTTCAAAAATGCGAGTTGCGTCATGTGAGGCAGTAGCGGCTTGGGATAATATTCATCTCGCACACAATGCTCTTACAGCGCGGAACTAATACAAGGAAAGGCTCATGAAAAAGAAATTGCTGTCATCCCTGATCGGTCTGGCTACTCTGGGCGTGGCTTGCTCTGCCACCGCCGCCATTGACGAAGGTCAACTGACCATCTGGATTAACGGTGACAAGGGATACAATGGTCTGGCTGAAGTAGGTAAGAAGTTTGAAGCCGAAACCGGCATCAAGGTGACGGTTGCTCACCCTGATCAGGTGGAAGTGAAATTCCAGCAAGCCGCTGCCACCGGCAACGGTCCGGACATCTTCTTCTGGGCTCACGACCGTTACGGTGAGTGGGTCAAGGCCGGTCTGCTGGTACCTGTTACCCCGAACGCAGCCACCAAAGCCAAGTTTGAACAGTTCGCCTGGGATGCCATGGCAGTGGATGGCAAGACCTACGGTTATCCGGTTGCGGTAGAAGCCGTGAGCCTTATCTATAACAAGGATCTGCTGCCCGAGCCGCCGAAAACCTTCGAAGAGATCGCCAAGATCGACGAAGCGCTGAAGAAAAATGGCAAGCGCGCCATTATGTGGGCCTATGACACCCCCTATTTCAGCTACCCGCTGGTGGCTGCCAACGGTGGCTATGCCTTCAAGAAAACCGCTACCGGTTATGACGTGAAAGATACCGGCGTGAACAACGCAGGTGCCAAGGCCGGTGTGGGCTATATCTCCGAGATGATCAAATCCGGTCACCTGGAAAAAGGTATCGACTACGGTGTGATGGACGCCAAGTTCAACAAGGGCGAAGTGGCCATGATGATCAACGGTCCCTGGGCCTGGAGCAACCTGGACAAGAGCGGCATCAAGTACGGTGTAGCGTCCCTGCCGACCCTGAAGGGCAACCCGGCCAAAGCCTTCGTTGGCGTACTGGGTGCGACCATCAACGCCGCCAGCCCGAACAAGGATCTGGCTATCGAGTTCCTGGAAAACTACCTGCTGACCGATGCCGGTCTGGCACCGGTCAACGCCGACAAGCCGTTGGGTGCAGTAGCGCTGAAGTCCTTCCAGAAGACCCTGGAATCCGATCCGCACATCAAGGCAACCATGGTGAACGCCCAGAATGGCGAGCCGATGCCGTCCGTGCCCGAGATGAGCCGTTTCTGGTCTTCCTTCGAAACAGCCCTCAAGAACGTGACTTCCGGCCGTCAGAGCGTTGACGAAGCCCTGGATACCGCTGCCAAGCGTATCGTTCAGTAAGCATGCACTACCTGGGAGGCCGCAATGGCCTCCCACTCTCTCAAATCTCTCTTGGCGTTATAAAGGTTAATTGGCATGGAAGTAGTACCTTCTATTGAATCCTATGCCGGTCCGAAGGATAAGCACACCTGGCTTAAGTGGACCATCGCTGCTCTGGTAGCCATCCTCAACGGTTATGCGGCCGTGATGATGTACGCCAGCGGTGAGTGGGTATTCGCTCTGCTCGATCTGGTGGTGGTGTCCGTCGGTCTGTATGTCTTCATGAACAAGAAGACTTATGCCCACCGCTATATCTTCCCCGGTGTGGCTGGCATGGTTGTGTTTATCATCTTCCCTCTTGCCTACACGATCGGCATCGCCTTCACCAACTACTCGGGAGCCAACTTGCTCTCCCTTGAGCAGGCACGGGATTACCATCTGAAAAAAAGCTACAAGGTGGCTGGCGGTGAATTCGATTTCACCCTGCTGGGTGGTGAGAACAATCAGTTTCAGCTGTTGCTGAAACAGGACGACCAAGCCTTTATCAGTCAACCCCTTACTCTGATGAACAACAAGGCCCGTGAACTGGCTGTCCGCGAGGGCAGAGTCCATGACGCGGTCCAGGTTGTTCAGTTGCAGCCTCTGGCAGAAGAGGCCGTGGACAAGGTGGCCCCCATTCGTGCCATCGTCGATCATCGCACTCACCTGAGCGCGCTGGATCTGGTATTGCCGGAAGGTGGCATTCACCTGACCCTGAGCAGCCTGCGCAAGTTTGCCGCCCAGAAGCAGCAGTACACCCGGCTGATGGATGGCGCTGTGCTCAAATCCGGCGTGGTGATCAAGGACAGCAACCTGCTGCGTGACACCCAGACCGGCGAGCTGATGCTGCCCAACGGTGACACCGGCTTCTATCAATACATCGACGAGCAGGGACAGTTTGTCGGCAAGGGCATGGCCCCCGGTTTCGTGGTGAGCGTGGGTTGGAAAAACTTCGTGCGCATCATGACAGACCCGGGTATCCAGGGTCCCTTCATGCAGATCTTCGTCTGGACTGTGATCTTCTCCGCCGGCTCAGTGGGCTTCACCCTGGCCATCGGCATGGTGATGGCATGTCTGGTGCAGTGGGAACAGCTCAGAGGTCGCGGCTTCTACCGGGTCATGCTGATCCTGCCCTATGCGATACCGGCGTTTATCTCCATCCTGGTGTTCAAGGGCTTGTTCAACCAGAACTTCGGCGAGATCAACCTGTTCCTGGAAGCGGCGTTTGGCATCAAGCCTGACTGGTACACCACCCCCTTCCTGGCCAAGGTGATGATCCTCATCGTCAATACCTGGCTTGGCTACCCCTACATGATGATCCTCTGCATGGGCTTGCTCAAAGCCATTCCGGATGATCTCTACGAGGCGTCCGCCATGGACGGTGCCGGTCCTGTGCAGAACTTCTTCAAGATCACGGTTCCGCTCTTGATGAAGCCGCTCACTCCGCTGCTGATTGCATCCTTTGCTTTCAACTTCAACAACTTCGTACTCATACAGTTGTTGACGAACGGGGCGCCGGACATCATAGGCGCCAGTACCCCGGCCGGTACCACGGATCTGTTGGTGAACTACACCTACCGGATTGCGTTCCAGGGCTCGGGTGGTCAGGACTACGGTCTGGCCAGTGCCATCGCTACCGCCATCTTCCTGATCGTCGGCGCGCTTGCACTGCTCAACCTGAAATTGTCCAAAGCCGACAAGCAACAGTAAGGAGGCTTCTCAATGGCTATCGTACAACCCAAATCAGTCAAATACCGGGTGTGGGCAACCCACCTGGTCATGTGGGCCTTCCTGGCGCTGATCATTTTCCCGGTGATCATGGTCATCGCCATCTCGTTTCGTAACGGCAACTTCTCGGTGGGGGAAATCATCCCCTCCGATCCGACCCTGGATCACTGGAAGCTGGCGCTGGGCATGTCCATCACCAACGCCGATGGCAGCATAACGCCGCCGCCGTTCCCCGTGCTGACCTGGCTGTGGAACTCCATCAAGATCGCCGGCATCACGGCCCTGATGATAGTGACGCTGTCGACCACCTGTGCCTATGCGTTTGCCCGCCTGCGTTTTCGCGGCAAGCAGACCATATTGCAAGGGATGCTGATCTTCCAGATGTTCCCGGCCGTGCTGGCACTGGTGGCCATCTATGCACTGTTCAACAAGATAGGTGACTATGTGCCCTGGTTGGGTCTCAACACCCACGGTGGCCTTATCCTGGCTTACATGGGCGGCATAGCACTGCACGTCTGGACCATCAAGGGCTACTTCGAGACCATAGACTCCTCTCTGGAAGAGGCGGCAGCCATCGATGGCGCGACCCCGTGGCAGGCGTTCCGCCTGATCCTGTTGCCCTTGTCGGTGCCCATTCTGGCGGTGGTGTTCATTCTTGCCTTCATCGGAACCATCACTGAGGTGCCCGTGGCATCCATCCTGCTGCAGGATGTGAACAACCTGACCCTGGCGGTCGGTGCCCAGCAATACCTCTATCCGCAGAACTATCTGTGGGGTGACTTTGCGGCTGCAGCCGTCCTGTCGGGGCTGCCAATTACTGTGGTCTTCCTGATGGCGCAGCGCTGGTTGGTAGGTGGCCTAACCGCCGGTGGTGTGAAAGGTTAAGTGTCTTGCCGCACCTGCCACGTCGCCAGCCTCAAGGTGTTCCTGCTGGTCTGTCACAGGGCTGGCTGGTCGGCGGCCTCACTGCGGGCGGTGTGAAAGGCTAACGTTTAACGGCTAACGGTTTTAATGGCCGGGGGAGCTGACTCCCCCCGCCGTCACGATTTGCAAAGATTCAAGAGCGGAGCTCGTCATGGCTGAAGTAGTACTCAACAACGTTCGCAAGAACTACGATCCGGCGGTCCACAAGGACACGCTGCGCAACATCAACCTGGCCATCAAGGAAGGGGAGTTCATCGTCTTCGTCGGCCCGTCCGGCTGCGGCAAGTCCACCCTGCTGCGGATGATCGCGGGTCTGGAAGACATCACCAGCGGTGAGCTGACTATCGGCGGTCGTTACATGAACGACGTGCCGCCGGTGGAGCGCAACGTCGGCATGGTGTTCCAGTCCTACGCTCTCTATCCGCACATGAACATCTACGAGAACATGGCCTTTGGCCTCAAGCTCAAGAAGATGGACAAGGAGAACATCCACAAGCGGGTGATGCGCGCTGCCGAAATCCTGGGGCTTGAGCCATTGCTGGACAGAAAGCCCAAGGCGCTCTCCGGCGGTCAGCGCCAGCGCGTGGCCATAGGTCGCTCCATAGTGCAGCAGCCGCAGGTGTTCCTGTTTGACGAACCCTTGTCCAACCTGGATGCCGCCCTGCGGGTCAAGATGCGCATCGAGATCGCCAAGCTGCACAAGGAGCTCAACTCCACCATCATCTACGTGACCCACGATCAGGTGGAAGCCATGACACTGGCCAACCGCATCGTGGTACTGAGCCCGCTCAAGGGCGAGGCCCAAACCAACCTGGAGCAGTTCGGCACCCCGCTTGATCTCTACCACAACCCGGACAACAAGTTCGTGGCGGGCTTTATCGGCTCACCCAAGATGAACTTCCTGTCGGGCGAATTGCTGGAGATTGGCGAGCAGGAGTGTGTGGTCAAACTCACCTCCGGCGATACGGTGCGGGCGCGGGTCGATGCTCGTCGTGGCTCGGTCGGTGACAAGGTAGAGCTGGGTATTCGTCCCGAGCATCTGTTCCCGCTCGATCACCCCCATGCTCACAGCAAGGTGAGCGGGATAGTGCAGGTGGCTGAACACCTGGGCGCGGAATCCTTCGTTTATATGGATGTGGATGGTCACGACTTTACCGTCAAGGCCACCTCGGACGTGGATGTGGCAACCGGTCAGACCTACAGCGTGGGTATCCCGGCTGAAGCCTGTTATCTGTTTGACGCCAAAGAGCAGGCGTTCCCTCGTACCGCCAAGTACATTCGTACCTGATTTCTTTGCGCTGGTTTTCCTTAGTATTCAATGCCTTTTTGCCGGTCGCCAGACCGGCTTTTTATTGCCTGCCGTTCGGGAACATGGCAGGCAGGGTGATGGTGATCAGGCCTCCAGCTCGGCGGTAATGTCGGGTACAAAGGTCTGGCTGGCCAGTGGCGGGCGCTCGTACCCCTCGGTCGTGATGGGGGGCAGCTTGATGGGGTCGTAGTTGATCGCCTCGTAGGGCACCTTGCCGAGCAGGTGGGCGATGCAGTTGAGGCGTGCCCGGCGCTTGTCGTCGGCATCGACCACGAACCAGGGGCAGTCTTCCGTGTCCGTATAGGTGAACATGTCATCCTTGGCGCGGGAGTACTCCACCCAGCGCGAGCGGGATTGCAAGTCCATGGGGCTGAACTTCCAGCGCTTGATGGGGGTGTTGATCCGCTCCTTGAAACGCTTCTCCTGTTCTTCGTCCGAGACCGAGAACCAGTATTTGATCAGGGTTATCCCTGAGCGGATCAGCATGCGTTCAAACTCGGGACAGGCCCGTAAAAACTCGCGATACTCCGCATCGCTGCAAAACCCCATCACCCGCTCGACCCCGGCCCGGTTGTACCAGGAACGGTCGAACAGCACCATTTCACCAGCGGCGGGCAGGTGGGCGGCATAGCGTTGAAAATACCACTGGGATCGCTCTCTATCGGAGGGGGCGGGCAAGGCGGTGACCCGGCAGACCCGTGGGTTGAGTGGCTCTGTGATGGCCTTGATGACGCCGCCCTTGCCGGCTGCATCGCGCCCCTCGAACAGCACCACCACTTTCAGTCCCTCCTGCTTGACCCACTCCTGCAACTTGACCAGCTCCTCCTGCAGATGGGTGAGGTGATGCTCATAGCACTTCTTGTCCAGACGCGGGCGCTTCTTGCTCTTTTCCTTCGGCATGGCTGTCTCCTTTTTGAGTCCTTTCCTTGAGTCACCTTCAGCTTGCACCAGGGAGGCGCCACTGCCAAGGACTGCGTGTTACACTGCCGCCCCGTCGCTGGCAGCAAAACAGCATGGCGATTTACACTGCCGCCTCATCAGCCGCTGGCAATAGAAAAAACATGAAGCCATTTATGGCGATTTGCATTGCCGTCTCATCATCAGCAGCTGGCAACAGGAGAAAACATGAAGCAATTTATGGAGATAGCGGGCCGCCAAATGGCCTATCTGGATGAGGGGCAGGGCCCGGTTCTGTTGTTTGGCCACAGCTACCTGTGGGACAGCGCCATGTGGGCGCCGCAGATTGCCGCGCTCAAGGGCCAGTACCGCTGTATCGTGCCAGAGCTGTGGGGCCACGGCGATTCCGACCGGTTGCCGGAAGGCCCCTGCACCCTGGCGACCCTGGCCCGGGATCATCTGGCACTGCTCGATGCCCTCGGGGTCGAAGAGTGTGTGCTGGTGGGTCTCTCCATCGGTGGCATGTGGGGTGTGGAGCTGGCCAGGATGGCACCGACCCGTCTCAAGGGAGTGGTGCTGATGGACAGCTTCGTCGGTCTCGAGCCCCAGATCACCTGTGAGCGCTACCTCGGCATGCTGGGCATGATTGGGCAGCTCGGCACAATACCGGCACCCATAGTGGAGCAGGTGGCACCGTTGTTTTTTGCCAATCAGCCGAATGCGGCCTTGATAGACGGGTTCAAGGAACGTCTTGCATCCTGGCCAAGTGAGAAGATCGCCGCCATGGTGGCGGTGGGGCGCAGCTTTGTGACCCGGGAAGATCGCATCGACTGGCTGGAAGAGATCAGGGTGCCGGCGCTGGTCATGACCGGCTGCGAAGACAAGGCACGCCCTGTGCTGGAGGGTTATCTGATGGCCGAGGTGCTGGGTTGCCCCTTCAAGGAGATCCCGGCCGCAGGCCATATCTCCACGCTGGAAAATCCCGCCTTCGTCAATCAGGCCCTGACGGCATTTCTGGCCGGGCTCTGATATCAACAACCGCTATTACATGACAAAGAAGGGAGCCGTGGGCTCCCTTCTTTTTTTCCTGATTGCTGGTTATCACTCTCTGTCACCTGAGAGGTGTATGCGCCCTCAGACGCCGGGCAGGGCCGGATCATCCCGCTTGGGCCAGGCATTGATCACCGCCTTGACCAGGGTGGCGAGGGGGATGGCAAAGAAGACGCCCCAGAAACCCCACAGGCCGCCAAATACCAGCACGGCTACGATGATGGCCACCGGATGCAGGTTGACCGCCTCGGAGAAGAGCAGAGGCACCAGCAGGTTGCCATCGAGGGCCTGGATCACCAGATAGGCCACCATCAGCCAGGTGAATTCCGGGGTCAGTCCCCACTGGAACAGGGCCACCATGGCCACAGGTACAGTGACCGCTGCCGCGCCTATGTAAGGAATGAGTACGGAGAAACCGACAGCCACCGCCAGCAACGCCGAGTAGCGCAATCCCATCAAGGCAAAGGGGATGTAGGTAGCCACCCCGACGATAAGGATCTCGATCACCTTGCCGCGGATATAGTTGATGATCTGGTCGTTCATCTCCACCCAGACCCGGTTGACCAGGGTGCGATTGCGCGGCAGGAAGCGGCGCAGGCCGCCCATCAGCTCCTGTTTGTCCTTGAGCATGAAGAACACCATCAGCGGCACCAGGATGAGATAGATGAGGATGGCCACCACGTTCACCAGCGAGCTCAGGGAGGCGCTCACCAGATGCTCGCCGCCGCTCAGGATGCGTTGGCGGATGTTGTCGATGATGGTTTCGACCAGGGTCACGTCGATGACTTCGGGGTATTTCTCCGGCAGGGTGCGCACATAGTCCTGGGCATGGGCCAGCATGGAGGGGGACTCCTTGGCCAGGTTGATGCCCTGGCTCACCAGGGTCGGGATCAGGCCCAGCAATGCCATCACTGTCAATGCGATGAACAGCAGCAGCACCAGACTGGTGGCAAGAGCCCGGGAGAGCCCGGCCCGTTGCAACCGGCTCACTGGCCACTCCAGCAGATACGCCATCACCAGCGCGACCAGCAAGGGAGCAAGCAGGCCGCCAAACAGCCAGAGCACGGCAAAGCAGGCAACCAGCAGCAGGAAGAGGGTGACGGCATCGGGGTCGGAGAAACGGGTCTGATACCAGCGCTTGAGTACTTCTAACATGACAGCATCCTTTCGTGACAGGGGCTCATGATGGCTGCTTGGCCCCGACAACCAATTGCAAAAAGATCGTATTGTCCGGCCCTTGCTGCAAGGTGACTGTGTGTCCCTTGCGTTGCAAGTAGGCCGGAATATCCTGCCGGGAGCCCGGGTCTGCCAGCTGGATGGACAGGGATTGACCGGGTGTCGCCTGACGCAACCAGAGCTTGAGCCGGATCAGTGGCTCTGGGCAGCGCCAGGGGGTCAGATCGAGGTGTTCCATAGGGGCTCCATCGGGCATGAGGCGGCTATTATGGCCGTGATAAGAGCATGAAACAACGCTTGTGGCCCTTGAGGGGCAAGGGTATTCTGCCGGTGTCCCGGTAGGGTCTGATTGGAGATAGAGATAACGTGGCACGCTTTTCCCCTTTGATGGCATCGCTTCCCCTGCTGGCTTCCCTGATGGGGGCGACTTTTCATGCCCAGGCGAACAACCAGCTTCCCGACATAGGCACAGCCGGGGTAGCCGCCCTGCCCATCGAGCAGGAGGTGCGCTATGGCAATGCCTTCATGCGTTTCGCCCGTGCCGGCTTGCCGATCATCGATGATCCCGTGCTGAGTCAGTACATAGACGATCTGGGGCAGCGCTTGCTGACCAACGCCGACGGGGTGCGTTTTCCCTTTACCTTCTTCCTTATTAATGATCCCAGCATCAACGCGGCCGCCTTCCTCGGTGGTCGGGTCAAGGTGCACACCGGCCTCTTCCTCTATGCCGACAGCGAGAGCGAGCTGGCCTCGGTACTGGCGCACGAAATCACCCACGTGACCCAGCGTCACATCGCCCGCTACATGGAGGCGCAGGCGAGCAGCTCCGCCATGACACTGGCCGGGCTGGTGGGCTCCATTGCGCTCGCGGTGATCAACCCCACTGCCGGTATCGCCGCCTTGCAGACCACCCTCGGATTGTCGATGCAATCGGCCATCAACTACACCCGCGACAACGAATATGAAGCGGACCGGATCGGCATGAAGACCCTGTATGACGCAGGGTTTGACCCCATGGGCATGGCCAACTTCTTCCAGAAACTGGCGGCCGAGTATCGCTACGCCAGCAAGCCGCCCCAGATGCTGCTCACTCACCCCCTGCCCGAGACCCGGATCTCCGAGGCCCGTGGCCGAGCCAACAGCTATGGGCGCCGCAACTTGCCCCCCAGCCTCGACTTCTGGCTGGCCAAGGTGCGCATTCAGGTGCGCTATGGCACCGAGACACCACAGGCGCTGCTCAGCTATTTCGACAGTCGTCTGCAAAAAGGGGATTACCCCCTCAAGGATGCGGCCACCTATGGCAAGGCGCTGGCCTTGTTGCAACTCAAACGCACCGATGAGGCTGACACCCTGATGCAGGAGCTGGCCACCCGTCATCCGGAAGACTTGTTCGTGGTCGATGCCCTGACCGATATCGATCTCGCCAAGGGACGCAGCGCCCAGGCCATTGCACGGCTGGAGAAGTTCCGCGCCCGCATGCCGGATAACGAAGTGGTGGTGGTCAACCTGGGTAACGCCTATCTGGAAGGGGGCGATTACAAGAAATCCATCGCCATCCTGGACCCCTATGCCCGGGATCACGAAGAGAACAGCCTGGCCTGGAACCTGCTCTCCGATGCCTATCGCAAGGCGGGCCGAATGACAGAGTTGCACATGGCGCGCGCCGAGATGCTCTCCCTGCGCGGGGATTATCAAGCCGCCATCGACGAGCTGATCGTGGCCCGTGGCACCACCAGCGACAAGCTGACCCTGGCCAGACTGGAGGCGCGCATCACAGAGCTGGAGCGCGCGAAAAAGGATCTCGACAGCCTGAAAGGGTGATGACTCCGACATGCGGTGAAACGGGGTGCGCCAGCAATGGCGCGCCCCGTTTTCTTTCCGGGCGGAAGACTCTTCTCTGCCACCCCTTCACAAGGGGGCGGGGCGGCAGACTCGTGATGAAAGAGAAGCGTCGCAGACGCTCAAATGTCAGGAAGGCGCATCGACGCTTCCCCTGGCAAGGGGAGGGGAGCGTCTCTAACGAAATTGCGCAGCCCGCAGCTTGAGGGCGGCAATCTTCTGCCCGTCGAGTTCTCCCACCAGCGTCTCTTGCAATCGGCCCTCGCCATCGAGCAGATAGCTGGTGGGCAGCCCGGTTGGGAGAGAGAAGGGGAGGTGCGCCTCTTTATCGGCGATCAGCAGCGGGACTCTGATGTGATGGCGACTGGCCAGTGCCCCCAGCTCGGCCGGGGTGGCGGGATCGTAACTGATGATCACCACGGCTATCTTGCCCTCCTGCGCCAGTGTCTCCAGCAGCGGCAATTCCCGCAGGCAGGGGGCGCACCAGGGTGCGAAGTAGTTGACCAAGAGCGGTTTGCCCGCAAACTGCGCCAGCGTCACCGGCTGGCCCTGGCCGTTGCTGAACTCGGGGGCCGGGGAGCAGGCTGTCAGCAGAGCGGCCACAATCAGCCAACAAATTCGTTTCATTTCCTGTGCCCTGCCGCTTACCCTGACCATCCGTTTCCCCTACAATAGCGCCGTTTCTTGTCCCATCTTGCCACATCAGGGAGTTACCATGAGCGAGACCCAAATCTACCACAATCCGCGCTGTTCAAAGAGCCGTGAAACCCTGGCCCTGCTGGAACAGCACGGGGTCGCCCCGGATGTGGTGCTCTATCTGGAGCAGGCGCCGAGTGAAGATGTCATTCGCACTCTGCTGACCCAACTGGGCTTTGCCGATCCGCGCCAGCTGATGCGCACCAAGGAAGATCTCTACAAAGAGCTGGGGCTGGCGGATCAGAGTGGCGATGCCCTCATTCGCGCCATGCACCAGCATCCCAAGCTCATCGAGCGCCCCATCGTCATCAAAGATGGCAAGGCTCGCATCGGCCGCCCTCCCGAGCAGGTGCTGGAGATCCTCAAGTGACCACTCGCTTCGCCCGTCTGCTGACCCTGGTTGGCTTCTTTGGCCTGCTGGGTTGGGTCATCCTCTGGCACCTGTTTCTCTCCCCCCACCCTGACCTCAATCCCTGGTTGCTGCCGGTGATCTGGACTGTGCCGCTCCTGTTCCCGCTCAAGGGCATAGTACAGGGCAACCCTTACACCCATGCCTGGGGCAACTTCGTGCTGATGCCCTATTTTCTGCACGCCCTGACGCTGATCACCACGGATGAAGGGGAGCGTTGGCTGGCTGTGGTTGAACTGGTGTTCACCACACTGGCGTTTGTCGGCACCATCTATTACGCCCGCCTGCGAGGCCGGGAGCTGGGCCTCAGCATTCGCAAGAAGAAGGGTGAGCTTTCACAAGAAGAGAAATAAGGCACTGGTTCAGTGCGCCTTTATCTGCAAACCGGACCCTGGGTCCGGTTTTTTATGGCCGCAATCCGGCGTGGCCGCCTGTCTCGCGATAGTGGGCGAGCTGCCGCTCGCTAAATGCCATCAGCTGGGGATAGAAGCGCAGAAAACCCAGCTCGCAGGTGTGCCAATCCATCTCATCCAGGGTGGTGAGGGCATCGCCGAGCAACACAGGGCGGCGCAGACGATGGCCTATGCCATTGAGGGCCCGTCCCAGCCCCTCTTTGTGACGATAGGAGGCAATCCAGTTCTGCTCCGCCATCCGTTTCAGTGCCGCTGGCAAGCCGTCTGCCAGCAGCAGGTGATCTGCCAATAGCTGGTCATAGCTGTGCTGCAAAAAGCGGGGCAGAGGCTCTGCGCAAAACTGTGACCAGTACACACTGAGCCAGTGGTCGTAGAGCATGTCCACCAGTATGCCGCCAAAGCGGCGCCAGGGCGCCTCGAAGCAGGCCACGGCTGCCCTGTGCTCCGGGTGGGCATCGGTGAAGGCATCAATCTTGCGATGCAGCCAGATCCCCTCGTCGAACTCGGGGGCGAGGGTGCTTGGCAGCGGTCCCTTGATAAAATCCCCCAGCAGATTGCCGGTGAGGGAGCTTCGGGTATGGGCAGCCAGATGCAGATGAGCCAGATAATTCATGGGGCTAGGGTTGACCAGCAAATGAAAACTGAAGGTGAGCCTAGCGGATCCGGCTCTGCTTGCCTATGGCTGGCGAACCGGCGGCAAGGGGTTGGCACAAAAAAGCCCGACACTCGGGTCGGGCGTGATGAGGTTGGCAGGTTTAAATGGCCAGGAAGCCCAGGATCAGGATGGGGCCGAGCAGGCTCAGGATAAAGCCGGAGACAATCGCCACAGGTACTACCTGGATGCCACCGGATTTCTGAATGACTGGCAGGGTGAAGTCCAGCGCAGTGGCGCCACCGTAGCCGATGGCGGCAGAGGGGTGGCGGCGCATCAACATGGGGATGATGAGAATGGCGATAAGCTCGCGACCCAGATCGTTGATAAAGGCGGCGGAGCCGAGCACAGGCCCCAGCTTGTCGGCCACCAGAATGCCCGACAGCGAATACCAGCCGAAGCTGGAGCTGATCGCCAAGCCATGACTGAATGGCATGCCGAGCAACTGGGCTGCCAGCAGACTGCCCAGCCAGCTGCTGACGATGACGGTAAAGGCGATTTTCATGCCCCAGGGATTGAGCAGGATCTGGCGCAGTCGCATGCCCGAATTGCGCATCTGCACCCCGATGAGCAGCAGCAACAACATCAGGGCCCACTCACTCAACTTGTCGATGGGCAAGATCCGCAGATCCACCAGCAGCCCCAGCAGCACGCCCCCCAGCACCACGAAGCAGAGCTGAAGTGATTCCCACAGCAGGTGCAGCTTGCTCGGCATCTTGGCGTCACTCGCCTCATGGGTCGGCGGGCTGCGTTTGTCGAGCCACCAGAGCGCCAGCAGGTTGCAGAAGGTAATCGCGGCCAGCATGACACCGGCCACCTTGAAGATCACCGCCAGGTTGCTGCCCAGGTTCTCCACATAGGCGAGCCCCAGCCCCATCAGAAACAGGATGAGATAGACCATCTTGCCCAGCGACTGATTGACCAGCTTGATGAGCCGGGCGGAAGAGAGGGGGATCAGATAGCCGATTGCCAGCGGCAGCAGGATCAGCAATACATTGAGCAACATCGGGGCCTCGATCACAAAACTGATAAAAATGACACCTTATCACTACTTATTGGCCCTGTGTCACATATCTGTGAGTTTGGATGTTTCATCCGGGGCTTTTTTATCAAGTTGTTATGTTTTTGGTGCAAATCCATGCACTGATGTGGCGCAGTGGCTCGCCTTGGTGCAGCAGGAGAATCGACGAGTCAGCCCACTTTTCAACAAGATGCAAACATCCGCAGGGTGAATAAAGCTGCTTGGGTACGGTTATGACCATGATGCAGGAATTTTCTTGCCACCCTTGCGATGTGGGTATAAAAAGGCGGTGTTGCCGTATTGGTCTGGATAGGGTTTTATGCAGACAAAGTGCTGAAAAATACCGATTAGACCAATAAAAATACAGACAAAACACCAAAGACCACCGTTCTGTATTGTTTTTTGACTAGTCGAGTGATATTTTCGCTGAAGGTTGCCATCGGTTAACTTTTTGTTAAATGGACGATGGCTGAGTCACGCCGTAGCGGCGTCTAGGGACAGACAAGGTTGTAATGGATGAGCGACGTTGCCGCACTGGAAGTTCGTGAACTGCACAAGTATTTCGGCACCCACGAAGTGCTCAAGGGCATCGACATGACCGCCCACAAGGGAGACGTGATCTCCCTGATCGGCTCCTCCGGCTCGGGGAAGTCGACCTTTCTTCGCTGTATCAATTTGCTGGAAACACCCTCTTCCGGCACGGTTTCGCTTCATGGCGAGCTTATCCGGATGAAAACCAACCGGGCTGGCGAGCGGCTGGCGGAGGATGTGCGTCAGGTGGAGCGTATCCGTAGCCGTCTGGCCATGGTGTTTCAAAGTTTCAACCTCTGGTCGCACATGACCATCATGCAGAACATCATCGAAGTACCTATCCAGGTGCTGAAGATCCCCCGTGCCGAAGCCATCGCCAAGGCGGAGCATCTGCTCAATCGGGTGGGCCTGTGGGAGCGCCGGGATTACTACCCGGGTCACCTCTCCGGCGGTCAGCAGCAGCGTGCGGCCATTGCCCGGGCGCTGGCGGTGGATCCCGAAGTGATGCTGTTTGACGAACCCACTTCGGCGCTCGATCCCGAGCTGGTGGGTGAGGTGCTCGGCCTGATGCGTGAGCTGGCCGAAGAGGGGCGCACCATGCTGGTGGTGACCCACGAGATGTCGTTTGCCCGTGATGTGTCGAACAAGGTAATGTTTTTGCATCAGGGGCGCGTGGAAGAGGAGGGCAACCCCAAGGAGATTTTCGCCCATCCCAAATCGGAACGGTTCAAGCAATTTATCTCTTCCATCTATTGATGGGCGGGATCCAACGTTAACAGTCGACGATTTTATCAAGGAGAGATACATGAACAAGCTGATGCTGGCGACTGCCATAGTGACTGCCCTGTCTTCCGGTAGCCTGATGGCCAAGGAGTGGAAAGAAGTGCGGATCGGGGTGGAAGGTGCTTACCCTCCCTTCTCCTGGACCGAGCCCAGTGGCGAAGTGAAAGGCTTTGACATCGATATCGCCAACGCCCTGTGCGCAGAGATGAAGGTGAAGTGTACCTTGGTCAAACAGGATTGGGACGGCATCATACCGGCGCTGCTGTCGCGCAAATATGACGCCATCATCGCCACCATGGACATCACGGAAGAGCGCAAGAAGAAGGTGGACTTCACCCAGAAGTACCAGCACATTCCGGCTCGCTTCGCCGCCAAGAAAGGTACTGACGTACAGCTCGACAAGGCCTTCATGGATGGCAAGGCCGTGGCGGTGCAACGCGCTACCTCCATGGATACCTACATCACCGACAACTTCCCCAACGCCACCATCAAGCGTTACGGCACCGCCGATGAGGCCTACCTCGATCTGAAATCCGGTCGTGTCGACTATGTGTTGGCCGATTCCGCTGCCATCACCGATGGTCTGCTGAAAAAAGAGGGCGGTGACGGCTTTGAATTCGTCGGCCCGAAACTGACCGATCCCAAGTGGTTTGGTGAGGGTGCCGGCATCGCCGTTCGCAAGGCTGACAAGGATCTGAAAGAGAAATTCAACACGGCGATCCTGGCCCTGCGCGCCAACGGCAAGTACAAGGAAATCAACGACAAGTACTTCGAGTTCGACGTTTACGGCGAATAAGCAGAGGGTCGTTTACGGCGAGTAAGAAAGCGACGTCTACGGCGAATAACAACCGAACGTCGTCTACGGCGGATCATCACCCCCCCCTCCTGGCTTCCCCTTCACAAAGGGGAGGCGTTGCAAACTCCCTCCCTTGTATGAAAGAGCCAGGAGGAGGCTTGGGGTCCTTGCGGTGCCGACGGCGAACCAGGAACGACAGGCTGACTCCCGTCAGTCGTCATATCGGGCCCGTTATCTCCCGCAAGGAGTGATGGGCCCGCTTGATTGCAATGGAGCTGCATATGTGTGGTTTTAAAGAATATGGAGCCTCTGCTTGGGAGGGGCGAGCCCACTCAATGTGCAATGGAGCTGCATATGTTTGATTTGAAAGGATACGAAGCCTCCCTGCTGGAGGGCGCCTGGGTCACTCTGGAAGTGGCGCTGGCCTCGCTGCTGCTGGCACTGCTGCTGGGGATGCTGGGGGCGCTCGCCAAACTGTCGCCCTACAAGTGGGCCAGGGGCATTGCGACCACTTACACCACCGTCATTCGCGGCATTCCCGATCTGGTGCTGATGATGCTGCTGTTCTTCGGCGGCCAGGTGCTGATCAACAGCATCTGTACCTGGGTCAACGAGACCTACAACAACTTCTTGCTTGAGAGCAATCCCAATCAGGAGTGGGTCTCCCTGCTGCCTGATTACATCGATATCAGTCCGTTTGCAGCCGGGGTCGCCACCATAGGTTTCATCTTCGGTGCCTACATGACGGAGACATTCCGCGGCGCCATCCTGGCGGTGGACAAGGGGGAGCTGGAAGCCGCTCGCGCCTTTGGCATGCGGGCGACCCAGGTCTTTGTGCGGATCCTGTTTCCCCAGATGATGCGCCATGCCCTGCCGGGGTTTGGCAACAACTGGCTTGTACTGCTCAAGACCACGGCGCTGGTCTCCATCATCGGCCTTGATGACATGGTGCGCAAAGCGTCCCTGGCGGCAGGCTCGACCCAGTTGCCCTTCACCTTTTACATGGCGGTGGCCCTGATCTTCCTGATCTTCACTGCGGTTTCCACCTCGGCACTGAAGTGGGCCGAGCGTCACTACGCGATAAAGACGAGGTAAGCCATGGATTTCTCAATCATTCTCAAAGAGTGGCCTACCTACTGGCAGGGGCTTTACACCACAGTGCTGCTGGTGGCTGCATCCCTCATACTCGGTCTGGCGCTGGCGGTGCCCATGGGGATACTGCGCAACAGTCGCAACTGGCTGATCAAGGGGCCGATCTGGGCCTATATCTACTTCTTTCGTGGCACCCCCTTGCTGGTACAGCTCTTTATCATCTACTACGGCGCTGCCCAGTGGGAGTGGCTGAAAAACAGCGCAGCCTGGACCCTGTTTGCCGAAGCCTGGTTCTGCGCTTTGCTGGCGTTCACCCTCAATACCGGCGCCTACACCGCAGAGATAGTGCGCGGCGCCGTGCTCAACATGCCCAAGGGGCAGGTTGAAGCCGCCAACGCCTTTGGCATGAGCCGCTGGCAAACCCTCACCCGCATCATTTTGCCCAACTCGTTTCGCCGTGCGCTGCCCGCCTACAGCAACGAGGTGATCTTCATGCTGCAGGGCTCGGCGGTGGCTGGCATCATCACCATCGTCGACCTGACCGGCGCCGCGCGGATCATCAATTCCCGCTACTACAGCCCGTTCGAGGCCTTCCTGACCGCAGGCCTGCTCTACATGCTGCTTACTTTCGTCATCGTCTGGCTGTTCAAGAAGTGGGAAGCCCGCTGGCACGCCCACCTGCGCCCCCGCAGCTTGTAACGGCCATAAAAAAAGCCCGCAATTGCGGGCTTTTTTGTGGGTGTGTGGTGGTCTAGAGCAGCGCCATCGGTGTCAGCATCTCCTCTGATAGCAAGCCAAAAGTACCCAGTGCACCTATGGCCCCGATGAGACAGGAAGATAGCCGGGAAGAGACCCCCTGTTTGGTGGGCGCCACCTGTTCACTGTGCCGGTGGATCTTCTGCATCACTGCCATGGCGCTGAGTTCCAGATGGCGATAGAAGCTGGCATTGAGCTGGGTCAGATGAAGCAGTGATTGTCGCATCCGCTCGAAGGTGTCGTTGCACACCGGGCTCTGCTTGTGCCAGAACTTCTCAAGGGTGCCACGGGTGGTGAGGCCCGGCAGATCGTACAGGGCGCGTCCCATGCAGAAGGTCGGCACATCGTGCAGCAGGGCGGAGAGACCGACAGTGCTGTTGATGGTGATGACCCCCTTGAGCAGGGGATAGAGGGTCGGCAGCGGCAAGTCATAACCGTAGAACACCCGCCCTTCCAGCCCGAGCAGCGTCACCAGGCGGTTTATCTGGGACTGGTAGCTGACGTAACCCCTGTCCATGGGATGATGTTTGAACAGCAAGACATCCTCACTGCGAGCATGTCGGGCAAAGGAGTTCATCACCTGGGCGACCATCTCTTCCACTCCGCTCAGGTCAGAGTGCTCCCTTATCTGAAAATCTTCGGTGACCTGCAAGGGCACGAAGAAGATATGGCCCTTGTGTTGGGGCAAGGCCCTGAGCAGGCGACGATCCGCCCCTCTGTACCACCACTTGACCAGACCACCCGCCACCCAGCCTTTGGCTTCCTGATAGAGGCTCCAGGGTCTGTGGTTGACAAAATGCGGGTAGCGCCAGTGAAACAAATTCTTGCTGATGTGATAGCGGCTGGCATACCAGGCGCGGCGACCAAAGGTCTTGCCCACCTGCAATGGCGCATCATAAGGGGCGGGCCACTGCATCTCGGCCAGCTGGTCACGTTTGGCATAAAGCGGGCTGAAGGCATTCACCCCCCCTTGCTCCAGCGTCACGTAGTCCGGGCGCAGATAACCCTCTTCCATGGCCCAGACGGCGATCTTCTTCAGCTTGCAGATGCGAATGGCCTGCAGATGGTAATAGCGGCAATCCCCATAGCAGATCAGGCTGTCGATGCGATGACGCTTGATGAAGCGGCGAAAGAAGGTATTCCAGGTGTCCGGCTTGCCGGTGAAACGCTCGTTGTGACCGACGCAAGGCCAGCACTCATCCCCGCCATTGAAATGGAGCTTGTAAACCTCATGGCCCGCTTCGCTCAGGGTCTGGCTGAGGGTTTGAAAGAAGGGGCCAAGCGGTCCTTGCAACAACAAAATCTTCATGTACGGCTTATCTCATGAGCTGGGGGAGGGAGGGACGTTGCAGCAGCGTCTGTATCAGATAACTCAACTTGATCTGCCAGCGCTGCCAGAGGCTCGACTTGCGGGTCGATGACTGCCCCTGCTCTGCCAGCTGGCGGATCAACTGCTCCGGGCTTATCCAGAGCCCTGTCTGCCAATCGATATAGAGCGGATAGGCGACCAGCGTCAGGTAGACCAGCGCCGCCAATGGCAGGCTGCGCTGGCGCCTGGCAGGGGGATGGGCATCTGTCGTCAGCCCCCAGCCACTGTAGAAGGGCTGACCCCAGGTCGTGACCTTGACACCCTGTACCAGCGCCTCGAACCCGCTGAGCGAGGTCATGGTGTGCAGCTCATCCACGTGGGGATAGAGACTGGTCAGCCCAATGTCCAGCACCTGGCTGTCCACACACTCCGCCAGACAGGCAGCCGAGATGGCACCCGCCCTGTTGCCTGCCACCACATCCGGGTGCGGCTTGAACAGAATGTGCGCCTCCGGTTTGGCCGCACGTACGGCCCACAGCAGTTGTTCATTGCTGCGAATGGTCGGGCTGCCGGTCAGGATGGAGGCATCCCCATCCACCTGGCCGACTACCAGCACCAAAGTGCGACCATCCGCAGGGGGGGTATAGTGCTGTGGCGCGCTTACGTTGTATTTGCTGACCCTGTGTTGGCGCAGCAGATCGATCAGTGCACTGCCCCGATTGACGTCGGCCTCGGTCAGCTGCTGGTAGTTGAGCAACTGTTCGAGCCCGCTTGGCATGCGGCTGTCGAAATAGATCCCGACCGGATCGATGGACAGGGAGGAGGGGCGACAGAGGTTAGAGCCGAGCCCTCTTGATCGGATAAAGCCATCTTCCACCCGGATGGCCGAGGTGAGATCCGGGTGGCGGCTGCCCCATACCAGCACCTGCTCATCGCCGGTCAGCCGCTTGGGCGGTGTGCGCACAAAGCGCAGCTCATCGGCCAGGTGGTGACAGAACGCCTGCATAAAGGCGCGCTTCCACAAGGAGAAACCAACCAGATAGAGTCTGCGCCAGCGCGGCGCTGCCTTCTGCTGACGGGCCACTATGGTCAATACCTCTTCCACCTCACAGCGCTGGCCCAGCACGGGATCCAGATAGCGCGGATAGAGGATAAGGGCGGCCGCCGCCAGCTGGGGCAGTGATACCTGAACCTTGCGCCGCTCACACTGCTTGCTATCAAAGGTCAGCCCCCAACCGGCGTAAAACGGCATGCCGAAGCAATACACCGGCTTGCCGAGCAGCAAAGCCTCAAATCCAAGCTGGGAAGAGACGGTGTAGACAGCCTCCACCCGGTTGAGCAGGGCATGGGGATGGCAGTGTTCGGCAACGATTTCCACACCGTCCAGTTGCAGTCGGGCCAGCACGCCGCTCTTCTTGCCAAAGCGGGTGTCCGGGTGAGTGCGCAGCAAGAGGCGGGCATCGGGGTGATTGCGGCGTGCCGATTCCACCATGGCCACAAAGTCCGCTTCACTGGCCAGCGCTCCTGGAATGGAGAGATCGCCGGCCACCTGATCCACCAGCAACACTCTGGGTCTGGCATCTTGCAACAGGCGCTGTGCCAGCGCGGCTGGCAAACCGCCATGCTCACCTCGCGCAGAAAGACCGGCAGAGGCATCACCCGCCGGGTGAGCCGGGCGTGAGGCGTAGCAGTTGTACTTGGTGACGCCGAGGCGCACCAGCTCACCCATCAACCGCTGCGCCCGCTCAAGCATGGCGGCATCACAGGGCGTTGCGACAAGCTGTTCAAGCTGGCTGGGTTGGCGTGCATCGTAATAGATGCCGACGGGGTCGGCGATAAGCGACACGGCCTTGCCACCGCGGGCAGGGTGGCCGATATAACCGATAAAGCCATCTTCCAGCTGCCAATAGGGCAGACCCAGGGCCTGGGCTTTTTGTTTAATCTGACGGGTATTGGCCTTCTGGCCCCAGCCCACCAGGGCGTCACCGGGCTGGGGAGTGGCATCAGGGGTGAGACGCGCCAATGGCTGGCCCAGGCAGGCGCCGATCTGCGCGTCGCGGGCCAGTATGCCGCCAGATTGTGTCCATAGAGTCATGCAAGTTGCTCAGATTAAAAAGGAAGCTTAGAGAGATGCGGGTTTGAACATGTCTCTGAAAAAAGCACGTGGATTGAGGTAAAGCTTGCGCAGTTTTCGCCACAGGGGGCGCTTGGGGCCTATGCCATCCTGCCAGCGCAACAGCCCCGGATAGTCACGGACGGGATAACCCGCCTCTTCCTGCAAACGGATCATCCACTCCCGAAAGTCCGGCAGCTCTCCATTGAGGTCATTGCAGGGCACGATCGGCCCTTTCAAGGGGCCTCGCTCTGATTCGGAGCGTGACAGCATCTGTTCCAGCAACTGATCGTTGCCTGCCCTGCGCTTGTGATAAGGGTGCGTCAGAGGGCGGGGGTGCCACTGATGCACCAGAAACCGGCCGGCAAACAGATGGGGCAGGGCATAGTAACTGAAATAACGGCGAAACCCCTGATAATCCCCCGGGTGCTGCGCTTTGATATTCAAGCCATAATCATCGGGTCTTGGCCCTATGGGATAATGGCGAGTCAGCCGGTCAATCAGTTCCAGATCCTCGCCACCGTGGCCGACAAACTGCTCGTCAAAGCCCCCCAGTTGCAAAAACCACTCACGATTGAGCAGCAAGCAACTACTGGCCAGGGCAATCCCTTCCACCCTGTGATTCTCACCGCGCAGAAAGGATTCCAGGCAGCCTTGAAAATCCCCGTCAAACCGCTCTGTCTCTTCTTTGGTCAGATAGAGACAGGGGTACATTTCAAAGGCATGTTGGGTAATGCTGAAGATTATATGGCTACGCTTTAACAACTGTGAAGCAAGTGTTGGTGTACATATCAAATCAGCATCAACCATGAATAGCCAGTTTGAATGGCTATTCAATATGGCATTATTACGAGCCAGTCCTGGTGAGTATATAGAGGCAAGTTGTGTATCATCAATGATAGAGTAACAATTACTGACAGGGAGGTATTGCTGCTGATTTGTTATCACCAATGTTTCAATTTTGGGATCAGTAGAAAAAGAGCGTATGCAAGCATCTATTCTTTTTAATGCATCATCAATATTGCCCCGTCCTCCAACTCTGAAATGAAACGGAGTAATGATACTGAGTTGTAGTGGGCAACCTTTAGCTACAGGTAGATGTCGAGAATTCATTTCAGTAACATTTAATATAGTTCTAGTTTCTTTTTCCACTCAAGATCCTTGTAATATATGGCATCTCTGATTAGCCCAATAAATATAATGCGCAACTTGGTGACTCATGCATAAATAAAAACCTCTTGTTATAAGAAATGAATTTAGCTATTTGGGGTTAGACGCCGCGTTGATAAATTATGATTTACGTTCAGTCATTATTGAGACAATACTTTATATTTGGCGGGTAATTTAGAGTGCCAATTTAATATTCCTATTTTAAGGCCTGCAAGATAGTCAATTGATAGGTCTGTAATATTATTGTTAGATGCTTGATTGCATCTCACGTAAGTACATACACCAGCCTTTGAAGAAATCATCCATCCTTTATTCAGTAAGTCGTTTTTTATAGAGTCGGATAGCTCACTCTTTATGAAAACTAAAACTCTATCATCAGGTGAATGCATTTCGAATAGTATTTTAAAGTTAGTTGTGAGTACGTGTATTGTGGGGGTGCTATTTATGTCATTTGATGCTGTCAGAAAAGATGTTTCATTGTTTTTTTGTACTCGATTTATTAAGTCAAACTTGTCTGGTACTGCATTATGACCTTTTTTGTCATTAAACTCCTCAATGGTTATTTCGCCAAAGTTTGATATTTTTTCAGATTGTTCTAGATACCATGCTAAAAACGGCTTGAAATGCATTCGATAATGATGAGAGTCTGCTTTATTCTGAAGGATAGTCATCCTGGGAATGTAATTGTTATGCATCATATAGTCTATAGCATTTAGGTGTGATGAATTTGCATCATGGCCAGTATCATATATAAATTTATCGTAAACGCCCTTCTGTTCATAATCTGCTAATATAATTTGTGCATTTATAGATATTGCTCGACTTCCTATCATTAATGTGCTCAATATTATTGATGCATATCCTCCTCCGGATGAGCCATAAAAAATTATTGATTCATTATTAATATTAAGTTCTTGCGCCGTTCTAGAAACTAGAGTGGCAATTGACTGGTGATAATTACTTCCAGTTTTTCCCATATACCAACCAAGCTCTAGGGTGTCGTTAATTTCAATAGTTCCATCTGAAATTAGCAAAACATTGTGCGGTATGTACTCCAACCATGAATTACGCTGAAACACTGGCGGTTGTCTAATTTTTCTATTGATTGCACCATTTAAAATAACAATCAAATTTTTTGATTCGTTATGTGTTCTTTTTAATGCGACAATATCATTTCCATTTATTACCTCTTTAATCATACAGTATGGCTTTTTATTTGTACTGGCTTCCAAGTTATACCACCTTACTAATATTTTAATTCACAGGAAGTTTATATCTTAACAATGGTTATTTGAGAAGTAACACAAGTGTTATGTGTTAATCTTTAATTTATTACCTATGAGTAGAACATAAATCATAAAACATGCCATATTTAATTAGACATGTTTTATGTCATTTTCCTGTTTAGTTTTTGAGTAAGCGTGCCCACTTAGATGATACTATACTTATATCAAAGTTCTCTAAAATGAAAATCTTATTATCGTTTGCGCTTACGGTTGTCCTGTCCAGGATACATGATGCTGATTCATCAATTGAATCAAAGCACCAAGATTCTTTATATATTGTACGACTTCCTGGCCACTCTATTATTACCGGTTTTGCACCAGTTAGCGCACCGTCAGCAACACTGAGATGGAATGACTCGTGATCACTGGTTGATAACACATAACCAATTTTCTGATACCAGGTAGCCATATCACTGCCAAAACCATCAAAAAATACAGCGTCTTTCAACCATTTACTATTTTCAATGCGAGCATATTGCTCATCATAAAAAACCATCTCTTCTGGCCTGTTCTTCATCCATGAGTATTCTTCAGGCTTTTTCCCCTTGATAAAAAGGCGATAACGAGAATCCTGCTTGCGAACGGCCTCCAAAATATTGAGAGCTTTATCCAGGCGTTTCATCTTTGGAACTATACCAATTAGGCCTATATTGAACTCGGCATCATCAAGCTTTGGACGATCCAGTTTTTCGCAGAGTACATAGTTGGGGATAACATGGCATTTTTCACTAGGGAGCATAGGGTTCTTTATCAGGCCATCATTCAATAAATGTTGGCTAACAAAGTTGATGGAGTTTATTTTGCTAAAATCCATCTGTCCAAAATACTCCAGGTTGACCTCTTGTCCATGAACCCGAATATGTAGTGTTTGGTGTGCTCTTAGGTTTTTACTGTACCAAGCGGCATTACCTAGTGCCCATTCACAAATAACAATATTAGCTCGTTTTAGGAGCGATAGACTCTTGGGCTCATTGTGTTTGTTATGGCCCTGCCACTTGTCAACTAAGACTGTGAAACCTTGTTGCTTGAATTTTGCCTCTAGATGAGTAAAAAATTTGAGGTCGTGCCCAGCTAGTAATATGACAGCACCGTTACGTATTGAAAACTTTGCCAGCATAGGTTGCAAATGTCTGATGGCCACATGCTCAAAAGAGTGTTGCTTGACCAGATTTTCCAATGGTGCTGTGACACGTTTCTTCTTTTTGAGCATCAATGCGAAACGAGCTCGTTGTTCAAGTTCTTGCTGGTTGCGGGCAAATAACTCAAATTTTGTGCCAAGTAGTTTCTCATACAAGGGTGAACGATTCAGTAGCACAGGAATCTTGGCTAGCCCATATTCGAGCAACTTGGTTGATAGTTCTTTAGTATTTTGTTCGAGACTGTCATGGCGCCATGCCCAGGCCAGGTCGGCAGACAGCAGAGCATTCAATACCTGTTGACGTGAAGTTCGTCCATGCCAGATAACACCATTACCACTCTTTAGCTGAGCAAGGGTCTCTTGGTAAAAGGTTGGGTCATCCTTCGGGTTATGAACTTTGTCACCATAGATATGCAGCTCAAGCTGTGGCAATGTCTCTTGCAACTTGCGATAGGTGCTGAACAGTTCGCGTATTCCCCACTCAGGGGCAAATTTACCTGCGTATACCAAGATAAGTTTCTTGTTATTATCTTGTTTCTGGCCGGATAAATATGCCGGAACCATAGGTGGGAGTAGCGAAGTCGTTGCAGAAGGGAAATTATCAGCAAAAAACTCAGCTAATTCATCAGTCTGACATAGTACATGGCCGGATGAGTAAATAATGTCATCAATCTTGCTTTTCCACTCAGGTGTAAGTGCTGATGTTGACTGGGGGATGTCAGTAAGATAAGGGATCAGCCTGCCATCCAAATTCCCTGCATCAGCTAACGCCTTGCAAACATCTGAACCCCTGACTATGACAGCATCAAAGCTGCCGTGGTCTTCTTCAAACGTTTTGAACGTAGTTACCACTGCTTCAGGCCTCATCGGGCCTCTATCTGGTTCAATTAGATAGATATTTTCATAAGTGTATGCATCATCAATAACCTCGCTGCTCTTTATTTTGTCTTTCAAGAAAACAAATACATTAACACGATCAATTTTTGCAAGGGTTTTAGCAAGGGATATAAGCCAAATAGCAGCGCCATCAATCAGGTTGGTATTGACATCACCATAGATTGCAATGTTTTTTTCATTGCTTTTCTGTGTGATCTTAGTAATTGCAGTGGCTTTGTCATTGTAGCTTTTTTCAATTTTTATATGCTGGTGATGAGAAAGAGAGGTTACATTCTTCCCCCAAGGGTTGATTGTCACTTTGACTGAGATTGATGCTTTATCCGTTTTAAATGGAATGCAATACTCTGAATCCTTCTGAACTGGGATGTAACGGTATGCCCCCATTTTATCTGACCAGTGATAGCCCAATGCGATATATTTTTCTTTAGAAATGGCAGGGGAAAGCTGAAACTGTATTAACGCTGATTTTGCATTTTTAATATCACACTTTCCTTTAAAGTGATAACTTGTATTGCCATCCACAATAAAGTCGACAGTGGGTTTTTCCGTGACATCAATATACTCATATTGTCCAAGATGATATATGGCCTGATGCTTTATAGGTAACGACTCTTGTCGAGCATGCACATTACCTCCCAATTGTTCGAGCATTTCATATGCTGCTTTGAACACCAACCCGGTCTTGGCCCATGTTCTTTGTTCTGCAACCCAGAGTTTTGCTCTAGCTGAAAGGTGTTGCCTCAACTCTTGGTCTGTGAGTAACCTGGCTAACCCGTCTTTTAATGAGGCTATATTTCCTTTCTCAAAGAGGATGCCATTCTCACCTTCAATGATGAACTCTTTTATGGCCTTGACATCAGAGGCTATCACACACTTATTTAAAGCCATGGCTTCAAAAGGTTTTAGTGGTGAAACTAGCTCGCAAACATCCAAACTTTTTCGGGGAAATGGAGTGATATCAATAATTGAGTAATAGTTAACGACTGATTCGTGAGGTATGCGGCCAGTAAATTTGACATATTGCTCCAGACTTAATTTAGTTACTAGAGCCTTCAAGCTAGGCAGCGCCATGCCGTCACCGACAATCAATAAATTGAAACGATAACCTGCCTGTATTAGTTGATGTGAAGCTGTAATTAGGTCATCTAGCCCTTCATAATCAACGATCGAGCCGACATAGCCAATAGTAAGCTCCTCGTGTAACTCCAACTCTTGCTTAAGTGTCAGGTCAGGCGGCTGCGCTACAAATTTATCTAAGTCAACTGCATTTGGAGCAACAAAAATAATTTTTTCATCGACGCCACGAGAAACAATTTCTGATTTCATAGCCTCCGTTAGTGTAATTACAACATCTGCGGCCTGTACCAACTGGGTTTCTAGATGCTTATCAATCAGGTATTTATCAGAGTTTTCCCAACCAAGCTTTCTTGAGGATTCCGTGATCTCCCAAAAACCACGTACTTCGTATACAAATGGAATGCCGAGACGTCTGGCGGCAAAGAGTGCTGGAAATGCATTCAGATAATTCGAGCAAGCATGGATGAACTTTGCACCATTTTTTATAACATCAGATTCTATCACTCGTGATGCTTGTTCAATGTATTCAGAAATGGTCAGATTGCGTTGTATAGGCCCAGGCAAGTGATGGTAATTGATACCGTCTATACAATAATTTTTTTCACTACTCGGCGCAGTAGCAAATCGTACATCCCATGGATATCCTGGCCTGGTGGAACCGACAACATCAAGGCCTAACGTATTTAGAGCGGTCAAAACAGAGTGACTGCGAGTTGCATAGCCGTTTGAATGATGTGGTAAAGAACAGTGAATTGAATATTTTATTATATTGGTGTTGCTTAAGTTTTTTGAACTGCTCTTATTAGGAATGCTGATGCCACTTTCCAAGAGATTGATCACGTCCGTAGCGTACTTTCTCTTAAAGCCATCTAACCCAGACTTGAAATGATTATGTAAGTAACTCGCTTCTCTATAGCAACCTTCAAGGTAAAGATGCTGACATAATGGACTGACTTGCTCTAAAGGTAATGCGTATTTGGTAAGTTCTACAGATAGCTTTCCTATAGCATCGCGTTCGTTTGCTGTCAGGCCACGAATAAAAGTAACTAGTATTACAACCTTATCTGATTCAGATATTTTATCGTCTTTGTTAAGCTCATCTAAGAAGCGAGATAGTCCATGTTTGTAATATATTTCAGAGTATTTGTTTATAGTTCCTGACTGCGACAACTTGTCGGCAATGGACACTTCCTCTTTGACGATAAGTGTGCCAGATATTTTTACCAAACCCTTGCTATTCCAGCGCCTCGCCGATACTTCCAGCTTTCCTGCTGGAACATTCTTAAGTGCTATTGCAAAGTCAATGCTGCCTTTATCTGTGGGCAGGTAATGATACATACCCACTTTTTCAGACCAACTAAGCCCTAATTTTTTTGCTAAATTTTGGTCGCTTTTATTAGATGCTTTAAATGTAAGTAAAGCGGCATTCTGTTTTTCATTTTCTTCAGAAATAATGTGGCCAGAAATAGTGAGTTCACTATTTTTCACTATGGCATGGCTGGCTACTTCATTGTCTCTTAAAATAAAGTGGGAATGTTGAGAGAAGACGATGGTTATATTTTTTTCGATATTTTGTTTTCTACTCTTCTTCCCTTTGATATCTCGGCGTAACTTGTAAAGCTCATAGGGAAGTAGAATTATTTGACGATATCCTTTGAAACCGGAGATAAGTATATTTCCAAGGCGGAATGAAACTGTATTCTTGACTTTCTCATTCTTTAATCTTAAAGCATGATTCTCAATTTTATATTCTTCTAGTTCTAGCTTTATTTTTTCTAAGTCAGTCATAGCGTCGGCTTTCTTATAAAAGAACCATGAGCACCGATGTAGTGCTCATGGTTAAAGGATTAAATGTTAACGAAGTCTAGCAACATGGCCTTTGAGAAATCACTTGCTTGCAAACCAATAAATGGCTTGTGTTTGACTAGAACCAAAACAATATCTGCTTGCTGCATAGCTTCAGATATTGACGCCAAACGTACATTATTACGATTTTCCAGCGCAGCCGGCAGAGCTTCAATATTGGGTTCCACCGCCAGGATCTGATAAGCCGGGTTGTTGGCCAGGGTCTTGGTGATATCCAGGGCCGGGCTTTCGCGCAGGTCATCGATGTCCGGCTTGAATGCCAACCCCAGGCAGGCGATCTTCGGGTTGTTGATACCGGCGATCGCACTTTCTACCTGCTCCACCACATAGTGGGGTTTGTAATCATTGACCAGACGCGCCTGGTGGATCATGCGGGCCGTGTCCGGGTTCTGGTTGACGATAAACCAGGGATCGACGGCGATGCAGTGACCACCCACGCCGCAGCCTGGCTGCAGAATATTGACACGGGGGTGACGGTTGGCCAGGGAGATAAGCTCCCACACATTGATACCCTGCTTGTCACAGATGAGTGACAGTTCGTTGGCAAAGGCGATATTGACGTCACGGAAGGCGTTTTCGGTCAGCTTGCTCATTTCGGCAGTGCGCGCTTCGGTCGCGATGCACTCGCCCTTTTTGACAAACATCTTGTAGACCTGGGTGGCAGCGGCAGTACTGGCTGCGTCCATGCCACCGATAATGCGATCGTTCTCAACCAGCTCGCGGATCACCTGACCGGGAAGTACGCGCTCCGGGCAGTGCGCCACAAAGATATCAGGGGTCTGGCCTTCAGCAACGGTATGCGGGAAGGTCAGATCGCTGCGTTCTTCGGCCAACCACTTGGCCATCTGCTCGGTCGCGCCGACCGGTGACGTGGATTCCAGCACCACCAGGTTGCCTTTTTCCAGCATGGGGGCCAGTGCGCGGGAGGCGCTCTCGATATATCTCAGGTCCGGCTCATGATCTTCGCCTTTGAACGGGGTCGGTACGGCGATCAGGAAGGCATCAGCCTTCTGCGGGCTGGTGTGGGCGCTCAGATGGCCATCTTGCACGGCTTGCTTGACCAGGTCTTCCAGACCCGGCTCAACAATGTGGATCTTGCCCTGGTTGATGGTGTCTACCGCATGCTGGTTGACATCCACACCCACGACACGAATGCCGTTGCTGGCAATGACTGCTGCAGTTGGCAAACCGATATAACCCAGACCAACAACGGAGATGGTTTCAAATTTCATTATTTTGTGCTCTCGATAGTAAAACAGGGGGCATCATGCATGCCCCCAAAGACAGGTATGTAATCTGTAAATCAGGCAACTTGCAGGCTGCTGTCAATCTGCTGGCCCAGGGCGCCGCTCATGCCAGTGACGGCCTCAACGATACGCTGGCTGGTTTTGCCATCCCCATAGGGGTTGTTGGCATGACTCATCACTTGATAGGCCAGCTCGTCATCCAGCAGACGCACTGTCTCTGCCACTATGGTCTCGTCGCAGGTACCGACCAGGCGCACAGTGCCGGCCTTGACGGCGGCAGGGCGCTCAGTGGTGTCGCGCATGCACAGCACAGGTTTGCCCAGGGTCGGCGCCTCTTCCTGAATGCCGCCAGAGTCGGTCAGGATCAGGTAGCTCTGTTTCATCAGATAGACGAAAGGCAGATAATCCTGCGGCTCGATCAGGTGCACGTTGTCGAGCCCCTTGAGGTTGCGGTTGACCGGCTCTTGCACATTGGGGTTGAGGTGTACCGGATAGACGATCTGTACGTCATCCCGTTGGGCCAGCGCTGCCAGCGCCTTGCAGATGCGCTCAAAGCCGTCGCCGTGGTTCTCACGGCGGTGACCCGTCACCAGGATCAGCTTCTTGCTCTTGTCCAGGAAGGGGAAACGGCTGGCCAGCTCGGCTTTCATGCCGACGTTGTTATCAATGCGGTGGGAAACCTCGATCAGGGCATCGATCACTGAGTTACCAGTCACGAAGATGGTCTCGGGGGCGATGTTTTCCATGATGAGGTTTTTCAGCGAGCTGATGGTCGGGGTGTAATGTTGATCGGCAATGCCCCCTGTCAGACGACGCATACCTTCTTCCGGCCAGGGTGAGTAGATATTGCCGGTGCGAAGTCCGGCCTCGACGTGACCGACCGCGATGCGGTGGTAGTAGGCCGCCAGCGTTGCCGCAAAAGAGGTGGCAGTGTCACCGTGCACCAGAATGCGATCCGGCTTGAACTCGGCAAAAACTGGCTTGAGTCCTTCCAAAATGGCGGTGGTGACATCGGTCAGATCCTGACCCGGTTTCATGATGTTGAGGTCATACTCCGGCTCGATCTCGAACAGGTTGAGCACCTGATCCAGCATCTCCCTGTGTTGCCCCGTGACACAGACTCTGACGTCAATCTTGCGATTGGCCTGGAAGGCCTTGACGATCGGAGCCATCTTGATTGCTTCCGGTCTGGTACCAAACACAATCAATACCCGCTGCGCTTTTATCGGCATAATAATCACTCCCGTGTGAGTTAATTGGTTTTTCGTATTGTCCCGAAATGACTAATAAAGACTGAGCTCACTATTGAGCTGTGTCAGTCGGTGTTGCCAGGTGTGTTGGGCTAGCACTATTTCCCTGGCTTGCTCGCCCAATTCGTTTCTCTGACGAATATCTTTTTGTAATTGCACACACCACTCGCGTGCCGCCGTACCATCCTGTACCGCGACGATACTCTTGCCAAAAATGCTCTCCATCGCTATCGAAGGGGTGCTGATAATGGGGCAGCCCGCTGCCGCCAACTCGAACACCCGACGGGATAACATGGTCGGCGATTGACTTATCGTATTGAAATTCAAATAAAGCTGATATTGCCGGTACGCCTTGGCGACAGATATCGGCGAGATAGCAGGTTTGCAGTATGGCTGAAGCTTATCCGGATAACTGCAACCGTTATTTTTCTGCCAGAAGCGATCGAAAATAATCAAGCCTCTGTCCCGCAATGCATACAACACATCTTCTTGTGCCCTGCTGCGCTCGGCCAGCTCGTTGCCATAATAGCCCCCCAGAAAGGCGATCCCTGGTCCCCGTTCACCGCTCACCGCTGGTTGATACCAGCTTGGCTGTGCGGCAAACATCAGGACACCAACATGGACAAAGGCCTGATGGGGAAGGGAGTGGTACCGTTCAAGGGAACCGGCATCCGTGGTATAGACCACATCGAACAGCTCCGCCGCATCGGCAAAACGCTCGAAATGAAACGGGTCCTCTTTATTCCAGAAAATGGTTGTAATTTTCCGTTTTCGGCAAAATTCCAGTAATTTTCGCAGTTCTGGTTTATTGGGTGAACTGTGCGCATAACTGGCAATCTTGCCTTGCCAACTATTCTTGTAGCCACGCCAGGTTGACTCCACAAACAAAAAGTCAGGTTTAAAAAATCTGAGTTTCCATTGCCAGTCGAGCGGGGTGATCTGAATAAGGTCGGCATCCGGGGCCAAGCTGAAAGTCGTGAACTGGTCTGCCACTAAAGCGATACGTGGTCGTTTATTATTATGCAAAGGAATTGACTCACAAGTGAAATAGAGTGGCAGCCACTGCCACTCTATTCTTGTTATTATAAAAGCACTAGGGCTCTTGCCGAAATGGCGATTTGATAGAGCACCTCGGTAATATCCTTGGTGATCTGCAGGGACTTGGTATCGACCTGAGGCAGGACGAAAATTTCGTCACCCGGTTTGATGGCGATCTCTTTATTGTCCAGATCTCCCTTCTCAATCTGGCTAAAGGTGCCGTCACGATGCAGCAGCAGAATACGGGAGTTGCTGGCTTTCTGGGTAAAGCCGCCGGCCAGATCGATGTAGTCGGCCACAGTGCGCTTGCTGTCCATCAGGATGGCGTTCGGGAACATGACATCCCCGTGCACCATGATGAGGTTGGTCTGGCGCGGAATGCGGATGATATCGTTCGGTTCGAGCCGTACATCTTCCATGTTGGTGCCATTGGCGAGCACCACCTGACCGTTGGGCTGAATATCCTTGGCGCGCTCGACCCATTGCATCAGCAATTGTGCTTCGCTGTTGCGCAGTTTGGCTTCCCCCTCGGAAGAGGAGCGGGCAGTCAGGATACTGGCTTCCAGCGCCTTGAGGGAGGAGTTCAGCATCTCCTTCTGACGTATCTTGACCGAGTCACGATAGAGCTGGATGGCGCTCAAGTCGGCATCCTGGGTCAGTTTCAGGCCATTGAGGATATCGCCGAGGCGGGCGCCGTACTTGAGCACATACTCCTGGGCACTGTCGTGTTCCCCTTCAACCCGCACTGCTATGGAGGCATATCGCTTGTCGGCGATCACTTCCACAGTGTCCCCCGAGCTGATCATGTTTTTGGCCAGTTGGGCGTCATTGATGGGGTAGTAATCCATGTGGATATCTTCCCCCTGATTGCGGCTCACCCGAATATGGGTCGCATCGGGATCGGGCCTGGCCATCTGCATCAGCTCGGCCAGGGTGACATGGGGTTTGCTCAGTTCGAACTTGTTGGCGTTCGCAACTTTGCCCCTGACCGTGGTCTGATAGCGCAGCGGTGCCACCACTATGATGTCACCATCGCGCAGCTGGGTGGGCAGCAGGGTACCATTGACCAGAAACTGGTAGAGGTTGTAGTGGCGCAGTGTCTTGCCATTGCGCTTGAGGGCGACGTCAAGATAACTGCCGCGCTCGGCGGCAATACCGCCCGCCTTGTCCAGAAAATAGAGGATGGAATCCCCTGACTGGCCAGCAAACAGGCCCGGCTGCTTGACAAAGCCGGTCACGAAGATCTTGACCGGCTGGCTCACGTCCAGGGTGGCATAGACGCTGACATTCTTCTGATAGACGGTGGTGACAGCGCCAAGCAGGGTGTCATTCAGTTGTTCGTTACGAACCCCTGCCACCTTGATGGGCCCAACCTTGGGCAGGAAGATATTGCCCTGGTGATCGACCGTCAGGGGTTGATCGAATTCGACCCCTCCCCACAGTTGTACCTGCAACCGATCGCCGATGGCGATGCGGTAATCCGGGTTGAAGCCGTTGAAGGATTCCCGGGCAAACTCACCGCGAAACAGCCAGTTACCAAATACAGGATCCCGGGTCTGGGTATCCGTGATGACCTTGCGCACCGGGGCTCCTTCCTGGGAGATTTCCAGAGCATAAGCGGGTTGCAACAAGACGCCCAGACTCAGGGCCAGCAGACTCGGCTTGATATTGAGTGATCTAGTAAAAAAGGTATTCAACGACATACTCCTGTCAGTCCTGATGTTCGCGCAGGGTGGCAAGACCCATCACGACCAGACCGTAGAAAAGGCAAAGCAGAACACCGATGGTGGCCAGGTTGTAGAGACGGCGGGGATATTCGGCCTCTTCGGCCTGACTGGGTTGGCTCACCACCAGCAGGTGTTTCAATTTGCGGTACGCTTCGACGCGCGCCTGCTCCATGCTCACCAGCCCTGTCTTGTAGACGTCGGCGGCCAGCTGGGTTTGAACTTGTACTGCCTGATAGTCGGCGTTGACCTCGTTGAGGGACTGTTTCTCGCTGCCGGTCAGGCGATTTTTCTCTTGCGCCAGCTGACGGGTGAGGGCATCGACCCTGTCTCTCACCGCCACCACGTCCGGGGCATTGGGGTTCATGTAGATTTGCAGCCGTTTAAGCTCGGCATCCTGGCGTACCAGCTCGGCTTCCAGTTCAGACACCACTCCCATCATGGCGGTACTGGTGGCCTCGGGGCTCATCAGCTGGTGCTGGTTCTGGAAGGCCAGCATCTTGGCCTGTTCACCCAGCAGCCGCTCGTGGGAACGGGCGACTTCGGTCTCTACAAATTTGAGCTGCTCCATCGCCACCTGACGGCTCAAACGGTTGATAAAGCCCTCGCTCTCTTTAAGCATCAGCTGGACCGCTTGTTTGGCATAGTCAGGATCGAAGGCTTGCAGGCTGACGGTCAGCACGCCCGAGAGTTCATCCAGACTGACGGTAAGGTGATCCCGATAAAACGTCAGAAACTCTTCGCGGGTGGCATCTTCAGGCAGGCGGGAGAACACATCGGCACTGTCGCTCTGATAGTGTTTTTTCAGTTGCAGCGCCTGATCCAGGGTGTTGAGCATATCCCAGGATTTGAGGTAGTCCTGGATCACCAGCACATCCTGATGATTGCTGCCCCCGAGCCCCAGCATGGAGAGCGCATCTGGCAGCATCTTGAGCTGGTCTGCCTGCTTGATGATGAGGCTTGCCTGGCTGACATAGCGATCGCTGGCAAGGGTGCCGTAATAGAGCACTGCCAGGCTGAAGCAGATCACCACCCAGAGAAAACTGCCAAGCTTGATGGCTTTTTTCCAGGAGTGATGGGCGACTCGATAGCCTTTTGAATCGATAAGAAACAGCTTGGGATCACGCTTGAATTTGCGCAGCTTGCGTTCAAGCAGGGCGGTCAATTTGGCTTTAGTCATAAAGGTCCGTGGAGATACTTGAAATGGAAGATCAGAGCGTCTGGTAGATGGCGATGGCGTCTTCGATATCGTCGTGCAGGGTCAGTTGCCCGTTTTGCAGCACTATCCCCATGTCACACTGCTGGCGCAGCGTCTTCATATCGTGGGAGACCATGATCAGGCTGGCGGTTTCCCGCTTCTGGGTGAACACATCGATACATTTTTGTTTGAATCTGGCATCCCCCACCGAGGTGATCTCGTCGGTCAGGTAGATATCAAAATCAAAGGCCATGCTGACGGCGAAGGAGAACTTGGATTTCATCCCGCTCGAGTAACCCTTGATGGGCAGCTCGAAATGCTGGCCAATCTCCGAGAACTCCTTCACCCACTCCTCGACCGCTTCTGTGTCGTGTACCCCATGAATACGACAGACGAAACGGGTATTTTCACGCCCCGTCATGCTGCCCTGAAAGCCGCCACTCAGGGCCAGGGGCCAGGAGACCCGGCTGTGGCGGATCACCTTGCCTTTATTGGGCATGTCCATGCCGCCGAGCAGGCGCAGCAGGGTGGATTTTCCGGCCCCGTTTGCCCCCAGAATGCCGATATTGCGATCCCCGGGCAGGATAAAGCTGACATCCTTCAGCACGTAATGGCGGCCAAATTTGGTGGGGTAGTATTTTGAGACGTTATCCAGAGTGATCATCTTGTTAGCTTGCGATTAGTCGTCGATGGCTGAGGCGATAGGCACTCGTAGCGAAAGTGAGCAGTATCAGGGTTGTGCTCACCAGATAAGACCAACTGCCGCCCTGGGTCTGAAAACCGGCGATCCAACCCGAGCGGATAAGCTCAAGGGCGTGCACGATAGGATTCCACAGCAGCAGGTGCTGATAGCTCTGGGGCACGGCCGCCAGCGGAAAGAATACCGCCGAAATCCACATCATGGGGCGCATCAGAATGGGGATCAGTTTTTTGGCTTCTTCGGAGAGGGAGGTAACGATGCAGAACAAGGTCCCCAGCGCAAAAGAGAAGACCATCAGCAGGCCATACCCCGTCAGCACGGCCAGCGGGTCTGCAGGCATGGCATCGAAACCTAACCACATCAGCCCCAGGATCAGTACAAAAGCCACCAGCATGCCGATCAGGGTTTCCAGCAAGAAACGGGAGAAGAGAGTGGCAAAGGGGGTTACCTGTCGATAGCAGAATAACCCCTGGTTGGCGCTGACGGCCGTTCGTAGTTGGCCAACCACGTTTTGAAACATAAGAAATGGTAGATAACCCGCCGCGATAAAAACGGGGGCCTCAACCCCGCCAAAACCGCTGCGCTGGCGCATCCCGAAGATGAAACAGAACACAGAAATTGCGAACAGTGGATCGAGTACGGCCCATGTGTAGCCCATGCGATAACTACCGAAACGGGTCTTGAGCTCACGCATCAGCAGGCCGAAGGTGACATCCTTCAGCACTGTCATGGGTGAGCGATGCTGGCTGGATAGAATTGGCTTGTTCAATGGTTGGTCTTTTCTTGCAAAATGGAGTGGCGTTGTCTTGCTGACATCAAGTGAGGCGCGAGTCTACCATGTGCGTTCGATGCAAACGTAACAGCCTGCTGCTGCAGCCGGAATGGCAACGGAATTGATTGTTGATTTTTTGTTTCCTCATGGTGTCTTTTTTGGTTAAAAAAGGTGGTATTTCACCATGGCTACCGCACGGAAATGACATAGTCCCGTTCTAAAAACAATCAATTCGTGGTTTTTCAAAACATGAGGTTAATAGGAGGGCGCTGAACAACAATGTTGTTCAGAAAATGATCCTGCTGTGCAGGTTGATTACCCCGTGCCCTCTGCGCGTCAATCTGTGACGAGCATCATGCTTTATTTTATTTGAGGCGCATCTTACTTATCAGGCGCGATTGAGTCAACACTCAATAATCAATCTGAGGAATTACGATTAATTCATAAGTTATTGTTTTGTATTGATTATTTAATTTGTCTTTTAGGCTGAATACTTGTCGGATGAGTATCTATGGCGAAAAAACGACTAATTCAGAATGCTCTTACATAGCGCCGTTTTTTGTATGGTTGTTATTTGGCCGATAAATTTGGCGAATAGAGCATAAACGTTAATTGGTTATTTAGTAAGCTCAACAAATAGGCTGTTGCGGGCTTTTATACTGTGTTTCAACTGAAACACCTTTGCCAGCTAGACCAATTCCCTGTAAAAATCTTGTTTTTTAGTTTTACCTGTTTTGTTGACAACTCTGCTCCCCACTGACTATTCCTGAGGTGTGCCCATTTGAGTTTGAGAGGGCATGTCGGATAACAAGGACGATAACAAGGATGTAGGAGGGGACATGCGCGCTAACACACTCTTGCTCTCGGGACTGCTGGCTTCGTTGATAGCCAGCACCGGAGCCATCGCCAATGACAACATTGTTGCCCTGCAACTGGGCACACCATCCGAAAACGAGAAACTCAGCATCTTCACGGCAGACGCCAAATATCACCACATGTTCTGGCGCTGGGGGGATTCTGGCTGCCAGTTTGGTCTGGGCGTGCGTGGCGGCATGCTGAAGGTCGGGGATGAGCGCACTGCCAGATTGGGCACAGGGGCGCGCGCTGAATGTCTGTGGGGGAACTGGGTAGTATGGTTGCCAGCGGAGATGATCTGGCTGGCTGATCATGAGTTCGGCCATCGCGGCAATGGCTTCAAAGATTACGGCGGCCCTTTTCAGTTTGTCACCGGTATTGGTCTGGGGTATGCGATCACCAAGAACTGGCTGATTGGCTATCAGTATGAGCACATGTCCAACGCCAACATGTATGAGCAAAACCCCGGCCTGGATACCCATACTTTGCATATCGAATACCGCTTCTAAGCTCTCCTCCTCTTATTGCCAAGCCCCTGCTCGTCAGGGGTTTTTGCTGTCCGTGGGTGAGCGCTGAGTTACGGGTAGGTTGGCCGCAAGCATGGCGTACGCGCTTAGCGCCCCAGGTATTCCCGATCGAAGAAGGTGTTGACCCAGTGGGGGCGATAGACGGCAAGCAAGGTCATGGTCATGCCGTTGAGCAGGGCTTCGGGGAAGAGCAGCAGTGGCCAGATGGAGAGGTAGTCGGCGCTGATGGTATGCCACGGATAGGCGCCGCTCATCCCCATCAGCAAGGCGCTGGCGATCATCTTGACCGAGATGCTCAGCGCCCCGCCAAAAAAGGCGACCACGAACAGATAGACGAACAGATGGCGGGGCATCCAGGCCCAGCTCGCCAGGAACAGCAGCCAGCTGGTAGCCACTGGCAAGGCGATGCCAATCAGCGCCTGCCAGCCGACATCGGCGAGGGAGGCAACCCCGAAGTAACCCAGAACAAGCAGTGTCAGGCAGGGAGCAAGCAGTGCCAGGCGCCACCCGAGCAGCAGGGTCAGGCTGGTGAGGCCGAGAAAGTGCACCTCCAGCCCTTCATGCAAGCCGGCGCGCAAGGTCCAGAGCGGGACCAGCACGATGGCGCCGCCAAGGCAGAGGTGCTGATAGAGGGGTTGATCAAGCAGGGTACGCAGCAGGGTGCCACGCAGGCTGAATATCAGCAGCAATACCCAGAGCAGGAGGGCGGCCGCTTGTCCTTCACTCATGGCATTTCCTTGTCATGTGATGGCGTGCAGTGATGCAGTGTCAATATCATCAGGGCTGGCGTATTCCTTGCCAGCCCTGATGAGGCATCAGTATTTGACGTTGTTGTGGTACTTGGCGAGTATGCCCTGAACTCTGTCCATGGTCTCCTTGCTGGGGGGCTTGATCCCGGTCAGATCATAGTTTTCACCCAGAACGTCCCACTTGTGCTTGCCCAGCTCGTGATAGGGCAGCAGTTCCACCTTCTCGACACTATCCCCCAGTTCGGCGATGAACTGGCCCAGTCCCTCTGCGCTCTCGTCATCGTCTGACCAGGTCGGCACCACCACGTAGCGGATCCACATTGTCTTGCCTTTGGCGGCGAGATAACGGGCGAACTCCAGGGTGTACTTGTTGCTGACGTGGGTCAGCGGGATGTGCTTCTCGTCATTGATCTGTTTGATGTCGAGCAACACAAGGTCCGTGTTGTCGAGCACCTTGTCGAGCTGTTCGTCGTAGTGACGCACAAAGCCGTTGGTATCGAGGCAGGTGTGAACACCCTTCTCCTTGCAGGCGGCAAACAGTTCGGCGATAAAATTTTGTTGCAACATGGCTTCGCCACCGGAGGCGGTAACACCGCCACCCGAGGCATTCATGAAGTGGCGATAGCTGGTGATGTCGCTCATCAACTCCGGCACTGTCACTTCGCGGCCACCCTGGGTATCCCAGGTATCCCGATTGTGGCAGTACTTGCAGCGCATCAGACAGCCTTGCATGAATACGATAAACCGTATTCCGGGGCCATCAACGGTGCCGCAGGTTTCAACGGAATGGATCCGGCCAATGACACCGGATGCACTGGTTTCAACGGCAGGGATCTGATTACTGACAGACATAGACGACTCCAACGATTCGAGCAGGCCGTGATTTTATTACATAAATCCCTATAAATCCTACCTGTTTAGCCCGACTGGGCCGCGCCGAGCAGGCTCTCCAGGGCTTTTACCGTCAGCGGTCGACTGGTCAGGAAGCCTTGATAATGCTGGCATCCCAAGGTTTTGAGGATGGCGAGCTGCTCCTCATCTTCCACCCCTTCGGCGGTGACGGTAAAGCGGAAAACCTTGGCCAGATCCAGGATGGCCTTGACGATGGCCTTGTCCTGTTCGCTGTGAACCAGGGTTTGAATGAAGCTTCGGTCGAGCTTCACTTCGTCCGCCGGCAGATCCCGCAGATAGGCCAGCGACGAGTAGCCGGTGCCGAAATCATCGATGGAGAGCAGTATGCCGAGATCCTTGAGTTGCCGCATGCGGGCTATGCTCTCCAGCCGGTTTTCCAGCACCACGGATTCGGTCACTTCCAGCAGCAGGCGGGAAGGGGGCACCCCTGTGTCGCGCAGTATGTATTCCACCTGCTGCACGAAGCCTGCTGTGTGGAACTGGCGGGCGCTGACGTTGACCGACAGGTGGGGAATGGCAAAGCCGCGATTGAGCCAGAAGCTGTACTGGGCACAGGCGGTCTTCATCACCCAGTAACCAATGTCCTGGATGAGGCTGGTCTCTTCGGCGATGGGAATGAACTCGGCCGGTGGCACCATGGTGCCGTCGCTGCGCTGCCAGCGCAGCAGTGCCTCTATGCCGGACAAGCTGCCATTGTCGACCCTGTATTGCGGCTGATAGTGCAGTTGCAGCTCATGGTGGCGCAGAGCATCGCGTAGCTGGTTGTTGATGGTGAGCTTGCTCTTCTCTTTCTCGGCCATGGCCTCGCTGAAGAAAACATAGTTGCCCTGACCGGCCCGCTTGGCCATGTGGGTGGCGGTGTCGGCCTGCTGCATCAGCACCAGATGATCCTGATCTTCGCTGGAAAACAGGCTGATCCCCACAGACGCGCTGCAATGGAGTTTGTGATCCTCGATGTCGAACGGGGTGCGAAACAGCCCCATCAGCTCGCGGGCGAAGTGCTCGGCCAGGATCTTGGCAGTGACATAACCCTGACCCAGGGCGGTGAACAGCAGGGCGAATTCATCCCCCGAGATGCGGGCCAGCACCAGGTTGTCCTGAGGCAGTCCCTTGAGCAGCTCGACCACGGCTTGCAGCAGCTGATCGCCACAGGCATGGCCGAGGGAGTCGTTGATCGATTTGAAGTTGTCCAGATCTACCAGCAGCAAGGCGCCCCATTGACCGTTCGGTGCCTGCAGGGTGCGTTGCATTATGTTGTTGAGGCTGCGCCTGTTGTAGAGGCCGCACAGATCGTCGTAATAGGCGAGCTGCTCTATGTGGCGGGCGGCGTCTTTTTCCTTGGTGATGTCGTAGAAGCTGCAGACGTAGTGACTGAATTCGCCGAGTTCATCCTTGACCCCGCTCACCATGAGACGCACCGGGAACAGATGCCCATCCTTGTGCAGGCAGCGCTCCTCGCCCATCCAGAACTCCTGCTCACCGATGGCCCGTCTGACATCCTCTTTCAGGTGATCGCCATAATAGGTCGGTCGAAGCCTGACAATATGCTGGCCGATCATCTCATCGTTGCCAAACCCCGTGATGCGGCCAAAGGAGTGATTGACCTTGAGAATGATCCCCTGGTGATCCATGACCAGCAGGCCGTCGTGGGTGTTGAAGGCCACTTCTGCCAGGCGCAGGGCATCGTCGGCGGCGAGCCGCTGCAATTCAATGGCGGCCCGTTCGTGCTGACTGCTGAGGGCATCGAGCAAGGGCATGGGGTCGGCCAGTGGCGTGTCGAGCAGCAAGGTGAGCTGTCCCATGGGGGCGCCGCTCGGACCGTGCAACGGCACGCCGACATAGGCCTTGGCATTGAGGGCCAGCAACTGGGTGGCCAGGGGATAACGCAGGGGCAGGTCTTCCACATAGAGGGCCTGACCATGCTGGAACAACTCCTGGGCGGGGCCGGGATCCAGCTGTATGGGTTTGAGGATGGAGAAGGTTTCTCCTTCCAGCACGCAGCGCGGAATGATCCAGAGCTCCTGGCCTCGCGGCTGGTATTCGCCGACCCAGCCGATGCGGGCACCACTGATGGTGACGGCCCAGTTTACCAGTGCACGGCAATAGGCGATGCCGGTCAACAGAGTCAGCTCGCCGGGCAAGGCCAGCACAGGATTGATGAGGGGTTCAGGCTCTGGCTGCCAGTGGCCGAGCAATTGGGCGCTGTGGCGCACCAGTTGCAGCATCTCTTCGCTCAGCACGGTGGCGCTGAGGTACTCAAGGCTCAATACGCCGATGAGTTTTTCCTGCTCCAGCAGGGCGCCATCGAGGCGCGAGCTCACCCCCGCATTGGCCAGATAGTAGTGCTGGCTCAGCATGGGCTGGTGGGCCGCCTCGGAAAAACTCAAGGATTTGCGGGTGCGCAAGGCGCGAATGTAGCGACTGTCACCGCGAATGGCCGAAAGCCCCTCGGCGCCGAGGGCAAAGACAGGGGTCAGCTGTTCGCTGCCGAGGGAGCCATTGGCCTGATAGTGCCAGAGGATCAGGCGATCGGCCCCCAGGCTCTCCTTGAGGGCTTCCAGCATGGCGACGAACTGTTGCTGGCTGGCCATCTGGCTCAGGCGTGGCAGCTGCAAGGCGAGATCGGCGATGGGTTCCTGGCGCTGGGTCTGCAGGCAGATGAGCCAGAAGGCATCCTGTTCATGGGAGAGGGCGATATGCCACTGCTGTCCGGCGAAGCGCAGCATCAGCTTGCCCCCCTGACCTTTGGCAAGGGCTTGCTCTATGGGCAGTCGCAGGGCATCCGGCAGTTGGGCCGGCCAGGCACTTCTCGGTTCATCCAGCCAATGAAGCGGGGTTTGCATCACATCGGTCAGGGCGACCAGCCGTTGGCTGCGCACATCCAGACGAAAGAACAGCGGTGTCTGGCTGGCAGGGGGGAGGTGACTGAGCGCGGTAGACGACATGAACTGATAACATCCTGTTGAACAACTGTCGGGTGGCAAGAATACTGCAAAACCGGTGCAAACAAAATTTCATTGAAATCTAAATTAGAAATCGCTAATTTAATGGCAATTTGTTGTTCACCGGAGTCTTGCTGATGAAACGGATCCTGATTGTAGGCGGTGTGGCTGGCGGCGCCTCTGCGGCGGCCAGAGCTCGCCGTCTGAGCGAAGAGGCCGAGATAGTGGTATTCGAGCGTGGCGAGTTTGTCAGCTTCGCCAACTGCGGTCTGCCTTACCACATAGGGGGGGGCATACAGGATAGGGATGCCCTGCTGTTGCAGACGCCCCAGAGCTTCAAGCGCCGTTTCAATGTGGATGTGCGAGTCTTTCACGATGTGATCGAGATAGACAAGGCTGGCAAGACACTGCTGGTGCGTCATCTGCAAACCGGTGAAGAGCGGCGAGAGCCTTATGATCAACTGCTGCTGAGCCCGGGGGCCGCGCCAATCCGTCCTCCGTTCCCCGGCATCGACAGCCCGCATGTTTATACCCTGCGCAATATCCCTGACATGGATCGCATCCTTGCTGCTCTGCAGCATGATCATCCGCGCCATGTCACTGTGGTCGGTGGCGGCTTTATCGGGCTGGAGATGATGGAGGCACTGCATCAGCGCAAGCTGGAGGTCACCCTGCTGGAGCTCTCCGATCAGGTGATGGCGCCGGTGGATAAAGAGATGGCCAATATGCTCCACGCCCGCATCCGGGAAGAGGGCATAGATCTGCGGCTGCGCACCGGTCTTGCCGCCATCGAAAGTCTGGATGTGCTGGCTGAGAAAACCGCCGCCGTGGCGAGCGCCACGGGCAGTGGCTTGCGTCTGACCCTGAGTGATGGCTCACATCTTGAAACCGGTCTGTTGATCCTGGCCATCGGCGTCAAGCCAGAAACCCTGCTCGCCGCAAAAGCGGGGCTGGAGTTGGGCCCGCGCGGCGGCATCAAGGTAGATGCCGGCATGCGCACCTCGGATCCCTTCATCCATGCGGTGGGGGATGCGGTGGAAGAGACAGATTTTGTGACCGGCGAATCCGTGCTGATCCCCCTGGCGGGGCCTGCCAACCGGCAAGGCCGCATCGCCGCCGACAACATGCTGGGGCGGGCCGAAACCTACAAGAAGACCCAGGGCACCGCCATCTGCAAGCTGTTCGATCTGGCGGTGGCCAGCACGGGTCTCAACGAGAAGCGCCTGGTGCAACTGGGCCTGCCGTTCGAGAAGGCTTATGTGCATCCGGGCAGCCACGCCGGTTACTACCCGGGCGCCCATCCGGTCAGCCTCAAGCTGCTGTTCGCCCCCGATGGCAAGATCTACGGTGCCCAGGCCATCGGCAAGGACGGGGTCGACAAGCGCATCGACGTACTGGCGGTGGCCCAGCGCGCCGGACTGACGGTGTTTGACTTGCAGGATCTGGAGCTCACCTATGCGCCGCCGTTCGGGTCGGCCAAGGATGTGATCAACATGGCGGGCTTTGTGGCGAGCAACCACTTGAAGGGGGATACCATCCTCTGCCACGCTGCCGAGGTGCAGGCTCGTCATCCCCATCAACAGGTGCTGGATGTGCGTAATGGCCCCGAACTCGACAAGTTGGGTCGCATCCCGGGTGCCCTGCACATTCCCCTCGATGAGCTGCGCGCTCGCCTGAATGAATTGCCCAGAGATAAAGAGCTGCTCATCAGCTGCCAGGTGGGCTTGCGTGGCCACGTGGCTTGCCGCCTGCTCAGTCAGCACGGCTTCAAGGTGAAAAACCTCTCCGGTGGTTTTAAAACCTGGCAGATGGCGGTGATGGACTAACCGACTCACCGCTGCCGTGAAACGCCGACCTCAGGGCCGGCTTTTTGTTATCTGTCTGGCGGCAATCTGTGCTCGACATTTTGCAATGAGTTTTGTGTCAAGCGAGTCGGATGTCTTATCCTGTTGCCTATCGCGCTGCTATGGCAGCGATCCAATCCGGGATGGAACCTATGCGCCCTTTCGACCCTCGCCCTGCTGCTCACCAATGTGCCCATGCTCTCGTCTCACCACTTAGGCGCCGTTGGTCAGCCCTGTTGCTCACAGGGCTGACCAGTCTGCTCTTGGCCGGTTGCGGCCCGGACAAGCCGGCAACCGCCGATCAGGCGCCCGCGGCCCGGCAAGTTGCGGGGGCGCCAGACACTGTGGTGCAGGCCAATACCCGCCAGTATCGGGATGCACCGGCGCTGGCGCTGGTCTTTTCCGGCCCGCTGGCGCCCAAGTCCAATTGGCAAACCTGGCTCAGTGTGAGCGAGGGGGGTAAGCAGTTGCAGGGGGAGTGGGTCCTGGCCGAGGATGGCCGCACCCTCTACTTCCCGCAGGTAGCGCCCGACAAGAGTTACAAGGTGACCCTCAAAGCTGGGTTGGGGCCCGAGGCGCAGAGCTGGACCCTCAAGACCCGACCACTGGAGGCGGGAGCCTCCTTTGCAGCGAGCGGCATGGTGCTGCCGCTTCGTCAGGAGCTGCGCCTGCCCATCAGCGCGGTCAACGTGGATGAGGTCAATATCGATTTCTTCCGGGTCGATGCCGAATATCTGCCACGTTTTCTGGCCGAATACAGACCCGGCGCAGGCATGGGCAACTGGGAGCTGGAGCAGATCACCAGCCGCGCCAAGCGGGTGTTCAGCGGCCGTTACGCCCTTGAGCTGGATCCCAATCGCCGCGAGACCCGCCTCATCAACATCAAGGAGCCGCAGCTGGCCGAGGCCGGCGTCTACTTTGCGGTCATGTCCCCCTTGGGCAACTACGACTGGCGCAAGGAGACCACCTATTTCGCGGTGAGCGACATGGGGCTCAGTGCCCGTCGCTATCGGGACCAGCTGGAGGTGTTTGTCAGCGCGCTCTCGAGCGCGGATCCCCTCAAGGAGGTACAACTCTCTTTGCTCGACGAGAAGGGCAACCGGCTGCAGGTGCAACAAACCGATCTGCGGGGGCATCGCCGCTTCGATCAGGTGCAGGGCGCGCGCCTGCTGCTGGCCGAGCAGGGCAAGCATCTGGCTGTGCTGCGCCTCGATGGCGCCGCGCTGGATCTCTCTGCCTTTGAATTGGGCACCCAGCCCTGGCAGGCCCAGCAGCTTTATCTGTTCAGCGGGCGGGATCTCTACCGCCCCGGCGAACGGCTTGACAGTGAAATTTTGTTAAAAGGGCAGGATGGCCAGTTGCTGCCGGGCATGGCGGTGGAGCTGGATGTGAAACAGCCGGATGGCCAACTGCTGGAGCAAAAACGTCTGCTGCCGGACAGCCTGGGCGCCGCCCATTACGGCCTGCGCCTGCCGGATGATGCGCCGCTCGGCCGCTGGACCATCACCCTGAAAACCGCCGCCGGCAGCCGCTTCGAGTGGCCCTTCCTGGTGGAGGAGTTCCTGCCGGAGCGGCTCAAGCTGCAACTTGGCAAGGGACCGGATGGTGAATTACTGAACCCGCAGGAGGCACTCACCTTGCCGTTGCAGGGGGATTATCTCTATGGCGCCCCGGCGAGTGCCACCAAGGCCAAGGCAGAGGTGAAGATAAGTCGCGCCACCATGCCCTTCACCCAGTGGCAGGAGTTTACGCTGGGGGATGTGCTGCTGACCGAGCAGGCCAGGGATCTGGAGCCTGTCACGCTCACCCTGGACAAGCAGGGGCATGGCGCATTTTCGCTGGTGGATCAACTTGCCAGCGTGGGGACCCTGGGGCCGCTGGAGGTGGCTTATCGGGTCTCTTTATCCGAGCCCGGTGGCAGGGCGGTCAATCGCAGCCGTACCCAGTACGGCTGGCCCACCGGTAGCCAGTGGCCTGCGCTCAAGGCCGATTTCGTGGCAGACAGAGTGGAGGGGGGCAAGACACTGCCTTTCCAGATCCTCAACCTCGATGAGCAGGGCCAGCCGGTGGCGGGCGAGGTGAAGGTGCGTCTGGTCAACGAATACCGTGACTACTACTGGCACTACGCCGATGGCGAAGGGTGGAAGTACGAGTTCAACAGTCAGCCCTATCTGGAGCAGGAGCAGACACTGCAACTGGATGGCAAGGGGCCGACCACCTTCAGCTTGCCCTTGGCGGCGGGCTGGTATCGGTTGGAGGTGGAGAACAGTCAGGGCCATCAGTCCAGTCTGCGGGTCGAGATCGGCAGTTACGCCTGGGGTGGCGGTGGTGAGCAGGCGCGACCTGACAAGATTGCCATCACCCTCGACAAGCGCGCCTATCAGGCGGGTGACAAGGCGAAAGTGACGCTGGTTGCCCCCCGTGCGGGCAAGGGGCTCTTGCTGGTGGAGGATGGTGACGGCCTGCGCTGGTGGCAGCGTATCGAGCTCAAAGGCACCGGTGGCGATGCCAAGGATGCCCGTGGCGAGTTCGAGATCCCCGTCAGCCCTGAGTGGCAGCGCCACGATCTGCATATCTCCGCCCAGATTGCCGCCCCTGACAGCGAATCAAAGCCGGTGAGCCAAAAGAGTGTGCAGAGCCTGCGCTCGGTCGGTTTGGTGCCGCTCGCGCTCGACCGGGAGGCCCGCCGCCTGCCGCTCACCTTGAGTGCGCCGGACAAGGCGGTGCCGCTCACTCGCCTCGAGGTGGCGGTGACCTCGACACCAAACAGCCAGGGCCGGGTGGTACTGGCTGCGGTGGATAGGGGTGTGCTCAATATCAGCGACTACCAACCCCTCGATCCGTTCGAGATCTTCTTTGGCCGCAAGCGCTTCGCGCAAGACTTGTTCGACAACTACGGTCAGGTGATACCGCCGCAGGATGGCAAGCTGGCTCGCCTCAACTACGGCGGTGATGCGCCGGCCCTGAAGAAGGGAGGGGCGCTGGAGAGCCGGGTCGAGGTGGCGGCGCTCTGGAGCGGCGAGGTGAGTTTTGACGAGAGTGGCAAGGCGGTGATCCCGCTTGATCTGCCCAACTTCAACGGCGAGCTGGCGCTGATGGCGCTGGCCTGGAACGAGCAGCAGGTGGGTCAGGCCGAGCGTGCCGTCAAAGTCGTGGCGCCGTTGGTGGCCGAGATAGGCTGGCCGCGTTTTGGGGCCAGAGGGGATGAGACCCGTGCTCTGGTGCAACTGCGTAACATGAGTGGTGAAGATCAGAGCCTTTCGCTGACCTGGACCCTGACCGGCGGCTTGCAGGCGGGCGGCGAACTGCCCGAGACGCTGGCGCTTAAAAACGGCGAGGAGCAGTGGCTGACCCTGCCGCTCACAGTGACCGGGGCGAGCGGAGTGGCTCGCCTGCAACTGGCCGCCAGCGGCAAGGATTTTGCGGTAAACCGCGAATGGTCGCTGCCGCTGCGATCCCCCTGGCCAGCCCAGACGCGCCAGCGCTATCAGATGCTGACCCCAGGTCAGCAGATGAGCTTTGCCCAGAGCGAGCTGGCCGGGCTGGATCCCGCCAATCTGCAAGGGCTGCTCAGCCTCTCCGGCACGCCTCCCTGGGATCCGGCCGGCCAGTGGCAAGCGCTTGCCCAGTACCCCTACGCCTGTCTGGAGCAGACCCTGTCTCGCGCCTGGCCTTACTTGCTGACAACGGCGGATGAGCGTGCTGCCTGGTCAAACAATCTGCCAAACCTGGACAAGCCGGTGAGCGAGGCGGACCTGCAGCGCGCCCTGCTGCAACGGTTGCAACGACTGCAATTGCCCAGCGGTGGGTTCGGTCTGTGGGATGGCCGCTCCGATGAGGAGCAGTGGCTCACCGCCTATGCGGCCGACTACCTGCTGACAAGAAAAGAGGCCGGTGATGCCGTGCCCGAGGCCATGTTGAGTCAGGCCATCAGCCGTTTGCAGAGCTATCTCGGCGACAGCCAGTATGGGGAGCGCTGGAGCAGTGCCCCCGAACACAGCCGGCTGGCCTATCAGGCTTACAGTGCCTTCGTACTGGCGCGAGTAGGCAAGGCGCCACTTTCCACCTTGCGCCTCATCTGGGAGCAGCAGGCGGATCATGCCCGCTCCGGTTTGCCGCTGTTGCACCTCTCGCTGGCGCTTTCCGCCATGGGGGATGAGCAGACTGCTGCCAAGGCTTTGACTCGGGCATTGGCGACTCCGCGCGGCGATGACTATCTGGCCGATTACGGTTCGCCCCTGCGCGATGGGGCGTTGGAGCTCGCCTTGCTGCGCCAGCACAAGCTGGCCGAGGATCGCTGGCCCGAGCTTAGCGCCAAGGTGGCAGACACCCTGGCCCATCGCCAGTGGCTAAGCACTCAGGAGCGGCTGGCCCTGTTGCGGTTGGCACAGGTCGATCCTGCGGCTGACTGGCAGGCCAGGGTAGCGTCAATCAGTGGCGGCCAGGCCGTTGCCGGTAAAAACAGTGCGCAGATCGGTGCCCCCGAGGCCCTGGCGGCCACTGGCGTGACCAACGAGGGCAAGGGCTCCCTCTACGTGCAGCGCACCCTGGTAGGCTATCCCGAGCAGGCCCCCGTACGCATCAGCCAGGGCATGAGCGTGACCCGCAGCTGGTTCAATGCCGATGGTAAGCGCTTTGATCCTGCCAAGGTGAAGGTGGGCGATTTGGTGGTGGTGCGGCTCAATGTGAGCAGCGAGCAGACGGTGCCCGATGCCTTGCTGGTGGAGATGCTGCCGGCGGGATTTGAGCTGGAAAACCCAGCCCTTGGCACCAGTATCAAGCTCGAGGAGCTCAGTATCGAGGGCAAGCCTGCGTGGCAGAGCGAATGGAACGACTACCTCAAACATCAGGAGTTTAGAGACGATCGTTACACGGCCGCGCTGGATCTGAGCGAGGGGGGCAATCAGCAACTGGTCTATCTGATGCGAGCAGTGACCCCGGGTCGCTATCAGGTGCCGCCGACCCAGGTGGAAGACATGTATCGACCCGAACTGCGGGCGGTGGGCCAGGATATCCATGAGGTGACCATTTCTGAGTAATTCGCCTTTGCAGGACGAGGCGCGTCCAGCCGGTTTTTGGTCGCGTGCTCGCCAGTGGTTGCATCAGGGCAGGCTTGCTTTGCCAGGTTTGCCTCGCTGGCTGCGGCTGACGGGGTTGGGAATTGGGGCTCTCATCCTGGTGTTGCTGGTGCTGGATCGCGCCTTCCCGCTGCCACCGCTGGATCCCGCCTATGCGCGGGTGGTGCTCGATATGAAGGGGCGGCCGCTGCGCGCCTTTGCCGACACCAGCGGGGTGTGGCGCTATCCGGTGACCCTGGCGCAGGTCTCTCCCCGCTACATAGAGGCATTGCTCGGCTACGAGGATCGCCACTTTTGGCGCCATCCCGGGGTCAACCCTGTGGCCATGGTGCGTGGGGTCTGGCAGTGGCTGCGTTACGGGCGGGCGGTATCGGGGGGCTCTACCCTTACCATGCAGGTGGCCCGCTTGATCGAGCCCTATCACAGGAGCGTACCCGGCAAGCTGCGCCAGATGGCGCGGGCGCTGCAACTGGAGTGGCACTACGACAAGCGCACCCTGCTCACCGTCTATCTCAACCGTGCCCCCTTTGGTGGCAACCTTGAAGGGGTACAGGCGGCCAGCTTTGCCTATCTGGGCAAGAGTGCGGCCAAGCTCACTCATGCCGAGGCCGCCCTGTTGGCGGTGCTGCCGCAGGCCCCCAGCCGTTACCGACCCGATCGCCATCCGGATCGCGCCCGCGCCGCCCGTGACAAGGTGATGCTGCGGCTGGTCAAACAGGGAGCCTGGCCAGACGCCGTGTGGCGTGAAGGGCGAATAGAACCCGTGCTGGCGCGCGGTCACTTCACTCCCATGGAGGCGCCGCTGTTTGCCCGTCTCGCCGCTGACAGCCAGCCGGGCGCCCTGGTGCACACCACCATAGACGGCGATCTGCAGCGCTGGCTGGAGGCGCGAGTGGCGAGTTATATACGTCGCTTCCCGGAACAGACCTCCGCCGCCCTGCTGCTGGTGGATAACCAGACCATGGCGGTGCGCGCCTACGTGGGCAGCGCCGAGTATGGCAATCTGCGCCGTCATGGCTACCTCGACATGGTGCAGGCGATCCGCTCACCCGGCTCCACCCTCAAGCCGTTTATCTATGGTCTGGCCCTCGATGCTGGCCTGGTTCATTCGGCCTCCCTGCTCTCCGATGCCCCCAGGCTGGGGTCGGACTATCGACCCGCCAATTTTACCGGCGCCTTTCAGGGGCCTGTCACCCTGACCCGGGCGTTGCAGCAATCCCTCAACGTTCCCGCCGTGCAGGTGCTGGAAGCCCTGGGGCCCGATACTCTGGTCAATCGACTGGATAACGCCGGGGTCAGGCTGGCCCTCTCCGACAAGCCCAATCCGGCCATTGCGCTGGGGGCTGCCGGCGTCAGGCTTGAACAGCTTGTGGCGCTCTATAGCTCCCTCACCCGGCAGGGACAGGTGGCGATGCCGGTCTGGCTGGCGGGACAACAGGCGGTATCGCGCCCCTTGCTGAGCCCCGGGGCCGCCTGGATCACCTGGCAAATTTTAAGCTCGCAGGGGAGGGCTGATCAGCCCTTTGCCAGCGAGGCGACCGGCCGGGTCAACCGGCTGGCCTGGAAGACGGGCACCAGCTATGGCTATCGGGACAGCTGGGCGCTGGGAGTCTCCGGCCGCTGGACCCTGGGGGTCTGGCTGGGGCGGCCCGATGGCACCCCCTTGCCCGGTTTTTATGGCCAGAGCGCGGCTGTGCCGCTGCTGCTCTCCGTCTATTCGCGACTGGGGGACAACAGCCCCCTGCCAGCGCAACCCAATACGGTGAGCGAGGCCGAGATCTGCTGGCCACTGGGGCGGCGGGTGAGTGCCACCCTGCCTGAGGCCTGCTTGCAGCATCAGAGCGCCTGGCTGCTGGATGGGCGGGATCCCCCTACCTTGCCAGACCCCATGGATTGGCCTTCCCCCCTGCGCCAGGTGGCACTGACCAGTCAGGGTAAGCCGACGCTGACCCGTTGTGACGATGCCAGCCAATCTGTATGGCGGGCGCTGTGGCCCTTGTCGCTGGAGCCCTGGCGCGCGCCAGGCGAGCGGCGCAAGGCGCTGCTCGCCAGCGGTTGTGACGGAGAGAGACAGGGGGCGGATCTGCAGGCGCCGATTCGCATCGTCGCCCTGGGGGAGGGCAACCTTATCCGTAGCCAGCGCTATCGCCTGCAACCCAGGGTGCTGGGTGGTGTGGGCAAGCCATTCTGGTTTCTCAATGGCCAGCGCCTGCGCTGGGATGGGGATCAGGTATTGAGCAAGGCAGGCCGCTACCAGCTGGTGGTGGTCGACGAGGCGGGCAACAGCGACAGGGTGGAGTTTCGGTTGGAGAATCCCTCCTGAAGAGGGGGATCCTCCTGATTTGGCCGGGCAGCGCGCCGGAATATTGGCGCCGCCTCATATCATCACGGCGGACTCAGGATTTGACCTGGCCCAGCCGGGTGAAGAAGTGCTGGCTCTTGCGCTGGTGAAAATGGCTCTTCTTGATGGGATGGAAGATGAGGTTGCTAGCCGGGTGGCTTGCCTTGAGCTGATGGATCATCGCCATGGCAGGCAATGAACAGCTGATCAGGGTGGTGAGCGGCAGGCTGTGGGTCGCTGGCCCCAGCAGCTGATTGAGCCCTTGCTGCGCCAGCTCGAAACGGGCCAGGGCTGCTGGCTCGGCATAGCCGCTGCCCAGCATGGTGAGCATGGCATCGAGGGCCTGATGGAACTCGGCAAGTTGCTGGCGAAAGCCGCTGCGGGCACGCAGTGCAATCAATTCATCGAAGGAGATATCGCTCAGGTGAGTGGGCACTTGCAATGGTATCTCGAGGTGGAAGCAATCCTGGCCGCCCCGATTGTGGTAGCGGGATTCGAGCAGGTGCAGCAGCCTGTCCAGATAGTCGTGATCTGTGATGAGCGCCCCCTCATTGGCGAGTGCCCACTCACGGGCGAGGCGCATGGAGAGCAGATTGGCAAAGCGTCGCGCCATCTTGATCCCCCCCTCATCCTGGCTGGCAAAGCCGTGGGCGAGGCAAAAGCCGTGCAGCCGCTCAAGACCGGCCTGGGTCGGGCAGAAGCAGTCGTGATTGGCGCTTTGACGCCAGCGAGTGATGAGATCTTTGTTGCCAAAAACCTTGTGGCGGGCAAAGTCGGGTGCGACAAGACCGCCGAGCTGACTCTCCAGCTGAGGGGTGATATCTGCAAAGAAAGCTGGCTCGGGCCGCTCTGCCAGCAGGTCGGTCTGCTCTTCCAGGGTATGGAGCAGGGTAGTGAGGCCGCTCTTTTCACTGACGGTAAAGACGAAGGCGAGTCGCTCCAGATAGAGCAGGGCAAACTTGAGCCAGAGTTCGTCACGTACCTCCATGCCGGGGTAGTAGATATAAGTCTTCATCGGATCTTCTGTGTTGAAGCATCTTGCCAGGGCGCAGGTTCGGGAATATACGCAAGATTGCCGCCGGGCCGCAAACATTGAGTGGGAGAATATGGGTGAACGCTCAGCCTGTAGGCGCTGGCAACAAAGTTCTGATATAATCCGCGCCCTTAAATCAAGGTCACCCGAGTTGAAACCATGAAGTTCATTATCAAGCTGTTCCCGGAAATCACCATCAAGAGCAAGTCAGTGCGCCAGCGCTTCACCAAGATGTTGCAGGGCAACATTCGCAACGTGTTGCGCCGCTTCGACGAAGATGCCCGCGTACGGATGGATTGGGACAAGCTGGTAGTGAGCTCCCGCAATGATCAGTTCCACGCCCAGTATCTGGAAACCCTGGCCTGCATCCCGGGCATCCAGTACTTCCTCGAAGTGAAACTGAGCAACTTCACCGACCTGCATGACATCTTCGAGCAGACCCGCGCCGTCTGGGGCGATCGCCTGAAAGGCAAGACCTTCTGCGTGCGTGCTCGCCGTGTCGGCAAGCACGATTTCAGCTCGCTGGAGCTGGAGCGTTATGTGGGTGGTGGCCTCAACCAGCATTGCGAAACTGCCGGCGTACGTCTGAAAAAGCCTGACATCCAGGTCAACCTGGAAGTGGAAAACGACGAGCTTTACATCATCAGCGCCGTTCACCATGGCATGGGCGGTTTCCCCATGGCGACCCAGGAAGACGTGCTGAGCCTGCTCTCCGGTGGCTTCGACTCGGGCGTGGCCTCCTACCAGTTCATCAAGCGCGGCTGCCGGGTGCACTATTGCTTCTTCAATCTCGGTGGTGCCGCCCACGAGATCGGGGTCAAGCAGGTGGCCTACTACCTGTGGAGCAAGTTTGGCGCCTCTCACAAGGTGCGCTTCACCGCCATCGACTTTGAACCCGTGGTCGCCGAGATCCTGGAGAAGGTGGATAACGGCCAGATGGGGGTAGTGCTCAAGCGCATGATGATGCGTGCCGCAGGCCAGGTGGCTGACTACTTCCAGATCCCGGCCCTGGTGACAGGGGAGTGCGTGGGTCAGGTCTCCAGCCAGACCCTCACCAACCTCAACGTCATCGATCGGGTGACCGACAAGGTGATCCTGCGCCCGCTCATCACCTGGGACAAGCCGGACATCATCAGTGAAGCCCGTCGTATCGGCACTCTGGAGTTTGCCGAGACAATGCCGGAGTATTGCGGCGTCATCTCCAAGAAGCCGACCATCAAGGCTGTGCTGTCCAACATTGAGGCGGAAGAGGCCAACTTCGACTTCGCCATCCTGGACAAGGTGGTGTCCGAGGCCCGTTACCTCGACATTCGCCGCATCGGTGAAGAGACCGCCGCCGAGGTTCAAGAGATAGAGACCACAGAAGTGCTGGCCGCTGACGAGGTGATCCTGGACATTCGTTCTGCCGACGAGCGCGACGAGAAACCCTTGGTGGTGGAAGGCCGTGACGTGCTGCACATCCCCTTCTTCAAGCTGGCCACCGCCTTTGGTGATCTGCCCAAAGAGCAGACCTATCTGCTCTACTGCGATCGCGGCGTGATGAGCAAACTGCAGGCGCTCTACCTGAAAGAGAAGGGCTTTGACAACGTCAAGGTGTACCGCCCGTAATCAGGGGGTGACGTTTCGAATAAAAAATCCGGTCAATGAGCCGGATTTTTTATTTCACTGCGCATCACGCTCTGATGGCGCGTCGAGATAAAGTGGGGGTCAGGGGCAGGGGACAGGGGTAAAGGTTGACTCGCCCTGGCAACGCCAGCCCATCTCGGCCTGCTTCATCTGCCACAGGTTATTGCTGCGAAACAGGGTCAGGATATAAAGCATGTCACTCTTGTTGCCATCGAGGGCAACCGACAGCACCAGATCATTATCTAGTTGCTGTGCCTGGATGCGACTGGGTATGTCGCTATGGCCGACAAAACGCAGTGCCACTTCACGATAATCATTGACCCAGGTTTGCCGGGTCGTGCTTGCCTGACGGATCTGCTGGTTGAACTGCTGCACCGGGGTAGAAGCCAGTCGTCCAAACAGTACCTGTGCATCGGCGTGCGCCGTTGCCACATTCATCAGTAGCAGGGAAGTAATGAGCCCAAGTTTTTGCATGAGGGATTCCGGCTTACAACGACTGGATCCTATGACAACAGAAAAGCCCGCTTGGTTCAACGTAACGAGGCCGGGAGTGCGACATGCCCCCCGGCCCAAACATCAATGGCGTTGCAGTGAAAAGGTGGGCAGTGACAGGTGCCAGTAAATGGCAGCGACCCGCAGACCAAATACCCCCAGCATGCTGATCAGCATGGCGGTCACCCTGTCCACGTTGACCTCCAGTGCCAGGGTATAGAGGATGCCCCCCAGAATGCAGGCGGTGGCATAGATCTCCTTTTGCAGCACCATGGGCACCTCCCGTGCCAGCACATCGCGGATCATGCCGCCAGCCACACCCGTCATTGTCCCCATGATCACCGCAATCAGACCTGGGGTACCGAAGTTGAGTGCCTTCTGGGCACCGATCACGGTAAAGAGAGCCAGCCCGAAGGCATCCGCTACCGGCAACACATACCAGGGCATACGCTTGGGTAGCTTGACCATCCACATACCCACCAGCGCCGTGGCAATCACCACCCAGATATAGAGAGGGTCACGCACCCAGAACACAGGAGTGGCACCCAATATCATGTCGCGGATGGTGCCACCGCCGATGGCGGTTACCGCCGCCAGCACCATGACGCCGAAGGCATCCATCCTGAGCCGCCCTGCCACCAGGACGCCCGAAAACGCGAATACCGCAGTACCAAACATGTCGCTGATGTAAACAATCTGCTCAACCAGTGTCTGCATGGAGAACAACTCACGTCCAATTGTTGATGGGGTCGCGATTTTAGGGGGTGTGCAGGCTTCTGACCAATGATGGCCTGCAAAAATGAGAGCCAGCCCCAGTTTTTGCAGACGGGATGTGGGTGCGCGGATGCGCGCTGACACCTTGCAGGTCAGGGCACTTGCTTTGCCATGGCCTTTGGCCTGTGCGGCATCCTTCTGATAAGGGGAACTTTTTGGATTTTTTCTCTTAAGTAAAACGGGAATGTGCCGATAAATAGGGTAAGCGGCGTTAATGCGATGAAGCGTTAAAAATAATGCTAAAGACATCGAAAAAGAGGCCGTTAAATAAGACGCATCGGACAGGAAAGACAATAAAGTCCGAGCAAATTAGATAGTAAATTTAATAGCTTAGGAGAATGGTTATGGCACTTTATATCAATACGAACGTTTCATCGCTTAACGCCCAGCGTAACCTGATGAACACCAACAAATCTCTGGATACTTCTTACACCCGTCTGGCATCTGGTCTGCGCATCAACAGCGCAAAAGACGATGCGGCAGGTCTGCAAATATCCAACCGTTTGACCTCCCAGATCAATGGACTGGACCAGGGTAACCGTAACGCCAACGATGGCATTTCCGTTGCCCAGACCGCAGAAGGTGCTATGGATGAAGTGACCTCCATGCTGCAACGGATGCGCACCCTTGCTCAGCAATCTGCCAACGGTTCCAACAACACCGATGACCGTACCGCTTTGCAGCAAGAGTACACTCAGCTGATGACTGAAATCGACCGGGTGGCAAAAGACACCACCTTTGGTGGACAGAACTTGCTCAGTGGTGGCTATGTAGGCTCCTTCCAGGTTGGCGCTGATGCAGGTCAGACCATCACCTTCCGGATGACCACTGCCTTTACCATCTCGGGCATGGCATCTGCCACCAGTGGCAGCGCAACAGTCACGACGACGGCATCCGGCGAGCCTTACTTGGTTACCAAAAACCCGGGAACTGCAGTCACCTCTGCCAGCATGTCGTCCATCCAGGCGGCCAGTTCAGCCCAGTCAGCCATGGCTAACCTGGACTACATGATCAAGGTGGTGGACAGCAAGCGTGCGGAATTGGGTGCGGTACAGAACCGGTTTGACTCAACCATCCGCAACCAGGCGAACATCTCGGAGAACGTCAGTGCAGCTCGCTCACGTATTCGTGACGCAGACTTTGCGACCGAAACGGCCAACCTGACCAAGCAAAATATTTTGCAACAGGCGGCATCCACCATACTGTCGCAGGCAAACCAGCGTCCCCAGTCTGCACTCTCGTTGCTGCAGGGCTAACAAAAGAAAACAGGGCGGTTGTTCAGGCCGCCCTGGTCAAGAGATGGAACAAAGGGGTGTTCGGTTTGCACTCTGTTCTATCGGGAGAGAATCAATTCTCTATATTAGTAATGCCAAGTGTTGTACAGCTGTTCAGTTCTGTCACCCTTGGTCATATTCTCCTGAGCGTATGCTCATTTTAGGCCGGTTTTCCGGCCTCTTTTTATTGTGCCGTCAAATTGACGCCACTCGCCCATATCAAAGCACAAACCGTGCCAAAAGCAATCAACGCCTCTATCCGGCTCCTCGGCCAACTCTAGACCCCCTGGCTACTCTCCTGTCCTCTTCCTCTTTGCCGCCTGCCGGATAAAACTTGCCGCCTTCGGCAATTATTTTCCTAAAGCTTGTGTCCCTGCGGCCGTTAAATAAAGTGAAGCAATCGAGGGGTGTTCGGAATCCAACGCTTGCACTACTGCGGGTGGCCTGTTCGTTCAAACAGACACCCGCCAGAAGACACAGGATTGTTCAACCTGTTCTTCTAACGGTGGGACGTCGCTTTGTCGGCGCAACCCGCAGTCGCATGTTCTTCGGGAGAATATTTTTATGGCCATGTACATCAACACGAATACTTCATCACTGAACGCCCAGCGTAACCTGATGAACACCAACAAGTCCCTGGATACGTCCTATACCAGACTGGCATCCGGTTTGCGTATCAACACCGCCAAGGACGATGCAGCCGGTCTGCAGATCTCCAACCGTTTGACCTCACAAGTCAATGGTCTGGACCAAGGTAACCGCAACGCCAACGATGGTATCTCGGTTGCACAAACCGCTGAAGGCGCCATGGATGAAGTCACCTCCATGTTGCAGCGTATGCGTACCCTGGCCCAGCAATCAGCCAACGGTTCCAACAACACTGACGACCGTACTGCACTGCAGCAAGAGTTCGATCAGCTGACTACCGAAATTGACCGCATCTCCAGCGATACTACCTTTGGTGGCCAGAAATTGCTGGATGGTAACTACAAGGGTTCCTTCCAGGTTGGTGCCGATGCCGGTCAGACCATCACCTTCAAGATGACATCCGCGTTCACCATCAGCGGTATTGCGTCATCGACCAAGGGGAGTGCTACCGTTGCCACGAGTTCTACTGGCGAACCCTACACTGTGACCAAGGGCACCACGGCAGTGACCTCCACCAGTGTGAGCAGCATCACCACTGCCAGTGCCGCCCAACTGGCCATGGCCAACCTTGACTTCATGATCAAGGCCGTTGATAGCAAACGGGCAGAGCTGGGTGCGGTGCAAAACCGGTTTGACTCGACCATTCGCAACCAGTCCAACGTCTCTGAAAACCTGAGTGCAGCACGCTCTCGTATTCGCGACGCGGACTTTGCGACTGAAACAGCCAACCTGACCAAGCAGAACATTCTGCAACAGGCGGCCTCCAGCATCTTGGCGCAAGCCAACCAAAGACCGCAGTCTGCCCTGTCCCTGCTGGGTTAACAGGCAGTGATGAGATAGAAAGAGGAGCGACGATATGGCCAATGACATTGGAATACCCTCATCGGTCACTCCTTCTTCTCTTCAGTCAAGTAGCAAGAGCGGCCAATCGGCCGCTCAAGTGCTATCTGGCACGACGGAAGAGCAGCGGGTGATGGCACAGGATGTGAAGAAACAGCAAGAGGAGAAGGCACAAGCAAAAGCCAGCAAACAGGATATTTCTGAGGTTGATATTGAAAAGGAGGTCCAAAACTTGCAAGAGTTCAGTAAGTTGCAAGGATGGACTGTCAACTTCAGTGTCGAAAAGGATCTCGAGCAGGTTGTCATCAAGGTGATGGATGCCCACACCAAGTCGATGATCCGCCAGATCCCGAGCGAAGAGTTACTGGCCATCAGCAAACGGATCAAGGATCTGCGCGAAGGTGATGCGACCGGCGGAGGTTCCCGTGTCGGGCTGCTGCTCGATAACGAGATCTAATACGCAAGCATAACGAGGAGAGTGAGTATGACCACGATTACTTCTGCAGGTGCCGGCTCGGGACTCGATCTGGAGTCTGTGATTGCTGCCAGTGTGGATGCCAAAAAGGCACAACTGCTGCAGCCAATTACCACCAAGAAGACCAATGCTCAAATCACTCTCTCAGGTGTTGGGCAACTGAAATCAGCCATCGCTTCCTTTGTGACCACGCTCAAAGCGATGTCCAAGGATGATGCATTCAACAAACGCGCCATCAACATCACTCAGGACAAGGACAATCCCGTACTCAAGGTGGAGAGTAAAACGGGTGCCTCCAACGGGCAGTATGATATTAGTGTCAAAAAATTGGCAACTACCAGCAAGTTTGAAGGCGTGTTTGACAAATCCACCGACCCTATGGTCACCCAGGACGGGAAGCTGACCTTCAAGGCGGGTGACAAAACTTTTGATGTGGATGTCAAGGCGGGTGATACGCTGCAATCCATCCGCAAACGTATCAATAATGATGGCGATAACTTCGGTCTCAGCGTCAACATCATGAACACGTCCGATGGCAAGTCCAAACTTGTTATTGATTCCGGTGTCAGTGGTACTGGCAAGGACTTGCAGATAACTGGCAACACCACAGAGTTGACCGACAACTTCATTTCCAAATTGACCAAGAAACAAGATGCTCAGGATGCCGAGATTAGCGTGGACGGGAGTACGCTGACCAGTGCGACCAATACCTTTGATGGTACGATTCTCGGGCTCAAGGTAACAGTGTTGAGAGCGTCAGACAGCACGACAGATGGAACTACGACTACCTACAAATCGAGTAAAGTCGATGTGACCACTGACAAGGCTGGCATCAAGGACATGGTCAAGAGCTTCATCGATGGCTACAACGCCCTGGTGAAGAAGAGCGGTGATCTTGGCAAGCGCAGTTCAATTGTGGCCGGGGTCAGTCAAAATGATGGTGGTGCCTTGGCTGGCGATGCCACCACGCGCGCCGTGATAAATATGATGAATGGGGCCATCACTGAGCCTTCCAAAAATTCCTCCACGTTTTCAAGTATCTTTCAGCTGGGTGTCAAGATGGACAACAAGGGGGTGCTCTCCCTTGATAGTGAGAAATTCGATGAGGCAGTGGACAAGAATTTCGATCAGGTCGTAGCTCTGTTTGGTGGCAAGGATGGTGTGGCTGGCAAGATGGCCGGACAGCTGGAGAGTTACTCCAAGACTGGTGGCTTGCTTGCCAAGCGGGAAGATAGCCTGAATTCGGATCTGCGTGATGTCAATCGCAAGCAGTCAGATGTCTCTGCCCAGCTGACCAAGTACGAAGAGACACTGCGTGCCCGTTACGGGAGCTTGGATAGCATGCTGGCCAAGATGAACAAGTCGGCCTCATATTTGAACCTGCTCAATACCAAGAGCAGCTAATTTGTAGTCAGGATCGGTGTTTCATATGTATCGGAAAAATATCAAAGCCTATACCACCCAGAGTCTGCAATCCGAGCTGGCAGTGGCCGACCCTTATCGTGTCATTCAGCTACTGATGCAGGGATGTCTCGAACGTCTTGCTCAGGCGCGTGGCGCGATTGAGCGTCGCGACTTTGAGCACAAGTCTCTGTCCATCTCCAAAACGATGGCCATCATCAACGGTCTGCAGGACTCGCTGGATCTCTCTTATGGCAAAGTACCCGAGGACTTGTTCGCGCTTTATGATTACATGAAGGCCCGGATGATGGATGCCAGCCGCGATATGGATATCAGTGCGGTTGACGAGGTGATTAACCTGATGCTGACCGTAAAAAGCGGGTGGGATGCGATTCCCGTCGAAGAGCGCGACAAGGCGCTGGCACAGCAAAAAGTAGGCAGGGCGGAATGAACCGCACCCCTCTTATTGTATTGATGGAAACCGGTAACCAGCTGTTGGCGCTGATCGAGCAGCGCCAGCTGCAGGCGGCTGACAAGCTGGTAGAGCCTTATCTCGGTGCGCTTGATGGTGTGTTTCAACACATTCCATCGGGTGCTGTGCTTGATGCGGAGCACCGTCAGGCCTTGCAGCAGTTTCAAGCCATCCATGAGTGGGTGGGAAAAGAAAAACATCTTGCAGAAGAGGAGTTGCTGCAGTTTTCCAAAGCGGGTCGCGCATCTGATCTTTACAAGCTGAATGCAGGTTAGGCATATCATGGATTTTAATAAAAATATTGCCGATGTAGAAAATGAACTCTCTCGCCTAGAGCGGCAAAAAAAACAGGAAGCCGCCATGCTGGATGTGCTGCCTGTTCGTCATCAGCTCAATATGGCTGCTTTCGCAAAACACATGCCCGGCATTCATGATTATTTCAAAGATTACCAGCCCGTCCGGCCATTTCGTTTTTTCTGCAATGACAATGGTATTCCCAATATCTTGTGGCTTGATGATGGGGTGTCTCTCTATGGTGAAGACCCGTTTGCCGAGGTACAGGCACAGATAGCAGAAGTGATCGATCAGAGTGTGTTGCAGTGCATCGACTTTATTCCTCAGTGGCATATCGATGGCCAGATCCACATAAAATTTAATAATGAAATATCCAAGTTAAAAGAAAAGTCAGCCTTGGAAGGTTTGCGGTTGAATAGTGCCCTGCACTCAGATATTCCGTTGTCACTGATGTACGGGATCGGCTTGGGATACCAGCTGGGTTATCTCTATGAGCAGTGTAAGATCAGGAACCTGTTTGCCTTCGAGCCCGATCTCGATATGTTCTATGCCTCACTCTACTGTTTCGATTGGCATGAATTGTTCGAATATATGGAACGCGAGTCACTTAGCTTGCATCTGTTCATCGGTGTCGACGAACAACTGCTGGTAGCGGATATGATGGAAGCCCTCCATCGCAAGGGGGCATTCTGGTCGGCTAGCTACTTCTCTTTTTGCCATTACCATTCTCCCAAGCTGCACGCGCTGATAAATCAGGTAGAGAGCGAGTTTTACCTGCTCAAAACGGGCTGGGGCTTCTTTGACGACAATATCTACGCGCTGGCTCACAGCCATAATCATCTGCAAGAGGGAACCCCGTTCCTGAAGCGGCAGCGTGATACATCGGCATTCAGCCAGGTGCCTGTGTTTGTTGTGGGTAATGGTCCTTCTCTGGATCAGAGCATTGACTTTATAAAGCAGCATCAGCAACAGGCTGTCATTATCGCTTGTGGTACGGCTGTCAGTGCGCTTCACAAGGCGGGCGTCAAGCCAGATATCTATGTAGCCGTAGAGCGTACCAAGAGTTCTGCAGATTTCCTGCGCATTCTTGATGCAGATGACTTTATCAAGGACACCGTCTTCCTGAGCGTTGATGTTATTCACCCCGAGTGCAAAGGATTCTTCCGCAAGACGGGATTGACGTTCAAACCCAATGAACCCATGTTTTCCATGCTGATCAGTGCCTTTGGTCAGGCATTTGAATATGACACCATTGAGTTTTCCAACCCGTTTGTGGGGAATACCGGACTCAACTATGCCGCTTTGCTGGGCTTCAAGCAGGTGTATCTATTCGGCATTGATAATGGCTACAAGTCGGCCGGCAAACACCACTCCAGTTTGAGCTTGTATTACAACGACAAGAAAGAAGCCAAATATAACGAGAATCTGAAAGATACCTTCCCGGCACCAGGCAATTTTGGTGGGGAGGTGCGCATCAATCATTTGTTTGGGCTCGCCATCCATAATATGGAGCGTGTGCTGAATAATTATCCTGATTTGCGGTGCATCAACAGCAGTGATGGAGCCTATATCGAGGGCGCCATACCTCAAGGTGTCGAATCCTTGCAGCCATCTTGGCCCGAACTGGATAAAGTACGATTGATGGATGAGGTGATGGATCGCTGCTTCCAGCCTTTCGACATGACCAGCATAGACTTCAATGCCGCGCTCAATGCATCGCTTTTCGATGAGCTGATAGATAAATTTCAAGCGGATTGGCAACAGGTTCCGCGTGAGCACAATGCCGTGTTGGCACTTATGCAACGACACCATGACTATCTTCTCTACTTGCTCATGAGCCGTGAATGCCATCTCTATCGTGTGATGATAGGCTCGATAAACTATTTCTATGCCAATATCATCAGCCTGATGATGGCCTTGGTAAATGCAGACTCTGACGAGTTTGAAATAAAGCTGAAAGAAGCTGAATCAATACTCGGGCGCTTCTTTGAGGAGAGCAAGGTTATGTATGCAGATGCATTCCAGCGGCAGGACTCCACCTACTTTGCTGGGCTCAATGTGTTCAAACATACCTGACCAGCAGGTAATGCCTTTCAGTGAAGAGATAGTTTTCAGACACAACAAGACGCCGGCGGATGCCGGCGTCTCTGTTTTCAATATCGTTGAGTTATTGCCAGTGGCTATTTTGCTTGAACGCGAGCGATGGCATTACATACCTGCTCCACGGCATTGAGCGCCCTCGGGGTGAAGCGGTGCAGTTCATCCGAATTGATGAGTTGCAATCGTTGATGTTTGACTGCATCGACCATGGGCCATTGTTGCCAGTGACGTAAAGCGTCAGGATCCTGACTACCAGCCAGAATGAGCGCAGGGTCAGACTTGATCACCTGCTCCAAATTGACCTGAGGGTAAGGGGTTCTGGCGCCAGCCATCAGGTTCTCTGCACCGCACAGTTCGATGGCCTGGGCTGGCCATGCCGAGCCGCTGACGCTGGTCAGGGGCGGATACCAGAGCTGATAAAACACCTTGATATGGTTGGGCTGACCATAACGTTGCTTGAGCGCCGCCAATCTGGCGAGGTAGGCCTCGGCCTGAGTGTTCGCTGTCTGCTCCAGGTCCAGCAGTGCTCCCAGCGCCCGAATTTCGGTGGCCAGGGAGGCAAAATCCGTGGGCTCAGAGTAGAACACAGGGATCCCCAGCTGTTCGACAGGTGCCAGCATACGGGATTGGGCAGAGCGCCAGGCCACGACCAGATCCGGTTTCTGGGCCAGCAGGGCTTCAAGGTTGATGCTGCGGTAGTTGGCCACGTGCGGGCGATCGTTCACTTCTGGCGGAAAATCCGATGCATCATCGGTGGCGACGATGCGATCGCCTGCCCCGACGAGGAACAACAGCTCGGTCAGATGGGGGGTCAGACTGACGATGCGCATCGGTGTTGCAGCCTGCAGCGTTAGCGAACAGCAGAGCAGGCAAAGCAGGGCGAAATAGTTAGCCATGGAGTTGCTCCAGCACTGTGAGCAATGCGGCCAGTGCGAGCCAACCCCAGCCAATCAGTTGCAACCGGTTGAGTACGCGTAGCGCAGTGGCGGCGGCCGGGTCGCTTGGTGCATCAAATGCCGGGAAGCGAAACAGGGTGTCCTGATAATAGCGGGGGCCACCCAGCCGGATGCCAAGCGAGCTGGATAGCTGGGCGAGCAAGATGCCCATGGCGGGGTAGGGCCACTGAATGGCAGTGCGCATCCTGGCGCCCAGCTGGCGCACTTGAGTCAGGAACAGGGGCAGTGCCAGCAGCAGTATGGCTGGGGTGCAGAGGGCCTGATAAAGCACGGCGGCGGAGCGGCCGAAGTGGCTGAATGTCGCTTGCTTGGGGCTCCAGCCCTGATTCATCAATTGAGCAAGTCGCCACAGCAGGGCGCCCTGAACGCCCGCCAGTGCAAACCCCAGCAAGGGGCCCGCCCATTGTCCTGCCAGGCGCAGTGCGCAGGTCTCGCTGACGGCCTTGGCAATCCCCATCACGGAGAGCTTGCCGGTATCGCGCCTGAGCCAGGGCGCTGCCTGTAGGCGGGCAACGACCAGCGTCTCCTGGCTTGCCAGGGAACGGGTTGCCTTGGCCAGCTCGCGCAACGGACGGGACTCTATCATCAGCAACAGAAACAACAGGTCAAACAGCGGCTCGGAGAGGGAGAGGTTGCGCACCGCCCAGAGTCCGGCTGCGCATGGCAGCCAGACGACCAGCATGGCCAGCAGGCCGGCCCGAAATTGTTGCTGGGGGGAGCCATCGGGGCGGTGAACCTTGTGGCCCAGGCGGGTCAGCAGGGGTACCAGGGCAGAGAGTCTGAACTGGGCAGGCCAGGGCAGTATGGCTTCCAGCAGCATGGCCCCGAGCAAAATGGCCGCCGGAGTGGCGGCCATGTGTTCCAGTGTGGCGAGGTCGATCACAGTTTGCCGAGCATCTTGATGATCATCTCGGCGGAATGCTGGCCCGCCACCTCGATGAAGGCATCGAAGGATTCAACCTGTTCCTTGCCTGCGATGTCCGACATGGCGCGCACCACCAGATAGGGCACCTTGAACATGTGGCACACCTGGCCGATGGCGGCCCCTTCCATTTCGACCGCCAGCATCTGCGGGAAATCGGCACGGGCCTTGGCGATGGCGTCTGGTTTGCACATGAACTGATCACCGGTGCAGATGAGGCCAACTTTGGTTTGATGCTTGCCTTGCTCGGCGATGCAATCCTGCGCCACCGCGATCAGTTTCTCATCGCAGGGGAAGGCGGCAGGTTGCTGTGCCATCTGGCCCATCTCATAACCAAAGGCGGTCACGTCCACATCGTGAAAGCGCATCTCATCGGCGATGACCACATCACCGATGTGCAGATCCTGAGCGAAGCCGCCAGCTGAGCCTGTGTTGATGACACAATCCGGGGCAAATTTTTCCAGCAGCAGGCTGGTGGCGACACTGGCGGCGACCTTACCGATGCCGGAGCGAGTCAGGATTACCTCTTTGCCTGCCAGTTTGCCTTGATAGAATTCGCAGCCGCCCAGTTGCAGTGTGGTTGGTTCGTTCATCTGGCTGCGCAGCAGGGCCACTTCCTGTTCCATGGCGCCGATAATACCTACTTTCATCACTCACCTCGTCTCGATGGCCGCACGGCCGAATAAGTTGTTGTGGATCATAACAAAAGTTGGTGATGGCGCCGAGCATTCAGATGGCATGGGGGAAGATACGCTAGCGGTAATGCTCGACCAGGCTGGCCAGCTCCCCGCTGTTGGCGACTTGCTGCAGCGTGTTGGCAAACAGGCCAAGCCGCTCGGGAGAAGTCTGCTGGTAAAACAGGATATAAAAGGGCGTTTCCTCCATGACGGTCGGGAGTATGCGGATCTGGCTGGCGAGGTTGTGCTGGCGGATATCGAATTCAAAACCCGGTGAGCGGTAATAGACGAAACGTCCCCGTTTCATCAGCAGCTTGTGGTAATTGGCGGAGCTGCTGATCCCGCCGCTATCTATGATGAGACCGCCTATGGTTTGCAGCCGCTCTATGGCGCCGCTGCCATGATTGATCAGGATGGAGCCCTCCTTGCCGAGTGCTCTGACATCATCCCAGCCCTTGACCTCGACAGTGTCGTCGCTGCGCACCGCCAGGTGGTAGCGCACGGTAAACACAGGTGGTTGCAGATAGATGAACTGATGCCGACGCGCCGGGTTGTCGCCGACACCACAGATAAAATCGAGCTGGCCATGCCGCACGCTCTTCTCCAACCGCTTTAGCGGCAGGAAGGCTTGATCGCCCTGGATGCGCAGGGCGGGCTCTCGCTGCTCCATGAGGCGAAACAGGTCGACGCAAATGCCGCCGATCCGGCCATCCGGGTTTCCAATGTACTTGGGAGCCGATTCCGGTTGCGCCGCCGTGTGATAAACCTCGGGGGAACTGGCTGCCCAGAGTGCAGGGGCAAGCAGGCAAAGCAGTGAGGCCACCCAGGATCTCATGTAATGCAGGCCCTCGATGAAGGCTCGGGGAGATCCCGATGCCAGCTATGTCAGTATCGTCAACGAATGAGATATCAGGCTATTTATCAGCATGTTATCAACCCAAGGCGGTGTCGAGGGTCATCATCAGGGCAAAGCCGGTCATCAGCCCCAGGGTGGCGTGGGTCTGGTGACCATTGCGGTGCGTTTCCGGGATCACCTCGTGGGAGACCACAAACAGCATGGCGCCTGCGGCCAGCCCCAGCCCTATAGGGTAGGCGATGGCCATGCCGCTGGAGAGGCCGACCCCAAGCAGGGCTCCGAGGGGTTCGAGCAAGCCGCTTGCTATGGCGACCAATACCGCAACCCAGGGTCTGAATCCGGCGGCGCACATGGCCAGCGCCACCGCCAGCCCTTCCGGAATGTCTTGCAGGGCGATGGCCGTGGTCAGCGGCAGCCCCACCGACATATCCCCCTGAGAGAAGCTGACCCCGATGGCCATCCCCTCCGGCAGGTTGTGCAGGGCAATGGCAAACACGAACAGCCAGACCCGGGAGCACTGCTGGTGGCCTGGGCCGCAGGGGCCTGTCTTGTCGTGTTCATGAGGGGTGAACTGATCCAGCCCCAGCATCAGCAGTACCCCCAGGGTCATACCGGCTACCACTACGGCCGCGGCGAGAAAGCCATCCCCAGTGCTCCCTTCTGCTGCTTCGAGCCCCGGCAGCAGCAGGGAGAAGGCGCTGGCGGCCAGCATCATGCCGGCGGCAAAGCCCAGCATGGCATCTTCCACTCGTTGTGGCACGGAACGCAAGAAGAGTGCCGGCAGGGCGCCGAGGGCGGTGGCGGCAAAGCCCGCTACCCCGCCGATGAGACCATAACGGACGCCTGTGCTCATATCGTCAGTCGCCAGCATGATGAGGCTCTGCAATAGCAGCAGCAAGACGGCGGCCAGCGCGATGAGCAGACCGAGGGCGGTCAGTGGGCGAGCCTGCACCTGCTCGCGCAGTTGGACTGACCAGGAGGAAACCGGCAGGGCCGACACGTTATCCATAAACTAGACCTCTCTACAGCAGATGAGGATGGCTTGTAACCATCCTGTGCATTACACCCAGCCTGACCGGCTTTGTCCATGCCCGCCCGTCGATTGTCTCCATCGGCTAACTATTTGAAATGATTTGGTCGCTATAAAAAGTGCGTGATGAAAGTCTGGTTATGGGGAAAAACAACTTGCTTTCTCGCCGATAAATCCGGTGAAGGAGTGAGCGGTTTTATGGTAAAGTGCCGCCCTCGCGAAACCCGCCCTTCCCTTGGTCTTTCGCAACGCCCCACCTCCCGGCAGGAATGCCCGGGTATCAGCTCATACGGATGTGATCGCCACAGTGCACCTGCTTGTCAGCAGTTGAGGATCACCAGCCACCATGTTTTATAAAAATCTGTCTATCGGCAAAAAGATTGCCGTGGTTTTTGCGGTCATTGCCGCCGTCAATGTGATATTCGGTATTTTCCTTTCCAGCGAGTTGCGCGGCGTGCGCGACCGCGTGCTGAACTTTACCGACTCCACCCTGCCGAGCGTGCTCTCGGTAGAAAAATTGCTCTACGACGTCTCCTATGTGCGTCGTGCCCAGTTTGCCCTGTTGATGGTTGACGATGCCGCCGATCTGCAGGCCCGTCGTGGCCGCATCCAGGACAATATCCAGAAGGTCGAGCGTGCTTTTCGTGCCTACGAGGCAACGGTCGGCGCCGATCATGAGCGTCAGGTATTTAATCGTGCCAAGCAGGACTGGCAACAGTACCTGAACTCGGTCAATGCCGTTGATCAGATGCTGGTGCAAGGTCAGCCTGCCGAGGCCAAGGCGTTGCTATTCCAGTCAAATGCCGCCTATGGCGCCCTGGAGCAGTCGGTTAACAACCTGGTGGAGGTGAACCTCGGCTTCGTGAAGGAGAACCGTGGCAGCCTGCTCGACAGCGTCAACATGGTGACCAGTTTTGCCATGGTGAGCATCGGCGGCCTGCTGCTGTTCATGATGGCCATGACCTGGTTCCTGACTCGCCAAATCTGTTTGCCGCTGTACGCAGTCGTGGCACAGGCCAACGCCATCGCCGCCGGTGACCTGACCCATCAGCTGGATCGTCAGCACATAGGTCGCGATGAGCTGGGCATGCTGGCCAAGGCATCCCTCAAGATGCAGGACAATCTGCGTGGTCTGATTGAAGAAGTGGTGGCTGCCGTGACTCAGCTTGGCGCCGCCATCGAAGAGGTGAGCGCCGTTTCCGAACAATCGGCGCAAGGGATCCAGAGCCAGCAGCAGGAGATCTCCCTGGTTGCGACCGCCATGACCCAGATGAAGGCGACCGTGGCCGACGTGGCAGGCAACACAGAGACAGCTTCCGAATCTGCCAGCTCTGCCAACGCCCTTGCCCGTCGCGGCAATCAGGATGTGCAGAGCTCGCTGGTGGCCATTACCCGGGTCGCCGAGGAGATTGAACAGGCGGGGACCCTGGTCGCCGAGCTGGAGCGTGAATCTGCCCAGATCAATCTGGTGGTGGACGTGATCCGCGGCATCGCCGATCAGACCAACCTGCTGGCGCTCAACGCCGCCATCGAGGCGGCTCGTGCCGGTGAGCAGGGTCGTGGCTTTGCCGTGGTGGCCGATGAGGTACGCACTCTGGCGGGGCGTACCCAGGCATCCACCGGCGAGATAGTGGCCATCATAGAAACCTTGCAGGCACGTGCCAACCAGGCGAAAGAGGTGACAGGCCAAAGCTGTGACATGATCCGCCAGTGCGTGGTGCAGAGCGAGCAGACCAGCAACGGCATTCAGCAAATTGAAGAGGCGGTTGCCCAGATTGCCGACATGGCCATCCAGATTGCCAGTGCCTGTGGCGAGCAGGATGCTGTCTCCGATGAGCTGGGTCGCAACGTGGAGCGGATCAATGAATCCTCCAACGAGGTTGCTATCGGTGCCGATCATACCGCCCGTGCCTGTCTGGAGCTGAGCCAGCTGGCCGCCGGTCTGAAGCAGACCATGGGTCGCTTCCGTCTGGCTTGATGACAGGAGGGCAGTGCCGGGTCGGCTCACGCTGAGCTGGCACTGTCCCCGTTGGATTGATGACAAAACCCGGCTCATGCCGGGTTTTGTTATTTGGCAAAGACAGTACTGAAAAGGCCGGCACTCAGTGGATAAGCCCCCCGCTTGTGGCTGATTGAGCCAAGGCGGTCAGGCTGCAAAGGGGGAGGGGCTTGATATCGGTTGCAAGATACTTGCTGAGTGCATGTGTATAGCAAGCTTCCGGTTGAGGGTATGGTAGGTGCCGGGCAGGATTGTTTTGCGGCTTTGCAGATAGATGGCTTTGCAATAGACATAAAAAAACCCGGCCTGGACCGGGTTCAATGTGTGTGCGCTGCGGGTAACGGCTTACTTGGCCAGAGATTCCGGCAGGTTCTCACGGATCTTGCCGAGCATCTCTTTCAGGACGCGCGGGTTGGCAACCACTATGTTGCCGGAGTTTTCGTAGTTGTGACCACCGACGAAGTCGGTGACGATGGCACCGGACTCTTTGGCCAGCAGTTCACCGGCTGCGGTATCCCAGGGCTTGAGGCCGATCTCCCAGAAGCCGTCGACGCGACCGGCGGCCACATAGGCCAGATCCAGCGCGGCAGAACCGGAGCGACGGATGTCGGCACATTCGATGAACATGCTCTGGAACATCTTCAGGTAGGGTTCGATATGATGCTTCTGCTTGAATGGGAAACCGGTGGCCAGAACGGTGCCAGCCAGCTCTTTGGCCTTGCCGACACGGATGCGGTAGCCATTCAGCTGGGCGCCGTTACCACGAGTTGCGGTAAACAGTTCGTCACGGATGGGATCATAGACGACGGCTTGTTCTGTCTTGCCCTTGACGCGCAGGGCGATGGAGACGGCAAAGTGCGGAATGCCCTTGACGAGGTTGGTCGTGCCATCCAGTGGGTCAATGATCCATTGGTAGTCCGGATTGGTACCGGCAATCTCACCAGACTCTTCAGCAATGATGCTGTGTTCCGGGTAAGATTTTTTGATGGTGTGAATGATGGCCGCTTCGGCGTCACGGTCAACGTTGGTCACGAAGTCATTGCTGCCTTTCTGGATGGCCTCGATGTTTTCGGGCTGGGAAAAGGCTTTTACTACTACTTGACCGGCGTTGCGCGCAGCGCGCACGGCGATATTCAGCATCGGATGCATAGGTTCACCACTGGATGTTAAAGAACGGGGGATAAAAGGACGCGGTATAATACCAGTCTTTTCGATAATGGCAACCGTTATACGCCTTCTCCCCGACCTTGGCGACTGCCAGATCTGACGGCTCCAATACAGACTCTTTTTGGTCTAGTCTTATGGCAGTAGCCGAATAACAGGCTGCATGAGCATAGGGATGTGGATCATGAATTTGTCATTAGTCAGTCAAAAACCGTCGGCAGCAACTACCCAGGGACTGCTAGCGGCGTTGAGAGCATCAACCGGATATGGCGCCTACTTCGACGAGGTGAATATTACCCAGCCATCGCAATGGCAGCCGGGTAAAGAGGAGGCGGCCATTCTGCTGCTCGATGGCGATACTGTCTGGCCCGAGTTCGGTTGGCAGCGAAGTGGCGATAGCTTCGGCTTGCCGGTATTGCCGCTGCTGATGCACAGGGGGGATGACTCCCTCACCATTCAGGGGCCGGATGTACGGGATCCCCGTTTTTATTTTGTCTCCAATGGCATAGCGCTGGCCGAGTCTGAACTGGCTGATCCCGCCTGCAGCCGGGTGCTATTAAACAAGCTTGAGTCCTACTTTCCGCTGCTGTCCCGCCTCATTCTGCTGCGCCAGCGCCAACCCATGGGGTTGTGCAGCTAACCTGGCGTCCTCTTTTATCGGGCTGTTCAAGCGGCGCAATATTTGTCATAACTGGCCGATATTGTGCCGCTGCTGCGAGATGTGCAGCCCATATCCAAATTGTCTTGCTGCATGTGCACATAGCAACAACCCGGATCCGGCATAAATGGGCCGAGGTTAGCCTCTGCGCCCGGGCCTGAATCACAAGGAGTCCATGATGATCGATTTTTATACCGCAGCCACCCCCAATGGTTTCAAGGTGGCGATTGCCCTCGAAGAGCTGAGCTTGCCCTATCGGGTGATCCCGCTCGATTTGTCGGCGCTGGATCAGAAAAAGCCGGAGTTTCTGGCCATCAACCCCAATGGTCGCATCCCTGCCATCGTCGATCGGGATAACGGCGATTTCGCGGTGTTTGAGTCCGGCGCCATCCTGCTCTATCTGGCAGAGAAGGCGGGCAAGTTGTTGCCGCAGGATCCCAAGCGTCGCTCCCAGGCCATCCAGTGGTTGATGTTCCAGATGGGCGGTGTCGGTCCCATGATGGGGCAGGCCAACGTCTTCTATCGCTATTTCCCGGAGAAGATCCCGGCCGCCATCGAGCGCTATCAGAAAGAGGGGCGACGCCTGTTCGAGGTGCTCGACACCCATCTGGCGGAGCACGAGTATCTGGCCGATGAGTACAGCATCGCCGATATCGCCACCTGGCCCTGGGTGCGAATCTATGACTGGAGCGGTATCTCCATCGACGGGTTGACCCATCTGCAAGCCTGGATGGCACGTATGGCGGCTCGCCCCGCCTGCCAGAAAGGGATTGCCATACCGCCGCGCAACGAGGATCCGGCCGATCTGGTCAAGCAAGCCCAGCAGATGGTGACTCGCTAAGCTGACAAGATGGCCCCGTGACGGGGCCATCTCTTTTCTCGCTTATACCCCCTTGTCTTCACATCACCATTTCCCGCCGTTGCATCATTCATGCTCGCTGAGAGGGATCGCCTGGCCCCGCTATTTACTCCCGACAAACGAGTGATTCATCAAGAGTGGAAAGTCATTCTGCCTGATTAATTGTTATGTTATAACGATCGACTTTCGGTTGATGACAATAATTATTCGGATGGAGACGATGACAAAAAAATACGCCTATTCAGGATGGTGTGCCCTGGCGTTGCTGGCAGGCATGAGTGCTGGTGCACATGGCAAGCCACTGACCATGGTGGGGCCATGGGAAATCCACAGTATCGACCCGGCCAGCAACGGTGTCTTTTTTACCCGTTTGCAGGTAGCGGAGACCCTGGTCGAAGTTGACAGTCAGGGAGGCTTGCAGCCGGGGCTGGCCAGTGATTGGTCCCGCTCAGAGGATGGTTTGCAGTGGCGATTCACGCTGCGCCCCCACGCCCATTTTCACGATGGCAGCAAGGTGAATGCCGAGCAGGCTGCGTTTGCGTTGCAACAGGCCTGGCGCAAACCAGGGGTACTGACCAGCGCACCGATTGTCGCCATTGAGGCCAAAGAGGGGACACTGCTTGTCACCCTTTCCCACCCCTTCGCCTCGCTGGCGGCTGTGCTGGCCCATCCCAGTACCCAGATCCTGGCCAGGGGGGCCTATGACGACAAGGGGGAGGTGACGCAGGTGATTGGATCCGGCCCCTATCGCATTACTCGTTTGCAGCAGCCTCAGCGGATCGAAACAGCGCGCTTTGACCGCTGGGATGGCCCTCAGGCCGCCATCGAGCAGGTCAGCTACCTGACGGTCGGCCGCGCCGAGAGCCGTACCCTGATGGCAGAGAGTGGTCAGGCCGATATCGCATGGGGGCTGGATCCGGTCAGCATACGCCGCTTGCAGCAGGCGCCCAGGGTGAGCATTGCCTCTGTGACCTTGCCACGCACCATACAGCTCAAACTCAATGGGGCCGATCCGCGCCTGAGCGATCCGGCCGTGCGGCGTGCGCTCAGTCTGGCCATCAACCGCAGCGGCATGGCGGCAGCCCTGCTGCGGGATCCCGAGATGGCGGCGACCCAGCTCTTTCCTCCCAGTCTGAAGGAATGGCATCAGCCCGGCTTGACACCGCTTGCCTATGACGTGCAGGCGGCGCAAGCGGCCTTTGCCGCGGCAGGCTGGCAGAAGGGGGCAGATGGCGTGCTGCACAAAGGGAAGGATCGCTTCACTCTGACCCTGCGTACCTTCCCGGATCGCCCCGAGTTGCCTCAGCTGGCGACGGCGTTGCAGGCACAGTGGAAAGAGGTTGGTGTCGAGCTCAAGGTGGCGGTGGGCAACTCGAGCGAGATCCCGGCAGGTCATCAGGATGGCTCGCTCCAGCTCGGCCTTTATGCCCGCAACTATGCGCTGGTGCCGGATCCGCTGGTGACCCTGCTGGGGGACCTGGCCCCGGCCGGTGCCGACTGGGGTGTAATGAACTGGCAATCCCCTGTACTGACAGCTCAACTGGCGCGGCTTGGTCGTGAAGCCTTGCCCACGCAAGAAGCCGCCATGCTGAGGCGCGACATCGCCGCTACCTTGCAACAGGAGTTGCCGCTGCTGCCCATTGCCTGGTATCGCCAGAGTGCAGCCGTCAGCCGCCAGCTCAAGGGTTTTGAACTGGATCCCCAAGAGCGCAGTTATTACCTGACCAGGCTGACTTGGGGTGCGCAATGACAGGCTTGCCCTTGTCTGCTGTCGTGGGCGTCCTGAGTCAGCGTCTGGTACAGGCACTGATGGTGGCGCTGCTGGTGGCCGGGCTCTGTTTTCTGATGGTGCAATCCCTGCCCGGGGATATCGCCTTTCGCATCGCCGCCGGTCGCTACGGCTATGACTATGTCACCGCAGAGGCGGCGAGCGCTGTGCGCCATGAGCTGGGGCTGGCCGAGTCGGCCCTGTCCCGCTTCGGCGACTGGCTGGCCGCCTTGCTCCAGGGGGATCTGGGCAGCTCGCTGGTCACCGGGGCTCCGGTCGTCGGTGAGATTGGTCATCATTTGGGGGCGACTTTGTCGCTGGCACTGGCCGCCGTTGTGCTGGCCTTGTTGCTGGCGCTGCCCCTTGGCAGCCTGAGCTCCTTGCATCCGGGGGGGCTCTGCGATCGGCTGACTCTGGCCTGGAGCGTACTGATGCGGGCACTGCCGCCCTTTCTGCTGGGTCTGGTGCTGATGGTGCTGCTCTCGGTGGAGCTGGGCTGGTTCAGTGCCGCCGGGCACGGGGAGGGGCACAACCTCTGGCTGCCCGCCCTTACCCTGGGGCTCGGCCTGTCCGGCGTGCTGGCCCGGGTCGTGCGAGAAAGCGTGCTCACTGTCGTGCAGTCCGATTATTACCGCTTTGCCCTCACCAAGGGGCTGTCGCCAGTACGGGTATTTCTGCGCCACGGGTTGCGCAATACCGGAGTCAGCGTCATTGCCTACACCAGCGTACAGCTGGTGCTCCTGATTGAAGGTGTGGTGGTGGTCGAGAGTCTGTTTGCCTGGCCCGGCATCGGCCATGCGCTGGTGCATGCCATCTTCTGGCGCGACGTGCCCATGGTGCAGGGCACAGTGCTGGTGCTGGCTGCGCTGTTTGTGCTGCTCAACACCCTGACCGATCTGCTCTGCCTCGCCATTGATCCTCGCGGTCCCAAGGAGTCTTGATCATGTATCTCTCATTGAAAGCCGGTGCGAGCCTGCTCCTGCTGGTGGTGCTGTTTGCCTTGCTGGCACCGCTCATCTGGCCCGATCCTGCCGCCCAGGATCTGGTCAACTTTCTGGCCGACCCTTCCTGGCAGGAGCCCCTCGGGCGAGATCAGCTGGGGCGCAGCCTGATGGCGCGGCTGGCCGCTGCTACCCGCTTGTCGCTGCTGCTGGGGATCCTGTGCGTCATGACGGCCGCCCTGCTCGGTTCTTTGCTGGGGTGGCTCTCGGCCTGGCGCGGTGGCTGGGCAGACGGGCTGCTGCGCAGCCTGGCCGACGGTGTGCTGGCCCTGCCCAGTCTGCTGCTGGTGCTGTTGTTCTCCGCCATGGCTCAGGGCGGCTTTGCCATCCTCTATCTCGGTTTGGCCATGGCGCAGTGGGTGGAATACTACCGGGTGGTGCGGGCCCGCAGTCGCACCTTGCTCGTGTCCCCCCAGGTGGAGGCGTCCCGTCTGCTCGGTTTTGGCAACGGCTACATAGTGCGCCGCCACCTCTTGCCCGAGCTGGCCCCCCAGTTGCGGACCATGATGGCGTTCGGTCTGGCGGGGGCCATTCTGACCCTCTCCACCCTGGGCTTTGTCGGGGTGGGCATTCAGCCCCCCACCCCTGAGCTGGGGCTGATGATGACGGAGGCGTTGCCGCACTATCAGGAGGCACCCCGTTTGCTGTTGGCCCCCATCATGGTGATGGGCTTGATGCTGCTGGCACTGGTGCTGCTCAACCAGAAGGCAGTGCCCCATCCCCGTTCTTCACAAGGAGCCAGGTCATGACTGCTATTCACATCAAGGGCGTGCAGGTTGGCGATGGCAAGCAGACCCTGCTGCAAGCGCTGGACTTGACCCTGACTCCCGGCAGTGCCCTGACCCTGGTGGGGGAGAGTGGCTCGGGCAAATCCCTGCTGGCCCATGCCCTGATGGGCACGCTGCCTGCACCGCTAATTGGGCAAGGCCAGCTTGAGGTTGCCAGTCATCACTACGACCTGGCCGAGCCCCATCGACTGCGTGCCCTGTGGGGGCGGGAGCTGGCGATGTTGCCGCAAGAGCCTGTGATGGCGCTCGACCCTACCATGGGGCTGCTGCACCAAGTGGAGGAGGGTTGGCTTGCGGGAGGTCAACAGGCCCGCTCGCGGGCGAGAGCCTCCCTCGAGCACCTGGGGCTTGCAGGGCGTGAGCGTCATTTCGCGCACCAGCTTTCCGGCGGCATGGCCCAGCGCGCCGCCTTTGCGGCCGCCACCCTGGGGCAGGCCCGACTGCTCATCGCCGACGAGCCCACCAAGGGGCTAGACAGTCTGGCCCGCGCCAGGCTGCAAGCGCTGCTGCTGGGCTATCTGGCGCAGGCTCGTCAGCTGTTGACCATCACCCACGACCTGACTCTGGCCCGGGCGCTGGGTGGCTGGGTGTTGGTGGTCAAGGGGGGCGAGATAGTGGAGCAAGGGCCCGCCGAGCGGGTGTTGCATCACCCGGCTCACGCCTACACCCGGGCCCTGCTGGCGGCAGAGCCGGCGGCCTGGCCCAGGAAAAGTGCACCGGCCACAGGCGACTGGTTGCTCAGGGGGGAGGGGCTGACCATGGGGTATGGTGAACAGACCCTGTTCCAGGGGCTCGATGTGCAACTGGCACAAGGGGAGCGGCTTGCCATCATGGCGCCGAGCGGTGCGGGCAAGAGCACCCTCGGCAATGTGCTGCTCGGTCTGCAGCGTCCCTTGCAGGGGCATGTGGTGCGCCGGGAAGGGGTCGCTCACCATCGCTGGCAGAAACTCTATCAGGATCCTGTGCAGGCGTTTGCCAGTCGGGTGCGCCTCGGGACCCTGTTTGACGATCTGCTGCGCCGCCATCGGTTATCTCGTCAGCGTCTCATCGATTATCTGGCGAGGCTGGGGCTCGATGAGGGCTTGCTGAGGCGTCTGCCGGGTCAGGTATCGGGGGGCGAGTTGCAGCGCCTGTCGCTGATCCGGGCCCTGTTGCTGCGCCCCGTACTGCTGTTTGCCGATGAGCCCACCTCCCGGCTCGATCCCCTCAGTCAGCAGCAGACCATGGCCTGCCTGTTGGAGGAGCAGGGAGAGATCGGCTGTGCCCTGCTGCTGGTGACCCATGACGAAGCCCTGGCCGACAAGGTGGGGGAACGCTGCCTGCGGCTGGGGATGACGGCAGGCACCCAAGATGAGGGGTTGGATGTTGCCCGCGTGCGGCGGACAGTATGATGACGAGGTCTGAAGGCATCTTGTCGATGATAACCCCTTGATTTGTGTCGCTGACGGGGTGAATAACCCCGTCACATTAGAAAAACTAGGGAAAGCTGATTATAAAGATTCGTTCGTTTTTCGTGATCTGAATCACTAAGATCACCCCAAGCCAAGGGAGTGTCCTGCTCCCGGCCGGTGCGGGTTCTCCGCCTTGTATTTTCACCTTTGATTGACTCTGTTTTTTTGGATCCCCTCTGCAGATTATCTGCCAGGGGAGCGGCAGCTTTTGATGATTTGCGGGACTGAGATATGTATCGGCACAGTTTTTATCCTCTGTTTTTTCTGACCATTCTCATGGTCGCTGTGGGCCAGATGACCCAGACCCTGTATGTGCCCTCCATTCCCATGATGGCGGGGGACTTCAACGTGGCCTCCGGCCAGTTGCAGGCGGTAATGGCCTGTTACCTGATCCCGTACGGGCTCTCCCAGTTTGTCTATGGTCCGCTGTCGGATCGCATCGGCCGTCGCCCTGTACTGCTTATCGGCATGATGGTGTTTCTGGTGGGGACACTGACCATTCAGTTGATCCCGAGCTTCACGGCCCTGCTGATCGGCAGCCTGATCCAGGGGCTGGGTACCGGTGCCGGTGGTGCCATGAGCCGGACCGTGATGCGCGACCGCTACAGCGGCGCCGAGCTCAACCGGGCCAACAGTCTGGTGAGCATGGGGGTGATCTTCTCCCCGCTGCTGGCCCCTGTGCTGGGCGGCTGGTTGACCGAGCTGTTCAACTGGCGTGCCGGCTACTGGTTCCTGTTTGGTTTTGGTGCCGTGACTACCCTGGCCCTGCTGGCCTGGTTTGGTGAAACCCTGCCGGTGGCGGCGCGTCAAGAGCGGCTGCGGGTCGGCGCAGCCTACCGCCATGTGCTGGGCAATCCACGCTTCCAGGGCAACCTGCTCTGCCTGATGGCGACCTTTGCAGGACTTGCCGTGTTTGAAGCGGCGGCAGGCGTGCTGCTGGGCGATGTGCTCAAACTGAGCGCCCGCACTGTCAGCGTATTGTTCGTGCTGCCGCTGCCCGGTTATCTGTTCGGTGCCTGGCTCTCTGCCAAGCTCAGTTTTCGCCTGAGCCAGGGCAAACTGATGCGCCTGGGCATCGCCTTCCTGGCGCTGGGGTCGCTCATCATACTGCTGCCGGGTCTGTTCGGGGTGGTGAGTGCCGCCTCTTTGGTGGGGGGCGCCGCTGTTTACTTCATCGGTAGCGGCATCCTCTATCCGACCGCGACTTCCTGCGCCATCGAACCCTTCCCGGGTCAGGCAGGGACGGCTGGCGCCATTCTTGGCGGGATGCAGAACCTGGGGGCGGGGATAGTCACTCTGCTGGCGGCTTGCTTCCCGATGGAGGGCCAGGTGACCCTGGGGGCCATCATGACGATCATGGTCCTGCTGGTAGCCCTGAGCTTTGCCTGGCTGCGCCACCATGGATCGCCCCACGAGCAGATGGCGACCTGATCCTGTCTGTGCTCCTTGCATAACGAAGAAGCCCGCCATTGGCGGGCTTCTTCGTTATTGCGCCCAGCCTATGGTGGCGTCTTCTGCCACCAGATCCAGAAAGGCCCTCATGGCGGGGGTGATGCTGTGCTGGCGAGTGAGGAAGACGGTGCTGCCGGCTTCGATCGGTTCTAGGGGATGACAGACCAGATCAGAGAGCTGGCTGGCGGAGTGGGCGAGGCCAGCGCTGACGATGGCCCAGCCCAGCTGGTGGCGCACCGCACTCACCAGATGGAACAGGGAGTCTGTCTCCAGCACCACATTCAGGTTTATCCGTGCGCGCTCGGCGGCGAGATCCAGGTATCGGCGAAACTGCATGGAGCGGCTTGGCAGCACCAGTGGCCGGGTTTGCAGACTGGCCAGGGTCATGGGCGCAGAGGAGGGGAGGGGCTCCGCCGCGCTGCGGTTCATCAATACTGCCATCCGGTTGTGACCTTGAGGGTAAAGGTTGAAGGCGTGCCTGCCGGGTTCACCGGGGGGCTCGTCAAACCCCAGACCTATGTCGCACTGATGCAGCGCCAGCTGTGACAGCAGGGCTTCGTTGCTCAGCACCGACAGGCGAATGACGATATCTGGGTAGCGCTGCTTGCACCTGGCAATGAGCGGCATGATGTCGACATTGGATTGGGGCACTATGCCGATGCGCAAGGTGCCCGACAGTTCGCCGTGAAACAGCGCCAGCTCCTGCTTGAGCGCCTCCTGTTCGAGCAGCATCCGCTCGGCGTACTGGCGCACCAGCTCGCCCGCCTCGGTGAGGGCGACGAACTGGCTGGTGCGCACCACCAGATCCGTGCCCAGGTTTTTTTCCAGTGCCGTGATGCTGGCCGACAGGGTCGGCTGGGTGATGTGGCAGGCTTTGGCGGCCTTGGCAAAATGCCGATGCCTGGCCAGTTCGTGGAAATAGTGCAGTTGCTTGATGTTCATGGCGGTATTACGAGGCGTCTGGCGGGGTGATGCTTAAAATTAATCAATTGAAAATTCATCGTCAATAGAGTGATTCTATCGGGAGATAGATTTAATTCATTGGTTTTGCCGGTGCGGCCTCTCTAAACTTGAATGCAGTTTGCATTTTTAGGCCAACCTTTCATGCCTGCATCCAACCCCATGGTTCAACCTGCCGTCCACCATGCCTTGCCTTCGCTGGATCATCTGGTGGAAGAGGTGGCGGTATCCATCAATATCAATGGCATCAACCATGCGGTGATGATGGCGACACCGGACGATCTCGACGATTTTGCCATAGGATTTCTGTTCTGCGAGTCGATCATCCGGCACAACCACGATGTGCACGATATCCGGGTATCCCCCGCTGAACATGGCTTTGTGCTGGATGTGACCATTGCCAATCGTTGTCTGGCGCCGCTACAGCAGCGTCGGCGCAGGCTGACTGGCGCCACCGGCTGCGGCATCTGCGGTGTGGAGGCCGTCGAGCAGGCGTTTCCCCCCTTGCCAGCTCTGCCGCTCACCCCACCCCTTGATGTCGCCTTGCTGGCCGAACTGCGCCCGCAGATCGCCCGCTGGCAGCTCAAAGGGCAACACTCCGGCGCCCTCCATGCGGCGCTGGCGCTGGATGAGCAGGGGCTGATCCTCCACTGCCGCGAAGATATAGGGCGCCACAATGCCCTCGACAAGCTGATCGGTCTCCTGTTGCGCCAACCACAGGCCTGCGACACCCTGGTGGTGACCAGTCGCTGCGGCAGCGAGCTGGTGCAAAAAGCAGCGCTGTTCGGCGCTCGCCACCTCGTTTGTCTGGCGTCCCCTAGCCAGCTGGCGGTCAGGCTGGCCCTCAAATACAACCTCAATGTCGTCCATATTCCCAAGTTTGATGCCCCGGTCAGCTACTCCAGCTATCGCCCGGCGGATCCCATCGGAGAGTGCCATGAGTCATATTGAAAAACCTGCCAAAGCAGGCGGTTTCTCGTCCCTGCAGTCCACCATGAAGCAAGTGTTGCGCAGCCAGAAGACCCGCCAGAACATCAAGAATCTGCTGCGGGTCAACCAGACCGATGGCTTCGACTGTCCGGGCTGCGCCTGGGGCGACAACGATCACGGCGCCTTCCAGTTTTGCGAAAACGGCGCCAAGGCTGTGGCCTGGGAGTCTACCGGCAAGACGGTGGGGGCCGCGTTTTTTGCGGCCCACTCGGTGCGCCAGCTGGCCACCCAGAGCGATTACTGGCTGGAGTATCAGGGGCGGCTGACCGAGCCCCTGCGCTACAATCCGGCGACCGATCACTATGAGCCGATAAGCTGGGACGACGCCTTTGCGCTGATCGCCGATACCCTCAAGGGGCTCGACAGCCCGGATGAGGTGGAGTTCTACACCTCGGGCCGCGCCAGTAACGAGGCTTCTTACCTTTATCAGCTGTTTGGCCGCCTGTTTGGCACCAACAACTTCCCCGACTGCTCCAACATGTGCCACGAGGCGAGCGGGGTGGCGCTGACTCAGTCGGTGGGCGTCGGTAAGGGCACTGTGGTGCTGGATGATTTTGACCGTGCCGAGGCGGTGTTCGTCTATGGCCAGAACCCGGGCACCAACCATCCGCGCATGATGAATGCCCTGCGCAAGGCGGCGCGCAACGGCTGCAAGATTGTCAGCTTCAACAACTTGAAAGAGGTGGCCCTCGAGCGCTTTGCCAGCCCGCAGAGCCCCCTTGAGCTGCTGACCCCGGCGGCCACCACCATCAGCCATCAATATCTGACGCCCAAACTGGGCGGCGACATGGCCGCCATCCGTGGCATGGCCAAGTACGTGCTGGAAGAGGCGCCCGAGGTGGTGGATCGCGACTTTATCGCCCGCCATACCCGCCACTTTGACGAGTACGAGGCGCAGGTGCGCGCCACCGGCTGGGCCGAGATCGAACAGCAATCTGGCCTTTCTCGCGCCGAGATAGTGCAGGCGGCCCGCGTGTTTGCCGCCAGTCGCAGCGTCATCAGCTGCTGGGCCATGGGGCTGACCCAGCATCTGCACTCGGTCGACACCATCCGCGAGATAGTCAACCTGCACCTGATGCGTGGCCAGATGGGCAAGCCGGGGGCGGGGCTCTGTCCGGTACGGGGCCACAGCAACGTGCAGGGCAACCGCACCATGGGGATCAACGAGAAGCCGACCGCGTCCTTTATCGACCGGCTCGAGCGCCATCTGCAGGTGAGCCTGCCCAGGGCCCGTGGTCACAACGTCTATGAGGCGCTTAAGGCATTGCACGAGGGCAAGAGCAAGGTGCTCATCTGCCTGGGCGGCAACCTGGCCGCCGCAGCACCCGACACCGACTTCACCTACGGGGCCATGAAGAGGGCCGCGCTCAATGTGCAGATCAGCACCAAGCTCAACCGCAGCCACCTGCAGGTGGGCAAGGCGGCGCTGATCCTGCCCTGTCTGGGTCGTACCGAGCTCGATATCCAGCGTACCGGCAACCAGAAGATCACGGTGGAGGATACCTTCAGCATGGTGCACGCCTCGACCGGTACGGCCGAGCCTGTGTCGCCGCTCTGCTTGTCAGAGACCGACATAGTGGCGCGGATGGCTCACGCTACCCTTGGCAGCGAGCGGGTCGATTGGTTGGCGCTGCGCGATGACTATGGCCGCATTCGCGATCTCATCGAGCAGACCATCGCAGGTTTCACCGATTTCAATGCCCGCATCCAGCAGCCGTGTGGCTTTCATCTGGACAACGCCGCGGCGCAACTGAGGTGGAATACCGCCAGCGGCAGCGCCGAGTTTCGCGCCAGCACCCTGCCGCGCTCTGTGTTGCCGGAGTGTACCCGCCATGCCGAACAGATGAGCGATCAGCCGGTATTGCTGCTGCAAAGCCTGCGATCCCATGATCAGTACAACACCACCATCTACGGCATGGACGATCGCTATCGCGGCATCAAGGGCCAGCGCAACGTGGTGTTCATGAACGGGGCGGATGCCCGCCGTCTCGGTTTTGCCGAAGGGGATCGGGTCGATATGGCGGCCATCTGCAACGATGGGCGCGAGCGGATCGTGACCGGATTCAACGTGGTGATCTATGAGATCCCGCAGGGCAATATCGCGGCCTACTATCCCGAAACCAACCCGCTGGTGCCCATCGACAGTATCGGGGAGGGCTCGTTTACCCCCACCTCCAAGTCGATACCCGTGCTGGTGAGCTCCTCTCGTCAGCAGGAAAATCTGCTGCTGAGCAAATGAGATAGTGCTGCCGTGCCGGTTGCTGAGTGATCTTGAAGCAAAGAAAAAGCCCGTCATCGTGATGACGGGCTTTTTGCTGTTGGTACCCCGGAGATGCCGTTGCCGGTTTGGGCCCTTGAACCGTAGGTTCAAGGCGGGAATCGAATCTGACCGCAGGCTTCTCGGTCGTGCCGAGCATGCGCAATAGCCAGAAGGCCGATCCCCTGTTGGGTATGATTATCGGCTCGGGGACTTGAACCGGCTGACGCACATCCCAGGGAATTTTAAAACGTTGCGCGATTAGGGCTGCTGGTCCTGTTCGCTGGATTCGCCATACTGTCCGTGTTCGATCAGCGCCGCTTCTATGGTGCGTTGCAGCATCTTGATCCGCTTGTCCATGGTCTCAGAGTATTGGTGATTCTTCTCTTTTTCAAGGCAGAGCTCATGGCAAAAATTGAGTGCTGCCATCACCGCCAGCTGTTCGTTGCTGGAGACCTTGGAGCGCTGACGCAGCTCTATGAGTTTGTCAGTCAGCTGGTCGGCGGCCTGGCGCAGGGCGTCCTGCTGTCCCAAGGGACAGGATACCTTGTAGGGACGTCCCAAAATGACGATTTCTACGGCCTCTGTGCTCATGCCTTCCTCAATACGGCGGTGCTGATTTCCGCCTTTATCCACGTGGACAACTGGGCGGGACTATATAGCGCAGATGCAGAAGTTTCAAGGCCTTGCTGGCTCTGGAAGGGGGAGAATGCTAGGATCCTGACCATTAATTCTGCATATTTGCCTGAACTTTGAGCGGATCTTCGATGAGCAAAACGAACCCCCTGAAATACACGGCCGTGGCCGACCTGATGGAACAGCATGAGCTGATGGCAACGGCGGTGGAGGCCCATGGCGTGATCTGCGGTCTCGTCTGCGGTGGCGTGGCACTGGATGACAAGAGCTGGTTGCCGCCTTTCAACGATCTGGTCAACGACGGTTTCGGCCTGCCAGCCCCGGTGCGCCAGGTGATGACAGATCTCTATCACGAGATAGTCGAGAGCCTGATGGCCCAGAAGGGTGTCGAGCTGCTGCTGCCAAGCGACGAGGCGCCGCTCGACGAGCGTATCGATTCGCTGGTGGATTGGTCCCAGGCATTCCTGGCCGGTTTTGGCGTGGCGCAGCAGGAGCTGTCCAAAGCGTCTGAAGAGTTGCAGGAGATGATCCAGGACATCGCCAGCATCACCCAGGTTTCTGCCGAGTTCGATCAGGAAGATGATGAAAATGAAGCCTCCTTCCTGGTGCTCTACGAGCATGTGCGCCTGGGGGTCATGATGACCTTCGAGGAGTTTGGCAAACGCCCGGATACCCCGATCGCACCGCCGACTTTGCATTGATTGGCCCTTGCGGTCGTCACTGCGACAGAAACAGCATAAAACAACGCAGAGCGCCCAGGTGGCGCTCTGCTTTTATCCGGCCTTTTTGCAGGTATCGGCTTGCCGACATAGTCCGGCAGGTTTTCGATTGCATCATGGCCGCCCCCCCGATTTTTGCCCGTGGCTTCGCATCCTGGCCCACTGCTTTGTGATAGCATGAGGCCACGTTTTAGCTTCTCCCTCTCATCTCATGTCTCAATCTGATCTGGTTCACGTCGATGTGGCTATCGTCGGCGGTGGAATGAGTGGCGCCGTGCTGGCGCTCTCCCTCGCAGCGCTACGAGGTGCTGACGACAAGCCCCTGCAGATCCTGCTGCTGGAGGCGAGCGCCCCCGAGCTCACGCTTCACCCTGGCTTCGATGCCCGTGCCATAGCGCTCTCTGCAGGCACCTGCGAGGCGCTTGCCCGCCACGGACTCTGGCCTCGCTTCGCCCCTCACTGCTCCCCCATCACCCAGGTCCATGTCTCGGATCGGGGCCATTGTGGTCAGGCCAGACTGTCGGCGACGGAATATGGTTTGCCCGCGCTCGGTCAGGTGATCGAGCTGTCGGCAGCAGGGCTTGAGCTGCAACAGGCGATCGCGGCCTGCCCGCAGATCCGGATGCAGTGCCCGGCCATGCTGGCCAGGGTCGAGCCGCTGGAAGAGGGGGTGGATTTACTGCTGGCCAGCGGTGAGCGTTACCAGACCCGACTGCTGGTGGCGGCCGATGGCGGCAACTCCTTCGTGCGCCAGCACTTCAAGATGGCGGTGACCCGCCACGACTTTGAGCAGAGCGCCATCATAGCTACCGTCAAGACGGCGCAGGATCCTGCCGGTCGGGCGTTCGAGCGCTTCACCGAGGGGGGCCCACTGGCCTTGTTGCCGATGCAGGAGGGGCTCTCCTCTCTGGTGTGGAGCGTCGGGCGGGATCAGGTGGATGAACTGATGGCGCTGGATGAGGCCGCCTTTCTCGCCCGGCTGCAACAGGCGTTTGGCTGGCGGCTGGGGCGCTTCGAGCGGGCCGGTCAGCGCCACGTTTATCCGCTGGTGCTGACGGCGGCTGACTATCCACTGGCCCAGCACACAGTGCTGGTGGGCAATGCCGCTCACCTGCTGCACCCTATCGCAGGGCAGGGCTTCAACCTCGGCATGCGCGACCTTGACCTGCTCACCCAGGCGGTTGCTCGTGCGCTTGCCGTGGGGGAGGACATCGGCAGTTTTGGCGTGCTGAACGGCTACTGGCAGCAACGCAAGGAGGATCAGGCCAAGACCATCTGGCTCACCTCTTCCCTGGCCCAGCTCTTCTCCAATAGTCATGAGCCCCTGGTGGCGGGCCGTAACCTCTTGCTCTCCCTGATGGGGCGGCTGGCTTGTCTCAAGGCGCCGCTGGCTTCCCGCACCCTGGGGTTTGTGGCCGACCTGTGCCGTAAATAATGTGTGCCGCCCATAGGTGGCAGCAAACCGCGTATTGAACGGGGTCGATGCCAATGGGCGTCCCCTGCTGACCCTGTCGGTCAGCCACGAAAGGAACAGATGATGCAGATGCAAAACGTGGATGTGGTGATTGTGGGAGGTGGCATGGTGGGCCTGGGGCTCGCCGCCGCACTCAAGGAGAGCGGCCTCAAGATTGCCATCGTGGAGGGGCAGTTGCCCGATCCTGCGCTTGGGGATGCGCCGGACAACCGGGTCAGTGCCCTGAGTCTGGCCAGCCAGCGCATCTTGCAGCAGGTTGGCGCCTGGGCCGGTATCGAGGAGCGCCGCCTGCAGCCCTACGAGAAGATGCAGGTGTGGGAGCAAGACAGCTTCGGCCAGATTGGTTTTGATGCCGCCAGCCTGCGCCAGGCGGCGCTCGGCCACATAGTCGAGAATCGGGTCATCCAGCTGGCGCTGCTGGAGGCGATCCTCGATGACAGTAACGGGGAGGCGAGCAACATCAGCCTGCTGAGCCCCGCCCGGGCAGCCAGCCTGCAAAGTGGCGAGGCGGGGTCGCTCCTGCTGCTGGACGATGGCCGCGCCCTGTCTGCCAAGCTGGTGGTGGCCGCCGATGGCGCCCACTCCTGGGTGCGCCGACAGGCCGATATTCCGCTCACCAGCTGGGATTACGGCCACCATGCCCTGGTGGCGACGGTACGCTGTGCCGAGCCCCATGAGGCGGTGGCCCGCCAGATCTTCACCCCGGATGGCCCGCTCGCCTTCCTGCCCCTGTGGCAACCCAACCTCTGCTCCATCGTCTGGTCCGTGCCCGCCACCCGGGCCGAGGCGCTGTGCGCCTGCGATGACGAACAGTTCAACCGCCAGCTCACCACCGCTTTCGATGGGCGGCTGGGATTGTGCAAGGTGGAAGGGGCGCGCAGCGCCATCCCGCTCACCGCCCGCTATGCCCGCGACTTCGCCCGCGAGCGGCTGGTACTGGTGGGGGATGCGGCCCATACCATACATCCGCTGGCGGGGCAGGGGGTCAACCTCGGCCTGCTGGATGCCGCCGCGCTGGCCGAGCAGATAGTGCAGAGTCAGCGTGCTGGCATTGATATCGGTCTGCTGGCCAACCTGCGCGGCTACGAGCGTTGGCGAAAGAGCGAGGCGGCCCGCATGCTGGCGGCGATGGAAGGGCTCAAGCGACTGTTCAGCGGGGCCAACCCCCTCAAGAAGCTGGTACGCGGGGTGGGATTGTGCGCCTTCGATGCGCTGGCGCCGCTCAAGCAGGGGGTGATCCGGGCGGCCATGGGGCTCGATGGTGAACTGCCCGCGCTGGCCAAGGGTGAAAAAATCTAATACTACTCAGGTTTTTTTACAACAAAACTAATGTGATGAGGCTGATGACCCATTTTGGGCATCAGCCTTTAATCTGGGTAGCAGGCGAAACGTTTTTCTTCAAATTGTGACGAAACGGTAAAAATCAAAATTTAATCTCGTGTGAGTCGCTGTTCGACTGTTTTTATCACTGTTTTTACCTTAGTGTCTGGGGTCTGTTTACTGGCGGTGGATTAGTTTTTTTTGAGCGGCGTGCTCGCCCTCTTGTCATATAATCCGCTGCGTTCAAGGAATCACTCTTGCCCCGCGGGGCTGGAACGAGCACAGACTCCGACTGTCTCTTCTCTTTCTGTTGCACAGGCGATTGACCGTACTGTTGGCTGTCAGAGGAAGGCGGATTGCGAGTGTTGTCGCGAACGCTTAAGGAAACACAGCGATGATCCAGACTACAGTACTGCATCCCAAGCACCTGGAAGCCGGCGCCAAAATGGTGGACTTCCACGGTTGGGAAATGCCCATCAACTACGGCTCCCAGCTGGAAGAGCACCACGCGGTGCGCACCGATGCCGGCATGTTCGACGTCTCCCACATGACCATAGTCGACTTGACCGGCGAACGGGTCAAAGCCTTCCTGCAACACCTGCTGGCCAACGACGTGGCCAAACTCACTGTCCCGGGCAAGGCCCTCTACAGCGGCATGCTCAACCCCGATGGCGGCGTCATCGATGACCTCATTACCTATTATCTGACCGATACCTTCTACCGTCTGGTGGTGAACTCCGCCACTCGCGAGAAGGATCTGGCCTGGATCCGCCACCACGCCATCGATTTTGCCGTGAGCGTGACCGAACGTCCCGTGCTCGCCATGATCGCGGTGCAGGGCCCCAACGCCAAGGCCAAGGCGGCCAAGGTATTCACCCCTGAGCAGAACGCGGCAGTGGAAGGCATGAAGCCCTTCTTCGGCGTGCAGGCAGGGGATCTCTTTATCGCCACCACAGGTTACACAGGTGAAGACGGTTATGAAATCGTGGTGCCGCAAGAGAAGGCGTGCGACCTGTGGCAGGCGCTGCTGGATAATGGCGTTGCCCCTTGCGGGCTGGGAGCGCGGGATACCCTGCGTCTCGAAGCCGGCATGAACCTCTACAGCCAGGATATGGACGAAAGCATCAGCCCGCTCGCCGCCAACATGGCCTGGACCCTGGCCTTCGAACCGGCCTCCCGCCAGTTTATCGGTCGCGCCGCGCTGGAAGCACAAAAAGCGGCGGGTACCCAGCCCAAGCAGGTCGGTCTGGTGATGGAAGAGAAGGGCGTACTGCGTGCCGGCATGCCAGTCACCTTCACCACCGCCAGCGGCGAGAAACGGGAAGGTGTGATCACCTCCGGCTCTTTCTCGCCGACCCTGGGTTACAGTATTGCCTTGGCGCGGGTGCCCCGCGATATCGGCGAGCAGGCCGAGGTGGAGATCCGCAAGAAGCTGGTCACCGTCAAGGTCACCAAGCCCGCTTTCGTGCGCAACGGCCAGAAACTGGTGTAACAGCCCCATTGCGGCGAAGGGGATCGCCTTCGCCAGTACCCCTTGTACCCCCTCCAGGTACAAGTGATCCAAGTGAATAAGGAAGCACAAATGAGCCATATCCCGAGCGAACTGAAATATGCCACCTCCCACGAGTGGATCCGTGTTGAAGCCAACGGCGAGGCCGTGGTCGGTATCACAGAGCACGCCCAGGATCTGCTGGGAGACATGGTATTTGTCGACCTGCCGGAAGTGGGCAAGCAAATTGGTGCCGGTGATGACTGCGCCGTGGCCGAGTCGGTCAAGGCCGCCTCTGACATCTACAGCCCTGTGAGTGGCGAGATTGTTGCCATCAACGAAGAGCTGGAAGGCAGCCCTGAGCTGGTCAACTCAGACCCCTACGGCGCTGGCTGGCTGTTCCGCATCAAGCTGGACGATGCGGGTGAGCTCGCCAACCTGCTGGATGCCGAAGGCTACCAGAACCTGGTGGACGAAGAGTAATGCCCCCGGGCCCTGCCAACACGGCAGGGCCCGTTTGTATGTCTGCCAGCCGGACCCGTTCCGGCCGGCATCAGGGTGAAGTCGCCCGCGCCCGCCGCTTGCAGGCATGGCCTGCCATCGGGCCAGTTTGTTTGTGCGCCAGGTTATGCGCAACAAGGTGACCCCCTGTCGATGCTGTCGCAGCATCCGGTACCGCACTGTGCACACTGCCTGCGGTATTCAGAACATGAGTGGAGTCGGTATCAGCCGGCTATCAGGAACATCAGGTCTTGGTTACCAGGACTTATTACCAGGAATAGGGAAATGACCCAGTCACTGTTTGAACTCGAACAAAAAACCGATTTCATCCGCCGCCACATAGGCCCGGGTGAGGAAGAGCTGCGTGTGCTGCTGGCCGAGGTGGGCGCCGAGAGTCTGGATGACCTGATTGAGCAGACGGTCCCCGCCGCCATTCGCCGTCCGGGCCCGCTTGGCATTGGTGCTTCCATGACCGAAGTGGAGGCACTGGCCAAGCTCAAGGGCTACGCCGCCCAGAACAAGATTGCCAAGAGCTACATCGGCATGGGTTATCACGATACCCATGTACCCCATGTCATCTTGCGCAACGTGCTGGAAAACCCGGGCTGGTATACCGCCTACACCCCGTATCAGCCTGAGCTGGCTCAGGGCCGCCTCGAAGCCCTGCTCAACTTCCAGCAGCTCACGCTGGACTTGACCGGCATGGATCTCGCCAGCGCCTCCCTGCTGGATGAAGCCACCGCCGCTGCCGAAGCCATGGCGCTGGCCAAGCGCATGGCCAAGTCCAAGTCTCATCTCTTCTTCGTGGCCGATGATGTGCATCCCCAGGTGATCGATGTGGTCAAGGAGCGTGCCGTGCACTTTGGCTTCGACGTGGCCGTCGGCCCTGCCAGCGAGGCGGTGAGCGAAGAGGTGTTCGGTGCCCTGTTCCAGTATCCCACCACCACGGGGGAAGTGAAGGATGTACGGGCACTGGTCGCCGCCGTGCAAGCCCAGAAGGGGCTGGCCTGCGTCAGTGCCGACCTGCTCTCCTTGCTGTTGCTCAAATCCCCAGGTGAACTGGGCGCCGACGTGGTGTTCGGCTCCGCCCAGCGCTTCGGCGTGCCCATGGGTTACGGTGGCCCTCACGCCGCCTTCTTCGCCACTCGCGATGCCTACAAACGCTCCATGCCGGGTCGCATCATAGGCGTTTCCAAGGACGCCCGCGGCAAGAGTGCCCTGCGTATGGCGATGCAGACCCGCGAGCAACATATCCGCCGCGAGAAAGCGAACTCGAACATCTGTACCGCCCAAGTGCTGCTGGCCAACATGGCGAGCTTCTACGCCGTCTACCACGGCCCCGTGGGGTTGAAAACCATCGCCTCCCGCGTGCACCGTCTCACCAGCATCCTGGCGCTGGGGCTTAAAACCAAGGGCGTGGCCCTTAAACACGCCAGCTGGTTCGATACGCTTACCGTACTGACGGGCGACAAGGTGGCACTGATCGCCAAGGCCGAAGGGCTGGGCATCAACCTGCGGGCCGATCTGGATGGTGCCGTGGGTGTGTCCCTCTCCGAGACTACTACCCGCGCCGATGTGGCCGAGCTGTTTGATCTCTTCCTCGGCAAGGGCCACGGCCTGGACGTGGAGGAGCTCGACAAGGCGGCCCAGACCCATCAGGGCATCCCGCAGGATCTGCTGCGCACCGACGCCGTGCTGACCCACGAGGTGTTCAACAAGTATCACTCCGAGACCGAGATGCTGCGTTACATCCACCGTCTCGAGGCGAAAGATCTGGCGCTCAACTACGCCATGATTTCCCTGGGTTCTTGCACCATGAAGCTCAACGCCACCGCCGAGATGATCCCGGTGACCTGGCCCGAGTTCGGCAAGCTGCACCCCTTCGCTCCGCTGGCCCAGGCCAAGGGCTACCAGCTGCTGCTGGCAGACCTCGAAGACTGGCTGGTGAAGGTGACAGGTTACGATGCGGTCTGCATGCAGCCCAACTCTGGCGCCCAGGGTGAATACGCAGGCTTGCTCGCCATCAAGAAGTACCACGAGTCCCGTGGCGACGGTCATCGCGATATCTGCCTCATACCGGCCTCTGCCCACGGCACCAACCCGGCCTCAGCCCAGATGGCGGGGCTGCGAGTCATCGTCACCGCGTGTGACAAGTCCGGCAACGTGGATCTCGACGACCTGCGCGCCAAGGCGGCTGAGGCGGGGGAGAAGCTTAGCTGTCTGATGGTGACCTACCCCTCCACCCACGGGGTGTACGAGGAGACCATCAAGGAGGTGTGCGACATCGTTCATCAGCACGGTGGTCAGGTCTACCTCGACGGTGCCAACATGAACGCCCAAGTGGGCCTCACGGCGCCGGGCTTTATCGGGGCGGACGTGTCCCACCTCAACCTGCACAAGACCTTCGCCATCCCTCACGGTGGTGGCGGTCCGGGCATGGGCCCCATCGGCGTGAAGAAACACCTGGCACCCTTTGTGGCCGGCCACGCCGTGGTCAAGACCGACAAGGAGAGCCGCAACAACGGCGCCGTGTCGGCTGCTCCGTTCGGCTCGGCCAGCATCCTGCCCATCAGCTGGATGTACATCGCCATGCTGGGCGACGAGGGGCTTAAAAAATCCACTCAGGTGGCCATCCTCAACGCCAACTATCTGGCCAAGAAGCTGGGTGAATCCTTCCCCGTGCTCTATTCCGGGCGCAACGGCCGGGTGGCTCACGAGTGCATCCTGGATATCCGTCCGCTGAAAGAGGCGTCCGGCATCAGCGAGATGGACGTGGCCAAGCGGCTGATGGACTACGGCTTCCACGCGCCGACCATGAGCTTCCCGGTGGCGGGCACCCTGATGGTCGAGCCGACCGAATCCGAATCCAAGCGCGAGCTGGATCGCTTCGTCGAGGCGATGACCGCCATCCGTGCCGAGATTGCCAAGGTGCAGGACGGTCACTGGAGCCTGACCGACAACCCGCTGGTCAACGCGCCCCATACCCAGGATGACGTGATGGATGCAGAGTGGTCGCGAGGCTACAGCCGGGCCGAGGCGGTCTTCCCGTCCGATGCAGTACGTGCAGCCAAGCTGTGGCCGTCAGTGAATCGCATCGACGATGTCTACGGCGATCGCAACCTGTTCTGCTCCTGCATCCCGACCGAGGATTACGCCAAGTAATAGCGGCGCAGAGTGAATGAGGGTTAGCTACCCGATAAAACCAAGGCCACCCCAGCGGGTGGCCTTGTTGTTTGTGGCGCATGTCTGACATGACATCACGCCGGAGTCTTCCCAGCCTCGGGTTGCGTCAGGACCTGGCCGGTGCAAGCAGGGCCAGGGCTTTGGCCAGGGTATCGACGGACGCCTGATGCTTGCCTGCCTTGTGCAGGGTTTCCCCTTCGGCGCGCAGCCTTTTCACCTCGGCCAGTTGCTCTGCACTGAGGGCCGGGCCTTTGGCGAGGGCGTCATCGATGCTCTTCATGTCTGCAGGGCAGTGAAAGGCGAGGGCGTTGCCGACAAAGAGCAGGCCGATCATCAACAGTTTGGTTTTCATATTTGTTACCTCAAGGAGGGGGCTCATCAAGGATAGCGCGCCCCTTGCAGGGCCGGTTGGGTTGATGTGGGCAGGAAGCAAGCGGTACCATGACTGTTTAGCTCATTAATGAGCCACACAGGGAGACCCAATGTCACTCACAAGGTTGTTGTCACCCTTGGCCAGTCTGGTGATTTTTATCCTGGGCCACGGCATGTTCAATACCCTGCTGACGGTGCGCCTCTCGGCCGAGCAGGTGTCGGTGCAAGCCATAGGCCTGGTGTCGGCTGCCTATTTTGGCGGTCTGGTGCTGGGCGCTTTCGTCAATGCGCGCCTCATTATCCGGGTGGGTCATATCCGGGCCTATGCGGCTTATGCCTCCCTGCTCTGTTTTCTGTTCCTGCTGCACGGCATGGTGGTGGAACCCGTCAGCTGGGCGGCGCTGCGGCTAGTGGGGGGCTTTGCCACCGGCGGTCTGTTCGTGGTGCTGGAGTCCTGGATGCTGGTCTCTAGTTCCCCGGCCAACCGGGGGCGGCTGATGTCGCTCTACATGATACTGCTCTACGGCTCACTGGCCATGGGCCAATTGGTGCTCAAGTGGGTGGATCCCATGGTGCTGACACCGTTTGCCCTGTGTGCCATGGCGGCCACCCTGTCGGTGGTGCCGCTTGCGCTCTCCCGGGTGGCCACACCGGCCATGGTGGTGCCGCAACCGGTCGGGGTGATTGAGCTGGTGCGGCTCACCCCGGCGGGCATGGGCAGCAGCTTCACCTCCGGTCTTATCCTCGGTGCCATCTACGGTCTGTTGCCGCTTTATTTTACCGACAGCGGGGCTTCGCTTTCGCGGGTGGCGGACATGATGGCGCTGGTGATCCTGGGGGGCATGTGCCTGCAGTATCCCATTGGCCGCATCTCTGATCGCTATGACCGGCGGCTGGTGATCCTGCTGCTCAGTGCCGTGCTGACCCTGCTCGCTTTGCTGATGGTGTTGTTGCCCGAGGATTGGCGCGAGCCGATCGCCGGCGTCCTGGTGTTCTTGCTGGGGGGGATGGCGTTCTCCATTTATCCCCTGAGCCTGAGCCATGCCTGCGATGAGCTGCGCCCGGATCAGGTGTTGGGCGCCAATCAGGGGTTGCTGCTCGCCTACAGTTTGGGTGCCATGATAGGACCATTGCTGGCGCCTTTTGTCATGATGCAGTTCGGGCCACAGGGGCTGTTTGTCTACTTTGCCCTGTGCGGCGCCCTGCTGACGGCGTATCTGGGCTGGCGCAAGCGGCAGCGGGCCCCCATTCCGCTGGCCGAGCATCAGGTGTTCATGCCGGTACCGCCCAATACCCCCATGACAGCGGAGCTGGAGCCGAGAACGGATCTGGAAGGGGAAGCTGTGCCTGCGACTTTTGCCACGCCCGAGGCGGAGGATGTGAAGGCCAACTAGCGCTTGGTGAATAACACGAATGAAAAAGCCGACTCCAGAGAGTCGGCTTTTTACTGGCACGAGGGCCATTATCAGGCGGTTACGGCATCAGCCTTGGCGGATGTTTCTGCCGCTTCCGGCGCCGCATTGCGGATGAGGTAATCAAATGCACCCAGCGCTGCGGTTGCACCGGCTCCCATGGAGATGATGATCTGCTTGAACGGCACTGTAGTGGCGTCACCGGCAGCATAGACACCAGGCAGGGAAGTGGCGCCCTTGGTGTCGATCTCGATCTCGCCGAAGCGGGTCAGTGCCACCTCGCTCCCCTTGAGGAACTCGGTGTTCGGCACCAGTCCGATCTGGACGAAGATGCCAGCCACCGCCAGGTGCTTGATTTCACCCGTGGTGCGATCTTCATAATCCATCCCCACCACCTTGCTGCCATCACCGATCACTTCGGTGGTGCGGGCGCTCATGATGATGTCGATGTTGCCCATGGAGCGGGCTTTCTTCTGCAGCACTTCGTCGGCGCGCAGGGTATCGGCAAATTCCACCACTGTGACGTGCTCGACGATGCCGGCGAGATCGATGGCTGCTTCGATACCGGAGTTACCACCACCGATCACTGCCACGCGCTTGCCCTTGAAGAAGGGACCGTCGCAGTGGGGGCAGTAGGCCACGCCCTTGGTGCGGTACTCGAGCTCGCCCGGCACGTTCAGGTCACGCCAGCGGGCACCGGTCGCCAGGATCACGGCGCGACTCTTGAGGGTGGCACCAGAGGCCAGCTCCACATTCACATAGCCGTCCTTGCTGATGGCGGCGGCACGCTGCTCGGTGATCACTTCCACACCGTACTGCTTGACGTGCTGCTCCAGGCTTGCGGCCAGCTTGGGACCTTCGGTGTAGGGCACGGAGATGAAGTTCTCGATCCCGACCGTGTCCATCACCTGACCACCAAAACGCTCTGCGACGATGGCGGTACGAATACCTTTACGGGCGGCATAGATGGCTGCTGCGGCACCAGCCGGGCCACCACCCACTACCAGCACGTCATAGGGGGCTTTTTCGCTCAGTTCGGCGGCCTTGCGATCGGCCGCACCGGTATCGAGCTTGGCAATGATCTCTTCCAGCGAGATACGGCCCTGGCTGAACGGCTGACCGTTCATGTAGACGTTCGGCACCGCCATGATCTGGCGCTCGTTCACTTCGTCCTGGAACAGGGCTCCGTCGATCATGGTGTGGGTGATACCGGGATTCAGGGTCGCCATCAGGTTCAGCGCCTGTACCACGTCCGGGCAGTTGTGGCAGGAGAGGGAGATATAGGTCTCGAAGTGAAACTCGCCCTTCAGCTGCTTGATCTGCTCCAGTACGGCCGGATCTGTCTTGGAAGGGTGGCCGCCGCTTTGCAGCAAGGCGAGCACCAGAGAGGTAAATTCATGACCCATGGGGATGCCGGCAAAATGAACGCGCGGGGCTTGGCCCTGTGGTGCAACGCTCATGGAAGGCTTGCGGGCATTACTGCCATCAGTCATGGCAATTTTTGGGGACATCTCGCTGATCTCGCGGGCCAATGCCAGCAGCTCTGCGGATTTGTCACTGTCGTTGCCGGACACGCTGATCTCGATGGGATTGACGATGTACTGCAGATAGGTGTTCAGCTGTTGTTTGAGGTTGGTATCCAACATCTTCGAATTCCTTCTTAATGATTGCGGGTCGGCGATGACTGGCCTGATGCTCCAAGAGGAGGCCAGAAAGCAGACCGGCCCTTGAATGGGCCGGTCTTGGAAGCGGGAGGCTTAGATTTTGCCTACCAGATCCAGGGACGGGGCCAGGGTGGCGTCGCCTTCTTTCCACTTGGCCGGGCACACTTCACCCGGGTGGGAAGCTACGTACTGGGCCGCTTTGACCTTGCGCAGCAGTTCCAGAGCGTCACGACCGATACCGCCAGCGTTGATCTCAACGATCTGGATGATGCCTTGCGGGTCGATAACGAAGGTGCCACGGTCAGCCAGGCCAGCTTCTTCGATCATGACGCCGAAGTTGCGGGTGATGGCGCCGGTCGGGTCACCAATCATCGGATACTGGATCTTCTGGATGGTGTCGGAAGTGTCATGCCACGCCTTGTGAGTGAAGTGGGTGTCGGTGGAGACGGAGTAGATCTCGACGCCCAGCTTCTGGAATTCGGCGTAGTTGTCAGCCAGGTCACCCAGCTCGGTCGGGCAAACGAAGGTGAAGTCAGCCGGGTAGAAGAACACCACGGACCACTTGCCTTTCAGGTCTGCGTCAGACACCTGAACGAACTTGCCATTGTGGTAGGCGGTGGCGTTGAACGGCTTGATTTCAGTGTTGATATAGGTAGACATGTATTAGCTCCTTGGTGATGTACATGTGCCTGTCTGGTATTGAAGAGTCTGTCCGGACCAGGCGTTTAACGTTCGATGGATTCATCATAGGGGCTTTTCTTAATCGATTAAAGCCGCAAAATTGAATCACTTCAATCTATCTATTAGATAACCTATCGCTGCTGTACCTAACATGAATATCTCTGGCGTACAGAGGTAACTCCTTGTCGAGGTTCAACATCTGTGCGGCACATCGGCTTTTCAAGGTCCGAATGGCTATTTGTTTTGTGAGGCGGCAGGACGGTGCAGTGGCGTGCTACGCAATGGGAGCAGGAAGGGCAAGGCCGGGCAGGATAGTGCAGATAAAAAAATCCCGGCGTTGTCGCTATGACAAGGCCGGGTCATCAAACAAGGAATGGCTATATAAACAAAAGCTTTACAGCAAAGACTAACTACGGGGTGTGCAAACTTGCAGACATATGAGAGGAAGAGGCTGGGTGCACAATCCCTCGTCTCCCCCTCGGCAACTATTGCATGGGGGAGATAATAGTGTGATGCAGATCACAAAGCAAGGTTGTGGTGTAAATTTTCAATCAAAATGAAAGTCTTTCAGCTTTAATGTCGATTTAATATGCCGAAAACGCTTTTATTGTAATTTTATTACATTATTTTTAGATCAGAAGTCGCTGGGTGGATCCTGTTCCTCCATCAGTTCGAGCAAGTTGATGGCGACCGCAATGAAATCCGACTCTGTCACTATGCCGATCAGCTTGCGCCCCTTGAGAACCGGCAGGCAGCCATATTTGTGGCGCTGCAGGTAGAGGGCCGCCTCTTTGATGCCGGCGTGAGGATCCACGCTCGCCACCTGGCGGGTCATGATCTCGTCGAGCTGGACACTGTCGGTGAATTCCGCCTCCCGCTCCGGGTTGATGAGCAGCAGTTTGGACTCGCGGGTGGCCAGGATGTCGGTGAGGGTGACCAGACCCAGCAGATGATGGTGTTCGTCGACGATGGGAATATGGCGGATCCGCTCCTGCTGCATCAGATCCATCGCCTGCTTGACGCTATTTTCCGGACCCAGAGTGAAGGGATGTTCTGTCATGATCTCGGATAAGGTCATCATGGTGGGCCTCCTTGTGTATCTGCTTTCACCCTAGCCCAGCCCCCGCAGGTAAAACATGATCAGGGTCAATACAGATCATTAAAGAATCATTAACCGGATGGATGTCGCAATATTGCTCGCTATCCCTTGTCTCTCTTGGGTTTTTGGTCTTTTGGGTTGCCTTGGAAGAGGGGGATAACTAGACTAGTCGCCGATTCCCCCGAGGTGAAAGATGCAAGTATCCGATTTTCATTTTGATCTGCCAGACGAGCTGATTGCCCGCTATCCGATGGCAGAGCGCACCGCCAGCCGCCTGTTGCAGCTCGATGGTCAAAGCGGCGCCCTGCGCCATGGTCAATTTGTGGATGTGCTGGACCAGCTCAACCCCGGCGATCTGCTGGTATTCAACAACACCCGTGTCATTCCGGCGCGCATGTTTGGCCAGAAGGCCAGCGGCGGCAAGCTGGAGGTGCTGGTGGAGCGCATCCTGGACGAACACAGCGTGCTGGCTCACGTGCGGGCCTCCAAGGCGCCCAAGCCGGGCACCCGGATGATCATGGATGGTGGGGTGGAAGCCGAGATGCGGGCCCGCCACGATGCCCTGTTCGAGATCCATTTCCTCGACCCGCGCCCCGTGCTGGAGATTTTGGAAGCCATAGGCCACATGCCGCTGCCGCCTTATATCGACAGGCCCGATGAGGACGCCGACAAGGAGCGCTACCAGACCGTTTACAATCAGAAACCGGGTGCCGTGGCGGCGCCGACCGCCGGCCTGCACTTCGATGAGCCGCTGCTGGCAAAGATCCGCGCCAAGGGGGTTGAAACGGCCTTCGTCACCCTGCATGTCGGGGCGGGGACCTTCCAGCCGGTGCGGGTGGACAAGATTGAAGATCACCACATGCACTCGGAGTATGCCGAAGTGCCGCAGGAGGTGGTGGATGCCATAGCCGCAACTCGCGCCCGGGGTGGCCGGGTGATTGCGGTGGGCACCACCTCGGTACGCTCCCTGGAGAGCGCAGCCAAGGCAAGTCTGGCCCAGGGCAAGCCGCTGGCGCCCTTTTTCAGCGACACCGACATCTTCATCTTCCCCGGCTACCAGTTTCAGGTAGTCGATGCCATGGTCACCAACTTCCATCTGCCGGAGTCGACCCTGATCATGTTGGTCAGCGCCTTCGCCGGGTACGATCACGTGATGGCGGCCTATCAGGCGGCCGTGGCCGAGCAGTACCGTTTCTTCAGCTACGGGGACGCCATGTTCGTCACCCGTCGCCGGGTGGTGGCATAAGCCTCGCCCTTTATACCGGGCCTTCGGGCTCTCTATTGTCAGACTGTTTCTCTGACGCAACGAGGTAGCAATGAAATTTGAACTGAAAACCACCGACGGCCGTGCCCGTCGCGGTCAACTGGTCTTCGAACGTGGCACTGTGCAGACTCCCGCCTTCATGCCGGTCGGTACCTATGGCACCGTCAAGGGGATGACCCCGGAAGAAGTACGCGAGACCGGCGCCGAGATCCTGCTTGGCAACACCTTCCACCTCTGGCTGCGGCCGGGGCAGGAAGTGATGCGCGCCCACGGCGATCTGCACGACTTCATGAACTGGCAGGGCCCGATCCTGACCGACTCGGGTGGTTTCCAGGTGTTCAGCCTGGGGCACATTCGCAAGATCACCGAGGCGGGCGTGCACTTCCGTCACCCCATCAATGGCGAGAAGATCTTCCTGGACCCCGAGAAATCCATGGAGATCCAGTACGATCTGGGTTCCGATATCGTGATGATCTTCGACGAGTGCACCCCGTACCCGGCCACTTACGAAGAAGCGCGCAAGTCCATGGAGATGTCCCTGCGCTGGGGCAAGCGCTCCCGCGACAAGTTTGATGCTTTGGGCAACAAGAACGCCCTGTTCGGTATCATTCAGGGTTCCGTGTATGAAGAGTTGCGGGATGTGTCCCTCAACGGCCTGCTGGAGATCGGCTTCGACGGTTATGCGGTTGGCGGTCTGGCGGTGGGTGAGCCGAAGGAAGACATGCACAGGATCCTCGAGCACGTCTGCCCGAAAATTCCGGCTGACAAGCCGCGTTACCTGATGGGCGTGGGCAAACCGGAAGATCTGGTGGAAGGGGTGCGCCGTGGAGTCGACATGTTCGACTGCGTGATGCCGACCCGCAATGCCCGCAATGGCCATCTGTTCACCACGGATGGGGTGGTCAAGATCCGCAACGCCAAGTATCGCAGTGACACCAGTACCCTGGATGCGGACTGCGATTGCTACACCTGCAAGAACTACACCCGCAGCTATCTGTATCATCTGGACAAGTGCAACGAGATCCTCGGTGCCCGTCTGAACACCATTCACAACCTGCGTTATTACCAGCGTGTGATGCAGGGTTTGCGGGACGCGATCGAGCAGGGTAAATTAGACGACTTTGTAACTGAGTTTTACCGTCGGCAAGGGAAGCCTGTGCCTCCGTTAGCTGAAAATGACGTGAAATAACAACGACATATAAGTTAGTTATCAAATCTACATCAAATAAGAGGTTGTTAAATGAGCATTATCTCCAAGGCGTATGCAGAAGGCGCAGTTCCGGGTGCACAGGGTGGTGGTATGGAAATGATCATCATGCTGGCCGTGTTCGGTCTTATTTTCTACTTCATGATCTATCGTCCCCAGGCCAAGCGCGCCAAGGATCACCGCAACCTGATGAGCTCCCTGGCCAAGGGTGATGAAGTACTCACCTCAGGTGGCCTGGTTGGCAAGATCGCCAAAGTGTCCGCCGATAGCGAATATATTGTGCTGTCCCTGAACGATCAGACCCAGGTCACCATCAAGCGTGACTTCGTCTCTGCCGTACTGCCCAAGGGTTCTATCCAGTCCCTTTAATCTCCTGAGGAGCACAGCGTGTTAAATCGCTATCCGCTGTGGAAATACCTGATGGTGGTCTTCGTGATCGCCATCGGTTTTCTATATGCAGCCCCCAATCTTTACGGCGAAGACCCAGCCTTGCAGATTTCTGCCAGCCGTGGTGCCGAAGTCAAGTTAGAGACGCTTGATCAAGTGAAGGAGACGCTCGAGGCGGCTCAGATCCCGGTCAAACATGCTGCGTTCGAGCACGGCTTCATTCTGATCCGCTTCAAGAACACTGAAGATCAGCTCAAGGCGCGTGATGTCGTTGCCAGCAAGCTTGGCGATAATTTCATTACTGCCCTTAACCTGGCGCCTTCTACCCCCGCCTGGCTTGAAGCCATCGGTGCGGCCCCCCTGAAGCTGGGTCTTGACCTGCGTGGCGGTGTGCACTTTCTGATGGAAGTGGACATGGCGGAAGCACTGACCAAGCAGCAAGAGCAGATGGTGCAGGATTTTCGCACCGAGCTGCGTACCCAGAAGATCCGTTACTCCGGCGTACGTCGGGTCGGTGATCAGGTACAGGTTCTGTTCCGTGATGAAGCGGATCAAGCTAAGGCTGTGTCTCACCTGCGTCGCCAGAATCCGGATTTGACCTTCACCACAGAGCAGAAGGGGGATGAGTTCATCCTGCTGGCTGGTTTGAGTGAAGCCAAAATCAAGGAAGTGAAAAAGTACGCCCTCGAGCAGAACATCACCATCATCCGCAACCGGGTGAATGAACTGGGGGTGGCTGAGCCGCTGGTACAACAGCAAGGTGCCGAGCGCATCGTGGTGGAACTGCCCGGTATTCAGGATACGGCCCGTGCCAAGGAGATCCTGGGTGCGACCGCGACCCTGGAATTCCATATGGTCGATGAAACGGCCGATATTCAGGCCGCGGCCGACGGCCGTGTACCGCCGAGTTCCAAGGTGTACAACGACCGCAACGGTCGCCCCGTTGTGCTGCAAAAGCGGGTGATCCTGACCGGTGACCACATAGTGGGTGCCCAGTCCGGTTTCGATGAGTACAGCCGTCCCCAGGTCAACATCAAGCTTGATGGCCAGGGTGGCAACAAGATGGCCAACTTTACCAAGGACAACGTCGGTAAAGGCATGGCCACCGTCTTCATTGAATACAAGCCTGTCGGTCAACCGGGTCCGGATGGCAAGCGCAAGTTCCGCAAACAGGAAGAGGTGATCAACGTCGCCACTATCCAGTCGCGCCTTGGCAGCCAGTTCCGCATCACGGGTATCGACAATGCCAACGAAGCCCACAACCTGGCGCTGCTGTTGCGTGCCGGTGCCCTCATTGCACCCATCCAGATCGTTGAAGAGCGGACCATTGGCCCAAGCCTGGGTCAGCAGAACATCGACAGCGGTATGGAAGCCATCGGCTGGGCCATGCTGGTTATTGTGCTGTTCATGGGGATCTACTACCGCGCGTTCGGCTGGGTGGCCAATCTGGCGCTCACCATGAACCTGGTACTGATCGTCGGTATCATGTCCATGATCCCCGGAGCCACCATGACACTGCCGGGCATTGCCGGTATCGTCTTGACGCTGGGGATGGCGGTGGATGCCAACGTGTTGATCTATGAGCGTATTCGGGAAGAGATCCGCAACGGTCGCGGGGTACAGCAGGCCATTCATCTGGGCTTTGATCGTGCATTCTCGACCATCGCTGACTCCAACGTCACCTCGCTCATCACCTGTGTGATCCTGTTCGGTATCGGCACTGGCGCCATCAAGGGCTTCGCCCTGACGCTGGGTATCGGTCTGAGTGCTTCCATGTTTACTGCCATCACAGTATCCCGCGCCATTATCAACCTGGGCTGGGGTGGACGGCGCATCGACAAGCTGCCGATCTAAGGAAGAGACATGTTTCAGATTCTACATTTTGAAAAACCTATCCCGTTTATGCGCTATGCCAAGCCGGGTGTGGTTTTCTCTGCCCTGCTGATGGTGATCTCCCTGTTCTTCCTGTTCGATCGGGGTCTGAACTGGGGGCTGGACTTTACCGGTGGTACCACTATCGAGGTGGGGTTCCAGCAATCGGTGAGCCTGGACAAGATCCACGAGGTGCTGGATGAGCAGAAGATTGAAGGGGCAACCCTGCAACACTTCGGCTCCAGTCGCGACGTGCTGTTTCGCCTGACCCCGAAAGAGGGGGTCAAGGTGGAGCAGCAGGGTAATGAAGTGCTGGCGGCCGCCAAGCGGCTTGATCAGGGTGCCGTGCTCAAGCGCGTCGAGTTTGTTGGCCCCTCAGTGGGTGACGAACTGGCAACAGACGGTGCGATGGCCATGCTGGCCTCCATCATCTGTATCCTGATCTACGTGGCAGTGCGCTTCGAATGGCGTCTGGCATTGGGGGGCATTATTTCCCTGGTGCACGACGTGGTCATCACCCTTGGCGTGTTTGCCTACTTCCAGTACGAGTTCGATTTGACCGTGCTGGCGGCACTGATGACCCTGGTGGGTTACTCCTTGAACGACACCATAGTGGTGTTTGACCGCTTGCGGGAGAACTTCCGCAAGGTGCGCAAGGGGGATACCGAGTACATCCTGGATCTCTCCATGACAGAGACTCTGAGCCGGACCATCATCACCTCGGGTCTGACGTTCGTGGTGGTGCTGGCGCTGCTGCTCAAGGGCGGTCCGCTGATCCACGGTTTCTCGGTCGCCATGGTGATCGGGGTGGCCTTCGGCACCTACTCATCCATCTATGTGGCGAGTGCCTTCGCCATGTTCCTCGGGGTCAAGCGGGAGCACATGCTGCCGACCCAGGTGGAAAAAGAGGGCGCGGATCAGCAAGAAATCCTGCCGTAATTGACAAGGGCGCCGCGAGGCGCCCTTTCTCTTATGGGCCGGGTGAGTCATTATGCTCCCCATCATCGATCTCCTATTACTCAAGGCAAGGAGCAAGCCATGCAACATAATCCCCGTTTTCTGGCCCTGGTCGAGGCTATTCGCACCCAGGTGAAAGAGACTGACGTGCACCAGATAAAGCGCTGGCAGGATGAGGGGCGAGCCTTCCACCTGATCGACGTGCGGGAAGAGAGCGAATGGGCCAGAGGTCACCTGCCAGGGGCTGCCTACCTCGGTCGTGGTGTGATTGAACGGGATATCGAGACCCGCTATCCGGATCCGCAGACTGAACTCTATCTCTATTGTGGTGGGGGGTTCCGCTCCATCCTGGTGGCGGAAAATCTGCAAAAAATGGGTTATAGCCGGATTGTCAGTGTCGATGGCGGTTTTCGGGGCTGGTGTGATGCCGGATACCCTGTCGAATCCTGATTTATTTGAGGGAGAGGGGAACCGCCACATGACAAAGTGTCGGTGGACCTTTACCATATGCGGGGTCAAGCGTAAGCGTCGGAGTGTTCATTGAACGTCAGGAAAGGGATTGGATACCTCCTTGGTGTCCTGTTGTTGCTCCCCATGTGGGGTTGCAGCAGTAGCAGTCAGGTTAAAGCGCCTCAAGTTCCTAAGCCGCAACCCGCTTCACTGGTATTGGCGACCCCCCTGCAGGTCTCTTACCAGAGCGAGTTGGCGTTGGCGCGACTCGGTCAGATGCTCGGTGAGATGGAATTGACCACTGAGCAGCGTGCCGAACTGTTTTATGAGCGTGCCGTGGTGTTTGATCGGGTCGGTTTGCGTTCCCTGGCGAGGCTGGATTTCAACCGTGCCTTGCGGGAGAAACCGGATTTTGCCGAGGCCTATAATTTCATCGGCGTCTATCTGGTGCAGCAGCAGAATTATGACGAAGCTTACGAGGCATTTGATTCCGCCCTCGAACTGGCTCCCGACTATGACTATGCCTATCTCAACCGCGGGATCGCACTCTATTACGGTAATCGCCCCGAGCTGGCCGCCGCCGACATGAAACGCTTCTATGAAGCGCAGCCGGAAGACCCGTATCGGGTGATGTGGCTCTATCTGGCTGAGCAGAAGCTCAATGCGCCGGCTGCCATGAGCCGGATGCGCGAGCGTCTCAACAAGTATGATGACGACGCCTGGAACTGGGATCTGGTTCGCCTCTATACCGGTGAGCTCAATGCCACCCAGTTGATGGGCAATGTGGTGAAAGGAGTGAAGGATAACCGGGAGCTCGCCGAGCGCCTGTGTGAAACTTACTTCTATCTGGGCAAGTTTGAACTGGCCAAGGGCAACCGCAAGGAAGCCATCAGCTACTTCAAGCTGGCGCTCGCCAACAACGTGTATGACTTCATCGAGCACAGATACGCCCTGCTGGAGCTGGAGCTGATGGCGCGCAAACCCTTGCCGCCGGGCGCCCAGAGCTCACAGGGCAAGAGCAGCAAGCAGGCCTCCTGATTTGCCTGTGTCTGCGATGTAAAAAAGGCCTCTTGATGAGGCCTTTTTGCTGTCTGTGTGCTGGTATTGCTACGGCGTTACTCCATCAGGGCTCATGCCGGGGATATTTGACACCAGCCGCCGTGGCCGCCGCGCCCAGATCCGGCATTGGTGCTGTGTTATTCCACCAGATTCATGCCAGGGATATTTGATACCAGCAGCCGTGGCCGCCGCGCTCAGGTCCGGCATTGGTGCTGTGTCATTCCACCAGACTCATGCCAGGGATCTGGCGCCAGTAACCGTTGCAGTCCCGCTCCTGTTGCAGGGGCAGAGGGGCCTGCCCCTGCTGGTTGGCCTTGAAGCGAGCCAACATCTCAAGAGTGTCCAGTCCCTCCGGGGAGAGGCGCACCACGTCCACCAAACCGTCCATGCCGCTGATCTCGTTGCCCAGGTTGTAACAATAACCCGACTGGGTCTGGATACCGTTGAGATTGAACACCTTCTGCCCCTCGCGGCTGTTGGCCAGCCGGCCTGTGGGGTAGTGGATGCAGGCGAGTTCGCAGTTGTCCTTGGGCTTGTCGAGAGAGCGGGCGGTGAAGCAGCGCGCCGAGTAGGCGAGCGGCAGGTGGCCGTAGGCGAACACCTCCACTTCGAACTGCTGGCGAGCGCTGCCCAGATCCTGATTGAGCTGCACCAACCAGTCGCGCGACAGCTCCACCGGCATCACCCAGCGTGTCATCCCCTGTTTGAGCAGCATGCGCAGCACGTCGGCGTTGTAGGCATTGATGGCCGGGCCGCAGACAAACGGGATCCCCGCCTCCCTGGCAAGTTGCACAGTGCCGAGATCGTTGGCCTCGACCATGAGATCGCCATTGTCGACCAGCCGTTTCACCTCCTTGAGCTCGGAGGGGGCCGAGATCAGCGCCAGGGTGGAGAGCACCACCTGCTTGCCCGAGGTCGCTACCTGGCGGGCGAGGGCGATCCAGTCATCTACTTTCAGTTCGCGGCGCTTGCTGCAGACGGTTTCTCCCAGATAGATGATGTCCGCCTGGCTCTGTGCCGCGGCGTCGTAAAAGGCCTGGGTGTCGGCCTTGGGCCAGTAGAAGAGCAGAGGCCCGAGAGAGAATTGCATGTGGTTGAGCTCCTTTATTGCCACTGACGATGATAGGCACCCAGGGTAGTCTGACTCCCCTCGGAGACGCGGGCGAGCTGGGCATCCCACTCGGCTTTGACGCTGTAGGCCTCGGGATTGGCCTGGTAGGCGTCGATGGCTGCGCGCCAGACCCGGGTGACCTGCTCCACGTAGGCGGGGCTGCGCTGGCGCCCCTCGATCTTGACCGACTGGATCCCAGTCTGGAACAGTTCTGGCAAGAGCCCCAGCGTGTTGAGGCTGGTCGGCTCCTCCAGGGCATGGTATGTCTGGCCATCCACCTCGAAGCGGCCCTTGCACAGGGTCGGGTAACCGGCATTTTCACCCGATCCGTAACGGTCGATCAGCACCTCGTTGAGGCGGGATTCGAGGCCCAGTGGCGTCTCTTCCCAGCGCACGAACTTGGCCGGGGAGCAGGCACCGACCGTGTTGGGGCTCTCCCCTGTCATGTAGGAGGATAGGTAGCAGCGGCCCTCCGCCATGATGCAGAGGCTGCCGAAGGCGAACACTTCCAGGCCGACATCGGTCTCGCGGGCCAGCTGCCGGACCTGGTGCATGGAGAGCACCCGTGGCAAGACCACCCGGCCGACGTTGAAATGCTGCTGATAGAAGCGGATGGCGGCGGCATTGGTGGCACTGGCTTGCACAGAAACGTGCAGCTCCATATCCGGATAATGGCGGCTGGCGTAATCGAGCACGGCGAGATCGGCGATGATCAGCGCATCTGCACCCAGGGCAACCCCCCTGTCTACTGCCTGTTTCCATCTGGTATCGGAGCCCGGGTGGGCGAAGGTATTGATGGCGATGTGCAGCTTGCGGCCATGTTGATGCACGTAGTCCACCGCCTTTTCCAGCTTGCTGTCGGTGAAGTTGAGACCGGCAAAGTGGCGGGCATTGGTGTCATCCTTGAAGCCGATATAAACCGCATCGGCCCCGTTATCCACGGCTGTTTTCAGTGCCGGCAAGCTGCCTGCCGGACAGAGTAATTCCATCGGGTACGCTCCGAGAGGGGAAAAATGCAAAAGTGGCCCGATTGTATTCATCGATGCCTTCCCACTTTTTGACCTGAGGCAGCTTTGTGTGGCTTTACCCTTCTTGAGGTAAGTCGGCACAAGTTTGATTTCCAACAGGATCCAGAGTGCAACCCTGTGCTTGAATGCGTAAAAACTTGGGAGTTCATCGTGTTTCAACAACTGCAACGTCGTCTGGTCGAACAGGCCCCCCGCTTTTTGCGTCACCCCCTCAAACTGGTGCCTTTCACCCTGCAGCAGAACCTGATGGAGCGCCTGCTGGCGCGGGTGTTCAAGGAGGCCATCCAGGATGGTGACTTCGCGTTTCTGGCCGGAAAATGGCTGAAAGTCGAGGTATCGGATCTCGAGCTTTGCTGGTTTATCAGCGAACAGGATGGAAAGCTGGTGGTGGCACGCCATTGCGATCATGCGGATGTCTGTTTCAGCGGTACCACCAACGACCTCATCCTGATCGCTGGTCGCAAAGAGGATCCTGATTCCCTTTTCTTTCAGCGCAAGCTGAAGATTGAGGGGGATACCGAGCTGGGATTGGAGGTGAAGAACCTGATGGACAGCCTGGATCTGGACGGTTTGCCGAGGCTGATGCGCTATCCCCTGATGGATCTCGCCACCTTTATCGAAGGGGCGCGCGCCCTGTCAGCGCAGGAGTCGCACCCTGCGCCGACGGGTGGGATCCCGTCTCAAGTGTGAAGCCAGGCCAGCGGCATGGTGGCGGTAGTGACTGCGCACCCACAGGCAGCGGCATGCCCAGGCACAAGGAAGCAAGGCCACCAGGGCCATGGCATTGGGGAGGTGAGAGAGCAGCAACCCCAGCGCCAGCCAGATAAAGGGCTGGGCCTCGTAGAGCCATTCCGGCTGGAACCAGCGCTTGGTCGGAAAGATGACCAGGTCGGTACGCCGATAGCTGGAGCGCATCATCCAGCTCGCCGCACCGGCCACAAACAGCAAGGCACCTGCCAGCCAGAGCAAAGGAGAGTCGGTGAGCACGATCATGCCGACCGCCGTCAACAGATAGCAGGCAGGCAACTTCTCATAAAGCCAGCGTGGGCACATGTCGCTTCCATTCGTTTCCTTCACCATCCTCCAAGTTTAGCCAGCCGTCTTGGTTGGCTAATGATGCTTTGTTCTACAAAATGACGGTTTTGTTGTGAAATGGGACGCCATTTACGGTGCCAAAATAGCGATTGGCTATGTTACAATTGCGCGCCATTTTTGACTGAAGATTGACTGGGCATGTTGGATCAGATTCGTATCGTTTTGGTAAACACCTCTCACACAGGCAACATGGGATCCGCGGCGCGCGCCATGAAGACCATGGGGCTGACCCGGTTGGTGTTGGTTGATCCGCAAACCTTGCCAGATGACAACGCTCATGCGCTGGCTGCAGGTGCCAGTGACGTGCTCGCCAATGCCCGTATCGTATCGACACTGGATGAAGCCATTGCTGACTGCGGCCTGGTCATCGGCACCAGTGCCCGTTCCCGCACCCTGAGCTGGCCCATGCTGGATCCCCGTGAAGCAGGTGAAAAAGCCGTGGGGGAGGGGATGAAACATCCGGTTGCCCTGGTGTTTGGCCGTGAACGTACCGGCCTGACCAACGATGAGCTGCAGAAATGCCACTACCATGTGGCCATTCCGGCCAATCCGGAATACAGCTCCCTCAATCTGGCCATGGCGGTACAGACTATCTGCTATGAAGTGCGGATGTGCTGGCTGCAGGAGCAGGCTCCCGAGGTGGAGAGCGAGGCGGATTATCCCAGCGCCCATCAGCTGGAAGGCTTTTATCAGCATCTGGAGCAGACTCTGCTCAAAACAGGCTTCATTGCCGACGACCACCCGGGTCAGGTGATGAGCAAGCTGCGACGCCTGTTCAATCGGGCCCGTCCGGAAGCGATAGAGCTCAATATTTTGCGCGGCATTCTGACCTCGATCCAGAAGCTAAAGCCGCAGGATTAAACCCGACTGTATTACTCAACCATATACTTGACTGTTTTAGTCGGGTATGTGACCATGTGCCCATATTGATTGGTTCGCAAGACGGTAAGGCATATGAGACTGACCTCAAAAGGACGTTACGCTGTGACTGCCATGCTCGACGTGGCGTTGCATGCAGAGCAGGGGCCCGTGCCCCTGGCTGATATTTCGGAGCGCCAGGGCATCTCCTTGTCCTATCTCGAGCAACTGTTTGCCCGCCTGCGCAAGCATGGTCTGGTGAGCAGTGTGCGTGGTCCGGGCGGTGGTTATCGCCTCGGTCTGGCCCCTGATGCTATCTCTGTCGGTCAGGTGATCACTGCAGTCGACGAGTCGGTTGATGCCACCAAGTGTCTCGGCAAAGGCGGCTGCCACGGCGGCACCCAATGTCTCACTCACTCCCTGTGGCGTGATCTCAGCGAGCGTATTTCCAGCTTCTTGGGGGATATCACCCTGGCTGAGCTGGTGGGTCAGGCGGACGTGCGCCGGATTGCCGGCAAGCAAGATGAACAAATGAAAACCGTGTTGTCCCTGGTTGATCGGGTAGAACACGGCGATGTGAGCTTGAAAGTCCAACTATAAACAAACGTGCTTTCCACAGCCGGTCGATGTGTGACCCTGGCTGTAACGGAGAAAAACATGAAACTGCCTATTTACCTTGATTATTCGGCAACCTGTCCGGTGGACCCGCGTGTCGCAGAAAAAATGATGCAGTGTCTCACCATGGATGGCCTGTTCGGCAATCCAGCTTCCCGTTCCCACCGCTTTGGCTGGCAAGCCGAAGAGGCGGTAGACCTGGCCCGTAATCAAGTGGCAGAGCTGATCGGTGCAGACCCGCGCGAGATCGTCTTTACCTCCGGCGCGACCGAATCCAACAACCTGGCCATCAAGGGCGTTGCCCATTTTTATGCTGGCAAGGGCAAGCACATCATCACCTCCAAGACAGAGCACAAGGCAGTACTCGATACTTGTCGCCAGCTGGAGCGTGAAGGCTATGAGGTGACTTACCTCGAGCCGATGCCGAACGGCCTGTTCACCCTGGAGCAGATCGAAGGCGCCCTGCGCGATGACACCATTTTGGTGAGCATCATGCACGTCAACAACGAAATTGGCGTGGTGCAAAACATTGCCGCCATCGGCGAGCTGTGCCGCTCCCGCAAGATCTTGCTGCACGTGGACGCAGTCCAGAGCGTGGGCAAGATCCCGGTGGATGTGGAAGCGCTGAAAGTTGACCTGCTCTCTGTTTCTGCGCACAAGGTATACGGCCCGAAAGGGATCGGTGCCCTGTTTGTGCGTCGCAAGCCCCGCGTTCGTCTGGAAGCCCAGATGCACGGTGGTGGCCACGAACGTGGCATGCGTTCAGGCACACTGCCGACTCACCAGATCGTTGGCATGGGTGAAGCTTTCCGTATCGCCAAAGAAGAGATGGCGAGCGAAGGCCAGCACATCATGGCCCTGCGTCAGCGTCTGTGGGATGGCATCAAGGATATTGAAGCCGTCTACATCAACGGTGACCTGGAACAGCGTGTACCGGGCAACCTCAACGTCAGCTTCGCTTATGTGGAAGGGGAATCCCTGATCATGGCGCTGAAAGATCTGGCGGTCTCTTCCGGTTCGGCCTGTACCTCGGCCAGCCTGGAGCCCTCCTATGTGCTGCGCGCGCTGGGCCTGAACGACGAGCTGGCGCACAGCTCCATCCGTTTCAGCCTGGGTCGCTTTACCACAGAAGAAGAGATTGATTACGCAATCAAGCTTATCCGTGACTCCATCGGTCGTCTGCGCGAGATGTCTCCCCTGTGGGAGATGTACAAAGACGGCGTCGATCTGAACACGGTCGAATGGGCTCATCACTGATCCATCGGGTCTGTGATCAACGGAATTAGCAGGAGTTAGATATGGCTTACAGTGAAAAAGTAATCGACCACTACGAGAATCCCCGCAACGTAGGTGGCTTCGACAAGAACGATCCCAACATAGCGACCGGTATGGTTGGTGCTCCGGCGTGTGGCGACGTGATGAAGCTGCAACTGAAGATCAGCGACGACGGCATCATCGAAGACGCCAAGTTCAAGACCTATGGCTGTGGCTCCGCCATTGCCTCCAGCTCCCTCGTGACCGAGTGGGTCAAGGGCAAGACCCTGGACGAAGCCGCCGGCATCAAGAACACTGACATCGCCGAAGAGCTGGCTCTGCCACCGGTGAAGATCCACTGCTCCATTCTGGCTGAGGATGCCATCAAGGCCGCCATCGCCGATTACAAGCAGAAGAAAGGTCTCTAAGGTCAGGAGAGCAGTATGGCCATTACCATGACAGATGCCGCAGCGGCACGGGTTTCCTCTTTTCTGACCAACCGGGGCAAGGGCATAGGCCTTCGCCTCGGCGTCAAGACCACCGGCTGTTCGGGTCTTGCCTATGTGCTCGAGTTTGTCGATGAGCTGGCGGATGAAGATCAGGTGTTTGAGCAGAACGGTGTCAGAATCATCGTCGATGCCAAGAGCCTGATCCATCTGGATGGCACCGAACTGGACTTCGTCAAGGAAGGCCTCAATGAGGGCTTCCAGTTCAATAACCCCAACGCCAAGGGCGAGTGTGGTTGCGGCGAAAGTTTCAGTGTCTGACAGGTTTGACATACATGATGTACTGCCGGTTGAACTGGTCGAAAACGACCAGTTCAACAACACCCGGTTCAGCGTTTTTGGCGAGCTTGGTGGCGGTGAAAACGTCTGTGTCTAAGAGGTTTGCATGAATCATTTCGAGCTGTTTGGGCTGGTTGAAGGCTTCGAGCTCGATACCCGTCAGCTGGCGGACACCTACCGTCAGTTGCAAACCCAGTTCCACCCCGATCGTTTTGCCACGGCGCCCGAGCGGGAACAACTGGTTGCGGTGCAACGAGCCGCCCAGATCAACGATGCCTACACCACCCTCAAGACGCCCCTGCGCCGAGCCGAGTATCTGCTCTCCCTGCGAGGCACCGATATTCGTGGCGAGCAGCAAACCCTGCAAGACACCAGCTTCCTGATGCAACAACTTGAGTGGCGAGAGCGCCTGGCCGACTTGAAAGGGGAAGCAGACCCTGAGGGGGCCATCAAGGATTTTCGCCAGGAAATAGGGCATGATCACCAGCTGTTGATGCAACAGCTGACACTGACTCTTGCCGCTGGTGATGATCTGATCGCGGCTGATTGCGTCCGCAAACTCAAGTTTGTCGACAAGCTCCTCGAAGAGCTGGAACGATTCGAAGACTCACTGTTCGAGTCTTGATCCTTTAACGCTGGAATTTTGATTACCCATGGCATTACTGCAAATCGCCGAGCCCGGCCAGAGCGCCGCACCTCATCAGCATAAACGTGCCGTTGGCATCGATCTTGGCACCACCAATTCTCTGGTCGCGGCAGTGCGCAGCGGCCACGCCGATACCCTCTGCGATGAGCAGGGGCGGGATCTGCTGCCCTCCGTGGTGCACTATCAGGTTGATGCTATTCGTGTCGGCTTTGACGCCAAGCGTGAAGCCTCACTCGATCCTCACAACACCATCGTCTCCGCCAAGCGGATGATGGGCAAGGCCCTGGCCGACATTGATACTCGCCAGCAGCCTTACCAGTTTGTGGCCGCCGATAACGGCATGCCCCAGCTGCAGACCCGTCAGGGGCTGGTCAACCCGGTACAGGTTTCAGCCGAAATTCTGAAGAAACTGGCAGAGCGTGGTGCGGCCGCACTGGGTGGCGAGCTGGATGGCGTTGTCATTACAGTGCCCGCCTATTTTGATGATGCCCAGCGTCAGGGTACCAAGGACGCGGCCCGTCTGGCCGGTCTGCACGTACTGCGCCTGCTCAACGAACCCACTGCCGCCGCGATTGCCTACGGCCTCGACTCCGGTCAGGAAGGGGTGATAGCAGTGTATGATCTCGGCGGCGGGACCTTTGATATCTCCATCCTTCGTCTGCACCGCGGTGTGTTTGAAGTGATGGCTACCGGTGGTGACTCGGCGCTGGGGGGCGATGATTTCGATCACCTGCTGGCGGACTGGATCAAGGCACAAGCCGGCCTTGAAGGTCAGCTGGATGCCAGCACCCAGCGCGAGTTGCTGGATGTGGCCGCCGCCGTCAAACACGGCCTGACCGATGCCGATCTGGTGTCCTGTGCCTTTGCCGGTTGGCAGGGGGAGGTGAGCCGTCACCTGTTTGAGGAACTAATCACTCCGCTGGTCAAGCGTACCTTGCTGGCCTGTCGCCGCGCCCTGCGTGATGCGGGGCTGGAGCAGGTGGAAGTGCTGGAGGTGGTGATGGTCGGTGGCTCTACCCGGGTGCCGCTGGTACGCGAGCGAGTGGGGGAATTCTTCCAGCGCACGCCGCTGACCAGTATCGACCCGGACAAGGTAGTCGCCATTGGCGCCGCCATCCAGGCCGATATCCTGGTGGGCAACAAGCCTGATGCCGAGATGCTGCTGCTGGACGTGATCCCGCTTTCCCTTGGCCTTGAGACCATGGGTGGCCTCGCCGAGAAGGTGATTCCGCGCAATACCACGATTCCGGTGGCCCGCGCCCAGGAGTTCACCACCTTCAAGGATGGCCAGACCGCGATGGCAATCCACGTGGTGCAAGGGGAGCGTGAACTGGTAGCCGATTGCCGCTCTCTGGCCCGTTTCACCCTCACAGGGATCCCCCCCATGGCGGCGGGCGCCGCCCACATTCGCGTCACCTTCCAGGTGGATGCGGATGGTCTGCTGTCGGTCAGTGCCATGGAGAAATCCTCCGGCGTGCAGGCCGAGATCCAGGTCAAGCCTTCCTACGGGCTGGGGGAGGAGGACATTCTCACCATGCTGAGTGCCTCCATCGCCAACGCCCAGCAAGACATGGATGCCCGCATGCTGGCAGAGCAGCAGGTGGAGGCCGACCGAGTGGTCGAAAGCCTCAATGCTGCCCTGGCCGCCGATGGCGATGCGCTGCTGAGCACCGCCGAGCGCGCTGCCATCGACAGTGCGATCACCCATCTGCTGTCCGTGCGCGCCGCAGGGACAACCAATCAAATTAAAGATGCCATCGAGGCGGCGGACGCTGTCAGTGGTGAATTTGCAGCCCGCCGGATGGACGCCTCCATCCGCAAGGTGCTGACCGGACAAAACGTCAACAAGGTGTGATATGCCAAAACTGATTATTCTGCCCCATCCCGAGCTCTGTCCGGACGGTGCCGCGCTCGAAGGCAAGAGTGGCGAGACCATCCTGGATGTGGCGCTGCGCAATGGCATCGAGATCGAGCATGCTTGCGAGAAGTCCTGCGCCTGCACCACCTGTCATTGCGTGGTGCGAGAAGGGTTTGACTCCCTTGAGCCGAGCGATGAGCTGGAAGATGACATGCTGGACAAGGCATGGGGACTGGAGCCGGAATCCCGTCTCAGTTGCCAGGCCAGACTGGCAGACGAGGATCTGGTGGTGGAGCTGCCCAAGTACACCATCAACCTCGCTTCAGAACGCCATTGATGGCACCTTAATTACACATGAGTGAATTGAGCGTGCAGCATCTCATGGTGCAGTAATGATATGGTGAAGGCCGTGACCCTTGAGGGGAGCGGCCTTTTTTGTGCTCGTTATTTCCCTATTGATTAATGAAAAGTGCCAATAAAAAGGAAGCAAGAGAACATGGCTGACATGATGAACGTATGCTTGTCCCTCCAGGCCGCCGCCGCCCATTGGGGCGAAGGTGCCCAGCTCAGTTTCAACGGTGACGAGACCCGCATTCATCTGGGCGCTATCGCCCAGGAAGATGACGCCTTGCGCACCATACAGCGTGCGGCCCGCCGTCTCGAGTCCAGCGGCATCAAGCGGGTGAAGCTGGTCGGTGATGATTGGGATCTGGAACGCCGTTACGCCTTCGCCCAGGGCTTCTACGCCGCCAAGGGGACGCGTGAGCTGGACTTTGGCCCACAGAGCGAGTCGGATGCCCGCGAGCTGGATGCGCTGCTCAAGGCGACCCGCTGGGTACGCGAGGTGACCAACGGTTGTCCGGAAGCCATTTATCCCATGAGCCTGGTGGAATCAGCCTTGCTGCTGATCCGTGGTCTGGGTGGGGATCAGGTCACTGCCCGTATCACAGCCGGCGAGGCGTTGCGTGAGGCCGGCCATATCGGCATCTGGTCGGTAGGTCGTGGCAGCGAGCGAGAGCCCGTGCTGCTGGAGCTCGACTACAACCCGACCGGGGATCGTAATGCCCCCGTGGTGGCCGCCCTGGTGGGCAAGGGCATCACCTTCGATTCCGGTGGCTATTCCATGAAGTCCTCTGACAACATGCTGCCGATGAAGTCCGACATGGGCGGTGCAGCCATGGTGACAGGCGCTCTGGCGCTGGCCATCAGCCGTGGCCTGAACAAGCGGGTGAAGCTCATTCTCTGTTGCGCCGAGAATCTGGTCTCCGGCCACGCCTTCAAGCTCGGCGACATCCTTACCTACAAAAACGGCATCTCGGTCGAGATCCAGAATACCGATGCCGAAGGGCGTCTGGTGCTGGCCGACGGTCTGATGGCCGCATCCGATAGCGGTGCCGCTTATATTCTCGATGCCGCTACCCTGACCGGCGCCGCCAAGACGGCGCTAGGCCGTGACTACAACGCCGTGTTTGCCCTCGATGAAGTCGAGCAGCAACGGGCACTGGCAGCCGCTAAAACCGAACATGAGAAGGCCTGGGCCCTGCCACTCGAACCCTGGCACGTGGGTCAGCTCACCTCTGCCTTTGCAGAGTTGGGCAACGTGGCCTCTGCCGAAGGCACGGCCGGTGCCACCACGGCGGCCGCTTTCTTGTCCCGTTTCGTGCGTGACGAGGGCAAGGGCTGGGTACACCTGGATCTGGCGGCTTCTTATCAAAAATCAGGCAATGATCTCTGGGCAACCGGGGCCAAAGGCCACGGTCTGCGCACTATCGCACGCTGGCTGCAAGAGGTGAGTGCATGAAGGTCAGCTTACATTGCCGGTTGCAGGAGGTACTTGAATGAACGTCTGGTTAAGCCGTGAGTTTGCTCCCGCAGAGTGGGGGGAGGGGGCGCTGCTCTCTCACCGTGCCGATGGCATGGTGATCCATCTGGTGACCGCTACGCCGCTGATTGATATTCAGCAGGCGGCGCGTCGCCTGTGCAGCCAGGGGATCCAGAAAGTGGCCCTGGCCGGTCATTGGGAGCGCGAGCAGCAGTGGGCCTTCGCCCAGGGGCTGCAGACCCCCAAGGCCGAAGTCGAGCTGCAGTGGGCCACCTCGTCCGAAGAGGACAGGGAGGAGCTGGAGGCGCGCTGGCTGTGCGGGCGCTGGGTCCGCGAGATGACCAATGCCACCCCGGAGCAACTGGGGCCGCTGGAGCTGGCGGTGGAGGCGGCGGCCTTCATCACCGAGCTGGCACCGGACAGGATCAGTCATCGCATCCTGAAAGGAGAGGCGTTGCAACAGGCTGGCTGGGTCGGTCTCTATCAGGTTGGCCGTGGCAGCGATCGCGAGCCCGTGCTGCTGGAGCTGGACTACAACCCGACCGGGGATCGCAACGCCCCGGTGGCTGCGGCCCTGGTGGGCAAGGGTATCACCTTCGACTCCGGTGGTTACTCCATGAAAACCTCCCAAGGTATGCTCACCATGAAACATGACATGGGGGGGGCGGCCATAGTGACCGGTGCTCTGGCGCTGGCCATACTGCGCGGCCTCGACAAGCGGGTGAAGCTCATACTCTGTTGCGCCGAGAACCTGGTCTCCGGCCACGCCTACAAGCTGGGTGACATCCTCACCTACAAGAACGGCACCACGGTCGAGATCGTCAATACCGATGCCGAGGGGCGCCTGGTGCTGGCCGATGGCCTGCAACTGGCAAGTGACAGCGGGGCGCCGCTCATCATAGATGCAGCCACTCTGACGGGCGCCGCCGTCATGGCGCTGGGGGGGCGTTACAACGCCCTGTTTGGACTGGACAAGGGACTGGTGAGTCGTGCCATGGCTTACGCCGATGCCGAGCAGGAGCCCGCCTGGCCGCTGCCGCTGGAGCCCTGGCACCGCCAGCAGTGCCCGTCTCACTATGCCGACACGGCCAACAGCCGCCCAGTACCGGGCGGTGGCCCGGGCGGCGCTTCCAACGCGGCGGGCTTCCTCTCCCGCTTCGTTGGCAATGAAGGACGGGGTTGGTTGCACGTCGATCTGGCCGCCTGTTTCAGCGAGAACGGTGACAGCCTGTGGGCGCCGGGCGCCAACACCCTGGGGATGCGCACCATAGCGCATACCCTGCTGGCGGAAGCGCGCTGAGCAGGATGACAATCGTCAAGGAAGGGCACCTGAGGGTGCCCTTTTCAGCAGTGCTGCATTAGTGAGCAATAGGCAGGGTTTTGGGGGCTTAACACGGCTATCGTGCACAAGCGCACATTTTTTCCTGCCGCACTGGGCCAAGATGAGTGGTGATGTTGTTTTAAGGACGTGTTTGTTTAATAAAAAGTTGCTTTTTTGTGTGTTATTTCGGTTTTTGTTTACGTATAATCGCCGCCGAACATGGATTCTAACAATAAAACTCTGTAGTTAAGGAAAGATCTCAATGGCCATCGAACGTACCTTTTCTATCGTCAAGCCGGATGCAGTCAGCAAAAACTTGATCGGTGCCATCTATAACCGCTTCGAGAGCGCGGGTCTGAAAGTCATCGCCGCCAAGATGCTGCACATGAGCAGCGAGCAAGCCGCTGGTTTCTATGCCGAACACCAGGGCAAGCCTTTCTATGACGGATTGGTCAGCTTCATGACGTCTGGTCCTGTCATGGTACAGGTGCTGGAAGGGGAAGACGCCATCCGCCGTCATCGTGAAATCATGGGGGCGACCAACCCGAAAGAGGCCCTGGCCGGCACCCTGCGTGCCTGCTACGCCGAGAGCATCGACCGCAACGCCGTGCACGGTTCCGACGCGCCGGCCTCTGCCGCCCGTGAAATTGCCTACTTCTTCTCCGACGACGAGATCTGCCCGCGCGGCTGATTCTGGCGTTTGAAGATGATCAAGGGAGCCTCGGCTCCCTTTTGTTTTTTGGCCTTTTGGTCAATATCCCCTTATTCTCCGGGTAGAAAGCCAGACCCATTATTTGTACAATGCCGCCCCCTGACATCGTCAGCCAATAATTTATGTAGTTTGTGGACTGAGGCCTTTGATGAGCGAAATAAAAACCAACCTGCTGGATCTTGATCGGGATGCCATGCGTGCCTTCTTCGTCGAACTGGGCGAGAAGCCATTCCGGGCAGATCAGATCATGAAGTGGATTTATCACTTCGGTTGTGATGATTTCGATCAGATGAACAACGTCAACAAGGTACTGCGCGAGCGCCTGAAGGCGATCGCCGAGATCCGTGCGCCGGAAGTGAGCCGTGAACAGCGCTCCTCTGACGGTACCATCAAGTGGGCGCTGCAGGTGGGCGGTCAGGAAGTGGAAACCGTCTACATCCCGGAAGAGGACAGGGCGACCCTGTGCGTCTCCTCCCAGGTGGGTTGCGCGCTGGCGTGCAAATTCTGCTCCACCGCTCAACAGGGTTTTAACCGCAACCTGAAAGTGTCCGAGATCATCGGCCAGGTGTGGCGCGCCGCCAAAATCGTCGGTGGCAAGCGCCCCATCACCAACGTTGTAATGATGGGCATGGGTGAGCCGCTGCTCAACCTCGCCAATGTGATACCGGCCATGCGCCTGATGATGGATGACTTCGGTTACGGCATCTCCAAGCGTCGTGTCACCATCTCCACCTCGGGTGTGGTGCCTGCGCTGGACATTCTCGGCGATCAAATTGATGTGGCCCTGGCCATCTCCCTGCATGCGCCGAACGACAAGCTGCGCTCCGAGATCATGCCGATCAACGACAAGTACAACATCGAGGACTTCCTCGCCGGTGTGCGCCGTTATCTGGCCAAGTCCAATGCCAACGGCGGTCGCGTGACCGTGGAGTATGTGCTGCTCGATCACATCAATGATGACATGCAGCATGCCCACGAGCTGGCCAAGGTGCTCAAAGACACCCCGAGCAAGATCAACCTGATCCCGTTCAACCCCTTCCCGGGCAATCCCTATGGCAAGCCGAGCAACAGCCGCATCGACCGTTTCTCCAAGGTGTTGATGGAATATGGCTTCACCGTCATCGTCCGCAAGACCCGTGGTGACGACATCGATGCCGCCTGTGGTCAGCTGGTGGGGGAGGTCATCGATCGCACCAAGCGCACCATGAAAAATCGGATGCAACAGGATGGGATTTCCGTCAAAATGGTTTAACTTGCTAAGCCATTGTATAGTCAGGGAATGGATACACGTACATTGATCGTAGTGGCAGCGCTCAGCGCGCTGCCCGGCTGTGTTACCGAGACCACTTACGCTGGCCAGAACTCTACCCAGCGTGAAGTGGGTCCCGACCTCAAGGCGGCTGCTCAGACCCGTCTGGATTTAGGTATTCAATATCTGCGGCAGGGCAATGCCGAACAGGCCAAGTTCAACCTTGATCGCGCCCTTCAATACGACCCCGACAACCCCAAGGTCCAGATCGGCTTCGCCTACTTCTACCAGCAGGTAGAGGACTACAAGGCGGCCGAAGAGAGCTACAAGAAAGCCCTCGCCATGGATCCGTCCAATGCTGACGCAATGAACAACTATGGTGCCTTCCTGTGCAACCGTGGCCGCTTCGACGAGGCGGAGAAGGCATTCCTGCAGGCCGTGAGTCAACCCGACTATATCCGGATTGCCGATACCTATGAAAATGCGGCACTTTGCGCCGCTCAAAATCGCAGAAATGATAAAGCAAGCGAGTACTATCGCTTGGCCTTGGGGTATAATCCCCGCAATCCAAGGTTATTGCTGGACATGGCTGAGCTTTCCATGAAAGATGGCAAGCTGCCTGATGTGCAGGCCTATCTCGTCCGTTTTGCCGATGTGTCAGACGAGAATGAAAGCAGTCTCTGGTTGAGATTGCGGCTGGCTCAGGCCATGGACAAACCGGCACTCCTTCACCAATTCGGGACTGAGCTGGTAAGGCAATATCCCACTTCGCAACAAGCCAAGCGTTACTTAGCCAATGACTACTGAACAGCCACACGATATTCAAGACGACTCTCAGGCAGCAGGCCCAGGCCAGCTGCTGCGCAACGCCCGTGAACAGCTTGGCTGGACACGAGAACAGGTTGCGTCCCGCATTCACCTTCGTCTGACCCTGATTGCTGCGATCGAATCAGATACGTATGACAAACAGACTTCCCATACTTTCATTCGGGGTTATCTGCGCACCTACGCCAAGCTGGTCGGCATCCCGGATGAAACCATTCTGGCTGCCTACGACAAGCTGGGGCTGACGCCACCTGACAACATCGACATGCAGAGTTTCTCCCGCCGTTCCCGCCAGCAAGCCAACGACAGTCGGCTCAAGGTGGTGACCTGGCTGGTGATCTTGGTGCTGATCGCGCTTTCCGTCGCCTGGTGGTGGCAGAGTACGGCGCGTCGCTCCGCCGGTGACGAGGCTCTGGCGGCAACAGAAATGAGCAGTACGACCGACATGGGTGTGACCGGCAATATGCCGGGCGCCACCCTGGCCCCTGCGATGGAGATGGCTGATCCTGCCATCATGCCGGCGGTCTCTGATGCGGCGGCAACTGCCGTTGAGCAGACCGTGAGCAGTGCTGCTGCAACCGCTGCGCCAGCGACCCCAAGCAGTGCAGCTGCAACGGATGTGTCCGCTGAGGTGGCAACATCGGCTGGGGAAGGCGAGACAGCGAGTGATGCAGCCACTGCCTCCCAACTCAAGATGAACTTCACCGCAGACTGCTGGCTTGACGTCAAGGATGCCAATGGCAAGACGCTGTTCAGCGGTCTGAAAAAAGCAAATGATCAACTGGTATTGGAAGGATCCGAGCCGCTCAAGCTCATCATTGGCGCGCCCATGGCGGTCAATATCGAGTATCAGGGCAAGTCCATCGACATGAGCCGTTACAACAACGGCCGGACTGCTCGCCTCTCACTGCCGCAGGAGTAATCTGTCCGCCATGTCCGCTCACGAATCTCCCATTATTCGTCGTAAATCCAGGCAGATCATGGTCGGTAACGTGCCGGTTGGGGGCGATGCCCCCATCACTGTGCAGACCATGACCAACACCAAAACCACGGATGTGGCCGCCACCGTCGAGCAGATCCGGCGGATCGAGCGGGTCGGCGCCGACATAGTCCGGGTCTCGGTGCCCACCATGGAAGCGGCCGAAGCCTTCAGGCTCATCAAGCAGCAGACCCGTATTCCCATCGTCGCCGATATTCACTTCGACTACCGCATCGCCCTGAAAGTGGCCGAGTACGGCGCCGACTGCCTGCGCATCAACCCGGGCAACATCGGCAACGAAGAGCGGGTGCGTGCCGTGGTCGATTGCGCGCGCCACTACAACATCCCGATCCGCATCGGCGTCAATGGCGGCTCTCTGGAGAAAGACATTCAGGAGAAGTACGGCGAGCCGACCCCGGAGGCCTTGCTCGAGTCAGCCATGCGCCATGTGGACTACCTGGATCGCCTCAACTTCGACAACTTCAAGGTAAGCGTCAAGGCGTCTGACGTCTTCCTGGCCATCGGTGCCTATCGCCTGCTGGCCAAGCAGATCGAGCAGCCGCTGCACCTTGGCATAACGGAAGCGGGCGGTTTTCGCGCTGGCGCGGTGAAATCCGCAGTTGGGCTCGGCATGCTGCTGGCGGATGGCATCGGCGATACCATCCGCATCTCCCTGGCGGCTGACCCGGTGGAAGAGATCAAGGTGGGTTTTGATATCCTCAAATCCCTGCGCATCCGTTCCCGCGGCATCAACTTCATCGCCTGTCCCTCCTGCTCCCGTCAGGAGTTCGATGTGATCGCCACCGTCAATGCCCTGGAAGAGCGGCTGGAAGACATCATCACACCGATGGATGTTTCCATCATCGGCTGTGTGGTGAATGGTCCGGGTGAGGCGCTGGTCTCTGATCTCGGGCTGGCGGGAGCGGCCAACAAGAGCGCCTTCTACGAGGGGGGCCAGCGGGTCGACCGGCTCGACAACAAGGATCTCATCCCGATCCTGGAGCGCCGTATTCGCGCCCGGGCGGCCATGCTGGATCCAGCCAACCAGATCCAGGTGGATAAAGGTTGAGCCAATGTGGGGCCACCTAGGGTGGCGCCGTCTTTAGGTTGCTGATTTTAAATCCCGCTTTGGAACACCCTGATTTTACCTCGGGGTCGAAAATCCCTATAATGCGGCCAAATTTCACGTCTTTTTCTCGAGTATCAACGTGGCAAAACAGATCCAAGCTATTCGCGGTATGAACGATTGCCTGCCGGAGCAGAGCCCGGTATGGCAGAAAGTAGAACAGATACTGCGCCAGGTGGTTGCCAGCTATGGCTACAGCGAAGTACGCATGCCGATCGTCGAGCAGACTCATCTGTTCAAGCGTGCCATCGGTGAAGTGACCGATGTGGTCGAAAAAGAGATGTATACCTTCGAGGACCGCAACGGCGACAGCCTGAGCCTGCGTCCGGAAGGGACTGCCAGCTGCGTCCGTGCCGGTATCGAGCACGGTCTGCTCTACAACCAGGAACGCCGGATGTGGTACATGGGTCCCATGTTCCGCCACGAGCGTCCCCAGAAGGGCCGTTACCGCCAGTTCCATCAGTTCGGGGTCGAGCTGTTTGGCATCAAGGGGCCGGATATTGACGCCGAGCTCATCATGCTGACCCACCGTCTGTGGCGTCTGTTCGGCATCAGCGATCATGTTACCCTGCAGCTCAACACGCTTGGTCAGAGCAGTGAGCGCGCCGCTTACCGCGATGCGCTGGTAGCCTATCTGGAGCAGTACAAGGATCAGCTGGACGAAGAGAGCCAGCGCCGCATGTACAGCAACCCGCTGCGGGTGCTCGACTCCAAGGATGAGAAGGTACAGGCCATTCTGGTGAAGGCTCCGCGCCTGTTCGACCATCTGGGGGAAGAGAGTCTGGCCCATTTCGAGGGGCTCAAACGCCTGCTCGAGTCTGCCGGCATCAAATATGAAGTGAACGAGCGTCTGGTTCGGGGTCTTGACTACTACAACCTGACCGTGTTCGAGTGGGTCACCACCAGCCTGGGTGCCCAGGGGACTGTCTGTGCCGGTGGCCGTTACGACGGTCTGGTGGAGCAGCTCGGTGGTCAGGCGACTCCGGGCGTGGGCTTTGCCATGGGCATGGAACGTCTGGTGCTGATGCTCGAAACGCTGGAACTCAATGCCGATATCCGTCCTGCGGTGGATGTGTATCTGGCCATGGTGGGTGAGGGTACCGAGCAGGCAGGCTTCCAGCTGGCAGAGCGTCTGCGCGATGCCCTGCCGGATTTGCGCCTGATGAGCCACTGCGGTGGCGGCAATTTCAAGAAACAACTCAAGCGTGCCGACAAGAGCGGCGCGGCCATTGCCCTGATCCTTGGCGAGACTGAGGTGCAAAACGGGGAGATCACCATCAAATATCTGCGTGGCCAGGCTGAGCAACAGACCGTCACGGTCGACGCCGCCATTGCCCTGCTGGCAGCCAAAGGAGACTAAGCAGTGGAAGTTTATACCACCGAAGAACAACAGGTTGAGGTCATCAAGAGCTGGTGGAAAGAGAACGGAACCTCGGTGCTCGCAGGAACTGTTATCGGTCTGGTCGGACTCTTTGGCTGGCGCTATTACAACGACTATCAGCTCACCAATCAGGAAGCTGCCTCCCAGGCTTACAACGAGATCTCGGCCCAGCTGGCCAAGGGTGATGCTGCCACCTTCGAACAGGTGCAAGCCTTCATCACTGATCACAAGGGTGAGGCTTATGCCGAGCTGGCTGCCCTGCAACTAGCTGCGGCTGCCGTCAAGGCGAACAAGCTGGATCTGGCTGCCGAACAGCTGACTCAGGTCGCGAGCAATGGCGATGAGAGCATTCGTCCCATCGCTGCTTTGCGTCTGGCCCGTGTGCTGAACGATCAGGGCAAGGCTGACGAGGCTCTGACCCAGCTTGGCAAGATCAACAACGATGCCTTCAAAGCCCAGGTGGCGGAAGTGCGTGGCGACATACTCTACAAGCAGGGCAAGGCCGAAGAGGCCCGCGATGCTTATCAGGCAGCGGCTGATGCCGGTGGTCTGCAGGGCAGCGCCGAGCTCAAGCTGAAGATGGACGATCTGGCGCTGCCAGCCGTGACCACGGGTGGTGCTCCGGATGCGTAATTTGTTCAAAATGGTGGCCTTGGGGGCGGCAGTCTCCTTCGCCCTGCAGGGGTGTTCCCTGTTCAGCTCGGAAGAAGATCTCAACCCCATGGCGCCTTTGCCCGTGGTTGAATCTGCCTTCACCGCTGACACCGCCTGGTCCTCGTCTGTCGGCGATGGCATCGGCGACTTCTACTCCCAGCTCAAGCCGGTGGTGGAAGAGGATCGCATCTATGCCGCAGCGCGCGATGGCGACGTAACGGCCTTTGATCGTGCGAGCGGAAAAGAGTTGTGGAGCGTGGATCTGGCCGATTTGCCGGTCAACGCCGAGAAGCGCAGTGCCCGTCTCTCCGGCGGCCTGGTTGCCCGTTATGGCAAGCTGTTCCTCGGATCCGAGAACGGGGTGGTTTACGCCCTGAACGAAGAGAACGGGGAAGTGCTGTGGCAGACCACTGTGCCGGGTGAAGTGGTGGCCAGCCCCGCCGTCGAAGACGGTCGTGTGGTGGTGCTGACGACATCCGGTCGTCTGGTGGCCCTCGATACCGATGAAGGCAAGTTGCAGTGGACCCTGGCTGAAGAGCAGCCGCCGCTGACCCTGCGCAGCGCAGGTGCTCCCGTCATTACCAACGGCGCCGTGCTCTATGGCCGCGCTGATGGCAAGGTGGGCATAGCCCTGCTGAGCAACGGTCAGCCGGTGCGTCAGTCCAAGGTGGCGGATCCGCGCGGTGCGACCGAGCTGGATCGCATGGTGGATGTGGATGCAACGCCGCTGATCGCGGGCGATGAGCTCTATGCCATCGCCTATAATGGCCAGCTGATGGCACGCAAGCTGATGACCGGTGACGAGGTGTGGAAGCGCAAGTATTCCGGCTACCGCGACATGGCAGTGACCGGCAATGCCATAGTGCTGACCGACAGCCGCAGCCATCTGTTTGCGGTAGACAGACGCAACGGGCTTGAATTGTGGTCCAACACCCAGCTGGAAAATCGCACCGTCACGGCCCCTGTCATCCTGGGTGACTATGTGGTGGTCGGCGATGTGGAAGGTTACCTGTATTGGCTGGATCGTACCGACGGTACCATCAAGGCCATGCAGCAGCTCGACAGCAGTGGTCTCTACGCCGCCCCCCTGGTGGACGGTGACACCCTGTATGTGCAGAGCCGTGGCGGCAAGTTGTACGCTATCCCGCGTCCCTGATCGTCCGTCAATGTGAATATCCGGCTCCTGGTCTTCGGACCCGGAGCCTTTGTCGTCTTGAGAATGAGGCTTTTATGACTCCTGTAGTAGCCCTGGTGGGCCGCCCCAACGTGGGGAAATCCACCCTGTTTAACCGCTTGACCCGTACCCGGGATGCCCTGGTGGCCGACTTCCCCGGTTTGACCCGGGACCGTAAATACGGTCAGGCGAAGTTGGGCGAGCTGGAATTTATCGTGGTTGATACCGGCGGTATTGATGGCACAGAAGAGGGGATCGAGCTGAAGATGGCCGAGCAATCCCTGCTGGCCATCGAAGAAGCCGATGTGGTGCTGTTTATGGTGGATGCGCGCGCAGGATTGACGGCAGCCGATCAGGCTATCGCAGCGCATCTGCGCAAGACCCACAAGAAGGTGTTTCTGGTGGCCAACAAGACCGACGGCATCGACGGTGACTCCGCAGTATCCGAGTTCTACAGCCTGGCGCTGGGCGATGTCTACCAGATCGCGGCCGCTCACGGTCGTGGCGTACTGAGCCTGCTGGAACTGGCCCTGGCTCCCCACCTGGAAACCCTGGTCGACGCCGCTGCCGAAGAAGATGCGCAGGATGAAGAAGAGGAGGACTTCGACGAAGAAGCCCTGCTGCGCATGGTAGCCGCCGGTGATCTCGATACCAGGGAAGATACCAAGGAGACCCCGTTCGCCGACTTGCCCATCAAGTTCGCCATCGTCGGTCGCCCCAACGTCGGCAAATCGACCCTGACCAACCGCATGCTGGGTGAAGACCGCGTCATCGTCTATGACATGCCGGGCACCACCCGCGACTCCGTCTATGTTCCGATGGAGCGTGACGAGCAGAAGTACGTCATCATCGACACCGCCGGTGTGCGTCGTCGTGGCAAGGTGCACGAGACGGTGGAGAAGTTCTCCGTCATCAAGACCCTCAAAGCCATTGAAGATGCCAACGTCTGCCTGCTGGTGATCGATGCCCAGGAGACCATCACGGATCAGGACTTGAGCATCCTTGGCTTCGTGCTCCACTCAGGCCGCTCAGTGGTACTGGTGGTGAACAAGTGGGACGGCCTGGATCAGAAGGTGAAAGAGGACGTCAAGAACGAGCTGGACAGACGCCTGGGCTTCATCGATTTCGCTCGTGTCCACTTCATTTCCGCCCTGCACGGCAGCGGTGTCGGCCACCTGTTCGAATCCATCCAGGAGGCGTACCAGTCCGCCACCCGCCGTACCAGCACCGCCATGCTGACCCGCATCATGCAGATGGCGCAGGAAGATCACCAGCCACCTATGGTGAACGGTCGCCGCGTCAAGCTCAAATATGCCCACGCCGGTGGTTACAATCCGCCCCGTATTGTGATCCACGGCAACCAGTTGAATGACCTGCCGGATTCGTACAAGCGGTATCTGATCAACTACTTCCGCAAGTCGCTCAAGATCATGGGCTCCCCGATCCGGGTCGAGTTCCAGGAGTCTGCCAACCCGTTCGAGGGTCGGAAGAACACCATGACCCTGAGCCAGGAGCGTCAACGCAAGCGCCTGCTCAAGGCCAAAACCAAGAAATAAGGCCCAGCGGCTGCCCTCACCGGCAGCCGTTTTTTCTTGGGAAGAGGCGAGGGGGATCTGCTGTGGGTCGGCCCACAGCAGATCCACTTTGAGAGGAGTCGAGTATGAATTCCCTGATTTGCCCGGCCTGCAACACAGCGCTGGGCAGCCGTAGTAGCGAGGTGAGTTGTAGCCAGTGTCAGGTCCGTTATCGAGTCCGGGCTTTGTGTCCTGGCTGCCAGCAGGAGCTGGAGCGGCTCAAGGCGTGCGGCGCTGTGGATTACTTCTGCAATCACTGCAACTGCTTGGTATCGAAGCGGTCGGTGATCTTTGAGGCGACCCCGGCCGCGCAACCATAAGAGAATAAAAAAACCCGGCAAATGCCGGGTTTATGCTGTGTGTTCTGCTATCAGCAAGGTGTAGGAGCGGTTTCTGCGCCAAATCTTGCGTTTGATGTCATTGAGCTTGAGTTTGCGTCTGGGGCTCCAGGCGCTCTTGGCTTTTCTGACCAGAGTGGTTCTTCTGCGAGCTCGCATCTTGGTCTCCTCCCATTGGGTGGCCATTTGGTACTACGAATGGAGCCTATCCGAAAATGCTGTCTACCAGTAGTTAACTTGATGAAATAAAGCGATAAAAACAATTTCGGACAGGCTCCGGTCTGTCTGGATGGTAACAGAGAACTCACCCGGAAAACAAATCTGTCAACAAGGGCTCAGCGCAGTGTGATCTGCTTGACCACTTCGGCGATGACGGTGGGGCGCTCTGTGCTTTGTGGCTCGCTGCTGTCGTCCTCATCCAGCTCTTCACGTCTGTGTGCTTTTTGCTGTTCGTTGTCGAGCCAGAGCAGGCTCTGGTAGTACTGGCGCACGTTGTTGACGTAGTTGCGCGCCTCACCACCACGGGCGTAGCCGTAGCGGACCTTGCGGTGCCAGCGTGCCTGCTGCAGCAGAGGCAGCACCTCTTTCACATCGCTCCAGGCATCGGGATTCTTGCCCAGCTCCTTGGTCAGACGACGGGCATCCATCATGTGGCCATAGCCGATGTTGTAGGCGGTGAGGGCAAACCACACCTTCTCATCGGCGGGCACGGAGGCAGGCACCTTCTCCATCATATGTTGCAGATAGCGGGCGCCACCCTCGATGCTCTCCGCCGGATGAGTTCTGTCCTTGACCCCCATCGCCTTGGCGGTGGGCTCGGTCAGCATCATCATGCCACGCACCCCTGTGTAGGAGCGGGCCTGCGGGTCCCAGTGGGACTCCTGATAGCTGATGGCCGCCAGCAGGCGCCAGTCCACCATGCGGGCATGAGTCTTGAACAGATCCTGATACTTGGGCAGCAGGCTCTTGGCCCGCTGCAAAAAGGTGCGGGTGTCGACGAAGTCGAAGTTCTGTACATGGCCGAAGTACTTCTCGTCCAGCTTGGCGATGGCGCCATCCATGAAGCGCTGGCCGAAGAAGTCGATGATGCTGGCGTAGAGGCTGTCGTCGGGCAGCTTGGTCATGGCCCAGGCCACCGTCTGGTTCTTGGAGAGCGTCAGCCCCTCGGTGAGCTCGGGGTAGTAGCGCTGGGTGCGGGCCAGCACTGTGTCCTGCACCACCGTATAGTCAATCTTGCCGTCGGCTACCTGCTTGAGCAGCTCTTCCATGTCGGCGTCCCGGTTGGTGCTCCATTTCAGCCCGGGGTACTCCTTGGCCAGCTCCCTGAGCAGATCCTCACCGGTGGAGCCTGCCGGTACCACTATGGAGCCTTTCAGATCACCAATGTCCTTTGGCTTGGGCGAGCCATAGCGATACACCAGCTTGGGGGAGACCTGATAAAAACCGGGGCCGAAGCGAAACAGGGCACGTCGCTCCGGGGTAACGACGATGGCGGCGGCGGCAAGATCCAGCTTGCCTTTCTCAAGCAGCTCGACCAGTTCGGCGATGGAGTAGACGGGGACTATGGTGAGCTTGACCCCCAACCAGTCGGCATAGCTCTTCGCCAGCTCGTAATCGAACCCCTGGGCGAGGTCGTCACGCTGGTAATAAGAGGTGGAGCCATAGATGGTGCCAACCCGGATCTCGCCCCGTTGGCGGATCTGTTCCAGCTGGCTGGAGGGGGTGTAGAAGTCGCAGCCGACCAGGGTCAGCAGCAACATCAGCCCGATAAACAGTCGAAAAATGCAGCGCAAGTAGGTGAGTACCCTTGTTGAAAAAATCGGCATTTGTCAGAAAAGAGGGACCTTTATACCAGAGAGTGTGCACCGAGTCACACTCGGTAAATCAAGAAAAACGTTTGTCCGGCGTGAGCCAGATCCCTATAATACGCGCGTCTCAAATCCCCCCACACTTTAAAACTTGGTGAGAAAGGTCATATGGAAATCTTGCGAGGTGCGCCTGCACTGTCTGAGTTTCGTATCCAAAAACTGTTGCAACGCTTTGCACAGATGGCAAAGGCGAGTGGAGTAGAGAGCGGAGTAGAGATAGAGAGCGTTTACGCGGAATACGTGCATTTTGCCGAGTTGTCGGCCCCCCTGTCGCCGCCCGAGCGAGCGACCTTGGGCCAGCTCCTGCGCTATGGCCCGACCATTCCTGAACACACCCCCAGCGGTCAGCTGTTTCTCGTTACCCCCCGTCCCGGCACTATCTCCCCCTGGTCTTCCAAAGCAAGCGACATCGCCCATAACTGCGGCCTGACCCAGGTCAAGCGGCTGGAGCGCGGCATTGCCTATTACGTGCAGACCAAGGGTGAATTGAGCGCAGCCCAGCGCAATGAGGTCGCCGCCCTGCTGCACGATCGCATGATGGAAGTGGTGTTCGGCGACATGGAAGAGGCGAGCGCCCTGTTTGCCCACCAGGCGCCGCGTCCCTTCACCCAGGTGGATGTACTGGGTGGTGGTCGCCAGGCGCTGGCCGAGGCCAACGTGGCGCTGGGTCTGGCCTTGGCCGATGACGAAATTGACTACCTGGTGGAGAACTTCACCCGGCTGGGCCGCAACCCCAACGACATCGAGCTCTATATGTTTGCCCAGGCGAACTCGGAGCACTGTCGTCACAAGATTTTCAACGCCGACTGGACCATAGACGGCGAGCAGCAGCCCAAGTCGCTGTTCAAGATGATCAAGAACACCTTCGAGCAGACGCCGGATCATGTCCTGTCTGCCTATAAAGACAACGCCGCCGTGATGGAAGGAAGCCAGGGTGGCCGCTTCTTCCCGAGCCCTGCCAGTGGTGAGTACCAGTATCATCAGGAGCAGGTCGACATACTGATGAAGGTGGAAACCCACAACCACCCGACCGCCATCTCCCCCTTCCCGGGAGCGGCCACCGGCTCCGGCGGCGAGATCCGCGACGAGGGTGCAACCGGCCGTGGTGCCAAGCCCAAGGCGGGTCTGGTGGGCTTTACCGTCTCCAACCTGCGTATTCCCGGCTTCGAACAGCCCTGGGAGCAGGATTTCGGCAAGCCGAGCCGCATCGTCAGTGCCTTTGACATCATGCAGGAGGGGCCGCTCGGAGGCGCCGCCTTCAACAATGAATTCGGTCGCCCGGCCATTCTCGGTTACTTCCGTACCTTCGAAGAGGAGGTGCCGAGCCACAACGGCGTCGAGGTGCGTGGCTACCACAAGCCCATCATGCTGGCAGGCGGCATCGGCAACATCCGCACCGATCATGTCCAGAAAGGGGAGATCCCGGTCGGGGCGGCCCTGATAGTGCTGGGCGGTCCGGCCATGAACATCGGTCTGGGTGGCGGCGCAGCCTCCTCCATGGCCTCCGGTCAGTCAGCCGAAGATCTCGACTTTGCCTCGGTGCAGCGCGACAACCCCGAGATGGAACGTCGTTGTCAGGAAGTGATCGACCGCTGCTGGCAGATGGGCGATGCCAACCCCATCGTCTTCATCCACGACGTGGGGGCGGGTGGCCTCTCCAACGCCATGCCGGAGCTGGTCAATGACGGTGAGCGCGGTGGCCGTTTCGATTTGCGCGCCATCCAGAGCGACGAGCCGGGCATGAGCCCGCTGGAGATCTGGTGCAACGAATCCCAGGAGCGTTACGTGCTGGCGGTGGCGCAGGACAAGCTGCCACTGTTCAAGGCACTGTGCGAGCGTGAGCGCGCGCCTTATGCCGTGATCGGTACCGCCACCGAAGAGAAGCATCTCACCCTCTCTGACAGCCACTTTGACAACCAGCCCATCGATTTGCCGCTGGACGTGCTGCTGGGCAAGGCGCCCAAGATGCACCGCGATGTCACTACCCTGCCAGCTCAGGGCAAGCCGCTACAACTGGACGGCATCACGCTGAACGATGCAGCCGAACGGGTACTGCGTCTGCCCACAGTGGCGGAGAAGTCCTTCCTGATCACCATCGGCGATCGCAGCGTGACCGGTCTGGTCAACCGCGATCAGATGGTCGGTCCCTGGCAGATCCCGGTGGCCGATTGCGCCGTTACTGCGGCGACCTACGACAGCTACCACGGCGAAGCCATGTCCATGGGCGAGCGCACCCCGGTGGCGCTGCTCTCCCACGCCGCATCCGCCCGCATGGCGGTAGCGGAAGCCCTGACCAACCTGGCGCCGACTCACATTGGATCGCTCAAGCGGGTCAAGCTCTCGGCCAACTGGATGGCCGCTGCCGGTCATCCGGGGGAAGATGCCGGTCTCTATGAGGCGGTGAAAGCGGTGGGTGAAGAGCTCTGCCCGGCCCTTGGTATCACTATTCCGGTGGGCAAGGACTCCATGTCCATGAAGACCCGCTGGCAGCAGGATGGCAAGGAGCAAAGCGTCACCTCGCCGCTCTCCCTGCTCATCACCGCCTTTGCCCGGGTTGAAGATGTTCGCAACACAGTCACGCCGCAGCTGCGTACCGATCTCGGTGAAACTGACCTCATCCTCATTGACCTTGGCAACGGCAAGCAGCGCCTCGGCGCCTCGGCCCTGGCTCAGGTCTACCGTCAGCTGGGTGACAAGGCGCCGGATCTCGACAATCCGGTGCAACTGAAAGGCTTCTTCAACGCCATTCAGGCACTGGTGGCCGATCGCAAACTGATCGCCTACCACGACCGCTCCGACGGCGGCCTGTTCGTTACCCTGACTGAGATGGCCTTCGCCGGTCACTGCGGGCTCGATATCCAGTTGGACCGCGTCGGTGGCGAGCTGTTGCCTGCGCTGTTCAACGAGGAGCTGGGCGCCGTCATTCAGGTGCGTCGCGACGACAAGGAAGCCGTGATGACACTGCTGGCTGGTCACGGCCTGGCTGCCTGCTCCCATGTGCTGGGCACAGTGCGCGAGGGGGACCTCATAACCCTGCAGCGCGCGGGTACAGAAGTGTATCGTGCCAGCCGCACCGCCCTGCGCACCCTCTGGGGCGAGACCAGCTGGCAGATGCAGCGTCTGCGGGACAACCCCGAGTGCGCGGATCAGGAACATGCCGCTCGTCAGGATGCCACCGACCCGGGTCTGCATGCCAAGCTGACCTACAACCCGTCCGAGGATGTGGCCGCACCCTATATCGCCAAGGGGGTCTCCCCCCGTCTGGCGGTGCTGCGCGAGCAGGGGGTCAACTCCCATGTGGAGATGGCGGCTGCGTTTGATCGTGCCGGCTTTGCCGCTGTCGACGTCCATATGAGCGACATTCTCTCCGGCCGGATCAAGCTGGAAGAGTTCCAGACCCTGGTGGCCTGTGGCGGTTTCTCCTACGGCGACGTACTGGGGGCGGGCGAGGGCTGGGCCAAGTCCATCCTGTTCAACGACAACGCCCGTGAGCAGTTCCAGCGCTTCTTCGAGCGTGGCGATACCCTCTCCTTGGGCGTGTGCAACGGCTGCCAGATGATGTCCAACCTGCGCACCCTGATCCCGGGGGCCGATCTGTGGCCGCGCTTTGTGCGCAACCGCTCCGAGCGCTTCGAGGCGCGCTTCAGCCTGGTGGAGGTGCAGGACTCTCCGTCCGCCTTCTTCGCTGGCATGGCGGGCTCAGTGATGCCCATTGCCGTCTCCCACGGGGAAGGGCGAGTGGAGGTGCGCGACGCCGCTCACCTGAGCGCGCTGCAGCAGAGCGGTCTGGTAGGACTACGCTTTGTCGACAACCGCGGCAGCGTGACCGAGCAATACCCGGCCAACCCGAACGGTTCGCCGGATGGCATTACCGCCGTGACCACCACGGATGGCCGGGCCACCATCATGATGCCGCACCCGGAGCGGGTGTTCCGCACCGTGGCCAACTCCTGGCACCCGGACAACTGGGGCGAGGATGGCGCCTGGATGCGGATGTTCCGCAACGCCCGTGTACGACTGGGTTAAACCCCGTCACCCACGCTGCAGCGCATCAAAAACCGGCCACTTGGCCGGTTTTTTTATTGGCAGAGGCGTGGCGCAGGCATGTTCAGTGTGGGCATCCCTGCTATCTGTGGAGGAGACGAGCGTTGGTTCGATGCAGATAAAAAATCCGGAACCAACCGGGCTGGTTTCGGATTTTTTGCATCGGGCGCAGGGAGCAATGGATCTTGGCGCATGGCATCCCGGCTTGGTGAGCCATTTCTCTATGACGTGGTTTTCATGGACTAAAAACCCGAGCCGGGTTGCTGCAAAAAATCGGCCTCTTGTGGCGTATCTGCGCGACCCAGTATGGCATTGCGATGGGGGAAGCGGCCGAAGCGTTCGATGATCACCTGATGGCGGCGGGCAAAGTCGGCAAACCCTTCGAAGGTCGCTTGGGCCGGGGTTGCTGACTGTTCGGCCGCCAGCGCTTCGAACAGGGTCACGCTCCTGGCTTGCTGCTCGCGAGACTCGGCGTGCTCCAGCGGCAGGTAGAAAAAGACCCGTGCCAGCGGGGAGAGCGCCCTGTCTGCTCCAATAGACAATCCTTTCAGGCAGAGGTCGCGAGCATGGGGATCCCGGGCAAAGGCGCCGGGTGTGCCGCGATGTACATTGCGCGGCAGCTGGTCCAGCAGCAGGATCAGTGCCAACCGACCGACGGGTACCTCGGCCCAGTGGGCCAGGCTGCCAGCGGCCGCTGCCTCGGCCAGTTCGCCAAAGAGGCTGGCTATCAGCGCATCGGTTTCGCGGCTTTTTCCCCACCAGAGTGAGGCTTGCCGCGCGGCACGGGTGGCATCGTCGGCATCATCGCCAAACCAGAAATCGAGCAGAGGCTGCCAGGGTTGCATGGGAACTCCTTGGATCAGAGGGTCTGGGAGGAAAACAAGGCCAATTGACCCTGATGTGGTAGCTGCCGAAATGGCGGCTTCTCGTTACACTGTGCCATCTTTTACCCGAAATGAGGAACCCCCTCTGGTCGGCATTCGCCTGTGGCGCCTGCCCGGCGAGATGGCCTGCGTGCCCGAGGGGAGTTTTCCACTGATATGAGGAATGCCTGATATGGCCGGAACCAGTTTGTTGGCCCTGCTCGATGATATTGCCAGCGTGCTCGATGACGTGGCGCTGATGACCAAGGTTGCTGCCAAGAAGACGGCCGGCGTGCTGGGGGACGATCTTGCCCTCAATGCCGAGCAGGTTTCCGGCGTGCGGGCAGAGCGGGAGCTGCCTGTGGTGTGGGCGGTGGCCAAGGGATCGTTTCGCAACAAGCTGATCCTGGTGCCTGCCGCCATCGCCATCAGTGCCCTGGTGCCCTGGCTCATTACCCCCTTGCTGATGCTGGGGGGCGCCTATCTCTGCTTTGAGGGGGCGGAGAAGCTGGCCCACAAGTTGTTGCCACACGATGCAGCAGAAGGTGAGCCTAGCAGCCAGGTTGTTCCCGACGATCTGGTGGCCTTTGAACAGCAGAAGGTGAAGGGGGCCATTCGCACCGACTTTATCCTCTCCGCCGAGATCATCGTGATCGCGCTCGGCACTGTGCAAGGCAGCAGCCTGGGTTTGCAGATCTCCGTGGTGGCAGGCATAGCGCTTTTGATGACGGTGGGGGTCTATGGCCTAGTGGGACTTATCGTAAAACTCGACGACATAGGTCTGCACCTGCTGCAAAAGCCCGATGGCAGCGCCTTGCGCCGCGCAATCGGGCAGGGGCTGCTGGTGACGGCGCCCCGTTTGATGCATCTGCTGGCGCTGGTAGGGACCATCGCCATGTTCATGGTGGGGGGCGGCATACTGGTGCACGGTTGGCCCTTCGCCCATCACCTGATAGAAGGGACGGCCGGGGCACTTGCCACCTTGCCAACAGTGGGTACAGTGCTGGCCGCCATCACGCCAACCCTGCTCAACGCCGTGGCCGGTGTGGTGGCAGGCCTGCTGCTGGTGCTGGCGATGACACTGGTGAGCAAACTCAAACCCATCAGATAACGGCGGTTTGTCCACTCTCGGTGCCCGGCCGACAGAGGCCGTCGCACAGATGATTGTTCGTCCTGTTTGTTGACTCGGATGGGGGCTAGGCAAGTGCCGGCCCCCTTCGTACTATCCGAACTGGCACCCGCCCATAGAGGCAGGGTCACATGACATGGATGCAAACAAACAAGGACCATTATGAACCCACCCGAATGGCTGGATGATCACATCTATGCCGCCTCCGACTGCCCGGCGGTCGACGCCGATTTTCATCAGGCCCGCCATACGCTGACGACCTTGAGTCAATTGCTGAACGAGCTTCCTCAAACCACTGACGTCAATGGCTTGCGCCACTTGCTGCGGGCCATCAGATCCTGCTGGACCGACGTGAACCGGTTGGTGTGGAACAGCCAGACTTATGCCTACAACCGGCTCAGTCGCAATGGTTGCGACGAAGCGGCCAAGGTGCTGCTCTCCCGTGGTCAGCAGTTGCAGGCGACCCTGGCCCAGCTCAGCAAGCCGGTAACCCTGTTCTGGGCAAGCGCCCCCGAGGGGCTGGTTCGAGCCTTGCTGCAGGATGCCGAGCTGTTCGAGCTTGCCTACCTCATCCGTCATGATCGCCGCCTGCAGGATCAACGGCTGTCGCTCGAGAGCGAGCAGCTGATCGAGGGGCTCTCGGTGGATGGACTGCAAGGCTGGGGGGATCTCTACGACAGTCTGGTGGGCCGACTCAGGCCCGTGGTGGACGGAGAGCCCATGGGACTGGCCCAGGCGGACAACTTGCTGGCTCACCCGGATCGGGCGCGCCGTGCCAGCGCCTGGCACGGCATCCAGGCCGCCTGGCAGGCAGAGCAGGAGACGGTAGCCGCCATCCTCAACGCCATCAACGGCTGGCGCAACGAACTCGCCGCCCAGCGTGGCAAGACGCGTCGGCTCGATGCGCTGGATGTTTCCTGCCATCAGAGCCATATCGAGCGCGCCACTCTGGATACCCTTATGGCCGAGGCTGACGCCCACAAAGCGCTGGGACGGCGAGCCCTGCGCGCCATGGCCAGCGCCCAGCAGATCACCGATTTTGCCCCCTGGGATCTCTATGCCCCTGCGCCCGCCGCGACCCCTGCCTCGCTCAGCTTCGAACAGGCACTGACCCTGGTGGCAGATTCCTTCGCCGGGTTTGACCCTGAAATGGGGGCCTTTGCCCGCATGATGGCCGAGAAGGGCTGGATTGATGCAGCCCCCAGCGCAAACCGGCGCAGCGGTGCCTACAGTACCGAATATGCCCATCCTCCCGAGCCTCGGGTGTTTCTCACTTTCGAGGGCACCATGGACAACCTCATCACCCTGGCCCACGAGCTCGGCCATGCCTGGCACAGCTGGCTGTTGCGGGACTTGCCGCTGGAGCAGCGCGACTACCCCAAGACGCTGGCCGAGACCGCCTCCCTGTTTGCCGAGGCCCTGGTGCGTGATGCCCTGTTGGCCGCCACCGACAACATGGAGCAGCGCAGGGCCATCGCCTGGCTGGACGGGGAGCGCGCCGCCAGCCTGCTGCTCGACGTTCCGGCCCGCTTCACCTTCGAGCGGACCCTGGTGGCGGCGCGGGAGCAAGGCTATGTGGGGGCAAGCCAGCTGCGGCAGATGATGAAATCCGCGCAGCAGCAGTGCTATGGTGACACCCTCAGCCAGTACGACGAGCTGTTCTGGGCCAGCAAGGGCCACTTCTCCATCACCGAGCTCGGGTTTTACAACTACCCCTACCTGTTCGGCTACCTGTTCAGCCTGGGGCTCTATGCCCAGAAGGAGCGGGCCGGGGGCGATTTTGCCCACGCCTATCGCGCGCTGCTCACCGACACGGGCCGCATGAGCGCCGAGGATCTGGTGGAGAAACACCTGGGGGTCGACATTCGCGAACCCGCCTTCTGGCAGGAGAGCCTGCGCTATGTGGAGGAGGCGGTCGAGCGCCTCGAACGACTGGTGTGACGGGCTGACCCGTCTATCGCATTGGCTGATCAGACCGGCCGTTCGGGGGTGCCCCGGCGGCCCCTGTTTCTTTCGTGGCGGGCCCGCAGCGGCCCGGCCATGCGCATTTCACCCAGGGCAGCCTCTGCCCCTTGATATTGATGACGAGCATTTGATGCAACAAAGAGTCTACCCACAGCGGTGGCACAACCAGCATATCTATCCCGCCCTCGACTGCCCCGAGCTGGAAGCGGACATGAGCCTGGCCCGTGCCAACCTCACCGGGCTTGCCGGTTTTATCGACGGTCTTGAGCAGGTATTGGGCAATACCGACGCCTTGCCCGATTTTTTGCGCGAAGTGCGCCTGCGGGCCCAGCGGATCCGCAATATCGGCTGGAACGTCGCCGTGCTGGCGGCATCAAAGGGCAGTCAGGATGCCTGCGATCCGCTCGCCAAGCAGCTGGCCTCCCGCGCGCGGGCCCTCAACGCCGATCTGTTCAAGACCCTTGCTCCGGTGGAAGATCTGATGCTGGGACTGCCCGAACCCGAGTTTGAGCGGCTGATGCAGGATCCCTTGCTCGGAGAAGAGGCGTACCGACTGCTCCATGAGCGCCGCTTGCGGGATCAGCGTCTGCCGGTGGAGGCGGAGCAGCTGGTGATCGGCCTTGGTACCGACGGCCTGCATGGCTGGGGCAACCTCTACAACGATCTGGTGGGCAAGATCCGTCTCGTTATCGACGGTCGCGAGATGGGGCTGGCCGAGGCAAGCAATCTGCTCTCCAGCCCAATACGGGCACTGCGCCGCGAGGCCTTTGATGCCATCAGTGCCGGCTGGGAAGGGGAGCAGGAGACGGTGGCCGCCATCCTCAATGCCCTCAACGGCTGGCGGCTGGAGCTGGCGCGCCAGCGTGGCAAGGTGCGAGCCCTCGATGCGCTGGATCTCTCCTGCCACCAGAGCCATATAGAGCGGGCCACTCTGGATACCCTTATGGCCGAGACGTATAACGCCCGGGGTCTGGGCCAGCGGGCGCTGGGGCTGATGGCCCGGCAGCTTGGCATCACAGATCCGGGGCCGGAGGACTTGTTTGCACCGCCGCCGGCGGCCAGCAGCCGCGAGATCCCGTTTGAAGAGGCGATCGAGATCATAGCCGCTGCCTTTGCCCGCTTCGATCCCGAGATGGGGGAGTTTGCCCGCATGATGGCCGAGAAGGGCTGGATTGATGCGGCGCCCACCCCGAACCGGCGCACTGGTGCCTACTGCACCAAGTTTGCCGATCCAGTGGAGCCAAGGGTCTTCATCACCTATGCCGGCACCATGGACAACGTCATCACGCTCGCTCACGAGCTGGGGCACGCCTGGCACAACTGGCTCATTCGCGATCTGCCCATGAGCCAGCGCAGCTACCCCATGACGCTGGCGGAGACCGCCTCCATCTTTGCCGAAACCCTGGTGCGCAGCGCCCTGTTCGAACAGGCGCAGACGCCAGAGCAGCAGCAGGCCATCGCCTGGGCCGAGGCCGACGGCGCCGCCACCTTCCTGGTCAACATTCCGGCCCGCTTTGACTTCGAGCAGGCCCTGGTGGCTGCCCGTGGACAGGGCTATGTGTCGGCACAGCGGCTAAAGACGATGACGGATGAAGCCTGGGGTCGCTGGTATGAGGGGAGTCTGGTGCGCTATCACCCTCTGTTCTGGGCGGCCAAGGCGCATTTTTCCATCGCCGGGCTCGGTTTTTACAACTACCCCTACCTGTTTGGCTATCTGTTCAGCCTGGGGGTCTATCAGCAGTTGATGAGCCGTCAGTCCGCAGGGGAAACGAATGTGGCCGAGGCTTATCGCGCCCTGCTGCGCGATACCGGCCGTATGAGCGCCGAAGATCTGGTGGCAAAACACCTGGGTCAGGATATCCGCGAGGCTGCCTTCTGGCAGGGCAGCATGGCGCTGGTGGCGGCGGCGGTGGATCGCTTCGAGCAGACCTGCTGCTAGGGGTCTTTGCCGCGTAAAAAGCCGCCGGGCAGTGTGTCTGCCCGGCGGCTTTTTTATGGTTTCCCACAGATGATGCTGTGCAGGGGGGGGGCTGATCATGGCTGATAAAGAGGGCTGCCTTGTGGTACTGAACAACCGTGGTGGGCAATCGTTTGCTATCCCATGGCACAGCCACTTGCCTCGCTAGCCAGGTGATCCCTTCGCCACAGCGGGTGCCCACTTTCATTGCCGAACGGAGCAGGTGAGGTATCTGATTGACTTAATCTGGTTTCATCCGCAACTGGAGGCGTGATCCAAAGCAAGAAAGTGGGATGTTTTGGTGGCGCAAGGCCCCGCCGCTGGGGTAGTTTCGATAGAACCGACACAGTTTTTGAGGTCTTGTCCATGATCATCTATCTGCATGGCTTTGATGCCACCAGCCTCGGCAATCATGAAAAAGTGCTGCAGTTGCAGTTTATCGATGATGATGTGCGTTTCGTGCACTACAGCACGGTTCATCCCCGTCATGACATGAGCCACCTGCTCAAGGAAGTGAAAAAGCAGCTCGACATGAGCACAGACCCCAAGCCTCTCATCTGCGGGGTGGGGCTGGGAGGTTACTGGAGCGAGCGGATCGGCTTCCTGTGCGGCATCAAACAGGTGATCTTCAACCCCAATCTGCACCCCGAGATCACCATGCAGGGCAAGATAGACAGACCGGAAGAGTACGAGGATATAGGCACTAAATGTGTGTCTGAATTTCGTAGTAAAAATTCAGGAAATTGCCTCTGCATCCTTTCCGTTCAGGATGAAATCCGCGATAATGGCGACATTGAGCGTGAATTGAAGAATTATTACAACATCGTGTGGGATGAGCGAGAGACTCACAAGTTCAAAAATATCTCTCATCACCTGCAACAGATGAAGGCTTTCAAAGAAGCCTGATCGATTGTCACGTCATGGATTCAACTATCAAGGGAGCCGATGGCTCCCTTCGCTTTAATGGAACCGAGGTAATTAACCATGACCAATATTGTTGTCGTCGGCGGTGGAGCTGGCGGTCTGGAGCTGGCTACCAGCCTGGGTCGCAAACTGGGCAAGAAGAACAAGGCCAAGATCACCCTGGTCGACCGTAACCGTACCCACCTGTGGAAACCCCTGCTGCACGAAGTGGCCACCGGCTCCATGGACGCGGGTATCGATGCCCTGAGCTACCAGTCCCATGCCAAAAACCACGGTTTCGATTTCCAGCTGGGCAGCCTGACTGACATCAAGCGCGACGAAAAACGCATCGTGCTGGGGAAGATCGTCGATGAGAATGGCGACATAGTGGTGCATGAGCGGGAGGTGCCGTACGACATCCTGGTGATGGCCATCGGTTCCGTTTCCAACGACTTCAACACCAAGGGCATCAAGGATCACTGCATCTTCCTGGACAGCCCCTCCCAGGCGCACCGTTTCCACAACAGCATGATGAACCGCTTCCTGCAGTTCGCCACCGAATACCAGCCTGGTGACAAGGTGAAGATCGCCATCGTTGGCGGCGGTGCCACTGGCGTCGAGCTCTCTGCCGAGCTCTATAACGCTGTGGAGCAGCTCTATGCCTACGGTTTCAAGAACCTCACCACAGAGAGCCTGAAGGTGACTCTGGTGGAAGCGGGCCCCCGCATACTGCCAGCGCTGCCGGAGCGCATCAGTGGCGCGGCTCATCAGGAACTGGTCAAACTGGGGGTGGATGTGCGTACCGCCACCATGATCACCGAAGCCACCAGCGATGGGCTGCACACCAAGGATGGGGAGCTCATCGAAGCTGATCTCATGGTGTGGGCTGCCGGTATCAAGGCGCCGGATTTCATGAAGGATATCGCCGGCCTTGAAACCAACCGCATCAACCAGCTGGTAGTGAAAGAGACACTGCAAACCAGCCGTGACGAGAACATCTTCGTCATCGGTGACTGCGCTGCCTGCCCGCAGCCGGATGGCAAATTCGTGCCGCCACGCGCCCAGTCCGCCCACCAGATGGCGACCCAGGCATGCAAGAATATCCTAGCCAAGCTGGAAGGGGGCGAGATGAAGCCTTACCTCTATCACGATCACGGCTCGCTGGTCTCTTTGAGCCGCTTCTCCACAGTGGGCAGCCTGATGGGCAACCTGATGCGCGGCTCCATGATGGTAGAAGGCTACATAGCACGCATGGTTTACATCTCGCTGTACCGGATGCACCAGGTCGCTCTGCACGGCTACATCAAGACGGGTCTCATCATGCTGGTGGGCCGCATCAACCGGGTACTGCGCCCGACCCTGAAGCTGCACTAAGCTGCCATCAGCACACGAAAAGGAGAGGCCTGGCCTCTCCTTTTTTTATCGTTCAGGTCCAGGTTCCGGCGATGGGCGCGAGCCAAATGGCTGCATGGTCGCCTGCAACGGCAACCATTATCGTGCAACTGGCTATTAGGGGGCGGGGGATGTTGTCCGGTAGAAGTTTGGGGTAGTCTGAAACCCATTTTCACCTCAGGAGCGCAAGATGATCCTCTCAACTACCCCCACGCTGGAAGGCAAAACCATTCGTGAATACCGCGGCATCGTCGTGGGTGAAGCCATTCTCGGCGCCAATATCTTCAAGGATCTGTTTGCCGGTATCCGCGATATCATTGGTGGCCGCTCCGGTGCCTACGAAAAAGAGCTGGCCCGCGCCCGCGAGATTGCCTTCGATGAACTGAAAGAGCGCGCGCAGGCGCTGGGCGCCAACGCCGTGGTCGGTATCGATATCGACTACGAGGTGGTGGGGCAGAACGGCAGCATGCTGATGGTCAGCATCAGCGGTACCGCCGTTGTAATCTAAGCCCTGTCAGCCATTGAAAAACCGGCAACCTTCTGCCGGTTTTTCTGTTTCTACCCCGGCGTTGACCGGAACTGTGACAAATCCTGTGATCTTGCTGGCCAGCCTGCATACGCAGGGTTGCCCACTGCCGCCATACTGAAGCAAGGGAAACAGGCAGAGAGGTCAATCATGTGGCATTTTCGCTGGTTATTGTTGTGGTGCTGGCTGGGCAGCGCCGCAGGGGCCAACATTCAGGCGGTAACAGAGGAGCTTCCTCCTTACAACTATCGGGACAGAGACGGTCTGGTAACGGGTCTGTCGGTGGATCTCCTGCAACGGATGGTCGACAGGAGCAAGCTTTCGCTCGACAGCAAGGGGGTGCAACTCCTGCCCTGGGCGCGGGCCTATCAGATGGCATTGCATCAGCCCAACACCGTCATCTTCAGCATTGTACGTCTGCCGGAACGAGAGGATCTCTTTCATTGGGTTGGCCCCATAGCGCCTCGCACCCTCTGGTTTTATCGCCTGGCGAAACGGGAAGAGGTGACGGCCAGCCATCTCTCTGAGCTGGCGCCCTGGCGGATTGCGGTGGTGCGTAATTCCGCAGCGGCACGGGAGCTTGCCGAGATGGGGCTCAACCTGGTGCTGGTGCACGATGAGGATGACAAGTTTCGCATGATGCTGCGCAGGCGAGCGGACATAGCACCTGCCCTGCAGATGGGGGCGGCCTATCACATAGAGTCGCTGGGCCACAGCTATTCGGATTTTGTCCCCCTGTTTCAGTATCAGGACACCAAGCAGTTCTACTTTGCCTTCAGCCTGGAGACGGATGAGGCAATCATCAAGGCACTGCAAGGGACCCTGGACAGCATGCGTGCGGATGGGACTTACGATGAGATCACCCAGAAATGGGAGCGTCGCTTCTGGATCAGGCCGGCGAGCGAATGAGCGTCTGCGCGGCGGCCCATGTCAGTACTGAGGTGGCAAGGGTCGCTGTGATGGTTCGCCGCGTCTCGCCAAACAGCTCACCGGGGCCAAGCAGCTTATCCTGATGTCTTTCGGGTCATCCAAGGGTTACTATGAGTCCTTCAAGGTCGGCGCCATAATACCAGATGGCCGCACTCGGGACAGGACACCTGACAATGACATCACTCAAGCCGCCAGGGCTCAAGCCTGGCGACACCATAGGTTTTTTCTCCCCCTCCAGCGCGGCCACTGCCTGCGCTTCCATAAACCGCTTTGCCCGTGCAAAGCGGTTTATGGAAGCGCAGGGCTTCAGGCTCAAGGCGGGCAGCCTCACCGGCCAGCAGGATCACTGGCGATCCGGCACAATCGCAGCCCGGGCTGCCGAGCTCAATACACTTATTCGCGATCCGCATGTGCGTTGCATCATGTCGGTGATTGGCGGCAGCAATTCCAACTCCCTGCTGCCATATCTCGATTACGAGGCGCTCAAACGGGATCCCAAGATCATCATCGGCTACTCGGATGTGACGGCCCTGCTGCTCGGCATTTATGCCAAAACCGGCCTCGTCACCTTTTATGGCCCGGCGCTGGTGGCCTCGTTCGGTGAATGGCCGCCCCTGGTGGATGAGACTCTGGCCGGGTTTAGCCAGATCTGCCTGGCGGGTGGGGGCGCCGTGCCTCATACCTTGCCGACCCCTGCTTATTGGACCGACGAGCGGCTCGATTGGGAAAACCAGACTCGGGCCAAGCAGTGTCAGCCCAATCGGTTGATCTCGGTGGGGACAGGTCGGGTGCGGGGACGGCTGCTGGGTGGCAACCTCAATACCCTGACGGGGATCTGGGGCTCTCCCTACATGCCGGCCATCGCACACGGGGATATTCTGCTGCTGGAAGACAGCCTCAAGTCGGCGGAAACAGTGGAGCGCGCCTTCGCCCATCTCAAGCTGTGCGGTGTGTTTGACCGCATCGGCGCCCTGGTTCTCGGCAAGCACGAGCTGTTCGATCGTCAGGGCAGTAGCAAGCGCCCCCTCGATATCCTGCTGGAGGTGGTGGGGGAGCCGACCTTTCCCATACTGGCGGAGTTTGACTGTGCCCACACTCATCCCATGCTGAATCTGCCTCTTGGCATCGAGGCTGAGCTGGATCTCGATGCCCGGACCCTCACCCTGTGCGAACCCTGGCTTGGCGAGTGAGTGATCCCGTCAATCGCAGTATGCAAAGAGGCCGCAACAGCGGCCTCTTTCACTTTCTCAGGTCCGGGATCAGGGCAGGGCATTGGCCCTGAAGCTGGCCCGGATCTGGGGCACAAGGGGGGAGACGTCGAAGCCTTTCTCCTCCCCCAGCACAGGATGGAGCAGGGGAAGATCCGGGATCGGGGTCAGATCCCCCGCCAGCAGCTGACGGGTGGCCTGGCCCATCTGGTAGAGCTGGCGCACAGGGGCAAATTGCCGTTCGAGAGAGAGGGCACCATCATCGCGGGTAAAGGCCATCATGGGGATCTGGTAGCTGGCATCGCGGGGCGGTTTGTCGCCGTGAATGCCCTTGCCAGCCGACATCAGAAAGGGTTGATGATCGCCAAAGGCCACCACCAGATAGCGTTTGCCAGAATTGTCCAGCCGTTTGAGCAGCCGCTCCAGGGAAGCCATGGCATCCACCACCCCCGTGTAGTAGGTGTTGAGCAGCTGGCGGTCTGCCGCACTCTGATCCGGACAGGCCTTGTCGAGTTGCTGTGCCTGATAGCGATCCCCGTCGAAGGGGCCGTGGCCCTGCATGGTAACCGCGTAGGCAAAGAGCGGTGAGGTGTCCTGCTCGCTGCGTCTGAGCAGATGGTCGATCAGTGCATCGTCCGAGATGTAGAGCCCCTTGTGCTCGAGACTGGTAAAGCGGGTATCGAACCAGCGTTCCTCATAGCCAAGGGCCGGCATCGCCTTGGCACGGCCCCAGAACTTCTCCACGTAAGGGTGGGCAAACAGGGTGTGATAGCCGCTTTGCTTTGCGCTTTGTGCAAGACCGGGCACCTGCTCGGACAGGTAGTAATAGGGCACGACCCCCTGCTTGAGCAGGCCCACTGGCAGGCCCGTGTTCATCTCGAACTCGGCCAGCACCGTCATGCCGCCTGTGGTGGGGGAGTGGATGGTCTTTTGCCACTGCTGCACGCTGGCGGGCAGGCTCAATGTGGGAGGCGGGGCGCAGATCCTGCCCTGCCAGCCGAGCCAGAGCGACTCGTATTGCAGCACTATTACCAGATCGAAGCGCGGGGGCTGTCCCTGGCTCACATGGCTGATCTGTGGAGTGAATTCATTGATCTGCAAGGGATAGCGAAACACACTGCCGCTTTGCAGCATCTCGTCCACCAGATTGAACAGATAGAGGCCGGGGCCGGAGCGGATGAGATCCCTGTGATAGTTGACCGCTCTGTCCACGTAGCGAATGTTGGCCCCCAGCAGCTTGTTGCCGGTCTGGGTCGCGAACACACACAGGGCAAAAAAGGCGGCGGTGGCGGCGGTCGTGCGAAACAGGCCGCGCAATACCCAGCGTGACAGGGCGAAACGCCAGCAGACAAACAGCAGCGCAGCGACGCCGAGCACAGGCAATACCGGATGCTGATCCAGCAGGATCCGCAGCAGTGCCAGCAGATTGCCAAGGTCGTCACCCCCCAGCGGCACCCCGTAGATGGCGATCTTCATGAAGTTGGCGAGCAGGCCAATGCCGGAAAGCGCCGTGAACACCAGTCCCATATAGAGATTGAAGCCCGCCAGGGCACAGAGGCTCCAGCCCAGTACCATGCTGCCCCAGGCGAGGTAGTAGTGCTCGGGCCTGAAGCCGGACCAGAGCAGAAACTCCCCCAGTTTGAATACCACAAAGCCGTGCAGCAGCACGAAGGTGAGGTTGCCGAGCAGCAGGCTGCCGATGATCCGCCAGCGCAAACTGCGCCTGAGCTTGGGCAGCAGGGCCTTGAGCACGGCGGCGCTCAGTGCCAGTACCAATACCAGGCTGGTGAAGAGGTAGGTGAGGTTGAAACCCTGCTCCGGCAGAGTCTGCAGGATCTGGCTGAATTCAGCGCTCTCGGGTCGATCTGCCAGCAGCAGGCCGATCCGCAGCTGATAGCGACTGGCGAGGGCATCGTCCGGTGCCCGCAAGGTGCTGTTGAGATCCAGGGTGCAGCGCCCTTTATTGCATCGCTGGCGTTTTTCTACCGCCTGGCTCAGCTGATCTATGCGCTCCCCTTTGTCGTTGAGCAGCTCTACCCGCACCTTGTCCCCCGCTTGCAGCGGTTTGAGCAGCTGCCACTGGCTGCGCACCACCAGATAGAGGCCACGGTTGTCACTCTTGTAGAGCAGAGAGTGACGCGTGAGCGTCGCTATGGGTTGGTCGGCAGGTCCCAGCACCAGCGGCCGGGCCTGGCCGAGCCAGCTGCCGGGATTGATCTGCGGCAGTATCAGGGTCAGCAGCAGCAGCGCAGCCAGCAAGCCAAGCAGCAGGGAAGGCAGGCTGGGGATCCTGGCTGACCGGCGTGCTGAGGAGGGGACTTTCATATGAGCTCATCCTTTGAGCGAGTAACGACGAATGGCTGCTGCATTTAATGTGACCCGATGGTGAGGGGCTTGTTCCTTGTTGTCAATTTAATGACCAAACAATGAATATTTCGTGACCATGAAGCCATGCAAACTGTGATCCGGATCGGGCCGTCACACTCATTCTGTGATGAAAGCGTCATCATGACGCTTTGCTGCTGGTCTGTACCTGCCTTGCTGCTTAGTCTCTCAATAATGGATGGAGGTACATGTATGAATCCCAAGGTAGCGGCACGTCAGGCAAGATTGCTCCGCATGCTGGAGAGCAAGGAGGAGATCCGGATCGGGCGCGAGCAGGATTGCCCCTTGCCACTGGCACAGCTGGTGAGACTCAGAGAGGATCATCCCGCCGTGCTCAAGGTCTATCGTCACGGGCTCACCGCCGAGGTGTTTCACCTCAAGGTGGAGGGGCATCACTGGTGCCTGAAACGGCGCAGGCATGACTCCCTGGTGGCCAATATCGACGGCAAGACCGCCTTCCTGACCGAGCTGGAGCGGCGCCGCGAGATAGAGGCGCTGCGTGAGCTGCATCCCACCATTCTCTCTCACGTGGTCTGTACCTGCTTTGGCTCGGCCAGGGCAGGGGTGCTCGTCTCTCCCTGGTTGCGAGGGGGGCCGGTACACGACCTCAATGAGCGCAATCTGGCCCAGATGCTGGCGGTGCAGGCCGAGCTCGCCCACTGGGGCTGGTTTGACTGGGATCCGAGCCCGGGCAACCTGCTCGATGATGGCCAGCGGATCGCCGTGTTCGATTTTGGCTACATGTGGCCGTTCGATCCCCGCCATGAATTCAACTCAAACGGCCTCTCCGATCCCCAGTCTCATGTGCCGGAACGGCTGGAGACCCGCACCCTCTCGGGTCTCTGGCTCGACGAGCCGGATCCGTTGCCGCAGTTTCGCTACTGGCGTGGACTCTGTCTGGGCTGGGTGCAGCGCGAATTGCAATATCTGACCCGGGAGGGGGCAAGCTCGGCAGTGCTGGCTCGATTGCAAGGGTTGCAGGGGGAGTGGCGCTCGGCACTGGCAAGCGACGACGCGCTGGCCGCCAACTGGTGGCGGGACATGTATCGCAGCCATCGGCTCGACATCATGGATGACCTCAGCGGCAAGAGCTGCGGCCCGCTCACCCTGCGCCGGCTCGACTGGCTTGAGAAGGCGGTGACCGACCATTTCGCCGAGCTGGCGGATAATCTGGGGCCTGACGAGGCTGGCTATAGCCAGGCAGCGCTGCTGGCCAGACTCGCGGGTCTGCGTGAGGAGATCCGCTCTTGCCTGTTGCCGGTGCCGACACTGGCAGGGTAGGCGCTGGTATCTGCATCGATGACATGGGCATCAACGACAAGAGGGGCACCCTGAGTGCCCCTCTTTTATGCAGTGTCAAACCTCGGCTGGCTCAGTCGAGCAGCTCCTGGTGGAGGCGATTGACGATGTGGCCCGCTTCTTCTTCCTTGACCAGGAAGCAGAGGTTGTGGGCACTGGCGCCATAACAGATCATGCGGATGTTGTGCTCGCGAATGGCGTCAAAGACCTGACTGCCCACCCCAGCCGCCTCGCTCATGCGGTTGCCGATGAGCGCCACCAGTGCCAGACCGGTTTCCACCTTTACCTTGCACAGCTGACCCAGCTCGGCCAGCACCTTGTCGCTGAGCACGGGCTCGCCGTTGCTCTGGCTGCCGGTGTGATCCAGGGTGAGCGACACGCTCACTTCCGAGGTGGTGATGAGATCCACCGAAATGCGGTGGCGGGCCAGGATGCCGAACACCTCGGCCAGGAAGCCGTAGGCGTGGAACATGTTGAGGCTGTGCAGGGTCACCAGCACTTGCTGGCGGCGCAATGCCACGGCGCGAAACAGCGGGTTGGTGCTGGTGCTGGCGCGGATCCAGGTGCCGCCGGCGGCGGGATCCTTGCTGGAGCCGACAAAGACAGGAATGTCCTGGCGCACCGCCGGTTGCAGGGTGGCCGGGTGCAGCACCTTGGCGCCAAAGGTAGCCATCTCGGCCGCTTCCACGAAGCTTATTTCGGGAATGGGGCGTGCACGTGTCACCAGTCGCGGATCCGTGGTGTAGATGCCGGGCACATCGGTCCAGATCTCTATGCTGCCCGCATCCAGCGCTTCGGCGAGCAGGGCGGCGCTGTAATCGGAGCCGCCGCGACCAAGCGTGGTGGTGCGGCCATCGGCATCCGAGCCGATGAAGCCCTGGGTGATGATGAGGCTGTCGCCGAGCAGAGGCCCCAGCGTCTGTTGGCAGAGGTCGCGAGTGGCGGCGAGATCCACGGTCGCCTTGCCAAATCGGCTGTCGGTGCGCATCAGCTGGCGCACATCCTGCCAGTGGGCCTTGATACCACGCTGGTGCAACAGCTCGGTAAAGAGGCGGGTAGACATCAGCTCGCCACAGGCGATGAGCCTGTCAGCCAGCTCCGCATCCGTATGCTGACTGGCCTGGCGGGCCATGGTGCGGATCTCGCCGAGGGTGGCATGGATCAGGGTACTCACGTCGGCGGGATCACCCAGTGCCGTCAGTATGGCCTGCTGGATCTCGGCCAGTTTGGCCAGCTGCACCTCCTGGCCTGCCTCGTCCAGATCGCCCTGGGCCAGTGCCACCAGCAGATTGGTGACGCCGGCGCTGGCGCTCAGCACCACCACTCGGCTTGCCGGATTGGCCAGCACCACATTGGCGCAATTGTTCATGGCCGCGGCATTGGCGACACTGGTTCCGCCAAACTTGGCGACATTGATCGGGCTCATTGCTTACTCCTGTCTTAATATAAAAATCCGGTTCCATCGGGCAAAAAGAGAGGAGGAGGCTGAAAATGGCAGGAATGAGAGAAGCTATCCCGGCCAGAAGCACTCCACCCGCAGAGCCCATCCCGTACCAGCCCCTGGTGGGGCTCGGTGGGGGATGACCACTACCGATGACAACCCGGGGGATTCAGCCCCCGCAGCCGACGTTGAGGTATCCAGTTGCCTCACCCGTCTCGGCGCTGCTCCCCCTGACCCAAGTTCATCGGACGCTGGTGTCCTCCCTTGGGCTGCCTGGGCAGCGCTCCTCTTCTGGCTCCACCGCAGGCGGTGGAGTGCAATTAGAAATACCCTGTGCTGGATTGCACTGTCAATCGAGATTGTGAAAAAGTTAACATTCGGCGACAACTCGGCACAAGATCAACAAGTTACGAAATGTTTTTTGACAAAACCTTGGAGCGGCGCTGCCAGTTGTAGAGCCGTTGCCGTTCCACCGGCAGGTCTTCCACCTCCAGCGGATCGAAGCCCCGTTCCCGGAACCAGTGAATGGAGCGGGTGGTGAGCACGAACAGGCGACGAATGCCGAGCCGCTTGGCCCGCTCGGCCACCTTGGCCACCAGCTGATCCCCCCGATTGGAGTTGCGATACTCGGGGTGAATGGCGACGCAGGCCATCTCCGCCATCGCCTCTTCCATGAAGCAGTAGAGCGCCGCGCAGCCGATGATGAGGCCGTCGCGCTCTATGATGGTGAACTTGTCTATTTCCATCTCCAGCTGCTCGCGAGAGCGGCGCACCAGAATGCCGTCCTCCTCCAGCGGGCGAATGAGATCCAGAATGCCGCCAATGTCTTCGATGGTGGCGGCGCGGGCCTGCTCGGCGCTTTCCCGCACTATCTGGGTACCGAGGCCGTCGCGACTGAACAGCTCTTGCAACATGGCGCCGTCATCCTGATAGCTCACCAGATGGGAGCGGGGTACGCCGCCCCGGCAGGAGGCAATCGCCGCACGCAGGTAACGGGCTGTGCCGGACATCTCTTCCCCCGCCTGCTCCAGCTCCACCAGCAGCTCCTCGGCCTGCTCGGGGAAGAGCTCCGAGATGGCTTCGCCGTGTCTGTCCATGACGCCCTGGGTGCTGCTGAAACAGATAAGTTTGTCGGCTTTGAGATCCACTGCCACCCGGCGGGCGACCTCTTCCGAGCTCAGGTTGAAGCTCTCGCCGGTGACCGAGCAACCGATGGGGGAGATGAGCACCAGCCCCTTCTGATCCAGTTGGCGGGTGATCCCCTCCACGTCGATGCGGCGTACCCGACCGCTGTGACAAAAGTCGATGCCATCATCCACCCCCAGCGGCTGGGCGGTGACGAAATTGCCACTCACCACACTGATGCGGGCCCCCTGCATGGGGGTGTTGGCCAGCCCCATGGAGAGCTGGGCCGTGATGTCGTACTGCAGGCCGCCACACACCTGTTTGATGATGGCGAAGCTCTCGTCATCGGTGACCCGGATCCGCCTGTGGTACTGGGCTTCGATACCCGCGCGAGCCAGTGCCTCGTCGTTTTGCGGACGTGAACCGAACACCAGCACCAAACGAATTCCCAGCGTCTGCAGCAGGGCGATATCGCTGACGATATTGGCAAAATTGGGGTGGCAGATGGCTTCCCCTCCCATCATCAGCACAAAGGTGGCGCCTCTGTGCACATTGACATAGGGGGTAGACTGCCGAAAGGCATAGACCAGGCTGGGTTCGCGTTCACGCACTTGAGGCTTCTTCCATAAAAAAACAGCAATGGGCTCAATATATGAAAATAAATTCACAAATCAAGACTAAATATTGATTTGGCCATTTTATGCCACCATTTTGTTCGCTTGATGACGCTGAAGAAAAACGAGAGACGAGAAGGTGGCGAAAAATACAGCAACACCAGTCTGGCTGTGGCCTTGGTTGATCCCGGCTCATAACCTGTTATCTTCGAGACTCCTTTTCGTCAGCTGTGCGATGACACAGGTTTTTATACAAGGACAGGGTTCATGGAACAGATTATTTCACCGGCAGATGCACTGCCGGGACGCCGCGATGCGATGGTGATTGGCCAGCAACATGCCGTCAATGGTCACCCGACTCAGGGCCCCTGGCCTGAAGACATGGCAGTAGCCTGGTTTGGCATGGGGTGTTTCTGGGGCGTTGAGCGTCTGTTCTGGCAGCAGCCCGGTGTCTACTCCACCGCCGCTGGCTATCAGGGTGGCGTCACCCTGAATCCCACCTACAAGGAGGTGTGCAGCGGCCTGACCGGTCACGCCGAAACGGTACAGGTGGTGTTTGACCCCAGCGTCATCAGTTATGCCGCCCTGCTCAAGCTGTTCTGGGAGCAGCATGATCCGGCCCAGGGCATGCGCCAGGGTGGCGATGTCGGTACCCAGTACCGTTCGGTGATCTTCTATGGCGACGAAACCCAGCAAGTGATCGCCCAACAGAGCCAGGCCGCCTATCAGCAGGCCATGATGGCCAGTGGCGACAGCCGTGCCATCACCACCCGCGTCTTGCCGCTGGCGCCCTTCTATTACGCCGAGGATTACCATCAGCAATATCTGGAGAAAAATCCGGAAGGGTATTGCGGGCTGGGGGGGATCGGAGTCTGTTTGCCGCCGAGCCTCAATCGCTAACAGATGGCGCCATGCTAGATCACCCCTGCTTTGATACCAAAAGAGGCCGCATTTGCGGCCTCTTTTACGCCTGATGTCGACTGACTGTCGGCGCAGTGAAAAAAATCGTAAAAAAATATGTCATGAACGGGAACTAAATAGAATTGGCCCTGCCGAACTAAGTAGCTTCCAAGGATGGCAGCCAAGACCAGACACATTTCTTGCCTCGACCTTCACTGAACGCCACTGAAAAGCTGGATAGATTGAAATGATAGCAAGCAGGGCTGCCCATTGAGGCGGCCCTTTTCATGTGTGCTATGTGCGAAAAAAAACGGGCGTCTGGGTCGGCGCCACGGCGATCAGGTGTCTCGACGGATTAGCTGATGGCGCCGTCAAACAGATTCTTGATGAGGTCGATGAACTCTTCGAGGAAGGCTTGCTGGGCCGGGGTAGGGGCACGCAGCCAGACGGCGGAGAGCACCTCTTCCAGATCGGCGACCACGGCATCGGCTTCCTGCATGATCATGAAGCGCAATTTGGGATCGAGCTGCGGGTTTTGTTCGCAGATGGCCATCAGGTTGCTCGCCACCCGGCTGCTCACCAGATCTTCGATGGTCTGTTCACCACCGCTCTGCTGCTGGGCTTCAAACAGTCCCAGACTCTCCACCAGATACTCAATCAGGGCGATATAGCCTTCGCTTTCTACAACCATGGCGGCCTCAATCCTCAACAATACGAAAAAACTGTGCGTATTTTAGTGGCTGGTCCTAGCTTGGCAAGCGGCAGTGCAGACGATAGCGGATAAAACTGACTCCACCCCGCTCCACGCTTTCCAATCCGGTCAGCTCAAAGCCATACCGTAAAAATAGTCCATAGCTGAAGGCGCTGGCTTCCGTCGTCAGAGTCTGGATGCCGAGCCGAGTCGCCTGGCTGAGGGCGGTGGCGAGCAAGAGGCCGCCAAACCCCTGCCGTTGATGGTCGGCGCTCACATAAAGCAGGCTCAGGTGACCATCGTCGCTGAGGGTGACGAAGCCGAGCACGACGCCGGCTTGCTCCAGCACCCAGCCGTGGTGTTCACGCAACTGGCTGACAAAGCCGGGATGATGGGCGCCGAGTGCCCACTGCGCTACCTGCGCCTCGCTGTAGTGCTCGGGGCCGCGTTGGCGTACCGACTGCTCGAACAGGGTAATGAGGGCGGGGATATGCGGCTCGCTCAGCGGGACTATATCGGGCTGCTCCGGCATGGGGCGGCTCACAGTGTCGGCGCTTGCGGCCGTTTGGCCTTGGGCAGGCCGGCGACCACCCGCTCATAGGAGTGGTGGACCCAGCCTTGCCAGAGATCGCTGGCAAGGGTGTCGCTCAGAGTAACCGTGTTCCAGTGCTGCTTGTTCATGTGCCAGCCGGGTTTGACCTCGGGGTGGATCTCCCGCAGCAGCAGGGCGAGCTCGGGCTCACATTTGAGGTTGATGGTGAGCGGCTCTGCCTGCCAATTAACCAGCGCGAACATCTTGCCGGCGATGCGATAGACCAGGATCTCCGGGCCGAAGGGGGTGTCCTCCTGAGTGCCCGGCAGGGTCAGCAGAAAGGCTCTCAAACTCGTCAACTCCATGGTCACGCTCCTCGCCAGTTGCCATGCAAACGTATTTTTTGGGTGAAAATATCTGCTAAGATGCGCGCCTACTATACCCCAATGCCGTCGATGAGGGAGTCGCAAGATGCTGTATCACAAGACGTTCGAGCTTGGCCCCGACAGGGATTGGGTGGTATTCGTGCACGGCGCCGGTGGCAGCTCCTCCATCTGGTTCAAGCAACTGCGCGCCTATCGCGAGCACTTCAACGTGCTGCTGCTGGACCTGCGTGGCCACGGTCAGTCCCACCAGTTGCAGCAGGTGGTCAAGGGTCACTACAGCTTTCGGGCCGTGACCGAAGACATAGTGCGCCTGCTCGATCATCTCAATATCCGTTGCGCTCACTTTGTCGGCATCTCCCTTGGCACCATCCTCATTCGCCATCTGGCGGAGCTCTGCCCGGAGCGGGTCAAGAGCATGGTATTGGGCGGCGCCATACTGCGGCTGGACATTCGCTCCCGGGTATTGGTGCAACTGGGGCGCCTCGGCCAGCACATCCTGCCCTACATGTGGCTCTACCGCCTGTTCGCCTTCATCATAATGCCGCGCCAGCACCATCAGGAGTCGCGCAACCTGTTCGTGCGCGAGGCGCGCAAATTGTGTCAGAAGGAGTTCAAACGCTGGTTCCGCCTCGCCACCGAGGTCAACCCCCTGATGCGCTACTTCAAGGAGCGCGCCCTGCCGATCCCGACCCTCTACGTAATGGGGGAGGAGGATCATATGTTCCTGGCACCGGTGCGCGAACAGGTGGCCCGCGATGCCAGCTCCTCTCTGGCAGTGATCGAACAGTGTGGCCATGTCTGCAATGTGGAGCAGCCTGAGCAGTTCAACCGCCGCACCCTGGCGTTTCTCAAATCCCTGGCTCGCGGCCGCAAATAAATCTTCGCCCAATCCCCCGGACAGGCAAAGCAGGGGATATATCCCAGTCAGCGCTTATCCAGTTCTTCGATGTCATTGGAATAGCGCACTCGTGAGATGGGGCTGAGCCAGCACGCCGGCATTCCCTATTACAGCATTCTCTATTTGGTCGTTCAGGCGGCGAGATAAATAACCCCCCCGGCAGAATATATTCTGTCAGGGGGCTTACTTTAAGACTAAAACAGTTGTGCAAGGCAGCTTTTTTTAAATGGGCGTTGCACATCAAAGCTGAATTCACCAGAACTAAGAGCCCGCTCTATCTTTTGCTCTGGCAATATAATTCATGCCTGTTAATTCTGATTTCAAAAACTCATCATCTAATAACTGTAGAAAATAAGAGCAGCGCTGAATGCTATTTAAGTCAAACTGATTCCCATCTTCTGTTAGCTTGAGCTTATTTTCATAGAAAGATTTACTCATAGCGAATGAGATGATTTCTTCGTTAGATAATTCTTGCTCGATAACAGCTGAGTTTTTGAAAACCTTGACAAATTTCCTTGCAAAGTGAGTCTCATTTTTTAGCCGTTTATTAAACTTTTCTAGATTATTGACAAGGCCACGTGATTCAATACTTGAACAGTATTGCTCTGCCTTAGCATGTATTATTTTGTCAAACCCTAACTCTTTCTCAAATGCATTAATGTTGTTTATTAAATAGTTTTGTCCTATTTTAGCAAAGATAAAATTGTTGTTTAGTCTCAAAACATCATCTGTCATTTTTACAACTCGGGTTTTATGGGTGGTAAAGAATACACCTTTCCCCGAAGTCCATAGCGCTGTTCTATGTATGTACTGATAAAATGAGATTACTTCCCCATCATTTCCTTTCAGTCTTATGACGACAGCTTTAATACTTGACAGACCTTTGCTTTTAACTTGGTATTTGCCAATAATTTTATTGGCTTGCATGTCGTTAACTTTGTCTAAATAATTGAACTCATGAATTCGCTCATCGAAATCAAAATAATAAAGTGCATTCTTTCGATCATCGGCATTAGATAAGTTTGGGATTGAAAGTTTCTCGTTGTCAGTGAATCTGTTTTTCAGATCATTGACAAAGCCAATCATAAATTCATCCAACCCCTCACTTTCAATATCTGAATCATATAGTTCGTTATTATCATCATCAATAAAGAAAACTTTAATCCCTGTACATGTGTCCAGAATTTTCTTCATGTCAACTGTAATATCGTCTCTAGTCATTATTTATTTTCCTAGCGAAGCATACATCTTCAGAGATAAATTTATAGGCAATGTTCTGCCCTTTTTTTAAATCATGTTTTGTTATTACGATTACAGAATGGTAATGGCTTACATGATCGGCCAAGGTGGCCCTGTATAACTTGTATCCATAGATAGATAGTGTGGGGTTTGTATAATACTTATCAGTCCTAACAAAGATTATACCTATCACAACTAATAAGAATAAATAAGCAAGTAGCTTAAGTGGGGAATCAAAGTTGAGCCCCGCAAATGGAACAATATATGTGGCTAAGAAGCTTAAATGCTCATAATTTTCACTTTTGCAATCAATGACCAATAAACTGTCACTAGCACTGCCATTAAGTTCAAAGTCAAATTCACGTCTTATAAATTCACAATATATAATGGAGAAAAGCATCAATATAGGAAGCCAATTAGACAATATATAATATATAACAATATTATATTTAAGTTCACTATCTGAAGATGGAGGTTCTATATTAATGGATAAAAAAATCACCATAACAAATAGGAACATAAGTGAAAGAATGTAAAGCTTTATCTTCTCCTTAGTATTCATATCCAGCCTCTAACTTATTCCTTAACATAATGTCACTATCTTTAATAATAACTTTGCCATCAAATTGGATTGCTGCCGCACAATTTTCAGCTCCCAACGAGTTGTTTCTAAGCGTATTGAAGAGATGTAAACCATCGCTACATCTTGGCTGCCTTTGGGGCTCTAAGGGCCGGATGAGTAGCCTATCAAACGCTGACCTCTCCTGTTGAGTAAAAACACAGCCACCCCGTCGGTTTTGAATGAAATCTTGATGGCGGTCAGATTTTGACGCTTGAGTCTCGAGACAAGTGGGGGGAGGGCAGTTGGGTATGCCTTCCTTTCGAGCCGCTTGGGCGACAAGTCCTGGTTTTGTTCCTTGCCCATCAATGCCTTGTAACAGCTGGTTACAGATCTCCATTCGACTGGCGAACCCTCCCTCCAGTAAATTCAGCGGCGATTGAATGCACCTCACATAACAAAGCAATTGCAAGGAACAAGCGTCAATGAGAATGCACCACAAAGCCATGCTGGCCATCGCCTGCACCGCCGCCCTGTCCGCCTGCGACAGCGAGAAAGCCGCCAACAGTATTGCCAAACGCGCACCACTGCCACTGCCTGATGCGGGCCTTTACGAGGCCAGCCTGTTGAGCCGCGATAATGACAAGGCGTCGTTCAAAATGATCAAGGGGCTGGAAGGGATGGCACTCATCTATCCCAAGGCGGATCGCGAGCAACGTTGGGGAGTCTGGGTCGACAAGAATGCGGGCAAGGTGGCGACCAACAGCCAGTGGAGCGGCAAGGCGGCTCAGAAAGAGAACAAGGATGGGATATACCCCGTCTTGCTGGAGCGTACCTCCGAGCGTGGCAACAAGGTCGATAGCCAGAGCAATGACCACAACCTCATCACCTTCCGTGATCAGCCCGTGGTTGACGTGAATGGCAAAGAGGTCAAGCGCTGGACCTTTGACTTTACCCGTACCGGCACCCGGTTCCGGGAGCCGGATCAGAGCACGACCCTCTACCCATCCTGGAGCGGCCACGTCGCCGTCAGCAAGCTGGCCACCCGGGCGATCAGCAGCGACAGCTGGTCAGTTGCAGACGATGAGGGCTTCGCCGACGCCATGGTGGGCCAGATCAAGAGCACCAACAACAGCGGCTCCCTGACGGTGGAGATGGAATTCCCCAGCGCCGGTTGCACTCTGACCGGCAAGGGCAAGGCCGATCAGCACAATGGCCTGAGCAAGCTGACCGTGAGCGGCTTTGACAAGTGCCGCTTCAAGGCCTCGAGCGATTTCACGCCGATTGAGAACAAGTGGATGCTGAGCCTGGCCAACGCCAGGGACGGGGCTCTGGCCTATGCCGCCGCGTTCACCATCCCCAATACCAAGCAGACTGCATTGGTGGTTGGTTTCCCCGAGCAAAACGGTCTGGTGCTGATGGCGGACAAACAGCCCTGAGTCACTGTTGAAGCCGCCTTGGCTGACGCATAGTGCAGCCGAGGCAATGACTGACCGAAGTGTTTTATGTTCCACCCCGTGTTTACCCCGGTCATGCCGGGGTCTTTTTGCTGGCATGAAAGCCTGCGTCGGGGAGGGCAAGGGTTGTTAATGTGCAACCGTATGGGTGGATTGGGTGTGAGCATTCGCAGCCATTGCGTTCAATACCCCGTCATCTCCAGATACCCCAACCCCTTTGCATCCCCCTCCACAGTCACTGCCCCCTCCCAGTAGTCAAAGCGGCCTGTCATGGCCTGATTGGGCTGGCGGGCACGAATGGTGAGGTTGAGATCCCCAGCGCTTAGCTGCCACTCGACGGGGTAGGGCTGACCCTTGGGGCCACGCCAGGTCTTGCCCGGCGTCAGCGTGATATCGTCAGGGGAGAGCACTGTGCTGCTGCCATCCTGCTCAATCAAAATGCCGTAGCGGTTCTCGGGCTGGTTTTCGGGATTGGCGCGGCCCGCCTTGGTGCGCAGGCGAAACAGCATCAGCTCGCGGCCATCGGCGAGCTGGAGTGAAAACCAGTCCCAGCCTGACTGCCAGTCGGCCAATACCGAGCTGCTCCACTCGTGATCAAACCAGCCTTGGCCGCTTACCTTGCGGGCCTCCCCGTCGATGTTTAGGGTGCCTTCGAGGGTGAGGCGTGGGTAGGAGTAGTAAAACGAGGCGTTGCCCGGGCTCTTCTCGCTGTAACCCTGCTTGCCCTGCAACACCACAGGCTTGGCGGCATCGACCTGGAGGTTCAGCTCGCCAATCTTGCTCTGCACCTTGAGGGTGGCGGGAAAGAGTGGCTTCCCCTGTGAGGCAAGCACCCATTCCCTGAGCCAATACTCGCCGCCGCTGGCACCCGCGAGCCCGGGGCCCTGGCGGCTGGTGCGCTCATCCTGTTGGTGGCTGCCTTTGCCGAGGTCAGTGATGGCGAACTGGGCGAGCCAGAGCTGGGGAGTGAGCCAGGGGTTGTTCGTTTTAATCTGCTGTTCAATACCCTGGCGAAACAGGGTCCACTGCATGCCATATTCGCGCCCCTGCTCATCCTTGAGGTTGCCGGTGAGATACCACCACTCGGAGCGGTAGTCGGGGTGGGCAGCGTGATCGGCGGGCAGCGTGATGGATTGGCCCGGCAGAGCCTTTTTGAACTGATCGCTGCGGCCACCGAGGATGGTGCCCAGATCGTTGGCCCAGGCCGCCCCGCCATACAGGGTGCAGGTGAGCAGCAGTAGCCAGGCATTGCGTTTTTTCATACCACTTTCCTTGCGGCAAACCAGGATGCGAGCGCCGCGCACACAGGGGCCAGCAACAGGGCCGTGACGGCATGCAAGGGGGCGGCCTCGAAGGCGAGACGCCAGCCAAAGGCGCGGGGGTTGACCACCTCGATCAGCACCCAGGCCAGCCCATAGCCTACCGGCAGCGCCAGCAGCGCGGTAAGCAGCCCCAGGCCCGCACCTTGCCACACCAGCAGGCGGCGACAATGACGCGGGCTCAATCCGAGACTCTGCAAGGTCTGCAACTCGCTGCGCCTTGCCAGCCCCAGCACCATGAAGGCCGAGCCGATGCCGACGAAGGCGATGCCCAGGATCAGCAGTTTAAGCAACTCGGTCACCACAAAGGTCTGGTCGAACACCTTGAGGGCGGCGGCGTGAATGGCAGGGGCCGCCAGCAGGTTGACCCTTTCGCCAAAACGGGTGCGCAGGCTGTCGGCCAGTTGCTCCGGCGTTTTGCTAAAGAGGGCGAGGGATTGCACTGGGCCATCTTCAAAGGCGTGCAGAACTTGCCCCTTGTCGCTGCCGTAATCCTGATAGACGCCGGTAACGGTGAGCTCCCTTGGGCCCTGTTCGCTGGTGATGCTGAGCGTCTGGCCCACTCTGACCCCGAGCCGCACCGTCAGGGGTTCGCTTGCCAGCACCTCGTCTGGGGTAACGGGCCAGCGACCGGCCAGCAGGGGATAGGCCGCCTTGAGGGGCGGGATAAAATCCATCTGTGCCCACTCAATGGGCTGCCCCTGCCAGCGGGCGGGCTGCACAGAACGCCGCGAGGCTTGAGCCACGGCGGGGTTGGCGAGAATGGCATCCAGGGTGGCCTGGTTCAGTATGCCCCTGCTGCCCGCCGCGCCCTTGGGGGCGGTGACATAGAGATCGGCGGCCAGACGCTGGTCCAGCCAGATCTCCACGCTCGAGCGAAAGCTCGACACCATGACGCCTATGCCGATGGCTGCGGCGATGGCCAGTTGCAGCGCCATGACTGCGATGGCGGTGCGATCCAGATGATATTGGGTCTCGGCCACCGCCAGTTGAGCGGTCAGGTTGCTGCGCCCGTGCTGGCGACCCATGCGCTGGCGCAACTGACCCAGCACCCAGCGCAGAGCATCCGGCAGCCAGAGCGCCATGGCCAGCAGCCAGCCACCGGCGATAAACAGGGCACCCGGCAGCCCTGTCCGGGGCAGGGCGAGGCAAAGGGCGCACAGCAGCAGTATGACGATGGCGAGCCAGCGCCGACGCCACGGATGGGTGGCTGGGCGGCTGTTGCCCTCACGAAGCGCAAGGGGAGACTGGCGCAGCAGTTGCCACCAGCCGGGCAGGTTGGCGGCAAGCGTTCCGCCAAGGCCAATCAGCAACGCCTTGAACAGGCTGATGGGGGAGAGGCGCAGCAGGTCGATGGGATTGGGGCCATAAAGGTCGGCCAGCGCCTGGGTCAGTTGTCCCATCAGGGTGAGGGCCAGGAGGCTGCCGAGCAGCAGTCCGAGCAGGGTGCCGAGAGTGGCAAGAAGGAGCAGCTCCAGTACCAGCCAGTGCAGTACCCGGCGAGGCGGCAGCCCCAGAATGATCAGCTGGGCCAGCTGGGGGCGACGCACGCTCTGTACAAAGCGCTGGGCATTGAACACCAGAAACAGTCCCACCGCCATGGCGAGCAGAGAGAGGGCGGTGAGGTTGAGCGCCAGCGCATCGCCGAGCTGGCTGGCATCGAGCGCCGGGCTGATGGGCTCGAGCCAGAGCGGCTGATTGGGGAGATAGGCTTGCAGAGTCGCTTGCAGGGCGCGGGCCTCGGCGTCACTTAGCTTGAAGACGATGCGATCCAGCCTTCCCGCCTTGCCCAGCATGTGTTGGGCCAGACCTATGTCGGTCACCAGCAGCCGCTCCATGGGCACGGCGCCTGGCTCGAAGGTGCCCGCCAGAGTGAGGATCAGCAGGCGATCACCCTCGCCACCGCCGCCCAGCACAAAGGTGCGGGACTGGCCCGGCAGCCAGCCTAGCCGTTTGGCCTCCGGCGTCGCCAGCCAGACGCTGTCTGCCTGGTTCAGGGAAAAAGAGGGGGCTTCTTCTTTACTCACGCTGGCAAACAGCTGGCTCAGGGGGCCGGGGTTGAAGAGATCCATCCCCAGCAACTGGACGCTGCGACCCTGCTCATCTTTGAGCCAGGCGTGCAGCTGCGGCATGGCATTGAGGCTTGGTTGGCTGCGCACCAGTTTGACGTAAAGCTGCTCATCCAGGCCACCGCTCGGGGCCAGTCGATAGTTGGCATCTCCCGCCAGCTGGGTGCGGGCGGCGACGAAGTTGGTGCTGGCGCTGTGGTTGAGCAGGTCAATGGCCACCACCAGCGAGACCCCCAGCATGAGCCCGGTCAGACTCATCAGCAGCAGCCAGGGATGCCAGCGATAGAGGCGCAGCAGCGCCTTCAGCGGCAGCATAAGGCGGCCTCGCGATCACAGCTGGCCTCACTCATGGTGCGCCTCCTTGAGCTCAATCAGCTGGCCCCCTTCGAGGCGAAGCACTCTGTCTGCCAGGGCGCCATAGGCGGGGTTGTGGCTCACCAGCAAGAGACCCGCGCCGGTTTCACGCACCGCTTCCATCATCAGTGCCATCACCTGCTCGGCGTTGTGCTCATCGAGGCTCCCCGTGGGTTCGTCGGCCAAGAGCCAGCGGGGCTTGTGAATGAGGGCGCGGGCCAGCGCCACCCGCTGGCGCTGGCCGCCGGAAAGTTGCTCCGGCCAGGCGTGGCGCTTGTGGACGAGATCGAGCCTTTTCAGCAAATCGTCAATCTCTGTCTCATGGCGTGGCAGGCCGTTGATCGAAAGGGGCAGGCAGAGGTTCTCCTCCACTGTCAGGGTCGGCAGCAAGTTGAAATCCTGATAGACGATGCCAAAATGCCGGCCGCGCAGGCGGGCCCGTTCATCCGGGGATTGGGTGTCGAGCCGGGTTTCCCCCAGCCATATCTCCCCCTCATCCGGGGGGAGCAGGCCTGCTATCAGGTTGAGCAGGGTCGACTTGCCACAGCCGCTCTGCCCCAGCAGCAAGCTTGTCTCGCCAGCGGTCAGAGTGAGGTCCAGACTGTGGAACAGCGGCAGGCGTTCGCTGCCGTTATCAAAGCTCTTGCAGAGGTTGCGCAGGGTCAGCATGGGATAACCGCTTGATGGTCAATGGCTTTCATCATGCCATCTACGCTACCACGGCCGGGAATGATCAACACGCCTTGCAACTGATCAAGAGCGCCAGTTAGTGATCACCCCAGCAAAAGAGGTGAGGATCCTCGCTGGATCCCGCTTGCCAGAGGTGGTTAGAATAGGAGCTTCCATGGGTCACAGGATGAGCAAGGATGTTACACAAGCAAGTCAGTTTTATCATCGATAGCAAGGGCAACAAGCAGGCTGCCGTCGTCCCCATCGAGATTTATAACGAGCTGATGACCCTTCAAAAGGCGCTCTCCGACAACAAGCCCGGGGAGCGCGAGCTGTACCACTTCAACGGCAAGGGGGCCGAAGCTCACGGTTATCCTGTGGGCAAGCGGCAAAATCCCGGCTTCATGGTGCTGGCGGGATCCACCGCCAATGGCGAGGATGCGGCCTCCCTGCGCGAAGCCGTGATCGAACTGCGCCAGGAGCTGCTGGGCAAGGGGATCCTTATCCCGCGCAGCGAAGGGGGCTTTGTGTTCACCGCCGATCAGCTGTTCAACAGCCCGAGCCTGGCCGCCAGTCTGGTGGCGGGCAACAACCGCAGTGGCCTGGATGCCTGGCAAAACAGCGCTGGCTACACCCTCAAACTGTCGGGCTTTGGCAAGAAGTAAGGGGTTGGGTCCGGCCGCACATTAATTGATAATTCATTGACCTGGATGAACTTTTGTTTTCATCCAGGTGCTAGCATCACAGCCAGATGGTTCCAAAAGGAAGAGGCCCATGTCTGTGCTCACCCGCTTTGCCGTATTGCTGTCCCTGTTCATCTCTCCTGCCCAGGCCAGTAGCGGCCCCATTCCGTTAACCCTGTCCACTATCGGCCTGTTTTGCGTGGGCCTGTTCGTATTGGCCTATGCGCTGGTGATGGCCGAAGAGTATCTGCAACTGCGCAAGTCAAAACCCGTGCTGGTGGCTGCCGGCGTGATCTGGATCCTGATTGGGATTGCCTACGCGCAAAATGGCATGAGCCCGGCCGCAGAGCAGGCATTTCGCCACACCCTGCTCGAATATGCCGAGCTGATGCTGTTTCTGCTGGTGGCGATGACCTACATCAACGCCATGGAAGACAGAAATCTGTTCGATGCGCTCAGGGCCTGGCTTATCCGGTCCGGCTTTCAGTTGCGAACCCTGTTCTGGCTGACGGGGGGGCTGGCATTTTGCATCTCGCCGGTGGCCGACAACCTCACCACTGCACTCTTGATGTGCGCCGTTGTGCTGAAAGTCGCCAACGGGGATCGACGCTTCATCAATCTTGCCTGCATCAATATCGTGATCGCGGCCAATGCCGGTGGCGCCTTCAGTCCCTTTGGCGACATCACCACCCTGATGGTGTGGCAGGCTGGCAAGGTGCAATTTGGCCAGTTCTTCGCCTTGTTCATTCCGTCCCTGCTCAATTTTCTGGTGCCAGCCCTGCTGATGAGTCTGATGGTGCCTCGTCATGTGCCCGATGCCGCCAGTGAAGATGTCGATTTGAAGCGGGGTGCCAGGCGCATAGTGCTGCTGTTCCTGCTCACCATCACCACGGCTGTGCTCTGCCACAGTTTTCTGCATCTGCCCCCTGTGCTCGGCATGATGCTGGGTCTGGGATACCTGCAATTTTTCGGCTTCTATCTGCGCAAGTCACTGCCGCACTCCCTAGCGCGCAAGCGGGCACTCTATGAGCGCACCGGGGATCACGAACGGCTGCGTCGTCTCGGCTCCATAGTGCCATTTGATGTCTTCAACAAGGTGGCCAAGGCGGAGTGGGACACACTGCTGTTCTTCTATGGCGTCGTGATGTGCGTGGGGGGCCTGGGGTTCATGGGCTATCTGGAGCTGGTGTCGCACTTGCTGTATGACGGTGGCAACCCGACGATGGCGAACATCTTTATCGGTTTGCTCTCCTCCGTTATCGACAATATTCCTGTGATGTTTGCCGTGTTGTCGATGAACCCGGACATGGCGCTGGGTCAGTGGCTGCTGGTGACCCTGACCGCCGGTGTGGGGGGCAGTCTGCTTTCCATCGGCTCTGCGGCCGGGGTCGCCTTGATGGGGCAGGCGCACGGCATGTATACCTTCTTTAGCCATCTCAAGTGGTTACCGGCCATCCTGCTTGGCTATCTGGTGAGCATAGGTGCGCATCTCTGGCTCAACAGTGCCATGTTCTGATACACACGGGGCGGCTGGCCCGATCCGAGGCAAGAGTCGATTGTCCCCAGCCGACTCTTGATACGAAAAAGCCCTGTCATGCAGACAGGGCTTTTTCAGGATCAGAGTGAGGCGTAGATAATCAGGCCACAGCAGATCGCTTGCCGGTCAGCAGCCAGTAACTGATGGCCGAACCAAAGCCGCAGCCGGCGATGGCGATGGCCATGGGCAGCGGGGATTGCGGTGGGTCGAGGTTGACCAGGATGCCGACCACGGCGCCGATGCCAAAACGCAGGGTGCCGGCCAGCGCGGAGGCCGTGCCCGCCGATTGGGGGAAGTGCCCCATCAGGCCCGTCATGGCGTTGGCCCCCACCAGACTGATGTGACCGACGAACAGCACCACAGGGATGACGATGCCCCACAGGCCGCCGGTCTGGCTCCAGGCGTTGTAGATGAGCAGGGCGCCGGCACAAGGCAGCATCAGCAGCCCGTATTGCAGCATGCGCTCGGCGCCCACCCCTTTCACCAACCGGCTGTTGACGAAGGTGACCAGCATCATCAGCAGGATATTGAGGCCGAACAACCAGCCGTAGTGCTCGGTCGGCACCTTGAAATATTCGATGTAGACGTAAGGGGATGCGCTGATAAAGGCAAACATGCCGGAGCTCGACAGGGATCCGCACAGCACATAACCCATGGCCCCGCGATGGGAGAGCACACTCCAGTAGTTCTTCAGGATCTGGCCCAGCTTGAGCGGTTGTCTGTGCTCAGGCTTCAAGGTCTCCTGAATTTTCCACTGCATCACCACGCAGACCAGCAGGCTGATCCCCACCAGCAGCCAGAAGATCACGCGCCAGTCACTGTGGGCGCTGATGTAGCCGCCGATCACGGGGGCAACCAGTGGTGCCAGTGTCATCACCAGGATGACAAATGACATGGCGCGGGAAAATGCATCTTTTTCAAACAGATCTCGCAGCAGTGCATTGACCACCACCGAGCCCGCCGCCCCGCCTGCCGCTTGCAGCATCCGATAAGCCAGCAGCTCGGGCAGGGAGTCGGCCATGGCGCAGCCTACAGACGCGATGGCAAACATGGTAAGCCCCGCCAGGATGACCGGTTTGCGGCCATAGCTGTCTGCCAGCGGGCCGTAAAACAGCTGGCCGATGGCAAAGCCACCGAGGAAGGCACTGATGGTGAGCTGGGCCCCGTCTATGCTGGTGGCCAGATCCCGGGCGATGGCCGGAATGGCGGGCAGGTACATGTCAACCGCCAGCGGGGTCAGGCCCGCCAGGGCGCCAAGCAGGATAAACAGAAAGCGGGGAGAGAGGGGTAAGGGTTGGGGCATAGGATGTCCGATCGTGAGCAAGTTCGCGTGAAATAAGGTAACAGGGGTGAGTCTATCAGTTTTGGCAGACTTGGGCAGGACTATGCCCAAGTCTGCCCCCGTCACGCTATCACCCGTGTCCGGGTCACACTCTTTTGGGGGTGTTGGCCCCCAGGCAGGCGAGCACCAGCCAGCAGAGCCAGCTGAACAGGGAGAGCCCAATCCCCCACTGCTCTGGCCAGCGTGCCGCCAGCTCGAGAGTGAGGATGTGCTGACCCGCCGGTATCCAAACCTGCAGCAGTCCCTGCCGGTTTGCACTGACAGCGAGTGTCAGCGAATCATCCAGTCTGGCCTGCCAGCCGGGGAAATCATATTGGTGCAGTATGAGCTTGGTGGGCTGCTGCGCCTTCACGTCCAGCTCCAGCCATCTGGGTTGCCAGCGAATGATCTTCCACGCAGCACCCGGCTGCTCTGTGGTGACGGGGGGTTGAAACTCCCCTTTCCAGGCGAGCAAGGTCGGAGTGAACTGCCCTCTGGGTACCTGATTGGGGCGATATTCCTGGGCACTGCGCTTGCTGTCGAATTCGCTCTCAATCATGTCCTTGCGCGGTGCCTGGGTGAGAGGGGAGTAAGCCACATAGGCAAGGCTGGAGACGAGCGTGACCAGCAGCAGGCCCCACCAGATCCACTGCCAGGGACGGTCGACAGGGGTACCCAGTGCCACTACGGCCACCGTTGCCAGGGCCAGGATCAGATTGCACCGCCAGGGAAATTGCACCCGTTGCAACGGTGGCAGCAGATGCCAGATGGGCTCGCTCAAGGGCAGCATCATGAGAAAGGAGACTGTCCCTATGATCCCCCACATCAATAATTCGGGATGACGTGGCTCCCGGGTCGCCGCCCAGGCGACCAGCAGCAGCCCCATGGTCAGCATGCTTTGCCAGGCAAGGTGGCCGCGAAAGCGCCAGTCCCCCCAGCCAGAGGGCAAACGGTCGAGAAAGTTGCGTCTGAAGTCGAACATGCCGCCCCGCATCAACTCCATGGAGATGGCGCCTTGCTCCAGCAGGGCGGGCAGCAGCAGGGTCGCAGCCATGACCAGCCCCAGCACTTGGGCCGTTGCCACTAGCTGGATCGGAAACAGGATGCGGGATCGCCAGGCTTGCAGCAGGGCGCGCAGTGTGATCAGCCCCATCATCAGCAGCAGGCTGGGGAGGTGAGAAAACGCCAGCAATGCCAGTGCCAGAGTCAGCAAGGGGAGTCCCTTGCGACTGCGCTGGTTGGCGAGATCTTGTCCCAGCAAGATCAGGGGGGCCCAGACGAAAGCCCAGAATTCGGCCAGGGCAAAGCGGGCATAGAGATCCATGCCCAGATGATAAGGCAAAGCAAGATAGAGCAGGGTGGCGGCCAGGGCCCGCAAGGGAGAGGCAAAACTGCGCAGCCAGAGATAGGCAAAGAGGCCGGATAGCAGCAAGGCCAGACTGGCGCTCCAGAGCAGGGGCGTAATGGCGTGATGAAGGGGTGCCTGGGGGCCGGCAAACAGGGCGCTGACATAGTAGGGCAAGGGGGGATAAAAGAAGAAGGTGGGGCTGCCAAAGCCGCCATTCATGGCCATCAACCAGCGTGGGTAGATCTCCCCCTGCCACAGTTGCTGTGCAAAATAGTGGCCGGAAAGCAGATGATGAAACAGGTCATGCCCCTGGCTTCCCCCCTGTAACCAGAGTGGCAATAGCAAGGCTCCGCTGGCCAGTATCAGTGCCAGGGGGATGAGAAACCACTCGCTTGATCTCTTCATGGATAGACTCACTTGTCACGGATGCGCAGTGAGTGTAGCCGACCGGGGCGCCAGAGCTGCTAGTCAAATGGTCGCCAAAGTGCGTTGCACTGCCAACTAAGGGTAAAAGTAGGCGGGTATCCCGAGCCAGATACCTGGCTCAGCATGAAAGCGAGGTGAAAACCAGTGCAGCTGGTTTGGTGTCGGCATGTCGCCGGTGGCGATGGGTCGTCGGCTGAGGCGACAGGCCCCCTGTGCCAGTGCGAGCCTTGCATCCCCCCGATACCAGCCATCGGTGACGGCCAGGGGAGTGGTCTCTCGCAGCAGTCGTACCCCCCACTGAGTCACCAGCGCAGGACACGCTTTCTCTGCCACCCTGGCCGCTTGCACCATGCCAGGTAACGCAGGTGGGGTCAGGGTAACGCAGAGCAGCAAGAGGGCAGCCAAGGTTGTGAGCATGTCACCGCGCCTTGGCAACCAGCCAGCCAGCAGCACGATACCGAGCAGGGTGATGGGCGCCAGATGGCGGGGATTGTCGGGATTCTGGCCAAACAGGGTCCAGAGCAGCAGGACGAGCCAGTAGAGCGTCCAAAGCGGCGAGAGGGCGGTCGCTTGGCCTTTTGCTCTTTGCCAGAGCGGCAGCACCAGCAAGCCTCCGACAGCCAGGGGCCAGAGCGGGGTGAGCTGATCGTTGAAGGTGTGCGCCCAGCTTAGCAGCCGATCGCCGTGGGCCGCCGCCGTGTTGCCCCACAGGGTAAAGTGGCCGTCGGTAAAGCGTCGCCCCTCGCTGAAATAGGCCCAGCCATCGGCCTGCCAGACAAAGAGCAGGCAGGCTAGCCCCACCAGCGCGATGGGGATCACAAACCTGAAGCGCGTGAACTTCTGCTCCATCCCCAGCCAAAGGGGCAGCAGGGCCAGCACAAAATAGGAGGGGCGCAGGGCCAACAGGAGACCCAGCAGCAGACCCGCCAGCGCTATCTTTCGATGCTGCAAGGCCAGCAGCGCCCCGAGCCAGGCAGCCAGTGCCGGCCCATCCGAGAGGCCTGACAGCGCCAGCGTAGGGGTCAGCGGCAGGGCCAGCACCAGCAGCCAGACTGGCGCCAGCAGACCTGGTCGTTGCCACACTCTGACGGCAAGCAAGGCGGCGAGCGGCGCCAGCAAGCTGGTGCCGAGCAGGCTTGCCCACTGTACAGCGCGGGCCGGGTCGTCCACCGCCAGATTGATCAGCCGCGCCACCCAGATAAAGGCGGGGTAGCCCGGAAAGTGGGGGGAAAACTCCAGCACGCTGAAGCGCGTCACCCCGTGGGCGAAATTGAGGGCATCGTCGGAATCGAGCGCTATTGGAAAGGCAAAGAGCCAGCCCATCCAGACCCCTTGCAGCAGGATCAGCAAGTAGGGTCGATTAGCGAAGCGTAATCGGCCGTGGCGAAACCCCCCTTCTCCCCTTGCGGGAGAAGGGCCGGGGATGAGGGGGGCCGTCGTCATTAATGAGAGGCCATCAAAGCGGCGCCAGCACGGCCATCAGCGCTTTTTCTGCATCGCTAAAGGCGGCGCCATCGGCGGGCTTGGCGCCCACCCCGAATACCCCCGGGTTGCCGATGGCGTCCAGCACCTTGGCCAGCGCCTGTTCGGCCCCCTTGCGATCCCCTTCACTGAGGGAGGGGAGGATCAAATCGAGGAAGCGCTTGCTCTTGACCACCAGCACCTTGGCGGTCTGGTAATCGCCGAGATTCTGGCTGGCACCTTCGAGGCGGCGCTCGATCTCCGCCTTGTAGGCACGATTGAGCAGGGCGGCGGTGGTGGCAGCATCTTTCCCCTTGATGGCGGCGGCCAGCGGTGCTTGCAGCTCGACCTTGTGGTGATCTTCCAGATAGGTCAGCTCGTCGGCAATCTCGCTCAAGGTGGCGCTGGCATCCTTGCCGTCAGTGGCGGCGCCAAGCAGCGCTTCGCGCGCGTCGATCAGCGGCTCCTTGCCGGCGGCGGCGTAGGAGTAAGCCTGTGCTTGTTCGCTGAGGGTCAGTCCGCTGAGGGTCAGCAGCAGGGTGAGGGCGAGTAAACCCGGGCGTATGGTCATCCTGTTCTCCTTACTTATGCCAAGAGGTTATGCCAATGGCGCGGCACTCAGGCCACGCTCTGGGTTTCAATCACGGTGTTTTCGTTGCGATGGTTGAAGGTGCTGCGGCGTCTGTCTTCCGTTGGACACCGGCAATGGTTCTCACGCCACGCTCTGGGTTTCGATCACGGTATTTTCATTGCGGTGGTTAAAGGTGTTGCGGCGTCTGTTTGCCGGTTAAGCACCTGCCATCGTTCTCATGCCACGCTCTGGGTTTCAATCACGGTATTTTCGTTGCGATGGTTGAAGATGGCATGGCGTCTGTCTACCCCGTCGATCACCATGTCGGCCGCCATCATTCCCATCTCCATGGCGGTGTCGGTGAAGATGTAGCGGAATGTCCCCTGACGGCCGGTCATGATGAGGTTGGCTATAGGCATCAGCGCCTTGATGGCGTCGTTGCGACGTGCCTGATAGCCGAGATCCATCAGCGGATAGGCGTACTCACTGCGCGCTTCGAAGGTCTCATCGCCAAGCTTGGTGGTGTCCACGCCGAGGCTTGCCAGATCGGCCGTGACCCGGCCGCGCAGATCAGAGAGCGGTGCCTGCCAGGTGGCATCCCCCGGATTGCAGGGGATCTCCAGCATCACTGATGTCTGACCTTGGGGCGCCATAAAGGGGCTGCGGCGGCGCGGCTCCTGCAGGCGGGTGGCCAGAATATGGGGGTCGGAGAGGTACTGCCAGGTGTTGTCCGACAGGTTCTCCTGTTTCAGCGGCATATTGACGAAGCGAAGCGACCGGTAGTGTAGATCGCACGGCAAGCCCAGATGCTGGCAGGTGAGCGGCAGCGGCAGGGTGGAGATCACCTGATCAAAGCGTTCGCTCTGCTCAACGTTATCTTGTGACCAATAAACCCGTTCGATGCGGCCATCGGCCTGCTCAAGGCGAGTGATGGTGGCGCCGGTTTTCAGCAGGACCCCCTCTGCTATCAGCCGCTCGCCGAGGGTCGCGAAGATCTGGCCGAAGCCATATTTGGGGTAGCGGTATTTGCGGGCATAGGTGCGCACCGAGAGGTTGCCGTTGCGTCTTGGCAGCAGGCGGCGCGCCACGTCTTTGAGATCGATGAGGCTGATGCGCTGACCGGCCCAGTCGGCGGAGAGCTTGTCCGGGTTGATGCCCCACAGCTTAGCCGTGTAGCCCTCGAAGAACTGGCGGTAGAGGGTGCGACCGAAGTGGCTCTGGATCCACTCGGCAAAGCTCGCCTTGGCGAAATCGTCCGGCTTCTTGGCAAAAGGCAACAGCAGCAAGTCTTTCACCGCACCGGCCATCAGCGGCAGCGGGGCTGTCTTGATCAGGTTGGTCAGATTGAGGGGGTAGTCATAGGTACGCCCGCCGAAACGGATGACGCTCTTGCGCTCGGCGTGGAGCAGATCGTCACCCATCAGCTCGTCGATAAAGGCGAGCAGCTCGGGGTTCTTGGTGATAAAGCGGTGACCGCCGTAGTCGAAGCGATACTCCCCATCGCGCCCCTTGAAGGTCTGGGTGGCGCACATGCCGCCGACGACCGGCTCCTGCTCGAACAGGGTGACTGCATAACCGGCGCGGCGCAGGCGCCAGGCGGCCATCAAACCGGCGGGGCCGGCGCCCAGCACCGCAATTTTCTTCTTGTTGTTATCGCTCATGACCTATTCCGAAACTGCTTGATAGATAAGGGAATCGCGCCAAGGCGCGGTCCCCGAATGATATTGTCACCGCAGGGGGTGAGGACTCAGCCCTTGCTGGGCGCGGAGCTCACTTGCGGCCGATAGCTGCGCTGCCAGAGGGTGACGAAAATTGCCAGATAGAGGGCCCAAGTCAGCAGCTGCAGGCCGGCCGGTGAGGCATTGTAGCCAAACAGGGCGCGCAGGAAGGTACCAAATACCCCCTGATCGTCGAGAATGTGGCTGATGTTGAATACCGGCGTGGTCCAGAAGGTGATGATGTCCGCTGCCTGCAACATGTTGACGGCAGAGGAGAGCAAGCCGGCGGCTATGATGATGATCAGCAGCCCGGTCCAGCGGAAGAAGGGGGCCAGCGCCACCTTGCGGGTGGAGCGCAGCAGTCCCCACACCAATGCTACCGACACCAGCAGCCCCGCCAGCGCACCTATCAGGCCGGATTGCAGATCCACCCCTTGGCCCGAGTAGCGCAGGGCGGAGAAGAAGAGCACGGTTTCAAATCCTTCGCGCATCACGGCCAGGAAGGCGAGCAGCACCAGACCAAACAGGTTGCCGCCATCGATGGCCGCATCAATGCGCGCCGTCATGGCTCCCACCTGGGATTTGGCCTGCTTTTGCATCCAGATCGCCATATAGGTGAGCACCAGGGTGGCAAAGATCAGGATCCCCGCCATCAGCAGGTGGTTGTAACGCTCACTCTCGAACTGGCTCACCACCACCTGGAACAGGAAGGCGACGATCAGGGAGGCGATAAGGCCAAGCCCCACCCCCAGATAGATGAACTTGTTGTAGCGGCTCGCCCCCAGCTTGGCGAGGTAGGAGAGGCAGATGCCGACCAGCAGGAAGGCTTCCAGCCCCTCGCGCAGGGTAATGAGAAAACTTGCAAACATCAGGATTGAGGCTCCGTAGCGGGCGTGACGGGGAAAGGCTGCAAGGTAAGTTGCAACCGATTTAGCTGCACTATGGGTGGCTCCGGCAAGCTGGGCTCGGCGGCGCGCACCGCATCATTGACCCACTTGGGGTAGGTGCGGAAATTGAGTTTGATATCGGCCTTGAAGGGCCCCCGGGCATCTGCGGGCAGCGGCCAGGCTTCATCGCGCCAGCCATCGGCCGGAATGCGGGTATCTTCCAAGAGCTTGGCGTAGCGCCAGAACTTGAGCCCCACCGGCTTGCCCTCGGCATCGCCGAACACTTTTCTAAATAGCCGCGCATCTTCAGGGACAGCGCCATCCACCGGCTGGCCGCTTTTGAGCACCAGCTTGCCGGTGGCGTCGGTGACGGTCAGCTCCAGCCAGAGTTCACGAAAATCGGCCACTCCGGTGGGTAGAGCGTGGCCTGCGCCTGTATTGGCGACCCTCACCACCAGTTGCTGACTATCGGCAGCCTGTTCGATCCGGGCGGAGAGGGTAGCACTGGAGCGCAGCAGGGCCAGGCTCTCCTGCTCAAGGTCGGGATTGCGCAGCCCCACCAGCTGATGCTGGGCGCCGGTAAAGTTATGGCGGTAGAGCCGCGTCTTCATGGTGCCATTTTCGGTGGACTGGCCCGCCACCGGTGCGCCGCCATTGCCCGGCTCCGGGCTCATATGGCAGTCGATGCAGGTGCGTCGCTTGGCAGGATCCTCCGCGTTCGCGAAGCTGGATTTTTCCCACTCGTCCCAGGTGTTGACGATATTGGCGCCGGTGCCCGGGGCAAACTCGTTGTGGCACGACTTGCACAGGGCCGCGTCGCGGTAGAAATCCTTCTGATAGGAGGCTTTGTGGGCCGCCGGACGGGCATTGATCTGCCGCTCAGCCAGCCAGTGCTTGAGGCTCCCCCCCGGGGCATCCTCGAACACATAGCTCTCGCGGTCTTTCAAATTCACGGTAAAGGCGCTGTTGCCGCCCGCGTCTTCTACCTTGGTGATGCGATGGCAGAGCACGCAGCCGGTCCCTTCCTCAACCACCGGTTCGCCAGCCTTGTGGGCGGCAATGAGTGAGGCGCCGCCCTGCTCGAACATGTGGGAGCCCTTGGTCAGATCCATCTGGCCGGTCATCACCTGCTGGGGCATATGGCAGCCCTGACACCACTGGCCGAACGCTTCCCCTTCGGTTTCGCGGGCCAGCGCCTGCACCACCTTGTAGTAGGGGTGGGAGTTGCCCATCAGCCGATGGTTGCTCTCGCTCCAATCCTTGAACGCCTGTTGGTGGCAGTTCTGGCAGGAGGCGGAGTTGAGCCACTCCTTCGGGTGAGTGGTCGGCGCCTTGGCGGGATCCGTGCGCGGGGCATCGAGCCGCAGCCAGTTGGCGAGATAGGGGAGGTTGCCATCGGCGGTGACGAAGGCGTGCAGATCTTCCATCATCGCTTTCACTTCCGGTTGGGGCTTGGCGGGGTCAACCGCCTCGGCGCCATCGCGGGTGTCATGGCCCATGCCGCCCTGGGTCTGCTGGGTCATGCGCAGGTATTCGCCGACAACATCCCCCGCCACCATGTTGGTGAGGTTGGCGTGGCCGTTGATGGCGTTGTCGCCGCTCTTCTGGCGATGGGCCGACATCAGATGGCGGTTGGTGAAGTTGAACCCATCCAGATGGCAGGAGTTGCAGCTCATCCAGTTGTCCCCAGCCATGGGGAAGCGTGAGTTTGCGGCGGTGTTGCCAAGGTTGAACAGCCGCTCGCCGCGCTTGAGCGGTTCGGGGCGCGGATCCGTCGTTACCAGCTTGGCAAAGTGGGGCACATCGACGGTGACCCGGGCAAACGGGCCGCTGCCGCCGCTATTGAGGCGGGTAAGATTCTGCCCCATGGCGTTGTGCACCAGAATGTGGTCGCCATCGATCAGTAGATCCCTCGGATTCTGGCCCGGCAGGTGACGCAAGAGCTGGGTCGCCTTGGCGCCCCCCTGAAACTTCTTGCGTCTGTGACGATTGCTGTTGGATTTGCCGCTACGGGAGAGGTCGAACACCAACAAGTCTTCCGAGCCTGCCAGGGTCAGATAGACCCGCTTGCCATCGGCGGTGAAGCGCGCGGCAAAGGGGTTGGAGACGATCTGGCTGCGGTTGCCGACGCTTGGCAGATTGATCTGCAAAAAGAGCTGCTTTCTTTCGTCGACCCGCTCTTTCTCCTCATCGAGATCGATGATGGAGACGGCCGGAAAGACGGTGCTCTGAAACTGGAAGGGGTGGCCAAAGCTCCACAGTACGTGAGGCAGCCAGGCTTCGCTGCCATCGGGGGAGAGGGCGATGCCATCGAGCAGGCGCGGCAATCCCTGAGAGTCGCTTGGGGTGTCGCTGTGGGTTTCTGCCAGGGTGATGAGTCTGGGTTTTGGCAGGGTGGTTTTGAGCAGAGTGGCGCCCTTGGCGCTGTTGCCAAGCTTGGCGAGATCATAGATGGCGAGCTGGCCGGTCATAGCGTGGGTCAGCAGCAGGCGATCATCGTCGGTCAGCGCCAGTCCGCGCGGTGTCTCGGCGGTTTTGGTATCCAGCTGGAGGTTGCCCGTTGTGTCGTAGGCCTGCAGGCGAGCTGATTCGAACAGCGTGACCCAGAACCACTGCCGCTTGGGATCGAAGATGACCCCATAGGGTCTATGGCCGGTGGGGATCGCCTTTTCCAGGTCGAGATCATCATCCAGCAGCAGCAGGCGATCGCCGCTGTAATCGGTGACCAGCAGGGTGCCGTCATCGGCGCGGGCAATCTGGCGCAGATCGCCCCCCAGCTGCACCTCCTTGAGTCGCTTGCCGCTATCGCGCTCAACTAGGGTGACCGAGCCTGCGCTCAGGTTGGCGGTGACGAGGCGCGGGCTCTGCCCCTCCTCATAGGCGAGCATCCCAGCGCCCATCTGCTGGGAAAACGCAAAGGGGCTGACCAGCAGCAGGAGGAGGGCCAGCAGGGGTGACAAAAATGCACAGAACGATGACTTCAACATGGGATCAGGCGCGCCATTTCAAGATGGTCCAGCGCCAGGCGTGGCGCAGCACCAGAGGAGTTAACACCAAAGTGCTCAGCCAGTGGGCCCAGCTGGCGAGGCTGCCCATGGCATCGCCCGGGGTGCCGTGCAGCAGCAGCAGCAGACCGCTGGCCAGACAGACCAGCAGCAGCCCTTCGATGATACGACCAGTGATCCGCAAGAAGGGTTTGTGGCTCTTGTTCAGCAGGCTGCGATGAGAGAGCCAGAAGGCGCCAAACAGTAGGGGAAACAGGGTGAGCGAAAGCATCACGTGGAGAAACAGATTCCAGCGAGCCAGGAACCAGAGCGGGGTCAGCGGCTCCCACAGCAGCAGGCCGGAGAAGAACATCAGATAGAGGGAGCCCTCGGCGGCCTGATGGTGATAGGCCAGCCACTGCCAGCAGTGTCGGGGTGAGAGAGAAAGGCTTGTCATAGGTGCTCCAGCGCCCGGGCAATGCAGCCCGGGGGAGCAAGTTTACAATGGGGTAAAGGTAATGAAAAGAGTTATCAATTCTGGTCTTGATGAATCAATCCTGAATGAAAACAAGGGCTGGCTACTTGTGGTCTGCCAACCTTTCTGTGATTGCATAGATAAGTGCTGCCACCGAGAAGGCCAAAAAGACAATGACTGACCACTTCATCTCGACTTCATTGCCGGTGCCATCGTCCAGAAAGGCCTTGAGCACTTCGATCCCGGCGATAGTCACCAGGGAGTTGATGACGATGAGCTTCAGGGAGGCGAAGTTGATCTTGCTGAGCCAGTTGTTGCCGAGCGCCTCGCGCTGCTCCTGAGTCTGAATAAACTGCACATAGCCGCAGATGGCCACCAGGATCAGCATCTGCGCCACCAGTACGAAGTCCACCAGAGTCAGCACCCCTGTGATGAGGTCAAGATAATGGATGTCGATGATGTCGCGGCACAGCGTATAGAGCTGCATGGCAAACTTCACCATCAAGAGCGCCACGCATACCAGAATGCACACGTAAAAGGGGAACATCATCAACCGGCTGCCATTGAGCATAAAGTTGAACCGACGCATGAGAACTCCTGAGTAGGGTGAGATTGGGCTGATTATCGCCTGAGTCAGGCGACGAATGCATGTTTTACTGATAAAGCCTGCATGGCCGCTTGCTCGGTAGAAGGTGTCGCATTGATGGGGCCTGCCCTGACAGTCGATGTGCCACTGTCACAGATGGCAAGCGCTCGGTACTGATGCAATACCGTCAGAATGCAGAACAGGCGCCCGGTTGCGGGTCGGGCACCTCGGTTATTACTCGATATTGATGGGGCCCTTGGTGCCCGCATCACTATCGATCCAGACATCTTCCCCCTTCAGACGGCGATCGCCCTGAATGGTAAATGTGATGGTGCCCTGCTTGAACAGCAGTGCACCGTCAGCCCTCTTTGCCTTGACTTGTTTGCCATTGACCCAAACCTGCTCTTTGCCATCGATACGGATGGTGGCAACTGTGGCTCCTTCGTTGCTTTTTGCCACCCATTGTCCAGCATAGGGTGTGGTGTTTGCGGCGGCCTCCGTGCCCGCGGGAGTGGTGGCCTCGCCAAAACCAGCCTTGGCATTTTCGACCTTGCTCTTGGTGATATCGCACCCTTGCAACTCGGAGGCCTGGGTGCAGCCGGAGTTTTCGAGTTGCTGGCGGTATTTGGCACTGATGGCGTGGGCAGGGGACTGGATCAGCAGGGCCAGTGCTGCCGCCGTAATCATGGTTTTGTGCATCATATTGCTCGCTTCTGTTGTCAGGTTATTCACCTCGTCCACTTTAGTACTGCGCGTGACCAAGGGCTACCTGCTTGTATCTGTCTCCTGAGCGGGAGGCGAGAGCCAGCTTTGCAATGGGGTGCGAGCCGTGATGGAGAGGAAAAGAGGGTGAGTAAGTGGAGGATGTGGCAGACATGAAAAAGCCCAGTCCTGAGACTGGGCTTTGAAATTTGGCTCCCTCGACAGGACTTGAACCTGTGACATACGGATTAACAGTCCGCCGTTCTACCGACTGAACTACGAGGGAATTGGCTCCTCCTACTGGACTTGAACCAGTGACATACGGATTAACAGTCCGCCGTTCTACCGACTGAACTAAGGAGGAATTGCCTGTCTTGTTGAGACGGTGCGGATATTAATAGCCTGTCGACCGGGTGTCAACCCGCGATCCGGCGCAAAAAATGGAATTTCGCCCTGTTTGTCCAAAACTTGGTCATTGTGGACTATTTTCAGCACAATCAGCAGCTTGAGATTGGCCTCTGGCGGCCACGTTATCAATTTTTTGCGCTGGTGGCGGATTGTGTTCTGGATGCTCAGTGATGGCCAACCATCCCTGCCCGTTCAATAAAAATGGGGTGGGTGAATGGGAGGACCCATGCCTCATAAACCGCCCCGATGGTAGACAAGTGTCTGCCGCGGGCCGTGTGCATTTGGTTAGCAGGCGAAGTGAAAAATCTGCGTAATGGTGATAAAAATCGGCGATATGCCAGCAACAAACCGCTATTTTGCGGTGTAATGGTCATTCATTGATCTTGCCCATCGAAATATTTCCTCGGCTGGAGTATGGTTGCCCCGGATACCATCGCCGTGTCGACAGTTCTGCCGGCCCTTGATGATGATCGGGCGCCGGTTCAATCCGGCCTTTATCTCCCTCTTCTGGTATTACGACATACATGCACAACCAAGCTCCCTTGCAAAGCGTGAAGCTGGCCATTGCTTTACGCCAATCCTGTATTGATGAACCCTATAGCATCCCTCGCTTTGGCCGTGACCTGATCGCCGGCGTCACGGTCGGCATCATCGCCATTCCGTTGGCCATGGCGCTGGCGATTGCCAGCGGCGTGCCACCGCAACATGGTCTCTATACCGCCATTATCGCAGGTATCGTCATTGCCGTGACTGGTGGATCCCGTTTCTCCGTGTCGGGGCCGACCGCCGCCTTCGTGGTGATCCTCTACCCGGTGGCCCAGCAATTCGGGGTCGGTGGTCTGCTGATGGCGACCCTGATCTCGGGCTTCTTTCTGGTCGCCATGGGGATGGCCCGGCTTGGGCGCCTGATTGAATACATTCCGCCGTCAGTGACCCTGGGTTTTACCGGCGGGATCGCCATCGTGATCGCCACCTTGCAGATCAAGGACTTCTTCGGGCTCCAGGTGCCTGATATGCCGGAAAATTACATAGGCAAAGTAGAGGCGCTGGTACATGCCCTGCCAAGCTGGCAATGGGGTGACACGCTGGTCGGGATTGCTACCCTGGCCGTGTTATTGCTCTGGCCACGGCTGCGCTTGCCGGTGCCCGGACATTTGCCCGCCGTGCTGGTGGGTGTGGGGCTGGGGTTTGGTCTGCATTACTTTGGTGTCGATGTGGCCACCATTGGCAGCAAGTTCAGTTATACCCTGGCCGATGGCACACAAGGCATGGGGATCCCGCCCATAGCGCCGACTCTGGTAATGCCCTGGGCACTGCCGGGGCCGGATGGTTCACCGGTCGAATGGAACCTGGCGGCCATCGAGCGCTTGCTGCCGGCTGCGTTTTCCATGGCCATGCTGGGGGCCATTGAGTCGTTGCTTTGCGCCGTGGTACTCGATGGCATGACGGGTCGCAAGCACAGCTCCAATGCCGAGCTGGTGGGGCAGGGGCTGGGCAACATATTGGCGCCTTTCTTCGGTGGTATCACGGCAACGGCGGCCATTGCCCGTTCCGCCGCCAACGTACGGGCGGGTGCCACCTCGCCGGTTTCCAGCATAGTGCATGCGCTTGTGGTACTGGCCGCCATTCTGGTGCTGGCACCCTGGCTCTCCTGGTTGCCGCTCTCGGCCATGGCCGCGCTGTTGCTGATCGTGGCCTGGAACATGAGTGAGGCACACAAGGTGGTGGAGCTTGTGCGCCGCGCCCCCAAATCCGATGTGCTGGTGTTGGTGGTGTGTTTGTCGCTGACCGTCATCTTCGACATGGTCATTGCCATTACCTTCGGGGTGATCCTGGCGTCGCTGTTGTTCATGCGTGAAATTGCCAAGATGACCAAGCTGCACGATTTGGCCGATCACAAGCGCTATGCCGACGAAGTACCGGCGAATGCCTTGCTTTACAAGATCAACGGCCCGCTGTTTTTTGCGGCAGCAGAGCGTGTCTTTGGCGAGCTGGTGGCTCAGGTTCAGGGGCACAAGCTGCTGGTATTGCAGATGGAGGCTGTCTCCATCCTGGATGCCGGGGGACTCTCTGCTTTCCTGCAGTTTGAAAAGCAGATGGCCAAGGCCGGAGTGGAGCTGCGGGTGGCCGAGTTGCAGTTTCAGCCGTTGAAGACATTGGCGCGTGCCAAAGTGCGCCCTGTGCCGGGTCAGTTGGAGTTTTATGGCTCTCTGGAAGAGGCATTGAAAGGCGAGCAGAGTCACGAACAGGCCGCCAGTTGATGGTATGGGATGCAGAGGTGGCAAGATTTTGCGCAGTTGGCTCGGTTCTTGAGCAAACAGATTGAAAACCGCAAAATTGCATTGACCCCAACACAATGCATCCCTTACATTACGCCCCGTCGCTGTGGCATGGTCCGCAAGCAATGGTGCAGCTCAGGCACCTGAAAGTGTGAGAAAAAATTTGGTGGGATGTCAGAATGGCTGCCCACCGATGAAGTCGGCAAGAAAGCACGCGTAGCGTGCTCCGAAAGCCACTTCAAAGAAGTAAAGATTTGGTGAGGTGTCCGAGTGGCTGAAGGAGCACGCCTGGAAAGTGTGTATACGGCAACGTATCGAGGGTTCGAATCCCTCCCTCACCGCCAACTAAAAGAAAAGGGCCTGTCGCAAGACAGGCCCTTTTCTTTATGCCCGTTTGACGGACTGTCCAGTTCGAACGTGATATGTGTACAGATCTCGTTATCACTGACATGCAGCAAACCCCCAGGCAATCTGATTGTCCGGGGGTTTTGTTTTTCCATGGCAGCCATTCGATCCCATATCGGTTCAGCTATTCGCCTAGCCTCTTCATTACCTTGATCGCATCGGGTGATCTGGTAGTCATCATTGCCAGAACCTTGTTCGTATGCGTCATCAGTGGATTACCTCAGCTACTGCTCTCCTACTAATTGATAGCTCAGTGGGAAGGTCAGCCACAAGACGCTGTCACTTGCCTAACGGGGTTAAGTATCATTATGAGCAAAGCATTGCTTTAATTTTGGTTCTAAATGCTGGGTATGCAACTTTTGGTAGTGTTATATGCCAGTTGCGCAACTTATTGCGCTCTTTTTGGGAGGGTTTAGAACTGAGTTTTTAGTAAGTATTTGTTTTTTATAAATAAAAATGTTTGGCATGGTCACTGCTAATGGTTTCGGTCGAGTGTCATTACCGTTCAACCAATCAGGAGCATACACATGCCAACTCCATGTTATATCAGCATCGAAGGTAAAACCCAGGGCAACATCACCGCGAGTGCCTTCACCTCCGATTCCGTCGGCAACATCTTCGTGCAAGGTCACGAAGACGAGATGCTGGTACAAGAGTTCCAACACGTTGTGACCGTACCGACTGACCCGCAATCTGGTCAGCCGGCTGGTCAGCGTGTCCACAAGCCGTTCAAATTCACCGTTGCCCTGAACAAGGCCGTACCGCTGATGTACAACGCCTTGGCCTCCGGTGAAATGCTGCCGAAAGTGACCCTGAAGTGGTATCGCACTTCCGTGGAAGGCAAGCAGGAGCACTTTTTCTCTACCGTGCTGACCGATGCCACCATCGTCGATATCGACTGCCAGATGCCCCACTGCCAGGACCCGGCGAAGTCTGACTTCACCCAGCTGATCCAGGTCTCTCTGGCCTACCGCAAGATTGACTGGGAACACACGGTCGCCGGTACCTCCGGCTCTGACGACTGGCGCGCACCCAGCGAAGCGTAAGTTGATACAAAGGGGCACTGCTTGCGGTGCCCTTTGCTATCTGCGCGATTGACGAGCATCCATTTGAGGATATCTCGCCGACTGTCTTCTACTCCCCCGTTCTGCACCGCCCCGAAGTTTTCTTGTACCCGTTTGCTCTTTGCGAGTGGGTACAAGAAAAAAACCGAATTCACGTCTTGTCGCACGCCGTCAAGGGCGTGCGGTAGCCATGGTGTCAGAAAAACCAGGGCGATGGCGGATCTCTCACACAGTTTGAAAAGCCCCCGAATGTACGGGGCTGCACCATATCTCAGAGGCGCTCACCGATGGCAGACAGCACAGGATTACAATTTACCGTCAAGGTAGGGGCGCTGCCCGGGAGCACTTTCGTGGTGGCCGAGTTTGCGCTGGAAGAGGCGCTGAACAGCCCGTTCCAGTTGCGGTTGGAATTGGCCAGCCCCCAGCCGGATGTCGACTTTGCCGATGTGCTGGACCAGCCGTGCGAGCTCCTGGTGTGGTACAACGGCGAGTTGCAGCGGCGGGTGTGCGGGGTAGTGAGTGACTTTGCGCAAGGGGACAGCGGTTTTCGCCGCACCCGCTATCAGCTCATGGTGCAGCCGGCGTTGTGGCGGCTTTCGCTTCGTCACAATTCCCGTATCTTTCAGGCGCAGAAACCTGATGAAATCCTGTCCATCCTGCTGCAAGAGCACGGCATTACCGACTACGCCTTTGCGCTGAAAAACGAGCACGCCAAGCGGGAATACTGCGTTCAGTATCGCGAGACCGACCTTGCGTTCGTCAACCGGCTCGCCGCCGAAGAGGGGCTCTTCTATTTCCATGAATTCGATGCGGGCAAACACCGCATCGTGTTTGCCGACGACGCGGCTGCATTAACAGCCGGCCCCGAGCTCTTCTTCAACCTGGGCAACCGCTCCTTGGAACAAGGGCCATATGTGCGCCAGTTCCACTACCGGGAAGCGGTACGGCCCAGCGATGTGGAGCTCAAGGACTACAGCTTCAAGACCCCGGCCTACGGACTCTCCCACAAGAAACAGGGCAGCGAGCTGGAGCACCAGCGCGATACTTACCAGCACTTTGATTTTCCCGGTCGCTACAAGCAGGACCCGAGCGGCAAAGCGTTTGCCCAGCACAGGCTCGATGCGCTGCGCAATGACGCAGTGGCGGGCAGCGGCAAATCCAATAGTGCAGCCCTGCTGCCGGGGCAGTTTTTCTCGCTGACCGAGCACCCGAACGGCAGCCTCAATGCCGACTGGCAAATCGTGCGCATCAGCCATACCGGCTTGCAGCCACAGGCGCTGGAAGAGGAGGGGGGCAGCGGTCCGACCGTCTACCACAACGAGTTTGGGGTGGTCAAAGCTGCGACCACCTGGCGTGCCCGCATTGGCAGCCCACAAGCGCCGCACAAGCCCATGGTGGATGGCCCGCAAATCGCCATTGTGGTGGGCCCCGAGGGGGAGGAGATTTACTGCGACGAACATGGCCGGGTGAAGCTGCAATTCCCGTGGGACAGATATGGCAGCTCCAACGACCAGAGTTCCTGCTGGGTGCGGGTGAGTCAGGGATGGGCGGGTGGCCAATACGGCATGATGGCGATTCCGCGCATCGGCCACGAAGTTATCGTTTCATTTTTGGAAGGGGACCCGGACCAGCCAATCGTCACCGGTCGTACCTTCCACGCCACCAACCGGCCGCCCTACGACTTGCCCGCCAACAAGACCCGCACAGTGCTGCGCACCGAAACCCACCAGGGTGAGGGCTTCAACGAATTGCGTTTTGAAGACCAGGTGGGGCAGGAAGAGATTTACATCCACGGTCAGAAAGACCTGAACGTGCTCATCGAAAATGATGCGGCCTGGCACATCAAGCATGACCAGCACACCGATATCGACAACGAGCGCGTGACCCGCATCAAGGCCAACGACCATTTGAGCGTGGAGGGGGAGAAGCGGGACCATATCAAGGGTGACCTGTCGCTGACCGTCGATGCTTCCATGCACCAGAAGCTGGGGCAGAGCTGGCTCACCCAGGCAGGGCAGGAAGTGCACGTCAAGGCCGGCGCCAAAGTGGTATTGGAGGCGGGTTCTGAGATCACCGTCAAGGTGGGCGGCTGTTTTATCAAGGTCGATGGTGGCGGCGTTACTCTGGTCGGCCCCACCATCAAGATGAACTCGGGTGGCAGCCCTGGTTCAGGTGCTGGCTGGGCGGGAAAATCCCCTATTGGTCCCCACGGTGTTGCTGTGCCTCCCCCCCCCAAGGTACCCCTTAGCCCAGCCCAGCTTGCCACAATGAAGAGTGCGGCTCCTTTCTGCGAAGAGTGCGAGAAGTGCAAGGAGGGCAGCTGTGAAATCTGAGGCCATGTCATTAGCCGAATGGGTTGCACTACCTCGATTGACCCCCCTGTATGCCGTCTTGGCAGGTGCCAGTGATGCTGCCCCTGTGCAGCATTATTATCAGCTGGATGGTCGCAGTACTCCCCGTGGTTTGTATCTCGGCACTGCCTATGAGGATTGGCATCCTGTTATGCCCTATCTGGTTGAATTGGATGAGGGGAGCGCCTTTATCGAATGGGCTGCCAATACAGATGCCCGCGACTGGGGATTTTTGCTGTCGACAGCACAATCTGTTCATACCCTCTATGCCCATTTGCAGGGACTTACCCAGATCTGGCATCAAGGTGAGACAGTGTTCTTTCGCTACTGGGATGGTGCCTACCTTGCCCCCATTGTTGAGCAGCTTGGGGATAGTTTTACCCATCTATTGCCCGAGCTAAGTTCACTGTGGGTCAGTGGCCAGGCTTTCAGCTGGGAGAGTTCTACTCCCGAAGTGCCACGCCCATTTCCTTGGTGGAGCCTGCCGCAGACCCTGGCTGCCATGTTGGCAACGCGAGATACCAGCCCCCTTGTCAACAACCTGATGCAGCAGTTGGCCGACCAAAATGGCCAGCTCTACTGGTCCTTTCCCGAGGCCAATTTACGGTTCAAGGTTGCCCGTTTCATCGCCCGTCATCCATCTCCTGATATCGATTTATTTCCGGCGCTGGAAGCCGCGTTGTGCAAAGAGGTTCAAGTATGAGTAATGCCGGCCAGGCCGTCTTCACCCAGGTGATCGCTGATTATCGCAATGCTTTGAAAGAGTATCGCAAGGATGCCGAGAGCTTCTTTCTTGGCGATATGCTCAGCATGGATATGGAGCAGACCATCAAGGTCGGCGACAAGACCATAACGGCTTCATCGGGTAGCAAAAAGGCACAATCCGTTGTGGCTCAGTGCCCACTGAGCGGCACCCTGCGGCTGGTTCACATGTTTGAGTCCGTGCGCTTCATTCCCATTGGCGATACCCCTTACAAGGTGGAAGCGGGCAAGATGGTTCGTGGGCGCTTTGTCAGTGAAGCAGTAGCCAAGGAGGGAACGCTGGATGCCAAGGGGATTGCTGAAGTTGGCAACCTTGCACCGGGCAAGTCCTATCGGGTGACCTTTTACCCCAATGTGAAAAAAAGCGATCTTGATGCCTTGTTTGCATCCTATGTTCCGGTACAAAAAGACCTCGAAGCCTGGCTAACCAAGGAGTGGAACAGCGAACACAAAGCCGCCTGGAGTCGTTATAACGCAGCAGGTGGCGGATTTGGCAGTCATACCCTGGCTGCCGCCAGCGGCATTGGCAAGGCACTCGTCGGGGTGTGGGACGATCTCAACACCATCTACAACCTGCTGGCCGATCCGGTGGGCAATGCCAAAAAGCTGGCTGAATTTGGCGTCGATGCCGCAGCCATGGCCCAGGCCGGCGCCTCTCAGATGGAGGCAGCCATGCTGGTGCTACAGGATGAAGCGCTGCTCTATCTCTATGCCTATGCTCTGGTGAGCTGGGTCAAGATGTTGCCGCCGGATCAGCAGACCGAGTTTGGTGCCCAGGTGATTTCCTCCGTACTGATCGACGTCATTATTGGCGTTGTGCTGACGGGGGGAGCCGGGCTTGCTGCCCGCTATGGTGCCAAAGCTGCCTCCGCTGCCAAGAACAGCGATAGGGTGATGCGCCTGGTGACCTCGCTGGTCAACCTCTCCAAAAAACATAATCTGGCGCAACATGCCCAGACAGCCAAGAAAGTATTGATTGCCGGATCGGCCAAGTTTAATCCGGCCAAGAAGGCCGATCTCAAGCTGGTGGATGGCAGTGCCAAAACCCTGGTTGAGAAGGGCACTGCTGCCAAGCGCCAATTCCGGTCTCACTCCGAGATAGAGCAACTCAAAACAACACCTGATGTCTCCAAGCAAGCCAAGACACCATCCGGCCAAGCCCATCAGCCGGAAGCGCAGACCTGCAAGAATAACTGCCCGGTTTCCATGGTGACAGGGGAGGAGTTGCTGACGCTGGAAGATGCACATCTGCCCGGCATGTTGCCGTTTACCTTCGGTCGCCTTTACCGAACCTCAGCGGTAGAGCAAGCATGTGGCATGGGGGGAGGGTGGAGCCACTCTTTGGCCCATCGGCTTGAACGCCATGGCGAAACGCTGACCTGGTGGGATGATGAGTCCCTTGCCATCGAGTTGCCCTTGCCATCGCTAGCCAGACCAGTGGTAACCAATTTGCTGTCAGAAGCAGCTGTCTATCTGGGAGATGAGGTAGACGAGGTGATCGTTGCCAAGGCAGGGTCTCCCTTCCTGCATTTCACCTGGCATGGCAACGCCGGGCGATTGACTGCTATGTCTGACGTCTATGGCAATCGGCTGATCGTTCGTCCTGACCGTCAAGGTCGCCCCTGCTGGGTTGAGAACGATGCCGGGATGGCTCTTCGGATTGTCTATCAAAAAGCCTTTCTTACTGCCGTTGAATTGCACCATTTCGATGGGATTAACTGGCAGCCACAAGCCACGCTGCAACGTTATTACTATGACGAGGCCGGGCATCTGGTCACCGCCGAAAACGGGGTGGGTGAGTGCGAGCGCTACCGTTACCGCCCTGATGGAGTGATCCTGGAGCGCCGTCTCGCGGGTGGAGCCGGTTTCTTCTGGGAGTGGGAAGGAGAGGGGCGTGTTGCCCGAGCAACCCGACACTGGAGTGACGTCGCCCGTTTTGATGTCAGCTATCGTTGGGATGATGCCAGGGGGGAGGTGAGCGTCAGCAATGCGGATGGTAGCCTGGAAGTGTATCAGCATGACAGCAATGCTCGCCTCGTTCGAAAGCAGGATCCTGACGGTGCAGTCACCGAGTTTGGCTACAACGACAAGGGTCAGAAGGTATTGGCCCGTGATGCACTCGGTGGCGAAACCCACTACCACTACAACGAGCAAGGATTGCTGGCATTCGAAGTAGCTCCGGATGGCAGTCAGACAGCCTATCACTATTGGGATGGGCGTGTCCGCAAGGTGGTGCAAGGGGATCGTGAGTGGCGTTTCGATCGCGACGAGTATGGGAATGTGGTCACAAAAAGAGACCCCCTAGGTCGTGAGACTCGTTACGGCTATACCGCACAAGGCAAACTCTGTTCGGTCGTACAACCGGATGGCAGTCGTGTCGAACTTGTCTGGAATCGCCAGGGACAGCTGATCGAGGAGAAGGGGGCCGATGGTGCGCTAACTCGTTGGCGTTATGACGAGCGTGGTCGTCAGATCGTGCGACGCGATCCGCGTGGTGGCATCACCCGTTATGAGTGGGATGCCGCCGACCGTTTGCAGGTGGTACACCTGCCTGGTGGTGGTACCCGTCGTTTCGAATACAACGCCTATGGCAAGGTGACGGCCGAGTGGGATGAGCTGGGCCGCGAGACCCGCTATGAATATCACCCCGGCCTGCATCTGATAAGTCGTCGCATCAATCCCGATGGCAGCGAGCTCAAGTATCGCTATGACAACGCCAAGTTGTTCCTGAGCGAAGTCGAAAACGAGCACGGCGAGCAGCATCGCATCCACTACTACCCCAATGGTCTGGTTGCGCGAGAAACCGGCTTTGATGGCCGCACCATCGCCTATCGCTACGACCTCAATGGTCATCTGAGCGAGAAGATGGAGCAGGGCAAGCAGGAGACCGAGCTGGTGACTCGCTATGAGCGGGATGCTATGGGGCGCCTGCTCAAAAAATGCCTGCCAGATGGTCGTGAAATTCAGTTCAGCTATGACCAATATGGCCAGTTGACTCAGGTTGATGATGGCGCTTGGCCATTGGCCTTTGAATATGACACCGGCGGCAATCTGGTAGCGGAGCACCAGGGCTGGGCTTCCAGCTATTTCAAGCACGATGCCATGGGGCAGCTTGTTCATTGGCAGTTGCCGGATGGCAATCAGCTCGATTACCTCTATCAGCACGGCACATTAAGCGGCATCGATCTTAATGGGAGCGAGCTGACCCGCCACCAGATGGTGGGCGGGCTCGAGATGCGCCGCAGCCAGGGGGCGCTGACCCAGCAATATGAATATGACGAGCAGGGGCGCCTGACCGCGATGCGTGTGCAGCGGGGCAAGCAGGTAGCCCGTGAGCGACGTTACGGCTATGACAGCACAGGTAACCTGCTGCAGATCAATGACAGCGTACAAGGGGAGCAGCACTACCGCTACGACCCGCTGGATCGGTTGCTGGAGGTGCGCGGTGAACTGACCGAACGGTTCCTGCACGATCCGGCGGGCAATCTGTTGAGCCAGACCCTGGGGAGCCAGTTTGATGGGGCGCGTACTCAGGGCAACCGGCTGCTGTTTAGTGGCGCTCGCCATTTTGAGTACGACGAATTTGGCCGACTGGCAGTAGAGCGACGTGGCAAAGGCCAGTCGTTGGTCACCCGCTATCACTACGACTGTCAGCATCAACTTATTCGGGCCGAGTTACCCGATGGCAGCATAGCCCGCTATGACTACGACGCCTTTGGCCGCAGGATTCGTAAAACAGTCAGCGGGCATAAAGGGCCATCTGGCGAACAGGTTACCGAGTTTTTGTGGCAGGCCAACAACCTGATTGCCGAGAGCCGTCGCGATGGCGGATACCGCAGCTTTATCTACCAGCCGGGCAGCTTCAAGCCATTGGTGCAACTGGAAGGAGAGGGGCAGGATGCAGAGGTTTTCCACTATCAGCTGGATCATCTCGGCACCCCGCTGGCGCTGACCCGCGACAATGGGGCGACAGCCTGGCAGGTGCGTTATCGCGCTTATGGCAATGTGTGGCGGGAGGAGGTTGCTGAGGTGGCAACTCCCTTGCGTTTCCAAGGTCAGTATTATGATGCTGAGACAGGGTTGCACTACAACCGTCACCGCTACTACCAACCTGAAACGGGTAGATTTATCACCCCCGACCCGATAGGCTTGGCTGGCGGGCTCAACAACTACCAGTATGCCCCCAACCCGATCGGTTGGGTGGATCCGCTGGGGTTAAGCAATGTCCCCGGGCAGTGCCCGCCTATGTCAACAGTGCCAGATGGGGTACCATTATCTCAACGTAAATTTGATGAAATCTTAAATACTCCTAAAGGGGAGAGACCTTCCCCGGAGGTTTATTTACCTAGAGCATATATTGATACGCACCTAGCTCAGTTTGATAATGGCGCCTCACGAATCATGAAAGCATCAGATTACCATGAATATGGGTTGGGCAAACCTGACACAATGAAATCTGAATTTGTTAGCACTAAAGGTGATATAGATAATGTCATTTCACAATCAGATGGAAATATGAATGAGATAGCAAAGCAACTTGGCATCCCCCCAGAGCAGCTGCAAGGTGACGTTCTATTAAGAATAGACTTCCATAACCCTAAAAAACTAGGTTTACAGATTCCCTCTGGTAATGAGTGGGGTGCAAACTCACAATGGATTCCAGGTGGAAAGCTACCGACAGGAAAAAGTGAAGCTGTTATATCAACTGACGGCCTTAAAAGAAGCGATTTCATAATAACAAATCTAAAGACAGGGGAAATAGTACAATGAAGCTAATTGCAAAAAAAAATTGGTTTTACTCCTTGTATGATAATGGTGAATACCTGATTCTAAAAGTCGCTTATTGTAACGGTGCTGTAGATTTCACTAGAAATTTCAAATTTCATAAAGATGAGGTGGCTCTAGATGAAAAAAGCCTTGATGAGTTAGCCAAAGATATTATAGATAAATATGATAATTATAAATTGAGGGAGGTGTTTATATAAAGATGTTGGTGTCTTTATATTTTCTGATAGCGGTGTATGTAGTGGTCTAATCATCCCGGACACCATTTAGGTGGTACAGTCGCTATCATAACCTGAGGCGTTCAATGACAAGATTACGTCGTTCATTTACTGCCGAGTTCAAACTGGAAGCCGGCTCGGTCAAGGGTATTCAGTCCCGACGCTAGTCGTTCATTGGATGTCGGTGAAACCGTACTTCGCCGATGGGGCAGCAGCTTCAATCCGAATGAAGTGGCACAGCCCCTATTAGCAGGCTCTGACTCCAGAGCAGTGGAGAATCCAGCAGCTGGAAGCCCGCATCAACCGGCTTGAACGCGAAAATGGCATTCTAAAAAAGCTACTGCTCTCTTGCTGGCGGACGAATCCATACGTGCGCGCTGACCAATTAAGGGAGCAAACCCCACCACGCGGTCTGCTGTGTTTTCGATGTGCCAAATGACTGTCTTTATGACTATCTGGCTCGAAAGTGGACGATTAACCGTAAGCGGATGCCGCCACAAAGCGAGTTGCGTCGTTTTTTCAAAGAAAGCCGGAGCTCAGTGGTCAGCAGTGCCTTGATATCAATGATGCGGGAGTTGGGACATCAGACTGTCCGATTCAAAGTGCGCAGTCTGATGAAGGAAGCAGGGCTGATATCCAAACAACCGGGCGCTCATCGCTATCAGGTCGCCCGGTCTGAACGACTGGATATTCTCAATCTGTTGGCGCGAGAATTTGATGTTCTGCGACCCAATCAAGTGTGGTGATATCACCTACGTCTGGGCCGCTAGTCGTTAGTATTTCCCCGCCGCTGTGCTCGACTTGCATGCTTGCCGCATCGTGGGCTGGGCGATTTGATAAACCTCTGAAATGGCCATCGTCCATCAATCCATTAATTTCACTTATCGTAGATAGAAACCATGAACCATCGAATTTTATGGCTTGCACTGGCGAGCAGCTGGTTAACCGCTTGTACCACAACTACATCACTCACTGAGTCAGAGCTATCTCAAACAGCCCAACAGGGCCATGGCAAAGCCCAGTATGAACTGGCCAAGCGTTTGGCGGCCAAGCCTGATTATCCCGAGGCGATGCGCTGGATGAAGCAGGCGGCGCAGCAATCTGGCCCCTTGGCGGCGGATAGCAATATTCGTGGTGAAGCGGCGTTGCAGGTGGGTCGCTGGTATCAGTCCGGCCTGGGTGAGCCGAAGAGCCCAACGTTGGCCAATGACTGGTGGCAACGTGCGGCCAAACTGGGTAATCGTGAGGCCAGTTATCAGCTGGGGATGGATTGCCAGCTCCACCATAAAGGCAAATTGGTCAGCGAGTGTCTCGACTGGTTCGAACAGGCGGCCAAACAGGATCATGCCCAAGCGCAACTGATCCTGGGGCAGTGGTATGCCAAGCAGTCCGGTGCCGATACAGAGGCCATCAAATGGCTGGAAAAAGCGGCCGAGCAGGGCAATCGTGACGCTCAGTACCAACTCGGGCTGCGTTACGAGCAGGGGAAGGGGGTAAACAAGCGCTCCGATATTGCCCAGCGCTGGTTTGAGAAGGCTGCCGCCCAGCAACAACCGGACGCCTTGCTGGTGCTTGCTCGCCAAGCAAGTTCGGCAGAGGCATTTACTGCCTATCAGCGTGCGGCTAACGCGGGTTCGGCGCCAGCACAGTTGTGGTTGGGATTGGCCTATCAGGCCGGCGATCTGGTAGCGCAGGATCTTGCGCTGGGTCGATATTGGCTGGAGCTGGCGGCTGGTCGTGGTTCCCATGAGGCTGAATATCAGTTGAGCTTGCTGCAGACCGATGTTGTTTCACGTGAGCATTGGTTGACGCTGGCGGCCCAGGGAGGGTTCAGTCAGGCACAAGTTGCATTGGCGGAGCTGCAACAAGAACGGGGGGAGCTGGCCTCAGCCCGTCAGAGTTTTGCGCAGGCAGCCCAACAAGGCAATGTCGATGCCCGGTACGCTTATGCCGAGATGCTACGACTGGGGTTGGGCGGAAAGGAGGACTACAGTCAGGCACTGCAGCAGTATCGACTGGCAGCCAATGCCAATCACAGAAACGCGCAATATCGTATGGGGATAATGCGTGAGCAAGGGTGGGGAGCACCACGCAATAGATTGCATGCTTATGCATGGTACTTGCTTGCTGCAACGGATGGTAATAGTGATGCAACCAAGGCGCGCGATGAGCTGGAAAAGGGGATGACAGAAAAAGAGAAGAGTACCGGTCAGAAACTGGCGCAGCACTGGTTCGTTAAGTTGAAAGGCGCGATTTAAACGAATGAATTTTTTATTAAAAGCGTTGTAAATCATATGCCTGTCATCTGGGTGTTGAGTATCACCTCTTATTATATTCATTTTGTTTGAACGTATCTTTTTACCCTTCCATTGGTAATTCCTGTGTCAGATGAGTTTTAAAATGAGTGAATGAACGTATGTGACAAGGGTTGACGCAGCAGTAGGTGCTTGGCGTCAATACCTGTCGCGTCGTCATTGCTTTATTGGATGTTCTTTTATAATAGTCATCTCGAATATCTTTTGTTTCATCTTGCATGCAGGTTTTAATATTTTTTGTTTTTTCATGGATGGAGCATAAGTATTTGTTTTTTAACGTAAATATTTTATTTTAATCATGTCTTATTGACGTTTCTGAATGGATGAATATACCATTCGCCGCAATTGGCACTTTAAGCCAACATGACCTCTGACAAAGAGCAGAGGCATAATCGGGTTGTATAGATAACAAGGTGTATATTGTGTTTTTGATTATTAGGGTCTCTGCTCTTTTTATATCAAAAACATATCAGTCGGCCTATGGAGTCGCGTGTCGCTATTCAGCAACACAGTCAACTGTCATTTTTGACAGTTGTTGGTTAATCCATCGGCTATAAGCTTTTGGGTCTTGGCAGATCCACAACTTGGTATTTAGAGCATGGGAAAGAGTATCGATGGCGCCACAGTTGCGCCCAAAGAACGCATCAATATCAAATATGTGCCGGCAACCGGTGGGCAGCAGGGAGAAGTTGAACTTCCGCTGACCATGATGGTGGTAGGCAATATGAAAGGCCGTACCGAAGAAACCCCTATCGAGGAGCGTCAGACCGTCTCCATCGACAAGAACAACTTTTCTTCCGTCATGAAAAAATCTGCACTGGAACTGAATTTTTACGTTCCCAACCGCCTGGAGGAGAACAGCCAGGAGGAGATGCCGGTTTCGATCAAGATCCAGTCACTGGATGACTTCACCCCTGACAGCGTGGCCCAGCAGGTACCCGAACTGCGCACGCTGCTGGAACTGCGTGAGGCGCTGGTTGCCCTGAAGGGACCGCTGGGAAATATTCCCTCCTTCCGCAATCGTTTGCAGGATCTGCTGTCCAGTGATGAAGCTCGTGAGCAACTGCTCAAGGAGCTGGATTTGATTAAGCCTGCCGAGTGATCGGTAGGTTGGATTGATTGACGAGAAAGGAAAACAACATGTCTTTGGTCGAAGAACAGGTTCAAGCGGGGGCCAATACCGCCTCCCCGTCCTTGCTGGACGAAATCATGGCGCAGGCCCGTATCAGCCCGGTTGATGAGGGTTACAGTGTTGCCAAACAAGGCGTTGCCGCCTTGATCGCCAATATTCTTGATAACGGTACCACCAGCGATCCTGTCAACAAGGCGCTGGTAGACAGCATGATTGTCGAACTCGACAAGAAGCTGAGCAAACAGATGGACGTCATCCTGCACGCCAAAGAATTGCAGGAGATGGAATCTTCCTGGCGTTCACTCAAGTTGCTGGTGGATCGCACCGATTTTCGTGAAAACATCAAGATCCAGGTGCTGCATGCGACCAAGGAAGAGTTGCTGGAAGATTTCGAGTTCTCCCCCGAGATCACCCAGTCCGGCCTCTACAAGCATGTTTATTCCAGTGGTTATGGCCAGTTCGGTGGCCAGCCCGTCGGTGCCGTGATAGGTGATTATGCTTTCACCCACAGCTCACCCGACATCAAGTTGATGCAGTATGTCAGTGCCGTTGGCGCCATGGCGCATGCCCCCTTTATCTCCTCGGTTGCACCCGCCTTCTTTGGGGTCGACAACTTCACGGACTTGTCCTCCATCAAGGATCTCAAGTCTGTCTTCGAAGGCCCGTCCTACACCAAGTGGCGCGCACTGCGCGAATCGGAAGATGCCCGCTATCTGGGGCTGACCGCACCGCGTTTTCTGGCGCGTCTGCCGTACGATCCGACCGAGAATCCGATCAAGGGTTTCAACTATCAGGAAGACATCAGCTCGGATCACGACCACTACCTGTGGGGCAATACCGCGTATCTGATGGGCACCTCCCTGACCGACAGCTTTGCCAAGTATCGCTGGTGTCCGAACATTATCGGTCCGCAGAGCGGTGGTGCCATCCACGATCTGCCGGTACATGTCTACGAGGCCATGGGTCAGCTGCAAGCCAAGATCCCGACCGAAGTGCTCATCACCGATCGTCGCGAATATGAGCTGTCAGAAGAGGGTTTCATCACTCTGACCATGCGTAAAGACAGCGACAATGCAGCCTTCTTCTCTGCCAACTCGGTGCAAAAACCCAAGGTATTCCCCAATACCAAGGAAGGCCGGGAAGCTGAGACCAACTACAAGCTGGGTACCCAGCTGCCCTACATGTTCATCATCAACCGCCTGGCGCACTACATCAAAGTGCTGCAGCGCGAGCAGATCGGCTCCTGGAAAGAGCGTCAGGATCTGGAGCGTGAACTGAACGGCTGGATCAAGCAGTTCGTCGCGGATCAGGAGAACCCGCCGGCAGAGGTGCGCAGCCGTCGCCCATTGCGTGCCGCCCAGATCAAGGTGCTGGACGTGGAAGGGGAGCCGGGTTGGTACCAGGTTGCCATGGCTGTGCGTCCGCACTTCAAGTACATGGGAGCCAGCTTCGAGCTGTCTCTGGTAGGTCGACTGGACAAGGAATAATGCCCGATGCCGTATCTCTCTTCCTGGGATAGAGGAAATGCGGCCAGTCTGTTTGATCGTATCCGGGGGGAGGGGCTGAGCTCTTCCCCCCGCACGGAGTCTGAGGAACTGATCGCATCTGTCAAACGGCAGCTCGAACAGGTTCTCAATACTCGTCCCGGCAATTGCCGCAGTGCTCCTGATCTTGGCGTCATTGATCTCAATGACGCTACTCAGGGCAGTGCGGATATCAAGGGGCGGATCCGTGAGGCGATCCGGCAGTGCATCCGTCGTTATGAACCTCGGATCATTCATGTGGATGTACGGTCACCCGACTATCAGGCGAGTCCGCTTGAGATGTCGTTTCAGGTGACGGCTCACGTGAGGCTGGAGCATATCGAGCAGGTCACCTCGTTCAACGTCCATATGGACAGTCACCGTCACTACCGCATGGTCTGATCAATGTCGCTGGAACATTACTTCAGGGATGAATTGGCTTTTTTGCGCCTGCAAGGGCGCGAATTTGCCGACACCTATCCCGAGCTCACCCGTTTCCTGTCGGAGCAAAATACTGATCCGGATGTGGAGCGCTTGCTGGAAGGCTTCGCGTTTCTCACCGGCAATCTGCGCGCCAAGATCGAGGATGAGTTTCCCGAGCTGACCCATGGTCTGCTCAATATGCTCTGGCCCAACTATCTGCGTCCCGTACCCAGCATGACCATAATGCAGTTTTCGGTTATTCCGGGGGCCATCGCCCAACCGGCGCTGGTCAAGCAGGGGTGTCAGCTCGACAGCCTGCCCATCGACGAGGTGACCTGTCACTTTCAGACCTGTCACGATGCCTGGGTCTATCCGGCAGATATCCGCCATATCTCGGCGCAAAGTGGTAACGATCTCTCCACCATCTCGCTGGATATTGCCCTGCATGCTCCCTTGCCGCTCTGCGAGTTGCAGCTGGACAAGCTGCGTTTCTTCCTCGGTGGCGACAGCTATACCGCCTATGAGCTCTATTTCTGGCTCGCCAACCAGCTCTCCCATATCGAGCTGGAGATCGATGGCAAGCGCTTTCGCCAGGAAGCCAAGGCACTGAAATCGGTCGGTTTCGAGCGCGACGACGCGCTCCTTCCTTATCCGAACAATGTCTATTCCGGCTACCGGATCTTGCAGGAGTATTTCTGCTTCCCGGAAAGCTTTCTCTTCTTTGAACTCAGCGGCGGCGATTGGCCGAAACAACCCTTGCCGGTGAGCGAATTCAAGCTCCATTTCTGTTTCGACAAGCCCTTGCCTGCGGAGCTCAAGATCCGGCCCGACTCCTTCATGCTCAACTGTGTGCCGGCCATCAACCTGTTCCAGCACGACAGTGAGCCGGTCAACCTCAATGGCCGTCAGGCGGAATATCCCCTCAAGGCGAGTTATCGCCATGCGGACAGTTTCGAAATTTTCTCGGTGGATCAGGTCGAGGGCTGGGTGGAAGGCAACCTGGGACGCTCCCGCGGTACGCCGCGTATCTACCAGCCGTTTGAAAGTTTTCAGCACCAGATCGAACGGGCCAAGCACAGGTTGGCACTCTATTACCGGGTGCGGGTCAAAGAGTCGGTCAGCGGCGATGGCTTCGAGCACAACCTCTCGTTTGTACGCGGGGATGAGACCACCACGGTTGAGCTGGACGAATCCATTTCGGTCACGCTGACGTGCACCAACCGCTCCCGAGCTGCCCGTCTCAAGGCTGGCAGCATTTGTGTGCCCACCGGCAGCTCGCCTTCGTTTGCCACCTTTCGCAACTTGATCCGGCCGACCCGGCCGCTGCGTCCGGCGCTGGATGGCAGTCTGCACTGGACCCTCATCTCCAATCTGTCGCTCAACTATGTCTCTCTGCTGCGTCGGGATGCCCTGGTGCAAGTACTGCGCACCTATGACTTCCCCGCACTCCATGACAAGCAGGCAGAACAGGCATCGCGCAAGCGACTGGCGGGGATTGAGGAGATCGAGACCAAACCGGTGGACAGGCTGGTGCGCGGCATGCCGGTGCGGGGGCTCAAGTCGGTACTCTCCATTCGCCAATCCGCCTTTGGCAGCGAAGGGGAGCTTTATCTCTTCAGCACCGTGCTGGCTCACTTTTTCTCCCTGTATGCCAGCGTCAATGCTTTCCACCTGCTGGAGGTGGTCAATCTCGACAACAAGGAGCGCTATCAATGGCCAGTCCAGATCGGTCAGCACTCCCTGATGTGACCTCCACCAGGGACGCGCCCCGTTTCAATTTCTTCCAGCTGGTTGAACTGCTCAACCGGCTGGACGGTGCCGATCAGGAGCGCGGCCTCGATCATTTGCCGAGTGACGAAAATATCCGCTTCAAGGCGACCGCGTCCCTGGGTTTTCCCACCAGCGATGTATTGCAGGTGGGTCGCGATGGCAAGGGTCGCCATGCGCTTGAAGTAGCGTTTCTCGGCTTGCACGGCAGCCAGTCACCCATGCCCGGTTATTACCTGGATTCGTTGGCGTGGGAGTACGCGCAAGGGGAGCAGAAGCTCGGGTTGTTTCTGGACTTCTTTCACCACCGCCTGCTGACGCTGCTGCACAGGATCTGGCGCAAGTATCGCTATCACGTGCGCTTTCAGGACAACGGCGAGGATGGTTTCTCCCGCCTGATGTTTGCCCTGGTGGGGCTGGGCAATGAGGCCGTCTGCCAGAGCCTGCCGGTCAATCGCGCCAAGATGCTCTCTTATGCAGGCATGTTGGCCAGCCCCAGCCGCTCGCCCGAGGTGGTGGCCGGTCTGGTGGCGCACTGTTTCGATCTGGCGGATGTGGAAGTGAGTGCCTGGCAGTGGCGCAAGGTACCCATCCATCAGGATCAGCAAAACCGGCTGGGCGGAGCTTGCGCCACGTTGGGCGGCGACTTCGTCATCGGTGACAAGGTGAACGATTGTGCGGGCAAGTTTTTATTGAAGATCAATGACCTGAGTTTTGGCCAGTTTCTCGGTTTTCTCCCGAACGGGGAACACTTCCATGCGCTGGTGACCTTTGTCTCCTTCATCCTGCGTGACCAATTGGCCTGGGATCTGCGACTCGGCTTTGGCCAGGAGCAGGCCAGGGGGTTGCGATTGGGGGAAGAGCAGAGCGCGCGCCTGGGGTGGAGTACCTTTCTCGGCCAACCGCCGAGCGACCCGTTTGTGACTATCTGTGTACAGGAATAAACGCAGGAAATTCGGTGTAGGAATCAGTGCAGGAGTGAATGTGGACGATTTTAATCAGCAACTTTCCCTGGTGGTGCTCAACAGCGAACAGCTCGATGGCAGCCAGCAGGTGCAGTACCGCTTCGACGAGATGGGGGGCACTCTGGGTGCCTCAGAGCAGGACGACTGGCAACTGCGTGACAGATTGGGGTCGGTCATGCCAGCCCACGCCCGGATCGAGTTGAACGATGGCCGTTTCTGCCTGTGCGATCTGAGCGGTCAGACCTACATCAACGGCGCGACCTCGCCCATAGGGCGGGCCCGCAAGGTACACCTTGAGCAGGGTGACGAACTGATCGTCGGTCCGTTCCGGATGCGCGCCTATCTGGGGGCCATCTCCCCCGAGCAGAACCTGCACCAGGTGCTGGGCAACCGGCCCTCCGAGCAGCTTGATGAGTGGCTTGCCGGGGAGGATACCGGTCAAGCCATGGAGGATCCACGCGCCCTCGCCGTCGACCCCTTGCTGGCACTGCAACATGAACGCTCGGTGCTGACCCCGCTGGTGGATCCCCGCCAGCCGTCACCACTGCGTTCACAACCGGATATGGATGCCGTATCCCTCGCCCCTTTTTCTGCTGTCGAGAACACCATGAACCAAGAATTTCTGGATATGCCCACCATAGAGAATCACCCCGATTACCACCCTCCGCTGGAGGGGGTGGACCACGTGGCGCTGACCCCATTGATGCGCGGCCTGGGTCAGTCCCTGCAGTTGCAGGATACCCAGCAGGCTCACGACATGCTCGAAGAGATGGGCAAAACGGTGCGCGCCATGGTGGAAGGACTGCTGCAGTTGCAAACCGATCAGGCGGCGCTGGCAGACAAGCACCTGCGTCCCATCGAAGACAACCCGCTGCGCCTTGGCCTCGACTATGACGAGACCCTGGCGGTGATGTTTGCCGAGCAGAAGAGTCCGGTGCACCTGACCGCGCCTGCGGCCGTGGCCGAGAGCCTGCGCAATGTGCGCATTCATCATGTGGCGAACCAGCAGGCCATTGGCGCGGCGCTGGACAGCATATTGCAAGCCTTCTCGCCAGAGGCACTGATTGGCCGTTTCGAGCACTACCGTCGTACCGGCGCCCCCGGTGTAGCCGACGAAGGCTGGGCCTGGAACATGTACCAGCACTACTACCGCGAGCTCACTTCTGCCCGTCAGCAGGGGTTCGACAAGCTGTTCCATCAGGTCTATGCCCAGGCATACGACCAGGCCGTGCGTCAGCAACAGGGACTGATTTGATGATACGTGCGCTGATGCTGGGGGCCTGTCTGCTGGCCCTGGCAGGCTGTACCACCATGGGCAAGATGGCCGATGTGATGATGGATCCGGACATCCAGGTGGGCAGCAATGATGAACAAGCCACCACCCTGGGGCTGAGCCTGCTGGCCGAGCGGGATGTCAATCCCAACGAGAGCGGGGAGGCGGCACCCATCGAGTTCCAGGTGGTGTTGCTGGCCGAAGACTCCAAGCTGCTCGCCACCGATTACGACCAGGTGACCGAGGATGTGGAGAAGGCTCTTGGCAAGAACTACCTGGATCATCAGGACTACACACTGCTGCCAGGCCAGTTCAAGTATCTGCCGCCCATCAAGCTCGATGAGAAGACCCGCTACATCGGCGTGATCGCCCGTTATGCCGATCCTGACAGCGCCGAGTGGCGCAAGGTCATCAAGGTGAAGAGCATGGGACGAGCCTATCAAATCCTGGTTCATCTGCGTCTGGATGAAGTAGAACTGCAAAAAGAAGAAGAATAATCATGTCGAGTCGAAATCGGGTTATCTGGCGTGAGGGGCTCTTCATCAAGCCCCAGCACTTCCAGCAACAACAAAGACATTCAGAGTATGCGCTGCACGCCAGACTGAGTGCGCTCAGCGACTATTTCTATGGCTTGCAGTCGCTGGCCATCAACGAGGACTACCTGGGGTTTGGCCGTATCGCCCTGGTAGGTGCCACCGGCATACTGCCCGATGGCACCGTCTTCAATATTCCCAATGACGATGTGCTGCCAGCGCCCCTGGAAATTACCGATGCCTCGGTCGCCAACCAGAAGGTTTACCTGGCATTGCCGCTCTCGGTGAACGGGGTCAACGAAGTCAATCAGGGCGGCCAGGTCGCCACCCGCTTGCAGGCCCATCGCCACGATGTGCGCGATCTGCACAGCGAAGGGGGAGATGTTGTCTCCCTGGAAGTGGGGCGAGTCAGCCTGCGGCTGATGCTGGAGCGCGAAGACCGCAGCGCCTATGCCTCGCTCGCCATCGCCCGCATTCTGGACAAGCGTCCGGACGGTGGTCTGGTGCTGGATCCCAACTTCATGCCCTGCAGCATCAGCGTCTCCGCCATCCCGACCCTCAAGCGCTTCCTCGGCGAGTCGGCCGGGCTGGTGGCCGAGCGGGCTCGCAGCCTCTCCCAGCGTATCGCCACCCCCGGTCAGCAGGGGGTCGCCGATGTGGCCGAGTTCATGATGTTGCAACTGCTCAACCGCGCTCAGCCCCAGCTTTCCCATCTGGCGCGTCTTGGCACCCTGCATCCGGAACGGTTACACGAGGCCCTGGTGCAGATCTGTGGCGAGCTGATGACTTTCACCGATGAATCCCGTCTGCCGCCCGAGTTTGCCGCCTATCGTCACGACGATCAGCAGGTGAGTTTCGAGCCTGTGATGCTGGCCCTGCGTCAGGCACTGAGCACAGTGCTGTCGCCACGTGCCGTCTCCATCCAGCTGCGCAAGCACCAGTACGGCGTCATGGTGGCCATGGTCAACGAGAGCGAGCTGATGCAAAGCGCCGACTTCGTGCTGGCGGTGCGTGCCCGCATGCCGCAGGAGCAGCTGCGCAAGCAACTGCTGCAGCAGACCAAGGTGGCGTCGAGCGAAAAGATCCGCGAGCTCATCAGCCTGCAGCTGCCCGGCATTCCGTTGTTGCCGCTGCCGGTGGCGCCGCGCCAGCTGCCCTATCACGCCGGTTACAGCTACTTCCAGCTCGATCGGCAAAGCCCGGCCTGGCAGATGCTGGCGGTCAGCAACACGCTCGCCTTCCACATTGCCGGTGATTTCCCCGAGCTCGACATGCAGCTCTGGGCCATTCGCAGCCAGTGATCGCATCAAGGAAACAAGCAGAGATGACCACGGACATTATCAAGAACGAGCAACTCAGCGATCTGCTGTTCGATCATGCCGAGCAGCTGGACATGGACTCGGACTACTGGTTCCGCCTGCGCGGCCAGAGCATCAACCCCATGATAGATGCGGTGACCCCCTTGCTGGGGCTGGTGCAGCGGGTGCGCCTGCTGTCGCGCTACGACCGGGTGCCCGAGCTGTACCAGCGGGTGGTGACCGAGATCCAGGCCATAGAGCAGGAGCTGATGGCACAGGGCTACGAGAACGGTGTGGTGCTGTCGTTTCGCTACATCCTCTGCACCTTCATTGACGAGGCCGTAATGGGTCGCGACTGGGGTAGCCAGAGCGAATGGTCGGAACACTCCTTGCTGACGCGTTTTCACAACGAGACCTGGGGCGGGGAGAAGGTATTCGTGCTGCTCGCCCGCCTGCAGGAAGACCCGGTGCGTTATCGCGACATCCTGGAGTTCATCTATCTGTGCCTGTGTCTCGGTTTCGAGGGGCGCTACAAGGTGATGAACAAGGGGCGGGACGAGTTCGAGCGTATCGTCAAACAGTTGCACAAGCAGCTGGCCCCCGAGACAAGCGGTGAAGCCCCCAGCGTCTTTCACCTCGACCTCGGTCGTCAGGCTTCCCGTTACAGACTGCGCAAGCAGATTTCCCTGCGCAGCCTGTTCATGGGGGGCACGCTGATCCTGGCCATCATCTTTGGCCTCTATCATCACCAACTCAATAACCAGACCCAGGACGTACTGCGTCAACTGGGCGAATTATTAAAATAATTATTCTGAGGAGAGCACGCCTTGATTCGTATAGAGCTACCCGTACTGGTGGAAAGACTCAACCCCATCTGTCGTCATATGCTGGAGGAGGCTGCGGCCCTCTGCGTCAACCATCAGGGGGCCGAGATCCGCATCGAGCACCTGCTGCTCAAGATGCTGGAGACACCACTCAGTGATGTGCGCCAGATCCTCAAGCGGGCCGATGTCGGGGTCGACGAGCTCAAAACCCTGCTCCAGCCTGCCGGTGCAGACAGTGGTTATGTCCAGGGTTATCCCTCCTTCTCGCCGCTCCTGGTGGAGTGGTTGCAAGACAGCTGGCTGCTGGCTTCCGCCGAGCTGCAGCACGCCCAATTGCGCAGCGGCGTCATGCTGCTGGTGCTCTTGATGACCCCCCAGCGTTACCTGCCAGGCTCTGTGACGCGCCTCTTGGCTAACGTCAACCGCGAGCTGCTGCGCCAGCAGTTTGACGAGTGGGTGAAAGAGTCCGCCGAGACCCAAGTTACTGTTTCTACAAACGGCACCTCAACTCAGGCCGCCCTGCCAGCTGATGCCAGCCTGCTGGCCCGCTTTACCATCAACGTGACCGAGCAGGCACGCCAGGGCCGTCTGGACCCTGTTTTGTGTCGGGATCACGAAATCGATCTCATGATCGACATCCTGTCGCGGCGCCGCAAGAACAACCCCATAGTCGTGGGGGAGGCCGGGGTCGGCAAGAGCGCACTCATAGAGGGATTGGCGCTGCGCATCGTGGCGGATCAGGTGCCTGAAAAATTGCGCGAGGTGGAGCTGATGACGCTCGACCTTGGTGCCATGCAGGCCGGTGCGTCGGTCAAGGGGGAGTTTGAGAAGCGCTTCAAGGGGGTAATGCAGGAGGTCAAGGAGGCGGTGCGTCCTGTCATCCTCTTTATCGATGAGGCCCACACCCTGATCGGTGCCGGCAATCAGGCCGGTGGGCTGGATGTCTCCAACCTCATCAAGCCGGCGCTGGCCCGGGGCGAGCTGCGCACCATAGCCGCCACCACCTGGGGTGAGTACAAGAAATACGTGGAGAAAGATGCCGCCCTCTCGCGCCGCTTCCAGCTGGTGAAGGTGGGCGAGCCCAATGCTGATGAGGCTACCGTGATACTGCGCGGCCTGCGCAGCATCTACGAGAAGGCCCATGGTGTGCTGATCGACGAAGAGGCGCTGCAAGCCGCTGCCCAGCTTTCCGCCCGTTATATTTCAGGTCGCCAGTTGCCGGACAAGGCGATCGACGTGCTCGATACCGCCTGTGCCCGGGTGGCCATCAACCTGACTACGCCGCCGCGTGCCGTCAGCCATCTGCAAAACGCATTGCGTCAGCGTGAGCTGGAGATCCGCCAGCTGGAGCGCCAGAGCCTGATCGGGCTGGGTGACAACACAGAGCGACTGGCCGAGCTGCAGTCTGCCCAGCAGACCAGCCGTGATGCCCTGCGCGAGCAGGAAGCCAAGTGGCAACAACAACAAGGGCTGGTACATCAGATCGTTGAACTGCGCGCCGCCCTGCTCGCTGATCAGCAGGATGAGATGCTGACCAGAGAGGCGCTGGATCTCGCTGATGCGCCTCTGGATCCGCAAGCGGCCGCCGAGCAGCTGTCCGGGCTTGAGCGCGAGCTGGCCGAGCTGCAACAGGGTGAGGTGCTGGTCTCGGCCCATGTCGACAAAACCCAGGTGGCGGCGGTGATCGCCGAGTGGACCGGAGTGCCCCTCAATCGCATATCCCAGGGTGAGCTGGATGTGGTGACCCGTCTGCCGGAGTACCTCGGCGAGCTTATCAAGGGGCAGGATGTGGCGGTGGCCCACCTGCACAAACACCTGCTCACGGCTCGCGCCGACTTGCGCCGCCCGGGCCGACCGCTGGGGGCCTTCCTGCTGGTGGGACCGAGCGGGGTCGGCAAGACTGAAACCGTGCTGCAGATTGCCGAGCTGATGTTTGGCGGTCGCCAGTATCTGACCACCATCAACATGTCCGAGTATCAGGAGAAGCACACAGTCTCCCGCCTCATTGGTTCGCCGCCCGGCTATGTCGGCTTTGGCGAAGGGGGCGTGCTGACCGAAGCCATTCGTCAGAAACCCTATTCGGTGGTGCTGCTGGACGAGGTGGAGAAGGCCCATCCGGACGTGCTCAACCTCTTCTATCAGGCGTTCGACAAGGGCGAACTGGCCGACGGGGAAGGGCGCATCATCGACTGCAAGAACGTGGTCTTCTTCCTCACCTCCAACCTCGGCTTCCAGACCATAGTCGATTACGCCGAGCAGCCCGACGAGCTGCTCAATGCGCTGTATCCGGAGCTGGCCGCCTTCTTCAAGCCGGCCCTGCTGGCACGGATGGAAGTGATCCCCTATCTGCCGCTGGGTCACGACACGCTAGTGCAGATCGTGGGTGGCAAACTCAACCGACTGGTCAAGCTGCTCAAGGAGCGTTTCGGTGCCGAGGTAGTGCTGGAGGACGAGGTGGCGGAGGAGATACTGCGCCGCGCCAATCGCAGCGAGAACGGGGCCCGCATGCTGGAATCCGTCATCGACGGTGCCCTGCTGCCGCCAGTCTCCCTGCAACTGCTGCAGCGTCTCTCGGCCGGTGAGCCCATCAAGCGGGTGCGTTTCTCTGTGAGCGAGCGCCAGTTCGTGGCCGAGGTGGAGGGCTGAACATGGAACAAGCCCTCGCATTTGCCCTCGCCTTGACCCAGCAGCGCGATGAGCAGCACCTGTGCCACTGGTGGACCTCGACCCTCAATGCCAGCTTCCAGCCCAAAGGGATACTGCTGGGCATGCTGGACGTGAGCGGCCGTCAGCTCGAATGCAGCGGTTGGGTCAAGGGGCAGGCGGTGTCGCTGGCGCTGGCTGTGGATGACTTTTCCCATCCGCTCGCCTATGTGCTGCACAAGGCGCAGTCCCGCACCTGGGACTCCCTGCACGGTGGCGCCCGCATTGAACACGCCGCGTTTCGTACCTTGCTTGCCAATCTGGGCCAGCAGTGCGGCCTGCATGCCTTTCCCCTCAATGATGGCAACGGCAAGCCGTTTGCCGTGCTGGCCATGATGGACAGCGGCGATGTGCTGCAAGAGTGGGCGGCCCGCCCCGAGCTGGTTCAGTTGTCACAGGTGTTTTGCAACCAGCTCACCCTTATCCGCGATCTGGGGCTTAGCCGCCGGGATCAGAGCGTGCTGCGCGACTCCTTGCGCCAGATGAAGGGGGAGGGAGAGCGCCAGCGCCAGCATGAGAAGTTGCTGGGCGATCAGTTGATCGGCCAGTCGGCGGTGATCCGCGGGCTGCGCGAGCAGATAAGCCTGGCGGGCCGGCACAAGCTGACCGTGCTTATTCAGGGGGAGACAGGCAGTGGCAAGGAGGTGGTCGCCCGGCTGGTGCACCAGTGCTCGGATCGCGCCGCCAAGCCTTTTGTGGCCATCAACTGCGCCGCCATTCCGGAGAACCTCATCGAGAGCGAGCTGTTCGGTTACCAGAAGGGGGCCTTCTCCGGCGCGCTGTCCAACAAGACAGGGCTGGTGGCCCAGGCCAACGGCGGCACCCTGTTTCTGGATGAAGTCGGCGACATGCCCGCCGCCATGCAGGCCAAGCTGCTGCGGGTGCTTGAGACTCGCAGCTATCGGCCGCTCGGGGCAGAGCAGGAGTGCCACTCCGATTTTCGCCTCATCGCCGCGACCCATCAGCCGCTCACCCGCCATGTGGAGGAGGGGCAGTTCCGGGCCGATCTCTATCACCGCCTCTGCCAGTGTCTGCTGCTCATCGCCCCCCTGCGGGAGCACATGGATGACATCCCCCTGCTGTGCCAGCACTTCATGGCCCAGTTTGCCGACCAGGATGGAAAGACCCTGGCGGGGCTGCAGCGCAAGTTCTTGAAGCAACTGCAAAGTTATGACTTTCCCGGCAATGTGCGCGAGCTGCGCAATCTGCTGGAGGTCGCCTGCGCCCACACCCGTCACGGGGAAGAGGTGGTACTGGAGGCGCTGCCCCCCGAGCTGCGCGAGCGAGTCTGCGTCGAGTTGCCCGGCTCCATGGATGATTACAACCACATCCGGGATCTGCGCCGGGCCATGCAGCAGTACGAGGCTTCCGTCATCGAGGCGCGTCTACGCTACTTCCAGGGCAATCGCATGCTGGTGGCCGAGAGCCTGAATATTCCCAAGCGCACCCTGGATCACAAGTGCCAGAAACTGGAGGTGAACTGATGAGTGCCCTTGGCCTTTTGCCCCTGTTGCTGGCGACCGGCAGCGCATTACCCCCACAAGACATGGCCAGTTTGCAGGCGTGTCGCCGCGAGCCATCGCCGCTGATCCGGCTGGCCTGCTATGACGCCATCGGCAATGGCCTCGCCCAGACGAGCGAGGGCGGTGCCTCCAAGTCTGCCGCCTGGCAGGCCATCTGGGAACAGGAGCAGGCCCGCATGCCAGAGAGTGCTCCCTTCCTGCTGCAAAGCGATGCGGGGCGTGGCAGCGAAACCCTCACTCGCCCAGCCTTGCGCGGGGCGACCCTGGCCATAGGCTGTGTCGACAGCATTACCCATATCCGGTTAAGGCTTGATGCCCCCTGGGTTGGTGAGCGGGTACAGATTGAACTGGATGGCCAGCCCAGCCGCAACGCCCAGAGCTGGTTTATCCGGGATCAGGGCCTGCTGCTGGAATATGGCCGTGGCTTGCCCGCCATCGAGGAGCTCAAGCGCTGGATAGGTCACCGCGAGCTGCAGGTGAAGGCCGACAACGGCGCCTTGTTCCGGGTCGATCTCAGCGGTTTGAAAGAGGCGCTGCAGCCCCTGCGCCAACAGTGTCGCTGGTAGGGGGCGCCATGAGCTATCAACACCCCTGGTGTGCCCGTTTGCTCACCAGTTTGCCGGAAGAGCAGATCAAAGGTGCCGTGCTGGCCGACGAGCCGCGCTGGGATTACGTGGAGACCGAGCTGGTCAAGCTGGGATCCCTGGCCCACAGCCAGGTGGATCTCAATGCGGTGGCCGAAGCCTGCCTTGGCTTGCTGGAGAGCCGTACCAAGGACATGCGGGTGCTGGCCCAGCTGCTGCGCTGCCTGCAACATCCGGCCAAGGCGACCCCTCTGGGGGCTGCGCTCAGCTTGCTGGAGTCCTGGATCCGGGCCTACTGGCTGCAAGCCTGGCCCGGTAATACCAGCCAGAAACAGCGGCTGATGGTGCAGATCGTCAAACGCTTTGAAGGGGCTTTACCGCGAGTGAGCGAGAGCGCCTCGCCGGCTGAACTGGCCCAGCTGCTGGCCCAGGCCGAGCAGCTGGAGGCTTGCTGGCTGGCCCAGTGCCCGGACAAGGGGGAGCTGCTCGATCCCTTGTTGATGGGGCTGAAACGGGCTCAGCGCCAGCAGGTTGCCCAGGCCCAGGCAGATGCCGGTGGCCAACCTTCAAGCAGCACTGTTGCTGCCACCGCCAGTGCGAGCGGCATGTCGGGAACCATGGTGCTCAGTGGCAGCAGCAAGGGCTCCGGGGTCGAGATTGACAGCTCCAACGATCGTGCCTGGCGCCAGACCCAGCTCAAGGTGGCCGAGTTGCTTATCGAGCGCCAGCCGGAAGCGGCGGTGGGCTATCGTCTGCGTCGCCACGCCATCTGGGCCGGGATCACCACGCCACCCATGACGGCTCAGGGCAATAAAACCCAGCTGGCCCCCATGTCGGTGGACATGGTGGATGAGTACCGCGCCGCTCTGGCCACACTGGAGCGGTCCGCGCCGGATCTGGCGCTCTGGCAGCGGATCGAACAGAGCCTGACCCTGGCGCCCTACTGGTTCGAGGGGCATCGGCTCTCGGCCGAAGTGGCCCATAAGCTGGGGTTTGGCACCGTTGCCCAGGCCATAGCGCAGGAGCTGGATGGTTTCTTGCAGCGTCTGCCGGCGCTGCGGGATCTCACCTTCAGCGATGGCAGTCCCTTCCTGTCACCCGAGTGCAGCCGCTGGTTGCAGCCCGCCAAGGTGGGTGGTGCAGGTGGGGATGGGGAGTCCAGTCTGGCCGAAGAGGTTGCCCTGCGTCATGGGGAGCTGGGGGTGGCTGCGGCCCTCACCCTGCTCGATGAAAGGATGGCGCAGTTGAAAGAGCCAAGAGCCCGCTTCCATGCCCAGTTGGTGCAGGCGGAGCTGTTGGCGCAGGAAGGCATGAATTCGCTGGCTAGCCAGCACTATCAACACTTGTGGCAAGAGGCAAGTCGCCTGGGATTGGCGCAATGGGAGCCCGGGCTGGTCAGTCGCCTGGAAAGCCATGCGGCCCCGTTGTCGAAATAAGTGCCGAAATGAGTCATTGAGTCGGAGTTGGATCACATTTTATGTTCAAAACCATCTTTACTTTTCTGCGGCAACAGCTGCCGAAATTGAAACCCTCCTGGCCCCTGCTCGGCGTGGTGCTCTGGGGACTTGCCCTCATTCTGGTGTGGTGGCTGGGTCCTCGCCTCGAGATCCGCGGCGCCAAACCGTTCGAGCCGCTGTGGGGGCGGGTGGTATTCACCCTGCTCTGGCTCTGGCTGATGCTGGGGATACTCTCCTGGCGGGTGTGGCGCAAGATGCAGCAACTCAAGGCCGAGCGTCAGCATGAAACCGTGCTGGTGCAGGATCCTGTGAAAGGGCTCATCGACAAGCAGGCGTTGTTTCTCAATCGCTGGTTGCAGGCCCTTGGCGAACACCTGGGCAAGGGGGCGCTCTACGCCATGCCCTGGTATCTGGTGCTGGGTCTGCCCGGCAGCGGCAAGAGCAGCCTGATCCACAGAGCCAATCCGGCCAACAAGCTCAACCCCAGACTCGATACCGAGCTCAGGGACGTGGCGCAGGATCAGCTGATCGATTGCTGGCTGGGGGAGCAGGCAGTGATGCTGGATCCCGCTGGTGAGCTCTTGTCTCAATCCGAGCCGGAACTCGATCCGCTGGCGCGCAAGCATGAGCGGCTCTGGCTGCACCTGTTGAACTGGCTTTCCGAACACCGCCGCCGCCAGCCCCTCAACGGTCTGGTGCTGACCGTGGATCTGGCCTGGCTCTCCGGCGCCAGCGTGGCCGAACGCAAGGCTTATGCCCAGCTGATGCGTTCTCGCCTGCAAGAGGTGTCGGCCACCATGAATACCCGGTTGCCGCTCTATGTCACTTTTACCAAGCTCGATCTGCTGCGTGGTTTCGATGTGGTGTATGAGCAGCTCGACAAGGAGGCCCGCGAGGCCGTGCTGGGGGTGACGTTCAACCCGGCCGACAGCCGTGGAAAATCCTGGCAGCAGGATCTGGCCCTGTTCTGGGATCAGTGGGTGGACAACCTCAACCAGAACCTGCCCGAGCTGATGCTGGCACGACTCGATGCCACCCAGCGCAACGCGCTTTTCTCGTTCGTGCGTCAGTTGGCGGGGCTGAAGGATTATGTGACTGCGCTGCTCGATGAGACGCTGCAAATTGAGGAGAGCAAGCCACTGCTGGTGCGCGGCGTCTATATCAGCTCCGTCTATCAGCAAGGGGTGCCGTTCGATGCGTTTGCCCAGGCGGCATCCCGCCGCTACAACCTGCCAGAGCCCATTCACTCGGCCCTGCGCGGGGAGTCCAATACCTATTTCGTGCGCAAGTTGTTCTCCTCCATCATTTTCCCTGAAGCCCACCTGGCCGGGGAGAACCGGCTGCATACCCTCTATCGTCGTCGGCGCATGGCCATTGGCCTCGGTTGCCTGTCACTCTTTTCGGCGGCGCTGATCGGCGGTTGGCACTACTTCTATCGGGTCAACGAAGAGGCCGGTCGCAACGTGTTGACCAAGGCACAAGCCTTCATGGAGACCAACGAGGTCGTCGATGAGCATGCCTTCGGTGTGAGTCAGTTGCCGCGTCTGAACCTCATCCGCGAGGCGACCCTCGCCTTTGGCAACTACCGCGAACGCACGCCGCTGGTGGCGGATCTGGGTCTCTATCAGGGGGACGAAATCGGTCCTCATGTGGAAGGCTCCTATCTGCAACTGCTGGGTCAGCGCTTTTTGCCAGCCCAGATGCAGGGGCTGCTGGAGGATCTCAATCAGGCGCCTGCCGGCAGTGAGGAGAAGCTCTCCATACTGCGGGTGATGCGGATGCTGGATGATGCCTCCGGTCGCAACAAGGACCTGGTGGAGCAGTACATGGCAAGCCGCTGGCAGCGCGCCTTCCCGGGGCAGGGCGCTGTGCAGGAGCAGCTGATGGGGCACCTGGATTACGCCCTCGATCATACCGACTGGCATGGTGCCAGGGCTGCCCGTGATCAGGCCGCCATCATCGCCTTCGCACCGTTCAAGGAGCCTGTCTACGGCGCCCAGCGCGAGCTTGGCAAGTTGCCCATGTATCAGCGGGTCTATCAGAACCTGGTGGTGAAGGCGAATGACGTATTGCCGCCGGATCTCAATGTACGTGACGAAGTGGGGCCAACCTTTGACACCGTCTTTGCCCTGCGCAGTGACAATGCAGGGCAAGTGCCACGCCTGTTGACCTGGCCCGGTTTCAACGACTTCTTCCTCAAGCAGGACAAGGCGTTGATTGATCTCACAGCCATGGATGCCTGGGTGCTGGGTCAGCGCAGGCTGAGTCAATTGAGCGAGGCCGATCGCAAGGAGATCGGTCGTCAGGTCAACGACCGTTATGTCACCGATTACGTCAACCAGTGGCAGAAATTGCTGACCAATCTGGACGTGCAGACCCTTGAAAGCCCGGAGCAGGCACTGGACGTGCTCTCTGCCATTACCGGCAACGATCAGCCTTTCCAGCGGGTACTGGCTTCGTTGGATGACAACACCCGGATCCGCAAGATATCGGATGTGGAAGGGGATCCGGCGCAGGCCATCACGGCCCGCATCGGCCGTCCCTTCATGGCGACCAATGCCGCCCTTGGCGGTCGTGGCGAGCAGGGGCCGCTTATCCAGGAGGTCAATCAGAAGCTGGTGGAGCTGCAGCACTATCTGGAACTCATCGTCAACGCCACCGAGCCGGGCCAGTCCGCCCTCAAGGCGGTGCAGCTGCGTCTGACCAACAAGTACGCCGATCCCGTGTTCGCCCTGCAGCAATATGCACGCAGTCTGCCGGCCCCGCTGGATCGCTGGGTGGGGCAGCTCTCCGAGCAGAGCTCTCGTCTGGTGATCGACTTGGCCATGTCGTCCCTTAATCGAGAGTGGCAGGACAAGGTATTGGCACCGTTCAACAGTCAGCTGGCCGGTCGTTATCCGTTTGATCCGGGCTCAACCAAGGATGTGCCGCTGTCCGAGATGGAGCGCTTCTTCGCACCGAACGGCACCCTGGACAGCTTCTATCAGGTCAACCTCAAGCCCATGGTGGAGAGCGGCCTGATGGAGGGTGAGTTCAGCTCGCCTATCCAGACCGAGCTGGTGAAGCAGCTGGACAGAGCCGCTCGTATCCGCCAGATCTTCTTCACCCAGCAGGGCAACCTGGAGGTGCAGTTCGCCCTCGAGCCCATAGAGCTCACCGCCAACAAGCGGCGCAGCGTGCTGAACCTGGACGGTCAGTTGCTGGAGTATGCCCATGGCCGTCGTACCAAGGTGCCGTTGGTGTGGCCAAACACCATGCGTGACGGTGCCGAGAGCAAGATCACCCTGGTGCCGGCAGCCAGGGAACGTTCACCGCGCAGCGAAGGCTTCGTCGGCCCCTGGGCCATGTTCCGACTGATGGACAAGGGGGAGCTGACCCAGGTCAATGAAGCCACCTTCGATGTGCGCTTCCCGGTGGATCAGGGTTCCATGACTTATCGCGTCTACACCGACAGCGCGCAAAACCCCTTCACTGGCGGCCTGTTCAGTCAGTTCAGATTGCCTGAATCTCTCTATTGATAAAGTGGGGGTACTGTGTGACCCCTCAAGCTTTGGAAGCCGATATGTCACAGAATCAACAAGGTCAGCAGGCGCTGAAAGTGGGGCGCGATCCTCGCATGTTGCCGGAGTACGAGGCGTTGCGCAGCGAGATCAACAAACTCAGCCACGCCTCCCGCCCCGAGGTGGACTGGCTCAAGATCCATCGGCTCGCGAGCCTTATCTTCGAAAAGCACGGGGTGGACTTGCAAACCGCCATCTACTTCACCCTGGCGCGGTCGCGCCTGCAAGGGCTGAATGGCTTTACCGAAGGGTGCGAGTTTCTGGCCAACCTGATCGTGACCCAGTGGGAGAGCTTCTGGCCACCTGTGCATCAGGAGCGAGCCCGTATCGAAATGCTGGACTGGTTCATTGCCCGCATCAGCGATGTGATCCGCCAGTACCAGATCAGCCACGAAGACAAGCGCCTCGTCTATCGCTGCGAGCGAGCGTTGCAGCTTATCAGCGAGAAGCTGCACAACGTGGGCTTGAGCCGCATTCCCCGGGTCGAAAATCTGGTGCACTTCATCGAGGGGTATACCCATCTGTTTGATGAGACCGAGATCGTCATCGTCTCCGATGAGCCCGGTCTCAAAGAGGAGCTGCAGATCCCGCCCATGGTGTTCTTCAAGTCCGACATGGAACACGACAGCCCTTCTTCTTCAGCGTCCTCTTCCAGCACGCCACACCTGCCCCAGGGCAGCATACTGATTGGTCGCGAGAAGGGGCAGGTCAAACCCACAGTGCTCAAGATTGAACCTCACCGCAAGCAGCGCCCTGCCTGGTTCTGGTTTGGCTGTGGTTTGCTCAGTTGCGCCCTGCCGGTGATGAGCTGGCTGGGTTGGCAGCATCTGCAGCAGGAGAAAGCCGTGGCTGCCCAGCGCTTGCAGCAACCGGCCGCCGAGTTGCCACGGGCTCTCAGTTATGACGATATCCGCCAGGCGCGCATCGTACTGGGCGAACAGACCCTGCAAGGTATGGAAAGCGAGCTGGTGTCCCGTTATCAAGCCCAGCTGGGACGGCTTGAGCAGACCTCGCCGCTCTACTGGTATCGCTATGGGGAAGGGCTGCGCAACTCGCTGCAGATGCTCTATCCCGACTCGCTGGCGGTCAAGGCGCTGGACAAGCAGTGGCAGACGGCGTTGGCAGGTCAGCAGGGGGATGTGATCAGCGTACCGACCTATCTGGATGCTCGCGCCGGTGTAGACGCCTTGCTCGATCAGCTGCTGGAGCTGGAGCGTCAGCGCAAGACGGTGACCATCTCCTATCTCAAGTCCCAGCTCTATGAGGTGCAGAAAAACCTGATGCAGGATATCCCGTTCAGTCTGCGCCTGAGCGAACTGGAGGCGAGAAAGGCATCCCAGGAGCCCGTCACGGCAGCCGAGCTGAAAGGTCTGGAGAACGACCTGAAAGCACTCAATATCCGCCTCTACCAGTTGCAGCAGAGCAGTGCAGGCAGTTGATCATGCTGCAATGAGCAACAAGTCGCGTGCCTTATGGTGTATTCGACTGTCAGCGCAATCTCTTGCCTGGCGATCACACTGTCTTGCGCAAACTATTGCAGTCGTCCCTGCCAGCCTTGAGGTCCATGAACCTAATGGACTGATTTAAAACAGTATTATCGGCGTCTTTGTCATGGCACAAAGGCTGCTGGGTAGCCACCCCAAGTGTATCTGAGCCCATGGTCACGACGGTGAGCACGAGGCATGGCGGGAGCCCCAATGGCGGCTCCCTTGCCCATACGGAGAGTTCATATGTGTCCCTCTATTGCATTGCTCGGTGACATAGGCACCGACCACGATGGTTTTCACCCATCCCCAGTGATTGCCGCCAGCCCCGATGTGTTCCTCGATGGCAAACCGGTGGCCCGGCAGGGCGATCCGCTGGCGCCCCATGACAAGCCCAATAATCCCCCCCATCCGCGCAGCATCTCGGGGGGCGTCGGCACCGTTCTGGTCAACGGCAAGCCCATCGCCGTGACCGGTACCGCCATTGGTTGCGGTGGGGTTGTGATTGGCTCGGGCAGCGGACAGGCAGGATAAGGAACAGCGTTATGGCAGACAGCACAGGATTACAATTTACCGTCAAGGTAGGGGCGCTGCCCGAGAGCACTTTCGTGGTGGCCGAGTTTGCGCTGGAAGAGGCGCTGAACAGCCCGTTCCAGTTGCGGTTGGAATTGGCCAGCCCCCAGCCGGATGTCGACTTTGCCGATGTGCTGGACCAGCCGTGCGAGCTCCTGGTGTGGTACAACGGCGAGTTGCAGCGGCGGGTGTGCGGGGTAGTGAGTGACTTTGCGCAAGGGGACAGCGGTTTTCGCCGCACCCGCTATCAGCTCATGGTGCAGCCGGCGTTGTGGCGGCTTTCGCTTCGTCACAATTCCCGTATCTTTCAGGCGCAGAAACCTGATGAAATCCTGTCCATCCTGCTGCAAGAGCACGGCATTACCGACTACGCCTTTGCGCTGAAAAACGAGCACGCCAAGCGGGAATACTGCGTTCAGTATCGCGAGACCGACCTTGCGTTCGTCAACCGGCTCGCCGCCGAAGAGGGGCTCTTCTATTTCCATGAATTCGATGCGGGCAAACACCGCATCGTGTTTGCCGACGACGCGGCTGCATTAACAGCCGGCCCCGAGCTCTTCTTCAACCTGGGCAACCGCTCCTTGGAACAAGGGCCATATGTGCGCCAGTTCCACTACCGGGAAGCGGTACGGCCCAGCGATGTGGAGCTCAAGGACTACAGCTTCAAGACCCCGGCCTACGGACTCTCCCACAAGAAACAGGGCAGCGAGCTGGAGCACCAGCGCGATACTTACCAGCACTTTGATTTTCCCGGTCGCTACAAGCAGGACCCGAGCGGCAAAGCGTTTGCCCAGCACAGGCTCGATGCGCTGCGCAATGACGCAGTGGCGGGCAGCGGCAAATCCAATAGTGCAGCCCTGCTGCCGGGGCAGTTTTTCTCGCTGACCGAGCACCCGAACGGCAGCCTCAACACCGACTGGCAAATCGTGCGCATCAGCCACACCGGCTTGCAGCCACAGGCGCTGGAAGAGGAGGGGGGTAGCGGCCCGACCGTCTACCACAACGAGTTTGGGGTGGTCAAAGCTGCGACCACCTGGCGTGCCCGTATTGGCAGCCCACAAGCGCCGCACAAGCCCATGGTGGACGGTCCGCAGATTGCCATCGTGGTGGGCCCCGAGGGGGAGGAGATTTACTGCGACGAACACGGCCGGGTGAAACTGCAATTCCCCTGGGACAGATATGGCAGTTCCAACGACCAGAGCTCCTGCTGGGTGCGGGTGAGTCAGGGCTGGGCGGGTGGCCAGTACGGCATGATGGCCATTCCGCGCATCGGCCACGAAGTTATCGTCTCATTTCTGGAAGGGGACCCGGACCAGCCCATTGTCACCGGCCGCACCTTCCATGCCACCAACCGACCACCCTACGAGTTGCCGGCCAACAAGACCCGTACTGTGCTGCGCACCGAAACCCACCAAGGTGAAGGCTTCAACGAGCTGCGCTTTGAAGACCAGGCTGGTCAGGAAGAGATTTATATCCACGGTCAGAAAGACCTGAACGTGCTCATCGAAAACGATGCCGCCTGGCACATCAAGCACGACCAGCACACCGACATCGACAACGAGCGGGTGACTCGCATCAAGGCCAACGACCACCTGACGGTGGAGGGGGAGAAGCGGGACCATATCAAGGCAGACTATTCGCTGACCGTCGATGCCTCCCTGCATCAGAAGCTGGGCCAGTCGCTGCTGGTGGAAGCCGGTCAGGAAGTGCATATCAAGGTGGGCGACAAGCTGGTACTGGAGGCGGGCTCCGAGATCACCCTCAAGGGGGGCGGCAGCTTTGTGAAGGTTGACCCGAGCGGCATCAAGCTGGTTGGCCCCGCCATCAAGCTCAACGCAGGCGGCAGCGCAGGATCAGGCTCCGGCTGGGGTGGCAAGGCTCCCGTGGTGCCTAAGGGGGTAGAAGTGGTCAAGGCTCCCGAGCTGGTTGAGCTGGTCAAAGCGATCGCCACCGAGAAGGCGATGGAGGCGTTGCTCAAGGCGCTGGAGCCAGATAGCGATTATCAGCCCTCCGCTTGATGTTCGACGAATAACACAGGATTGAATAGCAAAGATGAAAATCGTCTATCCCATGCAGCTGGAAGGTGAGAACGGCCCTAGCGAGGTTCCATCCCTCGATGCCTTTATCGAGAAGATCAACAGTCTCAAGAGCGGCACCTTCTTGATTGGTCGCAACCGCATCTGGCACGGCGGCATCCACCTCAGTGAGAAAGGGGGCTGGCACCCGAGCGGCGCTGTACACGCCATTGCGGATGGGGAAATCGTGGCCTACCGGCTGGCGACCGAACCCGCCAAGGCGACCCGCAGCCCCGAAGCAGGAAAACAGGGGGAAGGCATTGACTTGTATACCTCCCCGTCGTTTTGTCTGTTACGCCATCACTACGAGGCGGGTGAGCAAAACAAGAACCGTCTGACCTTTTACTGCCTCTACATGCACATAGCGTGTGAGAACACTTACAACAGCCCAGAGGCGGCGCGAGTGACCGTCAAGGGGACAGGCGTGTCCACCTATGAACCGGTGGCGGGGGGGGATCCCCTCAAGCTGACACGCCGACTGTCGGGCAATAACCCTGTGCATGCGAAAACGGGGGCTGAGGTGAAGTTGCTCCAGCAAACCCCGAGCAATCTGCGAAACCACAGAGATGAGGTCCACAATTACTTCCTGGTGCACTACGTCGATGAACCGAACAGCCCGTTCTATATCGCACAAAGCCAGTTGCAGCAGGAATATCCGCAAAAGCCGAAGTGGATGACCCCACCAGAAGGCAAACCGGCCCGTCATAACATCCCCGGTAACACTTGGTTACGGCAAACGGCTGACACCACGGCGGGGAGCCTGGGGCTGCCTGCTGGCAGTGAGGTGGTGGTATCTGGTGAGTCACAGATGGTGACCGTCGGTGGCGGCCCGACCGAGTTTCGTAAAGTGCAGGTGTTCAAGGCGGGCAGCGGCTCCGTCAAAGACAGCGCCAATCGGGTGATGACCAATGCAGGCAAAGGGTCGCTTGGTTGGTTGGCAAAAAGCAAGATGGGTGCGGGACTGGCCGCCGAGCCGAGTGTCCCCGTCGAATTCAAAGAGGATGCGCCCGTTGTTGACCGAAGTGATAATCCGATAGCGGTGCAGGCCGGAGAGGTCATTGGTCACTGGGGCGAACATCAGATAGCCACTGCCGGTGCAAGCGGCTTCGTGAAAGACGCCGACAGTAAAGCCGTGCACTTTGAGGTGTTTGTTGCAGACAGCGACAAGCAGGCGCTTGAAGATTGTATCAATAACAAGGCGCGGGTAAGCGGTGGCCAAGGCTACCTGCTATTGAACCAAGAGGTCACCACCTATCGTCTCACCAGCGATAGCCAGCATGGTTTTCACGATGTTGCCAAATTTGGGCCACTGGTCTTACCGTTGGCCGTGAAAGAGTCCGATAAAGTCAGTCACGGTGCCAACAACTTTGTGAAGGTGCGTGAACGGACGGCGGCTGACGGGGAGCTGGCGGGCGAGTTTGTATTGCTGGCCGATGGTGTCGAAGTGGTCAGCCAGCATGACTGGCACAAGCTGGGCGTCAAGCTGGTCGATGGCAGCAGTGATGAAGATGGCTTTTTGGACAAGGCCGATACGGCCACTGACAGTGAAGAGTCCCAGCAGAAAGAGGCGAGCGAATTTTTCAGCACCCTCTATGACAAACTGGTGACAGACAGGGACAACGATGGCACCCTGAGCGGCAACGATATCAAGGCCGCGCTGGCCGAGGAGGAGTTGGCGGGTAAATTGCGCAGTTTTTTTATCAAGCACAAAAGCGAATGGGTAAAGCCAGGCGAGTGGCCGCGTTTAGAGCAGGAGTTAGCTGACCAGCCGAAGCTCTATGAGTACGCAAAGCAGGTACACAATAATATGGCGTGGATGGAAGATGCCAGCGCGATATTGGGTGATACCAAGCCTTGGTTTATTCATCCTGCGGGGATGATGGGGTTGGTGGGAAGAAAAAAACGTGGCTTTACATTTACTCTCGATGTAATGAAACGTATATACTCCAATTTCCAGAGCAACAATAGTAAGGATAATGAGTTACAAGGAATAGCTGATGAACTGAATGAACATATTGAATTTTACCAGCTTGACACCCCGTTAAAGAGAACCCATTTTTTTGCACAAATCTTACAGGAAACAGGGCCGGACTTGAATGTTATTGAAGGAGGGGTTTGGAGTGTTAGTGCTATAAAATCTTTTCGGGGGGGTAGAACTCGTCGCTATCCAGATGGGCGTCTTTATGCAGATGTCCATGGATATGTTACAAAAACAGAAAGACCACGTAGATATATTAAAAGCGATGGCAACGATGTTACCATTGATGATCAAATTGCCATTGTCAATACAATATATGGTAATAGAGCTGAACTGGGTAATGGCTCCTATAGCTCTAATGATGGGTGGAACTATAGAGGAAGAGGCCTGAAGCAAGTCACAGGAAAAAGTAACTATACAAGTTTTAATTACTGGCATCAAAACAATCAGTCGAAATGGCCTAATGATATAATTAATGCTGTTGATGATTTTGAAATACTATCCAAAATGAAGTTTGCTACAAGGTCAGCAGCATGGTTTTGGATAAGCAATAGTAGTAATGCAAATCCAGATTCACGCGCAAAATGCTTTGATTATGCAAATGAAGCAAGCGATGCAGCAGTGGATAGAATTACTAACATCATAAATCTTAATACAGATTCCAGACAAAAAAGAAAAAATAACTTTTGGCGCTTATGGAATGAGGAGGTTCTCCATGATCAATAAATATATATTAATCCCCCTTTTCATTTTCTCATCGCATTCTTATGCGGGCGATTATATCTTAGGCTCTCTGTGTAGCAGCCAAGAGCAAGTATATGCGTCGTGTACACTTAAAAATAAAAAAATAGTTTCATTTTGCGGTGTCCCTGTGGGCGATAAAAACAAAGATATGACATTGGTTCAATATAGATACGGTACACCTAAAAAGATAGAATTAATATATCCTGAAGAGGCAATGAGCCCAGAGGGGATTTTTTTTAAAATTGATGGTTCGTGTGGTGTTATTGGTGGCCCAGATGAGAAAAATAAAATGTGTGGTGAGGGTGGAATTAAACGCTCTGTTGCTTTAACATTTTATTCTGGATTGTTCAGATATTCATTTTTCTATCAAGGTAATTTTAATGACCATACTTTAGAGTCAGAAAAAATGGGACTAAAGGTTGACAGAAAGGAACGTAATGAATATAAAAAAAATGTTTTCTCTCAACTTTGTGATGAGAACCATAGCGAAACATTTAATGTCGATACAGGCATATTTGAGGAATTCAAGATAAATTGACAAAAATAGTATTCCCCAAGGCAACAAGGGGGATATTTTTGGGTTAAGGTTTTCTTTCCGAATGTCTGGTCTGTGGCGTGATGGTGATCACGCCATGGCTGCTGATCTCGCTGAATTAATTGTTAATGATTAGCGACATAAAGAAATTCTAGGATACCCACCTTTCTGAGCAAGGCGTTGTTTGGCCCGTTATCACCACAGTCGCTTTTCAAGATCAGGGATGACAGCTGGGGGAGGCAGTCCCCCAGCTGTCATCCCTTGATGCGTTTATCGAGAAGCTCAACAGCCTTAAGAGCGGCACCTTCTTGATTGGTCGCAACCGCATCTGGCACGGCGGCATCCACCTCAATGAGAAAGGGGGCTGGCACCCGAGCGGCGCTGTACACGCCATTGCGGATGGGGAAATCGTGGCCTACCGGCTGGCGACCGAACCCGCCAAGGCGACCCGCAGCCCCGAAGCAGGAAAACAGGGGGAAGGCATTGACTTGTATACCTCCCCGTCGTTTTGTCTGTTACGCCATCACTACGAGGCGGGTGAGCAAAACAAGAACCGTCTGACCTTTTACTGCCTCTACATGCACATAGCGTGTGAGAACACTTACAACAGCCCAGAGGCGGCGCGAGTGACCGTCAAGGGGACAGGCGTGTCCACCTATGAACCGGTGGCGGGGGGGGATCCCCTCAAGCTGACACGCCGACTGTCGGGCAATAACCCTGTGCATGCGAAAACGGGGGCTGAGGTGAAGTTGCTCCAGCAAACCCCGAGCAATCTGCGAAACCACAGAGATGAGGTCCACAATTACTTCCTGGTGCACTACGTCGATGAACCGAACAGCCCGTTCTATATCGCACAAAGCCAGTTGCAGCAGGAATATCCGCAAAAGCCGAAGTGGATGACCCCACCAGAAGGCAAACCGGCCCGTCATAACATCCCCGGTAACACTTGGTTACGGCAAACGGCTGACACCACGGCGGGGAGCCTGGGGCTGCCTGCTGGCAGTGAGGTGGTGGTATCTGGTGAGTCACAGATGGTGACCGTCGGTGGCGGCCCGACCGAGTTTCGTAAAGTGCAGGTGTTCAAGGCGGGCAGCGGCTCCGTCAAAGACAGCGCCAATCGGGTGATGACCAATGCAGGCAAAGGGTCGCTTGGTTGGTTGGCAAAAAGCAAGATGGGTGCGGGACTGGCCGCCGAGCCGAGTGTCCCCGTCGAATTCAAAGAGGATGCGCCCGTTGTTGACCGAAGTGATAATCCGATAGCGGTGCAGGCCGGAGAGGTCATTGGTCACTGGGGCGAACATCAGATAGCCACTGCCGGTGCAAGCGGCTTCGTGAAAGACGCCGACAGTAAAGCCGTGCACTTTGAGGTGTTTGTGACCGAGCAGGGTAGCAAAGATGATTCTGAGAAAAGGAATAAACAGGCGAGGGGGTAATGGGGTGGCTGATGGGGCTCGAACCCACGACAACCGGAATCACAATCCGGGACTCTACCAACTGAGCTACAGCCACCACTGAAAATATCCATTAATACCATCCATCCCGGGGAGAGAGGATTCATTAATGGTGCGCCCTGCAGGATTCGAACCTGCGACCCACGGCTTAGAAGGCCGTTGCTCTATCCGACTGAGCTAAGGGCGCTCTGTATCGATCAGCCAAGGTGGCTCATCGATGAACTTGGTCGGTGATAAAGGATTCGAACCTTTGACCCTCTGGTCCCAAACCAGATGCGCTACCGGGCTGCGCTAATCACCGAAAATTTCCTGTCCAGCATACCTATAGCGGCTGTACTGGGCAACGGGCGGGCATCATACCCAAGCGGGAAAGGCAGCGTCAACGTATTTTTCCGCCAGTAAATTCAAGTGCCTACTTATTGCCCGCCCAGCGAGCGCTGCTAACACCCGCGCCAAAAAAATGCGACAATGCGCGGCAGTTGAACACATGGTGAGTGAAGAACGATGTCTGCCAAAATCATTGATGGAAAACAGGTTGCGCAAACGATTCGCAATCAGGTCGCAGCGCAAGTCCAACAGCGGTTGGCACAAGGGAAACGGGCGCCAGGTCTGGCGGTGATCCTAGTCGGAGTGGATCCGGCGTCTCAGGTCTATGTCGGCAGCAAGCGCCGCGCCTGTGAAGAGGTGGGGTTTATCTCCCGCTCTTACGATCTGAGCGCGACGGCGAGTCAGGAAGAGCTGCTGGCCCTGATCGATCGGCTCAATGATGATGCGGACGTAGACGGCATTCTGGTGCAACTGCCGCTGCCGGCCCATTGTGATACGACTCAGGTGCTGGAGCGTATTCGTCCCGACAAGGACGTGGATGGCTTCCACCCGTACAACGTGGGCCGTCTGGCGCAGCGCATTCCGGCACTGCGCCCCTGTACGCCCAAGGGCATCATGACCCTGATAGAGACCACTGGCGTCAAGACTCATGGTTTGCATGCTGTTGTGGTCGGTGCATCCAACATAGTGGGGCGCCCGATGACGCTGGAGCTGCTGCTGGCTGGTTGCACCACGACCACCTGCCACCGCTTCACTCAGGATCTGGAACAGCAGGTGCGTCGTGCCGACTTGCTGGTCGTGGCCGTGGGCAAGCCGAACTTCATTCCGGGAGAGTGGATCAAGCCGGGTGCCCTGGTGATCGACGTGGGCATCAATCGTCTGGCTGACGGCTCTCTTGTGGGGGATGTGGAGTTCGAGACGGCGCGTAATCATGCCTCTTTCATCACACCGGTTCCGGGTGGTGTTGGCCCCATGACGGTAGCGAGCCTGATGGAAAACACCCTGAGTGCCTGTCAGGACTATCACGACCAGGCACTGTGATGATGGGTGAAGCCTGCATCTGATCGGCTTCACGCTCGCACCCAAAGCTCAAAATAAAAAACCCGGCAACCTTGCGGTTCGCCGGGTTTTTTATTTATCCAGTTTGACTCTTACATGTTCTGTGCTTCGTTTGGCACGATGACAGAGGCGTGATTTCCTTTCGGCCCCTGCTGCAGTTCGAAGTTGACTGCCTGACCTGCTTTCAAGGTCTTGTAACCTTCCATTTGTATCGTGGAGTAGTGGGCGAAGATATCTTCACCACCCCCTTCCGGACAGATAAACCCAAATCCTTTTGCGTTGTTAAACCACTTGACTGTTCCGGTTGCCATACATCTACATCCTTTTATTGATTACCCTGAAGTCGTTGAGTAACCTGCGCCAGCCCTTTATAACTAGTAGCATACGTCTATAGCAGACGGGCGCCGATTAGCAAGTAACCAATCTAGTCTAACTTTTGAGCGAGTCAAGGAGTTGTTAACAACTGATGTGATCTGGTTAACAAGTCTATTGACAATCTTGTGTTAGACGGTAGTAATCTAGAGGTACCGAAGCGCGACTATGAGCAAGCAGAAAGAACTCTTTGCTAATGAAGAGATTGCACAAGCAGAGAAAACGAAGCTGCAACCGCCACCCATGTACAAGGTCGTCCTGAACAACGACGACTACACACCGATGGAGTTTGTGGTGGAGGTGCTGCAAAAGTTCTTTGGTATGGATTTGGACAAGGCTACCCAAGTGATGCTGAGTGTGCATTATAGTGGTAAGGGAGTCTGTGGTACGTTTACCGCCGAGATTGCCGAAACCAAAGTGGTCCAGGTCAACACCTATTCACGTAACAATGAACATCCACTGCTGTGTACCATGGAAAAGGCTTGAATCTGATGACTTGATGGCGAGAACGACACCACATTGTTGCTGTACTAGGGGAGGTGCCTATGTTGAATAAAGATCTAGAAAAGACGCTGAACGAGGCTTTCAAACTGGCCCGTGACGAGCGCCACGAATTCATGACTGTCGAGCACCTGTTGTTAGCCCTGCTGGATAACAGCTCAGCCCATGAGGCGTTGAGTTCGTGTGGTGCTGATGTGGAACTGATGCGCAAAGAGATCAGTGCATTCATCGGTCAAACAACCCCGCTTATTCCCCGCGATGATGAAGACAGAGAAACCCAGCCCACGCTTGGCTTCCAGCGGGTGTTGCAGCGTGCTGTCTTCCATGTGCAATCCTCCGGCAATACTGAGGTCAACGGCGCCAACGTGCTGGTAGCCATTTTCAGTGAGCAGGAATCTCAGGCGGCCTATTTTCTGAAAAAGGCCGAGATAAGCCGGCTGGACGTGGTCAATTTCCTCTCCCACGGAGTGCGAAAAGACAGCAAGCCGGACAACAGCAGTAACAATGCCGAGTCTGACGATGATGTCTCTGCTGCCCAGATAGAAAGCTTTGCCACCAACCTGAATCAGCTGGTGCTGGAGGGACGTATCGACCCGCTCATCGGCCGCGATCAGGAACTGAGCCGCACCATTCAGGTACTGTGCCGTCGCCGCAAGAACAACCCGCTGCTGGTGGGGGAGGCTGGTGTAGGCAAGACAGCCATCGCCGAGGGGCTGGCCTATCGCATCGTCAAGGGTGATGTGCCCGAGGTGATTGCCGGCAGCACTATCTATTCACTCGACATGGGCTCCCTGCTGGCGGGCACCAAATACCGTGGTGACTTCGAGAAGCGTCTCAAGGTGCTGCTCAAACAGATTGAGCGCCAAGAAGGGGCCATCCTCTTCATCGACGAGATCCACACCATCATAGGGGCCGGTGCGGCTTCGGGTGGCCAGCTTGACGCCGCCAACCTCATCAAGCCGTTGCTCTCCAATGGTTTGCTGCGCTGTGTCGGGTCGACAACCTACCAGGAATACTCCCAGATCTTCGAGAAAGACCGTGCCTTGGCCCGTCGTTTCCAGAAGATCGATATTGTCGAGCCGAGTGTGGATGACACCACTCGCATTCTGATGGGGCTCAAGAGCCGTTACGAATCGCACCACGGCGTGCGTTATACCGTGAAGGCGATCCGTGCTGCGGTCGAACTCTCGGCCAAATATATCAACGACCGTCATCTGCCTGACAAGGCTATCGACGTGATCGACGAGGCCGGGGCAGGGCAGCGGCTGCTGCCGGTGAGCAAGCGCAAGAAAGTGATCAATGTGCCGGAAATCGAAGCCATCGTTGCCAAGATTGCCCGTATCCCGGAGAAATCTGTTTCTTCTTCCGACAAGGAAGTGCTGAAGAACCTGGAGCGCAATCTCAAGATGGTGGTGTTTGGCCAGGACAAGGCCATAGAGGTGTTGACCGATGCCATCCGGCTGTCACGCTCCGGTCTTGGCAATGAACGCCGCCCAGTGGGTTGCTTCCTGTTTGCCGGCCCGACCGGAGTGGGCAAGACAGAGGTCACCCAGCAGCTCGGCAAGGCGCTCGGGGTGGAAATGCTGCGTTTTGATATGTCCGAGTACATGGAGCGCCATACCGTCTCACGTTTGATTGGTGCCCCTCCCGGTTATGTCGGTTTTGAACAGGGCGGCTTGCTGACCGACTCAGTGCTCAAGCATCCTCACTCGGTGGTGTTGCTGGACGAGATTGAGAAGGCGCACCCGGATGTGTTCAACCTGCTGTTGCAGGTAATGGACAACGGGACCCTGACGGACAACAACGGGCGCAAGGCCGATTTCCGTAACGTGATCCTGGTGATGACCACCAACGCCGGTGTGCAGGAGACCCAACGCAAGTCCATTGGCTTCCAGCAACAAGATATGAGCCACGATGCCATGGCGGTGATAAACAAGACGTTCAGTCCAGAGTTCCGCAACCGGCTGGATCACACCATCTGGTTCAACCATCTGGATATGCAGGTGATCCACCAGGTGGTCGACAAGTTCATTGTCGAGTTGCAGGTACAGCTGGATGCCAAGGGCGTGTCTCTTGAAGTGTCCGAGGGTGTCCGCCACTGGTTGGCCGAGAAGGGATATGACAGGGCCATGGGAGCCAGACCCATGGGACGGGTCATCCAGGAACACCTCAAGAAACCACTGGCCAATGAAATCCTGTTTGGATCACTGGTTGATGGAGGGGTAGTGAAGGTTGAGTTGGTAAATGACAGCCTCAGCTTTGACTTTCAGGTCAATATTGAAGCTGTCTCCCACTAAGCACTGATAGTTAGAAAGCGACAAAAAACCCCAGCCGAGAGGTTGGGGTTTTTTGCTGAATTCCTGGCTTAGCGAGAGCGGAAAACAATACGTCCCTTGGAGAGATCGTACGGAGTCAGAGCTACCGTTACTTTGTCCCCAGTCAGGATACGGATGTAGTTTTTGCGCATCTTGCCGGAAATATGAGCGATAACCACGTGACCATTTTCCAGTTCCACACGGAACATGGTATTGGGCAGGGTTTCGAGAATGGTGCCCTGCATCTCAATACTGTCTTCTTTAGCCATTGAATCCTCTTGATAAGCCACAACAAAAATCCGCTGGATCATGCCGGATTTAAGGCTATGTGTAAAGTTTACTCGGGCTTGGTGTCGATATTTTTCCATTCCCCCTGTATCAGCCGCTCGTGAGGCAGGTATTGGCGCTTGTAATTCATCTTGCGGCACGCCTCCACCAGATAGCCAAGATACAACCAGGTGCGACCTGTGCGCTTGGCCAGATCCAGCTGACTCAGAATGGCAAAGGTACCGAGGGAGCGATCGGCGTGAGCCGGATCGAAAAAGGTATACATGGCGCTCAAGGAGTGGGGGAGCAGATCCGTGGTAGCGACCCCGATCAGCCGGTTGTCCTTGCGCATTTCGAGGTAAAGTGGCGGCATCCAGTCGCAATGCAAAAAGCCCTTGTATTGGGTCCGGCTGGGGGGATACATGCTGCCGTCATGGTGGCGCTCGCGAATGTAGCGCTCGTAGAGCTGGTAATACTCGGGCTTGTCGTCATAGCTGAGCACCAGTTCAAGGTCCTGATTCAACTGCCGGATCCGCTTCTGGCTGCGGCTCGGCACGAAGCGTTCGCTGTGAATGCGCAGCGACTGGCAGGCACTGCAGGCCGGGCAGTGGGGCCGATAGATGTCATTTCCGCTGCGCCGAAATCCCGCCGTCAGCAATCGCTCATAGCCGCTGGCATTGAGCAGGTTGTGGTCCATCAATACCAGCAGTTGCTCCTGTTCATGGCCCAGATAGCTGCATTGATGCTTGGGGGTCAGGCCTACCTTGAGGATCACTTCTTCTGTCATAGGCTGATGTTCCCCGCTTGCCAGCAGTTATCTGCCAACGGCTGCCGGCTCAGTTTGGTCAGCGCCGTCAAAAACGTCTCTCTTGGCCACTCCTGGATCCCCATGGTGGCCAGAAAATCATTCTGCATCTGGCAATCGATCAGTGCACCACCGTGGCTGGCGAAGTGGTGACAGAGCGCCACCATGGCCAGCTTGGCGCCGTTGTCGATGCGGCTGAACATGGACTCACCGCAGAAGAGGCGGCCGAGGGAGAGGCCATAGAGGCCAGCTTGCAACTGGCCATGTTGCCAGATCTCGACGGAGTGGGCATGGCCAAGGTGATGAAGTTGTCGATAGGCGTCGATCATGGGCGTGCTTATCCAGGTTCCACTGGCGCTGCGACGGGGGGCGGCGCAGGCCGCTATTACCTCATTAAAGGCGCGATTGATGGAAATATCGAATGAGGTGCGGCGGATAAATTTGCGCAGGCTGCGACCTATGTGCAACTGTTCGGGGATGATGACCCCTCTGGGATCCGGCGACCACCACAGCAACGGCTGGTGGGGCTCATTCCACGGGAAGATCCCCTTGTGGTAAGCTGCCAGCAATCGTTCAGGGGAGAGATCCCCGCCGATCGCCAGCAGGCCGTTGGGTTCATCCAGTGCGTGCTCGGGGTCGGGAAACCAGCACAGCGCATCATCCAATTGGGTAAGATAGCGAGACATAAGGCGAAGAGGTTCACAGATGAAGGCCATTATCCTGATAGTATCCAGCTTGCTCTGCTTTGTCACTGCGCCCGCCGGGGCCCAGGTTTACGAGCGCAACACGGCGCGGCCCGTCAATCAGGTGGTGTTTGGCCAGGTGGAGACGGTGCGCAACATCACCCAGCGCCAGATCCTGGAGTCTGAACATTCCGGCTGGAAAACCCTGGGCGGCGCCGTTTTGGGCGGCCTGCTTGGCAACCAGTTTGGTGGTGGTCATGGCCGTGAAATTGCTACCGCCGTGGGGGCACTGGCAGGGGCCGCTGCCGCGCAGCATTATCAATCAGGTGGATCCGTGGTGGAGAACAAGCTGGTGGAGCTGCTCATTCGCAACGAGCAGAGCGGGCTCATCAATGTCATTCAGGATTATGATCCGGCCATGGTATTCATGAACGGCGACAAGGTGCGCATCCTCTATTTCGACGATGGGGTACGAGTCGACAAGACCTACTGAGGCAAGGCATATCGAGCGAAGCAGGGAAGAGGGAAGGGGAGCAACCCGACGGTCTCCATTGACAGGAGCCAGTCGGGCGGTACTACACGGAACTCATCTAGCTCATGCAGATGAGCCCTGAGACACTATCTTGTCGCGACCTGTGTTTTTTGCCTGATAGAGCAGGCGATCCGCTTCACTCAGTGCCTCGTCCATGGAGACTCGCCCGACATTGATCACCCCGAAACTGGCGCGAACGAACAGCGGCGTCTCCCGTGACAAGGGTTGCTGACGCAGTTGTTGGCGCAGTCCCTCCAGCCGTTTGAGCAGCACTGGCACTGTGCAATGGGGCACCATAAGGGCAAACTCCTCTCCCCCAAAGCGGGCAATCATGGCATCGGGGAAGAACTGGGTCAGCAACCGGGTGAGGTGGCAGAGCAGCTGATCGCCGATGGCATGACCCCAGTGATCGTTGACCTGCTTGAAGTGATCCACATCGAGGACACACAGCGCGAGCGGCGTCTGCTGGCGTTGATGCTCCTCAAACCACTTTTGCCCCTCGTTGAACCAGTAGCGCCGGTTATAAAGCCCGGTCAGGTAGTCGCGGTTGGCGGATTCCTGAATGCTGTTGAACTGCTCAAGCGCCTCCAGGTTATGGCTGACCCGACACTGCAACTCTTCCGGCTCGAACGGCTGGTTGAGAAAGTCGTTGGCCCCTTGCTTGAGGTAGCGAGCAGACAAGCCCCGTTTGTCCGACACCGAGATCCCTATGATGGCGAGCTGCTGCTTGCTGTAGCGCTCTCGCAGCATCCGTACCAGGCTGATGCCGTCAATTTCCGGCATATAGTAGTCGACCAGTACCAGCCGGATGGCCGGATTCTGCTCAAGGGTGGCCAGGGCTTCGCGGGCATGGCTCGCCTCGTGGACCAGCAACAACTGCTTGCGTAGCTGTGCCATGGTGCGGTGGCGGGAGGTGCGTGAATCATCGACGACCAGCACTTCAATCTGCTGATTGAGATAGAGGCGATGCACCAGACCGACCGCGTATTGCAGGGAGTGACGTGAATCTTTCATCACATAATCCAGCACCCCTGCTTCCAGCCAGGCCTCCCGCTTGTCTTCGCTGATGTCGGCGGTGAGGATCACCACTGGCAAGCCTCGTTCCAGCAGTACCTTGACGGCTTCCCCGCTGGGAGCATCAGGCAGGGTGAGATCCACCAGTGCGACCACGTATTCGTCTCCCTGGCAGTGACGTGCCCCCTCCAAGGTATCGAAGGCATCAATCTCCAGGCCAGTTTGCTGCGCGATGGCCTGGATCAACATGCGACGGATCGTCATGCTATCTTCGACAATCAATATTTTCTGTTTCATCCGGCTCCTTAACGTAAAAAGGCATGCCTCACGGCATGCCTTTTATATCCCTTGCGCTTATTGCGCGTCCAGATATCGCTCGGCATCGAGGGCTGCCATGCAGCCGGTGCCGGCAGACGTAATGGCTTGACGGTAGTTGTGATCGGCCACGTCACCGGCGGCAAATACCCCTTCAATGCTGGTCTGGGTGGCAAAGCCGTCCAGCCCGCCACGGACGATCAGGTAGCCGTTTTGCATCGCCAGCTGGCCCTCGAAGATCTGGGTATTCGGCTGGTGACCGATAGCGATGAATACGCCCATCAGCGGCAGATCCGTGGTGGTGTCATCCTGCGTGCTGCGCAGGCGCACACCGGTCACGCCCATCTGATCCCCCAGCACTTCGTCCAGGGTCTGGTGGGTGTGCAGCACTATGTTGCCGCTCGCTACCTTGTCGTGCAGACGCTTGATCAGGATCTTCTCGGCGCGAAACTCATCGCGGCGGTGAATGAGGTGCACCTTCTTGGCGATGTTGGCAAGATAGAGTGCCTCTTCCACTGCGGTATTGCCGCCGCCGATCACCGCCACTTCCTGGTTGCGATAGAAGAAGCCGTCACAGGTAGCGCAGGCGGAGACGCCGCGTCCCTTGAAGGCCTCTTCGGAAGGCAGTCCCAAATATTTGGCGGAGGCGCCGGTGGCGATGATCAGTGCATCGCAGGTGTATTCGGCGCTGTCGCCCTTGAGGCGGAACGGACGCTGGGTCAGCTCCACTTCATTGATGTGATCAAACAGGATGCGGGTATCGAACTTCTCCGCATGGGCCTTCATGCGCTCCATCAGGGCTGGACCGGTCAGACCTTCGGGATCACCGGGCCAGTTTTCCACCTCTGTGGTGGTGGTCAGCTGACCACCTTGCTGCATGCCTGTGATAAGCAGAGGATTCAGGTTGGCGCGGGCTGCGTAGACGGCGGCAGTGTAACCGGCCGGGCCTGACCCCAGGATCAGCAGTTTGCTGTGAGTGACTTGGCTCATGATGTGATTTCCGAGACGTGATGAGTTTGCGCGATTGTAGGTAATTCGTGATATGGGGTCAAAGGTCAGTGAGTCGATTGTGCCAATCGATGATAGGTGCAGGCTGATGCTTATTTTGAGGTGAAAAGAGTCCATTCTGGACGGATCCTGACTCAGAGAAGTGCGTTTGCCGACGCCATGTTGGGCGTGGCTTGCGAGTTCGCTCGGGATGGCCTTGGTCCCCCGGTATTTCGGCTGCGTTGTCGGGTCTTGCCTCGTTGATGAAGCCGCAAACCGGATGTGTACGGGTGAGGGGGCTTCTCGTCTTTGTCCGTATCTGTGTCATGTCGACGATGGCCGAACCCGGCTTCATGCGGACAATATGGTCATGGTTGACAACTCTTGGCGCAGTGGCGCCCGGTGCCATCATTGCGCAGCTGATCCCTGTCTTGACCATTTCAACAGCGAGATGACGGTCAGCAGAGTACTAAGACAGTCAGGCTGAAGAGGAGCATGCGGGCTATTCGAATGAATAGAGATGCGTTCAGCCACTTTCTTCGCCATGGGCGGCAGCGTCAGGTCATTTCGGGCGGATGGTTTAGCGGGGGCCGCGATTGACTGACAGAGCCAGTACCCGGGACCCAATGCAAACAGGTGGCACAACGGAATTAAAGAGGGGGTGTTCCCCGCGGGTCAGGCATGTTTGATGTGCGGAGTTATCTGGTCTGGATGATCATCCGGTCTAGGCGAAAACGGCTGCTTCAGAGACCAAAATATCGGCACCGACAGCGCGATAATCTGCCTCATCCAAGCCAATGCCGCTTCCTGCGCCGCTTTGGACGAAAACAGTATGGTTTCGTGCTGTCAGTTCACGTACACTGGCCGGAACCATGTCTAGGCGATATTCATGGTTTTTTATTTCTTTAGGTACACCGATAATCATGCTATCCCTCGTCTATCGACCGGTGTTTTATGTTGCTTCAAGGTTACGTAACATTTGCGCCTAGCATATTCAGGTATTGACAGTATTTGTGACCATAATTATAAAATGACTGGTGATTCTTACCAAAAAATAGCCAAAGGATGGAATAAAATGATGGAAGCTAAGAGTCGGCTAAAGGATTTGGACAGGATTGACCGCAACATTCTGAATGAACTGCAAAAGGATGGCAGGATTTCGAATGTTGAGTTGTCCAAGCGAGTTGGCCTGAGTCCTACACCGTGTCTGGAACGGGTTCGTCGCCTCGAGCGACAAGGTTATATCGAAGGATATGCCGCTATTCTGAACCCTCATTATCTGGATGCGTCTCTGCTGGTGTTCGTGGAAATTACCCTCAATCGCGGTGCGCCGGATGTGTTTGAACAGTTCAACAAGGCTGTTCAGGTGCTTGAAGAGATCCAGGAGTGCCATCTGGTCTCCGGCGATTTCGACTATCTGCTCAAGACCCGCGTCAGCGACATGTCGGCCTACCGCCGCCTGCTGGGGGAAACCCTGCTGCGACTACCCGGCGTCAATGACACCCGCACCTATGTGGTGATGGAAGAGGTCAAGCAGAGCAGTCGTCTGGTGATCAGCACCCGTTGAGTTGGGTTATGCTGTGGCTTGCCAGGCTAATGACAAGTCACGACAGTCAGAAACGAGCGGCCGGTCCGCTCGTTTCTTCTTATCGAGTTGGTTGTGAATATGGCCCAGCCCATCAGGCACTGGCTGACAATCGGTGGGCTTTTCAGGGATACTAGGCCCCCTTATCCCCCCGCATTATATGTTTTCAGAAAGGAGCCGGAGTTTGGCCGATAAAAAGCTGTTTACTCCTTTATCAGGTACACAACGGATCTTCGAAGCCGTCTTGATCGCCATCACTCTGATGGCTGCCTATCTCTTGCTTGCCCTGTTGTCCTATCATCCCGCCGATCCCGGTTGGTCGCAGACCTCCTGGCAAGGGGAGGTGAAGAACCTCGCCGGCAGCGCGGGGGCCTGGCTCGCCGATATCACCATGTTTACCTTTGGGGCTTTCTCCTATCTGGTTCCCCCCCTGGTGGTTTTACTGGGCTGGAGCCTGTTCTGGCGTCCGAGCCGGCTGCTGGATGTGGACTATCTCACCCTGTCGGTGCGCATCGTCGGCTTCGTGCTGACCGTGCTCGGCATGTCCGCCATTGCCAGCATGAACTTCAATGACATGCAGAATTTTTCCGCCGGTGGCCTGGTGGGGGACGTGATCGCCTCCGCCGTGGTGCCGCTGTTTGGCGGCGTCGGTGCCAATCTGATGCTGCTCTGCTTCGTGGCGACCGGCATCACACTGTTTACCGGCTGGTCCTGGCTCACCATAGTCGAGCGGATTGGCGCCACCTGTACCGGTTCGGTCAGCGCCATCTACCACTTCCCCACCACACTGGGTCGCTGGTTGACCGGTGGCTGGCGTCAGCCCCGTTACGAGGGAGCCGATCCCTTGCTGGAAGGGGGCGTCGGTGCCCTCGAGCTCGATGATGAAGACGAGGATGAGCCGCACTCCAGCTGGACCCGTCGTCCCAAGGGTAACGGTACCTCCAAGGGCCAGAAGGCAACCTCCGATGAGTGGCTGCCGGAGCTCGATGACGATACCTTCCAGTTCGACCCGCAGTTTGATGATGAAGATGACGAGCCGGCACCCGTGGCCAAACCCAAGCGCGCTGCCGCTGCCAATGCCCGTCGCCAGCCGGCCCTGACCACGGCAGATGACGAGGATGACGAATTCGATCTGCCCTGGGCCGAGGGTGAGGATGAGCCGGTCGCACCGGTTGCCGCCGCGCCGGGCAAGCCCAAGCGCCGTGTGCAACTGAGCATGCCTCCCTTGCCGAGCATCGAGCTGCTGGACAGACCGCCCGCCAAGACCCAGATGATGAGCAAAGACGAGCTGGATCGTATGGGCCGTTTGGTGGAAGCCAAGCTGGCCGACTACAACGTGCAGGCCAAGGTGGTCGGTGTCTATCCGGGCCCTGTCATCACCCGTTTCGAACTGGATCTGGCCCCTGGCATGAAGGCGAGCAAGATCACCAATCTGTCGCGGGACTTGGCCCGCTCCCTCTCCGCCAGCAGTGTGCGGGTGGTGGAAGTGATCCCGGGCAAGACTTTCGTCGGTATCGAGTTGCCCAATCGGGTGCGCCAGACCGTTTACCTGCGTGAGACCCTCGATTGCGATGCTTTCCGCGATAGCCGCAACCCCCTTACCATGGGGCTCGGTCAGGACATTGCAGGGGAGCCCGTGGTGGTGAATCTGGCCAAGATGCCGCACTTGCTGGTGGCCGGTACGACCGGTTCGGGCAAGTCGGTGGGGGTCAACACCATGATCATCTCCATGCTCTACAAGTCGTCCCCGGACGATCTGCGTTTCATCATGATCGATCCCAAGATGCTGGAGCTCTCTGTCTACGAAGGGATCCCCCATCTGCTGACCGAAGTGGTCACCGACATGAAGGATGCTGCCAACGCCCTGCGCTGGTGTGTGGGCGAGATGGAGCGTCGTTACAAGCTGATGTCGGCGGTCGGGGTGCGTAACCTCAAGGGCTACAACGACAAGGTATTGGCCGCGGCTGCTGAGGGAGAACCGATGCGGGATCCCTTGTGGCGCCCGGGTGACTCCATGGATCAGATGCCGCCCGAGCTGGAAAAGCTGCCCCACATAGTGGTGGTGGTGGACGAATTCGCCGACATGATGATGATTGTCGGCAAGAAGGTTGAAGAGCTCATCGCCCGTATTGCCCAGAAAGCGCGGGCCGCCGGTATTCACCTCATACTGGCGACCCAGCGTCCCTCTGTGGATGTGATCACCGGTCTTATCAAGGCCAACATACCGACCCGCATCTCGTTCCAGGTGTCGAGCAAGATAGACTCGCGTACCATTCTGGATCAGGGCGGTGCTGAATCCCTGCTTGGCATGGGCGACATGCTCTACATGCCGGCCGGTACCTCCAACCCCACCCGTGTCCATGGCGCCTTCGTCGATGATCACGAGGTACACAAGGTGGTGGCGGACTGGAAACTGCGCGGTGAGCCGAACTACATCGAGGAGATCCTCTCCGGTGAGTCGGGCGGCGAGGGCGGCGGCGAATATGGCGGTGGTGGCGATGAAGAGCTCGACCCCCTGTTTGACGAGGCGGTGGCCTTTGTGGTGGAGTCGCGCCGTGGCTCGACGTCCAGCGTGCAGCGCAAGTTCAAGATTGGTTACAACCGTGCGGCTCGTCTCATCGAGCAGATGGAAAATCAGGGTATCGTCAGCTCGCCGGGCGGCAATGGTCAGCGCGATGTGCTGGCACCGCCGCCGGTACGGGACTAAGGCTCACCCTTCCTCTACCCTGGCCATGCCCTCACCGGGTGTGGCCTTTTATCGAGAGCGTCTTCATGAAAAGCGTGATGAAAAAACAACTGTTGATAGGGTCTGTGCTGCTGGTTGCCAGCAGTCAGGTGTGGGCGGATGCGGCCAGCAGCCTCAAGCAGAAACTGGCCGATGTGAGCCTATTCTCCGCCAAGTTTGCCCAGACCGTTTACGACAGCAAGGGCAAAGAGCTGCAAAAGGCCGGTGGCGATCTGCTGGTGCAGCGCCCGAATCGTTTCAACTGGCATACCACCTCGCCGGACGAGAGCCTGATAGTAGCGGATGGCAAGGACGTCTGGGTCTATGACCCCTTCGTCGAGCAGGTGACGGCTCTCAAACTCAAGGATGCGGTGCTCAATACTCCCTTCATCCTGATCGCCGGCAACGATGACAAATTCTGGAAGCACTATGACGTGACCCAGGAAGGGAATGTCTACACCGTTACCAGCCGCAACAAGGATGAGCTGATCGCTTCCTTTCGCGTCACGTTCGACAGGCAGAACAACATCAGTCGTTTCGATGTGAAAGAGGCACAGGGGCAGTGGAGCGAATTTACCCTGAGCAGTTTCAACCGCCAGCCGGTGCTCAAGGGCAACGAATTTGTCTTCAAGATCCCGAAGGGGGTCGAGCTGGACGACCAGCGCTGATGAGCAATTTCTCTTTGGATGTCTCGTCGGGCCATCACCTGCTGGCGGCCCGCATGATGTCTTTGGATCTATCGTCGTACTGTCCTCCACTGGCGGTCGGCATGACGCTGGATGGTCAATGCAGATGAGCAATTTATCGCTGGATTTTTCGTCGGACTTTCGTCCGCTGGCGGCCCGGATGCGGCCGCAAGACCTCGACCAGTACATAGGTCAGCAGCATATCCTGGGGCCTGACAAGCCCCTGCGCAAAGCGATCCTGGCCGGTCACTGCCACTCGATGATTTTGTGGGGGCCGCCCGGTACCGGCAAGACCACCCTGGCGGAACTGATGGCGCACTATTGTCAGGCGGAGGTGGAGCGACTCTCTGCGGTGACCTCCGGCATCAAGGAGATCCGCGCCGCCATCGACAAGGCGAAGGAGAACAGCTGGCGCGGGGTGCGTACCATATTGTTCGTCGATGAGGTGCACCGCTTCAACAAGAGCCAGCAGGATGTGTTCCTGCCCCACATCGAAGATGGCACCATCACCTTTATCGGTGCCACCACCGAAAACCCCTCGTTCGAACTCAACAACGCACTGCTCTCCCGGGCCCGGGTCTATCTGCTCAAGCGACTGGAAGAGGACGACATCCTCGCCATGATCGATCAGGCAATGACAGACTCCCGCGGTCTCAATGATCCGGCACTCACCTTTGCCCCCGGAGTGAAGGAGGCGCTTGCCAAAGCCGTGGATGGTGACGGGCGCAAATCCCTCAACTATCTGGAGCTGCTGGCCGACATGGCCGAGACCAATGGGGCAGGGGAGAGGGTGATCGACAGCGCCTTGCTCGCCGCCGTGGTGGGTGAGCATGTGGCGCGCTTTGACAAGGGCGGCGATCACTTCTACGACCTCATCTCGGCGGTGCACAAGTCCATTCGCGGCTCGGCCCCCGATGCGGCGCTCTACTGGTATGCCCGCATGGTGAGCGCAGGTTGCGATCCCCTCTACATCGCCCGCCGCTTGCTGGCGATTGCCTCGGAAGATGTGGGCAATGCCGATCCGCGTGCCATGCAGGTGGCGTTATCGGCCTGGGATTGCTTCCACCGCATCGGTCCGGCCGAAGGGGAGCGGGCCATCGCCCAGGCCATCGTCTATCTTGCCTGCGCCCCCAAGAGCAATGCGGTCTACACCGCCTGGAAAGCAGCGCTTAACGACGCCAAAAACCTGCCCGATTTCGAGGTGCCGCCGCACCTTCGCAACGCACCCACCAAGCTGATGAGCGATCTGGGCTATGGCGCCGAGTATCGCTATGCCCACGACGAGCCGGGTGCTTATGCCGCCGGCGAGAGCTATTTCCCGCCGGAATTGGCTGGCAAGCAGTACTACCAGCCCACGGATCGCGGTCTCGAGAAGCAGATCGCCCAGAAGCTCGATTATCTCCACGAGCTGGATAAACAGAGCCCACGCAAGCGGGACACCTGACAGGGCGAGCCAGCTGATGTGCATTCGCCCAAGTGTGCAGTGTGGTCCCCGGTGCTATATGAGCCTTGCATCGTCAAGGGGCCAGCAGGGGGCGTATTTGCCCTCACATGGCAGGTAACGTCAGTAAAAACGACATAAATAGTCCCTGTTCGCGCGGGGGGGCGGTCTGATACACTGCCCCTCTGACCCCGCTTGTCTTGGCCTGATGCCATCTTCTTGATTTCGAAGGCCTGATTTTGAAGGCCCGAAGCTGAAGACGATAGGGGTGCGCCAACCGATGTTAACTTCCGGATCTGTTTTCTCGCCCGGTCTGATGACCCAGGCCCAGATCCCATTTTAAAAAAGTAGGTAAACCATGCTGGATCCCAAATATCTGCGTAGCGAGATTGACGAAGCTGCTGCTCGTCTGGCGACACGTGGCTACGTTCTGGACGTAGCGGCTGTCAATGCTCTGGAAGAGAAACGCAAGGATCTGCAGTCCCGTACCCAGGAGCTGCAGGCCGAGCGTAACGCCCGCTCCAAGTCCATCGGTGAGGCTGCCCGTCGTGGTGAAGATGTGGCCCCACTCAAGGCCGAGGTGACCAAGATCAACGACGAGCTGGAGACCAGCAAGGTTGAGCTCGACGCGCTGCTGGCTGAGATAAAATCCATCTCCGATGCCATTCCCAACCTGCCGAGCGACACCACACCTGTGGGTCGTGACGAGAACGACAACGTCGAAGTGCGCCGCTGGGGTACCCCGCGCGCGTTCGACTTCCCGGTACGCGATCACATCGATCTCGGTGAAGCGGCCAAGGGTGTCGACTTCAAGAACGGCGTCAAGCTCTCCGGCGCCCGTTTCGTGGTGATGAAGGGTCAGATTGCCCGCCTGCACCGCGCCCTGGCGCAGTTCATGCTGGACCTGCACACCCTGCAGCACGGTTACACCGAGTGCTACGTGCCTTATCTGGTGAACCCGGACAGCCTGTACGGCACCGGCCAGCTGCCCAAATTCTCCGAAGACTTGTTCAACACCGGCATCAATGGTGAAGGGGAAGAAGAGGGCAAGGTGCGCAAGTTCTCCCTGATCCCGACCTCCGAAGTGCCGCTCACCAACATGGCACGCGACGAGATCTTCGATGAGCAGGAATTGCCCATCAAGATGACGGCCCACAGCCCCTGCTTCCGCTCCGAAGCGGGTTCCTATGGCCGTGACACCCGCGGCCTCATCCGCATGCACCAGTTCGACAAGGTCGAGATGGTGCAGCTGGTTCACCCGGAAAAATCCTGGGAAGCGCTGGAAGAGATGGCCGGTCACGCCGAGAAGGTGCTGCAACTGCTGGAGCTGCCGTATCGCGTGATGGCGCTGGCCACCGGTGACATGGGCTTCTGCGCCGCCAAGACCTACGATCTGGAAGTGTGGCTGCCGGCCCAGAACACCTACCGCGAGATCTCCTCCGTCTCCAACTGCACCGATTTCCAGGCGCGCCGCATGCAGGCTCGCGTGCGTATCGATGGCAAGCCCCAGCTGCTGCACACCCTGAATGGCTCCGGCCTGGCAGTGGGTCGCACCCTAGTGGCCGTGATGGAGAACTACCAGCAGGAAGATGGCCGCATCGCCATCCCGGCTGCGCTGCAATCCTACATGGGCGGTCTGACCCACATAGGCTAAGCGCACTCGCGTAAATACAACGCCATGGCCATGCCATGGCGTTGTGCATTTTGGCCCGGCACAATCGTTTCAACGCTGGGGAAGGTGCCGCTGTCGGCACTTCTTTGAATGTTTAACACAATTTTATCAAGCATTGCGCAATCGTTTTTGTTAGACTGCGCCGCAATTTCGCAGGACACTTTTTCCTATGGTCTGGATTGATTACGCCATCATCGGCATCGTCGGTTTCTCCGCCCTCATCAGCCTGGTGCGCGGCTTCGTCAAGGAGGCCATGTCTCTTGTCACCTGGTTTATCGCCTTCTTTATCGCCAGCCATTTCTATCCCGATCTCGCCGTCTATTTCACCTCGTTCTCCGATCCCCTGGTACGCAACGGCCTGGCCATTGCAGCCCTGTTCGTGGCGACCCTGATCCTGGGCGGGGTAGTGAACTATGTGGTGGGTTTGCTGGTGGAAAAAACAGGCCTGTCAGGAACGGATCGGGTGCTTGGCATCTGTTTTGGCGCCATTCGCGGAGTGCTGATCGTCAGTGCCCTGCTGTTTTTTATGGATACCTTCACCAGCCTCTCCCAGAGCGACTGGTGGGTGGCGTCCAAGCTGGTACCCGAGTTCAAACCGGTTATCCAGTGGTTTTTCGGGTTCATGTTGAACTCATCCAGTTTTCTTAAACAGGTATAGTGACTTCGAGGTAGCAAAGACATGTGTGGTATTGTCGGTATAGTTGGCACCACCCCCGTCAATCAGGCCCTCTACGACGCCTTGACGGTGTTGCAGCACAGGGGACAGGATGCCGCCGGGATCGTGACCATAGACAGTGGAAACTTCCGGCAACGCAAGGCCAACGGCCTGGTGAAGGACGTGTTTGAAGTGCGTCACATGCAGCGACTGAAGGGGCATATCGGCATAGGTCATGTCAGATATCCCACCGCAGGCAGCTCAAGTGCCGCTGAAGCCCAACCTTTTTACGTGAACTCTCCCTACGGCATGGTGCTGGCCCACAACGGCAACCTCACCAACGCCAAGGATCTCAAGGAGCAGCAGTTCAAGGTAGCCCGTCGTCACATCAACACCACCTCCGATTCGGAAGTGCTGCTGAACGTGCTGGCCCACGAACTGGATCTCTGCGACAAGATGGCGCTGCGTCCGGAGGATATCTTCTCTGCGGTGCGCAAGACCCATCAGCAGATCCGTGGCGCTTATGCCGTCGTCTCCCTGGTGATCGGTCACGGCCTCATCGGCTTTCGTGATCCCAACGGCATTCGTCCGTTGATCCTGGGTCGTCGGGCAGACGAGCAGGGCCAGGTGGAGTACATGCTCGCCTCCGAGAGCGTGGCGCTTGACGCCATCGGTTTCGAGACGGTGCGCGATGTTGCGCCGGGTGAAGCCATCTACATTACCGAGCAGGGCCAGCTCTTCTCCGAGCAGTGTGCGGAAAACCCGCAGATGAGCTCCTGCATCTTCGAATATGTCTACTTCGCCCGTCCCGACTCGTGCATCGACAAGGTCTCCGTCTACGCCGCCCGCCTCAACATGGGTCGCAAGCTGGGCCAGAAGATTGCGCGCGAGTGGGAAGATCTCGATGTGGATGTGGTTATCCCCATCCCGGAGACTTCCTGTGACGTGGCGCTGGAGATAGCCCATACCCTGAACCTGCCGTACCGTCAGGGCTTCGTGAAGAACCGCTACATAGGCCGTACCTTCATCATGCCGGGCCAGACCCAGCGCAAGAAGTCGGTACGCCGCAAGCTCAACGCCATCAGCTCCGAATTCAAGGGCAAGAAGGTGTTGCTGGTGGATGACAGCATAGTGCGCGGTACTACCTCTGAGCAGATCATCCAGATGGCTCGAGAAGCGGGCGCGGCCAAGGTCTACTTCGCCTCGGCGGCACCGGAAATCCGTTTCCCCAACGTCTATGGCATCGACATGCCCACCGCCAACGAGCTGATCGCCCACGGCCGGGAAGTGGAAGAGGTGTGTGCACTGATTGGTGCCGATGGCCTGATTTTCCAGGATCTGGAAGATCTGGAAGAAGCGGTGCGGGAGATCAACCCTGAGCTGCGCCACTTCGAGACCTCGGTGTTCAACGGTCACTATGTAACCTCCGACGTGGATCAGTCCTATCTGGATCACTTGAACGCCATGCGCAGCGATGACAACAAGGCGGTGCGTGAGTGGCAGGAAGGCACCAGCAATCTGGAAATTTTCAACGAAGGCAGTTAAACGTTTTCGTTGTCAATGACAGAGATGAGATGGGGGCTGCGGCCCCCATTGTTGTGTCTGGGTAATGGGTATCTGCTTGAAAAAAAAGCGCTTATGCAGCCGGGTGTGGGCAGTGGCGGCGGGATCCGCTAGCATAGTCACCCTGTCGCGCCCTTCGCGCAGTCGTATCCATTCGACTAAATGCCGTATCAACCAGAACAGACGAGAATTCAGATGGATGACTTGTTAGCTCCCGTGCGCCAGTTTTTGCAGTGCGAGACCCCGGACGAGTGGGTGGCAATGGCGCGCGACCCCGCCCATCTGCCCACCCTGCTCATCGATCACGCCAACTGCGAGAACAAGGCTGCGCTCACCGCCCACAGCCTGGTGCGTCGCTACTGCCTGCCCAAGGGAAAACGTCATCTGCTGCCCAAGCTGGAATTTTATCGGGAGCTGGATGCCATCCCGGAGAAGGCCGAGATCCTGGGCAAGCGCAGCATGGGGGAGTCCGATCGCACCGTGTTTGAGGAGCTGGCACGCAACCCGCTGCTGTTTCCCATGGTGCGCCTCATCCAGGAGGAGCTGCACCACTTCGAGCAGGTACTGGCGCTGATGGCCGCGCGCAACATCCCCTATGGCCCCGTGACCGCCTCCCGCTACGCCCGCAACCTGATGCAGCATGTACGTACCCACGAGCCTGCAACCATAGTTGACAAGCTGATCATCGGTGCCTACATAGAGGCGCGCTCCTGCGAGCGCTTTGCCAAGCTGGCGCCCCATCTGGACGAGGAGCTGGGCCGTTTCTATGTCTCCCTGCTGCGCTCCGAGGCGCGCCACTATCAGGACTATCTGGCCCTGGCCGAGCAATATGCGGGTGAGGATATCAGCGAGCGGGTGGCTTATTTTGGCAAACTCGAAGCCGAGCTTGTCTGCTCGCCGGATCCGCAGTTCAGGTTCCATAGCGGGCTGCCTGTCAGATCTGACAGTTGTTGATGTCAAGGGGGCTGCCTACCATGGCCATGTTCCTACTACGAGCGACGCATCATTTTTGAGCGCAATTCCCGGCCCCTGAGCCGGGATTTTTTTGCGCGTTTTCAAGCAGGTGAGCAGGGGAGAGTGCCGGTGCCAGGGCTGGCACCGGCCACGGGATCAGCGGCGGTATTCGTTGTTGTAGTTCTGGATCAGGCGGCGGGTCACCTCATGCTGGGGATCGGCGAACACCTTGAGGGTTTTGCCACGCTCCACCACTCGTCCGTCGTGCATCACCAGCACCTCGTCACTGATGTGGCTGACCACCCCCAGATCGTTGGCTACCAGCACATAGCTCAGTCCCATGGTCTCCTGCATCTCCAGCAGCAGGTTGATGATCTGGGAGCGTACCGAGATATCCAGGGTGGAGAGCGCCTCATCGGCTACCACTATCTTGGGATTGAGGATCAGCGCCCGTGCCAGCGCCACCCGCTGTTGCTGACCAGCGGAGAGCATCTGGGGGTAGAAGAGGGCGTGATCCGGCAGCATGCCCACCATGCGCAGGGTCTGCACTACCTTGTCGTGGCGCTCCTCGTCACTCATTTCGGTGTTGAGCCGCAGCGGTGTCTCCAGGATCTGGCCGACCCGGATCTTGCGATTGAGGGAGGAGTTGGGGTCCTGGAAGATCATGCGCAGCAGCTTGCAGCGGGTCTGGTAGTCGCCATGCACCAGGGTCTGACCCTCGATGGCGATGTCGCCGCTGGTGGGCTCTATCATGCCGGCCAGGATCCGTGCCAGGGTACTCTTGCCGGAGCCGGCTTCACCGACGATGGCCAGCGTCTGGCCCACCTCCAGATCAAACGAGAGCGGCTTGATGGCTTCCACCGCCCGGCGGCGAAACAGGCCGGTGCGGTTTTGATAGGTCTTGCTAAGGCCTCTGACCTGCAACAGGGAAGGTTCAATCACAAGCTGTGCTCCTTGACGGGGGCGTTAACGAACATCATTTTTTCGGCTCCTCCATGTTCAGCGGGAAGTGGCAACTGAACTGGTGGCCCTTGATCTTGCTCATCAGCGGCGTCTGTACGCACTGCTTCTGGGCATAGGGGCAACGGGGACCGAGTCGGCAACCTATGGGCAGATGCTGCAGCGGTGGAATGACACCGGGCAGGGTTTCGAGTCGCGACTTGTGGCGCACCAGCTTGTCAAAGTCGGGAATGGACTTGAGCAAGGCATCGGTATAAGGGTGGTGCGGGGTATCCAGGATCTGATCCCGGGTACCGACCTCCACCATCTGGCCGCAGTACATCACATTGATGGTGTCGGTCAGGTTGGCGATGGCGGCAATGTCGTTGCTGATGATGAGAATGGTGGTGTTGCCCAGCTTGTTCATCTTGTCCAGCAGCCGCAGGATCTGGGAGTGGGTGGTGGACTCCATGGCGCTGGTGGGCTCATCGGCTACCAGCAGGCGCGGCTTGTTGGCAATGGCCATGGCGATCATCACCTTCTGACACATGCCGTCAGAGAGCTCGTGCGGATAGGCGCGCATCACCTTGCGGTGATCCTTGACGCCGACCCTGTGCAGCAGCGCGATGGCTTTTTTCTTGCGCCACTGGAAGCGTTGCCAGAATTTCCCTTCAAACGAATCGGTCGGGATCGCCTCTTCCAGTTGGGCGCCTATCTCCCCGGACGGATCCAGGCAGCTGATGGGGTCCTGAAAGATCATGGCTATCTCGCGGCCCATGATCCGGCGCCGCTCCTTGGGGGCCATGGTCAGCAGATCCATGTCGTTGAAGCGCATCCGATCGGCACGTACCGTCCAGTTGTCTTTCTGGATGCCGACGATCACTTTGGCAATCAAGCTCTTGCCGGAGCCGGATTCCCCCACCAGGCCGCGGATCTCCCCCTCGGTCAGGGTCAGGCTCACCTTGTCCACCGCCTTGACCTTACCCTGTGGCGTGTCAATTTCGATGGTGAGGTTGCGTATGTCGAGCAAGGGCATTAATCATTCCCCTCTTTGAGTGCTTCACGGATGCCTTCACCAACCAGCGGCTGGTTGACCAGCACGCCGTCCAGGAATGAACAGCGGCCAAGGGTGAACATATCTATCTTCGGCAGAGCGCGCTGCATCAGTCGTTCCCCTCTTTGAGTGCTTCGCGAATGCCTTCACCAACTAAATTGGTTACCAGCACGCTGAACAGTATTGCCATGCCCGGCAGGGTCACGGTCCAGGGGGCGAGATAGATGAGATCGCTCGAGTCGGCCAGCATGGCACCCCACTCCGGCTGGGGAGACTGGGCACCGAGGCCGAGAAAACCCACCGCCGAGATATCGAGGATAGCGGCAGAGAGGGTGCGAGTGGTCTGGGCGACCAGTGTCTCCACTATGTTCGGCAGTATGGCCAGACGCATGATACGAAATGGGGGCGATCCATCGAGGCGGCTGGCAATGATGTACTCCTTTTGCATCTCGGTATGGACCGCATTGTAGGTCGCCCGGATGAAGGGAGGGATCAGCGCCAGCGTGATGGCGATCAGGGTGTTGAACAGGCCGGGCCCCAGGATGGCGACCATGATGATGGCCAGCAGCAGGGAAGGGATGGAGAGCAGGGTGTCGAGCAGGTGGTGCAGTACGCTCGATTTGAGCCCCTTGCTCATGCCGCCCAGGATGCCGATGGCGGTGCCGGCCACCATGGCGATCAGCACCACCAGCAAGGCATTGCCGAAGGTGAAGCGCGCGCCCACCACCAGACGGGAGAGGATGTCACGGCCCAGATCGTCTGTGCCAAGGAAGTAGTCTATGTTGCCGCTGTTGGCCCAGGAGGGGGCCAGCAGCAGGCGGGAGCTGTGTTGATCATCGATGCCGTAGGGCACCAGCAACGGGCCAATGAGGGTGATGAGCAGCAGGATCACGAAGCACCAGAGTGCCCCCATTGCCAGTGGATTGCGGCGATAGGAGGCCCAGGTCTGCTCCAGCGGGGAGAGGATCTTGAGCTCGGGGTAGAGGCTAGTCTTGTCTTGCATAGGATTCCTGGCTCCGGGTCATGCCATGAGCACGTTCAGTCTTGTTTTGCATAGAGTTCTTTGCGCCGCGCCGGATAGATGATGGTGGTCAGCAGCTCTGTGCTGACGCTGGTAAAAATGACGAAACCAGCCACCACCAGGGTGGCGCCACGGATGGCGGCATAGTCCTGCAGGGCTATGCTGCTGATGAGCCAGCGGCCGATCCCGTGCCACTCGAACACCACCTCAGTGATCATGGCGGAGGTGAGCACACTGCCCAGCTGCAGACCCAGCAGCGGCAACACGGGGGGCAAGGCATTCTTGAGACCATGGCGCCAGACAATCTGCCGGCGGGAGAGACCACGGCTCGCCGCTGCCTTGATGTAGTTCTGCTTCATCACGTCGATGAGTGAGCTGCGCACGTGGCGGATCACCTCTGTGGTGGGCACCACCGCCAGCACCAGCGAGGGCAGGATCAAGTGGCGCAGGGCGTCGTGCAGCGCCGCCTGGCGCCAGGGTTCATGGCTCATCAGTACGTCGATCAGTGCTATGCCGGTAATGGAGGGCACGTCATAAAGCAGACTGATCTGGCCGGAGGCGGGCAACCAGCCGAGATCCAGCGAGAAGAACATCACCACCAGCAGCGCCAGCCAGAACACAGGTACCGCGTAGCCGATGAGGCCGGCGGTCATGATGGAGAGATCCAGCGGCTTGCCTTGTGAGAGTGCCGCCAGGGTGCCCAGCGGAATGCCCACCAGCAGCGAGATGGCAAATGCCGTTGCACAGAGGATCAGGGTGGCCGGGAAGTAGTGGCGGATCTCGTCCAGCACAGGCAGACCTGAGACACTGGAAAGCCCCAGATCCCCGTCCAGAATGTTGCTCAGAAAGTCAGGATAACCGCTCCAGAAGCTGGCTTGCAGGCCGATGAGCCGATAATCCAGCAGGTAGGCGACAAAGGTCAGGGCCAGCAGGGTAATGAGCAACAGGCTGATGCGGCGCAGAATATAGAGAAACATGCTTACTCCCTGTGTGCTTGGTAGAAGACGGTGCCGCCAAAAGGCATCAGGGAAAGCCCCTCAATGTCGCTGCGACTGACCTGGGTGCGCAGGGCATGGGCCAGCGGGATGAGCGGCAACTGTTCGTTGAGCAGGGTCTGGGCGTAATAGTAGTTGCGCAGCCGGAACGCCAGCTGGGGTGTGGTCACAGCGTCATCCAGCAGTTGATCGAAGGCCGGGCTGCACCAGCGGCTGTAGTTGTTGCCACGCTCGACGGCGGTGCAGCTAAGCAACTGGCGAAAGAAGTTGTCGGGGTCGGCGTTGTCGGCAATCCAGCCCGACAGCAGGCTGTCATAGTAGCCATGGGCGAGGCGCGTCTCGATGACAGGCCACTCCTGCTGCACGATTTTCAGCTTGATGCCGACCTTGGCCAGATCGCTGCGCATCAGTTGGGCTGTCTTGAGGGCATCCGGGTTGTAGGGGCGCGAGCCCGGTTGCACCAGCACCTGCATCTCGAATCCGTGCTCAAGCCCGGCCTCCTTGAGCAGCTGACGTGATCGCTTCAAGTCTTGCTGACGCATAGGCAGAGAAGGATTGTAGCCCCAGGAGAGGGGAGGGAGCAGGCTGTTGGCCGGTTGTCCTGTCTCGAAGTAGACCGCTTGCAACAGGTTGTCGATATTGATGGCACTGGCGATGGCCTGACGTACCTGTACCTTGTTGAAGGGTGCCTTGCGGGTGTTGAGGGCAAGGAAGGCTACGTTCATGCCCGACTGTATGGACAAGCTCAGCTTCGGGTTCTGCTTGATCACCGACAACTGGCTGGCAACGGGGGTACTCATCACATCGCACTCGCCCGTCAGCAGCTTGGCCAGTCGCTTGGCGGATTTTGGCGTGATGTCATAGACCAGTTGTTCAATCTTGGCTTCGCCGCCCCAGTAACCCGGGTGGCGCAGGTAACGCACATATTCGTTGTGGCGATACTCCTTGAAGCTGAACGGACCTGTACCGACCGGTTGGGTGTCCAGCAGTGCCGGTGTGCCAGCGCTGCGCATCTGGTCGGCATATTCGGCGGAGAGCACTATGGCGTAGTCGCTGGCCAGCGTGGCGAGGAAGGAGGCATCCGGCCGATTCAGTTCAAACACCACCTGCAGCTGTCCCTTCTTGTAGACCCGCTTGATCAGTTGATCCAGCCCCAGGCTGTAGAAGTAGGGATACTCGCCCCCCGAAATGGCGTGATAGGGGTGCTGCTTGTCCAGCAGCCGCTGCCAGGTGAACAGCACATCGTCGGCATTCAGGTTGCGTGAGGGATTGAACCAGGGGGTGTGGTGAAAGGTGACGCCCTTGCGCAGAGTCAGGGTATAGAAGAGACCATCTTCACTCACGTTCCAGCGGGTGGCGAGCCCCCCTTCCAGCGCCAGCGTGTTGGGGTTCACCTCCAGCAGACGATCGTAGAGCGGGCGGGAGCTGGCATCCAGGGTCACCCCGGAGTTGGAGACCTGGGGATTGAAGGTCTGGGGCGAGCCTTCCGCACAGTAGATGAGTCCCGTCCTGGACGCGTCGTCTTGTTTCTGACAACCGGTAACCAGCACCAGCAATCCAAGCAGCAAGGGTTTGAGCATTCTCATTGTAGAACCATGTTTTTATACAAATGTGCCAGCATCGGGGTTGGCGAGTTGCAGGAGTCGGCCTGAACCGGGCTTACTGTGGTTTCAATCCGCATCGTTATCACTATCCTGCAGCGGGTATTTGCGCCGCATGCCACGGCACTGGTGATAGCGCAGGGCCAGCATTTCCTGTGGCGTCAATCCGCATCGTTATCACTGTCCAGCAGCTGGTATTTGCGCAGCATGCCACGGAACTGGTGATAACTCAGGGCCAGCAACTGGGCGGCTTTGCGCTGATTATACTGGGATTGCTGCATGGCTTGCTTGAGTAAATTAATCTCGTACTCCGCCACCGCATTTTTGAGATCCAGCGGCAGGCTCTGAGCGGCCGGGTTAGTCTGTGGCAGGCTCTCACTGGCGATGTGTGTGGCAGGGGCGCCTTGCGCACGGGGCCGCCAGGGGGAATCGAACGGGTTGAGCACCAGATCCGAGAGCGGCAACTGGGGATTGCCCTGACGATAGATGCTGCGCTCCACCACGTTCTTGAGCTCCCGCACGTTGCCGGGCCAGGGGTAATCCAGCAGCAGCTGGGTCGCCTTGCGCGAAAATCCGGCAAACAGGGGATAACCCAGCTCCCGGGTCATGCCGTGGGCGAAGTGCTCCGCCAGCATCAGTATGTCCTCGCGCCGCTCCCGCAAGGGGGGCAGAGTGATGACATCAAAGGCAAGCCTGTCCAGCAAGTCGTGGCGAAAGAGCCCCTTGTCGGCCAACGCCGGCAGATCCTCGTTGGTGGCACACACCAGCCGTACATCCACCTTGAGGGCCTTGGCCCCACCCACCCGCTCGAATTCACCGTATTCGATGACCCGCAGCAGTTTTTCCTGTACCTGGGCGCTGGTGGTCGCCAGCTCGTCGAGGAACAGAGTGCCACCATCGGCGCGCTCGAACCGGCCCTGATGGCGCTTGGCGGCGCCGGTGAAGGAGCCTGCCTCGTGGCCGAACAGCTCGGTTTCCAGCAGGCTCTCACTCAAGGTGGCGCAGTTGATGGTGACAAAGCTTTGATCCCAACGCCCCGAGAGATAATGTAGGCGATGGGCGATGAGCTCCTTGCCCGTTCCCCGTTCGCCGATGATCAGCACGGGTTTGCGCAGCGGTGCGAGGCGGGAGGCCTGCTCAATGATCTCGAGGAATGCGTTGGATTCCCCCAACAGGCTTTCCGTGGCCGTGCTCATAGTGATCCCTGTCAGTTGTAAAAGCTGGTCAATCTTACCAAAAGTTGGTGATTTTAATCATCACTTGCATGGGGTATCTTGAAACTCGACCCATAGGCCCATATAAATCAACAAGTTAAATTCTGTTCCAGATTGGCACACAAGTTGCCATTGTCAATGGAGAAACAACGTATGCCAACCACAGGAGTTCTATCATGAGTATTTTTTCCCGTCTGGCCGACATCATCAATTCGAACCTGACATCCCTGCTCGACAAGGCAGAAGATCCCCAGAAGATGGTGCGCCTGATCATCCAGGAAATGGAAGATGAACTGGTGAAGGAGCGCTCCAATCTGGCTCGCTTCCTCGCCAGCCAGAAAGAGATAGGCCGTCAGGTCAGTCGCCATCAGGAGCGAGTGAACGAGTGGCAGGGCAAGGCCGAGCTGGCGCTGGCCAAGGGGCGCGAAGATCTGGCGCGTGCCGCCCTTATCGAGAAGAAGAAGCAGAGCGAGCTGGCCGAAACCCTCTATCGCGAGCAGCAGGCAGTGGACAGCGGCATCGAGAAACTGGGTGACGAAATACGTCAGCTGGAAGCCAAGCTGGAAGATGCCCGCAGCCGTCAAAAAGCGATGGCGATCCGCACCGAAGCTGCCAGCAGCCGCCTCAATGTGCAGAGCCAGGTTGCCCGTGGCGACAGTCAGGCCGTGGTCAGCAAGTTCGAGCGCATGGAGCGTCGCATCGACGAGATGGAAGCCCGTGCCGATCTGGGACAATCGGACAAGGCCCTGGCCCAGCAGTTTGCCGAGCTGGAAGCCGACGATCAGATAAGCAAGGAGCTCGAGGCCATGCGTCAGAAGCTGGGCCAGGGCGACACCACACCAAAACAGGGAGAGTAACGGATGGAAGATCTGCTGGGCGTATTGATGGTTCCCATGGTGGTCTTCATGGTGGTGGTGGCCCCTATCTGGCTGGTGCTGCACTATAGAGCCAAGGGGCGGATCGGTACCGGTCTCGCCGATAGCGAACGGGAGCAACTGCAAGGCTTGCTGGCCCGCGCCGAGAAGATGCAGGAGCGGGTCGGCGCGCTGGAGTCCATTCTGGATGCGGAAGTCCCGGGCTGGAGGAACAAGGTATGAGTCCATCGAATCGGGAGGGGCGCAATCTCTATCGCGACCCCCAACAGGGCAAGATAGCCGGTGTGTGTGCCGGACTTGCCGACTACTTTGGGGTGGAGACCTGGATCGTGCGGCTGCTGGCCATCAGCGGTCTCATCTTTGCAGGTTTCATCACCTTCACCGCCTACATAGCAGCCTGGTTTCTGCTCGATAAAAAGCCGGTCACCCTCTATCAAAACGAGGAGGGAGATTTTGCCGAGGTGCGCATGAAGGCGCGCAGCTGGCAGGCGGGGATCACGCCCCATCAGGCACTGGGCCGTATCGCGCAGGAGCTCGATACTCTGGAGCCCAGGCTGCAGCGCATCGAGAAGCTGGTGACCTCCAAGGAGTTCACCCTGCAACGGGAATTCAGCAAGCTGTGAATCCGTGACGGTTCGATGACGCCTGCCGGACTCATCGAACCTGCATGACCAATCTGGTTGGCAGGTTCGGTGAGTGCAACCGGGTCGTACGATCGAGAATAAATGGGACAAACGGGAGAACGGGATCCGCTTTGATACGCAACAAATTCGAACAAAAATGGTCGCTCTTGCAGCACAAGGCCACCGACGTGGTGAACCGGGTACGGGATCGTCACATACGACTGGCAGTGACGGGTCTTTCCCGCAGCGGCAAGACCGCCTTCATCACAGCGCTGGTCAACCAGCTTGAACATGCGGCCATCGATGGCCGCTTGCCGTTGTGGGATGCCCAGCGGCAGGGGCGGATCCTGGGCGCCCGTCGGGTGCCCCAGAAAAATGCCCACATTCCCACCTTTGCCTATGAGCGCGGGCTCGATGCCCTGTTCGGCGATCCCCCAGCCTGGCCCGAGCCCACCCGCGGGGTGGCCGAGGTGCGCCTCGAGATCCGCTATCGCACCCGCCATCCCTTGCGCAAGCACCTGGGAGACATGTCCACCCTCTATGTGGATCTGGTGGACTATCCGGGGGAGTGGCTGCTCGACTTGCCGCTGCTTGAACTGAGTTATGAGCAGTGGAGCGAGCAGGTGCGTGACCAGCTGCGTCGCCCCGAGTTGCAGGCGCTGGCGGCCGCGTGGCTGGCGACCGCGTGGCAGGCCGAACAGGCCTTCGAAGAGCGGCCTGTGGCGGAGCTTGCCGAGCGTTACACCGATTACCTCCATGCCTGCAAGCGCGAGCTTGGGCTGCACCTCATCCAACCCGGTCGCTTTGTGCTGCCGGGGGAGTATGCCGGTGCCCCCATGCTGCAGTTTGTGCCCTGGATGTGGGACAAACCTGCTGGCGAGCCCGCCGATGGCACCCTCTATGCCACCCTCAAGCAGCGTTTCGAGCAGTACAAGCAGCATCTGGTGCAGGGCTTTTATGAGCAGCACTTTGCCGGTTTTGATCGTCAGATAGTGCTGGTGGACTGCCTGCAACCCCTCAATGCCGGCGCTGCCAGCTTTGGTGACATGCAGCAGGCCATCGCCCGCATCATGGAGAGCTTTGCCTACGGCAAGAGCAACTGGTGGCGCCGGCTCTTCTCGCCGCGCATCGACAAGCTGCTGTTTGTGGCGAGCAAGGCCGATCACGTGACCCCCGAGCAGCACGGCCCTCTGGTCTCTTTGCTCCAGCACCTGGTGCGCAGCGGCCGGGGTCAGGCACGCTTTGAGGGGATCACCACAGAGTGTCTGGCGCTGGCCGCCATCAAGGCGACCGAGGTGGGCAAGGGGGTGGCCAATGGCCGCGAGTTTCCCGCCATCCGCGGTACCAGTCTCTCGGGGGAGCCGTTATTGCTCTTCCCGGGGGAGGTGCCTGCCCATATCCCGCCCGCCCAGTGGTGGAACAATCAGGGCTTTGATTTTCAGGCATTTCGCCCCTTGGCGATGAGCGCCCATCAGGCGCTGCCCCATATCCGGCTCGATGCGGCGCTGGAGTTTCTGCTCGGGGATCACCTCGAATAACCCAAGCTCTGTGGAATGGATACAGATCAGGCATGGCTGCACAGCCGCGTGGAGGAACAAGCAAAAAGATGAACGATCAGACAAAACACAGGGCCGATGAGACGACGCCGTTGCAGGGCAAGGTGATCCTCGAACCCAGCTTGTCGGTGGCGAGCGAAGAGCGCCCGCCGGCTCCGGCCCAGCTGCTGGAAGAGGCTAGCTTCGAGCGCCTCGACGAGCTCGATGATTTCACCGACGTGGAGCCCGCCCTCACCATCAAGCCGCGTCGTCGCCATCGGCTGCTCGGCTGGGGGCTGGGGGCGGTTGGCCTGCTCTCTTTGGGGCAATATGGCGTCTTTCTCTATGACCAGTTTCTCACCACCCCGCTCTGGGGCAGCGCCTGGTTGCTGGCCTCCGGTCTGGTGGCCGTGGGTACGGCCGGCGTAGTGGGGCGCGAGTGGTTGCGGCTGCGCACCCTCAAGCGGCGCCAGGATGTGCGCTCGCGCGCCGACGATCTGCTGGCCCGTCAGGGCGTCGGGCAGGGGCAGGCTTTTTGCGAGGCGCTTGCCGAGAAGAATGGCGACAAGGGGCGCGAGGGGTACCAAAGCTGGCTGAGCCAGCTCGACGAGAGCCACAGCGATCGGGAAGTGCTGACCCTCTATAGCCAATTGGTGCTCACCGAGCGGGACAAGCTGGCCCAGGCCCGGGTGGCCAAATGGTCGGGGGAGGCCGCCGTGCTGGTGGCCCTGAGCCCCCTTGCCACCGTCGACATGATGCTGATGTTGTGGCGCAACCTGCGGATGATCGAGGACATCGCCGACGTCTATGCCATCGAGCTCGGTTACTGGAGCCGCATCCGTCTCATTCGTCAGGTGTTTCGCAACATGCTCTATGCCGGCGCCACCGAGCTGGTGACCGAGGTGGGGATGGACTTGCTGGGAGCCGAGCTTGCCGCCAAGCTCTCCGCCCGCGCCGCGCAAGGAGTGGGCGCGGGTCTGCTCACCGCCCGCCTTGGCCTGCGCACCATAGAGGCGTGCCGCCCGTTGCCCTGGTGTGGTGACGAGAAGCCCAAGCTCGGTGAGCTGCGCAAGCGGCTCATCGGTCAGCTGGCGGGGTATCTCAACAGGGGGTGACGGCCCGGGCCTCGATTGTGGTTGTCACAAATTGTTTACAATTTGCGTCAGCAGCCGACCCCAGGGTCGGCTGCTTTTTTGAGGGGCAAACCGTTACAGTGATCCTGTCAGTCAACGATGAGTCGCCGATGCTTGGATGTCCGGGCGTGCGCACAGGATGGAACCGCTCATGGCAAGTCTCTACACAGCACACCAGCCAGATCCCCTGGGTCTTGTCCATTACTCGAATGAGGAGCATGGCACCTGGCAGATCCTGATCGAGCGCCAGCTCGCAGCCCTTGCCGGCAAGGCCTGCGACGACTATCTGGCGGGGCTGGAATGCCTGAAGTTACCCCGTGATCGCATCCCCCAGCTGATGGATATCAATGCCGTGCTGCAACCAGCCACTGGCTGGTCGGTGGCTGCCGTGCCCGCGCTAATCTCGTTCGACCGCTTCTTTGCCCTGCTGGCCAATCGCCAGTTTCCGGTGGCTACCTTTATCCGGCGCCGGGATGAACTCGACTATTTGCAAGAGCCCGACATCTTCCACGAGATCTTCGGCCACTGCGCCATGCTGACCAATCCCGCCTTCGCCCACTTCACCCATGTCTATGGCCAGCTTGGCCTGCAGGCGAGCAAGGAGGATAGGGTCTTTCTGGCCCGGCTCTACTGGTTCACGGTGGAGTTCGGCCTGCTCAATACCCCTGCCGGGCTGAGAATTTACGGTGGCGGCATTCTCTCCTCCATCGGCGAGACCGCCTATGCCATCGGTGGCCAGCCTGTGCTGCAACCCTTCGATCCCATAGAAGTGCTGCGCACCCCATACCGTATCGACATCATGCAGCCCACCTATTTTGTGCTGCCTGAGCTGGCGGCGCTCTACCGTTTGGCGGAGCAGGACATCATGGCCATGGTGGGGGAGGCGAGGCGCCTCGGCCTGCGCCCGCCACGCTTTGAGCCGGCGGCCGGCAAGCAGGCGAGCTGAACTCACCACGATTTTTCGTTATCTCATTCCCATTGATGAACAAGGAGAGACCCATGTCCGAACTGGCCAGCCAGCAGTGTGAAGCGTGCCGCGCCGATGCCCCCAAGGTGAGCGAGCAGGAGCTGAGCGAACTGATGCACCTCATTCCCGACTGGCAGCCGCTGGTGGTGAAAGGAGAGCTGCAACTGAGGCGGGAATTTACTTTTCGCAACTTCAAGGAGGCGCTGGCGTTTACCAACCGTCTGGGTGAACTGGCGGAGGCTGAGTTTCATCACCCTGCGATCCTGACCGAATGGGGCAAGGTGACCGTCAGCTGGTGGACCCACAAGATAGGCGGATTACACCGCAACGACTTCATCATGGCGGCGCGTACCGACCAGTTGCTCAGCGATCCGCTGCACAAATAAGCCTCCTCCAGTGACTCGGGCCTGCCCGGCGAAAGCGGGGCGGGCCCGCATTTTTATGGGCCAGCGCTCGCACTGGCGGGATCGAGTCTGTATTATCCGGTCATTCATAGAGTTAGCTAGGAAGTGTGTCCCGAATGCGTCTTGAAGTCAGCTGTGAAGACCGCCTGGGCCTGACCCGGGAACTGCTCGACCGTCTGGTGGAGCACAACATCGATCTGCGCGGCATCGAAATCGATACCTCAGGCATCATCTATCTCAACTTTCCCGAGCTGGAGTTTCGCGATTTTCAACACCTGATGCCGGAGATCCGCCGCATTCCCGGCGTCTATGACGTCAAGACCATCCCCTACATGCCATCAGAGCGTGAACACCACGAGATTGAGGCCCTGCTCAAGGCGCTGCCGGATCTGGTGTTCTCTCTCGACGCCAAGGGCAAGGTGACCCAGGCTAACCAGTCTGCTCTGACGACCCTGGCCCTGCCGGTGGAAGAGATACGTGGCATGGCCCTTGGTTCTCTGGTCAAGGGGTTCTCCTTCAGCCGCTGGCTGGAGGCGAGTGAAATCAAGCCGCAGACCTGCAAGCTCAGCTTCAACGGCGAAGAGTATCTGGCGGATCTGATGCCGCTGTTCGTGGCCGAAGAGAAGGGCCGCCAGGCTCTGGCCGGCGCCGTCGTGGTGCTCAAATCCGCCCGCCGGGTCGGCATGCACTTCAGTGCCTTGCACGCGGTGGAAGTGGGGGGCTTCGAGCACCTGCAGGCCGAGAGCCAGAAGATGAAGCAGGTACTGGTAGAGGCGAGCAAGCTGGCGATGCAGGATGCGCCGCTGCTCATCGTCGGCGAGACTGGCACCGGCAAGGAGCTGCTGGCCCGCGCCTGCCACGGTGCCAGCCTGCGTTCCAGCCACCCCTTCATGGCCCTCAACTGTGCCGCCATGCCGGACAACGTGGCCGAGAGCGAACTCTTTGGTTACGCCCCCGGGGCGTTTGGCAACAACACCGAAGGCAAGCGCGGCGTGCTGGAGCTGGCCAGCGGCGGTACCCTGATGCTGGACGAGATCGGCGACATGTCTGCCCATCTGCAGACCAAGTTCCTGCGGGTGCTGCAGGACGGGGTGTTTCGCCGGGTCGGTGACGAGCAGGAGGTGAAGGTCAATGTGCGCTTCATCTGTACCACCCAGAAGCAGTTGCTGGATCTGGTGCACGACGGCAAGTTCCGGGAAGATCTCTACTACCGCCTCAATGTGTTGAGTCTGGCGTTGCCCCCTCTGCGCGAGCGCAAGGCGGACATCATGGCGCTGGCCCAGCAGTTTGTTTCCCGCTTCGCCAGCGAGTTGCAACGGCCAAGACCGCGCTTTACCCGCAACATGGCCGAGTACCTGACGGCCTACCGCTGGCCCGGCAACGTGCGTCAGCTGCGCAACTGCCTCTACCGCGCCATGACCTTGCTGGAAGGGGACGAAATCGGCCCGGAACACGTGGACTTGCCGGTGGCCGCCGATGCCATGCCGCTCATTGACGAGTGGTTCGAAGGGGGCCTGGACGAGGCGGTGAAACGCTTTGAGAGCCGGCTGCTTGAACGGCTCTATCCAGCGTTTCCTTCCACTCGTCAGCTGGCCAAGCGCCTCGGCGTGTCGCACACCGCCATCGCCAACAAATTGCGTGAATACGGGATCAGCAAGAAGTAAGCGAATGAATTCAAGTGATATATCGGGGCTCACGCCAGCGTGGGCCCCTTTTCTTATCGCGACAATTGCTGGCGCACCCCCTTGCTCTGTCGATGTTGCCTTGTCATGCTGCTGACAAGTTCAATACTACATTCATCCGGATCTCCCTGAACGGGCATCAGCCCTTCAAATAGACCGCATGTTCAATAAGCGCAGGCATGATGCACTTTTTTTCTCTGACCCGGTCCCTGGCGTGGTTGACGCTCTTGTTCTGCTCGCTGGCGCTGGCCCGCGAGCACCTTCCTTTGACCTCTGCCGAGCTGCGCTCAGAGCAGGTGCGACAGACGGTGCTCGACATACTCAGCTACACCCGCTGGCCCACCGAGCCGGAGGAATTGCGCTTGTGTATCGCCGCGCCGACGGAATATGCCACAGCGCTGTTCGCCATCAAGCAGCAGGCCAATGGCCGGCCGGTCAGTGTGCGCCGTTATGATGTCGAGGATGAGATGCTGGGGCGGCAGTGCGATGTGCTTTATCTGGGAGTGCTGGCGCCAGAGCGGCGCCTGCCATTGTTCCAGCGGCTGCGCGGCCATGCGATTCTCAGCATCAGCGAGCAGAGCGCCGAGTGTACCGCCGACGCCGTATTCTGCTTGCAGATAGGGTCGGAGCGTATTCGCTTTCGGGTCAATCTGGATGCCCTCGCCAGGAGCGGAGTGCGGGTCCATCCTGCCGTGTTGAAACTGGCCAGAGCGGATGAGGAGACACCATGAAGGCGTTTTTTCGTTCACAGGCGCAGCGGCTCACCTTGCGACAGAGCTTGGGACGCACCCACATGGTGACGTCCCTGACCGCTGTTTGTATGGCCGGTCTGCTGTTGACCGGTATCGCTTTGCTGGCCCTGCGTATCTATGCGGACCACAATCTGGAGCTGGTGGCGCGTGCCATCAGTTACACCAGTGAAGCGGCCGTGGTATTCCATGACGAAGAGGCCGCCAAGGAGGCGCTGCAGGCCATTGTCACCCGCGAGGATGTGGCACAGGCCAGTATTCAGCTGCCCAGTGGCAGGCCGCTGGCAAGCTGGAGCCGGGCCATGACCACCCCCTGGTCGGGTCTTGAGCAGTATCTTGCACAGATCATCCTGCCCGGCCCCATCGAGCAGCCCATCATGCGGGGCGGCGTCGAGATAGCCCGCGTCCATCTGGTCGGCCACGGTCAGTACCTGCTGCTGTTTCTGCTGCAAACCCTGATGGCCATGCTGGTCTGCCTCATCCTCAGTGCCATGGGATCTATCTATGTGGCGCGCTGGATGCAAAACTCCATCACTGTGCCGCTCAAGAAGCTGGCTCAGGTGGCCCACAGTGTCAGTCGTCAACGTACCCTTGCCATGCGGGTGCCCGAGGCCGACATCGCCGAGTTGCACGAACTCGGCCAGGATTTCAACTCCCTGCTCGATGAACTGGAGGCCTGGCAGGCCCACCAACGGCGGGAGAACGCCAGCCTGCTGCATCAGGCCACTCATGATGCCTTGACCGGTCTGCCCAATCGTGCTCTTTTTGAGGCTCGTCTGGATCAAGCTGTGACCACGGGCCGTTTGCAAGAGGAGCGGTTTGCGCTGCTCTACCTCGACTGTGATCGCTTCAAACAGATCAACGACACCCTGGGCCATGCCGCCGGGGATGACGTGCTGATCGCCTTGGCCAGACGGGTACAACATCAGCTTCGGCCGATGGATCTGGTATGTCGGCTGGGCGGTGACGAATTCGCCATCTTGCTGACGCCTCTGTTGCAAGAGAGCGAAGCGCAGGATGTGGTGTCCCGCATCCAGCAGGCGATGGCCGACCCCGTGGTACTGGGGGATGGTCGTCAGCTGGTGGCCGCCATCAGCATAGGCCTCGCCGTGTATCCGGATGAGGGACTCACTGCCGGTGAATTGTTGCAGCAGGCTGACAATGCCATGTACCAATCCAAACGGCTGCGTCGGGAGCTTGCACTTCATGACCAGCTGGAATTTGATGTTTCTGCTGAGGAAAAATAACAATGAAGATCACTGTCCTGATGAAAACCGGCCTGATCGGCCTGCTGTTGAGCGTGTTGGCGGGCTGTCAAAGTGCCCCTCGCGGTCTGACGGCGGAGCAGATCGGCGTACTCAAGGAGCAGGGCTTTCGCCTGACCGACGAGGGTTGGACTCTGGACTTCTCCAACCGGGTGCTGTTTGCCAACGATTCGGAAGCCCTCAACCCTGACACCCGTGTCCTGGTGGAAAAGCTGGGCATGACCTTGCTGGGGGTTGGCCTGAACAAGACGCGGATCGATGGTCACACCGATTCCAACGGACCTGAGGCTTATAACGATCAGCTCTCTCTGAAGCGGGCGAAATCGGTGGCCGATGTGCTGGTGTCGGTCGGCATGCAGCCGGCCAACCTGGATATCCGTGGTCGCGGTGAACGGGATCCGGTGGCAGACAACAAGACGGCTGCCGGTCGGGCAGAGAACCGCCGCGTTGGCATCATCATCAGCAACGAATAAGCCGGTTGTGTGGATAAAAAAAGAGCGCCTGATGGCGCTCTTTTTTGTGGCTCGTCCGCTTACTGTTCGAGCTTCTTGCTGTCGTGGTGACTGCGCAGACGGATGTTGATCATCTCCACCGTCAGCGAGAAAGCCATGGCGAAGTAGATGTAACCCTTCGGAATGTGCAGATCCATCCCCTCGGCCATCAGCGCGAAACCGACCAGGGTCAGGAAGGAGAGTGCCAGCATCTTGATGGTAGGGTGGTTGTCGACAAAGTCCCCGATGGACTTGGCGGCGAACATCATGATGAAGACGGCGATCATGATGGCCAGCACCATGACGGGCACGTGATCTGCCATGCCGACTGCCGTGATGACCGAATCCAGGCTGAACACGATATCGAGGATGGCGATCTGGATCAGGGTGCTGACGAAACCGGAGGCGACCGCCATGGAGCCTTCCGGCTCGGCGGCGCCTTCCAGGGTAGCGTGGATCTCGTGGGCACTCTTGCCGATGAGGAACAGGCCTCCCAGCAGCAGGATGAGATCGCGCCCCGAGATGGCCTCACCCAGTACGGTGAACAACGGCTCTGTCAGGCGCATGACCCAGGCAAGCGACAGCAGCAGCAGGATACGGGTACCCATGGCCAGCCCCAATCCCAGGATCCGCGCCTTCTGACGTTGCGCCTCGGGCAGGCGGGCAACCAGGATGGAGATAAAAATGATGTTATCGATACCCAGCACGATTTCGAGCAGGGTAAGGGTTGCGAGCGCAACCCAGGCAGAGGGGTCAAGAGCCCATTCCAGCATGACTGAACCTTGGTTAACAAAATGAGAGGAAGCGGATTCTAGCAGGCGCAACATGGCTTGTCCCCATGCCTTGAAAAGATAAAATGGCGGCTGACCAGAGGGAGAAATCTATGTTTCGTTTAGGGCTCATCATTAACCCGGTCGCCGGCATTGGTGGCGCGGTTGGCCTCAAGGGCAGTGACGGCGTGGTGGCTGAAGCGCTGGCTCGAGGGGCCGTGCCCAAGGCGCAGGAGCGGGCACGACAAGCCTTGTTGCCCCTGTGCGATCTTGCCACCCCATTTGAGCTGTTGACGGTCGCGGGCGAGATGGGGGCCGATCTCGCGGCGTCTCTTCAGTTGCCTTGTCGCATCGTCTATCAGCCCGTCTCTGGTGCTACCACGGCAGCCGACACTCGCGCCGCCGCCGACTTGATGCGTACGGCCGGCGTCGATCTCTTGCTGTTTGCCGGCGGCGATGGTACGGCACGGGACATTTGCGCCGCTGTCGGGGAATCCTGCCATGTGCTCGGTATTCCGGCGGGCTGCAAGATCCACTCCGGCGTATACGGCGTCACCCCCGCCGCCAGTGGTCGCGTGGCAGCCCGCATGATCGCCGGCGAATTGTTGAGTCTGGTGGATGCCGATGTGATGGACATCGACGAGGAGGCATTTCGCCTGGGCAAGGTGCGAGCCCGCTACTATGGCCAGCTGTTGGTACCGGGGGATCTGCGCTACGTGCAGGCGGTCAAGCAGGGGGGGCGGGAGTCCGAAGAGCTGGTACTGGCAGATCTTGCCGCGGGTGTGGTGGAGCAGATGGAGCCAGATACCCTCTACCTGATGGGCTCCGGCAGCACAGTCGCTGCCTGCATGGCAGTGCTGGGGCTGGAAAATACCTTGCTCGGCGTGGATCTGGTGGAAAATGGCCGGCTTATCGGGCAGGATCTGTCCGCCGCCGAGATCCTGACCCGGATCCGCGGTCGTCACTGTCGTCTGATCATTACCCTGATCGGCGGTCAGGGACATCTGTTCGGGCGCGGAAATCAGCAACTGAGTCCAGAGGTGATCCGGGCTGTCGGGCGGGACCAGATCCAGGTCCTGGCCACCAAAGCCAAGCTGGCTGCCCTCGGGGGCAGGCCGCTGCTGGTGGATACAGATGATCCGGCACTGAACCGGTCGTTAAGTGGTTATCTGCGCATAACCACGGGATACAAGGATCAGGTCATCTACCCGGTGGCCAACCCGGAATAGGACATCAAGGATGCGGCTGGCCTTGCGCCAGAGAGCCGTGATCAACCGGATCGCGGTTCCACTCTCCCGAATTATTTTGCCGGCAATTTTTTGCCAGCCACTCTGAAAATGAGGCTGCGTTACATGACGATTCATGAATTTGAGCACAAGTTGTTGGGACTGATAGACGCCATGGTGGCCACGGCGACTGAAGATGAGCTGTTTGCGGGGGGTTATCTGCGCGGTCACATTTCGCTGGCGGTGGCGCGTGCCGAGCTGGAAGGCAAGACACTGGTGCGGGATGTAAAGAGTTATGTACTGCGTAGCCTGAATGAGGCCATCCTGGAGGGGGAGCTCTCCGAGCAGGATGAAGAGCTGGTACAAGCCATGTGGAAGCGCCTGCAGCAGCAAGCGGAAGCTTGATCGAATACACATTTCAAACAGAAGTTTTAGTTGACGCTTCCCTGAAGTTAGTGAAAGGTTAATAATAAGTTTCGCCTTTTGTTTCAGGGATTAAACTATGGCTTCCTCTTCACGTATTGCCAATAAACTGCCGCTCGAGATGCTCTACCATTGGGAGCGGCAGTTTCCTGACCGAGTCTATCTTCGTCAAACCATCAACCGCGAATACGTCGACTTTACCTGGGGTGAAGTGGCTGACGAAGCGCGACGCATGGTGACGGCGCTGCGCCATCTGGGGCTGGAGCCCGGTGACAAGGTGGCCCTGCTCTCCAAGAACTGCGCCCAGTGGTTTATCGCTGATCTGGCCATGCAGATGGGGCAGTACGTGAGCGTGCCCATCTATCCGACCGCTAACGTCGATACCATCGAATATGTGCTGCGTCACAGCGAAGCCAAGGCGATCTTCGTCGGCAAGCTGGATGACTGGAAGAGCCAGGAGGCGGGTGTGCCTGCCTCCCTTCTGCGCATCGCCATGCCCTATGAGACCATGCCCGCCAGCCATCAGTGGGACGATCTGCTGGAGGCGCACGAACCTATCCCCGACAGCCCGGAGCAGGTGCCGGATGCGCTGCTGAGCCTGGTCTACACCTCAGGCAGTACCGGCAAGCCCAAAGGCGCCATGTTGAGCGTCGAGCGTTATGCCTGGTCCTGTGAAAAGCTGGTGGAAGCGGTGGAGCTGACCGCCACCGATCGCGGCTTCTCCTATCTGCCGCTCGCCCATATCACAGAGCGGGTTTACATCTATGGCGGCAGCCTGTTCAGCGGCGCTACCATCGCCTTCCCCGAGTCGCTCGACACCTTCATTGATGACGTCAAGCGTTGCCGTCCCACCGTCTTTATCTCTGTGCCCCGGCTGTGGGCCATGTTCCGCATCAAGATCCACGAAAAGCTGCCCCAGAAAAAGCTGGAACTGTTGCTCAAGATCCCGTTTGTCTCGGGTCTCATCAAGGGCAAGTTGCAAAAAGGGCTGGGGCTGGATCAGGCGCGGGTGCTGGGCTGCGGCTCGGCGCCAGTGTCACCGGCCCTGCTGCAGTGGTACAACAGCATCGGCATCAAGATAACCGAAGCCTGGGGCATGACGGAGAACCACGCTTTTTCCACCCTCAACTACCCCTTCCGCGCCGACAAGATAGGCACGGTCGGCAAGGCGGGGCCAGGGGTGACCATCAAGATTTCCGATGAGGGGGAGATCCTCTGTCGCTGTGACGGCATGATGCTGGGGTATTACAAGGATCCCGAACACAGCAGCGAAGCTATTGATGCCGACGGCTGGCTCCATACCGGCGACATGGGCAAGCTGGACAGAGAGGGCTACCTCACCATCACAGGCCGCATGAAGGATGTGTTCAAAACCGCCAAGGGCAAGTATGTGGCACCTGTGCCTATTGAAGGCTTGCTGGGACAGGAGCCCATCATAGAGCAGCTGTGCGTGATAGGTTACGGCATGCCTCAGCCCATTGCGCTGGTGCAGCTGGCCGAGAGCGCCATGAAGGGTAACCGGGAAACCATCAATGCCCAGCTGGAGGCGGCGCGCAACCGGGTCAACGATCAACTGGAATCTCACGCCAGAATTCGCGGCATCCTGGTGGTGAAGACGCCCTGGAACATTGAAAATGGTGTACTCACCCCAACCATGAAGATCAAGCGCCACCTGCTGGAGCAAAAATACGCAAACATCGGCGAGCAGTGGTCCTCCTCCCAGAGCATCATCTGGGAATCCTGACGGACTGACGTGACTCAGCGATCAACAGCAACAACAAGGGGAGCCAATGGCTCCCCTTGTTGTTGGACGTCATTTACCTCAGACGGCTTGGTATTCCAGCTCGACCGAGCCCAGCGCCTTGAGGGTGGACTGGGCAGAATCCCGCTGGCTGATCTGGCCGTTTTTGCTCTCCAGCAGCACGGCGCGACGGATGCTGGCGAGATCTTCGCCGCACAGCACAGCGTGGGCGCAGGCCATCTGCATCGGCGGCAGGCTGGGATTGAACGCCGCGTTTTCAGCGTAGCGACCACAGAAGAGGCGGCCATCGGAAAACAGCAGCGCCACGGCGGCATAGCCCTGACTGTAGGGAGCGTAGCTTTGACGGGCAGCGGCCAGCGCTGCTCGCCAGATCGGATCCTCGCTCTCGAGCACCAGCTCGTCATGGGCTTGCGGGCTCATCAGGGCATCGGTGATGTCGAGATCGGCCGGGCCAAAGGAGTGTGGCAGGAAGGATTGCAGAGCGCTCAAGTCGTCAGGCAGGGAGACTTGCAGCGTCTTGGCTGTGCTCAGCTCGTTCATGAACTGGCGGCAATGGCCGCAGGGGGTGTAGTTGACCGTGATCTCGCTGATCCCTGTCTCACCGCCCAGCCAGGCGTTGGAGATGGCGGATTGCTCCGCATGGACCGAGTGGAACAGCCCTTGTCCGGCAAATTCCATGTTGGCGCCGAAATACCAGGTACCGCTCAGGCCGCAGGCGATGGCGCCGACAAAAAATTTGGAGATGGGGGCCACCGAGCAGGCGGCGGCCAGTGGCAGCAGCGCCAGACGCAGAGCGCGATCTTCCAGCCCTGTGGCGGCTTTCAGGGTCGCCACCTGCTGTGGCGTGAAACGGGCCTGGAAATCGTTGTCCAGCATGGGCAGCAGCGCCGCTTTGAGCGGGGCGGACAGGGTATCGAGTGGCTTGGCAAAACGGGGATGCATAGTGTGTCCTCAAAGGCCAATTGGGGGGCCATTGTAGGGAGCAAGCTCGGCAAAATGTGTGAGCGCGCTCACGCCCTGACGGGCAAAAGGAGGAGGAGGATAAAGGAAACGTTTGTCTTGCGCAAATTGTGCGTCAGCTCGCACAGTGGCGGGCCAACAGGCCCGCAGCGCCAGCAAATGGGTGACCCTCAGGTCAACCAGTGATAAAGAGCAAACAGCAGGGGGGCGACGGCGGCGGTGAGGATGCCGCACACCACCATGGCCAGCGACGAGAAGGCGCCCTGGGTAATGCCCTTCTCGGCAGAGGTGGCGGTACCGATGGCGTGGGCACAGGCCCCCATGGCGAGTCCCTGGGCTTCGGGATCTGTGACCCGCATCAGCGTGAGCAGCGGGTATCCGATCAGAGCGCCGACGATCCCGACCACCACCACCACGGCCGCCGCTATGGCAGGTATACCGCCGATGGATTGGCTGACACTCATGGCAAGCGGGGTTGTGATGGACTTGGTGGCGAGCGATGCCAGCAACGCCGGGTCGGCGCCCATAAAATGACCGATGAGCAGGGTAGTGCAGACCGAGATCAAGACGGAGGCCAGAGTACAGACTAGGATGGGCTTGAGCCTGGCCTGGATCTGGCGGGCCTGCTGATACAGCGGCAGTGCCAGTGCCACCACGGCGGGTTCCAGCAGGGCCGTGATGGGGAGGGTGCCACTCTCGTACTGCTCAAGGGGCAGATCCAGCCAGAGCAGCAGGCCTATGATGACGGCGGTGGGCACCAGCACGGGATTGATGATGGGCCAGGGCAGACGGCGATAGAGGGCCCGGGTGGCAAAATAGAGTGCCAGGGTCAGGGGAATGGCAAGCCAGAAGATCATTTGTTCATCCTCTGGTACAGGCGCCCGACAGTGCCCAGGATCAAGACTATCCCCAGTACGATGCAGAGCATGATGAGGCCGAAGGACTGGCGCAGGGGCTCAAGCCAGGCGACCAGGCCGACGGCCACCGGCACGAACAGGACGCCCATATGCCGCAGCAGCAGGCCGGCACCGAGCTCGACCCAGTGCAGCTTCACCAGCTGCAAGGAGAGCAGCACGAACAGCAGCAGCATGCCGATGATGCTGCCGGGGAAGGCAAAAGGCAGTATGGCGGCCAGGGTTTTACCCACCAGCAGGCAGGCGACTATGACCATGAAGTCGCGAAGGTAGAGCAAGGCACGTTGCGCAATCACCTGGGCCTCAACTTGGAAACTGTGAATGAATGGGCAGTTTACCAGAGAGGCAGGGGCGCGGCATTAAAACAATAACAGCTGAAATTAGTTCGATGATGGCTGATTTCATTGAAGATTCTTTGATTGCAGATCTTTCTGAACCATGGGGTTTCAAGACCATGGCGTGCTGAACACATATTTTTCAATAACAAGGAGTAGCCATGACATCCCTCTTGTCCCGCGTGCGTCAACTGGCGGCCGATAGTGATCTGCCCCCTCAGTTGTTGCAGACCCGTCAGTGGGACGGGCCCCTGTGCCGTGTCCGGCTCGACAACACGGGCAGTGACGATGCCCGGGTCGCTCGCTGGGTTCTGTTTGATGGCAAGCTCGGCCTCCCGCTCGACACCCCTTTCTATGGCGAAGGGTTCCAGATGCTGGCCCAGACCATGGGCAGCTGGCAATCCCCGCAACCGGTTGGCCGTTGCCCCGATTCAAGCGTCTATCGCATCACGGACGATGATGGCTATCACACAGTTCATAACCTGTTGCTGGTGGAGTATGACAAGGGTTGGCTGCTGCTCGCCTTTGCCAGTTGCCACCGTTTTGGCGGCGAGTTTCGCCTCTATCCGGATGGCCGCTTGCAGATCCTGATGAATTGCGAAGAGCGCCTGTTGTCTGCCGGCCAGCACTGGCAAAGCGAGGCGCTGATCTGCCTGGAAGGGGCTGATAGGGAGGCGCTGTTGGCTGAACTGGCGGAGCGGATCGCCGCCGAACACGGCTCGCTGATCGGTCAGATGGGCGAGCGCCCCAATGGTTGGTGCTCCTGGTATCACTATTATGCGGACGTCAGCGCCGATGACATTCGCGAGAATCTGGCGGTGCGTGCCGAGCGTTTCCCGGCCCTGCGCTATGTGCAGATCGATGATGGCTATCAGGCCAAAATGGGGGACTGGCTTACTCCTTCGCCCAAGTTCGAGCAAGGGGTGGCTGCGCTGGCGGCCGAGATCCACGCAGCCGGATGCGAGCCCGCACTCTGGGTTGCCCCCTTTATTGCCGAGCCAGGTTCACGGGTGTTTCAGGATCATCCCGACTGGTTCGTGAAGGGGGAAGATGGCCTGCCGTTGCCCTCCGAGCGAGTCACCTATGGCGGCTGGCGCTGCACCCCCTGGTACGTACTCGATGGCACCCATCCCGAGGTGCAGGCTCACCTCGAGGGCGTGTTCCGCACCCTGCGCGAGCATTGGGGCATTCACTATTTCAAGCTGGATGCCAACTTCTGGGGCGCCATCCATGGCGGCCGCTTCCACGACACCTCCGCCACCCGGGTGGAAGCCTATCGTCGTGGCATGGCGGCTATCTTGCGCGGGGCGGGTGAGGGGGCTTTCCTGCTTGGCTGCAACGCGCCCATCTGGCCGAGCCTGGGACTGGTACACGGCATGCGGGTGAGCGACGACGTGGAGCGCAATGGCCACCGTTTTCGCCAGATCGCCCGCGAGGTCTTCTGCCGTGCCTGGCAGAACGACAGACTATGGGCGCTCGATCCTGACTGCATCTGCCTGCGGGATCTGCCGAGTCAGCAGGCCAGCCCTGCGGATTACAGCTTCCATCTGGCGGCGCTGGTGGCAAGCGGCGGCATGATGCTGGCGGGAGACAGACTGCAAGCGCTTGATGGTGAGCAAGGGGGGCAACTGCAAAAGCTGCTGGCCTTGTGTGCAGTCCGAGCCCCGTCTGCCCGTTTCGAGTCGATGGAGTTTGTCTGCGGCGAAGTGGTGTTGCCTGAAGGGGGCAGCCTGCTTTGCCTGTTCAACTGGGAAGCGCAACCCCAAGAGTGCCTGTTGCCGGAAGGTGGGCAGGATTTCTGGGACGAGGGCGCCATCGGTACCTCGCTTACTCTGCAAGGGGGCGAGGGGCGGGTGATCCGCTACCTCTGATCCTTTGCTGCCATAAACCATTCAGGTTCCCATCGGGAGCCTGAATGGTTGGTAAATCCTGTCAATATGCCGACCGCGTGAGGTCAGTAACGCCACTCGAAGCCGATGGCGTAGTTGGCGGCGCCATAGCCCGGGATCTCGTTACTGGAGAGCAGCGCCTTGAAAGTGAGCCGGGCGCTGAGCGGGATACCGAGCCCCAGGCCGATGGCGACCTCATCATTGGGGTTGCCAATCACGTCGGCCCGGATCATGCGATAGAGCGACAGATCCTTGCTCATGTGCACATAGCTTTGTGAACTTTGGTTATAGAGCTGACCAAAAACCTCGAGCTGGAAACCGGCCTGGGGGGTAATGGCCAGCGGCACCCCCACAAAGTTGTAGAGATCGGAGCGGTTGAAATAGCTGTTGGTGATCTGGGGGGTGAAGTCGGTCTGCTGGTAGAGGTGGTTGAAGTTGCTTTCGATCAGTTGATAGGTTTGCTGCGGCAACCGCAACAGGTAGTCGGGGACATCAAAACGTACCGCTGCCATGCTGGCCGATGGCAGCAGGGAGCAGACGAACAAACCGAAACCGGGCAATCCTGAGCGCATCAGATGAAGCATCTCCAAGGGTCGATAGCCAAAGACAGTCAATGCAATGTTAGTGCACAAATAGTTGAAATTTCGGGAGTCTTTACTCCCCTGCCCATTATGAATGGGGTGAGGGGAGCATACAGTCATTTAACTGTGAAACCGATCACATCTCATAGATCTTCGAGGTAGCGATAGAGACTCTTGAGAATCGCAAAGTTCCGTTCGTTCCCCTGATTCTGTTCTGCCAGTGCCTCGAGGCGAGGGGCATAGTCCGGCAGGCGGCGGCTGAAATAGTCGCTGCAGTGCAGACGCCAGCGTTTTTGCTCCGCCTCGCTCAGAGTGTGGGGCCAGTTGCGGGCGCGGTAGCGAAACAGCATCTCTGGCAGTCGTGCATCTGTGAAGGCAAACTCCCGCTCCCCCAGCAGATCGGCCGGGGTGGCGCGCACCAGATCCATGGTGGACTTGTCGCCGTGGCCGAAGAAGCCGGCGTAGAGCTGGGTATCGGGGTCCGGGTCATTGCTGCCCGCGAACTCCTGATTGAACACCTCCACCAGTTTTTCCCGCACCTCGGGGTGAGCGCGCAGCAGGTTCAGGCTCTTGCGGCACTGCTCCCGGTCGATGGTGAGCTCATCGGCTCGTTCCGGTGTCAGGGTGGCGGCTGGCGCCAGCACAGGGCACTTGTTGATGTGCACCAGTTTCACCGGAATGGCGGCCAGATCCCCCAGCTCGTCCTTGCGGGTATAGAGCCGCTCGCGGATCTCCTCGCTGGAAAGCTCGATGAGCGGGGTCGGGTCGCGGGTCAAATCCACCATGATCACCGCATTCTGGTTGGTGGGGTGCCAGGCGAGTGGCGATACCCAGCTCACGCACCCCTGCCAGGGGGAGAACATGCCGGAGACGTGGACCAGCGGCTTCATGGTCACCACATCGATGAGCGCCTTGACCTTGTTCTTGTTGCGCAGGGCAAACAGGTACTCAAACAGCTTGGGCTGGGCTTTTTTCACCAGCTTGGTCATCTCTATAGTGGCCAGCACGTCCGAGAGCGCATCGTGGGCATTGGCGTGGGATACACCGTTGGCTACCGTGAGCTTTTCGAGACGAAAACTTGGTTTGCCCTCCTCATCAAAGGCCCACTCGATCCCCTCCGGGCGCAGGGCATAGCAGGCCCGCAGCATGTCGAGGATATCCCAGCGGGAGTTGCCGTTTTGCCAAGCGTAGGCGTAAGAGTCATAGAAGTTGCGATAGAGGGTGTAACGGGTCACCTCGTCATCGAAACGGATGCTGTTGTAGCCCAGCACGCAGGTATTCGGTGTAGCGAACTGCTCGTGGATCTGGCGAATGAAATCCGCCTCGCACAGTCCGTCTTTCATCGCCTTTTGCGGCGTGATGCCAGTGATGAGGCACGCCTCCGGATCCGGCAGATAATCCGCCGGCGGCTTGCAATAGATGACCAGTGGCTCGCCGATGATGTTGAAATCCGCATCGGTGCGAATACCGGCAAACTGCGACGGCCTGTCCTTCGCCGGACTGATCCCGAAGGTCTCGTAATCGTGGAAGTAGAAGGTGGGCTCAATGCCGGATTGTGCTGTTTTGCTCATGTTGCTCGAGGTGAGGTGTCCGATGGCGGCGCCATGGCGCCTGGGTGGGCGGTGCCATGCACCGCAGTTGCCAGCATGGTAAACCATAGCGCAGGCAGAGCGAAGCCCGGGCGCCCTGGCTGCCGGTTTATTGAACGCTCAAGGATATCGGCCCAGGGGGGGCTGTGCATGATTGCGGCTGGATGGGGGTTATCGGGCTGTACCCGGGGGCAGCGGCATCAGGGTGTGGAGGTCGAGCAGGGTGAAGAAGCCGCCTTCGTCGGGATACCAGCCGCCGGTGTCTATGTAGTACACATTGCCAAGGCTGAGCGGGATGCTCACCGGGGTGTGGCCCACCACCAGGGCAACAAGATCCTCGATACCGCTCTCGTCCAACCGCTCGATGCGGCGCCGTGACCAGAGGCAGACATTCTTGATGGCCCGAAGCCTCCCGCCGCTCACCCCCGTATCCAGTGTGTCCAGCAGGCCTTGCCAGGAGGAGAAGGGGCAATCGGCGTGGAGCAGCCCGACCGGGCCGGCCGGGGTAGCCACCTCGATGGCAAGGGGCAGGGTGCGGTAGTGGCCGGCGAACACCGCCTGCTCGCCCGGGGTCAACTGCTGAAACCAGTCGCCGCCGTTCTGGATCCAGTTATTCCGATCGCAGCTCTCGTAACGGCAGACGTAGTCGTCGTGATTACCGCAGACAGGGTGAAACCAGGGCCTGGCCAGCCACTCGAGCACCTGGGTGCAGTCGGGGCCGCGATCCGTCAGATCCCCCACGGAGAAGAGGCGATCCCGAGCGGGATCGAATCCCACCTGGTTCAGGGTCTGTTCCAGCCGTGAAAAGTAGCCGTGGATATCGCCGACGGCGAGATCCCGTCCCAGAGGATTGCGGGAGAAGCGTCTGATCAGCGGGGATGGGTTCATGGCTTGCCTCCTTGTCTGGTGTGACCGGCTCGCGGCACCGCCGGATGACCGATGGGGGATCAGGGGCTCGTGGATAAGTGCAGCATGGCATGCTCTGCCTCCTCATAGTAGAGGCCGGTGGGGGAGGCTTTCCCGCGTCGAGGTGACAGGCGGCCCGCATAAAGGAGGGCAGTTTGCCGCCTTGCCGGCAGATCCCGGGTAAAAAAATGCCAGTCGGCATCGACTGGCATGCAAGGTATGGCCTGACGGATGCCCGGCATCGGGATCAGAGCAGGTCTTCGAGCTGGTACTTCTTGAGCAAGGTGTCGAAGGTGCCGTCGGCCTTGACGCTCTCGATGGCGGCATCGAACCGGCTCTTGAGCTTGTCATCGTTTTTGCGCAGGGCCACCGCCACCCCTTCTCCCAGGATCTTGTCCTGGGTGCCGTTGAACTGGGGACCGACGAAGGCGAACTGCTTGCCCATCTCCTTGTCGAGGAAGCCGACCTTCAACTGCACCATGTTGCCGAAGGTGTAGTCGGCGCGGCTGGACTGCAGATCCAGCATGGGGGACTGGGCGTTGACGTAGCGCTTGATCTTGGCCACGTCACCGTAGCGGGCGGTGATGAAGTTGTCCTGGGGCGTGCCCTCCTGCACCGCTATCACCTTGCCCTTGAAGTGCTCAGGGGTGTCGGCAAAGTCGGCTGTCTTGTCGCTGCGTCCCACGAAGCGGTTCTGCATCATGTAGTAGACCTGGCTAAAGGCGACCTTCTGGCGCCGCTCGTCCGTGATGTTCATGGAGGACATGATGGCGTCGTACTTGCGCACTTGCAGGCCGGGGAGCAGGGCATCCCAGGGCTGGTTGATCACCTCGCATTCCGTCTTCATGGCCGCGCACAGGGCATAGGCCAGATCCACTTCGAAGCCGCCGAGCTTGCCGCTGCTGTCGACCATTTCGAAGGGAGGGTAGGTGGCGTCGGTGGCGATCACCAGGGGTTTGGCGGCGGCCTGGCCGGCGGTGGCCAGGGCCAGCAGCATCATTGCGGTATTGAATTTCATGGTCATTCCCTTGCAGTTGTGGCGTCTGTGGCGTCATGCCGATGGTCGTGAAGGATGCCTGCCTCAAGGGCCGACGGCTATCTTGCGATGGGTGAGGGCCGGCAGCTGGCTGCGTACCTTGCGCTGGGCCATCAGATCCAGGGTGGCGATGGCCATGCCCTGACCCTCCTCTACCTGGGCCAGCACCCGGCCCCAGGGATCGATGATCATGCTGTGGCCGAAGGTGCGGCGCCCGCCGGGGTGCTCACCTCCTTGGGCTGAGGCCAGCACGAAGGCCAGATTCTCCACCGCACGGGCCCGCAGCAGCAGCTCCCAGTGCGCCAGCCCGGTGGTATGGGTGAAGGCCGCGGGCAGGGCGATGAAATCGGGGGCAGGGCTCAGGCGAAATAGCTCGGGAAAGCGCAAGTCGTAGCAGATCCCGACGCGCAGCACGCCCCAGGGCAGGGGATGACTCACCACCTCCCGGCCCGGGCTCATGGTCGCGGCCTCGTCATACTGCTCCTGCCCGGTGCAAAAGCCAAACAGGTGCAGCTTGTCATAGCGGCTGGCCAACTGCCCTTTCGGGTCGATGAGCAGGCTGCTGTTGTGCATTTTGCCGGGCTCATCGCTTGCAAGGGGCAGGGTGCCTGCCAGGATCCAGAGGTGAAGCTCCCGTGCCAGTTCCTGGGCCCAGGCCAGCAGAGGGTGATCGCTCACGGGGGCGGCCAGGGCAACCCGTGCCCGCTCGTCGGCAGGCATCAGGTAGAAGTACTCGGGCAGCAGGGCAAACTCGGCCCCCTCGGCCGCGGCCTGACGCAGCAGGGCCTCGGCCTGGGCCAGGTTGTGGTCAAGATCATCTCCGGAGACCATCTGCAGGACGGCAACGCGCACTGAATCCATGGTGCCTCCTAGACGCCGCACAGGCGCTCGGCGCCAGCCAGCAGGGTGTCCTCATCCTTGGAGAAGGAGAGGCGGATGACCCGTTGATCCGTGCCGTCGTGATAGAAGGCGGAGACCGGAATGGTGGCGACGCCGTGGTCACGAATGAGCCGCTGCACGAAGAGGCTGTCCGGCTCGTCGCTGATCCGCTCGTAGCTCGCCAGCATGAAGAAGCTGCCCGCCGAGGGGAGCAGGGTAAAGCGCGAATCCCCTAGGGCCGAGCTCAGCAGGTCCCGCTTGTGCTGGTAGAAGGCTGCCAATCCCTGGTAGTGGGCCGGTTGCTGCAACAGGTGGGCGAAGCCGTACTGCATGGGGGTGTCGGCGGCGAACATGGCGAACTGGTGCACCTTGCGGATCTCCTCCATCAGGGGGCGGGGAGCCACGCAGTAGCCCACCCGCCAGCCGGTGACGTGGAAGGTCTTGCCGAAGGAGAAGACGGCGACTGAGCGTTCTACCAGATCCGGATAGCGGATCACGCTCTGGTGCAGGGCGCCGTCGAACACCACGTGCTCGTACACCTCGTCCGAGAGGATCAGGATGTCGGTGCCGCGCACCAGGCGGGCCAGACGCTCCTGATCCCCTGCCTGCCAGACGGTGCCGGTGGGGTTGTGGGGGGTGTTGAGCACTATCATGCGGGTGCGGGGGCTGATGCGGGCGGCCACTTCCTCCCAGGGAATGGCAAAATCCGGCGCCTTGAGGGCGATCACCACAGGAGTAGCCCCCTGCAGCTGGATCATGGGGCGGTAGCTGTCAAACGCCGGCTCGAACATGATCACCTCGTCCCCCGGGTGCACCAGGGCGGTGATGGCGCAGAACAGGGCCTCGCTGGCGCTGGCGGTGATGGTGACTTCCTCGCCGGCGTCATAGTGGTGGCCATAGCTGGTCCCTATCTTGGCCGCCAGTTGCTCGCGCAGGGCGGGCAGCCCCGTCATGGGGGCATACTGGTTCTCCCCGGCCAGCATGGCCTCGTGAGTCACCCGGATGAGCTCGGGATCGCAGGGGAAGCTCGGCGCCCCCTGGGAGAGGTTGATGCTGGGATGGCGGGCGGCCAGATCCCCGATCACGCTGAAGATGGTGGTACCCACCTGGGGCAGTTTGCTGACAATGCGGGGGGAAGACATGACGTCGTCACCTGAGTGTTTGAAAGATGTCCCTTTTTAGTCCTCGCTCTCTTGCCGGACAACGGATTATTCGGCATGTTATGCATGAGTTTTTCTCAAGCATGGAGGCTTGTATGTTGTCCAGCCAACCCCGCAGCCAGTTGCCCCTGTATGGCTTGCAGGTTTTCGAGTGTTCTGCCCGCCACCTGAGTTTTACCCTGGCCGCTGACGAGCTGTGCGTGAGCCAGGGGGCGGTGAGCAAGCAGATTGCCCAGCTGGAGGCCCGCCTCGGCCACCTGCTCTTCGTACGAGGTACCCGTTGCCTGGCCCTGACCCCGGCCGCCGAGCGCCTGCTGCCCTTCGTCCGTGATGGGCTGGCCCGCATAGGGGAGGGGCTCTGCGCCCTGCAAACCCTGCCTCACGAGCAGGCCATCAGCATCAAGGTGCCTTCCTGCGCCAGCCGCTGGTTGCTGCGACGGTTGCAGGACTTTGAGGGGGGGGCAGTCGAAGTGCGCGGCAGCCACAGCCATGGCATCGACTTCTCCCGGGAGTCCTTCGATCTCGCCATCGTCTATCAATCCTGTCAGGCCAGATACCCCCATAGCCAACCGCTGTTTCAAGAGCAGCTGACCCCCGTCTGTGCCCCGGCCTTTGCCGCCAAGCACCGTTTGTTCGAGCGCACTATCGAGGAGCAGCCCCTGCTGCCCCTGCTTCATGCCAGCGCGGATCGGCGGGATTGGCGCAACTGGTTTGCCGCCTTCCTCGCCACCCCCTGGCAGCCCCAGGGAGGCCAGCTGTTCGATACCCTGGACCTGGCGATGAATGCCGCTTTGCAGGGATTCGGCCTCTCCCTCGGGGATCCCACAATCGTGGCCGAGGAGCTGGAGAGCGGCGTGCTGGTAGCCCCCTTTGCCCCCGTGCTCAGCACGGATCACGAGTATGCCCTGGTTGCCCGTCCCAACAGCCAGCGCCAGGGGGTGCAGCGGGTCTGTCACTGGCTGCTGGAGAGCCGCGACCATCCCTGATCCCCGTCAGTGCCTCGCCTGACGGGGCGAAATCGGCCCGGGCATTGCGCTGCTTCCTCATAAAAACAGCCCCGCTGGCGGGGCTGCTGTCATGCTGGTGGCCGCTGGCCGAAGAAGTGGGTCAGTGGCAGATCTTGTAGTAAACCTCATTCCAGCGAAGCGTCTCTTTGAGTTCGGGGATGCGGGTGTGCTGGTCGATGACTACAAACTCGATGCCCATGAGGTCGGCGAAGGTACGCAGTTGCGCTATATCCACCGACTGGGTAAACACAGAGTGGTGGGCGGCCCCGGCCAGTATCCAGGCCTCGGCGCTGGTTTGCAGGTCCGGCATGGGTTGCCACAGGGCGCTGGCCACCGGCAGTTTCGGCATGGCCTCTGGCAAGTCCACCACCTCCAGCTGATTGACCACCAGCCGGAAGCGGTTGCCCAGATCGATGAGGCTGGCATTGACCGCCTTGCCGGCGGGGGCCGCAAACAGCAGGCGGGCCGGGTCGGCCTTCTTGCCTATCCCCAGATGCTGAGCATCCAGCACGGGTTTATCGGCTGCGATGGAGGGGCAGACCTCCAGCATATGGGCCCCCAGCACCAGATTGTTGCCCGCCTCCAGGTGATAGGTGTAGTCCTCCATGAAGGAGGTGCCACCCGCAAGGCCGGTTCCCATCACCTTGAGGGTGCGCAGCAGGGCCGCTGTCTTCCAGTCCCCCTCCGCGCCAAAGCCGAAGCCTTGCTGCATCAGGCGCTGACAGGCCAGCCCCGGCAGCTGGTGCAGGCCATGGAGATCCTCGAAGGTGGTGGTGAAGGCGCCAAAGCCGCCGTCGGTGAGGAATTTCTTCATCCCCAGCTCCTGGCGCGCCGCCTCATAGAGGGAGGTGCGCAGCGGCCCACCCGCCCGCACCGCCTCGGTCAGGGTGTAGGTTTCTTCGTATTCGGCCAGCAGCGCCTCGATGTCGCTTGCAGGTACGGCGTCGATCACTTTGACCAAGTCGCCGACCGGGTGGTAGTTCACCTGATAACCGAACTGGATCTGGGCCTCAATCTTGTCGCCCTCGGTGACCGCCACGTTGCGCATGTTGTCGCCAAAGCGGGCGATCTTCAGGTGGCGGCTGTCGTGAATGGCGGCGGCGACCCGCATCCAGTTGCCCAGCTTGCGGTGGGCCTCTTCATCCTGCCAGTGACCGACCACCACTGTGCGTGGCAGTCGCAGCCGGGCCCCCATGAAACCGAACTCACGGCCGCCATGGGCGGTCTGGTTCAGGTTCATGAAGTCCATGTCGATCTCGCTCCAGGGCAGATCCCGGTTGAACTGGGTGTGGAACTGTAGCAGGGGTTTTTGCAACTGGCTGAGGGCCGGGATCCACATCTTGGCGGGGGAGAAGGTGTGCATCCACACCATGAGCCCGATGCAGCGCTGGTCGTGGTTGGCATCGCGGGCCACCGCGCTTATTTCATCGAGAGTGGTGCCGGTAGGCTTGAGCACTATCTTGACCGGCAGGCCGGCGCGCTCGTTGAGCTGGCCGGTGATGGTGTGGGCGTGATCGGCCACCTGCTTCAGGGTGGCGGCGCCATACAGGTGCTGGCTGCCGACCAGGAACCACACTTCCAGCTGTTTCATAAATTCCATGATCTTGTCCTCTTGATTGATTAAGTCTCGGTCTGGCCGTAATAGGCGTGTTTGCCATGTTTGCGCTGGTAGTGCTTCTCCAGCAGGTAATCGGGCAGGGGGCGGGCCGCGGGGTTGATCTGGCCGGTGAGCCAGGCCATGCGCGCCACCTCTTCCAGCACCACGGCGTTGTGTACAGCATCATCGGCGCTCTTGCCCCAGCTGAAGGGGCCGTGGTTGGCCACCAGCACCCCCGGCATGGTGAGGATGGGGGTCTGCTTGAGGGTCTCGACGATGAGGTGACCGGTCAGCCCCTCGTAATCCTCCTCCACCTCACCCGGGGTGAGCAGACGGGAGCAGGGGATCTCGCCGTTGAAATAGTCGGCCTGGGTGGTGCCAAAAATCGGGATGGCGCGGCACGCCTGGGCCCAGGCGGTGGCGTGGGTGGAGTGGGTGTGCACCACGCCGCCGAGTTCAGGGTATGTGCGATAGAGCACCAGATGGGTGGCGGTATCGGAGGAGGGGCGCAGGGCCCCCTCCACCTGTCTGCCGGTGAGATCCAGCACCACCAGGTCCTCAAGCTGCATCTTGTCGTAACTGACGCCGCTCGGTTTGATGACCACCAGACCCCGCTCCCTGTCGATGCCGCTCACGTTGCCCCAGGTGAAGGTCACCAGATGATGGCGCGGCAGATCCAGGTTGGCGGTCAGCACCTGCTCTTTGAGAGATTTGAGGTTCATGCCAGTGCTCCCTGGTTGTAGAGGGGCTCGGCGGCATGGCTCCATTGAAGGTAACGCTGATAGAGCCGCTCATATTCGGCGACCCGTTCAGGTTGTGGCTGGTGGATGCGCTCTACGGCGCTCGCCATGTCCCGCTGGGCATCAGCCACATCGGCGTAGATACCGGCCGCCACGGCAGCAAAGATGGCCGCCCCCAGGGCGCAGCACTGATCCGATGCCACCACCTGGATGGGGCGATTCATTACGTCGGCGCAAGTCTGCATCACAGTCGTTGATTTGCGGGCTATGCCGCCGAGCGCGATCACCTGGTCCACCGGCACCTGTTGGCTAGTCATGCACTCCATGATGCTGCGGGCACCGAAGGCGGTGGAGGCCACCAGGGCACCGAACAAGTCGGGCGCATCCGTGCCGAGGTTGAGGCCGGTGACAGTGCCCTGCAGGCGCTGGTTGGCGTAAGGGGTGCGGCGTCCGTTGAACCAGTCGAGCACCACCGGCAGATGGGCCAGATCGCGTTGCTGATCCCAGGCTGCGGCCAGGCTTGGCAACAGCTGCTGCTTGTGGGCCTCGATGGCGGTATAGAGCTCCGGATACTGAGCGGCGAGGCTGTCCAGCGGCCAGCCGAGCTGGCGCTGATACCAGGCGTAGATGTCGCCGAACGCCGATTGTCCCGCCTCCAGCCCCACCATCCCCGGCACCACGCTGCCATCCACCTGGCCGCAGATCCCGGCAATGGCACGCCCGCCTATGGTGGCTTCATCGGCGATCAGGATGTCGCAGGTGGAGGTGCCTATCACCTTGACCAGCGCATTGTTGCCGGCCCCGGCCCCGACCGCGCCCATGTGGCAGTCGAAGGCGCCGCCCGCTATCACCACCTCGCAGGAGAGGTGCAGCCGCTCCGCCCATTCGGGCGTCAGGGTGCCGACCGGCAGATCGGCGGTCCAGCTGTCGGTAAAGAGTGGGAAGTCGAGATCCTGGGTCAGCAGCGGATCCAGCGCATTGAGAAAGCCAGCGGCTGGCAGGCCGCCCCAGCTCGGGTGCCAGAGGGACTTGTGGCCGGCGGAGCAGCGCCCGCGTTTGATATTGGCAGGGGCCTGGGTGCCGCTCAGGATGGCGGGTACCCAGTCGCACAACTCGACCCAGTTGCAGGCGGCGGCGCGAACCGCAGCATCGCTGCGGGAGACGTGCAGTATCTTGGCCCAGAACCACTCGGAGGAGTAGATGCCGCCGATATAGCGGCTGTAGTCGGGGAACTGGCCGCCGTGGCAGAGCGCAGTGATGGCTTCTGCTTCCTCGATGGCTGTGTGATCTTTCCACAGCACGAACATGGCGTTGGGGTTGTCGGCAAATTCCGGGCGCAGGGCCAGCACCCGGCCCTCTTCATCGATGGGGGCGGGCGTCGAGCCCGTGCTGTCTACCCCTAAGCCGCGCACGGCGGCGCGCTGGGCGGGAGAGAGCTGGCTCACCACCTGCACCACCGCTTGTTCCATGGACTCCAGATAGTCGAGGGGGTGGTGGCGGAACTGGTTGGTGACTGGCTGGCAGTAGTGGCCAGCTTGCCAGCGCGGGTAGTAGACGACATGGGTCGCGAGTTCAGCGCCGTCGTGGCAACGCACGGCAAGTGCCCTGACCGAATCGCTGCCGAAGTCGAGTCCGATGACGATGTGCTCGGACCTGGGGTGCTCAGACATATGTGCTCCTGACCATCAATGAAGGGGTAACAGGGAGGAACCATAGGAGATGCACAGAGCGGACGGTTAGCCATTGGCTGCTGGAAATATGGATTTAAACGCTGTCAGTGCAAGAGGGTGACGACCCTCCGGAATTTGATATGTGACTATTTTGCTAAATATATAGACAAAATGGCTGCAATTTCATGGCGTGATCCTGCTCTCCATTTTTTCATGTGAAAACGATTACAACTTGGTTCGCTCATCTAGCGACAACAATAACGTCATGTTTGAACGTGCTTTTATGCGGCTACGGAGTGAATCAACTGAACAGCCGCACTTCGTTGATACATGGATTGATAGAACAGTTGGAGACACTCGCATGAACAAAATAGTTAAAAGCATGATGGCAGTAGGGTTTGCCCTTGGTATAGCAAATACTGCTTTCTCTGCTGAGGCATTGAAGCTGGGCTACCTGGTCAAGCAGCCGGAGGAACCCTGGTTCCAGACCGAATGGACCTTTGCCGACAAGGCCGGCAAGGATCTCGGTTTTGATGTCATCAAGATTGCCGTGCCCGATGGCGAGAAGACCCTCAATGCCATCGACAGCCTGGCGGCCAACGGCGCCAAGGGCTTTGTCATCTGCACCCCTGATCCCAAGCTGGGCTCGGCCATCATGGCCAAGGCCAACAGCATGGGGCTGAAAGTCATCACGGTGGACGATCAGTTCGTCAACGCCAAAGGCAAGCCCATGGAAAATGTGCCGCTGGTGATGATGGCCGCCACCAAGATAGGGGAACGCCAGGGGCAGGAGCTCTACAAGGAGATGCAAAAACGCCAGTGGGACGTGAAGGCGACAGGGGTGCTTGCCATCACGGCCGATGAGCTGGATACCGCTCGTCGCCGGGTCGAGGGTTCTCTGAGCGCGCTCAAGGCCGCCGGTTTCCCCGAGGCCCAGATCTATCGTGCGCCGACCAAGGCCAATGACATTCCGGGAGCACTGGACGCCGCCAACTCCATGCTGGTGCAGCATCCCGAGGTGAAGAACTGGCTCATCGTCGGCATGAATGACAACACTGTGCTCGGCGGCGTGCGCGCCACCGAAGGGCAGGGCTTCAAGGCCGGGAACGTCATCGGCATCGGCATCAACGGGGTGGATGCGGTGAACGAGCTGTCCAAGTCCAGCGCCACCGGTTTCCTCGGCTCTCTGCTGCCAAGCCCGGATGTGCACGGCTACAAGAGCATCCAGATGCTCCATGACTGGGTGGTCAATGACGTAGAGCCGGCCAAGTTCACCGAAGTGACCGACGTTGTGCTCATTACCCGCGACAACTTCAAGGTCGAGCTGCAGAAAAAAGGTCTGTGACAGGCGCGGTTTAACCCCTGACATCTCTACAGGCATGGTGCAAAACCGCCCATGCCTGTTACCTGGAGTAAACACATGGATCAGTCAGTTCCTTATCTGGAGTTTTGCGGCATCAGCAAGGAGTTTCCTGGCGTCAAGGCGCTGCAAAACGTCTCCTTTTCCTGTCACCGGGGCACAGTGCATGCGCTGATGGGCGAAAACGGCGCAGGCAAATCCACCCTGCTCAAGATACTGAGCGGCTTTCAGGCCCCCACCACAGGGGTGGTGAAGCTGGATGGCCAGGAGAGGGTGTTTCAAAACACGGTCGATGCGCTGGAGAGCGGGATCGCCATCATTTACCAAGAGTTGCATCTGGTCCCCGAGATGACCATCGCCGAGAACATCTATCTGGGTCAGCTGCCCACTCGGCACGGTGTCATCGATCGGGAAAAACTGTACCGGGATGCGACCAGACAGCTGGCGCGCCTCGGCATGGATGTGTCGCCCGAGACGCCCCTTAAATACCTGTCGCTGGGTCAGTGGCAGATGGTGGAGATCGCCAAGGCCCTGACCCGGGATGCGCATATCATCGCCTTTGACGAGCCGACCAGCAGCTTGTCGTCTCGCGAGATAGAGCAGCTGTTTCGGGTCATTCGCCAGCTGCGCGATGAGGGCAAGGTCATCTTGTATGTCTCCCATCGCATGGACGAGATCTTCGAGTTGTGTGATGCCATCACCGTTTTCAAGGATGGCCAGTTCGTGCGCACCTTTGACGCTATGGCAGAGGTCAGCCGGGATCTGCTGGTCAAGACCATGGTGGGGCGCGAGCTGACAGATATCTATGGCTACAGTCCTCGTCCATTGGGGGAGCTTGGCTTGCAGGTCAGCAACCTGATGGGACCCGGCCTGAAGGCACCCATTTCGTTTGAAGTGAAACGCGGCGAGATCCTCGGCATTTTCGGTCTGGTGGGCGCTGGTCGCAGCGAGCTGATGAAGCTGATTTTTGGTGCTGACAAGATGGTGTCCGGCGAGATTTCGGTGTTCGGCAAGCCGGTACCCATCCGCAACCCCATCGATGCCATTCACAGCGGCATCATGCTCTGTACAGAGGATCGCAAGGCCCTTGGCATCATCCCCATTCACTCTGTGCAGGAAAACATCAATATCAGCGCCCGGCGCCACAAGGCGTGGGGAGGCTTCTGGATCAACCAGAAATGGGAGGACGAGAACGCGAGGCTGCGGATCCGCGACATGCGGGTCAAGACCCCGTCTCCTCATCAAGCCATCATGAACCTCTCCGGCGGCAACCAGCAGAAGGCCATTCTGGGTCGCTGGCTCTCCGAAGACATGAAGGTCATCTTGCTCGACGAGCCGACCCGCGGCATCGACGTCGGGGCAAAAAATGAAATCTACAACGTGATTTACGATCTGGCCAAGGTAGGTATTGCCGTCGTGGTGGTCTCGAGCGAGCTGCCGGAGGTACTGGGCATTGCGGATCGGATCATGGTCATGCGGGAAGGGGTGATCGCAGGGGAGCTTTCCCACCATGACGCCAATGAAGTCAAGGCGCTGAACCTGGCCATGCCGGCCCGTTGATAACCCATGACAGCGATGTAACAGCATCCGGAATAATCAGGAGAAATACCATGACAACAACGACTTCTGTCGGTCAGGCAGCGACTGTCTCGGCGGCCACCGGCACCAGAGTGCAACTGGCTCGAGTGTGGGATCAATACGGGATGCTGGTGATCTTCGCCATCCTGTTCCTGCTGGCCTGCGTGCTGATCCCCAACTTTGCCAGCCTGATCAACATGCGCGGGCTGGGGCTCGCCGTCTCCATGTCGGGCATGGTGGCCTGCGGCATGCTGTTCTGCCTCGCCTCCGGTGAATTCGACATGTCGGTCGGCTCGGTCGTCGCCTGTTCCGGCGTGGCCTGCGCCGTGGGGATCAACGCCACCGAGAGCATCACGGTCGGCATCCTGGCCGGCATGTCGGTCGGCGTCCTGTTTGGCCTCATCAACGGCATAGTGGTGGCCAAGTTCAAGATCAATGCCCTGATCACCACGCTGGCAACCATGCAGATGGCGCGCGGGGTGGGCTACATCATCTCGGACGGCAAGGCGGTCGGCATAGTGGAGGAGGGCTTCTTCGAACTTGGCAGCTCAGCCCTGTTGGGGATCCCGACGCCTATCTGGCTGACGGCGCTGTGCTTCGTGTTGTTTGGCCTGCTGCTCAACAAGACCACCTTTGGCCGCAATACCCTGGCGATGGGGGGCAATGAAGAGGCCGCCCGGCTGGCGGGGGTCAACGTGGTGCGCACCAAGATCATCATCTTCACCATGACGGGGCTGATCGCCTCGATTGCAGGGATCATTCTCGCCTCCCGCATGACCTCCGGGCAGCCCATGACCTCCATCGGCTTCGAGCTGGTGGTCATCTCGGCCTGCGTGCTGGGAGGGGTCTCCATGAAGGGGGGCATTGGCAAGATCTCCTACATCATCGCCGGTGTGTTGATCCTGGGCTTGATGGAAAATGCGATGAATTTGCTCAACATATCCCCGTTCGCCCAGTACGTGGTGCGTGGCTTGATCCTGCTCGCCGCCGTCCTGTTCGACCGCTACAAGCAGGTGCGCAAGGCACGAGTCTGACCCTGGTTTTTCACGCCATCTCAGGCCAGCGTCTCGCTGGCCTTGTTGCCTGGTCTTCCCCCGGCGCGCAGCAGACCCGACTGTGAGCCAGTTCAATAAATTCACACTGCGCTGGCCGTCAGATAGCGTGTTCCCAAAGCGAGTCTCTACAATGGCCCATGCCGACTTTTTTACCCAAGCGCTTTTTTGTGCCATGTCATCAATGCAAAAAGAGAAGCCAAAACAACTCAATCCCCTGTTGCCCGGGTATGCCTTCGATGTGTTTCTCGTCTCTGGCATGACCCCGATCGAGCAACACAGCCCACTCGACTTCATCATCGACCGACCTGGTGGCATGAAGGGGTTCATCGTCAACTTGACCATCAAGGGCAAGGGGCAGATCTTTCAGGGTGATCAGGCGTTCACGGTGGAGCCAGGTGACTTGCTGCTCTTCCCGCCCGCAGCCGTGCACCATTACGGCCGTGCACCGGATGCCCGGGAGTGGTATCACCGCTGGGTCTATTTCCGGCCAAGAGCCTATTGGGCCGACTGGCTCAAGTGGCCGCGGGCGGTCGCTAATGTGGGGCGCCTGAATCTGGCAGACGGTCAATTGCTAGAGGAGTTTGATGCGCTGTTTCTCGATATCGAAGAGACCCACAAGCAGCTGAGGCCCATGTCGGAGCAACTGGCGATGAACCTGCTGGAGCGGCTGCTCATCCGTTGTTACGAGGCCTCCTCCCTGACGGAATATCCCGCCATTGATCACAGGGTTCACGAAGCGTGCCAGATCCTGAGCGACTCGCTTTCGGCTGAGATATCGGTCGAGGCGCTGGCCGAGCAGGTGTTTTTGTCTCCTTCGCGGCTGGCCCACCTGTTTCGCGAGCAAGTGGGGGTGAGCATAGTGCGTTGGCGCGAAGATCAACGGATCATGCGGGCCAAGCTCCTGTTGCAGACCACGCCCATGTCGGTCGCCGCCATTGGCCAGCAGGTAGGCTATGACGATCAGCTCTACTTCTCACGGGTGTTCAAGAAACGGGTCGGTGTCAGCCCGACCGAATATCGCAAATGCGCCACCCCGCTCTGACAGGGGATTGCAGACAGGTGAAGCAAAGCACGGGCGAATTGCATCAGGACATCAGGTATTGGCCGCAAACAGGGACGTCACTGACGTCCCTGTTTGCCGATTGACCTGCTGGTGTCGAAGAGGATGGGAGAGATGACGGTGCCATGTTTGCCCACGTCTTTGCTGCCAGAGCCTGGCTAGGGTGCAACGCGTTCAAGCCGGCGTCAGTTCTCTCCCGACTATGTCACTACTCGTGATGGCTACGAAGAGTGCCCGATAGCGACATCGTCAGGGACATCAGAGGATACCGGCGCCTGCCGAGGGTTTACTGATATAGATGCTGGGTTGCAACCCGCTGACCTGGGGATACCGGGCATTGACCTGTTCACAGACTATCGAGGTCAGTGAATGTGGCACCAGCGCCACAACGCAGCCACCGAAGCCGCCACCCGTCATTCTCACACCGCCGCGACTGCCGATGATCTCCTTGATGATGTCGACCAGGGCATCAATGGCGGGCACGGTAATGGCAAAATCATCCCGCATCGAGGCATGGGAGAGCGCCATCAGCTCCGCCATCATGATCATGTCTTCATTGGCCAGGGCATCGGCTGCGGCCAGGGTCCGTTCATTCTCGGAGATGACATGCCGTGCGCGGCGGGCGACGACGGGATCCAGCTCATCGGCTCGGGAGACAAACTGCGTCATGGTCAGATCGCGCAGCGCCTTGACGCCAAAATGGCGGGCCGCCTCTTCACATTGTGCCCGGCGGGCATTGTATTCACTGTCGACCAGTCCGCGGCGAACATTGGAGTTGATGATGACAACATCGATGCCAGCCGGAATACGGACGGGGCGAGTCCTCAGGCTGCGGCAGTCGATCAGCAGGGCGTGATCCTGCTGACCCAGAGCCGAGATGAACTGATCCATGATGCCGCAGTTGCAGCCGACGAACATGTTCTCTGCCAGTTGCCCATTGAGGGCGATATCGGCCTGACTGATGTCGAGGTGATTCATCTCCTTGAATACCTGCCCCACGGCCACTTCCAGAGAGGCGGAGGAGCTCAGGCCAGCGCCCTGCGGGACATTGCCACTGAGCACCAGATCGGCACCGGTCAGTTCGCAGCCCCGCAGCAGCAGGTACTTGATGACTCCCCGTACATAGTTGGCCCACATGTATTCAGGGCGTGACGCTATGGGACGGCTCAAATCAAACTCATCCTGCTGATTGTTGTAGTCAGCGGCGATGACTCGCACCAGGCTGTCCTGACGAGGAGCCGCACTGATCACTGTCTGATAGTCAATGGCACAGGGGAGCACAAAACCGTCGTTGTAATCCGTGTGTTCACCGATCAGATTGACGCGACCTGGCGCCTGGATGGCGAGGGTCGGATGGTAACCGTATTGGGTGTAAAACGTGGTATCAGTCACGCTGCGTGGTGATTCAATACTCATAACTCAACCTCAAACCTGTTCGCGAAAATGGACATCACTCACAGCACGCAGTCGTTCGGCCGCCTGCTCTGCCGTCAGATCACGCTGTGTTTCTGCCAGCATTTCATAGCCGACCATAAACTTGCGCACGCTCGCAGAGCGCAGCAGGGGCGGGTAGAAGTGGGCGTGCAACTGCCAGTGGTCGTTCTCTGCGCCATTGAAGGGGGCGCCATGCCAACCCATGGAATAGGGGAAAGAGCACTGGAACAAGTTGTCATAACGGCTGGTCAGTTTCTTGATCGCGAGCGCCAGGTCTGCCCGCTGTTGCGGGTTCAATGCGGGCAGGTGCGCCACCGAAAACTTGGGCAGCAGCAAGGTCTCGAACGGCCAGGCGGCCCAATAGGGCACGACCGCCAACCAGTGCTCCGTTTCAACCACGGTGCGACGGCCATCGGCTCGCTCGCGCTCGACATAATCGAGCAACATGGCGCGGTCATGTTTGGCAAGGTATTCCCGCTGGGCGTTGTCCTCTTTCACGGCTTCGTTGGGCAAAAAGCCGTTGGCCCAGATCTGTCCGTGGGGATGTGGATTGGAGCAACCCATCATGCTGCCCTTGTTTTCGAATACCTGGATCCAGGGATAATCATGTCCCAGCTCTGCGGTCTGCTCGCACCAGGTATTGACCACGGCGGTGAGTGCCGGGAGCGGCAGCTCGGGCAGTGTCTTGCTGTGATCCGGTGAGAAGCAGATCACCCGGCTGGTACCACGGGCACTCTCCAGCTGGAACAGGGGGTCGTCACTGGCCGGTGCTGCCGGTGTGTCTGTCATCAGGGCGGCAAAGTCGTTGGTAAAGACGAAGGTCTCCTGATAATCCGGATTCTTGTCACCGGTGACGCGGGTATTGCCTGCGCAGAGGAAACAGTCAGGGTCGTGTGGGGCTCGCAGGGTACGATCCGGCTCATCCTGCTGACCCTGCCAGGGGCGTTTCGCCCTGTGGGGCGAGACGAGTACCCACTGCTGGATCAGCGGGTTATAACGACGATGCGGGTGATCGGTTGGTTCAAATTGCATGGATAAATGCTCCTCGTGCTGGCCACTCATAGGGTCGGATAGCCGTTCGGATTTTGTGATTGCCAGCGCCAGGTATCGGCGGTCATGTCATCAAGGGTGCGATGAGCTTGCCAGCCCAGTTCGGTGAGGGCCCGGCTGGGATCTGCCCAGCATTGGGCTATATCCCCCGCGCGCCGTGGCACTATTTCATAAGGCAGGTCACGGCCACAGGCCCGGGAGAAGGCGGCATGTATGTCGAGAACGCTGTAGCCATGTCCTGTTCCCAGGTTGTAGACATGAACGCCCGACTGCCCGAGCTTGGTCTGCAAGGCCGCCACATGCCCGTCGGCCAGATCCATCACATGAATGTAATCGCGCACGCCAGTGCCATCCGGGGTGGGATAGTCACCCCCAAAAATGGCGAGTTTGTCACGGCGTCCTACCGCCACCTGGGCAATATAGGGCATCAGATTGTTGGGGATCCCCTGTGGGTCCTCACCCATCAAGCCACTTGGATGAGCGCCCACCGGATTGAAATAACGCAGCAGGGTCAATGACCAATCGGGCGCCGCATTGGCAAAGTCCTTGATGAGGCGCTCAACCATCAGCTTGCTCTGGCCATAAGGATTGGTGGCTTGCAGGGTTGGGCTCTCCTCTCGGACGGGCATGGCATCCGGCTCGCCGTAGACGGTGGCCGATGAGCTGAACAACAACGTCTTGACCCCGGCACGCTGCATCGCCTGCAACAAAACCAGAGTGCCGCTGACATTATTGTCATAGTATTCAAGAGGTTTTTGCACTGATTCCCCGACGGCCTTGAGTCCGGCGAAATGGATCACGGCATCAATCTGCTGTTCCGCGAACACCCGATCCAGCAAGCTGGCGTCACGCACATCCCCCCGATAGAGCACTGGGCGCTGCCCACTGAGAGTTTGGATACGTTCGAGAACACTTTCTTTGCTGTTGGCGAGGTTATCTAACAGTATGGGGGTCATATCGGCAGCGATAAGCTGCAGACAGGTATGACTTCCTATGTAACCAGTTCCACCGGTGACAAGGATTTTCAACATGTGGCGCTCCTTGGTGCTCATTCCTGTTGGTGTTTTTATTGTGTAACCGCTTTCCCTTATTGTGCTCTTGCCGGGAAGGGGAGGGAAGATGGCTGTGCATTTAATGTGATTTTTGTCACAAATGGTCTTCGGAAAGCTGGCTTGTCGGGATTTTGTGTATGTAAGCGAGTTACACTGCCGCCGACATGTATTGATAGGATGCTCCCGCTTTTTAGATGAAAGCCGTGTCAGGCATGGGAAATGCCGGTAGTATCTTGAACCCATGAAATAATGGTTTTTATTTGTACCGTTCACCGGAAAAGCTAATCCATGGCAACAATCAAAGATGTAGCACTCCTGTCTGGCGTATCTGTCGCCACAGTCTCACGTGTCATCAATAATTCTCCCAAGGCGAGTCAGGCATCCCGTGATGCTGTCTTCAAGGCGATGAATGAACTCAACTACCATCCCAACGCCAATGCGCGGGCCTTGGCCCATCAAAGCAACGAGACACTGGGGCTGGTTGTTGCAGATGTGTCCGACCCCTTCTTCGGCACCATGGTGAAAGCCGTAGAACAAGTGGCACAGTCGACGGGTAACTTCCTGCTCATCGGGAATGGCTATCACGATGCCGTCAAAGAAAAGCATGTGATAGAGCAATTAATTGGCCATCGCTGTTCGGGGCTGGTTGTGCATGCCAAAATGCTGCCGGATGAAGAGTTGATCCAGATGATGAGTTATGTCCCTGGCATGGTGCTGATCAATCGCATCGTCCCCGGGTACGAGTCCCGCTGTGTGGCGCTGGACGATCGTTATGGCTCCTGGTTGGCAACTCGTCATCTGATCCAGGAAGGGCACAAGAAGATAGGGTTTCTCTGCTCCAATCATCAGATCTCTGACTCACAAGATCGCTTGCAGGGTTACCTTGATGCGTTGCAAGAGCACGAGATAGCCGTCGATGAGCGCCTGATCTCCCGTGGCAGTCCGGATGAACTGGGCGGTGAGGCGGCGATGACTGAACTGCTGAGCCGAGGCCAGCATATGACGGCAGTGGTCTGCTATAACGACTCAATGGCAGCAGGGGCCTTGTCCGTGCTGAGCGACAATGGTATTGAGGTACCGCAGGAGCTATCACTGGTCGGATTTGATGATGTCCTGATTTCTCGTTATTTGCGCCCTCGCTTGACGACGGTGCGTTATCCCATCATCGCCATGGCCACCCAGGCTGCCGAGCTGGCGATCGCCTTGTCAAAAGGGGGACCCCTGCCCCAGACGACCCATATGTTTAGCCCTACTCTGGTTCGCCGTCATTCGGTCCGGAGTATTGACTGACATTCCCCTGATCCCCCGCTGTCGATAAGTCATCAGGCAAGGCCGTCAAGGTGCCTTGCCTTTTTTGTCTCTTCCTTGTCTGTGTCCTCTTCCTCTTGTTGCTGCGTATGTCTGTCCAGATGCAACAGCGCCATCATCCATCCATGTCTTGCACCAGGTGATGCTGCTCACATTTTTGATGGACCCGCTGCAATCTCCGTATGTCGTCATCGCCGTTGATTTCCTGAATGCATAAGCTGTGTAATCGATAACATCCTGTTTGTATTTTTTTATTGCTTAGTAATCATCAACTTAAAAATCGTCCATTATTGTTTGTTTAGTAATTAAATGCTTATGTGATGTAATAATTACAATTATGTGAGTTGCATCATGTCAGTGCTGGTTTGAATCTTTCTATAATCCACTCCGGCTAGTGAAAGCGCTTTCCCTCTGGATTGGTGAGCGTTCATCAAGATAACAATGCAACAGTGGAATAAAGGAATGACTATGAAAGTGAAGCTACTGACTACATCCGTTGCCCTGGCACTGTCAATGACAGCATTTAGTTCTAATGCTGTTGATTTTTCTGGTTATTTTCGATCCGGCGTAGGTGTGTCCCAAGATGGGGATATGCAAACCGGCAATCAGAGCCTTGTCGGACGCCTGGGTAACGAAAGTGATACCTATACCGAAATTGGTATTGGTCAGGAGGTTTACAACAAGGACGGCAAGGTTTTCTACGTTGACAGCATGTTCAGCATGCAGAGCAATGGTTCCAATGATTATGAAAGCACGGCAACTGTCTGTGACTTTGATAAAAAGCAGTGCAGTGAAGATGCGACATTTGCCCTGCGTCAATTCAATGTGAAAGCCAAGGGGCTGATCTCTGCTGCCCCCGATGCTGTGGTCTGGGCGGGCAAGCGCTTCTATCAGCGCCACGATCTTCACATCATCGATACCAAATACTGGAATATCTCGGGTGCCGGTGCCGGTATTGAAAACCTCAAGGCGGGTCCGGGTGCATTCTCGCTGGCGTGGATCCGCTCTGATGGCAACGATATCGATAACTCGATTGTCGACAATGATCTGAACGTCAACTTCCTGGATCTGCGGTATGCCGGCTGGGCACCCTGGGAAGGGGCCTGGACTGAGGCGGGCGTCAGCTATGCCATGCCCAATCCGACCGATGAGCAGAAAGCCACAGGTGGCAAGTACGATCCCGAGAACGGTGTCATGTTGACGGCAGAAATGAGTCAGTATTTTGCTGGCAGCGGCATCAACGAGAAGCTGGTGCTGCAGTATGCGAACAAGGGGCTTGCCCAGAACATGATCTCCCAAGGGGGCGGCTGGTATGACGTTTGGCAACTCACTGATGACGCCAAGGGTTACCGGGTGATCCTGACCGGTGATATTCCCCTGGGTGACAAGTTCTCCGTCAACCATGTCTTTACCTATGGTAAGGGTGAAAAACTGCAGGAATGGCACGACAACACTGAGTTGTTCAGTGCAGTGGCTCGTGGCGGTTATGCCTGGACCGATATCATGAAGACGCTGGTTGAAGCCGGTACATATGAAAGCACCAAGACCTGGACCAGTGGTGCTGAAGACAAGTCCAGTGGTCAAAAATACACCCTGGCGCAGGCCTGGTCTGCCGGCCCCAGCATGTTTGCCCGCCCAGAGATCCGTGTGTTTGCCAGCTACCTGAAAGATGGTGAAGGTGAGTCATTCAATGGGGGGGAAGATGACAGCACCTGGAACTTCGGGGTACAGGCCGAAGCCTGGTGGTAAGCACCACACAGGTTGAACAATTAGGGAGCCATTGGCTCCCTTTTTTGTCCCGGACAAGGAGATCGCCGATGGGTTGGAAGGGGTGGCAACCGTTGTTGGGAGCCATGTTGCTGATGAGTGCATCGTCCATGAGCAAGGAGGGAGAGCCCATGATTATCGGGGCGGATGTCTCCCATTTACCGCAGCTGGAAGCGGCCGGTGCCCGTTTTTATGATGGTGCGCGGCCAGAAGACTTGCTGGTTATCCTCAAGCGTCATGGGATAAATGCCATTCGTATCAAGGTCTGGAATGAGCCCGGCGAGCATGATCGCTTCCCGGCGGATCAGAGCGGGGTTGAGGGGTATAACAACCCGGATCATGTGATTGCTCTGGCCAGGCGGGCCCATCGGATGGGATTCAGGATCATGCTGGACTTCCACTACAGCGACTGGTGGGCCGATCCAGGCAAGCAGCATATGCCGGTTGCCTGGCGTGACAAGTCCGTGGCTGTGGTCAGCGAGCGGCTCTATCAATTTACTCACCAGCTGATGAGCCGTTTGCAAAGGGAGGGGATCACCCCGGCCTGGGTTCAGGTGGGCAATGAGATCTCCAATGGCATGATGTGGCCGCAGGGGCGTTTGCCTCACTGGGATAATCTGGCCCTGTTTCTTACCGCAGGCGCTCGCGCCGTCAAGGCAGTGTCACCCTCGAGCCAAGTCATACTGCATCTGGATGCGGGTGGCGATAACGCGCGTTGTCGTCACTGGTTCGAAGAGATCCTAGCCCGCAAGGTTCCCTTCGATGTGATGGGACTCTCTTATTACCCGGTGTGGCATGGCGCCATGAGGGATTTGGCTCGCAACATGGTTGACCTTAGCAGCCGTTTTTCCCGTCCTGTCATCGTGGTTGAAACGGCTTACCCCTGGACACAGGGCAATGGGGATCAGCAGCAAAACATCTACACCGATACCGGGCCAGAGACCTATCCGATGACCCCGGTGGGGCAGAGCGACTTCCTGTGGCAGTTGCTGCGCGAGATCCATGGTGTACCGCAGGGGCGAGGGTTGGGTTTCTTCTACTGGGAGCCCGAGTTCATTGCGGTAGCGGGGGCTGGTTGGAAGCGGGGGGCGGGGAATGAGTGGGATAATGTGACCCTGTTTGATGCCGATGGCCGAGCTTTACCGGCGCTCAGATCCTTGGCTCTGGCGGTGAGATCGGTGACGAAAAAAGAGTAAGGCTTGTTTGAAGCGCAGGGGGATGCCAAGAGCTCCCCCTGCTATCAGTGGTGATGTTGCGATCAGTTTTGCAGGAACGCATCCATGGCATAGGTGGGTTTGCCACCTTGATCCATCAGGCCGAGCGAGTAATTCTGCCAGCCGTTATGGCTCTGGGGTTCCCAGTAGAAGACGCCCAATCCCTTGTTGTCCGGGATCCATTTCATCTTGTTGAGCAGGTCGACCAGGGTGTCGTAGCTGTTTTTCGGATCATCCCAGGGCATGCCCACCTCCACTATCATTACCTCCTTGCCATGGCGGCTGACCATATCGGCAAGGTTGTCATAGCAACGGTTGTTCATGGAGAACCAATCGCCATTGCCGGTCTGGGTGGGGTAGATGGATGCGCCGATCACATCCCACTTGGCGCCATTGGCCTTGAGGCCGTCAAACATCCAGCGGTAAAGGGCATTGTTCTCGCAGTTGGCGAGATGGACTATCACCTTGGTCGACTTGTTGACGGCCTTGACGGCGTCATAACCACTGTTGATCAGCCAGGCAAAATTGCGCATGTTGGCCGATGCCTTGCCGTCATCCCACAGCATGCCATTGTTGGTCTCGTTGCCAACTTGTACCCATTTTGGCGTGATGCCGGCCTGCTTCAGGGCGACGAGCGAGTTGTAGGTATGCCAGTAGACGTTGGACATCAGCTGCTCGAAGGTATAGCCCTGCCAGGCGGCCGGTTTGGTCTGTTTACCCGGGTCGGCCCAGCTGTCGCTGTAGTGAAAGTCGATCATGATATCGAGGCCCGCCGCCTTGGCCCGTTTGGCTTTGGCGATGACATCGTTGAGGCTATTCCAGCCTCCGGCCGGATTGACCCAGACCCGCAGCCGGATGGTGTTGATGCCGTGCTGCTTCAGGGTGAGCAACAAATCTTGCTGCTTGCCACTGTCGTTGTAAAACCTGTAGCCGGACTGCTCCATCTGGGTTAGCCAGCTGACGTCGGCTCCCTTGACCATGGCAGTACTTTCTGACGGGTAGAGCATGCTGGCGCCAAGCACCAGAGCACTGATCAAGCTCAGTTTCATCCTTGTTTCTCCGTAATTGAAAAGGGGTCGGGCTCATGGCTGAACCCGGGGCAGGGGGAAGGTTGTAGGGCAATCGCCTGCCTGGATGCGCCATGGCCATGGCACATCCAGGCAGGTGCTGGGCAAACGTAATATGGGCCGGAGACGGCCCATGGGTGCGTTACTGCGCCTTGCTCACCGTCAGCTGGATGCTGGCGGGATCGCGGCGATCCAGGGTAAAGAGGTAGGCCCCATCCTCGAGGGGGGTGAACTTGATGTCGCTCCACTGGTAACCGGCCTTGACGATGACTGGCTTGCCGGCTTCCACCTTGCTGGCGGGGTCGAACTGGCCGTAGGTGGTATCACTCTTCCACTTCTCATCGGCAATCTTGAATTTGTAGGCGCCGTGGCTGGCTTGCAGGCTGGTGGTGACGGTGAGCAGATCAGGTTGACTCTGGACCAGTTGCTGGGCGGCCGGGGCCTCCCAGTTGTTCATCTCCCCGCGCAGGAAGAGAGGACGAGTCTGCGCCGTATCGGCCTCGGCGGCCCAGACTGGATGAAGGCAACCAAGCAGGGTAGCGGCCAGGAGCGTGTGTTTGAGCATTGTCGTTTCCTTGTGTTGTGTCTCAGTGGCGCCGGCCGGTGTCGACCGGCAATCGGTTACAGGCTGAATCGTTGTACCAGCGTGAGCTGCTGTTGTGAGAGCTGTTGCAACTGACTGCTGGTGTGGGCAACGTGGGTCAGCATCTCCTGGTTATCATCGGAGATGCTGTTGATATTGTTCATGTTGCTGGCAATTTCTTGACTGGTGTTCTGCTGTTGCTGGGCAGCAATGGCGATCTGGATGCTGAGATCCGCCACCTGTTGCAGCGAGCTGGCGAGGTGGATGAGGGTGTGACGGGATTGCTCGCTGTCATCGGCGCAAAGTGCCATCACATCGGTGCAGCCACTTATGGTGGTGACGGCCCTGTGCACGCTCTGCTGTAGCGCCGTGATCATCGCCTGAATGGTGGTGGTGGATTCTGTGGTGTGCTTGGCCAGCTGGCGTACCTCGTCTGCCACCACGGCAAAGCCTCTGCCCTGTTCTCCGGCTCTTGCTGCCTCAATGGCGGCGTTGAGTGCCAGCAGGTTGGTCTGTTCCGCAATCCGGCTGATGAATTCCAGAATGCTGCCTATGTTGTTGCCCAGCCCGTGAACCTCCTCGACGATGCGGCGCGAATCCGCCAGACGATGGGAGAGCTGGGTCATGCGCATCAGGGTGTTTTCACTCATGGTGCTGGCGGAACGGGCTTGCGTCGACACCTCCTTGATCGTTTGCTGGGCATGTCCGGCGCTCTCTGCCACATCGCGTACCGTGTGCTCCATCTCGAGCATGGCGCTGGCAACACTGGCCGTTTCACTGCGCTGCTGCTCCAGTTGTCGCTGCGCATTGAGCTGGGCACACTGGTTCTGGTTGGCCATCTCCCCCAGCGAGCTGGCGGCCATCACAATTTGCCCCAGCATGTTGCTCATCTCCTGGGCGAGGGCATTGATCCCCTTGGCCAGTTGACCGAATTCATCCTGTTGCCGATGGCTGATGCGCCTTGTCATGTCATCCCGACTCAGGGCTTCGAGCACCGTCAGGGTCTGCTTGATGGGGGTTCGGATGGAGTGAATGATGCGCCAGAGCACCAGTGCGCTGACGGCCAGCGACAGCAGCAGACCGACAAACAGCAGGGATTGCAGCTGGCTCAGGATCTGTTTGCTGCTCTGTACTCGCTGGGCAAGCTGGGTATCGATACTGTTGTCGATCTCCGCCAGCTCACCCAGCACCGAGTCGATGATACGGGTGGCCTGAGTGCTCTGGTTGCGCAGTTGATCGCTCTCTTGTGCCAGGCGAAGGTGGGTTGCCAGCAAACCTGCGTTGCCTGCGCTCTGTTGTACCACCCGGTCAAACAGGGTGCCCACCGACTGCTCCAGATCTATCTTGCCGCCAAAGGCGCTCTCCTGCTTGAGCAGTTCTGCCGCCAGTGTCTGGCGTTGGCGCTGGATAGCCTTGCTGAGTGTCTGGTTGCCGGCCAGTTGCCCCGCAATACGGGCCGCATCCTGCAGCTTCATCGCCGCCTGTGTATTGGTGAATAACAGCTCCAGCTGGTTGACCAGCGCATTCTTGAGTCCGGCTGTGTAGTGGGCGCCCAGTGTTTCAACCAGCATGGCGAGATCTCCCTGCAGGCGCTTGTTGTCACGGGTCAGGGAGGTGTCTTCTGTCAGGATCTGCTGGCTCTTCAGGTTGGCGGCATAGCTGTCAACAATCTGGGTTGCAAGCTGCCAATAGGTCGTCTGCTGCTCGGTGAGGGCATGGATGCGGCTGATCATGGCCGGGTGGTGCGAGGCCTTGTTGCCAAGCAGTGCCAAGTCCTGTTCAAACGCCTGCTGCCAGCGTGCAAGCTCGGCTCGTCCCTTGCTGACGTCATCGCTCGCCTGCAGGGTGAGCAGGCCACGCAGCGCCTTGTCTTGCATAAACAAGTCTTTGGTCACCGAGCGACTCTGAACCAGAGTGGGAGCAACCTCGCCAGTCAGGATGTCGACCTGCATGGCCAGCTGGTTGCCTGCTCGTAACGAGACCATTACGGCGAGAACCAGCAGAGTGATGATCAGACCAAAGCCCAATATCAGGCGTTGGATGATGGATATCTGTGGCATGGGTATTTTCATTGGTATCGCTTACATGTTGAGAGTGACATGGCTGACCGTCGATGAGGATCACCAATATGGTATTTTTAGCCGGCTTTATCAGGAGGTTGGTGAGTGTGAGTCATACTTCACGACGCTTTATAGCGGCGTGTCTTTGTACTCAAATTCACTGATTTTGTGTAACGTTTCACTGTTTGTGGTCATTGTTACACCGCCATGGTGCTCAACCAAACAGGATTTAAACAGGGTTGAGAGTCGGCTCTCATTTCGCTGGTATTTTGTGCTGCAGGAAGGGAGTGCTTTGGGTCTGAGGTGAAGGGTGAGCGGCAGGGCATGGGATCAGGGAAGAAAAAAGCCCCCGGTATTGGCGGGGGCAAATCTGGCATGGATAAAAGCGGGTGTAGAGAAGGCAGAGGGGTTAGCGGCTGATCCGGGTGCCATCGGCGGCAAAGACAAGGCAGTGCTCAGGTGAGAAGAAAACATCGAGCTGCTGGTACGGCTTGAAGGCATTGTCACCGGGCAGCAGCAGCTTGAAGCCGTCGATGCCACAGCATTGGCCGAACAGATAAGTACTGTTGCCAAGGCGCTCAACCACTTCACAGGTGAAGGAGAGATGGATGCCATCACCGCCAGGAACCAGGTGCTCTGGCCTCAGGCCCAATGTGATAGTACTGCCAGCTGCCAGCTCGTTGGTGATGATGGGCAGGGTGATGGTTCTTTGCTCTGACAGTGCGAGCTCCAACTGGCTGGGAGACCAGCTAATGACCTGGGCTGGCAGGAAATTCATCTTGGGTGAACCGATAAAGCCGGCCACAAACTGATTGACTGGTTTGTAATAGAGATCCATGGGTGAGCCGACTTGCTCCACCTTGCCGTAGTTCATCACGACTATCTTGTCTGCCAGTGTCATGGCCTCGATCTGGTCATGAGTGACATAAATCATGGTGGTTTTCAGCTCCTGGTGCAGCTTGGCGATATGCAGGCGCATCTCGACCCTCAGTTCGGCATCCAGGTTGGAGAGGGGCTCATCAAACAGGAACACCTTGGGGTTGCGCACTATGGCACGACCAATGGCAACCCGCTGCCGTTGTCCCCCCGAGAGCTGTTTTGGTTTGCGGTCAAGAAGATGGGAGAGTTGCAGCGTCTTGGCAACCATGCCGACCTGATGCTGGATCTGATCCTTGGGCACTCCGTTCACTTTCAATCCATAACCCATGTTTTCAGCCACAGTCATGTGGGGATAGAGGGCATAGGACTGGAATACCATGGCGACGCCACGGTGGGCAGGGGCAACATCGTTGACCACAGTGCCCCCGATGGCGATATGGCCGTCGGAGATCTCTTCCAGACCGGCGATCATTCTCAGCAAGGTTGATTTGCCACAACCTGAGGGGCCGACAAAAACGGTGAATTCACCATCTTCCACCTCCAGATCCACATTGTGCAGTGTCACGTTGGTGCCGAAACGCTTGACAACACTGTTCAGACTGATACTCGCCATACTGCTAACTCCTTGATTATAAATCCAATCTGTCATGATGCTCGATGTCGTTTGTGACACGGGGAACACATCAGGAACCAGACATAAACAGCCGGAAACCCGCTTCGCGACGACTGCATACATCACTTGTGGCAGGAATATAACAGTGGAGTGTAACCGCTTGCACAAAATGCTGTTTCTTTTGTGTATGAGATCACAACCTTTGCATATGCTGCTGGTAGATATGACGTGCTCCGCTTACCGTAATCACATTCGGTGTAACCGTTACCCTTGTGGCGGCCCTCTCGGGTGAGTTCATGGAGGAGTGGCCTGGTGAGGTGTACCGGGAAAGCATACCGGATCTCATGGTGCAGAACTGAAAGTGGATTATTAATAAATTAGTTATGTAATTTGTCGCGTTTTTTGGCAACGCAGCCTGCAACCCTTGCTGAGATTGTGTAGTGGCTTGGTAGACAGAGAGTCATACCCGTGTGATTGGAAAGAGTGAAATTATTACACACATTGGTTTGATACACGGCAAAAAACACGACGAAACAATCATTTTCGCTTGAACATGGACAAGGATAAAAGATGAAAATCAATAAGTTAACAGCAGTGATTATGTTGTCATTGGGGGCGGGCAGCCTGTTGAGCCATGGGGTGATGGCGGCAGAGGGTGAGCTGCTGGTGTGGGAAGACATCAAGAAGTCCAATGGCATTGAAGATGCGATCAAGGCATTCGAAGCCCAGTACAAGGTGAAAGTGAAGATCCAGGAGATGCCATATGCGCAGCAAATCGAGAAGCTGCGGCTGGATGGCCCGGCAGGCATAGGTCCCGATGTACTGGTCATTCCCCATGATCAGGTCGGTGGTGCCGTGGTGCAGGGGCTGCTGTCCGAACTCAAGGTGGATGCCAAGTACATGGACAGCTTTACCAAGCCCGCCGTGGATGCGCAGACCTATGAAGGCAAGTTGTACGGTATTCCTAAAGCGGTCGAGACCATAGTGCTGGTGTATAACAAGGACATACTGCCAAAAGCACCGGAAACCTTCGATGACTTGATCAAAGTTTCCAAAGAGCAGCGCGCCGCCAATAAATATGGTCTGCTAGCCAAATTTGACGAGATTTATTACTCATATGGCGTCGTTGCCGGTATGGGGGGATATATTTTCGGCCAGAATGCCAATGGTTCCCTGAATGTGAACGATATCGGGCTGGCCAATCAGGGGACGATTGATGCGGTCACCTTCCTCAAATCGTTCTACGCGGATGGCTTGTTCCCGGCAGGGATCGTCGGTGAGACAGGTGCCAATGCCATCGACTCGCTGTTTACCGAGAAAAAAGCTGCTGCCGTTATTACAGGCCCCTGGGCATTCAAACCTTACCAGGACGCCGGCGTGAATTATGGGGTGGCACCACTGCCCACTCTGCCAAATGGCGAGCACATGCGATCTTTCCTTGGGGTAAAGGGATACAGCGTCTCTACTTATTCCATTCAGAAGGAGTTGGCTCAACAATTCATCGAATTTATCAACCAGCCTGAATACGCCAAAATTCGTTTTGAGAAGACAGGTGAGATTCCACCCGTCAAGTCACTGATTGATGATCCGGTTATCAAGGGGGATGAGAAAGCAAGGGCCGTTGCCATCCAGGCCGGTTATGCCGTTCCCATGCCAAGTGTACCGGAAATGCAAGAAGTATGGACGCCCTCCAATAGCGCTCTGCAATTGAGCGTGACCGGCAAGCAAGATGTCAAGGCTGCCCTGAATGGTGCCGTTAAAACCATCAATATGCAGATTGAGGCAAACCACGCAAACCGGGATTAACGATACGCAGGCGTTACGCCTTGCCTGCATGGGTAGTATTAAGCTGCTTGATGCTACCCATGTTTCTTTAAGGATAGGAGGTATATTGTGGTTGTCGATTCCAGCGAAATCGCACAGGTTGGTTTAAAAACCCAGCACGCCAAGATTGCGGCATTATTATCGCTGATCCCGGGCTTTGGTCAGTTTTATAACAAGCAGTTTATCAAAGGTGCGCTGTTTTTTATCGTCATGTCTTGTTTCCTTGGCGTATTCAATGACTTTTTACAACAAGGATTTTGGGGGCTATTTACGCTGGGGACCGAGTTGCCAAGAGATAACTCGGTGTTTCTGCTGGCTAAAGGGGTGATCAGTGTCTTGATCGCGACGTTTGGTGTCGGTATCTATTACTGGGGGCTCCGCGATGCTTATCTCTGTGGTGAAAAGCGGGATCAGGGCTATGCATTATCTGGTATCAGAAAACAATATCAGCTTTTGTTGAGTGAAGGTTTCCCTTATCTGATGATCACCCCGGGTTTTATTCTGCTGGTGTTCGTGGTGGTCTTTCCTATTATTTTTGGTTTTTCTATTGCCTTTACCAACTACGATTTGTATCACACGCCACCGGCCAAGCTGGTTGACTGGGTTGGGCTGAAAAACTTCTTTAATATATTTCGTCTGGATCTGTGGCGTTCCACCTTGCTGGACGTATTGCAGTGGACAGTGATTTGGACCCTGATTGCGACCACATTGCAATGTTCGGTTGGTGTCCTGTTGGCGATCCTGGTCAATCAGAAAGACCTCAGGTTTAAAGCGCTCATTCGCACCATTTTGATATTGCCATGGGCAGTGCCCGGTTTTGTCACCATTCTGGTTTTTGCCGGCATGTTCAATGAAACCTTTGGGGTGATCAATAATGGCATTCTGGCGTCATTAGGTATTGAGCCCAAGCAGTGGATGACGGATCCTTTCTGGACTAAAACGGCATTGATCCTGATGCAAACCTGGTTGGGTTTCCCGTTTGTCTTCGCCATGACCACTGGCGTATTGCAGGCTATTCCGGACGATTTGTATGAAGCGGCTACCATAGACGGTGCCAGCACATGGCACAAATTGACCACGATTACCTTGCCTTTGGTACTATATTCGATTGCGCCGATCCTGATTACCCAATACACCTTCAATTTTAATAACTTCAACATTATTTATTTGTTCAATAACGGTGGCCCGGCTGTAATTGGATCCAATGCGGGTGGTACGGATATTCTGGTCTCCTGGATTTACAAATTGACCATGTCCTCCTCTCAATATTCCATCGCGGCCAGCATTACGATTTTGCTGTCCATCTTCGTAGTTGGTATCGCACTGTGGCAATTCCGTGCAACCAACTCCTTCAAGCAAGATGATATGGCCTAAGGAAAGCTGGAATATGAGTGTCAAACACAGTGTTAAAAAGAGTAACTTTATTCGGCTGGGCATCAGTTATGTGCTGCTGTTGATGGTCGCGGTGATCATCATCTATCCACTTATCTGGACTGTGGGGGCTTCCCTTAATCCGGGCAGCAGCCTGCTCAATACCTCGATCATGCCTGACAATCTGTCGTTCCTGCATTACCAGGAGCTGTTTGATGGCCGGATTGATTATGCCGCCTGGTATTGGAACTCCATGAAGATCAGCTTCCTGACCATGGTGCTCACCTTGATCAGCGTCAGCTTTACCGCCTATGCATTCTCCCGCTTCCGCTTTCGCGGTCGCCAGAATGGACTGATGCTGTTTCTGTTGCTGCAGATGGTGCCCCAGTTCTCGGCCCTGATCGCCATCTTCGTGCTGGCGCAGATGCTGGGTCTGATCAACAGCCATCTGGCGCTGGTGCTGGTTTATGTGGGGGGCATGATCCCCATGAACACCTATCTGATGAAAGGCTATCTGGATGCCATCCCCAAAGATCTGGATGAATCTGCACGGATGGATGGTGCGGGCAACTTCCGGATCTTCATCGAGATCATCATGCCCCTTTCCAAACCCATCATAGCGGTGGTGGCCCTCTTCTCTTTTACCGGCCCGCTCGGTGATTTCATCCTGGCCAGTACCATCTTGCGTACCCCGGATCAATTCACCCTGCCCATCGGGCTCTATAACCTGGTCGCCCAGAAGATGGGGGCCAGTTACACCACCTATGCGGCCGGTGCCGTGCTCATCGCCGTGCCCGTCGCCATTCTTTATCTCTCACTGCAGAAGTACTTTGTTTCCGGCCTGACCGCAGGCGGAACCAAGGGCTAATCACACAGGACCTCAACGATGAAATTAAAAAACAGTTTGTTGGTGGCGGCCATGCTGGCCACTGGATTGACCATGATGGCCCCCTCGGTTCTGGCGGCTGAAACGGTGCAGATCCAGCCGGTCAAGGTGGCGGCTGACTTTATCAAGGGTGCGGATCTCTCCATGTTGGCCGAGGTGGAAAAGCACGGTGGCAAGTTCTTTGATGAGCATGGCAACCCGCAGGATGCCATGGCCATCCTGAAGGAGAATGGCTTCAACTATATCCGCCTGCGGTTATGGGTCGACCCCAAGGATGCTGATGGCAAGCCTTATGGTGGCGGCAACAATGATCTGGCGACCACCATAGAGCTTGCCAAGCGGGCCAAGGCCAATGGCATGAAGTTCCTGCTGGATTATCACTACAGCGATTTCTGGACGGATCCGGCCCGGCAGAACAAGCCCAAGGCATGGGCCAGCATGAATATCGACCAGCTGACCGAGGCTGTCTATCAACACACCAAAACCACCATGGATGCCTTTGCCAAAGCCGGTGTGTTGCCGGACATGGTGCAGGTGGGCAACGAGATCAACGGTGGCATGCTGTGGCCGGAAGGCAAGAGCTGGGGCCAGAACGGGGGAGAATTCGACCGTCTGGCGGGTCTGCTGAATGCGGGGATCAAGGCAGTCAAAGAGCATGGGGAGCAGATAAAAATCATGCTTCACCTGGCGGAGGGGACCAAGAATGACACCTTCATCTGGTGGTTTGACGAGATAACCAAGCGCAAGGTGCCGTTCGATATCATAGGTCTCTCTTACTACATCTACTGGAACGGCCCCATGAATGCCCTCCAGTACAACATGGATGACATCAGCAAGCGCTATGACAAGGATCTGATCGTGGTCGAGGCGGCCTACGGCTATACCACAGCCAACTGCGATAACGCCGAAAACAACTTCACCTCGAAAGAGGCGGATGATGCAGGGTATCCCGCCACGGTGCAGGGGCAGGCCAATTATCTCCATGATCTGCTGCAGGTAGTCACTAAGGTGCCGGAAGGGCGCGGCAAGGGGGTCTTCTACTGGGAGCCGGCCTGGTTGCCGACACAGGGCGCCACCTGGGCCACCAAGGCTGGCATGAAATACAACAGTGATGATTGGAAAGAGGGCAATGCCCGCGAGAATCAGTCGCTGTTCGATTGCCAGGGCAAGGTGTTGCCTTCCATCAAGGCGTTCAACTAGTCACCCATGATCGGCGGGCCTGTGTGTCCGTCGGCGATGATGTCCATTATATGGAGATAGTGCATGTTCAAGTTTCCCCCCCTGAGCAGCAAGGTGCCTGTCCTGTTGCACGGTGCCGATTACAACCCTGATCAATGGCTCGATGATCCTGCCGTGCTGGCCAAAGACATAGAGATGATGAAGCAGACCAACAGCAACGTGATGTCGGTCGGCATCTTCAGCTGGTCGGGTCTGGAGCCCGAAGAGGGGCGTTATGAATTTGGATGGCTGGATCGGGTGCTCGATACGCTCTACGCCAACGGCATCTATACCTTCTTGGCCACCCCGAGCGGGGCACGTCCCGCCTGGTTGTCAAAGGCCTATCCCGAGGTGCTGCGCACCGACAAAAACCGGGTCAAGGCATTGCACGGTGGTCGCCATAATCACTGCATGAGCTCACCCGTTTATCGTGACAAGGTGCGCCAGATCAACGGTGCCCTGGCCAAACGCTACGCCAACCATCCCGGTGTCATCGCCTGGCACATCTCCAACGAATACGGTGGCGAGTGTCATTGCGAGTTGTGCCAGCATCAGTTTCGCGATTGGCTCAAAGCCCGTTACGGCACTCTGGATGCACTGAACAAGGCGTGGTGGAGTACCTTCTGGAGCCACACCTTCACCGATTGGCAGCAGATAGAGTCCCCATCGCCCATTGGCGAAAGCACCATCCATGGTCTGAATCTGGACTGGAAGCGCTTTAACACGGCCCAGGTCAGCGACTTCTGTGCCGCCGAAATAGCCCCCCTGAAGGCGGAAAACCCGGCACTGCCCGCGACGACCAACTTCATGGAGTACTTCTACGACTATGACTACTGGCAGCTGGCCAAGGTGATCGACTTCATCTCCTGGGACAGTTACCCCCTCTGGCACAATGCCGAGGATGATTGCACCCTGGCGGCCTATACCGCCATGTACCATGACCTCATGCGCACCCTAAAAGGGGGGAAACCTTTCTATCTGATGGAGTCAACCCCCAGCCTGACCAATTGGCAGCCCATCAGCAAACTGAAAAAGCCGGGCATGCATATCCTCTCTTCCCTGCAGGCGGTGGCTCATGGCTCCGATTCGGTGCAGTACTTCCAGTGGCGAAAGAGCCGTGGCTCGGTGGAAAAATTCCATGGCGCCGTGGTCGATCATGTCGGCCATATCGATACCCGTGTTGGCCGCGAAGTGCAGGCGCTGGGAGAAACTCTGAGCAAGATCTCTGCCGTAGCCGGCAGCAAGGTGGAAGCCAGAGTCGCCATTATTTTTGACTGGGAGAGCCGCTGGGCCATGGACAACGCCCAGGGTCCCCGTAATGCCGGTCTCTTCTATGAGAAGACGGTGGCCGAGCACTATCGTGCCTTCTGGGAGCAGGGTGTCGCGGTGGATGTGATCAATGCAGATTGCGATCTGAGCCCTTATGCGCTGGTCATTGCCCCCATGCTCTATATGGTTCGCGACGGCTTTGCCGAACGGGTCGACGGTTTTGTCCAGGCGGGGGGGCGCTTCGTGACCACCTACTGGTCCGGCATCGTCAACGAGACGGATCTCTGTCATCTCGGCGGTTTCCCGGGGCCATTGCGGCCAGTGCTCGGGATATGGGCAGAAGAGATCGATAGTCTCTATGACCATGAGCGCAACGCTATCAGTGGCCTGCCGGACAATGAGCTGGGGCTGAAGGGACCCTATGAGGTGACCCAATTGTGCGATCTGATCCAGTTGGAAGGGGCGCGTGCTCTCGCCAGCTACGACAGCGACTTCTATGCCGGCCGCCCGGCGGTGACGGTCAACGACCATGGCAAAGGACAAGCCTATTACATCGCCTCGCGCAACGATCTGGCGTTCCAGCGTGACTTCTTCGGCAAGCTGATAGAAGAGCTGGGCTTGCCACGGGCCCTGGCCACCGAACTGCCGTCGGGGGTCACAGCACAGCGCCGCACCGATGGTGAGCAGGAGTTTATCTTCCTGCAGAACTACACCTGTGAGGCTAGAGCGGTGTTGCTGCCATCTGCTTACGCGGAGATGAGTACCGGCCAGCCTCTGACAGGGAAACTTGCCCTGGAGGCTTATGGCTGCCGTGTCTTGAGCCGTCCGGTTCAGTAAACCCCGAGCCCGTCTTGTAGACGGGTTCTTTTGATTATTTCCCGGTGCGTGAGCTGCGGGTAAAAAAGGGAGACAAGCATGGTATCCATGCACGATTTCAAGCGTCTGTTTGGTCTGGCACTGGGCCACAAATCGCAAAAAGGGCAGGAACCAGAGGCTGTGTCCGGGCTGGATAAAGAGGGGATCCGGCAACTGGTGGCGGCATTTGGTGGAAAAGAGAACATCGAGTCGTTTGATGCCTGTCTGACCCGGCTCAGGGTCAAGGTCAAGGCGCTCTCGCCGGTGAACAGCGAAGCGTTGCAGCAGTTGGGCGCCATCGGCGTCATCATCATAGGGCAGGAGGTGCAGGCCATCTTCGGCAAGCGCTCTGACAACCTGCGCCGGGATCTCGCAACCTGGTTTGAATAATGTGATCCGGCGCGATAGTGCTGGTCAGCGAGTCTGGCTACGCCTGATTGACTCGCCTGTTCTGCCGTATCTGGTCACTCGCCCATGACGTATTGAGCTGTTATGGCTTGTCCTGGGCGCATAAACAACAACGCATTGCCAATTTCTCATCTCAATCATTGGACTGTACATGTCAGTAAATATGAAAAAGACCAAAATCGTCTGCACCATAGGTCCCAAGACCGAATCCAAAGAAATGCTGGCTAAAATGCTGGATGCTGGCATGAACGTCATGCGCCTGAACTTCTCCCACGGCGACTACGCCGAGCACGGCGGTCGTATCAGCAACCTGCGCGCTGTCATAGCCGAAACCGGCAAGCACGCAGCCATACTGCTCGACACCAAGGGTCCGGAAATCCGTACCATCAAGCTGGAAGGCGGCAACGACGTTGCCCTGGTCGCTGGCCAGACCTTCACCTTCACCACCGACCAGACCGTCATTGGCAACAAAGACAAAGTGGCCGTGACCTATGCCGGTTTCGCCAACGACCTGCGCGTCGGCAACCGCATCCTGGTGGATGACGGCCTGATCGGCATGGACGTGATCGAAATCACCGAGCGTGAAGTCATCTGTAAAGTGCTGAACAGCGGTGATCTGGGCGAGAACAAAGGCATCAACCTGCCGGGCGTCTCCATCAAGCTGCCGGCCCTGGCCGAGAAAGACAAGCGCGACCTCATCTTCGGTTGTGAGCAAGGCGTTGATTTCGTTGCGGCCTCCTTCATTCGCAAGAAAGAAGACGTGCTGGAAATCCGTGAGCACCTGAAAGCCCACGGTGGCGAGAACATCCAGATCATCTCCAAGATCGAAAACCAGGAAGGCCTGGACAACTTCGACGAGATCCTGGCTGTCTCCGACGGCATCATGGTGGCACGTGGCGACATGGGCGTGGAAATTCCGGTTGAAGAAGTGATCTTCGCCCAGAAGATGATCATCACCAAGTGCAACAAGGCACGCAAAGTGGTTATCACCGCCACCCAGATGCTGGATTCCATGATCAAGAACCCGCGTCCGACCCGCGCCGAAGCTGGCGATGTGGCCAACGCCATTCTGGACGGTACCGATGCAGTCATGCTGTCCGGTGAGTCCGCCAAGGGCAAGTACCCGCTGGAAGCCGTGACCATCATGGCCACCATCTGCGAGCGTACCGATGCCGTTATGCCGTCCAACCTGTCTGCTGCCAACGACAGCAACAAGCTGCGCATCACCGAAGCCGTTTGTAAAGGCGCGGTCGAGACCTCCGAGAAGCTGGGCGCCCCGCTGATCGTGGTTGCCACCGAAGGCGGCAAATCTGCTAAGGCCATTCGCAAGTACTTCCCGCAAGCCTGGATCCTGGCCATCACTACCAACAAGAAGACTGCTGCCCAACTGGTTCTGACCAAGGGTGTGGTGACTCATGTGGTTGACAGCATCGCCTCTACCGACGATTTCTATCGCATCGGCAAAGAAGCGGCGCTGGAAAGCGGCATGGGTCTGAAGGGTGACGTGGTCGTCATGGTCTCCGGTGCTCTGGTACCGAGCGGTACCACCAACACCGCCTCCGTTCACCTGCTCTGATCTGCGTTAAACCCATGGTGAAGAAGACGCCGGCCTCAAGCCGGTGTCTTCTCTATTGCCCTTCGACCGGAGGGTCAGTGAAGGGATTGACGTGCTCAGCGCTGGCGAGCCTTGAATCTGGGATTGCTCTTGCAGATCACGAACAGCTTGCCGCGGCGACGGACAATCTGGCAATCCGGGTGGCGCGACTTGGCTGATTTGAGGGAGGAGAGCACTTTCATGACTTGTCTTTTCCTTTGTTGAAAAATTGGCCGAAACGTTGACCAAAGCGGGCGACCTGGCCCTCCTTGCCGATCTGCTTCTGCTTGCCGGTATAGAAGGGGTGAGATGCACTGGAGACATCCAGGGTCACATAGGGATAGGTATTGCCATCCTCCCACTGCTTGGTGCGGTCTGTCTTGAGGGTGGAACCCACCAGAAAATAGGTATTGGCGGTCAGATCGTGAAACAGGACCTGACGGTATTCGGGGTGAATGTTGGGGCGCATGATACTCGCTCTATGAATTGGTATGTTATCTTATAACAACTAAATCATGCTCCTGTTGAGAATGAATATCAACTATTTTTTAGGGCGCTATCAGGGTAGATGAAGGGGGCATGGAGCATAAAACGGACGGGTATGAGCCGCCCGGGAGCAGGAAAACCGGTTATCTGCGACGTCACTGCAACTTTGATTGAAGGCCTGCTTGGGGAAGCAGATAATCCCTCCTTTACTTTTGATTTTTACTGTATAAAAATACAGTTATAAATCATGGAGACTTATCCTATGCGTCTGGAAATCATCATCGACAAGAAACATCAGATCCCCACCACTACCATGGAGGCGCTGCGTCAGGAGCTGCTCAAGCAGTTGGGCGAGAAGTTCCCCGACCTGCATGTGCGGGTCGCGCCGGGCGGCGCCATGGCGATGACGGTCAGCCGTGCCAGCAAGGAAGACAAGGAGCTAGCGGAGGCCATGGTGCAGGAGGTGTGGGAGAACGCCGACAGCTGGATGCCGGAAAACGCCGCCTCCTGAAGCTAGATGGCTACCGGGTGAGCGTAAATAAGGCTGGCAAGGCCTGAAACCGGATTATCGGATCAAATGAAACGCAGCCCTGGGCTGCGTTTTCTGTATCTGGCTATGTTACGACTCGCGCTGTTTAGCCTCTGCTGAAGATAGATGCGCTTACAATCCGGCCCACCGTTTGAGGCTGTTGACCTGCACTTTCTGGTCGGCCTGGGTGATCTCGCCATTGGCGCGAAGTGCCTTGATGGCGACAGGCAGGGCGGCGCGTACCTCGGTGGCCGTCATGCCGGCGTGAAGGGCTGGGTGATAGGCGAGCTTGAGCAGCACATAGTCGAGTCCGGTGGGGAAGCTGTCGATGCTGTTGTCGTTGAAGATGGAGGGAAACACCTTGTCCGAGTCGTTGGGCAGCCCCATCACCTGGGTGAGCTCTTCCACCACGCAGTCGAGAAAACGTCCCTTGGCGCGGCTGTAATCCACGGGAATGATGATGGTGGCGCGCGCTATCTCGTAACGGGCATTGATGGCGAAATTGGCCATGCACAGTCCTTCCTTGAGCGCCGTCTTGATGGCCGCATCCTGGCCCATGGTCCGTTTGGCCCAGTTCGCCATCCGGGCACGTTCGGTCATGATGAGCGTGATGTTGGGTTTGTCGTTCACCAAGATGATAGGGTGGCCTATGATGCCAGCCAGATGCTGGCTCTGGATCTTGACCACTTCGGTTTGCAGCGGCTTGTCGCCAAACTCGTTGATGAGCTTGAGGCGGATGGGCTGTTGCCAGCGGGCAAATCGCACGTTCTGCTCCTCGCCATACTCCCGCTTCATGGCGACTTCGAAAAAGCTGTCGATGAGATACGCATCGCTCTGCCAGCGCTCGGCGGCAGTGAGGGGCAGCGCCAGTAGCTGCGCCATCATGATCCACACTCCCATCAGCCATCCCTTGAACATGACGGAACGGGGGCGCGGCAACGGGGGGCGGCGAAATGAGGTCATGTTTCCTCCTTGAAACGGCTATCGATCAGCGAGCGGCACGCTCAAGGTCACGCCAAGTAAGCCAGAGCCTGAGATCAAACTCCAGTTGATGATAGTCCGGCTCCATGTGCTGACAGAGCTGGTAGAAGGCCTTGTTGTGATCCTTCTCTTTCAGGTGGGCCAGCTCGTGTACCACTATCATCTTCAAAAAGGCAGGGTGGGCCTCCTTGAACAGGGCGGCGATGCGGATCTCGTTCTTGGCCTTGAGTTTGTTGCCTTGCACCCGGCTGACGTAGGTGTGCAGACCGAGGGCATCCTTGATCACGTTGATCTTGCCGTCGAAGATCACCTTGGAAAGGGGCGCCGAGCTTTTGAGGTAGCGATTCTTCAACTCCATGGTGTAACCCAGCAATGCCTTGTCACTCTGGATCAGGTGACTGTCCGGGTAGCGTATTTCCAGCATATCCCCAAGCTTGCCTGCCGCGATCAGCTGTTGTACCTGGGCCTTGAGCGGGTCTGGATAGCCCCCGAGATAGGTCAGTTCCGCCATGGTTTGTTACTCGTCACATCAAAAAAGAGCGTCATTGTAGTCATCCCGCGTCGGCTTGGATAGGGCTTGCGCTTGCCCGAAACGGGTCGTCTGCCCAAACAAAAGGGCCGTCACTGCATGCAATGACGGCCCTTTTCGGCGATGGAGCGGGATCAGCGCCTGCGATAGAGACCCGGATCCACCTCTTCATACTGGCTCACCAGATATTGATAGAAGGCGAGACTGGATGGGGTGGTCGGTTTTTTCAGCTCGTCTGCAACCCGCTCTGGTTTGGCGATGATGAACTTGGGGCTCTGGCGCTTGATGTCGGCCAGCACCCGCTCACGCACATCGTAGGGCGGATTGACGTTGGCAAAGAAGAGGTAGGCCGACGCTGGTTGGCGATCGGTCCACAGATAGTATTGCGGCTGAATGCCATCGACCCAGATCTTGTCGGTCGGGCCGGTTTCGGCCTTGATCCGGTCGACCCGCATCTGGGCTGGCGGGTTGAACGGCTTGCCCTTCAGGCTGCCCTCCCAGGCGTTGTTGAGCAACAGGGCAAGCATGGCCAGCGAGGCTAGCCAGGGGGTGGCACTGCGCACATCCCAGGCGCGCCACAGGGGCACCAGGATCAGCACGGGCAAGGCCCACAGCAGGCTGTTGCCGAGCACTTCCCGTACTCGTTCCAGCGACCACTCTTTGGTGCTCCAGCCATAACCGAGCTGCTGGGCCAGCAGCCAGCTGGCAGTCAACACCACCAGCGAGATGCAGAGCAGGCCGAGACCATCGGCCTGCTGTTCGCTGCGATCGAGCAGACAGGCGAGCGGCAGCAGGGCCAGCGGCAGATAGAGAACGTCGTAGTGATCAAACACATGGCCGGAGACAGAGTTGGCAATCAGGGTAAAGATCACGCCAAACAGGGTGGCGCACAGAGCGGGCAGATACCACTCCTGACGCCGGCCCATCATCAGGACGATGAAGGCGGGCAGCAGCATGATGAGGCCGGTGCGCAGCAGGCCTACGCTGCCCACATCCGGCGAGAAGCCTGTGCCGTAGCTGCCCTCGAAGAAGATATCGAAGGCGTAATACTTGAATTCGGCCAGCAGGTTGTGGTGCTGGAAGTAGGCGAACAGGGGGCCGCCAATCAGGGCCAGACCCAGCAGGCTGGAAAAGAGCAGGGCGAAGGCACAGCGCCACTGTTCGCGCAGGCACCAATGGCAGAACAGTACCAGATACCAGGCGCCCCAGAAGGCGCCGTTGTTGGTGCGCATCCAGGCCACGATGGCAAATGTCAGCGCCGCCACCAGGGCTGGCCCCCAGCTGAAGCGTTTGTCCAGCAGCATGGTGATGAAGGCCCACTGGGCGATGAGGGCCAGGTGGAATGTCCAGTCCTCGGTCATGTTGCCGTAGTAATAGCGGGTGCTGTAGAGCGCCAGCACTGCCAGCATGGTGCCGAGGCGGGCGCGCAGGGAGAGGCCAAGCTGAGCGAATGCCTGCCAGCTGGCCAGCAGACCGAGCCAGCAGAGCGCCCACTCCAGCAGCCAGATCCCGAAGAAACCGCCCATATGATAACCGAGCGCATCGAGGGCGAAGATCATGGGGCCCTTGATGTCGATCATGTCCCGGTAGAGCACGCCCCCCTCGCTCCACATCTTGCCCATCACCGCAAACAACGAGGCATCGAAACCGGGGGCCATGCCATGAAACAGCGGATTGCGCAGACAAAACAGCAATGCCAGCAGACCGGTGAGCAGGATGACTAGCGGCCTTAGGCCCGGATTGACACGAGGAGCGGTAAAACGGATGGCATGATTCATGGGTGACCTGTTCCTGCTGGGAAGTCTCGAAAGCGGGCCTATCTTGCCGAGCCTGACTGCGCTATGCAATGGGCGAGGGTAATGTGCTTGAAATAATTTGCAAAAGTGCCGCTTCCTGGCAAGAAAGCGGCACTTTTTCTGACACAGGAAGGAGAAGCGGGAACGTGAGTCCCTTACCCGCCGACTCACGGCATGGCGTGAGGGCCGTGATACTCCACCAGCTCCGGCAGGGTTGCGAGCTCGGGCAGATAACGGGCCCAGCGGATGAAGGCATCCGCCAGCGTAATACCGAGTTCCTGATTGTGCTGGGTCAGGGTGCGAGCCAACGCCGTGTAGCCCTCTTTGCCGGAGGCGGTATAGGCACTGGATACTCCCCGATAGATGGCGTCTGCCTCGACTGGCTGCCAGCAGCCTGGCGCGCTTTCCCACTCCAGACGGGTGATCCTGGCCCCCTTGGGACGATCAGCCTGATAACAGAAGCGCATCCCGGCTGTGTAGGGGAAGCTGCCGTTACCATTGCCCGTCACGCCGTTGTTGGTGGCGTTGTCGATGGCGCCTTCCAGCGCCTCAGCCAGCTCATGGCCATGCACCCGGTAGAGGGTGAGGGGGATGGCAAACGGGAGCAGGCGACCTGCGATGTCTGCTTCGCTCAAGGGACCAGGCTCCAGGGAGCAGCGCACCCCCCCTGCGTTGTGCAGGGCGAAATCCACCTGACCAACCTGTTCGCGGGCACCGATCAGCATGGCGTGGGCCACCAGGGGGGCAACCTGGCTGCCGGCGGGCAGATTGGCATCGGGCAGGCGCTGATGATGGAGCGGCCCGGCGAGATGGGTCACGATGCGCTGGGTCATGGTCTCGAGCTCGGGCCGGTAGCGTTTGGCCAGATGCTGCTCGAGCTCTGGGGCCGGCTCGCAGAAGTACAGCCCGGCGGGGGGCTCTGAGGCAAACGGCCAGGGTTGCCAGGGCAACCATTCCAGTTGGCCTTGACTGCGACTCACACGTCCGCTGGCATCAAACTCCATCTCGCATACCCCCAGGCAGAGCGCGCTGTGGGCGGCATGGAGGATAGCCACGTCGTTCACCATCAACGGATAACTGCCATCGCTCTCGAGCCCCAAGGGCGCGAGATCCCCCAGTTGACTGTGGGTGTGGCCGCCAATGATGAGGCTCAGTTCCGGAAAGCGGGCAGCAAGGCGCTTGTCTTGCTCCAGTCCCAGGTGGCTAAGCAAAATAATGTGGTGGATGCCCGCAGCCTTGATCTCGCCGATCGCGGCGGTCAGGGTGTCATCGATACCATGAAAGCGGGTATGGGGATCCGGATTGGCGATGGCGGCCATCTGCGGCAGCGTGATGCCAAGCAGTGCAAAGGGGACGCCGTCTATGATGCGTTTGTGCCAGGGACTGCTGGCATCATGAAGCATGGGCAGGCCCTGCAGGCGCAGCGGGGTATCGGCCGGCTCCTGGCTGCTGTCGAGGTTGGCGGCCAGCACGGGAAAATCGAGCTGGCGCAAAAATTCCACCAGAGGACCGTTGCCCAGATCGAACTCGTGATTGCCGATCACCATGGCATCGGGTCGCAACAGGCTCAGCAAGTCGGCATTGGCCCGTCCCTTGAAACGGTTGAAATAGAGTGACCCCTGAAAGGTATCGCCACCGTGCAGGAACAGGCAGGTCTGGCCCGCCGCATCAGCCTGCTGGCGCAGGGCGGTGAGTCTGGTAAGAATGCGGGCATAGCCGCCACACGGGGTGCGCCATTCTGACTCGCCAACAGGGAAGAAGCGCATGGGGGCGCCATCGAAATGGGAGTGGCAGTCACTGAAATGGGCAAGTTGAACCGTAATACTCATCTCGGTCCTCCTTAGAGAAAAAGAGCACCGAGTCTACTCCAACCTCGGGGGAAGATACTAGCCCGGCAGTACGCCGGGCTAGTAAGGGAAGAGAAGGACCAAGCGGGAGCCTGCTCAGGGAATCCTGTTGGTCCAATGCAGATCTCAGGCGGGAACCATGATCTGGGTGGCGAGGATCACCACCACCAGGCCGACGGCGACCGGTACCGAGGTGCGTTTGACCACCTCGAACGGGGAGAGGTTGCCCATGCCCGCACAGGCAACCACCACGCCGGAGACAGGCGAGATGGTGCGACCCAGGTTGGAGGCTTGCAGCATGGGGATGACCAGATAGGCGGGATTGACGCCAAGGCTGGTGGCCAGGTGCGGGATCAGCTCCACGAAGGCGTAGAAGGGAGCATTGCCGGAGCCTGTGGTAAAGGCGGCCAGGGTGGTGATGACCACCAGTACCAGCATGATGACGATACCGCCGGTGCCAAAGCTCTGGGCCAGATCCAGGAGGTTCGCGATGAAGCCCAGCCCCATCAGACCTTGGGCAAACACACCGGCACCCACCAGCAGCATGACCACGCCGGCGAAGGCATCTGCCATGCTGCGCCAGCATACCTGCAGACCCTCGAGCAGATCCTTGCCGTTGCGCTTGCGCACCAGCTCCAGCAAGGCAGCCAGCACCAGACAGATGACGATGATGGTCACTATGTCGAGTTTGGGGCCCACTTTGCCGTCAAACAGCAGCACGCCGATGATGGGGGTAAACGGCAGTATGGCGTAAAGGCCGGGAGCATCCGTGATGAGATCGCTCGGTGCGACAGGCTCGTTGTGCTCGCCCGATTTCTGGTCAAGATAACGCTGCCAGAAGAAGTGGGCGACCGCCATGGCGGCGATGGCCACCAGCGAGATGGGCAGGGTCAGCTTGAAGGCAAAGTCGAGCAGCTCCATGTTGGCGGCCTGGGCTGCCATCACGACGTCACCCGAGGTGGGTGCCAGAATGATGGCGGCCGGAGAAGCACACACAGCGGCTGCGGCGCCACGGGAGATCCCCATGTTGACCATCAGCGGGAACAGGGTGGCCATCAAGAGTACGCCCAGACCGGTGGCAGAACTCACCGCCAGCGACATGGCACAGGCCACCAGATAGGCGGCCACCAGCAGTATGTAGGGGGATTTGATGATGCCGAGCGGCTTGCTGGCCAGCTTCACCAAAATGGTGTTGGCGCCGATGTGGCTCATGTAGCCGGCAAAACCGCACAGCACCATGATCAGCATGCCCAGACCACCGCCACGATCCACCAGCAGGAAGCGCACATATTCGAAGATATCGGTGGCGACATGGCCGGTGGAGGTGACGCTGGCGGGCAGCACCGTCTTGCCCATCAGGGCGGTAATGGTCAGCAGCAGCAAACCGCCGCTGAGCAGCACCCCGGTGGCCGAGTAGCCCTTGAAGATGTAGCGCCCCACGGTCAGGGTGACCAGGGTACCAATAAGGAGTTCCATCATAGAGTGAGTTCCTGAGTACGAAATGAAGGTGGATGCATTTCATGGGTTAACTTGGCGGTTAATCTGGTCAATTGCGGAAAGCATCAACAGAAAACTCGGCGATTATTATCTAATAAGGGGTAACTCACCATGATGTTGGTCATCACTTGTGATCTCGCTTGCAAATCAATGGGGACGCGGGGTTGCGACTTGTCTGGCTGGCACATAGTCTTTGTGACGGGAGTAGATGACTGCCGACGGGAACGCGGTTAATCTCTTGTTTCGTCTATTAATACGTTGATTATTAATTAAAATAACACTTCAGTCATCAACGAGGTCAAGGCAGCATAAATGGGCATGGTCAGCAAAGTTTTCATGGTGGCACTCTTGCTCCATGCTGCTACGGTCGGGGCCGAAACGTCGCATTATGCCGGCATCAAGGTGGAGCCGGATATCAAGGTGGATTTCCAGTTTTATCGGGTTTTTGGGCAGGATGTCGCCAGTGTGGCCCGGCAGATAGCAAAACAGGGGCCTGCCCAGGCCAGAGGCCATATCGGCATGGCCAGTTACCAACTTTCCTGGCAACTGCAGACCCGCCCCGGGGTGAGCCGCTGCGAGCTGGAACAGGTCAGGGTCATGACCCGCATCAAGGTGATGGTGCCGAACTGGATGGACAAGGCCAGAGCTTCCGCCGCCGAGCGGCAAAAGTGGGACGCGCTGGTGGGCGCCATGTTCGACTACGAGAGCCGCCACAAGGACATACTGCTGGAGAGCGTCAGCCTGCTAGGCATCAAGCTGGTACAACTGCCGGTGGCGCGTGATTGCGCCGCCCTGCAATATCAGGCCTGGCAGCAGGGGCAGGAGGTGCTTGCCCGCTCCCGTGAGCGTTTCACTCTGTTGCAGCAGCAGACCGATCATGGCCGCAAACTGGGGCTGGTCTGGCCCAAAGGCATCTAGCACATCGACATGCATGACAAGCGATAAAACGGGCTCCCATCGGGGAGCCCGTTTTTATTGTATCCAAGCCGTCAGCTGCACCAATGGGCTAATTGAGGGGCTTGCCCTTGAGCAGTTTGCGTATCCAGTAGCGGGCAGGATGAAGCGCTTCCAGCAGGTCGGTGGCCAGTGGCAAGGGATCGCCGCAGATCTCGCTGGCGAGCAGTTCGCCGCACAGGGGCGCCGAGCACAGGCCCCGCGAACCGAGTGCCCCCAGCACGTAGAGGCCCGGATGAAGCGGCAGTGGTGCAGCGTTTTGCTGATCACGCTGAAGCTGGGCGTAGTGATCCGCCAGCCCTGCCAACCTGACTACCGGCCCGGCCACCGGCAGGTGATCCCGGCTGGCGCAGCGCACGCCGACCCTGGCCTCATTGCTGCTTACATCCACCTCTGCTGGCCAGGCCTGGTCCGGCAGGCAGGCTTGCAGCCGAGCCTGGTTCTGAGCTTGTTCTTCTGCGCTGAATGCCTGTGTGCTCTGATTGCGGCCATAGCTGGCGCCGATGCAGTGTTCTGCATCATGGGCTGGCGTGAGATAGCCATCGTAGCAGAGCACCGTCTTGAGCTGGCTCAGGGTTGCGGTGGTCGGTACATGGCTCACCTGACCGCGCACCGGATAGAGCGGCAGCTCGGCAAAGGGGAGCAGGGCTGGCAACTGATGACCGGCAGCCACTACCAGATTGGGGGCTTGCCATTGACGACCCTCACGGCTTGCAACCATCCAGCCATCCACTTGCTCATGAATAGCCGTGACAGGGCAATCGTACTCCACTTGCAGCAGACCGCTTGCCTGCGCCTCCTTTATTGCTGCGCGGGTGAGGTCGGCCGGACAGAGCCAGCCCCCCAACGGATAGCTGACCCCGGCATGACCCGAGGGCAGACCACATTCGTGTTCGGCTTCAGCGGGCGTCAGCGGGCGCATCAGCGCGGGCGGGAAGGGGCCCTGTTGCATCTTGGCCAGCTTGGCGGTGGATTTGTCGTCATAGCCAAGCTGTACCACACCGCATAAATCAAAGGCGATGGGATGGCGCTCGGCCAGGCTCAGCAGCCGTTGGCGTGCATAGCCAAAGGCCAGTGAATAAAAGCGTGACAAGGCATCGTGCTCGCCGTTGAGCAGGGGATAGAGTGCCCCCTGTCGATTGCCGGAGGCACCGGTGGCCAGTTCATTGTCCTCGCAAAGCAGAGTGACCTTGCGTCCCCGCTCTACCAGAGAGAGCGCCGTCATGGCCGAGGCGATGCCGCCGCCGATGAGCACTACCTCGCCGTCTCGCCCCGCCGGTCTGGCATACCAGGGGGCAATGGTGCGCTGTGGTTTCTTGTCTACCCGCTCGCCTGCCAGCATTGCCCACTTGCTGCCATGGCCCTTGACCTTCTTCATGGCAAAGCCGGCGGCAATCAGGCCACGACGCACGAAGCCGGCGCTGGTAAAGGTGGAGAGGGTTGCACCGGGGCGAGCAAGGCGGGCCAGGCCGTCGAACAAGTCTTGCGTCCACATCTCGGGATTTTTTGCCGGTGCGAATCCATCCAGATACCAGGTATCCACCAGCCCCTGTTCACCATGAGGTACTTGCGGCAGCATGTCCTTGATGTCCCCAAGCCAGAGATCGAGCCGAATACGGCCGCCCGCAAAGTGCAGACGATGGCAGCCAGGGACGGGCAGTGGCCACTGTGCTATGAGTGCCTGGCTGAAGGGGGCAAGCTCGGGCCAGGCGGCCAGCGCCTTGCGAAGATCGTCACGGGTGAGGGGGAATTTTTCGAAACTGATGAAGTGCAGACGGGCGCCGTTGCCGGTTTGGGGTGCCTGTTCCAGGAAGGCTTTCATTGTCGCCAGAAAGTTAAGGCCTGTGCCGAAACCTGTTTCACCTATCACGAAACTGTCACTATTGTGGTGCGAAAATCGCGCTGGCAACCCATTTTGCTGCAAAAAGACGTAGCGGGTTTCACTTAGACCGTTATCATTGGAAAAGTACACATCCCCGAAGTCACTGGAGACTGGAGTTCCCGCTTCATTCCAGTCCAATCGGGCATGATGTAAGGATGTTTGACTCACGTTTCCCTCTGCTCGCGTCATAAGAACGCGGGCATTCTACGTGAAAGCAGACCAGTTTGGCAGCCGAAAGCGGGTAGACTTGGCGCCAGTTTTTCCAGACGAGATGAATTAATGAGAAGAGCAGTGATCACCGGTATCGGCGTCATCTCCAGTATCGGCAACAACAAGGAAGAAGTGCTGGCCTCCCTGAAAGCAGGTAAATCCGGCATCACCTATTCCGAGCAGTTCGAGCAGCACAACCTGCGCAGCCGTGTCTGGGGTAACATCAAACTCGAGCCGTCTGAACTGATCGACCGTAAAGTCATGCGTTTCATGGGTGACGCTGCGGCCTATGCCTATCTCTCCATGCAACAGGCCATTGATGATGCCGGTCTGCAGGAAGATCAGGTCTCCAACGAGCGTACCGGCCTGGTTGTCGGTTCCGGTGGTGCCTCCGGCAAGAACACCTCGGAGTCCTGTGATATCGCCCGTGAAAAAGGCGTCAAGCGGGTGGGTCCCTACATGGTGCCGCGTACCATGTCTTCCACCACCTCCGCTTGTCTGGCCACTCCGTTCAAGATCAAGGGTGTGAACTACTCCATCAGCTCCGCCTGCGCCACCTCTGCGCACTGCATCGGTCACGCCATGGAACTGATCCAGCTGGGCAAGCAGGATGTGGTCTTCGCCGGCGGCGGTGAAGAGCTGGATTGGTCCTCCACCATACAGTTCGACGCCATGGGCGCCCTGTCCACCAAGTACAACGACACCCCGGAAAAAGCGTCCCGTACCTATGACGCTGACCGCGATGGTTTCGTCATTTCCGGTGGCGGCGGCATTCTGGTGGTCGAGGAGCTGGAACACGCCCTGGCCCGTGGTGCTCACATCTATGCCGAGCTGACCGGTTACGGTGCCACCTCCGATGGCTACGACATGGTTGCTCCGAGCGGTGAAGGCGCCGTGCGTTGCATGAAGATGGCGATGCAGGGTGTTGGCAAGGTGGATTACATCAACACCCACGGCACCTCTACCCCGGTCGGTGATACCAAGGAGCTGGAAGCCATCCAGACCCTGTTTGGCACCCAGGGCCCCAAGATCTCCGCCACCAAGGCGATGACTGGCCATGCGCTGGGCGCTGCCGGCGTGCACGAGGCTGTCTACTCCCTGCTGATGATGGAACATGGCTTTATCGCCCCCAGCATCAACATCGAGACTCTGGACGAGAAGGCCGAAGGTCTGCCCATAGTACGCGAGTACGAAGCGGCCGATCTCAATACCGTCATGTCCAACAGCTTCGGCTTTGGCGGTACCAACGCATCACTGGTATTCAGCAAGTTCAAGGCTTGATGACTCGATGATGTGAAAAAAGGCGCCGAAAGGCGCCTTTTTTATTGGCTGCGGGGTGACCCTCAAGCAGGATCGGGCAGGGGCCGCCGCATGTAAACGGCGCCTTCACCATATTCGTTCAGTGGTTTGGGTGTAGCGGCAGGGACAAAGCCCTGTTTGTGCCAGAAGCGAGCCGCGCCCTGTACCGCTACCAGACCCACATGTTCATAACCTTCCTCACTGGCAAAGGTAAGGGCGGTCTCCAGCAGCAGCTGGCCAACGCCCTTGCCGCGCGCCTGCTTTGAGACGGCCAGATCGTGCAGATAGAACTCGTCGTTTCCCGCCAGGGTCTGCATCCGTACCGACAGGGACGGTGGCTGGTGGGCTTGCCAGGGATGGCAGAGCAGGTAACCCAGCACCTTGCCCTGATATTCGGCCACCCAGCAGCAGTCGGGAGCCAGGTCGGCCTTGTTGCTCATGACCTCGAGGGGCTCAGGATCCAGCTGCTGATAGCACTCGTCCTGAATGGCCATGATAGTGGGCCAGTCGTTGGCCCTGGTGGTACGGATCGTGATCATAGTGAGAGGGCATCGCTGCCTGGGTACGCTGATTAATTAATGTGTGCGTTTGCCAGCCTATCAGAATGCGGCCAGGAACTGAACAATCATTTCCAAACGATGCCTTTGATGGCAAGCCTTTAGCGGGCAGCCTGCTTGCTGACGATGTTGAGCAGGCGATAACGCAGGGAGGGGGCATCCGCCGGTACATCGGTGAGCTGCTCCTTGCTGACGGTCAAGCGGTACCGGTAGCCGGGTTCAAACTGAAATCCTTCAATCTGTTGGTAGAAGAGGCTCCAGGCTTGCTGTTCATCGTTGCGAACCTGCATGCACTGCATGGGGCCGACACCGACGCAGTCAACCAGCTGGCTGTTGATGTAGAGGGTTTCCTCCTGTGACGTGGCGGGGGCGCTCTGGCAAGCGGTGAGCAGCAGGGCGGCACTGAGGAAGAGTGGTCTCATGATGGACTCCTTTTGATCGAAAAGGGGCATTAGAGCGGCAAATAAAAAGGCGGTCAATGACCGCCTTGGTAACAAACCATGTCGACTCAGGGCATCAGCGCTGATCGATAGGAGTGAATTCCCGCAGTGGCTGCCCTGTATAGAGCTGACGCGGACGACCGATCTTCTGATCCGGATCCGAGTGCATTTCGTTCCAGTGGGCAATCCAGCCGATGGTACGGGAGATGGCGAAGATCACGGTGAACATGGACATGGGGATGCCGATGGCCTTCATGATGATGCCGGAGTAGAAGTCCACGTTCGGGTAGAGCTTCTTCTCGATGAAGTAGGGGTCGGACAGCGCAATGCGTTCCAGCTCCATGGCCACTTCCAGCAGCGGATCCTTGATCTGCAGCTCTTCCAGCACTTCGTGACAGGTCTGACGCATCACCTGGGCACGGGGATCGTGGTTCTTGTAGACACGGTGACCGAAACCCATCAGACGGAAGGGATCGTTCTTGTCCTTGGCCTTGGCGATGTACTCGGGAATGCGTTCCACCGAGCCGATCTCTTCGAGCATCTTGAGGCAAGCTTCGTTGGCACCACCGTGGGCCGGACCCCACAGGGAGGCGATCCCGGCGGCAATACAGGCAAACGGGTTGGCACCGGAGGAGCCGGCCAGACGCACTGTGGAGGTGGAGGCGTTTTGCTCGTGATCCGCATGCAGGGTAAAGATGCGGTCCATGGCGCGTTCGACGATGGGATTGACCTTGTACTCTTCGGTCGGCACGCCAAACATCATGTGCAGGAAGTTGCCGGCATAGGAGAGGGCGTTACGCGGCTGCATGAACGGCTGACCGATGGAGTACTTGTAGCACATGGCGGCCAGGGTCGGCATCTTGGAGAGCAGACGGAAGGCACAGATCTCGCGATGCTCTTCATTGTTGATGTCGAGCGCATCGTGATAGAAGGCAGACAGCGCACTGACCACGCCGCACATGATGGCCATGGGGTGGGAGTCACGACGGAAGCCGCGGAAGAAGAAGGCGATCTGTTCGTGCACCATGGTATGGCGGGTGACCAGACGATCGAATTCCGTGTACTGTGCCTTGGTGGGTGCCTCGCCGTACAGCAGGATATAGCAGACTTCGAGGTAGCTGGCCTGGGTGGCCAACTGGGCGATGGGGTAACCACGGTGCAGCAAGACACCCTGATCGCCGTCGATATAGGTAATGGATGATTTACAAGCACCGGTTGCCATAAATCCGGGGTCAAAGGTGAAGTACCCTTGCGCGCCCAATTTTCTGACGTCAATCACGTCGGGTCCGACAGTCCCTGACAGGATCGGTAGTTCTACCGGGTCTTTACCGGGCAGATGTAGGGTGGCTATCTTATCAGCCATAGCACGTCTCCTTTGCTCTTTTATAATTGGTTCCAGCTCTACTTTATTACGAGTTTGATGACGCTGGCAAAGGTTCTGACCCGTACCAGGGCGGCTGGAGCGCCTTATTTGAAACAGAGTTCAGGGTCGTTGTCAATTTTGCTGGATGATCATTAATGATTTGTTAAATGAGTTGTGAGATCTGGTTTACGGTTTTGAGTTTTCTTTGTAGCTAATTGATTGTCATTGGTTAAGCCCGCCGATATACTGCGCCTCGTGGGTGATGGCTGTCGGTGTTTGAAACGCTTTCGCAAAGCCGGATGTGATATTGAAAATGTTATTTTTGGCTTTCCCGAGTTGTTTTGGTAACAAAAACCTAACAAATGCCACTCCGTGCCCTCATAAGCGTGTAAAAACAATAACTAACGTGCTCAATGGAGCTGAGTGGGCAAAGCCGTGAAAAATAAACAGAGACCTGTAAACCTCGACCTACAGACGATCAGCTTTCCTGTCACCGCCATCGCTTCCATCTTGCATCGTGTCTCAGGGGTGATCACCTTTGTGGCGCTCTCTATCTTGCTGTGGATGCTTGGTACTTCACTCGCCTCTCCCGAAGGATTTGAAACAGTGGTGTCCATCATGGACAACTTCCTGGTCAAATTCGTGTTGTGGGGGATCCTGACTGCGCTGGCTTACCACATTGTGGGCGGTCTGCGTCACCTGGTCATGGACATGGGCTATTGGGAAGAGCTGGAATCCGGTAATCAGAGTGCCCGTGTGGCCTTCGTGATCACCGCGATTTTGGCGGTATTGGCGGGGGTACTGGTATGGTAACCAATTCTGCAACATTCGGGCGCAGCGGTGTTCATGATTACATCCTGATCCGCGCCACCGCCCTCATCATGACGGCTTACGTCCTCTATCTGGTTGGTTTTGTCGCCTTCAATGACATCAACTACGAGGTATGGACCGGCTTTTTCGCCAAAACTTTCACCAAGGTATTCACCCTGTTGACCCTGCTGTGCGTACTGATCCACGCCTGGATTGGTCTGTGGCAGGTGCTGACTGACTATATCAAGCCGGTGGGACTGCGTGGCGCACTGCAATTTGCGCTGGTCGTGGTGCTGTTTGTCTATCTGATGACTGGTTTCGTCGTGCTGTGGGGTGTGTAAGGTGACTATTCCAACTCGTGAATTTGATGCGGTCGTGATTGGTGCCGGTGGTGCCGGTATGCGCGCCGCGCTGCAGATTGCCCAATCCGGCAAGAGCTGCGCTCTGTTGTCCAAGGTCTTCCCGACCCGTTCTCATACTGTTTCCGCCCAGGGCGGGATCACGGTTGCGCTGGGCAATGCCCACGATGACAACTGGCAATGGCACATGTATGACACCGTCAAAGGCTCCGATTACATCGGAGACCAGGAAGCGATCGAATACATGTGCAAGACAGGCCCCGAGGCCATCTATGAGCTGGAGAACATGGGCTTGCCCTTCTCCCGTTTCGACAACGGCTCCGTTTACCAGCGTCCGTTTGGCGGCCAGTCCAAGAATTTTGGTGGCGAGCAGGCGGCCCGTACCGCGGCGGCTGCTGACCGTACCGGTCACGCCCTGCTGCACACCCTCTATCAACAGAACGTCAAGAGCAAGACCACCGTCTTCTCCGAGTGGTACGCGCTGGATCTGGTGAAAAACCAGGATGGTCACATCGTCGGCTGTACCGCCATCGACATGGAGAGCGGCGAAGTCGTCTACTTCAAGGCCAAGGCCACAGTGCTTGCCACCGGCGGTGCCGGTCGAATCTACCAGTCCACCACCAATGCCCACATCAACACCGGTGACGGTGTCGGCATGGCGCTGCGTGCTGGCGTCGGCGTACAGGACATGGAGTTCTGGCAGTTCCACCCGACCGGCATTGCCGGGGCAGGGGTACTGGTGACCGAAGGGTGTCGCGGTGAAGGTGGCTATCTGCTCAATAAAGATGGCGAGCGTTTCATGGAGCGTTACGCGCCGAACGCCAAGGACCTGGCCGGTCGCGACGTGGTGGCTCGTTCCATCATGATCGAAATCCGCGAAGGCCGTGGTTGCGATGGTCCCTGGGGCCCGCACATCAAGCTCAAGCTGGATCACCTCGGCAAAGAGGTACTGGAATCCCGTCTGCCAGGGATCTGCGAGCTTTCTCGCACCTTCGCCCACGTGGATCCGGTCAAAGAGCCCATCCCGATTATCCCGACCTGCCACTACATGATGGGCGGCGTGCCGACCAACGTGAACGGCCAGTGTCTGGCCCAGGATAAAGACGGCAATGACGTTCCTGTGGTCGGTTTGTTTGCGGTCGGGGAGATAGCCTGCGTCTCCGTGCACGGTGCCAACCGTCTCGGCGGCAACTCGCTGCTGGATCTGGTGGTGTTTGGCCGCGCGGCCGGCATGCACCTGGTCAATACCCTGGGCGAGATGGACCACGGTCGCGATGCCAGCGAATCTGACATCGACGCTGCCATGGCCCGCTTCAATCGCTGGGAAAACACCCGCGACGGGGAAGACCCGGTCCAGATCCGCAAGGACCTGCAGACCTGCATGCAGAACAACTTCTCCGTATTCCGTGAAGGTGACGCCATGGCCGAAGGGCTGGCCGAGCTCAAGCTTATCCGCGAGCGTTTGAAGAATGCCCGTCTGGACGACACCTCCAAGGAGTTCAATACCCAGCGCATCGAGTGCCTGGAGCTGGACAACTTGATGGAGACGGCGTTCGCCACCGCGGTGGCGGCCAACTTCCGTACCGAGAGTCGTGGTGCTCACAGCCGCTTCGATTTCCCGGATCGCGACGATGAGGGTTGGCTGTGCCACAGCCTCTATCATCCGGACACCGAGTCCATGACCCGTCGCGCTGTCAACATGTCTCCGAAAACACGCGAGGCATTCCCACCCAAGGTGCGGACTTACTGACCGATGGTGGAGACAAGCACCATGAAGGGCACATTATCGGCGTATCGCTACATTCGCCGGTCTGTGAAGAGGTGGGAGGCATTCCCATCTCTCTTCTCCAAGGTGCGGACTTAACGATTGCGGAGCCAAACAACATGAACGTCACATTCTCTGTCTACAGATACAATCCGGATGTTGATAACGTCCCCTATATGAAGGAATATCGTCTTGATATTCCTGAAGGTTCCGACATGATGGTGCTCGACGCACTGATCCAGTTGAAAGAGCTGGATCCCACTCTCGCCTTCCGCCGCTCATGCCGCGAAGGAGTCTGTGGATCAGACGGTCTCAACATGAATGGCAAGAATGGTCTTGCCTGCATCACCCCGCTCTCCGATCTGCTGAAGAAGGGCAATAACGTCGTTATCCGCCCCTTGCCTGGCCTGCCGGTGATCCGCGATCTGGTGATCGACATGACCCAGTTCTACACCCAGTGGGAGAAGGTCAAACCCTTCCTCATCAACGATGAAAAATTGCCGCCCGTGCGTGAGCACCTGCAATCCCCCGAAGAGCGCGCCAAGCTGGATGGCCTGTACGAGTGTATTCTCTGTGCTTGCTGCTCCACCTCTTGCCCCTCCTTCTGGTGGAACCCGGACAAGTTCATCGGCCCGGCCGGTCTGCTCGCAGCCTACCGCTGGTTGGCTGACAGCCGCGACACCGCCGCCACCGAACGACTGGGTAACCTGGATGACGCCTTCAGCGTGTTCCGTTGCCACGGCATCATGAACTGCGTGAACGTCTGTCCCAAGGGCTTGAACCCGACCAAAGCCATCGGTCAGATCAAGTCGATGCTGCTCAATCGGGCTGTTTAGTATCAGGGCCAGGGCGTCACGCGCCAGGCCCGACCTCTGGATAGCCATCCGACCCCATGGCTGGATGGCTATTTAAACCCTACAAGCTGCGCTGCAGTGAACAAGATGTACAAGGGATAGAAATGCATAACGGCGTGATGAAGGCCTGGTTGGAGTCATCTCACCTGGCTGGTGCGAATGCAAGCTATATTGAGGATTTGTACGAATCCTTCCTGGAAGACCCTGAATCCGTAGCCGAAGAGTGGCGCAGCCTGTTTAGCGAGCTGCCCCAGGTCAATGGCCACGCGGTTGAACAACCTCACTCCCGAGTCCGCGATTATTTCCGTCGTCTGGCCAAGGATCCCTCCCGTTACAGTGCCCCCGTCTCCGATCCGCAAGTGGATGCGAAACAGGTGCGCGTGCTGCAACTGATCAACGCCTTCCGTTTCCGCGGTCACCAGAATGCCAATCTGGATCCCCTTGGTCTCTGGACCCGTGAAACCGTTGCCGAACTGGATCCTGCTTTCCACAACCTGCAGGGCGCAGACATGGAGGCCACCTTCAATGTCGGCTCCTATGCCATCGGTCGCGAGACCATGGTGCTCTCCGATCTCTACGCCTCGCTCAAGAAAACCTACTGCAGCAGCATAGGTGCCGATTACATGCACCTCACCTCTACCGAGGAGAAACGCTGGCTGCAGGACAGACTCGAATCCATCGAGGCCAAGGGCAACTACAGCCTCGAAGAGAAGACCCGTTTTCTCGAGAGCCTGACCGCTGCCGAAGGGCTGGAAAAATACCTGGGTGCCAAGTTCCCTGGTGCCAAGCGTTTCTCCCTGGAAGGGGGCGATGCCATGGTGCCCATGCTCAAGGAGTTGATCCGTCGCGCCGGTGAGCAAGGTTGCAAAGAGGCCGTCATCGGCATGGCCCACCGTGGCCGCCTGAACGTGCTGATCAACGTGCTTGGCAAGCGGGCACAAGAGCTGTTCGACGAGTTCGCCGGCAAGCATGGCGAGTCCTGGGGCACAGGGGATGTGAAGTACCACATGGGCTTCTCCTCCGATTTCGCCACCCCGGGCGGCAACGTTCACCTGGCGCTCGCCTTCAACCCGTCTCACCTCGAGATCGTCAACCCGGTTGTCATCGGTTCCGTCCGTGCGCGGATGGACAGACGTGGCGACAAGGATGGCTCCAGCGTCCTGCCCATCACCATTCACGGCGATTCGGCCATCGCCGGTCAGGGTGTGGTTGCCGAGACCTTCAACATGTCCCAGACCCGTGCCTATGGCGTGGGCGGGACTGTGCGCATCGTCATCAACAACCAGGTCGGTTTCACCACCTCCAACATGCGTGACGTGCGCTCCACCGAATATTGCACCGACATCGCCAAGGCGGTGCAGGCCCCCGTGCTGCACGTCAACGGTGATGATCCTGAAGCCGTTGTGCTGGTGACCCAGATTGCGCTGGATTACCGCAATACCTTCAAGCGCGACGTGGTGATCGAGCTGGTCTGCTACCGTCGTCACGGTCACAACGAGGCGGACGAGCCGAGCGCGACCCAGCCCTTGATGTACCAGAAGATCAAGCAGCACCCGACTCCGCGCAAGATCTACGCCGATCAGCTGGTAGCCGAAGGCAGCATCAGCCAGGAGCTGGCCACCACCCAGGTCAACGACTATCGCGATGCCCTGGACAAGGGGGAGCGCGTGGTCAAGGAGTGGCGTCCGATGGAGCTGCATTCCGTCGACTGGACCCCGTATCTGGGTCACGACTGGGCCATGCACTATGACAGCACTGTGGCGATGGATCACCTCAAGTCACTGGGTGAGCGCATCAGCCAGTATCCGGCTGCCCACACGCTGCAGCGTCAGGTCGAGAAGATTTACGAAGACCGCCGTCTGATGGCTGCGGGCGAGAAGCTGCTGGATTGGGGTTTTGCCGAGACCCTGGCTTACGCCACCCTGGTGGACAAGGGTGCCCGCATCCGCATCACGGGGCAGGACTCGGGCCGTGGTACTTTCTTCCACCGCCACGCCGTGCTGCACAACCAGAACGATGCCAGCACCTACACGCCGCTGTGCAACATCCACGATGAACAGGGTCCATTCGAAGTTTTCGACTCCGTCTTGTCCGAAGAGGCGGTACTGGCGTTTGAATATGGTTATGCCAGCGCCGAGCCGGCCGGTCTCACCATCTGGGAAGCCCAGTTTGGCGATTTTGCCAACGGCGCCCAGGTGGTGATCGACCAGTTCCTCTCCTCCGGTGAGCAGAAGTGGGGCCGCATGTGCGGTCTGACCATGCTGCTGCCCCACGGTTACGAAGGGCAGGGGCCTGAGCACTCCTCCGCGCGGCTGGAACGTTATCTGCAGATGTGCGCAGAGCACAACATGCAGGTATGCGTACCGTCCAACCCGGCTCAGGTATTCCACATGCTGCGTCGTCAGGTGGTGCGCCCCATGCGCCGTCCGCTGATCGTGATGTCGCCCAAATCCCTGCTGCGCCATCCGCTGGCGGTGAGCAAGCTCGAAGAGCTGGCCGAAGGCACCTTCCAGAATGCCATCGGCGAGATCGATGCTCTGGATCCGAAAGCGGTCAAGCGCGTGGTGTTCTGCTCAGGCAAGGTTTACTACGACCTGCTCGATGCCCGTCGCAAGGCCGAACAGCAGGACGTGGCGCTGGTGCGTATCGAACAGCTCTATCCCTTCCCTGAAGCGGAAGTGCGCGCCATTCTGGCCGATTACGCCCATGTCACCGATTTCGTCTGGTGTCAGGAAGAGCCGCAGAACCAGGGCGCCTGGTACTGCACCCGTCATCACTACGATGGCGTGCTGCCAAGCGGTGCCCGTCTGCGTTATGCCGGTCGCCCGGCCTCGGCCTCACCCGCCGTCGGTTATATGTCGGTCCATACCAAGCAGCAGAAAGCCCTGGTGGAAGACGCCCTTACTCTGGCCTAAGCCCTGAACAAGAAGTAACAAGGAACTGATTACATGACTATCGAGATCAAGGTACCGGACCTGCCGGAATCAGTGGCGGACGCCACCATCGCCACCTGGCACAAGAAACCGGGTGATCTGGTTGCCCGTGACGAAGTACTGGTTGACATCGAAACCGATAAAGTCGTGCTGGAAGTCCCCGCGCCGGAAGCCGGTATTCTGGGTGACATCCTGCAAGCGGAAGGGGCGACCGTGTTGTCCCGCCAGCTGATCGCCATGCTCAAGCCGGCTCCCGTGGCCGGTGAAGAGACCAAAGAGAAGCCGGTGGAAGCGGTTGCCGATGACGGCGCCGATGGCCTGAGCCCCTCGGTACGCCGCCTGGTGGCTGAACACAGCATCGACGTGACCAAGCTGACCGGCACCGGCAAGGGCGGTCGCGTCACCAAGGAAGATGTGGAAGCCTTCATCAAGGGTGGCAACAAACCTGCCGCCGCACCGGTCGCTGCTGCGCCCGTGGCAGCAGTAGCGCCACTGGTGGGTCGCACCGAGAAGCGCGTGCCCATGACTCGTCTGCGCAAGCGTATTGCCGAGCGTCTGCTGGAAGCCAAAAACACCACTGCCATGCTGACCACTTTCAACGAGATCAACATGGCGCCCATCATGAAGCTGCGCAAGCAGTACGGCGAGATCTTCGAGAAGAAGCACGGCATCAAGCTCGGCTTCATGTCCTTCTACGTCAAGGCGGTGGTGGAGTCCCTGAAACGCTACCCGGAAGTGAACGCCGGGCTGGACGGTGACGACATCGTTTACCACAACTATTTCGACGTCAGCATCGCCGTTTCTACCCCACGCGGGTTGGTGACCCCTGTGCTTCGCGATTGCGACAACATGAGCCTGGCCGACATCGAGAAGGCCATCAAAGACTTGGCTGGCAAGGGCCGTGACGGCAAGCTGACCGTGGATGAACTGACTGGCGGCAACTTCACCATCACCAACGGTGGTGTGTTCGGCTCCCTGATGTCCACCCCCATCATCAACCCGCCCCAGAGCGCCATCCTGGGGATGCACAAGATCCAGGACAGACCCATGGCGGTGGACGGCAAGGTCGAGATCCTGCCGATGATGTACCTGGCCCTCTCTTATGATCACCGCATCGTCGACGGTCGTGAGTCGGTGGGCTTCCTGGTCTCCATCAAGGAGTTGCTGGAAGACCCGACCCGTCTGCTGCTGGATGTCTAGGCAATCAGCAAAATTCTGAGCGAATTAGAAAGATAACAAGGGGCCCTTGAGGCCCCCTTCACAGGGGATTGAGAAACACGAGCCCCGGACGGAAATACCTACAACACGGATAGAGCATCTATGAATCTGCATGAATATCAGGCAAAAAAGCTGTTTGCCGAGTATGGCCTGCCGGTCTCCGAAGGTTATGCCTGTGCAACCCCGCAGGAAGCGGCCGAAGCGGCCGATAAAATTGGCGGCACCACCTGGGTCGTCAAGTGCCAGGTCCACGCGGGTGGCCGCGGTAAAGCGGGCGGCGTCAAGCTGGCCAAGAGCAAGGACGAGATCCGCGCCTTTGCCCAGAACTGGCTCGGCAAGAATCTGGTGACCTATCAGACTGACGCCAACGGTCAGCCGGTGACCAAGATCCTGGTGGAATCCTGCACCGACATCGCCAAGGAGCTCTATCTGGGCGCCGTGGTCGATCGTGGCAGCCGTCGCGTGGTCTTCATGGCCTCTACCGAAGGTGGCGTGGATATTGAAAAGATTGCCCACGAAACCCCGGAACTCATTCACAAAGCCGCCATCGATCCCCTGGTGGGCCCGCAGGCCTATCAGGCCCGCGAGCTGGCCTTCAAGCTGGGTCTGGTCGGCGATCAGATCAAGCAGTTCACCAAGATCTTCATGGGTCTGGGCCAGATGTTCCTGGATTGCGACTTCGCGCTGCTGGAAATCAATCCGCTGGTGATCACGGCTCAGGGCAACCTGCATTGCCTCGACGGCAAGATCAACATCGATGCCAACGCCCTGTATCGCCAGCCCAAGCTGCGCGAGATGCACGATCCCTCCCAGGATGACCCCCGTGAAGCGCACGCCGCCCAGTGGGAGCTGAACTATGTGGCGCTCGATGGCAACATCGGCTGCATGGTCAACGGCGCGGGTCTGGCCATGGGCACCATGGACATCGTCAATCTGCACGGCGGCTCACCGGCCAACTTCCTGGACGTCGGCGGCGGCGCCACCAAGGAGCGTGTGACCGAGGCGTTCAAGATCATCCTCTCCGACAGCAAGGTGCAGGCCGTGCTGGTCAACATTTTCGGCGGCATAGTGCGCTGCGACATGATCGCGGAAGGCATTATCGGCGCGGTCAAGGAAGTGGGGGTCAAGGTGCCCGTGGTAGTGCGTCTGGAAGGCAACAATGCCGAACTGGGTGCCCGTAAACTGGCCGACAGCGGCCTCAATATCATCGCTGCAACGAGTCTGACTGACGCAGCTCAGCAAGTGGTTAAAGCAGCGGAGGCCAAATAATGAGCGTTCTGATCAACAAAGACACCAAGGTGATCTGCCAGGGCTTCACCGGCGGTCAGGGTACCTTCCACTCCGAACAGGCGATTGCCTACGGTACCCAGATGGTCGGCGGCGTGTCGCCAGGCAAGGGTGGCACCACCCACCTGGGCCTGCCGGTGTTCAATACCGTGCGTGATGCGGTTGAAACCACAGGCGCCACCGCTTCCGTCATCTATGTGCCAGCGCCCTTCTGCAAGGACGCCATCCTGGAAGCCATCGATGCGGGCATCAAGCTCATCGTTACCATCACCGAAGGCATCCCGACCCTGGACATGCTCGAGGTCAAGGTGAAGCTGCAGGAAACGGGCGTGCGCATGATAGGCCCGAACTGCCCGGGTGTGATCACCCCGGGTGAGTGCAAGATCGGCATCATGCCGGGCCACATTCACAAGCCGGGCAAGGTAGGTATCGTCTCCCGCTCCGGCACCCTGACCTACGAAGCGGTCAAGCAGACCACGGACGAGGGCTTCGGCCAGTCCACCTGCGTCGGTATCGGTGGCGACCCCATCCCAGGCTCCAACTTCATCGACATCCTGGAGATGTTCCAGAACGATCCCAAGACCGAAGCCATAGTGATGATCGGCGAGATCGGCGGCAGCGCCGAGGAAGAAGCGGCTGCCTACATCAAGGCCCACGTCACCAAGCCGGTGGTCTCCTACATAGCGGGCGTCACAGCCCCGGCTGGCAAGCGCATGGGTCATGCGGGCGCCATCATCGCCGGCGGCAAGGGCACGGCAGCAGAGAAATTTGCCGCCCTGGAAGATGCCGGCGTAAAAACCGTGCGTTCCCTGGCCGATATCGGCAAGGCCCTGCGTGAAGTAACCGGCTGGTAAGTTAGTTAGCCTGTTATCTCTGATAAAAATGCCGCCTTTGGGCGGCATTTTTTATGGCTGATAAACGTTAGACTTCACTTCGAACCGACCTACATTATTTTCTGCTTTGTAGATTGTGGCTGAGCCTGCGAAGCCCAACGCTTACCGCAGACCGCCGCCCACCTTGAAAAGTCGGGCCATAAGGCGTATAACCACGCGCTTTACTGGTCTATTTAGCGAGCCCCTTCCATGCAGCAAGTCGAGAAAATGCAGCCAACTCCTTTTTGGCAGGAAAAGCCCCTGCAGCAGATGACGGATGCGGAGTGGGAATCCCTGTGCGATGGCTGCGGCAAGTGCTGCCTGAACAAGCTGATCGATGAGGACACCGACGAACTGGTGTTCACCAACGTCGCCTGCGATCTGCTCAATACCAAGACCTGCCAGTGCTCCGACTACGGCAACCGCTTTAAAAAAGAGCCGGACTGCCTGCAGATCACCCATGACAAGATTGCCGAGTATGACTGGCTACCCTCGACCTGTGCCTACCGGTTGCTGGCCGAGGGGCAGACCCTGCCCGAATGGCATCCGCTGATCACCGGCAGTCGCTCTGCCATGCATCAGGCGGGTCAGTCGGTGCGCGGCAAGGTGATACACGAAGCCCATGCCGGTGAGTGGATCGATCACATCATCACCTGGGCGAGTTGAACCCAGGCCAGCCAAGCCGTTATCCGGTCCACAGTGCTGTTGATATGCCGCAGGGGCAGGGGAGTCATACTCTTCTGCCCCTGCTGCTATCTGGCGGCTTGCAGCGAGCAATACACAGGCTTTGCCTCACCTTGGTCCTCCCTTGCGGGAGAGGGAACCGAGTGCACTGTGCCGGGGCTCTGGTGGCCAGTCGATGGCGCTCGTTGCGGCTTTTCGCATCACTGAAAAGAGGGAAGAGACGGGCAGGAGGGTGAGGGAAGAATCCATCCCAGTCACTTCCGGGTGGAAGGAGAAGGCTGCCATATTCCGTTCGAGTTGATGCCTGCTGGCAAGCAGAGATAAAAAAACCGGCGCCTGGGCGCCGGTTTTTAGTCACTGCGACTCTTGCTTACCAATAAGCGATTACAGAGAAGCGGTGAAGGTACGGGTGATGACGTCTTGCTGTTGCTCTTTGGTCAAAGAGTTGAAGCGAACGGCATAACCGGATACACGGATGGTCAACTGCGGATATTTCTCCGGGTTTTCCATGGCGTCCAGCAGCATTTCACGGTTCATCACGTTCACGTTCAGGTGCTGACCACCTTCCAGGTTGGACTCGTGATGGAAGTAACCGTCCATCAGGCCAGCCAGGTTGGCTTTCTGGGATTCCATGTCTTTACCCAGGGCGTTCGGCACGATGGAGAAGGTATAGGAGATACCATCTTTGGCGTAAGCGAACGGCAGCTTGGCAACGGACGTCAGGGAAGCAACGGCACCCTTCTGGTCACGACCGTGCATCGGGTTGGCACCCGGGCCAAACGGCGCGCCTGAGCGACGACCATCCGGGGTGTTACCGGTCTTCTTGCCATACACGACGTTGGAGGTGATGGTCAGTACGGACTGGGTCGCCACGGCGCCACGGTAGGTGTTCAGCTTCTGAATTTTCTTCATGAAGCGTTCAACCAGGTCACAGGCGATGTCATCGACGCGAGCGTCGTTGTTACCGAACTGCGGGTATTCGCCGTCGATTTCGAAGTCGATGGCAACGCCATCTTCGTCACGAACCGGCTTGACCTTGGCGTACTTGATGGCAGACAGGGAGTCAGCCGCAACAGACAGACCGGCGATGCCGCAAGCCATGGTGCGATAGACATCACGGTCGTGCAGCGCCATCAGGGAGGCTTCGTAGCTGTACTTGTCGTGCATGTAGTGGATGATGTTCAGAGCAGCCACGTACTGCTTGGCCAGCCAGTCCATGAAGTGATCCAGACGATCCATCACGTCGTTGTAGTCGAGGTACTCGCTTTTGACCATTTCGGTTTTGGGACCGATCTGGATTTTGAGTTTCTCGTCCATACCGCCGTTGATTGCATACAGCATGGTCTTGGCCAGGTTGGCACGGGCACCGAAGAACTGCATCTGTTTGCCGACGATCATCGGGGACACGCAGCAAGCGATGGCATAGTCATCGTTGTTGAAGTCCGGACGCATCAGATCGTCGTTCTCGTACTGAACGGAAGAGGTCTCGATAGATACCTTGGCGCAGTACTTCTTGAACCCGATTGGCAGCTGCTCGGACCACAGTATGGTCAGGTTCGGCTCAGGGGACGGGCCCATGGTGTACAGGGTGTTCAGCATACGGAAGCTGTTCTTGGTGACCAGGGTACGGCCATCGACGCCCATACCAGCCAGGGTCTCGGTTGCCCACATGGGGTCGCCGGAGAACAGTGAATCGTATTCGGGAGTACGCAGGAAGCGAACCATACGCAGCTTCATGACCATGTGGTCCATCAGCTCCTGGGCTTCTTGCTCGGTGAGCACGCCTTTTTTCAGGTCACGTTCGATGTAGACGTCCAGGAAGCTGGAGGTACGACCGAAGGACATGGCGGCGCCGTTCTGGGACTTGACTGCCGCCAGATAGGCGAAGTAGGTCCACTGTACGGCTTCTTTGGCGTTCTTGGCCGGTACTGAGATATCGCAGCCGTATTTGGCAGCCATGACCTTCATCTGTGCCAGAGCACGGTGCTGCTCGGAGATCTCTTCGCGCAGACGGATGGTGGCTTCCAGGTTGACGCCGTTTTCCAGATCAGCTTGCAGGGACTTGAACTGGGCCAGTTTGTCGGCCATCAGGAAGTCGATGCCGTACAGGGCAACGCGACGGTAGTCACCGATGATACGACCACGACCGTAGGCATCCGGCAGACCGGTGATGACGCCGGACTTGCGGCAGTTCAGGATGTCCTTGGTGTAAACGTCGAACACGCCCTGGTTGTGAGTCTTGCGGTACTCGGTGAAGATCTTCTCGACCATGGGGTCAAGTTGACGACCGTACACTTCGCAAGAGGTCTTGACCATCTTGATACCGCCGTTGGCGATGATGGCGCGCTTGAGCGGCTTGTCGGTCTGCAGACCTACAATTTGCTCCAGGCTCTGATCGATATAGCCGGCATCGTGAGCGGTAATGGTGGAGGGCAGGTCGGTATCAAAATCGACCGGCGCATGGGTGCGGTTCTCGATCTTGATGCCTTCCATGACCTTGTCCCACAGCTTGGTGGTAGCTTCGGTCGCGCCAGCCAGGAAGGACTCGTCACCTTCATACGGGGTGTAGTTCTTCTGGATGAAGTCACGGGTGTTGACAGAGGTCTGCCATTCACCGGCCGCGAAGCCTTCCCATGCTTTTTGGAACTGTTCGTTAAGTTCTGCCATTTTCATTACCTCACACGGTATTGATGTAGTATCCCGCAATCATCCTTAATGATGACGACGGAAGATAAACCAGTAAGTCAGACCAACCATGACGCCACCACCAATGATATTACCTATGGTGACAGGAATGAGGTTGTGTAGGACGAAGTTGGATACGGTCAGATCGGCAAAGGTCGCCGGATCCTGGCCGATGGCCTGCCAAAATTCCGGGCCTGCGACGCTATGGATAGCGATACCGACCGGGATCATAAACATGTTTGCGATGCTGTGCTCGAAACCGGATGCCACGAACATGGCCACCGGGAGCAGCATGACCATCACCTTGTCGGTTGCACTGCGGGCACCGAAGGCCATCCACACGGCGAGACACACCATGAGGTTGCAGAGAATACCGAGGGCGAGGGCCTCGAAGAAGGTGTGGTGGATCTTGTGCTGGGCCACTTTCAGGGCATTGAGGCCCCATTGGCCATTTGCCGCCGTGTACTCGGCCGACATGATGATGAGCGCGACTATGATGAGACCGCCGATGAGGTTGCCGAAGTAGACCAGCCCCCAGTTCTTGAGCAGTTGACCCCAGGTGATGCGGTTGGCAGCCTTGGCCACCAGCGTCAGGGTCGTGGAGGTGAACAGCTCGGCGCCGAGCAGCACACACAGAATAAGACCGAGGGAGAAACAGAGGCCGCCGACCAGTTTGCTTAGGCCCCAGGCCACATCGCCGGCACCCGTGGTGACAGTGATGAAAAAGACAAACGCGATGGCGATGAAAGCGCCTGCTGTGATGGCAAGGGGGATGACCTTGTGTGCAGGCTTGGTAGCCTTGGCATAGGTGATGTCTTCTGCCAATGCTGCGATGGCTTCTGGCTTGAGACAATCAAAGGGAGATTCTGCTTTCAATTCTCATGTACCTGCTGTTTTGCCTGTGGAAATCATAACAAAGGGCCAGATCGTCAAAATTGACTCCGATCAAGAATTGCAGATTGTGAATGTAATTTTACTACAAATATTTGAGTCCTCTGGAAGCCGTTCTTTACACCAGGTTTCAGCTGAAACAGAAATGGTGCTTTTTTAATGCAATGATTTTAAAGAATTTCTTTGTCAAGCCATAAAACAGGCACTGGTAAGGCATCTTTGCATCCGTTCCGCATCATGCCCCCTTGGCTGGCAATCCCCTTAGGGGTATTTTTTGTTTTTTATTTCATCTTTGAATAACAATCCCCTCGCCAGGACGCCATATAACAGAAGGGGCCATCAAGGCCCCTTCAACAGACTATCACATCAGGCCCAGCTATGGGCTCGTTTGGCTTTTTGCAGTTTCTCGTAAGCGGCCAGCAGCTTCTGGTGCAGCGGGAACTGGGCGAGTGACAGATCCGCCGCCTCCAGTCCGTGGAAGCGGGCTTCACCGCGAGCGTTGGCCCAGGCATGGGCCAGGGTCTCTTTCCCGTACATGCGGGTAAAGACGGCGCGGTACTGCTCAGGATCACGCTCCTCGTCGATGAACAGCTCGACACAGGCGCGCAGCGCACGGTAATAGTTGGCGCGATCAGCCGGGAACACGGACTGGTTGAACTCCATGGTCCAGTCGATGAGATCCAGCGCCGTCTCCAGCTCGCCGGCGGCCAACGCCAGCATGGCTTTGAGCTCGCCCACCCGCAGGGTATGCAGGGCTGTGCCCTTGGCGGCGGCGATGCCGAGCAGCTCGCGCACCCGGGTACGCTCGTCATGCCCTTCTTCGTCCAGTTGATCGAACAACGCCATGTACTGCTCTGCATCCCACTCCAGGGACGGCAGCGCCAGGATCACTTCCCGCAGGTTGGCGCCCATGTTGTTGTTGGCCAGCAGCAAGTCTTCGGCCGGATAGATGTCGGACATGCCCGGCACCAGGATGCGGCAGGCGTAGACGCCCAGATGCTCATAGTCGGCGATGTAGACCGGCTGCTCCAGCTCGTGGAAGATGCCGATCAGGTGGTCGAACTCCTCCTGGGAGGTGCCGCGGAAATCCCAGTCAGCAAACTCGAAATCCGTATCCTGCTTGAACAGATCCCAGCTGATGAGGCCTGAGGAGTCGATGAAGTGGGTTTCCAGATTATGGTGATCCGCCACCTGCTCATTGTCGAATGACGGCGGCACGAACACGTCCAGATCCTTCAAACCACGGCCTTGCAGCAGCTCGGTGACGGTACGCTCGAAGGCCACTTCGAAGCGCGGGTGGGCGCCGAAGGAGGCAAAGCAGGTGCCATTGCTCGGATTGAGCAGCACCACGCAGATGACCGGATAGCGGCCGCCCAGGGAGGCATCGAAGCTGTAGATGGGGAAGCCTTCGGCCTCGAGTGCGGCGATGGAGGCGGCAATCCCGGGGTAACGGGCAATCACCTCACTCGGGATCAGCGGCAGGCTCAGGGCCTCGGCGATGATCTTGTTCTTCACGTGGCGCTCGAACACCTCGGAGAGCGCCTGAGTGCGCGCCTCGGTGCGGGTGTTGCCGGCGCTCATGCCGTTGGAAACATAGAGGTTGCCGATGATGTTCATCGGGATATAGACGGTCTCGTGGTCAGACTGACGCTCGAAGGGCAGGGCGACGATGCCGCGCTCCTCGTTGTTCGACTGCAGATCCACCAGCATGTCGGCGGTCACTTCACCGTCCGGGTTGTAGAACTTGCGAGTGAAGGGGTCGAGCAGACCGGCCGGGAACTGGTCACCCTCGATGGGGAACCACTTCTCGTTCGGGTAGTGAACGAAATCACCGTTCGCCACCTGCTCGCCCAGATAGAAGTCGGCGAAGAAGTAGTTGGTGGAGAGGCGTTCGAAATATTCGCCAAGGGCCGAGGCGAGGGCCGCCTTCTTGCTGGCACCCTTGCCGTTGGTGAAACAGAGGGCGCACTCCTTGTCCCGGATGTGTACGGACCAGACGTTGGGCACAGGGTTGAGCCAGGAGGCCTCTTCAATATCAAACCCCAGGGCTTGCAGCTTGGTCTGGAAACGGTCGATGGAGTCTTCCAGTGCCGCGTCCTTGCCGGGAATAAAAGTGTGGTCGGTCATCACAATATCCTGATTTTTATTGGCTCATGTTTGGCCGCAGATAATAGCAGGGGTCAGCCCGTTTGGCAGGCAAAAAACAGGATTGGAACCCGGGAGCCCCTGTGTTGATCCCGCGCCAACCTTGCGCAAGAAGCTGGGGGATACCCGCTTGGCGGCCAAGGCAGCGGCGGGCTGGCGGATATTGCAGCGAACGGCACAGAATATTGCGCAATTCGACTTGCACCCGCCGTCACAATCCGTAATGTGGACAGACGCATTTTTCGCAACACGTATTTTGTAATCTACTTGTGAACGGCCCGCGTCGGACAAGGGGTTACGGGTTTCAATACACAGTTTCTATAACAGCTATCCAGGGTAGGACATTATGAAAAAAGTAGGTTTGGTCGGTTGGCGTGGCATGGTGGGCTCGGTATTGATGAGCCGGATGCAGGAAGAGAAGGATTTTGCCCGTATTCAACCCACCTTCTTCACCACCTCCCAGGCCGGTGAGGCCGCCCCCAACTTCGGCGTGGATGCCGGTACCTTGCAGGATGCCTTCGATATCGAGGCGCTGGCCAAGCAGGATATCATCATCACGGCGCAAGGCGGCGACTACACCAAGGATGTCTATCCCCGTCTGAAGGCCGCTGGCTGGCAAGGTTACTGGATTGACGCCGCCTCCTCCCTGCGGATGGAAAAAGACGCCGTCATCATACTGGATCCGGTCAACGGAGACGTCATCGAACAGGCGCTGGACAAGGGGCTCAAGACCTTCGTCGGTGGCAACTGCACCGTTAGCCTGATGCTGCTGGCCTTGGGTGGCCTGTTCAAGGCCGATCTGGTGGAGTGGGTCAGTGTGGCGACCTATCAGGCTGCCTCCGGTGGCGGTGCCCGTCACATGCGCGAGCTGGTCACCCAGATGGGTCTGCTGCGCGACGAAGTGGCGGTGGAGCTGGCGGATCCCGCCTCTGCCATCCTCGACATCGAGCGCAAGATCACCGAGAAGACCCGCTCAGGCACCTTGCCGGTGGACAACTTCGGCGTGCCGCTGGCAGGTGGCCTCATCCCCTGGATTGACACCAAGCTCGACAACGGCCAGAGCCGCGAAGAGTGGAAGGGCCAGGCCGAGACCAACAAGATCCTGGGGATCGAAGATGCCGCCATCCCGGTGGATGGTCTGTGCGTGCGGATCGGTGCCCTGCGCTGCCACAGCCAGGCCTTCACCATCAAACTCAAAAAAGACGTGCCGCTGGCGGAGATCGAAGCCCTGCTGGCCGCCCACAACGACTGGGTGAAAGTGATCCCCAACGATCGCGACATCACGGCCCGCGAGCTGACTCCGGCGGCCGTTACTGGCACCCTCAGCATTCCGGTCGGTCGTCTGCGCAAGCTCAACATGGGCCCGGAATACCTGGCCGCCTTCACCGTGGGTGACCAGCTGCTGTGGGGCGCCGCCGAGCCCCTGCGCCGCATGCTCAACATACTGCTAGCCCGTGGCTGACGTTGATAGACAATGGATAACGAAAGGACAGGGGGCTCAGGCCCCCTGTTTTTTTGCCTCTTTTTTATATCGACGCTGTGTACCAGCCAGGGCAGGGCTATGTCGGCTGTGTTGCCATTTGTATTGACACCGACAGTTTTGTTATTAAGTGAACGGGTAGCATCACTTCGCAACCCATTATTTTTCTCTGGCTCAATAGCCATAGTTTCACTATTTTTCATGCAGTATCCGTTCACGGCCTGAGTTGCCGAAAGCAGGGATGATTCATCTTTATTTGAAATAATGGACAGGCTGGCCGCTATTAAGCTGCGGCCCTTGTTATCTTATGGTTTGTTACAAATGAAGGCGCCCGCAGGATATCCCTCAAGACTCCGATTGATTACACTGGCGGCCTTGGCCCCTCGTGCCCGCCTGTATGCCGATATGTCACCACGAAACTATGCATCCATGTGGCTGTCAGTGAGGCGAGGGCGTGCTGATCAGGCACCATGGCCAGATATCCCTGCGGATAAGCAGATAAATTGCGGCGCAGCTGGCGACTGATATGAATATGAAATAAGTGCAACAACAGAAAACAATAATAATGTTCAGGCTTGAGAATTGGGACATAACATGAGAGTCGTGTGGAGTGTATTGTATTTCTTCAGTGTTGTTGCCCTGGCTGGCCCAGTGCTGGTCAAGGAGCAGAAAAAGGGCAGCAATCCGCTGATCGTCCCTTATCAGCAATATCGGCTGGATAATGGCCTGACGGTGATCCTGACGCCGGATCACTCCGATCCTCTGGTCTATGTAGAGATGAATTATCGGGTCGGGTTGGCCGAAGAGGCGCCGGGCCAGTCCGGTATGGCCCACCTCTTTGAACACATGATGTTTCAGGGCTCGGCCCACGTGGGGAAGCTGGGGCATACCCGTCTGTTGCAACAGGTGGGGGGGCGTGGCATCAACGGGCTGACGACGCGGGATCAGACCCGCTATTACCAGACGGTGCCGGCCAACCAGTTGGAAAAAGTGCTCTGGCTGGAGTCGGATCGGATGGGATTTCTGCTAGATAACCTCTATCAGCAGAAGTTTGATGCCAAGCGTGACGTCGCCAAAAACGAGCGCGCCGAGTTTGTCGACGGGCCAGCCTATGGTCGGGTGCCTGAGGTGCTGAATCGGACCCTCTATCCACCCAATCACCCCTACTTCAATACGCCATTCGGGCGAGTCGAGGATCTGGATCGTCTCACTCTGGAGGATGTACGCCAGTTCTTCCTGCGCTGGTATGGCCCCAACAACGCCACTCTGGTGATAGGTGGCGATATCCAGCCAGCGCAAACCCTGGCCTGGGTCGAACGGTATTTCGGTACCCTGCCTGCAGGCCCCAAACTGTCCCGTTCAGTGACCCGGCCTGTTGCTCTGAAAAAGAGCCGCTACCGCACCCTGGTTGATCTGGTTGCTGAGCCCATGCTGGTGCTGGCCTATCCCACCGTCTCTGCCCGGGAACCCGGTTTTGAAGCCCTGGACCTGCTGGCCGACCAATTGGGTGGCTCAGCCAGTGGCGTGCTGCAACAGCAGCTGCAGCAAAGTGGCAAGCTGGTGTCTGTTTTTGCCAACCATGAGTGTGGTGTGCTCGCCTGCATGCTGGTGATCAGGGCGATCCCCAATCTGGCGCAGGGGGCGGAGCTTGGGCCCATCAAGAACGAAATAGACAATGTCATCGCCCGTTTTGCTCGGGATGGGGCCTCCAAAGCCCAGATCGACCACTCGGCCAATGCCTTGCGTGCCGATCTCATCTGGTCGCTCGACAGCGTGGCCGGCAAGGCCGAGCAGTTGAGCACCGGGCATAGCCTGTTTCAGGATCCCAATTATTTTCATCGCTATCTCGAGCGAATAGCCAGGGTAACCCCCGCCGATCTGCAGCGGGTGCTGCAACGTTATGTACTGCAAAAACCCAGGGTGGTGCTGAGCGTAGTGCCCGGGGATCACCTCGAATGGCAGGCAGGCCCGGCCAATTTTGTCGAGCCGCCCCCCTTGCCACCGACCTTGTCCCACACCCGGCTGGCCCCTCGTCTTGTCGAAGAAACTCTCGACAGGCGCAAGATGCCCGCAAGTGGCGGGGCTCTGGCGGTGCCCATACCGACCCTGTGGCAAGCGAGCCTGGGGGATAGGGTCTCACTGCTCGGCCACTACAGCGACGAGGTGCCGGCCTTTGCCATGAGCATACATTGGCCCGGCGGACGCAGGGCCGAGCCGGATGGCAAGGCCGGACTGGCGGAGCTGACAGCCGGCATGCTCTTCCAGGGCAGCGAGCGTTGGCAGCTTGCCTCCATTGAGGAGCGAGTGCGTCAGTTGGGCGCCAGACTCAGTTTTGGTCATGACGGTAGCCACAGCACTGTCTGGATACAGGGCGTGACCTCCCACTTTGACGAGACGCTGGCCCTGGTGCGGGAGCTGCTGCTTCAGCCTGCCTTGCGCCCGACGGACTTCCAGCGCATCAAGCTCGAGACCCGGCAATGGCTGCAACAACAGGCAAGGGATCCGCAGTGGCAGGCCGACCAGCAGTTTTATGCGCTGATCGACGGACTGGCCAGGGTGCCGGATCCGCAGGCCCAGTGGCAGACGCTGACCCTGGATGACGTGCGAGCCTTCTATCACTCCGTGTATCGCAGCGGTGAGGCCAGGGTCGTAGTGAGCGGCGATCTGGCGCAAGAGAAGGTGATGAGTGCACTCTCTTTTCTGGTTGAGCCAGAGGGGCAGTCGCCCACCTTGCAGCAGATCTTGCAGGAGCTCGATAAATACCAGCGGCAGGGCCCCACCCGGCTGGAGGTGCGAACCCTGCGTGAAGGTGTGCTCAACCGCCAGGCGCTGGATTACGAGACACTGCCCCAGGAGGTGGATTACATGTTGCCCATCTTGCTGGATCAGTGGCCGCAAAATTATGTGGAGCAGCGCGTGCAGGCGGTCAGCCAGCTGTCGGCGTTGACCCTGAGAGACCTTGCCCGGCGCTGGCTCGATCCCGATGACATGGTGATAGTGGTCGTGGGGGATGCCAAGATACTGGCCCCTGAACTGGCGACCTTGGGCTGGCCGGTACAACGGGTGGCGCTCGGTTTCTGACATCGACTGTTGGCTCGCCACGCCATCAGCTCGTGCCGGCAGTCAAGTAGCCATAAAAGAGCCCGTCCCATCACAGCGATGGGGCGGGCTCTTTGTACGTCAGATTGTCTGTCAGCCGTAAAGGTTAGCCTTTGTCCGTCAGACGAGGGCCAGTGCCGCTGCCAGATCGGCGATCAGATCGTCGGCGTCCTCCACGCCAATGCTGAAGCGGATGAGATCGTCATTCACCCCGGCGGCGAGACGGCTCGCTTCGTCCATGGCGGCGTGGGTGGTGCTGGCCGGATGGCAGGCCAGGCTCTCGAGATCGCCGAGGCTCACCGCCTGCACGAACAGTTGCAGGTTGTCGAGCAGGGTGGCGCAGCGCGCAAACCCCCCTTCAAGCTCTATGCTCACCATGCCGCCAAAGCCGCTGGCGAAGGCGCCGAGGGCATCGTGGCCCGGGTGGCTGACGAGGCCCGGGTAGATCACCTTCTTCACCGCCGGGTGAGCGGCCAGGAAGTCGGCCACTTTCTGAGCGTTGTGCAGGTGGGCATCCATGCGCAGGGGCAGGGTCTTGACTCCGCGCTGCAACAGGTAGGCCTCCTGCGGGCCTATGGGGGAGCCGATATGCTTGAGCGCCACGGTGCGGATGGATTTCATCAGCGCGTGAGAGCCCGCCACCACACCGGCGATGATGTCGCCGTGGCCGCCCAGATATTTGGTACCGCTGTGCATGACGATGTCGATGCCAAGCTCGAGCGGGCGCAACAGATAGGGGGTGAGGAAGGTGTTGTCACACACGCTGATGGCGCCCACCTTGCGGGCCGCCTGCACCACGATGCGTGGATCCACCACTTTGAGGGTGGGGTTGGTCAGGGTTTCGAACAGTACCACTTTGGTGGCCGGGCGGATGTTGGCCAGCAGATCCTGATCGCTCTCGTAGGCGGTCACCTTGATGCCGGCGCGGCTGAAGGTCTGTTTCAGGAAGGCATCTGTGCCACCGTAGAGCGGACCTATGTAGGCCACCTCATCGCCGCTGTCGGCCAGGGCATACATGATGGCGCTCACCGCCGCCATGCCGCTTGCCACCACCAACGCCTCGTCGGCGCCCTCAAGGGCTGCCAGTTTTTGCTCCAGCTCGGCTGTGGTGGGATTGCCAAAGCGGCTGTAGATGAAGCCGGGGGCCTGACCCGCGAAACGCTCCTTGCCCGCCTGGGCATTGAAGTAGCTGAAGGTGCTGCTCTGGTAGAGGGGGGTGGTGAGGGCGCCGGTCTGGGGATCGACCCGTTGGCCGCTGTGCACGCTCATTGTCTTGAATTTCATTCTATTACTCCGTCATTGCCAGGCTGTGGCTTAACTGCTTGTGTCATCCGGGTGGCGGGACGCCACGGCGTCCCCCGTTTAATAGGTATGGCAGAGTCAGGCTGGCTGCGTTTCGCGCCGCTCGCTGCTTGTCGTCTGCCCGCTTGCCATCTGTTCGTTGGCTGACGCCGGGTCGGCGGTATAGTGGCGCGCCGCCACGTCGGGGTGGGAGCGCAACCGTCCTTTCAGCACGTTTTCCCCCACCTGATAGAAGAGGGGGTTGGCGGGGTCGCTCTCGGGGCCTTGCGCCTGCGCTGCCAGACTCGGCGACAGGGTCAGCAGCGGCACTGTGGCATCGAGCCGGGCCGCCATAAAGAAGGCGCAGGAGAGGCGCGATACTCCCGGCGGCGGGCTCACCACCCGGTGCAGGGTGGCCTTGAGATAGCCGTTGGAAGCCAGCTCCAGCAGCTCGCCGATATTGACCACCAGAGCCCCCGGCAGGGGCGGCGCCGGGATCCAGCCGTCGGCTGTCTCTACCTCAAGCCCGGAGTGATCGTCCTGCATCACCAGGGTCAGGTAGCCGGGATCCTTGTGGGCGCCCACTCCCTGGCTGCTGCTGCCCGCTTCGCGCCCCGGATAGTGGATGAGCTTCATGTGCTGATAGGGGGCACCCTGGATGCTGGCATCGAACACTCCCTGCGGCTGCGCCAGCACCTCGGCGAAGGCGTCGAGCAGGGTGAGGGTGATGTCGCTCAGCCGTTCCTGCCAGGCCAGCAGCTGCGTTTTCATCTCGGGCAGGGCGGCAGGCCACTGGTTGGGGCCTATCAGCCGCTGCCAGGGGGCATGGATCTCGTCTTTTGCCAGCGCAGGCGTCTCATTCATGATGTCGAACTGCTCCCGCCGGTCCGGCCGCTGGCGAGTGAGTTCGGCGCCCACCTGGTTGTAACCGCGAAAATGGGGGGAGTGTACCATCTGCACCGCCCGTTTTTCCTGCTCCGGCAGGGTGAAGAAGCGGGCCGCCAGCGCCAGGGTCTCTTGCTGCTGCACCTCGCTCAGGCCATGGCCTGTCAGATAGAAAAAGCCGATATCGCGGGCCGCCCGGCCAAGCTTGGCCAGCATCTGGCGACGAGTCGCGGGGGCGCCACCAAGGGCGGCGAGATCGATGATCGGCAGTGGTGAATGTTCCATGTGCACCTCCTCATTTTCTGAGTACCGGGGCATTCCCGACAACTCAGTGCAAACATGACAGCGCGGGTCGGTGGTGACACACCGGGCCGACCGGTAAAGATGGCGCCATTTGGATTGAGGGTGATGCTACTGTTCGGTGTTATAAGACGGAAACAACAAATTATTCTTAGTTATATACAAAAATCGAAATAGTATTCGATACCCATTCGGGTGGGTGTTTATTGAGCGGTCCACTGGGCTGTGTTCCGACTGTCCCATCAGCACAGCGGGCCCCCAGCTATTGCGAGAACAAGCGGCTGGCTGGCATAGCGTTCACTGGCGGGATTGAGCCTGGGCTATCGGAGACGAGAAACAATAAGGGAGGCTGATGCCTCCCTTATTGTTGTGTGCTTTGAGCAGGGATCAGACAAGGGCCTGATCGGTGAGGGTGCTCAATTGCCCACTCAGTAGCCCAGAGTAAAGCGCTGGCGCAGGTGGGCCGGTTTTTCCACCTCGTTCAGCACGCCATCGGCCAGATCGCCGACCGTGATCCCGGCAGGCTTGTCACCGCTAAAGAGCACCTGATCGCCACCGAGGTGATAGCCACCGCGCTTGTCGCCGGGCTCGAGGAACACGGGCGGGGAGACGAAACGCCAGTCGAGGGTGGTTTCACGGCGCAGGGTGGTGAGACCATCGCGGGCCGCCAGGGCGCCCTGCTTCCACTCGGCCGGGAAGTCCGGGGTATCCACCAGCTGTACGCCGGGGGCGACTTCCAGACTGCCGGCACCACCGACCACCAGCAACCAGCTGTGGGCGGTCACGGCCGCCGCGACTATGGCCTTGGCCCCTTTGAGGTACTGGTCGTAGATGTCCGGTGCGGTCCAGCCCGGGTTGTAGGCGCTGATCACCCGGTCGTGCCCCTTGAGCACCTCGGCCAGTGCCTGTGGGTTCTGGGCATCTACCGCCACGGCGGTGACCTGCGGGTGGGCAGCGACTTTGCTGACATCGCGGACGATGGCGGTGACGTGATGGCCGCGGCTGACTGCTTCATTGAGGATGGCTGTACCGACAAAACCGCTGGCACCGATCAGGGCAATTTTCATGGGTGATTCTCCTTCACTGTTGGAATGGGGCTATCCTACTCCGCCAAATGTGATTTAATAATCGACTGTAAAATTGATTCACTTGTAAGCTGGATTTAATAATGGAACAGCTCAGACGTTACGCCATCTTCGCCGCCGTGGTGGAGGCGGGCAGCATGACGGGCGCCGCCAAGGCCCTTGGCATGACCCCCTCCGCCGTCAGTCAGCATATCAGCCAATTGGAGAGCCTGCTGGGCCTCACCCTGCTGCACCGTTCCACCCGTCGCCTCAATCTGACCGAGGCGGGGGAAGTGGTGTGGCAGGGGTGCCAGTCGCTGCAACAGACGCTGAACCAGACTGAGCTGCGCCTTTCCGAGGTGCGCGACAGCCTGCTCGGCGAGGTGCGGATCACGGCGCCCGTGGGGATGGCGGGCCAGCCGCTGGCGCGGGCCTTGTCGCCCCTGTTGCAGGCCCATCCCGGCCTGTGCATCCAGATCATCGCCGACGACGAGAAGCGGGATCTCATCGCCGAGCGCATCGACGTGGCGCTGCGGGTCGGTACCCTGTCCGACTCCAGCCTGGTGGCACGCAAGCTGGGTCAGACCCGGATGCTGCTATGTGCCTCGCCCGCCTATCTGGCGCGCAAGGGCACACCGCGCAGTCCGGCAGATCTGCTGGAACACGACTGGCTGGCGGCGGACATGCTGAGCGGGGGCCTGACCTTCTTCGACGACAAGGGGCAGGGCCACAAGGTCAAACCCAAACCCAGGGTGGTGTGCAACAACGTGCTGCCGCTGCGCCAGTTCACCCTGGCGGGGCAGGGGGTCTCGCTGCAACCCGAGGGGGAAATCGCCGAGGATCTCGCCCAGGGTCGGCTGCTGGAGCTGCTGCCGGGCTTTCGGGTGCCGCCCATGGAGATCCATGCCATCACCCCGCAGCGGGAGATCCCGGAGAAGGTGCGGCGGGTGATCACGGCCCTGCGCAGCCACTTCGCCGAGCCTTCGGGGGCCGTGCCGGCGCGCCCCTGAGCCGGGTGGCGACCTGCTCGTCCCGACTTGCAAACACAGAGGGCAGCCTGTTGGCTGGCCTCTGTCGTTCGCCTTGAGCCCGGCGCTATTTCATATAGAGGCCGCCGTTGATGGCCAGGGTTTCCCCCGTGATATAGGCGCCCGCTTCGCTCGCGAGGAAGGCCACGGCGGCGGCGATCTCCTCCGGCTTGGCGAGGCGACGCATGGGAATGTCTGCCTTGATGCTGTCGAGGATATCGCTGCGGATCGCCTCCACCATGGGGGTGGCTGTGTAACCGGGGGCGATGGCGTTGACCGTGACCCCGAAGCGGGCTCCCTCCGCCGCCAGCGCCTTGGTGAAGCCCAGCATGCCCGCCTTGGCCGCCGAGTAGTTGACCTGACCGAACTGTCCCTTCTGGCCGTTGACCGAGGAGATGTTGATGATGCGGGCATCGCGCTGTTCGCACATGGCATCGAACAGCGGCTGGGTCACGTTGTAGAGGCTGCACAGATTGGTGTGGATCACCTCGAACCACTGCTCCGGCGCCATGCGCTTGAAGGCGCCATCCCGGGTGATGCCGGCGTTGTTGACCAGCACGTCCACCCGGCCTTCGTCTTGCAACAGGCGACCCAGGGTCTCGCGGCACATGGCGGTGTCGGCCACGTCCAGCGGCAGCAGCCGTACCTGATCCGGCCGATAGCCCTGCTCCCCGTACCAGTCGTGGGCCGCCGCACTGTTGCCGCTGGAGTGGGTGGCGATGATGCGATACCCCTGAGCCAGCAAGGCAGTGGTGATAGCGGATCCGATGCCGCCACGGGCTCCGGTGATCAAGGCAATTTTTTTCATCTTGGCTCTCCCTGAAAAAGATTCGAACGAGGACTTTATGGGCTTTCAAATCTAATTGATATATTTGTTTTCAAACAATTTGACAGGGAAACGCGTCACTTTTGTGACAGTCTGACAACCTGGCTTGACGGTCTTGTTGAAGGCATAGATGAGAGTGCGGTGTTGAGCCACAAACAGGGCGTTCGCTGTTCACCGGTGGCCGCAGACCACTTGCCGCCGGGGCAGCGGCCATGTTTAATGTGGCCACTCGGGCGAGTGTGCCCCTCTGCTGGCAGCGATCCCAACCATCCAATGACACCGACCTTCCCCCTCGCATCCCCTGGCCCTGTGCCACAGGCTAGCGCCCATTTCACCCGCATCGAGCGGGTGCTCGACTACATCCACGGGCATCTGGATCAGCCGTTGTCGCTGGAGCAGCTGGCCGAGCAGAGCTGCTGGTCGCGCTGGCAGTTGCAGCGGGTCTTCTTGCACGAGACAGGGCTGACGGTGGCCCACTATGTGCGCGAGCTCAAGCTGAGCCTGGCGGCGGAGGCGTTGCTCACGAGCCGCCAGCGGGTGCTGGATCTGGCGCTGAACTACGGATTTGGCTCCGAGGTGAGCTTCAGCCGTGCCTTCAAGCAGCAGTTCGGCTGCTCGCCGCTGGCCTATCGCAAACGGGGTCTGCGGCTGGGTTTACGCACCCCGCTGGTGCGAGCACCTATGCCGCTTGCCAATACACCCCGACTGGTGCAGGTAAGGGTCGAGAGTCAGCCGGGTTTCATGCTGCAGGGGGTCAAGGGACTGATCCGCGGGCTCTTTGCCAGCTCGCCCGATTTTCAGCAGACGGTGCCCGCCATCTGGCGTGCCTTGCGCAGTGCCGGCGGTCTGGACAGGGCCCGCGATCTGATCGGCGTGGTAGATGTGTCAGGGGCGGGGGAGCAGCTGGCCTACTGGGCGGGCGTGGCGGCAGAGGAGGGGAGAGAGCCGCCGAGCGGGCTGGCTCGTCTGGCCATCCCGCCCCAGGAGTACGCCGTGCTTACCCACGTCGGCCCCATCAGCCAGCTGGGGCAGACCCTCAACTGGTTTATCCTGCACTGGCTGCCCGCCTCGGGTTATCGGGGGCTGGATGGTTTCGAGCTGGAGCGTTACGCCTTAGGCTTCGATGGTTTGCAACCCGATGCCCACATGGAGTACTGGTTGCCCATAGCCCCCCGCCAGGGCTGAACAGTGTGAGCTGTTTAGCGGCAGGGCGCCCATCGTCCGGCCTGTATCAAGCACAGTGGCACCCCGCCATTGGCAGCCATCTCATTAAAGCCTGCCTTTAGAAAAGATAGCCATTTGAATTCAAGGTCTTTCTCCACCGACATGACTGGTCGTCGGATGGGGCTTTTCTTGCCCCTCTTTTGCCCTTCTTCCTGCCGACATGCCCCAAATTGTTAATTCGAGAGCAAATTTGCACAATAAAATGCAAATGAGATTTGTTACCATTAACTTGTGCCAAGCAGTCGAGGATCAGATGCAACTTGTTCACCCCCCATTGACCCTGGTCGCCGCGACCATCTCCGCCCTGTTGGCCGGCCCAGTGCCGGCCGCCCCCATGTCCAATGCGCAAGGCGCGGTGGCCGATGAAACCCTGACGGTACTGGGCCAGACCTATCGCAACACGGCGACCAAGACCCGGCTCGACCCCATGGAGACGCCCCAGGCTATCTCAGTGGTGGACGGCGAGACCCTGGAGCAACGTGGTGTGAGCTCGGTGAGCGAGGCACTGCGCTACGTGCCCGGCGTCAATACCGAGCTGCGCGGCGGGGCGGTCAACCGGCTGGACCTGTTCAATATCCGTGGCTTTGACAACTACCAGAACTTCTACGACGGCCTCTTGCTGCAATACAACGACTGGAACCTGCAACCCCAGATAGATCCGGTGGCCATCGAGCAGCTGGAGGTGTTCAAGGGACCGACCTCGGTGCTCTACGGCAGCATGCCGCCGGGGGGCATGGTCAACCTCATTGCCAAGCGGCCGCAACGTGAGGCCAGACACAGCCTCAGCGTGGCGACGGGCACCGGCACCCTCCAGGAGCTGACCCTCGACAGCACGGGCGCCATCAACGAGCTGCTTGCCTATCGACTGGTGGGACTGGCCCGCCAGAAGGAGGGGCAGGCGGTGACCTCACAGGAGGAGCGCTATGTGTTCGCGCCATCGCTGGACTGGCAGTTGAGTGATCGCACCCTGCTGAACCTGAATCTCTACTACCAGAAAGACCCGCAAGCGGGCATCTACACCACAGTGCCGGCCAGCGGCTCGGTCAAGTCCAATCCCCTGGGCCAGCTTGGCAGTGACAGCTTCCTCGGCGACGAGAACTGGAACCACTACAGCCGGGAGGTGACCCTGCTTGGCTACAAGCTGAGCCACGACTTCAACGACAACTGGCAACTGCTGCAAAACGCCCGCTACATGGACGCCTCGGCCAACCAGCAGAACACCTACAATGCGGCGCTGGCGGCGGACCACCGCACTCTGGCCCGCAATGCCTATCTGACCGATGAAGCCTCCAGAGGCTTTGTCATCGACAACCAGCTGGCGGGCAAGGTGATGACCGGCAGCGCCCGGCACAACCTGTTGCTCGGGGTCGATTACCAGTATCTGGATGCCCGCATTCTCTACCGGGACACCCTCGACTATTCCGCCCCCGCCATCGACATCTTCAACCCGAACCACAGCCAGATAGTGCCGGAGGCGCTCACATTCAACTATCAGGACAGCAAGACCATTCGCCAGTCCCAGACCGGCGTCTATCTGCAGGATCAGGTGCGACTCGACCGGCTGGTGGCCATAGGCGGCGCCCGCTATGACAGCTACCGGATGGACACCGACAGCCAGACTCTCTATCAGGGGGCGGCGAGCCAGTCCCTTGCCAAGATAGATCAGGACAACCTCTCCTTCCGCCTCGGTGCTCTCTATGAACTGGATGGCGGCTTTTCCCCCTATGTGAGCTATGCCGAGAGCTTCGAGCCGGTAGCGGGGGCGGACAAGAGCGGCAAGGCTTTTGACCCTGCCACAGGCCATCAGTGGGAGGGGGGGCTCAAGTATCTTTCCGAGGACATGAGCAAGACCTTTACCGCCTCGGTCTTCCACATCACCAAGCAAAATGCGCTGGTGACGGATCCGGACAACGTCTACGGGCCCAAGCTGCAGACCGGAGAGATGGTCTCCAAGGGCGTCGAGCTGGAGGGGCGAGTCGATCTCACCAGCCAGCTGGATCTAGCGCTGAGTTATACCCGCCAGGACATGGAGATCACCCGTGATACCACCAGCCTGCAGGGCAAGACCCCGGTCTGGGTGCCCAAGCAGATGGCATCCCTCTGGAGCAACTACCAGCTGGATAACGGTTTACTGCTGGGGGCGGGTCTGCGTTACGTGGGAGAGGCCCAGCTTGATGCCGCCAACACGGACAGGGTACCGGATTACCTCCTGGTGGACATGGCGGCGTCCTACGATCTGGCCCAACTCAGCCAGCGTCTGAAGGGGGTGGAGGCCTCGGTGAGTGCCAGCAACCTCTTTAACAAGACCTACTACTCCTGCTATGACCAGAACAACTGCTGGTTCGGGGCAGAGCGCAATATGGAGGCGCGACTCAAATACGTATTCTGACCCTGCGCCCCGGGCCAGTCCCGGGGCCCGCTGCACCACTGGCAGTCAGCGATAATCGCCAGTTTACCGGGGCTGGTGGGCTTGAGGAACTGACCACGGATACACAGGCTAGTGCGCTTGCGGATCATGGTGCCCTGTTTGCCGTCGCGGCCGGGGTTATTCCTTCGCTCAAGGGGCGGCTGGCGGGAGTGGGGGACAGGCCTCATCTGCTGGCGGCTCCCCCCCATTCAGCCCCTGCCGAGGTGGCGGCGGCGCTGTATGATCACTGGCGGCTGGCGCACCCTGAGGCGGGGCCGGCCTACTGGCTGACCCGCAGCTGGGGCATGCTCTGCTGGCAATCCCTCTATCTGACCATGGCGGCTGTTTATCGGTTGGGCGCCGTCCCCTCCGTCGATCGCATGGGGCAGGACTATCAGGATGGCGTGGTATCCGGTTTTACCCTGCCGGCCGACCCCATGATCAAGGGGGACGTCAGTCTGTTGATCAAGGTGGCGGGCGAGCGGCTGCAAGCCCACTGGCAGGCGCTGTTCGCGCTGCTGGGCGGGGTGCAGCGACTCCGACCGGGTTTCGTGCGCCCGCTGCTGGCCGATGACCTGCTGGCGGCCCTGGTGCGGGTGCCAGACTTTTTCACCCATGTCAGCCGTGAGCAGGTGAGCGAACATGCGCCGCGCTGGCTCGCCGCCTGTGGCCTGCCAGCCGAGCATCTGGCGGGGTGGCGTCCGGCATCGATCCCGGCCGATACGCTGTCCCCCGGTTATGTGCGCCAGCGCTGCTGCCTGCACTACAAGCGCCGCGATGGCGAGCTCTGCGCCAACTGCCCGAGGCGACATGGCGCCACCCACTGCCAAGACGAACCCTGAGGGCACTGGCTTCCCGACTCATCGCAAGTCGTCCCAGGGGCGGCTTTTTTACGCCTCTTTCTGCTCACCCATCTTGCTGCAAATGCGCTCGAACAGGCTCTGCAGGCAGGGCTGGTCCTTGTCGGCGGCGCGCACGGCCCCATACATATGGCGGCGTACACCGTTGCCGAGTGGCCTGGCCTCAAGCAAGCCCTGGCGCACAAACTCCTCGCTGGCCCAGCGCGGCAGGGCAGCGACACCGAGCCCGGCGGCGGCCATCTGCAGCATGACGGAGGTATTGTCCACCAGCTTGCAGCGGGCGGGCTCGACACCGGCCGGTTGCAGGAAGCGGCTGAACACGTCCATGCGGGCCCGCTCCACTGGGTAGACCAGCAGCACCTCCTGCTTGAGATCGCCCGAGGTGATCTGGCTCTGGTGGCATAGAGGGTGATCCGGCGCCATCACCAGGGTGAGATCGAAGGCGAACAGCGGCTCGAAGTGGAGATCCCCGCGGGCCTGTACATCCGAGGTGAGCAGCAAGTCGAGCTGACCGCCGAGCAGGGCATTGATCGCATCAAAGCCGGGCACCGATTCCACCTCCAGATCCACCCCGGGCCACTGGCGACGAAAATCAGGCAAGAGCGGCAGCAGCCACTGAATGCAGCTGTGGCAGTCCAGCGCCAGATGCAACCGGCCCGCGTCACCGCTGTGCAGGGCCTGCAGCTGTTTCTCGGTCTGTGCCAGGGCGGGCAGCACCTGGCGGGCCAGAGCCAGCAACTGCTGGCCCGCCGCCGTCAGCACCAGAGGGCGGCTCTTGCGAAGAAAAAGCTCCAGGCCAAGACGGGTCTCCAGCTCTTTGAGCTGATGGGAGAGGGCCGACTGGGTCAGATTCAGGCTCTGCGCCGCGCCGGCCAGCGACCCTTGCTCGGCCAATGCGGTCAGGGTTCTCAAATGTTTGATTTCCAGGCCTGAATTGCTTGGCACTGCCATGACGTGGCTCCTTGTTGCATCAGTTGAAGGCTTTCTTGCATATCCGTTGAACGCTCTCTTACATGTCCGTTGAAGACGCTCTTGCACGCTAGTTGCGGATTATTTGAGAGCCAGTTGAAGAGTATTCAATAGCCAAGGCCACCTTATCTTGTCATTTTGGATGTGTAAACATCTGGATGGCTAAATCATCCAGTTTCCCATCAGATGAATGAGCATAAGGAATTGGACCTATGACACGAGCACACACACTGGGCTTCCCCCGTATCGGCGCCAAGCGCGAGCTGAAATTTGCCCTCGAATCCTACTGGCGTGGCGAGACCACTCAGGCCGAGCTGGTCGCTGTGGGCAAGAGCCTGCGTGAGCGCCACTGGCAGGCCCAGCGCACCGCCGGGGTCAACCTGCTGCCGGTGGGGGATTTTGCCTGGTACGACCAAGTGCTCGGCACCAGTTTGCTGGTGGACGCCGTGCCTGCCCGCCACCGCCATGGGGATACCGATCTCGACACCCTGTTCCGGGTGGCCCGTGGCCGTGCGCCGACCGGCCCATCTGCCGCCGCCGCCGAGATGACCAAATGGTTCAATACCAACTACCACTATCTGGTACCCGAGTTCAGCCGCGATCAGCGCTTCAAGCTGGGCTGGAGCCAACTGTTTGACGAAGTGGAAGAGGCCAAGGCGCTGGGGCTGCCGGTCAAGGCCGTGCTGCTGGGGCCCGTCTCCTATCTGTGGCTTGGCAAGGAGAAAGAGAGCGGCTTCTCTCGCCTTGAACTGCTCGACCGCCTGCTGATCGTCTATCAGGAGATACTGGCCAAGCTGGCCGCGCAAGGGGTGGAGTGGGTGCAGATCGACGAGCCCGCCCTGGCGCTGGACCTGCCGGATGAGTGGCGCCTGGCCTACCTCAACGCCTATGAGCGCTTGAGCGGCCCCTGCAAGCTGCTGCTCACCACCTATTTCGGCTCAGTGGCCCATCAGCGCGACATCATCACCAGCCTGAAGGTGGATGGTCTGCACCTGGATCTGGTGGCCGCCCCCGAGCAGCTGGAGACCCTGGTCCCGCACTTGCCGGCCCAGTGGGTCCTCTCAGCCGGGGTGATCAATGGTCGCAACGTCTGGCGTGCCAACCTGGCCAAGCTGGCGCCGACGCTGAAAGCATTGAAAGAGAAGCTCGGCGAGCGGCTCTGGGTTGCCTCTTCTTGTTCCTTGTTGCACAGCCCGGTGGACTTGACCCTGGAGCACGAGCTGGATCCCCAGACCCGCAGCTGGTTCGCCTTCGCCCTGCAAAAGTGCTACGAGCTGGGGCTGCTCTCTGACTACTTGGACGGAGGGGATCTGGACAAGATCACCGCTTACAGTCAGCCCATCGTGGATCGGGAATCCGATAGCCGGGTCCACAAGAAAGCGGTGCAGTCTCGTCTGGCCAGCCTGACCAACAGCGACTTCGATCGCCAGAGCGCCTATCCGGTACGGGCGCAGGCGCAGCGCAATGATCTCAAGCTGCCGCTGCTGCCTACCACCACCATTGGCTCATTCCCGCAGACCTCGGAAATTCGGGGGCTGCGTCAGGAGTGGCGGGCGGGCCGCATCGACGACAGTGCTTACGAGGCGGGCATTCAGGCCCAGATCAAGGATGCGATCGAGCGCCAGGAAGCCATCGGGCTGGACGTGCTGGTGCATGGCGAGGCCGAGCGCAACGACATGGTGGAGTATTTCGGCGAGCTGCTGGACGGCTTTGCTATCACCCGCTTCGGCTGGGTACAGAGCTATGGCTCCCGCTGCGTCAAGCCGCCGGTGATCACCACGGATATCGACCGCCCGACCCCCATGACCCTCGAATGGACCAAGTTTGCCCAGAGTCTGACCGACAAGCCGGTCAAGGGGATGCTGACCGGGCCCGTGACCATTCTCTGCTGGTCCTTCCCGCGGGAAGACGTGAGCCGCGAGCAGTCCGCCCTGCAAATTGGCCTGGCCATTCGTGACGAGGTGGCGGATCTGGAAGCCGCCGGCATCAAGATCATCCAGATCGACGAGCCTGCGATCCGTGAAGGGCTGCCCCTGCGCAAGCAGGATCACCAAGCATATCTGGACTGGGCGGTGCGCGCCTTCCGCCTGAGCGCAAGCCCTGTGGTGGACAGCACCCAGATCCACACCCACATGTGTTATAGCGATTTCAACCTCATCATAGAGGCTGTGGCTGCGTTGGATGCGGACGTGATCACCATAGAGACCAGCCGCAGCCAGATGCAGTTGCTTGAAGCGTTCGAGCGCTTCAACTACCCCAACGAGATCGGTCCGGGCGTGTATGACATCCACTCGCCGAATGTGCCGAGCCAGGGCTGGATTGAGGATCTGATCCGCAAGGCAGCCAAGCAGATCCCGGCCGATCGGCTCTGGGTCAACCCGGATTGCGGCCTCAAGACCCGGGGCTGGGAAGAGACGGAAGCCGCACTCAAGGTGATGGTCGATGCCACCAAGGCGCTGCGGACCGAGCTGGCCTGATCCCGGCAAGCGTGCAAATCCAAGCGAGCAAATCAGAGTGGAAATCTAGCGTGCAGACCAAAGAACAGATCTGCACATAACCAAAGAGAACGGGCATAACGAAAGAGGGAAGGCGCAAGCCTTCCCTCTGTTTTTGTTGCCGCTTGCCCGCACCCGGCCTGCTTGCACTAGGCTCAGGTCAGGCTGATGTCGATGGGGCTGGAAAAGATGAAACCAGGAGTCTGGATCGGGTGTCTATGGGCGCTGTTGTTGATGACCTGCTCGCAGGCAGCGCCTGTTCCTGTGCTCAAAATGGTCTATTTCGATGATTTTGCCCCCTACTCCTGGCGGGACGAGCAGGGCAAGATGCGGGGCATCATGGTGGATGTGATGGACAGGGTTGCCAGCGAACTGGATATCAAGGTGAGCCACGAGGGGTATCCCTGGCTGCGGGCCCAGAAGCGGGTACGTTCCGGCCAGGCCGACGGTTTTGTCACTGTGCCGACCCTGGAGCGACGGGGTTATACCCGGATAGTCGAGGAGCTGATCGCCTTCTCTGCACTGACGGTGTTCACCCAGGCAGGACACCCTGGGATGGCGCAGATCCAGCAGGCAAAATCCCTGGCCGATCTCAAGGGGTTTACCATTCTCGACTATATCGGCAATGGCTGGGGCAAGGAGAATCTGGCGGGATTCAAGGTCCATCTGACCATGAATGTGGATAACGTCTTCAAGATGCTCTCGGCCGGTCGGGGCGATCTGATGTTCACCGACTCCATAGTGGCCAACTTCAAGCTCAGCCAGCTGGGGCTGACCGGACAGATAGTCGAGGTGCCGCTCCAGCTGGGATTGACCCCGCTGACCCTCTGCATCGCCAATACGTCTCCTTTCCACCGCCGGGCCGCCGAGTTCTCCCGCGTCCTGGTCATGCTGCGCCAGAGTGGCCAGCTGGCCCTCATCGAAGCCCGCTATCGATAAGGCATCATAGCGGGGGGGATACCCCGCCGAGTCATTGTTTCTTTTCATGTTCTCCGGGTCCTGGCGTTAAAACGGCTGGCTCTGGCCGCCCGTTTTAACGCCAAGGGGCAACCCGGTGCCGTCCAGCAAGAGAGCCCTGGATGCTTGTTGGTACTGCACGTGAGAGAGAGGGGCTTGCCGCTCCCTAGGTGTTTGCTGGCGCGCCAGCGTCTCGGCAAGCCAGTGGGCATCGAGGGCAATGGCATTGCGATCGTCGACCACTTGGTTGAGGTGCCGGGCCCCGAGGCAGCCGTAGCGCGCGGGATCTGTCTGGGTAAAGAGCCCGAGGCAAGGCACACCGCTGGCGGCGGCCAGATGAAGGGGGCCTGTGTCGCAGCTGACAAAGAGGGTGAGGCCGCCGGTGAAGCGGGTCAGTTCGCTTAAGGTGTGAAGGGATACCTGCATGTCGCCAAGCGGCGGCAAAGGGGAGGCAGGATCCGTGAGCTGGATCAGCAGGGCATCCGGGCTGTGGCGGCGCAGATCCCCGAGCAGCCGCTGCCATTGGGGAAGGGAGAGCCCCTTGCCCTTGCGTGCGCCGGTGAAAAAGCCGATGAGGGGGCGGCCGGGATGAGCCTGTGCCAGCGCTGTCAGGTGGGGGCAGGCGGCATGTAGCTGGCTACCCAGTTCAATCTGATCGGCCTGGCTGGCGTGCATGCCCAGCAGCTGCAACGGTTGGTGAGCGTAGTGGCAGTGAGTGTCGGGCGCGATCAGCCGGTCAAACAGCACATCGCCCCTGGCATCGTCAAAACCCACCTTCTCGCTGGCCCGTACCCAGGCGGCGATCAGGTGATCCGTGCTGGAGGCAAAAGGCACATAGACACTGTCATAGCGTTGGCGACGCAGATGCCACAACCGGGGCAGGGCCGGGATAAGGTGCTTGCCCTGCAACCTGATCGGATGGATGCGCTGCAACTGCTTGTCGCCAAGAAAGGGAGGCAGTAGTCCACCGCTGCACACCAGTTCTATCTCGGCAAAAGGATGGGCGCGGCGTACCTGTTGCAAAAACGGCAGCAGGAACAGATTGTTGCCGATCCGGTTGGTGCTGCGGATGATGAGGATCCGTTGGGGTGGCTGGTTTGAGGCCGGCAGCTTGCCTCGTCTGGCAAGCCAGGCGAGGAGGGATCGCTCAAGCCCGGCCGTCCAGCAACGGCGCTGACCGTCGAAACGACGCAGGGCATCTCTGAGGGTGCTCATACAGGGTGGCTCCGTTCATGACAATGGCTGCAAGGTGACAGGGGATCCTTAAGCCAGTGTTAAGAGAGGAGGAAAAGAGGAAGAAAAAGGGCGGTATCTCGCGAGCCAAAGAGACGTTCATCTGACGCAATAAAAAGAGCAGCCTGGGCTGCTCCTGCTCTCTGGCGTTGGAAAGGCCTGCCGCCTGCATGGTTCACAGCAGGGGTCTTGATGGCTCAGCGAGCGTAGACGGTTTTCCCCTTGAAGACAGTCAGCTCGACCTCGGTCTCGGCTATCCTGGCCGGTGTGCCGGCCTCGACCAGAGCGAACAGATCCCTGTCCAGCACGATGAAATCGGCGGACTTGCCTGTCTCGATGGATCCTGTGACGGCTTGCTGGCGTACTGCCTTGGCCCCATTGATGGTATAGGCCGCCAGTATTTCGGCGAGGGAGGTGCGTTGATGGGGGCGGTAATCCTCGCCATCGCCCGCCGCTTTGGCGATCCCGGCTGCCATGTTGACGAAGGGGCGGGGGTCCCGGCTGTCCACAGGTGCATCGCTGCCCGCCACCAGGATGGCACCCGCCTTGCGAGCATTCTCGACCGGATAGAGCGCATCGTGCAGGTAGCCGAGGGGGTCATACAGTGCCTCGCTCAAGGATTGTCCTGCTCTGGTCGGCTGGATGAAGGGAGTGACCAGCATGTCATAGGCTATCTGGGGCGTGGTCCAGGCGTAGGTGAAGGTGAGATAAAGCCCCAGCTCCCCCAGCCTTTTTTGATCGTCAGGGTGGACAACCTGCAGATGGGCAAGGGTATGGGGGATCCCCTTGTCACCATTGCTGGTACGGGCGGCCTGCAAGGCATCCAGTCCGACCCGGGTGCTGCGATCGCCGATGCTGTGCATATGAATGCTGAAACCCGCGTTATCGAGGGCGGTGACATAGTCCTTGAGGTCGGCATCCCGGTAATTGACGATGCCGTTGCTGCCAGCATCCTCGCTGTTGGCGGTGATGGTCACCTGCTCGGTAGCAAGATCCATGGTCAGATGGGGGTGCTGGTAGTTTTCCAGCATGCCTGCATTGGGCAGAAAAGGCGGTGTGGTGAAGGGATCTCCTTCCAGCACGCCATCGAGGAAGATCTTCACTGCATCGGCCTTGATCAACGGATTGTCGGCAAAGGCGCTCCTGACCTTGCTGGCCTTGGCGAGGTGGCCGGCAATATCCAGCTTGCCGCTGTAGTCATCCTGGTGAAAACAGGTGGCGGCAGTGACGCGCATGTGCAGCAATCCACGCTTCTGCATGTTGAGCAGGCGCTGGCGGATGAAATCGGTGGCGCAGGCATCCTGGATCCCGGTTATGCCACGGGAGGCCATCAAGGAAGAGACCGCAGGCAATATCTTGTCATACTCTGCTGCCGCCTGTTCATCGCTGGCGTTGAGCACTGTGGTTTCCGGCACAGGAATGGCGCTGCGAGCCCCCTCCCTGATCACGCCACTGGTCAGGTCAACGTAGGGCTGAAAATGTGCAAACACGCCCCCCGGTGCCAGAGTCACATCGTTGAAACCCACTGTATTGCCATCCTGATCCTGCGCACTGGCCAGCGCTTGCGAGTTGTAGGCACTGGCATGACCATCGACCCCAAAGAGCACCACCGGATTGTCTGGCGCCGCGACATCCAGCGCGGCCAGCAGGGTGGCATGGGTCGCCGTCGGCGTATTGCCGTCGTAGGGGGACCACTGATTGACCACCAGCCAGCTTCCCTTGCCCGGGGCATAACGGGGCAGACATGTTTTTATCTTGTCCGCCAGCTGATCCAGCGTGACGCTCTGACCATCGAGATCGCACATATCCAGTGCCACTGTGCCGAGCAGATGGATATGGTTGTCGTGCAGACCGGGCAATACCATCCGGCCTTTCAGATCCACCGACTGACTGCCGACCGTCTGATAGGCCTTGGCCCCTTGCAGTGTACCCACGTAGAGAAACTTGCCATCGGCAACCACCATGGCCTCGGTGACCCTGCGTTGCCCATCCTGAGTGTGGATCTTGCCGTTTAGATAGAGGGTTCGTTGCGCTGTTGGTTCCGTGCTCTCCTGGTTGCAGCCGGTCAGCAGTCCGGCCATCAGCAGCAGCGCCGCGCTCAGTGTAAAACCTTGTTGCTTGCCATCCATATGCGATTGCTCTCCCTGGTTAGAATGCAGTTTTTACTGCAAATATGAGCACCTCTGTTTATTGCAGCTTCCGGGATAAATGCCAGCAATTACTGAAAATATTCTTTTTGACTTATATTTTCCTTGTTTCATCATGCAGTTATAAAACCATGCTTGGTGACCAAGGTGAGGGAGTACCCATGTCAGAACCGCCATTGCCCACCGATCTCTGTATGCGGCGCCAGCCCAGGCAGCAGCGCAGTCAGGAGACGGTGACCCGGATAGAGCAGGCCACTCTGGCGCTGTTGCAGGAGCAGGGATTTCTGGCAATCAATACCAACGCCATAGCGGCGCGAGCCGGGGTAGGGATCAAGTCGCTCTATCATCTCTTTCCCAACAAGGAGGCCATCATCTGCCGGTTGGCCATGGACTGGCTGGCGGCCGTATGCGCGGCGCAGGAAGTGATCCGCCAGGAGGCCAGCAGCTGGCCACAAACCTTGCAACTGCTGGATCAGGCGCTGGATGAGCTGGATACCCGCTTCGTCGGCTATGGCGCCTTGTGGCAGGCGATGGACCTGGTGCCGGCACTGCATGAGCTGGAGTGTGAGCATGAACGAGGTCAAGTGGCATTCTGGTCCGAGCGGCTGCGCCATTTCGGTTGCCGTTGGCCCGAGCCCGAATTGAGCGCTCTGGTGCGATACCTCTACCGGACGGCAGATGTGGTGAAGCAGTGCGCCAAGGAGCAGGGAAGAGAGGGGCCGCAGATGTGGCTATTGCATCGCCAGTGGCTGGAACAGCTGGTGGCGGCGGCCATTGCCGAGCCAGACCCCGCCAGGGTGTGGCAGGCCATGCCGGGTTTGATGGTCAAGGCCGCTGACTGATAGTGGCTAAATGCAAAGAGGGAGTGACCATGCACTCCCTCTTTTGTGTGTCTGGCCGACGGTCGTGACGGACGCAGGCTTACCCGTAGCGGGCCAGGGTAAGCCCCTCGTCGCTGATGGCCGTCGAGCTGCCGCTGATCAGATCGCTCAGCAGCTGACCCGAGCCGGCTGCCATGGTCCAGCCCAGGGTGCCGTGGCCTGTGTTGAGCCAGAGTCCGGGCACCGGGCTTGGCCCCACCAGAGGAGTGCCGTCCGGTGTCATGGGTCGCAGTCCGGTCCAGAACTCGGCGCGGCTGATATCGCCCCCTTCTGGGAAAAGATCCCCCACCACCATGGCCAGGGTGTCGTAACGCTTGGGATTGAGTGCCAGATTGAAGCCCGACAGCTCCGCCATGCCACCGACCCGGATCCGCTCGTTAAAGCGGGTGATGGCCACCTTGTAGGTTTCATCCAGCACTGTACTGCGGGGCGCCGCATCGGCATCTGTCATGGGCAGGGTCAGGGAGTAACCTTTGACCGGATAGACGGGCAGATCGATCCCAAGCGGACGAAGGAAGCCGGTAGCATAGCTGCCCAGCGCGCAGACGATGGCATCGGCCTTGAAACGCTGCTCACCGGCCCGCACCGCCACGGCGCGCCCCAGAGAGAGCTCAATCTCGTCGATGGCGCAGTTGAAGACAAATTCCACCCCGAGTTTTTGCGCCTCGGCGGCCAGTGCCTTGGTGAAGCGGAAACAGTCGCCGGTTTCATCTCCCGGCAGGCGCAGGCCGCCCACTATCTTGCCACGTACCCGTGCCAATGCCGGTTCAACCCCTTCACAACCACTGGCATCCAGTGACTGATAGGGGACGCCATACTCTTCCAGCACCTCGATATCCCGTTTGCTGGCATCAAGCTGGGCCTGGCTTCGAAACAGCTGCAAGGTGCCGAGCTGGCGTCCTTCGTAGTCCAGGGCCAGCTCGTCTCGCAGCGTCTTCATGCAGTCGCGGCTGTATTCGGCGAGGCGCACCATGCGTCCCTTGTTGGTGGCATAGGCTGCCGGGGTGCAGTTGGCGAACATCTTCAGCATCCAGCGCAGCTGGAAAGGATCCGAGGTCGGGCGCACCGTGAAAGGCGCATGTTTTTGCAGCAGCCATTTGGCGGCCTTGAGGGGAATGCCGGGCGCCGCCCAGGGCGCCGCATAGCCGGGGGAGATCTGGCCGGCGTTGGCATGGCTGGTCTCCAGCGCCACCCCGTCCCGTCGCTCCAGCAGGGTCACCTTGTGGCCCGCTTTGGCCAGATACCAGGCGCTGGTCACACCGACCACGCCACCACCGAGTACCACTATGTCCATCTTGTCTCTCCTTGACTGGGGCCATCACCATAATCAGCCGCCACAGGATATTCAACTGGTATAGATATAATCGGAATATACATCTGGTTACAATTATTTAACTGGTTTTCAATGTCGGAATTGGCTGGTTTGATGGCATTAACTGTGGCATCAAAGCTGCTCGATATGGATCAGATGATGGGCCGCGGTTGTCAGGGTGGCCTGCTGCTGCACTTCCGTTTGACCATCCCAGTTGGCATAAGGGAGAGCGAGGCGAGGATTGTTGCCAAGCTTGTCCCGATTGCGCCATAAAAAGTGCCAGTAGAGGCTGTTGAACGGGCAACTGGTGTCACCGCTGCGGGCCTTGACGTCATAGTGACACCCTTTGCAGTAGTGACCCATCCGATCCAGATAAGCGCCGCTGCTGGCGTAGGGCTTGCTGCCCATCAGGCCGCCATCGGCAAACTGGCTCATGCCTCGGGTGTTGGGCAGCTCCACCCACTCGATGGCATCCACGTAGATCCCCAGATACCACTCATCGACCTCGTCCGGGTCTACACCCGCCAGCAGGGCAAAGTTGCCTGTCACCATGAGCCGCTGGATATGATGGGCGTAGCCGTGTTCCAGAGATTGCCGGATAGCGTGCCCCACGCAAGCCATGCGGGTTTCTCCGCTCCAGAAGTAGGCGGGCAGTGGCCGGCTGGCGGCCAGAAAATTGGTGTCGCCAAGCTCGGGCATCCGCTCCCAGTAGAGGGCGCGGACAAACTCGCGCCAGCCGAGGATCTGGCGGATAAACCCTTCGACCTGTGCCAGCGAGATGGTGGCCTGATTGGCCTGCCAGTGGTTTTCGGCCGCACGGATCACCTCGAGGGGATGGAGCATCTTGCTGTTCAGGGAGAACGACAAGCGGCTGTGAAACAGGCTCCAGCCCCGCTCGCTCAGGGCATCCTGATAGCGGCCAAAGTGGGGCAGGCAGTGGGTCAGAAAGTGATCGAGCAGTTCGCGGCTCTGGCGTCGGGTGATGGGCCAGGGGAGGGCGCTGGCATCGGCCGAGCCCAGAGTGTTCACCCCGTGATGCAACAGCATGGCATCGATATCCTGCACATCGTTGGCAAACAAGAGCGGGGCCGGGATGGGCTGGCGCCCGGGCAGTTTGGCCCGGTTTTCGCTGTCAAAGTTCCAGCGCCCGCCAAGGGGCTTGCCCCCTTCATCGAGCAACACACCATATTGCTTGCGCAGAGCACGGTAGAAAAATTCCATCCGGCTATGGGGATAGCGCTGCCAGCCATCCCTCGGGGTGAGGAAATGTTCGCTGTCGACCTGATGGGCAGGCATGGCGAGCCCCGCGGCCCACTGTTCAAGCTGCGTGGCCAGCCGCCACTCATCCGGGCTCTGCCAGGCAAAGCGGCTGGCCTGGTGGTGGATAATCTGGGCATCGAGCAGGGCCGGCAGGTTCGGCCAGTGCCTGGTTTCATCCAGGGTGAGATAGCAGACTCTGTGACCCGCCTTGGTAAGGGCCGCGGCGAAGGCGCGCATGGCGGCGAAAAAGGCCAGCACCTTCTGACGATGGTGGCGGCAGTAGTCGGTCTCCTGGCGCAGCTCCGCCAGCAGATAGCAGACGTCGGGATCCGGGGTACGAAACCAGCTGTGACTGGCGTTGAGTTGATCGCCGAGGATTAAACGCAGTTCCATCAGGTCCTGGCTCCTTTCTGGTGGCGACAGCGCTCGCTGCAATAGCGAACCTCCTGCCAGTTGCGGGCCCACTTGCGTCGCCAGGCGAAGGGCCGCAGGCAGACGGGGCATATTTTCTCGGGCAGATGGGGTTTGCGATGCATGATGGCTTCCGGGCCTTGGGTAATGACTGATATGGGGTACGCGTAGGGAGCTTAACGAACAAGGAGGGCGGGCGGATCATCTACAACCCTGGCTTGCCGCGCACATGCGCACTTTGTGAGCAGGCGCACAGCGTGTCAGCGTACCCGTTGTCTGCGCGTTAACTAGCCGTTAACGTGGCGAGGCTGCCAGTTGGCAGCACTGCTTGGCAATCAAGATGCTTTGCCACCGGCACAGTTTGCAACCAATACGGAGGGGAGTGATGCCTGTCATGACAGCTAGGCCCCGGGCAGCTTGCCTGCTCGCCCACTGGTATACCCGAGATCCTATTCTCACCTTCGATTTTCCTCACCGCTGACACCCTGCCATGCCTGGCGCGAGCGCAGCTCGCCTCTGACAACCTCTTGAACTTCAATGTGTCTGCAACACTGGCCTCGCGCCGGTGAGGAGTCTTATATGCGTCGTATACCCGAACCCTTTCGTATCAAGATGGTCGAGCCCATCAAACAGACCACTGGCGCCGAGCGCCGCGCCGCCCTTGAGGCCGCTGGCTGGAATCCCTTCCTGCTGCTGGCCGAAGATGTCTATATCGATCTGCTGACCGACAGCGGCACGGGCGCGATGTCCGATCGCCAGTGGGCCGGCATCATGATGGGGGATGAAGCCTATGCGGGCAGCCGCAACTTCGTCGAGCTGGAGCGTACAGTGCGCGAGTTGTTTGGCTACCAGCATGTGATGCCCACTCACCAGGGGCGCGGGGCCGAGCAGATCCTCTTTCCCGAGCTGGTCAAGCGTTGCAAGGGCCAGGCGCCGGTCTTCATCTCCAACTACCACTTCGACACCACCAAGGCCCATGTAGAGTTAGCGGGCGCGCGGGCCATCAACCTGCTCACACCAAAGGCCCTCGACACCACTGCGCCTTATGCCTGGAAGGGGGATTTCGATCTCGGTCGCCTGACCGACACCATAGAGACACTGGGGGCCGACAACGTGGCCGCTGTCATCATCACTGTCACCTGCAACAGTGCTGGCGGTCAGCCGGTCTCCATGGGCAATATGCAGGCTGTTTCCGAGCTTGCACGTCGTCACCATATTCCTGTGGTAATCGATGCCGCCCGCTTTGCCGAAAACGCCTGGTTTATCAAGGAGCGCGACCCGGATTACGCCAAGAGCAGCATCAAGGAGATAGTGCACCAGATGTTTGCCCTGGGGGACATGTTCACCATGTCGGCCAAAAAGGACGGGCTGGTCAATATCGGCGGTCTTTGCTGCTTCAAGGAGGATCTCGACCTGTTCCGCTCGGTGCAGGTACGCTGCGTGGCGATGGAGGGGTTCGTTACCTACGGCGGTCTTGCCGGCCGTGACATGGCGGCGCTGGCCATCGGCCTGCGGGAAGGGATGGACGAGGAGTATCTGACCTATCGCATCGGTCAGGTGGCTTATCTCGGCGAGCGGCTGGCCGAGGCGGGCATCCCAATCCAGACGCCCACCGGCGGTCATGCTGTCTTTGTGGATGCCAAGAAGCTGCTGCCCCATATACCGGGGGAGCAGTTCCCGGCCCATGCCCTGGCCTGCGCGCTTTATCTGGAAGGGGGCGTGCGCGGGGTAGAGATAGGCTCACTGCTGCTGGGGCGCGATCCGGCCACCGGCAAGCAGGAGGCGGCGGACTTCGAGCTATTGCGTCTCACCATTCCGCGCCGGGTCTATACCCGGGATCACATGGACTATGTGGCTGATTGCCTCATAGCGGTCAAGGCGAGGGCCAGCGAGATCCGCGGTCTCACCTTCGACTATGAACCGCCGCTGCTGCGCCACTTCACAGCCCGGCTCAAGCCGGTCTAAACAGGGCCGGTTTCTTGACCGGTACATTGGCCACGCCAACAGCAAAGCCCCCGCACCAGTGGTGCGGGGGCTTTTTACATTTTGGGATGGACGCGGATTACTGGCTGCTGAACAACTTGGTCTGGGGGCTGGATTGAGCCGTCAGGCTGGTGCGACCCGAGCTCTCCAGCCAGGACTTGATACGCTTGGCATCCGCCACCCTGGCATTGGGGGTATCGGCATTGAGCAGCACCAGGATCACCGGTTCGCGGTTGATCTGGGTTGCCATCACCAGACAGCGACCCGCCTCGCGGATGTAGCCCGTCTTGGAGAGGGTGACCAGCCAGCTGCCTTCGCGCACCAGTCGGTTGGAGTTGAGATAGTGCAGCTGGCGCTTGCCATTGCGTACCATGCGCTGCTCTGTGGCGGAGTATTGCCGGATCAGCGGGTAGGCCGAAGCGGCCGCCACCAGCTTGGCCAGATCATGGGCGCTGGAGACATTGCGCGGATTGAGGCCAGTGCTGTCTGCAAACTGGGTGCTCCACATGCCAAGCATGCTGGCCTTGGCATTCATCGCTTCGATAAAGGCGCGTTGCCCACCCGGGTAGTGTCTTGCCAGGGCCGAGGCGGCGCGGTTTTCCGACGACATCAAGGCGATGTGCAGCATGTCGGCGCGGCTGAGGCGTGAACCTACCGCCAACCGTGAACCCGTGCCCTTGAGGCGATCCACATCGGCCATGGTAACGGTGAGCGTCTCGGAGAGACGCTGATTGGCATCGAGCACCACCAGCGCCGTCATCAATTTGGTGATGGAGGCAATCGGCATCACACGGTTGGCGTTGCGCTCGGAGAGCACCTCGCCGGTGCGCGGGTTGGCGACCACGAAGGAGGCCGAACTCAGGGCCAGATCGCTGCGTTGTTCGAGAAAGCGATTGGGGGAGGGAGATGCTGCTGAAAACGGGTTGGCCTGGACGCTCTCCATGCTGACGGGAACGAGGAAGGCACCGAGCAACAGGGTAAGAAAAGGGCGAATAATCATGATTTGACGCTTCCGTACGACTGACAGGGGTATTTGGCTAGTTATATGACGGTAATTGACGCTTCACAACGTTTAACGGCCCGATATTTCATTTTTATGGGGCCTTGCGCCTTGATATACCCACGTTCGGGGCTATATGGCGACCAGTTCCATGAAATATCGAGTCATGTATGGGTCTGATGGTCGTCAGAACCCGCTGTCATTGTGACGCGCTATGGTGGCGCACTATATGCCTGTTATGGCCATTCGTTACCACTTTTTTGTGCCCTGGAGGGGGCTGTCGCTCCCGACAGCCTGTTTATCACCCTGGCGCCGGGTAAAACGGTACCAGCGGGCAACGCTCAACAGACAGGCCGCTACTCGGAGAGGGGCGGTATCTCATCGTCGGAGTTGTGTGATGGCGCAGACGAGAAGAGCCCCCTCTGCGGTTACGAAGGGATAGTCACTTGCATCAGTGCCGAGGGGCTGTTTTCGACAAAATAGTGCCAGATGTGGTCATAGAGCGCCTTCTGCCCGGGAAAGCTCACCAGCGCCTTGGCTTCGGTGAGCGAACACCAGCGATATTCGGTGTGCTCGTCGTTGAGGGTGACCGCTTGATTGGGTGGGCAATAGACCACAAAGACCGGCACCACCATCACGGTATTCGAGGCCGATTCGTAAAACTGCTCAAGGTATTCGCCGCTGTATAGCTCTGTGACGGCGATGCCTGTCTCTTCACCCATCTCGCGAATAATGGTCTGCCAGCCGGTTTCACCCGCCTCAACCGTGCCCGCCACATGGCACCAGAAGCCGCCCTTGACCCGCTTCATCACCAGTATTTTGGCATGGCCATCGATTTCCGATAACACCACACCGGAGACGGCGTGACAGCGGATAGGGATCATGGGGAAGGCTCCGGCGGTGGAATAAAGGGGCTCGTATTGTTTGTCCTGGATTGGCGTGATGGCAAGCCATTTCCTGTTGATATTGGCCTGGACAACAGGGTGAAGGATGGCTCCTCCAACCCGTCAGCCCCCCATCATTCTCGCCGTCTGGATCGCCTCAATCAGCGCCGCACGGTTGATACGGGGACGCTCGCTATCCAGCAATTGTTGCCACAGGTCGATGGCCTGGCGGTAGCGGCCGTGCAGGAAGTGATCGGAGGCGAGCAGCATCAGGGCGCTCACTTCCCCTTTATCCTGCTTGAGGGCGCTATCGAGCAAGTGGCGCGCCTCTGGGGTGATCTGCTGGCCTGCCTGGTAGTAGCGCACAGTCGCCTGGGCGGCCAGGGTGGCGGCACTGGCGCCCCCTTCAAGCAGGGCGAGGCGCTGATAGGCAAGCCAGGCGTTGTCGTATTCATCCCGATAGAGATAGAGCTGCCCCAGTGCCGCCCAGCTGTCGAGGTCTTGCGGGTTGCGCAGCAGGGTTTGATGCAGATCCCCCAGCTCCTTGTCCTGCAGATCCCGCGGACTCAGCCCCGCCAGCGGATCGGGGCGTGACTGATAAGCCTGCCATGCCTGATAGCGGCCGCTGCCGGCATAAAAGGCGGCGAGCCCGCCGACCATCACGATTCCTAGCAGCAGAAGGATGCCCTTGTGCTGCGTGTGGCTGCCGGAGTTGCAAGACCCGTGGGTCAGCCGCTCGCGCAGGGCCAGCTCCGCCGCCGGCGTGGCATTGTCAAGGTTGGCTGCGGTCAGCTCCTGATAGAGGGGATGTTCTGGGGGAAGACAGATCTGCTCCCTGAGCATGATCAGGTGATTCAGGTCACTGCGCGGGTCGGCCGCTTGCCTGCTGGCAGAGCCGTTGAGCGGGACGAGCTGATCCCCTTTGGCCTTCAGACGGCGTCCCAGAGTGGTCAGCGCCAGTCCCAACAACAGGAGGGGACCGGCCCAGAGCAGCAGGGTGCTGGCCTTGAAGGGGGGATCGTAGCGCACGAAGTCGCCAAATCGGCTGGTCATGCGGGCGATCACCTGCTCGTCGCTCTGCCCCTCGTCCACCCAGCGGTAGACCTCGAGCCGCAGATCCCGGGCGATGGGGGAGTTGGACTCCACCAGGTTCTGGTTCTGGCATTGGGGGCAGCGCAGGGCGCGTGCGAGATCCTGGGCGCGGCTCTGTCGCTCCGGGTGCTGGAACTGATAGGTATCGACCCCGCTGGCCTGGGCGCCCACGCTCATACCGAGTACAAGCAGCAGGGTGCAGAGGATGACAGGGGTCTTCATGGTTTGCCCTCCTGCCGGGCGGGCGCGGGAGATGGCAAGGGCGCAGTGCGGGCTTGTTTGAGTTTGGGGACAAACTGGCGCTGCCAGATATCGGCAGTCAGCTCACCCGTGTGGCGGCTGAGCAGGGTGCCATCGGCGGCAAACAGATAGGTCTCCGGCGTGCCGTAGACGCCGAGCTCCAGCGCCAGCTTGCCGTCCAGATCCGCCAGCACGGCGCGATAGGGGTTGCCTGCTTCACCAAGCCAGGCGCGTGCCGCTTCGCGATTGTCTCTGTAGTTGAGCCCATAGAGGGGAACCGTGGTGGCCAGCTCAGCGAGCAGCGGGTGCTCGGCGCGGCAGTTAGGGCACCAGCTGGCCCAGACGTTGAGCACAAAGGGCTCTCCCTTGAGCTGGTCGGTGTGGACAAGCCCCCCATCCAGCAGGTTTTCGCTCTGCCACTGGGGCAGGGTACGCCCCAGGGTCGCCTCGTCCTGGCGGTAGGGATCGTTGGCAAGCCCCAGCCAAAGCAAGGTGCCGAGGCCCAGGGTCAGCAGCAAGGGGATAAAAAGGCGCAGGCGCGGGCTCATGGTGCCTCCTGTTCGCGCAGGGACTGCGGGATCTTGGCTGGACGGGATGCCAGCAACGGCTTGCGCCCCAGCAAACGCAGTGCTCCCCCCGCCATCATCAGCATGCCCCCCAGCCAGATCCAGCGCACCAGTGGCTTGTAGTGAAGGCGCATGGCATAGGCGTCCGGCCCCATCTTCTCGCCGAGCACCACGTAGAGATCCCCAAACAGCCCCCACGCGATGCCCGGTTCATTCATGTTCATGGTGCGTACGCTGTAGTGGCGCCGCTCCGGCATCAGCCGCGCCACCTCCTTGGCGCCTTTGTGCACGCTCAGCGTAATGCGCTCGGCAGTGTAGTTGGGGCCGAGCAGGGGCTCGCTCCCCTCATAGCGAAAGGTATAGGCGCCAAGCTGGTAGGGGCTGCCCGCTTTTAATACTGTGCCCCCTTCCTGGCTGTAGTGGCTCACCTGATTGATGCCAAGGGCACATATGGCGACTCCCAGGTGGGCGAGCAAACTCCCCAGCCGGTTGGCACTCAGGCCATGGGTCTTGCATGAGAAATTGAGCAGCAGGCTTGCCACCAGCCAGAGACCCAGCACGTTGGCGACAAGGCCAACCCAACTGAGGGCGCCAAGATCGCGATACCCCAGGCTGAGCAGGCCACCCCCGAGCAGGCCGAGCAGAGGCGGCACTATCTGCTTGATGGGGGGGCTGGCCGCAAGACATTGCCAGCGCAGGCGCGGGATCTGGGTCATCAGTGCCATCAGCACTAGGGCCAGCGGCACGAAGACAGTGTTGAAATAAGGCGCACCGACCGAGAGCGAGCCCAGGTGCAGGGACTGGAACACCATGGGGTAGAAGGTGCCGAGCAACACGCAGGCACAGGCCACGCTGAGCAGCAGGATGGCGGCGCCCAAGAGCCCCTCTTTTGACCAGAAGCCGAAGCGGGCGTAGGGGGCGCGGGTATCGGCCCGCAGCGCAAACAGGGTGAGCGCCGTGGTCAATAACAGGCCGAGCAGCAGCAAGAGGGTGAGGCCGCGTTTGGGATCCACCGCGAAGGCGTGAACCGAGGTGAGCACGCCGGAGCGCACCACGAAGGTGCCGAGCAGGCTCAGGGCGAAGGTGAAGATGGAGAGCAGCAGCACGCTGTGGCCGTAAGCGCCGCGCTTCTCGCAGACGATGAGAGCATGCAGCAGGGCGGTGCCGAGCAACCAGGGCAGCAGGGAGGCGTTTTCCACCGGATCCCAGAACCACCAGCCACCCCAGCCGAGCTCGTAATAGGCCCACCAGGAGCCGAGCAGGATGCCAGCGGTGAGAAACACCCAGGAGCCCAGTGCCCAGGGTCTGCTCCAGTGGGCCACGGCGCCGTCCAGCTTGCCCGAGTGCAGCGCCGCCATGGCGAAGGCGAAGTTGACTGCAAAGCCCACGTAGCCGAGATAGAGCAGGGGCGGGTGAATGATGAGGCCTATGTCCTGCAACATGGGATTGAGATCGCGTCCCTCCAGGGGCCCAGGGAACTGCCGGTCAAACGGGCTGGAGAAGACAAGGGTATAGAGTCCAAACAGCCCCACTATCAGCCCCATGATGGCGAGCACCCGGGCACGGATCAGCGAGTCGACCCGCTGCGAGCAGAGCGCCACCAGGGCGCCCCAGAGCGCCAGCGCAAACACGAAGAAGAGCATGGAGCCTTCATGGCCGCCCCAGACCGCCGCCAGCTTGAAGCCCATGGGCAGGGCGCTGTTGGCGTGCTGGGCCACATAGCTGACGGTAAAATCATCCCGGGCAAAGCAGCTGGCGAGCAGCAGCAGGGCAGCCCCCAGCAGGGCGGCATTGAGCAGTGCCAGCGGCTTGGCACAGCCCAGCAGAGGGGGCGATGCCAGCCTCAGACCCAGCCAGGGCAGGGTGCCTTGCACCAGAGAGAGCGCCGTTGCCAGCAACAGTGAGAGATAGCCGAACTCCGCCAGCACACAACCTCCGGTTCCATCATGGGTTCCTGTTATGCCGCAGCGTCCGCAGCAGGCGGGCGTTGGGGCATAACCAGAACATTCAAACATCCAGCAACAAACAAGCGCCAGTCGCCCAAGGCAGCTGGCGCTTGCGATCAGTTTCTCATACCACCGTCATCTGGCCGGCATAGAGCACGAAGTAGCGCAGCAGCAGTATGCCCATCAGGGTCAGGCTGCACACCAGCACCAGATGACCGTTGCGCTGGCGCATTTGTGCTGGTAGCAGGGAGAGCAACTGGGGCAGCAGCATGCCGATACCCACCACACCAAGCCAGAACACCTGGGCCCAGAAGCCGCTGCCGATGGCGGCCCACATGGCCACCTCTTTCTGGCCGCCACCAAAGTAGAGACCGGTAAAGAAGCAGACCAGCAGCAGCACCTCCACCGCCAGCACGGGTCGCTCGAAGCGGTGCACAAAGCTCACCCCCTGACTGTGGTGGTTCTCCCTGAACAGGGTAATCGCCAGCAGGATGGTCGAGGCGATGCCGGAGCTGATGCCAGAGACCAGAAACAGCACCGGCAGCACAGGGTTGTTGAGCAGCGGATAGGTCTTGAGCGCCGAGAGCAGAAAGCCGGTGTAGGCTCCCAGCAGCACGGCGAGCAACAGCAGCAGCGGCGCCAGCAGTGTCTCGAGGCGGGCAAGCCACGCAATCAGTCCATCGACAAAGGCGAACCTCTCCTTGAGCAGGCGGCTGCGCACCGACTCAATGTCGGCTCTGAACACCACCGCCAGCCAGGCAAACAGCACCGCCATGTAGAGCTGGAACAGCATGACCCCCATCGACATCACTGAGTCGAACTGGTAGTGGAACATCAGCTTCCAGAAGGTCCAGGGGCGGGCCAGGTGGAAGATGAGGATCAAGAGCCCCAATATCACGCTCACCGGCGCCAGAATCGCGGTCGCCTTGATGATGCCGCTCTCGCTGCCAGCCCCTTTGCGGCGCAACAACACCGAGAGGCTGGTGGCCCCGGCGGAGATGCCGAGCAGAAAGAGGTAGATGGCGATGGGCCAGTCCCAGACAAGGGAAGGAAAATGAAATGCGTCATGCCACATGGTCATTCCCTCCCTGGGTTACTGCCGCTTGCATGGTCATGACGTTATCTCCCCTTTGGGCACGCGGTACATCTTGGGCGAGGTGCCGAGCGCCTGCTTGTAGCGATAGGTGGTCTCCTTCACCAGCCGTTTGGCGATGGGGCTGTCGGGATCATCCAGATTGCCGAACACCAGCGCTCTGGTGGGGCAGGATCCCACGCAGGCCGGCTCCTTGCCCTGGGCCAGATTGGTCTTGCGGCAAAAGTCGCACTTGTCCGCCACCTGGGTGACCGGGTTGATGAAACGCACCTGATAGGGGCAGGCGGCCAGACAATACATGCAGCCGACACAGAGGTCTGGGTCCACATCGACGATGCCATCTTCCGCTCTGATATGGGAGGCACCGGTCGGGCAGACATGCACGCAAGGTGCGTTGTCGCAGTGCTGGCAGGACTTGCGAAAGAAGTGGTACTCGGCATCGGGGAATGTGCCTATGGGGCCGGAGCGGATGATCTCGAGCCGCGAGACCCCTTCCGGCACCTGATTCACCTCCCGGCAGGCATCCATGCAGGCGGTACAGCCGATGCAGGCAGCCTCGTCATGGATCATGCCGTAGCGCACCCCGTCTATGGTCTGGCTGTGGGCGAGGATGGCCGCGCTGGCGCGCACGGGGCCCGTCATCATGATCAGCGCCCCCGCGCTCATGCCCGTCACAAAGTCACGACGAGAGCAGCTCATGGTGCCTCCTTGCTCACGCTCGCCTGCTGAGCGGTTGCCTTGGCCTCATGCTGCTTGCTGTGGCAGTCGACGCAGAGCTTGATGCGGGACTTTTCCGGTATGCCCACCATGGGCTCCTTGGCCGGGTGCAGTGCATGACAGCTGGTGCAGGTGAGCCTGGTGGCGTGCACGTCGTGGGCCCAAAGCGCCTCGCGCAATGGCTTGGGTTCGTGGCAGCTCATGCAGACCCCGTTCTGCTCGGCGATGGGGTAAGCCTCATCGCTCTGCTTGTCGTTGAAGCTGTCACTGAAGCGCATCACGTCCTTGACCCCTTCCCTGTGCTGGGGGGAGGGCTGGCCGTGGCAGTTGGTGCAGGTGACCGGCGCCAGGTTGTTGGGGTTGGTTGCCTTGCCATGTTTGCCGTGCATGCCGCTTGCCTGCTCTTTGTGGCAGTCGGTGCAGGCCTTGTCGGGGCTGCGTAAAAATTCCACTTCATGCGTCGCGGGCATGGCGGCGGGCGCGCTCGCGGCGTCGCCCGCCTGTCCCTGCAGGCTGGTGAGCAACATGGCTGCCATCAGCATCAGTCGTAAAAAATCCATTGTTAAATCACCCATAGGAAGCCTCCATCAGCTGCGGGCCCGACTTGGGGCCGGGCCCGCAGGCGCCGTTACTGTGCCAGCCGTCCGGCCGCCTTGGCCTCGGCATCCCAGGCGGGAACTGTGGTCTTGAGGAACTGGGCCTTGTCTGAGTTCATCTGTTTCATGTCCATGCCAAGGGCGGCTTGCGCCTTCTCCTTGGTGGAGATGTCCGGCAGGGCGATCTCGTGGCTTATCCCTTTGGTCGCCAAGAGGCGTGCCAGCTTGGTGCGGGCATCGGCGGCTTTATCCATAGCTGTACCCAGCATGCGCAGTGCCACTTCCGGGGCGTGCATCTGCACCCCGTGGGAAGCGATGGAGAAGTCCCAGCGCCATTGGGCGTGACGGATGTCTTGCAGTATGTCTTTCATCTGCGCCTCGGTGGCGCCTGCATCCCAGGCCGCCTTGGCCTCGAAGTGGGCGTGCACCAGCTGCTTCTCGACCTTCAACTTGATCTCGGTCACCGCATCCTTGCGCTGCTGGACTATGCCTTGCAGCATCTCCTTGCTCTGGGTGTGGCAGTTGCGGCAGGTCTGCTCGAAGCGATCGAAGGGGTTGCCGACCTTGTGATCCGTGTAGACCTTGCCCTGCTCGTTTTGCACCTTGGGCATGTGGCAGTCGACACAGGCGACGTTGTTCTGGCCGTGAATGCCGGCGCGCCAGGTCTCGTATTCAGGGTGCTGGGCCTTGAGCATGGGGGTCTTGGAGAGGGCGTGGGTCCAGTCGGCGAAACCGATCTCGTCGTAGTACTCTTCCATCTGCTCAACCGTGGTGCCCTTGTCCCAGGGAAATTTCACCGCCTTGGTGGGGCCGCTGAAGTAGTACTCAACGTGGCATTGGCCACAGACCTGGGATTGCTGATCGAAACGACCCTGCTCCTTGAACGGCTTGCCGATGGCTGTCATGGCGCGGTCGGCATAGGGACGGGAGAGGTGCAGGGCGGGTTTGCCCTCCTTGAACTCTTTCGACGCCGTGTCGTGGCAGTCGGCGCAGCCTATGGTGTTGACTATCTCCGGGCCGCCTTTTGCCCACATCCCTTTGAAGTAGCCATCTTCGCCTTTTTCATCGATGACGCGGGCCACATCCGGGCCTTTGCAGCTCCAGCAGGCCATGGGCAGGGGGCCATCCTCGGCGGTCTTGGGAGCGCCGGTGCGCAGGGTTTCCCGTACGTCGGTCAGGGCATAGAAATGGCCGCGGGGCTTGTTGTAATCCTTGGAGAAGGGATAACCCCCCCAGAGCACCACCATCTGCGGATCTTCGGCCAGGGCATCGGTGCGCTCCTTGCTCTCGCTGGTCTCTTTCCAGCTGCTGAACTGGTCGACGTGATCCTTGGCGAACAGCTCGCTGCGTGCCTCTATCTTGCCCTTGGGGGTTGCCTCCTCGGCCTGTGCCAAGCCGCTGGCGCCAAAGCAGGTGGTAAGCAGCAGGGCGGCGAGGCCCAGTCTGGTCAGTCTGTTGTGTGAACTCACGATCATCACTCCCGAATCGATCTCATTGCCAAGCCTGACCGTTCCATCCTGGATGTGGGCATCAGCCCCCGCACTAGGCAGGAGCAGGCAGGCCGATTAATTGTTATTAGTGAATAAAACCCATGTAATTATGCGATTGCTCGGGTTGGATATTACCAAATGGGTAAAATGGATGATGATTTATCAGGACTGAGCTTGCGCTAGATCAATTGCCTGGGGGAGCAAGTGCCGGAAATGAGATCCCGGTTAAATAATGAGAAAACTCAACTTATTGACGCGCTTTGCCAGCATGTCGTTGCGCCCTGTTGGCAATGTTGGTTGGCATGCCTGATGTGGCAAGGGTTGGCTTGAAATCAAGCATGTGACTTATCTATTTATGGGTATAGATTGGGCGGTGAATATTTATTCTGTATTTGGGTGGGTTTTGAACCCGGTGAGAGGCACAGGAGAACCAGATTCAATCATCTCGCCTCTGCCTGTCATTCGCGGCAGTTTATTCGCACTGGGTACGTTTGATGGACTTGCTGAAATGAAAGAGCCGGCATGGGCCGGCTCGTTGCGTGTCTGTCTGGGTGATCTGCGATCAGACCAGGGCTTGGGCAAGCAGATGGACGGGATGTTCACAGCGGGAAATCGGAGTGCTCATCTCTGTATCCATCAGCGTGTTGCATTCCCCACTGTGGTTCCTTATGCCAGCGCCTGGGCAAGCAAGTGGATGGGATGTTCACAGCGAAACTCTGTGCTCATCTCGATCTGCCACTTGCAGGTCTCGCAGTCGGTGATGACCAGATCAGGCTTGAGGCGGTTTATCTGATCAAACAACCCTTCACCTATGGCCTGGCTGGTCTCGTAGTTCTCGGACTTGAAGCCATAGGTGCCGGCGATGCCGCAGCACTGGGATTCCAGTACCGTCACCTTGACCCCGGGAATGGCGCGCAGCAATTCGAGAGTATAGATGACGCCGCCCATCTTCTCCATGTGGCAGGGGGTGTGGTAGGCGATGTGCAGGTCCAGCGGCTTCATGGCCGGTTTGTTGCCCTTGTAAAACTCGTTCCATAGGAAGCGGGTCACCAGTGAGATGCGATCCCGCACCTTGTGATTGTCCTGCTCCAGCAGGTGGGGGTATTCGTCCCGCAGGGTGAAACCGCAGGTGGAGGAGGTGGCCAAGAGCGGCATCTCGTTGCCCAGCAGGGTGTTCTCAAGCTGCTTGATGTTGAAGGCCGCCTGCTGCTTGGCCTTGTCCATGAAGCCGTTGGCAATCAGCGGTACGCCGCAGCACTTCTCCCGCTCCAGCAGTTGCATGCCTATGTTCATGGCGTTGAGCACCTGCACCAGCTCCTTGCCGAGCTGCGGGTGGTTGTAGTTGACGTAGCAGCCGTGAAAATAGGCTATCTGGCGCTCATATTGGGCCTGTGTGGCTTTCTGCTTCTTGTACCAGCCGCGGAAGGTGCCCTGGGAATATTTGGGCAGGTCACGATGGGAGGAGACCCCCAGCGCCTTGTCCAGCACCAGCTTCATGGGCTTGAGGCCGGTGGTGAAGTTGACCACGGGGGCCATCAGGGTGGACATGCTGCCCATCAGGTCGGTGTGGGAGAGCACGAACTCGCGGATCCCGGGTTTGAAGCCGCTGTACTTGTCTTTGGCCTTGGCGATGATGTCGCCGATGCGCACGCCGCTTGGGCAGGCCACTTCACAGCGTTTGCAGTTGGTACAGTATTTGAGGGCGCTGTCGAACAGCTCCGGGCTCTTGATGCGCAGCCGCTCGCCATCCGGGCCAGCCTGTTTGGGGCCGGGGTAGGCGGGGTTGGCCTTGGCCACCGGGCAGTAGGCGGTGCAGACGGTGCATTTGATGCACTGATCAAAAGTTTGGTTGGCGTGATCCAGTAGCATGTCAGTTCTCCTCCCGGCGATGATGAAGACACGGGATATGGGACGAAGTAATCATTGGGCCGCGCCCAGAATATGGCCAGCGGCTTGCCAGCCGGTGGCAACGGCGACACCGGAGCCGGAGCCCTCTTTGATGGGGTCATAGTGAGCCAGCACGCTGCCCGCGCCATAGAGGTTGGTGAGCGGTTTGCCGCCGCGCATCACTCTGAGCTTGTCGTCGGTCTTGACCCCGAAGCCCATGAAGGGGTGGTGGTCGAACAGGCGGCGACCGGCCCAGGCATCGCGCTCCTCCAGGCTCAGCACGTCGGCGTCGAAGATGGGCTCGCGAATGCCACGCAGACGGGATTCGAGGCCGCGGCTGAAGAAGCTGCCGGAGGCGAGCACGAAGTGATCTGCTTCAAACAGCTGATCGTCGCCGTTCTGGCTGTGCACACCGAGCACCTTGTCCCCTTCGTAACGGGCGCCAAGCACCCGCTCGCTGGTGAGGAAGGTTCCGCCCAGGGCCTGGAAGCGACGCTTGAGCGCCTCTTGCATCCGCATGCCGATGAGTGAGGGCGGCATGGTCGCCACCTCCTTGATGGTGCAGCCGGTGCGTTTTTCCAGTTCCGCCAGACGGGGGCCGACCAGCCCCAGTGACAGGCAGGCGGGCAGCACCACATGGCGGCAGCCAGGATCGCTGCTCTCGTGCACCATGCGGCAGATCTCGCGGGCCAGATCTGCCAGCAGATCGGGCTGGTCGCCCTTTTGTTTGTCAAACAGGCGGGCTATGTCGGCGGAGCGAAACTCGTGGGGATTACGGCTGAACTCGGCGAGCTGGGGCAGGCGAATTTCCCCTGTCATGATGCGACAGTGGGCGAAGCGCGGATGGGTCGCCAGATTGGCGGCCGCGAGCGCCGGGTGAAAGTCGCGAAACCCTTCCAGGGTCGCCAGCAAGATGGCATTGGGGGCGGGTGCATCTGTCTGGCAGGCGCAGGTATGGGGCGACAACCAGGTGGATTTCAGGGTGCCTATGGGGGTCAGCCGCTGGTGGTTGGTCTCTTGGCGAAACAGGGGCAGCCCCTGCTCGTGGCAGTGGCGTTGCAGATCTGCAAGGCTCGCCTCTATGTTGGTCAGGCCTACTTTGCTGTAAGGGTGATCCGGGTGCTCGGCCATGAAGGCAGGCAGGGCAGCGCGGGGATCCCCCTCGCTCTCCAGCAGGTCGATGGAGCCGGAAGAGAAGTGCAGGGCACTCTGGCCAGAGGCCATCAGCAGCGTCTTCTGACCCGCTTCGGCGAGGCGCAGCGCCGCCGAGAGACCCGCCATGCCGCCACCTATCACGATACTGTCGAATTTCATGACTGCACTCCTTGAGTCAATGGGGCCTGGTTGTGATCCTCTGTCCTGGTCACAGGGTCGAGGGGAAAGGGGGGCTCGGCCACCAGATGGGGCGCCGTCCACTCTCCCAGACCAAACAGCCCTTCGTAGATCCAGTAGGTAAATTCTGCTTCCCGCAGGGCATCGCCCCACAGCACGGGGCGGGTACCCTTGTAACGCTCTTCCAGGAACTGGCGCAACATGACACAGGCCTCGCGGCCATCGGCCTTGCCATACTCCTGCATCAGACCGGCGGCCCGGTAGGCGCACAGCTCTCCCTGACAGGGGCCCATGCCGAGGCGCGTGCGGCGGCGCAGATCCACCAGGTTGTCCACGTCCAGCTCCCGCAGGGCGTATTCGATTTCGCCGGCTGTCACCATCTCGCATTCGCAGATGAGGGCGTTGGCCTTGGGGTTGTCACGAAAGAAGGCGATGACCCGCTCGCCGTGGCGATACTGGGCCGAGCCTTCTGCCGGGGCCGACAGACCGGGGGCGGAGACTTTCTCCGGATCCCGCGAGCCGGGCAGGCTGAGTTCGGCGGTGCGGCACGGCTTGGTGTTGCCTATCTTCCTGGCGATAAGGTCGGTGGCCCACTCGGCCATCAGCCGGTAGGTCATCAGCTTGCCGCCTGTGATGGTATTGAAGCCCTGTAGCCCGTCGCGCTCGGCATGATCCAGCAGCACTATGCCACGGCTGATGTTGCGGCCTGTCTCGTCGCCATCCACCGCTACCAGGGGGCGAACCCCGGCGTAGGCGCGCAGCAGACGGGTGCGGGCCATGATGGGGGCGAGCTTGATCCCCTCACGCAGCAGCACCTCCACTTCGTCCGGATCCACGGTGAGCTGGTCAATCTTGTGATAGTCGATGCGGCTCGAGGTGGTGCCGATGAGGGAGATGGTATCGCCAGGCACCAGTATGTCCGCATCCGCAGGTTTGCGAGCGCGGTTGAGCACCATCTGGTTGATGCGATAATCCATGATGAGCAACGAACCCTTGGCCGGGAACATGCGGATGCCGAGATCGGCGTACTCGCAGATCTGTTGGCCCCAGATCCCGGCAGCGTTCACCACCTCCTGGGCCTCCACCTCGAAGGCTTCACCGGTGCGGGTGTTGATGGCCTTGACGCCATAGACTCTGTCCTGATTGCGCAGCAGCCCCAGCACCTTGCTGTGGGTGAAAATACGCGCGCCGTGTTCCTTGGCATCCAGTACGTTGGCGGCGGCGAGGCGGAAAGGATCCACAGTGCCGTCCGGTACTTGAATAGCCCCTATCAGGGCCGGGTTGACGTTGGGCTCGAGGCGCAGCGCATCGGCCGGATCCAGCTGGCGTGTATCTATACCCGCCAGGGCGCAGGCATCCATAAAGGTTTTTTGAAAATGGATGTCATCTTCCGGCAGGGTGACGAAGAGGCCGCCCGTGTCCTCGACGCAGTGGCTGGCTATCCGCTTGAGGATGCGGTTTTCCTGAATGCACTCGCGGGCGGATTCCGGATCCGTCACCGCATAGCGGGCGCCAGAGTGGAGCAAACCGTGGTTGCGGCCCGTGGTGCCGGCGGCGATGTCATCGCGCTCCAGCAGGATGCAGTCGATGCCGCGCAGTGCGCAATCGCGCATGATGCCGGCTCCGGTTGCGCCACCCCCTATGATGACGACTTGTGTGGTTATTCTTTTCATTCTTGCCCGTCTCATCTCTTCCAGATGGGAACAGTGTCCCTTACTCATGGGATGAAATGTTTGATATGGGCCAAATTAATGTTCGTAAACGCGCATAAATGACAAGGATATGAGCATTGTGTGACGGGAGTCACAAGAGACAGCCGCAGGTGTCACCGGCGAACAAAGAAAAAGGGCGCCGAGCGCCCCAAAAGCTGGATGGTCGAGCCTTTAACCGCAGCACTTCTTGAACTTTTTGCCGCTGCCACAGGGGCAGGGGTCGTTGCGCCCTGCCTGCCGCTGTGCCGGATCCTGTTCGCCATCGGCATAGACCCAGCGCCCCTGATGGCGCACGAAGCGGGAACGCTCATGCAGGCAGTGGCACTCATCTCCCTCCCGGAACCAGGCCTTGAATTCCACCATGCCGGTGTCGTCCAGCGGACCGCCCTGAGCGGCGAGGATATCCAACCCGTCCCAGCGGGTGTCGGTCTGGGAGAGTTGATCTGCCGTCAACCCACCCAGATGATCAGGGTGCCAGCTGTGTACCAGATAGTCGCCCAGCCCCAGCACGAAGGCACTGTAACGGGAGCGCATCAACTGCTCCGGTGTTCGGGCCTCGGCCCCCTGGTGCAGTGATCCGCAGCACAGTTCGAGAGAAATAGTGGAACCGCAAGGACATTTGTTCATGTGTCAGCCCATCAGGGTCGATAGATAAAGGTGCGGGGATTGTAGCGAAAGCGGGTCCACGTCGACCAGCGTCCTATACTGGTCAGGTAGGAACGGAACACCAATAAAAACAGCAGCAAGGATGTGAAAAATGACGCTAAAACAGAAAATTCTGTTGTTGGGAGCCGTCCCCGTGCTCCTGATGGCTCTGGTAGTCAACCTCAGCAATTACATGATCTCCAAGAGCGATCTCGAAGCCGATCTGATCGTTGCGCGGGAGAATGCGATCAAGGAGCGCAAGGCGCTGCTCAGCAGCTATCTGATGCTCGCCAAGACGGCTGTCGACACTGTCTACAACCAGCCAGATACCCTGGAAGTGCGCAAGCAGGTAGCCGAAATATTGCGGCCGCTGCGCTACAGCAGCGATGGCTATTTCTTCGTTTACGACTTTCAGGGCAATACCGTCTTGTTGCCGACCCGTCCCGAGATGGAGGGCAAGAACCGTTGGCAGGACAAGGATGCCAAGGGCAAGCTGCTGATCCAGGAGATCGTCAAAGCCGCCCGTCAGGGAGATGGTTTCTCCGAATACTGGACCGCCAAGCCTTCTATCGGGCGGGATGCGCCCAAGCTTTCCTTCAACCTGGTGCTCGACAAATATGAGTGGATTATCGGCACCGGCTTTTATATCGACGACATCGACAACGAGCTTGCGGCGCTGCGCACCGAGCGCGAGAACAACATGCACGACTCCCTGCAGAGCAGTGTATTGCTCATTCTGGTGATATTGGGCATCACCCTGGTGGCGACAGTGGTGATAGGCAACCGGGTTACCCGGCCGCTGGCAGATGCGGTTCAGGCACTTAATGACATCGCAGACGGTGAGGGGGATTTGACCCAGCGCCTCAAGGTGCAGAGCAATGATGAAATTGGCCAGCTGGCCACGGCGTTCAACCGCTTTGTCGAGCGGATCCAGTCGGTGGTGAGCCAGGTGGGGGAAACCAGCAACCATCTGTTCAGTGCCGTGGAGAAGTTGCACAGCTTGAGCGAACACTATGATCATCAGATGCAGGGCCACAGCAGAGAGACGGATCAGGTGGTCACCGCCGTGACCGAGATGAGCTCCACCGCGCAGGAAGTGGCGGCCAGTGCCTCCAACGCGGCGACGGCCACCAGCGACGCGGCACGGGAGTCCGACGCTGCCCGTGGCGTGGTGGGCACCGCCATCAACAGCATCAACCGGCTGGTGGGGGAAGTGCATACCGCCTCCGGGGTCATCGAGCAGCTGGCCCATGAAACCGGCAAGATTGGCTCCGTGGTGGAGGTCATTCGCGGCATTGCAGAGCAGACCAACCTGCTGGCGCTCAACGCCGCCATCGAAGCAGCCCGGGCCGGTGAGCAGGGGCGCGGCTTTGCAGTTGTAGCGGACGAGGTGCGCTCCCTGGCGGGCCGAACCCAGCAGAGCACCAAGGAGATCAACGAGATGCTTCAACGGCTGCAAAGTGGCGTCAAACAGGCGGTAGACGTGATGCAGGCCAGCGAGGAGCGCAGCCAGGAGACGGTACAGGAGGCAAGCCATATCGCCACCTCCCTCGACAGCATGGTGATGGCGGTCAGCACCATCAACGACATGAATATCCAGATTGCCACCGCCGCCGAGGAGCAGCATGCGGTGTCGGAGGAGATCAACAAGAACCTGGTGGCCATCCAGCAGATCGTCAGCGAGCTGACCGATGCGGCTGTGGAGTCCAACAGCACCACCCGCGACCTGGCCAGCACGGGTGACAAATTGCGTAAACTTGTCTCCCAATTCCGTTATTGATCGCATTTTTGCCGTCTGGACGTCATTTCCAGACGGCAAATTTGGGGATCGGCAGAGAATGTGGGAAAATTGCCGCCATCCGTTCCTTTCGTTAACCCGTACCCTATGAATGAGATCGTGAAAGGCAGTATCGATTTGATCCGTCAGCTCAACTATGGCCTGGTCTACGCCAGCCTGGAGGAGCACAAGGAGCTGTCCCGTACCGATCTGTCCCGTTTGACCGGCCTCTCTCCGGCCAGTATCACCAAGATCACCCGTGAACTGCTCGATGGCGGTCTGGTGGTGACCTGTGGCGAAAGCTCGGTGGGGCGTGGTCGCCGTCAGACCCTGCTGCGCATCAACGAACGCCGCTTCCAGTTTCTCTCCATGCGCCTCGGCCGTGGCTATGTGGACATGGCCCTGTTCGATTTGGCCGGTCGTTCTCTCGCCCGTCATCGTCATACTTTCAGCGAAGCGGAACGTGCCGATCTGCTGGCCAGTCTGGTGCGAGCCATTGAGGGTTTCCTGCCAAAGAAGGCGTTGCGCCTTGCCTGTATCGCCCTCTGTCTGCCCGGGCAGGTGGAGCGTCACTCCGGCATGGTGAAACACTTCCCCTTCTATGATCTGCGCAACTGGCCACTTGGTCCGACCCTGCAACAGGCGTTCGAGGTACCCGTGCTGGTCAGTGGCGATGTGCGCACCTGGATCCAGGCCGAGCGTGAATGGGGCGCCGCCAAAAATTGTGCCGATGCTGTGCTGGTGTTCGTCCACAACGACATAGGTGTCGGCATGGTGGTCAACGGTCAGCTCATCGAGAGCGAGTCGGCACTGCTCGGCGATCTCAGCCACCTGCAGCTCGAACCCTACGGCCAGCGCTGCTACTGCGGCGGCTTTGGCTGCGCCTGTACCCTGGTGACCAATCAGGCGCTGGAGGCGCAATACCGGGATCTGCGCGAGCGCATGCAGGAGTATGACTTGCCGGAGAGTGTCACCATCCGCGAGTTGTGCGAGCTGGCGCTGGCGGGCAACAGCCTGTGTCAGGACATATTGCATCAGGCGGCCGGTCGTCTCTCCCGGGTGCTCTCCAACCTCATCTGTCTGCTCAATCCGGGCAAGCTGCTGCTGGGGGGGGGAAATAACTCGCGCCGATCGGCTGCTGTTCCCCATGCTGCACCAGTCTCTGGCCAGCCAGCTGCCGGCCGAATACCTGGTGCGGCTGCAGATCGAATCCACCCATTTCTACGAAGATCCCACCAAGCCCACCTCGGTACAGGTGCACAAGGCCCTGCGCGATGGCAGCCTGCTGCTCGACTTGTTGCGAGGCGACAAGGAGGCATGACGCTCGGGTTGCAAGGACGCTTCCTGCTCATGCTCTGTCTGGTCAGTCTGCTGCAACTGGTGTTGCTGAGCGGGGCCAGTTACTACTACGTTTCCGAGCAGCGCTACCAGGAGGTAGGCGATCAGGCCCTTGACGTGGCGCGGCTGGTGGCCCGTGAGCCCGGCGTCATTGCCGGGGTAAAGCGGGGCGACACAGCCCGGCTCAATGTGCTGGTTGAGCGGATCCGCGCCGAAGTCGGCGCCAGTTACATCGTCATTGGTGACAGCGAGGCGAGGCGGCTGGTGCACCCCAATGCGGATCGCATCGGCCAGCCCATGGTGGGGGACGATCCTGCCCGTGCCCTGCAAGGAGAAGCCTATATTTCCCGTGCCCAGGGGTCGCTCGGTGTCTCGGTGCGCGGCAAGGGGCCGATCCGCAACGAGATGGGACAGGTCATTGGCGTGGTGTCGGTCGGTTATCTGGTGCGCGACATAGACGCAGATCTTCAGGATTTTCTGCGCTTTGGTCTGGCGATGACCCTGCTTATCGTCTTGCTCAACAGCGCCGCTGCCGCCTGGCTGGCGCGGCGCTACAAGCGGGCCATCCTGGGGTTCGAACCCGAGCAGATCGGGCGCCTCTATGCGGAGCTGGATTGCACCCTGCGTACCGTACGCGAGGGGATCCTCACCATAGATGAGCAAGGCAGGCTTACCTCCCTCAACCCGAATGGCATCCGGCTGCTGCGCCTCGATGAGCAGGCGGCGAGGGCGGCGCTCGGCCAACCCGTCACCCAACTGTTGCCTGAAAGCCGCATGCTCTCCCTCATTCAGGATCCGCGCCCCCAGTTTGATGAAGAGATAGTGCTCAACGGCCAGCAGCTCATCGTCAACCGGCTGCCGTTGGTGCGGGACGGCAAGCTGATCGGTGCCGTGTCGAGCTTTCGCCGCAAGGATGAGCTGGCCGAGCTCAGCGCCCAGCTCTCCCAGGTACAGGCATACAGTGACCTGCTACGAGTACAGACCCACGAACACAACAACCAGCTCGGCACCATAGCCGGCATGATAGAACTGGGTGCTACCCAGGAGGCGCTCGCCTTCATCGGACGGGAAGCTGCTACCGAGCAAACCCTGCTCAGCTTCTTGATGGGGGCCATTGCCAAGCCCAAGGTGGCAGGGCTGTTGCTTGGCAAGTATCACAGGGCCCACGAGCTGGGGCTGGTGTTGGTGGTGGACCCGGATTCTCGTCTGCACGACATCCCTCTTCGTGTGAGCGGTTCCCAGCTGGTGACACTGCTGGGCAATCTCATCGACAATGCCTTCGAGGCGACCCGTCGCCACGGTGCGCCTTACCAGCCGATCCGGGTCTCGTTGAGCGATCTCGGCCAGGATCTCATCCTGGAGGTGGAGGACGGAGCCGGCGGCATAGATCCTGCCCTGGCAGACAGGTTGTTCGAGCGCGGGGTCAGCAGCAAGGTCGAGCCCGGTCACGGTATCGGCCTTGCTCTGGTGCGCAAGACGCTGGATGCCCTGCAGGGGACCATCACCATAGAAGCCACGGCGCAGGGAAGTTGCGTCGTCTGTTACATTCCCAAGGAGGTGTGAGTGATCAAGATCCTGATCGTCGAAGATGATCCGGCCATCGCCGAGATCCACCGCCGCTTCGTTCAGCGGCTGGCGGGGTTTGAGGTGCTGGGGGTGGCGCTCACCCTGTTCGATGCCAGAGAGCAGATTGGCATCCTCAAACCCGATCTGGTGTTGCTGGATGTGTGGCTGCCCGACGGAGAGGGTTTTGCCCTGCTGCGTGAACTGCGTCAGGTCGGGGCCTGCCTGGATGTCATCCTGCTCACTGCCGCGCGGGAGGCGGCCGCCTTGCAAGAGGCGATGCGGCTCGGGGTGGTGGACTTCATTCTCAAACCCGTGGTGTTCGAACGATTGCGGGATACGCTTGATAACTATTGTCAGAGCCGCGCCGCGCTGGCAGCGCTGGCTGACATCGATCAGCAGGCGGTGGATGCCCTGTTCGGTACTCCGCTGCAGCAGGTGGCGGCCGGCGGCCTGCCCAAAGGGATAGATGCGCTTACCCTGCAACGGGTATTGGCGGCGCTGACGGGGGTGGGAGCCAGTGCCGAGGAGATAGGCAACCGGGTGGGGGTGAGCCGCACCACTGCGCGCCGTTATCTGGAGTTTCTGGTGGGCCAGCAGCTGGCGAGTCCTGAGCTGGAATACGGCACTGTCGGGCGGCCGGAGCGCCGCTATCAGGCAATACAAAAGCGCCAACACTGACGCCTCAGCATGCTGCACATCATCTTTGATGTCATAAAAAGAGCGCCTTTGGGCGCTCTTTTACATTGCAAGCTCATGGGGATCAGGTCAGCTCCGAGTGCAGCGTTTCCACTGGCGCCCTGCGAGCCTGCCACCACTGCCAGACCGGCAACAGCAGCATCACCAGGGTGACCAGCGTGAAGCCGAGGGTGATGGGTCGCTCCCACAGGAAGCTCAGTGAACCGTCGTTGATGACCAGAGCCCGGCGCAGGTTGTCCTCCAGCATGCCCCCCAGAATGAAACCGAGCAGCATGGGAGCCATGGGGAAGTCCAGCAGGCGCAGCCCGATGGCGATCAGCGCCACCAGCGCCATCACATAGATGTCCATGGTGTTGAACGAGACCAGATAGACCCCGATCAGCGAGAACAGCAATACCATGGGAATAAGCACGGGACGCGGTACTTGCAGGATCTTGGCCAGATAGGGAATGAGCGGCAGGTTGAGGATCAGCAGTACCACGTTGCCCAGATACATGGAGATGATCACCGACCAGAAGACGTCCGGGTGCTCCATGAAGAGGCGAGGGCCCGGCTGAATGCCATAGGCGATGAGCGCCCCCAGCATCAGTGCCGTGGTGCCCGAGCCCGGGATCCCCAGAGTCAGCAGAGGCACGAAGGCACCACTGGAAGCCGCATTGTTGGCCGCCTCCGGCGCGGCAATGCCGGTCAGGCTGCCCTTGCCGAATTCATCCCGCTTCGCTTTGCGAGAGAAGTTTCGCTCGGCACCATAGGCCATGAAAGAGGCGATGGTGGCGCCGGCACCCGGCAGCACGCCGATGAGAAAACCCAGCACAGAGGAGCGCACTATGGGTGGGGCTATCTCTTTTACTTCTGCCTTGCTCAGCTTGAGAGATCCGAGTTGCTGGATCTTGTTCGCCTCCTCGTCACGGGAATCTTTGCCCGGGCGCAATACCGTCATCAGGATCTCTGCCAGGGCGAAGGTGGCCATGGCCAGCAGCAGGAAGGAGAAGCCATCGCGCAAGTCCGGCAGGCCGAAGGTGAATCTGTCCACCCCGACGCTGCGATCGATGCCGACGGTGGAGAGCATGATGCCAAACAGCGCCATGATCAGCGCCTTGAGTACCTGTCCCTTGCCGGCGAAGGCGGCCACGGCGGAGAGTCCCAGTACCATGAGGGCGAAGTAGTCCGCCGACTGGAAGGAGAGGGAGACCTTGGCGAGCAGCGGTGCCGCCACCATCAGGAAGATGGCCGACAGAGTGCCGCCGGTGAAGGAGGCGTAGGCCGCGATGGCCAGCGCCTTGCCGGCCTGGCCCTTGCAGGCCAGGGGATAGCCGTCGATGGCGGTGATCATGCTGGCCGAGCAACCCGGTGTGTTGATCAGAATGGAGGAGGTGGAGCCACCGAACATGGAGCCGTAGTAGACCCCGGCCATCAATATGATGCCGGAGGCCGGATCCAGCCCGTAGGTGATGGGGATCATCAGGGCGATGGCGGTGACCGGGCCCAACCCCGGCAGCATGCCGATAAAGGTGCCGACGAAGCAGCCTACTATCACCATGAAGATGTTGATGGGCATCATGGCGGTGCCCAGGCCTTGCAAGATTCCGTCTAACATGTGATTTCCTTATCCCAGCAAGTAGGTGAACAGCCGACCCGGTTCGAGGTAGACGTTGAGCACCTTGGTCAACAGAGCCCAGAAAATGAGGGTGAAGGGCACACTCACCTTGCAGGCGAAGGAGAGGCTCCGCTCGCCCATCAAGCGGATCCCGCCGATGAGGAACAGGATGGTGGCGATGACAAAGCCGAGCCAGCCGAGGGCCACCCCATAGATCAGCATCAGCAGCAGCAAGGCAAATACCAGCCGCCAGTTACCGGCTTCCTTATGCAGTCTCTCTCCGCCAGGGAAACAGATCAGCAGCAGGGAGAGCAGGGCGCCGACGCCTGACAGGGCATAGGGCAAGGTGCTGGCGGTAAAGGGTTCATACTCGTCCCCGGGATAACCGGGGATCAGGGTGGCGTGATAGCCATAGGCGAGGGAGAGCAGCAAAAACAGCAGCCCCCCGAGCCGCTCCTTGGTCATGTGCATAATGGTGACTCCAATGGGCGGGCCTCGCCCGCCACTGAGGGATTATTTGATGAAGCCGAGCTCACGCATCAGGCTGCCGATTTGCTGCTCCTGGCTGTTGAGAAAGGCGGTGAATTCGGGACCAGACTGGTAGAGATTGGTCCAGCTGTTGCGGGCGCGGACCGTTTCCCACTCCGGCTTGTCATACATCTGCTTGAGCAGGGCGGCAAACTCGGCGGATTTTTGCGCACTGACAGTGGGGGAGGCAAAGTAGCCACGCCAGTTGGCAAAGACAGTCGGATTGCCTTGCTCACTAAAGGTCGGGATCTGGCTGGCATCCGGCATCCGCTCGGGTGCCGTGACACCGAGGATCCGCATCTGGCCGGATTTGACCGCCTCCATTGCTTCGCCAAAACCGGTGGAGAGCACCTGTGTCTCTCCCGCCAGCACTGCCGCCATGGCGCTGCCGCCCGCATCATAGGCCACATAGCGCAGCTTGCTGGCATCTGCCCCTCCATTCTTGAAGGTCATGGCCGCCACCAGATGATCCAGGCTGCCACGGGCGGATCCGCCGGCTATCTTCACCTTGGCAGGGTTGGCTTCATAGGCCGCCAACAGTTGGGACCAATCCTGATAGGGCGAGTCCAGCGGTACGGCCAGTGCCTGATAATCGGCAATAATGGCGGCGACCGGCGTGAGATCCCGGAAGGACTGCGGCAGCTCCTTGGAGAGGGATTTGACGATGATGGGGGTGGAGTTGACCATCAGCGTCTTGTCGGACTGGGCCGAGGTCTCGATCAGGTGGGCGATGGCCTTGGCGCCACCACCGGCTGAGATGTTCTGATAGGAGGCGGTGGCGATGAGGCCGGACTTGGTCAGCGCCTCGCCGGTACCCCGGGCCGTGTTGTCCCAACCACCGCCGGCACCGCCCGGGATCAGAAAGTGGATTTCATCTATTTTGGCCTGTACGCCGAGGCTGGCGCCAAGCAGGCAGCAGAGCAGGGTGCGCTTGAGGGTTCCTTGCAACATGATGTACTCCTTGTGATTGTTGCAATGAGGTTAATTAATCGTGTCTAGTTGGAGAACAATCTGACCGTAATGGCTATTAAGGCTGTTCTGGTCATTTTGTGCATTTTGGTCATGAGCAGACGCTTTGTTGTTTCAAGATGGCTTGATGTCGCGCTGGCAAGGCTCTGGAGGTAAAAAACATCAGGCTCCCCGCGTAAAAAGTGGGGAGCCTGGCTCGTGCTGGCAGCAGCTTGGTCGCCGCTATGTTTTTGTCGCGGAGGAAACCTTGTCACCGATGGTCTCCTGCTGTTTGATGGTTTCAGTGGCCTGCTGTTTGAGCTGCAGCTGCTCCATCACCAGCTTGTAGGCGATGTAGTACTTGTAGATGTTGCCCACGTAGGTCACTGTTTCTGGCCCTATTTTCTCGGCCGCCACATACTCGACGTTATGAAACCAGATGTTGGGATCCAGTCCCCGTTTCTTGGCCTCTGTCCGCAGTCGTGCCACCCGTGCAGGGCCGGCATTGTAGGAAGCAAATGAAAACAAGGCCTTGTCGAGGGCCGTCATGGGCTCGTCGGCGTAGTAGTGATCGATCATCCAGCGCATGTATTTGACGCCACCGTGGATGTTGGGTTCGAGCTGGCGAATGTCGCCTACCTTCAGACCTTTGCCGGTGGCGGGCATGATCTGCATGATGCCGATGGCACCGACCGGGCTGCGCGCCTTGTGGTTGAGTGCCGACTCCTGATAGCCCTGAGCCGCGATCAACAGCCAGTCCACATCGAAACGATCGCCGTACTGGCGAAACAGATCTACCAGCTGCAGGAATTTCTTGCGCTCAGTCTCGGCGGCAGCGCTCTTGACGAATTTGTTCTGCTTGAGGTAACGGGCCAGGATATCCTCTCCTGTGGCCTTGCCCCGCTGGGCTGCTATCTGCTCGTTGAGCATGGCGAGCAACTTGGGACTCTCCTTGCGTACGGCCCAGGCGATGACACCCCCTTCACGGAATGCGGGTTGTTCGTGGATCTGGATGGCGGGAAAAATCTTCTTCCAGAAACGAGCCTTGTGCTCATCCATGACAATGAAGGGCAGCAGGCCAGCATTGACCATCTCCACCAGATCCTCATCTTCCAGAGATTCCGGTGCCGGCTTGATGTCGATGAGGGGCTCTCCTGAGTCCTTTTTGGCCTGGTTATAGGCGATGAGGCTCTCGAAGTAACTTGAAGAGGGGCGGACATGGACAGTTTGGCCACCGAGTTCGGCGACACTCTCCACCCTGGGTGAGTGAGGCCCCGAGATCAGCAGTTCCCGCACGTTTTCCAATAAGGGATTGGTAAACGCCACGCCCTGCCTTTTGCGCTGATCCGTGATGGTGAGGTTGGCTGCCGCTATGTCACCTTTGCCGTCGATCAGGGCTTGCAGCAGGGCTTCACGGGCAACCGGAATGAAGACGAACTGCAGCTTGAGGTGGCGCTTGATGGCCTTCTGTTTGCGCAGCTGATCATTGAGCCGTTTTTCTACCTGCATGAAAGCATCATAGGTTACGCCCCGTTGGACCCCTTTGTTGATGAAGTAGCCGGTCTTGTTGTAGGTGGTGAGCACCCGGATGGTGCGTCGCGCCAGCATGTCATCGAGGTCACCCAACCGAGGGCGGGACAGTTCCTCTGCGCTAAATGCCAGGGACGCCGGCACTTCGTCGGGCGCTGCCGTCTGTTCAGCCGCCGTGGCCGGCGCCAGGCAGCACAGCATCCAGCCCAGAATGATCCATAACCTTTTCATGATGAGTACCTCACTCTTTTCATTGAGTGTAAGTGGCAGGCAAGGAGCTACTTAGCTCATTGAGTTTGGTGCAACGTGTCAGATAGCACCATTGGCTCTATTTTGTGGTGCCGCAGCCGTCTCGTGCGAGATAGTCAAGAATACCTGTTGGGGCAGAGGTGTGATGCGGATGGCTGCGGGCACGAGATGCCGCGGTATCTGTCAGGGGACAGGGAATGGGGAAGCCGTGAAATTGAAATATAGAAGGGGAGCCATAACGGCTCCCCTTCTATTGCAGCAAATCCGATGTGGCGTTAGAACCAGAAGCCGATGATGAAGGACCCCGCCAGGGTCAACATGACGTTGGCAACCGCATAGGTGCCCGCATAACCAAGCGCCGGAATGGAGCTGTTGGCCGCTTCGTTCACCACGTCCATGGCCGGGGCGCAGGTGCGAGCACCCGTGATGGCGCCCAGCAGCAGTGCCGGGTTCATCTTCAACACCCAGACCCCGAACAGATAGCCCACCAGTACCGGCAAGGTAGTCACCAGCATGCCGGAGAAGAGCACCACGGCACCGACCTGGCTCAGGTGATCGAGAATGCCGCCACCGGCTTTCAGACCCGTGCTCACCATAAAGACGGCGAGCCCCAGATCCTTGGCCAGACGCAATGCCCCGGGCGGCACATAGCCGACTGTGGGGTGGTTGGCGCGCAGATAGCCCATCAGGATCCCTGCCAGCAGCAGGCCGACGGCGTTGCCCAGACCAAACTCGAGCTGGCCAAATACCAGGGAGACTGAGCCGATCAGCAGGCCCAGCACGAAGAAGGTGGTGAAGGCGACCAGATCCGTGGTCTGGCTGTGGATACTGATAAAGCCGATCTTGTTGGCCAGCAGCTTGACCCGCTGCTTCTCGCCGCTGATCTGCAGCACGTCACCTTTTTGTAGCATGATGTTGCGATCAAACGGCATCTCTATCTGGGAACGTACCACCCGGTTGAGGAAGCAGCCCTTCTCGGTGAGGTTGAGCTCCACCAGATGGCGCCCGACTACCCCATCGTTTTTCACCACTATCTCTTCGGTAACTATCTGAAGGTCCAACAGGTTGCGGTCGAACACCTCTTTACCGTTACGGTAATTGACGTCGAGTTTCTCGTGGCTTTCCGGATAGCCTACCAGGGCGATCTCGTCCCCTTCCTGGATGACGGCATCACCATCCGGGCTCGCCAGTATACCGTTGCGGCGGATCCGCTCGACATAGCAGCCGGTATGGGGATAGATACCGGTTTCCCGCAGGGTACGACCACCAATCCAGGCTGCGAGCTCGGGGCCGACCCGATAGGCGCGGATGATGGGCAGATAGGTCTTGCGGCTCTCGCTGTCCGATAACCCCCGCTCGCGGGCTATTTTCTGGGCCTCGGTGTTGAGGTCAAGTCGTGCCAGGGAGGGGAGGTAGCGCACCACCAGCATCAGCCCCACCAGGCCGACCAGATAGGTCAGCGCATAGCCGATCCCCATGTTGTCTAGCACGGGTTGCATGTCGGTGCCATGGGGCAGATTGAGCAGGCCGCTGCGCAGGGCATCCTGTGCCCCCACCAAGGCCGGGGTCGAGGTCAGCGAACCGGCCAATATGCCAGCTGCCATGCCTGGCCCCAGGTTGAAGAACTTGGCGAGCCCCACTGTCAGCAGCAGCGCCGTCAGCAGGATCACCAGAGTGAGGGTGATGTAGTGAATGCCGTCCCGCAGGAAGACGCTGAAAAAGTGCGGCCCCGCCTCTATCCCCACGCAGAAAATGAACAGCATGAAGCCGACGTTCTCCGTGGTGGCGGTGAACTCGAAACCCATCTGGCCGAACAGCAGGGCGGTAAACAGCACGCCTATGGTGTTGCCAATCTGGAAATTGCCGAGCCTGACTTTGCCGAGCAACAGGCCGAAGGCCAGTACCACGAACAGCAGCAGGGAGTCGCTTTGATGTAACAGTGTCACGAAATCTATGGTCATGCCCGGAAAAACCGAGGAAAAAAGTGGGGCCGATATTGTGCCGGATCCCTTACCAATAAAGAAGCGCCAAAGGAGGATTAATCGGTAGCAAGCTGCCTTGCTGCCCCTTGGTTGAGGGAAAACACGGGGTAACCAGGAAGATCCGTTCTATTTCGCGCTGTCTGCCCCGCTGTCAATTAGTGATTCCTGCTATCTGTGATCCTTGTCCGCATGACCTGCTTGAAAATTTATTCCCTGCTGTTTGGGAGAGTCGTTTCGTGGTTTTTCAGCATATCTGACTGAAGAGCGGGGGTTGAGCCAGGAACAGGTTCAAGGGGCAGGTACGGATGCTGACCCACTGCTCGCGGGATAGCGAAAAGATATCTGGAAAAGGCATCTGATGGCCGGAGTGTCGACCCATTTAGGGGGGCACTCAAAAACAGTAGAAAATGAGGTTGGGAAGAGAAATCGGAGCCGGTCGATGGCAATGGCCTGCCAAGCTAGGCAGTGACTGGGTTTGACTGACTTACCCACAGATTCTGTGGATAACCCTGTGCGTGAAACTTGGCGATCAGGCTGCAGGCCGCGCCAATACTGGGTTGCAAGGGCTGTTCAAAAAATACCGGAAGAAAAATGTTTCTATAAAAATCAAATAGTTAGACGCAACAGAACAAAACGCTGCTGGCATGGACAGGGAGAAAAATGGGGGATGTCACCGCAGTGAGCGGCTTGTGCATTAAAATCGGCAGAGGAAAGCACTAAAGTGGATAACTTGCACCGACTTGCACCGAGATGGTGAGGAATTGGCTCCCCCGACTGGACTTGAACCAGTGACATACGGATTAACAGTCCGCCGTTCTACCGACTGAACTACGGGGGAACATCAGGCAAGGAGGGGCATCATACAGAGGTCGCTTTTTGAGGTCAATAGCCGCTTGGGCAGGAGAGTGGATACCCAGGCCACCCCAACTCGGAGTACACTTCTTCCTTGCCGTTTTTTGCCGGGAGTCGTCATGAGCAAGTTATTTCAGTTGGCCAGCCAGTTTCAACCCGCAGGGGATCAGCCAGAGGCGATCGCCCGTCTGCTTGATGGCATCGAGTCCGGCCTGGCCCATCAGACCCTGCTCGGGGTGACAGGTTCGGGCAAGACCTTCACCATGGCCAACGTGATCGCGACCCTGAACCGCCCCACCATGATCATGGCCCCCAACAAGACGCTGGCTGCCCAGCTCTATGGCGAGATGAAGGAGTTTTTCCCCGAGAATGCGGTGGAGTATTTCGTCTCCTACTACGACTACTACCAGCCCGAGGCTTATGTACCGACCACGGACACCTTCATCGAGAAGGATGCCTCCATCAATGATCACATCGAACAGATGCGGTTGTCGGCTACCAAGGCACTACTGGAACGGCGTGACGTCATCATAGTCGCGTCCGTGTCGGCCATCTATGGTCTGGGGGACCCACAGGCTTACCTCAGCATGATGCTGCACCTCAAAGTCGGGGACGTGATCAACCAGCGGGATATACTGCGTCGTCTCGCCGAGCTGCAATACACCCGCAATGACATGGCATTCCAGCGTGGTACCTTTCGGGTGAGGGGAGAGGTCATCGACATCTACCCCGCCGAGTCGGACAAGCTGGCGCTGCGCGTGGAGTTGTTTGATGAAGAGGTGGAGCGGCTCTCCCAGTTCGATCCCCTGACCGGTGCCATCGAGCAGACGGTAGTGCGCTACACCATCTATCCCAAGACCCACTACGCTACCCCGCGCGAAACCATTCTGGGTGCCATCGAACATATAAAGGAGGAGTTGAAAAGCCGCCGGGAACAGCTGCTGTCTCTCAACAAGCTGGTGGAGGAGCAGCGCATCAGCCAACGCACCCAGTTCGACATGGAGATGATGCAGGAGCTGGGCTACTGCTCCGGTATCGAGAACTACAGCCGCTACCTCTCCGGTCGTGCACCGGGGGAGCCGCCGCCCACCCTGTTTGACTACCTGCCAGGGGATGGCCTGCTCATCATCGACGAATCCCACGTGACGGTGCCGCAGATCGGCGCCATGTTCAAAGGGGACAGATCCCGCAAGGAGACGCTGGTGGAGTACGGCTTTCGTCTGCCCTCGGCACTCGACAACCGGCCCCTCAAGTTCGATGAGTTCGAGGCCCTGATGCCGCAGACGGTGTTTGTCTCGGCTACCCCTGGTCCCTACGAGCTGGGTAAATCCGGCGATGACGTGGTGCAGCAGGTAGTGCGCCCGACCGGTTTGCTCGATCCCGAGATAGAGGTGCGCCCGGTGACCACCCAGGTGGACGATCTGCTCTCCGAGATCCGGCTGCGGGTCGCGGTGGAGGAGCGGGTGCTGGTGACGACCCTCACCAAGCGAATGTCGGAGGATTTGACCGAATATCTGGCGGATCATGATGTTAGAGTGCGCTACCTGCACTCGGATATCGATACCGTAGAGCGGGTGGAGATCATTCGCGATCTGCGCCTCGGCAAGTTTGACGTGCTGGTGGGTATCAACCTGCTGCGAGAGGGGCTCGACATGCCGGAGGTCTCTCTGGTGGCCATCCTGGATGCGGATAAAGAGGGCTTCCTGCGCTCCACCCGCTCCCTCATTCAGACCATTGGCCGCGCCGCCCGCAACCTCAACGGCAAGGTGATCCTGTACGGGGATTCCATCACCAACTCCATGAGGGTTGCCATCGAGGAGACGGAGCGCCGTCGGACCCTGCAGCATGCTCACAACCTCGAACACGGCATCACCCCCAAAGGGCTCAACAAGTCGGTGGGGGATGTGATGGACATGGGAGGCAGCCGTAGTGCAGGCAAGGCGGGCAGGGGAGGTCGCAAGGCAGCCGAGCCACAAGGGGAGTACCATGTTCGCTCCGCCAGCGAGATCGCCAAAGAGATCAAGCGGATGGAAGAGCAGATGTTCCAGCACGCGCGGGATCTGGAGTTCGAGCAGGCAGCCGCGCTGCGAGACCAGATCCAGCGGCTGCGCCACGAGTTGATCGAGAGTTGAACAATAAGCCGAACGGCAAACGCTGGCTCATCTGGCGGCGCATGCGCCGTCTCTATCAGGGCTTCCGCCATCCTGCCACTCCCTGGTGGGCCAAGGTGCTGGTGATCCTCATACTGCTGTATGGCCTCAGCCCAGTGGATCTCATCCCCGATGTGGTCCCCCTGCTTGGCTGGTGTGATGACCTGACCCTGCTGCTGCTTTTGTTGTGGGGATGGGAGAAGTGCCTGCCCGAACATGTCAGGCTGACACTGGATAAACGAGACTGAATCAGTTTCCCTCTTAATCAGGGGTGAACAGGCGTTGGTTATTTATGATTTTTTGGATAAAAAGAGAATCGATTGAGTTTCGCCTTTCGTTGATTAAAAAGAGCTCAATGGGAAGATTGTGACCCTGAATGCATTGGCGTAGACTCCACGCCGTTCACTTCATGAGTATGAAAAAATGGATCTGATCCTGTTTGCGATTGACTTTATTCTGCACGTTGACGTGCATTTGAGAGAACTTTTTGAAAACTATGGCGTCTGGGTTTATGCCATCCTGTTCCTGATCATCTTCTGCGAGACAGGGCTTGTGGTCACTCCCTTCCTGCCGGGTGACTCACTGCTGTTTGCTGCCGGTGCCCTCACAGTGGGCAGTGTGCTGGATGTTCATACCCTGGCGGCCCTGCTGATCATCGCTGCCGTGCTGGGCAACGTGGTCAACTACACCATTGGCCACTTCTTCGGCGAGCAACTGTTCCGTAACCCTGACTCCAAAATCTTCCGTCGGGATTATCTGGACAAGACTCACGCCTTTTATGACCGTCATGGTGGCAAGACCATTATCATCACCCGTTTCCTGCCGATCGTGCGTACCTTTGCTCCCTTCGTTGCAGGCATGGGTGCCATGACCTATCCGCGCTTCCTGGTATTCAACCTGGTGGGGGGGCTGCTGTGGGTTATTTCCTTCGTGTATGCCGGCCACTTCTTTGGCAACTTGCCCGTGGTGCGTCAAAACTTTACGCTGCTCATTTTCGGCATCATCTTTATTTCACTGTTGCCCATGGTCATCGGCATGGCAAGGGCCAGGATGCACGCCAGCAAGGCCGCATGATCGGCGCGTCGCTGACGAGCAGGTCATGGAAATGGGAGCGACTGGCTCCCATTTTTATTGTGTATACACTGGTTCAGCCGCATGGGTGCCCCTTGAGCCGGTTGCTGATAGCCAGGATCACAAACGCCAGAGGCAGGCTGAAAAGATGGTATTCAGCCCCATGAAGAAGGGAGCCAATGGCTCCCTTTTTCATGCTTGTTACTCTGCATTAGCTGCAGCACCGTCCCTTGACCAGATTGCCGATGGTCACGACCACAAACACCAGCAGGTAGGCGGCGAAGATGGCGACAAGCCACTGAGGCATGGAGAAGCTCAGGAATTGCCAGCTGATCTCGCTGCAATCTCCATCCGGGAAGAATAGCCAAGGCAGCCACTGATCGAGAGGAGCCCAGCTGGGGAAGTCGGCAAAAGGGCTGCAGACGTTGAATGGGGAAGGATTCATCTGATAATCCACGTGCTTCAGTGCCAGCTGAAGGCCACGGAAGGCACTGTAGCCCCAGAGCAAGAGGGCACTCCAGCGGAGATACCACTTCTCTGGCGCTATCATGCCGAGCAATCCTGCCGAGAGCACCCCCAGGATGGCAAGGCGCTCGTACACGCACATGACACATGGGTGCAGACCCAGCACATATTGGAAGAAGAGGGCACTCAACTCAAGAAACAAAGCGGACGCGGCAAGCAGACCCCATGCCAGTCGATGGGCGGTAATACGACGCAGGAACTCAATCATCTGGTTGATCTCACAGAAAAAACAGTGGCTGAATTAGAGCAGAGCAGGGGATAAAAAGAAAGGTGCTGTCCCAATCCCGCATTGTGAGATGAATCCATTGTTTGTTGTAAGGCCCATCCTGGGGTAGGTAATTGCTTTGAAGACCGTGCCTAACCGTCAAGTTGAGCGGATACCAGATCCAACATGTGAACAAGTAGCACCGTCAGTTGAAAGCACGGATGGAGTGATGCCATGTAGTGGCACCCATGGCCTGAGAAATTGTCTGGATTGGCGCAGGATGCTGGAACGTTACTGAAAGAGGGGGAATGTCAGGCATTGTTTGTATGCGGTGCTCCATACAACAGATAATTGGGAATAGCTAAAAGAAAGGGCCCCGCAGGGGCCCTTGGTCTTTAGTGCAGAGCAGGCAATACAGCGGGGGCACCGCTGTGAGGCAGAAGCCACCCGGCCTGATAAAACCACTCGGTGGCAGGACCGAGCAGCAGCTCTACCGAGAAGAAACCGACCAGACCCAGCACCAGGGTGTAAGGTAGCGCCATCCACACCATGCGACCATAGGAGAGCCGCAACAGGGGGGCCAGCGCCGAGGTGAGCATAAACAGGAAAGCCGCCTGGCCATTAGGGGTGGCGACCGAGGGCAGGTTGGTGCCGGTATTGATGGCGACCGCCAACAGATCGAACTGTTCGCGATTGATGGCATTGTTGAGCAGTGCTGTTTTCACCTCGTTGATGTAGACGGTGCCGACGAAGACGTTGTCACTGACCATGGAGAGCAGGCCGTTTGCCAGATAGAAGAGGGCGAGTTGATCATCCGGTTCTGCGGCCAGTACCCACTGGATCACGGGCCGGAACAACTGTTGATCGATGATCACGGCGACCACACTGAAGAAGACGGCAAGCAGGGCAGTGAAGGGCAGAGCTTCCTGAAAGGCCTTGCCCAGAGAGTGTTCATCGTTGATGCCGGTCAACGAGGTAGCCAGCACTATGACCGACAGCCCGATCAACCCCACGGCCGCAAGGTGCATGGCGAGACCCAAGATCAACCAGATGGCTATCACTGCCTGCACGATCAGCTTGGCCTTGTCCTGCGGGGAGCGCCCGGCTTCCTCGTAACGGTTGTAATCTTCCATGATGTGACGCACAGCATCCGGCAACTTTGCGCCATAGCCAAACCAGCGGCACTTTTCCACCAGAATACAGGTGAGCAAGCCACAGATGAAAACGGGGATGGTCACTGGTGCCATGCGAATGGCAAACTCGCCGAAGCTCCAACCGGCCTGCTCACCAATGATCAGGTTTTGTGGCTCACCCACCAGAGTGCAGACACCCCCCAGCGCCGTTCCGATGGCGGCATGCATCATCAAGCTGCGCAGGAAGGCGCGAAAATCGTCCAGGTGTTGGCGACTGAGTTCGTGAACAGAGTGATCGTCTGTGTGATCATGTTGATGGCCAAACTCCTTGCCGGAGGAGACCTTGTGGTAGATGGCATAGAAACCGGTCGCCACACTGATCACTACTGCGATCACGGTCAGGGCGTCGAGGAAGGCTGACAGAAAGGCAGACACCAGGCAGAATGCCAGAGATAGCAGGGTCTTGGAGTGGATCCGGATCAGCAGTTTGGTAAACACATAGAGCAGCAACTGCTTCATGAAGTAAATACCTGCCACCATAAACACCAGCAGCAGCAGCACTTCAATGTTGGCTACCAGTTCATGTTTGACTTGTTCTGCGGAAGTCATGCCAATGAGCACTGCTTCAATGGCCAGCAGGCCACCGGGTTGCAACGGATAGCATTTGAGCGCCATGGCCAGGGTGAAGATGAATTCGACGACCAGCAGCCAACCGGCAGCAAAGGGATCGAGATAAAAGGCGATCGGATTGATCACCAGAAATAACAGAATTGCGCTCTTGTACCACTTTGGCGCATTACCCAAAAAGTTCTTGGCAAATGCGTTCCCTAAGCTGATTGGCATAATAATGGGTCTCTGTTTTGTTGTTGATTTCTGCGTCTATGCAGTCGAGGCTAGCTCGACCCAAACATCCGGATGCTGTCCCATATCAGATTGATTCTTCATGATTTTAATCAAAAAGAGCTTTAACTATAAATAACATAGTGCCCCTTGCCCAAGATAATGTCTGTTTTATCTACAGGCAGTGGGGCTGGTTGGCGCCTATCTCGATACTTAATACATTTTTTTAACATCAAGTTCTGCTTATGTGAGCAGAGGACTGACCTTCTGCTTGCCAGCCTTTCCTGCTTTGCTATTATTCGTGGGCCTTTTTACGCACTACAACAGAGTCACTACATGGTCATAAAAGCGCAGAGCCCTGCAGGGTTTGCCGAGGAATACATCATCGAGTCCATCTGGAACAATCGCTTTCCTCCAGGATCCATACTGCCGGCCGAGCGTGAGCTGTCCGAGCTTATCGGGGTGACTCGTACTACCTTGCGCGAAGTGCTTCAGCGTCTGGCCCGTGATGGCTGGCTCACCATCCAGCATGGCAAGCCGACCAAGGTAAACAATTTCTGGGAGACCTCGGGTCTCAACATCCTGGAAACCCTTGCCCGTCTGGACCAGGACAAGGTACCGGATCTGGTGGCCCAGCTGCTGTCGGCCCGCACCAATATCTGCACCATCTTCATCCGTGGTGCTATCCGCAATAATCCGGAGCAAGCCGCAGAGATACTGCGCGGTGCCAATGCGGTAGATAGCACCCCGGAAGCGTATGCGGAGTTTGATTATCGTCTGCATCACCAGCTCTCCTTTGCCTCCGGCAATCCCATCTATGCCCTCATCCTCAATGGTTTCAAGGGATTGTATAGCCGGGTCGGGCGTTACTACTTCTCTGACAAGCAAGCTCGTGAAACGGCGGATGCCTACTACAAGACCTTGCTGGGGCTGGCCGAGACCAAGAATCATGAAGCCGTGTTCATGACAGTACGTCAGTACGGTATCGAGTCTGGCAAGCTGTGGACCCGTCTGCGTCAGGATATGCCGAGCAATCTGTGTGACAACTGATTGTTGATGCATAAAAAAACGCGCCAGATGGCGCGTTTTTTTATGGTGGAAAGTGGCCTCAGAGCGGTTTTTTATCAGGACAGCGACCGATAATGTCGGCAGGCAAGTCGCCGTTATCCTGCTCCAGTACCACATCAAATCCCCACAGCTGGTGCAGATGCTTGAGCACCTCGTGGCGTGAATCTCCAAGGGGGATCCGGTTGTGCGGCACATAGCGCAGGGTCAATGAGCGATCTCCCTTCACCGCTACGTTATAGACCTGAATATTGGGCTCCAGGTTGCTCAAGTTGTATTGAGCTGACAGGGTATTGCGTACAAGCCGATAACCCTCCTCATTGTGAATGGCAGATACCTTGAGATAGTTCTTCAAGTCATCATCGTCGATGGCAAACAGCTTCATTTCCCGCATCACCTTGGGACTGAGGAACTGACTGATGAAGCTCTCGTCCTTGAAGTTCTGCATGGCAAAATGCAGGGTATCGACCCAGTTGGTGCCGGCATAATCGGGGAACCAGTATCTGTCCTCCTCGGTCGGGTTTTCGCAGATGCGGCGCAGATCAGTGAACATAGCAAAGCCAAGGGCGTAGGGATTGATCCCCGAGTAGTAGCGGCTGTTATAGGGGGGCTGGTACACCACATTGGTGTGGCTGTGCAGCACCTCTATCATGAAGCGATCGCTGATCTTGCCCTCGTCATACAGGTGGTTAAGGATGGTGTAGTGCCAGAAGGTGGCCCAGCCTTCATTCATCACCTGAGTCTGTTTCTGCGGGTAGAAGTACTGACTGATCTTGCGCACTATGCGTACTATCTCGCGCTGCCAGGGTTCGAGCAGAGGGGCATTCTTCTCGATGAAGTAGAGAATGTTCTCCTGGGGCTCGGCCGGGTAGCGCCTGTCTTCAACACCGGAGGCTTTGTGCTGCTTGGGCAGGGTGCGCCACAGCTCGTTCACCTGAGTCTGCAGATAATCTTCCCGTGCCTTCTGGCGGCGCTTCTCCTCTGCCAGCGAGATCTTCTGGGGCCGCTTGTAACGGTCCACTCCGAAGTTCATCAGGGCATGACAGGAGTCGATCAATTTTTCCACCGCATCGATGCCGTGTTTCTCTTCGCACTCTGTGATGTAGTTCTTGGCAAACAGCAGATAGTCGATGATGGAGGAGGCATCGGTCCAGGTTTTGAACAGATAGTTGTTTTTGAAAAAAGAGTTGTGACCATAACAGGCGTGCGCCATAACCAGCGCCTGCATCGGCATCGTGTTCTCCTCCATCAGGTAAGCGATGCAGGGATCCGAGTTGATGACGATCTCATAGGCCAGCCCCATCTGACCGCGCTTGTAGTTGCGCTCGGTGTGGATGAAGCGTTTGCCAAATGACCAGTGTTGATAGCCGATGGGCATACCGACACTGGAGTAGGCATCCATCATCTGCTCGGCAGTGATCACCTCGATCTGATTGGGGTAGGTATCCAGTCGATAAAACCTGGCGACCCGGGCTATCTCCTGATGATAAGTCTCCAGCAGATCGAAGTTCCAATCCGGGCCATCGTCCAGTGGCGGTATTTTTCTTGCGGTTTCTACCATATGACCTCCCTCACGCCGCTTGCTTCTTGAACAGCTCCCGGAATACCGGATAAATATCCTCGACCTTGCGAATGTGCTCCATCGCGAAGTGGGGGAACTGGCTGGCCACCGACTCGTACTCGTGCCACAGGGTCTGGTGGGCGCGGGTGGTGATCTCTATATAGGAGTAGTACCGTACCCGCGGCATGATATCCCGGGTCAGGATCTCCCGGCATTGCGGCGAATCATCAGCCCAGTTGTCACCATCGGACGCTTGCGCCGCATAGATGTTCCACTGGTTGGCCGGGTAACGCTCGTTGATGATGTCGTTCATCATTTTGAGTGCGCTGGAGACTATGGTGCCGCCCGTCTCCTGGGAATAGAAGAACTCGTGTTCGTCCACTTCCTTGGCCTGGGTGTGATGGCGAATGTAGACGACTTCCACGTTCTTGTAGGTCCGGCTCAGGAACAGGTAGAGCAGGATATAGAAGCGCTTTGCCATCTCCTTGGTGGCCTGATCCATGGAACCCGACACGTCCATCAGGCAGAACATCACAGCCTGGCTGGAAGGCACGGGCCGTTTGACAAAGTTGTTGAACTTGAGATCGAAGGTGTCGATGAAGGGCACAGCTGAGATCCGCCGTTTCAGCTCTCGGATCTCCTTCTCAAGCAGGGCAATTTCGGCGAAATGCTCGTTGGGATCGGTTGCCAGCAGGGCCATCCTCTCTTCCAGTTCATGCAACTGGCGTTTCTTGCCGGCTTGCAGCGCCATACGCCGCGCCAGCGAGTTTTGCAGAGAACGCACCACGTTGATATTGGCAGGCACTCCGTTGGAGGTGTAACCCGCCCGGTAGGTCTTCATCTCCATCAACTGGTTGAGCTGGGTTTTCTGCAAGCGGGGCAGCTCCAGATCTTCAAACAGCAGATCCAGATACTCATCTTTGGAAATCTGGAACACGAAGTCATCTTCGCCTTCCCCCTGATTAGATGCCTGTCCCTCGCCGGAACCCTGGCCTGCGCCCCCTCCCTTTGGGCGATCAATCTTGTCGCCGGAGACGAATTGATCATTGCCGGGATGTACCATTTCCCGCTTACCGCCTTGCCCCTGATGGAAATGGGGTTCGCCGATATCCTTGGTCGGGATGCTGATGCTCTCGCCCTTGTCCACGTCCTGAATGCTGCGTTTGGAGACAGCATCCGAGACCGCTTGTTTTATTTGCTTCTTGTAGCGGCGGATAAAGCGCTGCCGATTGACAGCGCTTTTGTTTTTGCCGTTGAGCCTGCGGTCGATAAAATGCGCCATAACTCCCCCTTGAACCACGGCAGGGTCAGGATGACTTGCGTACCCTGAGATACCATTCGGAGAGCAGTCGCACCTGTTTGCGGGTGTAGCCTTTCTCCATCATCCGTTCGACAAAGTTATCGTGCTTCTTCTGCTCCTCAGCCGAGGTTTTGCTGTTGAAGGAGATAACCGGCAGCAGCTCTTCCGTGTTGGAGAACATCTTCTTCTCGATCACGGTGCGCAGCTTCTCGTAACTGGTCCAGTTGGGGTTACGGCCTGCATTGTTGGCCCGGGCTCGCAGCACGAAGTTGACGATTTCGTTGCGAAAATCTTTCGGGTTGCTGATCCCGGCGGGTTTTTCAATCTTCTCCAGCTCGCTGTTGAGCGACGCGCGGTCAAACAGCTGGCCGGTCTCGGGGTCACGGTACTCCTGATCCTGGATCCAGAAGTCGGCATAGGTGACGTAGCGATCGAAGATGTTCTGGCCGTACTCCGAATAGGATTCGAGGTAGGCGGTCTGGATCTCCTTGCCGATGAACTCCACATAGCGCGGAGTCAGATAACCCTTGATGAACTCAAGGTAGCGATCGTGCAGCTCCTGCGGGAACTGTTCGCGCTCTATCTGCTGCTCCAGCACATAGAAAAGGTGTACCGGGTTGGCCGCCACTTCCGCGTGGTCGAAGTTGAAAACGCGAGAGAGGATCTTGAACGCAAAGCGGGTGGAGAGACCATTCATACCCTCATCCACACCGGCGTAGTCACGGTACTCCTGATAGCTCTTGGCCTTGGGATCCGTATCTTTCAGGCTCTCGCCATCATAGACCCGCATCTTGGAGTAGAGGCTGGAGTTTTCCGGCTCTTTCAGTCGAGAGAGGACGGAGAACTGACCCAGCAGCTCCAGTGTGCCCGGGGCACATTTGGCGTCGGTCAGTTCGCTGTTGATCAGCAGTTTTTCGTAGATCTTCACCTCTTCCGAGACGCGCAGGCAGTAAGGCACCTTGACGATGTAAACCCGGTCGAGGAAGGCTTCGTTGTTCTTGTTGTTACGGAACTGCTGCCACTCTGATTCGTTGGAGTGAGCCAGCAATATGCCGTCGAAGGGCAGGGCGGAGAGCCCCTCTGTGCCGTTGTAGTTCCCTTCCTGGGTCGCGGTCAGCAGAGGATGCAGCACCTTGATGGGGGCTTTGAACATCTCCACGAACTCCATGATCCCCTGGTTCGCCTTGCACAGTGCACCTGAGTAGGAGTAAGCATCGGCATCATCCTGGGCATAATGCTCCAGCATGCGGATATCGACCTTGCCGACCAGAGAGGAGATATCCTGGTTGTTGTCATCACCCGGTTCTGTCTTGGCGATGGCAATCTGATCGAGGATGGATGGGTTGACCTTCTCTACCTTGAACTTGGAGATGTCGCCACCGAACTCGTGTAGTCGCTTGGCCACCCAGGGTGACATTATGGGTCGCAGATAGCGGCGCGGTATGCCGTACTCTTTTTCCAGCAGCTCGCCATCCTCTTCGATGTCGAACAGACAGAAGGGGTGGTCATTGACCGGTGAGCCCTTGATGCGATAGACCGGCACTTTTTGCATCAAGGATTTGAGCTTCTCAGCCAGAGAGGATTTGCCGCCGCCAACCGGTCCCAGCAGATAGAGGATCTGCTTCTTCTCTTCCAGCCCCTGGGCAGAGTGCTTGAGGTAGGAGACGATCTGCTCGATGGCCTCTTCCATGCCGTAGAAATCTTTGAAGGCGGGATAGCGTGCAACGACGCGGTTGGAAAAAAGGCGACTGAGTCTGGGATTGACCGAGGTATCGATCATTTCCGGCTCGCCGATGGCGACCAGCAAGCGTTCGGCAGCGGAGGCGTAGCAGGCTTTGTCCTGCTTACACATATCCAGAAACTCCTGGATACTGTACTCCTCTTCCCTGGCTTTCTCGTATCGCTGTTGATAATGCTCGAAGATGCCCATAACTTTGCCCTCGTTATAGTCGCTTACCCTGAAAAGAGTGGATCACTACTTTTGTTCTGTTTACCTCATTAATCCTAGTCAACAGCCCCCAGTAATCCATCACCATCTATTGGTTTAAATTTGCAAGGGTACTTCCCGATCCTGATGCGGGAAGGCGCAATCAGTGACACACCTATGTTACTGACTGTTAAATTATTTTTGCCACGATAGTGAGGTAAATGTCAAAGAGATAAAAAATAAATGTTTGCCAGAAAATGGAAAGGACAATGCATTGTTCGGGTCAGTTGGCTGTAACGCAGACGGGGCAAGGGAAGGAGGAAAATCGAATGGAAATGGCTGTTACGTTTACGTCAGCGGAATGATGCTTGTTTGGTGTTTAAGCTCTAATTTTTACATTGACGCTACATTTTTGCTGCTCTAGATTGGCCCTGTGTCGGCAGCCATCGCTTTAGCAAGAGAGTGATGGCTGCTGATACAAAGCTCTGTTTAAGCACGTTTCCGTTGGCTTGACCCTCGCATATGCGAGGGTCTTATTTTTTCAGCGGGTTGTAGATGTGCACTGGCATGATCAACTGTCAGGGGTGGGGTAGAACCGTGATACCGCTGCCAGCACTTCGGCGAATGGATGCGCCGCCAGCTGGCCAAATCCAGCCAGGCTTTTTGCCTTGACCCGGGAGGTCAGTGGCGTGGCGATACCGCACAGAAAACGGGTCAGAATGCGAGGATGGCTGGTGTGGCACAAGGCTATCAGGGGATCGCACCAGGCACGCAACCCCTTTTCGTTGGGCAGGGTGAGGGTCGGCAATGGCGGCAGTACGGCAACCTCGCCACGGCAGACGGAGCAGTGCCCGCATTTGCTGGGTGCCTGCTCGTCGGCAAAATATCGGGCCAGCTCCTGACTCAGGCAGTGGCTTGATGTAAAAAAGGCCAGCAAGGCCTGCAACCGGGCCAGTTCACTCAGCTCCTTCTTCTCGAACAGGGCATAGAGCTCGTCTGCCAATGCATTGATATCAACATCTTGACGCAGCACCCGATAGACATCGGTCATCTGCTTGCTCTCCAGCTCTATCCAGCCTTGTTGTTGCAGATAATCCAGGGCTGCTGCCGCACGGTGCCGTTCCCCCTGATAACCCTGCCAGAGGGCATCAAAGTCCATGGTGCACCAGCTGCGCGCTTGCGGTGCACAGGCAAACAGCTGCTCCAGAAACTGGCGTCGTTCGGGATTGAAACGGGTCAGGATCTCGGCCTTGTCCAGCACGAACTTGAAGCGATATTCGGCGAAGTAGCTGTAGGCTGGCATTATGATGCCCGCCATTTCCAGATAGACCAGCAGAGTCTTGAGCGGCAACTGGCGGATGTTGGTGTCGTTGGAGAGACGCAGCAGACCAAACTCCCACTCGCTGCCACTTTGCGACAGGATCTCGAGCAGCGCCACTATGGCGGCGCGATCGGGTGTATCCCCGAACACGAAGTTTTCCAGCACGGGGAGCTGTGCGCGATTGGCCAGCACTATGCAGCGGGAAGGGTGTCCATCCCGACCGGCACGGCCAATTTCCTGACTGTAGTTTTCGATGGATTTGGGCAAGTCATAGTGGATGACCCGGCGAATGTCCGCCTTGTCGATCCCCATACCAAAGGCGATGGTGGCGACAATGCAGTCCACCTTGCCAGCCATGAAGTCATGCTGGATCTGGCTGCGCAGGGCCGAGTCGAGCCCGGCGTGATAGGCACGCGCCCTGATCCCCGCCCGTTGCAGCAGGTCGGCGCACTGTTGCGCCGTGTGCTGCAAGGTGACATAGACGATGGTGGGGGCAGTGGGCTCTCGTCGTACTTCTGCTTGCAGCCAGTCATCACGCGCCTCGGCAGGCAGCGGCACGACCGCCAGATCCAGGTTGGCGCGATAAAAACCGGTGATGACCAGTCCCTCATCCTCGATGTCGAATTTGGTCTGCATGTCGGCCATGACAGCCGGGGTGGCGGTCGCGGTCAGCAACAGTACCTGAGGTATCTTCAGCTCGCGGCGATAAGCGGGCAGCTTGAGGTAGTCGGGTCGAAAGTTGTGGCCCCACTCCGAGATGCAGTGCGCTTCATCCACCACCAGCATCGACAGCGGCACTTGCTGGATGAAGCGGCGAAAGCGCTCGTTCTTGAGCCGCTCCACCGAGATCATCAGGATCTTGAGCTGACCGTCACTGGCCTGCTGCATCACGCGACGACTCTCCTCCGGTGTCTGGCTCGAATCCAGGGTTGCCGCGGAAATCCCTTTGCTGTGGAGAAAAGCGAGCTGGTCGTGCATCAGCGCGATCAGGGGGGAGATCACCAGGGTCAGGTGGGGCAGGGCGAGTGCTGGCAGCTGATAACAGAGGGATTTGCCGGAGCCGGTGGGGAAGATGGCAGCCGCACTCTGGCCTGCCAGCAACCGGCTGATCACCGCCTCCTGACCGGGCCTTAACTGGTCGAAGCCGAAGTGGCGGGTCAACAGGGATGAGATCATGGCAGGGACTCCAGCGCAAAGCCACCATAATACCACTGCTCGGGAGTGCCTGAACGGCCCTTCAGAGGAAAACAGCGTCCATTTGAGCGCTGTTGATATTGTGTTATCGCATTGTTGTAGTTTTTTTGTGAGGTAAACCGGATATTTTTCAGTGATTATGTGGAAAAAAGCGATTGCAGATGGGATATTCCTTGTCCGTAACCCCGTGTGTTTCCGGACTGGCTCAATAGAAGGCTTGCCGGGGCAGACGACGCCAGCCTGTGACATGGGTGTCGCCTGGTGTAGTGGTTGCCAACAGGACTAATGATTCACGCACTTCGGTGCTCAGGGACTATTTGATGACACAACAACACCCCCTCATGAGACTGGTCAACAGCACCAGTCTGGTAAGCCAGATCCTGGTCGGTCTGGTATTCGGTATCCTCCTTGCCATGTTCATGCCGGAATGGGCCAAAGCGGCGGGTCTGCTTGGCAGCCTGTTCGTCGGTGCCTTGAAGGCGGTCGCACCACTGCTGGTATTCGTGCTGGTGATGGCGGCGATCATCGGTCACAAGCAGGGTCAGAAAACCAATATTCGCCCGCTGCTTGCGCTCTATCTGTTTGGTACCTTCGCAGCTGCCGTGGTAGCTGTGATTGCCAGTTTCCTGTTTCCCTCCAACCTGCATCTGGTGGCCAACACGGCGGAAATTACCCCGCCAGGCGGCATCACTGAAGTATTGCAAACCCTGCTGTTCAACGTGGTGACCAACCCGGTGAAAGCGCTGATGGATGCGAACTATATCGGTATCCTGGCCTGGGCCATCGGCCTTGGCATCGCCATGCGCCACGCCAATGACAGCAGCAAGGCGATGATCACCGATCTCTCCCACGGCGTCTCCACCATCGTCAAGGCGGTGATCCGCTGCGCCCCCCTCGGTATTCTGGGGCTGGTGGCGTCGACTCTGGCCGAAACCGGTTTTGGTGCCTTGCTCGGTTACGCCCAGCTGTTGGCCGTACTGATTGGCTGTATGCTGTTCATCGCCTTGGTGGTCAACCCGCTGATCGTGTTCTGGAAGATCAGACGCAACCCTTATCCGCTGGTGCTGACTTGCCTGAAAGAGAGCGGCGTGACCGCCTTCTTCACCCGCAGCTCCGCTGCCAACATTCCGGTCAACATGGCGCTGTGTGAAAAACTGCGCTTGCCGGAAGACACCTATGCGGTCTCCATCCCGCTGGGTGCCACCATCAACATGGCGGGCGCCGCCATCACCATTACCGTGCTCTCCATGGCGGCGGTGCATACGCTGGGGATGGAAGTGGATCTGGCTACCGCCGTGCTGCTCTCCGTGGTCGCCACCATCAGTGCCTGCGGCGCTTCCGGTGTGGCTGGTGGCTCCCTGCTGCTGATCCCGCTGGCGTGCAGCCTGTTTGGCATCGGCAATGACATCGCCATGCAGGTAGTCGCCGTGGGCTTCATCATAGGTGTGTTGCAAGATTCTGCCGAGACAGCTCTCAACAGCTCCACCGACGTGCTGTTCACCGCTGCCGCCTGTATGGCCGAAGATGAAACCCTGCTGGATGCCGCGCCGCTGCCAAGCCGCGAAGCTTGATAGCCAGCTTCATCAAACCATTGAAAACGCCCTCTTGTGAGGGCGTTTTTTTATGTGCGTTATCGATGGCCGAGTGCATCAGGATGTGAGATCCCTTCAATTGGAGGGATACGTGTGGGCTGAAGATCATGGCGTAAATAGGGGCCAGTTTGCCAACAGACATGCCCGCCGGATGGACTAGCTGTCAGTTGCTTATCTATGTCCGGCCAGCATACGACAACCCGGATCCTGTCATGAAAGGAACAAAGTGTGGGGCTGTGGCATTCAGGAGATAGGCTCGCTGCGAGCCAGCCTGTCAATTCGGTGAGCTGGGCCGAGCCATGCTTCTCGAAGACACCCTGACTGAGCCAGGTTCGTATCGTCAAAGGCTGGACCTGGTGCGCTCGTGGATGACGGCATTGTCACGCCATTGCCACTGAAGAGTGCGGTTTAGCATTACAGGAATGGGTTATTTGATCATAAAAAATGCCCGCCATCACTGGCGGGCATTTGCTTTGCCGTTATGGTCTGGTGATTAGCCAAACAGCTGGTAAAGGATGGCGGAGATGGCAATGGTACCCATCAGAGCAACAAACGCGTTGCTGATGTGTCCCTGGTATTTTGCCATGGCTGGTACGCGTTTGATGGCGTACATCGGCATGATGAAGAGGATGGTGGCGATGATGGGGCCACCAAGAGATTCAATCATGCCCAAGATGGAGGGGTTGGCGATGGCCGTGCCCCACAGGGTGAGGATGAAGAAGGCGATGATGAAGATCTCAACCTTCTTGTGGTTCGGCTCTTTGCCGGATTTGCGCATGTTCTGGACGATCATCCCTTTCAGACCTTCACGGGCACCCAGGTAGTGACCAAAGAAGGAGGATACGATGGCGACGAATGCAACCAGCGGACCGAAGTAAGAGATGATGGGGCTTGCATGCTGGTTTGCCAGATAAGAGAGCACGGCAATATTCTGTGACTTGGCTTCAGTCAGTTGTTCCGGGGTCAGGCTCATGACACAGGAGAAGACGAAGAACATCACGAAGCCCAGCAGTATGGTAGCAGTGCGCTTGAGAATGGCATCGGACTTCTCGACTGCATGGTCGCCATGATCACGACGCTGGGCCAGAGAGAAGCTGGAGATGGCCGGGCTGTGGTTGAAGGAGAACACCAGTACCGGGATGGTCAGCCACAAGGTAGTGGCGAAATCCTTGGCAGACGGCACCTGGGACAGGGCGGCGCCAGTCCAGTCGGGGATCAGGTAGAAGGAGATACCTACCAGGATGGCGATGAGCGGGTAGACTAGGAACTCGGTGACCTTCAGCATCAGCTTCTCGCCCGCCAGCATCACCGACATCATGCCCATGATCAGCACGATGGAGAGGAGCCAGCGTGGTGGCGCAGCCATCTGCAACTGGTTGACCATGAAGCTTTCGACGGTGTTGGTGATACCGACACCGTAGATCAGCACTATGGGGTAGATGGCAAAGAAGTAGAGCAGGGTGATTAATTTACCGGCGCCCACCCCGAAATGCTCTTCCACCACTTGTGTGATGTCGGCATTGGGTTGCTTGGACGAAAGTACAAAACGGGCGAGGCCACGGTGGGCCAGATAGGTCATGGGGCCGACCAGCAGCGCCATGACCACCAGTGGCCAGAAGCCACCCATGCCAGCGTTGATGGGCAGGAACAGGATACCCGCGCCGACGGCAGTGCCGAACAGGCTGATAACCCAGCTAGTGTCTTGTTTGCTCCAACCGCGAGATTGGATTGAGCTCGTTCCTTGCTCCTGTGAGGCTGCAACTTCCTGTGCGCCTATGACTGTATTAGACATGTGTCTCACCCCGAATGTGTGTTTTTTGTTGAGTCGGCGCAAGGATACGGTTTTTCTAATCAAAAATGTTGATCAAATTCACCTTTGTGAGGGATAAACCCTCACTCTTTTATGGAAATGTGATCGAAAGAATAAAAAATCAATTTTTTTTTATAAACACATACGTTAGTTTATTGTTAACGCGCAAATATTGCACTGGAATATGTTTGCAAAATGTTACGTGGCAAGTTGGCGAGATAGCTGGCGGATCATGCTGGCAGTCGCCCCCCAGATGAAGTGATCCTGCCAAGGTATCCAGTAGATGGTGTGTAGCTGATCGGCTCTTGGAATGGTCAGGGCTATGTGGTGGCGTGGGTCCAGCAGATGATGGAGTGGTACTTCAAAGGCCTGAGCCACTTCATCCTGGCTCAAGGTGAGTTGATAATCGGCGGCAACCAGCCCCAGCACGGGTAGCACATCGTATTGGGAAATGGTGTTGAGCGGGGCCAGGGTACCGATGATCTCGACCTGAGCCGGTATGATGCCCAGCTCTTCCCAGGTTTCCCGCAATGCCGTGTGGATCAGGTTGTGATCGTCCGGATCCTGTCGCCCACCAGGAAAGCTAATCTGTCCCGCGTGATGACGCAGGTGTGCGCTACGGCGGGTCAGCAGCAGTTGCAAGCCGTCGGCCCGCTCCACCAGCGGCAGCAAGACGGCGGCAGGTTTGAGCCCTGCCACCGTCAGTCGATGGGCGGGGGCAGGGCGTTGCAGTAAAAAGCGGGTCAGCAGTTCGGCGCGGTCCATCTTGTTTATTCTCTCGAATCGTCTCTCAATCCTGCGCTTGGGTCTCTTTCATGGTCACTCCGTTATCCATTCTGTCAACTTCTCAACTTCTCAACTTCTCAACTTCTCAGCTTATCGGCTTTTCAGCGTCTCCAGCAACGGCAGTATGCGGGCCACCTTGTCATAGGTTTCCTGATATTCACTGTCCACATCGGAGTCGGCAATGATTCCCCCCCCGGCCCAGCAGTGTAGTTGGCGGTCTGCCGCAATCAGAGTGCGAATGCAGATGCTGGTGTCCATCCGGCCATGCTGGCTCAGATAGCCGATGCTGCCACAGTAAGCGCTGCGGCGCTGGGGCTCCAGCTCCTCAATGATCTCCATGGCCCTGATCTTGGGGGCGCCGGTGATAGAACCGCCCGGGAAACAGGCGCGCAGCAGATCCACCGCCTGCCAGCGGTTATCCAGCTCGCCGTGGATGGTGGACACCAGATGATGCACCGCCGGGAACGACTCCACGGCAAACAGGCTGGGCACGCTGACGGAGCCAGGACGGCTCACCCTGCCGATATCGTTGCGCAGCAGATCCACGATCATCAGATTCTCTGATCTGTCCTTGTCGGCGCCAGCCAGTTCGAGGGCGCTGGCCCGATCTTGCTGCGGATCGGCGAGTCGGGGGCGGGTACCCTTGATGGGCTTGGTTTCGATATGGCGATCATCAAGCAGCAGAAACCGCTCGGGGGAGAGGCTTAGAATGGCGCTCTGTGGCAGGCGAACAAAGGCCGAAAACGGAGCCTGGTTGGCGCGGGACAACACCTGATAAGCCTGCCACTCATCGCCGCAATAGGCGGCGCTGAAGCGCTGGGTCAGGTTGATTTGATAACAGTCCCCTGCACTCAGGTAAGCCTGTACCTGCGCAAATTTCTCGCCGTACTCGGCGCGGCTCATGTTGCTGCGCCACTCGCTCTGCAGGGCGAATGGCGGTGTTGGCATCTCGTGCTGCGCGGCCAGCCACTGCAGCCGGCGATGGAGGCCTGCTTCATCGCCCCAATGCACCAGCTGCCAGGTGCCGCTTGCTACGTTGCGCAGCAGGGCCCAGTCATAGATGCCGACTGCCATGTCCGGGACGGACACATCCTGTGCGGCCAGTGTCGGCAATCGCTCGAAGCGACGGCCAAGATCATAGCCAAACAGCCCGAGGGCGCCGCCAATAAAGGGCAATTCGTCACAGTGCGGTGCTTTCTCGCCCAGCAGATCCCGTTGCCATTGTGCCAGCAGGGTCAGGGGATCCGTGTCAAACGACAGACACTGTTCGCCCCGGGTTATCCAGGTCAGTGGCCCCTCTGTCTGCAGGGTTGCCAGCGGGTCGGCGCTGATGATGTCAAAGCGGTTGTCCGCTCCCTGCGGGCCGGCCGATTCGAGCAACATGGCCCAGGGCTGATGATGCAGACGGGCAAACAACGCATGCAGCGCTGTCTGGTGATCAAAGTGGTGGATATGAAGAGTTGGTTTCATTTTTTGTTACACAGGCAACAGTTTGCACCCTGCTCCCTAGCCGGTATGGGGGGGCAAGCGTATCATAGGCATCGGAATTTTTAGAACAAACACGCCGTTGTCTATCGGGCCGACAGGCATATCGCCTGACACTATGGCACCGAAGCACGGCTCATATGGAAGCCCTTGCTCTGCCACCACGACGGAGACAAGGACCAGTGAGGATGATATGAGCATCATTAAAAAACAGGATTTTATCGATTCCGTCGCCGACGCCCTGCAGTACATCTCCTACTATCACCCCCTTGATTTCGTCCATGCAGCCAAGGCTGCCTATGACCGTGAGGTCAACCCGGCCGCCAAGGATGCCCTGGCCCAGATCCTGATCAACTCCCGCATGTCAGCCGAAGGGCATCGTCCCCTGTGCCAGGATACCGGTATCGTTACCTGCTTCGTCAAGATAGGCATGCAGGTGCAGTGGGACAGCGACATGACGGTGCAGGAGATGGTGGATGAGGGAACGCGCCGTGCCTACACCAATCCGGACAACCCGCTGCGCGCCTCCGTGCTGGCCGACCCGGCCGGCAGCCGCAAGAACACCAAGGATAACGCCCCTGCTGTCGTGCATATCGACATGATCCCGGGCAACAAGGTGGAAGTGAGCATCGCGGCCAAAGGCGGCGGCTCCGAGAACAAATCCAAGATGGTGATGCTCAACCCATCCGATGATGTCGTCGAGTGGGTACTGAAAACAGTGCCGACCATGGGCGCCGGCTGGTGCCCGCCCGGTATGCTGGGCATCGGCATTGGTGGCACCGCCGAGAAGGCGGCCGTACTGGCCAAGGAAGCCTTGATGGAGCACATCGACATTCAGGAGCTGATCGCCCGTGGTCCCAAGACCACCGAAGAGAAGCTGCGGGTCGAACTCTATGACAAGGTCAACAAGCTCGGGATCGGTGCTCAGGGTCTGGGCGGCCTCACCACAGTGCTGGACGTGAAGGTCAAGAGTGCCCCGACCCATGCCGCCTCCAAGCCGGTGGTGATGATCCCCAACTGTGCAGCCACCCGCCATGTCCACTTCGAGCTGGATGGCTCGGGCCCGGCCGAGTTGACCCCTCCAAAACTGGCCGATTGGCCGGAGATCACCCGCGAAGCGGGGGCCAATGTGCGCCGTGTCAATGTTGACGGTATCACCAAGGCCGAGCTCGCCAGCTGGAAGAGTGGCGACACAGTACTCCTCTCCGGCAAGATCCTTACCGGTCGCGATGCAGCCCACAAGCGCATTGCCGACATGTTGAAAAATGGCGAGGGTCTGCCGGAAGGGGTCGATTTCACCAACCGTTTCATCTATTACGTTGGTCCGGTCGATGCAGTTCGTGACGAAGTGGTTGGCCCTGCCGGCCCCACGACGTCCACCCGAATGGACAAGTTCACCGACATGATGCTGGGGGAAACCGGTCTCATCGGCATGATCGGCAAGTCAGAGCGTGGCCCCAAAACAGTCGAGAGTATCAAGCAGCACAAAGCTGTTTATCTGATGGCCGTAGGGGGCGCAGCCTACCTGGTCGCCAAGGCGATCAAGAAGTCGCGGGTGGTGGCTTTTGCCGATCTGGGTATGGAAGCCATCTACGAGTTCGAGGTGGAAGACATGCCGGTGACAGTGGCGGTGGACTCTCAGGGCAACAATATCCACGAGACAGGCCCGGCCTACTGGTCGGCCAAGATTGCCGAGCTGGATGGCAAGCTCTCCTGATAGTCGTGTTGAGCCAGGGCCAAGGATACTCGTATCATTCCTGTGGGGTGGCACGAGCAAACGACCAAGCCGTCTGTGACATTGGGTGACAGCGTAAAAAGGCGACCTTAGGGTCGCCTTTTTCTATCGTCCCGCAGGTTGGCGTTGGTACTGGCTCAGGTGTACAGACCAGACGGGTCACTTCTGCTTGGTCACTCTTCTAGGGCCTTTTTCTTGGCTCTTGCCTGATCCCTTCTCCGCTTGTTCCATTTCTTCACGGCGATTTCGAGTCTCCAGGCTGTTCTGGACCATCAGTGGTTGAGATAGACATCCTGTCCGCCGTAGGCCAGCGGGCCGCTGTGCACGGGCAGTAGTTTTCCTGCAGGCTCGAAAAAGCGGGTCAGCACCCCGAAGCGTTGTCCCAGTTTGCTCAGCTTGACGCGATCCAGCGAAACCTGTGCAGGCAGCCAGGTCAAGACAGCTGCGCAGTGACCATTGCCCAGACTCTGCTCCAGCATTAGCTGCCAGTTCTTGATCTTGGGGCTGTGCACCACCAGCACCCGAGCGGGGTTGATCCCCTGAGCCTGCAGCTGTTTGGCCACTGGCAGGCCTGGCGGGGCAATCAGCAGGATCCAGCCCGTGTCACCATGGCTCAGTCTCACCAGCTCGTCGAGCAATGGCCGCTCATCGCTGGCAGGTGCGGTGTGGCACGCTTCTTCCACCTTGCTTTGATGGCGGGTTGGCCAGGGATTGCTCATGCTGACAGACGCGGCGAAAGGGAGGTGACTCATGGGCTGGCTCATATGTTTGTCCTGTATGGATAACCATGCTGTATGCGTATACAGTAGTTGCAACTCAGGTCAGTGACAAGCCATTTATGGCCAAAAATGTGATCAAGCTGGCAGGGTGTTAACCTATGCTATTGATTGTAATGGATATTTTGTTTTTACCGGGGTGCTTGTTTTTTAGGCTGTGGACAAAGAGGGAGGTGGCGCCCATGGTTATACAGTATCTGGATGAAGAGGAGAGATGAAGATGGACGTCAGTACCTTGCAACGGCTGGATGCCAATATCCTGCTCGGGATCATCAATGAAAAGTTGCGGCTGGAGTGTGATGGCCTGGAGGAACTACTGGCTTATTACGACATGACGGAGGATCAATTGGCGACCCGGTTAATGCAGATAGGCTATCACTACGACCCCATGAGCAATCAGTTCAAGGCCCATGGTTGAAGGGGAGTCGATCGTCGTTATCGGGGGGAACCAATCTTACTTTATGAACAGCGCACATTGAAATCGTTTTCAATGTGCGCTGAATTTTCAGCTATTTTCATGGATTTTCAGTACTTGGCAATGATTGAAAACCTATTCACGGATTTATATTTGCATTTATTTGTTAAGTTACTGATTTTAAATGAAATGAATGTTCCTGATTAATAAGTTTCAGGAAAGGGTTTTCAAGCTTGAACTGTCATTTTTATACGTTAAAGTGTGACTTGCGTTAACTTTTAAACCATCGGCTTTAGCTAGTATGCCCACGCCGGAACATATTCTGAGATAACAACAGCACCGGTCCCTGATGGGATAACAATTTTATTATTCTGTAACGAAGGAAATGGTTTATGGCTACCAAGAAGAAGACAGACCAGGATCTCCAACTGGATAAAGATCAGCTCAAGGCGAGTATCGTGCGTCACCTGCGTTCTACCTTGGGTACAAGCGAACAGAAAGCCTCGCCAGAAGCGTGGTGGAAAGCGACCGCAGCCGCCGTCAACGAACAGGTGTACGAGCGCCTGACCCGTACTCAGCAGACTCATTTCAAGAAAGATACTCGTGCGATTCATTATCTCTCTGCTGAATTTCTGATGGGGCGTTTGACCTCCAACAATCTGCACAACCTCTCCCTTTACAAAGTGTGTGAAGAGGCGTTGGGTGAACTCGGTCTGGAACTGACCGATTTGTGTGAACAAGAGCCGGACATGGCGCTCGGCAACGGTGGCCTTGGCCGCCTGGCTGCCTGCTTCATCGACTCCCTTGCCACCCTGAATTACCCGGCTGTCGGTTATGGCATCCATTACGAGCACGGCCTGTTCCGTCAGGAGATTAAGGATGGTCGTCAGATCGAACGCCCGGACTCCTGGCGTGAATATGGCAATCCCTGGGAGATCTGCCGCCCGGAATCCGTGCAGGAGATCCCGCTCTACGGCTATGTGGAAACCGTGTTCGGCGACAAGGGTGGCCTGAAGAAGGTATGGCACGCAGGTCGCAAGATCAAAGGGGTGCCTTGGGATATCCCTGTGGTGGGCTTTGGCGGTCACACCGTCAATATCCTGCGTCTGTGGGAATCCCGTGCCTCCGAGTTTTTCGACTGGGACGTGTTCAACGCCGGTGGTTACATCGATTCCCAGGCTGAAAAAGCCCAGGCCGAAACCATCTCCAAGGTGCTCTACCCGAATGATGAAACAGATGCGGGCAAAGAGCTGCGCCTGATCCAGCAGTACTTCTTCTGTGCCTGCTCCATCAAGGACATCATGCGCCGCTACAAGCGGGTGCATGGCAGTGACTTCAGCAATTTTGCCGCGCAAATTGCCATTCAGCTCAACGATACCCACCCGACTGTGGCTATCCCCGAGCTGATGCGGGTGCTGGTGGATGAGGAAGACTTGAACTGGGATGCCGCCTGGGCTATCTGCTATCGGGTCTTCTCCTACACCAACCACACACTGTTGCCGGAAGCGCTGGAGAAGTGGTCCGTCAGCCTGTTTGAGAAGGTGCTGCCCCGTCACCTGGAAGTCATTTACGAGATCAACGCCCGCTTCCTGAGCGATCTGGTCGAACCCAAGTGGCCAGGCAACGATGCCATCAAGGCCAAACTCTCCATCATTGAAGAAGGGGATGTACGCAAGGTGCGCATGGGTAACCTGTGCGTGATCGGTTCGTCCAAGGTGAACGGCGTGGCCGAGATCCACTCCAAGCTGGTGAAAGAGGATCTCTTCCCCGAGTTCGCCGAGCTGTGGCCAGAGAAGATGTGCAACGTCACCAACGGCGTGACGCCCCGTCGCTGGCTGCTGGCCTGCAACCCAGAGCTGGCCGAGCTCTATAACGAAGTGGTGGGCAAAGAGTGGCCGCTGCAGCTCGACAAGCTGCGTGCCGTCACCAAGTTTGCCGACGACAAGGCATTCCAGCAGCAGTTCATGACCATCAAGCGTCATAACAAGGAGAAACTGGTCAAGGTCATCAAGGCCGAAACCGGCATCGATGTGAGTGCCGAGGCGATCTTCGACGTCCAGATCAAGCGTCTGCACGAGTACAAGCGCCAACAGCTGAACCTCATCCATATCATGGCGCTCTACCGTCGTCTGCTGGCGAATCCTGACTATGACATGCACCCGCGCGTGTTCATCTTCGGCTCCAAGGCGGCGCCCGGTTACAAGCTGGCCAAGGACATCATCTACGCCATCAACAAGCTGGCGGAACGGGTCAACAACGATGCTCGCATCCAGGGCAAGCTGAAAGTGGTGTTCATGCCGAACTACCGCGTGAGTCTGGCCGAGAAGCTGATCCCGGCGGCCGATGTCTCCGAGCAGATCTCCACTGCAGGTTACGAAGCCTCCGGTACCGGCAACATGAAGATGGCACTGAACGGCGCCATCACCATAGGGACACTGGATGGGGCCAACATCGAGATCGCGGAAGAGGCGGGTGCCGAAAACTGCGCCATCTTCGGTCTGAACGTGGATGAGGTGAAGTCTCTGAAGGCGCGCGGCTACAACCCGTACGACTTCTACTATGCCAACTCCGAGCTCAAGGCCGTGCTGGATTGGTTCGACACTGACTACTTCACGCCGGGTCGTCCGGGCGAGCTGGCCTCCATCAAGCGCTCCTTGCTGGAAGGGGGCGATCCCTACCTGACCCTGGCCGATTTTGCTTCCTACTCCGACGCGCACAAGCTCATCGACACCTGGTACCGGGATCCAGCGCTGTGGGCGAAGAAAGCCATCATCAACTCGGCTACCATGGGCAAGTTCAACTCGGACCGTTCCATCCAGGACTACGTGGATCGGATCTGGAATCTGAAGAGCTGCAACGTACAAGGTTGATAACCTCTTGATATGAAAAAGCCCTCGCAATGCGAGGGCTTTTTGTTTCAGGGCATTTGGGGATCAGAGAATGTCCCCGACAAAGTAGGCAAGCCCTGCCAGCAGCACGGTGAACACGACGTTCAGTGCCATACCGGCTTTCATCATCTCTTTCTGGCGGATATGGCCGCTGGCGAAGACGATGGCATTGGGTGGGGTGGCGACCGGCAGCATGAAAGCGCAGGAGGCACCTATGGCGATCAGCACCGCCATGACGATGGGGGATACGCCCAGCGCTTCAGCCACCCCGGCAAACAGCGGGATGAGCAGGGCTGCGGTGGCGGTGTTGGAGACCAGTTCGGTCAGGAATACCACGAATGCCGCCAGCATCAGCAAGATGATGAAGATATTGGCATCGGCCAATACGGCTGACAGGTGGCTGGCCAGGAAGGCGCTGGTACCGGTCACCTTGAGGATGGCACTCAGGGTCAGACCGCCGCCAAACAACATCAGCACGCCCCAGTCGGTGTTCTGATTGATGTCATCCCAGCTGGCGACACGACTGACAGCGATGGCGATGATGGCACCCATGGCGATCAGGGTATCAAGCTGAGGAATGCCGCCCAGGGCACTGGAGATGGGTTGCGAGCCGATCCAGAGCACGACTGTGGTCAGGAAGATAGCCAGTGTTACCTTGCGCTCGCGGGTCCAGTTGATGGTGACATCCTGGATCTCGACCCTGTGGTTGAGCTGCGGACGGGTCACCAGATAGAGCAGGGCAATGCCGCAAGGCATCAGGATCAGCACCACAGGCACACCAAACTTCATCCAGTCGGTGAAGCCAATCCCCATCTGGGCGGCAGCGATGGCATTGGGTGGACTGCCGACCAGGGTGCCTATGCCACCAATGCTGGCGCTGTAGGCGATACCCAACAGTACGAAGACGAAGGTGGCCCGTTCCTTCTTGCTGTCGAGCCGTGCCAGCATACCGATGGCCAGCGGCAGCATCATGGCGGTGGTGGCGGTATTGCTGATCCACATGGACATGGCCGCCGTGATGGTAAACAGCAATATTATCCCCCAGCCCAGATGACCGTTGGCCAGGTGCATCACCTTGCCCGCCATAAGGGTATCCAATCCCTGTTTGGAGAGGGCGGCTGCGAGGGCGAAACCACCAAAAAACAGGAACAGAATAGGGTTGGCAAAATCGGTGAGGGATTTGCTCATGTCAAGCACCCCGAGCACTGTGGCCAGCAAAGGTACCAGCAGGGCCGTGATGGTGACGTGCAGGGCTTCGGTCAACCAGAGAATGGCGATGAAGACCAGGATCCCCAGCCCTTTGTTGACCATGGGATCAAATGGTAGCCAAGCCAGCATGGCACAGAGCAACAACACATCCAGGATGACAATCCCGGATTTGATGTCCAGCCAGCGAGATGGGGTAGTAGAGGGTACAGCCGATGTGTGCATAGTGTTCTCTCGGTTAATTTATGGTTGTTGTTGTGTTGCCGAGATTACAATTATTCCCCTGTTTGAAACAGGGGGAAGTCGTCAAACCATGCCGGGACTCACAGACTCAAAGCAGTGCGAAACACTTGAAAAACAAAAATTAAACAATTATTTATCAATTGAGGCTATGCCACAGAGGCAACCCACTCCTTGAAAAGGCTTTTGGGCAGAGAGCCGCTGCGTTGTGCCACCATCTTGCCCTGTTTGAATATCATCAGGGTGGGAATGCTGCGGATGGCGTAACGGGCTGCGATGGCAGCTTGTTGTTCCGTGTCGACTTTGACAAAGCGGAAGTGGGGCTCAAGTTCGCTGGCAACCTGTTGAAAAATTGGTGAAAATTGTAGGCATGGTCCGCACCAGCTGGCCCAGAAGTCCACCACGACAGGAAGGTCGGATTGGATAAGAATATCGAATTGATCCTCACGGCCGATGACAGGTGTGATACCAAAAAGCGAGGACTTGCAACGACCACATTTCGCGTTTGAATCCATTTTTCGGCGGGCAGGCGGTTTCTGGTGAAGCAATGACTACAATAGGTAGTGATAAATGACATAATTGATTCCTGTAAGCATAAGCCCTGCAACATCTTTATTGCACTGACAGGGCAGAGTAACGGTAACATAGCAGTCAGTTATCTTTCACAGCCAGTGGTCCGTTAGCGGATACACGGTCATGACATGAGAATCGAGACGGGATGAATAATGTGACACGGGTCAATCGTGTTGTCCTGAGCCTGATCATCGTCGCGCTGCTGGCGTTTGCCGGCTATTGCTGGCAACTGCTCAGCCAGCAACACAAGGCCTCCGAGCTGAGTGTGGCAGCGGAATTGATCCTCAATCGGGTCAATACCGACACTATTTATCTGCTGGGGCGCGAGAAAGCCAATGATGGCAATGTACAGCAGCGCCTCAACCAGTTGTCGAGCAACCTGGACAGCTTCGTGCGCCAGGTGCGCAACGATCCGGATACGGCCGATAGTCCCAACTCTCAATCCCTGCTGCACGATATCGACAGCTACCTGCTGGACTTGGCCAAGCTCTACTCCATGGAGATGGCCATCCAATATATAGAGCAGCCTTTTCAGAAGCAGCTCAATGCCTTGCTGGCGACCCTGCCGGCCAGCTCTGCGCTGGCCATTGATCTGGTCGAGCTGGCGCAGCTTAGCCACTACCTCAAGCGCAGCTGGGACAGGGGTGAGCAACGGCAACTGCAAGCGCTGCAGCAACGACTCAAGACCGCCTATCCCGAGTATCCCCAGGTGGCCGGGCTTGCCCAGTTGAGCGAGGACGTCAGCCGTCAGGTGGTGGATTACCATGTGTTGCGCAACCAGGTTATCGACATGCATGAGCTGGATGGCTTGTCGGTCTGGAAACAAAGCAAAATGGAGCAAGCCTCCTCCCTCAAGAGCCGTTTCTACCTGATGGTGCTCGCGGGTGCCATGGTCTGCTTCGCGCTGGTGGCGGTGACCCTGTGGCGTCGCAACCAGAAGTTGAGCGAGTTGTCACGTCAGACCGGCTTGCTGGCGCAGGCAAAAAGCGATTTTCTGGCCAACATGAGCCACGAGATCCGCACTCCCATGAATGCCATCATAGGTTTCAGTTCCCTGGCGCTGCAAACCGAGCTGGATCAGCAGCAGCGGGATTACCTCAGCAAGATAAAGTCTTCGTCAGATACCTTGCTGCTGCTTATCAACGACATTCTGGATCTGACCAAGGTGGAGTCCGGCAAGCTGACCCTGGAAGAGATCGATTTTGACTTGAGCGAGCAGATAGATTCGCTCGCCGGCATGTTTGCCGATCTGGCCGAGCGCAAGCAGGTCGAGGTCATCATCAACAAGTCCCCGGCCGTGCCCGATTTCCTGCGCGGCGATCCGCTGCGCCTGGGCCAGGTACTGGTCAATCTGGTCAACAACGCCATCAAGTTTACCGAGCGGGGCGAGGTGGAAGTGGCCATCACCTTGGTCAACCAGCATCCCATGCGGGTGCGTTTCAGCGTGCGGGATACCGGGATTGGCATCGCCGAGGATAAGCAGGACCAGCTGTTCCAGCCTTTCACCCAGCTGGAGGCGGGCAACACCCGCAAATATGGCGGCTCAGGTCTTGGCCTCAATATCTCCCAGCGTCTGGTCGAACTGATGGGCGGGCGGATCACTGTGCAGAGCAAGCCGGGGTCCGGCTCTGTGTTCCAGTTCGAGATCCCCATGACCAAGGCTGTGTACGGGGTTTCGGGCCGCCGGGTCTTTTTCGAGCATCAGCCGCTCATTCTGGTGATGGATGACAATGAGCTGGTGCTGGACTTGGCCAAGGATATTCTCGGCCGGGCCGGTGTCCGGGTCGTGGCTGTCAACAGCCTCTCCCGGGCGCGTCAGTTATTGCGGGAAGAGGGGCAGAATATCCGGCTGGCCATTCTGGATTGGCGCATGGGGCAGGAGGATGGCCTGGATCTGGCCCTCGAAATGTACCAGCACAGCCAGTGGCGGCGACTACCTATTCTGATGACCAGTGCCTGGGCCAAGGAGGGACTGCACGGGCGGATGGAGAGCATGGGCCTGACCCACTTTCTGCCCAAGCCCATGACCGAGAATTCCCTGCTGGCCAAGGTGGATGAGCTGCTCAATGGCAGCTCCCATGATCATCAGGTCCGCCAGGCCGAAGCCCAGGGCGATCAGCAGCACTTTCGTGAGCTGCTGCAAGGTGTCCGGGTCTTGCTGGCGGAGGACAACAGAGTCAACCAGCAACTCATCATCGAGTATCTGCGCCGGATCGATGCCGTGGTAACCGTGGTAGGTAACGGGCGCGAGGCGGTCGAACGGGTAGCCGAGCAGCCTTTTGACGTCATCCTGATGGATTTGCAGATGCCGGTACTCGATGGGTTGGATGCGACCCGCCAGATCCGCAAGATGGTCGACAAGCATGACGTGCCCATCATAGCGCTGACGGCCAGCGCCATGCCCGGTGACAGGGAGCGTTGCCTCGGTGTCGGCATGAACGGGTATGTCACCAAGCCGGTCAGCAAGCTGGATCTCTACAACAACCTGTTGCAGTGGGTGAAGAGCGCCAGCGGCGAGCGCCGGATCCCGTTGGAGGTGAAACCCCCTGATCTGATGGGAGTACTGGATCTGGAAGATGCCCTCAAACGGCTGGAGCAAGACAAGGAGGCGCTGCAGATCCTGTTCAAGCTGTTTATGTCCGAGCACAAGGATGATCTGTGGGAGATCCGCTCCGCCCTGCGTCGCCAGCAACCCGAAGTGGCCTGTCGTCTGTTGCATACCCTGAAGGGGGTGTCAGCCAATATCTCCGCTGCTCGCCTGCAGATCATGGCCGGTGATTTGGAGTGGCGACTGCGCCAGCAAGAAGAGTTGACCGAGCCGGATCTGGAGCAGCTGCAACAGGTATTCAGCCAGACCCGGGAGGAGGTGTCTCACTTTCTGCTGACCGGAGAGCAGCATGAATCACCATACAGCCCCGTGGGGCAGCGAGATGATCGCTTATTGTAGGGAGACAAATAGCAATAATTCTCAAGCCAGCCACTTCAGGCTATCATGACCCTCTCGTATCGCCCCCTTCTGGGGGCGATTGCATTACGTTTCCCCGTGACGGGCGGCAGCCTTGGGCTGGCCGCGACAAAGGACATCTACGTGAGTGTATTCTCAAGGCTGGGCTGGTTCTTCAAGGAGCAGTGGCGGCGTTATCTGATCGCCATCTCCTTGCTGATGATGGTGGCACTGTTGACCGTGATCCCGCCCAAAGTGGTGGGTTGGGTGGTGGATGGCATCGCCAAAGGTTCTCTCGACAACGACACCCTGATGGGCTATCTGGCGGGGCTGTTTGTGCTCGGTCTGCTCATTTATCTGCTGCGCTACGTATGGCGGGTCATGTTGTTTGGTGCCTCCTACCGGCTTGCCTATGTGCTGCGCAACCGACTGTTCAGCCACTTCACCCGCATGAGCCCCGATTTTTACCAGCGCCACCGCACCGGCGATCTGATGGCTCACGCCACCAACGATATCCAGGCGGTGGAGATGACAGCCGGGGAAGGGGTATTGACCCTGGTGGACTCCATCATAGTCGGGGTGCTGGTGCTCTCCATCATGTGCAGCCAGTACTCCTGGCAGCTGACCCTGCTCTCCCTGCTGCCCCTGCCTGTGATGGCATTCTTCATGAACCGCTTCGGTACTCAGATCTACAAGGAGTTCAAGGCGGCGCAGGGAGCCTTCTCCCGTCTCAACAACAAGACCCAGGAGGCACTCTCCGGCGTGCGGGTGCTCAAGTCTTATGCGGTTGAATCCCTGGAAGACAAGGGCTTTGCCGAACTGACCCGACAGGCGGGGGCGTGCAACATGGCGGTGGCCCGCATCGATGCCAAGTTCGACCCCGTCATCTACCTCTGTATCGGTTGCTCCTACTTTCTCGCCGTTGCCGGTGGCAGCGTGCTGGTGGTGCGTGACGAGCTGACTCTGGGGGAGCTCACCAGTTTCACCATGTATCTGGGTCAGCTCATCTGGCCCATGTTTGCCATCGCCTGGCTGTTCAACATCATAGAGCGGGGCAGCGCCGCCTATTCACGCATCGAGAGCATGCTGGCCGAGCGCAGCGACATCGAAGATCCGACGGAGCCGGCGATGTTTGTCTCTCCCTTCCCGCTTCAGGCCAAGGGGGTGAGCTATCAGCTGGAGCAGCGCACCTTGCTGCGCAATATCGACTTCACCCTCCACAGCGGCGGCATGCTGGGGATCGTCGGGCGCACCGGGGCTGGCAAGAGCTCGCTGCTCAAGCTGTTGATGCGCCTTGCCAATCCCACGTCTGGTGAGCTCACCATGGGCGCCGTGCCCATAGCGCAGCTGGCCCTTGGCGATCTGCGCGGCCAGTTTGCCTATGTGCCCCAGGAGCCGTTTTTGTTCTCTACCACCATAGCGGCCAACATCGCCCTTGGCCGGCCCGATGCCAGCCAGGAGGAGATAGAGCGGGTGGCGCGCATCGCCTGTGTGCACGATGACATCTGCCGCTTCCCCAAGGGCTATGAGACCGAAGTGGGGGAGAAGGGTGTGACCCTCTCCGGTGGTCAGAAACAGCGACTTTCCATTGCCCGCGCCCTGCTGTTGGCGGCGCCTATCTTGGTGCTGGATGATGCCTTGTCGGCGGTGGATGCTCATACCGAGCAGCAGATACTGCAAGCGCTCAAGGCCCATAGACGCACGCTGATCCTGGTCAGTCATCGCATGACGGCAGTGGAGCAGGCCGACGAAATCCTGGTGCTGGAGCAGGGCCACATCAGTGAGCGGGGCCGCCATGGCGCCCTGATGGCCCACAACGGCTGGTATGCAGACATGGTTCGTTACCAGCGACTGGAACAAGATGTAGAGGAGAGTTTGTGAACCCGACCATTGAATGGCGACTGACTGCCTGGTTGCGCCCGTTACTCGCTTCTGGAACAAGATGTGGGGAGACGCTGTGAATCCAACGATCAAACGCCTGCTCGCTTATTGCGCCCGTTATCCTCGCTGGCTGGTTCAGGCGGGGATCTGCCTGCTGCTGGCCACCGGCGCCGAAGTGGCCGGCCCTCTGCTCATCAAGCTCTTTATCGATGACTATCTGGCACCGCGCCAGCTGGTGTGGCCTCCCATTGCCGCCATCGCGGCTGGGTATCTTGGTCTGCAAGTGCTCTCGGCGGCGGGTTTCTATCTGCAATCCCTGCGTTTCAACCGCATCGCTCAGGCTGTGGTGCAGACCTTGCGCGAGCAAGTGTTTGCCACCGCCATCCGGCTGCCGGCCCGCTACTTTGACCAACATCGCTCCGGCTCGCTTATTTCCCGCATCACCAACGACACAGAGGCGATCATGAACCTCTATGTGCAGGTGATCGGCCTGCTGGTACAAAAAGTGGTGCTGCTGTGCGGCATCCTTATCTCCATGGCCCTGCTGGATGTGCGGTTGATGCTGGTGTGCGCCTGCTTGCTGCCGGCAGTGGCGGCTGTGATGTGGCTCTACCAGAAATTGAGCGTGCCCGTGGTACGGGCGACCCGCAGCTTGCTCTCCGACATCAACAGCCGCCTCAATGAGTCGCTGCAGGGAATGCCGGTCATTCAGGCCATGGTACAGGAGCGCCACTTCGCCAACGCCTTTGCCGAGGTGAATCAGCAGCACTGGTCGGCGCGCCTCAAGAGCCTCAAGATCAACGGTATTCTGCTGCGCCCCCTTATCGACCTCTTCTACATGATGGTGCTGATAGGCCTGCTGGCCCTGTTTGCCCGCGAGGGCTTGAGTGCCGGTGGTGCCATCCAGGTGGGGGTACTCTATGCCTTCATCAGCTATCTGGGGCGCATGATAGAGCCGCTCATCGAGATGACCAACCAACTCAACCAGTTGCAACAGGCCATGGTGGCCGGGGAGCGGGTATTTGCCCTGCTCGACGAGTCCCGTGAGAGCACGCAAGGCGAGAGTCCTGCGTTGCAGGGGCGGGTCAGCTTCGACAAGGTGAGCTTCTCCTACGATGGCCAGCAGCAGGTGTTGCGGGAGGTGAGCTTTGCCGCTTGTCCTGGCCAGATGCTGGCGCTGGTGGGCCATACCGGCAGTGGCAAGTCCACCATCATCAGCCTGTTGATGGGGTTTTATCCGCTGGATCAGGGCACCATCCGCTTCGATGATCACCCCATGGCTGAACTGTCGCTGGCGGCGGTGCGCCGCAGCATAGGTCTGGTGCAGCAGGATCCCTTTATCTTCGTTGGGACTTTGGCGGAAAACCTGCGGCTCGGCCGTGACGGCATCGACGAGGCCCGCCTCTGGCAGGCATTGACCGAGGTACAGCTGGCGGACTTCGTGCTGAGCCTGCCGGATGGGCTGAGTACCCTGATGGAGGAGGGGGGCAAGAACCTCTCCGCCGGTCAGCGGCAGTTGCTCTCCTTCGCCCGCGCCCTGGTGGGGGATCCGCGCATCCTCATCCTGGATGAAGCCACCGCCAGCGTGGATTCCCAGACCGAGCTGGCGCTCTCCACGGCGCTGGCAGCAGCCCGCCGTGGCCGCACCACCATCGCCATCGCTCACCGGCTCTCGACCATAGTCGATGCCGACGAGATCCTGCTGCTTTCCCGCGGTCAGGTAAATGAGCGGGGCACCCACGGTGAGCTGATGACGCAGGGAGGACACTACGCCCAGCTGTTCGAGATGCAGAGTCAGGGGGCCTGGCTGGAAGAGAAACGGGCCTGATCGCAAGGCCCGTTGTAAAAAAGAGAGGGAGCCCGAGGGTTCCCTCTTTTTTTGTGTTCACCGACAAGCAGCAGAAGCGTGATCGGCAACCTTGTAGAGCAGGGTGGTTGCATGGCAACATGCCGTTTACATTAACTCATCGGATCAGTTTGCATATGGACCTGCAACGTTTCAAAGCCAATCTGGCGCTCCGGCTGTTTGCCTGGCGCTACATTCCCGTTATCGGCTTTTGTGCCCCCGTGATCGAACGGATGGATGCGAAGGCACTGCGCATTCGCATTCCCCTTGGCTGGCGTACTCGCAACCATCTGGGCAGCATGTATTTCGGCGCCCTGGCGACCGGTGCCGATCTGGTGGGGGGATTGCTGGTAATGGAGAAGGGACGGACGAGAGGCAAGAAGGTACATTTTGCTTTTAAAGATGTACAGGGGGAGTTTCTGAAGCGGCCTGAGGCGGATGTACAGTTTGATTGCGCCGCCGGGGAAGAGATAGATGCCATGATCGACGAATCATTGGCGACGGGGCAGAGAGTCAATCGTCCCATCCAGGTGGTGGCGACTTGCCCGTCACTGAATGGGGATGAGGCGATGGCGCGCTTTGTGCTGACCTTGTCGATCAAGGCCAGCTAGTCAGCAACCGGCTCACTTGCACCTCCAGGCAGGAGGGAAGCGGCCGGTCTTCTGGCTCGGTTCCGCTTGCATCACGACTGTCATGTCGCGGATGCCAGCCACTGACTAGGTCACTCTTCTGATCTGCTGGTAGTGCTTGCGGGGATCAGAGGATCTCAGGGCTCACGCCCTCTTTTACCACGACTTTCATGCCGTTGAAGTTGACCACTTGTTCGGCCACTATCTTGCAGCGTTTGCGGGTCTCGACCTGACCGTCCACTTCGACCAGACCGTCGGCGACGAGGGCCTTGGCGGCGCCGCCACAATCGGCCCAACCCTGATGCTTGATAAGGTCACACAAGGCAACGAAGGGGTGGCCTTCGAGCAGAAACGTCTCCATGGGAAATCCTCTAGATGGATGAATGGCTGAAACAGCAGGGCGAGTATTTTAGGCAGTTCAGGCCAGCAATGAAAGGGCGGGGTAGAGAAGGCATCATAAAAGCAGCGTGATAGTGTGAACGACAATGGTCAGCCCGGCGGGTGCCGGGCTGACTCAGGGAGTGCAAGTATTGATGTCAGCCCACCTTCACTACGGCTTCTCCGGTCACGGCGAGGGTGCCGCCAGCGGCAAGGATGCGGGTGGCCAGGGTGATGATTGGCTTGTCACTGCGCATGGCGATGATCTCCACCTCGGCCGTCACCTCATCTCCCACAAACACCGGCTGCTTGAAGGAGAGACTCTGCCCCAGATAGACGGCGCCCTTGCCCGGCAGCTGCTGGCCCAACAGCCCGGAGAAGAGGCTGGCCAGCAGCATGCCGTGTACTATGGGACGCTCGAATGGCGTGGTAGCGGCAAAAGCCGAGTCCAGGTGCAGGGGATTGAAATCCTCCGACAAGCCGGCGAAGGCCTCGACTTCGGCCGCGCCGAACCGTTTGGTCAGGCTGGCTTTTTGCCCAATTTCAAGGGGGAGTGTGTTCATGCGGGCTCCTCCTCCGGGGTGTTGGCAAAGACAGGGTTGAGCCGCACCTTGACATAACCGCCGGGGGCCGCCTCCAGTCCCTCGCTCGGGATGCGGGCGGGTACGGACGTGGCCTCCTCTTCACGCCCCTTGATGAAGGCTGCCATCTCGGGCCACCAGGAGCCGCTTTGATGGGTTGCCTGCTCAAGCCAGGCGTCCGGGGTGTCACTGCTCGCATCGCTGTGCCAGAAGCCGTACTTGTTGGCCGCAGGCGGGTTGATGATGCCGGCAATGTGGCCCGATTCGGCCAGGATGAAGCGCTGCTCGCCGCCAAACAGCTTCATGCCCTGCCAGGTGCCCTGCCAGAGGGCGATGTGATCGTCCATGGCCGAGACCAGCAGCGCAGGGGTCTTCACCTTGGCCAGATCGATGCGGGTGTTGCGGATCTTGAGCTCCCCCTTCACCAGCTGGTTCTCCAGATAGAGACGGCGCAGCAGGCTGTTGTGGGTCTTGCCCGCCACGTTGGTACTGTCGCTGTTCCAGTGCAGCAGATCGAACGCCACCGGGCTCTGGCCCTTGAGGTAGCTGTCGATGTAGTAATTCCAGTAGAGGCTGTTTTCCCGCAGCAGGCTGAAGGAGACCGCCAGCTGGCGTCCATCCATGATGCCCTTGGCCTCATTCTGGGCCTCCAGCGCCGCTATGATGGGCTCGTGGATGAAGATGCCAAGCTCCCCCGGCTGGGAGAAATCGAGCAGGGTGGTGAACAGGGTGGCGGAGCGCACCCGCTGTTTCTGGCGCCGTGCCGCCAGCCAGCCCATGGCGAGCGACAGGGCGGTACCGCCGATGCAGTAACCGATACCGTGAACCTCACGCTCGCCGGTGGCCGCTTCCACGCCGTCCAGCGCGGCGATCACCCCGTCGACCACATAGTCGTCGAGATCGATATTGGCCTGCTCCACCCCCGGGTTGCGCCAGGAGATCATGAATACCGTCTGGCCCTGGGCGACCAGCCAGGCGACCAGAGAGTTCTGGGTCCGCATGTCCATGATGTAGTACTTGTTGATGAAGGGCGGCACTATCAGCACCGGCGTCCTGGCCACGGTTTCCGTGGTCGGGCTGTACTGGATAAGCTCGTAGAGCTCGGTGCGTTGCACCACCCGGCCCGGCGTCAAGGCCAGATCCCGCCCCAGTTCGAAGGCGGACTCGTCGGTCAGGCGGATGTTGAGCTGATCGGCGCTGCGCTCCAGATCCTCGGCCAGCAGGGCCAGTCCGCGCACCAGATTCTGGCCGTCGGATTCCAGGGTGAGCCTGAGCAATTCGGGGTTGGTGGCCAGAAAGTTGCTGGGCGCCATGGCATTGAGGTATTGACGGGTAAAAAAGCGCAGTCGCTCCCGGCTCTTCTGGGGAACCCCTTCCAGCGCATCTACCGAGGCCAGCAGGTGTTTGGCGGTCAGCAGATAGGATTGCTTGAGGTAGTCATAAAGGGGCTGGTCACGCCAGGCGTCGTCCTTGAAGCGGCGATCGCTGCGCTCGGGCGTGATCACCGGCTCGCTCTCCTGGCCTGCGCTTTTGAGCAGGGTATGCTGCATCAGCTTGAGTTGATCCTGCCACCAGTTCATCTGGGCATTGATCAGTTGCCAGGGTTGCTGAGTGCCCTGTTCCAGTACTTGGCCCAGATCGTCCAGATTGGTCTGCAACAGCGCCTGCGCCGTGCGCTCCGTCTGTGCCTTGGCCATGTCCAGCAACTTGTCGTTATAGTGGGCCAGGGCCTCGAACAGCGGGCCGTAAGATGATTGGCTCATGTTCTCTCCTTCACCCACACCCGTGACAGAGCGAGCCTGTCGTGTCGGGTCATGGGGAGATGTGGCTGCCCGCATCGGGCAGCCAGGGGGATATCAGGCCTTGCCCGTGCTCTTTTTGATGCCGTCGGCCGCCAGGGTATCCAGCTCTTCCTTGAACTGCAGACCCAGCGCATTGAGCTTCTGGATGTCATCCAGCATCTGGCGGGAGAGCTGGCTGGCGGTTTCCAGCTGCACAGTGCCGAGGGCCGCCAGGCTCTGGGCATCCTGCACCTTGCCAACCGCCTGCAACTGGCTCAATCCCAGTTCGGCATAGGCATTGGCGGAAGCCAGCTGCAACCGGGTCAGTTGTTCAATATTGCTGGCCAGCAGCTGGTTGTAACGGGTGAGGGGGGCAGCAAAGCCTTGCATCTGCTCGGTAAAGGTCTTGATTACGTCCATATTCATCGCGCGTCTCCGTGGTTGACAGCAGGGTATTGCAAAAGGCCGACAGGCCCATTCTTTGGTTACATCCGTTCGACTACATCCTTAAGTCGTTACGTGTCGTTTGCTCTGTTCAAACGCACGTTTGAGCATTGTGTTACCAAATGAGGCTTGATGTAAATAATATAAATGTTAATTTTTGCTTAAATTTTGATTCTGGTCTGGCCAGGTAGCCGAGAGAATTCAGACGGGGAATGACGCAGCCACGCCTGCTCGGTCTCGTTCCTTCCTGCCAGTACTGATAGGCTGGCGCCACTCTCTGACCGTCAAGGAAAGCCCCGATGAAACCTGCCCACCTCTTGCTTGTCTGTGGTTCTTTAGCCCTGAGCGGTGTCTCCCATGCCAGCACCCCGATTCAGGTCTCGCTGCCCGGTGTCAATCTGCCTGCCTCCCATCAGGTCGAAGGCGCCAGAGCCTCCTTTCTCTATGGCCGCACCGGTCAGGTGAAGGGATTAGATCTGCCCATCTTGGCCCTCTCCGATGTGGATCAGTTCAGCGGTCTGCAGCTTGGCGTTTTCCTCGGTGCCGGACGGGTGCGCCATCAGTTCAACGGTGTGGCCATCAATGCCGTCAACTGGCACGAGGGACAGGACAAGGGGGTAAACCTTGGCTTCGTCAACCTGACCAACAATGTGCAGGGCCTGAACTGGGGCGCCGTCAACATCGCCAAGGGCAATGCTCTGGCCAACGTCGGGTTCGTCAACTATGCCGAACGCACCACCTTCCAGCTGGGTTTCATCAACGCCACCAAGCATCTGGACGGGCTGCAGATAGGCCTTGCCAACTACGCCGAGAACGGTATTTTCCCCATACTGCCGCTGATCAATTTCAAGAAATCCTTCTAAGGCGCGCTCCCGGCCTTGCTTTAGGGGGCGCAGCCATTACCCTGTGCTCCATTGATAGCGCGCAGAGGTGACACGGGCATGACAATGGAACACATGGATGCTATCGGCATCGGCTGGGATGTGAGAGGTTGGCAGGGCAATGCCCAGGCGGTGGCCGTGGTGGGCTGGCAGGCACGCGAGCAGCGCCTGCACTGGTTTGGGGTGTCGCCCCTGTTCCGGCTGAGTTCGCGGGTGGCGCCGGATCTGGATGCCCTGCTGCGACCGGCGCTGCAAGATGAGATGAATCTGATGCAGGTGCTGGCTTGCCCGCAGCTGGCACTGGGTATCGATGCGCCGCTCGCCTTTCCACGTGCCCTGGGCGATCTGCTGGCGGGGAGGGCGACCGAGTGCGCCGTGCCCCAGCGCGAAATTGACAACCCTTATGCCTATCGCGATTGCGAGCGCTGGCTGCACCGGCAATATGGCAAGAAGCCTCTTTCCGCGACCTTCGACCGGCTCGGCAACAACGCCACGCTGGCGCTCTCCATGCTGCCCCGGCTGGGGGATCTGCAACTCGTACCCAAGCTGCAGTCTCAGGCCGATCGCGCCGTGCTGGAGGTCTATCCCGCTTTGGCCAAAGTGGGTGGCAAGGCATCCGCTGTCAGGGCCGAGCTGCAACCCCATCTGCCTGCAGAATTGGCGACGGGTACGGATCGCTACGACGCCGCCATCTGCGCCCTGATGGCGCTGCAATACGCAGCCAAGGGGACTGTGTCTCTGCTGCCACCCCTTATACAAGCGCCCGCCGACATGGTACTGGATGAAGGCTGGGTCTATCACTTCGCACGCCCTTGAAAGCAGGGCCGAGTACTGACCTCTCGGCCTTGTTCTGCTTCTTTTCTGCAGGGTGTTATACAGGGCACTCGGGTTTTTCTTTGCTTTCCTCAGTGCCATCACGCAGCCAGACCCGATGCTGGTTTATTGCTCTCATATGCCATCAAACAAAGGTATGAGATAACCCTGTGAAACTCGGTCAAGCCAGGGGGAGCCGCCCCTGGTCTGGCAGGGCAAAAACGGCACTAACAGGGCATGGGGTGGGATTGTGATGACAAATTCACCGTTTGATGGTGATTTCCAGGGCTAAATAGCGGTTTGTGCCGCACAAAAGTAGAAGTGCAATCTCCTCATCCGATATATTGCGCCTTTCCCTGATCTTCTCTGCGGTGATGTCGATGAAACGCATTCTCTCTATCCAGTCCCACGTGGTGTTTGGCTGTGCCGGTAACAGTGCCGCCGTGTTTCCCATGCGCCGTCTCGGCATGGAGGTGTGGCCCGTCAACACGGTGCAATTCTCCAACCACACCCAGTACGCGGCGGGCTGGCAGGGGATGGCGATGCCTGCCGGTCACATCAGCGCCCTGGTAAAGGGGTTGAGTGATATCGAGGTGCTGGGCCAGTGTGACGCCGTGTTGAGTGGTTATCTCGGCTCGGCCGAGCAGGGGGACGAGATCCTGGCGGTGGTGGCCGCGGTCAAGGCCGCCAATCCCAATGCGATCTATTTCTGCGATCCCGTCATGGGGCATCCGGAGAAGGGGTGCATAGTCGCCCCCGGTGTCACCCGTTTTCTCACCGAGCAGGCGCTGCCGGTGGCCGACATCATGGCACCCAACCTGCTGGAGCTGGAGACACTGTGTGATACCCACCTGGCGGATCTGGCCCAGACCCGGGTGGCTGCCCATCAGCTGCTGGCCAAGGGGGTCAAGATGGTACTGGTCAAGCATCTGGGGCGTGCCGCACAGGAGTCGGGTCGTTTCGAGATGCTGCTGGCCACCCCCGAGGGCGACTATCTGATCGCCCGTCCGCTCTATGCGTTTGCCCGCCAACCAGTGGGGGTAGGGGATCTTATCAGTGCTCTGATGCTGGCCAATCTGCAGACCGGCTACGATGCCGTGACTGCCTTTGAGCGAACCAATGCGGCGGTGGATACTGTGATGCTGCACACCTGGCAGGCAGAGGCTTACGAACTGCAACTGATTTCAGCTCAGGATGCGTTTGCCGAGCCAGTGATCAAGGTGTGCGCCGAGCGGTTGGCCTGATCATCCAGGTTTGCGAGCCCATGATCACACAGCAGGCAGGGCTGCCGTGTTCACCCCCAACGCGACAGCCTGACAGTGTTCCACTGCCTGATAGTGTTCCACTGTGGGGAAGGGGTCGTAGAAGTGGTGCAGCAGTGCCTTCCATTGCTGGTACTGAGCGGAGCCGCGAAAGCCCTGAGTGTGATCTTCGAGCCGCTGCCAGCTGACCAGCAGCAGATAACGGTGAGGATCGGTCAGCGAGCGTTGCAACTGGTGCCCGGCGTACCCTGGCATGGCACTGATGATGGTCTGGGCTTGCCCAAAGGCCCGCTCGAAGACGGCGGCCTGACCCGGTATAACCTGCAGATGGGCGACTTCCAATATCATGATGACTCCTTGTCTTGACGGGGGAGGCGCCATTTCAGCAGTTCAGGCCACAACGAACAAGGCCAGCCGTCAAGCTGGCCTTGTTCGTGGGCGATCATCAAGGGTTTTTATCCCGGATCAATCCCGCGGATAACGGGCCCGATAGCGCTCGGCCATGGCGTTGGCCGCTATCATGGCGTTGTAAACATCCTGCTCGCTCACGGCCATCGGCATATTGACCATGGTGTCGAGGGGATCGCAGGCAAGCGCTGCCACCTTGCGCCACTCGCTCTCGATGAAACGGGTCAGCCCCATCTCCTGCAAGGTCATGGGCAGGCCGGCAACCTGGATGATGCGCATTACCTCATCGACCTCGGCCTGGGGGGCGCGCTCCAGCACCAGCTGGGTCAGCAGACCGAATACCACCTTCTCCCCGTGCTGTGCACGGTGCAAGTCAGGTACCACCGACATGCCGTTGTTGACCGCATGGGCTGCCGCCAGACCACCGGCCTCGGCGCCGACGCCACTCAGGTAGATGGTGGCTTCAATGATCTGCTCGAGCGCCGGTGTGGTGACATGATGGTGAATGGCATCCATCGCCATTTCTATGTTTTCCCCCAGCAGCTCATAGCAGAGCTTTGCCAGGCCAAGTCCGGTACGGGAGGGGCGCTTACCCACCAGGTTGATGCCATCGGCCCGATAGCAGGCGCGGGCCTCGAAATAGGTGGCCAGGGCATCCCCCACGCCAGCGGCGAAGAAGCGGGCAGGGGCCGCCGCTATGATGGCGGTATCGGCGATCACCACGTCCGGGTTCTGGGGGAGGAACAGGTAGCGCTCGAACTCGCCCGCCTGATTGTAAATCACTGCCAGCGCGGTACAGGGCGCATCGGTGGAGGCAATGGTGGGGAACAGCACAACGGGACGGCGCAGGTAGAAGGCAACCGCTTTGGCCACATCCAGGGTCTTGCCGCCGCCGATACCGACGATCACGTTGGCGCCCTGCTGTTCGGCGAGATCGCAGAGGCGACGGATCTCGATATCGGTGCATTCGTAGTTGAATTTCTCGACCCGTCCTTTCAAGCCCGCTTGCAGCAGACCGGCCAGCGCCTCTTCGCGCACCCGCTCCAGGATGAACTCATCGCTGACGAGCAGGGCGTTGTCGCCAAAATCTTTCACATGATCATGGAGTTGAGGCAGAAGGTCGTGACCTATGATGAACTTTTTGGGGGAGGTGACGGTACGAGGCAGAATAGGCATGCAGGATTCCTCAAGGCAGTGAGTGACACCCGTTAGGTATGCAAACGGGTCTTCCTGCCACACCATACGCCTCGCTCGCCATCAGGTGAAGGGGTAATGGCGCAGGCTCCTTGTCAAAATTAATCAACTGGCGTTTTTGATTGTTTTTTCAAAGGGGCGTGCCCTGCTTGAACAAGCGCGCCACGCCGCAGCACAAGGCGCCCTCCGCGGAAAGAGTGGGCGCCTTGCTTTCCCGGAGGGCATTCATCAGAGCTGCTTGAAGAAGAAGAGGGTGGCGGCCAGGGTACCGTCGGCATTGCGGGCAAAGTCCGGGATCTGGCCAACTTCCTGATAACCGAGCTGGCGATAGAGGCTGGATGCCACGTCGCCGACCCGGGTATCGAGCACCAGCAGGGTGCGTCCCTTATCCCGGGCGCCTTGCTCCATGGCAGCCATCAGGGCGCGGCCGACGCCCTTGCCACGGGCGTGGCTGTGCACCATCAGTTTTTCTACCTCGGCCCGGTGGCGGCCATTTGCCTTGGTGCAAAGCGCCAGTTGCAGGGCCCCGACCAGGTGGTGCTGCTCGAAGGCAACCCAAAGCCGACGCCTGCCCGCTGCCAGCTCAGTCTCGATCCCTTGCCAGTATCCCAGTCCCTGATCTTCTGTCAGTGGCGGCAAAAATCCCACCGAGGCGCCATTGGCCACGCTGTCTTGCAGCAGGGTGATGAGCGCAGGCTTGATGCCCAGGGTGGTATCAACCTCAACTATGTCCATCGAGAGTCCTTGTCAAACGTGGTCACGACAGCGGGTCTTGCCCGCTGCGGCTAAATGCACAGATACAATCCAGTGTCATCAGCATGACTGGTCAGACTCGCCTTTTCTGATGCCGATTTCAAGTCGGGCACCTCTGCAGGGTGCGCAGGATCACGCTTGTCCATCAGCCCCACCACGGGTCCATCAGCCACACGTCTTAGCGGATAATGTTTTGCTCTGCCAGCCAGGCGAACAGCAGGCGGGAAACGGGGGAGATTTGTTCGAGGTGGCGGCTATCGAGCCAGCGTAGTTCGGCGATCTCGGCCGAGGCAACAGGTGTACCGCTGGCCTCGCCGGTGTAACAGCGCAATCGGACCTGCACGCCTTCAGGCTTGCCATCGGCCTGGGCGCTGAATTCGCAGGCAAGGCGCAAGGTGTCGGCTTGCAGGGTCACGCTCAGCTCCTCCTCGATTTCTCGCATCAGCGCCGCTTCATCGCTCTCTCCCGCCTCGCGTTTTCCGCCGGGAATGTAGTAGATGGCCTTGCCGTGGGAACGGGCGCAGAGCAGTTGCTGATCCTTGAAGGTCAGCCAGGCGAGTTTGTCGATCATGAGGGCAGTCTCTCTGAGTTGAGGGTGAGGCTCTGCTCGCACAGGGTGCGATAGGAGCGGGTTTCGAGTTGCCTGGAGGAGAGGCCGAGCCGTGTGGCTAAATCCTGCAACTGCTGGCGATAGCTGGGCAGCAAGGTCTCGTCATCGGTCATGATGGCCAGCTCGGCAAAGTCGCCGAGCCCGTCCAAGTGATCCAGCGTGACGTGGAAAGGGCCGACAAAGTAGATGCTGCGCCGCTTGCTGATGGCCAGCACCTGCTGATAACCCAGGGTCTGCAGCATGCTCGCAGCCTTGTCTGCGTCCGTGATATTGACCGCCTCGCAGCGATCCTGCTCGGGCCCCTTGACGATCCAGAGCTTTATGCCGGAAGGCTGCATGGTACGGATCACCAGGCTCTTGCCCTCTGTGGCCAGGGTCGGTTCCGGTGTGTCGAAGTAGCTGTCCTGTTCCAGATTGTTTTCCAGCATGACTTCCGGATCCAGCGTCTTGAGCGTGGAGATGAAGGCGGGTCTGTCATCCAGTCGATATTTGAATTCGACTTCATAGCGGCCCTGAAAATGATCCTGTGACATTGAGGCTGTCCTTGTAAGCTGCTGGCGTTTGCTGGGTGGCAGCCTACCAAAGTTGAGGGGGTGGCCCAAGGGGTCAGCCTTGCTGGAGATGGAAACGCTCTGTTTCCCGTCGGGCTCGTTTGCGCTTTGTGATTTTCCAGCAGAGCGCTTTTCTGCAGGCGTGGCTGATCGGTGTATTGCCTTTGTCAGTGATCCGGCTGGCCGCCAGTCTGTCAGCAAGAGAGGGAATGAAAAACGGGTGTTAACAGGTGGTGAGTCCCTGGTTAGAGAGTCGCCAATGGGCGCCAAAAAGTTCGCGCTGGCGCACAGGATAGGGCGCCCGGACTGGGCGGGAACAGGCCCCTGTGGTTTAATCCTTGCCACTTTCGCGGTAGCTGCTCCCGCTTGATGGGCCAGCTACCCCCGCTTTGGCAAGATGCAGGTGATCAGATGCAAGTGACAGCAGAGAGCAAATTTATCGGACTCGGGGTGGCTGGCAACTTCGCCGGCCACCTGGAGCAGGCTGGAGAAGCCTCGGATTTCGTGGCTGTGGTGGTGCGTGATACCACAGCGCCCAAGGCGCTGTTTCCCTTCTATGTGCCGGGTCACCCGGGTCAGCTCGGCGTCTTCCCCCTGAGCGAGAAGGCCATCTTGCTGCCAGAGGCTGCGGTCAGTGGTGACGAGAAGGTGCAGATCGAGCCGGAAGTCGCGCTCTGGTGCGAGCTGGAGTACGCAGGTACCCAGGTGGTGGCCATCCATCCTCGCGCCTTTGGTGCCTATAACGACTGCTCCATTCGTCGTCCCAATGCCAAGAAGATCAGCGAGAAGAAAAACTGGGGGGAAGAGAGCAAGGGGCTGGCAGCCAATCTGCTGCCACTCACTGGTTTTACCGCGGGTTGCGAGCTTGATGACTATCGCATCGCCTGCTATCTGGAGCGTGACGGCGAGCAGTACGCTTACGGGGTAGACAGCGCCGCCGTTGATTACAGCTATTTTCATCGACAGCTGCTGGACTGGGCCATCGACAAGTTCAACCATCAGCAGGATGAAGGCCCGGCAGAGCATATTCAGGGGCTGCTGGCCCAAGCTGGCTACCCGTCCCATGCGCTCATCAGCATAGGCGCCACCCGTTATACCCCGTTTGGTGAGACCCACTTCCTCAAGCCAGGCGATACGTCCTGTGTGCTGGTCTATCCGGCCAGCCGTTATAGCGAAAGTGATATCCGCGAGGCCATTCGCACCCGTCAGTTCGGGCCGGATGTGTCAGCCCTGCTGCAAGCGGTCAAAACCCGCTAATTCCACCACCTTCCCCCGTGCTCGCGGGGGAAGGCTCGCCTTCTTGCCATTCCAATCCCGTCTTTTTTCGCTGTGCTTACATAACCTGATGATTTATTTTAACATTCAGCCTGTTTAGCAAGGGTGATAGAGACACATCATGGTAGAACTCAAAACGATCGGGCTGTTTCTGATCACGGCGGTGGCCGAAATCGTCGGCTGCTATCTGCCCTATCTCTGGCTGACACAGGGCCGAAGTGTCTGGCTGCTGCTGCCAGCGGGTTTGAGTCTGGTGCTGTTTGCCTGGCTGCTTTCACTGCATCCGACCGCCGCCGGCCGCGTCTATGCCGCCTATGGTGGCGTCTATATCTTTGTCGCCATCCTCTGGCTCTGGCTGGTGGACGGTATCAGACCCACACTCTGGGATCTGGTGGGTTCGCTGGTGGCCCTGCTCGGCATGGCCATCATCATGTTTGCGCCAAGGCCCGCTTAGGATTCGTGGGTGAAGTCGCGCCGGTAATCAGATCAGGAGGATCGCCATGGTGGTGATCAGAACGTGCAATGAACAAGACGTAGCAGGTTTGCTGGCCCTTTATCGGGAGCTGAGGCCCCATGATCCGCAGTTGGTTGAAGCCGAGGCGGCCCTTGCCTCCTTGCTGGCCCAATCCCATGTGCGGCTTATCGTCGCCGAGGTGGAGGGTCAGCTTGCCGCCACCTGCCAGCTGGGGGTGATCCCCACCCTCACCAACGGTAGCAGGCCGTTTGGCATCATAGAGCACGTGATCACGGCGGCCCGATTTCGGCGCCAGGGGCTGAGCCAGAAAGTGCTCGAGCAGGCGCTGGCCATCGCCTGGCAACAGGATTGCTACAAGGTGATGCTGCTGTCAGGGGAGGGACGTGAGTCGGCCCACCGCCTGTATGAAAAGCTGGGTTTCAAGGCCGGCATCGAGAAGGGATTCGTCATCAAACAAGTGGATGCCAAAGGCACAGCCGAGCCTCTCCGGTAAGGCTGTTCGTGCCACACAACAAGAGTCATGTCATGAAGATTGAACAAGCAAAGACGCGGGATCACTCGACCCTGATCAGCCTCTGGGAAGCCTCGGTGCGCGCCACTCACCACTTTCTGCCAGAGGCGGAGATTGATGTCCTCAAGCCGCTGATCCTGGAGCACTATTTCGCCGCCGTCGATCTGGTCTGTGCCAGGGACGAGACAGGTATCGCCGGTTTTTGCGGCGTGCACGATGGCAATCTCGAGATGCTGTTTCTCGCACCCGAGGCAAGAGGCCGTGGCATCGGACGGTTGCTGGTGGCCCATGCCATCAGCCGCCAAGGGGCAACCAGGGTGGACGTCAACGAGCAGAATGCGCAGGCGCTTGGCTTCTACCAGCGCATGGGGTTCGTCGTGACGGGGCGCTCGCCACTGGATGGCCAGGGCAAACCCTATCCGCTGTTGCATATGGTGCTGGCGGATTTCGAAAAGGTGTGATCTATCCCGCCAATAAAAAACCGCCTTTCGGCGGTTTTTTATTTTTCAGTGCGAACAGCTCATGGCCGGCCTTACTCCTCGTTGGAGTTGTCCTGATAGCTGTCGCGCTGGGCCCGGGGCAGGCGGCGCATCGGGGTGAGCCCTGCGTCCACGCCACCGCGATCCTTCTGGCGCGCCGGCGCCGGTTGCTTGCTGCCATCGGCTTTGGGCTTGCCCCTGCCTTTGGCGGGCGCCTTGGCATTGTGCTTGGCGTTGGCATGGCCGCGATCCCGCGGCGGGTTTTGTACCGGCTTGCTGCCCGGCAGGGTCTGGCGAGTCGGTTTGCCGCTTGGCTCATAACCGGCCAGGATCTCGCTCGGTATGCTGAGGCCGATCAGGGACTCGATGGCCTTGAGCTGATCCTGTTCATCCTGGCTGACCAGGGAGATGGCTTCGCCGCCACGACCGGCACGGCCGGTACGGCCGATGCGGTGGATATAGTCCTCAGCCACCTGGGGCAGCTCGAAGTTGATCACATGGGGCAGCTGATCGATATCGAGACCACGGGCGGCGATGTCGGTGGCGACCAGCACCCGCACCTTGCCTTCCCTAAAATCTGCCAGCGCCCGGTTGCGGGCACCCTGGCTCTTGTCACCGTGGATGGCGACGGTATTGAGGCCGTCTTTTTCCATCTGGTGGGCGAGGCGGTCGGCGATCTGCTTGGTGCGCACGAACACCAGCACCCGTTGCCAGTTATTGCGGCCGATCATGTGGGAGAGCAGCTCGCGCTTGCGCTCGCGGTCGACCTTGATGATGCGCTGGTTGACCTGCTCGGCCGTGCTGTTGCTCGGGCTCACCTCGATCAGGGTCGGGCTCTTCAGCAGGTCGTCGGCCAGCTCCTTGATCTCGTTGGAGAAGGTGGCAGAGAACAGCAGGGTCTGCCGCTCTTCCGGCAGCGCCTTCATGATGCGGCGAATGTCGGTGATGAAGCCCATGTCGAGCATGCGATCCGCCTCATCCAGCACCAGCACTTCCAGCTCGGTCAGGGTGAGGGCGCGCTGGGTCAGCAGATCCAGCAGTCGACCCGGGGTCGCGACCAGGATGTCGACGCCGAGCTTGATGGCCTCCAGGTTGGGCTTGATGCTGACGCCGCCATAGGCGATCAGGGTGCGAAACGGCAGGTGATGGGCGTACTTGATGATGCTTTCGCCCACCTGGGCGGCCAGTTCACGGGTCGGGGTCAGCACCAGGGCGCGTACCTGACGACGGCCACCACGGCCATGGTTGGCCATCAGACGGTGCAACATGGGCAGGGTGAAACCGGCCGTTTTACCTGTGCCTGTCTGGGCGCCGCCCAGCACATCCTGGCCTGCCAGCACAGCCGGAATGGCTTGCTGCTGGATGGGGGTTGGCTGTTCGTAACCCAATTCCTTGACGGCCCGCAGAATGTGCGGTGACAGACCCAGTTCGTTAAATGACATGTTCGAGAGAGACTCCTGAGGTGAGCCTTGGGCTCAACGAGTGACCGGCAGGCGCTGACGCCTGGCCTGTCACAACATAAGACGCAGCGGACCACCTGGGCAGCCAGCCACGACATAGAAAAGATAATGGGGGCGTAATATAGCAGATGTGCGGCCTGCACGCAGCAGCCGTGTCACTTGCCCGGGCCGCTGCGTGGGTCTGGTCCCGTGGCGAGGCTCAGAGCAGTGCGCTTATCTCGTCCAGCAGGCTCTCTGGCTTGGTCTGGGGGGCGAAGCGCTCCACCACCTCACCCTCACGGTTGATGAGGAACTTGGTGAAGTTCCATTTGACGTTTTCCAGCCCCAGCAGCCCGGGTTTTTGCTGTTTCAGCCAGCGATAGAAGGGGTGGGCGTGCTCGCCGTTGACTTCGCACTTGGCCATGATGGGGAAACTGACCGGATAATCCAGCGAGCAGAAGCGGGCGATTTCGTCCGCATCCCCCGGCTCCTGATGGCCGAACTGATCGCAGGGGAAGCCCAAGATCACCAGCCCTTTGGGTCCCAGCTGCTGATAGAGTGCCTCCAGCCCCGTGTATTGGGGGGTAAAACCACAACGGCTGGCCACATTGACCACCAGAATGACCTGACCTTGCAGGGCGGTGAGAGAGAACTCGGTACCATCGAGACGTTGCAGGGGAAGATCGGGCAGAGACATGGTGCACTCCAGAGAGGATGGGGCCCATTCAGGGCAGTGGTTATGCACGTTAACGGGCCCGGGATCCCGAGGCAAGCAGCAAGTGCCGGGTTTTCCTCCCCTCATGCATCCTTTTGTCGAGCCAGATCACAGGGCGGTGAGGCCGGTACGATAAAGGGCGCCTTCTGTGGCGGGATAGCGTATTGATGGTGGGACTTCTCAGGAGAAGCAAACTGGTTTGTGCTCAGGCCAGGAAGTCGCTAAAAAGCGCCCTCTCTCCACTTATTGCGAGCCAATCTTGGACTATCAAGCCGTCATGGATGCCATTTACACCCGGGGATGGGTGATTGTGGATGACTTTTTAACCGCCGTTGAGGTGGATGCCCTCAAAGCCTGTCTGCCCCATGCGTGGCATCCGGCCGGGATTGGACGGGAAAGTCTGCATCAGGGCAATCCCGATATTCGCCGTGATCAGATCCACTGGCTGGAGCCTTCCCTTGGCGCGCCAGTGGCGGACTATCTCGGTCGCATGGAGTCCCTGCGCCTCGCCGCCAACCGCCTGCTGATGCTGGGACTGTTCGATTACGAGGCCCATTTCGCCCGTTATCGCAGCGGGGACTTCTATGCCACCCATAGGGATGCCTTCGCCGGTCGCTCCAACCGTCGCCTCACCTCTGTCTTCTATCTCAATAACGACTGGCAACCGGAGGCAGGTGGTGTGCTCAGGGTCTATGACAACGACGAGCAGCTCTTGATGGATGTCTCTCCCAAGGGAGGGCGGCTGGTATTGTTCCTGTCGGAGGAGTTCCCCCACGAGGTACTGCCCGCCAATCGTGAGCGTTATAGCATAGCCGGCTGGTTTCGGGTCAATGGCAACGGCATGGGGCGCGTGGATCCGCCGCGCTGAGCCCTTTTCGTCCAATTTTTGACACAGGCAGGAATTTTTCAGGCTGTTGTCGGCGGATGGGGCTCCCATCGGCTGACAAGGCTTGATTTCCCTTGCTACACTGGCCCGCACTTGGCTTCGTCCGGTTTTTCAGTACGGTTGGATTATCAGATGGTCATGACGAGGCCGCTTTTCCCAAGGGATCACATCTAATGAAGAACATGCATGTCTTGCTGCTGTGCGGCGGCGGTGGCTCAGAACACGAAGTCTCTCTGCGCAGCGCCAATTTCCTTGAGCAACAACTCGGTTTGGTGCCCGGCGTCGAAGTGACCCGGGTCGAGATGTTTGCCGATCGCTGGCTCTCTGCCGATGGCCGCGAGTGCAAGCTGGGGCTGGACAAGCTGCTCTCGTTTGACAGCGTGGCCCGTCCGGTGGACTACGTGGTGCCCTGCATCCACGGCTACCCGGGTGAGACGGGCGATCTGCAATCCTTCCTCGAGCTGGCGGGCCTGCCTTATCTCGGTTGCGATGCCGAGGCGAGCAAGATCTGCTTCAACAAGATCAGCACCAAGCTGTGGCTCTCCGCCATCGGCATTCCCAACACCCCCTATCTGTTCCTGACCGAACAGAACGACGCCGCCCTGACCGAGGCAAAAGCCGCCCTGGCCAAGTGGGGCAAGGTCTTCATCAAGGCCGCCTCCCAGGGCTCTTCCGTGGGGTGTTATTCCGCCAGCAACGAAGCCGAGCTGGTGCAGGGCATCAAGGATGCCTTCGGTTACTCCGAGCAGGTGTTGATCGAAAAAGCGGTCAAGCCCCGCGAGCTGGAAGTGGCTGTCTACCAGTACGGTGACGAGCTCATTGCCACCTACCCTGGCGAGATCTGCGTGCCGCAGGACAAGTTCTACACCTATGAAGAGAAGTACAGCAGCGCCAGCCACACGGCGACCAGCCTCAATGCCGAAGGCCTGACTCAGGCGCAGGCCGATGCGATCCACGAGTATTCCCTCAAGGCGTTCCGTCAGCTGAAACTGACCCATCTGTCGCGCATCGACTTCTTCCTGACGGAAGATGGCGAGATCTTGCTGAACGAGATCAATACCTTCCCCGGCATGACCTCCATCTCCATGTTCCCGAAACTGCTGGAGCATCACGGCCACAGCTTTGCTCACTACCTCGAGCAGATCCTGCGCAAGCCCGCCTGACGGTTTGCCGAACACAACAGAGGGGCCCGCGGGCCCCTCTGTTGTTTGCAGCTTGTCCAGATCACATGGGATCAGGGGTGAACAGCCAGATATGCGCCCCTTGTGGATCCGCAATCAGGGCCATGCGCCCGACTTCCGGGATATTCAGGGCCGGCACCACCACGGATCCTCCATGCAGGCTGACTTTGGCCACCCTGGCGTCCACGTCATCCACTGCTATGTAGGTTGCCCAGTGCGGCGGTACGCCGGCCATATCGGGATTGCCCCGGGTGGCCTGCACTCCGGCGATTGGCCTGCCATTGGCAACCAGCATGGGGTAGTTGCCTCCCTCCATGGCCATGGTCTGGCTCTCCCAGCCAAGCACCTCGGTATAAAAGCGGATCCCGGCCTCGGCGTCCGGAACATAGAGCTCGTGCCAGGTGAAGGCCGTGCCTTCGGCCAGTGCATGCTCTCTTGCCATATCTTGTTCTGCCATCGTCGTCCTCCAGTGTCCCATGCGTGGGCGCATGGGTTGACGACCAAGTATAGAGAGGCGTGGCACCCCGGCTTGCCCCGGATGGGGGGCCTTGCTGCGCGGCGGACGGCTCGTTACAATCTGCCCCCCTTTTTTCCCGCAATGTGCACCGCCAGAGCCGCGCCCCCATGAAGCCAATCCCAGATCACGCCGTCAATCGCCTGCGCGTATGGCGCAAGAGCATCTCAACCCGTCCTTTTCTCGCCCGTGGTGGCACAGTGCCACGCTGCGAGGCATGCCAGTTGCGCTCTGACTGGTGCGCCTGCGAATGGCGGCCAGAGCTCAAGGCAGAAGCCGGCTTCTGCCTGCTGATGTATGACAGCGAGCCCATGAAGCCCTCCAACACGGGTCGCCTGATCGCCGACGTCCTGCCGGATACCACCTGGGCCTTTCTCTGGAAGCGCACCCAGCCCCATCCTGAGTTGCTGGCCCTGCTGGCCGATCCCGTCTGGCAGCCCTATGTGGTGTTCCCCGCGTGCGAGAAAAACCCGGCGCGAGTGACCGAACACGTGGCCTTGGCAAATGGCAAGAAGCCGCTCTTCATCCTGCTGGATGGCACCTGGCCCGAGGCACGCAAGATGTTCAACATGAGCCCCTATCTGGATGGTTTTCCCGTGTTGGCGGTCAAACCGGATGCACTCTCCACCTATGGCATGCGGGTCGCCAATTGCGACGAGCACCTCTGTACCGCAGAAGTGGCGGCCTGTGTGCTGGAGGTGGCCGGTCAGCTGCAAGCCGGACATGCGTTGCAGCTCTGGTTCAATCTGTTCAGCCGTCGCTACATGGCGGGCCGTGTCAGTCGGGCGCCCGGTGAGGATGAAGTACAGCTGCAACAGGCGTTGGCTGCGATCAAGGGCGGCGTACCAGCTGAGGCGATAGCTGATAGCGCCGCCTGATGGCGGGGAAGGGGAAAACAGGGTGAGACGAATAAGACTGATGAAAATATGGAATCAATTGGCTGCCACTGTTTCGTTAGCCTCATGAACCCACGGCCTTTAGGATAGCGGCCAAGTCAGCATGTCCGGCTTGTTTACACAGCAAATTCAACAAGGGCCCCTCTTTGGCGGGCAACCCTGTCTCGCGAGGTCTATGGATGGAATTGGAACTGTTTACCCTGCTCGCCCTGTTCGGGGTGGCGCTGATTGCCGGCTTTATCGATGCCATTGCCGGCGGCGGTGGCCTCTTGACCGTACCCGCCCTGCTGGCGACCGGCATGCCGCCGGCGCTGGTACTGGGCACCAATAAACTGCAGAGCAGTTTTGGCTCCTTCTCGGCCACCTGGTTTTATGCCCGCAAGGGGCTGCTGGAGTGGGCCATGATCTGGCCTGCGGTGATCTGCACCTTTATCGGTGCCGCCATCGGCACTCTGGCGGTGCAGACCATAGACGCCGCCATTCTGGAACGGCTCTTGCCCTTCCTGCTGATGGCGTTTGCCTGCTACTTCTTTTTCTCCCCCAGAGTGAGCGATGCAGAGAGCGCACGCCGCCTGACGCCCATGGTGTTTGCGCTGCTGGTGGGGGGCGGAGTGGGCTTTTATGACGGCTTCTTCGGCCCGGGCACAGGGTCGTTTTTTGCCATCGGCTTCGTGGCGCTGGCGGGTTTTGGCATGGCGCGGGCCACAGCACACACCAAGCTCCTGAACTTAACCTCCAACCTTGCCTCCCTGCTGTTTTTTGCCCTGGGTGGCAAGGTGGTGTGGAGCGTTGGTTTCTGCATGGCGCTGGGGCAGTTTATCGGTGCCCGTGTTGGCTCCAGACTGGTGCTGAAGAAAGGGGTCAAGCTCATCAAGCCCCTGCTGGTGACCGTCTCTGTGCTGATGTCAGCCAAATTGATGTGGAGCCAGTATCCCGAGCTGTTTGCCTGGATCCAGTGAGACGGCAGATCTGCTTATAAACCCGTGCTCTCTACTGTTTGCACGGGTTTATTGACTCGGCCCGCTGAAATGATGAAAGTGCCTGCGCAGCGCACTCACCAGCTGCGCAATGCGTTCCCGCTTCAGACTGCTCTGGCGATAGACCAGATGCAAAGGGCGCCCCAGCCCAGGCAAGGGGCGCGCCGTTTCCCCCTGTTCTCCCACTAGTGCCAGCAGACCTGCCGGCAGCAGCACAGGGCCTATGCCTGCCTTGGCGAGTTCTATCAGCGCCAGATAGGAGTCCAGCTCCATGGCTGGCACCAACCCCAATTGCACCAGCGGCTCGCGCAGATAGCGGTTGGAGGGGTTCTCCAGATCCATGGTCAGGATCTTGCGCTGATCTGCCGAAGGCGCCTCATCCTGATCGCTTCCCACCAGATAGAAGGGCTCCTCCAGCAATAGCTCGGCTCCCAGGCCATGGCCGGGAGGCAGGCGGCCGGCACAGATGCCGAGCAGGGCGTCGCCACTGCGCACCCGCGCCAGGATCACCGGGGTATGATGGGTGGAGAGGGCAATATGGGGATCGCGGCCCAGATAGTCGTGCATGAAGCGGGCGAGGTAGCCCGCCAGCAGGGTTTCGGAGCAGGCGATCGGCAGGGGAGTCAAGTCGGTGAGGGTCTGGCTGTCGGCCAGCACCCCCTTCATCTCGGCGAGACTCGGAGCCACCCGGTCGAGTAGCTCCCGCGCCTGGGGGGTGAGCCGGATTTGGCGGCCATCCGGCTCGATCAGCTTCTTGCCAAGGCGCAGCTCCAGCTGACCAATACGCTTGCTCACCGCCGACTGGCTGATGTAGAGGCGGCTGGCCACCTTGGCCATGGTGCCCTCGCTTGCCAGCAGGCTGAGTGTTTCCAATCCTTCCAGTAACATTAGGGCCCCTGGTGTCTCACCGTATATCGAATGGCGTTACCTTAGGGGCTGATGGCGTCAGGAGCAAGTGTCGTTCACCGCCTTGGCAGGCCGCCAGCGCCACTCCCGCAAGGGTGGGGAGAAGATCACCAGATTGCCGAGCAAGCTGATCACGACGCCCACCACTGAGACCGTCTGCCAGACAAATCCCTCATAAAACGTCGAGAGCGTGAGCGCTACCAGCGGGAACAGTACTGTGGCGTAGGAGGCCTTGCTGGCGCCAATCCTGCCCACCAGTGTGAGGTAGGCAGTGAAGGCGATGACAGAGCCGAACAGGGCGAGATAGACCATGGCCGCCAGATAATGGCCGTCGGTCGGTATGGTCAGGGATTGGCCGAGCAGGGTGACCCAGCCCAGCAACAGCACGACGCCGTATACCATGCCCCAGGGCACCAGTTGCAGCACGTGATAGCCGTGACGCTGGCCGCGGGCAGAGACCAGGTTGCCCAGCGAGAAGCAGAGGGTGCCGCCACAGGCCAGCAGCAACCCCTTCCAGCCGTTTGTGCCCAGTTGCGCATCCGCCAGCACGGGCCAGAACAACAGCAAGGTGCCAAGCAGCCCCAGCAAGGATCCTTGCAGCCAGCGCAAGTTGGGGCGTTTGCCCTCGAACAGCCAGAGATTGAGGCCGTTGAAGATGCTGGCACTGGCGAAGATCACCGCCGACAGGCCACTCGGTATGTAGAGGGTGGCGTGATAGAAGCAGAGAAAGTTGGTGGAAAAGAGCAGGGCGCCGAGCAGGGCCGCGTAGCGCTGGCCCGCCCAGGGCAGGCGGGGGAAACGGCCGCTGACGGTGAGCAGGGCAAACAGCGCAAGCGCAGCCAGCAGGAAGCGATAGAGCACGGACACCTCGATGGGAATGGGGCCGAGCTGCCAGGCGATAGCGATCCAGGTGCTGCCCCAGATAAGGACGGTGGCAAGATAGAGCAGGAGATTCATAACACATCCGGTGAAGTGGGAATGGGATGAACCACAGCATGGGGCGGGCCGGAGCGACTGGCTTGCACCATCTTGCGGTTATTTCAGCCGGGCCGCAGCGTTTGGCCCAGCGGCGCGGTAAGATGGCCGCAAGGCATGATGGGCGAGGCAGCAAGGTGCAACAGATAAGACAGGCGGGCGTATTCGATGCACTGGTCAGCACGGGAGCGCGGCTGGAAGACTCCTGCTGGCTGGAGCCGGGCCTTGGGGTGGCCAGCTGGCGCAACTGCTACGATCAGACCCGCTATCACAAGCCGGGTCACCATACCCTGAGCGTCTATTTGCAAGGGGGCGAGCAGACTGAGCGCCTCGATGGTCCCGGCGGCCATGGTGGCACCGGCAAGGTGTGCATCATGCCGGATCACCACAGATCCGAGTGGCTGGTGCGCGAAGAGTTCCGCTTTTTCCACCTCTACTTCACGCCGGCCCACCTCACCCGCATCGCCGAACAGGCCTGCGACAAGGAGGGGCGCCATCTGTTGCTGGAAGACAAGACCTTCATCGACGACCCGCAGGCGGCAGCACTGGTGCAGGCCCAGCTGATGAAACTGGAGTGGCAGCACGGCGTCGATCGCATGGCGCTTTCCCACGGCGTCTGGATGCTGATGCTGCATGCTTATCGCCACCACACCCGGGAGGCGCCGAGCCTGCCCGAGGTGCGCGGCGGCCTGGCACCCGGGGTGATCCGGCGGGTACAGGAGTACCTGCAAGCCCATCTGGCAGAGCCGGTTACCCTGGCTGAGCTGGCACAGCAGGCGAGCCTCAGCGAATATCACTTCGCCCGCATGTTTGGCCAGAGTCTGGGGTGTCCGCCCCATCGCTATCTGCTTGGGCTGCGGCTCAAACGGGCCAAGCAGTTGCTGGCAGGATCCGACTCCCTGGCCAGCATCGCCATCCTGTGCGGTTTCTCCTCCCAGGCGCATTTCGGCAATCGTTTTCGCGAGGCATTTGGCCTCACCCCGGGCCAGTGGCGTACACAATTGTCATCTTCTCGTCACAGATAACGCTGAGACTCTGGGCAAAAGAGGTGTACCATCTGCCACTTACCCATTGAAAGGAATGCCCATTGAATTATCGCAAACGCCAGACCCGTACTCGTCACCTTTGGTTCAGCCACTGGAATGCTCCCCAAGATCGCACCTGTATTCCCACCCCTCCCGAACCCGTAGTGCCTCACAGTTCCCGCTGAAAATCGATACGACCCGATAGGTTTTTTCCGGCAACTTTGCCACTATTGCGCCATCTGAATGGATTGGATATGGCTGCATGTTTCTGGAACGCATTGAAGTCAAAGGTTTTCGCGGGATAAATCGCCTCTCGCTCGGGCTGGATAACACCACGGTTCTCATCGGTGAGAACGCCTGGGGCAAATCCAGCCTGCTGCGCGCCCTCTGGTGTCTGTTGGGGCAGGATGCCGAACCCTATCAGTTCAGCAGCGATGATTTTCACCAACCGGAAGATCCCGAGCTCGCACCCGCCCGTCATCTGCAACTGGTGCTCACCTTCAGTGAACACAGACCCCAGATGTGTCTGCACTCCCATCGCCTTGCCCGTCTTGGCGCCTCCTGGGTCAAGCACAAAGACAAATTCCACCGTATTCACTACCGTGCCAGTGCCGAATTGCAGGCCGATGGTTCCGTGCTCACCACCCATGATTTTCTCGACGGCATCGGCAAGAGCCTGCCCATCGACAATGCCCATGAACTGATCTGCCTGCTGATCACCATGAACCCTGTGTTCCGGCTGCGGGATGCCCGCACCGCACGCAACGGGGTCGAGATGTTGCAGTGGGGGGATTTGTCACAGAACCGGTTGAGCCAGCTCGCCGACAAGCTCATCGACGAACCCCAGCGCATCGGTGAGGCTGAGCTGAAAGAGGCGCTGCAGGCCGTGCGCCAGCTGATGGATCACTACTTCAACGCCCTTGCCCCCATGAAGCACAAGCCTCGCAGCCAGCGGGACATCGTCAATCGCCCTATGACACTGCGCAATCCCGGCAATCTGCAGACGCTGCTGCGCAATGCCGACAACCGGGCGCTGCAACTGGCGATGGCAGGCATGGCAGCCACCCTGCTCAACGCCCGTGGCAACCGCGAGCTGGAACAGGGGGCGCGGCCCATCATGATCCTGGAAGATCCAGAGAGTCGCCTGCACCCCACCATGATGGCGCTGGCCTGGGGTCTGCTGGAGCACCTGCCGGGCCAGAAGCTGCTGACCACCAATTCGGGTGACCTGCTCTCCTCCCTGCCTCTGAATCAGGTGCGCCGTCTGGTGCGCCGCCAGCAGGACATCGTCTGTCATCAGCTGGGGGGCGAGCGTTACAGCAGCGATGATCTGCGCAAGATTGCCTTCCATGTGCGCATTAACCGCCCCATGTCGATGTTTGCCCGTTGCTGGCTGCTGGTGGAGGGGGAGACCGAGATCTGGCTGCTCTCCGAGCTGGCCCAGATCTGCGGTTACAGCCTGCGGGCGGAAGGGGTGCGCATCATCGAATTTGCCCAGTGCGGTCAGTCGCCCCTCATCAAGGTGGCGCGCGACTTTGGCATCGAGTGGCATCTGCTCACCGACGGTGACGAGGCGGGGATCAAATACGCCACCTCGGCCCGGGCGCTGCTCAAGGGGGAGCGGGAGCGAGACCGGCTGACCCAGTTGCCGGCGGCTGATATCGAGCATTACCTCTATCACAACGGCTTCGAGGCGGTTTTCAGGCGCGAGGCCGGGGTCGGTGGCCGCTCGACCCTCAATGCCGGGCGCATCATCAACAAGGCCATCCATCATCGCAGCAAGCCTGGCATGGCGCTGGCGGTGGTGGAGGAGGCGGAGCGCCTGGGGGGCGAGCATATACCGCCTGTGATCCGGCAGATGTTTGCCAAGGTGGTGGCACTGGCGCGCGGTCAGGGCTGATGGCATGTGCTGGCCGGCGTCCAATGATACCGGCCAAGAGTGATCCCGCCTTGTCATCCAGATGGTGCTGAGCGTCCAATCCCTCTCAAGGCGCTTGCAGAGATTGGGGACGGGGCTGGGTTTGGGTATACTCGGCCCCTTCTCTGGCGCCCCACAGGCGCATTCCGAATCTTTGCTGCTGGAGGCGTCATGTTCGTCCAACTCCCTTTTTGGCTTTTTCCCCTGACAGGTTTGATGGCGCTGGGGGCCCTCATTGCCCTCGGCATAGTGTTGTGGCGCGGTGATCTCTGCCCGGGCCAGCGCTCGCGGATCACGGCCCAGCTCTTCTCCATCTGGGTGATCACAGGGCTCTCACTGATGCTGGCGGTGGAGGTCAAGGTGGCGAGCTGGCTCGTCTGGAGCGGTGGCGCCGCCCTGATCCTGGGGATAGTGCTGTCCCTTGCCCAGTCACGGCTGGAGGGCAAGCGTGCCATCCCGTCCACCCTGCTCTGGCTGCCTGCCATGCCGTTGCTGGTCTATGGGGTCGGCCTGCTGCAGATCCAGGGCTGGCTGAGCGGCCTGCTGCAGATGACCTTGCTGGGGGCGGCCTTCGCACACCTTATGCTGCTGCGAGCCCGCCACCGTCTGCAGGCGTTCAATCTGTTGCTGCCACTGGCGGGGCTGGTGGCTGCCATGCTGAGCCTGCTCTGGCTGGCGGTGCTGGTGGGCTGGCAGGGCAATGGTGCCGCGCTTGATGCCCTGATCCCCGGTGTGCTGACCCAGGCCATCTTGCTGATTGCAGCCTTGCTGCTCTGGTTCAGCCCCATCTATCTGCAAAAAGAGACGGCGCCCGTTGTGGTCTCCACCGCCCTGTGCGGCCTCGTCATTGCCCAGATAGCGGCGACCAGCGTGCTGCACCAGCTGACCTGATAGCGTACCGCACTGCATGAATAGAAAAGCCCACCCCGAGTCACTCAGGGTGGGCTTTTTGATGGCCGCAACAGTGCAATCCGGGCCTAGTAGAAGTCATCCGCCCCGCAGATAAAGAGGCAACTGCTGCGCGGCTGGGCCAGATACTCCCGGGTCAGCCCCTCCAGCGGCATGCCGAAGGTGCAGATGTCGTGGGGGGAGGGCAGGGCGGTATCCAGGATCCGGCGCCAGTAGCCGCCCACCCCCTTGGGGGGGCTTGGCAGATTGAAGGTGAGCGGCTCCCAGTAGGCATTGAACAGCACATAGAGTGCCAGTTTGGTTTCGCTGGAGAGTGCCGACATGGCGATGGCGTGGGAGTGAGGGCTGAAGTCTGGCTGGGCGGCATTGACACCATGCCAGCAGATCTCGCTGTGACGCAGGATCTCGGTCAGCGACAGCGGCATGCTCTCTTGCTCCGGTCGCTGGAACAGGTGCTTGCGATACTGGATCAGCTCCTTCATGAAGCGGAACATCTCCTGTCCCATGGTACTGGTTTGCCAGTTCATCCAGCAGGTTTCGTTGTCCTGGCAGTAACCATTGTTGTTGCCATGCTGGGTACGCAGCACCTCGTCCCCCATCAGCAGCATGGGGGAGCCCACCGACAACAGGGTGGCCACCATCATGTTCTTGGCCTGGCGTATGCGCAGCGCATTGACGTGAGGATCCTCAGTGACCCCTTCATGGCCATGATTCCAGCTGAAGTTGTGATCGCACCCATCCCTGTTCTGCTCGCCGTTGGCCTCGTTGTGCTTGTGGTCATAACTGGCCCAGTCCCACAGGGTGAAACCGTCATGACAGGTGACGAAGTTGATGCTCTTCTCCGGGTCGGCGTGGTGATAGTGATAGATATCCGGGCTGCCGCACAGTCGCTCCACGAAGGGAGTGACGGCGTTGTCATCCCCGCGCAGAAAGTGGCGCACGTCATCCCTGAACTGGCCGTTCCACTCACGCCAGCGCGCGCCGGCCAGGCTGCCCACCTGATAAAGCCCACCCGCATCCCAGGCCTCGGCGATGAGCTTGATGTCGGCGATGCGGGGATCCGTGTCTATGGTGCGCAGGGTTGGCGCATTGGCCTGCGGCATGCCGGACTCGTCCCGCGACAGTATGGCGGCCAGATCGAATCGAAAGCCGTCCACGTGCATCTCCTGGCGCCAGAAGTGGAGGCTGTCCATGATCATGCGCAGCACCACTGGGTGGGCACCGTTGAAGGTATTGCCGCAGCCCGAATAGTTGGTGTCCTTCTGATTGCTGTCGAGGATGTAGTAAGCCTCGTTGTCGATACCGCGAAACGAGAAGATGGGGCCATCGTCGCCCCCTTCGGCCGTGTGGTTGTAAACCACGTCCAGGATCACCTCGATATTGGCTCTGTGAAGGGCCTTGACCATGTCCCTGAACTCGGTGAGCGGATCGCTGCCACTGGCATATTGAGCATGGGGGGCAAAGAACGACATAGGGCTGTAGCCCCAGTAGTTGGATAGCCCCTTGGGGGCATCCTGGGGATCGAACTGGAACACCGGCAGCAGCTCGACGGCTGTGATGCCGAGGGATTGCAGATAGGGGATCTTCTCGATGAGGCCAAGATAGGTGCCGCGCAGGGCAGGCTCCACCCCCGAGCTCGGCGACTTGGTAAATCCCCCCAGATGCAGCTCGTAGATCACGGAGCGGGAGAGGGAGTGAGCGGGGAGCTTGTCCCCTTCCCAGTCATAGTCGCGGGTATCCACCACCCGGTTCTTGGCACACACAGCCAGGTTGCTGCCGGGACGGGCCGCAGCCCAGCGGTCGTAGGTTGGCCCCAGCTCAATGCTGCGACCATAGGGGTCCAGCAGTACCTTGTCCGCATCGAAGCGGGTACCGTAGTAGGGACGCCAGGGGCCCTGGATGCGATAGGCATAGCGCTGGCCCAGCGGAATGCCTTCGATATGGATGTGCCAGTAGTAGGCGGTGCGGTTGAGACGGGGGGAGAGCACTATCACCTCAGGGGTGTCATCATCGGCACGGGTGAAGAGCAGCAGTTCAACCCGACTGGCCAGGCGGGCCCAGATGGCAAAGTTGACGCCGTCGTTCTCGGGTGTGGCCCCCAATTGACGGCAATGACCGGCGGATATGCGCATGATAAGGCTACCTAAAAAGAGGAGTGACAAGCCTTTTGAGTGTAGTGCGCCAAGCTGGCCCCAAACCTGCTTGTCTGAAAAAACAGCGCCCTGTTGCAAATTCCTTCAATTTGTGCCGCTTTAACCTTCTAATGAAGTTTTTTTAGGATATTTACTTGCAATCTGAGCGCTGGCGCCTATTATTGGCGACCTCAGACGCGGGGTGGAGCAGCTCGGTAGCTCGTCGGGCTCATAACCCGAAGGTCGTCGGTTCAAATCCGGCCCCCGCAACCATCTGGGTATCAGAGTCGAAAATGCTGATTAACGCATTGAAGACAAAGATAATTCGAACTGGCTACTGCTCGGCCAATTCGGAGAAAATATGGACGCGGGGTGGAGCAGCTCGGTAGCTCGTCGGGCTCATAACCCGAAGGTCGTCAGTTCAAATCTGGCCCCCGCAACCAACTATTTGTGCTCATGGCGAGGCTGATGCCAAGCGGTGAACGTAAAGACAGCGAACTACGTCTGCTCGGTAGTGCGCGGTGATAAAGGCAGTACAATTCGGACGCGGGGTGGAGCAGCTCGGTAGCTCGTCGGGCTCATAACCCGAAGGTCGTCAGTTCAAATCTGGCCCCCGCAACCAACTATTTGTGCTCATGGCGAGGCTGATGCCAAGCGGTGAGTGTAAAGACAGCGAACTACTTCTGCTCGGTAGTTTGCGGTGATAAAGGCAGTACAATTCGGACGCGGGGTGGAGCAGCTCGGTAGCTCGTCGGGCTCATAACCCGAAGGTCGTCAGTTCAAATCTGGCCCCCGCAACCAACTATTTGTGCTCATGGCGAGGCTGATGCCAAGCGGTGAACGTAAAGACAGCGAACTACTTCTGCTCGGTAGTGCGCGGTGATAAGGCAGTACAATTCGGACGCGGGGTGGAGCAGCTCGGTAGCTCGTCGGGCTCATAACCCGAAGGTCGTCAGTTCAAATCTGGCCCCCGCAACCAACTATTTGTGCTCATGGCGAGGCTGATGCCAAGCGGTGAGTGTAAAGACAGCGAACTACTTCTGCTCGGTAGTTTGCGGTGATAAAGGCAGTACAATTCGGACGCGGGGTGGAGCAGCTCGGTAGCTCGTCGGGCTCATAACCCGAAGGTCGTCAGTTCAAATCTGGCCCCCGCAACCAACTATTTGTGCTCATGGCGAGGCTGATGCCAAGCGGTGAGTGTGAAGACAGCGAACTACTTCTGCTCGGTAGTGCGCGGTGATAAGGCAGTACAATTCGGACGCGGGGTGGAGCAGCTCGGTAGCTCGTCGGGCTCATAACCCGAAGGTCGTCAGTTCAAATCTGGCCCCCGCAACCAACTATTTGTGCTCATGGCGAGGCTGATGCCAAGCGGTGAGCGTAAAGACAGTGAACTACTTCTGCTCGGTAGTGCGCGGTGATAAGGCAGTACAATTCGGACGCGGGGTGGAGCAGCTCGGTAGCTCGTCGGGCTCATAACCCGAAGGTCGTCAGTTCAAATCTGGCCCCCGCAACCAACTATTTGTGCTCATGGCGAGGCTGATGCCAAGCGGTGAGCGTAAAGACAGTGAACTACTTCTGCTCGGTAGTGCGCGGTGATAAGGCAGTACAATTCGGACGCGGGGTGGAGCAGCTCGGTAGCTCGTCGGGCTCATAACCCGAAGGTCGTCAGTTCAAATCTGGCCCCCGCAACCAACTATTTGTGCTCATGGCGAGGCTGATGCCAAGCGGTGAGCGTAAAGACAGCGAACTACTTCTGCTCGGTAGTGCGCGGTGATAAAGGCAGTACAATTCGGACGCGGGGTGGAGCAGCTCGGTAGCTCGTCGGGCTCATAACCCGAAGGTCGTCAGTTCAAATCTGGCCCCCGCAACCAACCTTCCGTTATTTCCCTCTTTCTGTATTACCCCCTCCTTATATTCCCCTGTGTGTCCAGCCGTTCGTCACCTCAGTGCATCATGACGCTTGATATTGATTTTCAAGTGTAAATCTGGTCGTCTTCGCGTTTTGTTGGGTATCATCAGTGATATCTCTTCATGGACGAGGGCCTTGCCCAATGATGCAAAATTTCACTTATCTCCCCCCTCAAATAGATATTCATGATGCCACCCTGAGTCAGGCCATGACCAACGGGCTCTCGGCCAACTTGTTGCTGATCGCGGAAGAGTTGCGTGATCCTGTCCTTGCCATGCCCGAATTCGCCCCCGTGGCGACCCAGATAGCGCTGGGCCAGAAGGCTCCCTACAGCCTGGTGCAGCATAACAGCCTGCAACTGGTGGTCTTCATGGGCAGCCATCCTGTACGTGATCACGCCCTCTACAAGCAGGCCAGATCCTGGATAGTCCCCTTGGCTGGCCTCAAGATCGAGCGGATGGGGGTGCACCTTGAAGGGTTTGACGAAGGAGACAGGGCGCTGCTGGCCGAGCTGGCACTGGCTTGTCTGCTGGCGGCGAACGTGCCCATGCCCAGTCACAAGCACTGTGTCGAGGACGAGTGGCGCTATCAGCAGATTGCGGTGTCACCGCGCTGTGTGCTGGATCTGGCGCGGATCTACGCCGAAGCCGAAGGCAACGGCATGGCTCGGCATCTGGCAGTGTCGCCAGCCTCCGATCTCACCGCGCGCAGCTATCGGGAGTGGGTACGCCAGTTGGCTCAGGTCGAAGGGTGGCAGTGGTTCGAGTACGATCAGGCCCAGTTGGCTGAGCGGGGCGCCGGCGCCTTCATCGCAGTGGCAAGAGGTTCGGAAGACAACCAGGCCGCCATGGTCAAGCTCAGCTATTGCCCGCCCAATCCGGTGCGCCGGGTGGCACTGGTGGGCAAGGGGATCTGCCACGATTCGGGTGGCTACAACCTCAAGGTCGCCGGCAGCATGTATGGCATGCACCTGGACATGGGCGGCAGTGCCGTGGCGCTGGGTGCTCTCTATGCGATCAGCCGGGCCAGTCTGCCCTATGAGGTGCACTGCTGGCTCGCCATCGCAGAGAACCACATAGGCCCGCTGGCTTACCGGCCGGGGGAGGTGGTAACCGCGCTCAACGGCACCACCATAGAGGTGGTGGATACCGATGCCGAAGGGCGCATGGTGCTGGCGGATACCCTCTGCATGGCGGTACAGGACAATCCGGATCTGCTGATCGATTACGCCACTCTGACCGGTGCCTGCAAACGGGCGCTGGGCAGCCGCTACAGCGGTGCCTTTACCAACCGGCCCCAGTGGCTCTGTGACTTGATAAGTCTTGGCCAGCGCAGCGGCGAGCGGATCTGGCCCTTCCCGCTCGATGAAGACTACGACGACAACCTCGATAGCGAGTGGGCCGATCTGCTACAGTGTGCGCCGGGCGCGTCGCCGGATCACATCGATGCCGCCCGTTTTCTCAACCGCTTTGTGCCCCAGCAGACCCCCTGGTTGCACCTCGATTTGAGCGGTTTTCGCAGCAAGGGGGGCAATGGCGTGGTCAGCAGCGAAGTGACCGGATTCGGGGTCAGGTTGACGCTGGACTTGCTGGGCAGCCCGTTGGGCCGCCGCCATGAACTCGATGAACAAGAAAATTAAGGAATAACGTGAAAGTACCAAGTTATGACTGGGTGTTGTTCGATCTGGACGAAACACTGCTCGATTTCCCGGTCGCCAAGGCCCTGGAGCAGACCCTGCAGATCTACGGTGTGGCGCCCACTCCCCCCAAGATGGCGGAGTATCACGCGCTCAACCACCGGCTGTGGCAACAGTACAATTCGGGCGAAATTGATGCAGCGCACCTGCAGCAGACCCGTTTCTCCCTGTTCGCCGAGCAGGTGGACGTGGCGCCCATGGCGATGAACGACACCTTCTTGCAGCAGATCATTGCCCTGAGCGTGCCCCTTGAAGGGGTCGTCGAGACACTGGAAGCCCTCAAGGGCCAGGTTAGGATGGGGATCATTACCAACGGCTTCAGCCTGCCGCAGCGTGGCCGCCTCAGCAAACTGGGTTGGAGCGAGTGGTTCGAGCCGCTGGTCATTTCTGACGAAGTGCAGGTGACCAAGCCGGCCGCCGCCATTTTCCAGCATACCCTTGCCTTGATGGGGCAGCCGAGCCCGGCGCGGGTGTTGATGGTGGGGGACAACCCCAAGACCGACATCGCCGGTGCGGCGGCCCAGGGGCTGGCCACCTGCTGGTACAATCCGGCACGTCACGACACCGAGTGCGAGGCGACCCACGAGATCCACCACTTCGCCCATCTCTCCACCATAGTGCTGGGGCAGTAAGCACCAGGGAAGCAAGCGGATCGCCAGACACACAAAAGGCAGCCATCAAGGCTGCCTTTTGTCATCTTGAGGGGATCAGGTACCGAGGCGGCTGAGCAGCCAGGATTCGAGCAGGGCTACCCCGTGTTCCAGCACTGCTTCGTCGAAGTCGAACTCCGGATGGTGGTGAGGCGCCGCCAGATTGGCTCCCAGGATCAGGTAGGCGGCTTCGCCACCGTTACGCTGTACCCGCTCGATGAGAAAGCCCGCATCCTCGCTGGCGCCAAAGCGGCGGGTGTGGATGGTCTCAAGTTTGAGCGCCTGAGCAAGCGGCACTATCTCTTCGAGCAGGGCCGGGCTGTTCTCGATGCCGATGGCTTCCCCCTGCTTGCGAATGAGGTAGGTGGCTCCCTGCATCATGGCGGCCCCTTCCACTATCTGCTGCACCTGGCCGAACATGTAGTCGTTGAGCGCCGGGGTGGCACCACGGGTCTCTCCCTGCAGGCGGGCATGGCCCGGGATCACGTTGCGACCGCTGCCACCGCTGAGCTGGCCCACGTTGATGCGGGTCATGCCATCGCGATGTCGGGCAATGCCGAGCATGGCTGTGGTCGCCGTGCAGGCTGCCGCCAGCGCGTTGCTGCCCGCGTTGGGCTCAAGGCCCGCGTGGGCGGCGCGCCCCATAAACTCCACATCGAATTTGGTTGAGCAGAGAAACTCGGTGGGATTGACCACCAGCTCGCCACTGGCCGCATGAATGCCGATATGCAGTGCCAGCAGGGCATCCACATCGTCGAGCTGACCGCCGGCTGCCAGTGCCTTGCCACCACGGCAACCCTCTTCGGCGGGCTGGAAGAACAGCTTGATGCGTCCGCTGAGTCGCTCTGCCAGGGCAGCTATCCGCTCGGCCAGCACCAAACCGATGGCGGTGTGGCCGTCGTGGGCACAGGCGTGCATCCAACCGGCGTTGCGAGACTGCCACCCCTCCTGGCTGGGGGGGTGCAGCTCATCCTGGCTCTCGTCCACTTCCACCGCATCGATGTCGAAGCGAAAGGCCAGGGTCGGGCCAGGACGACCGCTGTCCCATACTCCCATCACACCCGTTATCTCTTCGATGCGCGCCAGCCAGTCGGGATGCGCCCCCTGACGCAGGGCGCGCTCCTTCTGGGCTTGTACGTCTACTTCCCGTCCCATGATGAGGTTGCTGGCCAGCAGCTTGTCCCCCAGCATGACTTCAAATCCGAGTTTTGAGAGGTGGTGAGCAATGAGGGAGCTGGTGCGAAATTCACACCAGGCCGCTTCGGGCAGACGATGAAGATCACGACGCCAATGGCGAAGAGCATCTTGTGTCATGGTAATTCCTGTGTGGCGAGTTCAGCGGATATTGTGACGGGCAGGGGAGCAAGAGTAAATCCCGCTGACAAAATGCAACAAGGGGAGCGATGAGGCTCCCCTTGTTGGTGATGGCGGTGACGTCCAGCTTGTTTAGTGTGCATCAACCCGTTCTAAATTCCGTTTCAGGCATCATCTCGAGTGAGGCAGTCAAAAAAGACAGAAAGCGGTGGAATAGTCAGCGCCAAAGCGATGGTTGTCATTCAGTAATAGAGGATTCTGGATAATTAACCGGCTCAGAGCTGTGACAAGGACGGCAGAGAGACGGCAACCAGAGTGAAAAACACGGTAAAAACGGCAGTAACAACAAACTCTTTCATATTTTGTCTCCCTTGGCTGACTCTTGATGGGACCAAGATACCATAACTGTGCAGTAACACAACGATAAAATGTAATTATATGGCTTATTGTCTAACTGATGGCTGCTAAGCCTTGTTTTTGTATTTTTGAGGGTGTTTTATCACCACTCTGTTCGTTTCTATGGGGGGGGACGTGCTGTCATTTGGTTTTTGTATATAAATTCAAATACTTACATTATTTTGTTGTGATGTTTTTAGTGGGTTTTATATGGAGCTTTTGTTGGGGTTGACCAGTCTTATGCGCAAAAATGGCTTCCTGTTGCGCCTGAAAGTGTCGCCACAAGCAGGGTTGGTGGTCTCAGCGGGAGATAGGGTGTTGATATCCAGTTTTTGGTTCAGTGAAAGTGCACAGGCCATGGGTGGCGTCACTTGCAGGAGATTGTCACTCTTCTTGTTTTTCAGTCAGAGGGATAAAAAGGATGAAAAAGGTGGGCTTTCACTGGGATAAAGAGCCGCCGGGGCCAGCGGGAAGGGATTTCACATTTTCCCTATGCCATGCGCCTGTGGATGCGGGTTGAGTGACATTGCGGGTCGGTATTTTTGGCGTTTGCAGGTGCCTATTGACCGTTGATGAGTAACTGGCTGCCCAGTCACGGCGCTGCCATCGGCTTCTTCCCCGAGCGGTTTGTGGCGTTTTCACGACAGCTTGAGAGTGTGATGGGGGAGAATAGGAGGAAAGAGCCTGAAAAATACGGGAGAAGGGCGGGGGCGAGTGGTGACAAGGGTTGGCGTTGCAGGGGGGCGCTGAGGCACTTCCCAATCACCCAGTATGGCCACCGACAGCGGAAGGCTTGCTACCCCCTGGGCTTCGCGCAGCAAGTCAGCGGACCCTGGTGACGGTCTTGAGTGGCCGAGTGAGCCAATCAGTCTTGTGTGAGTGGTGCGAGCGAACGAGAAGAGTGAGATGAAGAGTAAAGCGGAGTGCCAGTAAAGCCTGGCATGCAATGCCTCTGTTTACTGCTGACGCTGCGGTAAACAAGGCGGATTAAAAAACCCTCCAGCGGAGGGTTTTTGTCACAACAACCTGATGCAAGCCATGGGGCTTAGAACAGGGTGGTGGAGAGATCGTACAGCTCCTGATCGAACGGGCGCTTCAGGTTCTCGATGCAGTCGATGATGTCGTGGTGCACCATCTCGTTGCCCTGGATACCGACGCAGCGGCCACCCTGGCCCGCCAGCAGCTGTTCGACGGCGAAGGCACCCATGCGGCTGGACATGATGCGATCGCGTGCAGTCGGCGAGCCGCCACGCTGGATGTGACCCAGTATGGTGGCGCGTGTTTCGCGGCCAGTCATGGCTTCGATGTCCTTGGCCAGCGCATTCACGTCGGTGACGTGTTCACAGATGGTGATGATGGCGTGTTTTTTGCCTTTGGCTTCACCTTCCTTGATCTGTTGCAGCAGCTTCTCTTTGTCAAAGGCCACTTCCGGCACTATCACGTACTCGGCACCGCCAGCAACGGCGGCAGACATGGCCAGATCGCCGCAGTGGCGACCCATGATCTCCACCACTGAAATACGGTGGTGGGAGCTGCAGGTGTCGCGCAGACGGTCGATGGCGTCAACTACCACGTTCAGGGCGGTATCAAAGCCGATGGTGAAGTCGGTACCGGCGATGTCGTTGTCGATGGTGCCCGGCAGGCCGATGCAGGGGAAACCCTCTTCGGTCAGCTTCTTGGCACCCATGTAGGAGCCGTCACCGCCGATCACCACCAGGGCATCGATGCCGTGCTTTTTCAGGTTTTCGATCGCTTCGGCACGGACGGCCGGATCTTTGAAGGCGGGGAAACGGGCAGAACCCAGGAAGGTACCGCCACGGTTCACCACGTCGGAGACGCTGTGACGCTCCAGCTTGACGATCCTGTCCTGATGCAGACCGAGGTAGCCATCATAGATGCCATAAACTTCCAGGCCATGATGCAGACCGGCGCGCACCACGGCGCGAATGGCTGCGTTCATACCCGGTGCGTCACCACCACTGGTCAAAACACCAATACGTTTGAGTTGTTTGGTCATGAGTGCCTCTGGATCTGAGTTGTCGAATACGAAGTTTTACAAATGAGACAAGCCATTTTTACTATATCGGCTTTCGTATGGGATGCGGGGGCTGCCATAGGAAAAGCGATATGCAAGAGGGGGCCAAGCCCCCTCTTGGGCAACAGCTTACTTGGCTGCGCCAGCGATGATCTGGGAGAAGTCGTCCACTTTCAGGGACGCGCCACCCACCAGGCCACCGTCGATGTCCGGCTGACCGAACAGGTCGGCAGCGGTTGCACCAGTGACGGAACCGCCGTACAGGATCTGTACTTTGGCAGCCACGGCGCCATCAAAACCGGCCAGGTACTGACGGATGTGAGCGTGAACGGATTGAGCGATTTCCGGGGTAGCAGTCTTGCCGGTACCGATGGCCCATACCGGCTCATAGGCAACCACGGCGTTGCTGAAGGAGGCGATGCCGCAACGGTCGATGACGGCTTTCAGCTGGGTCTCAACCACAGTCTTGGTCACGCCGGCTTCGAACTGCTCCAGGGTCTCACCGATGCACAGTACGGGGATCAGGCCCGCTTTCTGGATGGCTTCGTACTTGGCGGCTACCACGTCGTCGTTCTCTGCGTGCAGGGTACGGCGCTCGCTGTGACCGACCAGGGAGTAGGTGCAACCGAAGGCTTTGAGCATGGAGGGGGCGTTCTCGCCGGTGAAGGCGCCGGACTCGTGAACGTCGGCATTCTGGGCACCGTAGGCAATCTTGCTGCCTGCGGTCAGCTGCTCAACCAGACCCAAAAAGATAACCGGCGGGCAGACGGCGACTTGCACGGAAGGATGAGCGGCAGCAGCCGGGGTCAGTCCTTTGATCAGAGCTTCTACAGAAGCTTTGGTACCGTTCAGTTTCCAGTTACCCATTACCAGGTGCTGTCTCATCTTGTAACTCTCCTAGGCATTTGATTGCGCGACATTATATGAATTGAACCGAGCCCAAGATAGCTGACCCGGCGGCAAATGACGTAATTTTTTTTCGCTTTCCTGATCCAAATCAGGAATGAAAGGCTCGATTGCTCAATCGTTAACCTGCCCTCGCAAACGGGCCCACCATACCCCAATCCATTCGTGAATGGCAGCCTCGGAATACATCAGATAACGCCCCTTCGGCAGGTAGCTGTAGAGGGGTTGCGCCACCTGACTCTGCTTGGCTGTGTAGTCGGTGGGGGCCGGCACTGCATCGAGTCCCTGCCCTTGGTACAGCGCCATGGCTCGCGGCAGGTGGGTGGCCGAACTGACCAGCGCCACCCGCTTGCCCTTGAGATAACGGCTGATGCTGACGGCCTCGTCATGGGTGTCTTTGTTGTTTTCAAACAACGTCATTCGGGATCTCTCTATCCCCAGGCTGGCCGCCATGCGGGCATTGACCTCGGCGTTGGAGAGGGGATCCCCCGATACATAGCCGGAGAAGACCAGTGTGGCCTGGGGGTAAGCCTGGGCGAGGCGTACGCCTTCCAGGGTTCTTGCGAGGGCGATATTGTTCTGCCAGGCGCGCTCAGGGATCGCCGGATCGCTCACATGGCCGTTGCCCAGCACCACGATAGCCTCTATATCCGGGTGTTGGCTTATTTCGAACGGCGGGAAGGTCTGCTCCAGCCCTCTGGCCAGCTCATAGCTCACCGGCCGCATCCCCATCAGAGCAACAATGATCAGGGAGCAGGTCGCCAGCAGCTTGCCGGTTTTCTGAAAGCGGGTGAACCAGAGCAGTAAAAGTGCCAGCAGCAATAAGGAGAGGGAAAAGGGCAGTGGCATCAGCAATTGGCCTAGCCATTTCTTGATAACAAACAAGTTGGCGGCAAACAGGTTGAGCTCAAACACTGGGATGTCGTCCTTGAGTTTTCAGCAAATTCGGGATGTGACAGAATACCCCTCTTTTTTCGTCAGGCCCAATGCTGCGGCCAAAAGTTGAGTGAGTCTTGAAGCAAGATCAGAGTTTTGACGGGCGTGCCGACAAGTTTGCTCGCAACATTTATGACTCCACCAAGGGGCGTATTCGCACCACTGTGGTCTGGAGCGACATTGAAGCCTGCCTGGCTCGCCTTGGCAACCGGCCCCTGCGCATCCTGGATGCGGGGGGCGGATTTGGCTATTTTGCCCAGAAGCTGGCAGCCATGGGTCATCAGGTGGAGCTGTGCGATCTCTCCGCCGAAATGCTTGAACTTGCACGGGCCCAGATCGCTGAAAAGGGGCTGGAAGACAGAATTCGTCTCATCCATTGCCCCATTCAGGATCTCAAGGCCCACGTGACCGGCACCTTTGATCTGGTGCTCTGTCACGCCGTGCTGGAGTGGCTCGCCGAGCCGCGCCAGACACTGCTCGGTCTGTTCCCTTTCGTCAATGCAGGGGGCATACTGTCGCTGCTTTTTTACAACCGTCATGGTCTGTTGTTTCAGAGTCTGGTGGTGGGCAATTTTGACTATGTGCGCCTCGGCCTGCGCAAGAAGCGCCAGACCGCCCTGACCCCCACCAATCCGCAGTTGCCTGAACAGGTCTACGACTGGATTGGGCGAGGGGGCCTCAAGATCATTGGCAAGACGGGGGTGCGGGTCATTCACGACTACATGCGCCACAAGCAGGATCAGGTCGAGAAGTTCGATGATCTGCTGGCCATGGAGCAGCAATATTGTCGCCAGGAGCCGTTTATCTCCCTGGGTCGCTATATCCATGTGATGGCGCAGAAACCGTCAAGCTGACAAGCAGTCTGTCTGGCAGCCTTGTAATAACAACGAGATGGTCAGTTTCATATGATGAGACCGTCCCACGGATAACAACGAGATGACAACGTCATGATGAGTACATCCCGTACCCTGCCCGAGCGTTCTGTGCCGGAGATAGTAGGGTGGGTCAGGCAGGAGGGGTTGGCGCTGAGCCTGCCTACCGACCGGCTGGCCTTTCTGATTGCAATCAAGACACTGTCCGAAGATGAATCGGACTTGTCGGAAGCGGCGCTGCACGATGCCTTTGGCTATGTCAGCAACGCCTTTGGCCAGATGGACGAGACCCTCACAGGTCGTGCCAACAACGCCATCAACGATCTCATTCGCCAGCAACTGCTGTCGCGCTTCAATACCGACATGGTGGCGGGGGAGAGTCTCTATCGCCTGTCGCGGCTGGGGATGGGGATCGTCGACTTCTTTATGGATCAGCGTCAGGTTGACTCCATCAAGCTCTCCATCCTGCTCGAACACCTGGCGGCCGAGCTCGATACCGCCCGCAAGGCGGCGCTTGAGACCAACACCCGCGAGCAGTGGGATGCCGAAGTGTTGCCACGGCTCACTTTCTCGCTGGAAGAGACCCTTGGGCGCATCGATCTGACCCAGCGCGCCATGGATGAGCAGCAGAATCAGGTCAAGAGCGAGATAGCGGCCCTGCTGACCCAGAACTGGGTCGATGCCATTCACAGCTGTGAAAAGCTGCTGCACGAGACAGGCCAGACCCTGCGCGAGCTGCAAGATACCCTGGACGCTGCCGGCCACCGCCTGCAGGCGGGGCTGCTCAATATTCAGGAAGCGGCCCAGGGGCGCGACGATCTGTTTCACGTCGAGGAGCTGACCCATGCCTTGCAGGGACGGCTTGATGTGATCACCAGCTGGGGCCAGCAGTGCATCGAGCTATGGTCCCGTTACGATCGCCACGTCCACAAATTTATCCGCAACGCCATCGACATGGACAAGAACCGCGCCTTCAGCCAGCGGTTGCGCGACTCCATTCGCAATTTCGAGCAGCACAACTGGCAGCTGCGCATCGCCGAGGAGCCCCGTCTGCTGGAGCTGCGGGATGAAACCATTGCCATCCACGACGAGGAGGTGACCGGCGAGGTGCCCCTTGAGATGGAATACATGGAGATGGTGGACATCAATCAGGCGCTGGCGGAGCGCATCGAGCGCTACCTCGCCCGCTATCCCGAGCAGGGCCATCAGCTGGATGTGGCCGATGTGCTGCGGGAATACCTGCTGGATTACCCGGCTCACGCCCATTTCGATGTGGCGCGTCTTCTGATCGACCAGGCCGTGCGCCTGGGCCATGCCAGCGGTGAGCGCGAGCTGCACCGCCAACCCGCATGGAAACCCATTAACCAAGCTGGATCCAAGGTTCAGGCCTATGTCATTGATCAATACTGAGTTTCCCTTGCCGCTGCGGCTCGCAGAGGCGATTGCCAACCCCTTGTTTCCGCGCATCGACACCGCCTTGCGCTCCGGCCGTCACATCAGTGCCGACGATTTCGAACAGCACTCGGCGCTGGTGGAGTACCACAACGAGCTGGAGATCTTCTACGGCCGCTATCAGGTGGAGCTGATCAAGGCGCCGGAAGGCTTCTTCTATCTGCGCCCGCGCCCCAGCGCCGACATCGGCACCACTGTGCTCTCCGAGCTCGATATGCTGGTGGGCAAGGTGCTCTGCTACCTGTTCTTGAGCCCGGACCGCCTCGCCTCGGAAGGGGTGTTCGCCATGGGCGAGCTGCAAGAAGAGGTGTTGAGCCTGGCCGACGAAAAGCAACTGCTGCGCATGGTCAACAGCCGCTCCGGCGGCACCGATCTCGACAAGAAAAAGCTGCTCGAAAAGATCCGCACCTCCATGCGCCGATTGCGTCGCCTTGGCATGATCACAGCCCTTGGCAACAGCGACAAATTCCGGGTCAACGAATCCGTGTTCCGCTTTGCCGCCGACGTGCGCTCCGATGAAGATCCCCGCGCCGTTCAGCTGCGGATGATCCAGGAGGGGGAGGCCATCTTCCACGATGACGAGATGCCGAGCAGCGATTCGCTGTTTGAAGACATTGAAGCGGATCTTGATGAAGAGCAGCTTGAACTGGAGGTCGAAGATGACCTGCAGCGTTAAATCCAAGATCCAGATGGAGAAAAAGTCGTGAGAGGCAAATTCAAATCCCTGACCATGGTCAACTGGAACGGCTTCTTCGCCCGCACCTTCGATCTCGACCAGCTGGTCACCACCCTCTCTGGCGGCAACGGGGCGGGCAAGTCCACCACAATGGCGGCCTTTATCGCGGCCCTGATCCCTGATCAATCCCTGCTCCATTTCCGCAACACCACGGAAGCGGGCTCATCCAGTGCTTCCCGTGACAAGGGGCTCTACGGCAAGCTGCAGCGCGGCCACTGTTATTCGGTGCTCGAGGTGATGAACAGCCGCGAACAGCGGATCTGGGTCGGCGTCCATCTGGAGCAGGTAGCCAACCGTGACAACAAGGTCAACATCACCCCGTTCGCGCTGGTGGATGTGCCCGAGCAACTGCAACCCACCGATCTGCTGCTGGAAAAGCTCGACGACGGCAAGGGCCGGGTGCGCGCCTTTACCGATCTGAAAGGGGCGGCCGCCGAGCTGGGGGCCATGAAGGTCGCCAAGTTCAATACGGTGACCGACTATCACAACTTCATGTTCGAGTTCGGCATCACGCCGAAGAAGTTGCGCGACCAGAAGGATCGCGGCAAGTTCTACCGCCTGATCGAAGCCTCCCTCTACGGCGGCATCTCTTCGTCCATCAGCCGTTCCTTGCGTGAATACCTTCTGCCGGAGAACTCCGGTGTGCGCAAGGCATTCCAGGACATGGAGGCGGCCATCTATGAGAACCGCCGCACCCTGGAAGCCATTAAAGAGACGCAAGGTCAGCGGGATCTGTTCAAGAACCTGATCACCGAGACCACCCACTATGTGGCGGCGGACTATGTGCGCAACGCCGCCGAGAAGAACCGTCTCTCCGAGCTGGCCCTCAGGGCGCGGCAGGAGCTGGCGGGCAAACGCCGCTTGCTGGCTGAAGAGAAGCAGCGTGCCATCTATCTGGCTGACGAGGTGGAACAGCTCACCAACCGTGAAAAATTACTGACCGACGAGCTGGAATCTGCTGCCGAGCATCTGGCCAAGGTGATGGCCGCCGTTGCTCTGCAGAAGAAGATAGAGATGTATCGCGCCGATCTGGCGGAGCTCGTCGACAAGCTGGAGCAGCAGCAAGCCGTGGTGGAAGAGATCCATTGCCAGTTGCTGGAAGTAGAAGAGCGCAAGGAACTGGCGCAAGCAGAGGTAGACAGCCTCAAGACCCAGCTCGCCGACTACCAGCAGGCGCTGGACATTCAGCAGACCCGCGCCATCCAGTACCGTCAGGCGGTGCAGGCGCTGGAGAACGCCCGCGCGCAGTGCGAGCTGCCGGGGCTGACTGCCGAACAGGCGAGCGACACTTTGCATCAGTTCCGCGCCGCCGAGCAGAGCCTCACCAGCCGTGTGCTGGGGGCCGAGCAGCAGCTGGCGCTGGCCAAGGCGGCGGTGGCCGAACACGAAGCGGCGTTGGCGCTGCTTTTGAGCATCGCCCCCGAAACAGCGCGCGAGGCCGCTTGGCCTACGGCGCAGGCGCTGCTCAAGCGTCACATCGAAGACAAGGCCCGCATCGCGCAGGGGCAGGGGCTGCGCGCCGCGCTGGCTCGCCTCGAGAAAGAGAGCGAAAGCCAGCAGGCGCTGTTCCGCTTGCGTGACGAGCTGCAGCAGGCCTCTGGCCAGCTGATCGCGAGCCAAGACGAGCTGGAGATCTTCCTCGAAGCCCAGCGCAACCGTCAGGAGGAGCTCTCCGAGCAGCAGGCGGAAGTCAACCAGCGCCGCGCCAGCCTGGAGCATCAGGGCGTCCAGCTGGGCCGCGATATCGGCGAGCTGACCAAGCTGGCTCCGCGCTGGCTCAAATCCTTTGAAAAGCTTGAGCAGTTGCGCGAGCAGAGCGGATTGCCGCTTGCCACCGCCGAGGAGCTTTCGGCCGGCATGCAGACCGTGCTCGACAAGGAGCGCGAGTTCGAGCAGGAGAGCAATCGCATCGCGGCGCAGAAACAGGCGCTGGAGCTGCAAATTCGCAACCTGCAACTGGGTGCCGGTGAGGCCGATCCGCGCCTTGCCCGCATCGCCGAGCAGGTGGGGGGCGTGCTGCTCTCCGATGTTTATGACGACATCTCCATCGACGATGCTCCTTACTACTCCGCGCTCTACGGCCCGGCCCGCAGCGCCCTGGTGGTACTCGACCTTGAGGGCGCCATCGAGCGGCTGAAAAAGCTGGAAGATTGCCCGGAAGATATCTACCTCATTCAGGGCAACCCCGACTCTTTTGACGAGGACCTGGTGGAAGCGGATGAGCTGGGGGACGCCGTGCTGGTGCGTACCAGCAAGCGTCAGGTGCGCTTCTCCCGCTACCCCGAGCTGCCGCTGTTCGGCCGCGCCGCCCGGGAAAAACGCATCGAGCAGCTCGATCTCGAGCGCGAAGGCCTGATCGAGGGTTACGCCAAGGCCGCCTTCGAGCAGCAGAAGTATCACCGCCTCTACGGCCACTTCCGTGACTTTATCGGCCAGCATCTGGATATCGCCTTCCGCCCCGATCCCGAAGCTGAAGTGCAGGCCAAACAGGCCGAGCTGCGGGGACTGCAGGGTGCTATTGGTGAGTGCGACAAGCAGCTGGCCGAGGCCAAAGCGGCCGCCGCCCAGCTGACCCGCCATATCCAGCTGGTGCAGGGGATGTTGCCCTTTGCCCACCTGTTTGCCGAGGCAGATCTAGCGGCCCGTCTCGAAGCGGCTCACGCCGATGTGGAAGCGCTGAAACAGGCCGAAGCCTTTATCGCCAAACACGGCAAGGCGCTCGAGAAGCTCGAAACCCAGGTGCAGGTGCTGCGCCAGGATCCGCAGGATCTCGCTGCCCTGCAGGCTGCATATGATGAGGTGAGCGAGCTGTTGGCCGAGCAGAAGCGCCGTTGCTATGCCCTTGATCAGCTGGTGGCCCGTCTGCCGCACTTTGCCTATCAGGACGCACAAGACCTGCTGGGCAAGGCCTCCGAGATGAGCGAGCGACTCAAAGAGAAGCTCAAGGCTGCCGAGCTGGCGGCCCGCACCGCAGGTGAGCAGCACAAGCAGATTGCCCAGCGTCACACAGAAGCGCTGCAACTGCGCACCGCGCTCGATTCCAGCGCTTCGGCCAAGCGCCAGACCCTGAACGAGTTCGAGCAGGAGCTGGCGGCCATGGGGCTGACCCTCTCTGACGACATGGAAGAGAAGTCCCGCGCTCACAAGAAAGAGATCGAAGAGCTGCTCATCCGCACCCGTTCCCGTCGCACCAGTGCCGAGGCCCAGTTGCAGGTGACCAAGCGCGAGATTGAATCTTTGGGCGGTCGCCTCAAGCTGGAGGGCAAAGATTACTTCACGGCTCGTAAATCACTGGTTAGCCACAAGGCAAGCTGGTCGCGGGTGGTGCGTCTGGCACGCGACACCGACGTCGAGAAGCGCCTCAACAAGCGCGAACTGGCTTACTTGGACAGCGACGAGCTGCGCTCCATGTCTGACAAGGCCCTCGGCGCCCTGCGGGTTGCCGTGGCTCACGACGAGGCCCTGCGTGATGCGCTGCGTCTCTCCGAGGGCAATCGCAGCACCGAGCAGAAGGTCGCCTTCTACGTGCAGGTCTACCGTTACCTCAAAGATCGCATCCGCAACGACATCATCCGCTCAGATGATCCGGTTGAGGCCATCGAGGAGATGGAGATCGAGCTGGCGCGCCTGGCTGATGAGCTCAAGCAGCGTGAGAACCATCTGTCCCTCTCCTCCCATGAGGTGGCGGCCAAGATCACCAACATCATCCGCCGCGAGCAGAACCGTATCCGGGTACTCAACCAGGGCTTGCAGAACATCGCCTTCGGTCTGGTGCGCGGGGTGCGCCTCAACGTCAATATCCGCGAGGCCCATACCCGCCTTCTCACCGCGCTGGCGGATCAGACCGCCATGCACAACGATCTGTTCGCCGACAAGGAGCTCAGCTTCTCCGAGGCCATGGCCAAGCTGTTCCAGCGTCTCAACCCGCAAACCGAGCAGGGGGATCGCAGCTATCAGGTGATGGGCGATGTTTTGCTCGACTATCGCAACTATCTGGAGCTGGAGATAGAGGTACAGCGCGGCGCCGATGGCTGGCTGCGGGCCGAGAGCGGCGCCCTCTCCACCGGCGAGGCGATCGGTACTGGTCAGGCCATCCTGCTGATGGTGCTGATCAGCTGGGAGGAGGAGTCCCGCCGTCTGCGCGGCAAGGATATCGCCCCTTGCCGCCTCTTGTTCCTCGATGAAGCGGCCCGTCTGGATGGCAAGTCCATCGCCACCCTGTTCGAGCTGTGCGAGCGGCAGGATATGCAGTTGCTTATCGCGGCACCCGAGAACATCAGCCCCGAGAAGGGCACCACCTACAAGCTCATCCGCAAGGTGCAGGGCAAGCACGAACACGTGCATGTAGTGGGGCTGCGCGGCTTTGGCTTTAGCGATGACAAGCTCATCGCCTGACCTGCGTCTGGTGCACATCCTGACAAGGGCTGACGGGTAAATACATGAACGGGAGGCTTGGCCTCCCGTTTTAGTTGCAAAATAGGGCAAAGTAGCCGCGTTGCCCTCGGGTGTGGAACCGCGAGACAGTTTATGAACCTTTTACTGGCCATCCCGATCTGGCCGTTTTACGTGACGACAACAAGACCGGCCATACCGGCAAGGGGATCAAGGATAAAGCGCATGGCGGATATGAAGGGAAAGATGCAATACATACAAAAAGGGCTGTTGTTATCTCTTTGCCTGTTGCTGGCAGCCTGTAGCAGCCGATATGACGACAGCCACGGTGGCAGTTGGCGCGGTTATACCGAAACCGGGCTCGCCTCTTATTACGCCGACCGCTACCACAATAAAAAGACCGCCAGCGGCGAGCTTTACCGCACTCACCTCAACACCGCTGCCCATATGACGTTACCCTTTGGCTCCCTGGTCAGGGTCACCAATATCGCCAACGGCAAGAGCGTCGTGGTCAAGGTCAATGACCGCGGTGCTTTTAAGCGCGGGCGGATCATCGATCTCTCCAGGTCTGCCTTCAGCACCATTGGCAACACAAGATCCGGCCTTATCAAGGTCAAGGTCGAGGTGTTGTAGCGGGCAAGAGGCACTGTCTTGAAATCCACCGATGTCATCGAACACCCAGATGACGACCTGGCCCTGATCTGCTTTGTATAAAAACGGTTTGCGCTATCAGAAGCGGAATACATATCCGGTGGGAGAGTCATCATACTGCCGAGCCCACCATATTGGACATCATTCACTATGAGCAGCATGGAGTTAAAACCCTTCGGTGACGTGAGTGCAGAAGATTTTCTGCCCCTGGTCAACGATGAGACAGTGAGAAAACATCTGATTGATCATCCTCCCTTCGATGCGGCCAGTGTGCGCGCCTGGATGGATGACAAGATACGAATTGACATGTTGCCCGGTTGCCGCGTGCGGGCCCTTGTCATCGATGGCGCTCTGGTTGGCTGGTGCGGAATACAACCCGACGGCGAGGGAGTCGAGATTGCCATTGTCATCGCCAAAGCGGGTTGGGGGGCGGGGATTGCCATCTTCAAGGAGATGATGGGATGGGCGCGAAGCATGGGCCATCGGGAGGTGCGCTTTCATCTGCTGGACACCCGCCCCGCATACCGGTTCCTTGCCAGACGATCCACCAGGGTGAAGAAGACGACCCTGTCGGGGCGTGGCTTCACCACTTATCACCTCAGCGTAGAACAATGGTTTGCGGACTAATGGCGGAGAACCAGTGCGTTGCCAGTGCATGGAGTGCCGCCCGTTGATTTTGTCGTCCTGAAGGTTATTTTCCCCAGTGGCGCCAAATCCCCTCTTGCGTGCAGAACCAAGGGATGCCTGCCAGCAGCGAGCCATGCTTCTACCGGATCCTCCGTTGTTCATCCGATGGAACACTCTGTCCATCCTGCCCATCTATATCCATCAGCCGGCCATGCATACACTGCTGCCATGTTGATGGATGAGCTTTCATGAACGTAAATGCAGAGATGTTGGCTCATCCTGATGTCTTGATGGTATGACAGTGGAGAGATATGGATGAAGATAAAGTCAGACAAAATAGTGTCGATTGCGGTGCTCAAAGCACTACCTGGTATGAAGGAACGCCTGCGCCATGAACTGCTCAAGCTGGTCGAGCCCACGCGCCACGAGCCGGGCAACCTGGATTATGTGCTGTTCGAATTGCGTGACGAACCGGACACCTTCTATATGCGTGAAGCTTTCGTCAGTCAGGCCGCCCTGGATGACCACTGCGCGACCGACTATTTTCAAGCCTTTGCCAAGCAGGCCGAAGCATTGTTGGCAGAGCCCCTGCGGCTGATTTTTATGGAAGAGGTGAGCCACTCATAAACGTATTGGGCCAGCTGCTGGCCCAACTCCCCCCCATATGCCAAGTGCCCAGCCAGAGACTTTCCCGCTATCCCTTGGTTTCAAGGACCCATCTACCTGCATTTTCACGGCATCCGTTAGGGATGCTGCATTGCACTGGTTCCTCCTATTTCTGACCAATAGCCTTTTCATCTGCTTCCTGGTCGGTAAGATATCCAAATGGGATTGATTATGGCTTAAGCCTTGTTATCGAGGCGAAAACAGCCATGGCTGGACATGTGCGCAATGACGCAGCCGGCCATCGATGTGGCTTGAGCAGGGAGTGAGATGGATATCGAGCTGGCAGATGTGCCAAAGAGTGAGTTTGAAGGGGTTTTCGCTGCCATCAAACCCCGGCCCTTGTTTCGTGAATATTGATGAGAAAATAATAGTTAATGGAGAGTGATGATGGCAATTCTTGATATTTTGATGGTACCCGACCCCAGGTTGAGAATAAAAGCCGAACGGGTTGAGGATATAACTGCCGTACAGGGGCTGATCGATGACATGCTGGCGACCCTGTATGCGACGGAAAATGGGATTGGCTTGGCAGCAACTCAAGTCGGGCGTAAAGAGGCGATCGTTATTATCGACTTGTCCGAAAGCAGGGATCAGCCGCTGATATTGATCAATCCGGAAGTGATAAGTGGTACTGACAAGGTATTCTGGCAGGAGGGATGTCTGTCCATCCCGGATTATTATGCTGATGTTGAGCGATATTCCTCGGTGGTTGTATCCGCATTGGATCGGCATGGAAATCAACTCACTATGGAGAGCAGTGAGTTTTTGGCAATTGTGATGCAACATGAAATTGATCATCTTGATGGCAATCTGTTCATTGATTATCTTTCACCACTCAAGCAGCAGATGGCACTGAAGAAAGTGAAAAAATCTATCAAGTCTGCAAGCTAGTCCTCTCTGATGAGGATTTATTGATGGTTTATTTGTTGGGAGAGGATGAGGAATGAAACTGACACACTGTAATGCCATGAACACCCTCTCCATACACACAGTGCCATTTAACCGAACTGGCAGGCGCAATGGGGTGTTGGCCACTCTGTTGCTGGGGCTTTTATGGACAACATTCCCCGCATCAGCTGACGAAGAGCCGTTGCCTGCCGAGTATCACTCCTTTGTGCAGCGTTTTATCGATGCGGCCGAAGCCAAGGATCATCAGTCGCTTGCCAACCAGATGAAATATCCCTTCAAGCGGGAGTACCCCATGCCCGCAATCAAGAACCCGTCGGAGATGCTGACCCGTATCGACGAGGTCTTTGATGACGCCATTCTAAAGCGTATCGCCATATCCCAAGTCGGGCAGGATTGGCAGACCATGGGCTGGCGCGGCATCATGTTCGGCAGTGGCGAAGTCTGGATGGATTTCGATGGCAAGGTGATCGGTATCAATCATCAGACGGCGCAGGCCGCCAAGCTGAAAGCAGAACTGATCGCCAGCCAGAAGAGCGATCTTTATCCCGGCCTGCGGGATTATCAGAGTCCCGAGCTGATGTGGCAGACCGAAAAATTCACCATTCGCATCGACGATATGGGCGATGGTCACTATCGCTACGCCTCCTGGGCCAAGGGCAAGGCGCTCGGTGACAAGCCGGATCTGGTACTGAAAAATGGCACCGTCAGGGTTGAAGGGACAGGGGGTAACCACACCTACCAATTCAAGAGCGGCCCATACCGCTACGAGTGCGTAGTGACTGTGTTGGGTGAGCGGGGCGTGCCAACCGGTGTGCTGGTGGTCTATAAAAACGATGTCGAGATAATGAGCCAGCCGGTGATCAAGGTGTTGTGACGCCAATCCACATTCCCCGATTGCTTAGAGAGCGGCCACGAGCCGCTCTTTTGCTTTCTTGGATTGGCTGGTGGGCTGCTAGCCCTGCGGCACCCTCACCCCCTTGTCCAGATAGAGGCTGCTGTAGTGGGCGCGGTGGGTGACAAACATCACCTGATGGCGGCAGCCATCGGAGAGGATAATAAAGTCCCCCGCCTGGGCAGGGCTCTGCAGACGGATCTCCTGCTCGGGGGCCGTCAACTTGTCGACCTCCTCCTTGAAGGTGAGGGTGTAAGAATACATAGGGTTCTCCACGGCACGACCTATACAGACACGCATCTCAAGGCTAGTTGCCAGCACCCGGATCCGCGGCGCCCAAGCGACACCTGTCCGCCATTTAATTTAACGGGTAAGCTTGGCGTGTTTCTCTTGCGAATGGGGTCGTGGCTCAGGTTTGCAAGAGGCTCTGTCTTGGGGCTGCGTAAATGGTCAAGCATGGGTGCTGACCTTTTCAGCATGAAAGCAGCCAGTATGACGTCGTCACTATGTAAACAAGCAGCATGAGAACAAGGAGTGATCATGAAGGAGCTAGCCTCCCCGTTGGAGCCCGAGTTGGTGCGTATCGCCGCCTTTTCTGATGGGCTGCAAGGGGGCAACCCTGCCGGTGTCTGGATTGGCGCCAGCTTGCCCGGCGCACACGAGATGCAGCATATTGCCGCCGAAGTGGGATTTTCGGAAACCGCTTTCGCCGCACCCATGTCAACGCCCTTGCCCCAAGGCGCACAGGCAGTTGAGCCAACCGCCGAGCTGCGGGAATGGCGGGTACGGTACTTTTCTCCCGAGGCTGAGGTGCCATTCTGTGGCCATGCCACCATAGCCCTCGGCGTGGCATTGGCGCGGCGCTTTGGGGAAGGGGAGTATGGACTGCACCTCAATCAGGCGGTGATCAAGGTATCGGGCTGGCTGGATGGGGAAGGGCACTGGCAGGCCGCCCTGCAATCGCCGCCTACTCACAGCAAACCGGCCACGGCCGAACTGGTGGCCGCCGCATTGGATCTCTTCGGTTACACGCCCGCGGATCTGGATCCCCGTATTCCCCCCGCGCTCATTCATGGCGGCGCCGATCATCTGGTGCTGGCCCTGAACAGCCGTGCCGCCCTTGCGGCCATGGAGTATGAGCTGGAGCAGGGGCGCACTTTGATGCGAAGGGAAGGGCTGGTGACCATACTGTTGGCCCATGCCGCCCGTGAGCAGCTGTTTCACACCCGTAATCCCTTTGCTTATGGCGGCGTCTACGAAGATCCAGCCACCGGCGCGGCGACGGCTGCCTTTGCCGGTTATCTGCGCGATATCCATTGGCCCCATGGCGGCATCATAGATCTCTTTCAGGGAGAGGATATGGGCATGGCGTCACACCTGCACGCCGAGATCCCGGCCGAACCCGGCAGTTCAATCAGGGTCTTCGGCCGTGCCCGCTTGATATGACCGACACGCAATGAAACATCCGCCAGCTGGCGGATTTTTCATTATGGGGGCGGATGTCAGCTTATTGAGCAAGGGGAACTGCTTGTGCATTTCCCTCTGACGGGCAGCCATCTTCTGCTTGTTGGTGAAGAGGCGTGAGCCAGTGCAGCAGTTGACGAGTCACCTGGGGGCTGCCGAGCAGGGCCATATGGCTGGTGCGATAGGCAATCCAGCAGTGGGATAGCGCAAATGCCAGCTGGTGGCGGGCTTCCTTGTGCTGCCCAAGGGCACTGCGCAGGGGGACCAGGCCATCGCCAATCAATCTATCTGCCAACAGATTGCGTTTGGCTGCCGTCGTGGCGGCTATTGCAAAGCAGGCGACGCCTGCCGGCAGGGGCAGAGGCGGGCGCGGATCCGTTGACGCCGTATCGCGGGTAGGGTCTTGGTCGTCGAGCAGGGTGCCGTGGCGCAGATCCTTGATACCCGCACTGCGCAGCCGTGCCAGTCTGACAAACGGCTCGGTGTAGGCGGTGGCAGGCAGCAGTTGTTCCAGCCAGTGACCTGCGTGTTCCAGGGGGGCCCCATGATGGGGGGTCCCCAGAAACACCAGATTTCTCAGGACGTTTGGCCAGCTCGCCTCGCTCTGACTGGCATAGTGACAGGCGCTGCGGATCACCAGCCCGCCCATGCTGTAGGCCAGCACGCTTATCTCGCTGATGTGGCTGGGCCAGTGAGTCACCAGCTGCGCCAGCTGGCTCGCCAGTTCCCGCCCGTTTTGCGAAATCGGCAGCCCTGAGTTGTAGCGCAGATAGACGGGCACATAACCCAGGGTGCTGGCCAGTATCTCCCCATGGTTGAGCGTCTGCTCTTTGTCCTTCCCCTTGGTTTGGGTTTGCCACTGCAGATCATTCATGCACAGGCCATGCACCATCAGCAGCACCCGGCTTTGACCAGCAAGTTCAGGGGGCATGGCGTGCCAGTTCAGGGGCGCCCCCTGATAGCGCAGTGTCATGGGAGTGGCGAGGGCATTGTGGCTGGCGACCAGCTTGTCTCCCATCACGCCGTTGAGGGTCGCGAGCAGGGAGGCGCGTTTGGGGGTTTCGGGGATGGCTTCCTGAGCGAGCGGCACCGGCACGCGGGCGAGCACGGCATTGATGCCACTGCCGAGCTGGTCGGCCGCCCTGTGGATCCCCCGGTAGACAAAACCTGTGATGCCCCGGGTTTCCCCCTCCCCCTTGCCCTTTATGCCCATGCCACTCAATACCGCCTGGTGGACAGCCTCCGTGATCTGTATGGCGGCGGGCAGGGCTTGTGTGAGCAATCTGGCCAGCTCGCGGATGTCCGACACATGCCAGGATGAAACCGGCTGCTTTTCTGTCGACTGGTTCATGGGGTGCCCTCGGGAATAGGGTGTCAGCAAGGCATGCATCCCCACAGAGGCACGCGTCTGGCCAACACAGACACATCCAGCTTGCCGTGTTTGCCTCGGGTTTGCCAGTTACTCTGTGGTCGCCTCTGGTCGACCAGGCCTGTCTTGCTGCCCAAGCCGGTGTGCAATACGGCGCCACTACCTATTGCTCATGACCATTGCTCATGCGCGAGACCGATCACGGTAATGGACGGTGAAATCACCTCTAATTATTCATATGACACCGTAACAAGGAGCCGTGATGTCACTGTTTGATGAGGGCCGGGTACAGGATCTTTGTGCCCGCTTGCTGGACAAGCAAAACGAGAGGGGGTGTTCGTTCGATAGCAAGCATGGCCAGCGGGTACGGCACAGCAATGACGCGGAAATAAAAAAACCGCCAGATAACAATCAGGCGGTTTTTTTATCGTGCCGACCCTTATTTCAGGGCTTTTTTCAGCTTCTTGATCTTGCCTTCGTGCTTGGCAATTTTCTCGAGGCGAGCGGCGATTTTCTTCTTGATATCTTTCTTGCTGGCTTTGGCCATCTGTGTTGCTCCTTTTGCAGTGGTGACACCCTAGGTGTCTGTGAGTCTGTCCGTTGACGTCCCAGAGTGCCACAAGGTTGCCGTCTGGGCCAAGCTATTGGCGAAGAAAAGCACAAATGTCGGCGATTGATTTGGCGCAAGCGGCACTTGCCTGCCAGTGTATTGCTGTCGAGGAGGGCCTATTTTCAAAGCGGTTTCTGGCACGTTCCCATGCTACCTGGCGTGCAAACTGGCAGCGAATCCAGTGATCCAAGGTGATCGTCATGGCCGATTTTTGATCCAAATGCCTGCTGCCGGAGCCCTTTTCCCCACTTTTCCTGCTCTGGTATGGGGGCGCACGCTGACAATGGATGGAATTGTGACCATATTTTCCTTGGGCAAGGGCTAAATAATTGATCCAGCGCAAACTTGCCCCCTATTTATTACTTTGGTGGCATAGGACTCAGGCAACCGTTGGGTTCAAATAGCATTATCAGGAACGGGGAGATAACTCCGTCACGAAAGGGACACCCATTTCACTGGATGAAGGACACACGATGAGTCTGCTTGAACAAACCATCTGGACTGTATTGGGATACGGGGCCATGCCCTTTATCTTCCTGAGCGGGTTTGTGGCAGTGGCAGTGACCTGCTGCTTGCTGCTCAATGCCTTCGGGGTCAAGTCCGCCGAGAAGTGATCCGCTTCTTTCGTTCATACCGCCAAATGCCAGTCTTCGGACTGGCATTTGTTTCTCAAGGGTTTCCCTTTACCAAGCGGCTCAGCCCGCCATCAGGCAAGGTTGTACGAATGCCATGGGCCGGTTGCTGTTTTTTAACGCTTTTTCGGCAGTGAACCGCGGAATATCGGCCAAATGCATGGCCAAGGTGGTCGAACCTGGCGTGGATTTTGATTACACTGGCGCGCAGTTTTTCCACTCTGGATTGATCCGGTCCGGATTGACCACTTCAAGGTATCCAAGATTTTCTATGGCTCTCAAGGCAACCGTATTCAAGGCTCAACTCAGCCTGTCCGACATGGACCGCCACCAGTATCAGGACGTCTCCCTGACACTGGCCCGTCACCCTTCCGAGACCGATGAGCGCATGATGATCCGGTTGGCGGCCTTCGCCTGGCATGCCGCCGAGCGTCTGGAGTTCACCAAGGGTCTCTCTGCCGATGACGAGCCCGAGCTGTGGCGCAAGAACTATTCCGATGAGATTGAGCTCTGGATTGAGCTGGGTCAGCCGGACGAGCGTCGCCTGAAAAAAGCATGCAACCGCTCCCGTCACGTCGTGCTCTATCTCTACGGTGGCCGTGGCACCAGCGTCTGGTGGAAGCAGAATCAGGGCAAGCTCAGCCAGCACGACAACCTCACAGTGATCGAGCTCTCCGACACCCAGACACTGCCGCTCACCGCCATGGTGGCGCGCACCATGCACCTCACCTGCACCATCTCCGACGGTCAGCTCTGGGTCAGCAACGGCGACTTGGAAGTGACGCTGGACCCCATCATGCTGATGGGGCCACCCGCCCGCGAATTGTAAACGGACCCGCTCATGTTCAGTGCGCTGCTCAATATTGTCATACCGGTGTTTGCCGTGGTGGGGCTCGGTGCCCTCTATGGTCGGTTGCGACCGGGCGGGGCCCTGGGTTACGTCAATCGGGCCAATATAGAGTTGTTCACACCGGCGCTGGTGTTTTCGGCGCTGGTCAAATATCCGCTGGCCTTGATGGCCCATCTGCCACTGATCGCGGCAGGGGTACTGGTGATCCTGTTGCCCGGACTCTTGCTCTCCCTGCTCAGGTTAAAGGAGATCAGCAGACCGGCACTGATCCTGCCCGCCATGTTTCGAAACACAGGCAACCTCGGTATCCCCTTGATGGTGCTGGCCTTTGGCGAGCAGCAGCTCGGCGCCATCATCATATTGTTCGTGCTCTCCAACCTGCTCCACTTCTCGGTGGGCATGTTTATCCTCTCGGCCAATACTTCCCGCTGGCTCTGGCTGAAAAGCCCCGTGCTGTGGGCCGCCTTCGCCGGTTTGCTGGTGGCCAACTTGCAGATACCGTTGCCGGAATACCTGGTGACAAGCGCGACTCTGCTAGGCCAGATCTCGGTGCCGCTGATGCTGTTTGCCTTAGGTGTTCGGCTGATGGAGGGGGAGCTGGGCCACCTAGGCTTGGCACTCAAATGCAACCTGCTTTACCTGCTGGCTGGCGGCTTGTCATTCGGGTTGGTGGTCTGGTTGTTGCCGCTACAGGCGGAGTGGTTACCCTTGCTGATGCTGTCGGTGGCGCTGCCCCCGGCGGTATTAAATTACATGCTCTGTGAGCAATACCAGTGCCAGCCTGAAAAAGTGGCCAGCATAGTACTTGGCGGCAATGCGCTCTCGGTGGTGGTGATCCCCCTGGCAGTCTGGCTGGCGCTGCATCTGAACAGTTGAACTCCTGTCGTTAACATGGCCCGCAGTATCTACCACCTCTGTCATTCGGGCAGAGGCGAGCTGCCATGCTTGCCGGATCGCAACTGAGAGTAGAGTCCGAATCCTGCCAGCACCCCCGTCAATGCCAGCAAGAGCCAGATGGCGGTGGCGGGACGGGTCCCCGCATCCCCCAGCATAAAACCGATCAGCAGGTTGCCAAAGAGCGCCATGCAGCCACCCGCACTGGCATAGAAGCCGTAGTAGCTGGCGAGCTGGTCAGGGGGCGCGTAGCGGGGCAACTGGGCGGCAAAGAGCGGGAAGCAGAGAATGGAGCCCAAGGAAAGCAGGGCCACCTGCGCCAATACCCCCACCGTCGGCCAGGGGGCCAGCAGAGGCAGGGCCAGATAGCTCAGCCCCATCAGTCCGATACCCAGCCCCATGGCCAGCGGCACACCAAGGTGGCGTTCCACCAGGCGTGAGGCCGGCAGTTGGAGCAGGACGCCGATCACCGCCGAGAGGGTGAAGACGCCGCCGAGCAGGTGAGTGGCGTCCGGCAGGCTCTGGATATGGGCGGGCAGGGCAAGATAGAGCTGATGGAACAGGATCTGATAGCTGCCCGCCAGCAGAGTGAACCGCATAAAGGGGCGCTGGCGCAGGATGTCCCGCCATTGGCTCAGAATGGCGCCGTGCGGGGTCTGGTTATTCACTGGGCGCTTGGGCAGCACCCGATACTGCAGCATCCCCAACAGAGCAAACAGGCTCGCCGCCAAGAGCCCGGTCAGGGCATAGCTCTGCTGGGTCAAGGTCAGGCCGACCAGGGGGCCGAGCAGCATGCCCGCCTGGCTGGCGAGATTGTGCAGGGCGAAGGCGCGCTGGCGCTGGCTCGGGGTGCTGCATTCGCTGGCCAGATAGGCCTGGGCGCAGGGGGTGAAGAGGGCCCCGGCAAAGCCGGTGAGGGCGGCCGCCAGCAGCAGTATGGACAGGGACTCGGCCCAGCCCAGCAGCACGAAGCCTAATGACCGCACCAGGCACCCCCAGACGATGGCGGTGTGATAGCCGATACGATCCCCCAGAGTCCCCCCCAGCAGAAACAGACCCTGCTGGCTGAATACCCGCATCCCCATGACCAGACCACAGGCCCAGCCAGCGAGGCCAAGCCCGCTGCCCATGTGCTGGGCCAGGAAGGGCATCATCATGTAGAAGCCGAGATTGAACGCCAGGCCATTGATGATGAGCAGGCGGGCGGCCGGGCTCATGCCCTGCCAGTCCCGCCAGTAGGAGGCGCGGCTCATGCGTTGTTCACCCGGGCGCCGGTTGCGGGCAGTTGCCAGCATGCCGCAGGCGGTATCATGGTCGATCGTGTCATGATTGCCTGCGCAGGGTACGAAGGAAGGGGATGCCGCTCTGATCGTGGCTTATCTGCACCGGCACCTGATAGAGCCGCTCAATCAAGGCCGCATCAAGCACCCGGGCCGGTGGGCCGAAGGCTTGCAAGTCGCCATCTGCCAGCACGATCAGCTGATCGGCAAACTGGGCCGCCAGGTTGAGATCGTGCAGCACTACCAGGGTGATCCACTGCTGCTCCCGGGTCTGCTGGCACAGGTGCTCCATCAGTTGCATCTGGTGGTGAAGGTCGAGGGCGCTGACCGGCTCGTCCAGCATCATGATGCGGGGATCCCGCAGCAGTACCTGGGCAAACAGCACCATCTGCCGCTGGCCGCCGCTTAGGGAGTAAAGGGGGCGATCCGCCAGATGGGCGATGCCAAGGGCCTGCAGGGCGCGGCCGGCCGCCAGTATGTCTTCGTCCGCCAGGCGCATGGAGAGGCTGTCGAGGCGCCCCAGTACCACCACCTCGATGACGCTCAAGTCCAGCTCCAGCTGGATGTTCTGGGGCATGTAACCAAATTGCTGGCGCCATTTGGCGACCATCATCTGGCGGGCGCTCTGGCCCCCCAGGCGGATGTCGCCGCCGGCTGGGGTCAGTTCCCCAAAGAGAGCGCGCATCAGGGAAGTCTTGCCGGTCCCGTTCGGACCGATGATCACATGGACCTGACCCGGGTGCAGAGTCAGGCTCAGATCCCGCAGTAGGGTCTGCTGTCCAAGGGAGAGGGATAGTCGGGATATTTCAAGCACGTTTACGCCCCTTGCCGAGGATCAGCCAGATGAAGAAGGGCACGCCAATCAGGGCGGTGACGATGCCGATGGGAAAGAGGGAGCCGGGTACGATGGATTTGGAGAGCACCGAGGCTGCCGACAGCATGCAGGCGCCGCACAGGGCCGATAGCGGGATCAGGAAGCGCTGATCTTCCCCCACCAGCATGCGGGCTATGTGGGGGGCCACCAGGCCGACGAAGCCGATGACGCCGACAAAGCTGGTGGCGGTGGCGGTGAGCAGGGCGACCAGGATCAGGGTCTTCATGCGCAGTCTGTCCACGTTGACCCCCAGGCTCCGTGCCCTGGCCTCCCCGAGGCGCAGGCTGGTGAGGGCCCAGGCATCCCGGTAGATGAGCAGGGTGCAGATCAGGGTAACGGCGGCAGTGATGATCAGGGCATCCCAGGTGGTGCGCATCAAGCTGCCAAACAGCCAGAACATGATTTGCTGGTTGAGCTCGGGGGAGGAGAGAAACTGCAGCAGGGAGAGCAGGGACTGGAACAGGAACAGCAGGGCTATGCCCGCCAGGATCAGGGTCTGGCTGCTGATGTTGCGTATCATGGCGAGGCCAAACAAGAGGCTGGCGGCAAACATGCACAGGATGAAGGCCCCGGCCGGAATGGCAATCAGGGGAGGGAGCCCGAGACCGCCGGTATAGAGCGCCAGTGCGGCGCCAAGCCCGGCTGCTGCCGCTAGCCCTAACGTGTAGGGGCTGGCCAGGGGGTTGTCCAGCAGGGTCTGCATCTGGACGCCGCCAAGCCCGAGCGAGGCGCCGACCACCAGGGCCATCAGGGCGATGGGCAGGCGCATATCAAAGACGATGGTGCGGGTCATGGAGTCCGCCTGGGCGGGAGAGAGCAGGGCATCGACCACCTCGCCAAGGGGCAGCAAGGAAGGGCCGGTGGCGATGTCGAGCACCAGCGTGATGCACAGCACCAGAGCGAGCAGCGCCAGCCAGTGCCAGCGACGGCGTTCTCGTTGCCGCTGACGGGTGAGGGTCTGCTGCAAGGCAGCCAAATCATTCATGATAACCATCCTGAGCGGGCGCTCTCAAGGAGCGCCCGCAAGGGTTAAAGAGGGATGACGAAGAGGAACTTCCCGACTCGGGTCGGGAAAGTCCGGCCCGTCAGGTTCAACCTGCCATTACTTGATACCCAGCATAAAGGTGCCCTGCGGGCGAATGGGCAGATAGGCGTGGTAGAAGCCCTGATAGGTGGCCAGGGGGTCGAGATCCTCGAACAAGTCGGGGTAGAACGCCTTGGCCATGAACTCGATGAGGGCGGTGTCCATGATGCTGCGGGTGGCGCCGTGATAGACCGCATAGAGGCGACCCTGCTGCACCGCAGGCAGATCGCGCCAGCCCGGGCGGGCGGCAAACCCCTGCAGGCGGGCATGCACCGTCTGGGCCGAAATATCCTGACCGACCTGCATGGCCTGCTCGCTGCTCACGCTCTCATAGCCCGCCATCAGAATGACCTCCGGCTTGCTCGCCAGCAGTTGCTCCGGGTGGATGGGGCCCCAGCGTTCTACGAAGGGGGCCGCGACGTTATCACCGCCCGCCAGCAGGGCCATGGCGCCCCACATGTCCTTGCCATAGGTGTAGCTGTACTCGGCCGGTCCTTTGTCCCCGAGCTCGATGTAGACGCGGGGCGGCTGGCGTTTCGCCTGAGCGATGCGCGACCGGATGGTCTCAATCTTGGCCATGTATTCGTCGGCCATCTTGCGGGCGCGGGCCTCCTGGCCGGTCACCTTGCCAAGCAGCAGGGTGCTTGCCATGTGGCGTGAAAGGGTCTGGGCGTTGTAGTCGACCACCACCACTGGGATGCCCGCCTGCTCGAGGCGCGGCAGATCAGGGGCCAGGGCCTCATATTGCCACTGGGCCAGGATCACCACATCAGGCCTGACGGCCAGGGTCTTCTCGATGGAAAAGCTCTGATCCTGAACGTTGCCAAGGTCGGGCACCTGGGCCAGTTGCGGCAGGCTGGCGACATAGAGGGACCAGATGGCGGGACGGGACTTGACGAACCAGCCACGGGAGATGCCCACCAGGCGATCGGCACCACCTTCTCCGGCCACGGCCAGGTAATCCTCGGGATAGAAACCAAGTACGATACGTTTGGCAGGCAGCGTCAATGAGACTTTGCGGCCCATCACATCTTCCACTTCAACGGGGGCGGTTGCTTGTACCATCCAGCTCATGAGCGTGAGCTGGCCAAGCAGAAGCAGCTTTGCCATGGGGTGACGAAACATCTTTGATAACCTCGGAGGGGGTGAACACCACAAAAAGAAGTGAGAACTATTGCTATTCACAATTCAAAAAGCAATGAGCTTTTGCATGGTCGGTCCTCTTTTTATGAGGGCTGTGTCCGCCAGGATAAAATACTGTTTCAATAGGCTCTCTTCTTCTCTGGTTAGATCATATCGTCAGCCATTTTCAGCTGGTTCGAACCAGCCCTTTTCCCGTTTTGGCGAGTGTTGATAAGGACGCAGCATGGTGGATCTTCCGTTCTGCAATCAAAGGAGGAGGGCATAGGTGTGGGTCGAGGAGGGGGGTATAAATCTTTTTGTCATTAATAGAGCGATGTTTTGCCTCGGCAAGCAGCCTATATATCAGATGCGGTCATGAGTCTCTGCATAGCCGTGTTTTTGTCATGGTTGTTGCTATTTCCTGCCAGATTTCCCTGTTCGCTCCCGGGTGATTTCTGGCGCGCTGGTATGAAAGCCGTGATGGCACCCTGTCTTCAAGCTGCTGTTTTTGCTTCTTATGTCAGCTTGTGTCGCCATGTTCTACGCCGCAACGAGATATTGACGGCAGCAAATGCCACACCTTGCGCGATGGCAGTCAGATGATCCGATTATCCTTTTTCTCCCATTATTTCCCGTCACCAGTTCGCAACAATTTTCTGTAATTGTTAGCCAGCTCGCGGCGGTGGTGCGGCCAAACGGGCAGAGTAGGCGCGATATTTGGCCAAGGGCCTATATCCGTTGTTTTTATACGTGCAATAAGGTGCTGCGGCCCGCATAACGCGGGGCGCCAATAACATATCTGCTAATAAGAAAAGGAACATTGGCTATGTCAGGAAGACACTCTCTGGTGGCGCTCGCGGTCGGGCTGGCGCTGTCAGGACAGGTACAGGCACAACTGCTGATCAGCGAATATCTGGAAGGATCCAGTAACAACAAGGCGGTGGAGCTGAGCAATCTGGGCGCGACGCCCGTCGACCTCTCTGAATACCGGCTGGCGCTCTATGCCAACGGCAAACCTCTCACCGATGCCCCCACCAACAGCCTGGCGCTGCAAGGCACCCTGGCCCCGGGCGCCAGCCTGGTGCTGGCCAATCCTTCCGCCAACGCCGAGATCCTGGCCAAGGCCAATCAGACCAGCGGCAACCTGGTGTTCAACGGTGACGATGCCCTGGTGCTCTATCGCGGCAGCGAGATAGTGGACAGCTTCGGCCAGGTGGGGGTGGATCCGGGCACGGCCTGGGTGTCCGGCAGCGTCTCGACCCTGGACATGACACTGCGCCGCAAAGCCACTGTCAATCAGGGCCGGACTGATGCTGCTGGCCCCTTCAATCCGGCGCTTGAATACGTGGCTGCCCCTAAGGATGACGCCAGTGGCCTGGGTTGCAGTGGCGATGGCCCCTGCGATGGCACTCTGCCCCCGGCTTTCGTCTGCCCGGTTGATCAGCTGATACCCGTGCCCGCCATTCAGGGCTCCGGCAGCAGCAGCCCTTTGGTGCCGGTCGGCAAGTTTGAATCCGAGCAGGCCCATGCCACCCGTGGTGTCGTCACCCAGGTGGTGAATGGCCTCTACAAGGGCTTCTTCATTCAGGATCCGCAAGGGGACGGGGATCCGGCCAGCTCTGACGGTCTCTTCGTCTACAGCACCCAGGCCAACAGCGCCATAGTGCCGGGGGCCGAGGTGTGCGTCTCGGGCAAGGTGAAGGAGTACTTCAACCAGACCCAGATCAATGCCGATGAACTGGTGGTGACCCAGCCCATGGTGGCCTTGCCCCCTGCGGTGGATCTGGTGCCGGTGGCGGGTGAGACCTTGAACCAGCTGCTGGAGCGCCACGAGGGGATGCAGGTGCGGCTGGTACCCGAGTCCAGCCTGGTGGTGACCCGCAACTTCAGTTTCGATTACGACGGCAAGCGCAACAACCTGGTGCTCTCTTATGGCGCCCCCCTCATCAAGTCGACCCAGAAGTTTGCCGCCCAAAGCGAGGAGGCGAGCCAGTGGGCCCTGCGCAACCAGCAAAACCAGCTGGTGGTGGAGACGGACGCCAAGGCGCCGGATGGGGTGCTGCCCTGGTATCCCGCCTTCAATGCCGAAGATGGCTACCTGCGCATTGGCGACAAACTCAACGGGCTGGAGGGGGCGCTGGGTTACTCCTACAACCTGTTCCGGCTGGTGGCGAGCAACCGCATCGACAGCAGTGACATAGACCACAGCGGCTGGGACAGGGTAGAGACCCCTGAGCTGGCCGAGGCGGGGGATCTGCGGGTAGCCAGCTTCAACGTGCTCAACTTCTTCACCACAGTGGTGGGCGGGGATGCCAACCCCACCGGCAGCAACCGTGGCGCCCTGACAGTGGCGGAGTTCGAGAAGCAGCGTACCAAAATCGTCAGCGCCATCACCCGCCTCAATGCCGATGTGGTGGGGCTGATGGAGATAGAGAACAACGGCTACGGCGACAACTCCGCCATCGCCAATCTGGTCGAGGCCCTCAACGCCGCCCAGCCGGATGAAGCGGATCACTACCGCTGGATTGCCTCGCCCGATGGCCAGCCCATAGGTACCGACGCCATTACGGTGGGCCTCATCTACCGGCCCGCCAGCGTGACGCCGCAAGGTGCCGCCAGCCTCATAGTGCTGCCGGTGCAGCAGGCCGAGGCGGTGGACGCCAGCGGCAAGCCGGTTGCCATCAACCAGGGCATGCGCGAGTCGCTGCTGCAGCGGTTCAGCTCGCCCAAGGGGGATGCGCCCCTGACGCTGGTGGTCAATCACCTCAAGTCCAAGGGCTCCGCCTGCTTTGAGGATTACCCCGACTATGCCAGCGCCGATCCGCTGGATGGCCAGGGTCACTGCAACGCGCTTCGGGTCTCCGCCGCCAAGGTGCTGGGGGAGCGTCTCAAGGACATGAGCGGGGATCTGCTGCTCATCGGCGACCTGAACGCCTATGGCATGGAGGACCCCATCCGGGTGCTGACCAGCTATGATCCGGCCGCGCAGCCGCGCCAGATCATGAGCGCCTCCTTCACCACACTGGCGGGCCAGCCTTTCGAGGAGAGCGGCAGTGCCCTTGGCAAGGGATATGGTTTTGTGAACCTCAATACCCGCTTCCATGGCACCGACACCTACTCCTACAGCTACGAGGGGGAGCTTGGCAATCTGGATCACGCCCTGGCCAACCCCAGCCTGGCGGCCAAGGTGATCGGCATCGAGGATTGGCACATCAACTCCGCCGAGAGCAACTTCTTTGAGTACGGCAGCAAGTACACGGGTCAGCTGGCCAAATCGGACGGCCCCTTCAGCGCCTCGGATCACGATCCCGTGCTGGTGGCGATCCAGTATCCGCTGCCGCCTGCCGGGGTGATCAGTCTGGACAGCGCGGCCGCCAGCGTGGAGGAGGGCAGCACCCTGAGCCTCACCGTCAGCCGCCGCGATGGCAGCCATGGCGAGGCCAGCGTCAGCTACCGCATCGCCTTTGGCAGCGCCGATGCCAATGATGTGGCGCCACTGACCGGCACCCTCAACTGGGCGGCCGGCCAGAGCGACAGCCAGACCATCACTATTCCGGTGAAGAGCGACACCCTGCGCGAGGGGGATGAGACCTTCACCCTGGAGCTGTTCGATGCGAGCGGCGCTGCGCTGGGTGAGCAGCGCCAGACCCTGGTGACCATCAAGGACAAGCTGGCGCCGTCCACCATTGCGCTGGCCCGCGCCAGCATGACGGTGAACGAGGGGCAGTGGTTTGCCGAGATCCCCGTGATACGCAGCGGCGATCTGAGCAAGCCGGCCCGTGCCCAGTTGGGCCTTGAGGGGATCACGGCGCGCTGGGGACTGGATTTCCTGCCCTGGTTCAGTCAGTCGGTGAGCTGGGCCGCCGGTGAGGGGGGCAGCAAGTCCATCAAGGTGCTGATCCTGGATGACTGGTTTGTCGAGTCCACCGAGCAGTTCAAGGTGAGTCTGCGTCAGCTGCAGGGGGGCAAACCGGGCGCAGTGCAGGAGACCCTGGTTGATATCAAGGACAACGACAAGTCCTGGTGGCCGTTTGGCCGTCACTGATAGGTGTCATGAACATGCGTGATACAAGGGGCCTGCGGGCCCCTTTTTGCTGGCCTTTTGACTGGCAATAATGTGTGCAAGACGATCCTTGCCGGCAGTTGCCACCCTCTGAATTCAGGCTGCTGGCGAGTCCAATGCCTTGCTGGTGAGCAGCGCAGGGGCGTGCGCAATAAAAAGGCCCATCGCTATGATGGGCCTTCGTTTGGCGCAGGAGCCTGACGGGTAAGGATCAGCCTTGAGTGCTGTCGATCACCAGCTTGCCATCCTTGACCGGTATGGTGGCGCCGGGGGCCTTGTCCATGCGAATGACTCCTTCCTGACCGGCGAGGCGGTAGGTGACATCATAACCCAGGGTACGGGTGCTGCTCTCCTGCACCGTCTTGCAGCGCTGCTGCGTGGTGGTGTAGGTATCACCTGCCTGCATATTGCCCTGCACCTGATTGCCTGCGTAACCACCGGCCACGGCCCCCGCGGCTGTGGCTACCTTCTTGCCACTGCCACCGCCAAACTGGTTGCCAAGCACGCCTCCGAGCGCGGCGCCAACCACTGTACCCAGGATCTTGTTCTCATCCTGCACGGGTTTGCGGTGGGTCACAGTGACGTTGTGGCACTCCTGACGGGGTGTCTTGATGGTCTCGGTCACCGGCTTGCTGGCCAGTACCTCGGCAAACTGGGGCTTGGATGAAAACAGGGATCCGCTGGCTGCGGCCGACAATGCCAGCGCAGAGGCCACACCGATCCCGACACCTGCCAACATGGATTTGTTCATTTTGCGTTCTCCTGAAATGCATCACCTGATGCGGCTGTTGCTTGCCGCGATCTTGGCACAACCCGGGGGATGAACAAGGCGCGCACCGCTCAGGCACGACAGCCTCTGACTGCACCGAAAAGTCCCTCGTCAAAAAGGTGTCTGGCTTTGGCGACAAAGGCCGTGGAGGTCTGGCTGGGACGTGGGCATGTTGCTTTGGGTCGGGTGGCGAAGTTGCATTTTGCGATTCATATGGGCTCTTTGTGCTCATTTTGCGTCAAGCCATCGCCGCTTGTGTCTCTGGCTGTAGGGGGATTGGCTGCGTTTGCCCCCTGAGACGGGTCCGGGCATCTTGCATGCTGGCAGCAACTGCTTGATAAATCGCTGTGATAAAGCGCTCCCATTGCCGATAAGAGATCACGGCAAGCATTATGCTTGGTCTTTTGGCAAGAGAGTGAAAGGACGGTGATGAAGTGACACCGTCGTCATCGCGTAGCGAATGAAAGAGACAATCGGCAAGGGGGACTTATGTCGATGTTGCCAAGATGGATACAGCCGGCCGTACAGGCCCGGATTATCACCCAGCAGCAGGCTCAATTGCTGTTGGCATCCCTTTATCAACCCCTCTCCGAAGTGGCGCAGGAGCTGCCCGCCGACATAGTCGACATCAGCCTCAAGCTCTACTGTTTTCGCCAACAGGGCAGGGTGCGCCATTGATGCACGAGTGAGAGGGCGTTTCTCCGAGCCGCTGAAGCCTGGCCGCATAGAGCGCGCCAAGCACTGTGGGACGGGCGCGCTCTGGTGAGGTCCGCCTCAGATCAACATCACTTGCACCACCAGCATCAGGGCGCCAAAGCCCAGCACGAAGCCCACCATGGGCAACACGAACTTGACCCACTGGTTGAACTGGATGCCGAGCATCTGCAAGGTGACCAGCACCAGCCCGGTGGGGGCCAGGAACAGCATGGCGTATTGCCCCCAGTTGTAGGCCGACACCACGATATAGCGGGGGATCATCACTGTATCCGCCAGCGGCGCCATGATGGGCATGGAGAGCACGGCGAGCCCGGAGGAAGAGGGCACCACCAGCCCCAGCAGGGTGAACACCAGCATCTGGGCCACTGCAAACACGGCGCCGTGCATGCCGGAGACCAGATCGGAGGCGTAAGCCAGTATGGTGTCCGAGATCATCCCCTGATCCAGCACCAGATTGACCCCGCGCGCCAGCCCGATGATCAGCGACACCGCCACCAGTTCGGAGGCGCCCTGGGTGAAGGACTCGACCGCCTCTTTTTCCTTCAGTCCCGAGATAAACATGATGATGATGGCGACGGCGAGGAAGGAGGCCGCCATCTGCGGGAACCACCAGCCGGCCATGGAGACGCCCCACACCATGAGCGGAAAGGCGAGGATGAACAGGGTCAGAATGATCTTGCGGCGCAGGGTGAAGGGGACCCCTTCATCCAGTGCGTCCTCTTTGAGGAAGCGGGCGCGGAAGCTGTATCTGTCCTCATAGGTGTAGGAGAAGGCCGGGTTGGCCTTGATCTTCTTGCAGTACCAGTGGAGATAGCCAATGACCACCAGGGTGCCCACCAGACAGCCGACGGCGCGAAAGATCAGCCCCTCGGTGAAGGGAATGCCGGCTGCGTTGGAGGCGATCACCACAGAGAAGGGGTTGATGGTGGAGAAAGTGGTGCCCATGGAGGCGGCGAGGAAGATGGCACCCACGCAGACGATGGCGTCATAGCCGAGCGCCAGAAATATGGGCACCAGTATGGGGTAGAAGGCGACTGCCTCTTCCTCCAGCCCGCAGGTGGTGCCCCCCAGCGCCATGACGACGCAAACCAGCGCCACGAACATGAATTCGTTGCCCCGGGTCTTGCGCGACAGCGCCACCAGCCCGGCGCTGAAGGCGCCGGTCTTGTTGATGACGCCGATGAGCCCGCCCAGCACCAGGATGAAGACGATGATGTCAGCCCCCTCTATGGTGCCCTTGACCATGCTGACCGCCACGTCGGCGAGTCCCTTGGGGGCCTGCGCCAGCCGCTCATAGGTGCCGGGAATGGCGATGGGCTTGCGGATGGTGCCGCTGGTGAACTGTACCACCCCGATATTGATATTGAGTTTTTCAAGCTCGCTCTGGGTGGCGGGCACCCGGCTTATTTCCCCCTGCGGGCTATTGATCATCAGGGTGTGGTTGGCCGGGTTATAGGAGAGCTTGGAATAGGCCCCTGCCGGAATGATCCAGGTCAGGGCAATAGCCAGCAACATAATAAGAAACAAAATGGTAAAGGCAGTGGGAAATTGTCTGCGTGGTTTGGTATTCGGCTCGGCACACATAAATGCTCCTCGATAAAGCAGGTTCGGGCTCGGCGGAATATCGGGTCGACAGGGTTCCTTCGTCATGAGGTATGAGTGCGCAGATCTACTGGTAATTGCGCACTCGTTGGCGAGAAGTCTGGCCTGATATTGGGCATGCGGTAGATTGTTTCACCATGTAACCATAACCTGCTGGTGTCGGGATGAATACGAAGCACGGCTCGCTTTATGGGCTGGCTCACAGAATATATTGGCTGATGAATTTGTCGTTAATTTCAATGCCATGCCCATACGGAGTTATTATATTCAATAATTATCTCGATTCATTTGGTGGATATAATTGGCAACAATGCCATGGACTGCAAATAAATATGTAAATAATGCATGGCAGCCCATACCGGTTTGATAATGGATTGATATTATTCAAGGCTGGCAATGCCCAGCATCGTGACCGGCCTGACAGGGTGAAAACTCAGGCAGCGCCATCGCCTAAGACGTTTTGCTAATACCTGCCGCCATGGCCCTGCTGCTAGGCTGTCAGCCCCATAAGAGATCCGTGCAGTGCATGATGCCGGCGAGATCTCCCGCCCAATTCGATCCAGCCGCTTTGTGCCACCTGCGAGGAAGGAACCCGATGACAGAGCAGAACATCTACGAGGCCGGCCTTGATAAAAGTCCCGCCAATTTCGAGGCGCTGACCCCCATCAGCTTCCTGGCCCGGGTGGCGCGGGTTTATCCCGACTATCTGGCGCTGATCCATGGGGCCTTGCGTCAAAACTGGGCCCAGACCGAGCGGCGCTGCCGCCAGCTCGCCTCGGCCCTGCATCGGCATGGTATAAGCGAGGGAGATACCGTCTCCATCGTCGCCCCCAATACCCCGGCGATGTTCGAAGCCCACTTCGGGGTGCCCATGAGCGGCGCCGTGCTCAACACGCTCAATACCCGACTCGATGCCGAGTCCATGGCCTTCATCTTCCAGCATGCCCAGAGCAGGGTGGTGCTGGTGGACAGGGAGTTCGGCGCCGTGGTGCGCAAGGCGCTGGCCCTTGTCAAGACGCAGCCGCTGCTCATCGCCATCGACGATCCCCTCTATCGGGAGGGAGAGCTGATAAGCGAGCTCGACTATGAACAGTTTCTTGCCCAAGGGAACGGGGATGATCCCGGCTGGCTGCCGGATGACGAGTGGCAGGCGATTTCCCTGAACTACACCTCGGGCACCACGGGCAACCCCAAGGGGGTGGTCTATCACCACCGTGGTGCCCACCTCAATGCGGTCAACAACGTGCTCTCCTGGGAGCTGCCCAAGCACTCCATCTATCTCTGGACCCTGCCGATGTTTCACTGCAACGGCTGGTGCTTCCCCTGGACCCTGGCGGCCACCGCCGGGGTGAGTGTCTGCCTGCGCCATGTGCAGGCGGGGGCCATCTTTGATGCCCTGCGCGAGCACAAGGCGAGCCACTTCTGCGCCGCGCCCATCGTCCTCAACATGCTCAACAACGCCGACCCTGCGCTTAAATATGGGCTCAATCACCCCATCAAGGTGATGACGGCGGGGGCGGCGCCGCCAGCGACCGTGATCGCCGGCATGGAGGCGATGGGGATAGCCGTGACCCATGTCTATGGCCTCACCGAAACCTATGGTCCCTGCGTGCTGTGTGAACCCCAGCGAAGCTGGCAGGGGCAGGACGCAACTGCGCTCTCCCGCCTCAAGGCGCGCCAGGGGGTGGCATCCCCGCTGCAGGGGGAGATGCGGGTCATCAACCCGGTTAGCGGCGAGCCTGTGCCCCGGGATGGCAAGACCCTGGGTGAGATAGTGCTGCGCGGCAATGTGGTGATGAAGGGCTATCTCATGAACCCGGATGCCAGCGCCGAGGCGATGGCGGAGGGCTGGTTTCGCAGCGGCGATCTGGCGGTGTGGCACCCGGACGGTTATGTGGAGATCAAGGACAGATCCAAGGACATCATCATTTCGGGCGGGGAGAATATCTCCAGCCTGGAGGTGGAGGACGTGCTCTATCGCCATCCCGACGTGGACGAGGTGGCGGTGATCGCCATGCCGGACGAGAAGTGGGGGGAGGTACCCTGCGCCTTCGTGAAACTCAAGGAGGGGCGCGAGCTCACCCAGGCCGAGCTGATTGCCTTCTGCCGCGAGCAGATGGCACACTTCAAGGCCCCCAAGCGGATCATCTTCACCCCCTTGCCCAAGACCTCCACCGGCAAGGTGCAAAAATACATGCTGCGCCAGCAGTTGGGGTAATGGGGATACAGCGCTATTTAAGAAATGCAGTGGGCCCTGATGGGCCCGTTTTGCGTGCCGACCCGGCGATGACCGGCAATGCTTGAGGCCTTAGCTTGTCATCGTGTTGAGGGCCCATGAGAGGCGCTCGAACTACAAAGGCGTGTCAAGGTGTCTCCTCCCGGATTACCATGCCAGCCTGGTTCGGCAAGCAAGAGGTTGCCAGTGAGCAAATCGGATCGACTGTTTCAATTGACCAATCTGTTGCGGGCTCATCAGCCCCTGACCGCCCGCGAACTGGCTGAGCGTCTCTGCGTATCGGAGCGCACCATCTATCGCTACATGGACGATCTCTCCCTGGCGGGTATCCCCGTCTATGGGGAGGCAGGACTGGGCTATCGGCTAAGCGAGGGTTTTGAGCTGGCTCCCCTGCAGTTGAGCAACGCCGAACTGGAAGCGCTGATCATAGGAGTGAACCTGGTGGCTGTGCTGACCGGCAAGGGGCTGGCGGATCCGGCTAGGGCACTGCTCGCCAAGATAGAGGCCGCCTTGCCAGAAAGGGGGCCTGGCCGCGGGCAAACTCCCGTGGTGCGAGTACCCGACTACCGGACTGCGCGTCCTGAGTACGCCCGTTGGGATAAACTGCACGACGCCATCACCGCGGGTCACTGGCTGGAGACGACGCCATCACCGCGGGTCACTGGCTGGAGATCGACTACGATGATGCCTTGGCCCGACAGACCCGGCGCCGCATCTATCCTCTGGGGCTCTTCTACTGGGGTGGATGCTGGACATTGGGTGCTTGGTGCGCACTGCGCCTAGCATACCGGGACTTTAGAGTGGATCGAATCGGCAGCCTAGAACTGTGCTTCAAAGAGGACTCCGTGCCCACAGGTGTGACGCTGGCGAACTACCTGGCCGTGCGCCAGGCGGAAAATCCCCTGCTTGATGGCGCCTCTGGAGGTTAAAAAATAGCGCCGGCTACTGACACAAGGCTGTCAGTGGCTCCCTTCTATGCTGGCTTCTCCAAACACACGGATATCAATGGAGAGTGCGAGATGATAATCAATGGCAGCATGCAAGGGGTTGGGGGGCTGGAGTTTGCCACCTTCAGGCTCAAGGAGGGTGTGACTGAGCAGGATCTGCTCGTTTTGTCACAGTGGGTGGAGGCCGAGTTTCTTGCCAAGCAGTCCGAACTCATCATTCACTGCCTGCTGCGCGGTGCTGATGGCGTTTATGCCGATCTGGTGATGGCTCCCAGCCAGTCGTTGGCCGAGGCGTATTGCCAGCAGTGGCTGCACGATGAGGTCGCAGGGGAGTATCTGACCCTGCTGGAGATGGACTCGGTGAATATGAGTTTCTGGACTCGCATAGGTTAAATAAGAAAACTACCCATGCAGGCTTCTGGTACAGGAGCCCATGACTGAATGTCATAAGGAGAAACGGGCCCATCAGGGCCCGTTTTTCAAATCGGTTTTACGATCACTTGTTATGGCGCTCATAAAGCCGCTGCACCACATCCTTCAATCCCAGCCCCTCGTTTTGCAGCAGGACTGTGAGGTGGTAGAGCAGGTCGGCGGATTCGTTGATGAGCTCTTCCCGATCCTTGGCCATGGCGGCCAGTGCCACTTCAACACCTTCTTCACCCACCTTCTGGGCGATGCGCTTGGTGCCTTTGGCGTACAGGCTGGCGGTGTAGCTGGTGGCGGGGTCTGCGCCCTTGCGCGATGCCAGGATCTGCTCAAGCTCTGCCAGGAAGCCGAGCGGCGGCACAGGGTGGCCGTCGAAGCAGGATGGCGTGCCCAGATGACAGGTGGGGCCGACCGGATTGGCTGCGATCAGCAGAGCGTCCTGATCGCAGTCGGTGCTGATGGTGACCAGCTTGAGCACATGGCCCGAGCTTTCGCCCTTGGTCCAGAGACGCTGCTTGCTGCGGCTGAAGAAGGTAACCTGACCTGTGGTTTGGGTTTTTTCCAGCGCTTCGCGGGTCATGAAGCCCTGCATCAACACCTCGCCGCTGGCGGCATGCTGGACTATGGCGGGGATCATGCCATCACACTTTGCCCAGTCCAGGCGCTCAATCAGCGGTGTCTGGTTTACAACATCTTGATTACTCACGGATGGCGACTCCTTCATTTTTCAGCCAGCGTTTCAATTCGGGAATGGGGATAAGGCCCTTGTGGAACACGGAGGCGGCCAGGGCCCCGTCCACGTCGGCGAGGGTGAAGGCATCGCGAAAGTGTTCCATGGCACCCGCGCCGCCGGAGGCGATGAGGGGCACCTTGCAGACGGCGCGGACCAGCTTGAGCTGCTCGAGGTCGTAGCCCTGACGCATGCCATCCTGGTTCATCACGTTCAGTACGATTTCACCGGCGCCGCGTTTTTGCGCCTCCTGCACCCAATCCAGGGTATGCCAGGCCGTGGTGCGGGTGCGGCTCTCGTCACCGGTAAACTGCTTGACCTGATAGTGACCTGTGTCGGCATCGAAGTAGGAGTCGATCCCTACCACCACACACTGCACGCCAAAGCGCTCCGCCAGACGGGTGATGAGGCTTGGATCCGCCAGGGCCGGTGAGTTGATGGAGACCTTGTCGGCGCCAAATTCCAGGATCTGGCGGGCATCCTCAACGCTTTTGATGCCACCGGCGACGCAGAAGGGGATGTCGATGACTTCCGCCACCCGGCTCACCCAGCTCTTGTCAACGACCCGGGCATCGCTTGAGGCGGTGATGTCATAGAACACCAGCTCGTCGGCCCCTTCTTCTGCGTAGCGGCGGGCGAGCTCGACGATACCGCCCATCACTTCATGATTTCGAAATTGCACTCCCTTGACCACGACGCCATCTTTGACGTCCAGACAGGGGATAATACGCTTTGACAACATGCTCGTTGCTCCATGTAACGCACGGTTAAAAACATCGTTATTGCCGGATGACGCTGGCGTCAGACGGCCAATGAGTGAAGATCGTCGGCATGCTTCAACAGGTGGTGCCCAGCCGGGCGAAAACGTGGCCGCAAGGGAACGTGTTCGACAGGGGAACCAACACTATATGCATGACTTTATTCAGTGATTCAACCCTTTATCTTGATTCGTCGCCCCCTGATGCCGGCTTGATGCATCGGGAGCTACCGGTGAGTGCCCCTCTTCTGCTTGCAGGCTGCGGATGGTGATGAGGGCGCCGTCAAAATCGAACATTTTCAGCTGCCGCGCCAGTGTGTCCCCTTTGGGCCCAAGACTGATGAGCAGGGGGCCGGCATATTGTTCGAACAGGGGGATGGCGGCGGTGTCGCTTTGCAGCAGCAGGCCCTCAATCTGGCGCAGCAACTGCTGCTGCCAATGGCTGGTGAGGGGGGCTGGCATGGCTGCGGGGGCCGGATCTTCCTCCCCCAGTTGTTCGAGCAGGGTGGCAAGCATCTCGGTAATGGCGGACATCTGGTCGGTCAGTTCACTGCCATCCCCAGAGAGCGTTTGCTCCAGTTGCAGGCTCTGCTCTGCCAGACTCACCAATCCCAGTGTGCTGGCGACACCCCGCAGTGTGTGAGCCAGTCGGGTGGCACTGGTCTGATCGCCTGCTTGCAGATGGCTGGTCAGCAGTGCCATGTCCTGGCTGTGTTCGCTGGCGAAATGGCGCAACAGGGCGACGTATTTGGTCTGGTTGCCCTGCAGCGTGGCCAACCCCTGTTGCAGATCCAGTCCCGGCAGGTTTTGCAACCGGACTAGGGGGGCGATCAGGGTGTCACTGGCCCGGCGCTGGTATTTTGGCTGTACGGGTGTGCTGGTGGGCAACCACTGTTGCAGCGCCTCGAACAGCTTGGCCGGGGTGACGGGTTTGGCGATGAAGTCGTTCATGCCCGCAGCCTTGCACGCCTTTCTGTCCTCTTCAAAGGCGCTGGCCGTCAGCGCCAGGATAGGCGTCTGCTCCCAACCCGGCAGGGTGCGGATGGCGCGAGTGGCAGTGTAGCCATCCATCAGCGGCATCTGTATGTCCATCAGGATGAGATCGAAGGGATGCTGACTGACCCTCTCCAGCGCTTCCTGACCATTGACGGCAGTTTCGATGATGAGGCCGCTGTTGTTGAGCAGCTCCAGTACCACCTCGCGGTTGATGGCATTGTCCTCCACCAGCAGCACCCTGGCATGGTTGGAGAAAAAGAGCGCCTGTTGCACTGCCTGTTCGAGCTGTCCTGCTTGCTGCGGTTCGCCCTGGCCCAGTGAAAGCAGGGCGGTGAACCAGAAGCAGCTGCCTTTGCCCTGGGTGCTCTCCACGCCGACCTCCCCCCCCATCAGGGTGGCAAGCCGACTGGTGATTGCGAGGCCCAACCCGGTGCCACCGTATTTTCGGGTGGTAGAGGCGTCGGCCTGCTCAAAGGCCTGGAACAGTTTCTCGCGCTGCTCCGGGCTGATGCCGATGCCCGTGTCTTCCACCTCGAAGCGCAGCAGATACCCGTTGGATAGCGGCCGTTCGACACGTACCCGCAAGGTGACTGAGCCCTGCTCGGTGAACTTGATGGCGTTGGCCGCATAGTTGAGCAATGCCTGACGCAATCGGGTGATGTCGCCATGGACCCAGGCGGGGGAATCCCCGATATCGACAATGATGGTGAGCCCCTTGGCGCGGGCCTGTTCGCTCATCAGGGCACTGACATTGTCCAGCATGGCGGTGAGGGAGAAGTCGCCCTGCTCCAGTACCATCTTGCCCGCATCGATTTTGGAAAGGTCCAGAATGTCGTTGATGATGGTGAGCAGATGCTGGGCGGCATTGTCGATCTTTTCCAACCTATCGTGCTGGGTGTGATCCGGTGTATCGCGCTTGAGCAGATAGGTCAGCCCCAGAATGGCATTCATGGGGGTGCGGATCTCGTGGCTCATGTTGGCGAGGAAGGCACTCTTGGCCCGGTTTGCGCTCTCCGCCCTTTGGTGGGCCTGGGCCAGTTGCAGGGTGCGCTCGTTGACCATCTCCTCCAGGTGGTAGCGGTATTGATCCAGCTCCTCGCCGAGCTGCTTCTTCTCCGTGATGTCGGCTTGTACCGTCACATAGTGGGTGACCTCGCCGTTCTCCTGACGGATGGGGGAGACGGTGGCCAGCACCTGGTAGTGTGAGCCATCCTTGCGCCGGTTGATGAACTCCCCATGCCAGCGCTGTCCCTGATGAATCGCATCCCACAGCGTGATGTAGGTGGCCTTGGGGGTGAGGCCTGAACGCAACAGGGTGGGGGTCTGGCCAATCACCTCGTGTTGCTGATACCCGCTGGCGGCGAGGAAGGCGACGTTGACGTATTCAATGCGCCCCTGGATATCGGTGATGAAGACGCCGTCCGGGCTCTGTTCCAGTGCCAGTGACAGCTGGCGCAACTGCTGCTCTGCCTGCTTGCGCTCCGTGATGTCCAGATTGATGCCGAGCAGACGCACCGGGCGCTGCTGGGCATCCCGATAGACGCTGCCCTTGCTCACCAGCCAGCGTACCTCGCCAGTGGGCAGCAAGATGCGAAACTCGATATCGAGCGGTGTGCCTGTGTGTGGCAGCTCGGACAGCAGCTGGTCGATGCGGGCCCTGTCGTCCGGGTGCAGGCAGCCTTGCCAGATGTGAAATTCGCAGAGTTGCTCCACGCTGCGGCCATAGAGGCGGGCACATTCGGGGGAGAAGAAGAGGCGGCCACTGAGTATGTCCCACTCCCAGATGCCGACGTGGGCTCCTTCCTGGGCCATCAACAGGCGCTGCTCGCTGTCGCGCAAGGCCGTGCTGGTGGTTTCGGCGCGAATACGGGCGCTGATGGCATCGTCCATCAGATTCAGTGCCGCCAGCCGGGCGCGGCGCTGGGTGTCGAGCGCCACCTGCTGGTTGTGCAGCAGTTGCTGTTCGGCCAGCTTGCGCTCGGTGATGTCCTGCACAGTGCCATAGAGCTCGACGATGGCCCCACTGCTGTCGCGCAAGGCGGCGCCACGGGCGATGACCCAGACAGGGTCACCCTGTTCGTGGATCACCTCCGCATCGCACTCGTAGGGCTGGCCGTTTTGCAGGCAGCGCTCGACGGACTGGGCGATGGCGCGCCACCCCTCCTGGGTAAAGTACTTTTTCACTTCGGGGTAGACGGCAGGGGGCAAGCCCGGGTCACGGCCATAGATGCGGTAGATCTCCGGCGACCAGAAATGGCTGTTGTTGGCAATGTGCCAGCGCCAGTTGCCGATCTTGGCCAGATGCTGGGATTCATGCAGTATCACCTCGTTGCGCCGCAGGGCTGCTTCTGTCTCCTTGCGTTGCTGATTGTCCTCGATGATCGAGATGAAATAGTCGGGTTTGCCCTGGTCATCCCTGACCAGTGCCACAGTGAGGGTGATCCAGAGCACATCACCATTCTTGCGCAGATAGCGTTTCTCCAGGGTGTAGTGAGGCCGCTCCCCTGCCAGCATTTGGGCGACGAAGGTTTGATCGATAAAGAGATCGTCCGGGTGCGTGATCTGCTGAAAGCTCATGCCCATCAACTCGTCAGCCTGATAACCGACCATGTCGCACAACCGCTGGTTGACCCTTAACCAGTTGCCGTCGGGGGCGACCAGCGCGATGCCGACAGCTGCCTGTTCAAAGGTGGCCTGGAAGCGGGTTTCGCTTCGTTGCAGGCGGGATTGAGTGCTCATCAATTCCTGCCAGCGTTGAACCTCCCGTGCGCGGGATTGGTGCATGGCAGCGCTGAGCAGGGTGATGAGGATACCGTTGGTAATCAGGATCCCCCATTGCACCAGATCCTGGCCGGCGGCAATGGTCAGCGAGTGGAGCGGGGGCAGTATGAAATAGGTGGTGACCAGTGCACTCACCAGGGTGCTGAGCATGCCGGGCAGCAAGCCACCGAGCAGGGCGCAGACGATGATGGGCAGCATGAAGAGCACCAGCAGCGGCCGTTCGCCAAAGGCGATGGGGAGCTGTACCCGGATCTGCAACATGAGGATGGGCAACAGAACGGCCAGCAGGCAAGCCCCCCACTGTTGCCACGGCTGGCGGACATGCAGCAGCTGAGACCAGCTCATCATAGGAGTTCCTCCGGCGGTGTGGGCGCCTGAGGATAAGGCGGCTGTTGTCCCAGCTGTATCGACAGCGTATTGATCTGATGCTTGAGGGCCAGCATGGCCAGCTCCCTGTCCACCATCACCTTGTTGAACCGTTCCAGCTCGTTGTTCTGCTGACGTAGCTCAGCGGCCTGACGGGTCAGGGCCTGTTCGACCTGTTCCCGCTCGGTGACGTCCAGCAACAGACCCAGTACCGCAGGCTTGCCGCGATAATCGACGCGTCGCCCGTACAGCTCTACCTCTATGTTCTGATGGTCATGGTGCAAGGCGGTGAAGCGGGTGTGTATCTCAGTGTCCTCCTGTTCGCTGCGCTGCAACTGTTCCGCGACCCTGGCGCTGTCTTTCGGGCTGGCCAGCGCATGCAGGGTGCCCATCTTCAGCAAGGTGGCGGTTGAGCTGTGACCGAACAGACGGGCGAAACCCGGGTTGATGTAACAGAGCTGACCCTGCTGGATGATGTAGATGCCGGCGAGGGATTGCTCGACCAGGGCGCGAAACAGCCCTTCCCGTTCCCGCAATCCGGCTTCGGCCCGCTTGAAGTCCGTGATATCGCGGGAGATCCCGAAGATGCCGATCACCTGGCCGTCGTTGTCCTGCAAGGGGCCTTTGGTGGCGAGAAACACCCGTTCACCGCAGGGCAGGGTCAGATGTTCTTCCTGGGTCTGTACCTTGTTATTGACAATGACTTGCTGGCCCAGCTCCATCAGCATGCGAGCCTGATCAGGGGGGAAAATGGCCTGATCATCCTGGCCCAGTATCTCTGCGGCTGACTTGCCGGCGAACTGGCTGGCGGCGCGGTTGAAGAGGATGTATTTGCCATCCATATCCTTGGCGAAGATGGCATCTTCCGAGCTGTCGGCAATGGCGGAGAGCAGTTGCAGCGCCTGCAGGCGGCCTGCCTGGGATAGCCGGATCTGCTCGGCCATATAGATCTGGGTATGCTGGCGCAGCAATATGATGCCCGTATTGGCAATGAACAGCACCAGCAGGCCGATGAGCCCGATCCAGACGCTCTCCCTGAAGGCGGCCTGGTTGAGCTCCGCCTTGTCTATCTTGGCGATCAGATACCAGTCGGTGCCCATGACGGAGTGGATGGTGCCAAAGACCTCGATACCACGGTAATCCTTGCCAAAAAGCACCTGTTTGTGGCCTTCACGGGCGCCGCCATTGAGAAACTGGGCTGCCAGCAAGGTGCCGTTGCTGATGGGGATCTGCAGGGTGAGGGCCGAGGCGGGGCGGTAGCGCACGTCATTGAGAAACTGCACCTGATCGCCATGTTTGCGAAACAGCAGGGCTTCACCACTGCTGTCCGGGATCGGCCACTGCTTGAGAATGTGGTTGAGCCAGTCGCTGGAGCTGATTTGCAGCACGACAAGAGGGGACTTGCTGCCAGGCATGGACAGCGGGGCGATGAAGTCGAGCCTGGGCTGACCCTGCTCATCGAGATAGGGGCCCACACGCATGACGCTGCCCGTTTCCACTTGAGCCAATGCTTCGCGCAGCTGTGTGCCAAGACCGCTGGCCCCGGGAGTCTGCCCCAGGGCAGTACCAGCAGGACTGAAGACGGTCGCTGCGCTGAATCCCCTGATGGAGATGAACTCGGCCAGCCGGGTCATTAGGGGGGCATGTGCCTGCGCCAGCTGTGTGACTTGTCCCTGGCGATAGAGGTCGGCATAGAGCGGGCTTTCGATCAGCTGGCGGGCGTCGCGCTCACGGGCATTGAGCCATTCGGTAATCTGCTTGCTTTTAAGATCGGCGATAGCCTCGATCCGGGCTATCTCCTTGTCCTGTGTATGACTCAGGCTCTGGGCGATGGCCATGCCGGTGAGCCCCAGGATCAGGCCGTTGATCAGAATAAGGGGCAAGAGCTGGCGGCGAGAGAATTGGCGGGTGACCACCGGCATGTCAATGCGGCGACGCAGCATGGTATAGAGCATGAGCGCCGTGATGAGGATAAACAGCCAGCCCTTGATGGTGCTGGCCAGCGCGAACTGGCTGGGTGTGCTGAACAGCCACTCCACCGCCTTGTCGGATAGCAGGATCCACAGGCTTGCCACTGCGGCATAAGTGAGGACGATATTGAGAACATGAGCTCGGGTGAGTGGTGGCTGATCAGCCATGTGGTGCCTCGTTTTCATCCGTGTAGCGCTCGGCGATGGCAACGAACTGGTCGAAATGGTTGTCAAACGCCGTCACCACGTCCGGATCGAAATGCTGGCCTGTGCCACTGAGGATCAGGGCTCTCGCCTCGTCATAGGGCATGGCGGCCTTGTAGACCCGTACATTGATGAGGGCATCAAACACATCGGCCAGTGCCATCAAGCGGGCCGAGAGAGGAATTTCATCGCCACGCAGGCCGTCAGGATAGCCACTGCCATCCCACTTTTCGTGGTGCCAGTGGGCAATCTCCTTGGCCAGAGTGAGAAACGCCAGTGGTTGTTCTATATCCCGTTCGGCCTCCTCGATGGCATCGCTACCGAGTTTGGCGTGGGTACGCATGACCTCCCACTCCTCTACTGTCAGCTTGGCGGGCTTGAGCAGCACATGGTCGGGAATACCTACCTTGCCGATGTCGTGCAAGGGGGCGGAGCGGCTCAGCAGATCGATGTAGCGGGGGGTCAGGGTATCGATAAAACGGGGGTGGCTGGCGAGGGCATTGGCCAGCAGTCGAACATAGCCCTGGGTGCGCAAGATGTGATTGCCGGTTTCGGGATCCCGAATCTCCGCCAGGTGAGCGAGGGCGCGGATGGAGACCTGCTGGATCAGATCGTTCTCTGTCATTCGACGCGCCACTTCGGCCTCCAGTGCCGTATTCTGGCTCTGCAGGCCGTCGCGGGCCTGTTTGGCCTCCAGCTGGGTGCGTACCCGTGCCTGAACAATGGCCGGCTTGATGGGCTTGGTAATGTAGTCGGCCGCTCCCAGCGACAGTCCGTACTCTTCACTCTGACTGTCGGCGAGGGCGGTGAGCAGCACCACAGGGATGCGGCTGGTCTCAGGGCTTGTACGCAGCTGTTTGAGCACTTCATAACCATCCATGCCCGGCATCATCACATCCAGCAAAATGAGATCCGGCAGTGTCTTGCCAGTGGCAATCCGCAGGCATTTCTCTCCGCTCTGGGCGGCCAGCACCCGGTAGGTAGGCGAGAGCAGGTCGGTCAGCACCATCAAATTCTCGGGCGAGTCATCGACGATCAGTATGGTGGCGGCGTGAGATGTGAACATAAGTCCTCCATGACTTGTTTCAATCAGTCGAGTATAGAGTCAATTGTTACCGAGTAATAAGGACTTACCTCGACCTACCCCTTGATGGAGAGACGTTTGTCCAACCTCTGTGCTGTCATGCCTGCTGGCCAGGCCGTCAGTCTTGCGTGCCATTGGCCCAGCAGGCGATGGCATCGCCCACCGAGAACTTGCCCTCCAGCAGGGCGCGACCGAGGATGATCCCCTTGACCCCTGTGCCCTTGAGCGCTTCTATATCCGCGATGCCACCGATACCGCCGGAGGCCTGGAAGCCCACGCTCGGGTAGCGGGCACAAAGATCCCGATAGAGCTCGACGTTGCTGCCGGAAAGGGTGCCGTCGCGGCTGATGTCGGTGCAGAGCACATGCTTGAGGCCGGCAGGGAGGAAACGCTCGATCAGCGCCTCTATGGTCACGCCGCTGTTCTCCTGCCAGCCTGCCACTGCGATATGGCGATTGCCTTGTGCATCGATATTGACGTCCAGCGCCAGCACTATCTGCTCGGGGCCATATTTTTCCATCCAGCTGGCCACCAGGTCCGGGGACTTGACGGCGGTGGAGCCTATCACCACCCGGCTGGCCCCGGCGGCCAAGAGGTCTGCCACATCCTGCTCGGTGCGTACGCCGCCACCGACCTGCACAGGCGCTTCAGTAGCCGACAGCAGCTGGGTCAGCAGGGGCAGCTGGCGGGCTTGTGTCTCTTTGGCGCCGTCCAGATCCACCAGATGCAGCTGCACCGCGCCCTGTGAGACATATTCATCAAAGCGGGCCTGGGGGCTGCTGCTGTATTCGGTCTTTTGGTCATAGTCCCCCTGATAGAGACGTACGACCTGACCATTTATCAAATCGATGGCGGGAATAATCATCCTTGTTACAGCTCCAGAAAGTTTTTCAGTAAACGGGCACCGGCTGCGCCTGAGCGCTCCGGGTGGAATTGGGCGCCAAAGAAGTTGTCCCGGCTCACGATGGCGGTAAAGGGCTGGCCATAATCGCAGGTGGCGAGTGTCGCCTCCGTCACCTCCAAAGCGTAGGAGTGGACGAAGTAGAAGTAGCTGCCGCTTGGAATGCCGCTCAGCAGCGGGTGCGTTTCGTCGTGCTCAATCTGGTTCCAGCCCATGTGGGGCAGGCGCAAATTGCCCACCTCCATCAGCCTGATCCTGCCAGGCACTATGCCAAGGCAGTCGATGAGCTGGCCTTCACTGCCATCAGCGATCATGTTCTCTTCGGAGGCTTCCGCCAGCATCTGCATGCCGAGGCAAAAGCCCAGCAGCGGCTGTTTGGCGGCGCTAATAAGGGGCACCAGCCCCCGTTCGTTGAGGTTCTTCATGGCGGCCACCGCCGTGCCGACGCCGGGCAGGATCAGCTTGTCAGCCTGCTCGATATCGGCCGCCTTGCTGGAAACCAGCGGCTGCACGCCGAGGCGCTCGAACGCCATTCTGACCGAGGCCAGATTCGCGCAGCCGGTGTCGATGATGACCAGTTTTTGATTGTTCATCGTGCCTTACCTATGTCGATTGGCGAGATTTTCACCATCACGGCTGTGCCGATAATGACCCGCTTCTGTTTGCTCATATCCATCACAATACCCCTTTGCTGGAGGGGAGCTCGCTCCCTTCCACCCGGATGGCCTGACGCAGGGCGCGGCCAAAGCCCTTGAACAGTGCCTCCACCTGGTGGTGGGTGTTACCGCTGCCCACCTTCATCTGCAGGGTGATGGCCATGGCATCCGACAAGGAGCGGAAGAAGTGGGGCACCATTTCGGTGGCCATTTCGCCCACGCTGTCGCGGCCAAAGCCGCTCGGGCAGTCAAACACGAAGTAGGGACGACCGCTGAGATCCAGTGCCGTACTCACTTCCTGCTCGGTGAGGGGACGTGCGTCGATCACCGCCTGCACCTCGTCCATCGCCAGCACGAAGCCGAAACGGCCTATGCCGCGCTTGTTGCCAAGGGCCTGGCGCATGGCCTGACCCAGCGCCAGTCCCACATCTTCCACCGTGTGGTGATCGTCGATGTGCAGATCACCGCTGACGTTCAGCTTGAGCCTGAAACCGGCGTGGGTCGCTATCTGATCCAGCATGTGATCAAAAAAACCGATGCCGGTGGCGATCTGGTTGCCGCCACTTTTATCCAAATCAACGGCTACCTGGATGCGGGTCTCCTTGGTGTAGCGCTCCACTTCGGCCACGCGCCCCTTGGATAGCAGCTGATCACGAATGGTGAGCCAGTCGTGATCCTGCGGGTGGTAGCGAATGCCGCCAATGCCCATGTTCTCGGCAAGCTGCAGATCGGTCTGGCGATCGCCAATCACGAAGGAGTTGGCAAAGTCGATGCGACCCGAGGCGAGATACTCCTTCACCAGCCCGAGGTGGGGCTTGCGGCAGCTGCAGCCGTCAGTGGGGAAGTGCGGGCAGATCAGCACCTGCTCCCAGTTCACCCCTTGGGATTCAAAGAGATGCATCATCAGGTCGTGGGGCGGCTGGAAGTTCTCCAGCGGCAGGCTGGCGGTGCCCAGTCCATCCTGGTTGGTCACCATCACCAGCACGTAACCGGCAGCCTGCAACTCGCGCAGTACTGGTATCACCATGGGTTCGAAGCGCAGCTTGGCGAGGCTGTCCACCTGCTTGTCGGTCACCGGCTCCTCGATCAGGGTGCCGTCGCGGTCGATAAACAAAAACTGGGTCTTCATAAATTACATCCTTATAAACTGACTGGCTGATCACGCAGGACTGCAAGCACGGCATCCATTTCGTTCTGATAGCCGATGGTAATGCGAATGCTGTTTTCAAGGCCCGGTTTGGTGGAGAAATCCCGCAATATGATGCCGGCAGCTTTCATGGCGGCAAACACGGCCGCGCTGTCAACGAAGCGCACCAGAATGAAGTTGCCCTTGTCCTCGAATACTTCTCTCACACAAGGCAGCGCTGTCAGCGCTGTCTTGATAAGCGCCTTCTGCTTGTTGAGCTCGGCGACCCGCTCCTGCATCAGCTCCAGCCCCATGGGGGAGAGCGCCTGCGCCGCTATCTGGGCGATGGGATCCGGGATGGGATAGGGGGCAATCACCTTGGCCAGCATGGCGATGACCTCAGGGCTTGCCAGCGTAAAGCCGCAGCGGATCCCGGCCAGGGCAAAGGCCTTGGAGAGGGTGCGAGTCACCACCAGATTGGGGAAGCGGGCCAGCAGGTCCACCACGGACGCCTTGGGGCAAAATTCGATGTAGGCCTCATCCACCACGATAATGGCGCGATTGCGTGCTTTCTCCAGCAGCGCGATGAGGCCGTCTCGGCCCACCAGATCCCCTGTGGGGTTGTTGGGGGAGCATAGGAACACCAGCTTCACATCAGACAGGCGGTCAGCGATGGCTGGCCAGTCCGGCTGACGACAGGCAGTAAGCGGCTGTTCGACAATGCCAACGCCACAGGTCTCGGCACTGATGGCGTACATGCCGTAGGTAGGTGGGCAGATGAGGATCTGATCTTCCCCGGCTTCGCAGAAGGTGCGGATCAGAAGCTCGATTGCCTCGTCGGCGCCACGGCTGACCAGCACCTGGTCTGGGTTGACCCCCGCATAGGCGGCGTAGCCGTTCACCACCTCGGCTGGTTGGCACTCGGGATAGCGGTTGAGACGATTTCCCTCAATGGTGAAGGGATAGGCCTGCGGCGCCTCGTTGGCGTTGAGCCAGACATGGCCCTTGCCGCCGATGCGGCGAGCGGATTGATAGGGGGTGAGAGCCCGCACCACGCGGCGAGCCAGATTGGCGATGCTCATGACAAATCCTTCTGCTGTGCGTTTTGCTGTGACTCAATGGCTAGGGCGTTCAACCTGAGGGTGACGGCGTTATTGATGGAGGCATCGAGCCCCCTTGGTGCGGTGTTATTCATGTCCGCTCCTTTTGCAGTGCATTCAATCTCAGCGTCACGGCATTTTTGTGTCCATCGAGCCCCTCGGCCTGTGCGATGCGCTGGACTATGGGGCCAAGCCCCTGGATGCCCTCGACGCTGAGTTCCTGCACAGTGTAACGGCGCTGGTAATCGGCCAGCCCTAGGCTCGAGCAAGTACGGGCATAGCCGTAAGTGGGCAGGGTGTGGTTGGTGCCGCTGGCATAATCCCCCACCGACTCGGGCGTCCATTGGCCCAGAAAGATGGAACCGGCGTTCTCGAGCTGGTCCAGCAGCTCGCGGGGCGCTTGGGTCTGCACGATCAGGTGCTCCGGGGCGTAGGCATTGGAGATTGCGCAGGCCTCATCCAGCGTGTCGCAAAGGATCACCAGGCTTGAACCCAGCGCCTTGGCGGCGATCTCGCGGCGGCTGAGCTGGGCCAACTGGCGCTTGATCTCGCCCGCAATGGCATCGGCCAGCAGCGGCGATGTGGTGACCAGCACTACCTGGCTGTCGGGGCCGTGCTCGGCCTGAGAAAGTAAATCTGCCGCCACGAAGGCGGGATTGGCGCTCTCGTCGGCAATCACCAGCACCTCGGAGGGGCCGGCGGGCATATCGATGGCGGCGCCGCGCCAGTCGCGAGAAACCTGCCCCTTGGCCTCGGTCACGTAGGCGTTACCTGGGCCAAAGATCTTGTCCACCTTGGGGATCGTCTGCGTGCCATAAGCCATGGCGGCGATGGCCTGAGCACCGCCGATGGCGAATACCTTCTCGACCCCGCAGGCGCGGGCGGCAAACAGTATCTCGTCGCTGGCGGGGGACGGGGTGCAGAGCACTACTTCACGACAACCGGCTAGGCCTGCCGGAATGGCCAGCATCATGACGGTGGAGGGGAGCGGCGCGCTGCCCCCAGGCACATAGAGACCGACCCTGCTGATGGGTTGGGTGCGCAGCTCGCACACCACCCCGGGTTGGGTCTCTACCCGCACCACAGGTTGTGCTTGCGCCGCATGGAAGGTGCGAATATTGGAGATGGCAGCCTTGATGGCGTCTTTGATGTCGTCATCCAGACGCCCGCAGGCGGCCTCGATTTCGGTCTCGCTGACCCGCAGCTGTTCACGGGGGGCGCGCTCGAAGCGCAGGCTCAGCTCGCGCAGGGCCTCATCGCCACGGCTGCGGACGGCTGCGATGATCTCCTTTACCACTGCGCCGATATCGGCCTCGTCATTGAGGGCCGGGCGGGTCAGCACGTCGGCCTGCTGGGCAGGGGAGAGGGTTTTCCAGATCAGGGTCTGCATGATGTCCCTTCCTTATTCCATCATCTTTTCGATGGGCAGCACCAGAATGGAGCTGGCGCCGAGGGCCTTGAGCTGCTCCATGGTCTCCCAGAACAGGGTCTCGCTGGATACCACGTGCAGGGCCACCTGATTGGTGTCACCGGCCAGCTGCATGATGGTGGGGCGCTCGGCGCCCGGCAGCAGATCCGTGATGGCATCGAGCTTGTCTTTGGGGGCATGCAGCATGATGTACTTGCTCTCGCGGGCCTGCTGCATCCCTTGGATGCGGGGCAGCAACTTGTCGATGAGCTTCTGTTTGGCCTCATTCAAGGGGTTGGGGGCTTGCACCAGCACCGCCTTGGAGCGGTAGATCACTTCTACCTCTTTGAGACCGTTGGCTTCCAGGGTGGCACCGGTGGAGACCAGATCGCAGATGGCATCGGCCAGACCCGCGCGCGGCGCCACTTCCACCGAGCCGCCCAGCATGACGCTCTTGAAATTGAGCCCCTTCTCGTCGAAGAAGCGTTTGAGCAGACCCGGGTAAGAGGTGGCGATGCGCTTGCCTGCCAGACTTTCGGGCCCTGTGTAGGCCACATCGTCCGGTACTGCCAGCGAGAGGCGGCAACCCCCAAAATCCAGCTGTTTGAGGGTTTTCACTTGCGCAGGCAGCCCCTGGGAGGCGCGAATGAGCTGCGCTTCTTCCAGCACGTTCTCACCTATGATGCCAAGGTCGACCACCCCTTCCATCACCAGACCGGGGATGTCGTCATCACGCACCCGTAGTATGTCGATGGGCATGTTTTCCACATGGGCGATGAGACGCTGCTCCCGCAGGTTTATCTTGAGGCCGCAGCTCTTGAACAGGGCTTGGGAGTCCTGGCTCAGACGACCGGACTTTTGCATGGCGATACGCAGACGTTGTGTTTCCATTTGCTCGATTTCCTTCTAGTCAAAAACGAAAAAACCCTCGGAAGTATGTGCTTCCGAGGGTTTATGAATCTTGCGGTCCTTTTGGAAGTCACCAGTTAAGTGTCTTCCAGCAGTCAACCTCCTGAAAGACTAGTCGGGATGATGATGGTGGTGATGAGTCTTCAGCAGGGTGAACTTCATGTAATCAATCCTTTACAAAGAAGATGTCGTAGTTGACGCCCGATTTAAACTACCTTCCTTGACAGAAAAAGCAACCCGAAATTGTGATTTCATCGATTAAAGTGAAGAAAACGGTTTTCTGGTCGATAACTAGACAAGATGCCCCAGAGGAGTCGAGATCATGCCAAGCCAGGACCTGTTATTCCCCATTTTGCCCAGAGCGCCTGCTGCCCCGAATCCTGACGACATCAAGCGGGAAGTGACCCAGATCAGCAAGAAACACCAGTTGCGCAAGACCAGCACGGACAACGGCGAATCCCAGCAACGCCAGCAAGCCTATCCCGATGCCAAACGTGATCAGCCAAAGGTTGAAGAGGATGATCACAAGCCGGACCCCGACCATCAGATCGATCTCTTCGTCTGAACGCATTATCAGTCCCGCTTTCGCTACGCTTTTGGCATAATGCCCGCTTTTGCAGCGGGACGCCCCTTTGACCATCCAGACCCTGTTCAAGCCAGATGGCCCTCTGGCCAGCCACATCGACGGCTTTGTTGCCCGCGCCCCGCAGCTGGCCATGGCCGAGGCTGTTTCCAGCGCGATCAAGAGTGGTGGCCGCCTGCTGGTGGAGGCGGGCACGGGCACCGGCAAGACTTACGCCTATCTGGTGCCTGCGCTGGAATCCGGCAAGCGGGTGGTGATCAGCACCGGATCCAAAAACCTGCAAGAGCAACTCTTCTACCGGGATCTCCCGACCATCACAGGCGCGCTCAGTTACACACCACCAGTAGCCCTGCTCAAGGGGCGAAGCAACTATCTGTGCATAGAGCGGATGAATCGGCTGCTTAGTGAATCCCATCTGCAAAAGCCCGACATCCTCAACGATCTGGTCAAGGTCAAATCCTGGTCTACCGCCACCGACAATGGTGATGTGGGGGATATTCCGGGATTGCAGGAGAACGCCGAGATCCTCGCCCACGTCACCAGCACCAACGACAACTGCCTCGGTCGCGACTGCCCCTATTACGACGACTGCCATCTGGTAGTGGCGCGCCGCCGCGCCATGGATGCCCAGGTAGTGGTGATCAATCATCACCTCTTCTTCGCCGATATGGCGGTGAAAGACACTGGATTTGGCGAGTTGGTGCCCGAAGCACAGGTGTATGTATTCGACGAGGCGCACCAGTTGCCGGAGATCGCCACCAACTACTTCGGCAAGTCTGTGGGCAGTCGCACCATCCAGGATCTGGCGCAGGATATCCAGCTGGCCTATCGGGCCGAGGCGCACGACATGGGGCAGCTTGGCAAGGCGGCGGACCGGCTCTCCATCGCCAGTCAGGATTTGCGTCTTGCCTTCGGGGTAGATGGCGGGCGCGGCAATACCCGCGACATGTTGCGCCATCCGCTCTGGGCCCAGGCGCTGGCCCGCCTCAATGATGCCCTCGGGCTCTGTTACGAGGTGCTTAAACTGGCGCTGGGGCGTGGTGAGCAGCTGGATCATGCCTTCGAGCGGATCTGTGAACTGCGCACCCGCTTGGGGGAGGTGCTGGCTATCAACCAGACCGGTTTCTCCTACTGGTATGACTGCTCGCGGCTTCACTTTTCCCTCAATATCACCCCACTGTCGGTGGCAGAGCGGTTTGGCGCCGAGGTGCTGCGTCCCGAGGTGGCCTGGATCTTTACCTCTGCCACCTTGACGGTGGATATGCGCTTTGATCACTTCAAAGCCGAGCTGGGACTGGCCGGCAGCGCCGAGCTTATTCTCGACAGCCCGTTTGACTACGCCGAGCAGGCGCGGCTGTGTGTGCCCCGTTTTCTGCCCGAGCCCAATGCCTTCGGGCGGGGCGAACAGCTGGCCCAGTTGATGATCCCCCTTATCAACAAGACGCCGGGGGGCTGTTTTTTCCTTTGCACCAGCCATCAGGTGATGCGTCAGGTGGCCGAGGTGCTGCGCCGTGAAATTGGCCGCACCGTCTTGCTGCAGGGGGAGGATAACAAGCAGCGACTGCTCAAGGAGTTTGTGGAGAATGGCCGCGCTGTGCTGGTGGCCACCAGCAGTTTCTGGGAAGGGATAGACGTGCGGGGGGCTGCGTTGTCGTGTGTTATCATCGACAAGCTGCCATTTGCCAGCCCCGATGACCCGTTGCTCAAGGCGCGGGTCGATGACTGCAAGCTCAAAGGGGGCGATCCCTTCGCCGATATACAGTTGCCCAAGGCGGTGATTGCCTTGAAACAGGGGGTCGGGCGGCTCATTCGTGATCGCAGTGATCACGGTGTACTGGTCATCTGTGATCCACGCATGGTCAACAAACCCTACGGCGCCACCTTTATCAAGAGTTTGCCAGCAATTCCCCGTACGCGGGCGTTGGGGACGCTGGGTAACTTCTTCGATCGCTGTGAGTGAGCCTGCCGGTGCACCTTCTTCAGCCTGCCCTGAATGGATTGCGCTGAAAAAATACCTTGATTTGAACAGCCAGTGAGTTCGTCCTGGACTTGCCGGTTATGTAATTGACTGATGTTATAGAGATTGGAAAGCATGAACGAGTTGAAGATCCTGGCCGTTGATACCGCCACCGAAGCCTGCTCCGCCGCCTTGCTGGTGGGCGACACGCTGTTCTCCCGCTGGGAAGAGGCGCCGCGGGATCACACCCGTAAAATTTTGCCCATGGTTCAGGCTGTGTTGGACGATGCCGGGATAACCCTGGGCGAGCTTGATGCCATCGCCTTCGGCCGTGGCCCGGGTTCTTTTACCGGCGTGCGGATCGGGATCAGTGTGGCCCAGGGGCTGGCCTTCGGCGTTGGCGTGCCGCTCATCGGCATCTCAACACTGGCTGCCATGGCGCAGGGTGCTCACCGGCTGGAGGGGGGCGAGCGGGTGTTGACCGCCATCGATGCGCGCATGGGGGAGGTTTACTTCGGTCAGTACGAGCTGAAGGATGGCCGTATGCAACTGGTAGGTGACGAAGTGGTGAGCGATCCGGTCACTCTGGTGGCTGACCGTACGCTGGCACACGGCAAGCTGACTGGCAGCTGGAGCTGCGTTGGCACAGGTTTTGAAACTTATGGCGAAGCCCTTGCTGATCTTGCTGCAGAGCTGGCGGTGAGCCAGGTGCGCTTCCCGGCCGCGGTTGACATGCTGCCGCTGGCACGCGCCGCCTGGCTGGCGGGGGAGGCGGTGCCGGTGGAGCAGGCCACGCCTGTCTATTTGCGAGACAAGGTGACCTGGAAAAAACTGCCGGGCCGCGAATAACGGCGAAGAGCCGTGGCATTGATGGTGCTCTTGCTGCATACCAACAGGGCTGGTAACGCGCCCGGTATCTGTATCCCAAAAAGGAGAGTGACATGATCAAGCGTGCGATGGTGATAGGGTTGGCCGGCTTGCTGCTCGGTGCGTGCAGCTCGGTACCCAAGGAGCTGGCGTATGAGCCGGCAAACCAGCTGGTGGCTTATCAGCCTGGCTTGGTTGGTCAGGAAGGCAAGCCTGCCCGCTGGAGCGGGGTCATTTCTGCGGTACACAACAAGGCGAATCAGAGCGTCGTCGAGGTGGTCTATCTGCCGCTCAAGTCCAACGGCGTGCCGGAGCAGACCGAGCAGAGCCCGGGCCGATTTCTGGCCATCATGAAGGGATTTGTCGATCCGACCCTCTACGCCAAGGGACGCAGCCTGACGGTGCTGGGTACCATAGACAAACCGGTAGACAGCCAGATTGGCGAGCACAAGTATCGCTTCTCCGTGCTCAATGCCAACTCCAGCAAGCTGTGGCCGCCGGTGAAGGAGGTGGAGATCCGCTACATGGACCCTTACTTCTACGACCCCTTCTATGATCCCTTCTGGCCAAGACGCCACTACTCCCGCTGGTGATGATGGAAGAGCGCTTCCTCACCCTGGCCGATGGACGGCGCATCGCTCTGCTGGATAACGGCCGGCAGGGCAAACCCCTGGTCATTGCCCTGCACGGCTGGCTCGACAACGGCGCCAGCTTTCTGCCTCTGGCACCCTATCTGGCAGATTTTCACCTGGTCTGTGTCGATCTGCCGGGTCATGGTCATTCAGATCACAAGGCTACCCCTTATGTTTTTGTCGACTGGCTCGATGATCTCTACCAGATCGTTCAGGCGGCAGGCTGGTCCCGTTTTATCCTGCTCGGTCACTCCCTCGGTGCCCTGATCGCCTCTGCTTATGCCGGTGTCTTTCCCGAGCAGGTTGAGCGACTCATCATGCTGGAGGGGCTGGGGCCACTGACCCAGCCCGATGACACTGTGCCGGAGCAACTGCGTAAAGCGATCTTGAATCGCAGCCGCACTCGCGAGCGAGCCCCCAATGGATTCGCCTCCATCGACGAAGCGGTAATGGCCCGTTGCAAGGTGGCGGATATAGCCCCATCGGCCGCCCGCCTTATCTGCGAACGGCAGCTGGTTGAACGGGCAGGGCGCTGGTATTGGCGCAGCGATCCCCGCCTGCGGGATCTCTCGCCGATGCGCATGAGCGAAGGCCAGGCCCAGGCGCTGATCCGTGCCATCCGTTGTCCTGTGCTCTTTATCCGGGGTGAGCAGGGCTTTGCCAGTCTGCTGGCGCAGTGGCAGCTGCGTCATGGTGCATTCGAGCGGATAGAAAGGGTCGTTTTGGCGGGAAACCACCACTTTCATATGGAAAATTCGGCCGATACCGCCGTTTGTATCGAAAAATTTTGTCAAATTCGTTAGAATCACCGGCTTTGAATCATTCCAGGTTTGTCTTCCTCCTCACATTTTCTGTTGTTAATTTGCTGTTAATTGATGTTGCCCTATGTAAGTATGTGCGGCATTAGAGCATGAGCTTAAAACAACCAATTGAAATGGATGTGAACAGGGACGGAGGCAACACAGTGAGCGCACAGGTGCTAGTTATGCAGGAGAAGTTCGTGGAAAAAGTCTGGCTGAAGCGTTATCCGGAAGGGGTCCCCGCCGAGATCAATCCAGACCAATACAGCTCCCTGGTCGAGATGTTTGAAGAGTCGGTAACCCAGTTTGCCGATCAACCTGCCTTCGTCAACATGGGGCAGACCATCACCTACCGCCGGCTGGAAGAGCAGTCCCGCGCCTTTGCCGCCTACCTGCAAAATGACCTCAAGCTCAGTCAGGGTGATCGGGTAGCGGTCATGATGCCTAACCTGCTGCAATATCCCATTGCCGTGTTCGGCATACTGCGCGCTGGCATGATAGTGGTGAACGTCAACCCCCTCTATACCCCCCGTGAGCTGGAACATCAGCTCAAGGACTCGGGTGCCAAGGCCATCGTCATCGTCTCCAACTTTGCCCATACATTGGAAAAAGTGGTCTACGACACCCCGATCAAGCACGTCATCCTGACCCGCATGGGTGACAACCTGGGGCTGGCCAAGGGCACGCTCGTCAACTTCGTGGTGAAATACGTCAAGAAGCTGGTGCCAAAATACAACCTGCCCCATGCCAGCACCATGCGCCAGGCCCTCGCCAAGGGTCGCTATCTGCAATACATCAAGCCCGAGATCACCAACGACGATCTCGCCTTCCTGCAGTACACAGGCGGCACCACGGGTCTCTCCAAGGGCGCCATGCTGACCCACCGCAACATGATTGCCAACGTCGAGCAGTGTCTTGGCGTCTACGGCCCCATGCTGGAGCGTGGCAAGGAGTTCGTGGTCACGGCACTGCCGCTCTACCACGTCTTCGCCCTCACAGTGAACTGTCTGCTGTTCATGCGCATGGGCGGGTACAACCTGCTTATCAGCAACCCGCGCGATATACCGGGCTTTGTCAAAGAGATCAGAAAATACCCCTTCACCTGCATCACGGGGGTCAACACTCTGTTCAATGCCCTGGTCAACAACGGCGAGTTCCAGTCGATGGATTTCAGCAAGCTCAAGTTGACCATAGGGGGTGGCATGGCGGTGCAACGGGCGGTCGCCGAACAGTGGAAGGGGCTGACCGACACCCCGCTGCTGGAAGGTTATGGGCTGACCGAGTGCTCCCCTCTGGTGAGCGTCTGCCCCTACGACCTGCTCGATTACAACGGCTCCATCGGTCTGCCGGTCTGCTCTACCGATATCCGGTTGGTGGATGACGCAGGTCAGGTGATCACCGAGCTCGGCAAGCCGGGCGAGATGCAGGTGCGCGGCCCGCAAGTGATGGTGGGTTACTGGCAGCGACCGGAAGCCACCGCCGAGGTGATGCAGGATGGCTGGCTCTGTACCGGTGATATCGCCGTGTGCGACGAGCAGGGTTTTTTCAAGATTGTTGATCGCAAGAAGGACATGATCCTGGTCTCGGGTTTCAACGTCTATCCGAACGAGATCGAGGACGTGGTGGCGCTCCATCCCAAGGTGCTGGAAGTGGCCGCCGTCGGCGTGCCGCACAAGGTATCCGGCGAGCTGGTGAAGATCTTCGTGGTCAAGAAAGATGCAAAGTTGCAGGAGGACGAGATAATTGCCCACTGCCGTACACATCTCACTGCCTATAAGGTGCCGAAACTGGTAGAATTTCGCGACGAACTTCCCAAGACCAATGTGGGCAAGATCCTGCGGCGCGTGCTGCGCGACGAGGAAATTGCCAAGCAATAACGGGCGATCCGCCGCTGTCATGCAAAACCGTGGGTCATTCCACGGTTTTTTCTTTTGGCCCTGATCAACGCGCAGGCAACGATGCACTATCAACTTATCACTCAGCAAGCCGAACTGGAGCAGTATCTCGCCTCCCTGGCCGACGTTCCCCTGGCCATCGATACTGAATTCGTTCGCACCCGCACCTATTACCCCCAGCTGGGTCTGTTCCAGATCTATGATGGTGAGCATCTGGCGTTGCTGGATCCACTCGCTCTGGATCTCGCCCCCCTTTGGCAACGGCTCGGTCGGGCAGGGCAGATCGCCATACTGCACGCCTCCGGCGAAGACCTTGAGCTGATCCAGCATGAAGCCGGTCACCTGCCCAATCAGATGCACGACACCCAGCTGGCAACGGCCTTCCTGGGCTATGGTGTCTCTGTGGGTTTTGGTGCTCTTGCCAAGGAGTTTCTCGGGGTGGATCTGGTCAAGGATCAGGCGCGTACCGACTGGCTCGCCCGCCCGCTCACCGAACGTCAACTCGAATATGCAGCCGCCGATGTGCTCTACCTGATGCCCCTCTACGAGAAGGTGATGGCCAAACTGCACGAAAGCGGCAAATTCGCCTGGTTCGAGCAGGAGTGCCAGAACCACTCGGCTCGCAAGACCCAGGGCAGTGATCCCTATCAAGCCTATCTCGATATTATCAACGCCTGGCAACTGGGCCGCCGCGAACTGGCCATACTGCGCGAGCTGGCTGCCTGGCGTCAGCAGGAAGCGGTGCGTCGTGATCTGGCTCTCAATTTCGTGGTCAAGGAGCTGCACCTGTTCAAGGTGGCCGAGCGTCGTCCGGCCTCCCTGCGCGACCTCAACGAATTGGGTCTGGCTCCCATCGAAATCAAGATCCATGGCAAGCGGATGCTGGACATAGTGGCCCAGGCCCAGCGCAGCGAGCCGGATAGCTGGCCCGAGCCGATCCGCCGACTGGTGGATTATCCCCAGTACAAGGCTGAACTCAAGCGCATCAAGGGGATGGTGGAAGAGAAGGCCAAGGCCTGCAATATTCCGCCTGAGCTGGTGGCGAGCAAGAAGATCATTCACCAGTACTTCACCTGGAGCTGGCGCATGAGCGATGAAGAGCGCGCCCGCAGCGACAAGCCCATGTTGCTGCAAGGGTGGCGTCATGAGCTGGTGGGTCATTTGCTGGCCCAATAACAGACACCAAAAGAGAGATGGGCCGCTGGGCCCATTTTTTATATCTGCCTCAGCGTAGCGGGTAGTGATAACGGGCGAGGATTTGGGCGTATTGCGGGCTTTGCATCAGCGCCCGTATGGCCTCATCGAGGCGCTGCAACTGCGGCTCTGTGGTAGTGCGGCGATTTAGCATCAAATGCACGGGGTTTTGCTGGATATCGAGCAAGGTGGTCAGTTTATCGAGGGATATGCCCGCGAGGGCCAGCTCCTGCATGCCCATGGGATCCATGACCACCCCCTGAATGCGCCCCGCCAGTAGCAGTTTGATCAATTGATCCATCCGCAACCTGACGATCAGGCGATCCGTCACCTGGGGGGACTGCATAAAGGTGCGAAAATCCGCCCCATAATCAAAATCGCGCAGCACGCCTATGGTGAATTGGGTGAGGGGCAGCAGCTCGGATAGCTGGTCGACCCCTTGCCAGCGTGCTTTGTCCTGGCGTCGGATGATCAGCACTGTGCTTTCATGGCGATAGGGGATGGAGAAGCGGGCAAACTGTTCCCGCTGAACTGTCTTGTTGGCCGTCATCGTCATCTGGAGGGAGCCGAACTCGAGCTCGCGCAGGGTCCGGGCCCAGGGCATTTCGATGTAGCGGGCTTCGAAGTCAGCTTGGTTGAAGATGGCCTCCAGCAGTTCTATGTCCAGCCCCTGCAACTGCTGTTGTTCATCGCGAAAGCTGAACGGGTGCCAGCTTGACCAGCCCACGCTCAGTGACTCCTGTGCCCAGGCGGTGAAACACAAACACCATAACAACAAGACTCTGTACACGGAAACATCCCTGTTCAGCACGGTTGTTGTTGATTATTGGATAGAAGCGACAGCCTGACCAGCCGGGAAGAGAGGATGCACGAATGTGCATCCCTTAGAGTTCGTGGGCGTGGAACCCCTTGTCATAACGGGTTTCGCAGCGCGGACAGCGTTGCAGGGTCGGATCCTGCTCGAGTTGCTCGATGGAGAGCGGCTCCTCGCAATCGGAGCAAAGACCATAAAGGCCCAGATCCATTTGACAGAGAGCAGCATCGATCCGCTTGAGGCTCGCCACACTCTGCTCCACCTTGGGCAAATCGAGACGACTGGTCAGATCAACCAGCTGATCCCGCTCGCAGTGATCCACTTTTTCCGCCCACTCGTCACGCCGGCAGGCTTTGAGCTGATCGATCAGCTCTCCTCTTACTTGCGCCCAGTCAGCCAGCAGGCGTTCACGCCACACGGCCAACCGGGCTTGCGTCATTTCACACACACTAGCCCCCAACAGACGAATTACAAATCCAAGGCAGTATAGGGAAGCGACAGGATTATCAAGATGATATGCGTCAAGTAAAGGACGGTTAGATCACAGTTTTCGTGGCTTGCAACAGGGCCTCGCGAATGGGATCCGTCTCCTTGAACAGGCGGATATCACGAAACAACAGGTCGGCTTGCGGGTATTCCCGCTTGAGGTAACTGAACCACTGTTTGATGCGGCTGGGATAGTAATCCGCCTTCTCGCTCGCCAGATCCTGCTCCGTGTAACTCACCATCAGCTGCAACACTGCTGCCCAGCTCATGTGAGCACAGCCGGTCTTCATCACGTTGGCCAGATTGGGGAGGGAGATGGCGCCACGGCCCACCATAAGGGCGTCGCAACCGGAGACACTGGCGCAGGTCAGGGCATCCTGGCGATCCCAGATCTCGCCATTGGCGGTGACGGGGATGGGCAGGGCGCGGCGGATGGCGTCCACATACTCCCAATGAGCTGGCGCCTTGTAGCCTTCGCGCTTGGTGCGGGCATGTACCGCCAGCTCGTTGGCGCCGGCCTGATAGACAGCCTGAGCATTCTCCAGGTAGAGATCCTTGTCATCGTAACCGAGGCGGATCTTGGCGCTGACCGGCAGATGGGCGGGCACCGCCTCACGTACTGCTTTGACGATGCGGTAGACGGCCTCGGGCTCCTTGAGCAAGACGGCGCCCCCCTTGCTCTTGTTCACTGTGGGGGCAGGGCAGCCAAAGTTGAGATCGACCCCCGGTGAGCCGAGCTCGATGGCACGCACAGCATTTTCTGCCAGCCATTCAGGGTGCTGCCCCAGCAGTTGTACTCGCACAGGTGTGCCAGCGCGGGTCTTGCCGCCCTGCTTGAGTTCGGGCGCGATCCGATAAAACACCTTGGCAGGCAGCAGCTGATCGACCACACGGATAAATTCGCTCACGCAGAGGTCGTAATCGTTGACGGAGGTGAGGACCTCCCGCATCAGGTGATCCAGCACCCCCTGCATGGGGGCCAAAATAACGCGCATAGCTGCTTCCGAAGACAAGGGGAGAAAAAAGAGCGAAGATTGTAGTGGCAATGGCCAGTGTTGTCAGCCGTCGTCCCACAAGTCGGGATGAATCAGCCACCTAGCGCAAGGGGATGAACATGATAACGCGCATAGCAGCTTCCGAAGACAAGGGGAGAAAAAAGAGCGCAGATTGTAGTGGCAATGGCCGGTGTTGTCAGCCGTCAGCCTACACGTCGGGATGAATCAGCCACCTAACGCAAGGGGATTAACATCATAACGCGCATAACCGGTTCCGAAGGCAAGGGATTGCAGAGACGATAGCCGTTGGCAGCTTCATTGAATCTGATGAGCCGCAGATTCATGCGGAGATAGCCGACGTTGTCGGCTTTTGGGCCAATTCTGTTAGGCTAAGCAGAGGTGCATTGTAAAGGAGCAGCCATGAAACGTTGGTGTCTGATGGGGTTGGGCTGGCTGGCCTTCGTGACCGGCATTGTCGGGATAGTGCTGCCACTGCTGCCAACCACTCCCTTCATGTTGCTGGCGGCGGCGCTGTTTGCCCGTTCTTCTCCCCGCTTTCACCGCTGGTTGCTGGCTCACCCCTGGTTCGGGCCGCCCATCGTCGACTGGCAGCTGCACCGCGGCATTCGCCGTCATGCCCGTCGCCGCGCTGTCGTCTTTATCCTGCTCTCTTTCTCTGTGTCCCTGGCGGTGGTGCCTCTGCTGTGGGTCAGATTGCTGCTCATTGCCATAATGGTGATCCTGCTCACCTGGTTAATACGTTTGCCAGTACTGGAGCCAGTTGCAATGGAGAAGTGAAGTCCCTAAGCTATTGCGGCAATAATGCTATGGAGTCGGCCTGTCATGTTGCGTGATGGGCCTTTTTATTTCCCGCTGGCGGGAAGATGAGATAAACGGCCATCTGGGTCGAAAAACAAACGGTCAAACCATGAATCCGGAAACCCTGAAATTTATCGAAGCGAGCATCAAGACCATTCCCGACTATCCGAAGCCGGGCATTCTGTTTCGTGACATCACCAGCCTGATAGAGAATGCGGAGGCCTTCAAGGCCACCATCGATCTGCTGGCCGAGCATTATCGTGATCAAGGGATCACCAAGATCGTCGGTACGGAAGCCCGCGGCTTCATCTTCGGTGCGCCGGTCGCCTTCGCCATGGGCCTGGGGTTTGTGCCTGTGCGCAAGCCTGGCAAACTGCCCCGCGCCGTGATTGAAGAGTCCTATGCCCTCGAGTACGGCACCGACACCCTGCAACTGCACACCGATGCCATAGTGCCGGGTGACAAGGTGCTGGTGGTTGACGATCTGCTGGCGACCGGCGGTACCGTCGATGCGACCGTCAAGCTTATCCGCCGTGCCGGTGGTGAGGTGGCCGATGCGGCCTTCATCATCTCACTGCCGTCCCTGGGTGGTGATGCCCGCCTGACTGCCGCCGGCATCAAGGTCGTCTCACTGGTCGAACTGGCCGGCGAATAATCCCCCAGTATGCAAAGCAGGCCTCGTCAGCCTGTTGCGCGTCTTGAAACCGGTGCCCGTCCGGGCATCGGTTTGAAATTCAAGCGATCCCTCCCGACCCCGCCGATAGCCGATACAGCCCAACATCCATTTGTGTTAGCATTCTGCCTCAATGCCTTGTTATCCCTGCATCGAGATTTATGAGCTATCAGGTTCTGGCGCGTAAATGGCGCCCCCATACGTTTGAACAAGTGGTAGGCCAGCATCATGTGCTGACCGCCTTGACCAACGCCCTGGATCAGGGGAGGTTGCATCATGCCTATCTGCTCAGCGGTACCCGAGGGGTCGGCAAGACCACCATAGCCCGCATTCTGGCCAAGAGTCTCAATTGCGAGCAGGGGATCAGTAGTCACCCGTGCGGCGTATGCGACACCTGCCGCGAGATCGATCAGGGCAACTTTGTCGATCTGCTGGAGATTGACGCCGCCTCCCGCACCAAGGTGGAAGATACCCGCGAGCTGCTCGATAACGTGCAGTACCGCCCGGCCCGCGGACGCTTCAAGGTGTATCTCATCGATGAGGTGCACATGTTGTCGCGTCACAGCTTCAACGCTCTGCTCAAAACCCTGGAAGAGCCGCCCCCCTATGTGAAGTTTCTGCTGGCCACCACGGATCCGCAGAAGCTGCCCATTACCATTCTCTCCCGTTGCTTGCAGTTTCATCTCAAGAGTCTGGATCAGACCCAGATTGCCAAGCAGCTGGAGTGGGTGCTGGATCAGGAAGCTCAACCGTTCGAACCGCGTGCCCTGCTGGCCCTGGCCAAGGCGGCCGATGGCAGCATGCGCGATGCCCTGAGTCTGACCGATCAGGCGCTGGCCCATGGCAATGGCAGCGTGCGCCTTGAAAGCGTGCTGGCCATGTTGGGCACCCTGGACCATCGTCACCTGCACCAGTTGCTGGAGGCGATCCTGCGCCAGGATGCCGCGGCCACCATGGCCAAGATCACTGAAATCGCTACCCTGGGCCCCGATTTTGATCAGCTCCATGCCGAGCTGGAAGGTCTGCTGCACCGCATTGCCATGGCACAGCTGTTGCCTGCCACAGTGCAGGAGCAGGGGGCCGATGCCGAGTCTCTGCTGCAACTTGCCCAGGCCATGAGCCCGGAAGAGGTGCAGCTTTGTTACCAAATTGTGCTGGGGGGACGAAAAGATCTGCCCTGGGCACCGGACGGTCGCACCTCGCTGGAGATGACGTGCTTGCGCATGCTGGCTTTCTCCCCGCGTCGTGAGGCCGTGCATCCTGCCAATCTCACGGCTCTGCCACCCTCCATGGCGGGAGGGATGGGAGCCGTGCCGGCCCAGCTGGGAAAGTCCCGCGGGGCTGACTCCGCCCCGACGCTGGCCACTGCGATTGTGGCTCCCCCTGCTGCCCCCGGATCCGTGTCGGCAGAACATACCGCCACCCAGATGGTGCCCGTTGTTGCGCATGCCGTGCTCGAGACGGATGAGCAGGAGACGGCCAGCGATGCGCTGAGCGCGCCGCTCTTTGCAGAACAGGACGAGTTGCTGCGCGAAGCGCAGCAGATGGGCTACGAGGCGCAGCCTGCCATGGATGCGCCGAGCACCCCGATCAGCACCGTTGTGGTTGCCGATGAGGCGATGCAGCACCTTCCTTCAGACATGGCAGTGGCAGCTGAGCAACCCATCGAGGTGCCGGTTGAGATAATCGCCGAGTCGGTGGTTGAGCCTGAAGCCGCGCCGTCTGCCGCGTCCAGCATGCAGAGCCTGCTTGGCAAGCGCAATCTGCTGCGCAGCCGATTGCGCAGCGAGCCTGCGACAGCCCAGGCCCCGCGTGTTGCACCCATCAAACCGGTGGCTGCGCCCGAGGGGCGCCCTGTCGCGCAACCAGCCGTCACGCCACCATCAGCTCCCTGGCAAGCAGAGGCTGTGGCGCCTGTCCATCATTCAGCCTCTGTGACGGCATATGACGAATTGCCGCCGCTGGATGCATACGATGAGGGGGGCAGCGACTATGAAGAGTATCTGAATCAAGGCTTTGGCGAGTCTGCTGCCAGTGCGTCAATGGCGAATCTGGCACAGACGGCGGCTTCGGGAGCCAGTGCCATGCCTGCCTATGGTCAGGTTGCCCCGGCTCAGGCGCCCACCAGGGTTCGCCCCAACCCCGATGATCTGCCGCCCTGGGATCTGGACGGTACGCCGGCCGCGAGGGCGCAGGTAGCGCCTGCCGTGTCCAGTGCCGCACCCGTGATGCCCCAAGCAGTTGCTACCAGCGAGCCAGCGCCCATGGTTGCCTCCGTGATGGAGACCATAGACTGGGATGAGCTGGAGAGCGACAACCAACCCGAGGAGGGGGAAGAGGTCGCCAGACTGATCCCGTCTTCCTTGCTGGTCAATTGCGGCGATCCCTGGGCTGAGTTGATTGCCCGTACCGGCGTAGGTGGCCGGCTGCGTCAGCTTGCGATCAACTCTGTTATGACCCGGCAGGGAGACAAGGTGTTGTTGACCCTGAAACCCGAACAGCGTCATCTGGTCAGCGACAGGGCCCGTGTCGATCTGGCCGAGATCATAGGCCCCGAGCTTGGCCAAGCCGTGCAGGTGGAGGTGACACTGGGGACTGTGCCGGATCAGGAAACCCCCCTTGAGATCGAGCATCGCCTCTATCTGGGGGTGCGCGAGCAGGTGAGCCGGGATCTGGAGCAGGATCCCAATGTGCAATTTCTCAGACAAAGGTTTGGCGCCGTGCTCCATCAGGAGAGCATAGAGCCGCTGAGCAGTTGAATACGATTCGTTAAAACCCATGCCGGGCCCAGTGCCCGGTTGAAAAGGGGTTTGCCTGTCCCCATTTAGGACAGAACAAGCCCACAGCCCGGCGCTGGATGCCGGATTTCAAGACGAGAGACGACATATGTTTGGTAAAGGTGGAATGGGGAACCTGATGAAACAGGCCCAACAGATGCAAGAGCGCATGCAAAAGATGCAAGAGCAGCTTGCCGAGATGGAAGTAGTCGGCGAAGCCGGTGCTGGTATGGTCAAGGTCACCATGGCTGGCAGTCACAGCGTACGTCGCATCGAGATCGATCAGAGCCTGATGGAAGATGACAAAGAGATGATCGAAGATCTGGTTGCTGCCGCCGTCAACGATGCCGTACGTCGTGTGGAAGAGCAGAGCAAGAGCAAGATGGGCGAGCTGACCGGTGGCATGCAACTGCCCCCAGGTATGAAGCTGCCCTTCTAAGGATGCTGACGTAAATCCAATGCGTCGATAGGGGCGTGAGCTCAGGGCCAGATCGGTCTGATGCTCCTTGTGATGTGGCGCAGGATGGGTGTTTCATTCGTTCCTCATCTGGCATCGCAAACCCTATCAAGCGTGACCAGGACGCAGCTGATACAGGAATCTGTGTCAGCTGCGTTTTTTATGGCGCTTTTTCCGATGAAGCGCCCCGGTGCCGGGCTGGTGTAATGGCTGTCCCTAAGCCAAAAGAAGGCGCCCTCGGGCGCCTTCTTGGTTTGTGCTCGCGCTTGTGCTTCATCACTAGGGTGTTGCCACCTCGCTTAACTCAGCCAGCCTGCTGCCATGGCAAGCTTGCCGCACAGTGCGGCAAGCACTATGCCAAGCAGGGTGCGCAGCAGCCAGATCACCACCAGCTGGCCCACACTCACCGGGATCCGGGTGGCCAGGATGCAGGGTATGGAAGCGGAGAAGAAGAGAACCGAGCTGACCGATACCACTGCGGCGACATAGCGCACCAGCAGGTCGGCATCTTTGAGCAAAATGGCGGGCAAGAACATCTCTGCCAGCCCGGCTGAAAGTGCCCTGGCAGTTTCCAGCGGTTCGCCCAGTTCCAGCAGCCAGGTGAGCGGCCACAGCAGCCAGCCCAGCAGGTCGAACAGCGGTGTGTGCTGCGCCAGCAACAGACCGAGCAGACCAACCGACAATATGGTGGGCACCACGGCAGCCGCCATCAGCAGGCCATCCTTGAGGTTGTCCTGCAACTGGCGCAGTACGGGTTGCGCCATGCTGGATTGGGTCAACCCGGATGCCAGTGCGGCTTGCCAGCGGTTCTTGCCGGCGGGCAATGGTTCGTCGGTTTCCCCATGATGGGCCATGTTGGAGATGGGGGGCACGCGCGCCAGGATGGCGGTGATGACAAAGGTGATCACCAGGGTGGACCAGAAATAGAAGTTCCAGTGTTCCATCAGGTTGAGGGTCTTGGCCACTATGATCATGAACGCGGCCGATACGGTGGAGAACCCGGTCGCAATGATGACGGCTTCGCGCACAGTGTATTTACCCGCGAGAAAGACCCGGTTGGTGATGAGCAGTCCCACCGAATAGCTGCCGACGAAAGAGGCGACCGCATCAATGGCAGAGTGCCCCGGCGTGCGCCACAGTGGCCGCATAACGGGCTGCATCAGTACGCCTATCAGCTCCAGCAGACCGAAGCCGAGCAAGAAAGTAAGGGCCATGGCACCAATGGGCACGATAAGACCGACCGACATGGCCAGCTTGTCAAACAGAAAGGGCAGACGATCCGGCGTCATCAGCCAGGCCGGCCCCAGATTAGCAACATACATGAGTGCCAGTACCAGGCCGATCAGCTTGAACAGGCTCAGAAGCCGGTCGATGGGACGGGCGCGCCAGCGACCATCCAGCAAGGGTGTGATGGCACCATAGCCAATCAGCAACAGGATCAACCCCACCGCCAGTGGGCGCTGCGCTATCAGAAAACCGGCCAGGTGGTCCACCATGATGGTGCTGCGGCCTGCCAGTTCAAAGGGGATGAAGAAGATGGCGATACCAAACAGGCTGGCTAGCAGCAGCTTGATCCCCGCCGCTGATCTGGTGGGCGCTATCAATGCATTTTCCGGTTCCATACACTCTCCTTGTTGTTGATACCTGTCCGATATCCATCTAACGAATTGTATATACAATACCCGTCCGCGTTCACAAATAAAACACAAAATTAACCGCCTGGAAACAAGCTCAACTTGAGTCTTTTATGAGGGGACCCAGACAACTAACGGCTTGCCCGGCTCTTTGGGATGAGGGTTTTTGGTTCAGGCGCCAGCACGATGGAATAGATAACCTGTGGCTTGTCTGCGTAGACCCGGTCTCGCAGCGCCGCGGGGTTGCAGGGGGGCGCGCTTTTATCCGGGCTGGACCCGCTGTCATGGCAAAAGGGATAAAATGTGAGGCCTGTCGGGTAATCAGGATGTCACAGAGACAGGAATCTTTAGACCGACAAAAAAATCCATAGCGACAAAAAGCATAAAAAACATTAACTTGGATTTTAAATTTTCGCTTTCGCTCACCCTTATGTCGTTTCATCATTACTATTTACGTAACAGTTATAAAACCTTTGTTCATTTGACTACTTTTCGCGTTTCTCATTGCAGAGTAAGATGCCTCCTCAATAAAAATAAGAATTAGGAGTTCGGGTGTGAAGGCATTAGTAAAGGAAAGGGTATCGCCCTATATAAGCCAGTTATATGAGTGCGGTATTAATGATTCTGACATTAAGTTGGTGGTGGATCAGTTCCGCACCGATGTGTCGGGGAGTTCCTCGCTATTTTTGTTACGGGATGATGACAAAAGCGACGGGATAAAACTCTTCTCAAGCGGCCTGACCGAGGCTCAGCAGCAGTTCTATGTGCAACACCATCGCCAGGATGTGTGGTTCAATCATTATCTGGACAAGGGCTGCCAGGGCATAGTCAATGCCACCACCCTGTCCAATTCGGCAGGATTGCTGGCCAGCTTCGGCGCCCAGTTTGCGGCGGGCGGCGTCTGCCGGGTGAAGGGGCGGGGCCTTAGCAGCCTGTGTACCTATCGTGGTGCCAGCCAGGATGATTTCAGCGCTCAGGATATCTCCTCACTGGGAGAGGTTTATTCCGGCCTGGCTGCCTGGAGCCACCATTATTGGAATCTGCTGGCCCTGGAGACCCAGAACTACCAGCTGCAGCAGCTGGTTAAAAATCATAATAAGCCCAGTGCCATCGTCGATGACAAAGGCCATATCCATTATTCCAATGTGGCCTTCAACCGTATCTCAGATGAAAATGTGGAGCTGCGGGCCATCAATGGTATCTTCTCGCTGCAAAATAAGGAGCAGCAACGCCAGTTCAAAGAGATATTGAATGGCTTTGCTTACCTGTTGCCGGGGGCGAGCGCTTATATGTCCATTCCCCGTCAGGCCAATTTAAGGCCCTTGCTGATCCAGTGCACCCTGATGAGCGGCCTCAGCCGGTTTGAGCGTTATGTGGAAGTGGTGCTGCGGGATCCCGAACACTCATTCAATCCCGATATCGAGGCACTGGCGAGCCTTTACCCCCTCACCATCGGCGAGAAAGAGTTGTTGGTGCTGATGAGCAAGGGTTATAGCAGCAACGACATCGCCGAGCTGCGTGGTGTCAAGGTGGAAACAGTCCGCTCGACCCTCAAAGGGGTCTTCAAGAAAACCGACTGCCACAGCCAGAACGAGTTGCTGTTGCTGCTGCAATCCATCTCCTGATATTGGGCGAGCTATGCTTGGTGTGGGTCGGACATAGTGTCTGACTTGCGCCTCCCGCCCGGGAGGCTGGTTGGGGGAAGCACAATGGAATCACTAAAAGCAAAGGATTACATGCAGCACCGGCCCATCACGTTCAGCGCTGACATGATGGTGCAATCTGCGGTGGAAAAGTTTCTCAATAGCCGCCAGCTCGGTGGCCCGGTAGTGGATGCACTGGGTCATCTCATTGGTTGGGTGTCCGAGCAGGACTGTATCGCCGTCATGCTCAAAGAGGCCTATCACTGCGAGCAGGTGGCTCAGGTCAAGAATGTGATGCGCAATGAAGTGCTGGCCGTCGGGCCTGATACCAGCATTCTGGAATTGGCCGAGATGATGATGGGGCAAAAGCCCAAGATCTATCCGGTGGTGGAGGAGGGTCGCCTGCTCGGGGTGATCAGCCGTCACGATGTGATGCAGGCGATCCATGCCCAGCTGGGTACCTGCTTCGTGCACAAGGCCCGGGTCTGATCAGGTCGAGTGGAAGGCGTCATCAGGAGCAGGCCGGGTGCCTGCTCTTTTTATTCAGGCATTCTCTTCATACCGGATCTATTCCGGCTTTCATCGCTACCTCAATCGCTTTAAGGCTTGCACCGCTCCCGCCCGCTCTTTAGGATCTGCCGAAGCTTGTCGATATGGCCCCATGCCGGGCTCTCTATTAAGGAATTTGTACCTTGTCTCTCTCTATCGAGGCGCTGCGCCGCCGTCTATCAGCCTGCATGAACCTTGATGCCCGTCGTCTTTCCAGCCGTCTGAACGGGATCAAGAAGCTGCCCGAAGGCAAGCAGATCACAGTGCTGGAGACCATTGCCGCCGATCTGGACGCAGCGCAGGCGCGTTATCAGTCCCGTCTGGCCGGTGTCCCCAAGGTCACGTACCCGGACAACTTGCCTGTCAGCCAGAAGCAGGCAGAGATCGCCAAGGCGATCAGTGAGCATCAGGTGGTGATCATCGCCGGTGAAACCGGCTCGGGCAAAACGACCCAGATCCCCAAGATCTGCCTGGCGCTGGGGCGCGGGGTGAAGGGCTTCATCGGCCACACCCAGCCGCGCCGTCTGGCTGCCCGTACTGTGGCTGCCCGTATCGCAGAGGAGATGGAGTCAGAACTCGGCCAGTACGTGGGTTACAAGGTGCGCTTTACCGATCAGGTGAGCGAGCAGACCCACATCAAGCTGATGACAGACGGTATTTTGCTGGCGGAGATCCAGAATGACCGTATGTTGACCCAGTACGACACCATCATCATCGATGAGGCCCATGAGCGCAGCCTCAACATCGACTTCATTCTGGGTTATCTCAAGCAGCTGCTGCCAAGGCGCCCCGACCTCAAGGTGATCATCACCTCGGCCACCATAGATCCCCAGCGCTTCTCCCGCCATTTCAACAAGGCGCCGGTGATCGAGGTCTCCGGCCGCACTTATCCCGTCGATGTGCGCTATCGGCCGCTGCTGGAGGGGAGTGACGATCGCGACCAGTTGCAGGGTATCTTCGATGCGGTGCAGGAGCTGGCCGAGGAAGGACTGGGGGACATTCTCATCTTCATGAACGGCGAGCGGGAGATCCGCGATACCGCCGATGCCTTGAACAAACTGGGCCTGCGAGATACCGAAGTGCTGCCGCTCTATGCGCGCCTCTCCAATACAGAGCAGAACCGGGTGTTCCAGCAACACGCCGGGCGGCGCATAGTGCTTGCCACCAACGTGGCGGAAACCTCCCTCACAGTGCCGGGCATCCGTTATGTGATAGACCCGGGCACTGCCCGCATCAGTCGCTACTCCTGGCGTACCAAGGTGCAGCGCCTGCCCATAGAGCCGGTCTCCCAGGCCAGTGCCAACCAGCGCAAAGGGCGTTGTGGCCGGGTGGCGGACGGTATCTGTATCCGCCTCTACTCCGAGGAGGATTTCAACAATCGTCCGGCTTTTACCGATCCCGAGATCCTGCGTACCAACCTGGCCTCCGTCATTTTGCAGATGCTGGCGTTGGGGCTTGGCAACATGGAGGCCTTCCCCTTCGTCGAGCCGCCCGAGTCGCGCCACATCAAGGATGGCCTGAGCCTGCTCAAGGAGCTGGAGGCAGTAAGAGAGCTGCCTGGCACCCGGGATCAGGAGCCCAAACTGCAGTTGACCGAGACCGGTCGTCAGCTGTCGCGCATTCCGCTTGATCCCCGTTTGGCGAAGATGGTGATCACAGCGGCGCAAACCGGTTGCCTGAGCGAGGTCATGGTGATCACCGCAGGCCTCAGCATCCAGGATCCCCGTGAGCGGCCCATGGAGAAGAAGCAGGCCGCCGACGAGCAACACAAGCGCTTTGAAGACAAGGACTCTGACTTCCTTGCCTTCGTCAATCTGTGGAATTACCTCAAAGAGCAGCAGGATGTACTGGGCAGCAACCCGTTCCGCCGCATGTGCCAGAAGGAGTTCCTCTCCTACCTGCGGGTGCGCGAATGGCAGGATATTCACTTCCAGTTGCGCCAGACGGTGAAAGAGCTGGGCTTTAAAGCCAATCATGAACCGGCGGATTTCAAGACGGTTCATTGCGCCTTGCTGACCGGCCTCCTGAGCCATATCGGCAACAAGGATCTGGAGAAGCCCGAGTTTCTCGGCGCCCGCAACGGCCGCTTCCACATTTTCCCGGCCTCGGGTCTGTTCAAGAAACCGCCCAAGTGGGTGATGGCCGCCGAACTGGTGGAAACCTCCCGCCTCTACGCCCGGGTCAATGCCAAGATTGAGCCGGAGTGGGTGGAGCCGCTTGCGGCTCACCTCATCAAGCTGCACCACAGCGATCCCCACTGGTCGAAGAAGAATGGCGCCGTCATGGCCAAGGAGAAAGTGACCCTGTTTGGTCTGACGCTGGTCAATGAGCGCACCATCAACTTCAGCCGCCTCGATCCTGTGCTGTGTCGAGAGCTCTTTATCCGTCGTGCCCTGGTGGAGGGGGATTTCGAGACCCGTCACCGCTTCTTTGGCGACAACCGCAAGCTTTTGGCCGAAGTGGAGGAGCTGGAGCACAAGTCCCGCCGTCGCGACATTCTGGTGGAGGATGAGGACTTGTTCCGCTTCTACGACGCCCGTTTGCCGGAAGAGGTGATATCAAGTCGCCACTTCGACAACTGGTGGAAAGAGGCGCAAAAGCAGGATCCAGAGCTGCTCAACTTCGAGCGGGAGATGCTGATGAAGGGGGATGCGGCCCACATCAGTGATCTCGACTATCCCAACTTCTGGCAGCAGGGACGACTCAAACTTAAATTGAGCTACCAGTTTGAACCGGGGGAGGCGGCCGATGGCGTCACCCTGCATATTCCGCTGCCACTGCTCAATCAGGTGGAGGTAAAGGGATTCGAGTGGCTGATCCCCGGGCTGCGTCATGAGTTGCTGGTGGCGCTGATAAAATCCATGCCAAAGCCGATGCGCAAAAATTTCGTACCGGCCCCCAACTACGCCGATGCGCTGCTCGCCAGCCTCAACCCCGAGCAGGGACCACTGCTGGACGAGATGGAGCGTCAACTGCGGCGCATGACGGGGGTGACTGTGCCCCGCGAGGCGTGGGACTGGTCTGCGGTGCCCGATCACCTGAAACTCACCTTCCGGGTGGTGGACGATAGGCACAAGCTTATTGCGGAAGGCAAGGATCTGGAGGCACTGAAAGAATCCTTGCGTGGGCGTGTGCAGGAGACGCTGTCCCAGGTGGCGGACGACGACATAGAGCAGTCAGGCCTGACGCTGTGGAGCTTTGGCGAATTGCCGCAGGAATACAGCCAGAAGCGCGGCGGCTTCGAGGTGAAGGCTTATCCGGCCTTGGTGGATGAGAAGGACTCTGTCTCCATCCAGCTGGTGGAGAGCGCTGTGGCCCAGCAGCAGCTGATGTGGGCGGGCCAGCGCCGGCTGGTGCTGCTCAACGTGCCATCACCCATCAAGTACCTGCAGGAGAAGCTGCCCAACAAGGCCAAGCTGGGGCTCTACTTCAACCCCTTTGGCAAGGTGGCCGAGCTTATTGATGACTGCATTGCCTGCGGCTGCGACAAGCTCATTGCACAGCATGGCGGCTTGGCCTGGGATGAGGCCGGTTTCGAAGCGCTCAAGGAATTTGTGCGCGCCGAGCTCAACGATGCCGTGGTGGAAGTGGCCAGCCAGGTGGAAGCCGTACTGACGCTTTCTCACGAAATCAAGAAGCGGCTCAAGGGCAAGATGCAGCTCGACACCGCCTTTGCCATGTCGGATATCCAGCTTCAGCTGGGCAACCTCATTCACAAGGGGTTCGTGACCGAGACCGGCTGGCAGCGGCTGCCGGACTTGCTGCGCTACCTGCGAGCCATCGAGCGTCGGATGGAAAAGCTGGCCATCGACCCCAACCGGGATCGGGTCTACATGCTCAAGGTGCAGAGCGTTGAAGCCGAGTACAAGGCTCTCTTGGCCAAGATCCCCAAATCCCAGTTGATCCCGACCGAAGTGGCCAATATCCGCTGGATGATCGAGGAGCTGCGGGTCTCCTTCTTCGCCCAGAATCTGGGGACCCCCTATCCGGTGTCAGATAAACGGGTGCTCAACGCCATCGCCCAGTGCTAATCTGCTGTAGGAGACAGGCAGGTCTTCGTGTCGGTGGCCCTTGCCGCCGCCCAGGAAAAGGCTAACGGAGGAGCAAGGATGCTTGGATTCTGGTTAAGCGTGGCAATGGTCAACATCAGTGGCTATCAACCCATAGCCGAGCAAACCTGGGTACAACTGAACCCGGAGTATTACCCGCTACACCGTACTCCGCCGGCTATGTTCGTGGCCTGGCGGGGCAATCAATTTCCCCCCCTTGAGCTCAAGAAAAAGAAGGGCCGCTGGCAGGTGCTGTTTCCGGCTCGGCTGGTGCCCCCCTTTGACCTGTTCGAGGGGGAGGCTCAACTCTCCAAGGCGTATCTGGCCCGGCTCAGGCGTATCGATGAGGCCGCCTACGGGCTTGCCCCCCTGCTGCCTGCCTTGGAACAGGGGCAGAGCCAACAGGCTGCGATCCCTGGTCAGGTACCCTTTATGGCGGAATTTTCTTCGCCTGTGATGCCCGGTCAGCCAAGAGCCATCCGTGATGGAGCCGAGCCGCTGCTGGTGAGTCTCAATCTGCGCGCAACCTGGCTGGCGCCGGAGGCCATGCTGGCGAGTGTCGCCCGAGACGAGGCCAAGAGAGAATCGCAACCCGTTGTCACACCGACATCCGTCAACACGACCTTGACGCTGGCGGCTCCCGCAGCCGGTGGTGGCAAGCAGGTCTGTCATCGGGTGGCATCGGGAGAAACCCTGTGGCGCATTGCTGCGACCCTGGCTCAGAACGGTACTGTCACGGGCATAGCGGGGGACACTTACAGCTATCTGCTGGCCATTGTCGATGACAATCGCCCGCTGATGGGCAACGGCATCCGGGTGAAGGCGGGGGATACCCTCTACTGCCCTGCGCCGCAGACGCTGGCGCGCTTCGATGCCCTGAGTCCTGCACAGCGGCAGCAGCGTTTTGCCCGACTGGAGCAGGGGCGTTAAGGTATCTTGTCACTGTTCAGGGCCCATGCTACTATGCGCCCTCGTTTTGCGAGGTGCTGACCGGTCGCAGTCAGCACCATAAATTCATCTATATGAGATAACCACTATGTCTTTCGTATTCCAAGCTGAAGTCCGTTCTGACCTGGGGAAAGGTGCGAGCCGCCGCCTGCGTCACGCTGACCAAGTTCCTGCCATCATCTACGGTGCCGGCAAAGAAGCTCAGTCCATCACTGTTGACCACAAAAAATTCATCATTGCCCAAGAGAAGCCGGAATTCTACGAATCCGTGCTGACCCTGGTCATCAACGGTGAAGAAGTCAACGTTAAAGTGAAGGCTATCCAGCGTCACCCGGTTAAGCCGAAGCTGGTTCACCTGGATTTCGTTCGCGTTTAATAGCGAGCCAATCTGGTTGAAGAAAAAGCCACTCTCAGGAGTGGCTTTTTGCTGTCTGGCGTTTGATGAAGCTTGCAGCAAGCCATGGAAGAGGGCGACCCCGGGGTCGCCCTCTTGGCGTCAGTGGCAAGCCTGCTTGCTGTTACCAGACGGCTTGGGTCAGGTAAGGATTGCTTGCCTTTTCTCGGCCAAAGGTGGAGCTGGGGCCATGGCCCGGGATAAAGACAATCTCGTCACCCAGCGGTAGCAGGGTTTCAGTGATCGACTTTATCAAGGTGGCGTGATCACCGCGTGGGAAGTCGGTGCGGCCTATGCTGCCGGCGAACAGCACGTCACCAACCCAGGCGAGTTTTTCGGCCTGGCTGAGCAGGATGACGTGGCCCGGAGTGTGGCCCGGACAGAAATAGACCTCCAGCTCGCAGTTGCCCACTCGCACCTTGTCACCCTGCTCAAGCCAGCTGTCCGGCGTGAAAGCAGGGGTATGGGCGAAGCCAAACATCTGGCTCTGCCGGGGCAGCATGTCGAGCCAGAAGGCATCTTCTTTGTGGGGGCCTGTGATGGCTACGCCGGTTGTTTCACGCAGCTCTGCGGCGGCGCCCACGTGATCCAGATGGCCATGGGTCAGCAGGATGTGGGTCAGGGTAAGCCCGTGCTTGGCGATGGCTGCGAGCAGCTTGTCGGCCTCGCCACCCGGGTCAATCAGCGCCGCATGGTGGGTCTCGTCACACCAGATGAGGGAGCAGTTCTGGGCAAATTGGGTGACCGGGATCACCTCGAATTTCAACATAGGAGGTCCTCTTGTTTGACGGGAGTGAGTCAGCCTTGCTGCCGGGCTGCGTGTTGCTCGGCAAAGAAGTCCAGACAGGCCTGCTTCTCACCCCGGAACACGATGCGCTCACGCTTGTTGCCCAGTTGATAGAGATACATAGGGTCGTAGTAGCGGGTCAGCAGCAGGGTGATCCAGGCCAGATGGCGCTCGGTGGTGCCGCTGTTGGCTTGCTCGGCAAGGGCGATTTGCATCAGCTGGTCCAGCTCGCGGTGTGCTTGATCGCCAAGGCGGCGCTTGAGGCGGGCCAGCGCATCGGTGAGATAGGCCGCAAACAGTGGCCAGCCTTCTTCGGCACCAAACATGGCCTGATAACGCAGCCAGAGATCGTGCACATAGTCCTGGCGGATCTGTTCGGCACGCTCGCTCTGCGGTACATCCACCACCACCAGCGGTGCCTCGCACATGGCATCAAACAGGGGGTTGGGCAGGCAGCAGCGACCGATGAGCCGGCTCTCGTCCTCCACCACGAAGGCATGTTCACCCTGGTGGCGGCGCTTGAGCAGTTCGATGGCCAGCTTGTTTTCAAAATTGATGTTGCTGGGCTGGCCCCCTGGAAGCTGACCAAATGACGAGCCCCTGTGATGGGCATGCCCCTCCAGATCCACCGCCTGAGTCACGTGCTCCAGCATATGGGTCTTGCCGGAGCCGGTCATGCCGGTCAGCACTGTCCAGTGACATTCGGCCGCGGCCTTGTCCAGGGTATCGATGAGGAAACGGCGCATCTCCTTGTAGCCACCGGCTACCCGGGGACGGGTGACCCCGGCCTCATGCAACCAGAGTTGCACGGTTTGTGAGCGCAGGCCGCCACGAAAGCAGTAGAGCAGGGTATCGGGCTGCTTTCGCAACTGTGCCAGCCAGCCGTCGAGCCGTTCGGCACGCACGGCGCCCCCCACCAGTTGGTGGCCCAGTTCAATCGCCGCCGCCTGGCCTCGCTGCTTGAAACAGGTGCCCACCTGGGCACGCTCATCGTCTGTCATCAGGGGCAGACTGGTCGAGCAGGGGAAGGCCCCTTCCTTGAACTCGATGGGGGCACGCAAGTCGATAAGCGGGACATCATCCAGAAAAATCCGGGCCAGATCCGAGGTGAGTGGCAGTTGGCTCATCGCAGGGCCTCCAGAGACGTCCGAGCCAGATCCGTATCAATAGCAAGCAGCCGCTGACTCATTGGATAACCTCGATAAACTGGTTTCCGGTATAGGCTTTCAGCCGGCCTATGGGGGAGAGGGTCAGCCCCGCTTGTGTCGCGATGGCAAGGAGCTCGGCTTCACTTTCTTTACCGACGGCAACCAGCAAGCCGCCGCTGGTCTGCGGATCGCACATGATGTTGCGGGTGCGTTCATCCATGGCACCGAGCTTGGCACCATAGGAATCGAAGTTGCGCAGGGTACCGCCCGGTACGCAGCCCTCGGACAGGTAGTAATCTACTTCGTCGAGCAGTGGCAGCGCCCTGAAATCGAGGGTGGCACACACACCTGAGCCTTCGCACATCTCAAGCAGATGGCCCGCCAGACCAAACCCGGTCACATCCGTCATGGCGTGCACGCCGGGCAGTTCGGCAAAGCGCTGGCCAATCTTGTTGAGGGTACACATGGCGTTGGGGGCCAGCTGCTCATGCTCTGGCTTGAGCTTGCCCTTCTTCTGGGCCGTGGTGAGGATGCCGATACCGAGGGGCTTGGTCAGGTAGAGGATGTCGCCAGCCTGGGCCGTGTCGTTCTGCTTGATGGCATTGAGCGGCACTATACCGGTCACGGCAAGACCGAAGATGGGCTCGGGGGCATCGATACTGTGGCCGCCAGCGAGCGAAATGCCTGCCTCGTGACACACCTGGCGGCCGCCATCTATTACCTGCTGGGCCACTTCCGGGGCTAGGGTATTGATGGGCCAGCCAAGGATGGCAATGGCAACGATGGGCTTGCCGCCCATGGCGTAGATGTCGCTGATGGCGTTGGTGGCCGCGATGCGGCCAAAGGTAAAGGGATCATCGACGATGGGCATGAAGAAGTCGGTGGTGGAAACAATGCCCTGACCGTTGCCGATATCGACCACGGCCGCGTCATCCTTGCTGCTGTTGCCAACCACCAGGGTCGGGTCGTCAAAGCCCGGGATCTGGCTCTTGAGAATGGTGTCGAGCACCTTGGGAGAAATTTTGCAGCCGCAGCCAGCCCCGTGGCTGTATTGGGTCAGACGAATGGAAGACATGATTACCCCTTGTTTGGCTGTTTCTCAAGATGAAACAGCGTATATCAGGCAAAAGGAGATGACCCTGAGCGGGCCATTGGACAGGGCATTATGCCACAAGGACTCTGCGGGTTCGAATCACAATAGCCTGTCGTCTCTGCTGCCTTGACAAAGTGTCCCTCGCTCCTCTTATCTCAAAGGGTTTCCCCACACAGGCAAGAGGTATGAGATGAAATCATGGATGATAGGATTACTGCTGGCGCTGTCGACCTTTGGGACGCATGCCGCCAGTGTGACGGCTGCGCAAGATCCCTGGCCGCCCTTTGTCATTGATGCCAACAAAGGCATCTCGGTAGAGCTGGTCAAACGCGCACTTGCCACCCAGGGTTATGAGCTCGACATGCGGATCATGCCTTGGGCCAGGGCGTTGTCGGAAGTTGAGGAAGGGAATATCGACATTCTGGTAGGGGCATGGTTCACCGAGGCGCGCACCAAGTCACTGCGTTTCAGTGACGAGTATCTGAAGAATCAGGTCAAATTTATCCAGTTGGCTGGCGGCAGTTTCGAGTTGAATGGCTTGGCCAGCCTCAAAGGCAAGAGCATTGGCATAGTGCGGGGTTATGGCTACGGTGACGACTTCATGCAGGCTGAGCTAAACCGCCAGGAGGCCGGTGACTTGCCGACGAATCTGAAGAAGCTGCTTGATGGGCGTATTGACTTGACGTTGGAAGACGAGGTAGTTGCCCGGGCCATCATGGCCCAGCAGGGAATGGATGCCAGCAAGTTTACCTTCACGGCCAATGCGCTCTCCACCAACCCGCTCCATATTGCCAGTGGCGTGAAAAACCCACGCGGCCAGGAGTTGATCGAGGCTTTCAACAAGGGATTGGCAATCATCAGTGCAGACGGGACCATGGATCAGATCCTGACCAGTTACGGCGTTAAATAAGCCGCCTGTAGTGAGTCATGTCATGGCTAAACCCGGTATCAAGGGGCCACCTTCTTAAGGTGGCCCCTTTTTCAGGTTATTGGGGGGAGGCAAGGGGTGACGGGCAGGGTACTGGTAACCATGGTCCCATGCACAACAGCATCAGTTTTAGCTAGCATCCGAGTCGTCTGAGCAAACCTGGAGATGCTGACCGATAGGTTATCCAGGCTTGGTCACTGCTTGTTTAACTGACTCGCTCCATCGCCGGTTGCCGCGACTTGCCAAGGCGGCGCAGGCGCCGTTGCAGTGGCCGCTCCAGCAGGTTGTAGCTTAAAGAAGAGAGGCCGATCAGCACTGCCAGCATCAACAGGGTCGCCACCACCCCCAGCAGCGGGCTGGTCTGGCCATACCACCAGTCGGTGAGCCCCGGGGCCAGATAGTGGGCAAGCTCACAGCCGGTGAGCAGCACCAGCGCGTGCAGCAGGTAGATGGAGTAGGAGAGGTCTCCCAGCCAGTTGGTGAGGCGGTTGTCCAGCAGGCGCAGCAGCGGGCTCTGGCGCTCCCCCTGAGCGGCGGCAATCCAGATCAGCGACACGTAGGCGCCGATCAGCAACAGGGTCAGCTGCGGCGTCATGGTGAATTGCATCAGCACGAAGGGCAGGAGAAAGGCGATCAGGAGCGGCAGATCCCGTTGCATCATGGGCAAGCGTCGCGCGGCCTTGACCCTGGGCAGCAGCCAGAGTCCGAGCACGAATTCACTCACCCCGCGTCCCACCGCCAGCGCTCCACTGGTGACATCCAGGGTGCCCCGGCTGTGCACGATATAAGCCAGCACCGTCAGCGCCAGCAGCGGCGCGAGATGGCCCCAGCGACTGCGGGTCACGGCGAGCGGGATCAGCAGCGGGAACAGCAGATAACTTATCCACTCTACGCTGAGGGACCAGGCGGCGAAGTTCCAGGTCAGCCCGTGATTGGTTACCACCTGCAGCAGCAGGAAGGCGCTTGGCAGGGCCTCGGCCGGGGTGAAGGGTGAGCCGAAGGGGGGCATCCCTTCCCACTCCCACATCTTGAACAGCGGGCCTGCATAGAAACCCACCCCGTGCTGCGCCTTGTAAAGCTCCCAGCCAACCAACAGCACTAGGGTGACAAGGTAGAGGGGGTAGACCCGGGTCAGCCGCAGCCAGAGGAAGCGTCCATAGCCGATGGTGCGGGGCCTGTGGCTGAAGGCCTCCCCATAGACGTGGGCCAGTACCACTCCGCTCAAGATAAAGAAGAGATCGACCCAGAGGTAGCCGTTCTCGATGAGTTGCGTGTGGCCTGCGATCGACTCCATCCACTGGGGAAAGAGCAGCAATCGGGCATGGAACAGCACCACCATCAGGGCAGCGATGCCCCGCAGCGGCGTCAACAGCGGCAATGATTGATTCATATCGGGATCCCTTGCGATGTTCAGCTTGGCCTGACATCGATTTTGCTGTTGTGCTGGGGCATCGAGCCTGATGCCCCAGCAGCCTGGACTCATGCTGGCTACAGGCAGGATCACCCTATCTAAAAGAGAGTCATACGGGTGTGATTAAAGTCATAAAGTGTGCACGGATTGTGTACAACAACAGTTCAAGCAGTGAAATAAAGACAGGGAAAGATAACAGGTGGAAGAAGAATGAGGGGGGGCAAGGGAGCCGCGTCTCGCTCGGGCATTATACGCAGCGATGCCTAAAAATCAGGCCCGCAATGCGGGCCTGATTGATCAAAGGGAACGGGTATTGACGATCAGCGGGCGCGAACCACCAGCCCTTTGAGATAGAAGCCTTCCGGATAGGCGGTGCCAATGGGGTGATCGGAGGCTTGTGACAACAGCTCCAGGATCTGGGCATCGCGACCGGCGTCGAGCGCCGCATCGGCCACGATCTTCTGGAACAGGCTCTGCTCCATCAGGCCGGAGCAGGAGTAGGTCAGCAGCACGCCACCCGGCGCCAGCAGCTGGAACGCCAGCATGTTGATGTCCTTGTAGCCGCGGCAGGCACCCAGCAGCTGGGCCTTGCTCTCGGCAAACTTGGGCGGATCCAGCACGATAACGTCGAACTTCTCACCCTTCTCGCGGTATTCACGCAGCAGCTTGAACACATCGTGACGGATGAACTGAGTGTTGGAGATATCCAGCCCGTTCAGCTCGGCGTTCTGGCGGGCCATATCCAGCGCAGTCTGGGAGAGATCCACGTTGACCACTTCCTTGGCGCCACCCTTGAGGGCATAGATGCCAAAGCCACCGGTGTAGCTGAAGCAGTTGAGCACCCGCTTAGCCGAGGTGTACTTGGAGACAGCCTGGCGGTTGTCGCGCTGATCCAGATAGAAGCCGGTCTTGTGACCGTTACGGATGTCCACCAGGATCTTGACGCCGTTCTCTTCGATCACCACAGGCTCGGTCGGGGTCTCGCCATGGATGACGCCGGTGCGCTCTTTCAATCCTTCCTTCTTGCGTACTGCCACGTCGGAGCGCTCATAGATGCTGCACTCCGGGTAGAGGGTACGCAGTGCCTGGGTGATCAGCTCGCGCTGGAACTCGGCACCGGCGGAGAGGATCTGGCACACCAGGAAATCGGCATAACGGTCTATGGTCAGACCCGGCAAACCGTCGGATTCGGCGGCGCACAGGCGATAGCCGGTGAGGCCCTGACGCTTGATCAGCGGATCGCGGGACTCCTGGGCATATTTGAGGCGACGCAGGAAGAAGTCGAGATCGACTGTCTCCTCTTTATCGAAGGTCCAGACCCGGGCACGGATCTGGGAGCTGCCTGACCAGGCACCACGGGCGAGCCACCGGCCATCGTTGGCGTAGATCTCGACGGTATCGCCGTCAACGGGATTGCCTTCAACCCGCTCAATCCCTTTGGAGAAGATCCAGGGGTGACGGCGCAGCAGGGATTTTTCGCGGCCTTTGACGAGATAGATGAAAACGCTCATGGGTGTTTGCCGATGGTAAAAAGAAAAGGGGCCACATTCTATGTGGCCCGCTGGTAAAACTCAAACAACCTTGGCAAGAGAGCCTGGCTTGTCTGATCTGGCATCCGCTTCAGATCAGATCTTGAGCCCCTTCAATGCCTGGGCCAGCTCGATTGCCGTGTCTTTGAGACCGGCAGTGCCGGCCACAGAGGCGCTGGCGGATTCCTCCACCTGACCCGCTTCGTGGCGCACCTGGTCCAGGTTGCGGGTGATCTCCCCGGCGACCGAGCTCTGCTCCTCGCTGGAGGTGGCTATCTGGGTGCTCATCTCCAGCACGGCATCGCTGTGGTTGCTGAGCTTGTCGATGTCGAGCCCCACTTCACTGATCAGCGCCTGGCTGCTGGCGGCGCGCCCGACTGTCTTCTCCATGATGTCGTTGAGGGCGCCGGTGCCGGCCTGCAGCTCTTCGATCATCTGCTGGATCTCCACAGTGGCCTGCTGAGTGCGGCTGGCTAGGGTGCGCACCTCGTCCGCCACCACCGCAAAGCCACGACCCTGCTCACCCGCGCGGGCGGCTTCGATGGCGGCATTGAGGGCCAGCAGATTGGTCTGCTGGGAGATGGCATTGATGACGTTGACCACCTCGTTGATGCGATTGGCGTTGTGGGTCAGTCGCTCCACCGCGCCTGAGGCATTGCCTATCTCGTCGGCCAGGGTGCGGATGGCGGCTATGGTACGCGATACCCGGGCGGCGCCGTTGGCCGCCTCTTCGCTCGATTGGCGAGTCTGCTGCAGAGTGTCGTTGGCGTTGCGGGCAACTTCCCGGATGGCGGCCGACATCTGCTCCATGGCGGCAGCCAGGGAGTCCATGTGCTGGCGCTGGGAGCGGGCCATGGTTTCTCCTTCGCTGGCGTGGTCACGAAACTCGTCGGCGGCCATGGTAAGTGCCTCGGCAGACTCTTCCACCAGCTGCACTATCTTGTGCTGGCGGTCGGTGAATCTGTCTATGCTGCCCGCCAGGATGGAGAACTCGTCCCGCACCGGGAAGAAGTTGAGACGGAAGGTGAGATCCCCGTCAGCCACTGTCTGCAACGCCTTGTTGGTGGAGTAGAGGGCGCCGGAGACAAAGGTCATCAGGTAGTGGGTGATGAGGGCCAGCAAGGCCGCCAGCACGGCGATGATGGTGAGGGTGGTGCCCTGTCCGTCCCACATGGAGTAGCGGCCGGCATCCAGGCTGCCGGTCACGAAGCCGGCCTGGCCTGCGCTGGCACTGAAGCGGTAGTTGTCTCCCTGTTGGGTCAGGCCGACACTGCCGGTCGGACTCAGGGTGAGATCCGCAGGCAGAGTGAGGGTCGGTTGCTGGCTCACCAGCTGGGCGCTGGTCTGGACCCTTTGTTGGAGTTGATCCAGCCTGATCTGCATCTGCTGATCATGACCATCGGCCAGCAGATACCAGGTGAGAAAGGCGATAAACAGCAGAGGGCACCAGAAGGTAATGAGAAATTTTTCACTGATCGTGAGATGAATGAGATAGCGGTCAACCCACCGGAATTTTACTTCTTTCATAATGATATTGCGTCCTGCAAGGGGGAAGAGAGTGTCGCGCTCATTATCGCCTTGGAGAGAAATTTCTTAAGGGAAAGGTGTGAGAAATGGGAGAGCAATCGTTTGTCGTGCACGTCTGGGGTCAGGTGCAAGGAGTGGGGTTTCGCTACTTTACCCGTGAGCGTGCGTTGCAACTGGGACTGCGTGGCTACGCCTACAACCTGGCTGATGGCTCGGTGGAGATCCTGATCTGTGGTCCCGAGCAGGGTGTGCAGATGATGCTGGGCTGGCTGGAGCGAGGCCCGCGTACCGCCGAGGTGACCCGGATGGAGTATGAAGAGGCACCGCCACCACAGAAGGGGGGATTTCACACCAATTGAGCAGAGGGAAACCGCCATGCCACGCATAAAAACGGGAGCCATCGGGGCTCCCGTTTGCCTATGTTGGCGTCAGCTGGCCTGGGCGGCGTCGGCGATGGCCTGGGTCTTGGCCAGCACGGCTTGCAGGGCAGGGCGTTTGGCCAGGCGATCCCGATAGGCGGCCAGCTTGGGGGGAATGGTCTGCTCGAAGCGGGTGGCCCACATCAGGGTATGGGCCAGCAGCAGATCCGCTATGGTGATCTGCTCCCCCAGCAGGTAGCCCTGTTCGGGCACCCAGGACTCGGCGATGGCCGCCGCCTTGTCAAACTCCCACTTGGCGGTGGGGAAGATGGCTGGCAGGCGCTGGGGTTCCGGCAGGGCAAACTTGTGCTTGCCGATGGTCCACAAGGGTTGCTCCAGCTCACAGGTAATGAAGCTGACCCACTGGGCATGCAACGCCGATGCCTGCGTCCCTCTGGCTGGCAGCCAATCCGAGCCATAGACTTCGGCCAGATACTGCATGATGGCGGCGGATTCGGTCAGTACGAAATCCCCATCTTTGAGCACCGGCATCTTGCCGCTCGGGTTCAGCGCCAGAAACCACTCACTGCGATTCTCGCCCTTGGCGAAGTCGAGAAACTGAAATTGCCACGCCACGCCCAACTCTTCCAGTAACCAGGATATGCGCAGTGCCCGGCTGACCGGGGTTCCGTATAAGGTGATCATGTTTGCTCCTTGTCTGATGAGTGACGGGCCCATGTGCGCCCCTTGGTGAAAAGGCAGTCTAGGCAAATTGTGCCGCGGCAACAACCGCCTATGTGTGGGGGATAGGGGGCGAGTCTGTCCATGCTGTGGGAAAATGGCATAAAAAAGAGAGGCCAGATGGCCTCTCTTTTCATGGGGGGCAGCAAGCGTGCTTACTTGACGCGCATGCCTGGCTGGGCGCCTTCCTGCGGCTCCAGGATCCAGAGGTCCTTGCCGCCTGGGCCTGCGGCCAGCACCATGCCTTCGGACATGCCAAAGCGCATCTTGCGCGGCGCTAGGTTGGCCACCATCACGGTCAGCTTGCCTTCCAGATCTTCCGGGTTGTAGGCAGACTTGATGCCGGCAAACACCTGACGGGTTTCACCGCCCAGATCCAGTTGCAGCTTGAGCAGCTTGTCCGCTTCCGGTACCGCTTCCGCCTTTTTGATCAGCGCCACGCGCAGATCAAGCTTGGCGAAATCCTCATAGGAGATGGTTGGGCTTATGGGGTCATCTGCCAGCGGGCCTGTGATCTTGGGTGCCTGCTCCTTGGCAAGGTCCTCCTTGGAAGCCTCGATCATGGCTTCAATCTTGGCAGGCTCGATGCGGGAGAACAGTGCCTTGAAGGGGGTCAGCTGATGGTTGGTTAGCGGCAGGGCGACGCCATCCCAGGTGAGGGTCTCACCCAGGAAGGCTTCGGCACGCTCGGCCAACAGTGGCATGACCGGCTTGAGGTAGGCCATCAGCACGCGGAACAGGTTGATGCCCACGGAGCAGACCGCCAGCAACTCGGCGTCTGCGCCTTCATGCTTGGCCAGCACCCAGGGCGCCTTCTCATCCACATAGCGGTTGGCCTTGTCGGCCAGCGCCATGATCTCACGGATGGCGCGACTGAATTCGCGCGCTTCATAGGCCTCGCTGATGGAGGAGCTGGCGTTGGCGAACTCGGCATAGAGCTCGGGCTCTGCACAGGTAGCGGCCAGCTTGCCGTCGAAACGCTTGGCGATGAAGCCGGCATTGCGAGATGCCAGATTGACCAGCTTGTTGACCACGTCGGCGTTGACCCGTGCCACGAAGTCATCCAGGTTGAGATCCAGATCGTCGATGCGGCTGTTGAGCTTGGCGGCGTAGTAGTAGCGCAGGCACTCAGGATCCAGGTGGTTCAGGTAGGTGGAGGCCTTGATGAAGGTGCCCTTGGACTTGGACATCTTGGCGCCGTTGACGGTCACATAGCCGTGTACGTTGACCTTGGTCGGCTTGCGGAAACCCGCCCCTTCCAGCATGGATGGCCAGAACAGGCAGTGGAAGTAGGCGATGTCCTTGCCGATGAAGTGGTAGAGCTCGGCCTCGGAGTCCGCCTTCCAGTAGCTGTCAAAGTCGATATCGCCGCGCTTGTTGCACAGGTTCTTGAACGACGCCATATAGCCGATGGGAGCATCCAGCCAGACGTAGAAGTACTTGCCAGGGGCACCCGGGATTTCGAAACCGAAATAGGGGGCGTCACGGGTGATGTCCCACTGCTGCAGGCCGCTCTCGAACCACTCCTGCATCTTGTTGGCCATCTCTTCCTGAATGGCGCCGGAGCCACGTACCCAGCCGGCCAGCCAGGTTTCAAACTGCGGCAGGTCGAAGAAGAAGTGCTCGGAGTCCTTCATCACCGGGGTCGCACCGGAGACGGCGGATTTCGGATCGATGAGCTCGGTCGGACTGTAGGTGGCACCGCAGCTGTCGCAGTTGTCGCCGTATTGCTCCGGAGACTTGCACTTGGGGCAGGTGCCCTTGACGAAGCGGTCCGGCAGGAACATGGATTTTTCCGGATCGAACAGCTGAGTGATGGTGCGGCCCTTGATAAAGCCACCGTCTTTCAGACGGCCGTAGATCAGCTCCGCCAGTTCGCGGTTCTCATCACTGTGGGTGGAGTGATAGTTGTCGAAGCTGATATTGAAACCGGCGAAGTCGGTCTGGTGCTCTTTGGAGACAGCCGCGATCATCTCTTCCGGGGTGATCCCCATCTGTTGCGCTTTGAGCATGATGGGGGTGCCATGGGCATCATCGGCACAGATGAAGTGCACCTGATGGCCACGCATTCGCTGATAACGAACCCAGATATCGGCCTGGATGTGTTCCAGCATGTGGCCAAGATGGATGGAGCCATTGGCGTAGGGGAGGGCGCAGGTTACCAGCATTGTACGAGGATCAGTTGCCATATAGTCGTTCTTGATGTGCTTGTTGGGATGATACAGTGCCGTGCATGTTACCCGAATTGGGGGTCGCCTGCCTAGGGTGGCGGCGCTGTCCGCCCTGGTGCTCGCGCTGGTTGGCAAGCAGGCAAGCCACTGATTTGTGTGCGGTAACAGTTCACCTCAAGATAATGACAAGATAATGAGGAGTTACTGGTGATTGATTCAGTAAAGCAGATCCTGGCCGAATTTAAGCCGACAGGGTGGGACAAGGATCTGGTTGCGGCCGGGTTTGCGCGCAGCATAGAGCAGCAAGGGCAAGGCCTGGTCATCAAACTGGTGTTGCCCTTTGCCGGATGTTCCCTGTTTGAGCAGATCAAGCAGGAGTTCGATGCCCGCCTGCGCACCACTACCGGTGCGACCCGCATCGACTGGACCTGTGATATAGAGGTGGCCAGCATGCCGCGGGCGCAAGGGCTGGCCGCGGTGCAGGGCATTCGCAACATCCTGGTAGTCGCCTCCGGCAAGGGCGGGGTCGGCAAGTCCACTACCGCCGTCAACTTGGCGCTGGCGCTGCAAAAAGAGGGGGCGCGGGTCGCCATTCTGGATGCGGACATCTATGGCCCCTCCATTCCGACCATGATGGGTACCCTCAAGGAGCGTCCCAGCAGCCTTGACGGCAAGTTGATGGAACCCGTGATCGCCTGTGGCCTCAAGAGCAACAGCATCGGTTATCTGGTGGCCGAGCAGGATGCCACCATCTGGCGCGGCCCCATGGCGAGCAAGGCGCTGGCCCAGATCCTCCATGAGACCCGTTGGGGCGAGGTGGACTATCTGGTGGTGGACATGCCGCCAGGCACGGGGGACATACAACTCACCATGGCCCAGCAGGTACCCACGTCGGCAGCCGTGATCGTCACTACGCCGCAAGATGTGGCGCTGGCCGATGCCCGCAAGGGGGTTGCCATGTTCAACAAGGTCAATGTGCCCGTGCTCGGCATCATAGAAAACATGAGCTATCACATTTGCAGTGCCTGCGGCCATCACGAGTCCTTGTTCGGGACAGGTGGCGGCCAGAAGATGGCAGAGCAGTATCAAGTGGCGCTGCTGGGTCAGCTGCCGCTGCACATTGATATCCGCCAACACATGGATGATGGCTGCCCAACCGTGTTCGGGGCACCGGAAGGAAGCCTGGCCCAGGCCTATCTGAAGCTGGCTCGTCGGGTGGGGGCTGAACTCTATTTTAGCGGTAAACCGATTGCGACCCCTCTCTATACCATGGCGCTGGATGAATAATCGGCTGTCGGATGTTTGAGGTGGATTTGAGGGTGGGCATGGCTCACCCTTTTTTATATAATGGATCGGTTTAAACAATCCCCACTGCTCTTCTCTTTAGGTATTTTCAATGTCTGATACTCAACATTCGTGTGTGATCATCGGTATTGCTGGCGCATCCGCGTCTGGCAAGAGTCTTATCGCTCAAACCATTTATGAAGAGCTGGTGGCCGAACTGGGCGCAGGTCAGATTGGTGTGATCACCGAAGATTGCTACTACCGTGATCAGACCCACCTGACCATGGAAGAGCGGGTCAAAACCAACTATGACCACCCCAATGCCCTGGATCACGATCTGCTGGTGCAGCATCTGAGCCAGTTGGTGAAAGGGGATGCGGTCAATATCCCCCAGTACTCTTATACAGAGCACACCCGCATGAACGAGGTGACACCGTTCGCCCCGCGTCGGGTGATCATTCTGGAAGGGATCCTGCTGCTGACCGACAGTCGCTTGCGGGATCTGATGGATGCCTCCATCTTCATGGATACCCCGCTGGACATCTGCCTGCTGCGCCGTTTGGTGCGTGACGTACAGGAGCGTGGTCGTACCATGGATTCCGTACTCAAGCAGTATCAGAAAACCGTGCGCCCCATGTTTTTGCAGTTTATCGAGCCTTCCAAGCAGTACGCGGACGTGATCGTGCCCCGCGGTGGCAAGAACCGCATCGCCATCGACATGCTCAAGGCGCGCATTCGCCACATGTTGATTGGTTAAGATGAAACAAGCCGGGTGATGCCCGGCTTTTTTAAATGAACATTTTGTCAGGAGAGTCGCCCAATGCGTCTTTGTGATACCGATATTGAACGTCATCTGGATGAGGGCAAGATCGTCATTGAGCCAAGGCCCGGTGTTGAGCGGATCAGCGGCGTCAGCGTCGATGTGCTGCTGGGCAACGAGTTTCGGGTATTTCGCGATCATACCGCTCCCTATATTGACTTGAGCGGCCCGAACAGCGAGATGGCCGATGCCATCGATCGGGTGATGAGCGACGAGATCCACATCCCGGATGGCGAAGCCTTTTATCTGCACCCGGGCCAGCTGGCGCTGGCGGTGACCTATGAATCCGTCACCTTGCCTGCGGATATTGTCGGCTGGCTGGATGGCCGCTCCTCCCTGGCCCGTCTCGGTCTGATGGTGCACGTCACGGCGCACAGGATCGATCCGGGCTGGTCTGGCCGCATCGTGCTGGAGTTCTACAACGGTGGCAAACTGCCGCTGGCGCTGCGCCCCAAGATGAAGATCGGTGCCTTGAACTTCGAGATGCTTTCCGGCCCAGCCGCCCGCCCTTACAACAAGCGGGAAAACGCCAAGTACAAGAGCCAGCAGGGCGCCGTTGCCAGCCGCATCAACCAGGATTGATATCCCCTGATGTGATCCACTTGCTGAGTGTTGAAAGGGGCGCCCATGGCGCCCCTTACTGTAGGGCTTGCTCCTGTGCCCAGTGACAGCGTGCAGGAGACGCAAGTGGTTGGGGCAGGGGAGCGGGCTGATTGCCTGTCCTTATGTCTCCATTATCAGGTGTCGGTCGGCCGAAAATTGACGTTGGAACCGATAGAAGATCTGTCTTGCGGTGCCTGAATGTGATGAATTGTCCCCATTTGGGGACTGTTTTTGTCAGCTCAAGTTTGTTTAATTAATCAACGACAAGCCTCGTCGTGACTGGCTCTAAGCTATTTCCCTACTGAATGCCCTTTTTTTTTCTTACTGAAATATTTCAACAACGGGTATGGCACCGCCAGCCTTCTGGCATAATCCGCCGCAACTCATAAACAGGTTCGTTTTTTATGTTTGAAATGTTTAGTGGTTTGGGTTTGTGGTGGTCAATCGGTTTGGTATTGGCCGTTTTTTTTGTGCTTGCCTATGAATTCATCAATGGCTTTCACGATACCGCCAACGCGGTAGCAACGGTTATCTACACCAAAGCGATGCCGGCTCACCTGGCGGTAGTCGCATCCGGGATCTTCAACTTTTTTGGCGTCATGTTCGGCGGTCTGGGCGTGGCCTATGCCATTGTCCATTTGCTGCCGATTGATTTGCTGTTGGGCATGGATTCCACCCAGGGTTTGATCATGGTGTTCTCCCTGCTGTTTTCCGCCATTGTCTGGAATCTGGGGACCTGGTTCCTGGGCATTCCGGCCTCCAGTTCTCACACACTGATCGGTTCCATTCTGGGGGTAGGCGGTGCCTATGCCTGGCTCAACCATCAGCCGCTGACTCAGGGCATCAACGTCGCCAAAGCCATCGACATCATGCTTTCCCTGATCATCTCGCCGACCGTGGGCTTCATCGTGGCCGCCCTGTTGCTGTTTGCCATGAAGCGAGTCTGGCTGGGCAGCAAGATCCACAAGACTCCGGAAGAGCGGTTGCTGGTGGATGGCAAGAAGCATCCGCCGTTCTGGGCGCGCCTCACCCTGGTGGCTTCTGCCATGGGGGTAAGCTTCGTGCACGGCTCCAACGATGGTCAGAAGGGCATTGGTCTGGTGATGCTGGTGTTGATCTGCATGGCCCCCGCCTATTTTGCACTGGACATGAACAGCCGTTCCTACGAACTGGATCGCACCCAGGATGCCAACCAGCGCATCATGGAGATCTATCAGCGCAACCACGAGCTGGTGTCTCAGGTCGTGGACTTCAAGGTGCCTGCCCAGGCCCAGGAAGAGCTGATGACCCATTGCTCTGCGGACGCTACGCTGCAAAACATGGCAACCCTGGATGCCCGTCTGGGCGCTGTGCGTACCTATGAAGAGATGGACCTGACCAATCGTCGGGAAGTGCGTCGCCTGCTGCTGTGTATTGACGACACAGCCCGCAAAGTATCCAAGCTGCCGCTGCCGGCCAAAGAGCTGACTGACCTTGCCAAATGGCGCAAGGATCTGACAGCGACCGCTGAATATGCACCGACCTGGGTCATCGTCTCCATCGCCTTGGCGCTGGGTTGCGGCACCATGGTAGGCTGGCGTCGTATCGTCTACACGGTGGGTGAGAAGATAGGCGCCACCGGTATGACATACAGCCAGGGCATTGCCGCCCAGATCACTGCGGCTGCTTCCATCGGTGTTGCCAGTTTGACCGGTATGCCAGTGTCCACCACCCATATCCTCTCTTCTGCGGTAGCGGGGACCATGGTAGCGAACAAATCCGGCCTGCAGAGCCAGACCATCAAGACCATACTGATGGCCTGGGTGCTGACCCTGCCGCTGACCATGTTGCTCTCTGGTGGTCTGTTCCTTATCAGTCACCATCTGTTTGGCGGCTGATAACAGCTAATCTTGTTGATTGACGAAGGGCCTGCGGGCCCTTTTTTCATTTCTCTGGATCAGAGTCCGTCTGCTTATTCTCGAAGCAATGCAAAGCGTTGACCAAACAGGATGGGCTTCCTGGTTATATTATGTATGCCATCAAACTAGATGCGTTGTTCACCCAATAACACCGCCTATCCAACATGGATATACTTATCCCGGCAACACATGCCAACAGTAACCCTGTGCATTGCAGACGTCACTCAGGGGGCTGCTACTCTGTGCTGTCCGTTATCAAGGGTCAGCATACGGTACATACTCAGGGCGCAAGAGGGGCATCTGTGCTCATCATCTGGGGCAGATACCCATCCTGGCTGAATATGGAAGACAGATGTAACTGAGGATCCATCCTGGCTAAGCAGAGTCTCTGCTGCTAGCCCCAAGACAGACACGAGTAGACAAGGGTGAGCAGGGCATGTGCAGGGCTCTTGCTCAACCAGCGCATTTGTCAGAGAGAGGGGGGATGACAGGCAAGCATCAATCATAAGCGCGGGGCCAGGCATCATTGCGAACTGGCTGGAGAGGCAAGAAGGGCTTGCTAGCGTTGCCAAAGGGATGACACCAGCTTACTGGTGCGGGGCAGGGGAATCTTATATGCCGGAGAGCAGGGGGGATATTGCAGCGGGAGCCTCATCTACCTGAATTGAGGATAAAAAAAGAGCCACACACTGTGTGGCTCTTTTTTCTATCAGGCTAGTTAGCCAGCAATCAAGGACGACCAGCCGGGCTGGTTGCCACATTGACGGCAGCAGTACTGCCCGCATGACGGCCAGAGCTTGCCACTTCGCTGCGAACCAGCGGTGCTTGCTCTACCGGCTCACGCTCCGGCTGGGCTGGCGCCGCAGCAGGCGTTGCCATCGGGGCTGAAGCCTTGCGAGCGCTGGCCAGCAGACCGGCACCCTTGTTGACCTGCTTGGTCACAGGGGCTGCAACAGCTGCCTTGGCAACAGGCTGTTCAGCCGCAGGCTCAGCGACCGGTTCAACCACAGCAACGTCAGCAGTCACGACCGGCGCAGTTGCGATGACAGCAGGAGCTGCCTCAATGGGCGCAGCTTCGGCAACAGGGGCTGCTTCGGCAACAACAGGGGCCTCAACCGCAGGCGTTGCTGCAACGACCTCAGCAGTCATGATCTCGACAGCAGCAGCTTCGATGACGGGGGTCACTTCGGCAACGACTGGCGCAGTCACTGCCTCTGCCACAACCGGCTCGGCAGCAACAGGGGCTACGTCAGCTTCGGCAACGGTTGCAACGGTGTCGGTCACGACAGGTGCTGCAACTACGGCTACGGCGGCTTCTGCTTGCTCACGAGCTTCTTCGGCAACGGCTTCTGCCACTACGTGCTCGGTCAGAGCGGAAGAGGCTTGTACGGCAGTGGCAATGGCAGCGGCGCTCGGGATGGTGACGACAGGCACAGTCGGCTCTTCCACTTTCACCTGAGCAGCATCCGCCTGGGCGGCTGTGGTCATGGTTGCGGTGTCGGCCTGCTGATCGTCATCATCACGCTGGCTGCGGGCATCTTCGTTGATGCGCTTGCGGCGTTGACCCTCGATACGCTGAGTGCGCGGGGTGCGACGGGAACGACGCTGGCCGTCGGCCTGCTCGTCACTCTGCTCAACGGCATCCGCCACGACAGCAACGGGAGCCTCGGTCGGCACAACAGCAACATCGCTGGCCGGTACGTCGGCACGGATCTGCTTGCGCAGTTGACGACGTTCGCGGCGCTCGGCGACTTTCTGCTCTTTTTCCTGCTGTGGCTCGGCGCTGACAAGGGCAGTTTCAACGGTTTCTACCGCTTCAACGACCACCTCGGCACGGGGCTCGCGCGGTGCACGGGGCTCACGAGCCGGACGCGGGGCACGTGGTTCACGTTCCTGACGCGGTTCGCGGGGCTCACGTTCCACACGCTGCTCGCTGCGTACTTCAGTGCGAGTTTCACGTTCCTGACGGGGCTCACGCTCTTTGCGCGGACGACGGTTGCGGCTTTCGCCACCCTCGCGGCTGGCGGCGCCTTCGCGCTTCTCACCCGCTTCAGCTGTGTTGCGGCTGTTGCGGTTGTCGTCACGACGGGGACGCTGACCACGGCCACGGGTGTCATCACGCTGATGACGATGAGCCTCGTCCTTGCGTGCTTCCCGTTGCACTGCCGGTTTCTCGGCTGGTGTCTTGACATCGGCAGGGGCTGCGTCGGAACCGAACAGACCTGAAATGGCCTTGAACAGTTTGCCAAAGAGACCCGCTTCCGCTTTGGCGGCAATGGGGGCTGGCGCCGCGACGGGGGCAGCAACTGCAGCCGGCGCAGCCGGTTGAGGTGCCTGGACGAAGCCTTGCAGCAGCGGTTGCTCACGCTCGATCACCTGAGTCTGCTTCGGCTGGTAGACCGGCTTGGCAATCTCGGTTTTCAGCTCGTAGCTGGCCGCTTCCGGGATTTCGTTCTGACGGATGCGGGTCACTTCGTAGTGCGGGGTTTCCAGGTGCTGGTTAGGAATGATGTACAGACGTACTTCATTACGCTGTTCCAGACTGGCGATGGAGGCGCGCTTCTCGTTGAGCAGATAGGCGGCAACATCGACCGGCACCTGAGCATGAACCTGCTCTGTGTTGTCCTTCATGGCCTCTTCTTCGATGAGACGCAGGATGGACAAGGCCAGTGATTCGTTGTCACGGATGACCCCCTGGCCCTGGCAACGGGGGCAGATATGACTGCTGGACTCGTTGAGGGAGGGGCGCAGACGCTGACGTGACATTTCCAGCAGACCGAAACGGGAGATACGACCCAGCTGGATGCGGGCGCGGTCCTGATGTACCGCTTCACGCAGACGGTTTTCCACTTCGCGCTGATGGCGAACCGGCGTCATGTCGATGAAGTCGATGACGATCAGACCACCCAGGTCGCGCAGACGCAATTGACGGGCAATTTCATCGGCCGCTTCCAAGTTGGTTTGCAGCGCCGTCTCTTCGATATCGCCGCCCTTGGTGGCGCGGGAGGAGTTGATATCGATGGAGGTCAGTGCTTCGGTCGGGTCTATGACTATGCTGCCGCCGGAGGGCAGGCGCACTTCGCGCTGGAAGGCCGACTCGATTTGGCTCTCAATCTGGAAGTGGTTGAACAGGGCAACTTCACCCTTGTACAGCTTCACGCGGTTGAGGAAGTCGGGACGAACCAGCTCGATGTGAGCACGGGCACGTTCAAAGATGACAGGGTCGTCGATCAGGATCTCGCCGACATCGCGACGCAGGTAGTCACGAATGGCACGTACTATCACGTTGCTTTCCTGGTGGATAAGCACGGGAGCAGTTCGGTCCTGTGACGCCTTGTGGATGGAATCCCAGTGGTTGAGCAGAACGTTGAGATCCCATTCCAGCTCTTCCGGGGATTTGCCCACACCGGCGGTACGCACGATGAGGCCCATGCCGTCCGGTACTGTCAGTCCGCTCAGGGCTTCTTTCAGTTCTGTCCGTTCATCGCCCTCAATGCGGCGGGAGATACCGCCTGCACGGGGGTTGTTCGGCATCAGCACCAGGTAGCTACCGGCCAGGCTGATAAAGGTGGTGAGGGCTGCACCCTTGGTGCCACGCTCTTCTTTATCGATCTGGACGATCACTTCCTGGCCTTCGCGGACCACTTCTTTGATGTTGGGACGACCCTGATAGGAATAACCGGAGGGGAAGTAATTGCGGGCGATTTCCTTTAACGGCAGGAAACCGTGGCGTTCAGCGCCGTAGTCGACAAAAGCAGCTTCGAGACTGGGTTCTACGCGGGTGATCTTACCCTTGTAGATGTTCGCTTTTTTCTGCTCATGGCCCGGACTTTCAATATCCAAATCGTAGAGCTGTTGTCCGTCAACCAGCGCTACGCGCAACTCCTCTTCCTGAGTCGCGTTGATTAGCATTCTTTTCATTGAGTTCTCGTTATTTTGTCATTTTGATTTCCTCCACAGGATCCTGCCGGCGCCGGCCTCGGGTCTTCAGCATACTTGGGCAACCTCCCGGTTGGGGTATGCATGAGGCGCAAACTAAGGGCGCTCTGGTTCGGCCTTCTCGAGAAGGCATGAATTAAGGATGCCGATGTGGAGACAAATAATCGGTTCTGCTTGTGTTCTCCATGCGTTGTACCTCGCACCCGGGAACCGTCATGTTCTTGTATACACGGTGTTTTGGGATTGGGTGGCATAAATATTGGCCACTTAGTACAAGGCTTGAACACAATGACAAAACCTTGTTTATTATCCCATTTAAACCACTTTTATAGCAAGGCGCCATTTTTCAACAAAGCATGCAGCCAAGGGGCGCCGGCGGTGTTAAAATCCGCGCCATGACACAGATACAACAACAAGTGCAGCTGCTCACCATCGAAGCTGAGCATGAAGGGCAGCGCATCGACAATTTTCTCAAGACTCAGCTAAAGGGCGTCCCCAAGAGCCTGATTTATCGCATCCTTCGAAAAGGGGAAGTGCGCGTCAATAAAAAGCGCATCAAACCGGAATACAAACTCTGCCCGGGCGACGAGGTGCGGGTTCCCCCCGTGCGGGTTGCCGAGAAGAATGAACTGCCCTCTGCCAACCTTGGCAGCATCCAGCGTCTGGAGAGCCAGATCCTGTTTGAAGACGACGCCATGATAGTGCTCAACAAACCGTCCGGCATGGCCGTGCACGGCGGCAGTGGTCTGAGCTTTGGCGTCATAGAGGGACTGCGAGCCCTGCGCCCGGACGCCCGCTTCCTGGAGCTGGTGCATCGGCTGGATCGTGACACCTCTGGCGTACTGCTGGTTGCCAAGAAGCGCAGTGCCCTGCGCAGCCTCCATGAGCAGCTGCGGGTCAAAACCATGCGCAAGCAGTATCTGGCATTGGTGCGCGGTCAGTGGCAGCCCCACGTCAAGGTGGTCAATGCGCCGCTGCGCAAGAATGATCTGCAATCCGGTGAACGGGTGGTGCGGGTCAGCAGTGATGGCAAGCCATCCGAAACCCGTTTCCGGATTGCCCGTCAATTTGCCGAGGCGACCCTGGTCGAGTGCAGCCCGATCACGGGGCGTACCCACCAGATCCGGGTCCATACCCAGCATGCAGGTCATCCCATTGCCTGTGATGACAAGTATGGGGAAGCTGCCTTTGACGAGAAAATGCGCAGCCAAGGGCTGAAACGGCTATTTTTGCACGCCTGGAAGCTGACATTCACTCATCCGGTTGATGGCCGCGAGGTGCTGATCGAGGCACCGCTCGCGCCTGAGCTCGACAATTTCCTCAACAAGTTGGCACGCTGATGAAGGCTATCCGACTCGCCATTTTCGACTGGGACGGTACCCTGATGGACTCGGTGGGGCGGATTGTTGCCTGCGTCGCGGGGGCGGCGCGCGATTGCGGCGAGTCGGTGCCCACTGCGGTGCAGACACATCAGATAATAGGGCTCAGCCTGGAGGTCGGCATTCCACTGCTGTTTGACCTGGCGCCGGGCGGCGAGCGGGTCAACGCCCTGATCGCCCGTTATCGTCATCACTATCTGCATGACGGTACACCGAGTCCGTTGTTTGCCGGGGCGAGTGCGCTGCTGCATCACTGGCACGGGCAGGGAATTGCATTGGCGGTGGCGACGGGCAAGTCTCGCCGCGGCCTGGATCGGGTGCTGGATGATACTGGCCTGCGGCCGCTGTTTGCTGCCACCCGTGGCGCGGACGAGGCCAACTCCAAACCCGATCCTCTGATGTTGACGCAAATTCTGGATGAACTGGGCTTTGCTCCCCATCAGGCGGTGATGATCGGTGACTCCATCCACGACATGGCGATGGCAGAAGCGCTCGCCATGCCGCGGATCGGCGTAAGCTGGGGTGTGCACGACAAGAAGCGCTTGCAGACACATGATCCGCTTGCGGTCGTCGATACCATGGACGAGTTGAAGCTGCTGCTGGGTTAGTCTTGCCATATGCCAGTTGAATAGATGACGAAACGGGAGCCTTGGCTCCCGTTTTTCGTTTGGCTCGTCGTGGATAGACTATTCCCGTCAGGGAAGGGCGAGGCCGTGGCGTTCCAGCAGCTCGATCAGACCGATCAGGGGCAGGCCGATCAGGGCGTTGGGATCGCGCCCCTCCAGCCCCTTGAACAGCACTATCCCCATCCCTTCACATTTGAAACTGCCCGCGCAATCAAGGGGCATCTCCGCTGCCACATAGCGGCGAATGGCGGTCTCATCCAGAGTGCGGAAGTGCACAGTGAAGGGCTCCACCAGCTGTTCTGCTTTGCCGCTGGTGGCATCCAGTACGCACAGGCCGGTATAAAAGGTAATGCTGCGGCCCCGTGCGGCCATCAGTTGTGCCACCGCCTTCTCCACAGTGCCCGGCTTGCCCAGAATCTGATCGTCGCAGACACACACCTGATCGGACCCTATGATCAGTCCCTGATCTCGCTGGTTGGCAATGGCATTCGCCTTGGCATAGGCCAGCCGTGCCACCAGCGTCTCGGCAGACTCGCCGGGCAGGGGAGATTCATCCACCTCGGGTGCCGCACATTCAAAGGGAAGGCCGAGTTTTTCCAACAGGGTTTTGCGATAGCGGGACGTGGAGGCGAGGATAAGCTGTGTTGGCATTGTGTTGTGATGTCCTGATTCGATGCAGTCAGGTGCCGATGGTATCGTCACGCCGTGAGCCGGGCAAATCTCCGATGAGGTTTCCATGCTGGACCAGCAATGATGCGGATGGCACTTGGGTTGTCTTCTGGGTGAGCAGTAAATCCGGACAGGATCCTGTGTAGGATCCTGCTGTTTATGGCATAATCAGCCACCGATGAGAACAAGTCCCGGCATCTCAGGGACTTGTATGGTTAAAATCATCGGCGGTAAGGACTTTTTCCTTTGACTATCAGTTGTTGGACCTATAATATTCGCGCCCTATGCAAAAGGTGAAGTTGCCCGTTAAGGTTGATCCAGTCCGTAATGCCTTGAAGCTGCTCGACTATGTCGGGATAGTGGAAAAGTCGCAGATGCCCAGGCTGGAGGAATCAACCGCAGGCTTGCAGAGTGATGTTGATGTATCACTGCACTTTGGCAAAGATGTCCAGAAGTTGACCGTTATGAAAGGCACTGCCCATGCCAAGGTTGACCTGGTTTGCCAGCGTTGTGGAGAGACATTCGAGCACCTTTGTGAAGCTGATTTTATCTACACTCCGCTGTTTGAAAAAACAAACGAGGAAGAACTGCCGGAAGCTTATGAGCCCATTGAGTTGGACGAAAACGGCGAGATAGATCTTCATCAAGTTCTGGAGGATGAACTCATCCTCTCGTTGCCTCAGGTGGCAATGCATCCAATGGATGCGTGCCCTCGTGGTAACATGGACATGACTTGGGGTGATATCGAACCTGCTGATGAGCGGCCGAATCCCTTTGCAGTTCTTGAAGAGCTTAAACGTAAGTGAATCTAGGAGTTAGCCTACAATGGCCGTACAACAGAACCGTAAAACCCGTGCCAAGCGTGGCATGCGTCGTTCACACGATGCGCTGACCAGTGCAGCTCTGACTGTTGATCAGACCAGTGGTGAAATTCATCGTCGTCACCATGTGACTGCCGATGGTTTCTACCGCGGTAAAAAGGTAATCGCTTAAGGATTGCCTTTGTCTACGCAAACTGTCGCGCTAGACATAATGGGGGGAGATATTGGCCCCTCGGAAACAGTGCCTGCCGTTGTGCAGGCACTGTCTCTTTTGCCCCAGCTAAAACTCATTCTGGTTGGTGATCAACACCAGACCACTGCCTTATTGCAGCAACATGGCTTGCTGACTCATCCTCGCGTTCGTTTCGTACATGCATCCCAAGTGGTTGGCATGGGCGACAAGCCGATCGTGGCGCTGAGAACTCTGAAAGACTCCTCCATGCGGGTTGTGCTCAATCTGGTGAAAGCCGGTGAGGCCGATGCCTGCGTCAGTGCCGGTAATACCGGTGCCCTGATGGCCATGGCCAAGTGTGTGCTCAAATCCTTGCCCGGTGTCGACAGACCTGCGCTCATCAAGGCGCTGCCGACCTTGAGTGGCAAGCGTACCGTGATGCTGGATCTCGGCGCCAATGTCAGCTGCGATGCCGACACCCTGTTGCAGTTCGCTGTGATGGGGTCGGTGGTAGCCGAAAAGGTTGAAGGCATTGCGTCGCCCCGGGTTGCCTTGCTCAACGTGGGGGAGGAGGAGATAAAGGGCAATGACCTGGTGCGTCACAGCGCAGAGTTGCTCCGTCAGTGCAGCGCACTCAATTTCGTTGGCTTTGTCGAGGGGGATCGCATCTTCAGCGGCGAGTGTGATGTTATTGTCTGCGATGGTTTTGTTGGCAATGTCGCCCTCAAAACGGCGGAAGGGGTAGTGCGGATGATGGCCCAGCTGGCCGGATATCCCCGCAAAAAACGCAGTTTTCTTGGCCGACTCGCCGGATTTATGTTCAAACGACGTTTTTCTTACCTGAACCCCGACCAGTATAACGGTGCAAGTCTGTTAGGATTGCGCGGCATTGTGGTAAAAAGCCATGGGCGAGCCGAACGGCACGCTCTGTGTAATGCGATCCTGCTGGCCGCACAAGAGGCCAAGCATCAACTTCCATTGCAAATAGCAGATCGCCTTGAATCTGTCTTTTCCGACAGGGATCTATAAGAACTCTATGCATAGCAAAATTCTGGGTACTGGCAGTTATCTGCCGAGTTCAGTGCGTACCAACGCCGATCTCGAGCAAATGGTTGAAACCAGTGATGAGTGGATCGTGGAACGTACCGGGATCCGTGAACGCCGTATTGCCGGTGCCGACGAAACTGTCGCCACCCTGTCTCACCAGGCCGCCCTGCGCGCCCTGGAAGCTGCGGGTCTGACCGCTGCCGATCTCGACATGATAGTGCTGGCTACCACCAGCGCCGAAAACGCCTTCCCGGCTGCCGCCTGCGAGCTGCAGGGATTACTCGGTGTGCCAGGCATTCCTGCATTTGACGTGGCCGCCGCCTGCGCCGGTTTCACCTATGCGCTCTCCATTGCCGATCAGTTCGTCAAGTCCGGGGCCGCCCGCCATGTGCTGGTTGTTGGTGCCGATGTGCTGTCCCGCATGTGTGACCCGCAAGATCGCGGTACCATCATACTGTTTGGTGACGGGGCAGGGGCTGTGATTGTTGGCGCAAGCGAGACGCCGGGGATCCTGTCTACGCACCTTCATGCCGATGGCCGTTATGGCGATCTGCTCAAGTTGCCGCACCCTCGTCGCGGCATGCCGGGCGCCGAGCTCGAAGCCTACATGTATATGAAGGGCAACGATGTATTCAAGGTCGCGGTAACGCGGCTGAGCGAGATCGTGACCGAGACGCTGGCAGCCGCTGGCATAGCGCCGAGCGAACTCGACTGGCTGGTACCGCACCAGGCCAACTTCCGCATCATCAGCGCGACCGCCAAGAAGCTCGGCATGAGCCTCGATAAAGTGGTGTTGACCCTCGACAAACACGGCAACACCTCTGCTGCCTCCGTGCCCATTGCTTTTGATGAAGGGGTGCGTGACGGCCGGATCAAACCGGGCCAGCTGGTACTGCTGGAGGCCTTCGGCGGTGGTTTCGCCTGGGGTTCGGCGCTGATCCGCCTCTGATCTTCAGCGGGATGGCGCCAAGGCATCATCCCGTGACCGATTTCGTTTTGTCTTACCTTAAAGGAATCAATGATGACCCAATTTGCCATTGCCTTCCCGGGACAAGGCTCCCAAGCCGTTGGCATGCTGGCCGAGCTGGCCGAGCAACACGCCGTGATCAAGGAAACCTTCGCCGAGGCGAGCCAGGTGCTGGGTTATGACCTGTTTGCCCTGGTCATGGATGGTCCGGTTGAAGATCTGAACAAAACCTGGCGTACCCAGCCAGCGTTGCTGACGGCATCCGTCGCCCTGTGGCGTCTGTGGCAACAGCAGGGTGGGGCCACCCCCGCCATGATGGCTGGCCACAGTCTGGGTGAGTACTCTGCACTGGTGTGCAGTGGCGCGCTGGATTTCGCCGATGCGGTCAAACTGGTTGAACTGCGTGGTTTGGCCATGCAGGAAGCCGTACCGGAAGGGACCGGTGCCATGGCGGCCATCATAGGTCTGGATAACGAAGCCATCGCCGCCAACTGCGAAAAAGCGGCGCAAGGTCAGGTGGTCTCTCCGGTCAACTTCAACTCCCCGGGCCAGGTGGTGATCGCCGGTCACAAGGAAGCGGTTGAGCGCGCCAACGTACTGATGAAAGAGTCTGGCGCCAAGCGGGCATTGCCGCTGCCGGTCTCGGTGCCATCCCACTGTGCACTGATGAAACCTGCCGCAGAAAAACTGGCGGCTGCGCTGGACGGGATCGAGATCAAGGTTCCAACCATCGCAGTCATCAATAATGTCGACGTATCCTGCGAACAGGATCCGGCCGCCATCAAGCAAGCGCTGGTGCGTCAGCTGTTCAGCCCGGTCCGTTGGACCGAGACGGTGGAGCGGATGGCCAATGAAGGTGTCACCCTCGAGATCGAGATGGGGCCGGGCAAGGTATTGACCGGGCTGGCCAAGCGCATCGACAAGCGCGTGGAAGGTATCCATGCCAACGATGTAGCCTCTTTCGAGCTGGCGCTGGCCCAGTCCAAGTAAACAGGAGCAGATAATGAGTTTTACCAATAAGGTTGTGTTGGTGACCGGTGCCAGTCGTGGTATCGGCCGTGCGATTGCCGAGACATTTGCGGCCCGTGGCGCAAAAGTCGTCGGCACTGCGACCAGCGACAGCGGCGCAGAGGCTATCAGCGCCTATCTGGGTGAGCAGGGTTGTGGCATGGCACTGAACGTGACCAGTCCTGAATCCATCGAGACTGTTTTCGCGGCCATCAAGGCGCGTTTCGGCGACATCGATATCCTGATCAACAATGCCGGCATCACCCGCGACAACCTGTTGATGCGTATGAAAGATGACGAGTGGAATGAAATCATCGACACCAACCTGACTTCCCTCTATCGTCTGAGCAAGCCAGTATTACGCGCCATGATGAAGAAGCGTCATGGCCGGATTATCAGCATCGGCTCCGTGGTCGGAACCATGGGCAATGCAGGCCAGGTCAACTATGCAGCCGCCAAGGCGGGTCTGGTTGGCTTTACCAAATCGTTGGCTCGGGAAGTGGCATCCCGTGGTATTACAGTGAATGCGGTTGCGCCCGGTTTTATTGAGACCGACATGACCCGGGCACTGAATGATGAACAACGTGCCGGCATCATGAATCAGGTGCCAGCAGCCCGTTTGGGTGATCCAAAAGAAATTGCCGCAGCTGTGGTATTCTTGGCGTCGGATGATGCCGCCTATATCACTGGCGAAACCCTGCATGTTAACGGCGGGATGTACATGGTGTAATCAATTTGTCGTGAGATCTGTTCAAATTTGCGATAGTACGCCGAAGTTTGGCGAATTTCGTGGTTTGACCAGAGGCAAGCTACTTGCAAACTGACGTTAATTGAATAAACTACCCCAACCAGACGCAATAGCGTATTTTTAAAGGAAAATTCAGGTCATGAGCAACATCGAAGAACGCGTAAAGAAAATCATCATCGAACAACTGGGTGTTAAAGAGGAAGACGTCAAGAACGCTGCCTCCTTCGTCGACGACCTGGGCGCTGACTCTTTGGATACCGTTGAACTGGTAATGGCGCTGGAAGAAGAATTCGATACCGAAATTCCTGATGAAGAAGCCGAAAAGATCACTACTGTTCAAGCGGCTATCGATTACATCACCGCTAATCAGGAATAAGTTCCTGTTCTGAAAGAAGCGGCCCAAGGGCCGCTTCTTTTATGTTTACTCCCTTTCAAAATACCTCTCGGAGACTACCTCAGTGTCAAAACGCAGAGTCGTGGTGACCGGCTTGGGGATGCTTTCCCCGGTGGGCAACACTGCCGAATCCAGCTGGCAAGCCCTGCTCAACGGGCAGAGCGGCATTTCTCCTATCGAACATTTTGATGCCAGCGAGTTTGCGACCCGTTTCGCAGGCCAGGTCAAAGAGTTTGATCCCGAACAGTACGGTATCAACCGCAAAGAAGCCCGCAAGATGGATCTCTTCATCCAGTACGGTGTGGCGGCGGGGATCCAGGCACTCGATGATGCGGGTCTGGTTGTCAATGAAGACAATGCAGAGCGGGTCGGTGTGGCCATAGGTTCCGGTATCGGCGGTCTGGGTCTTATCGAACAGAACCATACCAGCCTGATCAACGGTGGCCCGCGCAAGCTGAGCCCCTTCTTCGTGCCGTCCACCATCATCAATATGGTGTCCGGTCATCTCTCCATCATGAAGGGACTGCAAGGCCCCAACATAGCGGTGACTACTGCTTGTACCACAGGCACCCATGCCATCGGCATGGCTGGCCGCATGATCGCCTACGGTGATGCGGACGTGATGGTAGCCGGCGGTACCGAAAAGGCTTCTACCCCCATGGGAATGGGCGGTTTTGCGGCGGCCAAGGCACTCTCTACCCGCAACGACGAGCCCCAGAAGGCGAGTCGCCCGTGGGACAAGGATCGTGACGGTTTTGTGCTGGGTGATGGCGCGGGTGTGCTGGTACTGGAAGAGTATGAACACGCCAAGGCCCGTGGCGCCAAGGTCTATGCCGAGCTGGTTGGCTTTGGCATGAGTGGCGATGCATATCATATGACGGCACCTCCCTCTGACGGCAGCGGTGGCGCGCGCGCCATGAAAAATGCCATCAAGGATGCCGGTATCGCTCCCGAGCAGATCGGTTACATCAATGCTCACGGCACTTCTACTCCCTTGGGTGATGTGGCCGAGCTGCGTGGCATGAAGCAGGTGTTTGGCGAGCATGCCAGCGCCCTGATGATCAGCTCCACCAAGTCCATGACCGGCCATCTGCTGGGGGCGGCGGGTGCTATCGAAGCTATCATCACAGTGTTGGCGCTGCGTGATCAGGTGGCTCCACCCACCATCAATCTGGATAATCCGGATGAAGAGTGCGATCTGGATTTGGTGCCTCACGTAGCCAAACCTGGTCACTTTGAGTATGCCTTGTCCAACTCGTTCGGTTTTGGCGGCACCAATGGCTCACTGATCTTCAAACGCGTATAATTCGCCCCAGGGCGGATGACTCGGGCCCGATACTGCCGGTATCGGGCCTTTTTTATCGGAGGGATCCTTTTGCTTATCAATGGAATGCAGACAGATGCTGTGTCCGCCAGGGATCGTGGGCTGGCCTATGGGGATGGTCATTTCACCACCATGCTGGTCAGAAACGGTCAGGTTGTCTGGTGGTCTGCCCATCTGGCACGGCTGCAGCAGGCCAGCGCCAGACTCGGATTTGCCGGAATGGACTGGTCAACTTTGACCCGGGAGGTGGCGCAATTGGCTGCCGGCCAGACGCAGGCTGTCGCCAAGGTGATGCTGACCAGGGGAACTGGCGGGCGCGGTTATGACGGCAGTGCCTGCGAGGCGCCTACCCGTATCGTCTCCCTTGCCGATTACCCGAGCCATTATCAGGGTTGGCAGCAAAACGGCATTCCACTGCTGGTTTGCCAGCAACGGCTCGGCGATGCTCCCATGCTGGCGGGACTCAAGACCCTGAACCGGCTGGAACAGGTCTTGCTGAAAAGCGAACTTGCGACGCGTTCGGGAGTCGAAGGTATAGTCTTGAACAGTCGGGGATTTCTGGTAGAAGGTGTCAGTGCCAATCTGTTTTGGCGCCGTGGCAAGACGGTGTTTACACCGGATCTTTCCCACTGCGGTATTGATGGCATCATGCGGCGCCATGTGATGGCGATGCTAAAACAGATGAGTATTGAACTGCGTGTCGTGGAGGCTCCGCTGGAGTCACTGTGGCAGGCCGAAGAGGTATGGCTGACCAATACCCTGATGGGCATAGTGCCGGTGACCGGCATTGGGGATACTCAGTATCCGAGCCCGGTATTGATCCGCCGTTTACAGGAGCGTTTGGTCATTGAAGTTTAATCGGCTTTACACCCTGCTCGCGGGCGCGGCGCTGACAGTTGCCGTGGCCGGGGGCTATGTATATCACAAGTGGCAGCAGGTGGAGACGCTCACCAACAAGGGGCCGACACGCCTCTTTACCGTCGAGAAAGGGGCCCATGCTGCGCGCCTGATCGCCGAGCTGGGGGAGGGGGAAACCAGTCCCTGGGCCGTGCGGCTCTGGCTGCGTGGTCACCCCGAGCTGGTTGCGATCAAATCCGGTACCTACGAGATCAAGGAAGGGGCGCCACTTAAAGAGACCCTTTCTCTGTTTGCATCGGGCAAGGAGTTTCACTTCAGCCTCACCTTCGTCGAGGGGTCCCGTTTTGAGGACTGGCTGAAGCAGCTCTCCGGCGCGCCCTATCTGGAGCGGCTGACCGTGGAGCAATCTGAAGCCGATCTGGCTCACGAGCTTGGCATCGACAATGGCAAGCTGGAGGGTTGGTTCCTGCCGGAGACCTACGCCTACACCACCCATGCCAGCGACATCTCCATACTGCGTCGCGCTTATCAGGACATGAAAGCCTTCCTGCAACAGAGCTGGGACAAGCGCCAGGCCAATCTGCCCTACAAGACCCCTTATGAAGCGCTGATCATGGCTTCCATCATCGAAAAAGAGACGGGCCAGCCGGATGAGCGGGCGCAGATCGCCTCCGTGTTCGTCAACCGCTTGCGTCTAGGCATGAAGCTGCAGACAGATCCTACCGTCATCTACGGGGTCAAGGATCGTTACGATGGCAATATCCGCCGCAGCGATCTGACGGACGTGAATCCGTATAACACCTATGTGATCGATGGCCTGCCGCCTACGCCCATCGCCATGCCCGGCAAGGCTTCCATCGAAGCGGCCCTCAACCCCAAGTCGACCGACTATCTCTATTTCGTCGCCAAAGGGGGCGGTGCCCACTATTTCTCCAAGACCCTCGATGAACACAATCGGGCGGTTCGCGAATACATATTGAAGAAACCCTAATGTCTAAATTTATCGTGATTGAAGGACTGGAAGGGGCAGGGAAAAGCTCCGCGGTACGTTATGTTACCGATTATCTGCAACGCCACGGCATCGACCAGATCGAATGCACCCGTGAGCCTGGGGGAACCCCGCTGGCCGAGCGGATGCGCGCCATCGTCAAGGAGGTGCACGACGAGCGCCTTACCATCGAAGCCGAGCTGTTGCTGATGTATGCCTCCCGGGTGCAGCTGGTCGAGACCCGGATCAAGCCGGCTCTGGCTGATGGTCGCTGGGTGGTGGGGGATCGCCACGATCTCTCCTCCCAGGCCTATCAGGGCGGCGGGCGTGGCATCGATGCGGCGCTCATCGGCGCCATCAAGCAGGCGGTGCTCGGTGACTTCAAACCGGATCTCACCCTCTATCTTGATATCGATCCTGCCCTTGGTTTGCAGCGAGCCCGTCATCGTGGCGAGCTGGACAGGATCGAACTGGAGCAGCTCAGCTTCTTCGAGCGCACTCGCAGCCGTTATCTCGAACTGGCCGCCAAGGATGATTCCATCCGGGTGATCGATGCCGGCCAAACTCCGGATCAGGTCAAAGCCGCCATCGAGGCCGCACTGGACCACTACCTGTCGAACGAGCACGTATGCATCCCTGGCTGATCCCGGATTGGCATGCCCTGAGTCAGACGGCCGAGGCCGGTCGGCTGGGCCACGCCTGGTTGTTGCTCGGCGATCCCGGTCTTGGCAAGGAGCAGCTTGCAGAACGATTGGCGCGCTTGCACCTCTGCCAGCAGCCGGATCGCGGAGAGCCCTGTGGCCAGTGCCACTCGTGCCAGCTATTTGACAAGGGACATCACCCAGATCTTGGTACCGTTACAATCGACAGCAAGACCATAGGGGTCGAAACTATTCGCGAGATCTGCGCTCGCTTGCAGAACTCGGCCCAGCTTGGCCGGGGCAAAGTGGTGATCATTCCGGATGCGGAGCGCATGACGGAGTCCGCTGCCAACGCCTTGCTGAAGACATTGGAAGAGCCGGCCGGCGATAGTCTCTTGCTGCTGATTGCCTCCCAGGTTTCCCGTCTGTTGCCCACTATCCTGAGCCGCTGTCACAAGCACGTCTGCCAGTTGCCGACGGAAGGGGAGACGGTGCGCTGGCTGGCCGAACAGGGTCACCAGGCCACATTGGCTCAGGTGCGGATCTGCCAGGGAGCCCCACTGCGGGTGCTGCGTTACATCGAAGAGCAGCAGGATGGCAAACGCCGGGAGTTGCTGGAGAGTTTCGTCTCACTGCCACTGACCCCGACTCGGGCCACCCATGTCTGCAGCCAGCTGGCGGATGAAACTCAGGTAAGGCTGCACTGGTTGCAGCTGTTCTTGTGCGATGCACTCAAGACTCAGGCCGGCTGTGGTCATCATCAGCTGGCGATGCCGGATCTGGCGGCCCTCAGTCAGCAGTTGGCCGAGGGCAACTCCAGCGAAAAGTTGCTGGAGGCGGAGCAGCAGCTCGTGGCGCTCAAGGCCGCCTGCCAACCTGGCCAGCTCTCCAATCCCACCATTCATCTGATGAACTGGCTCAGCCGCTGGTTATAAATCTGACAAGACGCAAAGGTTCTTTATGTTACTCGTTGATTCCCATTGCCACCTCGATCGCCTCAGCTATGGCAGCAAGCAGACCGACATGGCCGACGTGCTGGCCAAGGCTGCACAGCAGGACGTGGGATACTTTCTGTGTGTAAGTGTCACCCAGGCACAGTTTCCGACCATGCTGGCGGCGATCGCCCCTTATCCTCAGGTGTTTGCTTCCTGTGGCGTGCATCCGCTCAATCAGGAACCCGGTGTCGATGCCGAGCTGTTGCTGACCCAGGCGGCGGACGAAAGAGTGATCGCCATCGGCGAGACTGGTCTCGACTACTTCTACTCGCCGGAAAACAAGGAGGTGCAGCAAGCCTCCTTCCGCGAACACATCCGGGTCGCTCGTGCCTTGAACAAGCCGCTGATCATTCACACCCGTGATGCTCAGCAAGATACCCTGCAGATCATGCGTGAAGAGGGGGCCGACCAGGTGGGTGGTGTGTTGCACTGTTTCACCGAATCCCTGGAGATGGCCCAGGCCGCGATGGAGATGGGCTTTTATATTTCCATTTCCGGCATAGCGACCTTCAAGAATGCATCCGCGCTGCAAGCCGTGGTCAAGGCATTGCCGCTGGAACGCTTGCTGGTTGAAACAGACTCTCCTTATCTCGCCCCTGTGCCTCATAGGGGGAGGGAGAACGAACCTGCCTTTGTGCGAGATGTTGCCCAGTTTATTGCCGACCTTCGTCAGATGCCACTGACCGAGTTGGCAGAGGTGACCAGCCGAAACTTCTTTGAACTGTTCAAGTTGGCAAAAAAATAAACGACTAGGCCCCGGATAAAGGGGCCTCTTTATTTAAAATCATCCGCATACACTTCCCCTCGTTATCACCTCCCACACCCTTTGTTATCTCTCACAGCTCATTGAATGTCAGTGCGATGAGGTCGTTGAAAACTTGTTCATTACAGATGATGTTGCTGCAGGTGAACATCGGGGTTCAGGGGGTTTAATTAGCGGTTCTATAGATATCGATAATATTCATTATCGATACTTGATGTATATAGAAGATCCTGTAAGATCCTCCCAAACTCCGCATTAAATCATAGACTTACGTGGCTTATCCAACCGTTTTACCCCCTGTTTATCAGTCATTGCAGACTGTGTTCGATCCTCAGCTCAATAGTCGGGCGAGACGCTTCTTGCGCAGTGCCAAATCGGATTCCACCCTCAATGCCTATCAGGCCGATACCCGTATTTTCGTATTCTGGTGCCAGCTCCACGGGCTTGACCCGCTGCAAACCACTCATCACGACATCATGAATTTTCTGGCGGATCAGGCCGATGGCATATTGGCGGACTGGGTGTGGCTGGATAAAGAGGAAGGGAAAGGGGAACTACGCAACGGTGAACCACGTAAACCTGCGACCCTGGTCAGGCGACTTGCCGGGATCCGCTACGCCTTCAAGCAGAAGGGTATTCATCCCATGCCGACCGAGCATGCCGAAATCAAGGAGATGATGCGTGGCATAGTGCGTCTTGGTGATAACCGCAAGCGCAAGACGGGGGCGCTGACCCTGCAACCGCTGGCCAGGGTACTCGATGAAATCGACACCTCCAACCTGGCCGGTTTACGGGATCACACTCTGCTGCTGTTGATGTTCAGTGGTGCCTTGCGCCGCTCGGAGGCAGCCAGAATCGAGGTCAGCGATCTCGATTTTGTGGGGCAGGGGATCCGGCTTCGCCTCAAGCCGAGCAAACATCAGCTCCATGAAACCGAGATAGCGCTCATTCCTGGCAAGCAGTATTGCCCCGTCTCGGCGCTGCACACCTGGCTTAAAAAAAGCCGGATCGGCGAGGGCGCGCTGTTTCGTCGCATGAACCGCTGGGGTCAGCTTATGTCGGACCCCCTCGGCCCCCAGGGAATAAACCTGATGATCAAGCGGCGCACTGGCCAGGTCATCGATGATCTCCATGTCAGTGGCCACAGCCTGCGGCGGGGATTCATCACCTCGGCCGTCACCGCCGGCAAGCCCATGAACAAGATCATAGAGGTGACTCGCCACAAGGACATGCGTACCCTGCAGGAGTATTTCGACGACGCCCACAAGTTCTCCGATCACGCTCTGGATGGTTTGTTGTGACACTCCGCGTCACTGAATTTTTTATGTTAAATCATATCTTGTTGATCTGATGATATATTTATCGCGCTTTGCCAAAGTGCCCGATGGGAGGGGAGAGCCTTCTTGTTCAGGCAACAATGCACTACAGGTTAGAGATAACAAACATTAAAACAGAACATTGCAAGGTCATATGAGCCAGGAAATAAACGTGAATGAGCCCCAAGCGGCAGCTCCACACAACAATGCCGAACGACAGCGCCAGCATGTGAAACGCAAGCAGGAAACCCATAGCCGGTTGCAGTGCTGGATTAGCAATCGCCACGCCGAGCGGTTACAGGAATTGGGGATGCACCTTGAAGACAGTCAGGCTTCGCTCATCGAACAGGCGATCGATCTGCTCTATCAGCATGAGTTGTCATCCCAGCCCCAGATTGAGAAAGAGATGGCGGATGTGCTTGAGTGAAAGGCAGAAAACAGAAAGTCCGGACATAAAAAAAGCCAGGTACGAATTCCTTGTACCTGGCATAGGGGAATTGGCTCCTTGCAGAGCCGTGCGCTAACTGGTGTTCGGATAGCCTTAAGCTTAGACAAGGCTCAAGGCTTTTCAAGATCCGAATAAAAGTTCAACCGAAGTGTGGGTTTTCCAGACTCGATCAGGCGCGGAGTTTATGCACCGAACAGATTGTTGTCGCGCACCAGCTCACGGGGCAGGGCATTCTTTACCCGGCTACCTACCCACTTCCCCATGCCCAGGGAGTGCCCCTGATAACGAACGATCACCTCGCCAGTGCCAGCCTCCTGCTCGGGCCAGACGTCCCGCCCCATCATGAATTCTCGCGCATTGGCACTGTCGAGTTCGACAACCCCTTGTGTCGCCTTGTCGCCATAGGCCAGCGCCCACTCATGGGTAAGGCGATAGCCCTTCTTGAAGGTCTCCGCCAGCTTGATGCCGATGCGATCGAAACGCAACTTGCCCTGCAGCTGCCCAAACAGGTGAGGGAAGAGCCAGATCTCGTCATTGCGACCAAACAGCTGACCTGGGGGTACCACACCAAAATTGGCTTCAATCTCGCGCAGCATGGGCTCAGCCTCTTTGGCTGGCAGTGGCGAGAAGGGAAACTTGCCGAGTTTGCCCGGCTTGAACATGGTGTTGGGCACTGAGTGATGCTTGCGTAATCTGGCGACGAAAAAGCCTTCACTGTCGAAGATCTGGGGCCAAACGTGCAGATATCCTTCGGGAGTACAGGCCTGATCCGCATTGGGGAACAGGTCGGCCAGCGAATCAACGGTCAGGGCATCGCCGAACTTCTCCAGCAGAGACTGACAGACTGCCTGGTTCTCCTGCTGGCTCAAGGTGCAAGTGGAGTAGACCAGCACGCCGCCGGGTTTGAGGGCGTGAAAGGCGCTCTCCAACAACCCTTGCTGTACCGCCGCAATCTCGTCGATGCTCTCGATACTCCAGTTGCGCAAGGCATCTTCATCTTTGCGCACTGTCCCTTCGCCGGAGCAGGGGGCATCGAGCAAGATGGCATCGAAGGTCTCCGGCAACCACTGGCCAAACACCTTGGCATCGAAGTGAGTCATGCCCACATTGGTGACGCCGCAGCGCTGGATGTTGGCACTCAGCACCTTGAGCCGACTGCTGGAATATTCATTGGCAACCAGCATGCCCTGATTGTTCATCAGCGCCGCTATCTGGGTAGTCTTGGAACCAGGGGCGGCCGCCGCATCCAGCAGCATGCCATCTCGCTTGACCTGATCGCTGGCAAATAGCGCCGTCACCGGCAACATGGAGCTCGCTTCCTGAATATAAAAGAGGCCGCTCAGGTGCTCTGCGGTATTGCCAAGGGGCACGGACTCATCGACCCGGGTCAACCAGAAACCGGTCTCGCACCAGGGAACGGCATCGAGTTGCCAGCCAAGTGGCTGCATCTGCATCACAAAGTCGGAGACAGATATCTTCAGCGTGTTCACCCGGATGCTGCGCCGCAGCGGCCGCCGACAACTGGCTACGAATTCATCCATGGAGAGATGAGCCGGCATGATGGCCACAATATGGTGCAAGAAGTGATCGGGAAGATAGGTATTGTCGTGCACGGCGCCGTCTCGTTGACCCAAAATAAGGGGCGATATCCTATCACAAGGCTAGGAATTTTCTTAACAGTGCCGACCGGCAACATAAAAAAGCCCGGCGTCATGGCCGGGCTGGTGTGATAGGAAAGAGACGATCAGGGCAGAATGCGAGGGCTCCACTCCAGCCACTCTTTCTCTGCCTTGCCATGCAAGGGGTAACGATGGCCCGCCTTGACGGTCGGCCCCATCTCCCGCTCTGGGGTGTTGAAGGCGATGCCGCCAGCCAGCAGGCTCTGCACGGTTTCCACTTCGATGGTGCCCCCGGTCAGGCCTATATCTGCCTTGACGCCGGAGACGTTCCAGAAGCGGGTGTTGGCCCGAACCAGGTGGGCATATTCCTGATCCACGCTCACATCGATCAACACTTCGCTGCCATCGCGGGCCAACGCCACGCCTGTGACGCTGCCCACCACCAGTTTGCGAAACAGCAAGGGGCTACCAACACTCAAGCCGCTGACCGACGGGCTCTTGAGGGTCAAGGCCAGCCCAACCGGGCCCGTCTGACTCAAGGGAAAACGGTCCTTGCCCGCCCCCTGGCCTGGCTGAGCCTCCACAAAGGCCCCCTTGATCAGGGTATCGAGGTGAGCTATGCCGCCCAATCCCAGCTTGGCTTGTACCAGGGTAAAGCGGGCGCCGGATTGCATAAAGCGCTCCGCATACTGACCATCCATCTCGGCCTTGAAGATCACCTGACCCAGCGATGGCTCCAGCTCGATTTGCTCAATCTTGCCGATGTCGACACCACGATAGCGGATCGGGCTGCCGACCCCCAGACCCGGATTGTTGTCGGCCACCAGAGAGAGGGCGCGCACTTTCGCCCGTGCCTGCTCTTTGCTATCAAACAGTTGATGGTTGCTGCGGCCGGTTCCCAGCCGGTCAAACTCGATGGCACCGCGCAGCAGGGTAGCAAGATTGCCCACCTTGACGTGTACGCCATCGACGCGCACCCGGGTATCCAGGGCGGGTTTTTTCCAGAACTGCGGCTGCCGGGAGAGCAGGGGGGCATAAACGCCGTCAATCTCCAGCTCGATCTCCACCCCTTCTTTGGCCGCGCGCAGTTGCTTGACCTTGCCCGCCTCAAGCCCCAGATAGAGCACGGGTGAGCCGATGCCGATACCATCTGCCTGTTCTGCCTTGAGCAACCAGCGCTGAGGCTTGGCGTCCCGGGTACCGAGCAATGCCAGCTCCTGGCTCGGGTAGAGGCGGTTGATGCGCTCACCGGTGACGGCCTGCACCAGCTTGATACCGCCGCCAATCCAGGCGCTGGCCGGGCTGGTTTCCACCTTGATACCGCTAAGATCGGCATCGATCTGCAGTGGTGACGCCCGATAGAAACGGGCCCGTTTCAGCAAGTGCTGATATTGCGTATTGACCACCAGAGCGACGCTGGCATTGCCGTTTGCATCCAGGCTCAGCTGGTTTATCTGACCAATCGGCAACCCCTTGTACCAGAGCGGAGCCCCTTCATTGAGGCCCGCCAGATCATCGGCCAACAGTGTGAGCCGGGTGCCGCTGACCTGATCCTGGCCGCTCAAGGTGATGGCTTTGACCCTTTCCCCCGCCACATAGTCGAGGCGAATGGCAGGCCCTGCCAGCAGGCGATCAGCGTGCTTGAGACCACTGGCGCCGAGGGAAACTGTCTCCCAGACCAGCCGGCTTTCGTCGGTGATCCGAAATGCTTGTTCCGGGTTGATCAAAGCCGTCACAATCCGGCCCTTGTCGGTCAGGCGAATGGGGTCAATACGGCCAATCTCGATCCCCTCATAGAGGATGGGCATTCCCTCCTTGATGGGCAGATCCCCCGCGGCTATGTCGATCCGCTCACCACGGGCGGCCTCGGCCAGTCCCTTGTAGAGGGTGAAGGTCTGCCCCTTTTGTGGCTCTGGCGATGCTTTGGGAGAGTCAAATGCTATGCCGCCGCTGAGGATGGAGGTGAGGCTGCCCGCCTCCACACTGACGCCGGCCAGACTGAAGGACCCCTTGATGCCGCTGATGTTCCAGAAACGGGTGTCAGCCTTGACGAGGTGCTCGAAGCGCGGCTCGATCACCAGATCCAGGATCACGTTCTGGTTGTCCTGGCCCAAGCGGGTATTGATGACGCTGCCCACCTCGATACCACGGAAATAAAGCCTGGCGCCAATCCCGACCGACCCCAACGAGTCAGCAGTCAGGTGCAACATGCGCCCTTGAGCCTGATAACCCGGGGGAGGGCCATCCAGTGCATCAAACTCCTCTTCCAGCGGATTGTTGTCCCGGCCGGGCTGCAGGTTGATGTAGTTGCCGGAGACCAGGGTATCGAGGCCGGAAATTTCGGTCAGCGATGCCTTGGGGCTCACCAGCCAGAAGTCGGAGCCTTTGCGGATAAGCGAACGGGCTCGGCTGTCTATCTTGGCCAGTACCGCTATCTTGTGGCCATCTTCAGCCAGCTCCAGATCCTGCACCACCCCTATGGCCACCCCCTGATAGCGCAGCTGGGTCTTGCCCGGCAGAATGCCGTTGCCCTGGGCAAAATTGATGCGAATAAGTTGTCCACTGCTCGCAAACTGCTGGTAGATGAACCCGACAGCCAGCAAGAGGGCAATGAAGGGCAACAACCAGACTGGCGATAACCAGCGACGCTTCTCAATGACGGGTTCAGCCCCGATCATACCGACTCCTTAATTGGCTGATGTGAACAGCACTTCAGATACAAACAAATCATCAACAAGTCACCTTGTCCAAAACAGAAAGGGAGATTATCCAAGGGGTATCAGCGGGCCGCTTTGTCCCACAGCAGCCGGGTATCCAGCATCCTGGCCGACATCATGGTCAGCACAACCACACAGGCAAACGCCGTGGCGCCGGGGCCCGCCCGCACATTGAGCAGCACGCCGCGATCAACCAACGCCACCATCAGCGAGATGACAAACAAATCCAGCATGGACCAGCGGCCGATGAAGTCGATGATGCGATACATGATGAGCTGACGCTTGCGCCGCACCGGCTTGGTGCGCTGCAACTGCCAGCAGATCCAGCCCAGCCCCAAAATTTTGCCCACCGGCACTATGATGCTGGCGGTCAGCACTATGGTGGCGATCCCCGACATCTTGCTGCGATAGAGCATCATGATACCGCTGAAGATGGTATCGGACTGCAATAATCCCTTGTTATAGAAGTGGGTGATGGGCAGCAGATTGGCGGGCAGCAACATGAAGGTGGCCAGTGCCAGCAAGCCCCATGACCAGGCCAGCGAATGGGGGATGCGCAACTGCAACTTGCTGTGGCAGCGGGGGCAAACTGCGCCGGCCTGATGGCGAACCAGCAAACCGCAGCTGTGACAGCGGCAGAGCCCCAGCTCACGGGCGCTGGTCTGGGTCATGTTCCGGCTCCTCCAGTGGCACGCGCTCCCAGTAAGGCGCGGGATCAAACAGGGTCAGCAGTGTCATGTTGAGCAGCATCAGAATACCCAGACTCAACAAGCCGCCTCCCAGGCGCACATCGGCGATATCGATCAGTTTGAACAGCGCGACCAGCAGGCTGACGATGTAGACCTCCAGCATGGCCCAGTGACGAAACACCTCCACCGCTTTCAGGGTCGGGGCCAGTATGTGCCAACGCTTGGCCAGGCCACAGGACAGCAAAAAGATCCCGAGCAGCAGGCCCACCGGTGCCAACACGGCGCACCAGAGCACCAGTCCCGCCACCCAGAATTCGTGTTCGACCATCAGCACCATGATGCCCTTGAGCAAGTTGGCATCCGAGTTCACCCCGGCCAGACGCAGGTAGATAAGCGGTTCGAAGAAGGCGGAGGGCAGCAGCAGAAAACCTGTGATGGTCAGGGCCATCAACTGGGAGGGGCGAAAAGCGTAGCGTCCATACAGATGCTGATGGCAACGAGGACAGTGAGCGTGGCGTCGCATTGGCAATAACTTGCGTTCGATCAGCAAGTCGCAGGCCGGGCAGACGATCACGGGATTGGGATCCGACATACGATTCAACCTGTTGAAGGAATTGGTGAAATTTACCCTAAAACCCGCGCCCTGTCTTGCCTGGCACCGTTCTGCCACGAAAGTATGATTGACGTTAACGTAAACGTGATATTAGATAGTCAGACCAGACAAATGAAAGGAGTCATGATGTCCAGCCTTACCCCTTCGGCAGGCCTGCGTTTTCGCACCGCCCTTGCCAACGAACGGCCACTGCAGATCGTCGGCACCATCAATGCCTACATGGCCCTGATGGCCGAACGTAGCGGCTTTGCGGCTATCTATCTCTCCGGTGCCGGTGTGGCCAATGCCTCCCATGGCCTGCCGGATCTCGGCATGACCTCCCTCAATGATGTGCTGATCGATGCAGAGCGGATCACAGCGGCCACCAGGGTACCCTTGCTGGTCGACATCGACACCGGCTGGGGCGGCGCCTTCAATATCGCCCGCACCATTCGCGCGTTCGAGCGGGCAGGGGTAGGGGCTGTACACATGGAAGATCAGGTCACCCAGAAACGCTGCGGCCACAGACCCAACAAGGCGGTGGTATCCCTCAATGAGATGTGCGATCGCATCAAAGCGGCAGTAGATGCCCGTGAGGATCATGACTTCGTCATCATGGCGCGCACCGATGCACTGGCAGTGGAGGGGATTGGCTCTGCGCTGGAGCGCGCCGCCGCTTATGTGGCCGCCGGAGCAGACATGATCTTCGCCGAGGCGGTGACCGAGCTTGGTCAGTATGATCGCTTCAAGCAGGCGGCCGGGGTGCCCATCCTCGCCAACATGACAGAGTTCGGCCAGACCGAGTTGTTTGATAAAGAGGCGCTCGCCAAGCATGGGGTCGACATGGTGCTCTATCCCCTGAGTGCCAGCCGGGCGGCCAATCAGGCCGCGCTCAACGTCTATCAGCACATTCGCCAGGATGGCCACCAAAGAGCCGTCGTGGACACAATGCAGACCCGGGAAGCCCTGTATGACTTCCTCGGCTATCACCATTACGAGCAGACACTGGATCGTCTGTTCACATCCAGGGATTAGGAGGCAAGGTTATGGGACAACAGAAGCCATTGGGCGGCGCCGGCCTGCGGGGTCAGAGCGCGGGGGAGACCAGCATTTGCACCGTGGGCAAGAGCGGTACCGGGCTCACCTATCGCGGCTATGACATCAAGGAACTGGCAGAGGGCGCCCAGTTTGAAGAGGTCGCCTATCTGCTGCTCAAGGGAGCCTTGCCCAGTGAACAACAACTGGTGGACTACAAGCGTGAGCTGCGCCGCCTGCGCACCTTGCCCACCGCCCTGCTGGAGGTGCTTGAGCGCATCCCTGCCACTGCCCATCCCATGGATGTGTTGCGTACCGGTTGTTCCATGCTCGGCGATCTGGAGCCGGAAGATGGCTTCGAGCACGAGCATGAAGTGGCTGATCGGCTGCTGGCGGCCTTCCCTGGCATACTGCTCTACTGGTACAAGTTCAGCCACGAAGGGCTGCGCATTGCGCTCGATACCGATGAGGAGTGCATCGGTGGCCACTTCCTGGCCCTGCTGCACCAGAAAGCCCCGAGCGAGCTGGCGCGCCGCGTCATGCATGTCTCCCTCATTCTCTATGCGGAGCATGAGTTCAACGCCTCCACCTTCGCAGCCCGGGTCTGTGCCTCCACGCTTTCCGATATGTTCTCCTGCATTACCGCCGCCATCGGTACCCTGCGCGGGCCGCTGCACGGTGGTGCCAACGAGGCCGCCATGGCGATGATCGAGCCCTGGCAGGATGAAGCCCAGGCCCGGCGCGAGCTGCAGGCGAAACTCATCGCCAAGGAGAAGATCATGGGCTTTGGCCACGCCGTCTATCGCACCTCGGATCCCCGCAACGTTATCATCAAGGAGTGGTCGGCCCGGTTGGCCGAGGCGGTGGGGGACTCACGTCTTTATCGCGTTTCCTGCGAGGCGGAGAAGGTGATGTGGGAGGAGAAAGCCTTGTTCCCCAATGCCGATTTCTTCCACGCCAGCGCTTACCACTACATGGGGATCCCGACCAAGCTGTTCACGCCCATTTTTGTCTGCTCGCGGGTCACCGGCTGGTGTGCCCACGTGATGGAGCAGCGGGAACACAACAGGATCATTCGCCCGAGCGCCGATTACGTCGGCCCGGCCCCCCGTCATTTCGTCTCTCTGCAACAACGATAAGGAAATCACGATGTCCGCCAACGTCGACGTCAACCACAGACCTTCTCCCGATCAGGTGCTGGTCGATATTGCCGATTATGTCTGCAACCACCCCATTACCAGCCAGGCGGCGCTCGATACAGCCCGCTACTGCCTGATGGATACCCTGGGCTGCGGCCTGCTGGCGCTGCGTTTTCCCGAGTGCACCAAGCATCTGGGGCCCATCGTGCCGGGCACGGTCGTGCCCTTTGGTGCCCGGGTGCCCGGCACCCAGCTCTGTCTCGATCCGGTCAAGGCGGCCTGGGACATAGGCGCCATCATTCGCTGGCTCGACTACAACGACACCTGGCTGGCCGCCGAGTGGGGCCATCCTTCCGACAACCTGGGGGGTATTCTGGCTACCGCCGACTGGCTGTCACGCACTCGCGTCGCCGAGGGCAAGACGCCGCTCACCATGGCCGATGTGCTGACCGCCATGGTCAAGGCTCACGAGATCCAGGGCGTGCTGGCGCTGGAGAACTCCTTTAACCGGGTCGGGCTCGATCACGTTGTGCTGGTGAAAGTCGCCAGTACCGCCGTGGTGACCCATATGCTGGGGGGCAATCGCGATCAGGTGATCGATGCGGTCTCTCAGGCCTGGGTCGATGGCCAGAGCCTGCGCACCTATCGCCACGCCCCCAACGCGGGGTCACGCAAGAGCTGGGCGGCCGGGGATGCCACTTCCCGCGCCGTGCGTCTGGCGCTCATCACCATGAGCGGCGAGATGGGCTATCCCGGCGTACTGAGCGCACCCAAGTGGGGCTTCTACGATGTGCTGTTCAAGGGCAATCAGTTCGCCCTGCATCAGGGCTATAGCAGCTATGTGATGGAGAACGTATTGTTCAAGATCGCCTATCCGGCCGAGTTCCATGCCCAGACAGCCGTCGAGTGCGCCATGAAGTTGCATGAGGAGGTGAAGGGGCGGCTCGACGAGATCGACCGCATCGAGCTCACCACCCATGAATCGGCCATTCGCATCATCAGCAAGGTGGGGGCACTCAACAACCCGGCGGATCGGGATCACTGCCTGCAATACATGGTGGCCGTGCCGCTCATCTTCGGGCGCCTGATAGCCGAGGACTATGAAGATGACGTGGCCGCCGATCCCCGTATCGATGCCCTGCGCGCCAAGATGGTGGTACAGGAAGACAAACGCTACAGCCGCGAATACCTGGAGGCAGACAAGCGCTCCATCGCCAATGCCATCCAGGTCTTCTTCAAGGATGGCAGCCACAGCGCCAAGGTGGAGGTGGAATATCCGGTTGGCCATCGTCGCCGGCGGGAGGAGGGGATACCCCTGCTGGTGGAAAAATTCCAGCACAATCTGGCGACACGCTTCCCGGCCAAACGGGTGCACGATATTCTCGCCCTCTGCCAGGATGGCAAGCAGCTGGCCAGCACACCAGTCCACGCCTTTATGGATCTGCTGGTGATCTGATCCGCAGGTTTCCCCACCAGAAATAGACGCGGGCCGCAGGAGCCCGCTTCTTATTGGAGCGTCATGCGCCGCCAGTCAGGCCAGCACGCTGGCATCCCCGTCAAACAGCGCCTTCATGATGACTGTTTCCCGGCTGGCGATGGTTTCCAGAAATTCGTTGGCCCGCCCCATCTGATGACAGACCCGATAGCCGCGCTCGACAAAAGAGAAAAGCTCGCCGAGCCCCGCCAGATGAGCCGGCCCAGAGACAAGTTTGAGGGTGGTGCCGAGGAAAGGCTTGCGGGCCAACCTGTCAAGCGTCATTCCCAGCTCTGTGACCAGGGTTATCTGATGGGCGCGTCGCTCGGGTTCACCCACTTCCCGATAGGCGAGGGCATACGCCGTTGCCGTCAACCGACCTATGGCGCCACTGCGACGCAGCGCCACCACCATCAGGTAGTCGAGCTCCTCGGAGAGGGCGTCAAGCTCAATCGCCTGGGCCAGCACCTTGAGGCCCGATTCCGGCAGCAATCGCTCGGCGGTCGGCATGACGCGCATCACGTCCGCATCGCGCCGGGCACAATCCCCGGGGCCATAGAGATCCGTCAGGAAAAATTCGGCGGCCGGGCCGTAGCGCTCGCTCTCCAGCAGATCCCTGTGGGTGCGCCCCAAGCGATCTGCCTGCCATTGACGCAATCTGTCTCTGTCTTGCTGATCTTCCGGGTGGTTACGCATCTGCTCGCGCAGGGAGGCGACCCGATTGAGTTGACGATAGAGCCGCCCCAGTGTGCTCTCGTCTTCGGACTGCGGATCATCGGATAGGCGTGTCTCTTGGGTCATATTCAGCTCTCTGGTGACCTGCAACGAATGGCTTGGCGAACGGATAAAAACAGGGAACATGATAAGTGGATAGTGAGGCGGATAGTAGCGTGCACTACAGCGCCGATACATGCTTCTCCTTGAGTGTAACTCGCGGGCGGGCAGGGGATAAATGCGTGGTGCCCTTGCTCAAGCGGCTTTGTTAAGTGAGTCCCAATTATGTTGCAAATGGCTTTCACTTGTTTGATTCATGTGTTTAATATCAATAAATGTTGTCATCGCTCAGAGAGTTAGCATGTTCCTATACGATCCCCTTGTCGGCAGCAGCCTGTCGACCATCCAGGTCAATCGCCAGCACCCTCTGGGGCTGGCCGGTGTGCGGCTCGCCGCCGAAGCCATTGCACAAGACATGAGCGAGGAGTACCAACTCGACTGTGAATGGGAAGATGAGGAAGAGACCCGGTTGCTGTTTCGCGGTGCCGGGGTCAATGGCTTTCTCTGCCTGACCGACACAAACCTGCAACTGGAGGTGCGTCTCGGCCTGATGCTGCTGCCGGTGCGCAGCGTGCTGGAGCAGGAGATCCTCGAATATGTCGATAACCGCCTGCCTTGTCCCAGTCAGGGATAAGCCGCACAGAAACATCAACACTCGCTCTGTCTGTCGCCGAAAATAGATGCCAGACAGCACGCCTGTATATTAACTGAACGATGCGATGACCTCCGAATAACAAATAAACCGGAGACAAGACGAGCGGAACAATTATTTTTTACGATGCCATGTTCACGTCGCCACGTTTCATTCTGCCCAGGCAGAAATAAATTAATCGAAGCGCATTGGCACCAACATATACGACTCCTGTTTGTTCGCCATCGATATTGCAGTCTTCATGGGAAGATGGCGGACAAATAAGCGAAACGGTAGGGAAAAACCATGTCACCGTGTGAACTTATCTCCTGTGTCGATACCGCCTGGCTGCGGATGGACAGACCCAACAATTTGATGCAAATCGTCGGTGTGCTGATGTTTGACGGTCAGCTCGACGAGGCCCAGCTGCGTACCAGTCTCGAGTACACCATACGGGTACAGCCCAGATTTCACCAAAAGGCCAGCCTGGAGGGGGGGGAGTACTACTGGCGTGACGATCCCGATTTCGATCTCGATTTGCACCTCAAGCGGGTGATCCTGCCGGGCAAGGCTGGCAAGGCCGAGCTGGAGCGGCTGGTGGCCGACTTTGCCTCCACCCCGCTCAACCATCAGCGCCCCCTGTGGGAGATGCACCTGGTGGATACCTCCCTCGGTGGTCAGGCGCTGGTGGTTCGCTTTCATCATGCCATGGGAGATGGATTCTCCCTGGTGCGCGCTCTGCTCACCATGATGGATGAGAGCCCGGTGTCCGCGCCGCGCCCGCAGCCCGAGCCCCTGGCCAGCGACCATGATGACGACCACGACGCTCATCAGGGCAGTCGCCTGCTGCGAGCCGGTCTCAAGCTGACCGGCACCCTCTGGTCCAAGTATGTCGAAGTACTGACCCATCCCACCAAGGCGATGGACTACCTCAAGATAAGCCGGGATGTGACCGCCGAGCTCTACACCATCGCCACCCTCTCCGACGATGCCAGGACACGGCTGAAAGGGGAGACCGGCAGCACCAAGCGGGTGGCCTGGTCTGAACAGATACCGCTACCGGATGTGAAGGCGGTAGGACGGGTGCTCGGCTGTTCGGTCAACGATCTGCTGATTGCCGCCACCGCAGGAGCGCTTCGCCACTATCTGATTGAGAAAGGGGATGACGCCGATGGCGTCGCAATACGGGCCCTGGTGCCGGTCAACATGCGCGCCCCCGACGACAACGGTGCCCTTGGCAACCGGTTCGGGCTGGTGGCCCTGGACTTGCCTCTGGATATCGAACACCCATTGCAACGGCTGCATGCGGTGCGAGAGCGGATGCAGGCGCTCAAGTCCTCCCTGCAACCTGCCGTGGTGCTGAACCTGCTGGAGGTAATGGGTATGGCCCCCAAGGCCTTGCAACAGCAGACCATCGATATTCTCTCGGCCAAGGCCAGCGCCGTCATCACCAATGTGCCCGGTCCCCAGCAGACCCTTTATCTGGCCGGTGCCCGTCTGCGTCAGCCCCTGTTCTGGGTGCCCCAGGCGGGTGACATAGGTGTCGGTGTCTCCATCCTCTCCTATGACAACAAGGTGCAACTTGGCCTCATCACCGACAAGAAGCGGGTGCCGGATCCCGACCTTATCGTCGACCGCTTTGCCGTGGAGTTTGAACAACTGCTGTTGCTGGTGCTGATGGAACCGGATCTGGTCTATGACCCTGCGATACTCGAGCAACTACTACAAGGAGGCTAGGTGTACCGAAAAACAAAGAGGCCAACCCTTGGGTTGGCCTCTTTCATGGCCACAAGGCGGCGTTATTCGTCCTCCAGTTCCTCACGGGCCGCTTCCACATCGAGCCGCTCCATGGCATCCATGGGCTCACACTCGGCAGCCTCGGCATAGAGCGCTTCGGCCGCAGCCATCTTGCTCTTGCCATGCATCATCACCATGGCATTGGCGTATTCCATGCGGGCGATGGTGGAGTGGGGCAGTATGGCCAACGCAGCCTTGAAGTGACGCTCAGCTTCGTCTTTTTTGGCACCATAGGTGATCCCGCCAATCATGGCGCCCAGCTTGTCGATGATCTCCGCATGCCAGGCACCGAAGGCGATGTGGGCCTCGGCATGCTCGGGGGCCAGTGTCAGTGCTTTTTCCAGGCTGGTTTTTATCTTGTCACCTATCCCTTGTGACAGGGCCTTGGAAACCGAGATCACCTGGCTATAGCGACCCAGCGCCAGGGCGTGGAAATACCAGCCATTGGCATTGTCGGGCTGACGCTTTTGCAGTTGCTCGGCGTTGCTGGCGGCCAGCTCGAATGCCGCCCGCTTGGCGTACTTGTCATCCAGCAGGTAGCTGGCGTGGATCACCAGCGCCTTGTTCACCACGTTGAGGCCAGCGTCCCCCGCCGCATTCCCCAATGCCACCGCCTGACCGAAGTCACCGGCATGGTAGGCACGCCAGGCCGCCTGCACCTGAGTATCCTGAGGCCAGGGCTCTGCATCCCCCTGATGCAGGCGAGCCCAATGTTGCTTGAGACCCGCCCCCGCGTAGTCATAGGCCACGTCCGGCCAGGGGAACGGGGTGAACTCGGACAATTTTTGCTGTGAAGTGGTCATGTTGTGCTCCCTGTTAAAAGTCGGAATTGGGCGCCCTCGTCGCAAGGGACGGGCAGTAGTGCATGGCGATGGCATCCAGATGGGCACGGGCATTGGGCCGCAGACGAGGGGCCACCAGCTGCATTACCTGAAACACCCCGAGGGCGATGTCGGCATCGGCCCGCGGGTGCAGTGCCCGTTGATAGGAGATCCAGAAGGTGCCCACCAGCGCGATATTGGCCGCCAGGGCAGCAATCTGGGCATCGCTGCCCTGCAGCAAGCCACTGCCGGACAGGCTGTGACAAATGGCGGCGGCGGTCTGTTCCTTGCGCCGAAGCAGAGCAGAGAAGCGCAGCTCCACCTTGTGATTGCCGCTCATCAGGGTGCTGATGTCGTAGTAGAAGAAGCGATATTTCCAGATGAGTTCGAACATCAGGTGCAAGAAGAACCAGATATCTTCTGTTTCATCCAGCGGAGGGGTGACGGTGTCGAGCAGATGAGCCATCTCCTGTTCGAATTCGCCGAACAGGGCGTTGACTATCTCTTCCTTGTTGTGAAAGTGGTAATAGAGATTGCCCGGACTCATCTCCAGCTCAGCCGCGATGGCGGAGGTGGTGACGGTCGGCTCACCCAGCAGATTGAACTGGGTGAGGGCGGTGGCCAGGATCCGCTCCCGCGTTCGCCGCTTTGGTTTGCTGTCCATGCTACTCCTTCGGTTGCCGGCGGCCCTTGCCGCCATAACGGTGGGTCAACCAATGTTGCAATTGGGTCAGGGAGGCATCCAGTGCTGCGACCGAGCCAGTTCCCGGAGTGAGCAGGGAGCGCTGCTGATCGGTCAGCGCCCCCAGATTGAGCTCAAGCCCATGTTTGGCGAGGATGGGGCCAAGTTCTGCCCGGCGCTGCCACAGATCACGACGGGTATGCTGGAAGGCGTGCTCGCACAGGTGGCGGCGATCCCGATAGCTGAACACATTGGCAAAAAACATTTCGCCATCAGCCTGGGAGGGTTCGAACAGCAAGGCGTCGGCATCCGGGTACTGATGCTTGTAGCGATCCATCCCCACGTGCATGCGCGAATGTATGATGGCGCGAAAAGTCTGGGCCAGCACCACAGGCAAACCACTGTCCACCAGATTGGCGGGGCGCTCGCTGGCGATCCCCGCATCGAACGGCACCAGCGGATTGATGCAAAACACCAGGTCGGCTCCCTCCTGCAGCGCCACAGAGGCATGCAGCGTCTTGATGAGGGCCCCGTCCACATAGTGACGACCATTGATCAATGACGGTGGAAACAGGCCGGGCAGGGCAGCAGAAGCTTGTACCGCCGCCGAAATGGGCACGTCATCGAGTCCCGGGCTGCCAAATGCCACGGCGCGGCCTGTGTCGAGCTCGGTGGCGATGACGAACAGACGGCTCTTGAGTTTGCGAAAGTCATTGCTGCGGCCACGGCGAGAGAAAAATTGGGTCAGGAAGCGATCCACCCCGCGGCTGTCAAACAAACCGGTCGGGATCGCTTTGGACATGCCTTGCAAGGAGCCGAGCAAGCTTTTGTTCCAGGGGGCGGAGAGATAATCGGCCAGGCACTCCCACGCCAATGGCGGCAGTGAGGTCAGTCGGCCAAGGTATTCACCGAAAGCGGGGCGCAGCAGGGTAGAGGGGTCGAAAAACTCGCTGCTGTCATCGCTGAGCAGGATCCGCACCAGCTTGTCGGGGGAAATGCCATTGGCCAGCGCCGAGGCAACGACGGCACCGGAACTGACCCCCACATAAATATCGGCCTGTTCGAAACGCAGCCCCTTGATACTGTCGTCCAGGGCGGCGCAGGCTCCGATCTCGTAAATCCCCCCCAGAGGACCCCCTCCAGCGAGGGCAATCGCAATCGTGCTCATGACACAGCCTCCCTTCTCAAGCAAAACCGGCCCAGCAAGAGGGCATGGGCCGGTCAATCACTATGCCAGGCCAAGCAGGTCTGGCCGGTCAGATCAGGAGAGGGTAGTCTCGCCCTTCTCCTTGACATCCTTGGCGACTTTTTCTACCTCGGACGCCAACGCCTTGACCTCTTCTTTCACCTTGGCGATGGGGGCTGCAGCCTTTTTCACCGGTGGCTTCCTGGCCGCCGGTTTCTTGGCGACAGTGGCGGCGGCAGGTTTGGCTTCGGCAGCCGGTGCAACCGTGTCATCCTGTGCATCGACCAGTTGCTGTACTACTTCTGTCAGCTCGGCCATCCGCTTGGAGAGCTTGTCGATATCCTTGCGGGTCGGGATACCCAGGCTGGCGACGGCGCGGGCCACGCGATCCTCGAACACTTGTTCCAGACGGCCCCAGGTACCTGTGGTCTTGTCAGTGATGGCCGCGATCTTTTCGTCGGCACTCTGACGGGTGCGGGTCTGCAATGCTTCGCCTTCCTGCACCAGGGCTTCGAAGATCTTGCCCCCTTCCTCTTGTGCCTTGGCATAGGCACCCAAGCCCGCCAGCCAGATCTGCTGGGTGGATTCTTTGATGGTCGAGGTGAGCTGGTTATCGGTCACCGAGCTTGCCAGCGATTTCAATTTCTTGGCCATGATTGTTTCCTTACTGGAGAGTGGGATTAGGTAATGACAACAACCTTGGAACATTCGTTGTGGCATTACTGAGCTTTCATTCTCAGTCTATGGGGAAAAAATAGAGGGTTCTACCTAATAACGGAACAGGCAGTCGTGGTAATTTTGGTCTCGGTCACGAAGATGATGTTCGAATGCATATTTCCAATTGAAGCGTGATATATCTAACGACAACTAACAGCCCAATCAGTAAGGGAATAAATACCATGGACTATTTCATCACGGGGGGCAGCGGTTTTATCGGCCGCCGACTGATAAAAAAACTGCTGCAGCGCCCGAATAGCCGGGTGCATTTCTTGATGCGCGCAGCCCATCTTGAGCGGGTACCCGAATTGCTGGCTTACTGGGGAGTCGACGAGCAAAGGGCCATCCCGATCGTCGGAGACATGACCCATCCCCAACTCGGAGTGAGCGCCACCGAGCAGGAACCACTCGTCGGCAATATCGATCACGTCCTCCATCTCGCTGCCATCTATGACCTCAACGCCAAGGCGGGCATTCAGCAGCAGGTCAACACTGAGGGCACCCGTCAGGCGCTGCAACTGGCCGAACGACTCGGCGCTCGCTGCTTCCATCATTGCAGCTCCATCGCAGTGGCCGGTCTGTTCGACGGCCTGTTTCGTGAAGACATGTTCGATGAGGCAGAGCACCTCGACATGCCCTATTTCCAGACCAAGCACGAGGCCGAGGGCATAGTGCGTAAGGAGAGCACCATCCCCTGGCGCATCTACCGACCCGGTATAGTGGTGGGGGATGCCAACACAGGCGAGATGGACAAGGTGGATGGCCCCTATTACTTCTTCAAGACTATCCAGAAGCTGCGGCGCCTGCTGCCGCCCTGGATGCCCGCCATCGGCGTCGAGGGGGGGCGCATCAACCTGGTGCCGGTCAACTTCGTGGTGGATGCCATCGATCACATCGCCCATCTGGACGGAGAGGACAACAAGGCATTTCACCTGACCGACTCCCATCCGATGCGGGTTGGCGACATGCTGAGCACCTTCTCCCGTGCTGCCCACGCGCCCGAGCCCGCCATTCGCATCAATGCGGCCCTGTTCAGCTTTATTCCCCGCCACCTGATGGCCATGCTGATGGCTCTGACGCCGGTGCGCCGCATTCGCGATGCAGCCATCGCCGATCTCGGTCTGCCCAAGGATATTTTCCGGCTCATCAACTATCCCACCCGCTTTGACAACCGCGAAGCCCAGCGGGTACTGAAAGGCACCGGCATTGAAGTGCCGCCGCTGCACAGCTACGCCTGGCGGTTGTGGGATTACTGGGAGCGTCACCTCGACCCCGAGCTGTTCATCGACCGCACTCTGCGCGGCCGCGTCGAGGGCAAGGTGGTGCTGATCACCGGCGCCACCTCGGGGATCGGCAAGGCCACCGCAAGAAAGTTGGCCGAGGCGGGCGCAACAGTGCTGACTATTGCCCGGGACGAGCACAAGATTGCACAGACCCAGGCCGAGTTTGCCGAGCAGGGCTTGACCCTGCAAGTCTATCAGGGAGACATGGCGGACCTCGCCCAAGGGGAGGCTATTACCAAACAGATAGTGGCCGAACACGGCGGGGTGGATATCCTCATCAACAATGCCGGCCGCTCCATCCGTCGCGCCATCGAGGACTCCTTCGATCGTTTCCACGATCTGGAGCGCACCATGCAACTCAACTACTTCGGCACCCTCAAGGTGATCATGGGGGTGCTGCCCACCATGATCGAGAAGAAGAAGGGTCACATCATCAATATCTCATCCATCGGGGTGCTGACCAATGCGCCGCGCTTCTCCGCCTACGTGGCCTCCAAGTCGGCGCTCGATGCCTGGGTGCGCACCGCGGCGTCCGAGTTTGCGGATAAAGGGGTCAACTTCTCCATCATCAACATGCCGCTGGTGAAAACCCCCATGGTGGCGCCGACCAAGGTGTATGAGCAGGTGCCCATGATGACACCTGAAGAGGCCGCCGATCTGGTGTGCGACACCATCATCAACAAGCATGTACGGCTGGCTACCCGCCTCGGAGTATTCGGTCAGGTGATCCATGCCCTAGCGCCACGAGTGGCCCAGGTGATCATGAACACCAGCTTTCGCACCTTCTCGGATCCCAAAGAGGGCGGCGAGTCCAAAGCCTCTGCGGATCAGATGGCGGTCTCTACCCTTATCAAGGGCATTCACTTCTAACCTGCTTTCATCGATCAAGAGAGAGCACAAACACCAAGGGCCTGAGCAATCAGGCCCTTTTCGTTTCTGGCTGGGCGCGGGCAAGCAGGGTCAGCAGCAGGGCCGTGGTACGGCGCGAGTAGATAAGGGAGAGGTGGCCAAGGGCTGAGAGCTCTATGTCCTCCATGCCCGCCATCAGCTGACGGGACTGGGGCAACACAAAGTTGTCATGACTGGTGCGCACCGAAATCCCGGGCACACACAGTGGCACGGCGGCAAAGCGTTGCAGCCAGCCGGAGCCTGGCTCCATCTCCCGCGCGTTGTCACCCAGTGCAATGGTCGCCAGCTGGCTGCCCTGATGGGGCGTCGCCAGGGTAATAAGCTGCGCCACCTTGCCACCGCCGGCCAGGGCAAGATAGTCACGGCACACCAGCCCCCCCATGCTATGGCCAATCAACACCAGCTGAGCGGCACCCGTGGCAGCCAGCACTTCATCGATACGCTTGGCCAGCAGGGGGACCATGTCATCGAGATGACCGAAAGGAGGAGTCAGGGTAACGGTGGCGACCACGTGACCGGCCGCTTCCAGACGGGCTCTTTGTACCCGCCAGATCCCGCGACTGCAACCGTAACCGTGAACCAGCAGCAAGGGCAGGGGGGAGGGGGTAAGCCTGTCCGGCGCCATCAGCAGCCGCTCAAATGGCAGCAGCCAGGTGAAGGTAAACAGATAGGCGAGCATCTCCCAAACCACCATGCGTAACCAGGCCCGCAGGCCGATGGCCGGTGCCGGATAGAAGCGGGAGAACCCACAGGTCAGCAATACCACCAGGCAGCGCAGCCCCAATAACGTCAACACCACAAACAGCAGGGAGAGCAGGGGGGAGAGGCCAATGACCAGATGCGCGATGCCCCCAAGGAGCATCACCTCAACCAGCAGCAGTATGAGCAGTTGTCTTGTGATCGTCATGAGCCCATCATCCAGCTTGCTTAAAGCGGAAGTCAAATGACCCTTTCATCAATGTGATGATGGCCGCGTAATCGGCCACAGTCTCTCATCATCACCCGCTTTATCTGGATATTTGCAATACTGTATATCCGTACATATACTTGTGTTCACTATCATGAGGAGGACGCCATTATGGCTGTTGAAATCAAATATGTTGTCGTGCGTGGGGGAGTGGAAAAGATGACCTTTGCCAGCAAGAAAGAGGCGGATGCCTATGACAAGCTGCTGGATACCGCCGACGAGTTGATGACCTTGCTGGCGGGGGCACCTGTCAATCTGGAACCCGAACAGCAAGAGACCCTGGCCTTCTACCTGGCCGAACAGCGTGACGTACTGCAAAACGTACTGCGCGGTGGCAAGGCGCAGGGGAGTACCAAAGAGGATCCCCAGCCAATGGAAGAGAAGGCTGACGCTGACAAACCCAAGGGAAAATCCCTCAAGAGCGTGGCGTGAAGGCAAGGGGAGTAGAGCGCCAGGTTGAAACAGTGAAACAGCAAGCTCAAACACCCCAAGATATTCACAATTTAAGAATTTACAGTCAATTTTACGGATATTTACCCCGAGAAATTTCGAACAAGGGTGCATATCCATTGAATAAACATAGAAAGTCGCCCAAACGGGTTACAACAGCCGATGCAGCATCGCACACAGCTGGATTTTTTGTCACATCATGATGCCGATAACCCCATTTATCGGCATCAGCTTTTGAACAGAGCACACGGCTCCCATCCTGTAGACCAAGCAAGCACCACCATGACCTCAATGTTACTTCCACCCGCCATGCCGCTGTTTGACGGCCTTGCTCACCTGGAAACGGGCAATCCCCAGGTCAATCAGTATCTGGCCAACCTCAGCCTGAACGACGTGCCCGATGCAGGCCTCGTCTACGAACTGGCAGTCGACTGGCTGCTGGAGCAACGCCATAACGAGAACAACTACAAAACGTACCGTAGCGAGCTGACGACATTTTTGCACTGGTGTTTCAGCGAGCTGGCCATCAGCCCGAAAGACCTGACCCGGCGCATCATGATGCGCTATCTCGACTATTGCCAGGCGCCACCAGACCAGCTGATTGCTTACCGCAATGTGGCGCAGTTCATCCTCGACAAAGAGTGGGGAGAACGGCTGCCCAATCCGTTGTGGCGGCCATTCCTCGGCAAACGGGAGCTGGGCCGCGAGCTGCCATACCGTCTGAGCGAACAGGCAATGAAGACCAAACTCGCCATTTTGTCGGCCTTCTTCCAGTTTCTTATCCAGGAAGAGTACATGGACAGAAATCCGGCTCTGCTGCTGCAACGAGTCAAGCGACCGGTCCAGCAGGAACCAGATGATCAGGGCCAGGCCTTCACCGAGCTGCAGTGGTCCTATGTCATGCAAGCGGCCGAGCGACTGGCAACCGAACAGCCAGAACAGCATGAACGCAGCCGCTTTCTGATAAGCCTGATGTACGCCTGTTATCTGCGCATCTCGGAAGTGGCAGCCAGACCCGGGTTCACGCCCATCATGGGTCAGTTTCGCCGCGACGGCAAAACCGGCGTCTGGGGGTATTACATTCCACGCAGCAAGGGCGGAAAACGACGTACTGTGGCGGTGTCTCAGGCCTTGCTGGAAGCGCTCAAGCGCTATCGCACTTTCTTGGGGCTAGCGCCATTGCCGGCCCCCAATGAACAAACACCACTCTTTGTACGCCATAAAGCCGCCGCGCATGGCCGTGAACAGGGAGAGCTCAATGCCAATCTCGGTATCCGTCAACTACGTGAACTGGTCATGACGGTGATCCAGACTGCAGCCAATCTGGCCGAACAGGATGGTTTTACCCAGGATGCCGCCGAGATGTGCAATCTGACGCCGCACTCCATTCGCCACACCGGCATTACCCATGACATCAATCTCAATGGTCGACCCTTATCCCATGTTCAAGCTGACGCGGGTCATGACAGCATAGACACCACCTCCAAATATCTGCACACCGGCAACAGTGAACGGCACGAAAGCGCCAACCATAAACCGCTTGATAGGTTGCATGAATGAACGTGTGTTGGTGTGTCGATGAAGAGTGAGAGATAACAAATCAATGTGAGTGATACAGTGGCCAACCGAACACGCGCGCTGATAGGAGCAAGAGCGAACGTCACGAACCAGATGAGTGCCAACTCGGTAGCGTGTTTCATCTCATAAACAAAACCGCGTATAATGCGACGTTTTGTTAAATGCCCATCCGAAACCGGCCGATAAGCCAGCCCACGCAATTTTGCTGGTTTATCAGGTATTTACTTGGATGGAACGAGAGTTGACCAAAAACTTCATATTTCGCTGGTTTGAATGCGGCTTTTCCGTTGAAGAGGTGGCAAATCTATGTTTCGTTTCTGTGAGGCAGGTCACATATTGGGATAAGGGTACAAATATCCCACCTGTCTATAAACGGCTTATGCGTATGGCATCTGGGCGGGAGCTGCCCACGATCTTCAAGGCCTGGGAAGGCTGGCGAATGGCGAATGATTGCCTCGTCTCTCCAACCGGAGTGAGGTTCGACAGACGAAGGATCGAGGCCCTGGCCATCATCCAAGTGGAACGATCCGAAAGGCAAATGGCCGCGTTCTACTGGCGGAAGAAACTAGGTTTATAGAAGTCAAAGAAGCCGGGTGAAAACCCGGCTTCTATCGTTTAGTGATGTGACAAGGCTTACAGCAGTGGATACATCCGTTGACCTGAGGATAGATTTTTTCAGCAGCTTTCATCGCCGCCAATGCACTTGGAAAGAGCCCAAGATAGTAAAGCAGGTAGTCCAGTGGGAGATTGTAACAGTCGCCCCTGTGAACCTCATGATCACCGTTGGGTTGTGGTTGTGAGTTCACATAGTAAAGCTCATCAAAAACAGACATGTGCATCCTTGCTCATAGTATCTATGTATAGAGTAACACTCCAAATACAAGGGACAATATGATCGGGCTAAAGAAGCCGAGTTCAATCTCGGCTTTTATCGTCTAGCGTTGCAGCAGTGGATGCATCCGTTGACTAGAGGATAGAGTTTCTCAGCAGCGCTTAACGCTGCCAATGGACTAGGAAAAAGTCCCAGGTAGATCAGCAGAGAGTCCAGTGGTAGATGGTCACAGCTCCCCCTATGAACCTCATGATCCCCATTGGTTTGTGCTTGTAGGTTCACATAGAAAAGCTCATCAAAAACAGACATACATATCCTTGCTCAAGGTAGCTATCTGTAGAGTAACACTATTAATACAAGGGACAATCTCAGCAGTAGAAAAGGCTTTCTACTGGCGGAAAAAGCTAGACAGGAGAGGGGGCTAAAAACCCCTTTGCGGTTACGCGTGTAAACTTGTAATACGCTGATAGTACATGCAAAATCGGCCCAATCTATGCGCCGCGATTACATTGGGGATGGGCAAATGAGGTTTGATACTGGTCATGGCCAGCACACAGCAAGCATTTCTGGCCAAGTGATCAAAAGTAAACTTATCGGTGCTTTCAATTCTGAAGGATGCAGCGCTTGGGTTCGCAGCGTCAAATCCCTCATAGAGAGCCTGGAAGGGAAGTCCTTCTGCCTACTAATCGATACCAGAGATTACAAGGGAGGAACTGACGAAGCCCTTAGCATCGCTAATGACTTCAACGGCTGGCTCAATGGCCAGAAGATGGTGGCAAAAGCCCACGTCATCACATCCCAAGTGCTTCACGAGATCGCTATAAAGCGAGTGCCTAAGATACAGCACCAGAATGTGAAGACCTTCAAGAGCATCGAAGATGCCATGACCTGGCTAACTGAGCAGTTAGAGCAGGCCGAGCAGTAGCATGATGAATTCCCCCCGTATTACTATACGGGGGGGCCGCAACATTCAACCAAAGGGAAAAAATGAGAACTCTGTACAAGTATTACAGCCACCTGCCAAAAGAATACTTCCTTGACCCATCGATTAAGCTGACACCTACCTCACAACTTAATGACCCTTTTGAAAGTATAATTTCTCAAGATATTTTTGATTACATAAATACAGATGATGAGCTAAAGGTCGAAACACAAAAGTACATGGAAAGATGGAAATATGACAGAGCAGAATTAACATCACATATATTAAAATGCTTAAATAACTGTGGAATTGTTTCACTATCAGAAACACCAAGAAATTTATTAATGTGGGCTCACTATGGTAACCAACACAAAGGGATCTGTATTGGATATAAAGAGAGCCTCTTTGATAATCACCTGAGAGATAATGAAGCAGAGGGAGAAGATGAACTCCCGTATTTCCACAGACCAATAAAAGTAAACTACGACTCAACCAGATTGGCACCCAATGAAACAAAAATCCTAAAATACGACAATAAAACCATAATATACAACATGTTAACCCATGTGCTGACAACGAAAAGTGATGAATGGATTTATGAAAAGGAACATAGATGCATTGTCCCAATATATTGGTCAGATGCCTTCATAACAACAAAACCCATGTTCAAAACCCGAGAGCCAGAAAATGGAATGGTGAGACTAAGCACAAAAGAATGCATTTATTATGCGATAGAAGGAAACATGTATAAATTTGATGACGGTGATGATAAATACATAAAGCTGTTATCAATGGAAAGAACGGTTCTGTTAAAAAGAATTGCAAGTGAGGACATAGAGAGTTTATATTTTGGTTGCAAAACAGACATTAGATATATACATGAAATATTACAGTTAATTGAAAACAACAAAGATAAACTGGGACATATAAAAGTATTTTCCTTTACGCCAAATCCGTCTCGGTTTGCTCTTGATGTTGAAACGTGCATAAAAAACAAAGTGTAACCATAAGACCTTGAGAACAGCTTGTCTTCGACAGGGGACAAAGGCAGTCACCACACGCGCCCCATAGCCTTCGGCTGGTTGCTCTGACTGGGGCATTAAAGACGGGTTTAGCAGGGAAGGGGGGTGATACAGTCTCGGGGCCATATCTGCGTGTTCCGCCGCGAGACTTTAGGGACCAAATTAGCATCAAGGGGCGGCTTGTAGGGGCTACCGCCCCCGTCCTTTGGGGCTTATATATCCGTATTTAACATAAATAATGACGTGTCGCGGTTAGGTTTTTATACCCGTTCACATTTATAGTTATGACCGGTCATCCGATGGCGCGTTTTTGGTATCGCCGCCGGCGAAGAGGGCAGCATTGTATTTCCGGCGCAGGGTATCCCCATCAGGGTCGCAATACACATCCACCGGCTTGCCCTGGTACTTCACCACCGCATGACAGCCGCTTACAGCATCCACGCTGGCAAGCTCATCCGGCCAATCATCGCTATAGAGCGGCTGCACCGCGTCACCCTTGCGCAGTGAGAAGCAATACTCAACGCGATACTCGCCCCGGTGATCCTTCACCAGGACATGACAGCTAATGATGATCCGATGCCCAGCGAATGGCCCTACAGAAAGAACCCCGCCAGGAGACGCAGCAGGAGCGCCGCCAGGACGTACCCCATCAGTGGGAGCACCATCCACCTCCCCAGGAACCGAAGAGGCGTCAGCAGCAGCCTGAGAGGCCTTAGCAGGAGCATCAATATACTCAGGCTTGATGAAGCCAAAGAATACACAAAACCCCCACACCGCCAGAAAAAGAAGAATTTTAGGGTCTCGTAATACCGAGCTACCCGCGATTGTATCCGAGACTTTACCGGTTGTAGTCGAGTCATAAAGTTTGAAAACATACTTGGGCACCTTATTAAATGGCTTGGCTTGCAATACGTCAGACATGGATGAACCAGAGTTATCCGAGAGGTGTAATACCGTCTTGTAACGACCACCTATCCCCAATATCGCCATATTGGTATGGCGAATGGCTGTTTCGGCAGCGGCTCGGATTACCTGGTGCACCTTTTTGATGTTCGGAGTCGTAAATACAAAATCCCAGTTATGGTGACGGTGCATATCAAAGGCCACGTCTATTGTTTCCGGTCGCCCATCATTTTTAGCTGCATCCGGCCCACCTGGATAATCCAGCCGGTCTAAATCAGTCTGCCGCCAGGAAGGTGGAAATATCCGTTGCACCTCATCGACCAAGAAGAACACGCCCTTGGGTGCCCAGTGATAGAAGCGAGCGAAATGATCCCGTCCCTCCTGGGATTCGGTTTCGATATACGTTACCTGGAAGTCATCGGGGACGGCCTTGCCCAGTACCTCCCTGCACCGCTCAGCCGTGAAGCCGCGCACGTTGGTAACGATATGACGGCCAGCCTTGATGGCGGGCATCACATCGGTATGAATGGCCCCTGAGGACTTGTAGGAGCCTGGAGCGCCGTGGTGGATCTTGATAGACATTTACCACCCCATCATATTGAGCATGAAGCGGGTAACAAACGCCTGGGTGAGGATGGTTAGCCCTTTGTCCAAGTGAATGTATAACAGTATCCCTTTCATGGTCGGCGGCAGGGAATTAAAGGACGACGACAGCAATTCACTAAAGTGAACGTTCACCAATATTTCCTTGGCAACGTCCCAGGTAAACGTCAGCAGAAAGAGTTTGAACTCTACCCACTGCACCGCCAAGCGGATGGCCAGCCACGCGCCAAACTGCACCGCCAATTGATATATATCGGCGAAAAACGAATTAAAGAACTCTCCAAGCCATTCCATACATCACCTCTTAAATATGATCATCAGCGCAATGAAATAGAACACAAACATCATTATCGCGGCGAGCGTCTGCCAGTAGTCCCCCGTTGGCGGACAAACCGAATAGGTTTTTCCCTGGTGACTGAATAAATCAAGGCACTCCATCGGGTCAGCAGAACCGGACAGGCTAAAGGTAAAGACCTTCTGCACATCGCTAGAAATAGTCGTGTATTTGTCTGTCAGCGACTTGTTGGCATCATCGAGTTTCTTTTGCATCGCAGGCACATCAAAGAAACAGTCTTTTCCCTGGCAAGCCGAATTATATTTACTGCCCTGGACTGCAAGGGGGTTATCACCGGATCCAGGCATTTTGCTGTAATCAATGTCACTACCCTCACCATCGCCACTACCTGAGCCACTACCATCACCCCCAGCACCGCCGTTCCCTTTGAGTATTTCGGCAATCGCTTTGATATTGCGGTTCATTTCAATACTGTTATTCCGCAACTCTTGAGACGTAGTCCAATGAAAACTACTAAATGTGGTATCAAGGTTATGAACGCTCTCTTTTATACTGCCAACATCATATTGATACCCCCTGACTAACTCATAAAAGTTTCCCCCTTCATTGTTTTGGGCGAAGTTAGGGCCAAACGTATTAAGATGAAATTGTTTCAGTTCATCATACAATTTTGAGTCATCCCCATCTTTGTCCCCGCCAGGAGATGAAGAACCTAAAGAATCAAGTTTAGTGTTTATTGCATTCAAATATTCATTAGATGTATTAATTCCACCCAAAAGCTCAGCGCTGTTATTTTTAGTCTGAAGAACATCATTAGACATTTTATCCAAATGGTAGAGAGCTGTTTTCATATCCCTAGCAAATGATTCAGCACTATGAGTAATAGAATTAATGTTATTAGAATCCCGCTTAGTGCCATCCATCAACTGACGAAAAGCAAGACCAAGGTTTTTATTTAGTTTAGCAACGGAACCAGAAACAGAAGTCCCAGTGGCATCACCGATAACGGGCTGGAAGTCAAGCCAACCATCAATTGGTTTAGTTCCTGAAGGCCCCTCACCAGGAGTCTTACCACTGCCATCCGAATCGCCATCACCGCTGCCATTATCTGACAAGCTACAAGCCGAACCCGTTGTTTCAACAGGCCCCATAGTGTTAGCTAAAGGCAACTCTACGCAAACACCCTTACAATCAACGAGACAGCCACCTAATTCAGAACCTTCAAATTTAAGGCAAACAGGAAGACGTGTCGCCATAGTGACATTACCCAATGGAACACCAGTAGGACACCCCATAACAGCGAATGCAAACGATGGAAAAAATAATAAAAGCCAACCTATGCGCACACAGCCCCCAATATGAAAAAAGGCGACCGAAGCCGCCTTAGATTGAAAAGGATGTTCGCCATCCCTCGACAAAGAACAGAAACCACAATGTCCCGATTAGCAGGGACACGGCTTAGGCTTTGCGCATCAGGCTGATCAGGATACCGACACCCACCACAGTGGCCACCACCATCATGACCTTGGGAGAGGTGCTGTTAACGTCCGCGAGCGCGGTATCCAGAGCAGCCCCCGCAGCAGCGGCAGAGCCTTCACCAGCAGCATGAGCAGCACCGGCAGCAGACAGGGAAGCGACAACAGCGATGCAGCCGTTGCGGAACAGACCATTGATTTTTTGCATTTATTTATCCTCGTTTTGCACCAACAATGACACGGGCAATAGCGCCCAATTTGAGGCCAGCGACCCAGATGATTAATCCAAAGCCAAAGGCCATCGTTACCGTGGATGTATCGAATTCAAACCAGCTCGATATATCCGTTAATTTGGTGTGCTCCTGGACAGTCAAGAGCACGTATTGACAGGCATCCCCCTCAGCAAGGCGGGCATATCCCTCAGAGGTAATATTTAAACAAAGCATTATCGCGCCCTCGTCGTCGCTCGCTGCGCGCTCTCGCTCCTCCTCCTCGTTGCGCGGCGGTTATACTGGCTTTTTGGTAGGCTGGAAGCCAACAACAACGTTGCGGGTCGGATTCTGGGGATCCGCTTCCAGGATAAGATCCACCGCTACCAATTTAGGGCAGTCGGCCAGCTCTTTAATAGTCGGTGAATCATTGCGCAGGGCCAACTGGCGAACCTCATAGCCCCAGGAGGTGATATTGCACTCCGGCTTGTTTACGTTATTGGCTACCGCCAGATATTCCACCTGGGCGAAGTCATAAGGCACAGGCGCGCCAGATTTACGGGAAACGCCATAACCATGAGTCACACGAGTGACCAGAACACCAGTTAGCAGAGACATATTATTTACCCTTTCTTTGAAGAACCTGATTTTTAGGTCGATACCAAATTATGTGCACCCGATAAAATCTCAGGTGGCAGCGGCATTCTTAACCGTGCGGGAATATCATCCTCTCCCAGGTGCGCAGTTAATTGGTTAACAATCTTCTCTGGGGCTAACCCCTCAATGTTTGCTAACCAATTGACAAGGCGGCCTGCCATCCGAGACATATTAAAAACGGCATTGTCCCTGGACGTTTTGAATTTATTCTTAAACGTGGTCACACGAACCGGCACAGTATCTTCCTGGGAAACTGCATCCAGCCATTTAGCAAATTGCGGATACATCCCCGAAAAATAGGGGTCAGGGTTTACCAGGACGTCCAGTGGAATAATTCTATCCTTGTTGTGTAATTCGCCTTCGGCGCGAACCCAATTAGGATGCTCCTCAGACTGCATCTGTTTTCCCTTTTCATATATGCGAGCGCATTTACCGTTTATCCGGCTACCCACATAAAAGGAACATCCCTTAGTCGGCACCATGCCAAAGCGCTTGGCGATACCCTTGGATATTTCGGAGATCACGAACTCACCTGATTCGATTTTCATCCAGGAAGGCGCACGGCCCCGTTGCGGATGAAACTCGCCAGCCTCAGCGGCAGTGATCGCGCCCTGGTAACTGATGTGGTCGCCGCTGTAATCGTCCAGGGCCAAATCCACCCGCGTGATCCGCACCGATGGAATGTGAGAGATAACAGAGTGCAGAGCCTGGAAGTCCAGGGCCGCACAACCCACACCGGAAAAACTGACCATGCAACCGTGGTTAGCTGCACCCCAACCAATCAGGCCGCAGGGGAGGCCATCACACAGCAGGTCAGCCGAATTGGCGTAGCCATGCAGACCGGAGCGGCGAGGGCGCATAGTGAAGCGCGGCTCAGGAATGGGAACACCGATGCGGGTATTCAGCTCCTCCAACCATGTCTCCAGTTCGGCGCAGCAGAGGGTGTCCAGGAACTGGACGCCGTAGCTGTCGATCAAGTCGTTATACGCTTCCCAATACTTGGCACCCTCGACCACCTCAAATTCGGAGAACTTGAGCAGGTCAGCGCAGACGGCTTTGAGCTCTTTGCGCATGTCGGCCCGGGATTTGTAATTGGAGTGCAAGGCCCGCTCCATCATTTCGGTCATGGACGGGGTAAAGACGGGGGCAGGGGACTTGGCTATGCCTTTGAGGCTCACCCGTTCGGAGGCCTTGTCGTATACCCGCGCCACGGTCGCAGAGGCAGGGGCAACGCCCAACCGCTCAGCCTTGTCATAAAGCCGTTCTGTCACCTTGTCGAAACGGGCGAGGGGAGCAAAGCCCACCGGACGCTTCCACAGGTAACGCAGCCCCTCAACGGGCGGGGCAGACAGCGCCGCCTGGATGGCCTTGTTCTGGGTATCGAAGCGGGGGATGGCCTTCAACAGGGCACCTTGCTTGGCTAACTCAACCATCTGGCGCAACTCGGTAGGCGCCCAGGTGAAGGAGAGATAATCGATAAGGGTCTTATGGCCGCTCATAGCTGCTTGTCCCAGGAAGTAGCCACCAAGCAAACCAGGGTAGCCAGCAGGCAGAGCACCAGGAGCAGACCGAAGCCGACAACAAAGGGCTGGACGCTCACATCCAGCTTGTCGCCGATAACCCCATTTATCGGCATCACGGATCTATGACCAGTCATCGAAAAACACTCCCTGGTCATAGAAGTCTTGCCATGTGTCCTGGGTCACCTCGACCAGCTCAAATGCCGTATCGGGGTAGGTCATGGACAGGTAGATCCGCATTTCATGCAGGTCGCGAAACATCTCAACCTGACCCGCCACACAGGCGGAGTAATCGCCGGTCGGTTCTGCCTGCCAGTAAACCTTGCGCTCTGTGAGTGCGGGCAGATCCTGGTTTTGTGGGCTAGAGTAGGTCATGGGTTAGTCAGCAAGTTTATGAACTGATTGCATTAGATCAGTTAATTAGCGCACTGACAACCGAGGCATCTGGGCAAAAAATGAGTATGATGGGCCGATTGTCTAACCACTCAGGAGACAGAAACATGGACTCTAAAACGCTGATCCAGGCCTACATGAGGGCCAAAAAGTTCAGCCAATACCAGCAAGTGGCTGCCGAGTTAGGTTTTACCAAGTCGCACATCTCCAGCCTGACCACTGGCAAGATGCAACTGACTGATGCGACTGCAAAAAAGATTGCCGAGGATATTGGCCTGGACGTGCAAGAAGTGCTGTTAAGTCTGGCCGCTGTCAGGGAGACAGATCCCGAGTTGAAAAAGGCCTGGTATGACATCCTGGCGAAGTACACCAAAGGAGCCGGAACGGCTGTAGCCCTTATGGCTGCGGTGTTCCTGACCCCTAGCCACGGGCATGACCTAACCGCGCATAATGTATATTATGTTAAATTGAATATCTTGTTTTCTGTTCCCATAAATTGAACTGTGTATAATGGAAACAAATGATCCTATCTCCGACCGGATATCTTAAGTGGCTGAATTAACATCAGAACAACTAAAACCCGCTTTCACGATTGAACAGTTCCCTGCACTTAGTGAGCTAGAACCCATTCCCTTCGCCGCCTTGCAACCCAGAGTGATTTCCGGCATCAAGCGCCTCGCCAGTTTTGATGGTGATTGCCCGGTCATGCTGCTCAATGGTTTCCCCGGCGCTGACTATGAAGGTGTGTGCCAGACATTGATCGCCGCCTCCAATGGCAAGGATGGTGACCTGTTTGATCTCTGCTATACGGAAAACCTGAACAACCCGTTCAAACCGATCTGGTTGCGTCTGCAACCTGGTACCGGCATCGAGTTTTGCGAAATGGTTGGCGAACTGCTCAAACTGATGAGCCACCATCTGGATGCCGAGCGTCTGGTCACTCGCATCATGCGCAAGCAGAACAACGATCCCAAGATCGATGACTTTCTTTCCGATCTGGCGGCCCATGTGGCTCAAGGACTCGAATTCCAGCACCCTGTGCTCATCAACCTGCTGATCCACCATGAAGATCAGGAAGCTCCGGTGATTTATGGCCGGGATCTGAACTGGGATACCCTGTTCGGCTCCATCAACTATCAGACCGAACAAGGCTCTGTTTACGCCAACCAGCATCTGCTGGAGCCGGGTCTGTTGCGTCAGGCCAATGGCGGCTATCTGATATTGCAACTCGACGAGCTGCTGGATCAGCCCCACCTCTGGTTCAAGCTCAAGAATGCCATTCAGAAAGGCGAACTGGACTGGAATGCCTATCAGGAAGGCAAGACCCTGACTCCCTTCTTTACTCCGGAAGCGACCCCTATCAAGCTCAAGCTGATCCTGGTCGGTGACCGCCTCGAGGTATCCGAGTTCCAGATGCTGGACAGGGACATGTCCGAGCGCATCTTCCTTCGTGCGGATCTGGTATCAGAGGTCAACATTGATGAAGACCTGCCTGAATTTCTGCAGTATCTGGCATGGTTACGCGAGCGTTGGACACTGCTGGACTTCACCCCGGCCGCCCTCGCCGCCCTCTGTCGCCATGCCAGTCGCCTGTGTGACCATCAGGAGTGGCTCTCTCTGTCCGAGATACAGCTCAGTGCCATCATGCGCATGGCGGACAGCCTGGCCCGCGAAATGGAAGCCGAAACCGTGACTGATGAGCATATCCGGTTGGCCCTTGAAGAGCAGGACTACCGCCTGAATTATCTGGTTGAACAGTCTGATCAGGGCGTCATTGACGGCCAGATCCTGTTGCAAACCGATGGTGAAGAGATCGGCCAGATCAATGGTCTGTCCGTCATTCAGGTCTCGGGTCATCCCTATGATTTTGGCGAACCTGTACGTCTCACCGCGACCGTGCACCTGGGCGATGGCGACATTGCGGATGTCGAACGAAAAGCTGAGCTGGCTGGCCATATCCACGCCAAGGCGATGATGATCATTCATGGTTATCTCTCCAACAAATTTGGTGCAGAAACCCCCTCTCCGCTCTCTGCCAATCTGGTGTTCGAGCAGTCCTATCATGAGATCGATGGTGACAGCGCCTCTCTGACCGGCCTGTGCGCTCTCCTCTCTGCCCTCGCCCGCCAGCCCATCTATCAACACTTTGCCGTCACCGGCGCGGTCGATCAGTTCGGCAATGTGCAGGCGGTAGGTGGTGTGAACGAGAAGATTGAAGGCTTCTTCCGGGTGTGCAAGATCCATGGCATCACAGGTAAGCAAGGTATCATTCTGCCGGGCACCAACATCCAGCAGTTGAACCTATCCGACGAGGTGATTGCCGCCGTCGAAGCAGGTCAGTTCCACATTCATCCGGTGGACCATGTGGAAGAGGCTATCGAGCTGCTGACTGGCTGCGTAGCGGGTGAACCGGACATGCCGGATACCCTGTTTGGCCGGATCCAGCAGCGACTGGACGAGCTGAATGGCACCGCGTTCAAGGGGGGCTTGATCCGCCGCCTGCTGGGCCGGTTGTTCAGCCTGTAATAAAGAAGAGATCGGAGTTGTTTAGCGCACAAGTGTACGCTAAATTGGCCCGGCTTTGACCCATATGAAGGATAAACAGCGTGACCGTAGACAATACCACCATTGATCCCCGCCTTTCCCTGTGTGAACAAGGCAAAGACTCGTTTACCCGTGAAGAGCTGCTCGCCTGCAGCCGTGGCGAATTATTTGGTGAGGGTAACAGTCAGCTGCCCGCCCCCAACATGTTGATGATGGATCGCATCGTCAAGATCAACGACAACGGTGGTGAGCATGGCAAGGGCGAGATCCTGGCAGAGCTCGATATTACGCCGGACCTCTGGTTCTTTGACTGCCATTTCCCGGGTGACCCCGTTATGCCAGGCTGTCTGGGTCTGGATGCAATGTGGCAACTGGTCGGCTTCTTCCTCGGCTGGAAAGGCGGTCCGGGTAAAGGCCGTGCACTGGGTGTAGGTGAAGTGAAATTCACTGGCCAGATCCTGCCGACCGCCAAGAAAGTGACCTACAAGATCACCTTCAAGCGTGTCATCAACCGCAAGCTGGTCATGGGGATCGCCGATGGCGTCGTGGAAGTCGATGGCCGTCCCATCTATAGCGCCAGCGATCTGAAAGTAGGTCTGTTCAAAGATACCACTGCATTCTGATCGACTGATTTAGTGGTAACGTAAAGGGGCCTCAATGGCCCCTTTCCTTTTGTAATGAGTGATGAAGTACCAATTACTTCATGAAGAGGCCTGAACCCCGCCCTTCCATGGCGTCTCGCCAACCACCAAGCCAATGCCCTCGGGCATCCAGGCATTGGTACGGACACGCTTCTTTCTGTTTGCCGACCACGCCAGCCTGATAACCACGAGCGCGAGCTCTTTCCAGACGGTCCCGTTTTTGTCTCTTCATCATCTACGACCCTCTTCGTGGAACAAAAAAAGCGACCAATTTTTCATCGGTCGCTTTCATCTTTACCCCACGAGATGGGCAGGGTCAAACAAAAAATGTCATGCTATCCGGTCATTGTGACACAAGACACTGAACCACATTAATTTTTAGTGACATCCCATTTTATCGTTGGTAACGGCGCAGCCAGGTAAACGGCAGGGCCAGCAGCGTCAGCCAGAACAGGCTGCCACCACCACTGCCACCATCCTGACCAGTCTGGTTATTGACCGGCGCATTCGCGACCACATAGCTTGCAGGCTCGTTGTTCTTGTAATCGGCAACGGCTGGCGTCAGCTTCACGCTAACGATGGTGGAATTGGTACGATTGTTGAGATCGCTCTCGCTGTTATAGCGAAAAGCCGTCGCAGCGACAGTACCATCCGTGCTGATGCCGCTGGCATACGCGATGTGGTAGTAGTAGCCGTTCTGGGCACACTGCTTGGCACCCGCATCATCCAGCCCGCAGATGAGGTCGTTCAGATACCAATTTTTGCTGGTTGCAGCATTGAGCAGGAAACCTTCCTGCATGCGGTTGGTGCCATTGACCACAGGTTGGGTCTGGTGACGAGAATCACGCCAGCCCACGACCATGTTGTGGTTGTTGATGGCGGCAGCTTCCGAGCCTGCACCGCTGATTGGGCTGTCTTGCAACGGTACACTCGCCGTCTGTTTGGTGTTCAAGTTGAACACAAACATCTCGACCGGGCGGTTTTGACCCTTGTTGATGCGATAGCGCTGGTTGCCAATCACATAACCGTTGTCATTGACCCCCACAGCCCAGCTGTGTTGCAGCTTGGCGTCATCCTTGCCCGGCTCGCCTTCGGCCAGCGGTATGGTCTGGGTGGTACCGACCTTGCCACCGGCCAGATCTAGCGTCCAGTATGCCGCCAGGTTGCGGCCATCCAGGTAGTTGCTGCCAATTTCACCGGTGGAGGAGTAACCCACACCGAACAAACTGCCATTGACGTTGGCGACCCCGAGGGCAGACGCCGTCTGGATCACTTCGTTACGGCCACGGGAATACTCGTTGGCCTGGATCAGCTTGTTGAAGGTGCCTGTGCTGTTGAGCAACCAGAAGCTGGCCTGGGTGTTGAGGCCCGGGCAGTAGCGGTAGTCGCCATACTGGCCGTCGTTACCGGAGAAGCACCAGTTGTAGGTCTCGGAATTGACGGCAATGGTCTTGCCGGTGGCAGCGGTGCCGGTCACTAGGTACTGGCCGTTGTCCAGCTTCTTGATGCTGGTCGGTACGCTCAGGCTGTGGGTGCTGGCGCCATCCTTGAGGTTGACGGCGTTGCCTTCCTCGACGATGGCAAATGCGGTGCGCAGCTTGCCATCCATCTTGTAGCCCACGCGAGTGCCCGCTACGTCACCCAAAGCGGTAACCAAGCCATCAGTTTCGTTGCTGACTAGGTCACCCACGTTGCTGCGCTGATCGGTTTTGGCCAGAAAGTCGACACGCCACTGATACGCAAAGTTGCTCTTGTCGTTCCAGAAGGCGTTGCAAACCGAGTTGGAGAGCATGCAGCCCTGCTCAAAACGGAAACGATCGACCAGGAAGTCAGTAAACCGCACAGTCGAGAAGTGCTCGGCCATGTCGTTTTTGGTGTTGATCCCGACGAGCCCGTTGCCATCGGCACTGATCGCGCTGGCGAATCCCTTGTCAGACCCGTCGACAATGGTGAAAAAGGGGCTTTGTGCCGCCTGGGCGTGCAGGCTGGCGCTGACCAGAATGGCCAGCATGGATAATTGCTTTTTCATCTACTTCCTTAGTCCTGATGTTTCAACGCTTCCAACTCCTCCCAACGGGAGAAGGCTTGTTCCAATGCAGCCTCTGCTGCATTCAGGGCATCCAGTTTGAGCTGGGTTTGATCGCTCGGCAACGCGAAGAAACCGGGATGGTTTACCTCTGCCTGCAGGGCATTCAGCTCAGTCTCCAGCTGTTCCAGTCGGGCTGGTAGATTATCCAGCTCCAGCTGCAACTTGTAAGAGAGTTTTTTGACTTTAGAGGCAGTAGGGCTTGCCACAGCGACAGGCTCTGGCGTTTTGACCTGAGCCGCTTTTGCCGCCAGCTGAGTGCTCTGCTGGGCCCGCGTCGCCATCATGTCGGCATAACCGCCCACGTAATCGCTGATACGTCCATCCCCTTCAAACAACCAGCAACCTGTCACTGTATTGTCGATAAAGCGACGATCGTGGCTGACCAGCAACAGGGTGCCAGGATAGTCCGCCAGCAGCTCTTCCAGCAATTCCAGCGTTTCGACATCCAAGTCGTTGGTTGGTTCATCGAGGATCAGTAAATTACTGGGCTTCAAGAACAATTTGGCCAACAGTAAACGGTTTTTTTCGCCCCCTGACAAGGCTTTCACAGGGGTACGTGCCCGCTTGGGTTCAAACAGGAAGTCCTGCAGGTAACCCAGAATGTGACGGGAGCGGCCGCGCACCATCACTTCCTGCTTGCCCTCCCCCACGTTGTCCATCACCGTCTGCTCGGGATCGAGCTGATCGCGATACTGGTCAAAATATGCAACTTCCAGCTTGGTGCCCCCCTTGACCAAACCACGGCTGGGCTCGAGTTGGCCCAGCAACAGCTTGATGAGGGTTGATTTGCCGCAACCGTTGGGACCCACCAGGGCGATCTTGTCGCCACGCAGCACCTGCAGATCCAGCCCCTGGAACAGAGTACGATCGCCAAAGTCCAGCCCCAGCCCTTCGGTTTCGAACACCAGCTTGCCAGAACGATTCACATCGTCCATTTGCAGCTTGGCCTTGCCCTGCAGCTCGCGACGCTGGGAACGCTCCATCCGCATCGCCTCGAGGGCACGTACCCGGCCTTCGTTACGGGTACGGCGCGCCTTGATGCCCTGACGTACCCACACCTCTTCCTGGGCCAGCTTGCGATCGAACTCGGCATGTTGCAGCTCTTCAACCCGCAGTGCCTCTTCCTTGCCCTGCAGATATTCGTCGTAGTTGCCAGGCCAGGAGGTGATCACGCCGCGGTCTAGATCGATGATCCTGGTCGCCAGCTTGTGGATGAACTCCCGATCGTGGGAGATGAAGACGATGGCGCCGCGAAAATCCTTGAGGAAATCTTCCAGCCAGTTGATGGCTTCGATATCCAGGTGGTTGGTCGGTTCATCGAGCAGCAGCAGATCCGGATCGCAGGCCAGCGCACGGGCCAGGGCCACTTTACGCAACCAGCCACCGGACAGGCTGTCCAGGGTTGCGTCGGGATCGAGGTTCAGCAGGGTCAACACCTGGCTGATGCGGGTCTCGAACTGCCAGCCATTCTGATAGTCGAGCTGTTCTTGCAGATCGCTCATGATGCGTATGTTGGCATCGCTCGGATCGTGGGCCAGCTCCATGGAGATATGGTGATACTGCTTGAGCAGCTCGCCGACGCCGGCCAGCCCTTCGGCCGTGTAGTCAAACACAGTGAGGTCACTCGATGCAGGCGGATCCTGCTCGAGGCGAGTCACTTTCAGATCCTGCTGCTGTACCATGCGCCCGTCATCGAGCGGCAGTTCGCCGGCAATGATCTTCATCAGGGTGGACTTGCCCGCCCCGTTGCGCCCGACCAGACAGAGACGCTCACCGCGCTCAATGCTGAGCTCGGCATTGTCGAGCAGCGGGAAATCACTGAACGACAGACAAGCGCCGTGCAATGTTAATAAAGCCATGTTTCTTCCTTATTACCTGATGAAAAAAGCGGGGCCAGATACTCTCTGCCCCCCCTTTTTCTCTATTCGTGCTCAGCCGTGACTGGCCTGCGCAGTTACCCAGACACCGAGCTCTGCCAACGTAAAGGGCCAGCCCAGTTCGCGACCGGCCTCATCGCGCAGCACCGGAATGCGTACCCGATAAGCGGCGAGCCATTCGGCATCATTGATGATGTCGCACTGGCGGGTCTGGCTGGCCAATCCGGCCTCCTCCACCAGCTGCCATGCCTGTTCGCACAGGTGGCAGCCGTCAGTGTGAAACAGGGTCAGCATCAAGCCTCCGCTGGCGCCTCGGCGTGGGTGATGATCCAGCAGTTGTGGATATGCTGGTTACGCTCGAAGTCCTTCGGTCGGGTCTGCTGGGTGATATTTCGAGCCTTGAGACCCGCAGCCTCGAGCCCGGCCAGGTCCATCTTGAAGTGACGCTTGTTGTTGGAGAACACCAGGGTGCCATCGGCCGCCAGCAGGCGCTTCAAGTGCTGCATCAGCAGCAGGTGATCGCGCTGCACGTCGAAGCTCTCATCCATCCGCTTGGAGTTGGAGAAGGTGGGCGGATCGATGAAGATGAGGTCGTACTGATCGTCCGCTTCAGACAACCACTTCAGGCAGTCAGCCTGCACAAACTTGTGCTGACGGCCCACCAGCGAGTTGAGACGCATGTTGTCCTGCGCCCAGTTCAGATAGGTGTGGGACATGTCGACCGTGGTGGTCTCGCTGGCACCGCCCAGACCCGCATGCACTGTGGCACTGCCGGTATAGGCAAACAGGTTCAGGAAGCGCTTGCCCTTGGCCATCTGGCCCAGCATGCGGCGAGTCTGACGGTGGTCAAGGAACAGGCCGGTATCCAGATAGTCGTAGAGGTTGACCCAAAGACGGGCACCGTACTCCTGCACTTCCATCCGGTGCTGCTCTGCGGCGAGCTTCTGATACTGCTGTTTGCCCTCCTGACGCTCGCGCACCTTCAGGATCACCTTCTCGCCGTCCATGCCGGTCACCTTGATGGCGGCCTGCACCATGTCGAGCAGACGCTGGCGAGTTTTCTGGGCGGGGATGTCTTTGGGCGCGGCGTACTCCTGCACCACCAGGTAATCCTGATAGCGGTCGATGGCGGCATTGTATTCCGGCAAGTCCGCATCGTAGAGGCGGTAGCAGTCGATGCCCTCTTTGCTCGCCCATTTCTCGAGGGTTTTAAGATTCTTGCGCAGACGGTTGGCAAAGTCCTGCGCCACCTCTTTCTGGGAGGCCACGGAGTCCAGCGCAATCTGGTAGTTGCGCAACTGACACTCGAGCGCCCCGTTGAACAGACGATATTGCTTGTCGGCACGCAGACGCAGACAGCTCAGCAGCTCGGGCGAGGCAGAGAGAATAGAGACGCGCCAGCCCTGGAAGCCACGACGCAAGGCATCGCCGAGTGCCTGATGCACTTCGAGCAGGGCCGGAAACTCGCCGAGACGCTCGCCATAGGGCGGGTTGGAGATAAGCATGCCGACTTGACGGGCTTCCTCCTGACTCGCTTCCCCTTCAACAACGGCTGGCATCGGCAGCGGATTTTCAAGCTGGGTCACATCGGCTTGCTTGAAGGTGATGAGGTGGGCCACACCGGCCGCCTTGGCGTTGTCGCGGGCTTTCATGAGCACACGGGGGTCGGCATCGCAGCCAAACAGCTTCACTTCACAACGCTGCATGCCACGCTTGGCGCGCACCTGGGCTTCCATCATCAGACTCTGCCAGAGTTCGCTGTCGTGTTGCAGCCAGCGATCGAAACCGAAGCGCTCGCGGCGCAGCGCCGGCGCCATGTCGGCGGCGATGAAGGCCGCTTCGATCAGCAAGGTACCGGAACCACACATGGGGTCCATCATGGGCTCACCGGCCCAGCCGCTACGGGCAATCATGGCACAGGCCAGGTTCTCTTTGAGCGGTGCTTCGCCTGTGCCCTGACGATAGAAACGTTGGTGCAGCGCCGGGCCTGACAAGTCCAGCGTGATATTGGCCTTGCCTTTGCCCAGATGCGCCATGATGCGAATATCCGGCGCCTTTTTGTCCACATCCGGGCGCACATGACCGCGTTTGGTGAAGCGATCAACGATGGCATCCTTGATCTTCAGCGCACCGTACTGGGTATTGCGAATGGCGGGGTTGGTACCGGTAAAGTCCACCGCTATGGTGGAGGTGCCGGAGAAGTGCTCTTCCCAAGGGATAGTGTGGGCGCCCAGATAGAGATCCAGATCGTCGTTCATCTGGAATTCGGACAGCACCAACACGATGCGGGAAGCAAAACGGCTCCACAGACAGGCCTTGTAACCAATGGCCAGTTCGCCTTTGAAGTGAACGCCAGCAACAGTCTCACGGACCTGCTCTGCGCCCAGTGTAGTCAGCTCGTCGGCCAACAGGTTTTCCAGCCCCTTGGGGCAGGTTGCAAAAAATTCTTTCATCACGCTCACGGGGATGCCATAAAAATAGTGCCGCATTATACCTTAAGAGCCGATCCGGAGCAGCAAAAGCTTCGCGCTGGCGCGACAGACAGGTACAGGCCAGCTTGCTCACCACCCCCCATTTATCTGACATACGCAAGAAGGCTTGGCCAATTGACATATAGGAACCTGATGGAGATGTGATGCTCATGTGGGTCAGCTTGTGGGTCAGCTTGTGGGTCAGCTATAGACGAGCGGTCATCAGATGATCCCGGATATTCATTGCCTCGTCAGAGCAAGACGCTAGGTAATGGTATCTATATCCAGGTATGAATGGCCCACCGTTCTTCACACTAATTGCCATATCTGACAGGCGTCAAACAAGGCTCATTGCGTTATTATCTTTCCGACAGAGCAAGTCCTTTCTGTAACCCCGTGTTTTGCCCTCCCGTTATCGTCCGTAAACCGGGAGGGCAATTTTTTTGGGTGCAGCCTGGCGATAGCCTATTTATACCGGACTGTCATATCTATCAGGTTTCAGAAGAAACAATTCCCTCTAACATGACCCGGCTGTTGAAACAAACCATCCATTCCTTCTGTCGTGTGTGTTTTACGCCCTCTTATCCTGTTTGGTAGGAGGGCTTTTTTGTGGGCATAACATGAGAGGCAAAAAGTACTATGGCGCGACAGAAAAGGGCTATTCACCAAATAGGAGGGGCATTGAGGAGCAACAACAAAGGGGGCAAAAAAAATATCGGACGAGCAAAATCAGACTAAATATTAAGCACGTTTACTTGGATGGGTATCAGCTCACCTGACGGTATTGTGTCTGGGTTGCAACTCTGGCGGTCATGCGGTTGTTCATCACCTTGATCACACCAAAGCGCGGTAGGATCTTGCTGGTAGTCAGTATCAGATCCTCGGTCAGATTGAGGCACACGCTGGCCTGTTCACCAGCTTCGATCACCATGAACTCCCCCTTGCCATGAGGTGTATTCATGCACACCAAGGATCCGGTTTCAGGAATAATAAAGGGGTGGACCTCACCAAAGAACCAGCTTTGTGGCATCAGCGGTTTATAAAAGCGACTGACAGCGATGGCATTGAGTACCAGCTGGACCTGATGTGGCGTACTCCAGTCGAGTTCGACAGCTTTGTCCATCAATTGATAATAGAGGGCGGCATCGTCCACGCAAAAAGGCTGGGTGGTGAAGGAGCTGGGCACCAATTGTCGCCCTTTATATTCAGTAGCGAATATCATGCGATCGGATAAGTCCAGCATCAGACGATCATCATGAGCATCATAATGCCACTGCCAATTGTCATTGGGTTGGATACACATGGGGGTGCCCTTACTGAAAGTCGTTACTCGACTTTATTCCATGTCGAAAATTTCAGCAACTTTAAATAAAGGGCACCCGTTTATTTCTTAAATATGAGTCACAATTTCTTTGACCAGACTTGGGCCCTTATAAATAAAGCCGCTATAAATCTGGACCAGACTGGCACCCGCAGCGAGCTTCTCCCGCGCAGCCATGGCGCTGTCGATACCCCCGACCCCTATGATGGGCAGAGCACCGTCCAGTGCCTTGGCCAGCTGACGAATAACCTCTGTGCTCTTGTGCTGCAACGGACGCCCACTGAGGCCACCGGCTTCACCGGCATGGGGCATGTCATAAATCATCTCCCGATCCAGGGTGGTATTGGTGGCAATAACGCCATCGATCCCGTTTTTGATCAAAGATGCTGCGACCTGATTAATTTCATCCAGACTCAAGTCCGGTGCAATTTTAACGGCGAGCGGCACGTACTTTTTATATTGGGCGGCCAGCTCTTGCTGACGCACTTTGAGGGCTGCGAGCAACTCATCGAGGGCATCACCGTATTGGAGCGAACGCAGGCCCGGAGTGTTGGGGGAAGAGATATTGACGGCAATATAGCCAGCATGATCATAGACCTTGTCCATGCAGATCAGATAATCGTCCTTGCCCTGCTCTATGGGAGTGTCCTTGTTCTTCCCGATATTGATGCCGATGACACCCTGGTATTTGGCTTTCTTGACCTGCGCCACCAGATGATCGACACCCTTGTTGTTGAATCCCATGCGGTTGATGATCCCCTCTGCCGGAATAACCCGGAACAGACGGGGCTTGTCATTGCCACTCTGGGGTTTGGGGGTGACGGTACCGACTTCTATAAAGCCAAACCCCATGGCCCCAAATGCATCGATGCACTCCCCGTCTTTATCCAGCCCGGCTGCCAATCCGACCGGATTGGCAAAATAAAGCCCCATGACAGTGACGGGGCGTTTGGGCAATGCATGGCGGAAGAAACAATCAAGTGGCGTACCGAGAAGGCGGGGCAAATATTTGATGGAGAGATCGTGTGCCTGTTCAGGATTGAACTTGAACAAGAAATGCCTGGCGAGGGGGTACAACATTTTTGCTCCTTAAAAAAGCCCCGGCAACTGGCCGGGGCTTTCGGGGTTATGCCGAGGTTCGGCAATTCAACTGGAGCAGGTTCAACTCTCGCAAGGCCACCGAGAACTTGGCGAACTCGTGGGTACTTGTGGTCTTGAAGTCGGCCAACATATGGGTCCAACGGGACAAGAGTTGCTCATGCTCCGAAATCCAGTCGGCCAGTATGGTAGCGCATTCTCCCTGCTCTTTGCACCCTTCCAGTACCACAGATGTGAGACTGCGTTGCTGCCAGTCCAGATCTTCACGGAACGATGCCCGTGCCATTGCCTGCCAGTGGTTGCCTACCGGCTGATGGTTGATCTGCTCAAGGAACCAGTGCAGATCGAGCTTGGCACCGAGACGATAGTAGACATTGGCGGCACGCAGTATGTCGGTCTTGTGCTCAGCGGCAATCTGCGCCAGATCCAGGCTGGAGAAGAGACTGCTCATATGGGCCACCTGACGGGCGATGGACTCGGGCACTTGTCTGGCCACCAGGGCTGCCACGGCCTGGCTGTGCTCTACCACTTCACTCTCGTCCATCACCTCGTAGAGGTGCGAGCCCAATGTCTCGAACGCCGGACGGAAGAAGGCGATGTTCTCAGCGATGCTCCAGCTGCGATTGCGGGCACGCAGGAACCAGCGAGTAGCACGACGCACAATGCGGCGGCTGTAGAACATCAGCTCGAGCTGGGTCTGGGCATCCACCAGGTTGTCACACGCTTCGATGTCACGCCACAGGGCCCCTAGGCCAAACACCTCACGGGCCATGGCGAAGCAGCAAGCCACTTCCGCCACAGAGGCACCGGTCTCGTCCTTCATCCGGCTGGCGAAGTTGAGCCCCATGTCGTTGACCAGCATGTTGGCCACCCGGGTCGCAATGATTTCGCCACGTAGCGGGTGCTGGGCAAGCGCTGCACCAAACTGCTGCTGCAACTTGGCCGGGAAGCTGGTGACCAACATGTTGGCCAGGAAAGGCTCCTCGGTGATCTCAGGGCAGTTGAGCTGCTCCTTGAGCACCATCTTGCCATAAGCCACCAGCACCGCCAGCTCGGGACGGGTCAAGCCCTGCCCTGCCGCCATCCGCTCGGACAGCTCCTCATCGGAGGGCAGGAACTCCAGCCCCCTATCCAGCTTGCCTTCGCGCTCCAGCCCCTGGATGAAACGTTGCTGCTCTTTCAGTTGCTCGGTGCCACGGAAACTGGTGACCGAGATGGACTGGGACTGGCGGTAGGCGTTGGTAATGACAATTTGCGCCACATCGTCGGTCATCTCATACAGCATCTGGTTGCGCTGCTTGAGGGTCATATCACCGGCAGCCACCAGCTGGTTGAGCAGGATCTTGATGTTGACCTCGTTGTCGGAGCAATCCACCCCGCCCACGTTGTCGGTGAAGTCGGTGTTGATGCGCCCACCCTGGCTGGCGTATTCCACCCGACCGAGCTGGGTAAAGCCCAGGTTGCCACCCTCACCGACGATGCGAGCACGCAGGTCGCGACCATTGACCCGCAGCACATCATTGCTGCGATCCCCCACTTCGGCGTCGCTCTCGCGGGCGCTCTTCACATAGGTGCCGATACCGCCGTTCCAGAGCAGGTCCACATTCAGGCAGAGCAACGCCTTGATCAGCTCGTTCGGGGCCATGCTGGCCTTGTCAGTACCAAGCAGTGTCTGGATCTGCGGGCTCAGCTTGATGGACTTGGCCGAGCGCAGGAAGATGCCGCCCCCTGCCGAGATGAGGTCACGGTTGTAATCATCCCAGCTGGAGCCAGGCAGTTCGAACAGGCGCTTGCGTTCGACGAAGCTCTTGGCTGCGTCGGGGGTCGGGTCGATGAAGATGTGCATGTGGTTGAACGCACCCACCAGCTGGGTGTGCTCGGAGAGCAGCATGCCGTTGCCGAACACGTCGCCGGCCATGTCACCTATGCCCACACAGGTGAAGTCGGTGGTCTGGCAGTTGATGCCGATCTCGCGAAAATGCCGCTTGACCGACTCCCAGGCGCCGCGTGCCGTAATGCCCATCTTCTTGTGGTCATAACCGACCGAGCCGCCGGAGGCGAAGGCATCGCCCAGCCAATGGCCATATTCCTGGCTTATCTCGTTGGCGATGTCGGAGAAGGTCGCCGTGCCCTTGTCGGCCGCCACCACCAGGTAGTAGTCATCCTCGTCGTGACGCACCACGGATTTGGGCGGGATCACCTCTCCCTGGATGATGTTGTCGGTCACATCGAGCAGACCGCGGATGAAGAGGCGATAGCAGGCCTTGCCCTCCTCCTGGATGACCGCGCGGGCCGCCCCCACCGGCATCTGCTTGCAGTAGAAGCCGCCCTTGGCGCCCACCGGCACTATGACGGTGTTCTTCACCTGCTGCGCCTTGACCAGACCCAGCACTTCGGTGCGGAAATCTTCCTTGCGATCGGACCAGCGCAGGCCACCACGGGCCACCTTGCCCCAGCGCAGATGCACCCCTTCCACCCGTGGCGAGTAGACGAAGATCTCGAATTTGGGCAGCGGCAACGGCATGTCGGTAATACTGGCCGGTGCCAGCTTGAAGGAGATGTAGGGCTTGATCTGCCCAGCCTTGTCCAGCTGGTAGTAGTTGGTACGCAGGGTGGCGTCGATCATCTCCACAAAGCGGCGGATGATGCGATCGTCGTCCAGATTTGCGACCTGATCCAGTTTGGCCGCCAGCTGATCATGGAGCTTGGCCTGTACCTTGGCATCTTGCTTGCCAGCAGGATCGAGGCGGTTCTCGAACAGGGTAAACAGCAGTTGGGCGATGTCAGGATAACGGGTAAGCGTCTCTTCGATATAGGACTGGCTGAAGGAGACACCGGTCTGGCGCATGTATTTTGCATAGGCACGCAGCACAGAAACCTGACGACCCGTGAGGCCGGCCCCCAGTACCAGACGGTTGAAGCCGTCATCTTCCAGCCCCTTGTTCCAGACGGCGGCGAAGGCTTCCTGGAAGCGCTGCTGGCTCTGCTCCAGATCAAAGGGCTGTTCACCGCGCAGCAGCATGGAGAAGTCGAGGATCCAGAATATATCCCCTGAAGGGGTACGCACCTGATACGGGGTCTCACCGATCACCCGCAGCCCCATGTTTTCCAACATGGGCAGCACATCGGAGAGGTGAATGGGCTCGGTGCGATGGAACAGCTTGAGGCGAACCCGGCGATCGTTCTCTTCTTCCTGAGCGCGGTAAAACAGCATGCCCAGCGGTTCGGCTTCGCTCAGATTGTCCAGCGCCATGATGTCGGCCACGGCAGATCCCGGCAGCACATCTTCCTTGTAGGCACGGGGGAAGGCGCTGCTGAAACGGCCACGCAAGGCATTGCCGCGGGCCTCGCCATAATGGGAGAGCAGCACGGAGTCGAGTCGGTCGTCCCAGCTGCGGGCCGCTTCAATCAGGTTGTTCTGTACTTCGTTCACGTCCACATCCACGTTGTTATTGTTGACCCGCACTATGTATTGGGTCCGCGCCAGCACGCCTTCGGAGAAGTAGACGTTGAACTCCACCTCTTCGCTGCTGCCGAAATATTTCTGCAAAATCTGCTGGGTCTTGACTCGCAGCGCCGTGTTGTAGCGCTCCTTGGTGACATAGACCATGCAGGAGAAGAAACGACCGTAGACATCGCGGCGCACGAACAAGCGCAACATGTCCCGCTCCTGCATCTCCAGCACACCGAGACCGGTGGCCAGCAGCTCCTCTTCACGAGCCTGGATCAACTCGTCGCGGGGGTAGGTTTCCAGCACGTTGAGCAGCGCCTTGTAGGCGTGTGAACCCTTCTCATGACCGGAAGAGGCCATGATGCGTTCCAGCCGGTGGCTGATGAGCGGGATCTGGGTAGCACTGGTGTTGTAGATGGAAGAGGCGTAGAGACCGATGAAACGATCTTCCCCTACCACCTTGCCGTGCTCGTCAAAGCGCTTGATGCCGATGTAATCCACATAGGCAGGGCGGTGGACACGGGACTTGCTGTTTGACTTGGTGAGGATAAGCAGGTCGGAGCTCAACGCTGCATGGCGGGCACTGGCCGGCATATTGCCAAGGCGCTGCCCCTCATCCTTGATAGAGTTCTTCATCAGGCCCAGGCTGGATTCCGGCAGCGGCAGTATCTCGTGATCGCCCTCCACCGCCTTGACGTCATAGCGGCGATATCCCATCAGGGTGAAGTTGTGGGCAGCGACCCACTTGAGAAAAGCCACACAGGAGTTGACCTCCTCCTTGCTGACCGGGTTCTTGCGCTTGGGCAGCTCGTCGATGATCTCGTTCAGGCGACCCAGCATGGGTTGCCAGTCCCCCACCGCCAGTGCCACTTCCCCGGCAACCGAGTTGAGCTCGGCAGCCAGCGCATCCATCTGCTCATCACCGGTCAGGTGATCGATCTCGATGAGGAAGGCGGTTTCGACCGAAGTTTGTCCGGCCGTATTGTCGAGATCCAGAATGGCGCTGATCTTGCCTTCGTTGCCACGAATAAGGTGCAGCGGCTGGTGCAGCATCATGTGCGCCGTGATGTTCAAACGCTTGAGCGCCATCCGGATGGAGTCCACCAGGAAGGGAGAATCCTGCAGTATGATCTCGACTATGGTGTGGGGAGATTGCCAACCGTGGCGGGTCAGCTCGGGGTTGTAGACCCGGATGTAGGGTTGTGTGCTGGTACGCTGGTTGAGCGCATTCCACAGGCTGAGCGCGGCGCCGTAGAGATCGCTGTCATTGCGATCGTGCAGATCTGTGCTGGCCATGTTGCCGTAGAACTTGGCAACGAAGCATTCGACCAGGGAGGCACTCTTCTTGGGCAACTTCTGATGGATCAGGCTGAGAACGTTTTCGAGCAGAACTGAGGTAGGGGCGTCTTTCAATGCCATTGCTATATTCCTTATCGGACGACATGAACCACCGACGGAAAGACATCCACCCTGGATGCCCACCGGTACAGAGTTGCTGCGAAGTGTAATGTCTTGGATCAAGGAAGGCGAGCAAAGGTGATAACGACTTGTTAAAAACAAGGGGCAGATCACGGCTTGAGCTGTGAAATATTTTGCCAATTCGGCAAAAAACAGAAAATCCCACTGGGTGATTACGGATTTACCGGATAGATAGTGACTGAAAGCAGATAATTACTCGGGATCCTGTTCGAATTTTGTTAACTTATGCGTTCCAGGCTGATAAAGCGATAATCATCCTGTGTTTTCAGCCGAAAATAGCCGTATACCCCACTGATAGTGACAAATGGCCGGATTTTTTCCAAGGCCAGCTCTATGGTGAGCCCCTGTTCGGTACGTACCACCAGCCGTCTGGCGTGCCCCTGATACATCAACAGTATGTCATCGCTACTGAGTGACAGCCGAAAGGTAAACTGCTTCAACACTGCCTCCTTCTCGATAGCGCCCCACCATGATGCGGTCACTGCGGCGCCTTGCTCGATGGTGTTTTCAACAAAAAGGGCAGGAGAGCCAGGCTCCCCTGCCCCGTCAACACTTACTGCTGTAGCGCCTTGCTCACCTTCTCGAACAGATCCCGTGCCAGTCCGTCCAGGTTGAACAGCCGGAGCAGCTCTGCGCGGATCAGGGCCTTGCGCCCTTCATCCAGTCGCTTGAACTGAATGAGCGGTGTGATGAGGCGAGAAGCCACCTGGGGATTGACCTCGTTGAGCTCGATGAGGATATCGGTCAGGAAACGGTAACCACTGCCATCGATGGCATGGAACTGCACCTGGTTGCTCATGGCAAAACTGCCGATCAGTGCTCGCAGCCGGTTCGGGTTGCGAATGCTGAAGGTGGGATGGGCCATCGCCTGACGAACCTCACTGAGGACATCGGTCGCCGGTTTGCTGCCCACCAGTCGCAGCCAGTTGTCCAGTACCAGCCCATCCCTGGCCCATTTGCCTTCAAAATCGGCCAGCAGTTCGGAACGGCACGGCAGCAGATAGCCATTGGCCACCTGCAGCGCCGCCAGGGTATCGGTCATGTTGTCGGCATTGGCGTATTGCTGGCGCACCAGCGCATCGGCATGCTCGGCATCAAGTGCCGCCAGATAACCGAGCACAACACCTTTGAGCGCACGCTTGGCCATATCGGCATGCACCACCTGATAGCCTTGCAGTTGCAGGCTCGCATAGGTGGTTGCCAATCGAGCACCTAACGCGGCGGCAAGACTAGCATGAATAGCATCACGCACCTGATGGATGGCATCGATATCGGCCACCTCGAACAGCTCGGCCAGGGTAGCTTCCCCCGGCAGGGCAAGGATCTCGGCCTTGAGTGCCGGATCCAGCGAGGCGTCATCCAGGATGGCGACAAAGGCTGCCAGCAGGGTCTCGGAGACGTCGACTCCCTGTCCGTGCTGCACCTGCACAACCCCTGCCATCACCGCCTTGTTGATCAACATCTGGGCCGCATCCCAACGGGCAAATTCGTTGCGGGCGTGGCGCATCAGGAAGGCCAGTGCCTCGTCGCTGTAGTCATAATGCAGCTTGACCGGCGCGCTGAAGTCCCGCAGCAAAGAGGGAACCGGCTTGACCGTCACCTTATCGAAGAGAAAGGTCTGCTCTGCTTCGAGCACGTCAAGCACCTGGCCTATTTCCTTGCCCTGATATTGCAGCGGGATGACGGCGCCATTTTGGTCATACAGCTCGATGTCTAGGGGGATGTGCAGCGGCAGTTTCTGCGGCTGATCCTGAGTCGGCGGCGTGTGCTGGCTCACATGCAGGCGATAAACGCCGCTGGCAGCATCGTACTCATCCGTCACTGTCAGCTCAGGGGTACCGGACTGGCTATACCAGCGGCGGAACCGACCGAGATCCACACCGGAGGCATCTTCCATCGCCTGCACGAAATCATCACAGGTCACTGCCTGACCGTCAAAGCGCTCGAAATAGAGGCGCATACCCGCCTGGAAATTGTCTTCTCCCAGCAGGGTATGCAGCATGCGGATCACTTCCGACCCTTTCTCGTAGACGGTCAGGGTGTAGAAGTTGTTCATCTCGATCACCACATCCGGGCGGATGGGGTGGGCCATGGGGCCGGCATCTTCGGCAAACTGCGGACCGCGCACGGTACGCACATTGTTGATGCGGTTGACACCACGGGATCCCAGATCAGAAGAGAACTCCTGATCCCGGAACACCGTCAGCCCCTCTTTGAGGCTGAGCTGGAACCAGTCGCGACAAGTGACCCGGTTGCCGGTCCAGTTATGGAAGTATTCGTGACCTATGACCCGCTCGATACCATGGTAATCGCTGTCGGTGGCGGTGGCCGGGTTGGCCAGCACGAACTTGGAGTTGAAAACGTTCAGCCCCTTGTTCTCCATGGCGCCCATGTTGAAGAAGTCCACCGCGACGATCATATAGATGTCGAGGTCGTACTCGAGGCCAAAGCGCTGCTCGTCCCAGCGCATGGAGTTAATCAAGCTCTCCATGGCGAAACCGGCTCTGTCCAGGTTGCCCTTGTCAACGAAGATCTCGAGGGCCACCTTGCGGCCGCTCTTGGTGGTGTAGTGGCTGCGCTCTACATCAAAGTCACCGGCCACCAGAGCAAACAGGTAGCTCGGTTTTGGGAAGGGATCCTGCCACTGCACGAAGTGGCGACCGCCATCCAGCTCACCGCTGTCGACCTTGTTGCCGTTGGAAAGCAGGAAGGGATACTTGGCCTTGTCGGCGGTGATCCGGGTGCTGTAACGGGCCAGTATGTCGGGGCGGTCCAGATAATAGGTGATGCGGCGAAAACCTTCAGCCTCACACTGGGTGCAGTAGGCATCACCTGACCTGTAGAGTCCTTCCAGCGCCGTGTTGGCGGCAGGATCCAGCAGGGTAACTATGGTCAGCACACATTCGGCCGGCAGGTTGAACAGGGTCAGGGTATTCTCACCCTGTTCGTACTCTTGATAAGGCACGCCATCCACGCTGACACTGTGCAGGGAGAGCCCCTCACCATCCAGTACCAGCGGCTCATTATGTTCACCGTTACGGCGCAGACGGGAGATGGCGGTGACCTGGGTCAGCGGCTCCTGCAGTTGAAAATCCAGATCGATGCTGTCGATCCAGTAGAGCGGAGCCTGATAATCTTGGCGATATTTGGCCGTCATGGCCTGGGAGTGATCGGTCATTATTGTTTGCTTCCACGCTTGTAATTGACGTGTCAGAGGCTGTCACAACCGGTTGGCAGGGTCAAATAGTTTGCATTCAGGCAAAAGAAAGGACGACCTGAGTCGCCCTTGTGTACCTGTTATTGCCAAGCCAACGTCAGCCTTGTTTGCTGAGTTTGGCCAGATCCGCCGTGATATTGGCCGCTTCGATCAGATACTCGTCGGGGGCTTCAAAATCCGCCGGCAATTCGTCGAGACTCTTCACCGCAGGTTTGCCAAGGCGTGCCAGACGTTCGTTGGTGCGCAGCAGCGCCTTCTCGTCCTGCTTGGCCTGCTCTGCCAGACGTTCCGCCTCATTGAGGGAGACAGACTTCTTGTCCTGCTCCACCTTGTAGTCGGCGATGTCCTGCATCACATAGGCAAACTCGGGATCCTTGGCGATCCGTGCCTCGTGGGCCGTTTTCAGCTTGGGCAAGAGGCTGGCGAAGTTACCGAGTTTTTCGTAACTGGCCGAGGCAATCTTGTCCCAGGGCAAGGCGTTGAACTCGCGACTTTCACCCGTCTCATCCGGTGCTACCGCAGTGGGGAAACCGATGTCGGGAGCGACGCCCTTGTTCTGGGTGCTGCCACCATTGATCCGGTAGAACTTGGCAATGGTGTATTGCACGTGACCCAGCGGCTGCTCGTAGAAGTCATAGACCTTGGCGAGGCTGCGATGCTGCTGCACTGTGCCTTTGCCGAACGAGTTTTCGCCGAGGATCAGGGCGCGACCATAATCCTGCATGGCGGCGGCAAAGATCTCGGATGCAGACGCGCTATACCTGTCGATCATCACCGACATGGGGCCACCGTAATAGATGTTGCCATCGTCATCGCCATTGACCGTGATACGGCCCATGTGATCACGAATTTGCACCACTGGCCCGCCAGCAAAGAAGAGACCGCTCAGGGCAGAGGCTTCGGTCAACGCACCGCCGCCGTTGCCGCGCAGATCGACGATCAGGCCTTCGATCTTCTGCTTGTTGAGGCTGGAGATCTCTTTGATCACATCATCGTGCAGGTTGACGTAGAAACTCGGGATTTCGAGCACCCCAATTTTCTTGCCTTCCGCTGTGATCACTTTGGACTTGGCGGCCCTGTCTTCCAGGCGCACCTTGTCGCGGGTCAGCTCAATCTGCTCGGTCTTGACGCCGGCGCCCTTGCCGCGCTGGATCTCCAGCTTGACCTTGCTGCCTTTGGGTCCCTTGATGAGCTCGACCACGTCATCAAGACGCCAGCCAATCACATCGACAATCTTGCCGTCGTCCTGCCCTACCCCGGTGATCTTGTCATCGGGTTTGAGGTGGTTGGACTTGGCAGCCGGGCCACCGGGCACCAGGGAGCGAATGACGGTAAAGTCATCCTCTGCCTGCAACACGGCCCCGATGCCTTCCAGCGAGAGGTTCATCTCGGTGTTGAAGCGATCGGCGCTGCGCGGGGAGAGATAACTGGTGTGCGGTTCGATGGCACGGGCGAAGGAGTTCATGAAGAGCTGGAACACATCCTCGCTCTCGGTCTGGGACATTCGCTTGATGGCGTTGTTGTAACGCTTGCCAAGCAGTTCCTTGATCTCGGGCCACTCCTTGCCGCTGAGCTTGAGGCTCAGGGCATCGAACTTGACCCGCTGGCGCCACAACTCGTTGAGTTCGCCTTCATCTTTGGGCCAAGCCGCCCCTTCCCGATCAAAGAGGTAATTGTCGGGCTGGGTAAAATCGAAAGGGGTATCGAGCAGTTTGAGGGCGTATTCGAACCGCTCATAGCGCCGCTGCTGGCTCAGATTGAACATCTCGTAAGCAGGCGCCAGCCGTCCTCTTTCGAGATCGGTGTCAAAGCCGTTACGGTACTTTTCAAAGCGGCTGATATCAGAGGCCAAAAACAGGTTTCGGCTGTAGTCCAGATTCTCCAGATACTTGTCGTAAATCACGGAGGAAAAGGCATCGTCCAGCTTGAACTGCTTGTAATGCGAGCGGGTAAACAGATTGGCAATTCGCTTGCTAGCCGTAGCATGTTGGCTCTCTTGAGCCAACACAGGCAAATCACTTTCCTTGAGCACCGGCTCGATGGCCTGTGCAAGCCCGGCAAGCGCCAGGCTACAGGCAACGAGGGAAAAACGAATTACGCCATGCTTCAACATTTGTCTCCTTAGAGAACCAGATGCTCAAATTTGACCCGCAGCATCATGCCGGTCTGCAGTTGGACCTGAACGTCATCCTTGGTCACTTCCTTGATGGTCGCCGGCACCGGAGACTTGCCCAGCACGACCCTGACACCCTGATCCACTTTCAGATTGGCGGCATCGACCTTCACCAGAGGCGCATCGGCAACGACTGCCTTGGGTGCGGCCTTGGGCTTGTCAGATTTGGCGGCAGCATCGGCCTTGCGCGGGGCAGGACGACGGGGCTGCTTGGCCTTCTCTTCTTTATTGTTGGTGCGACGGCTGGCAAAGACACGCTCTTTGCTCTCTTTCAGCGCTTGCTTGGCGTGCTCGATGTGCTCTTCGGTGAGCAGCTCGCCCGGGTTGCCGTCCAGATCGACACGGGCCTGGCCGGCTTTGAGGCCATGCAGGTAACGCCAGCTGGAGGTGTATTGACGCAGTGCAGAGCGCAGCATGGTCTTGGAGACTCTGGCATCGTCAGCGAGACGCTCGGCCAAATCCTGGAAGATGCCAATCTTGAGCGGCTTGGCCTCTCCTTCAGCGATGAAGCAGGCCGGGAACTTCTCGACCAGGTAGGCAACGATCTCTTTACTGTTCTTCAGCTTTTCAGTGTTTTCCATGTATAACCTTGGCTTTCATATAAACGCGCGGGTACGCCCGAGCACAACACAACAAAGGCCCCATTATAGAGAGCTTGGGGCCTTTTGCGAACCATCTAGCAATGACTTAGAGCATGCTTTCCAATATTTGCACCGTTTCTTCGAGTCCAATCCGGTCTTTCTCATCAAAACGGTTAAAAATTGGACTATCGATATCGAGCACGCCGATGATCTCGCCACCACGGCGCACCGGGATCACGATTTCGGCATTGCTGGCACCATCGCAAGCGATATGCCCTTCAAATTGATGCACATCGTCAATGAGCTGTGTTTTACCCTCAGCAACCGCAGTGCCGCATACCCCACGCCCGACCGGAATACGCACGCAGGCCGGTTTGCCCTGGAAGGGCCCGAGCACCAGAGTATCCCCCTGCAACAGGTAGAAACCCACCCAGTTGATGTCGGTCAGCTCCAGTGCCAGCAAGGCGGAGAGATTGGCCAGATTGGCAATGAGGTCCGGCTCCCCTTCCAGCAGCGCCTGCGCTTGCTGGTTGAGCCCGCTATAAAATGCTTGTTTTTCAATCATGATTAAATGAACTTCACTCCTTGATAATCTGTGCAAGGTAACGCCCTGCCTGAAAATTTCAAATCAATTTTCACTTCAACCCCATCCTCTTCTTTATTAAAGAAGAGGATTTAGCGGGCAACCGAGAGCGCCAGCTGCTGGCGCTGGCCATTGCTCCACTCGATATTGAGCTGCCAGATCATCATCGCCGAGGTACAGGATCCCACCATGGTCGTCCCCTGCCAGCCAGTGCCTGTGGACTCGAAACTGAGCGGTATAGTCCCCATGAACATGTCCCGCCCCTCCAGCCAGGCTTTTACCGGTTTGATCCCCGGATCCCCGCCCTGAAGCAGTATCATGAAGTCATGTTCGGCCTGTACCGGCAACGACGCGATACTGACGGTCAAGGGTTTGTCACCCAGAACCATGCTGCATGAGGTGTGAGACAGATCGCAGATTTGATCTTTTTCTGATCCCGCCACCTGGGCCTGCCCCCCGCCAAACCAGGTTCGATAGGCAACCAATCCGAGCAAAATAGCCAGGACGATCGCCAAGTGCACAATTTTGCGTGAAGTGAGTCTCTCTTTCATGAAAAAACAACCTTTTAAGATGCCTGAAAAATGACATTTTCGTGATCTCGCGCAAGGTAATTTATTAAGCAGGCGGGACCCGACGGAGCCAAATATATCACTGTTTATACTGTTATTTTACCTGTCGGTTCAGTATCATTCCCATTGAATTTTCATTTAGCTACTTTTTGCTTTTCCTTTCATTAACAGTTGTTAACAAGAGGCAGGGCAGTAGCCAATGATGTCGGTCCATGTCACTGGACACAAAATCAAACAACAGCAGCATCGGAAGCGGAATACAACGATGAGCCATATAACTAACCATCCTGAGTACAACTACACCGTTGTTCGCCAGTTCACCGTCATGACAATTGTCTGGGGAATTGTCGGCATGTCGGTTGGCGTACTGATAGCAGCCCAGCTGATCTGGCCTGCCCTCAACTTCGACACTCCCTGGCTGACTTACAGCCGCCTGCGCCCTCTGCACACCAATGCGGTTATCTTCGCATTTGGCTGTAGCGCACTGATGGCGACCTCCTTCTATGTGGTGCAACGCACCTGTCAGGTCAGACTGTTTGGAGGCAAGCTTGCCTCCTTCGTGTTCTGGGGTTGGCAGGCGATTATCCTCTCTGCCGCCATTTCGCTGCCGATGGGATTCACCTCCGCCAAGGAGTACGCAGAGCTGGAATGGCCTATCGACATCGCCATCACAGTGGTCTGGGTTGCCTATGCCGTGGTCTTCTTCGGCACCCTGGTCAAGCGCACCACCTCCCATATCTATGTGGCGAACTGGTTCTTCGGCGCCTTCATCATTACGGTTGCCGTGCTGCACATCGTCAATAACATGGAAGTGCCGCTTTCCGGCATGAAGTCCTACTCCATGTATTCCGGTGCCATGGACGCCATGGTGCAGTGGTGGTATGGCCACAACGCGGTAGGCTTCCTGCTGACAGCCGGTTTCCTTGGGATGATGTACTACTTCGTGCCCAAGCAGGCCGGTCGTCCGGTTTACTCCTACCGCCTCTCCATAGTGCACTTCTGGGCGCTGATCTCCCTCTATATCTGGGCCGGTCCTCACCATCTGCACTATACCGCCCTGCCTGACTGGGCTCAGTCTCTGGGCATGGTGATGTCCCTGATCCTGTTCGTTCCCTCCTGGGGTGGCATGATCAACGGCATCATGACCCTGTCCGGTGCCTGGCACAAACTGCGTTATGACCCCATTCTGCGCTTCCTGATCGTGTCCCTGTCGTTCTACGGCATGTCCACATTCGAAGGCCCCATGATGGCGATCAAGACAGTCAATGCCCTCTCCCACTACACCGACTGGACAGTGGGCCACGTTCACTCTGGTGCCCTGGGCTGGGTTGCCATGGTATCCATCGGTGCCATATATCACCTGATCCCGAACCTGTTCGATCAGGGCCGCATGTACAGCATTCGCCTTATCAACGTGCACTTCTGGCTGGCGACCGTGGGGACAGTACTCTACATCGTTGCCATGTGGATTTCCGGTGTGATGCAGGGTCTGATGTGGCGTGCAGTCAACGATGACGGCACCCTGACCTACAGCTTCGTAGAAGCGTTGCAGGCCTCTTATCCCTTCTACTTCGTGCGCTTCCTGGGTGGCTGCTTCTTTGTCACCGGTATGTTGCTGATGGCCTACAACGCCTATCGCACCATCTCTGCGCCCAAGGGTTCCCTGGAACCTGTCGCCACGCCCGCATGATTGAAGAGGTCAAAGCATGAGCAACAATAACCGTCACGAGATCTTTGAAAAAAGCGTACCCATGCTGGTGGTCGGCATCATCTTTGCCATCAGCCTGGGGGGGCTGGTTGAAATCACCCCGCTGTTCTTCCAAAAGCAGACCACTGAGCCGGTGGAGGGCCTCAAGCCCTATACCGCCCTGCAGATGGAAGGACGCGACATCTTCATTCGCGAAGGCTGTACCAACTGCCACAGCCAGATGATCCGTCCGTTCCGGGCCGAAACCGAGCGTTACGGTCACTACTCGGTCGCGGGTGAAAGTGTGTGGGAGCACCCCTTCCTGTGGGGCTCCAAGCGTACGGGTCCGGACCTAGCCCGTGTGGGTGGTCGTTACTCTGACGACTGGCACCGTGCTCACCTCATCAACCCGCGCGATGTGGTGCCTGAGTCCAATATGCCTGGCTACCCCTGGCTCGATACCACTGTGATGACAGGTGAACTGACTGGCAAAAAGCTGGCCCTGTTCCGTGATCACTTTGGCGTGCCCTACACAGAGGCCGACGTGCAAGGTGCAGGCGACGCCGTCAAGGGCAAGACAGAGCTCGATGCGCTGGTAGCCTATCTGCAATCACTGGGTCATGCCCTGAAATAAGGAGTCAGGATATGGATTACGGCACATTTCGCGGCCTTTATACCCTGCTGTTGATGGCCATCATGATCGGCATCATCGTCTGGGCATACAGCAAACGCCGCAAGGCCTCTTTCGACGAGGCAGCCAACCTGGTTTTTGCCGATGACGAGCAACCCGGTGCTGATAACAAGAACGCAGGAGCGAAACAATAATGAGCACTTTGTTTAGCATTTTTGTGACCGTCATAAGTCTGGGAACCATTCTCGGCTGCTTCTTGCTGCTGGTGTGGTGCCTGCGGGACAAGATGGGTGTAGAGGAAGGCAAGTCCATGGGACACGCCTTCGACGGCATCGAAGAGATCAACAATCCGCTGCCGAAGTGGTGGACCTATATGTTCATCTTCTTCATCGTCACCGGCCTGGTCTACCTGCTGGCCTTCCCGGGCCTGGGCAACTGGAAGGGTCTGCTGGGCTGGCAGAGCTCCAATCAGGATGTTCGCTCCCTGGCGGAGTCCAAGGCGGCGGCAGCCTCTGCCAAGGCTGAAGGACGTGCGGTGGAGTATGACCGTGAGCTGCTCAAGGCTGACGAGATCTACGGCGCCAAGTTCCGCGAGCTGACCTACCAGACAGACGGCAAGACTTACAAAGATATCACCGAGATCGCCAAGGATCCGGAAGCACTGAAAGTCGGACAGCGCCTGTTTCTGCAGAACTGTTCCCAGTGCCACGGCTCCGATGCCCGCGGCGGTCGCGGTTTCCCGAACCTGACTGACAGCGAATGGCAATGGGGCGGAGAGCCTGCCCAGATCAAGACCACCATCATGGGTGGTCGTCAGGGTGTGATGGCTGCCTGGGGCGAGATCCTGGGCAAGGATGGCGTCAAGGAAGTGGCCTCCTATGTGCTGGGTCTGTCCGGTCGCAAGGTTGACCTGGTGGAAGCCAAGAAAGGGGAAGCACGCTTTGCCGTCTGCGCCGCTTGTCACGGTCCGGATGCCAAAGGAGGGATCGCCTTCGGAGCCCCGGACTTGACCAACAACATCTGGCTGTACGGCGGTTCCCGTCAGGTGGTCGAGCAGACCATCACTCACGGTCGTCACGGTGTCATGCCAGCCTGGCAGGATATTCTGGGTGAAGACAAGGTGCACCTGCTTGCCTCCTACGTTTACAGCTTGTCCCACACCGACAAGTAAAATCAGCAGTAACATGTGATAAGCACGTGATTACTCAGCAAAAAGCCTCGACTCTTCGAGGCTTTTTGTTATCTTGTGTTGGCTAAATCCCCTCTATTTCGTTAATCACAGGTTTCACGGTAGTAGCACTATGTCCCAACCCTGGTATCGCCAATTTTGGCCCTGGTTTATCATCGCCCTCCCGGCCGCCGCCGTGATCGCCGGCATCAGCACGGCAATCATCGCCAGCAAGGATGGCGTCAATCTGGTCGCCGAAGACTATTATAAACAAGGCAAAGAGATTAATCAGGACTTGAGCAAGTTCGATCGATCCGAAGCGCTCAATATCCGGATTGCGCTGGAAGTGAACGGCAACGAGCTGACTCTCAAGCCCCTCTCGGGAGAAATCCCACCCCGTCAGGCCCTCTACCTCTCCCTGTTTCACCCGACCCTGGCCGGCATGGACAGCGAACACATGGTGACTGCTGACGCCAGCGGCGTTTATCGCCTGCTGCTAGACCAACCCTTGAGTGGCAAGTGGCATGTACGGGTCGATGCCTTCGACCATGAGTGGCGGTTGCAAGAGACAGTCCAGCTCCCGACCACAGCACCCGTCGAACTCGATCCCAAAGGGCGTTAAGTCATGACAGGCGGTTTTTACTGTGACGCGCCGGTTGCCGCCAACAGTCGAGGTGCCCTGCTCGTCATCCCCTGGGGTAACACACCATGAAGGCTTGCTTTCATTGCGGCGAGCCGGTTCCCGCCGCCAGCCACTATGCCCTCGAGATAAAGGGCATAGTGCAGCCCATGTGCTGCCCGGGCTGTCAGGCCGTAGCCGAAACCATCATGGAGTGCGGTCTCTCCAGCTATTACGATCACCGCACAGCGCCCGGAACCAGGGGAGAACTGGTGCCCGAAGAGCTGGCGGCCCTCACCCATTATGATCTTGCCGAAGTGCAACAGGATTTTGTCACCAACAGCGGCACGGGCAGCCACAGGGTGCGCGAGATCCAGCTCAGCGTTGAGGGGCTTACGTGCGCCGCCTGTGCCTGGCTTATCGAACGCCATCTGACCGGCATTGCCGGTCTGCACTACATCAACGTCAACACCACCACCCACCGCGCCCGCATCAAGTGGGATCCGGACCAGCTTTCGTTGAGCGATATTCTCAAGGGATTCGCCAAGATAGGCTATCGTGCCTACCCCTTCCAGACCCACAGCCAGGAAGCCCTCTATGCCAAGGAGGTGCGCAACTACATGTTCCGGCTGGCGCTGGCGGGCCTGGGGTCCATGCAGGTAATGATGTGCGCCGTGGCGCTCTACATGGATCTCTTCATCAGTGTCGAGGATGAGTTCATGGTCTACTTCAAGTGGATCAGCCTCTTGCTCTCGACCCCCATCATGATCTATTCGGCCCAGCCCTTTTACGTGGGGGCGTGGCGCAGCCTGAAACAGGGCCACCTCTCCATGGACGTGTCGGTGTCGCTGGCACTGATCGGCGCCTTCGTCGCCTCCATGTGGGCCACCGTCTTCAACACGGGTGAGGTCTATTACGACTCCATCACCATGTTTGTCTTCTTCTTGCTGCTGGGACGTTTTCTGGAGTTGCGGGCTCGGCGCAAGGCGTCCGAGTCCAGCTCCAACCTGGCACGGTTGGTGCCCATCATGGCCACCCGCATTGATGAGGAGGGTGAGCACGAGGTGGCGGCCAAGACCTTGCAGGCGGGCGATCGGGTACGAGTGCTGGCCGGTGCTACCCTGCCGGCTGACGGCATCATTGTCGAGGGACAGGCCAGCCTCAACGAATCCATGCTGACCGGCGAGCAACTGCCACTGTTCAAGCAGGTGGGCGACAGCGTCTATGCCGGCACCATCAACACGGATGCACCGCTTCAGATCAGGGTCAGCCATCGCATCGAAGAGTCGCGCATCGCCCAGATCATGCGGCTGCAGGATCATGCGCTGGACGACAAGCCAGCCATCGCCCAGATGGCGGATGTGCTCTCCCGCCACTTCATCCTGGTGCTGCTGATCATTGCCGCAGCCGTGTGGACCTTCTGGCACTTCCATCAACCGGAGCAAGCCTTCTGGGTCACCCTGGCCGTGCTGGTCGCCACCTGTCCCTGCGCCCTGTCGCTGGCCACGCCGACCGCCCTCACCTCGGCCACCGCACGCCTCACTCGCTCCGGTATTTTGTTGCGTCGCGGCCATGTGCTGGACGTGCTGACCAAGGCCAACCGGATAGTGATGGACAAGACCGGCACCCTGACCACGGGCAATATCAGCCTGACCAGCACAACGGCGCTGGCGGAGCTGAGCGAAGATCAATGCCTCGCCATCGCCCGGGCACTGGAAGCCTATTCCGAGCACCCCATCGCCCGCGCGTTTAAAAGCACGGCAGCCAACGACGTCTTGCTGCCTGCAAGCGAGGTGGTCCCAGTCATCGGCCACGGTATTGAGGGGGGTGTGGCAGGCAAGCATTATCGCATCGGCAGCGCCCGCTGGCTGGCTCTGCCCACAGAGCACACCGCCAGCCAGGGCCTTGCCATCTATCTGGCGGATGAATCCCGAGTGCTGGCCCGCTTTATCCTGGCCGATACATTGCGCCCAGATGCCAGGGCCCTGATCCAGGCCTTCAAGGCCGCCGGTTTGCAGACCACCATTCTCACCGGTGACAGCTCTGCCCAGGCCGACGAAGTGGCCCGCGAGCTTGGAGTGGATGAGCTGGTAAAGGGCGTCACCCCGGATGGCAAGCTGGCCTACCTCAAGGCGCGCGAAGCCCAAGGTGATATCAGCATCATGGTGGGTGACGGCATCAACGATGCCCCCGTACTGGCTGGAGCCCACGCCTCTTTTGCCATGGCGGGCGGCACGGATCTTGCGAAAAACAGCGCAGATGCCATCCTGCTGGCCGATGACCTGTCGCGCCTGCTGGACGCCCGCACCCTGGCCATCCGCACTCGCAAGATCATCAAGGAGAACTTCGCCTGGTCCATCGGCTACAACCTGCTGGTGTTGCCGCTGGCGGCCAGCGGCTGGTTACCCCCCTATCTGGCGGCAGCTGGCATGTCCTTGAGCTCCCTCATCGTGGTCACCAACTCCATGAGGCTCAATCGCTGAACCGTGAAGACGGCGTGCTCATGCGAATATGAGCGCGCCAACACATTGAATGAAGAGGGATCCTGGCCGGTAACTGGTTTACCATGACCACTCTCATAGCAAGGCTTGCATCATGAACATCATCTTCGTCCTGATCCCCATCGCCATCCTGTTTGTCATCATCGCAGGCGCCGTCTTCTTTTGGGCCATTCGCTCCGAGCAGTTTGAAGATCTCGACCGCCAGGGATCCAACATACTGTTTGATGAAGACAAACCTGCCCAGAAACCCATCGAGTCAAAGTCCGATGACCGCCAGCCTTGATCTGGTAGGGGCCCTGCTGGTGGGGCTCGCAGGCTCTGGCCACTGCATCGGCATGTGTGGTGGCGTCTCGGCCGCCCTCTCCATGGCCATTCCCCCCGAGAAACAGCACTTTTGGGGCCGACTTGGCTATCTCCTCAACTACAACCTGGGGCGGATCCTCAGCTATGTCATCGCTGGCGCTCTGGTAGGCGGGCTGCTGGCCACCACCAGCGAGCTCGGTGCAGGCAAACATGCCATCGCCGGATTGCGGCTGATGGCGGCGCTCTTGATGATAGCGCTAGGCCTGTACCTTGCCGGCTGGTGGCAAGGCATACTGCTGCTCGAGCGGATCGGTGCCCGACTCTGGCCACGGATCAAGCCGCTGGCAGGCAAGTTTCTTCCCTTCACCTCGGCCTGGCAGGCGTTCCCTTTCGGCATGATATGGGGCTGGCTGCCCTGCGGTCTGGTTTACTCCATGCTGACCTGGAGTGCCGCAGCTGGCTCTGCCAGTGGCGGGGCACTGATCATGCTCTGCTTTGGCATGGGAACCCTGCCGACACTCTTTGCACTGGGGGGACTGGCGGACCGGCTGCGCTACTGGCTGACCTTACGCAGTTTGCGTCAAGGCGGGGCTATTTTGCTCATTGCATATGGGCTGCATACCCTATGGGTCGGGATAGCGTCCTTTTGAAACCCTATCCAAAACGGATGAGTTGATGGTAAACTTGTTTGATATAAATCAATTATTCGTATGAGCCTATGATCCCGGAAAAGAAACCTGGCAGACGTATTCAGAGCGGTGGCTGTGCAATTCATTGCCAGGATTGCAGCATCAGCCAGCTCTGCATTCCCTTCACTCTGAACGACAGTGAACTCGATCAGCTCGACAGCATCATTGAGCGCAAGAAGCCGATCCAGAAGGGTGAGGAGCTGTTCAAAGCCGGCGATGAGCTGAAGTCGCTCTATGCGATCCGTTCCGGGACCATCAAGTCATACACCATCACAGAACAGGGTGACGAGCAGATCACCGCTTTTCACCTCGCAGGGGACTTGGTTGGCTTTGATGCCATTCACAAGCATGCGCATCCGTCCTTTGCCCAGGCGCTGGAAACGGCCATGGTGTGCGAGATCCCGTTCGACGTACTCGACGATCTCTCCGGCAAAATGCCCAAGTTGCGCCAGCAAATCATGCGACTGATGAGCAACGAAATCATGGGCGATCAGGAGATGATACTGCTGCTCTCCAAGAAGAATGCGGAAGAGCGCCTCGCCGCCTTCCTGCACAATCTATCGGTGCGTTTCTCCGAGCGCGGCTTCTCCGCCAAGGAATTCCGCCTCTCCATGACCCGGGGTGATATCGGCAACTATCTCGGCCTCACGGTGGAGACCATCAGCCGTCTGCTTGGCCGTTTTCAGAAGTCCGGCCTCATCAGCGTCAAAGGCAAATACATTACCGTGCTGGATCAGATGGCCCTCGGCGTCATGGCTGGCGCCCCCCGTCCTGCCTGCGGTTAATTTCCCCTCTGTCTGCCCTCGTTGCCGGATCGGTTTAGTCTGAAATTTGATCCGGCACATGTCCCCCAGCCTCCTCCTGAGCTAAGCTGTAATGGCTAAAGGTCTGTCATCATTGGTATTTTTGCCAAGGAGGAAGAGAACATGGTCAAGTACCGAAAAATTCTGGTTGTTATCAACCCGGAAGAAGAGCGGCAAGTTGCCCTCGAACGTGCGGTCAAAGTAGCTGAGCTCGATGAAGGCGCTCAACTGACCCTGTTACTCACTATTTATGACTTCTCGTACGAAATGACCGCCATGCTGTCGGTGGATGAACGGGAAGAGATGCGCCACGGCGTGATCGCCCAGCGTCGTGAATGGCTAGACGACATTCTCAAACCCTACCGTGCCAAGGGACTGGACTACGAAGTCAAGGTGGTCTGGCACAATCGCCCCTTCGAGTGTGTCATTCAGGAAGTACTGGAGAATCGCCACGACCTGGTGGTCAAAGCGACCCATCATCACTCCTTCCTGCAAACCTTCATCTTTACTCCGACCGACTGGCATCTGCTACGCAAGTGCCCCTGCCCTGTCCTGCTGGTCAAGGAGGGCCACTGGCAACGGGGTGGCAACATTATTGCGGCCATCAACTGCTCCAGCGACGATCAGGATCAGAAAGTGCTGAACGAACGGATCACGGAGGAAGGCATTGGCATTGCCGAGTTGCTCGGCTCCAACCTTTATCTGGTCAATACCTATCCCGGTACCCCGGTCAATGTGGCCATAGAGTTGCCGGAGTTCGACCCCAACGCTTACAACGAGGCTATTCGCAAACACCATGAGAGCCTGCTGCTGAGCCATGCCGACAAATATGGCATAGGCCATCTGTGGACCCGAGTGGCGGAAGGATTGCCGGAAGAGGTGTTGCCCGACCTGGCTGACGACCTGCAAGCCACCCTGATGATCATGGGGTGTGTCGGTCGCACCGGCCTCTCTGCCGCCCTGCTCGGTAATACCGCCGAACACGTGGTAGACAGGCTCTCCTGCGACATCCTGATCCTCAAACCCGACGATTACAGCTGCCCGGTCGATAGCCGGCGTCGTCAATCATAAGGCGCCTTTCATCCTGGCACCTTGCCCTCCCCCGGGACATGGCTATAATAACGCGCTTATTTGTGTCCCGGGTTTTACGAGCATGCTAGAAGAGCTGAACGCAAAAGATAAATACAGTTTCAACAAACTGCAAAAGCGCCTGCGGCGCAACGTAGGTCAGGCCATCGCCGACTTCAACATGATTGAAGAGGGCGACAAGATCATGGTGTGCCTGTCCGGCGGCAAGGACAGCTTTGCCATGCTCGACATCCTGATGAGCCTGAAGGCAAGCGCCCCCATCCATTTTGATCTGGTGGCCGTCAACCTGGATCAGAAGCAACCCGGCTTCCCCGAGCATGTGCTGCCTGAGTACCTGGCAACTCTGGGCGTTGACTTCAAGATCGTCGAAGAAGATACCTACTCCATCGTCAAGGACAAGGTACCGGAAGGCAAAACCACCTGCGCCCTCTGCTCCCGCCTGCGCCGAGGTATTCTCTATCGCACGGCGCAAGAGCTGGGGTGCACCAAGATTGCCCTCGGCCATCACAGGGATGACATCCTTGAAACCCTGTTCCTCAACATGTTCTACGGCGGCAAGCTCAAGTCCATGCCGCCCAAACTGGTGAGCGACGATGGCAAGAACGTGGTGATCCGCCCGCTGGCCTACTGCAAGGAGAAAGACCTGGTACGTTACGCCGAGGTCAAGGCCTTCCCCATCATCCCCTGCAACCTGTGCGGCTCACAGGAGAACCTGCAGCGTCAGGCCATCAAGCAGATGATGCAGGATTGGGATCGCCGCTTCCCGGGTCGTATCGAAACCATGTTCACCGCCATTCAGGACGTGATCCCGAGCCACCTGCTCGATCACAAGCTGTTCGACTTCAAGAGCATCAACCGTGACTCCGGCATCATAGATGGCGGCGACAAGGCATTTGATCCGCCCGAACTGCCGACAGCCCCCTTGCTGAACATCGACGAGATGGACGTGCTGGATGTGATCGAAGTGCGCTAGGCACTGCACAATCGGTAACGAAATCTGCAACGAAAAAGGAGCGCCTGGCGCTCCTTTTTCTCTTTCTGGCGTGGCGCTTGCTCAGCCCTTGTGCAACCAGGGGGTCAGTCGCAGTATGTCCCCCTTCAGTTGCAGCTTGCCCGCTGCGAAGTCTGCCAGTTGTGCGTTGCTCAGCAGCAACTGCCCCTCTTGCCAGGAGAGTGGCAGCTGGCGGGCGCCATCAACCAGATAGGCAGTACCAGTCGGTTGCACCAGTGTCACCCGCACACCCGCCATCTCGGGCAGGAAATACTTGCCGACCATGCCGGCCAGCTTGCTCAGCAGGGCCTGCATATCCTGCTGGCGCTTGACCACCTCGGCCACCTTGAGCTCCCACTGGCTGCCTGACACTGGTGGGGCATCGGCCATCACCTGCACCGAAAGATCGCAGGCAGCGTGCGCCTCGGTCAAGCCCACCACCACGGTCGCCTTGTCCAGATTGAGATCATCGTCGTAGGGCAGCCGCAGCTCGCTGTCTACCGTCACCTCGGCAGCCACGTCCCGATCCAGGGTAGAAACCCGGGCCGAGGTGAGCAGGCAACGCTGTCCATTTTGTTGATCGGTCAGATAAAATCCCAGTCTGGCATGGCCAAACTCCCCCTTGGCAAAGGTCTTCATCTGGCTGTAGAAAGTACTGTATTGCAGATCCAGTGAAGGCTGTGCCAACCCCAGGGTGGGCAACAGCAGCAAGCTTGCCGCTACGCCATGTCGAGCCATCTTCATGTGCCATCCTTTTGCATCACGCACTCGTCATGCGTTGAAATCTTGGTGTGCCATCTCTTGGCACTGAATACGCCGGTCAAGCGCTGAAATGATCGGGACCTTCGCTCACTTCGGTCACTTCTACCGCGACCCCGCACAGATCCCGATAGAGGATCCCCTTGCAGTTGAAGTAGAGAGGAGCCACCCAGATAAGCCCCAGACCCATGGGGAGCAGCGCCAGGAAAAACAGCGCCAGCATGACACCGTGCAGCAGCACTATGCTGGGCCAGCCGCGAACAAACAACTTGAGCGACACCAGAATGGCCTGCACCGGTGACAAGCCGCGTTCCAGCACCAGCGGCACGGTAAACACCAGCCCCATGCCGATCAGCGCAGACGGTATGAACGCCAGCATCACCGGCAAGCCCACCAGTTCAAACAGAGGACCGAACAGGCTGGTGATCATGCTGCCCAGCAGGCTCAGGCTGCCGAGGCGCAGGAAGTGGCGAAAGAAATCGAATACCTGGCTCGGACGGGCACGGACGCCGACCGATTGCTGCAATCCCAGCATGTCGAGAGACGAGGTCATGGGTGCCATCATGATGGTGATGAGCAGACTCAGCACCAGGGCAATATCCATCCCCCCTTCCTGATTGACGTAAGGCGCCAGCAGGGTATTGCTCAGCAACATCCAGATGGAGGTAACCCCTACTATAGCCAGCAGCAGGCCGAAACCGGTACGGCGCGTCTGTTGCCAACTCTCTTGCAGTACCCCCTTGAGGTCGAGGCGATATCCCTGACTCAGGGATTGCTCGAGGGAACCACCGATCCGCATTTTATTACTCAATGGACTATCCAACATCAGAAAAACACTATTCAGGGGGGCACATTATAGCGATTTGACCCGGTATGCGTAGCCGTTTTTCCCCTTATCTGCTGGTAGGAAAGCCTTTGATTTCATAAGCGCAGGCCGGTTCACCTCCTTCCTTTCCCGCCTTGGCCCGCCGTTGTGATGGGCGTAGGATGCCAACAGATATACCGCATTTGCTGACTGCCTCCGCCCTTCCCCATCCGGATGACGCGAGGAGAACACACTTCACAAGGAGACATGCATGTCTGATTTGACCCTGTATCTCGCCCCTGGCACTTGCGCCATGGCCGTACACATAGCGCTGACCGAGGCCCGGGCCCACCATCAGGTCAAGCGACTCGACCTGGCGGCGGGGGAGCAGCGCTCTGCCGCCTATCTTGCCATCAATCCCAAAGGCCGGGTGCCGGCGCTTGTTACCGAGCGCGGCGTGCTGACTGAAACCCCGGCACTGCTGCTCTATGTGGCGCAGCGCTTTCCCGATGCCAAGCTTGCCCCGTTGGATGACCCTTTCCTGCTGGCCCGCATGCAGGAGGTCAACAGCTTCCTTGCCTCCACCGTGCATGTCTCCCATGCCCACGGACGCCGCGGCAGCCGTTGGGCCGATGATGAACAGGCTGTCGCCGCCATGCAGGTCAAGGTGCCGCAAAACATGCGCGATGGCTTTGCCGAAATTGAACGCCACTATCTGGTCGGCCCCTGGGTGCTGGGGGAGCGCTTCAGCCTTGCCGACATTTACCTGTTCGTGGTCGCCGGCTGGCTCGAGAGCGATGGGGTGGCCATCAGCGAGTTCCCCAGGGTAGCAGCCCACTATCAACAGATGCTCACACGCCCCGGCGTGCAACAGGCCCTCGCCCTCTGATCCCTCTCTCCTTCAATCCTCTGCATATGGGTGCCTGTACGCTGTCTGGCACCTCTTTTCATCCTTTTCCCCCCGGCATTGAGATCGTTTTCACATTTCTGCCATCTCCCTGTAGATCAAGCGTGCCTTAGCGCCTATCGTTTACCTCATGACGCAACCGGTTGCGTAACCGGTTGCCTTGATAAACATCAGATACGCAGACGCAAGTCTGCCGAGGTGCTGTTATGAAACGAGGCGTACTGCTCAATGCTCCCTTGAGTGCCCTGGTGGCACAGATGGGCCACACCGACGAGATCACAGTGTGCGATGCGGGATTACCCATTCCAGCGGGGCCGGAGCGCATCGATCTGGCGCTGATGGCGGGCACCCCCAACCTGCAGACAGTGCTGAAAGCGCTACTGACGGATCTTGTGGTGGAAAAAGTGATCATGGCCAGCGAGATAAAGCTGATCAGCCCTGACACCCATCAAGCCCTGCTCGATCAGATCGAGACCCACGCGCTCGAGCAAGGCAAACCCATTGCCATCGAATATTGCCTGCATGAGGAGTTCAAGACCCGCTCCCGCCAGAGCAAGGCAATAGTGCGCAGCGGCGAAGTAACGCCCTATGCCAACCTCATTCTCTGCGCCGGCGTGGCGTTTTAAGCCTCTTCAAGGAAGCTGCAATGAGCACAACTCCCTCCCCCCTTTCGGGGCTCACCGGGAGCGTTGAGACGCCCCCCTCGCCCATTCTGGAGCTGACCGGGATCGTCAAGACCTTTCCCGGTGTCCGCGCCCTCGATGAGGCAGGACTCAAGGTTTACCCGGGCCAGGTGATGGCCTTGCTCGGCGAGAATGGCGCCGGCAAATCCACCCTGATGAAGGTGCTGACCGGCATCTATCAAGCCGATGCGGGCAGCGTCAGTTACCGCGGCCAGCCTGTGCACTTCAAGGGTCCCCGCGACTCCCAGGATCAGGGCATCAGCATCATTCACCAGGAGCTGAACCTGCTGCCGGAGCTCTCAATTGCCGCCAACATCTTCCTTGGCCGCGAACCGCGTACCCGTTTTGGCAGCATTGACCACAAGCAGTTGCGCGAGCGCGCCAGCAGCCTGCTCGGTCGTCTCGGCGTCAAGCATGGTCCGGATACCCGGCTCGGAGAGCTGTCGATTGGTGAACAGCAGATGGTGGAAATTGCCAAGGCCCTCTCGTTCGATGCCAGCGTTATCATCATGGATGAGCCCACAGATGCCCTGACCGACACCGAAACAGAGCAGTTGTTCACCGTGATCCGCGAACTGCGCCAGCAGGGCTGCGGCATCGTCTATATCTCCCATCGCCTCAAGGAGATCTTCCAGATCTGCGACCGGGTTACCGTGCTGCGTGACGGCAAGTGGATCGGCGAGAAAGCAGTGAGCGATCTCGATGAAGACAGGATCATCGAGATGATGGTCGGTCGGCGGCTGGAAGAGCAGTACCCGCGCCTGCATCGGGAACTGGGTCCTGTCAGCCTGCAAGTCAAAGATCTGGCTGGCCCGGGTGTGCGCGGGGTGAGCTTCTCACTGCGTCAGGGGGAGATACTGGGCTTCAGTGGCCTGATGGGCTCAGGCCGTACCGAGCTGATGAAACTTATCTACGGGGCCAGTCCCATCAGCGCCGGCGCTGTCGAGGTCGATGGCAAGGTCATGGTGCCACGCACCCCTGCCGATGGGCTGGCCGTCGGCATCGCCTATATCTCCGAAGATCGCAAGGGGGATGGGCTGGTGCTGGAACTCTCGGTGCGGGAAAACATGAGTCTGTGCGCCCTCGATGAGTTCATCCGTGGCGGCAAGATCGACGGCAAGGCCGAGCGCCAGGCGGTGAGTGACTATGTGCGCCTGTTCAACATCAAGACCCCGAGTCAGGATCAGCTGATAAAGCTGCTCTCCGGTGGCAACCAGCAGAAGGTGGCCATCGCCAAGGGGCTGCTGACCAAGCCCAAGGTATTGATCCTGGATGAGCCGACCCGCGGCGTCGACGTGGGTGCCAAGAAAGAGATCTACCAGCTCATCAACCAGTTCAAGCAGGAGGGGATGAGCATCATCCTGGTCTCCTCCGAGATGCCGGAAGTGCTCGGCATGAGCGATCGCATCATGGTGATGCACGAAGGGCGCATCAGCGCAGAATTCATGTCCGCGGACGCCAATCAGGAGAAACTGATGGCGGCGGCAGTTGGTAAACAGTGGCAATCAGAGCAAGAGGCCTTTCAATGACAACCCAAACCCTTTCCCGCCGCGGCATCATGAGCAAGGCCTGGTGGATCGAGAACAAATCCCTAGTCGCCCTCTTGGTGCTGATTGGCGTGGTCTCGGCCTTAAGCCCCAACTTCTTCACCGCCGACAACCTGCTCAACATACTGCGCCAGACGTCGGTCAACGCCATCATGGCGGTCGGCATGACGCTGGTCATCCTCACCGCCGGCATCGATCTGTCGGTCGGCTCTGTGCTGGCCCTGTGCGGCGCTCTGGCAGCCACCATGGTAGCGATGGAGTTGCCCATTGCACTGGTGGTGCCACTGACCCTGGGGGCCGGTGCCCTGCTCGGCGGCATCAGCGGCCTCATTATCGCCAAGGGCAAGGTGCAGGCATTCATCGCCACCCTGGTCACCATGACAGCCCTGCGCGGCGTGACCATGGTCTATACCGAGGGGCGCCCCATCTCCACCGGTTTTAGCGAGGGATCCGATCACTTCGCCTGGCTCGGTACCGGTTACCTGCTTGGTCTGCCTGTGCCCATCTGGCTGATGGCCATCGTCTTCCTGCTGGCCTGGTACCTGCTCAACCACACTCGTCTCGGTCGCTACATCTACGCTCTGGGCGGCAACGAATCTGCCACCCGCCTCTCCGGCATCAATGTGGCCAGGGTCAAACTCGCCGTATATGGTCTGTGTGGCATGCTGTCGGCGCTGGCTGGCCTCATCGTCACCTCCCGCCTCTCCTCTGCCCAGCCGACGGCCGGCATGGGCTACGAGCTGGACGCCATCGCCGCCGTTGTGCTTGGTGGCACCAGCCTGATGGGGGGCAAGGGCCGCATCATGGGAACCCTGATCGGTGCCCTCATCATCGGCTTCCTGAACAACGCCCTCAACTTGCTCGACGTCTCGTCCTATTACCAGATGATCGCCAAGGCCAGCGTCATTTTGCTCGCCGTGATGGTCGATAACAAAAGCAATCGATAACAACCTAAGCCATGCCACACACACAAGGAATGAAATGATGAAAAAGCTCAATACCCTGCTCGCTGCCGCCATCATGTCTGTGCTGGGCACCGCCCAGGCCGCCGATCAGACCCTGGCGATGGTGGTCTCCACCCTCAACAACCCCTTCTTCGTCACCATGAAAGAGGGGGCCGAAGCCAAAGCCAAGGAGCTTGGTTATGAACTGGTGGTACTGGACTCCCAGAATGACCCGGCAAAGGAGCTCTCCAACGTGGAAGATCTCACCGTGCGCAAGGTCAACGCCATTCTGATCAACCCGACCGACTCCGAGGCCGTTGGCAATGCCATCCGCCTGGCCAACAAGGCCAACATCCCTGTGCTGACCCTGGATCGCGGTGCCGCACAAGGTGAGGTCAAAGCCCACATTGCCTCCGACAACGTGGCTGGCGGCAAGCTGGCTGGCGACTTCATCACCCAGAAACTGGGTGCTGGCGCCAAGGTGATCCAGCTAGAGGGGATCGCAGGTACCTCCGCCGCCCGTGACCGTGGCGAAGGTTTCGCCCTGGCCGTGGCTGCCAACAAGCTGGAAGTGCTGGCCTCCCAGCCTGCCGACTTTGACCGCACCAAGGGGCTGAACGTCATGGAAAACCTGCTGGCCGCGCACCCGGGCGTGCAAGCCGTGTTTGCCCAGAACGACGAAATGGCGCTGGGTGCCATCCGCGCCGTACAGGCGGCCGGCAAAGAGGTGATGATCGTCGGCTTCGACGGCACTGATGATGGCAAGGCCGCCGTTTCCCGTGGCAAACTGGCCGCCACAGTAGCGCAGCAACCGGCCCTGATCGGTGCCATCGGCGTGGAAACCGCCGACAAGGTACTCAAGGGTCAGCCAGTAGAAAAATCCATCCCGGTACCGCTGCAAATCGTCAGCAAGTAATGTGACAGGGGGGAGCTTGGCCTCCCCCCTTGTTTCTTGAGTTTCCATCAGCTGTGCATCTTGGCTTGGGCCCACTCAAACCAAGATGTTCCAAATCAAGGGTGATAAGAATGAATCGTCTCGTTGTTCTGGGCAGTGTCAATGCGGATCATGTATTGCGCGTCCCTCATTTTCCTCGCCCCGGTGAAACCCTGACCGGCCACAGCTATCAGGTAGTCCCGGGTGGCAAGGGGGCCAATCAGGCGGTGGCTGCCGCACGTCTCGGCGCCCCTGTCTCCTTTATTGCCCGCATCGGTGATGACGCCATCGGCCAGCAGATGCGCCAGGGTTTCGAGCAAGATGGCATAGACGTCAGTGCAGTAGAACTCGATGAGACCTTGCCCACCGGCATCGCCATCATCTATGTAAGCGACGAGGGGGAAAACAGCATAGGCATCTCCGCCGAGGCCAACGGCGCCCTCTCTCCTGCCATGGTCAAACGCCATGAAGCCATGATTGCCGATGCCCATACCCTGCTGCTGCAGCTGGAAGTGCCGCTTGAAAGCGTGTTTGAAGCCGCCAAGCTGGCTAGATCCCACGGCACCCGGGTGGTACTCAATCCGGCGCCCGCACGCCTGCTCCCGGCCGATCTGCTGGCGCTGGTGGATCTCATCACCCCCAACCAGACCGAAGCCGAGCTGTTGACCGGCGTCAAGGTGAGCGACGAGGCCAGCGCGGCTCAGGCGGCGGCCCGCTTCCACCAGATGGGAATAAGCGATGTGATGATCACCCTGGGCTCCCAAGGGGTCTATTGCAGCAACGCCCGGCAGCAACAGCTCATCCCGGGGTTTCGGGTTGAGGCAGTAGACACCACGGCCGCGGGCGATACCTTCAACGGCGCCCTGCTGGCCGCCGAGCTTGCCGGTGCAGACTTCAACGCCGCGGTGCGCTTTGCCCACGGCGCGGCGGCGCTTTCTGTCACCAAGTTCGGCGCCCAGAGCTCGATCCCAAGCAAGGTTGAGGTCGACGCCTTCCTGCTTGCCCAGACTGCGCAGGGGCACTGATGGCCAACATCAAGGAGGTGGCGGCGCGGGCAGAGGTCTCCACCACTACCGTCTCCCATGTCATCAACGAGACCCGCTTCGTGGCACAAGAGACCCGTGAGCGGGTCTTTGCCGCCATGCGCGAACTCAATTATGCCCCCAGCCTGGTGGCCCGCAGCCTCAAGGTGAAGGAGACCAACAGTATCGGCATGCTGGTCACCACCTCCAGCAACCCCTTCTTTGCCGAGGTGGTGCGCGGGGTGGAGCGCTACTGCTTCGAGCAGGGCTACAACCTGATGCTGGGCAACACCGAAGGTCAGGCCGAGACGGCGCTCTCCTACCTCAAGATGATGTTGCGCAAGCGGGTCGACGGCCTGCTCATCATGTGCAGCGAGGGGCAACAGGAGGTGTTCAACCAGCTCGACTGGCTCAAGAGCCTGCCCGTTGTGGTGATGGACTGGGGCATGGAGAGCAAGGACGTGGACCTCATCGCCGACAACTCCCATCGCGGCGGTTATCTGGCCACCCGCCATCTGCTGGCGCTCGGTCACACCGATGTCGGTTGCATCACGGGCCCCCACAGCCGAGCCCCCGCCAATCAGCGACAGGCTGGCTTTGAGCAGGCGATGCAGGAAGCGGGTCTGACCGTCAATCCGGCCTGGATCCAGGAGGGAGATTTCGACTGTGCCAGTGGTTTCAATGCCATGCAGCGCCTGCTGGCTCAGCCCAAACGGCCAAGCGCCCTGTTTATCTTCAACGACATGATGGCCATGGGGGCCATCAGTGCCGCCCATCAGGCGGGGTTGAACATACCGCAGGACATCTCCATCGTCGGTTATGACAATGTCGCGCTGGCACAGTATCTGTCGCCGCCACTCACCACCATCAATCAACCCAAGGAGGAGCTGGGGCGCCTCGCCGTTACCCGGCTGCTGGCACGTATCAATGGGGTGACAGTGGATAACCACCTGATCACTGTTGATCCAGACCTGGTGATCAGACAATCCTGCGCGCCCTTCCCGTCCCCCTGACCCGCTGAAAGACGCATGCAAAAAGGGCGATCCATAGGATCGCCCTTTTTATCGCAGCCAGTCAGGCCTGCCGCGCAGCCTGAACATCTGCCGGAATGAGGCGCACCAACCCCAACTGTTGTGCCAGCGGCTGCAACAAGCCGGTGTGACTTGCGATCTCCGGCAACCAGTAGCGCACCGGCCAGCCGGCGGCCAGCAGCGTTGGTGTGCTGCTGCCAAGCTCGCTCAGCGCCAGGGTACAACCGCGCTGATTCACCTTGGCCAGCAAGCTGGCATCCTGTTGCAAGGCAGGTAACAGCAAGATCGGTTCGACATGCACAGTGGCGGGTAGATAGGCCAGCACATGGGCCAACTGGGTCTGATGATTGAGCGCTATCAGCAATGGTTGAGGCTCATCGAGTGCGGCTTGTTCATGCTCTTGCAGCAACCGCGCGATCACGGGCCCCAGTATGCCCCCCTCCTGCAGCCAGCTCATCTCGCAGGGTGCCAGATTGTCCTGCCAGCGCAGCAACACTCCCCTCACCCTGAGCCCATTCTCACTGCTCAGCAATGGCATATCGACCACCAGAGGGGATGGTATCCGGTGTGCCAACCAGTCCCGCAGCTGGTGCAACTGACGCTGGGTCAGCTGCAATTGCTGCAACATGCCTGGCTGAAACCAGGCGATATCCCCATTGGCATCGCGTTTGGCCTGATTGAGGGCAAGGATGGCCTGATCCAGCAGTCGATTGGGATCCTGCGTCTCCTCTACCTGGGCAACCCCCAGCCGGCACGCCAGCTCGAAACGGCTCTCCCGGGTCACAAACTCGAAATGCAGCAGCTGCTTCAGGGCCTGGATCTGTTCCTCCATGCCCTGTATGTCTTCGGTCAGGATCACCGCAAACTCGTCCCCTCCCAGCCGATAGGCGTGCCCGCTGTAGGCCTGCTGCAGCTTGTTCGCCACCGTTTGCAACAACCTGTCCCCCACCTGATAGCCAAGCAGATCGTTGACCTGCTTGAAGCGCTTCAGATCAAGCACCACCAGCGCCTGAGCACGGGAGGATTGCAACGAGCGAGTCAGCTGCTCTTGCAAGGCCCGGCGATTGCCAAGCTGGGTCAGGGGGTCGAGCAAAGAGAGGCGCCGGTTTTGCAAGTTGGCTCGAATGAGGGCAAACACCAGGGCACCACCGGTCACCAACAGGATCAACTGACAGATTTGCAGCCAGAAAAGGCTGCTGCGGATCTGGTTAACCGAGGCTTCCCGCTCCTGACTGGAGAGGATCCGATCGCCCACCACCCCTATCTGATGGGTCTGTTCAGCAATCCTGGTCTTCAACTGCTCGAGCTCGGCCCCTTCGCGCAACTGCCCGGCCTGCATCTGGGGCTCGAGCAGTTTAATCTGCTCGAACAGTCCGGCCAGGGCCTTGCCCAGTCCGTGACGCTCCCGCGCATCAGCGGTCTCGCTGCTGATGAGGAAGATATCCAGCCGGTTCCACAACAGATCGTAATCCAGGCTCAGGGTCTCCATATCCAGTTGCCCGGCCCGGTAGAGGCGCAAGTCGTAGAGAAAACGCTGGGACTCCAGCATCACCTGGCTGATGTTCCAGTGAATGTTGCGATAGAAGGTATCGACCAGCTGCTCCTGGCGGTGCTGCAGATAGAGCCCGCAACCCGAGGAGAACAGAAACAGCAGGGTGATTGAGACCAGGAGCAGATTGTGACGCTGACGACCCATCAGCCGATGATCTCGATGCGGGTTACCTGCCAGACCATGCAGTTATGAATGAGGGGTATATCCAGCTTGGGGTAACTGGAAAGGGGGATCAGCAACCAGAGCGGTCCCTTGTTGCGGCGGGTCAGCGGCTTGCCATCCTCATGGAGCACCAGGGTCAGTGGTGCCTCCTCAAACAGGGCGAGATCCACCACCTGCTGATAGCCATTAAGCGCCGAGACGGCAATTTTGCTCACATTCTTGACCCCTTGCGCCGCCAGCACGGCCGCCAGGGGCGGGCCACGGTAGTCATGCATATCCGTGGTCCAGGGGGTCGCTGTCTTGAATTGGGTTTGCGGCAAGGCGGCCAGCGCAGCGTCATCGAGCGCTATCTGCCGACCATCGGGCAGCACCAGTGTCATCAAGGGGATCGATGCCAATGCGCTGGCACTGGCCAGCATCAGGAGAAAAAAAGCGATCCATTGCTTCACTAGGGTCATGATCATTTGCGCCAACTGCGTCCCATATTTTGGTTGTCAGTGTCGCGATTTCACACTCTCATTGCAACTGTGACGTCACACAGTAGCTCAGGATCCACGCATCTCCATCCAGTTGTGACCCTCTATCTGTTTGGGTTGATGCACGCCGCAGCGCTCCAGCAACTCGTCAACGAAAGCGGGTACCAGCAGGGAGGCCGGTCCATAGCGCTTCTCGTCAAACTGGCTGCCCACCTCGCTCGGTTCCAGGTTGAGCTCTATGGTATGGGCACCGTTCAGCCCGGCCTCATGCACGAAGCCGGCAGCAGGGTAGACGGCCCCCGAAGTCCCGATGGAGATGAAAAGGTCGCACTGGGCCAAGGCGCCATAGATGCGATCCAGCCCCAGCGGCATCTCGCCAAACCAGACCACGTGCGGGCGCAGCGGCTGGGGGAACTGGCAACAGGAGCAGAGTTCATCCTGATGAAGATCGCCGCGCCATTCGATCACCTGGCCCGACTCGGGACAGCGGGCCTTGAGCAGCTCTCCGTGCATGTGGATGAGGTTCTTGCTGCCCGCACTCTCGTGCAGGTTGTCGATATTCTGGGTCACTAGGGTGACAGTGCCAGGCAACAGGCGCTCGAGACGGGCCAGGGCATAGTGGGCAGGATTGGGATGGATTTGCGGTTGTTGCAGCTGATGACGGCGCGAGTTGTAGAAACCCTGCACCAGGGCGGGATCCCGGGCGTACCCTTCCGGGGTCGCCACATCCTCCACCCTGTGCTCTTCCCACAAGCCGTCACAGGCACGGAAGGTCTTGATGCCGGATTCGGCAGAGATACCGGCGCCGGTAAGAATGACGATGTGTTTAGCTGATTGCACCATGACTGCTTCCCTCTGATCCCATACAAGGCTGACCTTAGCACAGGCTGAAAAGGCAGCCTATTCACCCTTGGTCTTATGAGGATACCCGCTTCACAGGGTATCGAGCACGCTCAGATCGAGCCGGACAAACACCAGCTCCCGCCCCGTCACCAGGGTGAGCGGCAGCCCCAACCCACGCAGGAGCGCCAGCATGGGGCGATTCTGGGCTAATACTTCTGCGGTCCACTCCCGAATGCCCTCGGCGCGCGCCAGCAGTGCCAGCGCCAGCAGAATGCGCCTGCCCGCCCCTCTGTGCTGGAAGTGATCTGCGACCAGACAGGAGAACTCGGCCCGGTCCGGGTGCAGCCGCCGCCGTATGGACTGGGCCTGGGCCAGCGGCCGCCCCTGACCATCGGTCAGCAGCAGCGCTATCTGGGGGGCTCTGGGATAGTCGAGAAAGAAGGCCAGTTGATCATCGGTAGCCGGCTGTTTTGCCCGCATGAAGCGCAGGTAAATGCTCTGCTCGCTCAACGCCTCGTAGGCGGCTCTGATAGATTCCGGATCGGCGCCAGCCAGCTCCTGCAAGCGACAGGGGACCCCGCCTACTTCCATCATCAGGGGCAAGGAGGCCCGTGACGTCGGATGCAGCCAGCCAGCCAGGCTGCGTTGCAAACGCGCCTCATCGGGGGGCCAGCAGAGGTAACGGGGCACGGGTTACCAGCGCCCCGTCATGCCGCGATCGCGCCACAGGGTGCTGTCTAGCAGGTTGAAGGGATCATCCAGATAGAGGGCAATGCCAAGCTCTCTGGCCCTATGGATGAAGCGGCCCAGCAGGGAGTCCGCCGTCATGGCCTCGAGCCCTGGTAGCAGGCTCTGCCCGAGCAGCAGGTGCTGCAATGGCACCCTCTCCAGCAAATCAAACGGCATATGCTGATCATTGTCGAGCAGCAGCGCAAGCTTGACGCCAGCCAGACTGGCTTGCAGCACCAGTGCGAACCGCTCGGCCTGGCTGAGCAGATGATCACGGCGGTGAATGACCAGAGTCAGTTCAGTGGCCTCTCGTCCCTGCCTGCCAAGCCAATCCCGCACCAGCTCCCACCGTGGCGGCAAACCTGTCACCGCCAGCCAGATGGGCAGCGGAGATGGCGGGTCGGACAAGAGCCCGAGCAGCCCCTTCTCCTCCCCCTGCCAGCTGCGGACGGTACGGCGCAATCCACTGAGCCGCTGTTGCCGCTGTGGCCCCAGATAGAGCGCCTTGAGCAGCCGCAGCAGATCATCGCTCAACAGCGGCTTGGCCAGGGCGGCCACTACATTGAAACCCGCATCGTGCAACAGCCGGCGAGCCCCGTCGATCAGGGTCTGATCGTGGGCCGACAGCAATATGATGGGCAGGCCGCTTTGCTGGTATTGAGGCTGGCTCATCAGCAGACCGATGGCATCCTGCTCCACCAGGCTGAGATCGCTGATGAGTAGCTTGACGCCTCCCTGTTCCAGCACCTGGATACAGGCATCGCCATCCTGCACCCATTGGCAGGACAGCCCCAATCCCTGGATCTCCTGCTGGATATGGGCGCCTTGAAACGGGTGATCCTCCAGCAACAAGATCTGCATCTGTGCCAGCCACTGCAGCCACTGCTGATACCTGTCATGCACCCCTGCCAGCCAGTCATCCGAGAGGCGATAGATGCCATCGCTCTGGTTCATCAACTGCGGCAGATAGTCGGCACCGGCGTGTGAGGCGGGATCAAACAGGGCGATGGCACCGGCGGCGAACAACCCCTCCCACGGCCAGCGGGCATCGGGTTGCGTGCGACGCAAGGTGGCAAATTCGGGCAAGGTAACGGCTTTTGCCGCCTGATAGGCCACTCCGTCCAGTGCATAGAGGGTCACCGGGTAAAAAAAACGCTCCTGGGTCTCTTCCGAGTTCAGCAACGCCAATAACTCTTCATCTGTGATGATCATGTCAGACTCTCTCACCTAATCGCCGGCAGACTTCATCCAGAGCGTGCCGCAGCGGGGACATCAGGGGTTGTTGTGGATCCCGTTTCCACTGCTCGATCACCTGGATCAGCGGGGTGGCGCCCACCATTTTGGCCGCCCCCTTCATCTTGTGTAAAGCCGCATCAAGCGCTTCAGCATCTCCTTGTGTGATGCACTGCTCAATGTCAGCCAGATCTTGACGAGTTGCCTCCAGATAGAGGTTTATCAACTCGCGGCTCAAAGGGGGCTGTGCCGGCTCATGCCACCCGGCCCCCATTTCCTCGCCTGCGGTGCCGGGAGAGGGTGCGGACAAGAGGACACTCGTGTCCGCAAGCCTTGGCACGCTGCGCAGTAAATTGGCCAGATCTTTAAGCAACAGGGGCTTGTCCAGATGTCCTCGACAACCGCAGCTGGCCAGTCGCTGCGCCGCCTGCTCGCTGAGATCGGCTGTGATAACGTAGGCAGGCAGATGGTGCCAGCGCGCAGAATCCCGCAACTGCTGGCACAGCTGGGCACCATCCATCACTGGCATCTGCAGATCGGTCAGCACCAGATCCACGGTTTCGTGCTGCAGGATATCGAGCGCCAGCCGACCATTGGCCGCACTCAGTACCTCGGCCCCCAGCTGGGTCAACTGCATGCTGATCAACACCCGATTCACTTCGTGATCTTCAACCAGCAACACCCGCATCCCCTGCCCTGGCAAACTCATCTCCTCCAGGGCAGAGGACACCAGCCGGGGCTGCAACAGGCTGACCACAGAGCCTGGCACCCAGGGCTCGCCCTGCCAGTCCCAGTAACGCAGACCCTGATCATCTTCGACGGCGCGCAGCAGGGGGCCGGCGGGATCCTCGGTCAGGCCGAGCTCGCCAAGCCAGGGCACGAGATAGGCACGCTCCGCATCGTTCAGCTGGATATTGACGCTGGCCACTCTCGGTTGCCAGCGCGGCATCTCGTGCAGCAGCACCAAGGGCAAGCTGCAGGTGAAACGGCTGCCCCCGAGAGGACGCGGTTCGACCCGGATCTCGCCACCCATCTGCTCCATCAGCTGGCGGCTGATGGCCAGCCCCAATCCGGTGCCCTGAGCTCTGGGCTGGCCCTCCTCTCCTCCCTGCTCGAATGGCAGGAACAGGCGAGGCAGCAGATCGTCGCTGATACCCGGCCCGTCATCATCCACGCCGCACAGCAGACGGTCGCCTTGACGGCGTGCCCACAGCACGACTTCACCTGCACAGCTGAACTTGATGGCATTGGCGAGCAGATTGTGCAGCACCTGCTGCACTCTATGGGGATCCAGCTCCACCTGGGCGGGCAGGTGATGGTCGATATCCAGTCGCAGCTGCAACCGCTTGGAGCGGGCCTTGGACCAGTGCACCGCCGCCACATGCTCGCACAAATCAACCAGGTCGGTTGGCTGGGGAGAGAGCGCCAGCTGCCGGTTCTCGTTGCGGCTGAAATCGAGCACATCGTTGAGCAGACCGAGCAGCTCGTCCCCCGCCTGTCTGACATGGGAGAGCGCTGAGTGCTGCTCCGCTGACAAGGGGGTGTGATTGAGCCACTCCAGCAGCCCCAGAATGGCATTCATGGGAGTACGAATTTCATGGCTCACCGCCGCGAGGAAGCGCCCCTTGGCCAGGACGGCCTGTTCGGCACGCTCATGGGATGCCTGCAAGGCACGCTCCTGCTCGACTCTAGCGGTCACATCCTGCACCACACCGTAAACCCGCCACCCCCCTTCCTGCTGGCTGCGGCCGCGACCATAACATTGCAGCCAGCGCGTGCCCTTGACCGGATGTTCATAGCGCAGCGCGTAGGAAAAAGGTTGGCCGGCATGCAACATGGCCAGCATGGGCGCCCGCATCTCGCGCCTGTCCTGATGAACAAGACGGCTGAGTGCGCTGTCGGGATGACGGCGGATCTGCTGGCTGGCCAGGCCCAGCAGCTCGTAACTGCCACGACTGATAAATTCGACCCGGGTTATTTTCCCCTGCAGCAAGAGGAACTGGATGACGACGCCGGGCACCGTATTGGTGAGGGCGCGCAGACGTCGCTCGGCCTGATGCAGCAAACGCGTACGCTCGCGCAGGGCGCTGATGTCGGAGAGCGCGATCAGATCCCCCGCCGGTGCCTGTTTGCCCAGTCGCAGCGGGATCTGGGCATAGGAGAACACCTGATCGCCGAGGGTCATTTCCCCTTCGGTTCCCTGCAACTGGGACTGCGGCAGGCTGAGTTCGGCCAGATATCGGGCTTCCAGCCGTTTGGCCTGTTTGTTGCGCTTGATGATCTCTCCCTGATCATTTCGCAGGAAGACGGGCACAGGCAGTGCCTGGAACAGGGACTCCCTGAACTGACTCTCCAGTGCCAGCGTCTGCTCCATCTCCTGACGCCGGCTCACTTCTCGCGCCAGCTGCTGGCGGGAGCGCCAGATCAACCAGATGACACCAGCACTGATCAGCAATGCAAGCAACACGGACCCCAGCCAAATGCCATAGCTGACGCCGCTCTGCTGGGTCAGTACCAGCTGACGCCAGCGCTGGTTGAGATCATCGTTCTGCTGGCCTGTGATCGTCATCAGGCTCTGTTCCATCACACCGGCCAGCCTGGGGCTGTGGGGACTGATGGCAAACCCTAGCCCGAAACGCTCCGGCAGCTCCTTGATATCCAGTCCAGCCAGCAGATTGTTACGCAGCGGATATTGCAACTGATACAGCTCGGCCAGCATGGCCTCCGCCCTGCCCGCCTGTACCTCCGCAATGCCCGACTCAAGGGTCTGGCTCTTGCGCCATCCATGCTTGCCAAGACGGGCCAGCATGTCGGGATCATAGAGGCTGGCGGGCACGACTACCTCACCCTTGATCTCCTCAAGTCGATCGAAAGACCGCAACTTGCGGCTGACCAGGGCATAACGACTGGCTACCACGATGCGAGTGAAATCAAACTCGCCAGTCAACGCCGGTGTCTCCAACAGACCCGCCATCATGTCTGCCTCGCCACTGCGCAGCCTGGCCAGGGCGTCTTCGGTGTCCTTGACTGGCACCACATGAAAAATCATCCCGGTCTGCTGGCTCACCCGGCGCAGCACATCTGCACTCCAGCCCCTGAGCTGCCCCTGCTTGTCGATGCCGCTATAAGGCATCAATGCAGGGTTCACCACCAACTTGACGGCACGGGAGGTACCGACCAGCCAGGCCTGCTCCTTGTCGGTAAAGTGCAAGGGGTTGATGTCCTGCTCCCCCTGCTCCAGATAGCGCTCGAGATCCTTGTAGACGCCCCCGGGCGGCATATAGCGGATCGCCATGTCGACCAGCTCCCTGAGCTCTGGCTTGTCATGCATCATCAGCCGATAGCTGAGCACCAGCTCATCGCTGCGCAAACGGCGCAGACGCAGTCCCACATCCGGGTATTCGCGCATCAGGTAACGCAGTTGCAGGTAGTCGCCGAGATAGGCCGTTCCCTTGCCCGCTACCAGTGACGAGTACCAGTTGACGGCATCGGTCAGGACCAGCTGGGTCGAATGGGGATAGAGTGTCTTGAGCACCTCACTCGCCTGCCAAAGGGGTGACACCAGGAAGGTGGCATGCTCCAGCTCACCCTTGTAAAGAATGGCGGACTCGGCTTCCAGCAGGGCGCGACTGAGCGCCATGCCAGGCAATGCCTGCCGTGAAGGCCCTATGTCAGGAATGAGATCGCAGCGCCCCGTCAGCAGGGCCTGCTGAACCGCGGGCCAGTTTGGCAGCTTCTCGTGCAGCAAGGGCACCGGCAGCTGTTCAGCCAGCCGTTCCAGCTGATCGATAAGCAGCCCCCCCGACTCCTCGAGATAGGGCGGCCGGATCAGGGCGGGGTAACAGATGGTCAGCGAGGTGAGAGTGTCAGCATACGCCTGGGTGGCGGGGGACAGAGGCAGCGTCATGGACTGCACCGGCATGGCCAGCAACAGAGCGAACAATAAGTTGGATTTCATCATGAAAAAGTAAAAGCCAGGCGTTTGCCTGGCTTTTTGTCACTCGTTGGGTTCAACATTTTCTACCCTGGCCTTGAGTTTCTGGCCAGGCCGGAAGGTCACCACCCGACGGGCGCTGATAGGAATATCCTCGCCTGTCTTGGGGTTACGTCCGGGACGCTGATTCTTCTCACGAAGGTCAAAGTTACCGAAGCCTGAAATCTTGACTTGTTCACCACGCTCAAGCGCCTGTCTGATTTCCTCAAAGAAGGCTTCCACCATATCTTTGGCTTCACGCTTGCTCATCCCGAGTTGGGTGAACAGGTGCTCTGCAATGTCGGCTTTGGTAAGCGCCATAGATCAATCCCTCAAGGATGCATTCAACTCTTCACCAAGGGCCCGCACGACATTGTCTACGGTCTCGGCAATCTCTTTCTCCTCCAGAGTGCGCTGGGTGTCTTGCAATACAAGACTGATGGCCAGGCTCTTCTTGTCCTCGGCCATACCAGCACCCTGGTATACGTCAAACAAGTTTATTCCAACTACCTGATTTCCGCCAACTTTTTTAATTACTGCGAGGACATCACCGGCCAGAACCTGACGGTCTACCACCACGGCGATATCACGACGGTTGGCTGGGAAGCGAGAAACCTCGGCAGCAACCGGCACCTTGGCAGGGATCAGCTTGTTCAATTCCAGCTCGAACATGATGGCCCGGGTCTTGAGACCCAGCTTCTTCTCGAGACTCGGGTGGATCACGCCGATATGGCCGAACACCTCGCCATTGCGCAAAATGGCTGCGCTCTGGCCCGGGTGCAGGGCACTGTGCTCGGTACGCTCGAAGGTAAAGGTGGCACCTTCGGCAGTCAGATCCAGCACGGCTTCCAGATCCCCTTTCAAATCAAAGAAGTCAGCTGCGCGACTCTTGATGTCCCAGTGCTCGTCGCTCTGGTTGCCGGTGATGATACCGGCCAGCATCGGTTCCTGACGGATGCCGTTCTCGGCGCTCGCGTCCTTGATGAAACGCAGACCCTGCTCGAACAGGCGTACCCGCGGCTGCTGACGATTCTGGTTGTAGACCGCTGCCTGCACCAGACCTGGGAACAGAGAGACACGCATAGCGGACATCTCGACCGAAATCGGGTTCGGCAGCACGATGGCATCGCTTTGCGGATAGAGCAGTTGCTGCGCTTTGGGATCCACGAAGCTGTAGGTGATCGCTTCCTGGAAGCCGCGGTCAACCAGCAGGTCACGCACCCGCTTGAGGGTCACCTGCCCTTCCGCCTGTTCAACCATCGCCAGGGAGGCGGCGGGTTTGAGGTTCGGGATATTGTTGTAGCCGTAAATGCGGGCTACTTCCTCGATAAGGTCTTCCTCAATGGCGATATCGAAACGCCAGGAGGGTGCCAACGCGGTCCAGCCGTCAGCATCCACAGTGACCTGCATGCCGAGGCGGGTCAGGATCTCGACCACTTGAGCGTCAGCCACGCTGATGCCGATCACCTTGTCGAGCTTGGCACGACGCAGTTTGATGGGGGCTGCTTTGGGCAGATGGGCATCGGATTTGACCTCGATGACCGGACCGGCTTCACCGCCGCACTCTCCGCCACAAATGTCCAGCAGCAGACGGGTTGCACGATCCATCACCTTGGCTTGCAGCTCGGGATCAACCCCGCGCTCGAAGCGATGGGAAGAGTCGGTATGCAGGCCGTAGGTACGGGCACGACCCGTGATGGAGAGCGGCGCGAAGAAGGCGCACTCCAGCAGGATATCGGTAGTGGTCTCGGACACACCGGTGCGATTGCCACCGAAGATACCGGCCATGCAGGCAGGACCTTTGGCATCGGCAATCACCAAAGTGGTCTCTTTGAGCTTCACTTCGTTGCCGTCGAGCAGGGTCATCGGCTCATCAGCACGGGCGCGACGCACCACCAGTTCCCCTTCCAGGGTAGCCAGATCGAAGGCGTGCATCGGCTGACCGTATTCCAGCAGCAGGTAGTTGGTGATGTCGACGATGGCGTCGATGGAGCGAATGCCGCCACGGCGCAGCTTCTCTTGCATCCAGAGCGGGCTCTTGGCTTGCAGGTTCAGCCCTTTGATGACGCGGCCCAGATAACGGGGGCAATCGGCTGGCGCCTCCACCCGGATCGGGAAGGTCGCATCACAGGTGGCAGCAGCAGGCGCCCAGGTCGGCTCAACCACGTCCACGCTGTTGAGCACGCCGATTTCACGGGCGAGTCCCGCGATACCGAGGCAATCGGCACGGTTTGGAGTCAGGTCCACATCGATGGAGACGTCGTTCAGATTGAGATAGTCGCGGATATCGGTGCCGATGGGAGCATCGCCCGGCAGCTCGATAATACCGTCCGCTTCCACGTCAATGCCCAGCTCACTAAAGGAGCAGAGCATGCCGTGGGACGGCTGACCGCGCAGTTTGGCTTTCTTGATGGTGAAATCACCCGGCAGAGTCGCCCCTACTTTGGCCACGCACACTTTCAAGCCGGCGCGGCAGTTCGGCGCGCCGCAGACGATGTCCAGCAGCTCGGCCTCGCCCACGTTGACCTTGGTCACCCGCAGCTTGTCGGCGTCCGGATGCTGGGCGCATTCGACCACTTCACCCACGACCACATTGTTGAACTGGCCAGCCACCGCTTCCACGGCGTCCACTTCCAGACCAGCCATGGTGATCTGCTCGGCCAGTGCATTGTCACTCAACTCGGTGCGGACCCACTCCATCACCCAGGATTTACTGAATTTCATGTTCTCTCGCCCTTACTTGAACTGCTTGAGGAAGCGCAGGTCGTTTTCGAAGAAGGCACGCAGGTCGTTGACCCCGTAACGCAGCATGGTCAGGCGCTCAACGCCCATGCCGAAGGCAAAGCCGGAGTATTTTTCCGGGTCGATACCGACCGAACGCAGTACGTTCGGGTGCACCATGCCGCAACCCAGCACTTCCAGCCACTTGCCGTTCTTACCCATGACGTCTACTTCGGCACTCGGCTCGGTGAACGGGAAATAAGAAGGACGGAAGCGAATGGTGAGATCTTCCTCGAAGTAGTTACGCAGGAAGTCGTGCAGTATGCCTTTGAGCTCGGTAAAGCTGGCATGCTCGTCAACCAGCAGGCCTTCAACCTGGTGGAACATAGGCGTGTGGGTCATGTCGTAGTCGTTACGATAGACGCGGCCCGGCGCTATGATGCGGATCGGCGGTTGCTGATGTTCCATGGTGCGGATCTGCACACCCGAGGTGTGGGTACGCAGCATCAGATCGGGATTGAAGTAGAAGGTGTCGTGATCGGTACGCGCCGGGTGATGAGCCGGAATATTCAACGCATCGAAGTTGTGAAAGCCATCTTCAATTTCGGGACCGCGTTCCACCTTGAACCCCATCTCGCCAAATAGGCGCTCAATGCGCTCAATGGTACGGGTCACTGGGTGCAGACCACCATTCTCGATGCGACGGCCCGGCAGGCTCACATCGATGGTCTCGGCAGCCAACTTCTGGTTCAGCTCCTGCTCCACCAGTGCATCACGGCGTGCGTTCAGGGCATCCTGAACCTGCTGCTTGGCCTGGTTGATCACGGCGCCCACGGCGGGACGCTCTTCGGCGGACAAGGCGCCCAATGTCTTCATCTGCTCGGTAAAAAAGCCTTTTTTACCCAGATATTTGACCCGGATTTCGTCGAGGGTCGCAACGTCGTTGACGCCCTCAATTTCGGCCTTGGCCTGGCCGACTACTTCTTCAAGCTGTTGCATGTCTTCCTCGTCACCACTCCCGAAACAGGAGCCTATTAGGCTAAATAAGGTCAAGAGGGGAATAATACAAAAAAAGCCCCTTCGCTGACCATAGTTAAGGTGGCCTTTTCTCCCTAGAAATCATTTTGTTATCGGGGAAGAGGCTGACCCGATCCCCTCTACCCGTTAAATATGGGGAAACAATACTAGTTTGTTGGCATATGATGAAAGCATGTTGCAGATATACAGAGGTAACAGTCGGGTCTGACAACAGAACTGGATAAATTGCAGACAACAAAAAAGGAGGCCTGAGCCTCCTTTTATCTTTCATAACAGAACCGGATTAAACCAGTGCTGCTTTAGCCTTTTCAACCAGGGCGGTGAAAGCCAACTTGTCGTGAACGGCGATATCGGACAGGATCTTGCGATCGATCTCGATAGAAGCCTTCTTCAGACCGTTGATCAGACGGCTGTAGGACAGACCGTTCTGACGGGCAGCAGCGTTGATACGCGCAATCCACAGCTGACGGAACTGACGCTTTTTCTGGCGACGGTCACGGTAGGCATACTGACCAGCTTTGGTTACCGCTTGCACCGCTACGCGGTAAACACGGGAACGGGCGCCGTAGTAACCTTTGGCGGCTTTCATTACTTTCTTGTGACGAGCTCGAGCAGTCACACCACGTTTAACTCTTGGCATTTTTTACATCCCCCCTTATGCGTACGGCAGACAAGCGACAACACGTTTGTGGTCGGCAGCGGAAACCATGAACTTCGGTCCCAGCTTGCGCTTACGCTTGCTGCTCTTCTTGGTCAGGATGTGACGCAGGTGGTTATGCTTGCACTTGAAGCGACCCGAGCCAGTCTTTTTGAAGCGCTTTGCAGCACCCCGGTTGGTTTTCATCTTCGGCATTTCATACTCCGCATTGTGAGTGACAACAAAATCGCAAGGCGAACCAACTCATGGGCGCGAACCCATGAGTCAATTTCTTGTGGGCCTTAAGATTTCTTCTTGGGTGCGAGGACCATCACAGCTTGACGGCCTTCGACTTTCGGGAACGACTCCACTACGGCCAACTCTTCCAGATCGTTCTTGACGCGCTCCAGAACCTTGATACCAAGATCCTGGTGAGCCATTTCACGACCACGGAAGCGCAGGGTGACCTTAGCCTTGTCCCCGTCTTCTAGAAAGCGAACCAGGTTGCGTAGTTTTACCTGATAGTCGCCTTCGTCAGTACCAGGACGGAATTTGATTTCCTTGACCTGGACGACTTTCTGCTTTTTCTTCTGTTCTTTGGTTGTTTTGCTCTTTTCGTAGAGGAATTTGCCGTAATCCATGATGCGGCAAACGGGCGGTTCAGCGTTAGGACTGATCTCGACCAGATCTACTCCAGCCTCAAGGGCCAAGTTCAGTGCATCATGGATCTCGACGACACCCAAAGGCTCTCCGTCAATACCAGTGAGACGAACTTCTTTCAGACGAATCTCGGTATTGATCCGGTGAGCGCGGGCTTGCGGTTGCTTGCCCAGTTTTTTTCCGCCTTTTATAGCTTATTCCTCCACTTTCTTTTGTCCGCGGGTCTGAACTTCCTGGGTCAACAGAGCAACTAGCTCTTCAACAGGATAAGTGCCCAGGTCAGCCCCTTTACGAGTCCGTACTGCAATCTTACCGGCTTCAACTTCTTTATCGCCGCAGACCAGCATGAAAGGTACTCGCTTCAAAGTATGCTCGCGGATTTTAAAGCCAATCTTCTCATTTCTCAAGTCCGCTTTTGCGCGAAGACCCGCATCATTCAATGCTTTGGCTACTTTTACCGCATAATCGGCCTGATTATCTGTGATATTCATGACCACAGCCTGAGTCGGAGCCAACCAAGTCGGGAACAGTCCGGCGTACTCTTCGGTCAGAATACCGATGAAACGCTCGAGTGAACCCAGAATGGCCCGGTGGATCATCACCGGTACGTGGCGTTCGTTGTCTTCACCCACATACGTGGCACCCAGACGTCCAGGCAGGGCAAAGTCGAGCTGCACGGTACCACACTGCCAAGCACGATCAAGGCAATCATGCAGGGTAAATTCGATTTTGGGACCGTAGAAAGCCCCCTCGCCCGGCTGCAGATCGTATTTCAGACCGTTCAGCACCAGGGCTTCGGCCAAGGCGGCCTCGGCGCGATCCCAGGCTTCATCGGAACCGATACGCTGCTCAGGACGGGTTGAGAGCTTGACCACGATATTTTCAAAACCAAAGGTACCGTAGACGTCATAGACCATACGGATACAGGCAGACACCTCTTCCATGATCTGCTCTTCAGTACAGAAGATGTGAGCATCATCTTGGGTAAAACCACGCACTCGCATCAGACCGTGCAGGGAACCGGACGGTTCGTTGCGGTGGCAGGAGCCGAACTCTGCCATGCGCAGCGGCAGATCGCGGTAGGACTTCAGACCCTGATTGAAGATCTGGACGTGACCCGGGCAGTTCATCGGCTTGATGGCGTACTCGCGGTTTTCGGACTGGGTGGTGAACATGGCCTGGGCATACTTTTCCCAGTGGCCTGAACGCTCCCACAGCACCCTGTCCATCATGAAGGGACCCTTCACTTCCTGATAGTCGTACTCTTTGAGCTTGCCACGGATGAAGGTTTCCAGCTCACGGAAGATGGTCCAGCCATCGTTGTGCCAGAACACCATGCCAGGCGCCTCTTCCTGCATGTGATACAGGTCGAGCTGCTTGCCTATCTTGCGGTGGTCGCGCTTGGACGCCTCTTCCAGACGCTGCAGGTAGCCTTTGAGCTGCTTCTTGTCAGCCCAGGCAGTGCCGTAAATGCGCTGCAGCATCTTGTTGTTGGAATCGCCACGCCAGTAGGCGCCAGACATTTTCTGCAATTTGAAGTGGTGGCAGTGACGCATGTTGGGCACGTGCGGGCCACGACACATGTCGACGTACTCTTCGTGATGATACAGACCTGGCTGGTCATCACGGGCAATATTCTGATCCAGGATCTCGACCTTGTAAGTCTCGCCACGGGCTTCGAACACGTCGCGCGCTTCCTGCCAGGAGACTTTTTTCTTGATGACGTCGTAATCCTTGGCGGCCAGCGCCAGCATGCGCTCTTCCAGGGCAGCCAGATCGTCGTCGGTCAGGGTACGATCCAGATCGATGTCGTAGTAGAAACCGTTATCGATGACAGGACCGATGGCCATCTTGGTCTGGGGCCAGAGTTGCTTGATGGCATGACCCAGCAGGTGAGCACAGGAGTGGCGCAGTATGTCCAGACCTTCTTCGTCTTTGGCGGTGATGATGGCCAAGGAGGCATCGGCTTCGATGAGCTCGCAGGCATCCACCAGTTCACCGTTTACCCGACCGGCAATGCACGCCTTGGCGAGACCCGGACCTATGTCCGCGGCCACGTCCATGACGGAAACGGAGTGGGCAAATTGACGTTGGCTGCCGTCAGGCAGAGTAATGATTGGCATTGTGTGTTTCCTTATACAGTGGTGCCCCCTACCAAAGGGCACATGTAGGCTAGAGAAATCTTTAAATTTCAAGAGGTTCACTTATGAGTTTCACCGTTCACAATACGGTTGGTACACATAGCGGTACACACTTTATTTTGTGTCTGAAACCATCAATAAGCATGTACGCCGAGGATTGTATCAGACGTCACGACTCAGACAAGCGTGATTGGTTGCTCCTTGAGCGACTGCTTTGCTAATTCAGAAGCTGTCAAAGCAGTTGGTACATCAAATAGGTTGGACCGAATTACACCTCTATCTCATAGGTCGGTAAGTCCGGCGCCTCTCCGGCAAGCTCCCCTCCCCTGTAAAATGCCTTCTTGCCGATGGTTACCCCGACACCGCGTACTGTGACGGTACCGCCTGCCAACGTATCCAGGGTGGTGGTGGTACTGGTCATGGCTGTCACGGTACCGACCAGCAGCGGGTCGGCACCAGGTACCAGCTCCAGGAATCGCTTGAACAGGTTCATACAAATCGCTCCACACTCAATTGCTGGCGCACCGTCATGGCCTTGTTCTGCAACGCAGCAGAGACCCTGACGCCCCGGTTGTACCCCTTCCAGCCATCCACCGCGAGCAGCGCCCCCGGCAGGATCAAGCCCGTATCTGCAGACAACGGCAGCTCAATGGTCTGGGTGCGCTTGGGCATGGTCTTGGCCAGCCCCACCACACCCTGGGCGCGGGCCGCCACCACATCGCACACCAGCGGATGGGTGATGCTCTGGGCCAGTTGCTCGCCAGCGGTACCTTGCCGCATGACCCGCGCACTGATCCCCTGATGACCACCGCTGACCCAGATCCCGTTGGCCGCCTGCCCCGGCTGGAAGTCACTGCCAAGGGTAGTAATGATGGCGCGGGGGATGGCCACATCGGCCAACGCTGTCTCAAGCTGCCAGGGCACAGTGGGATAGCGCGGCTTGATGACCAGATGCCGGTTGCGCTGGTGTGGCAGCACAAAGCCACCGGCCGCCTCGGCCAAGTACTTGACCACCTCGATTGGCGTCTGGTTGTCCAGGCTGAAGAACCCAGCCGGTACCAGCCAATCCGCCGCCTGCCACTCCAGTGTCCAGCCAAACGGCAGCACGGCTGCCGCCAACTGGGCCATGGTGGCCGCCGCACTCTCGCTCACCGCTTGCGCCAATACATGGGTCGGTGACAGGTAAGCAGTGCGAGAGCGGCCAGTCAGGGTGGCCGACTCACGGGCAAAACTCTGGCTCGACTGCCAACCATCACACACGCACTCCCATTGCTGGCCGTTGATGTGGATGCTCACCTCTTCCTCATCGGTCAGGGCCGCCGCCGCGATGCGCGGGATCTGGGCGCTGAACTGCCAGGCCCAGGAGTCGGTGTCGAGCTCGATATTCACGGCGGTGGCCGGGATATCGAGGCCATCGCGCACGCGCACAATGCTTGCAGTGTTACTCACCAGATAAACCCTCCGGGTCGGGATAACAATACGGGCGTCTTGCACATGCCAGACAAACTCCAGGCTGGCATCGCCACGCTGGCGGCCGAACGCCAGTGTCTTGGTGCGCTTGTCCGGGCGCGCCGGGGTGATCGGCGGCTTGGGTGGCGGGCTTGTGCCCCACGGGGGCAGCATGGCCTCGTCCCAACCATCCAGCCGGTGCAGGTGCAGCGAGGCCCCCAACTGCCAGTGCTGGCCACCGATGACCTTGCCCAGCTTGGCCCCTTCCTGCCACTGGTCGGCCTGCCACACCTGATCAAAGCGCGGCGGGTTGCGATAACCGCTTAACTGCCAGCGGCCGACCTGTTCCCCCTCCACCCACAGCGAACGGATAGCCGCATGGCCAGGGGGCAGGTTGTCAACCTGTTGGCCATGGGCATGTCCCAGCGGCGCACCTTCCTCAAACACCCCACGGGTCAGCTCATAGCGGGGGGGGCATCAGATCCCCGTGCTCGACCACGGCGGCCTCTAACGGCGCGGCTTCTTGCCAGTCAGCGGCGCAGGTGGCCCGCTCAATGGCAGGACGTTGCCAATCACTGGCCACCCCACCGCTCACCAGATCCGCCCGCCCCCAATCACTGGTGCTGGCATAGCTCGGCCCCCTGAACACGTTCACGTCATAACCGGCATCAAAGTCGTGGATCACCGGCTCGGTGGTCACGGCCATGGCGCACTCAATGACGATGGTGCCCCGGAACTCGGCCACGGCAGCCGGGAGTTGGCCTGCCAGCGCGCCCTGGAAGATGAGCCCCACATCGACAGCCAGCGCGGGAGCGGCTATCTGGCCCGCCAGCACAGCGGGCAACACCAGCCCGAGCGAACAGGCCAGTACAGGCGGCAAGGAGGTGCCCTGCAGCACCGCCTCATAGCGCACCACCTCGGCCTGGTTCAGCTCCAGATTGCCGTTGTTCTGGCGCGCCTTGCGCAGTTCAAGCGCCGCATCCTTTCTGGCCATAGGTGGCTCCGGTGGTTAGGTCTTGGCTTACGGTTCGGTGATGGTGGCGGTGTTGATGCGCACCAGGGCCCCGGTAAACAGCTCGTTGGTGGGGATCTCCAGATCGGCGCCACTACCGGGTGGCCCCACATCGAGATCCGCCACAAAGTCACCATCCCGATTGGCAAAGCGCCCCCAGGTGGGAGCACCGGATCCGGTGGCCATCTGCTCGGCCAGCGGCTTGAGGGTCAGCACCCCACCAGTCACCGACTGGGCACATGGCAGCTGGAACTGCAGCGTGACCAGCAACGGCTGGTCGGTGATGGCAGCCCCGACTGCGGGGCGGCTGCCACCGTAGATCTTGAAGGTGGCCGGGGCGGCACTGCCCTGGTCGATGGCATCCGCCAGTATCTGGGCGCGGGCGGTGCGCACCGAGTCGTGGAACTTGAGCATGGAAACCTCGCTAGACGATGTAAGGAGTCGGGGCTTGGTAATCAGCCGCCACGGCATTGTAATCGGCTGGGCCAAAGGCGGGATCGTCCTGGGCGACCAGCATGTAACGCCGGTTCAACCAGAGGTGATCGAACCGGTAAACCCCATCGGCCGCACTGCTGTAGGTTTCCGCCACCAGATACCCATCCTGGCTAAAGCAGAGTACCCGGCGCCTGACCCCCTCCCCGTTGATGGTCACCCGGTTGCTGATGTAGCCCTGGTCCACGTTCTGCACCCCATCACGGACCCAGAAATAGTCATGTCCCTTGCAGACAATGGACTGGCTCATCTGTTGGACGTCGACCGGCCCTGGATAGAGCTGCGGGGTGCCACTCCAGGCCACATCCTGCGGCTGAAAAACGGCTCTGGGCTCTTGGTTGGCGGGGGTAGCGGTCAAATGATGGCAATGGCTGTAATAGGTAAACTCTTGCGGCAGAGGCCTCCACTCAATGCCGATACTGGCCAAAGTGTCTCCCGGCGGTAACTCGATCCAGTTTTGCTGCGCGCTCTCGGTAAAAAACAGGCTTGAACGGATAATTAACTGATTCTGGTAGTAACCAAATGCTTGGCCGTTGTATTGATACAGGCTGATATAGGGTGCCGTACATGCAGCGTTGGTTGTCACCCCGCCAACAGTCAGACTGGCGACCCCATCCACATAGGAGAGGCGGGCCACGACTTGATCACTGCTATTGAGTAGCACCCCAGTCTGCCCCGGTAAGATCCCCCTCGTCAGTATGTAGGATGGTGCCGAGCCCGACGCGACTACCCCCACACCTGGCGTGTGGGTGAGCACAGCACCAGCAGGCAGTTTAAAGTCCGGGGCCAGCGCGATGTACTGTGCCTCTGTCAGCGCGGAAAAGTGACCATCAAAACCAGCTGGGGCACTGGCAATCTCCACATAAACATAAGCCCCACCTGTTCCTCCTGTGTAAGAGGACTGTGCTCTGAGGTTAGAAAATCTCAGCTGGGTGATGGCGAAGGTATTGCAGGTAATACTGAAAGACTGGTTCTTGTTTGTTCCAGTGTCAGTGGTAAAAATGATGGCGCTGTCGGTAAAGCTCAAACTGCCGGATGTCTGGGGGTAACTACCGAGCTGCGCAGCCTTGGTCAAGGTAGCCAGATTGGGGCCATACCATAACCCATGCCGGTAAGCTGCATCCCATCGAGTGCGTATAGCGGCCAGCACCACCCCGCCAGCATCCAAAAACTCCAGATCCATGTCACAGTAATCCGGGGTCAATGTGGCATTTCGAAGATCTAGCCGAAAAACAACGTCACGCACTGCCATCGCAATGGTTTTGGTGGGGATGACGCCCGTGTTAGCAAGCCCGGCGGGATTAAATACATAGCTGAATACCCCTATGTCTGCGGTCTCACCGTATAGGTTGTACCAGTTTGGATTACTGATGGCGGTCACATCATAATCGGCATTATCACCACCGATAGACTGAGCGCGAACACTGACTAATCGCCCGTGACCGGGAAAAAATGTGGCCATGACTACCTCCAGGGGCCAGTGAGATCAAACCCCATCAGCACACGTTGATTCGCTACGTTCTGCGTCTCCGAATACCCAACCATAATAAAGCGGGTCACCTTGTCGGGTATCGCTGGCAAATCCCGGAAGTTCTTTCTATCCCATGACGCCGGCGAACCGTATGGCACGACCAGGCCAGGCTGATAACCCCGGAGGTGGCTGCCCGTCTCCAGCACCATGATGGGGTCGGTGGAGAGATAAAAACCGTTGTCAGGACCGTTGGGAATGGGCAGACCCGAGCCAAACACCCCAAACAAGCCTTTCTGCCACCAGGCCGTGGTGCCAAACAGCTGATGGTAGGCGCGAGCGATCGCTTTGTATGTTGTGTTATCGAACACCGGATAGGGGTTGCCATAGCCGCTGTTGCCAGCACCTCCACCATTCGACCACACTCTGGTTGCATCGCTGGCGGATGAGGTGGGATACCAGTTCAACACCGCATGATAGCGATCCCCAGGCCGCACCGACTTGAGGTAGCCAAAGCTATACATGAACTGGTAGTTGACGAGGGCATATGCGGGCAAGAAATAGAATATCTGGCTGTCACCGATGAGATCCCAGCGACCGTTGGAATAGCGCTTGGTCGCTGGCCAACGGGCCTCCACGATGTTGGTATAGGTGTTGATGTCCACCACATCCTCGACCATCGCCACCTTGGCCAGATAGGCGCTGCTGGTGCCGGTCCAGCCGCTGAATGCGGTGTTGTCGATACGCAGGCTCACATTGCCCGCCTCGCTGACGTTGGTCGGCCGGATGATAAACACTTTGCCGTCACCGCTTTCGTGGGTGATGGTCCAACCGAGCGGCGCCACCTTCATCGTCATGGCCGCGCCGGACCCCGACGCCCCCGGATCCCCGGCATCCAGCTCGAACCACACCTGGGTGCTACTGACCTGCATCACCCTGTGCTCGCCGTTGTAGGCCGCCGGGCTCACGCCGGCGACCTCAACCACAGAGTCTTGCAGGTAGGCATGGCCACCGGAGAAGGTCGCCACTGCCCAGTCCTTGGCCGCATCCCAGGCCAGGGCGTTGATGGTAAGGGTGCCAAAGCCGGTCACCATCACCGCCTTGAGCAGCGCAGCCAGCGCCCCATCGGCGGTATCCCCCAGGCTCGGGGCGCCCTGCATTTCACTCGCGTACCATTTCACGGGATAAGCCATTGCGTCAGTCTCCATCAGTGAGGCCCTGGCTGTCAGGTCCTGCCCCACGGCAAAATAAGGGGTGGGGCGCTCTCTGCAAAAGAGTGCCCCACCTATTAGCGGTTAACGTTGCCGCGCAGTTGCAGCTCGAACTTGTCGCTTTCACTGGCCGCCACCGACTGCAAAATGGTGCGGATAACCCAGACCGGGAAGTTGGCCGATTTGGTGTTGAACCGCAGCACGTTGCCGGTAGCCCAACCTGTGCCCCACCCCCGCTTGTCCAGCCGAAAATAGGGCTGACCATTGTTGGGGTTGACCGGGGCAAAGTCGGTGTTCACGTCACCCAGCGCTATCTGGCCCACGTTCTCCCCGACCAGCACAAAGGAGGTGCTGGACTGGAAGATGATCGCCCAGCGCTCCTCTATGGTGGCCCGGTTGGTCACCACCAGAGGAAAGTCGGTGTCGTTGTACTGGGCCGTTGACTGGTCGCCGTCCACGTAGTCCTGCCACTTGTTCGTCCATACCTTCTGGTCGAACAAGCTGGTGTAACGGGACCACAGATCCCCCATGATGAGCGCGCTCGACACATGGGTGTCACTGGCGTCATAGGCATGGGACAAGGGCCGCGCCAGGGTGAGGCGGCCGGAGATCTCCACATCGGTGACCAGGCTCATGTCCTCGATGCGATGCACCACCGCCAACGGCTCCAGATAACCGGTCAGGTCTAATGGACTGCTAAGCGCGACGATCCCGCTGTCCAGGTTGACGCTGTAGAGCGCCTGCGCCAGTTGCTTGCCGTCCTTGTCCTCCACATGGGCATAAGCCAGCCGCTCACGGTTGGTATTGAGCTGCTGCCCCGCAGTGACCCCCATCGGGAAGGCACTGCGGCGGGTGGAATGCACCACGGCGATATTACCCTTGCGGATAAACGGCACCCGGCCGTCAGACGGCAGCCGCACCGGATCCAGCCCTATGATGTCGGCATCGAGCGGCAGATAGCTGAACACCACGCAGTTGAACCGGATGGTGTCAGCCACCACACTGATGGGCTTCCAGATCTTGCCATCTTCCCCCACGGCCTCGGCGTCATACCAGGGCTGGCTTTCGTTGCCGGCGGCCGTGACCTTGCGGCCAAAGCGCACCTGCACGATGCCGGTCTGGTAGCTCACCCGGCCATCCATATCGGTGGTGGTGAAATAGCCGTCCCCGTCTGCCGTGGCCTCGATACGGCGCCCGCTCGCAGTGTTGGCGGCGATGTAGAGGCTACCTGGGGCCAATGGGGCGCCCGGGGTGCGGAAGGTCACCGCATCCACCGACTGGGCGCTGAACGAGGTGGCCAAGGATTGCAGCGCAGGCTGGGCCGCCTGCCCTGCTGCCCAGTCAGCCAGCACCGCCAACCCGTTGGAATAGTCGATGGTGCCTGCCTGAATGCCAGAGCCGGTTTCAGGGTCAGGGTTGCGATAGAGCAGCCCCTGCCGGTCAACGTAGGTAGACCCGCCCAGGGTAAAGCGCATCGAGCCCTCCAGGATCGCCTCGGCAAAGCCGGGGGTCACGTCGATACGCAGCGCCTGCGCGGTCAGGGTGGCATTCTGGGCCTGCGCACTGTTGTTGTTGCGGTAGGTCACATCCACCCAGCCCTGCTCACCATCAGGAAAGGTGTACGCCGTGGTGTGGTACTGGATCCCGGTCATGGTCCAGCGCTGCACCGCGATCAGGTTGTTGCCATCCCAGCGGGTGCCCACCGTCACCCAGGCATAGGTCGGCTTGGGCAAGGGGGCACTGCCGTCCGGCATGAAATGCAGGGTGCCGGCCGTGTAGTCGATGGCCCCCAGCTCCACCCCGCTGGCATCGCGCAGCTTGCCCTGACCGTCATCGCGCAAGGTGATGATGGGGTCGCGGGTCTCAATCACCAGCTCCTGATCGTCCACGTCAAACTTGTGGTACAGGGCATTGAACTTGACGAACACCGAGCCCGGGGTGAGGTTGGTCGCCCCACCGCCCGACCCGTCCAGGGTGATGGAGAGGTGCCCCACCTGCCCCGGTGTGCTCAGCCGCCCAGGTTCGATATGGCGCTCGGTCACCGGCTCACCGTACTGATATTGGGCCGCATACTCCTGACCAAGCGCTGGCAGGGTGATGTGCTCCAGATCGATGATGCCCTCGGCATAGTTGATGGTGCCGGTGATGTCGCCCCGGATCTTGCCATCCCCCACCGAATCGTTGGCGGTCAGGCCCGCGCCCCAGGTCAGGATCAGACTCTTGGGGGTGATCCCGGTGTGGGGCAGTTGCCATGCGCTCTTGCTGATGCTGATCGCCTGGCCGCTGCGGTTGGTGTAGTTCACCGGGGTGGCCCAGCTGAACATGATGGAGGTGTCCACATCCGGCAGCGCCCCCAGGGTCAGCATGACCGAGCCGGTGGCCAGATTGATGGTGCCAGAGCCATAGGAGAGATCCGCCCCGCGCAGTTCCCCTCGCCCGTTGTCCTTCAAGTCGTACCATTTCCCCTGCGCCATGAATGACACAGTGGTGGTGCCAGGTGCCGGGGTCGGCATCAGGGTGATGGTGTAGGCATAACCCCGGTTGTTGGCCTTGACCTCGATCCGCGCCGTGTCGGCAATCCGTGATGGACGGGCGGCTGGCCAGAAGCTCACCGTTTTGCTGGCCGCGCCGTAGTTCGGGCACTGGGCATTGAACTCACATTGACCACGGCCATAGTCGATGGCACCGATTATCGTGCCGGCCACCACCAGTTCGCCGCCCCGGTCGGTGATCACCGCCGCGCCGATAGTGATGGTCACTGTGCCGGGCTTGGCGCCGCTGCCAAGGAACAAGCCCCGGCTCGGGGCGATATTGGCGGCCGTGTTGAAGCTCACCAGCCCCTGGCCAGAATCCACCAGACTGGCCAGCTCACCGGCGGCGGTGAGATCCACGGCCGGGGTTTCGCTGCGGGCCGCCGGCACCAGCTGGGTGAAAATGGTCTTGGCCTTCACCTGCAGGGCGCCGAACGCCGCATCTTCCGCCATCTTGGTGCTGGCATAGTAGTTGGCCGCATCGGCCACCACGGTTTCGCGCAGGCTGGTCTTGACGTTGGTCACCACGTCATAGGGGGTCGGCTGTTCCCCCTCGAAGGTGTAGCGCAAGGGATCAGCCAGGGTGCAGGTGATGACGTTGCGGGTGAACTCGGGCACACCAGGCACCTGGAACTTGGCCAGCTGCTGATTCACTTCAAGGACGCGCACATACTGCTCGAACTCGCCGGCCTTGCCCTCGTTGCCGACCAGCACCAGGGTCTCGCCAATCTCTGGCAGGCGCACCTCGACCCGCTGGAAGAAGCGGATCGCCCGCTGACCTTCCAGCTGGGTGTCGTAGAGAAACCCCCGCCACTTGGGCCCACGGGCCAGATAGCGCTCCACCACGTCGCGGGCTTTGTCGCGGGTGTCGTGGTGGTCTTTGGTGGTCATCAGCGCCAGTCCCACATTGGGGTCGGTCGGCGGCAGCAGCACGGTGGCATTGGCCCCGAAATAGGTGTCGGTGTCGTCGGTCTGCACGGCCAGAAACACCTTGCGCAGGTTGACCACGCCATAGGCGCGGTCCAGATCGCTGATGTCGGGGAATATGCTGTTGTGCTCGCCGCTGACGATCTCCCTGCCGGTGAGGCGGCCACCGCCATCGGTGGTATCCGTCATGCGCTGGCTGGCCATCAGCTTGATATCGCCGGAAAGAATGGTCATGGGGCTACCTCAATAAGGCGGAGAGTTATTTCATAGGGTGTCTGGTCATCCGGATCGGCAATTCGATAGAGCTGCTTTGCCTCAAAGCCCCCGCCACTCTCACGACGCCACAGTACGGTGAAATGACGTCCATTGAGCTCGAGCACCATTGGAGTTGATCGCACCGAAGCCAAGGCGTAAAGCGCGACAACAATCGATCGCTGCACCCATGAATCACCATCGGATCGCAACGTGATGGGCCGCCCCTCTGACTGAGCGGCCTCTTCCACGATGATTGCGCCTGATAAGGTCGGAGTGATTACCTGCCCGATAGGCTCCCATTCGAACTCATCACTCCAATCCAGATCATCGGGTAACTCAATGCCGGCTAGTCTGATCATCAGCTTCTCAGTCCTTGCTGTTTCAACAGGCGTAGCAAGGCATCCAGATTCTCTTCATCGGACTGGACTTCTGCATTGCCGGTGGGGGTTTTAAGATGAATGGTGACCGTCTTGCTGCTCGCAGCTTGACGTTGTTCATTCTGAGGCGACTTGGGTTGGGCAGTTTCTACAGGTAGCTTATTGGCAACTTTCTCCACTTCTTGCTGCTGTGCCTTGTCGAGCTCCTTCTGTAGCTGAGCCCGCATTACTTCCATCTCCTTCTGGAACTTCTCTCCGTAGTATTTCGACCATTCGCTGTATGCCGGAATGTCTTTGACCTTCTGGCTGTAGCGGGCCAGCTCCTCTTCCACGCCTGCGAGCGTGTTGGCCAGGGCATCGGCGTTGCCGCGTAACTGGTTGATGTCGACAGTTTTGTAGTAGAACGAGCCTGCTGCTACCGAACGAGTATCAGTGGAGCCTGTGCCTGTATTAAGGGAACCACGGCTGCTGATGGCATCTTCCACATCTGACTTGGTTTTCTTAGCCTCCTCCTGCACACCTTTGAGGTTCTCCCTCATGGTGTCGGTTGCACTCTTCGACTTGTCTGCAGCAGTGTTGAAACCATCACCAATCTCCGCTGCTTGCGCCTTGGTCTGCCGGATCTGGTCATTCAGATACCCAAGTCCGCGACCCTGTTCCTGTGCCGAGATCTTTCCTGCCTGTCCCAATGACAACCAGACCTGACGCAACTCCTCCAGTTCTTGCGCGGTATCAGCCTTATTGACGGCCGCCTTCATGGCGGCAGCAATATCGAGGGAAGTGGCATTTACATCGGTGGCCACTGCGCGGAAGGTATCGATCGTCTGGCGACCCACCGCATCAATGCCGGTATGAAGCGCTTGATAATCAACCCCCAGGCGCCGCAGCTTTTCTGACAGTACCGACTCGGTGATCTGAGCCGTGCTGATGGCACCATTTTTCATGGTGTCAAAAGCCGCCATTGACTGGACTTTCAACACTTCGAGATCCTGCAGGCTCATGTCCTGCAGGCTCTTGCGAAGTCCTGCGTCAATCTCGACCTGGGTGACCTTGCCCTGTTCACGCAAGGTGTCGAGTGCCAAGGTGATGTTTTGCAAGGAAGTCGGATCTCCCATTTGCAGACCCTTGAACATCTCGTTGATCCCGGTAGTGGTCTCCTTACCTTTTGCCTTGAGCATGTCGAAATCGGCCACCAGCTTGACCACAGCCGGACGAGTCTTGGCGTCAATGGCCTGGCCGGCAATCTCAGCTCCTGCCGCCAGGTCGAGAAATCCCTGTCGCATACTGGCCAGAGCAGTATCGGCCTGATACTGCATGGCCTCAGCCTTGAGGCCCGAGGCTTCGAGCGCCTTTTGCACCTGCAGCTGACCGGTCAGGTATTCACGGTGACCCTGTAGGCGCTGTTCATAGGCCGCTCGTTCAGTGGCTGAGAGGTTGGCCACTTCCTGCGCAGTGAGGATCTGCACATTTTTGAACTCGTCAAACTGCGCCATGGTGGTCATACCCTGGCGCTGCAACTGGGCAAAGAAGGCGCGAGACTGCTCGGCAACCCGCAACTCAATCTGGCCGGCTTCACCCATTTTGGCAGCCCAGCTCCCGGTATCTTCGGCCAACTTGGCTAACCCCTTGCCTCCCTCATAGACCAGCACCGATAAGCCCGCCAACAAGGCACCATTGCCCAAGGTCAATGCAGCCAGCACGCCCTTGAGCTTTACGGCCTTCTGACTCGTTGAGTCGAGTTCTTTGCCGGCTTCCGCTGTCGGCTTAACAACTCCGGTTCTCATCGCCTGACCAAAACCGAGCAACTGGGTGCTCCATTGGATCACCTTCATGGTGCCCCAGACCTTCACCACCAATCCGATCCCGTCTCTCATCTCGACAAGGGTTTCGGTGATCCCACGAATGGCAATGGCGCCTGACTTCATGCCATCCGACACGCCTTGCGCCCAGTCAGCCAGACTGCCATCTGCCGCTGCCGCTTTGATCTGGGCGGTGACCTCGGCCAACTCGGATTTGATGAAGGCAAAGATGCCTGCATCGGCCACGGCCAGCTCGACCTGGTTGAGCTGCTCGAGAAAGTTCGACCATATCCCACTGAAGGTCTGCGCCATCTCCTCCGACGCACCGGCAGCATCCTCACCCATCGCCTTGATCAGCAGCTCGATCTCGTTTCGACCCAGCTTGCCTGCCGTGGCCATGGCGATGATCTCGTCAGTGGTCTTGCCCATGGCCTTCGCAAGCAGTTTGGCTGCTGCCACCGAGCGCTCATTGAGCTGATTCATCTCCTCGGCTTGCAGCTTACCTTTGACATAGGCTTGCCCGAGGGCGGTGATGATCCCTTCCAGATCCTGATAGGTGCCGGCCGTCTTGGCGGTGTAATTGGCCGTTGCCTGCAGTACTCCGTTATAGGGATCCAACCCGAAGTTCTTTGCCTTGATAAAGGCGGTGGTGATCTCATTGAGCTGGAACGGGGTTTTCTCGTTGAATTCCCGCAGCCAAGCCAGCGCCTTCTCGCCGCCGGCCGCACTGCCTTCCACACTCTTGAGCGAGACGCCCAAGCGCTCGATCTCGTCAGCCGTTTTGACCATCCCGGTGGTACGGGCAACCAGTTGGTCAAAGCTGAGATAGGCTGCAGCAACACCGGAGATCTTGCCCGCCAGAGCAGCCCACCCTTGCTCACCGCTCTGAACCGCCTCATGCAGTTGCTCGGTGTTCTGCTCTGCCTGCTTGGCCCTCTTGCTGTATGCCTCCATCCCGGCGGCATTGGAGCGCAATTGCCCTGCTTGTCCTGCAAGCTGGCTCTTCAGGTATACCACCTGGGTCCCAGCCTGTTGGCTGGCGGTTTCAATCCGCTTCTGCTCGCTGGCCAGCTTGCGGGTGTCGACCCCAGCCTCGGTCAGGGCGCGGCGCAGCCCGTTGAGCGTAGTGTTCTGCCGCTGATACTGGCTATCAAGAGACTGCACTTCCCGGCGAGCAGAGTTGAACTCTCGAGCCTGTTGGCGCAGAGCCTTCTCGCTGGCGTCCAGCCCGTTCTTGAGGACATTGGTCTGGCTCGCGCTCTCTTTGTACTGGTCCCCCAGCAGACGAACCTGATCACGCGCATCCTTGAGTGCCTGGCGCTGCTCCTTGGTGACGCTGTTCGCCTCGCTGTTGGCCTGGCGCAGCAGGTCCACCTTGGCCTTGGCTTCAGCATGAGCGCTCGCCAGCCGCTCAGTCTCCTGCCGATTGGCACTGTAGGCGGCATTGGATGCCGTCAGCTCCTTCTTGGCATCTGCCAGAGCCTTGCCCATGCCGGTGGCCCGGGTGCGGGCAGCCTCCAGCCCCTCCCCCAGGTCGGCGGTGCTGCGCTTGAGGTTGGCGAACTGGGTCAGGGTTGCGTTCTGCTCACCGAGGCGCTGCAGCTCATCGCCCAAGGTGCCGACCTGTTCGCTGCTCGATTCGGTCTCACCACCGAGGGTATCCACCTCGGCAATGAGCTTGCTAATCTCGGCCAGCCCCTCAACGGCGGCGCGGATCCGCAGCTGGATATCGGTATCGTTGCTGGCCATCAGGTTCCCCTAATAATAAAAAAACCCGCCGAAGCGGGTTAATAGTTACTTTTGTGATGACAGCACTATGTATTCCATTGCATCACAAAAATCTTTGTACGATATTTGAACTACCACATTCAAACGAGTGGGGTGCCAGTCGGTTGCGCCGCTGGTGTAGTGCTGTCAGGAATACTCCTGCCAGTGCCCGATCTACCCGATAAGGTGTGACGGGACTTCAACTTCAACATTGAAGCCCGGCACAATTATCTCTGTAACGTCGCCCGGACTTCAAAAAACTTTTGGAGCCCTATATGGCAAGTTCAATTCATAAACAACGCCACCGCGCAGCGGTCAACCAAGCATATCGTTGCTACTACTGCGGCATGCCTATGTGGGAGGCGAACCCTGCACAGTTTTCTGACCAATATCAGATTAGCAAACAGCAGGTGGACCACTTCCAATGCACTGGGGAGCACCTGCTAGCCAAATGCAATGGCGGACCTAATTCAGCGAGTAACATTGTGGCCGCTTGCAAATATTGCAACCAGGCTAGGCACAAGGACAAAGATCCTCTGACCGCCACTAAATACAAGAAGAAGGTCAAGTCTCTCGCAAAAATGGGGCAATGGCATACCTCAAAAATCCTGCAAAAAGCCCAACAATCAAAGTGTGAAAAGGCGAAGTAACCACATCACGCGTTGAACAACAGAATGGCATCCATCGATGCCATTCGATCAGTTGAGGATTTCCATCCGATACGGCTCGGACTTGCCGGGCTGGGTCACCAGTGAGCCTTCCAGCTCCCCTTCCATAAACTCGCCACTCATCAGCGCCAGTGCTCCCTGGGCGGCTAGCATGGCCTGGTCAATGGTGACGCGTACCCGCTGGCCGGGGTTCGCCAGGTTCTCGCCGTCGATCAGGAAGTAGCGCGGCTTGAGGGTCTCGGTGGTGCCGGTGTAGGTGGTGCCAGTCACGGCCGCCTTGGTGTAGCTGACCTTGCAGGCCGCAGCAGCCTGATCGCTGATGGCCATGACCATGTTGCCGTTTACCTGGTAATCGGTGTCGAGTACCAGCGCAGTACCTCCAGCACTGAGCTTGACGGTGATGGTACCCGGCTTGATAAAGGCAGTGGCGAGCTCGACCCACCCCAACTTGCTTAGCGTGATCAGCTCATCCACCACCGGAGCCTCGGCCTGGGTGAAGGCCACCTGCTTGCCGGCGATGGCATCGGCCAGCAACTGCTTGGTCATGGAGTCCCATTTTAGGGAAAGCTTGGCCGGGTCTTTCGGCAGCTGGACCGAGTCCAGCGCCTGTCCGAAGGTGCTGCGCTTCTTGGATATGCGCGACTTCTCCTCGGTGGTCGGCGGGGTAACGGTGATCTCGTTGACGTTGATGGGGCCAATCAGGGGCCCTTTCACGCCGTTGTTGATTTCGGCGATGTAGACATCACCAGCCAGCAGCAGGCCTTTGTCGGTAAATGACATACTTGGATGCTCCTATGGTATCCGGATGGTAGTGCCAACCTAGAGGCTGGCGGTATAGGTGAGGCTGAATTGGATGGAGGTCAGCAGTGTGTCGCTGCCAATTTCTTCGGGTTCCAGATTGATGGTGCCTACCGAGATGGAAAGCAGCGTCGTGCCCGGCAGAGGGATCCCCGCCGTAGACGGCACCAAGGCGGCCAAGACGTCAGAGAGCAACTGGTCACGCCCTGGACGCCCGTCATTCACCGGTTGGTAGAGGTCCACCTGAATGCTGCGAGTGCGCTTCCACTCCCGTCCCCGCCGCTCCGGTTTACCCTCAGACAGCTCCCGAAAATGTGCCAGCGGCAATGGGGTATGCTGGTCGATCTGTGGGTCGCTATCGCATACCCGGTCTTCTGGAGACAGTGCTGGCACGCTGCGCAACTTGGCCAGCAGCGCATTGATGATGACGGTCGCTTCGGTCATGTCACTCTCCTGGTGAAGGTGCTCGCAAGGTTGGCTTGCAGCTCGTCAAGGAACTGCTCGGTGATGATGTCGTTCCACCAGCCCCGCAGGCCCACACCACCCGCCATCACCAGCCGTGGCTTACCGGCTTTCGCATACCGGATCATCGGGCGGCGCTTCTTGCCGTAGGGGTTGATAAAGCCGTAGACCTGCACGCGCTTGCCGCCCCGCAGCACCCAGACGCTGGCCCGGGTGCCGGTGCCATCGGTACGCTGACTGGCAAATTTGACTCGGCTGAACGGGATTTTCTTCAGGTCCAGGCTGATAGTGGCAACGTCGTTGCTGGCGTTCGCCTTGTCGAGCTGGATCCGCGCCCTAACCGAGGCTGTATTGAAACCATCCGCTGCGATCCGGTTCACGATGTCACCCCGGGTGTTGGCAGCCACTTCATTGACCACGGCCACCAGCTGCTTGCGGATCGTGGCTGGGAGCGCCTTGAATGCATCGACGCTCTCGCTCAGGCCGGTGACGTTGATCGCCCTGGCCCTGCGCTTGCGGCTAATCCCCCCCGGCATCAGGCCACCATCACTCGGAGCGTGGTGCCGTTGTCACTGCCCTCAATCAACCCATCGATACGATATTGCCGCCCACGCAAGGTGATCTGGTCACCCTGTCGTGCAAAGGGGTGTTCGAGCTCAGGCAGGATCAGGTCTATCTGGTGCCGCGGTTCGCTACGGGCTCCGACCATCACGTTCTCAGCCGCCAAGAAGGCGGTGACCGGATAAGGTTCGCCCTGCTTCGGGGTGTAGGTCGCTGGCTCACCGGAGAATTTGCGGGCCGAGATCTGCAAGGCACCAGGCGAGCTGGCGGTGTCTTCGATCAAGTACCAGCAGGCATGACCCTTCAGCAACTGCCCGGGCAGGATATCGCCCCGTGCCCGCACCGTGATCAGGGTCGAGCCGGTGGCGTAGATGCTGGCCTGGGCCTCGCGGCCTGCGGCTTTGGGGTCAATGATTTTTGCCCACAGTTTGCCAAGCGGTGGCCATACGGGGGGCGATCCGCTGGCGGCACCAAAGCGCATCAACCGAGTGTCGAGTTCGCCACTTTTAAGCATGCGTCCCCCTAGCCCACCACGATGTCACGATAGGGGTGGATCAGTGAGTCATACGCCAGCGGCAGAGTCGTGGCGATGGTGCCCGTCACCACCGCCTCCCGGTTGGTGTACCAATGGCCGATCAGCAGCAAGGCCGCCAGCTTGAGCGCAGGGGTGAGAGGCTGCCCCTCCTCCCCTGTCGCCACCAGCGGCTTGTTGATGTCGGACTGGATGTGGCTGATCGCCGCTTCAATCAAACCGGTCAGCAGCGCATCTTCGTCGGTCATCTCCGGTTCAATACGGCACTGTGCCTTGGCCTCTGCCACGGTGATCAGCAACATACTTACTCCTCACCCTCGGCTGCGGTGTAGGCCTCAGCTACGCCACCGTCGATCAGGGCCTGCACCTTGGCTGCGTCAAATCCGGTGATGTCGCCGGGGCTGTAGTTCTTGAAGGGGCGGATGACCTTGATAAGCATCACGGCGGGTTCGCTCCCCGCCTTGTCTGGTTTGGCCATGATGGCTCTCCTGAACGGTCTTGATAGTGAAATGGAAGGGGCCACGAAGCAGCCCCGTGGTAGGGTTTACCAGGTCACAGCGGTCCCCAGCACCATCCCTTCAGTGTGACGGAAGCCCACATCATGGTTGCAGACCAGCCGGATCAGGGACTGGTTGCGGGCAAAGGCACTGACCAGCTCGCCGGCAGCATCCACATAGGTGGCCTCACGGCTGAAGTCGATGGTCATGTTGTCCTGCTCGCCGATCACCACGTCGTTCCAGTCGGCGAAGTAGATCTCGGTCTGGTTGGTGCCAGCACCGAGGTTCACCGGGATGGTATTGGTATGGGCAATCGGGTAGCCCTTGAGCAGGCCTTGGGCCATCTCCGGATAAACCTTGTTGCCGTTGCCATCGCGCAGACCGAACAGCTTCATCCAGGAGCGCGGACTCATGCCCCAGCCCGGATTGATCATCATGGAGTCGGAATTCATCAGCATCAGCATCAACGAATCGAGATAGGCATCGATGGTTGCCAGATCCGCCGTGCCGGTCCAGGCGACAGTGCGGCCCGCATCGGTGGCCACCTTCTTGAAACCGGTCGGGGTGTTATTGGAACCGTCATCACGCAGAAAGGCTTTATCTTCCCGCACAGACATTGCTGCAATCATGTCACCCAGCACCAGTTGTTCGACGTTGTAACCAGCGAACCCGATCAGCTGGTTGCTCAGCGGAACCAGAGTGATCATTGTCTTGGCCGAGAGTTTCACGTCATCGGTACTGCCGCCGGTGGCCTTGGCGTCAATCCCTTCCCCCACGTAACCTGAGGTAGCGCCACCGGACAGGCGCGGCATGCTCAGGTTGCCGTTGGGCAGTGGGAGCGGGCGTGCACCGAGCTTGCGCACGATAGTGCGCGGGCGCAGCAACTCGATCACCTCGGAGTGCAGGTTCTCGGGGATGAGCGCACCACCGGAGCCGGCAGCCGTGCTGATCACCATGGCGATCTCGGCATCGCCGATCTCTTTGGCGGCAAACTGCTCGGCCAACTGCATATCCCCCTTGCCAGCGGCAACCGCCATGGCGAGGCGAGCCATGCCGGCACCGGGGTACTGCTTGAGTTCTTGTTTCACATGTACTGCCGGTGGGGCCTGAGAGCCGTTGGCATTCACCGGCACAGCCTGCTGAGCCATCAGTCGCTCGGTGCTCTCTTGGCGAGCAATGGCGGCACTGATCTGGTTCGCTTGCGCCTCCAGATTGGCAAACTGGGCCAGTTGCTCGTCACTCAAGGCAGTGCCGCTCGCTTCCAGGTCGGCAAGGGCTTTGATCTGGGCGACGATTTCGCCACGCTCGCGGCGGAGGGTTTCGATAGTTTTCATCGAGTGGTTTCCTTTGGGTATAAAAAAAGCCCCGAAAGGGGCTTATTGGGATGGGCTCCGCCGCAGGGCTAGAGCTGGTTCTGCAATTCGATGGCCCTGGCCCTCAGGCCGACGGACTGTTGAGGTTTACCCTGGTTTGCTACGCTGGCAGCAAGGGCGTTGAGATAATCCTGGGGATTGGCCAGTTCGTCGGCCATGCCGTTGGCCACGGCTTCACTGCCGCTGAAGAGGGCCGCTTCAGTGGCCTGCACTTGCTCTGCTGACAAGCCGCGATATCGAGCGACCGAGCTCACGAACAGCTCGTAGGCCTGATCCATCCGGTGGTCGATGGCGGCCATCGCTCCATCGGAGAGAGGTTCGTGCGGGGTGCCATCCTTCTTGCGCTCGCCGCGGTAGAAGGTGGTGAAGGTGAGACCCACCTCCTGCTCCCACTTGCTCACCTCCATATGCTCCATGATGACGCCCACAGAGCCGCAGCCGCCGGTTTCACTCACCACCACCCTGGTGCAAGCGGCAGCGATGAAGTAGGCGGCCGAGTAGGCGGCAAAGTTGACCAGTGCGGTGATCGGTTTGACGCTGCGCTTGGAATAGATGTATTCCGCCAGCTCCTTGCAGCCCACCGCCATGCCGCCGCCGGAGTTGATGTCGAGCACAATCTCCTTGACCCGTTCGTCGGCCAGCGCGGTGGCGATCTGCATCCTCACCCACTCGTAGCTGGTCAGCTCGGTGCAAGTGGCATCGATGTGGCCACGCCGCGCCATCAGGATGCCGTGCACAGGTATCACCGCCAGCCCGCCGATACGGTTCTTGAACTCGCCCTTGGCCTCCAGCGGAGCAGGCTCGAACCCGTCCGGCAACTCGTCGGCAGCCATGATGTCTCGCTGGTTGCCCAGCATGCGTGGTAGCAGCAAGCTCTTCACCCCAGCCAGAACATCCTGGGTGGCATAGAGTGGTTGGCCAAACGCCATGCTGGCCAGATGGGGGTAATTGATCAGCTTCGGCATAGGATGGCCTCGATCTCGTTGAGTTGTTCGGCGCTGGCTTTGGTGATGCCGGGCGGAAGAGAGCCGGTGCTCACCATGTTGAGCGGGGTCAGGTAGATATCTCCACCTGCTACCGGCGGCAGGTTCTCCAGCCGGCGGATATCGTTGACACTCATCCAGCCCCACTGGCGACCGAGGGCATAGGCCTCGTAGCGGGACTTCTGATCTGCCCGTAGCAACCCGGAGACGTTGAACTCGATGTAGAGGTTCTTGCGCTCCGCCGGCAGCAGCAGGTCTCGCATCATGGCGCCTTCGATCCGCTTGACCCAGGCCAGCAGGGTGTAGATGACAAACTGCAGCCCCTGGTGCTCAATGTTGTTGTTGGTCGCCCGCTCCAGTTCGCCGATCATGTGCGGCGGCACCTTGTAGAGCCGGCAGATCTCGTTTGCCCCATACTTGCGGGACTCCAGCAGCTGCGCCTGCTCGTTGTTCATAGCGAGCTGCTTGTACTGCATTCCCTCCTGCAGTAACGCGACTGAGAAGGCATTGCGTAGTCCCGAGTGGCGCTCTACAAACTTGCCGAGGAACGCATCCACCTTGGCCTGTGAGTCGAACTTGGCACCATCCTTCGGGCTTTCGATGACGCCCGAGAGAGTGGTGCCGTTGGCAAACACCCTTCCCGCATGCTCATCCACCGCCATGGCGAGCCCGATGGTGTCCGGGTTTGTCTGGATCGGTGACAGCCCCAAGTAGCCGTCAAGACTGAACGCCTTGACGTGGTGCACCATTCGCATCGGCAAGATCTGGTTGCTGCCGTCCAGCAACTGGTAATAGGGCAACCCATCCGGCCCCTTGAGCACCGCTACCTTGTCCGGGTTGACGGGAATGAGTTCGGTGATGAAGCCCCGGCCATCCCGGTCTATCAAGCTGTAACTGTTACCCCGCAGGCCCAGGTGGCCCATGCGTTGTTCGTTGTACTCGAACGCAGTGTCTCTCTGGTTCGGCTGGTTATGGATCAGGTCGTACAGTGGGTGGTCAGTGGCACGAAGCCGCTTGTCATCGTCACGACGGTAGAGCTCACAGGGCAGCTGCGCCACGGACTCGGCCAGCAGGGTGACACAGGCACGCACGACCCCTTGCGCCAGGGCCGTCTCCGGCGTGACCAGCACCCCGGCCTTGGTAGTCTTACCTGCCATGCTGCTGATCCACTGACTGAAGTTGCCGCCCTTGCGCCCGCTGCCGAACATCATTGGCAGGAACATTAGCTATCCCCCTTGTGGCGTTTGGCGAACTCGGCTTTGGCAACTGCTCGACTCATCAAAAATGACCAGATCAGGCAGAGCAGGCCGCCCACTATCCAGCCGAGCGGCGGGGCGTAGAGGCTGGCGCCATAGGCCAGCGCCGCAGCGCCCAGCAGGCCCACGATGAAAATGGAAAGTTGTGTCAGCATAAAACGTCCGAGGTTTCGTAGATGGAGCGGTCATCGCCGCGATCCGGCACCATGGCGCGGGCGATGGTCATGATCAGCGCCACCGCGCCGTCTATCTTCTGATCCGCGCTCTCCTTGATCGGGCGCACCATGTCATCGTTTCCTGGTAGGTTCTTGCCGATCACATTGCCGATACACCAGGTCATCAGGCTGTTGCCGTCGTGGTGGAAGCGGCCGGCCTGGATCGCAGCCTCCAGCTCCTTCATTCCGGCGGACATGTTCTGATAGTTCTGGGTGATGGTGATGGGGGTCATCCCCTCATCTGCCAGCGAGTGAGACAGGGCAATTGCCCCTGCCGGATCGAGTGGAGTCTCCAGCACCTTGTTGGCCAGGTTGGCCTCTTTGGCCTCTTCGAAGATCTCGCGATAGTCGATCTCCGCGCCATCGGTGGTACTGAGCTCGCCCAGGTTGACCCACTTCTGATACCGCTCTGCGAGGCGCCGGTTATCGTTATCGAACACGGTATCTTCCGGCACCCAGAACCTGGGGGCGACCGAGTAGTAGTGGCGTTTGCCGTCGATATCGCGCCAGAACAGCCGCGCCATGGAGTTCATGTCGAGCTTACGGGCCAGGTCGAAACCGAGGATGCACTCGTCACCGTCGAACTGCTCCAGAGTGAGGCTCTTGTCCTCGCAGGCCGCCCAGCGCTGCATGTTGTAGAACGCCGTCTTGGCCGAGACCCAGACGTTGAGGTGTTTGGTTTTGAAGATGTTGGCAAAGCGGGCCGACTTGATGGCCTTGGCCTGCTGCGCCAGCAGATGCTCGGAGTAAACCGAAATGCCCATGTTCGGATTAGCCTTAGCCAACACCTTGGGATCCGCCCAGTCATCACCCTCGTCAATGGTGTAGATGATCCCGAACAGCTCATCGTCCGGCACCGTGCCGGCCAGCATCTCGAGCACCTCCCGCCGCTTGTCGTAGCAGGGGCCGTCGATGTTGTAGCCGGCAGTGGTGATGACCCACATCAGCGGTTGGCGGCGGGCGCCCATACCGGTGATCATGGTGGTGTAGAGGTCGTCGCTGTCATGCTCGTGGTATTCGTCCACGATGGCGCAGGATGGCGACTGACCGTCACCCGGGTTGCCAATCAGCGGCTCAAAGCGAGCGCCGTCAGCAGGAATGTTCAGGTTGCTGGCGTTGACTTCAACCCCGTAATTGTCGAGGAAGTCTTGGGTGCGCTTGGCCATAAGGCGGGCGGGGCGGAATACCTCCCACGCCTGTTTTTCAGTGGTGGCGCCGGAGTAGACCTCGGCACCGAATTCGTTATCCGCCGCGAAGCAGTAGAGGCCAACCGGAGCGGAGAGCGCCGACTTGCCATTCTTGCGGGGGATTTCGTTGTAGACCTCGCGAAAGCGACGCAGCCCGCTGCCCTTGCGCACCCAGCCAAACACACAGCAGATGATGAACATCTGCCACGGCTCAAGGTTCAGGGTCTGGCGCTTGAAGGCCCACTCCCCCTTTGTGTGGGGCATGAGCTGAACGAACTTGGCAGCCCGCTCGGCTTTGTCCTTGTCGAAACGAAACCGGAACTTGGCCGACTTCTCTTTGGCCAGATCATCGAGATGACGCTGGCAGGCCTGGATCACGTAGCGGCAGGCTGGGATGTTGCCACGCGCCACATCGCGGGCGTAGCCATTGGCCACGTTGACATAGGGATAGCTTTTGCGTGCGGCCATAGTCCATCCCTACAAAGCAGCGAACGGGTTGCCTCCTCCCTTCTTCTTGTTGCCGCCGATCAGGCGCGAGCGGCTGGAAGGGTCCAGCCCGAGCAGGGCCCCGTATGTGGTCATTTGCTTGAGTGATTCGTTGGCGACGGTACAGGCCGGATTCTTGACTGGACCACCAGTGGCCCCTTCAACCACCAGGCCGTGCTTGGTGATCTCGATCTCGGCTCTGCGCCAGCGGGAGTAAGCGGCGCAGAACGCCTCCAGGTTGTGCAGGTCGGTGATGCACAACACCTCCGCCGCGCACAGTTCTTTGATGACCATATCCCACAGCGTGGGGGCCCATGGATCCTCTGCCAACCACTCAGGGCAGGCGACCCCGATCAAGGGGGTGAAGGTGGGTTCGTCTTTATTAAGTGCCCGCTTTCCGGCATTGCCACCCAGGCGCTTCAGTGCGGTTGGCTTGGGCTTTCTGCCGCGCCCGGGTACGGCAGCTGCACCGGCCATCGCGCCCTCCATTTAAATTTTTAATTTCGCGGGGATAAAAATTTCGCGGGGCGGAGCAGTGGGGGAAGCAAAAAGCTGGAAGGATTTGATCCCCCCTACCCCCTCTGGCGCCCAGACTGGCGGGCTGCCAGTGCCTCTGCCCGAGTCTTGGCATCGTGGCAATGGTTGCATATGCCCTGCAGATTGGACTCAGCATCGGTACCGCCAGCAGCCTTATTGACGATATGATCCACTTGGGTTGCTGGTGTCACAATGCCAAGGGCAAGGCACACCTGGCAGAGGTAGTTATCCCTCACCAAAATCCGCTTGCGCAGTTTGCGCCATGCCCAGTCATAGCCGCGATCATCAGCACTGACCCTGGCTACCTTCTTCCATCCATCGAGTAGATGAACATGGACAGAACAGTAGCCATGACGCTCGGTCGTCAATTGATGGCAGGTCCGCTCACGACAGACCTTGGGCACACGTGGAGGCATAGCTGATCCTGAAAGGTGCCGCACCGGCACAGATTAACGCGGGACGACCCGCCAGATGGGAGAGTGACCCGGTGCGGCTATTTGGTTACTGCTGAGAAATCAGGGAGTGGTAGGCTCTTTCGCAGGCAAGACCCGCTGTTCTAGCTCGGTCATACGCTCTTGCCAGCTCTCCCGCTCGCGCATCAGCCCGGCCGAGCAAGTCGGCGAGCACCACTGCGGGCTGTCTGGCTGCATCGCCTGACTGGGTAACGCTGGAATGACTGGCGCACTGACTGGCTCTGGTTGCCAAGCGGCGGGCTTGCTCGAGCACCCCAGCAGCAACAGCACTGGCAGCAGCGGCATCAGTCTCAACCCGGGCGATTTGTTGTTCCGCATCTTGCTTCACCTTATCAACAGCACGCTGGCGACGCTGCTCTTCCTCACGCGCCAGTTGAACGTTCTGGGCCCTGGCCTCTGCCAGTTCAGCAGATTGCCTATCCCATTTTGCCTGCCAGGTCTTGCGCTCACCCTCTTCACCGGCTGAATGACCAGACTGGTAAAGGACCACGCCACCACCGGCCAATGCAGCAATCATCAGGGCGCCAACCAGGAAGGGGATCGAGTTACTCTGCGGGAACAGTGCCATCACATCCCCTTACATTTGGCATTGAGGCGCATCCGATCTTTCCAAAGCCCGGGGCACACTCGGTTCCCCGGCACCGAGCAGTCCTGCTTGCCGGCACGCTTAAACAGCAGAATGGCCTCACAGGCTCCGGGATAATCGCCAACGTTCAGGCGCCTCACGATGGTGGAGCGGCAGAAGGCCCTGGGGCCGATGTTATGGGCAAGCTCGACATAGGCATCGTACTCGAACTGATAGAGCGGTACCGAGATGCAATCCTTCAAGGCGAGCTCGAACGACCGCACCTCCCGCAGGCTCCGGTTGATAGCTTGCAGCGGGGTGATGGTATCGCCCATCTTCACCCCCTCGGTGCTACCAAACCCCAGCGTCGGCAGCGCAACCCCGTGAACCGGGTCGGGGTAAGCCACGGGCTCATAGCCTTCCCGATTCAAGAGCCCTACAAATCCGGCCGCACTGAGCGTAAGCGCTGCAATGGCAATGCGAACCTTGCTCATCACTTACCACCCGATCCAGAACGGGGCCGAATGATGTTTTGCCATAAGAACCAGCCCATCTGGATCGCAATCCACAGGAGCGTAGCGGCCAACACCCAATCATTGAGCGAGTAACCGGCGAGCGTCATGCTGGATACTAAAACCGGAGGCCCAGACTTCACTGCGGTGCCACCAAGAGCGGCTGCAGTGGCCATGCTTTCCTCTTTGCTCATCCGCCCCCCCCAGAAACGAAAAAACCCCTGCAAAACAGAGGTCTAGACGTAGAATGCAAAAAGGACCGCCCCTGTTCAGGTGCAGTCCTCCATTATCAGATTCTACGCTAGCAAAAAATGTAGACAATGTAAAGTCATGTTCAAATGATTATTGAACTCACATACTTTCCTTTATTGATGGGTTTCAATAGAATAAGTATCTATTCAAATGGCTTTATTTTTAACACAACATGACACTCCTAACACCAAAAAACCTAAATGAGAATGAGTTTTACTGGGTTGGACAAATGACAGAACGCTTTGACTGGTTAAAACAAAAATATTATACGCCAGGGCTACATGGCCTTGCTTCTGAATACTCTGGCGAAGATGAGAAGGCAGCCTTAGAGTTATTGTTTGAACGTTTTACTCATAACGATTACAGCGAAAGAGATGACGCTATCGAAAAGCTTGCAGAATTAATAATCGAACGTAATTTCTTACCTGAAGACACTATGATAATTGGAACTGCAAAGGGAACAGAAGCTGATGGGGCAATGGCTGGACTCTACTTACTTAAACCATTACTATCTGAAATTAATTTAAATTGGAGCGAGAGAAATATTTCTCCTGTCTTGAAACACGCTACGGAAATGTGCTTAAACGACAACATTAAAAACATTGTTGTTTTTGATGATTTTATCGGAAGTGGAAAAACTCTAGTCGATAACATACAAAAATTAAAGTCTGACTTGAATAGTAAAAGAAATGCTAATTACAATATATTGGTTGCAGCATTCGCAGGCATGGAATTTGGTATTAATCACATTACCAACACCTTAAATGTAGAAGTGACTTGCCCAATAAGATTAATAAAAGGAATTTCTGATTACAACACAGAAAACCGAGAAGAAATAAAGAGCATTGTTCTCAAAATGGAAGAAATACTAGGTGAAAATTGGAACAATCTTAAGCTTAGAACTTTCAGCTTTGGCTATAAAAAATCTGAAGCCTTATACGCACTTATACGCTCCAATTGCTCAAACAATGTTTTCCCAATTTTTTGGTGGCCTAAAAACTTAGATGGAACTCATAGAGTGACGTTACTTAAGAGGCTTCGATGAATGAATGCAACCAATATATATTTAGCTCTTTGTCTTGCAAGACAACATAATGATTGTAGTCTTTATAAGTTACACACCACTTATAGACTGACGTACAATGAAACTCTTGAGGCTGTTTCATACCTTCATGAGTTGGGAGTTGTTAATTTTGATGGGAAGAATTTTTCAATTATACGTCCTATCAACTTAGTCCAGCTCTCCAGTTTATACAAAGTAATTCATCATCGCTCATGCATTCTTGATGAATTAGACATACAAGCGTATAAAAATAGAGCGACCACTGCTCATTCACTATACGCCCCCAATCGAGAAAAATTAGATAGATCATTACTTCTTGACGAATGATGATTAATCAGTAAAATATTTTGTTAGGCTGCTCAGCATTAGTTAGCATAGGTGATTCGCCTATCATGTTGAGGTCCATTTTAACCTCATATATTCTATGCATATGCATATTTCGTGGTGTTGAGCAGCCTTCTTTTGACCGAAAAGGATAAAGGTTTGGAACAAAGATATTCAGCTTGGCTTACTTTTTTGTCTAAGAATGGCTTTGAAAAAAAACATGCTATTTTATTGACGGATTATGCCGTCGGGCTAGAAAAAAAACAATTTCCTGTTATTTTCGAACTAGAGCACCTATCAAAGATTTTAGGTATGGAGTACTCTCTTCTTAGTCGGATGACTGGAGCTAACAGTTATTTTTATCGTGACTTCAAAATAAAAAAAAGAAATGGTGGCACACGGACCATTCAGAGTCCATATCCAAAGTTGGCATACACTCAGCAGTGGATAAAAAAGCATATTTTAGATAAAATATGCATAAGCGATCATGCTTTTGCTTATGCTAAAGGTAAATCACATATTGAAAATGCAAAGCAACATATTGGTTCTGGTGAATTACTAAAAATTGACTTAGTCAATTTTTTTGACCACATAGACTTCAAATCTGTATATTCCATTTTTTTTAACTGTGGTTATTCTGAAAAAGTAAGCACTCAGCTTGCTAAATTGTGTACTATATGGGATCGTTTACCCCAAGGCGCACCCACAAGCCCTGTCATAAGCAATATAATTTTAAAAGAAATAGACCACGAATTTTCTTTGTTTTCCGCTGAACATGGCCTTATTTATACCAGATATGCTGATGACATTTGCATTTCTGGACAGGAAATTTCACTAGATTTTATTCTCAATGCAAAAAATATAATCGAGTCTAATGGATTTTTAGTTAATCCAGAAAAAACTTGTCTTGTTAAAGGGAGCGCAAGAAAGTTAATCACTGGAGTTCAAGTGAATGATTTCGGTGTTAGAGCGCCAAAAAAACTGCGTCGAGAATATAGAAAGTCTGCATACTTCCTAATTAAAAATAACTTTTCATCATTAAATGGGACATTACAACCATTAAACCCAACCTATATAGATGAAGTCTATGGAAAAGGCCAATACATCTTATCAATAGAGCCAAAAAATAATAAAGTAATAGAGTATCAATTAGCCCTAAAAAAATTAAAGAATGAGCTAATGTCCTCATCATCTTAATTACCATTTAACTGCAGATGCTCGAAATGGAATTTCCTCACTTGTTGTCTCAATTCTGGCAGCTACTGACTTTAGTTACAATCTCGGCTATCTCGTTACACGTTTGCAGGTACCGCGGCCTCTCAAGCTCCACCCCGATAAACCGCCGCCCCAACCTGATTGCCGCTTTGCCGGTAGTGCCTGACCCCATAAAGAAGTCCGCCACCACATCACCAGGACGACTACTGGTTCGGATGATGTGCTCCATCATGGCCAGCGGCTTCTCGCATGGGTGCTTACCCGGGTAGGCCTGCACCGATGGATACATCCACACATCGGTAAACGGCACATCCTGGGTTACAGAGAACGGCCGGCGCAACTGCTCATACTCCGCCCGCAACTCGTCATAGGATGCCACCAGATGGCTGTAGGTCTGGTGCAACCCCTGATAGGTCTCACTCAACCCGGCATAATCCTGCCCAAGTGCCCTGCCCCGCTCGGCAAACAGCGCCTGCAACTGAACATACTGCTCTCGGCTCGGCAACTGCCACTGACTGGCACCGAACCAATGGCCAGCCATCTTGGTACCGGTTACTCGGTTGATATCGGCAGCACTGACCCCCGACACCTCCCGGGCATAGCGGAAATACTCTATCAGTGGGGCAAACACCTGCCGGCGTAGATCGTGGCATGCCTTCGCATATCCCGATCCCACCTTGGCACTCCCCTCCGCCCCCACCTGCTCAGCAAAGATGATCCGCTCGCTCGCCGGCCAGAACGCTCGCATATCAGCCTTGCGCATCCGGTTCCATACCCCTGACGGCTTGGCCCACACGATATGGTTCAACACCCTGAAGCGATCCCGGATCAGCATCTCCACATCCGCATTCATCCGCGGTGAACAGAACAGATACACAGAACCATTGGGCTTGAGCACCCGCCGGAACTCCACCAGGAAGGCATCGAGCCAAGCCAGAAACTCAGCCCCACTCTCCCATTGGTTGTCCCATGCCTCCTGCTTCACCCCGAAATAGGGCGGGTCAGTCGCGATCAGAGCAACGCTTGCCGCCGGCAGCGTTTTGATAAACTCCAGCGAGTCCGCGTTCACCAACCGTACCCACCCGTCCTGTAATTGTTTTTCCATGACTACCTCCAAGCAGGGGCTCAGAGGCACTCGCATTGTTGATGACCTTACAACGGGGACACTTAATCTCGATCTGCCCCACAAAATTTGCCAATTTCTTGCCGCAATGGCCGCATCGCAATTCGTACATATGATCAGGGGTCCTTAAGCGTGATAAGCTCACCCCGCTCTGCAGAGCAATGGTGGCCTTGGCTTAGCCCGTGATCTCGTGCATGTGGCTAGGTGGCCTAGTGGCGTTACAAGCACCGCTAGGTCGCCACTATCTCTCAGGCAACAAAAAGCCCGCCACATTGCTGTGCGGGCTTTGTTTTTCGTGCAATGAAAAAAGGACCTAACCCATTAGGGTTCAGTCCTCTATCATTGATTTCTACGTTAGCAAAAATTGCAGATTGCTGTCAAACCGGTGGATGAACACTTCTGCCACATCATTTACTAATAAAGCTATTAACAAACGTCTCGAACTTATCCGCCTTCACGAACGTTGCAGGATTATCGATTGCGTTACCCTGTATGTCCTTCGCCAGTGCTTTAAAATGCTCGATACCGCAGTTGATCTTGGCCTGCTCAGTTGCCCGCAAATCATCAGAGAAAATACTGGATTTGGTTTCAACGACGAAATACAGGTGATCACCCATGCCATCATCTTTGTCGATAAGCACGGCCCAGTCCGGGTTATAGCTCCCCAGTGGCGTATCGATTTTAAACCATGCAGGCAGCTTGGCGTACAGCTTAACCTCGGAGGCTTGCTCCAGCTTTTTGGCAAACTCAAACTCAACATCAGAATCACAGATGATGTAGTCGTAAACTGATTTATCCGCCGTGACCATGTTCTTGAGGTAGCCGGTCAGCTCTGCTTCCTGGAACAGCTCTTGAGCGTAGTAATCATCATCACCAATACGGTGATAACTTATCCCATCCACAATTGCCAAACGCATCTGCTTGCGGATAACTTCACTGGCCAACTGAATAAAACTCTGTGGGTTGTTCTTAAAGGCCTCAAGCTTATCGCCCAGCCCCAGCAAAATATCAATCACGGTTTTGCGGGTCAGGTTAGTAGTAGATTCCAGATAAGTGACCACATCGGGCAACTGATAGTTACGATGCTGGTAAATATGTGTTTTGTTATCAACTACCGTAGTAGCCAACTCGGCTTTGCTTATCTCAACACTCACCTTGGTGTAATCGAACTTGGCACTTCGAACATCGACGCTGGCACGAATTTCTTTAATGCAGGTCGTAACCAAATCACCGACAGAGAAGTTCACCCGGTAGGTGGTCTTGTATTTGATTCGGTCCCACAGCGCCTTGAAGTCGTCCCCCAGCACTACTTGCTTGCCGTTATCTTCACGTAGCTTGGCGGTTTTCTTCTCCTCATGCTTTTTGATGCTCAAGCCTTTGGCCACTTTGCCAATAGTGGCAAGAATGGCCTCGGCGTACTCTGCAAACCGATCTGGCAGATTAACCTTGTTATCCGCCAGCGCCTGCTTCAGAGAGTCTTGGATCTTACCTTTGCTATCGATATAGCCTTCTGCGTACAGATGTTGGTAGATGGCTTCAGAGGCCTGGGCGCCCAAGAAGGCTTTATCTTCATGGGCCGCAGACACCAAAATATTGGCAAACTGGTGCTTCTCAATGGTGCCGAACTTGATGCCCTCTTCCTCTTCAATCTCTTTTTGCAGTTGCGCAACGAAATCCTCATAGGACTCGTTGGCCATCACCGTCAGGGTATTGACCTCAAAACCATAGGGCACTCGCTGCCCCGACTGATCGACAGCCAAACGCAGACCACGACCAATCTCCTGACGTTTCTTCATCACCGAGTTGGTTTCGTTGAGGGTACAGATTTGGAAGACATTAGGGTTATCCCAACCCTCTTTCAGTGCTGAGTGCGAGAAGATAAAGCGCAGCTTGCTATCAAGTGACAGCAGCTTTTCTTTATCTTTCATGATCATGTTATAAGCGGATTCATCGGCTGCGGTATTTTTACCGTCACCATTCTTGTCAAATTTTGACTCGGCAAACTGCGGGTTACCTGCCGCATCTTTCTTTTTATCTTGCGCAAAGTAGCCATTGTGAACACTGCGAGCCAGTTCAACTAACGCCTGTTCATTGATAACGTGCTTACCGGAAGCGTCCTGCTCCCATAGCTCGGGGTATAACACCCGAAACTTGGGCTTACGAAGTTGCGCTTTAAATTCATCCTCAAACCACTGGGAAAATTTACCTTGTACCACGGCGCCGTCTTTATCGTAGCTGCGATAATTGACCACTTTATCAATAAAGAAGAGTGACAACACTTTGATACCATGGGCTTTTATAATCGCAGCATGGTCGCTTGCGGCCGCTCCGGTGGTCAGTTTTTGGTAGAATTTCAACTCTTTATTGAGGTGCTCTTCAACGGTTTTGCTCACTTGCAGCCGTTTGAAGGTATCCACATCCACTTCACCGATGGCATTGCCCAAGGTGATGATGTCATCACGGCTAGTAAAATCGATATACTCATTGCCCTGCTCGCAATAGATATCATTGATCACATAGCCTTCATACACGCTGCGACCACCTGATGCTTCGAACAAATCGGTACCACTGCGCACGGTCACCAGCTTGCGCGGCTGCAATTTACCGGTTTTGCTCTGGGCATCGATCTCAACCTTGGCGGTGATCGGCGATTTTTTATTATCAACACTGAGCAGCTTGATATATGCCTGATTGTGGTTGTCGTGCACAGATAAGGATGCCACCTCAATCTGTTTGACCAATTTACGCTCATAAGCATCGATGGAGTCGAGCTTATAAAGCAGGTTGAATTTTTCAGTCAAGGTCGCCGAAAAACGAAACGTACAGAGCGGATTTAGGCTGGCAATCGCTTTTTTTCGGTTAGCGGTTGACGCCACCGATTGCGGCTCATCAATCAGCACCACAGGGTTGGTCGCCTGAATAAATTCAATGGGCTTCATGCCATTAAGGCGATCATCGGTGCGGTGAATCAGGTTAGCGGTTGACTCCTTTTCAGGGTCAACAAACGACTTACTGAACGCATCGATGTTTATCACCATGATCTGGATATAATCGTTAGTGGCAAAGTTTCTGACCTGATCGCGCTTGGAAGAGTCGTAAACAAAATAATCATACTGGATATTTTTATACTGTTGTCTAAAGTGCTCTTCGGTTATCTCCAGCGACTTGTTCACCCCCTCTTTAATAGCAACAGAAGGCACCACAATAATAAACTTAGTCAAGCCATAGCGCTGGTTTAGTTCAAATACGCTGCGCAAGTAGACATAAGTTTTACCTGTACCGGTTTCCATCTCTATGGTGAAATCATTGCTTGGTAAGGCTTTTTTGGCACTTTCAGTTTGTGGAAGGCCATTTAATAGTTGGACATGACGGGTGTTTTCATAGATATCTTCAGGCTTTAAGGTAAGGTTGTTAGAAACCCCAAAAACGTTATTTTTTGAAAACAAGCCAAGCTGTTGATTGGCCACAGAATGAGTTCCAACCGAAAAGCTAGACCCAAAGGAGCTCTGACCATCAAATACACCGACGATGGCATTAACAGCATCTATTTGATGATTTAAATCCGCTATAAATTGAATTTTCATCTTTATCACCTTAGATGCTCTTTACATCATCAATACCTACCTGTTTCAATATTTGAATAGCGTTTGTTTTGATAACGCTATCAGCAAACCCAGTATCTTTGAACACAACTTGGACTGTTTCTAAATTCAGATCATGTTTTAACATTGCAATATATTCGACCACATCCATAGTTATGTCGTCATCTAGACACACAATGAGAGCCCCAGATCGAACAACAAATATTTGCTTACCATTGACGATTTTCAATCCAACTGGAGCGGTTAACTCGATACCATATTTAAGTAAAATTTCATAGAGTACATCTTCAGCTTCACGATCAGATTTAACTGAGTCAACTGCATTCAATAATGAATGTTCAAGATCATCAAAGTTTGCATCCCAAGCCTTTATGTTAGTCTCATCCAACCGAAAAAATTTAAATCCAATATCGCCAGTGCTTATTTTTTCACCGCACCTCAATAAACGTTCTCTAGTAATATCTGAAATATTCTTATAGTTTGACTTTCCTGCAACTGATGAACTTAAGCACGGTTCAGGAAGTTGTACTAATATAAACTTACGATTCCCACCATCTTTCTCATTTTCAAGCATAACGCTATGCCCAGTCGTACCGGAACCAGCAAAAAAATCTAGCACTATATCACCAGAATCTTTGCTAGTTGCAATACCGAGCATTTTACTTATCAACCGAGTAGGCTTGGCAGTATCAAATACTGCTGAACCAAATAAATCTTTTATTTCTTTACCTCCATCATCTGTTGTACCCGCGTCCTTATAGCTCCATAAATCAATCGGAACCAACCCTTTGGTCTGTTCAGAGAGAAATAGTTTCAGCCTCGGAAACTCCGCCTTACCATCTTTCCCCCACCATAACCTATTTTCATTCGCATGTTTTTCACATGACTCTTGTGAATGCTTCCATGCATGGGTTGGGTGCTCTACCACTTCTCCAGTAAACGGATTGGTTATACCATAAACAAGATTTTTGCGTGCAGACTTGACTGCTGGATTTACATATGAGGAAGTAGTCCATGGACCTCTGGGATCATTATCCGGATTAGAGTAATTTGCATCTGACTTTTCATTCCTAGATTCTTTGATAATATCAAGAGCGGATGATTTTCGATATGCCAATATATTATCTTTAAGCGAATAAAAGCGCTTTGCATTATTACTTCTGGTGTATCTTTTTTCCCATGCGATTTGGGCTAAAAAGTTATCTTCGCCAAAAATCTCATCGCATATAAAACGAAGATTTTTTACCTCGGTATCATCAATTGATATAAATATGATTCCGTCATCCTTTAATAAATTTCTAGCCAGGCGCAATCTTGGATACATCATATTCAACCAATTAGTATGATATCTGCCTGAAGCGTCTGAATTAGTAGAATATGGATTGCCTTCATCATCAATTTGATTTGTCAACTTTTTATAGTTAGCAATCCCATCAGTGAAATCATCTTGATATACAAAATCATTCCCTGTGTTATATGGAGGGTCTATGTATATCATTTTAATCTTCTTATGGTAAGATTTTTGCAGGCATTTTAAAGCTTCAAGATTGTCACCCTCAATAAAAACATTCTCAGTTGAGTTCCACGAAGCGCTCAAGTCTTTATCTGGCCTTAGAGTGCCATAGGAAGGCAAAAGAGCTATTTGTTTGGCCCTTGTTTTCCCTTTCCAAGTAAAATCAAATTTTTCATTGGTATTTTCTACTGCATCACCTAAAAGTATTCTTAGGGCATCAAAATCAACAACCCCATCTTTGATGGTTTCAGGGAAAATTTCAGAAAGCTTAACTAAATTATCACTTTTGATATCGAGTGACTTAGATAAGTCAGAACTGGAATTAATTCTCTCAATCACTTTGAATTCCCCCTGTTTAAAATAAAAATTTCTTTTAATTTTACCATCTATTTGAGAGATATTCAATAATTTCCCAAGAATCCCCTTCTTTTTCATTATTAAATTTTTTAAATCGTGTTTTGAACTCAAGAAAAGACATCACACTATCTTTAGTTACAATATGATTAATATGTTTGGTTTCATGTCCATCATATACCCACTTTGATGTGGCATCTATATTTATACTAATAACATTCATTACTTTTATCGTATTTCTAGCATCATCATAATTTACTAAGACCAATTTGGATTCAAATCCAGCAGCCTCTAGACTGCGTTTTAGAGCCCATAAACTTAAGAATTTTCGCTTGTTTTTTGTCCAATACCTGTTCGGGTGACTGGACTCAACACTCAAATGTTCAGAGTCTTTTTTTAGAAATTCAAATATCAGCCACCCCCATCCCCCGGCTGTCTTATATGAAAAAATTGACTCCACATCGAAATTTCTACCTGGCGAGCCATCTAATAAATCAATAAGTAGCCTTGCGGCAGAATCATCACTATTTGAAAGGACTTTTGATGTATTTTCTATACTCACTTGCATCTCCATAATAAAAGAAAATTTCAATCAAATTCTTATACTTAAAATATCATTTTCATAGGCACATTGACTGAGAGGAAAAGGCCTAACGAGCTCCAAATACAGGGATATTATATCTACTGACATTAGAAATGACGCTCAACATAAATTACCATACACACCTTCTCAGATTTCTAATTCGTAAGTAAACGATGCACAATCGCAATCAGGGTTCTTGCTCGCATGGATGCCATAGATATAGCTAATAGCGCTCACAAATTCATCAATACTCATAAAAACTCAATTGTGAACGCTTTCCCCTGTTTGATGTGCATCATACTGCAACATGACTCTCAAGCGAGTGTGAATGAAAAGTAATTTGCGGTGGACCACAAAATTTAGGACAAGTTCTCCGGAGCCCCTCCTTGCGCATCACCAGCACAGCCTCATTTCTTGGGTGCCCTTTTTTCCATAACCCCGCGCTCTTGCGAGGCGGGATAGAGGCTGTCGCCCCTTTGTGCGAGATCAGCTGATGGCTGGCTTTGCTGTCATAGGCTCCATCCGCATAAACACGTCCCAGCTTGCGCCGCAGTGGATTGAGCAGAGTCGGCAGCACCTCGGCATCATGGACATTTTCCAGCGAGACTTCCGCCGCCACGATATCGTGGGTCACCGGGTCTACCGCCAGATGTAACTTGCGCCAGACTCGCCGTTTCTCAACACCGTGCTTTCTGACCTTCCACTAGCCTTCACCAAACACCTTCAGCCCGGTTGAGTCGATAACCAAGTCAGTAATGCGCCCCTTTGGGGGCTGTCGATAAACCACCGTCACCGTGCGTGCCCGCTTGCTGACACAGCTATAGTCCGGTGCGCACAACGGCACATTCATCAACTCGAACAAGGAGTCGAGTAGTCCCTGAGTAGCCCGCAGAGTGAGGTTGAAAATCCCCTTGAGCATCAGGAAGGTGCAGATGGTCTGGTCAGTGTAAAGCTGGCTGCGCCCCCGCCGCCCATGATGGTCATGATGGTCATGATGGTCATGATGGTCATGATGGTCATGATGGTCATGATGAAACCAGTTGCTCATGGCCTCGGCATCAACCCAGAAGGTGAGTGAACCACGGTTAATCAGAGACCTGTTGTATTTAGGCCAGTTGGTGATGGGGTGAAGCGACGTGCCCATGATGCAGACTTGAAAGGGATGGTGGTGATCAGATCACCGAGCCCTCAGCAAGTTCCATTCAAGCTGCATCGATTTGGGCAACAACGCCGGTATTCACCTGACAGTAGCCCACAAAAGAGAGTGGTCATACGGCTTCAAACCGGATAACAAAACGGTACCCCTACCGTGTTATCTGGAGTCACCGTATGACCACCAACGAGAAAGTAGCACGTCGCAAACTCAGCCTGCTACTAGCGCTCGCCAAAGAGCTCAATAACGTCAGCAAAGCCTGCAAGCTCATCGGCTACAGCCGTCAGCAGTTCTACGAAATTCGCCGTAATTACCAGACCTATAGCGCCGAGGGCTTGCTCGACAAATTGCCCGGCTGTAAAGGCGCTCATCCCAATCGGGTTGCGCCCGAGATTGAACAGGCTATCCTCGATTACTCCCTCACCAGACCAACTCATGGCCCGCTGCGGGTCGCGCAAGAACTGGCTCTGCAAGGTATCAATGTCAGTGCCGGTGGGGTGCGTGGCGTGTGGCAACGGCATGACTTGCTCTCCAAACACGACCGCTTGTTGCGCCTCGAGAAAACCCACCGGGAGCAGACCATTGATCTCAATGACGAGCAAATTCGCCTGTTAGAGCGCTTCAGCCCCGAGTTTCGCGAACGCCAGATTGAGGTCCACTACACCTTCTTCGTCGGCGCGTTCAAGGAGGTTGGTAAGGTGTATATGCAAACCGTGCTCAACTGCTATAGCCGCCACGCTTGGGGACGGCTCTACACCAGCAAGCTTCCGGTGACCTCGGTTCATGTGCTCAATGAAACAGTGCTACCGTTTTTCGAAGCCCACGAGGCACGGGTCTATACCATCCTGTCGGACAACGGGCGCGAGTTCTGTGGACAACCTGACCACCCCCTACGAGCTATTCCTGCAACTGGAGGGGATTGAGCACCGGACCACCAAGGTGCGCAGGCCGCAGAGCAACTGCTTTATCGAACGACTGCATCGAACCTTGCTGGATGAACACTTCCGTATCAAGGGGAGAACAACCTGGTATGAGTCGGTAGAGCAGATGCAGATAGACCTAGAGAGCTGCTTGGAACACTACAACACCCAGCGGCCACATCAGGGCAGGATGATGGAGGGACAGACCCCCTACAGCATGTTCAAGAAGGGTCTGAAATTGATACCGAAGGAAGTGCGCACTAAAGTAGCGTAAACAAGACACCGGTTTGAGGCCGGTGTCAGGTGATAACTAGATCTGTACAGCTAAGGAATGTGCAAACAAGTTAACTTACTTTAAAATATATAGGCTTGAGTCTTTCAGACTCTTCCTTATCAAATGATACTACCATATCCGCATGAGCATTTGGCTTTTGTATAAATGTTTGCGCCAAATGTATTTCTTCTTTTTTCATTTCATCTACAGAGTATTCAGAGTTAATTAAACAATAAAAATCTACATTTCCTTTCAAATTTTCACGCACAATCATTTTATACATTACATAGCTATTTAATGTAACAATATAAGATTTTACTTTTAATTCAGCAATGAAAATTCCGTGTACTTTTGCAAGAGTGACCGAACCGACACCCTGCCCTCTTATTTGAGGAGATATCTCTATATTTGTAAGAATCCAAGTCTTAGCACCAGTACCCTTATTAATTGTTTCAGCTAAGATAACATAGCCAAGATAACTACCACTTTGTTTTATTAATAAGAATTTAAACCGACGATATTCCAATCGATCAGCATTACTAAAGTGACTAATTATGATTTTTTGTTTCTTTAGTTCCTTATGAAAATCCTTCTCATTTTTCTCAACAAGAATCACCTTGTCGTGTTCAATCTTTAGTCTCATGAATACCCTTACTTTTTATAAAATAAGTAACATCATTTTTTTTGAGCATTTAACATAGCTATGAACAGATGGAATTTCTTGTTATGCTGATAGCAAAGCATTCCTTATTACTTCGCAAAAAACAAACCCATCACGAGAAATTATGATATTACCAGACTATCTCCGATGTCTAGAGATACTCACTTGTCCCCACCTTACTTCTGTACAAAAACACATGCGAGAAGCCTGCTATGGAAAAATTCAACGGCAAATATCACGCCGCCGTCACTCGCTTGTAGAAAGCTTCCACCTCACTCTCCTGCACATGACACCAGGCCAGCACAGCTTGATAGAGCGGATACCACTGCTGCTCCCATTCTCCACGGCTTAGGGGGCCCAGTCGTGGCTCGATTGCTCGTCGTATCTGTGTGCCAGGAATGGGACGCAGGCCGGTACCGCCACAGCGCGGGCAGATCTTGTCGATGGGCTTACCGTGCAAGCGGGATGCTTCCATATCCCGCACATTTCCCCTCCCCTTGCACTGACAAGCCGCATCCGGGATATCTGCGGTACGGCAGTAGTGTTCCACAGCCAGAGCAGCGATGGTTTTCAGGGCCATGGCATGACCACGCGACTTGATAGAGCCCACATACTTGGCGGCCTGCTTGCTGCAGTGTGCCATTACCCCGATCACCGCCTTGCGATAGCTGGCCTTATCTTTTGTGTAACGGGCCATCATCAGCGCCAGTCCCACGCCTTCATATTTCTGCACCAGCCCAAGCGCCCCCAGCACATCGGCCTGGGTCAAATGAGAAGGGCCAGTGGAGCGCGACTGAATAGCCTGCAGCATCACCGAACGGGGTTCACCAATTGAAAGTGCATATTCAAGCCGCATCAGAATGCCTCCAGTGACCAGTTGGCACCATGGCGCATCACGCCCACGAAGGTGAACATCCAGTGCTGCTTGGCCGCCACCTTGATCTTGACCCGGGCGTCATCCTCCCAGAACCCCTTCACCTCGTGCAGCTCGATCAACCCATCCTTACGCACCACCATAAAGTCCGGGGTGTAGAAGGTTTTGTCCGCCAGCCGCAGCTTGAGCGGCTCGAACTCATAGGAGAGCACCTCCCCCGCCAGCATCAGCAGCCGAAGATGATCGGCATAGGCCTGCTCGGTCTTGTTCATAGTGCCCGGTATCGGCTGTGGGCGAGCCCGCGCCTTCACGACTTTCGTACTGTATGGTGTCATCCAAACACTCCCAGGCCGGCGGCCTTGTTTAACGTCATCGCGACGTGATCTAGCTGGCTTCCGTGGGTTTGCTCCCATTGCTGCCAACCATTGTTGTGCAATTCCATGTGTGCCTGGTGGCAAAGCGGGAAAGTCATCAGGTCATGGGTCTTGCTGCCCATCACGCTGAGCCCGTGCCCCACCACATGGTGCGCTTCGATGCCATCGGTCTGGCCGGTCACCACACAAGGCAGCTGGCGCACGAACGCCAGATAGTTGGCAGACTCCCACCGTTTCATCTTGGGGCGGGGGATGTGTAGCATCGGAGGCTCAGGATCGATCGTCTTCACCGCTGGTTTGATGCGCAGCCGGCCACGCAGCTCGACCAGCGGGTCCTGCTCCATCAGCTCGGGGCGGTTCACCCGATAGCGGGCATCGCTCTCGCGATAACCACGCCCAGGGATCAGCACCCTGTCTGGCCCCACCGGCGGCAGCCGGCAAGCATGGCGCACCACATCAATGGGCAGCAGACCCTGCACCTTGAACACGCTGGCCCACCAACAGAGATCCCGCGCCTGCAACTGGGCAAGGACGACCCCGCACCAGCCCGCCACCCGGGTCAGCAGCGCCCGGGCGATTGCCTCGGCATGCTCACCCTGATTGAACGGCAGCTGGCCGTCGCGGAACTCGTTGTCGTGGTGCCAGCACAGGGGGAGCGGCAGGCCACCCATCTCGGTGGTGACCGACTCGCCAATGCACCCCTCGCCGATCAGGCACTGACCCACACTACGCAAGGCCAGCTCGCCACCGGCGGCATTAACGATGGCAGGATCCAGCAGAGCGCTTGCCAACTCAGGGAATTGCGCCAGCAGATCCCCCTTTTCGCAGGCTGGGACCAACACCGCCGGACGATTACCAAGAGAGGAACGCAACGTGGCCAGCCCCTCTCCCACCTCCAGCAGCACCAGCCCCATGGCTGGCACAAACACCGGATGTGTTGGCATCATCCCAACTTCTCCACCATCTCCAGCTTATCGAGCAGTGGGCCCAGGCGAGCCAGTAGCTGGTAACTTGCGCTACGGCGCACGGCCAGTGATTCAGAGGCAATGACCCGGCGGGCAGCCTCGGCGGCGGTCAGCCCCGGGCAGGCGGTGTCGATGGAACGGAACAGCGCAGCACTCTCGTTAAGTGCCGCACCAGCCGGGTTGCTGGCTTGCTGCTGTAAATGGTGTGCTCTGGCCGCGCTGCGGCTAGTAAACTTGCTCATGTGACCCCTTTACCTCACGGTAATAGTTCAGCCGCTAAAGGAAATACGTCCGGTATTCCTCTGGCTGACCGGTGATGGCCTTGGCAACATCCTCTCGAGTCACCAGGTTGCGGCGGCACTGCCAAACCAGCCAAGCCGCCAGCTTATCCAATTCTACTTTCTGGCGTTCCTGCTCAGGAAGTTGCGCCAGACTCAATGTCATTGTGTGCTAATTCGCCGCCGGCAAGCCCTTGCTTGAAGGCTGTCAGTATGTGGATCAGGTATGCCGCCTCATGGCGGGCATCGTGCAGTGCGTGATGGCGGGTACCCTCGAACGGCAATTGATACTTGGGATCAATGCCCAACAGTTGCCGCCCCATCCACACCACAGTCCGCAGGCTCTGGTTACCACGGAACCACCAAGGCTGATCGACACCCCACTGCTGGTAGGCATCAGCCAGCAGTACGTTGTCGAACTCGCTGCCATTGCCCATCAGCTCGACCAGAGCCACCTTGTCAAAATGGCGACCCAAGAAGTTGGAGAGGGCTTGAAGCGCATCCACCAGGAACAGCCGGCCAGCATTGCCGAACATCTCTTCCCACGCCACTGGGCTCTCGCTCTTCTGTCGCTCCCAAAATGCCATGGTGTCATCATCACGCTGGCGGCCCTGTGCCAGATCCACCCGGCAGTAAAACTCATCCACAGTACGCAGCTGCGCCACATCCACAATCACCACCCCGATGGCGCCGATCACCGCATCATGACCCTGCGCGAGGGTCTCGATATCCACCACTGCGACCAAACTTGAATTACTCATACGTCCAGAACCTCGATTAAATTGTCAGTTTCAGGCCGCCACTTGTCCCAGCCCAACCTTGGCCAACAAGTCGGCGAACCGGCTCTGGTACCAGTGCGGCTGCGTCTCGCGCTGACAGCGCGGATCCACAATGTTCTTGCCGAACAGCAGCCCTTTGGGCGTGATCGCCCAGAACTCCTTCTGCTTATCCGGTGACTTGGTGGAAGGGCGCCGCATCTTGGTCAGCAACCTCCTGCACACCGCTGGTTGTGGGGGTGTCGCGCTTCACGACATCCCCCTCATCCACATGGCGGCGCACCGCATCCCGCGCATTGCTGTAGCCCAACGCCTTACACACGTCGACAGCACAGAACAGCACCCGCCCGTCTTCCTGGATCAAGCGCACTTTGCCAAACTCTGCGCTATCAAAGCTCAACACCTGCATGTCACTCTCCCGATTGTCATGAGTAAGGTTTAGCTACAAAATAATACTGTTTATTTATACAGCCAACAATCACCACTCATAAGGCTTTTCAGAGCAGTGAGTGCCTATACAACCAGGGGTAAGTGCTGCTTGGCCCACACTTCACCGGCCACTTCGTCCATATCCAGTTGAAACAGGCTCAACCCAAAGGCATGGGCCCGGGTGAACTCTTGCCGCGCCCCCTTGCTCTGCTGCCAACCCGGCAAAAAGGCCACCGCATCGCATTCCATCAACATGGGAATGGCGATCCGCATGTAGGCGTCATGAGTCCAACCATCCGGTAACACGGCAGGATTCATCACCCATGCACCCTGGCCGTGCAGATAGACTTCGGCAGCAAAGAACATGGGCCGATTAAACATGGGAAAACCGCTCATCGGCCCGGCGATATACACCTTCACGCCGGCCAGGTCGATCAGGCCCTGCTCAGTCAGTTCCTTCGGTTTAATGGTCATGATGGGCCTCCTCGGCCAGATCGCGATTCATACGGTTCAGCGTCACCAAGACGGCTTTTGCCAACGCCAACAGCAGGGTGCCGCACCATACCAGCACCAGTAAAACGGCCCGCAGCGGAGCCAGCAGTAGACGGGTAACCTGGCGAGGGAACATAACCAACACCCAACCCGCGGAGATCACCCACACCACAGGGGCATGCAACATCTGCCAGCCAATCCCACCCTCGTAGGGCATATGAGCCAGCGCAAACAGCGCCACGAACACATACATCAGCAGGAAGAAAGCCTTAACCATGACTGGCCTCCTTGGTCTTCGCCGCCAGCTCGGTGAGCTCACGACAGGCAGATACCAGTCGGGGCTCTACCTCAAACTCATCCCACTCAAGACCACGCTCCTCTTCCTCCGCCAGCCATTCGCGCAGCGAGAGCCAAACAAGAGCAAGAAACGCAGCCCAGGCCAACATAAGGGCCAACAACATCCATTCAATATTCATCCCTTCCTCCCCCTCCCGGTGGTGGCTTGATGAGCTGCCTTGTTCATGGCAGTCCCGACAATCTCTCCTATCTCGGTGCTCCAGGCACCAAATCCGATATCGTGGATCACCCACATCCCGATCGACACACAGATGCCGGCCTCCTGCGCCTTCACCAGCTCCTCAATGCCCAGCAGCGGGGCTTGCCAATCCCGGGTCGGGGTGTGCTGGGCGTAGTAGTGCATCATGCCCCTACCCTCACCAGCTCCACCGCCTGCCCCCGGATCCGCGCAGCTTCTGCCCGTGCCTCCTCGGCCCCATCCCACACCAGGTAATACCCGGCACCGGTGGCAGCATCGGTCTTGCCAAGAGTATCCAGTGAGTTCGACACCTCCAGGTGCACCCGCTCCCCCACCCAGCCCCGCACCGGCGGATAAATGACCACTCGGCAGAACTTCGCCTCGCGCACATCGCGCTCGACGTTTGCATTGAATTGACCAGCCATCACCGAATCCTCCCCGTAATCGTCACACCCTCAATGCGCAGCTCTGCCAGCAGTTGCTGCAACTCGGCCTGCAGCGCTTCATCGGTCACCTGACGATCACGCACATAGACCCTGGCCTCCGCCTGCATCTCGCAGGCACGTATGGAGATAAAGCGCCCAGCTGGGGCACACTTCGGTACCGGATTGCGCTGCAAGATAGCGGCCTTGACCTCGGCCGGACGCGGTGCGAACTGACGACTGGCATCCTCGGCCAGCACTACCACCGCTTCGCGAACCTGACCGACAGGGAAGCCCCTGAGCATCAGCGCCCAGGCCTGGGCGGTATTGCTAGCGTTGCTGTCGAGCTGGTTGGCACTGGCGGGCCAGAACGCCGTCATCATCGGGAATAACTCGTTGGCCAGGAACAAGGCGATCGGGTCGGCAGTGCGCTGTTCGGTAGGCAAGCCGCCTTGATGCCGCACGGCCATGTCAGAGGATGGTGTTATCGTCATAGCCGAGCCCTCCCGTGGCGGCCATGATGGCCTGAGCCTGCTGCTTAGCCTGCGCCAGATTGGACAAGGTGCGCTTGCGCTCGAAGCCCTCCCACTCCCCGTTAACACAGCGGGGCCGCCCAACCTGCTCCCAGCGCCGGGCTGCGGCGAGATATCCCGGGAACTTCTGCGGGGCATACACCGTCATCGGGCGCAGGTACTCGGCCATCTTCAGGTCGGCCGCCCAGTGGGCGCTTTTGAACTCGGCAACCAGCATCAGGTCAGCCATGCTGTGCCCCTCTGTCAGCCGGGCATTGATGTTTTGCAGGGCGGTGGGTTTGGCCTGGTAACGGCGATCGGCTACCGCATTGAAGTGTGCCAGCACGGTCCTGGCATCCACGCTGATGGCCAACGAGGCCGTATCCTTCCGGTCGCGTTCGGTTTCGTCAGAAACCGGACAAGAGATCTGTTTAAGATCCTCTGTAGTTTCCTTTTCTTTTACTTCTTGTTCTGTTGTCGCGACGGTCGGGGCCCCGATGCGCGGGACAGTGGGCGCCCCATCACACCCACTCAAAACTGCGCAAGACATGGGATTGGGCGGGACACTCGGCGCCCCAGTCGGTACCCCGATGGGTGTCCCTTTTGTCGCGCCCTCAAACTGCTCTGTTGCGAACGATTCGCAATTAGTGGCGACTGGCTGCACAACGGCCTGATAGTCGTCATAGTGGCAGATCTCGATGATGGTTCCCCATGGGGTGCCACGCAGCTCAATCATCCCCTCCTTGGCAAACCAGGCCAGCATGCGCTCTGCCCCCTTCTTGTCGAGCCCACGGCCTCGCTCGTCACGGAGTTGCAGGCCCAGCTCGGTGGCGCTGATCACCAGTTGGCCCCGCAGCAGATGCCAGTCACGCCCCTTGTAGTGCACAGGGCCAGCCTCATAGGCCGCCATGCTGATCAACCGAATCCAGGCCGCCAGCTTGGTGGCATTACGGGCCCACTCTGCTTGCAGCAACGAGCGCCAGCACACCACATAGCCGCTGCGACGGTTGTCACTCATGTTGCACACCTTCTTTCTGGCCGAGGTGGCTACCTGGGCCAAAAGCCTCACAACTTCACCCATGACGGCCTCCCATGTGCTGCAGTTGGGCAAACACCATCCTGGCCTGTTCAGCACTGATGGGTAACGACAGCCCCATCACCACCAGCCGGTATCCGTTAACAAACTGCAGTTGCGGCATTGCTTGCCTGACTGAGCTCGGTTGGATAAGATCTTTCATGTTCACATCCCTTTCGATGTTTGAACCATGGTCCCGGCTGTTGACGCAGCGCGGGGCCGCCCTTTTCTACTTGTTGTTGGTAGTCGTCGGCAGCTGTCGCACATTGGCGGCGGTAGAACAGATCAGCCCCATCACCTGCTCAGCAACCAAGGCGCCAACCCGTTCAATCTGGCCCTGCTCTATTCGGTCAATCACCCCATCAGCACGGGCATCATGAATGGCCTGCATCAGCTTGCCGAACACGGACTGGGCCAGCAGTACCTGCTCCACCAGCTCATCATCACTGACAGAGCCATGAGGTCTCGCAACCAACATCAGGCCACGACCTGCAGCCCATGCTTCCAGGATGCAGTTGTCATCTGCCAGCTCAGTGACGGCAACCGCCTCCCCCAAATTCAAGTGGTGACTGTCGCAATCGGGGTTCATCTTATTGGCCAGTACCACTGGGCTCTTACCTAGCTTGCGAGCCAAGTCGCTGATATTGCTGATCTGCCCCAGCAAATACGCAGCAGCTAGTACATCGGTACGCAAAACAGAGCCCTGGTTTAACGTGGTTTTTTCGGTAGTGTTTGCCATGATGACCTCATACGTTTACGGGTTTGGGCCGACCACATGCCAATATTTCAGATGGTGAAAATGAACCGCCGGAGACCTCGGCAAGACGAACTGCATGCTGAGTAACACCGCTGTAATCCGTATGGGGCAGCGTGTTAGTTTTTCGCCATTTATAAACAGCCCGAACGCTGACTAGACACGCATCCGCCGCCACTTTTACACCTATGGAGTCGATGACTTCTCGTAGAGAGGCCATATGCACCTCAATGAATGTGAACCTTTGGTACACCATAGATCGGAACTGAAAGTACATGCAAGCGCATATAGTATTGAACGTATGGTTCACAAACTGAAAGACCGCGACTCATATGCGGCTCGGCTACATCATGCAGCTGACAAGAAAGGCTTACCCATGCGGGGCAGAGGCAAAATTTTGTCTGATGCCATCAAAGTCACGCCCAAGGCCATCAGCAAATACCTGAATGATGAAGCCATCCCTACCTCGGAAAACGGGCGTAAACTGGCAGATTTCCTCGGTGTCTCGTTCGTATGGCTTCAGTTGGGAGAAGAGGCAATAGATAGAGAACAAGAGCTGATCCCTGTGCCCTCGAGTAATATTAAGATGGTGCCTTTAATCTCCTGGGTACAGGCTGGTGAATTCTGCTTGTCAGATAGCCCCGACTTTATTGCGGATGATACGCCATACTATGCCTGCCCCAATCCCAAGGCTGGGCCCCGTACTTTTGCTTTAATGGTACGTGGCGACTCTATGACTAATCCAAATGGCCAGCGAAGCTATCCAGAGGGAACGATAATTTTTGTCGATCCCGATCATGCCCCCAAAGCAGGGCTACGTGTCATTGCAGGTCTGGAAGATGGCAGTTGTACCTTTAAAGAATTGGCAGAAAATGAGACGGGTAAAACATATTTGAAGGCCTTAAACCCTCGCTACACAATCAATGATCATGTTCAGCCCGCCAAAATCTGCGGCGTGGTTATCGGCTCGTATACTCCTGAATAGACCCATCATCATTTCTGATCACCCGCCACCTTGGCGGGTTTTTGCTATCCAAAGAAATAAATGAACCAATGGTACTTTACAAAAATATACCTTTGGTTCATTGTTGTTCAAGGTAGTTGGTTTTGCAGGGGACTTACGAGGCTTAGCGCCCACGGACGAGCGAACCGGCGACCAGAACCAACTGAGTTGTGGTGACAACCATCCCATCAGCTGCAAGCAGCCGGGAGGTGCCGATAAGAACTGCAATCGTAGGCCACCACATTCCCACCGCGGGGTTAAGCGGATGCTTTGTCCCGCTGTGAAGCGCCAACAAAGCCCTCGCCGAGAGGCGACAGTTTCGATAGGTAGGTCTGTCCGTGAGGGCGCACCGGTGCCAACAACCAGAACGGCTGACTCACTGTGAAGTGCTCAAGCCACCGCCACAGGTGCAACGCATGTGGCTATTGCTCTCTCCTGGCCCCGGCAACGGGGCCCTTATCCCACAAGCGATAGCGGCCCATCAGCGGGTCACGGACTTCTATTGCCTGTCGCTTGTGTGATGAGACTTGTTCCAGAAAGAGCGGAGGCAGCCATGCACCCACGCGAGTTCATTGCCAAACATACCCAGGCAATGCTGGAGAAAGAGGAATTCCCTCCCCATGCAGTCTCGTTGGGTGTGACAGAAGCTACCCGCTATTTCGACCGGACACCTATCTTCGCCAAAGGGAAGGTGTTCGATGAGTGCCTCAAGGCGGCCCGCGCAGTAGCCAGGATCGCGAAGAAGGCCGAGTCGGCCAGGAAGGCCAAACCCTGATCCGGGGCTCGGATTGCAACTGATGGATGAAGTGATCATGAATCATTACGCCGAGGCTTTGGCCCTACTTCAAACCCAGCCTGACCATGAACTCAAGCAGATAGGAGATCAGTGGCAGACCCCCAAAGCGTTGGCCTGGGGCCTCTTCCACCAGTTCGTCCCCACTCTGGGGCCAGTGGTACTCGACATGTTCGCTGACGACAGCAACGCCCTGGTACCGAACTACTACGACGCCGAGGACAATGCCCTGACTCAGGATCTCGCTTCGGACCTGCGCCGACTGGGTGGAGCCGCCTTCGGCAATCCGCCCTACTCCCGCCCCTGCACGGATGCTGACGGCAACGCCATCACCGGGATGGAGGCCATTCTCAACTATTGCCGCGAGCAACGGGCTCAAGGTGCCAAGATCATGTTGCTCATCAAAGCCGCAACCAGCGAGGCTTGGTGGCCGGAGGATGTCGACTTCATCCAGTTCATCAGCGGCCGCATCGGCTTTGAAGTGCCGGAATGGTACGTCCCCCGCGATCCCAAGAAAGACAAGCCCAGCGCCTCCGGCTTTGCCTCTGCCGTGGTGATCTTCGATATCAGCTGGCAAGGCGATCGCCGACCAGAAGCACGCCTGCGTCGGGATGACCTTATCACCACCGGCCAGATCATCCTCGACATGATCCACCGCCAGGCTGTAGCGCTCAACGAAGAAGCCAGCCAGGCCATCGCCAAGGCCGTTTCTACCGAGCCAGCCATGCTGCAGGACGAACCTGCCGTCGCCAAGCCGGCAGGTTGGGATCCATCTTGGGATCTATCCAAGGAGGCCGATGACCACACAGCAGTTACAAAAGTCGCTCTGACTCAGATGGGGTTTGAGGTAATCCACGCTATTGAGCCGCTGAACGATTGGCAACATTTCCCAGCCATCAAGTCGATCATCTATCAGATTGATGAAGCGGATCTGCTTACCCCTGCAAATACCCGCCTGCTGGCTGGCTACATCCACAATCTGCAGGATGGAGAGGGTGACCAAGAGTCCACGCTCAGTGCTGCGACCAAAATGGCCAAACACCTGCTGAACCCTGAAGAAGCGCAGCTGAGACTCTCGCTGAATGATGGGGAGGCAGCATGAGAGTCATAGACCTATTTGCCGGGCTTGGCGGCTGGTCCACCGGAGCAAAGATGGCTGGGTGTAATGTTCTGTGGGCAGCAAACCATTGGCCGGATGCGGTGCACTGGCACAGCGCCAACCACCCTGACACCCAGCACATTTGCCAAGATCTGCACCAGGCCGACTGGGCTTCGGTGCCAGCCCATGATCTCTTGCTCGCCTCCCCCTGCTGCCAAGGCCACAGCAAGGCAAGGGGCAAGGCAAGCGGCAACCCTCAGCACGACGCAAGCAGATCAACTGCGTGGGCAGTTGTCTCTGCGCTGGAGTTCCATCGACCACCAGCGGCAATCGTGGAGAACGTACCCGAGTTCATGGATTGGCCGCTCTACCAAGCTTGGGCTGCAGCCATGCAGGCTCTTGGCTATGCCTTGGCTCCGCATGTGGTCAACTGCGCAGATCTCGGTGTACCGCAGGAGCGGATTCGTCTGTTTATCGTCTGCACCCGCTCTGCCAGCCCGCTGACGCTGCATCTGCCGAGCCTTGAACATGTCCCTGCAGCTGCATTCATCGACTTCTCTGCCGGGAGATGGTCGCCTATAGAGAAAACCGGCAGAGCGGAGGCAACACTGGAACGGGTAGCTAATGGTAGGGCCATATATGGCGATCGCTTTGTGATGAGTTACTACGGAAACACACGCTCCGGCCGCAGCATGGACCGCCCCATCGGAACAATTACAACCCGGGATCGCTGGGCAGTTGTTGATGGTGACTGCATGCGGATGCTGACAGCAGAAGAGAATCTGCTGGCTATGAGCTTTCCGGCAAACATTAAGCGCCCCGATAACCACCGCCTGACTGTTCATATGGCTGGCAATGCTGTCCCCCCACTGGCAGGCATGCGCATCATTCAAGCTTTGATGGAGGATGCATGAGCATCGTTCAGGACGTTGCCGAGTGGGTGCATACCCGGGTAGAGGGGGCTCTGTGTGGGGATGTGGCAACTGAGTTCGCCATCACTGCGATCAAGGCCAGCATGGTGATGAGCCAGATCCATCGGGAGTCTCGTTTCACTACTAGGGTTGAGCACAGTTGCATCCTTGATGCCAACGGCAAGGGGCGGAACACCCGCCGCCTTTATGTCGATGCAGTGCAGACCCCACAGTGGCACAAGACACCAGTGATAGGCACCGCAGGAGATCAGGTCGTCAGATTCGACAGCATCACCGATGCGGAAACCATCGGCGGCTTTGTCAGAGTCAGCATCACCCGCTGCCTCGCTGGCCAGCAAGAGAAACACGGTGGCTACCATTGGCAAGCTGACACCACAGAAGGAGCTACGAAATGCACCGCTACCACTACACCCTGAATGCGGCAACCGAGCTTGGCGCTGCACCGGATCGGCTAACCGGCACCATCGAGGCACACCACCCGATGACCAGCCAGCAGATCAGAGTGGCTGCCATCGACCAGGCGGCCGCCCACTACCTCAACTTCACCGAACTGGAGTATCAGGAATGTGAAGAGGGAAGTGATTGAAGGGCTGGCCGTCCTGGTTGGCACCATATTGGAAATGATGTAACAGCGACTGTCCGGGAGGACACGATGGATATCAGACTCTACCAGCGCAATTACAGGGATGACCTCAAGCAAGCCATCCTGCAAGAGCAAACCGCAGACTACCCTGCTGCCGCTCTTTCATACAAGAAGGCTCAGCACCACGCGGCCAGCGCCAACATGTTGGACAAGGCAAAATTTGCCATGGCTCGCCGCATTCATTGCCTCAAATTGGCCAATGACCCGCAATGGAAACAGGTGAATTCCCAGTACCAGCAGCTCTATCAAGCCATGGAGGCCCACTAATGAGACGCGGGATTAACAAGGTCATCCTGATCGGCAACCTCGGCCAGGATCCAGAAGTCCGCTATATGCCAAGCGGCGGTGCTGTTACCAGCATCACCTTGGCCACCTCTGAGACTTGGCGCGACAAGCAGACCAATACCCAGAAGGAGCGTACAGAGTGGCACCGAGTGGTCATTATGGGCAAGTTGGCCGAAGTGGCCGGCGAGTATCTGAAGAAAGGTGCTCAAGTCTACGTTGAAGGGAAACTGCAGACTCGAAGATGGCAGGACCAGAGCGGCCAGGAGCGCTACACCACCGAGGTGCTGGTCGATAGCTTCACCGGGGTGATGCAGATGCTCGGCAGCAAACAACAGGGCAGCCAGCCACAGCAAGCACCAGTGCCACAGCAGCAGGGCGGATACGGTCGACCAACCCAGCAACCAGCACCACCGGCTTACAATGAACCGCCGATGGACTTTGATGATGATGAGATCCCGTTCTAGGACTCCGGAGGATACATGGCAAACTACATTCAAACACCAGCACTGATCCGCCGTTGCGATATCGAGCAACTGCTCGGCGGGATAGGCAGAACTACTTTCTACCGCCGCCGGCTGGAGTGGGAAGCACAAGGCACCCCGTTCCCCAAGCCACTCAACTGGATGGCCAAGGGGGGCACCCTATGGCGCCGTCACGAAGTAATCGCGTTTCTGGTGGAGCGTGGGCTGATGCTTGCGGAGTCACATCCATCAGCACAACACTGAGCAATGTGGGCGGCCCAACGCTCAAGGGCCTCCCTCTGCTCATCGGCATAGTCGTGCTGGTCATAGACGGCAAGAATCCCTGCCAATCTGTGACCAAGCACTTTCTCCGACACATGGGGATGTACACCGATCCGGCTCATTACCGTCTTTACGGTACGACGCAGGTCATGGTTACCCCAGTCAGTGACACCCATTATCTTCCCTACTTGCTTAGCCAAACTCAACAGTACACTGGCTGCCATTGGTCGATCTTCTAAGCTGCGAGCAGGCGGGAATACATAGACATGGTCAGGAAAGAACTCAAAGGCTGCTGCAAACAGCTCACAAGCCTGGTGCGATAGCCCCCGCAAGAAGCCAATCCCTGTTTTGGAATCATCATCAGTTACCCTCCATTGGCCCTTAACTAAGTCAATGTCGGCCTTCTTGGCGGTTCGGATCTCCACCCCACGACAACCAGTGAGCAAAATCAGCTTCATCAGGATTTTGTGGGCATCCGTCATATCTGTGCGGTCTACGGCCAGCCAGAACTGGCCGATTTCCTCGTCATTCAAGTAACGAGATCGGCTCTTGATAGGTGTACCTACGTCCTTAACCTTCCAAGTGGCAAGTGTGTTGGCCTTGATCATGTTACGGCGCTGGGCATAATCCAACACCTCCTTCAGCTTGCCAAGCAGGATCCCCGCTTGGGTGCTGGCTGATTCCTGCATAGGGATAAAGACTTTGTCCCAGTGCAGTGTCGTCATGTCATCCACCACAAACTGGCCAACGGTGGGAATCACGTACATCTCGAACTGACGACGCCACTGCTTGAAATGAACCAACCGGATTGCCTGCTGACTACCCAACCAAGCGTTCAGACAGTCATTTACTGTGACAGCGACATGACGCTCCTTGATCTCCATTAGGCGAGCCATTGCCGGATCAGTGCCTGTCTGCAAGATCCGCCGAGCTTCGGCATGGCGTTCCCGCGCCTCCTTCAGAGTGACATCACCATAAGTTCCCAGTGACATCCTGCGGGCATGCGCCCCGTGCCGGTATCGGTACTGAAAGCTGATGTGCCCTGATGTGCTGATACGGGCAGAAAGTCCCTGCCCATCAGGTAACTCGGTCGGCCCATCATATGGCTTGCCAGCAATTTTACGCAGCTTCGCGTCACTCAATGCCATAGCACTGTTCTCGCCTGATTTGATGTGTCCATGGTACACACGTTGGTACACAAATTTAAATACACAGGCCAGAAGCAACGTGCACAGCATGGAACAGGAAAGACGCTTAGACCTTGATAAAACAATAGGTTACAGCGCAGAAAAAGATATGAAAAAACAGGCTGGATCGAGAGTAGTGACTACTACCAAAGGGCACATGCGGGATGGAAAAAATCATTCAAAAAGGGTGATGTTCTGGCTCTCTACAGCACTTTGCAGAGGTGCACTGCGACGCAAACAGCTTGCTTAACGGCACAAGGCAAACCAAAAACCGGACCATGCTACCAGAAGTAGGCGGGGCTGTATCGAGTTTGGTGAGATTTTCTACAACCAAATGAATCGCTTGCCAGTCACTCACTCAGCAGGGGTTGCCAGTTGAAATCGAAGGTACTGCTCCCCTCCTCGGCCAGGGCAAGCTCCTCCAACACCTTCAATGCAAGCTTGTTGCCCTTCTGCGAAGCCTGATAGAGCCACTGCTTGGCCTGGGGCAGATCGACCCGGCCACTTACCCCCATCAGGTGCAGCACGCCGACTTTGAGCATGGCGGGCACGTCACCATTGCGGGCCGCCAGCTCCATCCAGTGAAATGCCTCCCGCAGGTCCCGTTTCACCCCGGCGCCGCGCAGATAGACCTCCGCCAGCCGGTATTGGCCAAAGGCGTCTCCGGCCTGCGCCGACTGGCGATAAAGGCTGATGGCTTGCTCCATGTCCTGCGCTGTGCCCTGCCCCACCTCGTGGCTCCAGCCCATCAGCGCCTGAGCCCGGGGGATCCCCTGCTCGGCCAGCGGTTGCCAGATCTTTGTCGCCGTCTCGAACTGGCCGCTACGCCAGGCTCGATTGGCCGATGCCAGCTCCTGATCGGTGGAGAGCGGGATCAGCCGCCAGATGACCAGGCCAAGTACACCGATAAACAGCCAGCGGGAGACAATGGGTTTCATGATGATTTCCGTGATCCAGTTCGCATTTTGTCTATGTAAACGAAATGTATCAGAGGGATCAAGCAAGAGATCCATTTGTCATGCTGTTTTAAGCAAGGAAGCGATGGCGAGAGCTTGTATTTTGGCACTGAGGCTTGCAAGATGACTGTATATATAAACAGTATTAGTGTGACGCTATGGCAGGACGAGGCAGTTTCCACAATGTTGATCACCGCTTCAGCGGCCAGCGGGTCGACGCGGTCGATGACGGCTGGGCTCAACCCGAGTGGGAAGCGGCATTTGCCGCTAGTGATCCCCGCACCGAGGTGAAGGAGATAACCGCCCGCAGCATCATCAGTTACAACCGCTCACCGGATGTGCCCTTTGGTCGCTCCATCAACCCCTATCAAGGTTGTGAGCATGGCTGCATCTACTGCTATGCCAGACCGAGTCACGCCTATCTGGAGCTATCCCCCGGCCTCGACTTCGAGACCAGGCTGTTTGCCAAACTCAATGCCGCCGAGCTGTTGCGCCGGGAGTTTGCCAAACCCAGCTACCAGCCGGACACTATCGTGCTGGGGGCCAACACCGATCCTTACCAGCCCATCGAGCATCACTATCGCCTCACCCGCCAATTGCTGGAAGTGATGTTGGCCCATCGCCACCCGGTCGGCATCATCACCAAGAGCGCCATGATCTTGCGCGACCTCGATCTGCTGGCCGAACTGGCTCGGGAGGGACTCTGTCAGGTGATGGTGTCGGTGACGACACTAAATGAAACCTTGCGCCGTCAGCTGGAACCCAGAGCCAGCACAGGCACGGGTCGGCTAAAGGTGATTGAAAAGCTGGCACAGGCAGGAGTACCGGTCGGCGTGCTGGCGGCGCCCATGATCCCGCGCCTCAACGAACCTGAGCTCGAGCACATCATCAAGGCGGCAGCCGAAGCCGGCGCCCAGAGCGCCGACTACATACTGCTGCGATTACCCCACGAGCTGACCACACTGTTCAGCGACTGGCTGGAGGAGCACTACCCCGGCCAGAAGGAGGCCATCCTGAACCAGTTGCGAGCCAGTCGGGATGGCAGGCTCAACAGCCCCGCCTTTGGCGCCCGCATGCGCGGTGAGGGCCAGTTTGCGGACTTGCTCGCCCAGCGCTTTCGGCTTATCAACAAGCGTTTGGGCCTGGGCAAGCGCCATCTTCAGCTGCGGCGGGACGGCTTTATCCGCCCGGGTGAACAACTGCGGCTCTTCTGATCGCCCCGACAGCATCAACAAGGATCACAACGCCTCCCCCCTTAATCGGCGCACCACAAGGTTAACCATGCCGACAAGCAGGGCCTCAACCCCTTGGCCGAGGCGCGTACGTGCCCTTGCCCTGTGCAGTCAATTCGGCGGGCAGTCGTGCAGGCTCATGGGCCACTTCGTCCTCATGCTCCTCTGTCAGCGATCCTTGCTGATGTTCGCCCCATACCCGGCTCCACCAGATCTCCCACATTACCCAGCTGGTCATAAGATGCTCCTGTTGATGGATGCAAGCGCCAGGCCCGCTTGGCATGCTTGTTGAGTACAAGGTGCAGCTTGGCCCCGCCCAATGACAGCGAGATGACACCAGCATGAAGGATTTGGGGTAAATTGCGGGAGTGCGGCAATGCAGAGGAATCAAAGCGGGCACGATCAGCTGGCTCCCTGGGGCGGATGTAAAAGCAGCAGCAAGGCACAAAACAGCAATAAAAAGAGCGACCCAAGGGTCGCTCTTTTTCATGGGGGCAAACGCGCGATTATTCGTCGCTCGCTGCGCCCTCTTCAGTAGACCCTTCAGAGGATCCTGCGGCGGCAGAGCCGGCGTCTGGCGTGGTGTCGGTGCCTTCAGACACCTCACCGTCAATGGCCATGACGTCGTTCTCTTCCTCATCGCTCTCGGCAATGCGCTGCAGGCCAACCACGGTTTCATCTTCACCGGTACGGATCAGACGAACACCACCTGTGTTGCGGCCTATGATGCTCACTTCGGAGACACGAGTACGTACCAGGGTGCCGCCATTGGTGATAAGCATGATCTGGTCGGTATCGTCGACCTGGATCGCATCGATCACCTTGCCGTTACGCTCGTCCACCTTGATGGAACGAACGCCCTGAGTACCACGGCTCTTGGTCGGGTACTCGGTCAGCGCGGTACGCTTGCCGTAACCGTTCTCGGTCGCGGTCAGGATGGCACCCTCGCCACGGGGGACGATCAGGGAAACCACCTTGTCACCGTTGAGCAGGCGGATACCGCGTACCCCACCGGCGGTACGGCCCATGGGACGCACGCCCTTGAAGGTACCCTTGCTTTCGGTACTCTCGCTGCCTTCGCCGTTGTCGCTGCCATCATCGTCGTTGCCAGCGTCAATGACACTCTCGTCATCTCCGTCGACATCATCGCTGACATCAGCATCGGCTGCATCGGCGCGGCCGCTACCTTCATTGAAGCGAACCACCTTGCCCGCATCGGAGAACAGCATGATCTCGTTGCTGCCATCTGTGATGTCCACCCCGATCAGCTCATCACCCTCTTTGAGGTTGATGGCACGAATACCGGAGGAGAGCGGACGGCTGAACGCAGACAGGCTGGTTTTCTTCACGGTACCATCAGCGGTAGCGAAGAAGACGTACTTGTCGTCGGCATACTCTTTGACCGGCAGGATGGCGGTGATACGTTCACCCTCTTCCAGCGGCAGCAAGTTGATGATCGGACGACCACGGGCACCACGGGACGCCTCCGGCAGCTGATACACCTTGAGCCAGTAGACCTTGCCACGGGTGGAGAAGCACAGAATGGTGTCATGGGTGTTGGCCACCAGCAGACGTTCCACAAAGTCCTCTTCCTTGATCCGGGTGGCCGACTTGCCACGACCACCGCGGCGCTGGGCCTCGTAGTCGGTGATCGGCTGGTATTTCACGTAACCCTGGTGAGACAGGGTAACCACCACGTCTTCCGGCGTGATCAGATCTTCGATGTTGATCTCGGCGCTGGAGGCGCTGATCTCGGTGCGACGTTCGTCGCCATACTGCTCGCGCACGGCCAGCAGTTCATCGCGGATCACTTCCATCAACCGTTCCGGGCTTGCCAGGATGAACAGCAGCTCAGCAATCAGATCCAGCAGAGATTGATACTCTTCCAGGATCTTGCCGTGCTCGAGGCCGGTCAGCTTGTGCAGACGCAGGTCAAGGATGGCCTGGGCTTGCTGCTCGGTCAGGAAATATTGACCTTCGCGGATGCCGAATTCCGGCTCCAGCCACTCGGGGCGGGCCGCGTCGTCGCCTGCTTTTTCCAGCATGGCGGCCACGTTGCCGAGCTCCCAACCGCGGGCAACCAGTTTGGCTTTGGCGTCTGCGGGCGTATCGGAGTGACGGATCAGCTCTATGATGGGGTCGATGTTGGCCAGCGCGACGGCCAGACCTTCAAGGATGTGAGCCCGATCCCGCGCCTTGCGCAGCTCGAACACGGTCCGGCGGGTCACGACCTCACGGCGGTGCAGCAGGAACGCATCCAGAATGTCTTTAAGGTTCATCACCTTGGGCTGGTTGTTATCGAGCGCCACCATGTTGATGCCGAACGTGGTCTGCAGCTGGGTGTGCTTGTAGAGATTGTTCAGCACAATCTCGCCAGACTCGCCACGTTTGATCTCGATAACGATGCGCATGCCGTCTTTATCAGACTCATCGCGCAGGGCACTGATGCCCTCGACCTTCTTCTCTTTGACCAGCTCGGCGATCTTCTCGATCAACCGCGCCTTGTTCACCTGATAAGGCAGCTCGTGAACGATGATGGTCTCGCGACTGGTCTTGTCGTCCACTTCCACTTCGGCTTTGGCACGCACATAGACGGAGCCACGACCGGTACGGTAGGCCTGCACTATGCCAGCACGACCATTGATGATGGCGCCGGTGGGGAAATCAGGCCCTGTGATGTAGGTCATCAACTCATCGATGGTGAGATTGCCATTCTCGATAAGCGCCAGACAGCCGTTCACTATCTCGGTGAGGTTGTGAGGAGGAATGTTGGTCGCCATGCCCACCGCGATACCGGATGAACCGTTGACCAGCAGGTTGGGCACCTTGGTGGGCATGACAGCCGGGATCATCTCGGTGCCATCATAGTTGGGCACCCAATCCACGGTTTCTTTGTCCAGATCGGCCAGCAGCTCGTGGGAGATGCGGGCCATCCGCACTTCGGTATAACGCATGGCGGCGGCGCTGTCGCCGTCGACCGAACCGAAGTTGCCCTGACCATCGACCAGCATGTAACGCATGGAGAAATCCTGCGCCAAGCGGACAATGGTGTCATACACGGCACTGTCGCCGTGCGGGTGGTATTTACCAATTACGTCACCGACCACACGGGCCGATTTTTTATAGGGCTTGTTCCAGTCGTTCCCCAACTCGTTCATAGCAAACAGAACGCGGCGGTGAACCGGTTTCAAGCCATCACGCACATCCGGCAGAGCTCGTCCTACGATCACGCTCATGGCGTAATCAAGATAGGAACTCTTGAGCTCTTCTTCGATGTTGATCGGCGTGATCTCTCTGGCCAGATCGCTCATAGAAAGCCTTAATCCCTAATTAGTTGTTCTTTGGCTTAAACAGCGCGCCATGGTAACACACTGAGCCAAATACCTTAAGCCACAAATCCGGGTAACAAGTCGGGCTGGTGTGACAAAGTGTCTCCGTTATAATGCCCGCTAGGACAATAGATTGCGCCCGAGTCTTGCTACCTGCGCGCCCTGCCACAGGATCCACAAAATATGAATAGTGATGCCAATGTCGATCTGACAGAAATCGCCAAATTTGAAGCTATTGCCTCCCGCTGGTGGGACATGGAGGGCGAGTTCAAGCCACTGCATCAAATCAATCCGGTGCGCCTTGACTGGATCACCGACAAGAGCGGCGGCCTGTTTGGCAAGCGCATCCTCGACATCGGCTGCGGTGGCGGCATTCTCTCCGAGAGCATGGCCCGTCGGGGGGCTCACGTCACCGGCATCGACATGGGCAAGGAACCGCTCGGGGTCGCCCGCCTGCACGCCCTGGAACAAGGGGTGGAGCTCCAATACCAGCAGATGACGGCGGAGGAGCACGCCGACCAGGCCCCTGGCCAGTATGACGTGGTTACCTGCATGGAGATGCTGGAGCATGTGCCGGATCCGGCTTCGGTGCTGCGCGCCATCGCCACCCTGGTGCGCCCGGGCGGACGGGTGTTCGTCTCCACCATCAACCGCAATCCGAAAGCCTATCTGATGATGATCATCGGCGCCGAATACCTGATGAAGATGGTTCCCAAAGGGACCCACGATCACAAGAAGTTCATCACCCCCGCCGAGCTGTGTCGCATGGGTGAAGCAGCAGGCCTCTTGGTACGGGACATGAGCGGGGTGCACTACGCGCCGCTCTCCAACCAGTTCAAGCTTGGCAAAAACGTCGACGTCAACTACATGGTGGAGTTCATCCGCCCGGAGCATGGCTGATGATTGATAACAAGCCGGTACCGCTGCGCTGTGTGCTGTTTGACCTCGACGGCACCTTGCTCGATACGGCGCCGGACTTGGGCGCCGCCGTCAACCATGTGCTGGTGAGCGAAGGCTTTGCGCCGCTCTCTGACGCCATCATCCGTCAAACCACCTCCCACGGCGCGCTCGGGCTGCTCAAGGCCGGGCTTGGCGATGAGCTGCTCGAAGAGCTGGGGGCCACTCGCCTGCGCACCGCCCTGCTCGACTACTACGCGGCGAACCTCTGCGTCGGCACCCGCCCCTATGAGGGCATGGTGGCACTCATCGAATGGCTGGACGAACGTGCCCTGCCCTGGGGCATAGTCACCAACAAGCCGGGCTTTCTGACCGAGCCGCTGCTGGCGGCCTTGCCCGAGCTTGCCAGCTGCGGCGTGACTGTGAGTGCCGACACCCTGCCGGTGCGCAAGCCCGACCCTGCCCCCATGTACTTTGCCTGTGAACAGTTGGGGGTCGACGCCGCCCACTGCCTCTATGTGGGGGATCATGTGCGTGACATAGAGGCGGGCCGCAATGCGGGCATGCGCACCGCCGTCGCAGGTTGGGGTTATCTGAGCGAGGACGAGGATCCCGCAGACTGGGGCGCGGATCTGCACTTCGATACCGTGCAGGCCCTGCACCACTGGCTGCGTTACGAGCTGAGCTAATCCTGTTTGCCGCCAGACAGCCAGATTGATGGATAATAAAGGCAGCTTTATCGCCAGTCGGTGGCCAGATGAGCACGATTGGCGACCGTTGCAGGCACAAGGATGAGACCAGGGGAGGTCCGGATTGATCTCCCTTTTTTGCGGTTTGGCAACCGCCAACAGACTGGGACAGGACACCTTTTGACCCTTGCTGCACAAGGGATAACCAGACTGAATTTGCTAGTAAAAACACCCCGTTTTCGCAAGCAAAAAAAGTTATTTAAATTTTCCATGTTCGATCATCAGACTTGCATTTACCGGATCGGACGCATGAAAACCCACTCACTGTGAGCGTCCACTAACATGGGTCTCGACACCCACAATTTATCCACAGCTAATGCCTTATCCACAGATTGCAAAGCGAGGGCGACCTCACTATCTTGTAGCTCGAACTCAAAATAACACTATATCTTGTGATTCATCGCACAATACGCCCCCACCTCCCGCAGCCGTTCACGGCGCCGAGGCCAGCGCAGTGCGATGGTTTTTCGGGAATCAACTGAAGGTCATCAGCCAATGAACTTGTTTGTGACGAAGCGTAACGGCCACAAAGAACCCATCGATCTGGATAAAATTCACCGCGTGCTGGATTGGGCCGCCGAAGGGCTCGACAACGTGTCGGTCTCCCAGGTGGAACTCAAGTCCCACATCCAGTTCTATGACGGTATCCGTACCGCCGATATCCACGAAACCGTCATCAAGGCCACTGCTGACCTGATCTCCGAGCAAAGTCCGGACTACCAGTACATGGCTGCCCGTCTGGCCATCTTCCACCTGCGCAAGAAAGCCTACGGCCAGTTCGAGCCGCCCCACCTCTACCAGCACGTCGCCCGTCTGGTAGACATGGGCAAATATGACAAGCACCTGCTGACCGACTACACCCAGGCCGAATTCGAGGAGCTCAACGAGCACCTGGATCACTGGCGTGACATGAACTTCTCCTACGCCGCCGTCAAGCAGCTGGAAGGCAAGTACCTGGTGCAGAACCGCGTCACCGGCGAGATCTACGAGAGCCCGCAGTTCCTCTACATACTGGTAGCGGCCTGCCTCTTCTCCAAGTATCCGAAAGATACCCGTCTGAGCTACATTAAACGTTTCTACGATGCGGTGTCGACCTTCAAAATTTCGCTGCCGACCCCCATCATGAGCGGTGTGCGTACCCCGACCCGTCAGTTCAGCTCCTGCGTGCTGATCGAATGCGATGACAGCTTGGATTCCATCAATGCCACCGCCAGCGCCATCGTCCGTTATGTCTCCCAGCGCGCCGGCATCGGCATCAACGCTGGCCGCATCCGTGGTCTGGGCAGCCCCATCCGTGGCGGCGAAGCCTTCCACACCGGCTGCATCCCCTTCTACAAGTACTTCCAGACTGCGGTCAAATGCTGCTCTCAGGGCGGTGTACGCGGTGGTGCGGCCACCCTTTTCTACCCGCTGTGGCACACCGAAGTGGAGAGCCTGCTGGTACTGAAAAACAACCGCGGCGTGGAAGAGAACCGGGTCCGTCACATGGACTACGGCGTGCAGATCAACAAGCTGATGTACCAGCGCCTGATCAAGGGCGGTGACATTACCTTGTTCTCCCCGTCCGATGCTCCTGGCCTGTACGATGCGTTCTTTGCGGATCAGGACAAGTTCGAAGCGCTCTACATCAAGTACGAGCAGGACCCGGCCATTCGCAAGAAGACCATCAAGGCTGTCGATCTCTTCTCCCTGATGATGCAGGAGCGCGCAGGCACCGGTCGTATCTACATCCAGAACGTGGACCACTGCAACACCCACAGCCCGTTCGATCCAAGCGTGGCGCCAGTACGCCAGTCCAACCTCTGCCTCGAGATTGCACTGCCCACCAAGCCGCTCAACAACGTGGATGACGAAGAGGGCGAAATTGCCCTGTGCACCCTGTCTGCCTTCAACCTCGGCGCCATCGAGAAGCTGGAAGATCTGGAAGAGATGGCGGATCTCGCCGTGCGCGCCCTGGATGCCCTGCTCGACTATCAGGACTACCCGCTCAAGGCCGCCCAGAAAGGCAGCATGAACCGTCGCACCCTGGGCATTGGCGTCATCAACTACGCCTACTACCTGGCCAAGAACGGCGCCCGTTACTCCGATGGCTCAGGTCTGGCGCTGACCCACCGCACCTTTGAGGCGATCCAGTTCTACCTGCTGAAAGCCTCCGTGCAGCTGGCCCGCGAATTCGGCCCCTGCCCGGCGTTCAACGAGACCACCTATGCCCAGGGCATTTTGCCCATCGATACCTATAAAAAGGATCTCGACAACCTGTGCAACGAGCCGCTGCACCTGGACTGGGAAACCTTGCGTGAAGAGATAAAGACAGTGGGGCTGCGCAACTCCACCCTGACCGCCCTGATGCCGAGCGAGACTTCCAGCCAGATCTCCAACGCCACCAACGGCATAGAGCCGCCGCGCGGTTTGGTCTCGGTCAAGGCCTCCAAGGACGGCATTCTCAAACAGGTGGTGCCCGAGTATCATCGCCTGAAAGATCAATACGAATTGCTCTGGAAGCAACCGAGCGTCGATGGCTATCTGCAGCTGGTCGGTATCATGCAGAAGTTTGTGGATCAGGCGATCTCTGCCAACACCAACTACGACCCCGCCCGTTTCGAAGGCAACAAGGTACCGATGAAGCAGTTGCTCAAGGATCTGCTGACCGCTTACAAATACGGCCTCAAGACCCTCTACTATCACAACACCCGTGATGGGGCGGATGACGCACAAGCCGATATGCAAGATGACGGTTGTGCCGGTGGGGCTTGTAAAATATAAGCCATTGCAAGATCTGACAACCGGGCGGGAGCGACAAGCTCCCGCTCTCCTGTTTATCCATTCAATACATTCTGGTAACCATGGCCTATTCAACTTTCTGCCAAACCCAAAACGACCAGCTCAAAGAGCCGATGTTTTTTGGCCAATCGGTCAATGTGGCCCGTTATGATCAACAAAAACACGAAGTCTTTGAACGGCTGATCGAGAAGCAGCTCTCCTTCTTCTGGCGCCCGGAAGAGGTGGATGTCTCCCACGACCGCATCGACTATCAGGCGCTGCCGCCCCACGAGCAGCACATCTTCATCTCCAACCTTAAGTACCAGACCCTGCTGGATTCCATCCAGGGTCGCAGCCCGAACGTGGCGCTGCTGCCGCTGGTCTCCATTCCGGAGCTGGAAACCTGGATCGAGACCTGGGCCTTCTCGGAGACCATCCACTCTCGCTCCTATACCCACATCATTCGCAATATCGTCAACAACCCGGGGCAGGTGTTCGATGACATAGTGACCAACGAGCAGATCCTCAAACGCGCTGGCTCCATCAGCTGCTTCTACGATGACCTGATTGAAGCGACTGCGCTCTACAACCTGCACGGTGAAGGGACCCACAGCGTCGCCGGACAGATGCGCACCATCACACTGCGCGAGCTGAAGAAGAAGCTCTATCTGTGCCTGATGAGCGTCAATGCCCTGGAGGCAATTCGCTTCTACGTCAGCTTCGCCTGCTCCTTTGCCTTCGCCGAGCGCGAATTGATGGAAGGCAACGCCAAGATCATCAAGATGATCGCCCGTGACGAAGCGCTGCACCTGACCGGCACCCAGCATATGCTGAACCTGATGCGCACCGGCCAGGACGACCCCGAGATGGCCGAGATTGCCGCCGAGTGCGAGCAAGCCTGCTTCGAGATCTTCAAGGAAGCCGCCATTCAGGAGAAAGAGTGGGCCGAGTACCTGTTCCAGGACGGCTCCATGATCGGCCTGAACAAAGACATCCTCTGCCAATACGTGGAGTACATCACCAACCTGCGCATGAACGCGGTCGGTCTGCAGCCAGCCTTTGCCGGCGCAAAGCAAAACCCGATCCCCTGGATCAACACCTGGCTGTCCTCTGACAACGTGCAGGTCGCCCCGCAGGAAGTTGAAGTGAGCTCCTACCTGGTCGGCCAGATCGACAGCGAAGTACATGCCGATGATCTCGGTGACTTCGAGCTGTGAGTGAGCACCCTATATGCTGGTCAGTCGGATCGACAGCGAAGTGCACGCCGATTATCTCGGTGACTTCGAGCTGTGAGTGAGCATCCGATATGCTGGTCAGTCGGATCGAGAGCGAAGTACACGCAGACGACTTGGGCGATTTCGAGCTGTAAGTCAGCTACCCGATATGCTGCTCGGTCAGACTGGCAGAAACCTAGATGCAGACAATTTATCAGGTGACGTTGAACTGTGAGTGACGCAACCAACACCTTGGCCCCTGCCCTGCAGCCTGCAACGCAGCAGGAGGCACCACAGGTGCCGCTGGTACATACCTGTGATGGCACCCTGCTCGCCCATCCCGGCGAGAGCGTGTTGGAGACCCTGGAGCGCCACGGCCATCAGCTGGAGTTCCAGTGCCGCAGCGGCTATTGCGGCGCCTGCCGCACGCCCTTGCTGGCAGGCTCGGTGCACTACCCCAATGTGCCGCTGGCGTTTGTCTCCCCGGGTGAATGTCTGCCCTGTTGCTGCAAACCGGTCGGTGCCATCCGGCTGGACCTGACGAAGGGTTGAGCCTCCTCGGCAGACTGTGGACATAAGCACATACAAAAAAGCCGCCGGATTGCCTCCGGCGGCTTTTTTCTTTGGCACCTCCCCTCGAAGGAAGAGCAGCAGGGAAAGGGTCATCAGGCCTTGTGTGGGTTAGCTACAAAGCGGCATCACCCGCCACAGTCGCCTTATTCCATTACAATCCCTGTTTCGCTTATATCCTGTTTTGCTTATAACCAGGGCGCAGCAGTCGGCCCATGGTGCAGACCCAGCTTCCAGACCCGGCCAAAGTGCTTGTAGTGACCGGCCGCCACACCCGCCTTCTCACCCATGCCGTGGTAAAGATCCAGGTGCCCCTTCTTCACGGCACCACCCACATCCAGCGCAATCAAGAGCCGCAGCTGGTGCTTGCCGGTCCAGTTGCCGGCCTTGTCGAGCAAAGGCACTTCCGCCAGGATGGGGGTGCCCATCGGCAGCAAACTCTTGTCGGCCGCAACGGCCGCCAGCGGCAGCAACGGAATACCGGCGGCGCCAATCACGTCATTGGTGGGGCGACGCTCGAAGAAGACATAAGAGGGATTCTGCTCAACCAGCTCCTTGACGCTCTCCTCCGGTTGGGCGTTGGCCCAATCCTTGATGGCCTTCATCGACATCTTCTCTTTGGGTACCTCGCCCCGGTCGATCAGCACCCGGCCTATGCTCACATAGCCGTGACCGTTTTTGCCGCTGTAACCCAAGTATTGCAACCGATCGTCATCCCCATAATGCACAAAGCCCGAGCCCTGCACATCCATCAGGAAGTTGTCGATAAGAGACTTGCTATAACCCAGCTCCAGCCCACGGTTGGCCAACGCCCCCCGATGGATATCGGCCCGGCTTGGGCAGCGGCCACCACATTTTGGCATGGCATAAATAGGGTACTTGTACTTGGCATCCGGGCGATGGCGCACCTCCAGCACCGGCGAGTAATAACCGGTGAACAGCACGTTGCCCATGCGATCGGCGCCGCCCAGCTGGGCCAGGCTGATGCCGTACTGGGTGATATGAGCCGGATTGCCACCATTGGCCACCCAGCGGGAGAGCTGATGATAGAGCTCGCCATAACGGCGGGTCATCTTGCCGGAACGTTCCAGTACCAACCGGCTCTGGGGGCCGAACTTGCTGAAATCAGAACGCTGGCGGCTGTTGATGCGCTCTACCCGCACCAGATCGCCCGGCAGGGCACCGTCCAGATACTGCTTGCCCAGGTTTTCCGGCACCTCGCAGTTGAGAAAACATCCGGCATCGGGTTTCTTTTTGGGCACCTGCGCCTGCTCAGGATTGCCCGCACAACCGGCCAGCCCCAGCACGGCAGCGGTCAGCCAGTACGCGTGTTTGTTCATATGTCCTCATATAACACCAAGCCTCATGCTTGGCGGGGAAGATGCCAAATTTGCTGGGGGAAAGCAAACGCCTTCACCCCCTTGGCGACGGATTTCTCCAAAGAGGATCTTCTGGGTTATAACAAGGTAACAAGGTGAGAGAGGCCATGGATGGAACAGCTCGAGATCTTCCCGCTACAGAGCCCCTGTATCGGGGTATGCGAAGTGAACAACAAGGGCTACTGCAAGGGCTGCCTGCGCAATCGGGAGGAGCGATTCAACTGGCTCACCATGACACAAACCCAGCAGCAGGAGGTGATGCGTCTTTGCCGTGGCCGCAAGGCACGGGTTGAGGCCGCGCGCCGCAAGGCACAAGAGGCCGAGCAAGCCAACCAGCCAGCGCAGTCCGGCTGGGATTTTTAACTTGCCCACGGGCTAGCCCTCTTCTTCCGCTTGTTTACCCCCATCAGAAACAGACAAGGCGACCCGCAGGTCGCCTTGTCATTTACACCCTTGACGTTGTCAGGTCGTCGCCAGCTTGGCCTGCTCTTCGCCGCGCTTGAGCATGGCGTAGCCAACCCCTGTCACCAGGGAACCTGCCGCTATGGCCAGGATATACATGAACACGTGGCTGATGGCGTTAGGAATGAAGAGCACGAACAGACCACCGTGAGGTGCAACCAGCTCGCAGCCGAACAGCATGGAGAGCGCGCCAGTCAGGGCACCACCCGCCATGCAGGCCGGGATGACGCGCATCGGATCCTTGGCGGCAAACGGAATGGCCCCCTCGGAGATGAAGCACAGACCCAGTACGAAGGAGGCCTTGCCTGCTTCCTGCTCCGTCTTGATGAACTTGGCGCGCGCCAGGAAGGTGGCGATCCCCATCCCCAGTGCCGGTACCATACCGGCGGCCATCACGGCAGCCATGGGGGCATAGGTTTTGGAGGCGAGCAAGCCGACACCGAAGGCGTAGGCCGCCTTGTTGACCGGACCACCCATGTCGAAGCACATCATGGCACCTATGATGACACCCAGCAGCACGGCGTTGGCAGAGCCCATGTTGTTGAGGAACTCTGTCATGGCACTCATGATGCCGGCAACCGGACCACCCACCACGTAGATCATTACCAGACCGGTAAACAGGCTGGCAAACAGCGGGATGATGAGGATGGGCTTGAGCGCTTCCAGGGTCACCGGCAGGCGCACCTTGTCGCTCAGGTACTTGGCACTGTAACCGGCCAGGAAACCGGCGACGATACCGCCGAGGAAACCTGCGCCCAGGGAGCTTGCCAGCATACCGCCAATCATGCCTGGCGCCAGACCCGGACGGTCGGCGATGGAGTAGGCAATGTAACCGGCCAGCACAGGGATCATCAGGGCGAAGGCTGAGGCACCACCAATCGTCATCAAGGCGGCGGCCAGGCTGCCTTCCACCTTGAACGCTTCGATACCAAAGATGAAGGAGATGGCAATGATGAGACCACCGGCCACCACCATGGGCAACATGAAGGAGACACCGGTCAGCAGGTGCTTGTAGGGGCCCGCCTTCTCCTCCTTCTTGGGCTGACTGGCGCCGCTATGGCGATAGACCTTGGCTTCCAGCCACGCCTTGTCGAGCTCGGCGCGGGTCTTCTTCAGCGCAGCACCGGTACTGGTGCGATACACCTGCTTGCCATCGAAACGAGTCATGTCCACTTCGATGTCGGTGGCGAGGAACACCAGATCGGCGGCTGCGATTTCATCTGCGGTCAGGGCATTTTGGGCACCGACCGAGCCTTGAGTCTCGACACGGATCTGGTAACCCAGCTGCTTGGCCATGGTCTCGAGCGCTTCCGCCGACATGAAGGTGTGGGCCACCCCGGTCGGACAGGCGGTGACTGCGACTATGCGTTTGGCCGAGGCCGGCTGGGCGGCGGCGACCGGCGCAGCCTGATGATGATAGACACTGGCACCACTGGCGGCGGCGTCGAGCACGGCGGCCGGATCTTGCAAGGCGAGATCCATGCTCCCCTGAAAGAGACGCTTGCCGTCGTAGGCGGCGAGATCCACGGGGGCACTTGCCACCACCAGGATCAGATCAGCGGCGGCTATCTGCTCTTTTGAGGGGATCTGGCGCGGTTGTACGCTGGAGCCAACATCGAGTGTGAGCTCCCAACCCGCCAGTTTGGCCTGTTGTTCTATCCGTTTAGCAACGAGAAAGCTGGTGGCAATGCCCGCCGGGCAAGCCGTGACCAAGATTGCTTTCATTGGGCATCTCCTGAGTTTTCCATTGAAGGGGAATGGGTATTGAGTTGAGCAGGGGCAAGGTCATCCAGACGTTGCACACGCACCTGCTCGAGTAAGGGTGTCAACACATTCATATCGCTAAAACCGACTGCCACCTGACTGACGGCCAGCGCCGAAACGGCGGTGGCCAGACGCAAGGTCTGCTCCGGCGCCCAGCCGAGACTGAGGCCATGGGCCAGCCCCGCGACCAGGGAGTCACCAGCACCGACGGTGCTGACGACCTGCATACGGGGTGGTATGGCCTGCCAGGTGGCATCCGGACCAAACCAGACGAGGCCGTCGGCACCGTTGGAGATCACCACATGGGCTATCCCCTGAGCCTGCAGCTCGCGGGCACACTCGGCCTGCTCGTTCAAGGTCTTGATGGGACGACCGGCCCACTGGCTGAGCTCTTCCAGATTAGGTTTGATCAGGGTCGGTGCGGCCTTGATGCCTTCCGTCAGGGCCAGGCCGCTGCAATCGAAGATCACCTGCTTGCCTTTGGCCTTGAGCAAGGTAATGAGGCGGGCGCAATAATCAGGCGCCACCCCTTTGGGCAGACTGCCCGCCAGCACAAACCAGTCTGCCTGTGGCGCCAACTCGTCAATCGCGGCCTCAAGGACCTTCACTTCACGCTCGTCAATGATGAGCCCCGGCAAGTTGAGATCGGTGACCCTGCCAGATTGCTCGGAGATCTTGACGTTGATGCGGGTATTGCCCGCCACGCGCACGAAGTGATCACCCAGGGCTCGCTCGGCAAACAGCGAGACGAAGCTCTGCTGATTGTCAGCGCCGAGCCAGCCGGTCAGCCCGACGTCACGGCCCAAGTCTTTGAGCACCATGGCAACGTTGATCCCCTTGCCTGCGGCGCGCAAATTGGCTTCGCTCACCAGGTTCACTTCACCAAGGGCCATGGCCTCGAGACGAGTGGTGAGATCCAGCGCCGGGTTGAGGGTGATGGTGACGATATCCATCAGTGCGCCCCCTCACCCAGGCCTGCGGCAATAGCGGCACCAATGCCCTTGAGGGCCGCTTCGGCATCCGCCCCTTCTGCGCGAAATGCCAGGCGATGACCGCACTTGACCCCAAGGCCGATCACCTTCATCAGGCTCTTGGCAGAGACGGCTTCACCGCTGCCATCGAGGTTGGCAACACGAATGTCGGATTCGAACTCCTTGGCCACCTTGACCAGCATGGCGCCCGGACGGGCGTGCAAGCCATGGGGGTTGATGATGGTGAAGGTATCAGACAGGCCGCTCGCCGGCCCTGCTTGCAACATGGCAAGGCCCTCGGCGCCAGCCAGCGTCGCAAGTTGGCCTGCGGCGGCCAGCTTGGCCAGATTGTCCAGCTGTGGCAGATGGCTCGTATCGCTGGCGCACAGCAGCAGTAAGGTGCTGACCGGCAGTTCCCCTGCCTGCAACTGCGCGCTCGGGGTCGCCACGACCCAGCCGGTCTGGGCCGCTTGCGTACGGGCCAGCCAGACGCCCTCCCCCAGATAGGCAGGGTCACTTGCCAGCAGTGAGCTGACCATGGCGGCCTCCCCCCAACCGGCGGATTTGGCGCGAGCGGCAGCCCCCAGCAGCAGTTGGTCACGGTCGTCTGCGGGGAAGTTGGCCAGGGTCAGGAACTGCACTTCTTTCGCCGCGCTGGCACCGGTCAGAATATTGATGATGGTGTCGGCATCTGTGGCATTTTTCAGCGCAGCTGCCGCCTGCTCGTCACCCAGCACATGGGTAAGCTGGCGCAAGATGCCCAGATGCTCGTCGGATTTGGCGGCGATGCCGATGGCCACATAGGCGATCTGCCCCTCGTCCCATTCGATCCCCTTGGGGAACTGGGCCACCATGACACCCGTGCTCTTGACCAGATGGCGGGTATCCGTGGTGCCGTGGGGAATGGCGATGCCGCTGCCAAGGTAGGTGGCGTGCTGCGCTTCCCGCGCCAGCATGCCGTCCACATAACCTGCTTCCACCAGACCGGCCTCGGTCAGTTTGCTTGCCAGCAGAGCGATGGCATCCGCCTTGGTCGCCACCGACTGCCCCAGCAAAATCTGCTGCTGTGCCAACTTCAACATAGATATTCTCCATCAGGTTCCGGGCTGGCCGTGCGGCTCACCGGATCAATACAATTGAAAATTCGGGTAATTTGCCTGCTGACAATAGACCGGATTGCATCCCGCCGGAGCGGTATCGCATTTTTATACCCGGACATCGATTGCCTGCTGACAAGCTGAATCGTTTCACTTACACTCAGACTGAATCGTTTCAGCCAATTGATCAAGTACCCGCAAAGAGTGCTTTTCAATGATATGATCCCGCGCACACTTTTCGGTGCCCTCACCTGGCAGTGACCGTGGGCCTTGCAACTCAAACAGAGCCGATATGATGAAACTGGATGAAATCGCCGCCCTCGCCGGTGTCTCGCGCACCACGGCCAGCTATGTGATCAATGGCAAGGCCGATCAATACCGCATCAGTCAGGCAACCCGTGACAAAGTGATGGCGGTGGTGACCGCCCACAACTACCAACCTGACAGCCGCGCCGCCTCCCTGCGCGGCGGCCAGACCAAGACCCTCGGCTTTATCCTGCCCGACCTCGAGAACGCCAGTTATGCCAAGCTCGCCAAGCGCCTCGAACAGGGGGCCCGAGCCCAGGGTTATCAGCTGCTGATCGTCTGCTCGGAAGATGAACCCGCCACCGAGAAAGAACTGGCCGAGATGCTGGCCAGTCGCCATGTGGATGCCCTGCTGGTGGCCAGTTGCCTGCCGCCGGACGATCCCTTCTATCCACGCCAGCAGGCGCGCGGCATCCATGTGCTGGCCATCGACCGGGCCATGGCCGCCGACAAGTTCGTGACCGTCGCCAGTGAAAACCAGAAGGCGAGCTTTGATCTCACCGCCTCCCTGCTCACCCCGGCGCTCAAGCACATCGCCTTGATCACCGCGCTGCCGGCACTCACGATCAGTCAGGAACGAAAAGCGGGCTTCGAGCAGGCCGTCTCCCGCCATACCACGGCCCGCCACCTGTGCGAGGGGGCACATTTCTCCCGCGTCGAAGGCTATCGCCTGATCAAGGAACTTCATCATCAACTCGGCCAGCTGCCCGAAGCACTGGTTGCCACCTCCTACATATTGATGGAGGGGGTACTGGATTATTTGCTGGAACAAGAGACCGACATGAGCCAGCTCGCCATGGCCACCTTCGGCGACGATCGCCTGCTCGATTTCCTCCCCTTTGGCATCAACTCCCTGCCCCAGCAACACGATGCACTGGCCAGCCAGGCGCTGGAGCTCGCCCTCAAGGCCATCAATGGCGAGTACCAATGCGGGCTGCATTACGTGAGCCGGACCCTCAAGCGCCGACGCTAAGCAACCCCCTCACGCGCTGGCGGCGACCGCCATCTTCGCCAGCGCGTTTTTCCTCCATTGGCTTGCCAGCCCTTTTCACTCCCCAACACATAGTTCTGTCATCTTTTATTTCCACCTATTGCGCCCTTCCAGTACAAAATCCGCCTTTACAGGCTTGTTTCCACTATTTTGATCCGTTAACTTGGCAACCATCTTTTACAACCAACGGGTTTTTCGTAACGATGCGTCCACTCCGATATTGCTAGCCTCCGGTTTCAACCCCGGAGACGTCTTGATGACACCGCCACTTTCACTCTTTATGAACACGCAGTTTCTCGATCCGGATGGACACAATGAACACCAAAACCCTGGGTTGTACCCTGTTGATTGCCGGCACCACCATAGGCGCCGGCATGCTGGCCCTGCCGCTGGCCTCCTCATCTCTGGGTGGCCCCGCCACTTTGCTGCTGATGATTGGGCTCTGGGCCCTGATGGCCTTCACCGCCATGTTGCAAGTGGAGGCCAGCCTCAACACCGGCAAGTGGTACCTGCACCAGCTGGCGGATCACCTGCTCGGCCCCTGGGGCAAGGGCATCGCCTCTTTTTGTATCCTGATGCTGTTTTACTCCCTGGCCTCCGCCTACATCAGTGGCGGCAGCAGCCTGCTGGCCCAGGCGCTGGACGATGCGGGCATGACCATTAGCCAGGAGCAGGCTGCCTGGGCCTTTACCTTGCTGTTCGGTGGCATGGTCTGCGTCGGTACCCGCTCGGTGGACTACCTCAATCGACTGATGTTTACCGTCAAACTGGTGATCATGGTGGCGGTACTGGGGCTGCTGCTGCCCCGCGCAGAAGGACAACACCTGCTCTCCCTGCCGCTCGGCCAGGGGTTGCTGCTGGCAGGCTTGCCCGTCATCTTCACCTCGTTCGGCTTTCACGGCTCCATCCCGAGCGTCATGCTCTATCTCGGGGATTGCCCCAAGCAGCTGCGCCGGGTCTTTGTGTGGGGCTCCGCCCTGCCGCTCATCCTTTACGTGCTGTGGCAAGTGGCCATTTTGGGGCTGCTCGGTCAGCAAACCCTGATCCAGACCGGCGGCGCGCTCGACAGCCTCCTGGCCAGCGTCGGCAATCTGGTGAGCTGGCCTGCGTTCAATCAGGCGATGCACCTGTTTGCCGATCTGGCGTTGGCGACCTCTTTCCTCGGCGTGACCCTTGGGCTGTTTGATTTCATGGCCAAAGTGACTCGTCGCAAGGACAACTGGCAGGGCCGCAGCCAGACCGGGCTTATCACCTTCGTGCCGCCCCTGTTGTTTGCCCTCTACTTCCCGCAAGGCTTCATCATGGCACTGGGCTACGCCGCCATTGCACTGGCGATCCTCGCGGTACTGCTGCCGGTCACCCTGGTGTGGCAGAGCCGCAAGCAGGCAGAGGCGCACCACTACCGCGCCCCGGGTGGTGTACTGGCCCTGGGCCTTGCCGGTGCCATGGGGGTGCTGATCGTCGGCGTACAGGTGAGTGTCAGCCTGGGATTACTGCCAGCTCTGTAACCCTCGCCCCATGATGGATAACGAAAGCCCTGCCAACCCAGTTGGCGGGGCTTTTTGCCAGCAGGAGTACAGTAAAACCCAATGATGACTCCTTATCGTGGTCGGTATCACTTAGCCCCGTCATGCCGCTTTCTTCAGCACATACATCGATGTACATATTCATCACTAGTCACGCAAATATGTACATATATGCACAAGTCTTCTACACTGAGTGCAGATAAACCCTTCACGCCCTCTTATCCGGCGTGAACAATACAAGGAGGAGATATGGCCGCAACAGCACAAAAGGCAATGAAAGAAGGCGCCATAGACCCCAGCAAGGCGCTGCCTGTGGTATTCCGCATCCTGGACAAGTGGCAGTGCAACACAGATGAACAACTGACACTGCTCGGCATTTCATCTCGTTCAACATTGAACAAATACAAGGAGTCAAACGGCGGGATCCGCCTCAGCGTGGATATGCAGGAACGGATGAGCTATCTCCTCAACATCCACAAGAGCCTGAGGGTACTGTTCAGCGCCGATGACAGCATCTATGGCTGGGTACGCAAGCCCAACAGCCACCCCTTCTTTGCCGGCCGCAGCGCGATGGAGATCATGAAGGGTGGCCGGGTGGCGGATCTCTATGAAGTGGCGACCCGATTGCACGCCTGGCGCGGGGGTATGGCCTGATGCAGGAGCCGCCACTGATCCCATTCAAGGGAGAGCGGGCCTACCGGATCATTCCGAGCCGCTACCCCACTATCTGTGTCTATGAAGATGTGGCCAATGCGGACGAACTGGAGGCGGTATGGGCCATGGAGGCACTGACCAACGACAGGTTGCGGGAGGAGGCGGGAGACTTGTCTCGCGTCCCCAGGGCCGATTGGCTGGTGGGCTTGCACGGGGGCAGCTATGTGATGGCCGCCTTTACCCATATCAATCCGGAAGGGGCCCGTTTTACCACGGGCGATTTCGGTGGTTATTACTGTGCACCTCTGCTCGATACCGCCGTCAAGGAGACTGTCTACCATCAGGAGCGGATCTTCGGCTACACCGGAGAACCAGCCCAGAAAGTGCAGATGCGGGTGCTCTGTGCCGAGTTCAGTGCCAACCTGGTCGATATCACAGGGGACGCGTTTCTCTCCACCCCTCTCTATCACGCCACCAGCTATAGCCAGTCTCAAGTCTTTGCCCTGGAGCAGAAAACCCGGGGGGTGGATGGCATCCACTACCGCTCGGTGCGTCACAGCGGCCACAATTGCCATGTACTCTACCGCCCCTGTCTCATTACCCGGATCCATCAGGCCCAGCATCTGGAGTACCACTGGAATGGCAGTGCCATCGCCAATGTGCTGGAGATCAAGCTGTATGGGGAGTGATATCGAGACGAAACGCGGCAATAAACTGCCCACCAGAAATGACAAAAGCCCTGCCGGATTGGCAGGGCTTTTTATATCAACCGATGCAGCGTGAGGGTATCCCCTCACCTGCTTACTGGTTGTGGGTAGCGCGACGGGGGCGACGAGCCTGGGCCGGTTTGCCAGCAGCATCAACCGGACGCTGCGCACCTTGCGGTTTGGGCTTGCCACTGTTGCCGGTGCGAGCACCGCCAGCGTTGCCACCATTGGCAGAGCGACCGGCACCCTGACGCTGGCCTTGACCTTGCGGACGCGGCGCAGCACGGCGCGGCTCGCTCGGGTCACGAGGCTCTTTGCGCAGGGGCGCGCCGATACCACGGGCAATGTTGTCCAGGGTTTCGCGGGAGGCTTCAAAACCGGCCACCTGCTCGCACGGGATGTTCTGCTTGGTCAGACGCTCGATCGCCTTGATAAGCTTGCCTTCGTCGGCAGCAACCAGGGAGATGGCATGACCGGCAGCACCGGCACGACCGGTACGACCGATACGGTGAACGTAGTCTTCCGCCACGTTGGGCAGCTCGAAGTTGACCACTTGCGGCAACTTGTCGATGTCCAGACCACGGGCGGCGATGTCGGTCGCCACCAGCACCTTGACGTTACCATCCTTGAAACCGGCCAGGGCACGGGTACGGGCACCCTGGCTCTTGTTGCCGTGGATGGCGGCGGCGCTGACGCCGTTCTTGTCGAGGGTCTCGGCAACACGGTTGGCCATGTGCTTGGTACGGGTGAAGACCAGTACCTGCTGCCAGTCATTGCTGGTGACCAGATGGCTCAGCAGACCTATCTTGTTGGCCTTGTCGCACGGGTGCACCAGCTGCTCGATACGCTCGGCCGTGCTGTTGCGCGGCGCCACTTCGATCACTGCCGGATTGTTGAGCAGGCCGGTGGCCAACTCGCGGATCTCTTCGGCGAAGGTGGCGGAGAAGAGCAGGTTCTGACGCTGCTTGGGCATCAGGGCCAGGATCTTGCGGATATCGCGGATAAAACCCATGTCGAGCATGCGATCCGCTTCGTCCAGCACCAGTATTTCGACTTCGTCGAACTTGACGGCATTCTGGTTGTAGAGGTCCATCAGGCGGCCCGGGCAGGCCACCAGCACGTCCAGACCACGGCGAGTCGCCATCATCTGCGGATTGATGCTGACGCCGCCAAATACCACATGGCTGCGCATCGGCAAATGTTTGCCGTAATTGCGCACGCTCTCGCCCACCTGGGCAGCCAGCTCACGGGTTGGGGTCAGTACCAGAGCGCGAATACGGTTCGGAGAAACCTTGCGCTTGCTCTCCATCAGACGCTGCAGCATCGGCAGGGTAAAGCCTGCGGTCTTGCCAGTCCCTGTTTGGGCCGCCGCCATCAGGTCGCGGCCAGCCAGAACGGCGGGGATCGCTTGCAGCTGAATGGGAGACGGGGTGTCGTAGCCTTGCTCGGCAACGGCACGCAACAAGGGTTCGGCCAGACCGAGGGAAGAAAAACTCATAATTACCTGCTAGGGATAGTGGCGCCGGGGATTTGTGGTGGGGCTCCTCTGCTGAGCCGATGCCATCTCACAAGAACTGGGCCTATTGAGAAAACAACGATTTCCCCGGGGAGCAGAGCAAAGGGGAAAGAATAGAGGCGCAGTCTAACGGAGTTGCTGTGGATAAACGAGAAAAATGTGATATTCATCCCAGCACAAACCCAAAAAGTGGGTCAGCGTCCTATTCAGCCCGCCCACCTCAGAACTCATTCGAATCAAGCTATGCTGGATGCCAGATAAGATGCGACCATCATCTCAGTACCGGAACAAGGAGGTTCAGGCTCATGGCAGTTCATATCACACGCATCCACAGGGCATGGCGACCCGTTGCCCTGCTGCTCATAGCGCTGGGGGCAAGTCTGCCCCTTGGCGCCAAGCCCCCTTTGACGGTCGCCTGGAATCACTGGCCCCCTTTTAGCTACATCAATCCACAAGGCACCCTGGATGGGCTGGACGTCACCCTGACCAGCCAGATCCTCAGGCAAGCGGGGCTGAAGACGCGTTTTCGCAATCTGCCCTGGGCCCGCGCCTTGCATCTCATCGAGCTGCAACAGCTGGACTTGGCCATGGGAGCGCTCGATACGCCGGAGCGACGCCAGTTCGCGCGTTTCTCTGTCCCCTACCGGCGCAGCACCTTCGTGCTCTTGAGCAACAACTCCATACCGGGCCATGCCAATCCCTGGCAGCGTATCCAGAGCCTCCCCGACTTGTGCCAGCAGACAGCGCTACGCCTGGGCAAGCTGCGCGGCACCCGCCCCACCCAGCAGATGGAGGACTGCCCAGCCCTCAAGAGCGCCACCGAATACAACGCCGACGACAGGTTGATCGATCTGTTGCTGGCCCGCCGTCTGGACGGGGTCATCATGGAGTGGCAATACGCACGCTATCGCCTGACACAGCTGGGGGCCGAGAAGATTATCAGCTGTCAGTTGTTGCTGCACCACCAGCCAGTCAGCCTGATGTTTGCCAAAGAGGCAGTAAGCGAGGCCGAGATAGCTCGAGTCAATGAGGCCATCGCCACCCTGCCCCCGCCAAACATTCGCTTTGCCCCGCCTCCCTGTCGCTTTGGCAATCCAGAGGGCGAAGCAATCCCTCGACCAGCATCTGCACAACCCCAGCCAGGCTGACAGTCGCTAAGCATTAAACTCAAGCCAATAAAGAAGGCGACCTTGAGGTCGCCTTCTTGCTCTGTTATTTACAGTGCTTCTTGATCGTGCCCCCGGATCAGCCGGGCATTCGAAAAACCGATCAGCGCAGTTGCGGCGTCTGGGTCAGCACACCCTGATTCTGGGCGCGATGGCGCAGCAGGTGATCCATCAACACCAGCGCCAGCATGGCTTCGGCGATGGGCACGGCGCGAATGCCAACACAAGGATCGTGGCGCCCCTTGGTGATCATCTCGATGGCTTCGCCTTCGGTATTGATGGTCTTGCCCGGCACTGTGATGCTGGAGGTAGGCTTTAAGCCTAAGCTCACCACTATGTCCTGACCCGACGAGATACCGCCCAGAATGCCACCCGCATGGTTGCTGGCAAAGCCGGCCGGGGTCATCTCGTCGCGATGTTCGGAGCCTTTTTGCTCCACCACCGCGAAACCGTCGCCTATCTCCACCCCTTTCACCGCATTGATGCCCATCATGGCGTGGGCGATGTCGGCATCGAGCCTGTCGAACACAGGCTCGCCGAGGCCCACAGGCACCTTGGTCGCGATGACCTGTACCTTGGCACCGACACTGTTGCCCTCTTTTTTCAGATCGCGCATGTACTGATCGAGCTCTTCCAGCTTGCCCGCATCGGGGAAGAAGAAAGGGTTCTGCTCAATTTGCGCCGCGTCAAAGCCTTCCGCCTTGATGGGACCGAGCTGGGAGAGAAAGCCGGTGATCTCGATGCCATGCATCTGCTTGAGGTACTTCTTGGCAATGGCACCCGCCGCCACCCGCATGGCAGTTTCACGGGCGGAGGAGCGACCGCCCCCCCGATAATCCCGCTGACCATATTTCTGGTGGTAGGTGTAATCCGCATGGCCCGGACGAAATACGTCCTTGATGTCGGAGTAATCCTTGGAACGCTGATCGGTATTCTCGATAAGCAGCCCGATGGAGGTGCCCGTGGTTCTGCCCTCGAACACACCGGAGAGGATCTTCACCTCATCCGGCTCGCGCCGCGGCGTGGTGTAGCGGGAAGTACCCGGCTTGCGCCGATCCAGGTCTATCTGCAGATCCGCTTCGCTTATCTCGAGTCCGGGCGGGCAACCATCGACCACGGCGCCCAGCGCCAGGCCATGGCTCTCGCCAAAGGTGGTGACCCGAAAGAGTTGGCCAAAACTGTTCCCTGCCATGAGTGCTCCTGCTTAGCTTTTGTAAATCGCGAAATGATCCTGGTACTGCTCCAGCTCGGACTTGGTCATCACGAACACGCCGTGACCGCCGTTCTCGAACTCGACCCAGGTAAAGGGCACTTCCGGGAACTGGGCTTCCAGGTGGATCATGCTGTTGCCCACCTCGACCACCAGCACGCCGTCATCCTTGAGGAAGTCGGCGGCATTGGCCAGCAGACGCTTGGTGAGCTTGAGGCCGTCGGAACCGGAAGCGAGCGCCAGTTCCGGCTCGTGACGAAACTCCTGTGGCAAGTCCGACATGTCTTCGGAGTCCACATAGGGCGGGTTGGAGACGATGAGATCGTATTTGTCACCCACCGGAAGATCACGCATCAGATCGGAGCGGATCGGGATGACCTGCTGCTCCAGACCGTGATCGGTGATGTTGCGCTCGGCCACGTTCAGCGCATCGACGCTAATGTCGATGGCGTCCACTTCCGCATCCGGGAATTCGTGAGCCATGATGATGGCGATGCAACCTGAACCGGTACAGAGATCCATGATCCGGGTCGGTTCATGCTTGAGGAAGGGGGCGAAGCGGTTGGCCACCATCTCGGCAATCGGCGAACGGGGAATGAGTACCCGCTCGTCCACGTAGAACTCCCAACCGGCATACCAGGCCTTGTTGGTCAGGTAGGCGGCCGGCACGCGTTCTTGCACGCGGCGAATGATGAGTTCAGCGATGCGATGGCGCTCGCTGGTGGTCAGACGGGAGTGGCGCATGCCCGGATCCACGTCAGGCGGCAGATGTAGCGCGGGCAGTACCAGCTGCACGGCCTCATCCCAGGCGTTGTCGGTACCATGTCCGTAGAAGATCCCGGCGTCGTTGAAACGACTCATGGCCCAGCGCAACATGTCCTGGATGGTGTGCATCTCGGCAACCACCTCATCGATAAATATCTTGTCCAAATCCACCTCCAAGTCGAGTAATATCCGGCCCGAGCACCCACTGTATAGCGGGCAAGACGCATACCTGACAAATGAGCCTCTGATGAAAAAAACGCCCTCACCGACGATCGAGGAAAGCCTGCTGTTTCGCGATGCTGTCAAAGGTACCCGGAAAATTAAGCAAGATACCATAAGGGCCGACCTGCGCCCGGTCAAGCAGAAACGCGAACTGCGGGAAAGCCGCGAAAAGCTTGGGGTTGGCCACTTTTTCAGCGACGAGTACCAGCCCCATCTCGATGAGGATGGCCCGACCCGTTACGTGCGTGACGATGTGTCAAAATTCGAGCTGAAAAAGCTCAAACGCGGCATCTATCCACCGGAGATTTATCTGGATCTGCACGGCATGAACCAGAATCAGGCAAAACAGGAGCTGGCCGCCCTGCTCACCCTCTGCCAGAAAGAGAACATCCATGTCGCCTCCGTGATGCACGGCATCGGCAAACACATCCTCAAGCAGCGGATCCCGAGCTGGCTGGCCCAGCACCCCAATGTACGAGCCTTTCATCAGGCCCCCCGTGAATGGGGCGGCGACAGCGCCATCCTGGTGCTGCTGGACATAGAGGAATAGCGCTCGCTTCTCGACGAGCTGCCGTTGCCGTCTTGGTGACGTCAGCAAGGCATCCGACCTCCACCTTCACATCAAAGCTCCATATGCCTCCCGCAACGAGTAAATCGGCAGCACTATACTGAATATCAATGTGTTATTCGTCATGGAGGTTGCATGTTTACAAAGGGTTCTCATGCCGAGATCAAATCATCTCTCGATGCCATCGGTGCGGCGGTGGCGGTATTTTCCCTGGATGCGGATGATCGCTTCATTCTGGTCTCGGCCAACGATACCTTTGCCCAGGCCTTCGAGCTGGATGTGCCGGGCACCATAGGCAAACGACTCAACGAGATGTTTCCCCGCTACATCACCGGCAGCATAGAGCAGCCGATGCATGACTGTGTCAGCCAGCAAACCGGGCTGGAGAGCGAGCTCCCCATCGATACTCTGTCGCGTACCAGCTGGTGGCGTTTCATCCTCTCCCCCATCATCATTCCCGAACAGTCCCGGATCACCCGCATCATAGTCACCGCCATCGACATCACGGCCAAAAAGCAGTTGGAAGATGCACTCAAAATGAGTCGAAAGCGTTTTGAAGCTGTGGTGAACTCGGCCTATGACGGCATCATCAGCGTCAGCAGCGAATCCCGTATCGAGCTCATCAATACCGCCGCCTGCGAGATGTTCGGGGTCGATGAGAGCTATGTGGGCAAACGGCTGGAAACCCTGTTGCCCCTGCGCTTTCGCTCCAACCACGAGAGCTATTTCAGAGCCTTCAGCAACTCCCCCATCAACTCGCGCCCCATGCACGCCCGCGCCTCCGTCATGGGTCTACGCCGTGATGGCAGCGAATTTCCGCTGGAAGTGACCATCGCCAAGATCAATCTGGGCCAAACCACTGAGATGACCGCCATACTGCGGGACATTTCGGAGCGGGCCCGTCTGGTGGAAGAGCTGAAAGTGGCGGCCACCACGGATCCCCTGACCGGGATCGCCAACCGGCGCCGCTTCGATGAGCTGGTCAAGCAGGAAGTGCAGCGCTGCCAGCGTTTCGGCCATACCATGAGTCTGCTGCTGCTCGACATCGATCACTTCAAGCAAGTCAACGACACACACGGCCATCAGCAAGGGGATCAGGCGATCCTCAGTCTGGTGAGGCGTATTGCCAAGCAACTGCGGGAGGTGGACATACTGGGCCGCTGGGGTGGCGAGGAGTTCATCATCTTGCTGCCGGAAACCTCGCTGGATCTGGCCTGGGCCAGTGCAGAGCGGATCCGGCTAGCCATAGCGTCAGAGAGCCACCCATTGGGCGCCGACATCGAGATCCCGCTTACCGTCAGTATCGGCATCAGCGCCAGTCAAGGCCCACAAGATAACGTCGACAACATGGTGCGCCGGGCCGATACAGCGCTCTATCTGGCCAAAAAACAGGGGCGAAACTGCTGCATCAAAGAGGCAACTGAGCAGCCGTAAGCCCGAATGTGACCACACCAAAGACTCCCCGCATGCGTCAGACCTGAATGATGTTGCATTCAGGTCTGACGCAGCACCACAGCTAACCGGACCTTGTCCCGCCCACCACTGGAAAGGATCCGCCCACCTGCACCTGCCAGCACCTCACACGCTTTTTGCAACAAGGGTTGATACGCAGCTCTTGGCAGATGAAATAGTGAATTCCAGATAACCCCCCCATCGAAAGGCCCTATGAGTTAAGCATCTTCAATACCTTCCTCAATCCAGACCTGCTCAGGGAAGGCCTGACGAGCCTGCACTAATGAAGCGGCTGAGTGATCCGCACCCGGCACGTCATATCACATGAGCGGATCAAGAAGGCGACATCATGGCTTGGGCGCAAACTGCTCGAACACCTGCTGGCCGGTCAGGGTGGGCGTCTCGTTCTTCAACTCGTAAAAGTCAGGCTTCTCATCGATGAAGATCTGGCTCGTTAGCTGGAACCTTTCCATCTGGAAGAGGCCAGCTGGCACTATGTACTCATCCGTCGGCAGCAGGTGATAGAAGAGGTGAGTGCCGCAGGTGGGGCAAAATCCGCGCTCCGCCCACTCCGATGATCGATAGGCGACAGGGGCGATCCCGGTGAAGCGCACGTCCGCACCGCAATGCACCGCAAACAGCGGTCCACCCGACCAGCGCCGGCAGGTGGTGCAGTGGCAGAGATTGACCTCCTGATGACCTCCGGTCGACACAACGATGCCGCCGCACAAACAATGTCCTTGCATAACGCCTCCCTAACAAGATGGGTCCAAGCCGTTCTTCGGCCAGATTTCGCATCAGATGAGTACCATGCCTGTCACGTCCTCGCCATTAACTGCCTCACAAAACACCAATGAAACATGGTTATACCAACGACCTCGGCGACATGATAATAAATAGCGTATTGCCATCTGCCATCTGCCATCTGCCATCTGCCATCTGCCATCATGGCCATAAATGGGGCGCAGATATCGCACGACAAATATCCAAGCAACAGGGGATCACTATTGAAAAAGTTTGAGTCAGCGGCCTTGCTTCTGATCGGTGCCGTGATGGGGGCAGGTATAGTGTGGCGATATGATCATATGTCAAATCCAATACGGGATACCTTGCCAATCAGCCTTGAGCAGGTGTTTCGACACGCCAATACAGACATCATGGTTGAGCGTTTTTCTTGTGAGGGAGATACGGCAGCCAATGTTGGCGCAGTGATTGCGTCTATCTATGAACGTAATGCGCTGAATCGCCTTAATCAAACCAGTTACCTTTGCTCAGGTAATGAGTGCATGTTATCCGTCAGCAATTGCAAGCCGTGGCAGTCATCTGAATGCAGTTCCAGAATATTGAAGTTCGGGCTGCTTAGCCAAGAAGAGATTGATACATCTTCGTTTACTTGCATCGATGTACCTTAGCCGCAGGTATATATAAAAACCGCCAATCCATTAAATGGGTTGATACTAAAAACCACAATAGAAGGGAGGCAAGATGCCTCCCTTCTCATTATTTCGTCACATGCAAGACTGATGACGTCAGTACAGTGAAAAATACACGTATCTCACTTGGCCGGCACCAGCGCCCAGGGATCGCCCTTGCCGGGTTCATTACCCTGAGTCCACCATTTGGCCTGATAAACAGCCCCCTTATGACTGACCTTAGCCCCCGCCGGATAAACCTTGGTGATATCCCAGGCAGCATGCCCGTCAACGGGCGGATCAACCGGATCGACCGGTGCGGGATCGAGCTTGGCGACAATGCGCACTTTCGGCCAGTTGGCATGGGAGCCGTAAAAGTTGGTCACACACTTTTCGTAGTCTCCCGGCACCAGGGCAGAATAGGCGGTCTGAAAACCCACCAGCTCACATTCGAAGGAGTAACCGCCGGGTCTGTCCGGGTAGTACTTCCAGTTGCCATCCCAGTTGGTATAAAGCACATCGGTGGCGCCGTTCAGATTCAGGCTGCCGTAGGGGGTCTGCTGCCAGCAGGTGTTCTTCTCGTCGGCCTTGACGGGGATCTGGTAATGCTCGGCCAACCCCTCCCAATAACGGATCCGGTTGACCGGCTGGCCCTTGTCCTTGTTCTGTTCACCACACTCTATGCCGCCATTGATGACGTTGATAGTGGTGCCAAAGCCATAGCCGATGCCGGCCGCTATCTCGCGCTGGGAGGGCACCCAAGTGCGGTCAATTACATGCAGCATGGCGGGCTTGGGCGCCTGGGGGGTGAGGAAAAACCAGATGGCGGACGCCAGGTTCAACCAGGAGTCGGCCACCAGCCCCGGGTTGTTGAGCAGCACAGAGGCATCGCCGTCAAACATCGCCTCGGAGAAAGCGCCGTAGTTAAAGTGATAAGAGAGCTGCTTGGCGCCGCGACCGAAATAGCCCTGCCCCGTACTGCAGGGCCACTTCTTGTTCTGCCAGTCATTTTGCCCACACCCAGTGGTGTAACCCGCCTGCCCCTCTGACCAACCCATTTCACGCACATGCACCAGTGCCTGTTGCCACTCCTCCAGCGCCAGCGGATTATCAGAAATATTGTCTTTGCTGATATGACCACCCGTCTCCTGGGAAAAATGGGCGAAGGCGGTCACTATGGATTTTTTGCAGATAGCATCCGAATCCCGGCCATCGGTATATTCACCACAAAAAGCTGGGAATTTACCTATGGCCCGCAAGAAGCGTTCATAGGTATATTCCGGCGCCGCCATCTGGGTTAAATATTCCCAGTCAGACTCCGTGAACACCCGCTCGACCCGCTTGACGTTATCCGGGTTGCTGGCCGCTCTTGGCATGATGGCATCGACAATATTATTTGGCCGCGTCGCCAATGCTTTTGACCAGACGCCATACATGGGATTAGCAGTTTTGCTTTTTTCAACGACGGCCAATTCTGGCGCAGCAATCACATATCCACCGGCATTTTGTGGATCAGGCTGAATATTCATGGCGGCATAACTTGGCAATGCACAGGCAGCAGCAACTAACCAGGCTGAGTGCTTGGGTTTGAACATGGGTCACAGTCCTTGTCTCGGAAAAGTTCATACCGAGAATAGGCCTTTTTATAACTAAATTCTCATCAAAAATTAAGAAATAAAACGATTCTGTGAGCCATTTCACTTAGTGGCCGTGGGCCATGAAAAGCATATAAAAAGAGAGACTGAATGTCGGCCTGATACGTGGGCATACCACAGGGATGTCGAAACAGGATAGAGAAAGACAAGAGCGGCATGATAATCGCCCTGCCTCACCCTCTTATCCTGGCCACTGGCCATGACAATGACTTGTCTGATGATCCCCGGATTGCCCCGCTGGCCGCAGGGTAATCCGGGGCACGCCACTCACAGGTTCATGCGAGCGAGGATCGCACGGCACGGATCAAAACATTGCGCGGCGTCATGGGCTTGTCGCAGAACTCTCCCACTTCCACCCGGTAGCCATGCTCTTGCAGGAAGAGCGCCCGATCGAGCACCAACCAGATCTCGAGCGGACGACGAAACAGATGGCGCACCAGCTCCATGCGAGCGACATCGCCATAACGCGCCTCCCCCTGCGCCAGAAAAGCGGCAAGATCCATCCCCGCAGGCAGGGCTATCCCCTTGCGCTCGGCCGCCCATTCACAAAACGCCTCGAAGCTGCCGGTGAGCAGACTTTTTTGCATATTGGGCACCGGCAGGTATTCGTTAACCCCGCGCACCTGGCGTTGCAGGCAGTCAAAACCGAGCCGCCATACCACCTCCTGCTCGCGCAGGCGGGAGATGCGCGCGCCAGCCGTGACCGTTTCCTGCAGCGGCAGCCGCAGATCCGCCTTGGCAAGCGCAAGCGCGCTGGCCTTGGCAGCAGCAGACAAGGGGGCATAGTGGGTGCCGCGGATCAGGTGATAGCAACAAGGAGAGATGGTCACTCCCTGAGCGCCGCGCTCTGCCACCAGCGACAGCAGATGAGTGTGCAGCTCGCCACAGGCGTGCAGCGCCATGGCGTGGTGATCCGTGACGAGCAACTGGCCGGCATCTGCCGCAAAGGCATCCGCCTGCACGAAATGCATGCGAGCCCCGTCGCGGGCCGCCAGCCGACGGCCCTCTTCACAAAGCGGGCCTTGCAGCTCCAGGCTCAAGATCTCTGCCTGCCGATGCAGGGAGACCAGCCGCCCCAGATGGCCCTTGCCTGCGCACCACTCCAGATAAGGACCTTGATGGGGTGGCAGGCAGCCGGTAAAGGCTTCTATCTGCGCCTGCTTGCGACCCGGCATGTGCAGCGCCATCTCCTTGGCACACTGGATGGGCTCCGGGGTAAATAGCGCAAGTTCACTCAAGGCGTGTAGCGTCTCCCCCGCCGGGATCCAGGGGGCGAGCAGGTCGCACAGGGCCCCCATGTCACCATCGAGCCGATTGATCTGCTCAAGGGGCATGGCGTTGAGCTGCGCTGCCAGCGCAGGAGCCTCGTCGGCAAAAGCCAGGTTCAGGTGATGATAGGGTTGGTATTGCCACCAGCGCCGGGTCTCGGTCAGCAATCTATCCAGTTGTTGAAAACGTTGAGCCAGCACGCTTGCCCCTGCCTTGCAGTCAAAAAAGAGGCTCATTTTAGCGATCCCTTCCCAAAAAGCACTCGCCAATGCGGATAGGCCGCCATGAGACCGGGCTTGGGCCTGACCGGCGGTCATTAACCCTGGCCTTGCCCCGGCAGGCAACTATAAGCACAGGCGTCAACCAGACAAACAACCCGGAGCCCGGGCCTTGGCCTGACAAAGAGAGGGGTTTTATGCTATATTCCGCCCCCTCTTTACCCTGGTTCGCTCAAGGCGGGCCATTTTACCAACATGAATGGAACCAAAACATGACCATCAATGCCATCCTGCAAGCGCGCGCGGGCGCCAAGTGTGAACTGTGCGGCGCCGAACAGGCACTGACTGCCTTCGCTGTGCCCCACTCACCGGCCAGCGATGATGATCACAGCCTTGCCCTGTGTGATACCTGCCGTGGCCAGCTGGAACAGCCGGACACCACAGTGGTCAATCACTGGCGTTGCCTGGGCGACAGCATGTGGAGCCAGGTTCCTGCCGTGCAGGTCATGGCGTGGCGTCAGCTGAAAGCCCTGTCCGGCCAGGGCGAAGTGTGGGCGCAGGACATGCTGGACATGATGTACATGGAAGACGAGACCAAGGCCTGGGCCGAAGCTGGCCAGGCTGGCGACGATGACGACAGCGTACCGACCCTGGATTCCAACGGCGCCGTGCTGGTCGAAGGGGACTCGGTTACCTTGATCAAGGATCTGGACGTCAAGGGCGGCGGCTTCACCGCCAAGCGCGGCACCCTGGTCAAGGGCATCCGCCTGACCAACAACCCGCTGCACATCGAAGGCAAGGTCAACGGCGTACAGATAGTGCTGGTCGCCGCCTACCTGAAAAAGGCCTGACTCCTCGGCTTGAGGATCTAGCCGATCGCAGTCACATCCCGTGCAAGCCACCCTAGCGGGATAGCAATACAAAAAGACCCCCCTCATGCCATTGAGGGGGGTCTTTTGTTATCCGAGGCAACAGGCCACCACTTTCATCCTGCTCGGGCCATTAGGCAGAGCATGGATCAGGTTTCCGACAAGCGTTACCCGTAGAAACGCTGCTGCTCCGCAGCCATTGCCTTGAGGCGATCGCAGGGGGCAAATCGGTCGCCATAGCGTTTCTGGTAGTGCTCGAGACGCTCCACCAGATGGTCGATGCCGAGGGTGTCCATATAACGGAACGGGCCACCGAGGAAGGGCGGGAAGCCGATGCCGAAGATGGCACCAATGTCGCCATCTCGCGCCGAGGCTACCACACCGCTGTCCAGCGCCATGGCTGCTTCATTGAGCATCATCAGCACGCAGCGCTCGGCAATTTCCATCCTGGATTGCTTGGGTGCAGGCTTGACCCCGAGCACGGCGTAAACGCTCTCATCGACCTTTTTCTTGCCCTCTTTGCCGGTGAGCCGATTGCGTGGTGCAGCCTTGCCATAGAGGTAGAAACCCTTGCCGTTCTTGCGCCCCTTGCGATCGTCTTGCAGCAGCTTGTCGAACGCCTTGGGTGCCTGGAACTGCTCGCCACCCAGCTCTTTCTCGAGGATGGGGGAGATCTTGGCCCCCACGTCTATCCCCACCTCATCGAGCAGGGTAATGGGGCCGACCGGAAAGCCGAAGTCCAGCAGGGCATTGTCCAGCACTTCCACCGGCTCCCCTTCCAGCACAAGGCGGGCCGCCTCGTTCATGTAGGGCGCCAGGATGCGGTTGACGTAGAAACCGGCCTCGTCTTTCACCACTATCGGGGTCTTGCCCTGGGCACGGGCAAACGCCAGCGTGGTGGCCACCGTCTCGGCGCTGGTACCGGCGTGGGGAATGATCTCGGCCAGCGGCATTTTGTCCACCGGACTGAAATAGTGCAGCCCCACGATCCGCTCCGGGTGCGCCGCTTCTGCCGCTATCTGATGGATTGGCAGGGAGGAGGTGTTGGAGGCAAACACAGTGTGTTCACCGCATTCGCGCTCCACCTCTTTCACCATCTGGTGTTTGAGAGCGAGATCTTCAAACACCGCCTCCACCACCATGTCTACCCGATGGAACCCGGAGTAATCCAGGGTACCGGAGAGCAGGCTCATCTGTTTTTCCAGCTCGCTGCGCAGGATGTGACGGCGCTTGAGCTTCTTGGCCAGAATGTCGTAGCTGTAACGCATGGCATTGCCAATGCCGGCGCTCGCTACATCCTTGATCCGCACCGGCACCCCCGCCTTGGTGGCGGTGACGAAGGCGATCCCGCCCCCCATCAGGCCCCCGCCCAGCACGGCGGCATGGGTGACCTTGCGTGGCTCGGCACCCTGATAGGTGACCTCTTTCTTCATCTCGGTAGTGGCAAAGAAGAGGGAACGCAGGACGGCGGATTCTGCCGTCATCACCAGCTCGCCAAAGTGGCGGGATTCAGCGGCCAGACCGGCCTGCATCCCTTCTTCCACGCCGATGCGCACCACCTCCAGGATCCGCTCCGGCGCCGGATAGTTGCCGCGGGTTTTGCTCATGACGCCTTTGCGTGCCTGATCGAACAGCACCTTGCGACCCAGCGCATTGGTTTCCAGCACCTTTCCTTGCAGATCCCGTTTCAACTGATGGCGGGGCTTGCCCTGCTTGGCCAACTTGATGGCAGCATCCAGCAGGATAGAAGGCGGCACCACATCGTCCACCAGCCCCAACTTCTTGGCCTGTTTGGCCCGCACCTGCTTGCCGGTCAGCATCAGATCCAGAGCCTTGGCCACGCCGATGAGGCGCGGCAAACGCTGGGTCCCGCCAGAACCTGGCAGCAGGCCGAGCTGTACTTCCGGCAATCCCAGCACGGTTTTGCCGTGGTCGGTCACCACACGGCCATGGCAGGCCAGTGCCAGCTCCAGCCCGCCACCGAGGCAGGGGCCGTGAATGGCGGCGATCACCGGAATGGCCAGCGACTCGATCTCGGCGAAGATGATCTGCCCTTCGCGAGAGAGGGTCTGGGCATCTTCGGCACTGGTACAGGCCGCCAGCATGCTGATGTCGGCACCTGCGATGAAGGAGTCCTTCTTGCCGGAGACCACCACCAGCCCGATCAGCTCGCTGTTATTTTTCACCTCGGCCAGCACGGCACGGATCTCGTCCACGAAGGCGGCCTTCAGGGTATTCATGCTCTCGCCTGGTACGTCCATGGTGAGGATACCGATGCCATCCTGACGTACCGTCAGGGAAAAAGTCTTCGCACTCATCATTCCACCTCCAACACCATGGCCACACCGAGCCCGCCCGCCGCACAGGCGGTATTGAGCCCCAATCCCCCACCCCGACGACGCAACTCATGAAGCGTCTGGGTGATCATGCGCGCACCGGTCGCGGCAAAAGGATGACCATAGGCCAGGGAGCCACCGAGGACGTTGAACTTGTCCATGTCCACTTCACCTATGGCTTGGCTGCGCCCCAACTTGTCACGGGCAAACTCGGCGCTCGCAAACATTTTGAGGTTGGCCAGGGTCTGGGCGGCAAAGGCTTCGTGCATGTCGATCAGGGTCAGATCCGCGAGTGTGATGCCAGCGCGCTCCAGCGCCAGCGGCGTCGCATAGGAGGGGCCCATCAGCATGTCTTGCCATACGTCGATGGCGGAAAACGCGAAGCTGCGAATATAGCCGAGCGGTTCCAGCCCCAGCTCTTTTGCTCGCCCTTCCCGCATCAACAGCACGGCGGCGGCACCGTCGGTCAGCGGGGTGGCGTTGGCAGCAGTGACTGTGCCATGCACCCGGTCAAACACGGGTTTGAGCTTGGCGTAGCTCGCCAAATCCGAGCTCTCGCGGATGTTGTTGTCCCGCTCCAGCGGCGACTTGTAGGGGGGCACGTGGGCGGTGAACACCTCGCCGCTCAGCTTGCCATCGGCCCAGGCTTGCGCCGCCAGGGTGTGGGAGCGATGGGCCAGCGCATCTTGCGCCTCGCGGCTGATCTGGTGGCTCTTGGCCATCTGCTCGGCAGTCTGTCCCATGGAGAGGCCGGTGGAGTATTCAGCCACGGCAGGGGGAACCGGCATCAGGTCCTTGAGTCGCAGTGCACGCAGAATATTGAAGCGCTGCTGCAGATTGCGCGCCTTGTTGAGATCCACCAGGGCGCGGGCCAGCTTCTTGCTGACCCCGATGGGCAGCACGGAAGAGGAGTCGGCACCACCGGCGATGGCGATGTCGACCGTGCCGGCCATGATGGATTCAGTGACGTTGGCCACCGCCTGGAAACTGGTGGCGCAGGCACGAGACACGCTATAGGCATCCGTGGTGACGCTCATGCCGGTACCGAGCACGATTTCGCGGGCTATGTTGGGCGCTTCCGGCATCTGCACCACCTGACCGAACACCAGCTGGTCGATAAGCTTGGGATCGAGGCTGGTACGGGCGAGCAGTTCACTCACCACCAGCTTGCCAAGATCCACCGCAGGCACGCCGTGGAAGGCGGTGGCCTGTTTGGCAAAAGGGGTACGCAGACCCGCCACGACGGCAATCCGTTCGCCCTGGCGAGTCGTCAGTTTCAATGGCTGTTTCATCCTGGCTCCTTGGGTTAAAAGGCAGAGGTCTGACCTCATTGGGCCACATCTTAACAATCCACTCACAAATTTCATACGGCTGATTGAAACTAAATTGCCGTCATCTTGGCCCCCTCCCTCGCCCTCTTGGAACAACTGGAGTATAAAAAGAACAACGTCCATAAAAACAACGGGTTCATCCCATGGCAGCGGCCGAGTTCAGACAACTGAGAGACTATCTGGCAAGCCAGATCCTGGGACAGGGCGCCCTCATCGAGGGGCTACTGATCGCCCTGCTATGTGAAGGACATGTGTTAATCGAGGGGGCGCCCGGCCTTGCCAAAACCCGTGCAGTCAAGGCACTGGCCAGTGCGGTGGAGGGGCGCTTCGCCCGTATCCAGTTTACCCCCGATCTGCTGCCTGCCGATCTCACCGGCAGCGAGGTGTTTCACCCGCAAGATGCCAGCTTCGTGTTCCAGCCCGGCCCCCTGTTCAATCACCTGGTGCTGGCCGATGAAATCAACCGGGCTCCCGCCAAGGTGCAATCCGCGTTGCTGGAGGCGATGGCCGAGCACCAGATAACGGTAGGCAAGAAGAGCTGGCGCCTGCCGCCGCTCTTCATGGTCGCAGCGACCCAGAACCCCATCGAACAGGAGGGGACCTATCCGTTGCCGGAGGCCCAGCTCGACCGCTTCTTGCTTAAATTGATGGTGGATTACCCGAGCCCCGCCATGGAGCTCGCCATCTTGCAGCTCAACGCCCGGGGCGAGCAACTAGCCCCCCCGCCAGTGACCCTGAGTCAGGCCGATCTGCTGGCAGCCCGCACCGGCGTTCAAGAGGTACAGATGCAGGGGCGGCTCGAGCACTATCTGGTGCAACTGGTGTGCGCCACCCGCCCGGGTAGCGGCCTGTGCCCCGAGCTTGAACCCTTCATTGCCGTCGGTGCCAGCCCCAGGGCCAGCATAGGCCTGGCCCGCGCCGCCCGCGCCCAGGCCTGGCTCGCCGGACGGGATTTCGTGCTGCCGGAAGACATACAGCAATTGGCCCCCGCCATACTGCGCCACCGCCTCATTCCCAGTTATCAGGCATTGGCCGACAATCTCGATAACGACACCCTGATCGCCCGGCTACTGGACGCGATACCATGCCCCTAGCAACCCCATGCCCATGACCAGACCGGACGATCCCCGCGCACACCCCGATATTGCCCTCACCCTGGCCCAGTTGCTGGCCATCAGGCTGTGGGCGAGACAGGGGCCGAGGGCTCGCGTCCAACCGGCCCAGCAGGGCAGACTTGGCCGCATGCCGGGGCTCACCTTTCGCGAGCTGCGCGCCTATCAGGCGGGGGATGAGGTGCGCCACATCGACTGGCGGGTCACTGCCCGGCTGGGGCGCCCCTACACCCGACTCTACAGCGAGGAGCAAGATCAGGCCCACTGGCTGCTGATTGATCTCTCCCCTGCCATGTACTTTGGCTCACGGATACAACTCAAGGCCCGGCTGGGATGTGAGCTGGCCGCAGCCCTGCTGTGGCAGGGAGAGAAACAGGCCAACACCCTGATCTGCCACGGCGCAGAGCTTCATATCCACCCCCAGCGCGGCTCTCTGGTGCCCTTGCTGGAAGCGCTTTGCCATCACTATGACGAGGGGCTGGATCGCACGCCGTTGCAATCGCAATCCCTGGCCCGGACGCTGGCGCGACTCAGCCTGCCTCACGGCGCCAGATTGACACTGATCACCGACCACCAGCCTTGCGATGAGTCGCTCAGCCAGCAGTTGCAACTGCTCGGGCGGCGCCACGACATCCACTGCTGGCAGATCCGGGATCCGCTGGAGGCGAGCCTGCCAAGCCAGGGACGGCTGGCCGTGCAGGCAGTCAGGCAGAACGGCTGGCTCGATGCCACTGAGCCTGGCTTTGCTCATCGCTACCAGCTGGCTGCCGAACGTCTGGCCCGCCAGTGCCACCAGCAATTACTGCCGCTGGTACAACGCCTCTACCGGCTCGACAACGGCCAGTCGCTGCAACAGCAGTGGCAGGAGGGTGCATGTCGTCTGTTTTGAGCATGCTGCTCGCCAGCGCATCCACTGCCGTGGCCACAATCCCGCCCCTCTCACCTCTGGCGGCGCAACTGCGTGACATACACCCGGGCCCCATGCTGGTCGCAGCATCAGATCCCCGTATTCAGGGCTGGTGGGGGCTGCTGATCACTCTTCTGATTGCCGTGCTGATCTGCATGACGCTGAAAAACCTTGGACGCTATCGCCGCTGGCAGCGACAAATTGACTGGGAGGCGCCGGATCTGGTGCCACGATTGCAAACCGTGCTGCGCGAAGCAGCCCTGCGCCGCTGGCCCGAGGTGCGTACCTTGCAAGGGGATGCCTGGCTCGCGTTTCTGGACAGCAAAGGGGGCTGCCGCTTCAGGGAATTTACCCTCCAGTGGCCCCAATGGCTCTATGGCCAGGGGGCGCCAAACGCCAGGCAACTCAAGGCACTGCGCTGCGCCTACCTGAGTTGGGGGCGAGCCTGCATCTGGCTGCCATCCGGGATGGCCGTCTTGCTCAACCGCTGGCAGCAAGGTGTCAGGCACCTGCGTGACCGGAGGCCATCATGATCCTCGCCTGGCCCTGGTTTGCGCTGGCGTTGGTGCTGCCATTGCTGGTGCGCTTCGGCCTGCCGCCACTCTCTGCTGACAAACAAAACCGAACCCTGCTGTTGCACGACGGCTTTCCCCTGCTGCGGCCCCATGCCGGCCAGCCACTCTGGCGGATGACGCTGTGCTGGTGCGCCCTGGTGCTGGCCCTGTGCCGTCCTCAATGGCAGGAGCCCCCCCTGGTCACTTACCAGAGCAGCCGGGATCTCATTTTGGCGGTAGACCTTTCCGACAGCATGCGCACCCAGGACATGCTGGATCAGGGGGAGCAGCGGGACAGGCTCAGCGCTGTGCGCCAGCAGATAAGCCGACTGATCGAAACCCGCCCCGGCGATCGCATTGCCCTCATCGTCTTCGCCGATCACGCTTACCTGCTCTCCCCCCTGACCCAGGAGACCAAGGCCCTGCTGACCTTGACCCATGAGCTCGATTTTGATCTGGTTGGCCGCACCACTGCGCTGGGAGAAGCCATACTGCTGGCTCGCCAGCATGCAGATCCCAAACGCCCCACTGCCCTGCTGCTGGTCACAGATGGCCGCAACACGGCGGGCAGCGCCGATCCCCTAAGTGAGGCCCGGCGGGCTGCCGCCAGCGGCATGACCCTCTACACCCTGGGGGTGGGTGCCGACCCCGATACCTTCGTCGACGCGCTGCAACCGGCGCAAAGCGACCCCAGTGCAGAGCTGGACGAGGCCCTGCTGCAACAGCTGGCCAAGGTGGGTCAGGGCCGCTATTTCCGCGCCAGGACCCAGGGCGATCTCGATGCCATCAACCAGACCCTGGATACCCTGGAGCCTGCCACCACGGCCCGAACCCGCTATCTGCCGAACCGGGAGATCTATCCCTGGCCCCTGGCACTCGCCTGGCTGTTGCTGATGTGGCCCGACCGTCTGCACTGGCCCCGCCTGCTGCGTTTGCACCCCCAACTGCAACGGGGAGACACCCATGATTGATCGCCATTGCCCCGGATGGCCATCATGGAGCTGATACTGCTACGCCCGCTCTGGCTGCTGGCCCTGTTGCCCTGGTTGTGGCAGGGCTGGCGTCGTCGCAAACAGGCCCCTCTGCTTGCTCCCGCCATGCAGGCCTACCTGCTGCCGGGACGCCACCGCACCCGTCCCTGGCTCTGGCTGGCCTGTCTGCCCGTCATACTGGCTTTGAGTGGCCCCGCCCTGCGCCAGCAGAGCCAGTCCATTGCATCCCCCGCCCTCGACATCTGGTTGCTGGATCTCTCCCGCTCCATGCTGGCAACCGATCTGCTGCCGGACCGGGCAACCCGGGTGCGCCTGCTGCTGCAAGATATGCTGGCCGAGGCCCTCCCGAACAAAGAGGGGCGCCCCATCGCCCTTATTCTGTTTGCCGGTGATGCCTACCTCGCCATGCCTGCCACCCGGGATCATCAGGCCATAGCGCTGCTGTTGCCCGACCTGCGTCCGGCCATCATGCCCAAACAGGGGAGCGCCCCCGAGCGCGCCGTGGCGCTGGCCCTCAGCCAGATAGCCCCAGGCCAGCGTGCACGACTGCTGCTGATCAGCGACGGCCTCTCGGCAAGACAGGCTGACCGGATCCGCGCACTCTGGCCCTGCCAGGGCGAGCTGTTTTGCCATGAAGGTGCAGCGCCACGCCTGGATATATTGCTCGCCAGCGGCGGCAAGGCCAGCCGGTTGCCCCCCGTCTCCGGCGAAGTGCAGGGCTTTGGTGCAGCGCTCGGCCGCGAGCTGCCAGCCACCGATGTGACGATCATGCAACAGCTTGCCCGCGAGCTGGGTGGCCAGTTGCAGTGGTTGCAGGCGGGGCTTCCACGCTTTGCACCGCTCCCCATGACCCAGACATTGACGGCCAATCAGTCGCAGGATCTCGGCCTCTGGTTGTTGCTGCCCCTGCTGCCATTGGCTCTGCTGGCCCGCGTCGGCACACTCTGGCTGCTGTTGCTGGGGACCGGATTCGGGATCCTCAACCCTCAGCCCTTGCAGGCCGCTCCCACTACCTCCTTATCCGTGCAGGAGAGCCAGGCCTGGCACGCCTATCAACAGGGACGCTATCTGGCTGCAGCACGCGACTTCAAGGATCCGATCTGGCGTGGCAATGCCTGGTACAGAGCCGGCGACTATGCCCAGGCCGCCGCCGCCTATGCGAGTGCAACCAGTGCCACTGCTCACTACAACCGGGGCAACGCACTGGTGCAACTCGGTAACCTTGTCGCTGCCGAGCAAGCCTATCTGGCTGCGTTGGCGAAGGAGCCCAATCACGAGGATGCACGCTACAACCTTGCTCTGCTGCGGGCTCAGCCACCGCAAGCGACCCCACAGGCGCAGGATCCCGACCCCATAGACGCTCCCGAGCAAGCGGCCTCGCCGGACAGCCAGCTCCCCCCCTCGCCACCAGTGTTGCTGCTGGAGCAGCGGCTGCGCAAAGAGGCTCAGCGCCGTCAGTTGCTCAAGACAGAATGGGGCCAGGAGTACAAAGGAGAAGAGCCTTGGTAAAGAGCGCGCCTCTTCTTCGCTTCTTACTCCCTTGCTGGCTGCTGCTCTGGCTGTTTGCACACCCAGTGCTGGCAGCGCCGCCACGGGCCGAGCTGCTGCCGGGTGCCGACAGCCGCGACTGGTTGCTTATCGTAGAAGCGGACGGTGAGCGTCAGAGCAACGAGCTCATCATCACCCCCCTGCTGCGCCAGTTCGCTGTGGGCAAGGTGACCATCAGCCGGGTCACAACGCCAGTCCACAGCCTGACCCGCTGGCAGATCCCGCTGCATACCCTGGATGCCGGTCCCCATATTGTTCCCGCACTGTCACTGGGATCGGAACAGACCCCTGAGGTGCCGTTGCCAAAACGCAGCCAGACCGGGACTCTTGTATCCGCACCCAGCCAAGCAGCCCTCTCTCCCATCGAATTGCAGGCCAGGGTGCTGCATCAGGGGCCCCTCTATCCCGGTCAGCCCTTCATCTATGAGCTCAGCCTCTGGCTGCCAGCCAACATGGAGGCCCCCAATCTCACCGAACCAGACAGTGACGCTTTTACCATACGTCGACTCGGGGATGATCAATGGCAAGCCCCGGCAGGACCGGGATTACCGGGTCGGCTGACCCGCAGCTGGCTGTTGCAAGCCCGAGCCCCCGGACTTCACCCACTGGCCTCGCCGCGTTTTCAGGGCCGTTTTCCGCAGGATAACGGCACCAGCGACCCCCTCTCGGCCAGAGCCGCTACCCTGTTTGTGAAGATTGACAAGGCGCCGGTGCAACCCGTGGCAAGCCAGCTGACCCTGAGCCAGCAGCTGAGTCCGGCTTCGGGCGCCAGGGCCGGCGAGCCGGTGATCCGCACGCTGACGCTGATAATGGAAGGGGGTGATGGCACGCGAGTCTTATCCCAACTGGCGGGGATCTCTGCGAATATGCCTGCTGGCATGCAGGCAAGGCCGGACGGAGAGCAACAACAGGAGCGCTTTCTGGCCAAAGGGGCGCTGCGTTTCGAGCGCCAGTGGCGTCAGGCCCTCACTGCCACCGAGCCTGGCGACTATCTGCTGCCAGTCATAGAAGTGCCCTGGTTCAACACCCAAAACGGGCGCATCGAACATGCTCGTCTACCTGCCATATCGGTGCACATGGATGCGACCACGCCCGCAGAACGCGGACCTGTTGGCCCCAGTGATGAGAGCCTCTACTGGGTTATCTGGGCCCTGCTGCTACGCGCACTCTGGCAAGGGTGGCCACGTTGGCACGCCTTCTACCGCTTGCAACAAACGCTGCAGCGCGCAGATGCAAACCATGCCAGACAGGCTCTGCTAAAGTGGGCCGGTCTGCGCTGGCACCGGCGTCATGCCCACCTCACCACCCTGCCCTGTCGCCAGGATCCCCACCTGGCAGCCAGACTTGCCGCGCTGGAACGGGCCTGTTTCACCGCCCATGGGACATCACTTGACAACCTGGCTTGTTGGCAAGGGCTCGCCGGCCCGCTGTGCGCGTACGAGACATTTGCGATAGCCTATGGCCTCCGGCAGCTGGCCCGACGAGGCCACTGATCCCTCAGGATCCCCCATTTAAAAGGAAGCCCAGCGATGGCGTTAGGTTTTTTCAGAAAAAAAGGTGCCACGGTCGGAAAGGATCCAACGGCTTCTCCGGTCTATGAAGGCATGGCAGACAAACAAACCAAATACGAGGCTCTGGTGCATGCCCTGCACGGGGACATCTACCGCTACGCCTACTGGCTGTGCAGAGATCCCCAGGTGGCGGAAGATCTGGTGCAAGAGACCTTCCTGCGCGCCTGGAAGGCCATTGATACGCTGGTCGATGACAAAGCCGCCAAGGCCTGGCTCATCACCATATTGCGGCGGGAGAACGCCCGCCGTTTCGAGCGCAGGCAATTTGATCTCATCGATCTCGACGAGCATCCCCAGAGCGATCCGGATGCCTTGCACAGCGAGCAGGAGATGGAGCACGAATGGCTTAGACGCCATATCGCCCGTTTGCCCGCCGAATATCAGGAACCCTTGCTGCTGCAGGTGCTGGGGGGATTCAGCGGCGACGAGATAGCGACGCAGCTGGGATTGAACAAAAATACCGTCATGACTCGCCTGTTTCGGGCCCGCAACCAGATCAAAGAGGCCATGGAGTCAAAGACACAACAAAGAGGACATACCCATGGATGAGCTGGAATTTCGCCGTCGGGCCATCACCCATCCACTGGAACAGACTCCCGAGTTTCTCGAGGCGGCGCAGGCTTCCCCTGCCAATCGCAAGCACATGGACGAGATGAAGCAGCTGGATCGCCACCTGCATCAGGCCATGGAGGTCGAGGTGCCGGCCGGGTTGGCCGAGCGTATTTTGCTCAGGCAGGCGCTGGAGGCAGAGCCAGAGGTTGTCCCGCTGCCATCTCGCCCACACACCAGCTGGCGTATGCTGGCCATGGCCGCGTCGGTCGCCTTCCTGCTTGGCATGAGTACCCGCTGGTTAAGCTGGCCACTGACAACTCCGGGAGAGCTTTCCCTCGGTCAGGTCGCCATGGCTCACGTCTATGGGGAGGAGCCCTTCATCAAGGATGTGGATGAGAAGGTGAGCCTGCGTACTATCAACGCCAAGATGGAAAAATATGGCGCCACCCTGATGGGCATGGACGGCATGAAAGTAACCTATGTCAATCACTGTGCTTTCTACCAGGGGCCGGCGCTGCACATGGTGATCCAGGGCAAGATGGGGCCTGTCACCCTGTTTCTGGTACCCAAGCATGTGCCACTGACCCTTGAGCCTAACTTCGATGATGGCCAGCTCAAGGGGGAGATAGTGCCGCTCAAGGGAGCCAACATGGTGTTGATCGGGGATATGCAGGAGTCACTGAACCCGGTGGCGCAGGAACTGGAGTCCCGTTTGCACTGGTCGATTTAACCGGGTTTAACGCGATCCTGACTCAGGCGGCGTCGTGTCCGTTATACGAGCAGACAATCCGGTTGTCTGCTCGTTCTTCTCCTTTAACGCCACAATCCTCACCCATTAGCGCCCAATCACCACAAATAGCCAAAATTATTTTTGTGATGCAGATCAGCATCAACGTTCAATTTTTACTCAATAACTGGCAAAAGAGACTGTTTAAACGCCAAGTTAAAACAAATGATTAACACAATAGACACTTTTATGTATTCTGCTGTCACTGGTCTGATTTCTTACCTCCTACCAGATCCATAGAATCACGCCAGAATTGAATGGGAAGAAGCTGAAATAACAACAGATCTTGTCGTATACGGTGGCAAAAAAGCCCTGATGCTGACAGAAAATCTGCCTACAAGAGAGAACACTATGACAACTGCCTTTTTCAAAAAAAGCCTGATCGCGGCCGCCGTTACTCTGGCCAGTACCCAAACCTTCGCTGCCGCGTTCCAGCTGAACGAACACTCGGCCTCCGGTCTGGGTCGTGCGTATGCAGGGGAAGCAGCCATTGCCGACAACGCCTCCGTGTTGTCACGCAACCCGGCAGCCATGACCCGTTTTGACAAGATGGCACTCTCCGTTTCCGGTACTTACATCAAGCCGGATGTGGATGTTGAAGGTGATATCTATGCAGGCCCCGCTAAAATGGCCAGCGCCAGCCAGTCTGATATCGCACCGGATGCCTTCGTCCCTGCTACCTACTTTATCCAGCCACTGAACGATCAGTGGGCCTGGGGTATCGGCATGTTCTCCAACTACGGTCTGGCGACCGAGTACTCCAAGAACTTCGCTGCCGGTGCAGGTGCCGGTGATACCGAGCTGCTGACCTTCAACATCAACCCGAATATCGCCTATCGCATCAACTCAAACTTCAGCGTCGGTGCTGGCATCAACGCAGTCTACGCCAAGGCCGAGCTAAACCGTTATGCTGGTGCCCTCGCCCCGGCTCTGACCGCCAAGACAGGTATAGTCCATAACAGCGACACCGCCATAGCGCACCTGAAAGGCGACACTTGGGGCTTTGGTTGGAACGTCGGCACCATGTACGAGGTAAACGAGGATCATCGTTTCGCTCTGACCTATCGCTCCCAAGTGGATTTGAGCTTTGACGGTGACTTCAAGGGTTTGAGCTCAGGCTACAACACTGTTGATGGCAATCTGAAACTGGATCTGCCGGCCCAGGCCGAGTTCGCCGGTTACCACCGTCTGAATCCGCAGTTCGCCGTGCACTACTCCGTCAACTGGACTGACTGGAGCGCCTTCCAGGAGCTCAAGGCCACCAGCAACTCCTGCGCCGGCGGCGTCTGTCTGCAAAAAGACGAGAAGTTCAAGGACTCCACCCGTTACGCTCTGGGCGGAACCTGGTACATCAATCCGTCCTGGGAAGCCCGCATCGGTTTCGCCTATGACAAGACCGCGATCGAGGCTGAATATCGCAGCCTGAGCATTCCGGACTCCGACCGCGTCTGGTATAGCGCTGGTGCCACCTACAACATCGACAAGGACATGAGTGTCGATTTCGGCATGGCCTATCTGGACGGCAAGAAAGTGGACGTGAACGAAGGCCTTACCAGCCACTCCGATCCGGTACGCTGGAAGGGTACCTCTAGCGGTACTGCTTTGCTGGCCTCTGCTCAGTTCAACATGAAATTCTGATTATTTGCAGAACCAAAAGAGCGCCTACGGGCGCTCTTTTTTTATTCAACATCCTGTTTTCAGCGTACAGCTGTAGCAAACACCTGTTCACATTTCCTTTTTTATCAAGCCATTAGCCCCCTACTTCTCAGCATTTAATCTTGTTTTACACCCCACAGGGCTGAGCCCGTTGCCTTACTGGTCATACCATATAAAATCCTGCACCCGACCATAAGACCGATTGAACCCAGCGTTCATTTTCAAGGACAACGCAATGCACTCCTTTATGAAGCCATCTCTTGTCGCCCTGCTGGTACTGTCAAGCCAGGCCCAGGGAGCAGGTTTCCAGCTGGCCGAACAATCCGCTACCGGCATGGGCCGCGCCTTCGCAGGCGAGGCAGCCATCGCTGACAACGCCAGCGTGCTCTCCCGCAATGCGGCCGCCATGACTCGTTTCGATACAGTGGCTTTCTCTGGTGGTTTCATCTATGTCCGCCCCGACGTCAACATAGAGGGGACCACCCGGGTGCCTACCGCCATGGGCCCGGTCAATCTGGATGCAGCAGCCCACGATATTGCTGGCGATGCCTGGGTCCCGAACGCTTATCTGATAGTGCCGCTCAATGAGCAGTGGCGACTGGGGCTGGCAGCCACCTCCTACTACGGCCTCGGCGTCGAGATGCCGGATAACTACAATGCCGGTCACTTCGGCAATATCTCGGACATCAAGACCCTGGATTTGAGTGCTTCGCTGGCCTATCGCATCAATCAGATGTGGTCTGTCGGCGGCGGCCTTTCCGCCATTCAGGGTGAGGGAGAAGTGGGTGGCACCTTCCCTTCCAACAACAAGATAGCCAAACACCTGAAAGGGGATGGCTGGGCCATGGGTTGGCACCTGGGCACTCTGCTGGAGCTGTCAAAAACAACCCGCCTTGGTCTCTCCTACCGGCATGATGTGACCCTGACGCTCTCCGGCGATGCCATCGGCATCGAGCAAAATGGTCAGGCGTTTACCGACACCGGCAGCCTGGATCTGCCCCTGCCCGCCACGGCCGAGCTGGCTCTGTTCCATCAGTTGACCCAGACCCTGGCCCTGCACTCAAGCATCAACTGGACCAACTGGAGCAAATTCGTGCAGCTCGAATCCGAGCTCGACAATCACGGCATCATGCACATCAAGGATGAGCACTGGGAAGACAGCTGGCGCTATGCGCTGGGCCTGACCTATCAGCTGGCACCACAATGGCAACTGCGTTCAGGTATTGCCTATGATCGCAGCCCGGTCCCGGCCGATCGCCGCACCATCTCCATCCCTGACTCGGACCGGGTCTGGTACAGCGCCGGTGTGGGCTATCAGGTTGATCGCAACCTCTCGCTGGATCTGGGCCTGACGCTGATCGATGGCAAGAAAGTGGGTGTGTCCGAGACCATGGAGCTCAAGCCGGGGATCCCGCAAACCACCTCTACCTTCCAGGGCACCTCGGAAGGGGATGCCTGGCTGGCTGGCCTGCAGCTGAACTATCTCTTCTAACCGGCTCTTCCAACCCCGGTACCCTCCCATTCAAGCACTATGCCAGTTATTGACTGTTTCCGGTTCCGCAGCGCTGGCATAGTGCTCATCTTCACAATAAAATCAATCCAGTACTCACGCTGGAGAGATGCATGTATTCATACGTAGCAAGGCAGCCCATCCTGGATCGGGAGTTGAACACCTATGCCTATGAGCTGCTGTTTCGCGACAGTCTGGATAATGTGTTTCCGGTGATTTCCTCCCAGCAGGCCACGGCCAGACTGGTGGTCGAGCAATTTTTGCAACAGAACATCGATCAGTTGCTTGGCGGGCGCCCCTGCTTTATCAACTTTCCCCACTCCCTGCTGCTGGAAGGGCTGGCGGAATGTCTGCCACAAGAGAAGGTCGTCATCGAAATTCTGGAAGATGCAGATCCTGACGATGCTTTGCTGGCCAAAGTGCAGCAGTTGCATGAGCTTGGTTATCAGCTGGCGCTGGACGACTTCACCATGTCGGACGAATGGGAGCGCTTCCTGCCCTATATTCACATCATCAAGTTCGATCTGCGCGCCACCTCGCTGTTGCGGATCAAGGTGTTCATCCAGCAACACCAGCATCTCAAGCTCACTTATCTGGCGGAGAAAGTTGAAGACAAGGCGGAGTTTGAACGAGTGAAGCGGCTCGGTATCGATCTGTTCCAGGGGTTCTTCTTCAGCCGTCCCGAAATGGTGAGGCAGACCACAATGCAGCCCGCCCAGGTGGTGGTGATGCAACTGCTCAATGTAGTCAACCAGGAGGAACCGGACCTCAATCGTATCGAACAGCTGCTGAGCCAGGATATCTCGCTATCCCTCAAGTTGTTGCGTTACGTCAATCACCTGAAGAGCCACGCCAACCCCATCTCCTCGTTTCGCCAGGCGGCCGTTTATCTGGGGCACACCCAGCTCAAGCGCTTCGTGACCCTGGTCGCCGCCACCAGCGCGGGCCATGGCAAGAGTGCCGAGCTCTATCAGATGTCCATGATCCGGGCCCGCTTTTGCGAGCTGCTGGCGCACACCCATGCCCCCACCCAGGAGGCGCAGCAAGCCTTTATCACGGGTCTGTTCTCTTTGCTGGATGTCTTGATGGAGCAGCCGATGGACAGGCTGCTCGGCACTATCCCCCTGATCGAGGAGATCCGGGTCGCCCTGCTGGAACGCAAGGGAAACCTGGGTTTCTACCTCTCGTTTTGTGAAGATTATGAGAGTGCGAACTGGCAGCGCATTACCGCCAGAACGGCCCGACTCGGGCTCAATGAAGAGAAGGTCAGCCAGCTCTATCTGGCCGCCACCGCCTGGGTCAATCAGCAATTCCAGGCCATGGCGGAAACAGATTAGCTCAACTCGATGGCGACGGCAGTCGCCTCCCCTCCACCGATACACAGGCTTGCCACACCCCGTTTCAGACTGCGCGCATGCAGTGCATGAATGAGCGTAACCAGAATACGGGCACCACTCGCCCCCAGTGGATGCCCCAGTGCGCAGGCCCCGCCGTTCACGTTCACCTTGTCATGAGGCAGGTTGCAACCCGCCATGGCCAGCATGCTGACCATGGCAAACGCCTCATTGATTTCGAATAGATCGACCTCTTCCGCCCGCCAGTCGATCTTGGATAGCAAGGCATTGATGGCGCCGATGGGCGCATTGGTAAACTCGGCAGGCGCAGCGGCATGACTTTGATAACCCACCAGATGGGCCAGCACAGGCAGGCCCAGCTGCGCCGCCATCTCGGCTCGCATCAGGATGAGCGCCGCCGCTCCGTCCGAGATGGAGCTGGCATTGGCAGCCGTTATGGTGCCCTGCTTGCTGAATGCCGGTTTCAGATGGGGGATCTTGTCGGGCCTGGCCTTGGCAGGCTGCTCATCCTCGGCGAGCAGCAGGGTGTCACCGACAGTAACCCGGGCCAGCTCGGCCTTGAAAGCACCGCTCTGCTGGGCAGCCAGCGCACGCGTCAGGGAAGCGATGGCAAAAGCGTCCATGTCGGAGCGGGCCAGACCGGCGCGATCCGCACTCAACTGGGCATAATGGCCCATCAACTGGCCTTCGTAAGCATCCTGTAAGCCGTCGAGGAACATATGATCCAGCACGCTCTGATGCCCCATGCGAAAACCGCTGCGCGCCTTGTCGAGCAGGTAAGGCGCCCGGCTCATGCTCTCCATGCCACCGGCGATCACTATGTCGGTGTCACCCAGACGCAAGCTGTCTGCCGCCAGCATCACCGCCTTCATGCCGGAACCACACACCTTGTTGACAGTGGTACATGGCACACTCTCCGGCAAACCTGCCTTCAACACAGCCTGACGGGCGGGCGCCTGCCCCACCCCGGCACTGAGCACATTGCCCATGTAGGCTTCATCGATCTGCTCCCCCTTGAGCCCGGCTTGTGCCATGGCGGCAGCAATGGCGCAAGCACCGAGCTCGGGGGCGGTCAGGTTGGCCAAGGCTCCCTGGAAGGCCCCCATGGGGGTACGCTTGGCCGCAACAATCACAATATCCATCAATTGCACTCTCCTTGTTACATGGACATAACATATGCTGCTCCCGCTGCTGGAACAAGACTTGCGGGGCAGTTGACGTTTGGGTAAGGTGCCAGCCTGCATTGACAACAAAATGACAGTCAAGATAGCGCCATGAACCGAACCAAGGATGACTCACGGACCTACAGCATCAGTGAACTGGCCCGTGAATTTGATGTTACGACCCGAAGTATTCGTTTTTATGAAGATCAGGGACTGTTGAATCCTGCCCGCCAGGGACAGACACGGATTTACAGCAAGCAGGACAGAGTTCGCCTCAAACTGACCCTGCGCGGCAAGCGTCTGGGCTTCAGCCTGGCGGATATCCGGGATCTGTTTGATCTCTATGATGCAGACAAGAGCAGCCGTACCCAGCTGCAAACCATGCTGGGACTGGTGGCCGACAAGCGGGAAACGCTGCAACAGCAGCTGGAAGACATCAAGATGGTGTTGCTGGAGCTCGACGCCGCCGAGCAGCGCTGCCAGCAGGCGCTGGCCCAGTTGCAGCGAAACACGGGTGAGACACCATAAAGAAAGGGGCCGGCAGGCCCCTTTGTCATTGACTCGTTTGTGTACCTGTTATTTTGACCAGCGATCCGGATCGTAATCCGGGCTATAACGGTCGACGATAACGGCGCAGGCCGCATCCCCTGTGATATTCAACGCGGTACGGATCATGTCGAACAGACGATCCAGTGCGAACAACAGCGGCAGCCCCTCGATGGGGATGCCGGCAGCCAGCAACACAGCCACCACCAGGAAGCTCGGGCCAGGCACACCGGCCTGACCAATCGCCCCCAAGGTAGACGTCACTATGATGGCAGCCCAGGCACCCATGGAGAGATCTATGTTGTAAACCTGAGCGAAGAAGATGGCGACCAGACCGTAATAGATGGCATTGCCACTCATATTGATGGTGGCACCGAGCGGCAGCACAAAGGAAGCCGTGGCGTTGGTCACCTTCAGATCGTGTTCGCACGTTTCCATGTTGACCGGCAGAGTCGCCATGGAAGAGGCGGTGGAGAAGGCCACGATCTGCGGCTTCTTCATGGCGGAGAAGTACTTGCGTACCGGTGTGTTGGAGAACAGTACGATGAGCAGCGGGTAGACCACGAATCCGAAGATCAGGATGGCAGCAACATAGACCACGAACAACTTGAGCACCAGAGTCAGCACGTCAAAGCCGTAAGTCCCTATGGCCTCGGCCATCAGGCCGAACACACCGAGCGGTGCAATCAGCATCACCTTGTTGATCATCCAGACGAAGGCGTCCACCAGGGTGTTGAGCCCGTCAACCAGCGGTTTGGCTCGCTCGCGTGGCTGCTTGGCCAACGCGATGCCAAGGAACATGCAGAACACCAGGATCTGCAGTATGTTGGCTTCGTTCAATGACTGGAAGACGTTGGTCGGGATCATGCCAAGCAGGGTAGATACCGCATCCGGCAGGGCGCCCTTGTCGGCGTAGTCACCGGTGAACATGGAGGCCATGGAGCCAAATTCGACGCCGACACCCGGTTTGAAGATTTGTCCCATCACCAGCGCCAGCAGCACGGCCAGTGCCGATGTGCCGAGGAAGAAGACCAGAGTGGTGACGCCTATCTTGCCCGCAGCCGGGCTCGCGCCCAGATTGGCCGCCCCCGACAGGATGGCAACTGCCACCAGCGGGATCACCAGCATCTTGATCAGCTGGATAAAGAGGGTACCAAGCGGTGCAAAGATGCTGGCTTGTTCACCCATGAACGCCCCCACCAGTGCGCCCAGCACCATGGCAACCACAACCTGGAAGCCAATGTTCTTAATGAGTCCTTTTGTTAACACAGAATGTTCCTTTATTTAGCAAAAATTCACACTTTCCCAGTGCAATTAACCAGACAGGGGAAAAACACCTGTTTATTCCCCTGAGCGCGCGTTTTATCTCATATTTATCTGCTGTTTTAAATCGACAAATCGTTAACGGAACTTATTGATAACTTTGCGACAAAGTGAAGATTCAAAAGGAACATGACGATTTTTCTGGCTTTATTCATGACAACTGGCAAAACATTGTGCTATTTTTGCTGGGCAAACGTGCATACAGGGATGAAAACATGCTGAAAGTTAACGAATATTTTGACGGAAATGTAAAATCCATCGGTTTCGAGCAAAAAGGTGACAAAGCGACGGTTGGTGTGATGGAAGCCGGTGACTACCAGTTCAATACCGCCGCCCCCGAGCGGATGACTGTGGTCAAGGGTGCTCTCACCATACAGCTGGCCGATGAGGACGAATGGCACACCTACAGTCAGGGCCAATCCTTCGAGGTGGCCGGCCACTCCTCTTTCAAGCTGGAAGTGAAAACGCCCACCGCCTATCTGTGCGAGTTCCTCGACTGAGTGACTGAACGCAGATGATTGACTGAACAGTGCAAAGGAGCGGGCCCGGGTCTCGCTCCTTCTCTTTGATGTCAGTGCGCTCATTCCAACCTTCTTTGCCCGCTGCCAGCCACTCATTTGTATGCCGCCATCACACGCCTCAGCTTCCCCGCTTTCCATCGACTACAAAAAATTTACAATGTTTAGACGAAACCCATAATCGGAGTGGTGTCATGATCAGTGTCTTCGACCTGTTTTCCATCGGGATCGGCCCTTCTTCTTCCCATACGGTGGGGCCGATGCGGGCCTCTTACGCCTTTGTTAACGCGCTCAAGCAGCAGGGTCTGCTGCCCGGCACAGAACGGGTGGAAGTAGAGTGCTACGGATCTCTCGGCCAGACCGGCAAGGGTCACGGCACAGGCAAGGCCATCATTCTGGGGTTGGCTGGCTTTGAACCGGAATCGGTGGATATCGAAGCCATTCCCGCCTTCCTGAGCGAAGTGGATCGCAGCCAGTCCTTGCTGCTGGCGGGTGAGCAGCCATGCCAGTTCGCCCGGGTCGGTGCCATCATCTTCAATCGCCGCAAGACCCTGGCCGCTCACTCCAACGGCATGACGCTGCGCGCATTTGCAGGCAAGGCTCTGCTGCTTGAGCAGACCTACTACTCCATCGGCGGTGGCTTCATCATAGAGGAGAGCCATTTTGCCAACGCCAAGGAAGAGGCGGCCCGCTTCGATGCAGCCCACCCCGTCCCCTACCCGTTCGAGAGCGGCGCCCAGCTGCTGGCCCATTGCCAGGAGAGCGGTCTCTCCATCTCGGGTCTGATGCTGGCCAACGAGAAGGTATTTCGGAGCGAAGAGGAAATCAAAGCCGGTCTGCGCAAGATCTGGCAGGCGATGCAGGCTTGTGTCGAACGCGGCTGCCGCAGCGAAGGGGTGTTGCCGGGCGGCCTCAAAGTGAAGCGCCGGGCCCCGGCCCTCCATCGCCAGCTCAACTGCGAGACCAACTTCAACAAGGATCCCCTGATGGTGATCGAGTGGGTGGACTTGTTTGCGCTGGCCGTCAACGAGGAGAACGCCGCCGGTGGCCGTGTGGTCACAGCCCCTACCAACGGCGCCGCCGGCATCATTCCCGCCGTGTTGCACTACTACGATCGCTTTGTGCGCAAGGTGGATGACGAGCTGCTGCTGAGCTACTTCCTCACCGCCGCCGCCATCGGCATCCTATATAAGAAAAACGCCTCGCTGTCGGGAGCCGAAGTGGGCTGTCAGGGAGAAGTGGGCGTTGCCTGCTCCATGGCCGCCGGTGCCCTGACCGAGATCCTGGGCGGCAGCCCCTCCATCGTCGAAAACGCCGCAGAGATCGGCATGGAACACAACCTGGGTCTCACCTGCGATCCGGTGGGAGGGCTGGTGCAGGTGCCCTGCATAGAACGCAATGCCATGGGCGCAGTCAAGGCCATCAATGCCGCCCGCCTCGCCCTGCGTGGCACAGGTGAACACAAGGTGTCGCTGGACAAGGTGATCAAAACCATGTGGGAAACCGGCAACGACATGAAGACCAAGTACAAGGAGACAGCCCGCGGCGGCCTGGCTGTTAACATTACAGAATGTTAAAAACAGCCAATTGACTCCACTTTTTCCCGCAATACCCGGCCTGGCCGGGTATTTTTTTGCAAAACGTTTGCCAAGTGCTTAACAAAATGGATAAGCATCAAAATAAATTTTATACTCGCGCCTCTAATTCAACAAAAATAGATCTATTTCAACTTTTTTTAGGCTTTGAATCGTTACACTAGGGTTATCTGGTTCATTGACCTCGGCGACGACGCCCTCGTCCCATGGATCATCCCGTTTCTGCGAGTGGGCATGGCGCCCCCTTCTATCCTGAGGTAATTGTTACATGATCAGCGTTTTTGATATCTTCAAAATCGGTGTTGGCCCCTCCTCTTCCCACACTGTCGGCCCGATGAAAGCTGCCAAACAGTTCGTGGATGAACTGCGTGCTGGCGGCAAGATCCGTGACATCACCCGGATCCAGGTCGATGTCTATGGCTCGCTCTCCTGGACCGGCAAAGGTCATCACACCGATACCGCTATCATCATGGGTCTGGCGGGCAACCTGCCCGAGAACGTCGACATCGACGGCATCCCCGAATTCATCTCCCGTGTCGAGCAGACCGGCCGCCTGCCGATCGGCCTGCACTGCCACACCGTCAGCTTCCCGCAGGGCGCCATGGTGTTCCATGACGAGGCGCTGCCGCTGCACGAAAACGGCATGAAGCTGACCGCCTTCATCGAAGATGAGGCTATCTACAGCAAGACCTATTACTCCATCGGTGGTGGTTTCATCGTCGACGAAGAGAACTTCGGCAAGGCCGACAGCGGCGACATGTCGGTGAGCTATCCGTTCAAGAGTGCAGCAGAGCTGCTCGCCCACTGCAGCCAGACCGGTCTCTCCATCTCCGCCCTGATGCTGGAAAACGAGAAGTGCTTCAACACCCCGGAAGAGATCTACAAGAAACTTGGCAAGATCTGGACCACCATGCGGGAGGGGATCGAACGCGGCTGCCGTACCGAAGGGATCCTGGCCGGCCCGCTGCGCGTACCCCGTCGTGCCGCCCCGCTCTACCGTCAGCTGACCACCAATGAACATCTCTCCAACGATCCGATGAGCATCGTCGACTGGGTCAACATGTTTGCCTTGGCGGTGAGTGAAGAGAACGCTGCCGGTGGCCGCGTGGTGACCGCGCCGACCAACGGCGCAGCGGGCATCATACCGGCCGTGCTGGCCTACTACGACAAGTTCATCCAGCCGGTCGGCCGTGACGAATACACCCGCTTCTATCTGGCCTCCGCCGCCGTCGGCATGCTCTACAAGATGAACGCCTCCATCTCCGGCGCCGAAGTGGGCTGCCAGGGTGAAGTGGGTGTCTCCTGCTCCATGGCCGCCGCCGGCCTGACCGAACTGATGGGTGGCAGCCCGGAACAGGTGTGTGAAGCCGCCGAGATCGGCATGGAGCACAACCTGGGTCTGACCTGTGATCCTGTGGCCGGTCAGGTGCAAGTCCCCTGCATCGAACGCAACGCCATCGCCGCCATGAAGGCGGTCAACGCCTCCCGCATGGCCCTGCGTCGCACCTCCAAGCCGCGCGTGTCATTGGACAAGGTCATCGAGACCATGTACATCACCGGCAAGGACATGGACTCCAAGTATCGTGAAACCTCCCGTGGTGGTCTGGCCATCAAGGTGATGCAGGTTGCCTGCGAATAAGCAGTGTTTGCCATAAACACAAAAAGGCGGGAATTCCCGCCTTTTTGTTGCCTGTTATTTGGAGACGCCCGCCATCTAGATTACCGCTGCGATTTATTCACTCTGCAATCGCATCCCTTGTTTATCGTATGAAATGCCCAGTCAGAGGAAGTACCAGAATCTGAGCCAGCTACTCCACGATACGATCGGCCAGGGTTCCCACCGCCACCACGAAATAGTGGGAGCGATTCCAGTGGCGCAGTACCAGATAGTTGGGATAAGCCAGATAGGCACGCCCTTCCACATCGTCGGGGCGAACCAGGGAGGCCTGCATATCGGCGCGGGGCAAGGCTGTGCCATCGAGCTGCCTCACACCCAGTGCCTGCCACGCCGATAACGGCCTGGACTGTTCCAGCCCGAGCAAGGCGGGATCCAGCGTCTTGGGCACCTTGACCTGACGGCCCCAGGTTTCATCCCCGTGCCAACCATTCTGATGCAGATAATTGGCTGCCGAACCAAACACATCCGCGAGATTGCCCCACAAATCCTTCTTGCCGTCACCATCCTGATCGACTGCGTATTTGAGGAAGGAAGATGGCATGAACTGCACCTGCCCCATGGCACCGGCCCAGGAGCCCTTGAAGGCCGCAGGGGTCACATGTCCCTGCTCTATGATATGCAGGGCATCAAACAGCTGTCCTTTGAAAAATGCCTCACGTCGACCATCCCAGGCCAGCGTGGCCAGCGAAGAAATGAGCGGGAATTTACCGGTCAATTTACCGAAATTGGTTTCGACGCCCCACAAGGCGACAATAAAGCGCGGTTGTACGTCATATTCTGCCCCTATTTTTGTGAGCAGCGGCAAATGCTGACGATATAGAGCCCTGGCCTGATTGACTTTCCACTGCGGGACCGCACGGGGAATATAAGTGTCCAGCGTCACTTTAAATTCCGGCTGATTTTTATCGTGCTTGATGGCAGGCTCGATGACCCGAATATCGGCAAACGCAGCCGCCACTGTCTCGGCCTTGATACCGGCCGCCAGTGCTTCCTGTTTGAGGCCAATCACGTAACGCTCAAAATCGGGGCTGGCCTGCAACGGAGTACTTAACAGTCCCCCCAGTAATAACAGTGCCAGCTGACCCTTCATCAGCGGCTGACCTTTAATTGTGCCTTGTGCTGTTCCAGCAGATTTTCGGGCGGCGGTGGCACCTGCAGGTAGAAGCCCTGACTGCCGAGCGCCTCCATGACCCGGCTGGTCGAAGCAATCCCAAGGGGCTTGGCTGGATCCAGCTTGGTCATCAATACCAGCTCGGGACGACCAAATGTACTCATCAGCACCTCGGGTACGCGGGAGAAATCCTCTCTTCTTTCAACAAAAAGATAGGTCTCGGCTTTTTTACGACTTTTATAGACTGCACATAACATGGAAGTTGATATAATCCGACGGGTTTATTGCCTCTGATGGTGGCAAACTATAACATCAGGAATTGAATAACAATAACGGATTACCGTCTCTGTCTCGGGGAAGATCATGGTTGAGCGCGATAACGAATTGAAAGGGACTACCTTCACTATTTCTGTGTTGCATATCAGCGATGGCAAGCCTGAGCGGATCCGTCAGTTACTGGCGGCAAAAGTCGCCCAGGCGCCTCAGTTTTTTAATTGTGCCCCCCTCGTCATCAATGTGGAACGACTCGCGGATATCCCCGACTTTGACCAGCTCAAAGGGCTGGTCGAGTCAGAGGACTTCGTACTGGTCGGGATCACGGGCGCCAGGGACGAGGCGATGAAGACGGCAGCCAAGGCCGCGGGGCTGGCGGTAATGGCCTCTGGCAAGAGCCGCAAGGTCGAGTCGCTGCCACTGCCGGAACCCACCCCGTCTCCGGTGGCCGAGGTGAAGGCCGCGCCGGCGCCTCTGGTGCCGAGCAAGGTGCACGTGGGCCCCGTGCGTTCCGGCCAACAGCTCTACGCCGCCGGCACCTCGCTGGTGATACTGGGCTCGGTGAGCCAGGGGGCCGAAGTCATCGCCGACGACAGCATACATATTTATGGCGCCCTGCGTGGCAGGGCCATTGCCGGTGCCAAGGGCAACACCCAGGCACGGATTTATTGCCAGCAATTGCAGGCCGAGCTGCTATCCATCGCAGGCACGTTCCAACTGAGCGATGCACTGCCGGCAGGCCTGATACAACAGCCGGTGCATGTCCGGCTGGATAACGAACAACTCCGAATAGACCATATCAAATAGAGTTACAAGGAAGCGAGAATGGCGCGAATCATAGTCGTTACATCGGGTAAAGGTGGCGTTGGCAAGACCACAACCAGCGCGGCCCTGAGTACAGGTTTGGCTCAGCGTGGCCACAAGACTGTGGTCATCGATTTTGACATCGGTCTGAGAAATCTGGATCTCATCATGGGCTGCGAGCGGCGCGTGGTGTATGACTTCGTCAATGTGATCAACGGTGAGGCCAACCTCAATCAGGCCCTCATCAAGGACAAACGCTGCGAAAATCTGTTCATCCTGCCCGCGTCCCAGACCCGGGACAAGGACGCCCTGACCCATGAAGGGGTCGAGAAGATCCTGGATCAGCTGGCGGAAATGAAGTTTGATTACATCGTCTGCGACTCGCCAGCCGGGATCGAAGCGGGTGCCCTGATGGCGCTCTACTTCGCCGACGAGGCCATCGTCACCACCAACCCGGAAGTCTCTTCCGTGCGTGACTCGGATCGCATCCTTGGCATTCTGGCCTCCAAGTCCCGTCGTGCCGAGCGCGGCGAAGACCCAATCAAGGAACACCTGCTGCTCACCCGCTACTGCCCGACCCGCGTCAACCGTGGCGACATGCTGAGCGTACAGGATGTACAGGATATCCTGGCCATCAAGCTGCTCGGGGTGATCCCGGAGTCCCAGGCTGTGCTGCGCGCCTCCAACTCGGGGGAGCCGGTCATTCTGGACAAGGAGTCCGATGCCGGTCAGGCCTATGAGGATGCCGTTGCCCGCCTGTTGGGCGACACCAAGGATTTTCGTTTTCTGGAAGAAGAAAAGAAGGGCTTCTTTAGCCGACTGTTCGGGAGTTAAACATGTCATTATTGGATTATTTTCGTTCCAACAAGAAACAAAACACCGCACAACTGGCCAAAGAGCGGTTGCAGATCATAGTCGCGCACGAGCGTTCATCCAGAGGGGGGCCGGATTACCTGCCCCAGCTCAAGCAGGACCTGCTGGATGTGATCCGCAAGTATGTGCAGATCGACCCTGACAAGATCACGGTCCAGCTGGACAAGAAGAGTGATGAGCTGTCTGTGCTGGAGCTCAACATCACCTTCGCCGATGACAAAAAGGGATGAGCTGACGCCCCATGCGTGACCCCTTCCCCCAATGAAGACCGGATCCTGTACCAGGGTCCGGTTTTTTATTGCCGCAAACAGGGCGGGCCGCACGCCTGATCTCGCCAAGGAAGAGGGGGCCAGCTAGAATACCGCGCGCCACTGTTCGGCTTCGCCGACGGGGCGTCTCATTTTTATTATCTGGAACGGACGATCTATGTCTTTGAACGATGAAATGCACAGCGTCGAGGAACTGCTCGACACCGCACTCGAACTTTTCATGGAGCTGGCCTCCGACAACTTGCCGGAGCAGGAGATTGCCGTCTTCAACCGGGAGTTCAACAGTCGCGGCCTGCTGGCGGAAACCGATCCGGCCGATGACTGGGAAGCGGACGTGGGATTTGCCGTAAGCGATACCGAGTATGCCGAGATCTGGATCGGGCTTGGTAATGCCGAACAAGAATATGAGCACCTGTTTGCCCGCATGCTGCTCTCCCGCCGTGTTGACGAGAAGTTCTGCCACATCGAATGGTTGCCCCAATAATTCCGGATCCCGATGATCTGCGTCCCCGCTATTATGCCCCCGAGCCGGCACGTCCGGCTCTGGGACGGCGCATGCTGAGCTGGCTCGGCAAGCTGCTGGCGGCAGTCCTGCTCGGCTCCATCGTCTCGGTGGTGCTGCTGCGCTTCATCGATCCCCCCATGTGGACCTGGCGCATCGAACGGGCCCTGTTTCCGCCCGCCAAGATAGCCGTGGTCAAGCATGACTGGGTGCCCATAGATCGTATTTCGCGGGAACTGCAACTGGCGGTGATCGCCGCAGAGGATCAGCGCTTTGCCGACCATAGCGGCTTTGACATGGATGCCATCAGCTCGGCACTCAAGCACAACCAGCGCAGCAAGCGGGTACGTGGCGCCAGCACGCTGAGCCAGCAGACAGCCAAGAATCTCTTCATGTGGAGCGATCGCAGCTTCCTGCGCAAGGGGATCGAGGCCTGGTTTACCCTGCTGATGGAGCTGGGCTGGGACAAATCCCGCATCCTCGAGGTCTATCTCAATATCGTGGAGTTCGGCCCCGGCATCTATGGCGCCGAGGCCGCCGCCAAGCACTATTTTGGCAAATCGGCCGCCCGCTTGACTCGTTACGAGGCTTCTCTGCTGGCTGCCGCCCTGCCCAATCCCTGGCGCTATCGGGTCCAGCCTCCCTCCCCCTATGTTCAGCAACGCTCTGCCTGGATCCGTCGCCAGATGGGTCAACTTGGCCAGGCTACCCTCAACAAGGTATACAAGGACGATTGAGGATCGGGCACAGAAAACATGCCCGGATAGCCGTACATCGCCCCTGAGCGCATCAGCGTCATCGATCAGGGATCGGGGTCAGCAGGCAATGTCTCTGCCGGCGGGCCCAGATGACCGCCCACCGTGCTCTGGTGCAGCGGCAGATAGTGCCACCACCAGGCCTCCCGTCGTCGCTTGATCTGCTGTCGCCGCACTCGTCGCTTCATGACACCCCTCCAGTGGATCCCCCTTCAACCATACCTTCTACCCGCGCCGTTGGACAGGTGGCGGATCGGTATCCGCACCGGTCTGGCCGCCACCGCCAATACTTGCTACAGTAGCGAACCTCGATGTATCTGGAGTGATTTCATGGAACAACGTACCCCGGATCAGCTGGTCGAATGGGCCTATGATCAGTTTCTTGAGCAGGCCGCAGACATGCTGGCCCCCGAACAAATCGTCGACATCACACTGGAGTTCGAACAGCGTGGCGCCGTCGAGGCGACCCTGCCCAATGGAGACTGGTCAACCGAACTCGGTGTACCGGTCGACATGGAGTCCTGGGTCGAGGTGTGGGTTGGCTTGCTGGACCATCAGGATGAGTTTGAGGTGATCTACGCCACCTTCCTGCTGCCCCGCTTTCTTAACGAGCACGATGTCCATGTGCGCTGGCATCGCCAGCAACAGGCATAAAAAAGGCGCCCTCGGCGCCTTTCTCTTTTCTGGTATGCCCCCGCTCAGGGCTGCGCTGCAATGGCCTTGGCCAGACAGCGGCGACACCAGCAGGCGCTGGCCTCGCTCATGGGCAGAGCAGGCAACTGGCTGCACCAGCACTGTGCGATTGTTGCACCAGCCGACACGGCGCAAAATGCCGGCTCGCCACAACCAGGGCACGCATGGGTGCTTTTCGAGCCGTCCAGCTCTGCCATCACGGCCAGCTGGGCGTCGCTCTCCATGGCCGACCAGTGACCAATCTCGGTCAGGGTACGGCCACAGCCGAGGCAGAGCCCGTCCTTGGCCTGACAGTGGCCGATACAGGGACTCGGCACTTACTCGCTGTCCACTGCCGAGTCGGTATCTGTGGCAACCAGGGTGATGCAGTTGTCTTCGATGACGATTTTGCCCTGCTTGTAGAGGCCGCCGATAGCCTTCTTGAAGGTGCCCTTGCTCATGTTGAACTGCTTGTAGATGAGCTCGGGTTCGCTCTTGTCACCGACAGCCAGACTGCCACCCTGCTTCATCAGCCGGGTCAGGATCCGGCCACCGGCATCGTCCATCCGATCCATGCCCGGCTTTTGCAGGGTCAAGTCCAATTTGCCATCGTCACGTACCTGCTTGACCCAGGCGGTCAGCGGTCGACCCGTCATCACCCGGCCAAATACTTCGTTCTTGAACAGCATGCCGGAATATTCACCGTTGACGATGGCCTTGATGCCAAGCGGCGTGTGCTCACCCGGCAGTGCTGTTACCTCGTCACCAGCCTTGAAGGGGGGGTTATCGGTGCGCAGGAACCGCTCCAGCCGGCTGGTGCCTACCATGCGGCCCTCGTTGTCGAGCATCAGATGCACCAGATAGACGTGGCCCACCTGCATCGGCTTGTTCTGCTCACGGGTCGGCACAAACAGATCTTTTTTCATGCCCCAGTCGAGAAAGGCACCGATCTTGTTGGCATTGACCACCTTGAGACCGACTATGTCGCCCACCATGGCAAACGGCTTGTCGGTGGTGATCACAGGCTCACAGTCGGCATCCAGATAGAGGAAGACCTCCACACCGTCACCTTCAGCCACCCCTTCAGGCAGCTGACGCTTGGGCAGCAGCAGCTCGCCATATTCGTCGGCCGCCAGCCAGGCGCCCCTGTCTTCGAGCTCGATTACGGTGAGGGTGTTCATCTTGCCAATCTGTAACATGCTGATCTCTTCTTTCATTATCCGGATGGTCAATTTTTCATTGCCCGTATGGGCGCGCATGTTACCCCAAGAGCGGCAACAGGGCCTAGCCCCTTGCCCAGCTCCCGCATGATTTTCGAGGCCGTTTTCACGGTTTATGGCGATATAATCGTCATTCGGCCGGTGCTTTACTGCAAATACCCCCACTTTTGGGTAGACTGCGCCGCTGTTCAAATCCTGAGGAACTGTCGATGAATCCATCCACTCGTACCCGTCATCTCAATCAATGGATCCAGACCCACAGTGGGCAGGACATGACCTACCCGGCGCTGCACGGTTTTCTGTGCGCCCGTCTGGTGGGGCCGGATGCCCCTGACTGGCAGGCCCCGCTGGCCGGTCTGTTGCCACATGACGCCGAACTGGATGAGAAGAGCGCAGAGGCGCTGCACCATCTGATTGCCGAACTGGAAGCTCAGGCCGACGAGGCCCAGCTGGCCTTGCCAAGCCAGTGCCGCCTCTCTACCGACGGCCCGGAGCAAGTGTTCGAGCAGAGTCACCCCCTCGGCCAGTGGTGCTACGGCTTCAGTCAGGGATTCGCCAGCTGGCCCAAGCCCAAGGATCTGAACGATCCCACCACCCAGTACCGTTTCAGCCTCGCTGCCGAACTCAGTCTGTTTCGCGACAAGCCCATGGCCCAGATGCTGCACGCGGCCGCCGGCAGTGAGCTGCCCTTCATGGAATTTTGCAAACGCCAGCGCCAGAACATGAAGGCGGCGCTCAACCAGCTGCTGCAACTGGATGAGTATCAAGCTGTGCCCGGCACTCAGGCAGCCCTCGATAGCGAGCAGGCCGAACAGTGGCAGCAGTGGTTCGAACTGGCCGATGCCTGCCGCGATCCCCTGGCTCGTCTTGGCTGGTTTGACAAGGTGATTGACGATGCCGAGCCGCTGTTCGATGCCGCTTTCTGGCAGCAGATGGCTGGCCACGGCTGGAGTGCCCACGAGGCACGCCCGCTGCTCGCCGCCAGGGCCGGCAGGGCCGATTGCCTGCTGCGTCTCGGCCAGCTGGAGCAGGCTCGCCAGGAATATCTGGCGCTGCTCGACCTGTGCATCGCCGACGAGTTGGGTTGCCGTTATCCCCTCTCTAGCCTCTATGCCCTGCAAGGGGATTGGGCCGCCCTGCGCGCCTTGCTGGTGCGCTTCGACGAGGCTTCCAGCTGGCTGCTTTACAACAGGGCCTTGATGGCATTTGTCTGTGACGGCCCCGAGGCGGCTCAGCCGCAGCTGGACGCCGCCATCAAGGCCAATGCCCATATTCCGGCCTGTCTGCTGGGCCAGCGCAAGCTGCCCAAACAGGAGCCCCAGAGCTGGCAGGCGGGTAGTCGCGATGAAGCAGCGCTCTACACACTGCAGAGCCGCGAGGCCTGGCTCAAGCACAACGCCTTGATCTGGTTGCGTAAAGGCTGAGCAGCCAGTCGTATAAATCAGCTTCGAACAGACCCGGTTGCGGCGTATGACGTGCGCAACCGCACATTTCTCTGGTGCATGTTCAGACAAACGCCCTTGTGTTACGTATCATCAAGGTCAAAGTATCAAGAGAAACTGCACCCGATGCAGCCGTCACAGCAGGATGTCATATGTCAAAGATCATAGAGCTGCTTGCGCACTACCCCCCCTATCAGCTGGTTCACGCCGCCGAGATGGTGCGCGATACCTTTGAGCAGTTTTACCAGCAGCGTTATCAGCTGACGGTGCCCCAATGGCGCCTCATGATGGTGCTCGGCCCCAACTACCCCATCAGCCAGAAAGAGCTGGTGGAGGCGAGCGGGATGGACAAGGTGCGGATCTCCCGCGAAATCCACCGACTGGTGGAGAAGGGGATACTGTTTACTGAGAGCAGCGAACAGGACAAGCGGGTCAGCCTGGTCTCTCTCACTCATGCCGGGCTCACCTTGTTCCAGCAGCTCAAGACCGAAGCGGGCAGCTGGCAGCATACCCTCACCGATTACCTGCCTGCCGAGGCGCGTCAGTCCATTCGTCTGCACCTGCAAAGTGTCAGCGACGCCATCGAACAACTGCACCTGCTGGATAGCGAGCACAAGTCATGAACCTGAACAATTTCGCCACCATGGATGTCAACATGCTGCTGAGCCTGGTCAATATGCAGTTGCGTGATCGTTTTGATGATCTGGACGATCTCTGCAAGGCGCAGGATCTCGACCAAGAGGCCCTGGTCGCCAGGCTTGCCAGCGGCGATTTCCACTACCTGCCGGATCAGAAACAGTTCAGATAGGGATCCGGATCACAACCCGGCCAACGGCACTGGCCCCGGCGCTAAAAGCTGATATGGTGATGATGACACCGTGGAATGACACTCAGCGACATGTATGGATACATCAAGCTGTCATACACGGCCGTTAGCCTCTGACCCGTGACACGCCAGCCAAGGACGACCCATGATGATCCTGACCCGACAGACCACGCTGATCACCCTCTGCGCCATTCTCATGATCAGTTTGTTTTCCCCCAGCCTGCCTGACAGCGCCGAGCAGTGGCTCAGCACCTTGTTGCTGGGCTCTCTGGTTGCCGTGTGTCTGATGGTGGGCAGCGGCTGTCGTCACTTCATTCAGGATTGACCCGCCCCGACTGGCCACTGTCGTTATACCTACACAGAAACAACAACGCAGCCCAAGGGCTGCGTTGTTTTGTTTGGTATGGCACTGCGCCATGCCGTACCCGCCATGGCCAGTCTCTTGATCAGAGTGCCAGGGTTTCCAGCTGGCCTTTGGCCTGCTCAATGCCTTTGGCTTGCGCATCCGGCCCCATGCCCATGCCTTCGGCGTAGATGAAATCCACGTCCTTGATGCCGATGAAACCCAGCACGGTACGCATGTAGGGGGTCACCAGATCGGTGGCGCTGCCGACGTGCATGCCGCCACGGGGGCTTATCACCAGGGCGCGGGTGTTTTCCACCAGACCGACCGGACCGGTTTCGGTGTAACGGAAGGTCACGCCGGCACGGGCAATCAGGTCAATCCAGTTTTTCAGCTGGGTCGGAATACTGAAGTTGTACATGGGGGCGGCAATCACCACCAAATCGCTTCCTTTGAGTTCGGCGATCAGCTCGTCGGATTGTGCCATGGCTGCCAGCTGACGTTCGTTCAGGTTGTCACCACCGCGCAGACCCGAGGCCAGCTCACCGTCCAGCACCGGCAGGTTCAGGGTCGCCAGATCACGCACCGTGACTGTGTCGGACGGGTGGTCAGCCAGGAAGCCGTCTATCAGGGCGTTTGATTGGGAATATTGGCCCAGGATGCTGGACTTGAGTACGAGGATATTGGCCATGGTGAAACTCCATTTGGTTGTCGGTTGAACAGCTTGGCTGTCGATGGAGGTCACTCTAAACATTGAGCTTCTCTGCGGATAGCGAAAATAGATGCTCAACTTGTTCAAAAATTTTGACCTTAGTTCATTCTATCGCCAACGGCCCCATGGCCAACCGCCCAATGCTTGGCAGAACAAACGATTGCCGTTATGATCCGCCGCACTTTTTTCCAGCGACCCGGATCCCATGGCACCCTCGCGCAGGCACTCTCCTTTTGCTGGTGCAGTCTGGATGATGGTGGCAGGCCTCTGCTTTGCCGCCGTCAACAGTCTGAGCCAATATGTCAGTTTCAAGCTCGGCCTCCCCTCGACCCAGGTTGCCTTTCATCAATACCTGATCGCCCTGGTGTGTCTGCTGCCCTGGCTGGTGCGCCACGGCCTGCGTCAATCTCTGATGACCAACCAATTGCGCCTGCACCTGCTGCGAGTCGCCCTGGCCGTGGTTGGCATCCAGTTCTGGCTGTGGGCGCTGGCGGTGCCCGTGCCCATCTGGCAGGGGATAGCGCTCTTGATGACCTCCCCTTTGTTCGCAACCCTGGGTTCTGCCCTGCTGCTCAAGGAGCAGGTGAGCCGAGCCCGCATTCTGGCAACTCTGGCGGGCTTTGTCGGCGCCATGGTGATCCTGGCCCCCTGGACCGATGATTTCAGCTGGGCCTCCCTGCTGCCGGTGGCAGCCGCCCTGTTCTGGGCCGGTTACTCTCTGCTGGTGCGCTATCAGGCGGCAAGCGAGTCATCCCACACCATAGTGGTCTACCTGCTCATCTTCAGCACCCCCTTCAATGTCATGCTGGCCCTGCCGGAGTGGCAGTGGCCGAGCGAAACCCAGTGGCTGCTGGTGGCGGTGTCAGGGGTACTCTCGGCACTGGCCCAGATGTCCATCGCCCGCGCCTACAGCGTGGCCGAGGCTTCGTTCGTACAACCCTTTGATTTTGCCAAGCTGCCCATGAACGTGCTGGCAGGCTGGCTGGTGTTTGGCTGGGCGCCCCCCGGCCGATTGTGGCTCGGCGCTGCCATCATCATTGGCGCCATCACGCTGCTTACCCATCTGGAGCAGCGCGCCCATCAATCTGTTTCCTGAGGTACGCCATGCGTGCCTCTTTTTTTGCCTGCTATTGCTGCCAATAGCGACAGAGACATTGTGACCATCGACATCAGGAGAGATCGTATGTTTGGAACCGCCACCCGCCCCAGCGCCACCCGCGCCTTGCTGCTTGGCTCGGGAGAACTCGGCAAGGAAGTCGCCATCGAGTTGCAACGGTTCGGGATCGAGGTGATCGCCGCCGACCGTTACCCCAATGCTCCCGCCATGCAGGTGGCGCACAAAGCCCACGTGCTGGACATGCTCGATGGCAATGCCCTGCGCGCCCTGGTCACCCTGGTCAAACCCGATCTCATCATTCCTGAAATCGAGGCCATCGCCACCGATACCCTGGCACAGCTTGAGCAAGAGGGGGTCAAGGTGGTGCCGAACGCCCGCGCCACCCAGCTCACCATGAATCGGGAAGGGATCCGCCGGCTCGCCGCCGAAGAGTTGGGTCTGCCCACCTCCCCCTACCGTTTTGCCCAGAGCAAAGAGGAGTTCATCGCCGCCGTCGAAGCCATCGGCCTGCCCTGCGTGGTAAAACCCGTGATGAGCTCGTCGGGCAAGGGGCAGAGCGTGCTGCGGGATCTCGCCAAACTGGACGAAAGCTGGACCTACGCCCAGGAGGGTGGCCGTGCCGGTCGCGGCAAGGTGATTGTTGAAGGATTCGTCCCCTTCGAGTACGAGATCACCCTGCTCACGGTGCGGGCCGTCGATGGCATTCATTTTTGCGACCCCATAGGCCACCGCCAGGAAGATGGCGACTACCGCGAATCCTGGCAGCCACAGGCGATGAGCACCCTGGCGCTGGCCCGCTCCAAGGAGGTCGCCGCCAGGGTGGTCGAGGCGCTTGGCGGTTATGGCCTGTTCGGGGTCGAGCTCTTTATCAGGGGCGATGAGGTGTGGTTCAGCGAAGTCTCCCCCCGCCCCCACGACACCGGCATGGTGACCCTGATCTCTCAGGATCTCTCCGAATTTGCCCTCCATGTGCGCGCCATCCTGGGGCTGCCCATCGGCACCATCACCCAGTACGGGCCGAGCGCCTCGGCCGTGGTGCTGCGGGATGGTCACAGTCAGGACATCCGCTATCAGGGCATTGGAGAGGCGCTGGCCTTGGTATCGGGCGCCCAGCTGCGGTTGTTTGGCAAGCCCGAGATCGCCGGTCGCCGCCGGCTCGGGGTCGCCCTGGCCCGTGGGCAGCAGTGTGAAGAGGCGGTGGAAAAAGCCAAGGCGGTCGCCGCCCGGGTCGAGGTGATTTGTTGACCAAAACCGGTTGTTGACGTGATCAGGCGCAAGGGGCATGGCAATGCCCCTTTTGCATTTGCCCGTCAGGCTTATAATCCCCCTTCAAATTTGTCAGGAGTACAAGATGTTAGCTGCCGTGATCTTCGATATGGATGGTGTTCTGATCGACTCGGAACCCTTTTGGCAACGGGCCCAGATGGCCGTGTTCTCCGAGCTGGGTCATCCCCACAGCGAGGAGGATTGCAACTCCACCATAGGCGTGCGCATCGACCAGCTGGTGGCGCACTGGTATCGGCTGCGCCCCTGGGTGGGCCCCAGCCAGGAAGAGGTGATGCAACGCATCCTGGATCAGGTCATTGCCCTGATCCTGAGTGAAGGCCAACCCAAGGAGGGAGTGCTGGAGGCGCTGGTATTGATGGAGGCACAAGGGCTCAAGATTGGGCTGGCAACCTCCTCCCCCTTCACCATGGTCGAGGCGGTGCTCGGCAAGCTCGGTATCCGTGATCGCTTTCTGGCGGTGCACTCCGCCGAGGTGGAGCGCTTCGGCAAACCGCATCCGGACGTTTACATACACGCGGCGGAAAAACTCGGGGTAGAACCGGTACACTGTCTGGCCATTGAAGACAGCTTCACCGGCCTGCTGGCGGCCAAGGCGGCCTCCATGAGAGCGCTCATAGTACCGGACCCGGCATTGGTCGGCGATCCCCGTCTGGCCATTGCCGATCACCAGCTCAGATCCCTCGGTGAGTTGAATGCCGCCACGCTGGCCAGCTGGGTGGCATAGGCTCCCGCAGACAGCGAGGGCACTAAAGGGACCAGATCGCCGTATCCCCCTGACCACTGTCATAAACGTGCGCTTGCTCGCGGTTAACTCCCTCCCGGCCAACTAGAATCAGGGAAGATAGGCGGCCCGAGGGCCCGAGGAGGTCACCATGATCGAGTACACCAGCAAGCGTATCGTCTGCCCCCACTGTGGCCATCATACCCGGGTCGAACTGGATGCCAGCCAGGGGGATCAGGAGTTCTACGAAGATTGCATGGCTTGTTGCAACCCCATCCACCTGCGGCTGCATCTAGACGAAGCCCGTGACTGCCTGCAACTGTTTGTGGATGCAGACGACGAGCAGATGTTCTGATTGAGAGTCATCAAAATTCGAGCGATCAAAAGGGCCTGCAATGCAGGCCCTTTTCCATGGCATGTCGGAAGCTTTCGCCCAGATCAGCCCAACTGGCGCGCAGCCAGTACCCGCTCCACCGTATCGACGATGGCCTGGGTCTGGGGATCGATCTCGATATTGGTGTGCCAACCGGCTTTGACCCAACCCAGGTTGGTACGAGCCAGGGTCTCCGGGATCAGGTTGACGCAAAATTCACTCTCTCGCACTTCACCCACTGTCAGGCTGATGCCGTCGATGCCGATGTAGCCCTTGGTCAACACGTACTTCATGAGCGTGGGGGCAAGGCGATACCACACCTGACGATTGTTGGGGGTGTCTATGACCGAGATCACTTCCGCCGTGCCCATGATATGACCAGACATGGTATGACCGCCGATCTCGTCACCAAAGCGGGCAGCCCGCTCCACGTTCACCTTGTCCCCCGCTTGCAGCGTGCCAAGGTTGGTCAGGCGCAGGGTTTCCTGGATCAGATCGAAACTGACCAGATCGCCTTCCACCCGGGTGACCGTCAGGCAGCAGCCGTTATGGGCCACGGAGGCCCCCAACGCCAATCCCTCACCCCAGGCCAGACTTGGCATGCGGATCACATGGGTGCGAAAGTTGGGAAGCGCTTTGATGGCCACCAGTTCGGCGGTCCCCTGCACTATGCCGGTGAACATGTCTCTTCTCCTGCTACGAAAAAAGGCAGGTTACCCCCGGCCCGCCACCCAGACAAGCACGCCTGCTGACAAGCTTGCCCCCGATCGCTATAGTGACGGCGTTCACATTCGGGTTAATGAGGAAGAAATAATGCAGGTATATCAATGTTGTGAGGCCATTCGCATCGCCTATAACCAGATTGGCTCAGGTGAGCAAGGTTATGTGCCACAGGCCATAGCGGCGACCATCAGGGCCCTCAATGCTGTGGCCTCCGACGAGCGGGTGCCGGCCGAACTGCGCCAGGAAGCCGCCTATGCCGCCGCCAATCTGCTGATCAGCGATCATCAGGACGCCTGAGCCGGGCAGAAAGCCTGCCGCCAACCGTTTCGCGGCGGGCGACTTTCAGGCTAGAATGACACCCCCGCATTTTGTCTCCTCCCGGTGAGGGGGCAAAAGCCCATCCTGTTATCCGTTCTTGCTCTTTTTATCTGATCCACTCGGAGGTGTCAGTGCAACGTTATTGGTCCGAGGCGAGGCAGCTCGTTCGTTTAGCCAGCCCCATTCTGGTCGCCCAGGTGGCCCAGATCGCCATGAACTTTGTCGATACCGTGATGGCGGGGCAAGTCAGCGCCGTGGATCTGGCGGCCGTGTCGGTTGCCACCAGCTTCTGGTTGCCGATCATATTGCTGGTGCAGGGCATCATAATGGCGCTCACCCCCATCGTCTCCCAGCTCAACGGGGCTCGCAAACGGGACGAGATCCGCCCGGCCGTGCATCAGGGCTTCTGGCTGGCACTCATGGTCACTCCCATCGCCATGATAGCGCTCTATTTCAGCCCGCTGACCCTGCAATTCATGGGGGTAGACACTGTCATGGCCACCAAGACTGCCGGCTATCTGCATGCCATCTTGTGGGGGCTGCCCGCCTTCGTGCTGTTCCAGGTGCTGCGCAACTTCAGTGAAGGACTCTCCCACACCATGCCCACCATGGTGATAGGTTTCGTCGGGCTGGCGGTCAATATTCCCGCCAACTACATTTTCATCCACGGCCATTTTGGCATGCCAAAACTCGGCGGTGTCGGTTGTGGGGTGGCCACCGCCATCGTGCTGTGGGCCATGCTGCTGGCAATGATCATCTATGTGAAACTCTCCCCTCACTTCACGAAGATCAACCTGTTTGCCCAGCTGGCACGCCCCAATGGCAGCCGGATCTGGCGCCTGTTCCGACTCGGCTTTCCCATTGCCATGGCCATCTTCTGCGAGGTGACCCTGTTTACCGTGGTTGCCCTGATGCTGGCCCCGTTCGGAGCAGAGACGGTCGCGAGCCACCAGATAGCGCTGAACTTCTCCAGCCTGGTGTTCATGCTGCCGCTCTCCATTGGTGTGGGGGTGACTATCCGGGTCGGCCACAGCATAGGGGAAGGCTTGCCGGATCACGCCCGTGTCGCGGCCCGTACCGGCCTCATGCTGGGCATGGCGGTCGCGGCCTGCACCGCCGCCCTGACAGTGCTGCTGCGTGAACAGATAGCGACCATCTACACAGATGACATGCAGGTGATCACGCTGGCGGCTACCTTGCTGTTCTTCGCCGCCATCTATCAGGTCTCCGACTCGGTACAGGTGGTAGCGGCAGCGGCGCTGCGTGGATACAAAGACACCAAGGCGATTTTCTACGTCACCATAGTCGCCTACTGGGGTCTGGGCCTGCCTACCGGCATGCTGCTGGGACTGACCGACTGGGTCGTACCTCGCATGGGGCCGCAGGGCTTCTGGGTCGGTTTTATCGTCGGCCTGACCGGTGCAGCCCTGATGCTGGGCGCCCGTCTCAAAGTGATCTATGGCCGTTTCGGCGCCCATCCGTAACGGACTGATCTGGCTGTGGGGGATGCAGCTGGCAGGCTGTACCCCCACCATAGAGGATCAATTTGCCACCTATCAAACCAGGGTGGCCCATGTCCTGAGTCTCCCGTCCACCCCCTCTCCCGTCATTACGCTGGTGCCCTTCCCCGCCCAGCGGGAACTGCAGCGTCCGCTGCCAGATCTGCGCATTGGCCTGCTCGATATCTTGCCCCTCAACCAGTGTGGCCTCGGCACCCTGGTGGCCGAACGCAACGGCCCTGTCGGGCGCAGCACGGACAACTTCAGCCAGCTGGCCTATGAGTGGCAACTGGTGCAGGGGCTGGCGCGCTGCAAGACACAGGACCCCGAGATGGCACAGTGGCTGACCAGCCTTCGACAACAAAAAACGGCCATGTTGCCGGACCGCTTCTGGAATGCGCTGGTCAGCACCCCGGAGCTGCGCCGGGTACTGACCCCCAGACGAACCCCCTTGTCGCTAACCAGTACTCTGCTGGAGACCCGCCAGGCACTGGGTCAGTTGCAGCGCTGGCAAGAGGCGGTGGCCAGTCCCCACCATGTGACGGCATCCCTGCCTCCGTTGACGGATGCGCTGGAGAGCCTATACCGATCGGATGCCCTGCCCCGGCTGCTCTATTCACTGCCGCTGGCCACGGCCTGGCTCAACCAGATCAGTGCACAACTGGAGCCCTTGCCCATCACCACACTCTGCCCGGCCACGGATCCACAGCGACAAGATCGTCTGCGGGGGGCCATGACGCACTACTATGCCAGGGGGCTGCAACCCTGGCTGGCTCAGCTTGATCGCCAGTTCCGCCAGATTTCCCCTTCCCTGACCGCCCTGTTTGACAATGAATCCCCGCCAGCCCTGCAGGCATGGCAGACAAGCTACGCCAGAGGGCTGGAGAGCCGCGTCTGGCTGGATTTTCGCGCCGCCACAGTGCGCCATGCCAAGGCCTGGCAAGGGGTCTTTTTGCGCTGTGAAGCACCCGCTGGCAAGCCCCCCTGCTACCCAAGTCCGGATAGGGTGTGCCTGTAAAATCAACAGGCTGCGCAAGAACTCGGCAAACGGTCTCCTTTGTGCATACCGCCTGTTGACAGCCTTTGGGGGCATGGGTAGTATGCCGACCACGTCAGCAGTGCTGGTGTCATGAAGCGGTCATTACCGATTCTTGCAGTGGGTTTATAGCTCAGTTGGTTAGAGCACTACCTTGACATGGTAGGGGTCGTTGGTTCGAATCCAATTAAACCCACCACTTTTTCTGTGATGCGTCCTTAGCTCAGCTGGTTAGAGCACCACCTTGACATGGTGGGGGTCGGTGGTTCGAATCCACTAGGACGCACCATCACAGAATACCGAGTATGCGTCCTTAGCTCAGCTGGTTAGAGCATCACCTTGACATGGTGGGGGTCGGTGGTTCGAATCCACTAGGACGCACCATAATAGATTGCAGATGTGGGTTTATAGCTCAGTTGGTTAGAGCACTACCTTGACATGGTAGGGGTCGTTGGTTCGAATCCAATTAAACCCACCACTCCCCTGCAAAAAGAAGTCGCATTGCGCACCCTGCGTCCTTAGCTCAGCTGGTTAGAGCATCACCTTGACATGGTGGGGGTCGGTGGTTCGAATCCACTAGGACGCACCAGATTAAAAAAGCCCGCTCCATGAGCGGGCTTTTTGCATGTCAGGGCCACCTGCATCGCTACAGGATCAAAAGGCCGGGCCCGTGCGCCCTCCCCTTGATGCTGTACTGAATAAGCAGCCTCACTACCCAGCTTGCTGGCTTCTCTGCTTCCCGCCCTCGTTGCCCTGTCACCACACACTGTCTGACGGGACTAGAAGAGATCCAGCTGCTGGCCGCAGATCCGCTCGAATGACTCGCCGATAAACGGCAGTATGGCATCCGCTATGGGTCTGATCTGCTTGTCGATGTAGTGCTCGTAGTCAATGGCGCTGCGCCTGTATTCCAGCGGCTCAGGCCCATTGAGGGTCATCAGATAGGAGATGGTGCCCCTGTGCTGGTAGCGCTGGGGCTGGCCCCGGCGCAGGTTCTCTTCATCGGCCAGCCGCGCCGCCCGTACATGGGGCGGGACGTTCTTCTGGTACTCCTCCAGCTTCTGGCGCAGCCGCTTGCGGTAGATGAGCAGATCATCGTGCAAGCCGGCCCGGGTCTCATCCACCATGGTGCGCACATAGCCGCTGGGATCTTCATCGTGAAACACCAGCTCATAGAGCCGGGTCTGGAACTGTTTGGCCAGCATGGTCCAGTCGGTGCGCACCGACTCGAGCCCCTTGAACACCAGTTGTTCCGTCCCCTCGCTCGCCTTGCCAACCAGACCGGCATACCGCTTCTTGCTCCCCTTCTCCAGCCCGCGAATGGTCGGCATCAGAAAGCGGCGGTAGTGGGTCTCGTACTGGATCTCCAGATGACTGGGCAGGTCGAACTCGCGCTTGATCAGTGCTGTCCAGTTGTCGTTGATCATCCGCGCCAAGCCATGACCAATCTCATCGGCCTGCTGCGAGCTTGTCTCCCTGGCCAGGTGGACGAAAGTGGAGTCAGTGTCGCCGTAGATCACCTCGAAACCTTGCGCCTCAATCCACTCCCGGGTCTGCTGCATAATGCTGTGACCGCGCAGGGTGATGGAAGAAGCAAGCCTGGGGTCGTAGAAACGGCAGCCCCCCGAGCCCAGCACGCCGTAGAAGGAGTTCATGATGATCTTGATTGCCTGGGAAAGCGCCTTGTTGCTGGCCGCCTTGGCTCTGTCCCGCGCCGCCCACAGGGTGGCGATGAGATCCGGCAGGAAGTGGCGAGTACGGGAGAAGAGGGCGCCGCGAAAGCCGGGGATCGCCTCATCCGGATGCTGCAGCCCCTCCACCAGGCCCATGGGATCAATACAGAAAGTGCGGATGATGCTGGGATAAAGGCTCTTGAAATCGAGCACCAGCACGTGGCGATAGAGACCGGGTTTTGAGTCCATCACATAGCCGCCGGGGCTTGCCAGCCCGCCGTCGGCAGGCAGATTGGGGGCCACATAGCCACCGCGATGGAGCCGCGGCAGATAGAGGTTGGTAAACGCCGCCACAGAGCCACCGACCCGGTCGAGCTCAAGGCCGGTAAGGGAAGCCCGCTCGATGGCAAAGGGAATGAGGTGGCAGTAGTCGAAGATCTCCCACACCAGCCTGCAATCTTCCAGGTTGTAGCGGGCCAGCGCCTCCTTGTCGGAGTGGAACAGTTCGGTGATCTTCTCCCCCCGATTGGCCACATCCTCGATATCCTTGCCGCGGCCGAGCAGCTCGCTTGCTACAGCATCCAGGCTGTAACTGGCAAACTGCCAGGTAGCGCTTTTCAGGGTATCGATGCCGTCGAGCACCATGCGCCCCGGTATGATGACGTTGCCGGTCTGGGGATCGTTACGCGATGAGCGCCAGAAACAGAGCTCCCGCCCCCGCCCGAGCCGCAGCCGCCGCTTGTTGAGCTCGGCGCGGCGCAGCAGCAGCCGAAAGTCAAAGTTCACCACGTTCCAGCCGATCACCAGGTCTGGATCATGCTGGCTGAACCACTGCTCCAGCGCCCCGAGCAAGGCATTCTCGTCCGCCACCCACTCCAGAGTTGTGCTCCACTCATCGGCGCCGACCTCGGGGGAGCCTATCATGATGACGCGGGCATCCAGCTCGCTATAAAGTCCCACCGAGAAGAGGGCCCCGTCCATGGCACACTCCACATCCAGAGATACCCAGGAGAGCGTCGGCGTCACCGCCTGCGGCGCACAGCGCGCCTCGTTCACCTCCCAGTAACCGTGCTTGCCCCCCTTGCGCGCCGTTTTGCCGCCAAAGCGGACTCCGGCTGTGATGAAGCGCTCCATCAGAAACCGCTCCGGCAGCCGGATATCCGCCTCGAAGTGCTCCAGCCCGCGGATCAGCAACAACTCGATGGCACGGTGAAAAGCGCTCAAGGTGGAGAAATAGCAAGCCACCACGGCACGCCCATCGAAGGTGTGCATGGGCAGGCGCCGAAACCGCCCGCTCACGCCTGAGCCCTTGAACAGCTCGGCCGCTTCCTGCATGTGGCTCTGTGGCAGGAAGAACACAGGCTCCTGCCCGGGCACCACCAGCCGTACCGGTCCCTGCTCGCTCCAGAGCCACATCACTATCTCTGTGCGTCCGCGCACGTCCCGACCATGGCGGGTCAGGATGAAGCCGTCCAGGGGCGCAGTTGCAGGAGAGGTCGTCGTCACGGTGGGCTGGGTCGCAATCATTCAGGATAAAGGGGCCGGTTTTGGGATGGGAGTATTGTACGTTCATACAGTGCTTGCCCGCAATCGTCATGCCAGGCTGCACCGCAAGGCTCATGCTGGTAAGCTCGAAGACGCGCACACGTGGGCAAGCGTGCTGTCACTGGCATACCTGCTTGCACCGGTTCACCCCATACAAGGAATCCATAGTGGCACTCTATTCCCTGCTGGATCGGCTGGCCATTCCCTACCAGCGATTCGATCACCCTCCCGTCTTTACCTGTGAGGAGGCGAGTCGGCTGTTGCCTGACTTGCCAGCCGCCAGGACCAAGAACCTGTTTTTACGCGATCCCAAAAGCGAGCGGCTGTTTCTGGTGGTCACGCCACAGGAGAGCCGGGTCGATCTCAAGGCGCTGGCTGCCAAGCTCGGAGTCAAGCGACTGAGCTTTGGCTCCCCGGAGCGGTTGCATGCCGCGCTCGGTCTAACCCCGGGTGCCGTCACCCTGCTCGCCATGGTGCGTGATACGGAGCAGGCGGTGGAACTGGTGGTGGATGAGCAAGTCTGGCAGGCCGAGCAGGTGCAGTGCCATCCGCTGGTCAATACCGCCACCCTGCTCATCAGGCTGGACGATGTACGCCGCCTGCTGGCCCATCTGGGCCGGGAAGCCACCGTCATGATCCTGCCAGTGCTGGCTGAGTGACGGGCAGCGGATCAGGGGCTGCTTTTCCCCACACACACGTCAGCGGCTGCCAGGGCGGCCGCTTCGCAGTGATGCATGGCTGGATGCTTAAGCCATTGATAATGGGTTGGATTCATGCTGTGATCCAGCACTGCCAGCTATCGACCTCATACGTCGGGACGCGGTTAACAGGTGGAAGAGCCCTGAGAGACCCTTGATGCATAATCTGTTTTCCTCCGCACAATTGCTGAGTCTGGTACTGTTTGTCACGCTATCCCATGTCGGGGTCGCAGCCATTTTTGCCTATGTGTGGCATACCCAGCGCCGCATCAGGGGCCTGCTCTACTGGTCTGCCAGCGAACTGGCCATCGCCGCTTCGTTCTGCGGCCTGCTGCTCCGGCCGCTCGAGGGGGATATCTCCCTTGTCAACATACTGCTGACCAACCTGCTGCTGCTTGCCGCCCCCCTGCTGTATGAGCGGGGCTTGCGCCACTTCTTTCGACGCGAGGCAGACCAGCTTGGCTGGCTCTGCCCTGCCATAGCGCTCATCGGATTTATGCTGTTTGCCCTGACCGCCAGCCTGCGGCCCCTGTCTGACGTACACAGCCGGATCATGGTCCTCTCCGCCGTGCTCTCCCTGCAATTCGCGGTACTGATCTGGCAGCTCTGGCGTTATCAACGTCTGGCCCCCCTCTATCGGGTATTGCGCTTTGCCATACTGCTGCTCGGTCTGCAGTTGCTGCTGCAGCTACTCAGGATAGCCAAGCACCTCTGGCAGCCGGAACTCAACGCCAGTACCTTTACCGACCCCTTGCTCGGCCCCGTGATCCTGCTCAGCCTGCTCTTTACCATAGCCCGCAGCTATCTGTTGCTCAGCCTTGTTCATACCCGCCAGCAGCAGGCACTATTGGCGACCCAGCGCGAGCTGGAGCAGCGGGCCAATCAGGATGAGCTGACCGGTTTGCTGAGCCGCCACTATTTTCAGCAACTGTTACAGGCGCAGGTCAGTGCAGGGGCCAACCCCTGTCAGCTGTTGCTGATCGACCTGGATGACTTCAAGCAGATCAATGACCGGCACGGTCATCCCGCCGGGGATGCCATGTTGCGGCTGGTGGGTCAGGTGATACGCACTACCCTGCCACGGCAGGGAATAGCGGGGCGACTGGGGGGAGACGAGCTGGTCATTTTCTTGATGGAAAATCCGCAAACGCTGCCACATTACTGCCACTCCTTGCAGCAACGGATCGCCCAGGCCACCTCGCAGCTCGCTGGCGGTCCCATCAGCATGAGCATAGGTCTGACGTCGCTGCAGCCGGGAGAGCGCTTCGAGCAGGCATACCCCAGAGCGGACAGAGCGCTCTATGCGGCCAAGCAAGGGGGGCGACAACGGACCTGCATACAGGAGCCCCACCACAGCGAGCCGCAACTGCTCCAACCCCTGGTCACTGGCTCGTGAGCAGGCCGTCGACCATAGAGTGCCGCCCGGCGCAACCTGACGATGTCCCCGCCTATCGCAGCTATGTGACCGAGTGCGGCGAAGCCGGTCTGCCGCTCTATCAGGTGGCGCAATTTGACCCTGACGGCTGGCTGCAAAGCCTGCTCGATCACGCAGAGGGCCGTCATCTGCCCATGGGGTATCTGCCCACCACTACCTACTTTGCACTTGAGGAGGGGGAGATACTCGGCACACTGCGGCTACGCCACGGTGACAACCCGGCCACGGCGCAATGGCTTGGCCACATAGGTTACGATACCCGCCCCTCCCGCCGCGGTGAGGGCGTTGCCCGCACCCTGCTGCGCTGGTTGCAACAACATGTATTGACCGGCTCCGTCATTATCAGCTGCGACGAAACGAATGCCGCCTCCCTCAAGATCATTGAAGCTGCCAACGGACAGTGGCTGGATCGTCGTTACCATGCAGGGGATGACTGCTGGGTACGGTTTTACCGCCTCCCGCCCCTGCGTTGAACCGCCAGCCAGATGCCGCGTCAAACGGCAGCCATAAACAACATGAGCGCCCGAAGGCGCTCATGTTGTGACTGATGACGTGATGATGAGTGGCGATCAGTAGCTGTCTTCCTGCTCGGCGTTCATTCGGGCCAGACGGGCATGGGCTTCCTCTTCGGCACTTTCGATCTCGTGCAGCACGGAATCGATATCGATGGCCTCTGTGCTCTCCTCGAACAGGCCAGTCAACTCGCTCTCCGGGGTCAGCTTGCCATCTTCGAACAGGGCCCACATCTCCTTGGCGTAACGGGTATTGAGCAGCTCGGGGGCATACATGCCGTAATAGTTGCGCATGTTGTTGACGTCCCGCTCCAGCATCGCCTTGGCCTGGTTGTTGGCGGCGGCATCCACCACCTGGGGCAGGTCTATGATGACGGGACCCTGGGCATCCACCAGCACGTTGAACTCGGAAAGATCCCCGTGGATAAGGCCCGCGCAGAGCATGCGCACCACATAGCGGATCACCTTGTCGTGATCGATGACAGCCTGCTCGGGTGAGAGTGCCACGTCATTGAGACGGGGGGCCACATTGCCATCCTCGTCGGTGATGAGCTCCATCAAGAGCACACCGTCGAGACAGACATAGGGCTGCGGTACCCGCACGCCAGCCGCCGCCAGCTTGAACAGGGCATCCACTTCTGTGTTCTGCCACACCTCTTCGTGCTGTTTGCGGCCGTACTTGGAGCCTTTCTCCATGGCGCGGGCGCTGCGACTGTTACGCACCTTGCGCCCTTCCTGATACACCACGGCCTGCTTGAAGCTGCGCTTGGACGCCTCTTTATAGACCTTGGCGCAGCGGATCTCGTCGCCGCAGCGCACCACATAGACGTCGGCCTCTTTGCCGCTCATCAGCCGGCTGATGACGTCATCGACCAGGCCGTCATCAACCAGAGGTTGGATTCGATTTGGAATTTTCATGGCCGCCCTTTTACCCTATTTGCGCCTCAGAAGATAGCCCCTATGAGGCCAGCTTGCATATCCCTGTTCCTTGGCACCTTCCGGTGCCCCATTTGCCGCTGTTTTACTCACCAAACTGCTTAAAGGACAAGCGCTTGTCACCGCTGTCATCTCAGGTCGCCAGCCAGTGTCTTTCCCTTCAGGGTTCGGGTGGCAGACCGCTGCGGATCCGCTTAATCCCCTCTTCGTAGAGACCATCCTCCCCTTCTTGATGTTCCTGGGTTTCGAAGATCTTGAGAAACCACATGTACTGCTCTGGATACTGGCTCAGTTGCTGCTCCACCATGCGGTTCATGGCATTGACGTCGGCGGTCAAATCGTCCGTTGGATATGGATCAAACGGGGGTTCAATCTCAAGCCGGTAGCACTCTTCATCTTCGTCATAGCAGGCGAGGATGGGCACAGCACGGGCACCGGTCAGCTTCACCAGCTTGGGCAGGGCCGGCAGAGTCGCCTTGGGGTGACCGAAGAAAGGGATGAAGATGCTCTTCTCACGACCATGATCCTGATCCGGCAGATAGAAGAAGTTGTAGCCGCTGCGGATGGCCTTGATGGCCGGTTTGATGCCGACACTGCGCTCATACACCTTGCCGGCTTTGGATCGCTCGCGGTTGATATACCAGTCAAACACCTGATCTTTCGGGCTCTTCATCATGGTACAGAGCGCAAGACCCTCATCGGTCAGGTAGCGGCCAATCATGTCCACCGCCCAGGTGTGAGGCACGACCAGTATCATGGTCCGCCCGGCGGCCAGCTCCGCTTCTATATGCTCCCAGCCCCGTACCTTGATGCGGCTTTTGAGATGCGCGGAGCTGCGCATGGTCAGCTCGCCAAAGCCCATGAATGCCTTGAGACCGGTCCGGATCGCTTTGAGCAAGAGGGTACGGCGCCCGGCGGCATCCAGCTCGGGAAAACAGATCTTGAGATTGGTCTCGGCAATGTAGGCCTGCTTTTTGGAAAGTCGCAGCAAAGCCGGGGCCACGGCATTGGCAAAACGCCCGCGCACGCCGTGAGGCACCCATGCCAGCAGACACAAAAAGCCAAGCGCCAGCCAACTGCCCCACCAGCGCGGATGGAGCAGACGGGCATGAAATGAGGTATCAAAAACCGGATCGTGTGAAGACATCGCCGCCATCAAGTCATAGAAAATAAACGGTTATTTTAATTATCCTGACAATTTTTTCCACTTTGGGGTGCAGTGGTCTTACCAACACACTGACTCGTACCCAATAAAAATGGCCCCGCAGGGCCATGATCACGATGACAGGTCAGGCGCCGGGAGGAAGATCACCCCGGATCCGCTTGATCCCTTCTTCATAGAGGCCGTCCGACCCTTCCTGCTCTTCACGGGTATCGAAAATCTTGAGGAACCACATGTATTGGCCAGGATCGCGAGTCAGTTGCTGCTCAATCATGTTGTTCATGCGGCAGGTGTCCGCCATCAGATCGGCGCTGGGGTAATCAGCAAACGGCGCCTCTATCTCCAGACGGTAGCAGTACTTGGCCTCATCGTAGCAGGCCAGCATGGGCACTGCCTTGGCACCACTGACCTGCACCAACCGCGGCAGAGCCGGCAGGGTTGCCTTGGGATAGCCGAAGAAGGGCGCAAAGATGCTCGCCTCACGGCCATGATCCTGGTCCGGCAGATAGAAGAAACTGTGTCCACGCTTGACGGTTCTGATCACCGACTTGATGCCGGCACTGCGTTCATAGACACGGCAACCATTCTTGGCTCGTTCCCGATTGATGTGCCAGTCAAATACCGGATTGCGGGCACTCTTCATCATGGCGCACATAGGCACGCCACGCTGGGTGAAGTAGTAACCGGCAGCATCGACCGGCCAGCTATGAGGCACCACCAGTATCATGGGGCGGCCGGCGGCCTGCTCCGCCTCGATATGCTCCCAGCCCCTCACCTGGATGCGCTTCATCAGGTAGGCGGGGCTGCGCACGGTAAATTCACCAAATCCAAGCAGGGTCTTGAGACCGATGCGGATGGAGGTCATCAGGATGGCATCACGCTCGGCTTGGCTCTTGTTGGCAAAGCAGATATCGAGGTTGGTTTTGGCGATGTAGATCTGTTTCTTGGAGACCTTGACTACCAACGGCGCCAGCCATTCTGCCAGCTTGTCACGCCAGCGGGGCGGCACGAATGCGAGCACACAGAGTGCGCCGAGTGCCAACCAGCTTGGCCAGTAACGCGGTCGCAATAAACGGGTCTGAAAAGAGGAATCAAACACAGGATCTTGGGAAGACATGAATGAGGTCAAACGAAGAAAATGGGGTTGCATTGTATTCGTCCTGACAGGTAATACCAGTGAAATTCATCGTGAGCACCTCAGGGTGAGCGCTGGTTCAAAAAATGGATTTCCCCGCGGCAAAAAAAGTCTCCTTCAACACTTAACAGCAGACAAAAAAGCGCTCCACCCATGGCGGAGCGCTCTCACTATTTCTGGCCAGTGGAGCATGTCGTGCACGCATGCCCTTCTCGTTGACTGACCCCTTACCCCGAGTCTCTCCAGGAGAGTCGTGCCTAGCGGCGGGCGCCGTGTCGGGCGATGCCGTGATCCATGTTGATCTCCCTTAATGGCAGGAAGAACATCAGATAGCGCAAGGCCACATAGCCGACGATCAGGGTGGCGGCACCCAGTTCGAAGTGGGCCAGCAGATTGACCTGCTCCACATAGTGGGTTGCTTGTGGCCACTGCGCCAGCAGGTGGCTTACCTTGAACAGGGCGGTTGCACCTATCACCAGCGGAAAGGTGAAGGCGGCATACCCCGGTGAAAACGGCAGGCGCAACAACTTGATAAACGCCAGATAGATGATGCAGGTCATCAGGATGGCAATCCCCAGCAACACGGCCACCAGCAACAAGGAAGGATCCTCGGTCACAGTCAGATAACCGGCGAGCGACAGACTGGCAGGGGCTGCCAGAATGGCGATGGTCGGCTTGGCGGCATCCGGTACTTCATGGCTGAAGATGAGGCGATAGAGCATCAGCGGCAACATCAGGCCGTAGCAGAGCATGCCAAACCAGAGCAGGCCGTCGGCCAGCGCGGCAAACTGGCCACCCGGAAAGGCCACGTCAGCCACTATGATGCCCACCGGCGGCACAAACCAGCTCGGTACCATGTGATGGATCTCGAACTGCTTGACCCTGTGCCAGACAAACGTGGCCAGAAACAGCAGATGCAGCACAACGGCAAACAACCAGAGCCCCTCGCCCAGACCGGGGGCCAGCATGCCGACCGCCTTGGAGACCACCATGGTGGCCATGGCATAGGTGGGCACAACGCTGCCCACCACGGGGTGAGCCAGATCCTGCCACAGCAGGCGTGGATGAAGCAGAAACTTGAAGGTGAGGATCACCAGCAGCACGGCGGCAACGGCGGCGCCCAGCAGTTGCAGGCGACCATCGAACTGGCCGGCATTTTCCCAGCACCAACCGAGACTGGCGATCCCGAGTGCCAGGCCCGCCATGGGGGTCGGTGCCGCGGCTAGGGATTGACGAGTTCTTGCGATCATGGCTGAAACCTCTTGTGAGAGACGATGAGCATAGGATAAAGCGCCGCTATCGTTTACGATATCTAAATGAATTGAATCAATTGTTCGGGTAAACCAAACATGAAACTGACCCTGCAACAACTCAAGGTCTTCGCCACCATAGCCCGCTACGGCAATCTGGGACTGGCCGCCAACGAGCTCTGCCTGAGCAAGGGCGCCGTGTCCCAGTCGTTGCAGGAGCTGGAGCGCCAGCTCGCCACCCCCTTGTTTGACCGCATTCACCCCAGATTGCAGCTCAACAACGAGGGACGCTTGCTGCAACCGGCCGCCGAAGAGCTGCTGACCCGGATGCAGGATATTGAAACCCTGTTCAGCCCGGATGCAGAGCCAAGCGGCCAGCTGCGCCTGGGAGCGAGCCAGACCATAGGCAACTACCTGCTCCCCACCCTGCTGGCCAGCAGCAAACAGGAGCTGGGGTTGCCACCCAGGGTCACCATCACCAACACTCACCAGCTGTGCCATCTGCTGGCCAACTTCGAGCTGGATCTGGCCTTGATAGAGGGGCAGAACCACCATGCTGATCTGGTGAGTGAACCCTGGCTCAATGACGAGATGCTGATCGTGGCTCATCCCGATCATCCCCTCGCCCGGCGCAGTCGCCTGTCGCTCAGCCAGTTGAGCGATGAAACCTGGGTGCTGCGCGAGCCACAGTCAGGCAGCCGCGAGCAATTCGAGCAACAGATCCAGCCTGGGCTGCCTCGCTGGCAGGCAGGGCTTGAGCTCAACACCCTGGAGGCCGTGATGCTGGCGGTTGAAAAGGGGCTGGGGATCTCCTTCATCTCCCGCCTGGCGGTGTCGGATCGGTTGCAGGCAGGTCGTTTGGTGGCCTTCTCACTTGCCCGGCATTTTCCCCGCCAGCTCTCCCTCATCTGGCACCGGCAGAAATACCACTCCGCCACCCTGCGCCGCTTTCTGCAGTTTTGCCGCGCGCAAGAGGGGGCCCTGCCTCAACCCCTGGCGGACATAACCACACGGGCAAAAGCACAATAAGATGATCGCGCCCGATCATCTGGCTTACCCTTGCGCAGACAAAAAAAGAGAGGGCGCCCAGGCGCCCTCTCTTTCTCTCCGTTATCAGGGTGCGGGTTGCAAACCACGCTCGACCCACCCCAGCACTTGTCTGGTCAGGGCCTGCGGCACCCAGGGGGAATCCCTCAATCCCTGCCTGACACAGGCGGCGAAATGATCCGCCTCGTGCTGCATGCCACCGCCCGCTACCTGCGCCTCTATGTCTCCCGGCCAGGCAGGCAAGGGATCCCCCGTGACCCAGCGTACCTGCTGGGGGTTCCACCACTTGCCGACCAGTTGCAGGGCCCAACCCTCGCCGCCCAGATACGCCGCCTTGTCGAGATCCTGGACGATGGAGGCATCCAGCTCGGCCGCGAGGGTGCCGGCAAAGCGGAAGCTGGCGGCCTCGTCCACCTCGCCCGTCTGGCGGGAAAGAGCGACCTGCGGCTCACCCGCAGCCAGCCCCAGCTGGTGACAGATGGCAGCGTAGAGCCAGAGCGGATAGACACCCACATCCCAGGCAGCGCCTCCGGCCAAGGCGGGATCAAACAGTTTGCCGGATCTCTCCTGCACCGAGCCGAAGGCCGCCTGCAGCCGATCGGGGGCAGGCAAGGCGCCGAGTCGCCGCAGCAATTCGCGCATGGCAGGGAAGCACATCACCTTCATGGCCTCCATCAGCAGCAGGCCACGGGCCTGGGCGAGCTGCACCAGCGCATCCCAATCTGCTACTTGAGTCACCGCCGGCTTTTCCACCAGCACGTGCTTGCCCGCCAGCAACATCTGTTTGATCAGGTCGGCGTGCTCCGGGTGGATCACCGCCACATAGACGGCCTCCACCTCGGTGCTTGCCGCCAGCGCCTGGTAGCTGCCATAGGCAAGGGGCAATCCCTGCTCCTCGGCAAAGTCCCGGGCCCGCGTCTGATCACGGGCGGCGATCGCCACCACCTGCCCCAAGCTCGCGTGCTCATTCACGTCCTTGCAAAAGCGACGGGCAATGGCCCCCGCCCCGGCAATGCCCCAGCGCAGTGGCCGCGCGTGTGGATCTTCTTGCATCATCATTGCTCCTTATGCGGTGGCCGCGGCGCTTTACGCCTTTGCCAGACTGCGCAGCCAACTGATCTCGTCGCCCCAGATCGTCTCGTCGATGGTCTCCAGGATCAGCGGAATGCCGTCGAAACGCTCGTCATTCATGATGTGGTGGAATACCACCTCCCCCAGATTGCCTTCACGCAAGCTGTGGTGGCGATCGACCCGGCTGCCGAAGGTGCACTTGGCGCCGTTGATGTGCATTCCCTTGAGATACTGGAAGCCGACGATCCGATCGAAATCGGCAAACACCTGAGCGCAGGACTCGGGGGTGCGCAAGTCGTAACCGGCGGCGAAGGCGTGGCAGGTATCGAAGCAGATACCGACCCGACTCTTGTCCTCCACCCCGTCGATGAGGGTGGCAAGGTGTTCAAACGACCAGCCGAGGTTAGTGCCCTGCCCGGCTGTGTTCTCTATCACGGCCGTCACCCCCTGGCTGCGCTCCAGCGCCCAGTTGATGGATTCGCTCACCAGTTTCAGGCTGGCCGCTTCCGGGATCTGCTTCAAATGGCTGCCGGGGTGGAAGTTCAGGTAGCAAAGTCCCAGCTGCTCGCAGCGCTTTATCTCATCGAGAAACGCATCGCGAGACTTGGCCAGGCCGTCGGGATCGGGATGGCCCAGATTGATGAGGTAACTGTCGTGGGGCAGGATCTGCTCCGGGCGAAAACCGGCTTTCTCGCACGCCAGTTTGAAGGCTCGGATACTGGCCTCGGACAGCGGCGCCGCCTGCCACTGGCGCTGGTTCTTGGTAAACAGGGCGAAGGCGTTGGCACCGATGGCCTGGGCGCGGGCTATGGTGTTCTCCACCCCGCCGGCGGCACTGACGTGGGCTCCGATATATTTCATGAGATCTCCTCTGCTCTGTGAGAGCGCCATTATGCCTATCTGCCCCGCCCGCGCCAAACCGGGATCTTCGATGATCACTTTCGATGACCACTATAGAGAGCCCGACCGGAGCATCTGACCACCGATGTCGTGCATGACAGAGGGAGGCGCCCCGTCACTGGCCGCTCGACAATGCCGGGGCAGGCTCACTGGCGAGCGCCATATCCAGCACGCCGCCCAGCCAGTGAATGAAGGCCTGCACCCTGGGCGAGAGCTGACGACGATGGGCATAGAGGGCATGAATGGGCAAAGGAGGCGCCTGCCACTGGGGCAACACCATGACCAGTTCCCCACTGGCGAGCAGTGCCTCTACCCCGACTCGCGGCATCTGGATGATCCCGAGCCCCGCCAGCGCCGCGGCCAGATAGGTTTCGCTGTCGTTCACAGTGAGGGCGCCGGCCATCGCCAGCACGGCGCGGGAGCCATCGGCCTGCAAGTACTCGAACCCGGCCTCCCTGTCCCCCGGCACGGTGCCATAGTGGACCAGTCGGTGCCCCGCCAGATCCGCCAGGGTCTGCGGCACCCCGTAACGGGCCAGATAGGTGGCGCTGGCGCAGTTGATCTGGCGGTAGTGGCCCAGGGGGCGGGCTACCAGGCTGGAAGACTCCAGCTCCCCCACCCGCACTACACAGTCAAAGCCTTCGCGCACCAGATCGACACGCCGATCCGTGCTGCTCAGCATCAGTTGCAAGTCAGGGTGGGCCGCCAGAAAGGCGGGCAGTGCCGGTATGACCAGATGACGCGCCATCCGGCTCGGCATGTCCACCCGCAGCTGGCCGCTGAGTTGCCCATGCGGCCGAAACAGCCCATTGAACTCCTCCATGTCGGCCAGCAACGCCTGACAGCGGGTGTAGCAGAGCTGGCCATCCGTGGTCAGTTGCACCCGCCTGGTGGTGCGATGAAGCAAGCGGGCTCCCAGCTGCTCCTCCAGCCGTCGAATGGCCGCGGAGAGCGTCGCCTTGGGCATGCTCATCTGCTCGGCGCTGCGGGTGAAGCTCTCAAGCTCGGCCACCCGCATAAACATTCTCATCGCATCCAGTTGATCCATGGCGTCATTGTCACTTCAAACGGAACAGTGCATCTATTATTACCCTCTTTATCCATAATGTAAGCACCAATAGAGTGGCACTACCGGCTCGTCTCGAGCCCGCACCCACCTCATTGACAGGAGTCGTACCATGACCCGTTCCATCGCCCTCATCACAGGCGCCAGCCGTGGCCTCGGCAAACACTCGGCTCTTGCCCTCGCCGCCAAAGGCGTCGACCTCATCATCACCTACCGCAGCCAGGCCGAAGAGGCGGCTGCCGTGGTGGCGCAGGCCAATGCGCTCGGCGTGAAGGCGCATGCTCTGCCGCTCGATGTGGCCGACAGCGCCTCCTTTGCCGCCTTCGCGGCTGAGGTGCACCAATTGCTGCAGCGAGAGTGGCAACGCGAACGGTTCGACTTTCTGGTCAACAATGCCGGCATCGGCATCCACGCCAGCTTCGAGCAAACTACGGAGCAGCAGTTCGATACCCTCATGAACATTCACCTCAAGGGGACCTTCTTCCTGACCCAGCAGCTGTTGCCCCTGATCCGCGATGGCGGGCGCATCATCAACCTCTCGACCGGCCTCACCCGTTTCGCGCTGCCCGGTTACGCCGCCTATGCAGCCATGAAGGGGGGAATCGAGGTGCTGACCCGCTATCTGGCCAAGGAGCTGGGCCCGCGCGGGATCGCCGTCAACGTGGTGGCACCCGGTGCCATCGAGACTGATTTTGGCGGGGGTGTGGTGCGGGACAACCAGGCGGTCAACGACTTCATCGCCAGCCAGACCGCGCTCGGGCGAGTCGGCCAGCCGGACGACATAGGCGGCGTGATAGCGGCCCTGCTCTCGGATGACAATCGCTGGGTCAATGCCCAGCGCATCGAAGCCTCGGGGGGCATGTTCATCTAGCGAACCATCCCATCACTGGGCGGGAAAACGGCTATGCAAAAGGCCCTGCCTCACGGCAGGGCCTTTTCGTATGACAAGACCAGGGGATGCGTCAAAGCGCCTTGCCACCCGAACAGATGACTGACTGATACCAGTAGAAGCTGTCTTTCTTGATGCGGCGCAAGGAATTGACGTGCTGCTCATCCCTGTCGATATAGACGAAGCCGTAACGCTTCTGGTAGCCATTGAGCCAGCTCAAGATGTCGGTGAACGACCAGGCGCAGTAACCAATCAGCTCAACCCCGTCCTGCAGCGCCTGCTGACAGGCAATGAGATGGCACTTGAGGTAGGCGATGCGATAGGCATCGTGCACGCTGTCATCCGCTTCCAGCTGGTCAAACTCCCCCAGCCCGTTCTCGGTGATCATCAGCGGCAGCCCGTAGCGGGACGAGAGGCGGCGCAGGGCGATGCGCATCCCGGTCGGGTCTATGGCCCAGTCCCAGTTGCTGGTCTCAAGATGCGGATTGGGCGCCGTCTTGTAGAGGCCCGGAATGCCGCTCGAGGGGGTGGTGCCCTTCTGCCCCGTGGTATTGATGCGCTGCAAGGTCTGGCCGCCGAGGGGGTTGTCGGTATAGGTCAGGGTGTAGTAGTAGTTGACCCCGATGTAATCCGGTGTGCCTTCCCGCAGCAGCTCCAGATCCCCTGGCAGTATCTGTGGCGCCTCGCCGTTTTCCCGCAAGTAAGCCAGCGCCGCCTGGGGGTAGCGGCCAAAGCAGTAAGCATCCAGCCACCAGTAGTTGGTGAACTCCTCGGCATTTTCAAACGCCAGCATGTCTTTGGGATCGCACGACGCCGGATAGGCGGGCGAGTAGGCAAAGCTCGGGCCGATCAGGCCGTTTGGCACGTGCTGACGAAACGCCTTGATCACCTTGGCATTGGCCAGAAAAGCGATGTGGTTGGCGGCGAAGAAGCGCTTTCTGTCCTGCACGGCAGGCGGATGGGTGCCGAGCTGGTAGGCATTGGTCAGGTTGTAGTTCTGCTCGTTGAGGGACACCCAGTACTTCACCTTGCCCGCAAAGCGTTGATACAGGGTCACGCAGTAGCGTTCGAAATCCTCGATGACGCGTCTGTCTTCCCAGCCGCCGTATTCATCCTGCAGCGCCTGGGGCAAGTCCCAGTGATAGAGGGTCAGCACAGGCTCTATCTGGTGGGCCAGCAGGGTATCGATCAACTTCTCGTAAAATGCCAGACCCGCCTCGTTCACCTCACCCCGGCCGGTCGGGTAGATGCGCGGCCAGCTCACCGAGAAGCGGTAGGCCTTGAGCCCCATTTCGGCCATCAGTGCCACGTCCTCTTCGATGCGATGGTAGTGATCGACGGCCACGTCACCGTTGCTCCCCTCAAAGGTCTTGCCCGGCAACTTGGTGAAGAGGTCCCACACAGAGGGCCCTTTGCCATCCGTGTTCCAGGCCCCTTCTACCTGATAGGCGGCAGAGGCGGCGCCCCACAGGAAATCCTTGGGGAAATCGTTGAACTTGTGGTGATGCATCTGGCTTTTCTCCTGCTGCGATGATGGTGCAGGCCATCTCGAATGAACCGGCGCTCTGTATTGACTGCGATTGACTGCGCCCCAAATGAATTGGCATAAGCATCGAACAGTTCTAAAATTCCGTCCAATGACAAATTTAACCACTCAACATTCCTGACAGGAATGAAAGGAGTCAGGATGGAGCTGAGAGATCTGAAAGCCTTCGTTACCCTGGGGGAAGTGCTGCACTTCGGTCAGGCAGCGGTGCGCCAGCATGTCACCCAGTCGGCCCTGAGCAAGCAGATAAAACGGCTGGAGGAGGAGCTTGGCGGCGAGCTGTTCGAGCGCAATGCCAGTACAACCCGGCTCACAGTGCTGGGGCGGGCGCTCTATGCAGATGCCAGCGCCCTGGTGGCCTCCAGCGAGCAACTCGGCCGCACTGCCCGCGATGTGCTGGCAGGCAATAGCGGCACCCTGCGCATCGGCTTTGGCGTTGCCACCAAGATACTGGTGCCCGCCGCCATCGCCCGCTTTCGCGCCGAGCGGCCGCAGGTGACCATAGAGCTCAATGATCTCTCCACCCATCACCAGCTGCTGGCCCTGAGCGAAGGGCGACTGGATCTCGGTTTCTGCCGCCTGCCCGCCCCCAAGGGGTGGCACTGCCTGCCCGTGGTGCAGGCCCACTTTGTCGCCGTGCTGCCCGCCAGTTACAGCGGCATGAGCGAGCTGGCGGATCTGGTGGACAAACCGCTGGCAATCCTGCGCCGGGACAAGGCGCCCTCGTTTTACGATCACCTGATGAACTACCTGGCCCAGAGCGGATTGCGGTTTCGCGATATCCAGTATGTGAACGACTTCGCAGCCGGGGTGGCCACCGCAGCTGCCGGCATCGCCTGGACCCTGGTGCCCTCCTCCACCACCATAGAGCACCCGGATGTGCTCACCCTGCCTCTCACCGAGCGCGAAGCGAGCTGGACCATAGGCCTTATCCGCCCGCCCCACAGCAAGGGCCCGCTCATCGACACCTTCTGGCAGGTGGTCTCCCCCATGAGCGAGCTGAAGTCAGAGCCGTACTAGTCCTGCGCCTGCGATACTGACAGTACGGCTGTTGACGGCCCCTCATCCGCCGGCTCTGGACACAATGGTCAGGGATCGAAATAAATAGATAAATAAATCAACAGCTCCCCTGCTGAATATATGAACTTACCTGCTATTTGTATGAAGAATTATGCTGCCAAAAATTTTCTGTGAACCAGCTCCCGCCGCTAAAAAAAGAAGCCTCTACTCTTGGTTGGCACAATAAACAATTTGGCTCGGCCCTGTTTATTTAGAAACGCATCACAAAGGAGTGTCATATGTATAAAAAGATGAAGCTGGCGGGAATTATCAGTGCAGTCTTGCTCTCGGGTACTGTTTATTCTGCCGACATGACGGTGGGGTTCTCTCAAATTGGTTCCGAGTCTGGCTGGCGGGCAGCTGAAACCTCGGTGGCCAAGACAGAAGCAGAGAAACGTGGCATCACACTGAAAATTGCAGATGCCCAGCAAAAACAGGAGAACCAGATCAAGGCCATTCGCTCATTCATCGCCCAGGGTGTGGATGCCATCTTTATTGCCCCCGTCGTCCAGACTGGTTGGGAACCCGTGCTGCAAGAAGCCAAAGAGGCGGATATTCCCGTCTTCCTGCTGGATCGCAATATTACCGTGAAAGATGACTCGCTCTTCATGACGGGCGTCGCCGCAGACAGCGTGCATGAAGGGGCTGTGGCTGCAGACTGGCTGGTCAGACAACTCGATGGAAAAGCCTGCAATGTCGTCGAGTTACAAGGCACTGTTGGCGCCAGCGTGGCGCTGGATCGCAAAAAAGGCTTCCTCGATACCGTGGCCAACGTACCCACCATCAAGATCATCCGGACCCAATCCGGCGACTTTACTCGCAGCAAGGGCAAAGAGGTCATGGAGAGCTTTATCAAGGCCGAGAATAATGGCAAGAATATTTGCGCCGTCTATGCCCATAACGACGACATGGCCATCGGTGCCATTCAGGCGATTAAAGAGGCCGGACTGAAACCGGGTAAAGACATCAAAATCATTTCAATTGATGGCGTGCCGGATATATTCAAGGCGATGATCGCCGGTGAAGCCAATGCCTCTGTGGAATTGACACCTAATATGGCAGGCCCCGCCTTTGACGCGCTGCTGGCTTATAAAAAAGATGGCAGCCTGCCCCCCAAACACATCAAGACAGCGTCGATTCTGTTCCAGCCTGACAGTGCACAGGCCCAGCTCGACATGAAAAAGAGCATGGGTTACTAAGTCACGCCCGTCGTGAGCCAGTCCTTTTAATAGCCGGCCATATAAGTACAACCTCTTATATGGCCGGCTATACCGGAGTGCCTATTTTCATGCCAGATAACCATCATGAACTCGTATTAAATGCCACCGGGATCTGCAAGACATTTCCCGGGGTTCGCGCGCTGCACCAAGTGGATTTCTCACTGCGTCTGGGAGAGATAATGGCGTTGCTCGGCGAAAATGGGGCGGGCAAATCCACCCTGGTAAAAACCCTCACCGGGGTTTATCAAGGTGATGCGGGTCGCATCGAGCTGGATGGCGCCCTGATAGCCCCCACGGACACGGCCCACGCCCAGCGCTTGGGGATTGGCACCGTCTATCAGGAGGTCAACCTGCTCCCCAATATGTCGGTGACCGACAATCTGTTCATCGGCCATGAACCCCGTCGGTTTGGCCTCATCGATCGGGCCAGCATGTCACGGCAAGCCAGCGCCATCATGGCCAGCCACGGTTTCGAAATGGACGTCTCGCTGCCACTGGGACACTACTCGGTCGCCATGCAGCAGATTGTCGCCATCGCCAGGGCCATCTCGTTGTCAGCGAAGATCCTGATCCTGGATGAACCGACGGCGAGCCTGGATACCAGCGAAGTGCAGATGCTGTTTTCCATCATGCGCAGCTTGAGAGACAAGGGCGTCAGCCTGATTTTCATCACCCATTTTCTCGACCAGGTCTACGACATCAGCGATCGCATCACTGTGCTGCGCAATGGCGAGCTGGTCGGCACCCGTGAAACCGCCACACTGCCGCAGCTGGACTTGGTCAAGATGATGCTGGGGCGCGAGCTGGCCGAGAATGCGCTCCAGCGGGCGGGCAAAACCCTGCGCAGCAACCACCCCACAGTGTCATTCAAACACTATGGCAAGAAAGGGGTGATAGCCCCTTTCAGCCTGGACGTCATGCCGGGGGAGATAGTCGGTCTGGCTGGCTTGCTGGGGTCGGGTCGTACCGAAACCGCCGAGCTGATGTTTGGCATTCAGTCCAGCGACAGTGGCGAATGCCGGGTGCGCGGCAAGGTCACCTCAATCCGCTCCGCTCGCCAGGCCGCCGCCAACGGCTTTGGCTTTTGCCCGGAGGATCGCAAGAACGCCGGCATCATCGCCTCGGCCTCGGTGCGAGAGAACATGGTGCTGGCCCTGCAAGCCCAGCGGGGCTGGCTGCATCCCCTGTCACGCAAGGAGCAGGACGAGATCACGGCGCGCTTCATTGAACAGCTGGCGATCAAGACCCCGGGTCCGGAGCAGCCGATCCAGTTCTTGTCAGGGGGCAACCAGCAGAAGGTGCTGCTGGCCCGCTGGCTACTGACCAAACCGCAGTTCCTGATCCTGGACGAACCCACCCGGGGCATAGATGTGGGGGCCCATGCCGAGATCATCCGCCTGATCGAATCACTCTGTGCCAATGGCCTGGCGCTGCTGGTCATCTCATCGGAGCTGGAGGAGCTGGTGAGTTATGCCGATCGGGTGATCGTATTGCGAGACAGAAAACAGGTGGCAGAGCTGGCAACCGATGCGCTGTCTGTCCCTGCCATCATGAACGCCATTGCCATGTGAGGCCTGATATGACGTCATCCATACTACCCATCCCCATCCGGCGAGCGCAGGCCAGCCGGTATTTGCCCACAGGCACGGCGCAATGCGTGGCCTTGCTCTGCGTGCTGCTCATCAACGCCCTGGTCGCCGACAATTTTTTCGCCATCCATATTCAGGATGGCCGCCTGTTCGGCAGCCTGATCGACATTCTCAACCGCTGCGCCCCTGTGGCCCTGCTCTCCCTTGGCATGACACTGGTGATTGCCACTGGCGGCATCGACCTGTCGGTGGGTGCCGTGATGGCGATCAGCGGCGCAACCATGGCAAGCATGGCTACCGGCGACCACAGCATTCCCGTCATTCTGTGCTCCGTGCTCGGGGTCGGGCTCCTATGCGGCTTGTGGAATGGCGTGCTGGTCGCCGTCTTCAAGATCCAGCCCATAGTGGCAACCCTGATCCTGATGGTGGCGGGCCGCGGTATCGCCCAGCTCATCACGCAGGGGCAGATCATCACCTTCAACAACGAGGCCCTGGCCTGGCTCGGCAGCGGGTCACTTTTTTATCTTCCTACCCCTGTCATCATCACCCTGGGGGCGGCGCTGCTCATCTGGTTGTTGACCAAGCGCACCGCGCTCGGGCTCTTCATCGAAGCCGTGGGGATCAACATCAAGGCGGCCAACAATGCCGGCCTCAATACTCCCATGGTGGTGATCACCACCTATCTGCTGAGTGGCATGCTGGCTGCCGTCGCCGGCATGATAGTGGCGGCCGACATCAGGGGGGCGGATGCCAACAACGCCGGCCTCTGGCTGGAGATGGATGCCATTCTGGCGGTGGTGATAGGGGGAACCTCGCTGATGGGAGGACGCTTCAACCTCGCACTCTCCCTGGTCAGCATACTGATCATTCAAGGGGTGAACACCGGCATTCTGCTCTCCGGCTATCAGCCTCAGTGGAATCAAATCGTCAAGGCCATGGTGGTGCTGGCGGTGCTCGTCATGCAATCCCCTGCACTCAATCACCTGTTTTCCCGGGGAACCCGCCATGTTTAAACGCAATCTTCCCTTGATGGTGACCATCATGGTGTTTCTGGTCGGGTATCTGGTGTGCCTTGCCTCCTTTCCCGCCTTTTTATCTACCCGCATCATTTGCAACATACTGACGGACAATGCCTTTCTTGGCATAGTGGCCGTGGGCATGACCTTCGTGATCCTCTCTGGCGGCATCGATCTGTCGGTGGGCGCCGTGATCGCCTTTACCGGGGTCTTGCTCGCCAAGTTGATTGGCGATCTGGGGGTAAGCCCCTATCTGGCCATCCCCCTGGTCATGATGCTGGGAGCCAGTTTTGGTGCCCTCATGGGCTGGCTGATCGATACCCTGAAGATCCCGGCCTTTATCATCACGCTGGCGGGCATGTTCTTTCTGCGGGGGGCAAGCTTCCTCATCTCGGAACAATCCCTGCCCATCGATCATCCGACCTTTACCTACCTGTCGAGTCTGTCATGGAAGATGGCGGGCGGTGGGCGCTTGAGCCTGCTGGCCCTGATCATGCTGGCGGTGGTGTTACTTGGCATGCTGCTCGCCAATCGAACCCGCTTTGGCAACAACGTCTATGCCATCGGCGGCAATGCCACCTCGGCAGCCTTGATGGGGATCTCGGTGCGCCAGACCACTATCCGCATCTATCTACTTTCCACCACACTGGCGACCCTAGCGGGCATCGTATTTGCGCTCTATACCTCGGCGGGCTATCCGCTCGCCGCCGTTGGGGTGGAGCTCGATGCCATCGCCGCAGTGGTGATTGGCGGCACCTTGCTCAGTGGTGGCGTAGGCACCGTCTTTGGCTCGCTATTTGGCGTCTTGATCCAGGGATTGATCCAGACCTATATCAACTTCGACGGCACCCTCAGCTCCTGGTGGACCAAGATCATCATAGGCCTGCTGCTGTTTTGCTTCATCGCCCTGCAGCGCATGCTGATCGTATTTTCGGAAAATCGAAAAACCAGCAAACCCGGGCTTTTCAAGCAGCAGGCCTCCATCGAGAGTGCCCCCAGATAATGGCGTGGAGTGAGAACGTATCGCTTTGTTACTCGCTCAGTGCGATGCAATTGCGGCCAGCCAATTTGGCGTGATAGAGGGCGGCATCCGCCTGTTGCACCAGTTCAATGGCTGATTGGGTGGTGGAGGGCTGCAAACTGGCCACCCCGAAACTGACGGTCACTATCCCCAGCGGCGAGTCAGCCCGTGGCAAGGCGAGTGTCAGGATGAGACGGTGAAGATGCTGCGCCGTGGCAAACGCCGCCTGCATGTTCATGTTGGGCAACAGGATGACAAACTCCTCACCGCCGTAGCGGGCCACCAGCTCCCCTGCCCTGCGCCCGGACTGTGACAACGCCTGGGCCAGCGCCCGCAGACAACTGTCCCCGGCCAGATGACCATAGTGATCGTTGAACTGCTTGAAGTGATCGATGTCGAGCATGATCAAGGCCAGTGGCATGCCGCTGCGCAACCCGCGGTTCCACTCCTGCAGCAGGATGTGATCGAACAGGCGTCGATTGCCTATGTTGGTCAGGGCATCTGTGTTACTCAGGATTTCCAACTGCCGGTTGGCTTCGGCCAACTCATGAGTGCGGATCTCAATGATGCGTTCCAGTTCGAGGTTGCGCTCGCACAAGCGCGCCACGGGATAGACTTCGGTATCCTGCGCCAACCCGTAGGGAAGCGAGATCCCGCTATGGGCGATTTTCCACTCGCCCTCTTCGTGGCGGAAGATCAACACCAATCTGGCCGTCTCCCGCGACAAGATATGGTCAGGTATGGGCAGGTGAATGTGGAAAAAACCGGTCGCGACGACCACATCCTCTGCCAAATCTTGCAATGACAGATCCAGCATTTCGATATGGATCCGCTCGGGGATTTGTGCGAAATCTTTGCGAGTGACCCGTATCCACTCTTCCCGATCGGTGACAAGCTGGTCACTACTGCCTGCATAGCCACTGAAATTGTCACTAAACCGGGTAACAAGACGAACATCACGTGCCGAATACATTTCTATGTATTCATCAAACAATGAACGAATAAGACGCTGACGTTCCACCCGCATAAACTTGCTCCGATCACGGCACTGGGCCACCGCCTTAAATATGACAGGTGAAACGGAACCCGACTAGCCAAGCGACCGTGGCCAGATCTCATAATGAGCAAATCATCAAATATCAAACTTGACATCAAATCCAAATGTGTCTCTATAAAGAGACATCGCGATTCAATTAGCGCCAAATTCATTCACTGGAGGCGGGCTAGCAGACTCGAGGATCCCAGCGCGCCCACCCGTCCTACGCAGTCCAAGCCTTCGCGCACCAGACCGACCCACCATAGGTCGTTGAAGCAATCGGCCACCACCTGACATCCTTCATCACCACAGGATGGCAGGAAAAATCCCGGGCAAATGCAGCATGAATAGATATAAGAATGCTCCCGGAGCAGGAGCATAAATTCAACGTTCGGCCTCGCTATCAAACTGACCAAGACATATTTACATGGTGATCAGCGTGCCCTTTTCGACCTGGGGAAGATCACATAACAAGATCTGCCCCGGGGCATATTTTGGGGCCAAGTCATTGGATTAGGCAACTTGGATAGTGACTGTCACAGCCTTATTTCAAGCGCAGATCATTTTTGACAGAAGTGACACCGTTGACACCTTTGGCGACAACAACTGCTTTATTGATATTGGCGCTGTCTTTAACAAAACCACTCAACTGTACGACACCTTTAAAGGTCTCTACATTGATCTCGGCTGATTTCAGGTCCGGGTCATTGAAGATAGCCGTGACAACCTTGGTGGTAATCACTGAGTCATCCAAGTATTCACCTGTGCCTGCTTTATTTTTAGTTGATGCACAACCTACCGCAGTGATCAGAACGGCGATAGCCAACAGAATTGAAAAGCGATTTGTAGTTTTCATTTAATGTTTACTCCAACTAGTGTTAAACATTTCAAATTAAAGGCTGAAATGTATGCTCCATTAGAACATGGTGTCTGTGAGTGCCAGAACTCTGTATAGCGTTACTGTGAATAACGATAACCACACACTCACGCTTGTCGAGCCAAGCAGCCAGTACCTTATTGATTGGCATGCTACATTATAATTTACGGCTATATCATCTTGTCGTCTGTGCGCTAACGAACATGACGCCCAGTTAACTGACCACCATATTCATAATGTGACATCTAAAATTGGTTAACGTTAGTATATTCACCAGCGCACACGTCAGATTATGTCATAGCACTCGACGACCTTGGATAATACGAAGTAAAACAACAACTACCGCGATAACAAGCAGTACATGAATGAAACCACCCAGGGTGGTGGCTGTTACCAGACCAACAGCCCAAAGCAGAAGCATCACTATAGCAAGGGTATATAGCATATACTCTCCTAAATAATGGGTTGTGATTGCTCATGAATTATAATAACCATGCTTAAGCAAGCATATATTCATGAGCATGAATATAACATGTGGCCATTCTGCCATGTGTTATTGACGGTGTGACCTGTCTTTGTTTTTCTGTTCTGGCTGACCAAGCAGTCGTGACACCAGCAGAAACATATCTATGCCCGACGCCAAACTTGACGTCACTCTGCCGGTGGTGACTGGCGCGCCTCGCCTTTGCGGTCCCTCATAACCAAGCACAAAACCCGCGCAGGCAGCAGAACAAAGCACAAGAGGATGAGTGAGCCTCGTTTGCAGTGCCTGCTTCATGAGATGGGACAGCCCGACTATCGTCAACTGACGGGACTGCAGTCGCTGCCGCAAGATGGCAATCTTCTCCCGGCGGGAGCCTTGAACAAGGGGGCGGGTATGACACGCTACAGGCAGCTTCATAAAGGTGCTCCAGGCATGGTTGAGGACTCGTCTGATGGCACGGGTGCATTGCTGGTCGCCACCGCATCGATACATATATTCTGCTGATAACGACGATACCGTATCATGACCCCGCCAATGGCGAGTCCATTGCCCACACTGATGATGAATAAGGCGCTACTCGTAGCCATTCCCTGCTCGAGTAACCAACATAGTGAGGCCGCAGCCAACATCAACCACAAGCTGACTAATAAAAAAGCCCCGACCAGACCACAGACAAGCATGCCAATCAGGCTGCTCACTGCCTGTTGTACTTCCAGTCTGAATAACTGCAATCGCTCTTGCAGTTGTTCACCAAGCAGTCCAAAAACCAAGGTCGTCAGGCTGGTAATTGACACCGACTCCGTCGGTGTCAATTCTGCGTCAGGAATAGGCGCACTCTCTGTGGTTCGTTCCGCGTTCATTAACGCTTCTTCAGTAACCAACCCACTAAAAATCCGGTGGAGATGGCAATACCGAGCGCCATGAGCGGCTTGTCATTAATCTGTGTACGACACTGGTCGAACAGTTTCATTTTCATTTCTCGCAGACTATCGCTTTTCTGTTCAATGGATTCGGCAACATTCATAGCAACGTCAGCTAATTTATCTACCGTTTGATGGGAGCGCTCGCTCAAATTATCCAACGCAGGATGAACTGTCTTGGATGCACTGTCGACAGCGTCATGCAACTTCTTGCTGGTATCATCAACCGAATCAGAAACACTTTCGCCTGACATGACTTGCTTTTGTTCACTCATTATTACTCTCCCGTTCAATATGACAAAGGGCGGATGAAATAATCACGATCCGACCTGACAACATGATACTTGGTGAAAGGACACCGGCCATGAATTGAAATATTACCTGGCGGTGTTACATAAGACACGGGGCAACGCAGGAGTGAATGGATAAACACTATTCAGGGAGGCTCTTTTCAGCCCGCCACCTCCCTGTCACTACGCTATGAAATTGACTGTAAATATATTCCTTGTCACTCAAAATCATAATCCTGCCAATCAGGCTAGTCTGTACGGTAGAGCACATAAAATGCCCTTGTTTTAGTCCTCATCACGTATATATATTTCTCTATGTGCGATAGCGCACATACGGAAGGTAAACAATCTGTGAATATGATAGGCTGGTGAATGTTTTGTTTAACATTTGGAATATGTATGACTGATAATTATCATCCCCAGCAGAATCACCTGCTGGCTGCGCTATCAGCTGACACATATAGCAGATTGCATCCCCATCTTGAGCTGATGAACTTTCCTTTAGGCATGGTGCTTTATGAATCAGGTGATACGCTTCACCATGTTTATTTTCCTCTCGACTGCATCGTTTCACTCTTGTACGTGATGAAAAGCGGTGCATCTGCCGAAATTGCCGTCGTCGGTAATGAAGGATTGATCGGTGTCGCGCTGTTTATGGGCGGAGAAAGCACCACTAATCGTGCCATTGTGCAAAGCGCAGGTTACGCCTACCGCATGAAAGGACAGCTGTTGAAGACCGAGTTCAATGTCCACGGCGATTTGTTGCATCTGATGCTGCGTTACACTCAATCCTTGTTGACTCAGATGGCACAAACGGCGGTTTGCAATCGCCATCACTCCATTGATCAGCAACTGTGCCGCTGGCTGTTGCTATCGCTGGACAGATTGCCCAGCAACCAGTTGACGATGACTCAGGAATTGATTGCCAATATGCTGGGTGTTCGCCGTGAAGGCGTCACCGAGGCGGCAGGGAAACTGCAAAAACTGGGCGTCATCGAATATCGTCGGGGCCAAATCACTGTGCTGGATCGTCCCAAACTCGAGCGATTAAGCTGTGAATGCTACTCGGTGGTGAAGAAAGAAACCGAACGCCTGCTCCCCTATATGCACTCGTCAACCAAGTCAGTGCCAATACCCAAGTCCCTTGAGCGCGTCACTCATAGCGGCTGACGACTGGGCCAGACGTGCATAAGGTTGCCTGGCACCTGAGAGGGCTTTTTTAGTCCTTCATAACGGCTGCAATAGGCATGGGCGCAAATACCTTGCGTCTTGGCAAGTGAGCCAGAAACACATGAGATAGCCCAGGCTAGCGCGACACAACCCAAGGAGAGTGCTGGCTTTAACGCTCCGATATCCCCTTTATGTCGAGCATGACTCGGCTGTTGTTATGTAATGAAGGTCCCCTCGACACAACCAGCGTCACGCTGTGTTGGACATGGAAGAAGAACATCACCACATGACACCAGATAAAAAAACGCCCTTCACAGAAGGGCGTTTTGGTTGAAGGCATGTCGATGATTAGATGCGGACCGGCTCTTTTTTCTTCTGCAGAGCGAAGAACTCTTGCGCTTCCTGATGCGGATCCTTCCCGCCAGCTTTCGCTGCCAGTTTTAGGTTACTGTGCGCCTTGATCATCTCAACAACAGAGAGCGATTGCAGATGCACACGGTAGGACTCTTTGTCCTTCAGCGTGATGAAAAGGACTTTTTCCTTTTCGATATCGACGGTGATCTCCATCCCCATCGGCAGGCCATAGAGGAACAGGCCGGTTTCTTTGGACTGGACCCCGAACAGGATGTTGTATTGATAGGTAGTCTTGTGGGCTGTCGTGTGCTCCCAGAAAATCCAGGCATCATTCTTTTGTTCATCCAGGCCGGTGAACGCGCTCGCGATGGACTCGGTCAGTTTTTGCTTCGGCGCTGCACCAAGCACGACTCCCAACACCTTGCTCAATATCTCCAGCACCTTGTCTACCATCAACTGGACGGCGGAGTTGGATTGTTCGACCACTTGATCGGTGAAGTTGATCACCGCCATTTCAGGGTGCTTTTTGATGAGGTTTATGGCTGTTTGCACATCAAAGCGGAGCGACTTCTTGTCATCAGTGGGCACCAGCGCCTGCTGGAAAACCTGCGCCATCGCAAACGCCTGGGGGGCAATGTTGGGATCCGTGATGGAGAAGATCTCGTTGAAGTTAATCTGGTCCGCACTCGCACTCAGCGAAACATAGATGTTTCGAGTCACAACGTTCTTCACTTTATCAACTGTGGTATTCATTGATTCGTCCTTGTGTTGTCTTGTGATTGCTTACTGTGGTGTTCAACGGCCAGTAAGGTATACCCCCCTATTGATTCATCTATCAACCAAGCCTCCCCATATGGGTGCCATATGAAAATTAAAGCCTCAATTGAGATTCATTTGTTGCACAATAAGGGAAATGCTTCTATGGCATTAAAAGCAAGCTGTCGTTGACAGGAGATGTGGACAAGTCACTGGGGGGTTGTGAGGCAATCCGCTTTCACGGACAGTGTGATGATGACGATCATGCTGTCTGGGGTATCCGAAACCTTGCTGGCGGCCAGCAGCTCATAGATATATCCACTTTTTCTTGCTCACTGCATGCAGCTGAAATCTGCCGAACCGATGCGGGTTCAACCCTGTCTTTACTGCCGTTGATGCCGAGTCCGGGGATGGTGAAAAGTACGGAGGCCGTCACTTGGGTGGCTCGCGCGTCACCTGCTTAATCAGGCTTATCTCACCATCACCTTCAAGGTACATTCCCTTGATGAGCGCTATGTCATCAATGCCCTCCTGCCGGATTTTCGCCCCCAACTCCTCGTCGGTAATAAACTCGCGACGCATGTTTCGCCTAAGCATTTTACCGTTGCGGACCAGACATATTCGGGGTGCGGAAGTGAAGCGTTGAACCACCGGGACGTGGACGCTCAAGAACTCCAGCATGTAGCTCCAGGATACCAGGGTCGCGATCAGCACCATACCATCGCTGGTCGACGTGGCATCGCCGATCATCGCATTCTGTGCCGCGTCACCGAGGAGCACCACAAACAAGAAATCGCTGACACCGAGAGCGCCTATGTCGCGCCTCAACACAAACCGGAAGACCACGAACAGGAACCAGTACATCAGGGTCCCCCGCAACATCAGTTGTAGCGGAGAGACTGTGAAGGCAAGTATGGCGGGCAGGTCAACGTCGAAAAGATTCATTTTCACTCTCGACTGTGGGTGTGTCGCCAGGCATGGCTTGGCGGCAAACAAGCAATGACAGCGCCTTGGTAGAACGACCGACTGCATGGCTTAGCGAACATCTTCGCGACAAGACAGGGTCCTGCCGACAGATGCTAGTTCCGACTGTATCAATCCTGGTGAACCTTGAGCTGTGCGCTACCGAACGCAAGAGTCCGGTGATCCCTTACGCCCACCTCCTTGCAGGATACCAATATCACATCCGGCCAGGCCTTGTCCGTCATAAAACCGGAAACGCAACATACCTGCCACACCACTCGCTCACCATTTGGCGCTCGCTCAAAAGAAGAGCGATTGCAGGCGTGAAATTGCTTCCCGCCTGATGCCATTGATGGGCAAGCAAGGCACGCCCCCCTTGCTCATCACGACGTCAACCATGGGTGATAACTGCCCTGAACAGAGCAAAAAAACACACAACCAAAAGCCATTTTGACTGACACCATGAGTCTCAAAAAATGTGTGACTTGACGACAGATACCGACAGATGTCGACAGTTCTTCGTGGTTTACCGTACAGACGCAACTTTTAGTGGATTTTAGGATGGGCTCGAACACCCATTTCAAGAAGTCATTTCTTGAGCCTGTGCCTCATTGACTGGCACCCATGATCCACCTTGATCCAAAGGACTACCATGACAATTACCAGCACGTCCCCTCCTGACCTGCGAGAAGGCGACTTTGCCGTGATCGACCGCTCGGTTGATGCGCCGCACTTCGTCACGAACGCCATTTCCTGGGGGGCCATCATTGCAGGGGCTACAGGGGCCGCGGCCCTGTCTTTGATCCTCATGATCCTGGGCGTGGGGCTAGGCCTGTCATCGGTCTCCCCCTGGTCGTTTGAAGGGATCAGTGCAGCGAGCTTTGGCCTCTCCACCATAGTGTGGCTGACGCTCACCCAGCTGCTTTCTTCCGCCATGGGGGGCTACCTGGCCGGTCGGTTACGAACCAGATGGATGGATGCGCACACCGACGAAGTGTATTTCCGGGACTCTGCGCACGGCTTCCTGGCATGGGCAGTCGCCTCACTGGCCACTGCTGTGCTACTGACCTCGGTGATCGGATCCATTCTGAATGGCGGTATCCAGGCCGGGAGCGCCATGGTCGGCGGGGCCGCCAACACGGCCACAGTGGCAGCAGGTGGCTTCAAGACATCGGGATCCGGGGAAGATGGGCCCATGGCTTACTTTGTCGATTCCCTGTTTCGCCGCAACGGGAGCACAGCGGCAGCCAATCCGACCGGATCGCTACTCGCTACCGATGCATCAGGTCGCACCATGGCCAATGAGGCCTCGGAAGTGGGGCGTATCTTCATGAACGTCAGCCGCACTGACCCCCTGCCAGCCGAAGACATAGAGTACGTCGGTCAGCTCGTCGCCCAACGCACCGGCATGTCGCAGAAAGAGGCGGAGCAACGCGTGACTGACGTCTACAAGCTCGCTCAAACCAAATTGCACAATGCCGAAGTGACCGCCAAAGAGGCCGCCGACACGGCGAGCAAGGCATCGGCCTATGCGGCCTTGTGGATGTTTGTCTCCCTGCTCATCGGAGCTTTCGTCGCCAGTCTGACCGCGACTTACGGTGGCCGGCAGCGTGACGCCTGAAGGTCCCATCCCGCTATCTGATCTCACTTTCCGACGTCAAAAGGCACCACAATGCGCTCACTTTTGCTGCTGCTTCTAGGCATCCCCATCCCAATCATCATCCTGATTGCGCTGCTGATGTAATTGCACACCCGCTCTCCACACACTCACCAAGGAACTGCCATGACCACAGTGACCAATACCTCCGCCACATCGAAAACTCCGGCGACGAAGGATGCAATCGCCTTGCTCAGGGCTGACCACAAAGAAGTCAGCGACCTGTTTGCCGATTATGAGAAAACACGCTCCAACGCCAAGAAGAAGGCGCTGGTTGCCAAGATTTGTTCCGAACTGAGCGTTCATACGCAAATCGAGGAAGAGATCTTCTACCCGGCCATCACGACTGCATTGAAGGACAAGCTTCTGGTGCCGGAAGCCACGATTGAACATGGCGGCATCAAGGATCTGATCGCGCAACTCGAAGGTGCCGAACCCGATGGCGAGATGTATGACGCCAAGGTCAAGGTGCTGTCCGAATATGTTGAGCATCACGTCAAGGAAGAGCAGACCGGCATGTTTCAAAAAGCCAAAACCACCTCGCTCGATCTCGTCGAACTCGGCGCCAGGATGGCGGCGCGCAAGGCCGATCTTCTCGCCGCACGCGGCTAGATACCCAATGCCCAGGGACACGACCGGACCGGCAGCGGCCGGTCGTGATACCCCTTGATGCCGCACTCCCGCCTCCACATGGTTGCAGCCGCAATCACTCACACAGGATTGACCCCCATGAAAAAAACGGATCTCAAACTGATGACTGCCAGAAAGCGGCCTAACCGGGCAATAGATCTCTGTCCTCTCGACGCCCTTGCACAACAAGTGGCCGCCATCGAGGCACTGGCCAGATCAATGCCGCGCAACATCAACAAAGACAAGGAGTTCGGCCGTGACAATGCCATATCACCGGCAGCCGGGCAGACGATGGCGCCACAATCCAAACTCGCATCCGCCAGCACCCTCAGCGAATCCAATCTATCGGCCAAGACCGGCGGCAATGAAACGTCCCTCGATCGGGCACGCATCGACTCCACCGATCAGGTGCTGACGACCAACCAGGGTGTCGCCATCGGTGATAACCAGAATTCGCTGAAAGCCGGTCTGCGCGGACCCTCTCTGTTTGAAGACTTCATACTGCGTGAGAAGATCACCCATTTTGACCACGAACGGATCCCTGAGCGCATCGTGCATGCCCGCGGCTCTGCCGCCCATGGATTTTTCGAGGCCTACCAGCCACTGACCGAATTCACCCGCGCGGCCCCCTTCCAGGAAGCAGGCAAGATCACGCCGGTTTTTGTGCGCTTTTCTACCGTCGCCGGTGAACGGGGCTCAGTGGATACGGCGCGCGACGCACGCGGCTTCGCCGTCAAGTTCTACACCGACGAGGGCAACTGGGATCTGGTGGGCAACAACATACCGGTTTTCTTCATACAGGATGCGATGAAGTTCCCGGATCTCATCCATGCCGTGAAACCCGAACCCCATAACGCCATGCCACAGGCGGCATCGGCCCATGACACCTTCTGGGATTTCGTCTCGCTCATGCCGGAGAGCACCCACATGCTGATGTGGGTCATGTCAGACCGGGGTATTCCCCGCAGCTACCGGATGATGCAAGGCTTTGGCGTACACACCTTCCGCCTGATCAATGCAGAAGGCGAATCGCACTTCGTCAAGTTCCACTGGACACCAAAACTGGGCACCCATTCGCTGGTCTGGGATGAGGCGGTCAAGATTGCCGGGGCCGATGCCGACTTCCATCGTCGCGACCTGTGGGATGCCATCGAAGCTGGCGAATACCCCGAATGGGAGCTGGGCCTGCAGATATTCACAGAAGCCCAAGCTGAAAGTTTCAGCTTCGACGTGCTCGATGCCACCAAGCTGATCCCCGAGGAGCTGGTGCCGGTGACACCGGTAGGTCGCATGGTGCTCAACCGCAACCCGGACAATTTCTTCGCCGAAACCGAGCAGGTCGCCTTCTGTACCGCCCATGTGGTGCCGGGCATCGACTTCAGCAACGACCCCTTGCTGGCGGGCCGACTCCACTCCTATGTCGATACCCAGATCACCCGGCTTGGCGGCGCAAACTTCCACGAGATCCCGATCAACTCACCGCTCGCCCCCGTTCACAACAACCAGCGCGATGGTTTGCACCGCCAGACCATCCCCCGTGGCAGGGTCGCCTACGAGCCGAACTCCCTCGGTGGCGGTTGCCCATTCCAGGCTGGTACAGCCGGTTTTGTCTCTTTCCCGCAACCGCTCGAAGGTGACAAGCTGCGCGGTAAGCCAGAGAAGTTTGCCGACCACTACACTCAGGCCGCCCTGTTCTATGAGAGCCAGACCGAGACTGAAAAAGCGCACATCATCGGCGGCTTTCGCTTCGAACTGAGCAAAGTCACTGTGCCAGCCATCCGTGAGCGCATGCTGGCCTCACTGGTCAACGTGTCCGCCGACATGACGGCGAATATCGCTGCCGGCCTTGGCATGGACGTGCCCGAAGCGATGCCGAAGGCGCTGGCGCAATCCGAGCCCCCCGAAGTGCTCAAGTCGCCAGCGCTCTCACTGACAGCGCTGCCCGGCGATGGCGGGATACGTACTCGCAAGGTGGCGATCCTGATTGCCGATGGGGTACACGGCGCATCCATCGTCACGCTTCAGACGGCATTGGTTGCTGCAGGCGCTGTGGTCTGCCTCATCGCACCCCATCTTGGCTCGGTTGAAACTGCCGACGGTGACTTATTGGTCGCAATGGGAACACTGGAAAATTCGCCGCCGGTCCTGTTCGATGCGCTCGTCTTGCCAGATGGTAGCAAGGGGGTAACCCGGTTGGCCGGATACGGACAGGCACAGGAGTTCGTGATCACTCAGTATCGTCATGGCAAGACCATACTGGCCCTCGGCGCCTCGAATGCCCTGCTCGACAAGGCTGGCATCCCAAGCACTCAGCCAGATACGGGTATCTTGCAGGCGAGTATCGATACCCTTGCTGATGGCACAGCCGCCTTTATTGCTGCATTGGGCAAACATCGTCACCCAGTACGGGAGACAAACCCACCCCGCCTATGACAACAGGCCGGGTGTGAACGATTGAGCCTTGGCTCAATGCCGCTTAGGGTAAGAACGGAAGTGCTGTGGATAAGGGATGACGCCAAGCGCTATAAAAGCAAGGCAGCCATCACAGGATTGGATGACGCCATGATGGCGTTGATGCCGCCCCGATCGCCACGCCGATGCTCAGTACCACATCCATCAGTGGATCTAACCTCAGGGGCCTTTGGGCCCCTCTTCTCTGGCGGCGAGCATGCCGACGCTATGGCCTCTCTGCACGTCTCAATGGATATCTCGCCTCATATCGGCATCACTGGATGCCCCATTGGTGTGCCTCAACTGGCAATGCCCCTTGACCGTTCAAGGCAGTCACAACCCTGGGTGTCAGGCTAACTCCCCGCTCCCCTCTCCTTCACCATTTTGAGATAACGACCACACAAGACCGACAAGCCAGGAGCATATGATCTGAACGCTGGGGCAACAGGCTGGGTTTGTGGCAGGTAGAGAGAGGTTGTGACTTATCTACATACTGGATGTCTATTTTCATAATTTTAATACATCAATAACCACTCTTAATGCCGGTGAGACATTCCGGTGGGGATAATAGAGGTACAGACCGGCCAGACGGTGACTATAGGGTTTCAATACCTGAATTAAGGTGCTGCGCTCAAGCTCATCTTTCACCAACTCCTCTGGCACATAGGCCAGCCCCAGCCCCATTTTGGCGGCAGCCGCTTCCATGTAGCTGTCAGAGAAGACCCACTGCCCCTGTGGTCGATGCTTAATCGCCTTGCCCTCCTGCCACAGTTCCCATTGATAGAGGCTGCCATCGGCAAACTGGTAGGCGATACACGGATGTCCCGCCAGATCGGCCGGCGTCTGGGGAAAACCGTATTGAAGAAAATGATCCGGTGTGGCTACCATCACCATCTCCAGATCGGGCGTAATGCGCGCAGCCACCATCCCCTCATCCACCTCATCGCCCAGCCGCACGCCGGCATCAAACCGCTCATCAATGATGTTCACAAAGCGACTTTCACTGATGAGTTCCAGCCGAATATCCGGATAACGCTGCCTGAAGATGGCCAGTTTGGGTAGCAGCACCTTGTCGATGGCATGCTGGCTGGCGTTGATCCGGACCGTGCCTGAAGGTGTGTCACGATAGTGGGCTAGCGTTGCCAGACCCGCATCGAGGGACTGAAAACAACCCTGTGCCGTACGGTACAACTGCTCACCCGCCTGGGTCAGAGAGAGGCTGCGGGTGGTGCGTACTAGAAGTTGCACCCCTAGACGGGCCTCGAGATCCCGAATCGTTCGACTGACCCCGGACTGGGCAAGCCCCAATCTGGCGGCGGCCCTGGTAAAACTCCCTTCCCGAGCGACCAGCATAAAGACGTGGAGATCGTTGTAATTCTCGCGGCCTGTCATCTTGTTCACCCCACTATGTTCCTGTCCGGCACGACCCGAGTTAGATGCGCGTCAGGCACCTTATTCAGAACCTATTCGCATGAATGTTATCAAAAAACCGCCTCTAATCATCATTAATTGTTCTAACTAGAATGTGTGTCGTGGGCCACAAAATCAGCCCCCACCATCAGGACCACGCATCAGAAATCCGATTTAGAGGAACTTTGCCATGAATGTTCTCCCCAAAAAACTGACCGCCATCGCGTCTGCCCTGCTGCTGGGTGCAGCATTAACCGGAGTCTCCACAATGAGTGATGCCCAGACCACCAACCCCACTGAACCAGTTTCCATGGTGACCCAATGGGACAAGACCTTTGCCCAGAGCAACAAGGTTGATCATCGCAAAGTCACCTTCAAGAACCGTTACGGCATCACCCTGGTGGCTGACCTCTATCTTCCGAAAAACCGGGATGACGCCAAGCTGGCGGCCATTGCCCTGAGCGGCCCGTTTGGTGCGGTGAAAGAGCAGTCGAGCGGTCTGTATGCCCAGACCCTGGCCGAGCGTGGCTTTGTCACGTTGGCGTTTGACCCCTCTTACACCGGTGAAAGTGGCGGTCAACCGCGCGATGTGGCCTCGCCAGACATCAACACCGAAGATTTCAGCGCAGCCGTCGATTTCCTCGGCCTGCAAAAAGAGGTCGACCGCAACCGTATCGGTCTGCTGGGGGTTTGCGGTTGGGGCGGCATGGCCCTCAATGCCGCCGCTGGCGACACCCGCATCAAGGCGGTGGCGACCAGTGTGATGTATGACATGAGCCGGGCTATTGGGCACGGTGTGGGCGATGGCAAGGATCGCTACACCACTGCCGATCGCCGCGCGGTGCTGACATACCTGAATGAACAACGCTGGAAAGACGCGGAAAGTGGCGCCTATGCCCACGGTAACCACGACCTCTATGTCGATGAGAAGGGCAATGTCACGGCCGCCGCCCGCACTCTTCCAGAGGCGCTGCCGGACAACCCGCATCCGGTGCTCAAGGAATTCTTCGATTACTACCGTGTTCCGCGCGGCTTCCACGTCCGCTCGGTGAACTCCAACGGGGCCTGGACCACCACAATGCCGTTGTCGTTCATGAATATGCCGCTGCTGAGCTATGCCAGCGAAATCGCCATTCCCACCCTGATCGTGACCGGTGAGCAGGCCCACTCTCGCTATTTTGCCGAAGATGCCTTCAAGGCCGTTGGCAGCCAGCAAAAAGAGCTGGTCGTCGTGCCAGGCGCCAATCATGTCGACCTGTATGACAACAAGGCCGGCAAGATCCCGTTTGCCAAGTTCGAGCAGTTCTTCAAGACCAACCTGAAGTAAGCGTCGAAAACGCGGCGAGCTCTTCGCCGCATTTTCTCATCGGTTACTACGCCACCTTTCGCGCCACATTGAGAGAAGAGCAATGACCATAGGAAAGTTCGCCAGCGCGATGACCCTATCGCTGGTGATGACCAGCACAGCAGCCACAAGTACTGAGGATCAGAACAGGACAGAGAGCATGAACATCAAGATGACGATAGCCGGCCAGATCATCACGGCCACCCTGGAAGAGAGTCACAGCGCACGGGACTTTTTTGCCATGCTCCCCCTGACGCTGCCCCTTGAGGATTACGCTGGCACGGAGAAGATTGCCTATCTGCCACGCAAATTGACAACGCAGGACGCCCCAAAGGGCATAGACCCGGATGCGGGGGATATCACCTATTACGCCCCCTGGGGCAATCTGGCGATCTTCTATCGGGATTTTGGCTATTCAACCGGACTGATCAAGCTGGGGCGCATTGAATCGGGTCTCACCCACCTTACCACCACCCCGTCCGCCAGCATCACGATTGAAGCGATCGAATAATCCCATGTTTTACTTTCAGGTCATGTCATGAACGCAACATCGCTATCATCACACACACCCGCTGTCGTCAGCGAACACTGGTCTGCGGTTGCCGCAATGTCACTGTGCGTGGCACTGCTCATTGCCGCCGAGTTCATGCCAGTCAGCCTGCTGACACCGATTGCCACAGACCTTGGTGCCAGCAACGGCATGGCTGGTCTTGCCATTTCCATTTCCGGTCTGTTTGCCGTCCCAACCAGTCTGCTCATCGCCCCCCTCTCTCATAGACTGGATCGGCGCCATGTGCTCATGGGGCTGGCCACTCTGATGCTGACCTCTCTGGTCGTTATTGCCCTGAGCCCCAACTTTGCCGTGCTGATGGTGGCGCGCGCTCTGCTCGGGGTCGTCATCGGCGGTTTTTGGGCACTGGCAACTGCCACCATCATGCGGCTGGTCTCCAGCCAATCCGTCCCCAAAGCGCTGGGGATCATGTATACCGGCAATGCAGTCGCGACTGCTTTTGCGGCCCCCATTGGCAGTTACCTGGGCGGACTGATCGGCTGGCGAGGCGTGTTCTGGCTGCTGGTGCCGTTGGTAGTGATCAACCTGCTGTGGATGGCACTTTGCCTGCCTTCCATGCGCTCCCAAGCGCGCCCGCACAGCGCATTTCGCCTGATGCGCAGACCCAACGTCGCCATTGCCATCATGGGCGTGACGCTGACCTTTGCCGGAGCCTTCAGTGCCTTTACCTATTTTCGCCCCTTCCTGGAGACACGCACCCAGGTCGACCTGCCACAACTCTCGGCGCTGCTGCTGGCTTTGGGGCTGGCCGGTTTTGTCGGCACCACAGCGGTAAGCTTGCTGCTGCGCCGTCATCTTTACCGGATGCTGCGCTGGTTGCCGCTGGTGCTAGGCGTTATCACCCTGGCGCTGCTGGCGGTGGAGCATCACTTCTGGAGTGTGGCCCTGATGCTGATCCTCTGGGGCGCCCTTAACTCCGCCATTCCGGTCGCCTGGTCAGCCTGGATCACCCAGGGCATCGCAGATTCACCCGAGAGCGGTGGAGGCCTGATGGTGGCAGCTATTCAGCTGGCGATCACGTTGGGGGCTGCAGTGGGGGGATGGTTACTGGATTCCCTCTCTATCAGTGCCACCTTTATGGGCAGTGCCCTGTTACTTGCCGCTGCCTCTCTGGTAGTCGGCAATGGCAGGCGGCTCAGGCCCGCCATGCCTGGCCAGTAAGTGGATCAATCCGCGAGCAAATCCATTCGTCGTCACACAGTGCAACCGCGCCTGCACCTGGCGCCCCCAGAGGGCACAAGCCGGCCAAGCCAGCATCCGATGCCAATTCACAGGAGACAACCATGATCAAGTCCGTTAAAGCCTATGCCGCCACCTCGGCAACGGCGCCACTGGCGCTGCATCCCATCACTCGCCGGCAACTGCGCCCAGATGATGTGGAGATCGACATTCTCTACTGTGGCGTCTGCCACTCAGATCTGCACACCGCCCGCAATGATTGGGGCTGGAGCAGCTATCCCATCGTGCCGGGCCATGAAATCATCGGCCGAGTGATTGCCGTCGGCAGCCAGGTTAGCAAATTTAAGGTGGGCGATCGGGTCGGAGTGGGTTGCATGGTCGACTCTTGCGGCCATTGCGATGCCTGCGCCGACGGCCATGAGCAGCACTGCCGCGACAGCGCAACCTACACCTATGGTGCGCCCGATCGCATCGACGGCAGCCTGACCCAGGGCGGCTACGCCGAGAAGGTGGTGGTCAAAGAGGCGTTTGTGGTGCGCATCCCCGATAACCTCGCATTGCAGGCAGCCGCGCCGCTGCTGTGCGCTGGTATCACCACCTGGTCACCGCTCAAAAACGCCCGGGTTGGCCCCGGCAGTCGTGTTGCCGTCGTAGGGCTGGGTGGTTTGGGGCACATGGCCATCAAGCTGGCCAAGGCGTTGGGCGCGGAAGTGACTCTGTTTACCCGCTCCATCGGCAAGGAAGAGGATGCCTATCGTCTCGGTGCCGATCGGGTGGTGATCTCGACCGATGTCACGCAGATGGCTGTGGTGGCAGGCCACTTTCACCTGATCGTCGATACAGTGCCCTACGTGCATGACATCAACGCTTACATCCCGACACTGCGCTTCAAGGGGTCTTTGGTACTGGTGGGCTATCTTGGCCCGCTCGAGCCGACGCTCAACACCATGCCCATGGTGATTGGCGGCAAGGCAGTAGCGGCTTCCATGATCGGTGGTATTGCGGCAACCCAGGAGATGCTCGATTTTTGCGGTGAGCACAACATCGTATCGGATGTTGAAGTGATCGCCATGCAGGAGATCAACGACGCCTACGAGCGCATGCTCAAAAGCGACGTGAAGTACCGCTTCGTGATCAACATGGCCACCCTCAAGGCACAAGCCTGATCAGGCCGGCCGGCCCACGTTGACAAGGGCCGGCTTCTTTTCTTTGAAGAAAGAGAGCTCCCCATGATGAAACAGTGGCTATTACCGCCGGCGTCATAGTGATGAACCTCGTTTCCCACTCTCTGGGCATGTGAGTTGACCGGTTGCTCGAGGTGCTCAAGGACGACAGGCATACTCCTCCAGCGCGTGCAGCAGCACATGCAGCGCGGCGTCGCTGGCAAAGGCGGCGAGAAGATGATCGATGGTGGCACGCACTCGCGGTGCCATCAGGACACTGTGCGGGTATTGCTGAATCGCCCCAGTTTTTCACGTGAAACGAGTCTGTCCCGAGTACGGAGAGATTTCTTGACGTTTTTGCGGCGACCACACGAAAGAACGGTCACTTTGCGGTAATACCAGATGCCGTGGGGGTTGAGCCAGGGATTTACTTTGAAGACTCCTGATCCATCCACACAAAGTGGATTACCAAGAGGTATGCAGGGGGCTATTAGGTGTGAATTATTGTATTGCAGAAACAGGTGGTGGCCCCACCAGCCACATCCCGGCACTCGAGTCCCCCGCCTTGGCTGCTACCTTCCGGTCCTGACCAGGTTGACGAGTTATCAATGCGAGAGGACCAATGGGACCACCGGCGAGGAGAATAGCAAAGTCCCATTTCATTGCAATGGCTTTCTGCCTGCGGGCGTACCGTTTGCCTTATTTTTCAACAATCTGCCGAATGAGTCAGCTAAACAGCATGAATTTCGCCCCGACCAGCAACATCAGCAGGGCGAAAGCCTGCTTGAGCCGCTTGGGAGAAAGTCGATGTGCCAGCCTGGCGCCCACCCGGGCAAACTGGGTGCTGGTGAGCACTATGCCGAGCAGGGCGGGCAGATAGATGAAACCGACACTCCACTCGGGCAAGTCCGCATGGCCCCAGCCGGCGTAGAGGTAGCTGAGGCTGCCCGCCAGCGCTATGGGCATGCTGCAGGCCGCAGAGGCTGCAACCGCGTTGCGCATCGGTACGCTGTTCCAGCAGAGATAAGGCACTGTCAGCGAGCCGCCGCCGATGCCGAACAGTGCCGACATCCAGCCGATGAGGGTGCCCGCTATGCCGGTTCCCACCGGGCCGGGCAGATGGCGCTCCGCCTTTGGCTTGAGGTTGAGCCCCATCTGCAATGCCATGGCCCAGGCGAAACAGCCGATGATGACATTGAGGGTGCCGGCACTGAGCTGGTTGGCGGTCATGCCACCGAGCCAGGCGCCAATCAACATGCCGACACCGAGGCGCCGTATCATCACCCAGTCGACTGCACCTGCCTCTTGGTGAGCCCGCAGCGAGCTGAAACCGGTGAAGATCATGGTGGGCAACGAGGTGCCAAGCGCCAGATGGGTGATGATGTCGGGCTCAAATCCCATGGCCCTGAAGCTCACCACCAGTACGGGCACTATGATAAGACCGCCGCCAATGCCGAACAGTCCCGCCAGCATGCCAGCAAACGCGCCCAGCAACAGATAACCCATAAACAGCATAAACATTCCTTCCCGAGGCAGCGCAGTGGCCCCAAGGCCAACACGCGCATAAAAAAAGAGATGGCCCTTGGGCCATCTCTTCATTGTGCCGGTTAACTCAAGGGAATGGTACCGTCCATCACCTTGTAGAAGGCCAGTACGGCGCACCCGAGCAGGGCCGCCGTCATCCCCTGCTCCAGTCGATTGAGGCCGCGCAACCCGTGGTGTTGGCGCGCCTTCCAGTAGATGAAGATGCCCGGGCTGTAGAGCAGCGCCACCAGCAGCAGGTACTCCACACCGGCGGCATAGACCAGCCAGCAGCCATAAGTCGTGGCCACCAGGGCCAGCAGCAGGTCACGCTTGCGCTGATGGGGTTGACCCTCGTAGGTCTCTCCCTTCATTGCCAGCTTGAGGCCATAGGCACCGGAGAAGACGTAGGGCACCAGCGCCGCCGAGGTGGCGATGTTGACCAGCGCCAGATAGGTGCTGCTCTGGAAGTAGATGATGATCAGGAAGATCTGCACCAGACAGGTGGAACACCAGAGCGACACCTGCGGCGAGCCGTTCTTGTTCTCCTTGGCAAACCAGCTGGGGAAGACACCTGTCTTGCCGGCTATGTAAGGTACTTCCGCTGCCAGCACTGTCCAGCTAAGCAAGGCCCCCATCACGGAGATCACCAGACCTATGTTGATGAGCCAGGCGCCCCAGGGACCCAGCACTTTTTCAAGGATCATGGCGGTGGAGGGATTCTTGAGCTGGGCCAGTTCCGGCTGACTCATGACCCCCAGGGAGAACAGGGTCACCATGACATAGAGCGTCAGGGCGCCGAGCAGCGCCAGCACGGTGGCACGGCCCACGTCCTTGCGGTGACGGGCACGGGCAGAGACCACCACAGCCCCTTCGATGCCGATGAAGACCCAGAGCGTCACCTTCATGGTGGACTTGACCTGATCCATCACGGATCCCAGCTCCACGTTGTCGTGGCCCCAGATATCCAGGGTGAAGGTCTGCATGTTGAAGGCGAGCAGTATGGCGACGCAGAACACGATGAGCGGCACCATCTTGGCGATGGTGGTGATGATGTTCACCAGAGCGGCGACCTGGATCCCGCGCAGCACCAGCGCATGCACCGACCAGATCAGGATGGAGGCCAGTATGATGGCCACCGGCGTGTTGCCGTCACCGAAGATAACGTTGTCCGGCGTGTCAAAGAAGTAGCTCAGGGCGCTGAACACGACGATGGCATAGGAGACGTTGGCCAGCAGCTGACAGAGCCAGTAACCCCAGGCGGCGTTGAAACCGATGAAATCGCCGAAACCGGCCTTGGCGTAACTGAAGATACCGCCATCGAGATCCGGGCGGCGCATGGAAAGATTCTGGTAAACCAGCGCGAGGCAGATCATGCCCAGACCCGTGATGACCCAACCCAGGGCAACGGCCCCGGCACTGGCATGAGCGGCAATATTTTGTGGCAGACTGAAGACCCCGGCGCCGACCATGGAGCCGATCACCAGCGAGATGAGGGCGCCAAGCCCTAGTTTCTTGTCCATCTCAATCCTGTTTGATTAGGCGGCGGCAGAGCGTCCGTATTCATACTGCGCGCAATATGGGAGGGGCGAAAAATCCGTACCCCGTGAAAAAGGCGGCAACTATATTGCATGACTATTCCGACCGCAATCCCTCGTACCGTCAATCATGCCCCGTCTTGACCGCGCGCAATTTTACAGTACTGACCCCGAGTGCCTGTGAGCTGGTTCAAATTAAGAAAGACCCGTTGATATTTCACATTTTTCCATGACCTGGCCCCCGTTTTTCCGGATCAGACCTGCATGGGCATGCAGATGACCATCAGCGCCGCCGGGCCGGCCCGCGAGTCAAACGCACAATAAAAATGCCCCTGTACCAGCGGCCAGGGGCATCTAGTGGTGGGCGACAAAACTAGAGTCTCAGGCCACCGTCGAGCTCTATCATACGGCCCGACAGATAGTCATTGGCGAGAATAAAAAGCACGGTGTCGGCCAGCTGGTGCGCCTTCCCCAGGGTGCCAACCGGAATGGCCTGCTGCATGCGGGCCATTGCCTCCGGTTTCATCGCCGCCGTCATGTCGGTGGCAAACACGCCGGGGGCTATGCCCATCACCCGAATGCCGTGGCGAGCCAGCTCCCGCCCCCAGGTCACCACCAGAGAGGCCACTCCCGCCTTGCTGGCGGCATAGTTGCTCTGGCCCATGTTGCCGGCACGGGCAATGGAGGAGATGTTGACGATGACCCCCCCCTGCCCCCCCTGGGCCATCAGGGCCGCCCCTTCACGACCACAGAGGAAGGTGCCGGTCAGGTTGACGTCGATGACGGCCTGCCACTGGGCCAGACTCATCTTCTCCACCAGCACGCCCTCTTTCACCTTGATCAGCATGCCGTCCCGCAGGATACCGGCGCAGTTGATGAGGCCATGCAAGGCACCGAGTTGCTCTTTGATGGCACTAAAGGTCGCCTCAACCTCGGCTTCGCTCGCCACGTTGCAGACGAACAGGGTGCATTGACCATCGTGACTGCGCACCTCGGCTTCGGTCACCTCCAAATCCGCACGATTCACATCGATCAACGCCAGTACGGCGCCCTGACTGGCCAGACTGAGGGCAATGGCCCGACCGAGCCCCCGCCCCGCGCCCGTGACGGCGATGACCTTCTGCTTGATATCCATGGGTACTCCTTGCCAGTTTGTCTGGCCATACATGATTGGGTGAATGAGTTGAGAGCAGAGCACCCGAGATCAACCGGCTTTGGACTGATCCCGCATTTTATCCAGATAGAGCTCGACGATGCTGGAGAAATCCTTGCTCTCCTGGCCCTGGCTTGCGTGCAGGTTGAACAGGTTGCGGGCAAGCGCCCCCATGGGGACGGCGCTGTGGGCATGTTCGGCCAGCGCCATCGCCAACCCCAAGTCTTTGACCATCAATCGGGTCATAAAGCCCCCCTGATAGTTGCGGGCGGCGGGCACGTTCTCCATCACGCCAGGCCAGGGGTTGTAACGCTCCAGGCTCCAGTTGTTGCCCGAGCTCTTGCCCATGATGGTGGAGAGCACACTCGGATCCAGCCCCTCCTTCACCCCGAGCGCCAGCGCCTCGGCGGTGCCCGCCATGTGGATGGCGAGCAGCATGTTGTTGCACATCTTGGCGATCTGGCCAGCCCCCAGCGCCCCGGCATGGAACAGGTTCTGCCCCATGTGGGCCAGAATGGGGCTGGCCGCCTCGAAATCCGCCAGTTCACCACCGACGATGAAGCTGAGGGTCCCTGCGCTCGCCCCCGCCACGCCACCCGAAACGGGGGCATCGACAAAGCGAATGCCCCGCGCCTTCGCCACTTCCCCCACCTGGCGGGCCGACGCCACATCTATGGTGGAGCAGTCGATCACCAGGGCCCCCGCTGGCAAGGCTGCCAGCATATCCTGTCCGCCCCTCTCTCCTGCACTCTCGCCGAGCCAGAGCGCGCGTACATGCTCACCGGCGGGCAGCATGCTGATGACCACCTCACAATCGGCCACCGCCTCGCGGGCATCCCCGGCGGCGATACAGCCAGCCGCAATCGCCTTGGCGACACTCTCCGGCATCAAGTCAAATACCCGGACCCCGTGCCCCGCCCTGGCCAGATTGGCGGCCATGGGCCCCCCCATGTTGCCCAGCCCGATAAATCCAATCCTTGTCATCTCGTTTGCTCCTTGCCGTGCTGGCTCTCCAGCAACCTGTGTCCGTTCATCCGCCCTGATGCCTTCCCGTCGAAGGCTTAAGGCGCCAGAGGGTTTTTCCCTTCGGGCCAGCGATAGAAAGCATCCAGCCAGTCAGTGCCAGCTTGCGGCGCCTGCCACCGGGGGGACTTGTCCTTGTCGATGAGCAGTGCCCGCACCCCTTCCACAAAATCCCCTTTCAACACGCAATTGACCGACAGCGCCAGCTCATCGGCAAACACCTCGGCCAGCGACTGGCGGCGCGCCTGCCAGTACTGGCGCCACAGGATGGCACAGCTGATAGGGCTGCCACTGCGACATGTTTCGCGGGCCTGCGCCAGGCTCCCTTCCCCCTGCTCGGGATCAAAGCTGGCATCAAACACGCTGTCCAACACCCCTTGCAGGGTGCGCCCGGCCAGCAGGGCGTCAATTTTGGCCCTGTGGGGCAAGAGCACAGGCGCTGGCAGCTTTTTGTCTGCCTCTGCCTGCAAGTCCCTCAACAGCTGATCGATCTGCTCGCGGGGCGCCTGGCTGCCACACCAGTCCAACCCGGCCAGGCGAGGCAACAAGGCTGCACGCTCACTGCTGGCGATGGCGTGATCCGCCAGCCCCAGGCCAATGGCATCCGCGCCGTTGAAACGGGCGCCGGTCAGACCGAGCCAGAGCCCGAGTCGCCCCAGCATACGGCTCAAAAACCAGCTGGCCCCCACATCCGGATAGAGGCCGATCGTCACTTCCGGCATGGCGAACAGGCTCTTCTCGGTCACCACCCGAAAATCGGCACCGGCGAACAGGCCTATGCCGCCCCCCATGCAGATGCCATCCGCCACGCAGATGAGGGGCTTGCCGTAGCGGTGGATATGGTGGTCGAGCCGATACTCCTGCTCAAAGAAATCCCGCGCATAGCCAAACAGCGCCTGCTCGCTCTCCTCCTGTTTGCAGTAATAGAAGGAGCGGATGTCACCGCCGGCGCAAAATGCCTTCTCGCCGGCCCCTTGCAACAGCACGCAGACCACGCCGGGATCCTGCTCCCAGCGCGTGAGCTCGCGCTGCAGAGCCTGGATCATCGGCAGGCTCAGGGCATTGAGAGACGCAGGGCTGTCCAGGGTCAAGACGCCGATATGATGGCCGTCCGCCGTGGGATGGGTCTCTATGCGTACCGATTCACTCATTCGTCACTCCATTGGATTTTTCATACTGCCAGCGGGGTGGGCGCTTCTCCAGGAAGGCCGCCACCCCTTCACGCTGGTTGGCGTCTGCAAACAGCTCGAGAAACAGGGATCGCTCCAGCGGCAAGGCGGCATCACGATGGCCGCTGCGCCCCTGATTGATAAGGGTCTTGCAGGCGCGCAGGGCGCTCGGGCTCTGACGCTCCACCAACTGGGCCATCTGGTGCGCCGCGTCCCAGGCGTGCCCTTCTTTGACCACCTCCTCCACCAGCCCCATCTCATAGGCCAGGGTGGCGCTGACCTTCTCGCCGCACAAGATCATGCGCTTGGCCCAGCCAGGCCCCACCAGCTCTGTGAGCCGCTGGGTGCCACCGGCGCAGGGCAGCAAGCCCACGGACGCTTCCGGCAACCCAAGCTTGGCTTGCAGCTCGGCGATGCGGATGTCGCAGGCCAGCGCCACTTCCAGCCCGCCGCCCATGGCGTAACCATTGATGGCGGCTATGCTGACGCCATGAAAACGCGCCAGCGCCTCGAAGGCATGACCAAAGGCCTCGGCTACCTCGCGAGCATGGTCCAGATCGCCATCGGCAAACATCTTGAGATCGGCGCCGGCGCAGAAGAACTTGTCCCCCGCCCCGCGGATCACCAGAGCCACCACATCGGGGCGACTGTCGAGCTCCACCATCATCTGCAAGAAGGCCTGCAAGCTGGCCAGGGTCCAGGTGTTGGCGGGCGGATGGTCGAGGGTGATATAGGCCACGTGACCGTGATATTCGAGCCTGATCCTTGTCATTGCATTGTCCTTGTGAATGAGACTGCCCCATGATGACAGGGTTGAATGGAGCCAACCTTCGGCTGGCTCACAAAGCCTGATGACGTCTCGGAGGCAGATAATATGTTACGCCAGCGACAGGCCGGGCTTCGCCAGCAAGCGGCAGACGATGCACAATCCCATCACCTGCCCTGGCATCGTCCTGGCAATGGTGCCTGTCCCCTTACTCCAGCGACAGACCAGAGTCTGCCAGCAGGCGACGGGCGATGATCAGCCACATCACCTGCCTTGGCGCTCTCCAGGAAAAGCGGCGCCCCCCTTACTCCAGTGACAGACCGGGATCCGCCAGCAGGCGGCGGGCGATGATCAACCGCATCACCTCGTTGGTGCCTTCCAGAATGCGATGTACCCGGGTATCGCGCAGGTAGCGCTCAAGCGGATACTCGCGGATATAACCATAGCCGCCAAAGAGTTGCAGAGCCTCGTCACAGACGCGATAACCCACGTCGGTGGCAAAACGCTTGGCCATGGCACACCAGGCGCTCTTGTCCGGACTGCCTCTGTCCAGCTTGTCGGCAGCCTGGCGTACCATCAGGCGTGCTGCCGCCAGCTCGGTGGCCATGTCGGCGAGGCGAAACTGCACGCTCTGGAATTCGCTGATGGGGTGGCCAAACTGCTGGCGCTGCTGCACATAGCGCAGTGCATCGTCCAGCGCCTGCTGGGCTGTACCCACAGAGCAGGTGGCGATGTTGATGCGCCCGCCATCCAGCGCCTGCATGGCGAACTTGAAGCCTTCCCCCTCCTGCCCCAGTCGATAGCTGGCGGGAATGCGCACCCCGTTGAAGGCCACCTCCCGGGTCGGCTGACTGTTCCAGCCCATCTTCTCCTCCGCCTTGCCGTAGACAATCCCCTCACTACCGGCGGGCACCATGAAGGCGGAGATCCCCTTGGCCCCGTCACCTCCAGTGCGAGCCATCACCACCAGCACATCCGTGCTGCCCGCCCCCGAGATGAACACCTTGCTGCCGTCGATGAGGTAGTCCTCGCCGTCACGCACCGCACGAGTCTTGAGGGCCGCCGCATCTGAGCCAGCACCGGGCTCGGTCAGGCAATAAGAGCCCAGCAGTTCGCCGCTGGCGAGCCTGGGCACCCACTCCTCGGCAACTGCGGCAGCCAGCCAGCTGCCCAGCATCCAGCTAACCATGTTGTGGATGGTCAGATAAGCCGTGGTGGAGGTGCAGCCCATGGCGAGGCGCTCAAAAATCAGGCTGGCATCGAGCCGAGGCAGACCGAGCCCGCCGTACTGTTCCTGGGTATAGAGGCCGCAAAAGCCGAGCGCCGCCGCCTGCTTGATGGTGGGGATGGGAAACTCGTGATCTCTGTCCCAGCGGGCGGCATGGGGTTTGAGCGCCTCATTGGCAAAGGCGGTGGCCGCCTCGACATAAGCCTGTTGATCCTCGGTCAGGGTAAAGTCCATCTTGTCCGCTTCCTTGTATCCTTTGTCTGTTGTCTCTGTGGCCCGCGCTCAACTCAGGCTGATGTCAGGTTCGCGCCGGTCGGCATTGCCAAGTCCTGTATCTTTTCGCCCCCCTTAACGCAGGCTGATGGTCATATTGGGGCCTGTGGGGATATCCTCGTCGAACCAGCGCTCAGTCACCGTCTTGGTCTCGGTATAGAAGCGCACCGCCTGCTTGCCGTAGGCGTGCAGATCCCCGTAAAAAGAGCCACGCCAGCCGGTGAAGGAGAAAAATGGCAACGGCACCGGAATGGGCACGTTGATCCCCACCTGACCCACGGCCACCTCGTGGCGAAACTTGCGGGCCGCAGCGCCGCAGCCAGTGAAGATGGCGGTACCGTTGCCGTAGGGGTTGGTGTTGATGAGGGTCAGCGCTTCGTCCAGATTGTCTACTTCCAGGCAGGCGAGCACAGGGCCGAAAATCTCCTCTTTATAAATTCGCATCTCGGGCGTCACGCCGCGAAACAGGGTCGGCCCCACCCAGTTGCCCACCGGATAGCCCGCCACATCGCAGAAGCGGCCATCGAGCAGGCACTCGGCCCCCTCCTTGATCCCCGCCTCGATGAGGCCCTCTACCCTGACTTTCGCCTCCGGGCTGATGAGGGGACCATAGGCCGCCTCGGGATCGTGCCAGACCCCGGGCCTTACCTTGGCAAACTCGGCGGCAAGCTCGGGGATCCAGTCGCGGGCACTGCCGACAAACACGGCCACACTGATGGCCATGCAGCGTTGACCGGCCGCGCCAACGCCGGCCCCCACCAGGTTGCTCAACACCTGCCCCCTGTTGGCATCCGGCATGATCACCATGTGGTTCTTGGCACCGACAAAGCACTGGGCCCGTTTGAGATGTTCGGTGGCGGTGCGATAGACGTGAGCCCCGACCCGGGCAGAGCCGACGAAGCTGACCGCCTTCACATCGGGATGACACAGCAGCGCATCCACCTGCTCGGCGCCGCCGTGTACAACGGAGAGGATGCCTTTGGGGGCTCCCGCCTCGGTGAACAGCTCGGCCAGCCGCATGGGGGTAAGCGGATCCTGCTCGGAAGGCTTGAGCACGAAGCCGTTGCCGCAGGCTACCGCCAGCGGGAACATCCACAGGGGTATCATGGCGGGGAAGTTGAACGGTGTGATGCCGACACAGACCCCCAGCGGCTGCACCCAGGAGTGGCCATCGACCCTGCGCGCCACGTTGCCCATTGTCTCCCCCATGGTCTGACTGGCGATGCCACAGGCCTGCTCCACCACCTCGATGCCGCGCCACACATCCCCCCTGGCATCCGCCAGATTCTTGCCGGTCTCCTGGGCCAGCAGGGAGGCCAGCTCATCGTGATGGGCTTTAAGCAGATGCTGGTAGTTGAACATGACCCGCGCCCGCTCGGGGGCGGGCACATCCCGCCACAGCAGATAGGCGTCGTGAGCGCTGCGCACCGCGCGCTCCACCTCGGCCGGGGTCGCTTTGGGCACGCGTGCCAGCAGGCTCTGATCCGCCGGATTGGTCACCTCGATCCACGCCTCGCTTGTGGAAGCACAGGCCTCGCCACCGATATAAAGCGGCACATCACCGTACTGGGTCTGATGGTTGCTCATGCCCTGCTCTCCTTGCTGGCAGGCTGCAATGGATATTGGCTTGTCATGCCGCTCACTCCTTGAGGTCGGTTGATGGAGGGGGACGAGCCACCTTGCAGCCGCCACCCGACAAATTTACCTTAGACTAACAATCAATTTACGTTTACGCTAACGTAAACTTAACTCACAAATGGACTGACCAGTTTGACACCCCGTTTACGATCATAAGGGCAGTCAGATGGGTGAGAACCAACCATTCAAAGGAGAGCAAGGATGCACGCAGTGATGGATGAGACCCTCAGCGCCCTGACCGAGCAGGTCGAGGCCTTCTGCCAGAAAGTGATAGCGCCGCGCGCCAGCGAGATCGATCACAGCAACGTCTTTCCGCGGGATCTCTGGCCCCAAATGGGCGAACTCGGGCTGCACGGCATTACTGTGGCGGAAGAGTATGACGGCGTGAGCCTCGGTTATCTGGCCCACGTGCTGGTGATGGAGCAGGTGAGTCGCGCCAGCGCCTCGGTCGGCCTCTCCTACGGCGCCCACTCCAACCTCTGCATCAACCAGATCCACCGCCACGGCACGCCCGATCAGAAGGCACGCTATCTGCCCTCCCTCGTCAGCGGCAAGCACGTGGGCGCACTGGCCATGAGCGAGACGGGTGCAGGCTCCGATGTTGTCAGCATGCGGCTTACCGCCAAGCACGATGGCGATCATTTCGTGCTGAACGGCAACAAGATGTGGATCACCAATGGCCCGGATGCCGACACCTTTGTCATCTATGCCAAAACCGATACCAGCGCCGGACCCAAGGGGATTTCGGCCTTTATCGTCGAGGCGGGTACACAAGGTTTCACCACGGCCCAGAAGCTCGACAAGCTCGGCATGCGCGGCTCCAGTACCTGCGAGCTGGTATTTGACAACTGCCGCGTCCCCCGGGAGAACCTGCTCGGCACCTTGCACGGCGGGGCCCGGGTACTGATGAGCGGTCTCGATTACGAACGGGTGGTGCTGGCCGCCGGCCCCCTTGGCATCATGCAGGCCTGCATGGACGTTGTGCTGCCTTATGTGCGCGAGCGCAAGCAGTTCGGCCAGGCCATAGGTGAGTTCCAGCTGGTACAGGGCAAGCTGGCGGACATGTATACCCGTCTGGCCAGCAGCCGAGCCCTGGTCTACTCGGTGGCGAGCGCCTGCGATCAGGGCCGCACCAGTCGCAAGGATTGCGCCGCCGCCATTTTGTTTGCCGCCGAGAATGCCACCCAGATGGCGCTGGATGCCATTCAGCTCTTGGGGGGCAATGGCTACATCAATGAGTATCCCACCGGTCGCCTGCTGCGGGACGCCAAGCTCTACGAGATAGGCGCCGGCACCTCGGAGATCCGCCGCTGGCTCATCGGTCGGGAGCTGATGGGAGAGAACGCATGAGCCAGATACACTCCCGTCTCGACACGGCCAGCCCGGAATTTGCCGCCAACAAAACGGCAATGCAGGCGCTGGTCGAGGATCTCAATGCCCGGCTCGCCGAGATAGCCCAGGGCGGGGGCGCGGCCAACAACGCCCGCCATCAGGCCCGTGGCAAGCTGCTGCCCCGCGAGCGCATCAACCAGCTGCTGGACCCGGGTTCGCCTTTTCTCGAACTCTCAGCGTTGGCTGCCTGGCAGGTCTATGACGAGCCTGTGCCCGCCGCCGGCATCATCACGGGACTCGGCCAGATTGCGGGCAGGCTCTGCCTGCTGGTGGTGAACGATGCCACCGTCAAGGGAGGCACCTACTACCCGCTGACGGTGAAAAAACACCTGCGGGCCCAGGCCATCGCCGAGCGCCTGCGCCTGCCCTGCCTCTATCTGGTGGATTCCGGCGGCGCCTTCCTGCCCATGCAGGATGAGGTATTCCCCGACCGGGAGCACTTCGGTCGCATCTTCTACAACCAGGCCCGCATGTCCGCCCGGAGCATTCCCCAGCTGGCGGTGGTGATGGGGCTCTGTACCGCCGGGGGCGCCTATGTACCCGCCATGGCGGATGAATCCATCATGGTCAAGGAACAGGCCACCATCTTTCTGGCGGGGCCCCCACTGGTCAAAGCGGCCACCGGCGAGGAGATCAGCGCCGAGGCCCTGGGCGGCGCCGAGGTGCACTGCGCTCACTCAGGCGTTGCAGATCACATGGCGCGAGACGATGCCCATGCCCTGGCCATAGCCCGCACCTTGGTTGGCAATCTGGGGGAAAACACGATTCCGGCGTCGGGTTTCGCTTCGCGAGACCCAGGCTATGACGAACCCCGGTACCCCATAGAGGAACTCTACGGTCTGGTGGGCACCAGCCTCAAGCGCCCTTACGATGCCCGCGAGCTCATCGCCCGTCTGGTGGATGGCTCCGTATTTGACGAATTCAAGGCACTGTTCGGCACTACCCTGGTGACGGGATTTGCCCGCATCTGTGGCATGCAGGTGGGGATCCTTGCCAACAACGGCGTGTTGCACAGCGACAGTGCCCAGAAAGGCGCCCACTTTATCCAGCTTTGCAACAAGCGATCCATTCCCCTGCTGTTCCTGCAAAATATCACCGGCTTTATGGTGGGCAGTACCGCAGAGCGGGAAGGCATCGCCAAACATGGGGCCAAACTGGTCACCGCCGTGGCCTGCAGCCGGGTACCCAAGATAACCCTGATCGTCGGCGGCAGCTTCGGCGCGGGCAACTACGGCATGTGTGGCCGCGCCTATGAGCCCGATTTTCTGTTCAGCTGGCCCAACAGTCGCATCTCTGTCATGGGCGGCGAGCAGGCTGCCGGTGTGCTGGTACAGGTGCGCCGGGACAAGCTGGCCGTTGAGGGCAAGGTATTGAGCGAGCAGGAAGCCGCCGCCATCCGCGCGCCCGTGATCGCCCAGTATGAACAGCAGGGTCATCCCTATTACGCCAGCGCGCGGTTATGGGATGACGGCGTCATAGACCCGGCGCAAAGCCGCACAGTGCTGGCGCTGGCGCTGGCCGCCTGCCGGGGTGCTGAGCCGGGACCCGAGCAATACGGCATCTTCCGGATGTAAGGAGTTCGTCATGTCCGATCCACTTTTCAATGATCCTCCGGCGGGATTTCGCCTGGAGCGCCATGGGCCACTGGCTGAACTGGTGCTGTCACGTCCCGCTCGCCACAACGCTTTTGATGCTGACCTCATGCTGGGGCTGCTCGATTGCCTCGACGAACTGGCCCATCTTCATGGTCAATCGCTCGCCGAACGCCCCCATGCCTTGCTGCTGCGCGCAGAGGGCAGACACTTTTGTGCCGGCGCCGATCTCAACTGGATGCGCAATCTCGCTCACGCCGACTTTGAACACAACAGGGAAGACGCCCGGGTACTGGCGAGGCTGATGCAAACCCTGGATGAGCTCCCTTTCCCCACCCTGGCGCTAGTGCAGGGAGCTGCCTATGGCGGTGCATTGGGCCTTGTCTGTGCCTGCGATCTGGTGCTGGCCAGCGAAGATGCACGCTTCTGCCTCTCCGAGGTGAGCCTGGGGCTGGTACCTGCGGTGATCAGCCCCTATGTGGTGCGCACCATGGGCATGCGCCAGGCACGCCGTTACATGCTGAGCGCCGAACCTTTCGATGCCATCACCGCCTGCCGGCTCAATGTGGCGCACCAGCTGACCAGGCCGGTGCAGTTGCTGGCCGAAGGGCGCGCGCTGGCCATGCGCCTGTGTCGCAACGGCCCGGAGGCGATGAAGGAGACCAAGCGACTGCTGGCCGCCATCGAAAGCCATACCGCCCGCCTCCATGAAGAGAAAACCGTCGAGACCATAGCCCGGGTGCGGGTCGGGCTCGAGGCTCAGGAGGGGATGCAGGCCTTTTTTGATAAACGCCCCCCCAGCTGGCGCCCCCGTTTCAAGGATGAAGCATGACTCACAGCAACACCGTCAAGCGACTGCAGATCGCTAACCGCGGCGAGGACAACCGCCGCGCATCATCCCATTCTGCCTTTTCAGCGCAATGTGAGGAGCCGTCATGACCAACCAGACGCCGATTAGACGGCTGTTGATTGCCAACCGCGGCGAAATCGCCGTGCGCATCATCAAGACAGCCCGTCGGCTCGGCATCCACACCATAGCCCTCTACTCGGATGCCGACCCAAATGCCATGCATGTGCGGGAAGCCGACGAAGCCTGGCATCTGGGACCTGCCCCCGCGCGGGAGAGCTATCTCGATGCGGCCAAGGTACTGCGCATCGCCCAGCAGGCAGGCGCCGATGCCATCCATCCCGGTTACGGCTTTTTGTCGGAAAACAGCGACTTTGCCACCGCCTGCGAGCAGCGTGGTGTGCGTTTTATCGGCCCCAGTGGCGCGGCTATCCTCGCCATGGGGGACAAGTCCGGCGCCAAGTCGCTGATGCAGGCAGCCGGCGTTCCCGTGCTGCCCGGCTATCACGGCACGGATCAGCGCCTCGAGCTGCTGCGCGAGCAGGCATTGCTGACCGGCTTGCCGCTGCTGATCAAGGCGGCCAGCGGGGGCGGTGGCAAGGGGATGCGCCTGGTCGAACAGATCGATGAATTTGACGAGGCGCTGGCGGCCGTGAAACGCGAAGCGCTGGGCGCCTTTGGCGATGACAGCGTTTTGCTGGAGCGCTACTTGCCCAAGGCCCGTCATGTGGAGGTGCAGGTGTTTGCCGACAGCCTCGGCAACGCCATCTATCTGGGGGACAGGGATTGCTCCTTGCAGCGACGCCACCAGAAGGTGATTGAAGAGGCCCCCGCCCCCGACATCCCCCCGTCACTGCGCCAAGCCATGGGGCAAGCCGCCGTCGCCGCGGCCAAAGCCATCGATTATCGAGGGGCTGGTACCATCGAATTTTTGCTGTGCGGGGACGAATTCTTCTTTATGGAGATGAACACTCGCCTGCAGGTGGAACACCCTGTCACCGAGTGTGTCACCGGCCAGGACCTAGTGGCCTGGCAGTTGGCGGTCGCCGAAGGCAAGCCCCTGCCCCTGACCCAGGAGGAGGTGGTCCTGCACGGCCATGCGGTTGAAGCGCGCCTTTATGCCGAGGATGTGGCAGCCGGTTTTCTGCCCGCCAGCGGCCCGATAGAGTGGCTGCACTGGCCGGACGGGGTGCGCATCGACACAGGTGTGACTGCCGGAGATGACGTCAGCCCCTATTACGATCCCATGATTGCCAAGCTGATTGCCCACGGCCAGAGCCGAGCAGAAGCCTTTGGCAGACTCGCCGATGCGCTGGGTGCGCTGGAACTCGGCCCCCTGGTGCACAACGGCCCCTTGTTGCTGCGCCTGTGTCAGGAGCCGGACGTGCTGGCCATGCGCCATCACACCCAGTGGCCCATCCCCACAGTGCCATTGACAGTGCCCGAGCTTGCCTGGCCGCTGGCCACCCTCTGGCTTGCCAGCCGCAGTGCAGGCAGCGCCCCCTGGCAACAGGCATCCGGCTTTCGTCTGGGTCAACGCAAAAACTGGACGGCGGCGGTACAGATCGGCGAGGAGGATCGGGTACTGAGCCTCACCGAATGTGCAGGCAAGCTTGAGTGGCAGGGAGAGCAAATTCCCTATGCGCTGGGCGCTGATCATATCCGCCTGCAACATGCAGGGTGCTGGCAGCGCTACCCCATACAGGCTGTTGGGGCGAGGGATTTCATGGTGCAACTGGATGGGCAACGCATTCGCTTTTGCCCCCATGATCACGCGCACCAGACCCATCATGATCACACCAGCATCACCATGCAGGGCGCCATAGCCCCCATGCATGGCATCGTAGTGGCACTGCTGGTCGAGGTCGGGCAACACGTCAGCAAAGGGCAACCCCTGCTGGTACTGGAGGCAATGAAGATGGAGCACGTCTTGAAAGCCGAACAAGACGGTGTGATCGATACCCTGCAATGCAAAGCAGGGGAACAGGTAAGTCAGGGCGCCGTGCTGGTACGTTTTACCGATGCCGGCCTGGCCGATGAAAGCACGCTGAAGACGCAAGAGAGCAGTACATGAAAAGAGAATCTGGCATGCAGGACGACAAGGTAAGCCTGGTGGAGATGGGCCCGCGCGATGGCCTGCAAAACGAAGCCAATGCCCTGCCCCTTATCCAGCGGCTTGAGCTGATAGCCCGTCTCGTCGAGAGCGGCTTGCAGCGCATCGAGGTGGGGGCCTTCGTCTCCCCCAGGCGAGTGCCGCAGATGGCTGACTCTGCCGAACTGTTCAAGGCCCTGCCGCGCAAGGGGCCAACCCGCTACGGTGCCTTGGTGCCCAACTTGCAAGGCCTGCAGGCTGCCATTGCCGCCCGGGCTGACGAGATTGGTCTGTTCACCGCCTGTTCCGACGGTTTTACCCGCGCCAATATCGGCATCGGTGTGGAGGAGTCACTGGTGCGCTTCGCCCCCCTGGTGCAGGAGGCACGCAGCCTCGGCATCAAGGTGCGCGGTTATCTCTCCACCGTCATCGCCTGCCCCTTCGATGGCCCGACCCGCCCGAAACGGGTAGCGGCCATGGCCGAGCGACTCCTTGATCTCGGTTGTCATGAGATCTCGTTGGGGGACACCATAGGGGTCGGTACCCCTGGCACGGTCGCCCCCATGCTGGATGCTGTGCTGCACGAGATCCCCGCAGGACGGCTCGCGGTCCATTTTCACGACACCTACGGCCAGGGCTTGGCCAACCTGCTGCCGGCACTGGAGCGCGGTATCCGCACCATAGACTGCTCGGTAGCCGGACTCGGCGGGTGCCCCTACGCACCGGGTGCCTCTGGCAACGTCGCCTCGGAGGAGGTGATCTATCTGCTGCACGGCCTTGGCATGAGCACAGGGGTGGATCTGGACAAGCTGGCGGCTACCGGCCAATGGGTAAGCGAGCGGCTCGGCCGTCCCAACGGCTCCCGGGTCGGCCAGGCCCTCCACGCCAATGCAGAGCGGCTGCGGATGCGCCTTTGCCAGTCATCCTCGCACTAACAGGAGTCACGACCATGCCACCGTCCCTGCCCGGCAAGGAGATCACCTACAGCATCTCGGAGCTGGCCCATGAATTTGATATCACGCCAAGGACCATCCGCTACTACGAGGATGAGAGACTGATCACCCCGACCCGGGAGGGACAGACCCGCATCTACAGCCACAAGGACAAGATCCGCCTCAAGCTGACATTGCGCGGCAAACGGCTCGGCTTCAGCCTGGCGGAAATCCGCGAGCTGTTCGACATGTATGACACGGATCGCTCGAGCAAGACCCAGCTCCACTCCATGATCCAGCTCATCAATGCCAAGCGCCAATCCCTGCACCAGCAACTGGAGGATATCCAGATGGTGATGGCAGAGCTGGAAGCCGCCGAGCAGCGCTGTGCAAATTCCCTTAACAGCTTGAAAACCAGCGCAGATTAACCGAATCTGGGATCATCTCACCATCTTGGTGCTCCCGATGAAATGCTGGTGCTGGTTGTTACTCCTGTTCTGCTCCACGGCCTGGAACCACCCCCTGATCCGGGTCGGGGGTTACCCCTATGCCCCCTTCGTGGTCAAGGAGAGTGAAAACCGCTATCGGGGACTAACGCTGGATCTCATCTCGGCGCTCAACGAAGTTCAGCAAGAGGTGCGTTTTGTCTTTGTCCCCACCTCGGCCACCTATCGCTATCAGGCGCTGGCACTCGGCCGCTTCTCCCTCATGCTGTTCGAGGATATCCGCTGGAATTGGGATGCGGGACAAGTTCACATGACCCCACCTTTACTGCTGGGGGGCGAAATATATGTCGCTCTCAAGGTGCCCGGGCGTGATCAAACCTTCTTCGAACACATTGATCAGCGCAAGCTTATCGGCGTCACCGGTTATCACTATGGATTTGCCGACTTCAATGCCAATGCGGACGCGCTCAAGCAGCGCTTTCGCATCACGCTGGTGAAAGACAGTGCCACCGCCATACAGGGATTGTTCAAGGGGCGCGGCGACGTGGCCATCCTCAACCTTGCCTACCTCAACCAGTTCAGCCAACAGTATCCTGAGCTGGCGGCCCAGTTGCTGCGGTCAGACAAGTGGGATCAGCAGTATGAGCTGAGAGCACTGCTCAGCCCGACGGCAGACATCTCGACCCGCCAGCTGGAAACCTGGCTGGCCGAGTTGAAGAAAAGCGGAACCCTGGCACGCCTGTGGACAAAGTACGGCGTACAGCATCAAGCGGCACCATGATTATGTCCTGAAAACTTGCTACCCTGTGCGCATCAATTGGAGACCTTCATGCCCAAACCCCTGCGTGTCCGCCTGCTGCGCTATACCCTTTATCTCTTCGCCGCACTGCTCATCTCCCTGTTGGTCCTGTTATGGCAAGCGCCGACTCTCACCCAGCGCCACCTGCCCGCTTGGCTGGCCAAACACTATGGTCTGAACCTGACGCTGGGGGAGATCCATGTCAGCCTGCGCCATCCCTCCCTTGCCATAGGTCCCTCGGCGCTGCTCGATGAAAAACAGCAACCCATCATCGCCTTCGAGCAGTTGCAGCTTGTCCCCGAGCTTGGCCAGAGCTGGCGGCAGAAGGCCATTATTCTGAGTGACGCCACCCTCACCAAGCCGATGGTGAATCTCATCCGTCAGGCCGACAGCAAAGGTGAGGTACGTTTCAATCTGACCGATGCCCTGGCCAGCGTGCTGACGCCCTCGCAGACGCCCGCCACGACCAGCAGCGAGCCCCCTCTGGTACAGATAGCCAAACTGGCCGCCGTACAGGGTCACGTCAGCTACCAGGACAGTCGCAAGAAAAACAGTGCGGGCTGGATACCCCCGCTCACCCTGAGCGGGCTCGATCTGCAACTGCCGGCTTTCTCCACTGCGGCGAAAAATACCAACTACTTCCAGTTGACCGCCCGGCTCAACAAGCAGAGCCCGCTCAAGGCGAGCGGCCAGCTCGATATCATGACGGGGGCTGGCAAGGGCCAGCTCAGTCTCGGCAAGCTTGCGCTCTCGCCCTTCGCGCCGCTCTGGGCCCCCTACCTCAAGGTCAATCTGGTCAAGGGCGAGGCCAGCGCCGAACTGAACTACCAGCTCAGTCAGGGCAAGCATGGCCTGGATTGGCAATTGTCAAAGGGCAAGCTGACTTTGAGCGACTGGCAACTCAAGCAGAATAAGGGCGCCGAGTTTGCCCGCTTCAAACAGCTGGCATTGGCAGGCATAGCCCTGGATGGCAACAAGCAGTCGGTCAGGATCGACAAGATCGCACTCAAGGCCCCGGCGGTCACGGCAACCCTCGATGCCGCGCAGCAGCTGGACCTGACAGCACTGCTTGTCCCCCAGCCTGCGGATAAACCCTCGGGCAAAAAGCCGGCTCCGGGCAACCCCTGGCGCTGGTCGCTCAAGGAGACGCGCATCAGCCAGGGGGAGTTCAAGCTGACCGAGTCGAGCAGTGGCAAGCCGCTGCTGCGCGAGATCTCCGGGCTGAACCTCACGCTGGGTCCCCTTGGCAGTCAGTCTGATCAGCCCAGCCCGCTCAACCTCAATGCCACCCTCAACACCCAGAGTACGCTGGGGTTTGACGGCGACCTCACCCTGGCCCCTTTCACCCTCAAGGGCGAGTTCAAGCAGCAGGGGCTGCCCCTCAAATGGGCACAACCCTACCTGCAGGATCTGCTGCGCATCACGGTGCGCGACGGCCAGCTTGCCAGCCGTACCAGACTGGCCTTGACCACCAATGCCGAGGGGGGGCTGAGCAAACTCGAGGTCACCGGGGGGCTCGACATAGACCAGTTGTTCGTGCTTGATCGGGCCGACAATCAACGCCTGCTGCAAATAGATCGTCTGGAGCTGAGCGGGTTGCACTATGACGGCATCAGCCAGCAGGTGAAGATTGGCGACATACTGCTGCGCAAACCCTTCGCCCGCATCGAGATCAACGAAGACGGGATCACCAACCTCCAGCAACTGGTGCTGCCACAAGCCGCCAGCACAGAGCCCGCCAACGGGCCCGTCCCCCGCATTACCATCGATCAGGTCCGTACCGAACAGGGCAACCTGCGCTTTGCCGATCGCAGCCTGAGCCCGGAATTCGTGGTGGACATTGCCTCCCTCAGCGGCCAGAGCCGCCATATCAGCAATATTCCCGGCCAACGTTCGGATCTCGCCTTCAACGGCAAGGTTGACCGCTATGCCCCCGTGACCATTCGCGGCAACACCAATCTGCTGATCGAGCAGCCCGTGCTCGATGTGGCAGTCACCTTCAGCAACCTGGAACTCACCACTTTTACCCCCTACTCCAGTACCTACGCCGGGTATGCCATCGACAAGGGACAGCTCTCCATGAAGCTGAACTACAAGCTGCAGGGCAATCGACTGGAGGGAGATAACGACATCACCATCAAGAAGCTGCAACTGGGAGAGAAGATCAAGAGCGAGCAGGCCAAGGACATGCCGCTGGGACTGGCCATCGCCCTGCTCAGCGATGCCAACGGCGTCATCCAGATGAACCTGAAGGTAAAAGGCAATCTGGATCAGCCAAATTTCAGCCTCGGCAATATCTTCTGGGATGTACTGGGCAATACCCTCAGAAAGGCCATCACGTCCCCCTTCTCTCTGCTGGCCTCGTTGACCGGAGGCACTGAGGATCTGGATGAGCTGCCCTTCCTGCTGGGTGAGCCCGCCCTCACTCCAACCCTGCAGATCAGGCTGACCAAGCTGGCGCAAGCGCTAAAGGAGAGACCCAAGATCAGCATGAACATTCGCGGCAAGGTCAACTTCAACGAAGAACGCCCCATTTTGCAGCGCCAGAAGCTGGAGCGTGCATTAACCAAGATCACGGGCATGCCGGTTGACCTCGATCTGCTGGAGCAAGACCCCATACTCCAAGCCGCGCTGGCCGAAGCCTATGAGGCGCGCTTCAACGAAGATTGGGGGGACTTGGCCGACAGGTTGAAACTGGATGAAGAGAGCCCGGCCCTGCGAAGCCAGGCGGTGATCCTGCTGCGGGATCAACAGCTGATCACTGCCAAGTCCCTGCGCAATCTGGCCATGCGCCGTGCCCAGAACACCAAGGAGTATCTGGTAGATACCCAAGGGATTGCGCCGGAACGCCTGTTCGTACTCGACAGCCAGGTAAAGGAGGCGGACAAGGAAGCCAAGGTCGTTCTGACACTGGATAACTGACCACTGCCGGGGAGCAGAAACGGCTCCCCGGCGTTTTCACCTCAGCTCTCCTTGATTGTTCGTGCCGCTAGGCGTCCACTTCCCCCTTGAGGCCATAGCCGCTAACGTCTCATCATTGAGTGCGCAGAGCATAGAGGGTATACCCCCTCATTCCCAGCGCCCTTTAAGACTGTGCTCTGCCCTCCTCTGGCGACCCGTTATCCCGTTATCCCGTTATCCCGTTATCCCGTTATCCACATAATGCGCCCCATGTGGGTGCCCCTGCTCGGCCGGTTTTCCTATGGTTCCGGGCCAGTGTCTTCTGCGCTTCAAACGGTGACTCCCTCTTTTTGTTTGATGGCATATATAGTGATTTTTACCTCTGACGAATGCTAGGCATCTGGCTGCAACAGACAAGAGCCCAGTGGCACGAAAACCAGGGTACGAAGGCACTGCTGCTATCTGTTATTCACTTTCACATCTGGCGTAGCTCACACAAAAAATCAACCTTGCCACCGCTATTCATTCACCTGTTATCTACCTGAATGGCACGAATAATGACGTGGATAAAATTTCGTGTAGTTTTTTTACCATTTTTTGTACTCCCCTCTTGCGAGGGACCCGTTGCCTGCCTAAAATCGCGCGTCTTTTATCAACCCCCACCTCTATTTTTGGAGAACACCACGTGAGCGAAAAATTGGCCAACCCTGCCCCTCTGGGTCTGATGGGTTTCGGTATGACCACCATTCTGCTGAACATCCATAACGCAGGTTTCTTCCCCATCAGCGCCATGATCCTGGCCATGGGCCTGTGCTATGGCGGTCTGGCCCAGATCATCGCCGGTATCATGGAGTTCAAGCGTGGCAACACCTTCGGTGTCACCGCCTTCATCTCCTACGGCACCTTCTGGTGGAGCCTGGTGTTCCTGCTGGTGATGCCAACCATGGGTCTGGCCGAAGCCACTCCCCACGCTTACATGGGCTGGTATCTGCTGATGTGGGGCATGTTCACTCTCTTCATGCTGGTCGGCACCGTCAACTTCCCCCGTGTGAAGCAGTTCGTGTTCGCCTCCCTGACAGTGCTGTTCTTCCTGCTGGCCGCCCGTGATTTCACCGGCAGCACCCTGATCGGCACCATTGCCGGTTTCGAAGGCATCATCTGTGGCGCCAGTGCCATCTACCTGGCCATGGCTACCGTGATCAACGAACAGTTTGGCCGCACTGTGCTGCCAATTGGCGATCACAAGAAAGCCGCTGCAGTACAGCTGAAAGCTGCTGCCTGATAGGTAAGCAATTCAGATTGTGAAAAAGGCACCTTCGGGTGCCTTTTTGCTATTCAGATTAATTCATCTGCGGATCGGCTATCAGACAGTTAGCCCCGTTTGCGCCTCTCCCGCCAACAAGCGGGTCGCCGGAAAACGCAGGGCGGGATCCTGGCTGAAGAACTGGCTTAGTTGTCGATATACAGCGGGATAGACCTGCCGCAAGCGCAACGGATCGGTAAAGAAGCTCTCGCAGCACACGGCAAAAAACTCGGCCGGATGCTCGGCGGCATAGGGATCGATAGCGGTTACCTCGTCGCGGGCCAGCTGGGCATTCATGGCATCGAACGCCTCCTGCAGGGCCTGGGTCCACTGGCGTGTATCCATGCCACTTGGCAGCGGTGGCGCACCGTCGGCATCTCCCCCCAGCATGTCGAGTTTATGAGCCAATTCGTGGATAACCAGGTTGAAGCCATCCCAATCCCCGTCCTGCTGCAACTCGCTCCAGGCCAGCACCAGCGGCCCCTGAGGCCAGGACTCCCCAGCGTTCTCTTCTTCCCACTCGCTCACCAGACCGAATTCATCCTGCACCTCCTGACGACGGACCACAGGTTCCGGGATCAATATGATTTCGTGAAAGCCACGATACCAGTCGAGACCAAGATGCAAAATGGGCAGCACCGCCTGCAAGGCCAATACCGCCTGCTGGCGGGAAGTCAGCTCAACCCCGAGTTGGGTCAGGGTCTTGCGGGCCAGAAATTGCTGCGCCAGAGCAATCAGCCGCAGCTGATCGTCTTTGGAAAATCCCTGCAAGATGGGCACCACAGCCAGGGCCTGTTGCCACTCCAGCGCTCGTGGGGCGCTCTCTTCCTGTCGGGACATACCACCAAACAGACTCCATAATCGGGACCAGAACACGCAGACTCCTCTTGCCAATCAAAATACTTTTACGAACCGCTTCGGACGCTCGAGGTAACCCTGAGACAGATAGAAACGATGGGCATCTTGCCGCTTGAGACTGCTGGACAATTCCAGCTGGCTGCAACCTTGCGTCAGGGCGCGAGCTTCTGCCGTCGCCAGCAAGGCAGCCCCCACACCAGCGCCTCTTGCACCTTCATCGACGACCAGCGCCGAGATCAGGCCCCAGTCTGGTGCAACATGCAAGGGCCGCAGGCGATGCCACACCAGCACTCCCACTACCTCGACCTCGTGACAGGCGAGCAGCACCTCACGATCAGGAGCTGGCTGCAACCAGCGTTCAGCCACCTCGACCGGGCTGGCGGGATAGCCAAGCTGCCCGAACAGGTGGGCCATGGCGACCGCATCCCCCTGCCCGGCGAGGCGGATCACATTGAGATGGTTTTCTATTTTCATCCTTGGCCTCAAATTTGCTGTGTCTCCGTTATCACCAATCCAGGTAGACGAGAGAGGAGATCATGGCGGGGATACCGACACATCCCGACCAAAAGGGCCATTTGTTAACGCCAACTCACAAATTAACAACATGACAACATATTTCGCTGGGAAGCCCTTGAACAAACCGATATGTTAAAACCCACGGACTTGGCAGTTGAAAGTCCCGCTCAAGATTGAGTGACCCCCTTGGTCACTTACCATTTTAAGGGAGCGAGGCAAAGACCTCGCCAAGACAGCACAACAAAGGAGTTGTTGTACATGAATGAAATCGTCAATGCTATCAATGGTGTGATTTGGAGCCCTGCGCTCATCTATCTGTGCCTGGGGGTAGGCCTCTACTTCTCCCTGCGTACCCGGTTTTTACAACTACGTCATATAAAAGAGATGATTCGCCTGATGTTTGATGGCAAGAGCACCGATGCCGGTGTCTCCTCCTTCCAGGCGCTGGCCATGACGCTTGCGGGTCGGGTCGGGACCGGCAACATAGCCGGTGTCGCCACTGCCATCACCTTCGGTGGTCCGGGCGCCCTGTTCTGGATGTGGATGGTGGCCTTCCTCGGTGCCAGCTCCGCCTTCGTGGAGTCCACCCTGGGTCAGGTCTACAAAGAGAAGATCAACGGTGAGTACCGCGGTGGCCCAGCCTTTTATATCGAGAAAGGGCTTGGCATGAAGTGGTACGCCTGGACCTTCGCCATATCTACCATCTTTGCCTGCGGCGTGCTGCTGCCGGGGGTTCAAGCAAACTCCATCGGCTCCAGCCTGAAAACCGCCTTTGACATCGATCCAAACGTCACTGCCGCTGGTCTCGCTCTGCTGCTGGGCTTTATCATCTTCGGTGGTGTCAAACGGATTGCCAGCTTTGCCAGTACCGTAGTGCCCTTCATGGCGCTGGGCTACATCATAGTGGCCTGCGTCATCATAGCCCTCAACATCTCGGCACTGCCGGGCGTGATCCTGCTGATCTGGAAGAGTGCCTTTGGTCTGGACGCCGGTTTTGGTGCCATTCTGGGTCTGGCCATCATGTGGGGCGTCAAGCGTGGGGTCTATTCCAACGAAGCTGGTCAAGGTACCGGCCCCCATGCCTCCTCTGCCGCCGCAGTGAGCCACCCGGCCAAACAAGGACTGGTGCAGGCGTTTTCCGTCTACATCGACACCCTGTTTGTCTGCTCCGCCACCGGCTTCATGCTGCTGATCACCGGTCTTTACAACGTGCAAGGACCGGATGGCGCAGCCATTTACACAGGCATCGCCGGCATTGCCGCAGGCCCTGGTTATGTACAGACCGCCATGGAGAGCATGATGCCGGGCTTTGGCAGCATCTTCGTGGCTATCGCGCTGTTCTTCTTCGCGTTCACCACCATAGTCGCCTACTACTACATCGCCGAAACCAACATCGCCTATATCAACCGCAAGATTAATCGCCCCTGGCTCACCTTCTTGCTGAAGATTGCTCTGATGGCAGCGACTGTCTACGGTACCGTCAAGACGGCAGATCTCGCCTGGGGTCTGGGAGACATAGGGGTAGGTCTGATGGCCTGGCTCAACATCATCGCCATCCTGCTGCTGCAAAAAACTGCTTTTATCTGCTTGAAAGACTATGAAGCACAGCAGGCTCAAGGGCTGGATCCCGTGTTCCATCCCGAGAAACTAGGTATCAAGAACGCCGATTACTGGACTGGTCGCCGCTCCGAGCAAAACCTGGAGCAAGAGCTGTCCGGCCACCCGTTCGAACCGGATCCAGATACCATCACCAAATAAGTGCTACGACACAACGAAAAATGGCAGCCTCGGCTGCCATTTTCTTTTGCTGTGTTCTTTACCGCTTCCCTTTACCGCGTCAGAGGGCGTTGCGCCTCGGCCCAAACGGCAAGCGCCAGTGAAACAGGCTGTTGAACGTGGCGCGCCACTGATTGGGTCGGCCCAGGATCTGCTTTTGCAAGCGGGTCTCTTCCTTGAGCATCACCTCATCGCTGCGAGCCCAGGCCTGCTGGTAGAGCTGCTTGATCCCCGCCAGCGCATCCGGCGACTTGGTGATGAGGGTGCGGGCAAACTCCCGCGCCTCGGTCAGCGGATCCTCGCATACCCGGCTTACCAACCCGAGGGACTTGGCCTCCAGTGCATCGCACTCGCGCCCGCTCATGGCGAGCTCCATGGCGGTATCCACCCCCATCAGGTTACGCAGGGTGACGCAGCCACTCATGTCGGGAATGATGCCCCACTTGATCTCCATCACGGAGAAGCGACAATCCGGGGTGCTGAACCGGAAGTCGGCGCCGAGGGCAATCTGCAAGCCGCCGCCAAAGCACACCCCCTGGGTCACGGCAATCACAGGCACCGGCAACTGGTGCCAGCCATAGGCGACCCGCTGCGCCAGATTGGTTGCCTCATCCGCCTCGCGCTTGAGTATGTCCAGGGCCGCCACCGGCTGCTTGAGCATGGATTTCACATCCAGCCCGGCGCAGAAGGCGCGCCCTTCCCCATACAGGATCACGGCCCGTAGCCCCTTGTGTTGCTGCAACTCGGCGAGCGTCTGGTCGATGGCGCCAAACATGCTTCTATCCAGCGCATTGAGCTTGTCCCCCCGCGCCAGCATCACCTCGGCGATACCGTCCCGGATCTCGCACTTGACCCTTGGTTTTTCCATTTCCCTCTCCGCTCCTTGAATCAAACTGGTCATACCACCACGTTATCAGAGTGTTATTGCGAGGTACAGCGAGGCCACCATTTTCCCGCTTCCTGTTGCAGGCAAGGTGTGCGACTAAAGTCGGCTGGCTCCTGCGTCACGGCTTTGTCAGACTGATCTGACGCCACAGGCCAAGGATTGCCATGACTAGCTTGTTCAACTTTGCCCGCCCCCCATTTGATGTACTGAATGCAGAGCAGCGTGAGCGGCTCGAACAGCACCTCTCCATCTGCTATTTTCGCGCGGGACAGACGGTGTTGAACGCCGGTGATGCCCCGCCCGGCCTCTACCTGATCATCAAGGGAGCGGTGGAGGAATCCGCGACCCATCACCATTTTGGCGATTACGGGGTCGACGATCTGTTTGATGTGCGGGCCCAGTTTGATGGCCGCTGTCGCCACCAGTTCAACGCACTGGAAGATACACTCTGCCAGCTCATTCCCCACACCGAGTTTCTGGCACTGTGCGACAGCAATCCGGCGCTGGCTGGCTACTTCACCGCCAGCCTGGCCGAACGACAACAGCAACAAGAGCAGCGCGAACAGCTGGGCCAGAAGAATCTGGCGGAATTTATCCTGACCCGGATTGAACCTGGTCATCTGCAAGCACCGCTCGTCGTCGACAACCGGCTCAGCCTGCTGGCGGCCACCGAGGCCATGGTGGCCAAGGGCACGGATTGCCTGCTCTATCCCGCTCACGATGGCAGCCTGACCCTGGCTACCCGCAAGACATTGCTGCACGCCCTCACCCTGAAGGGGCTGCCGCTGACAGCCCCGCTCGCCGTACTGACCCCGGCACCTCTGATTGGCCTGCCACTGGGCAGCTATCTGTTTGATGCCCTGTTATTGATGACCCGTCATCGCATCAAGCGGCTGGTCATCTGGCAACAAGGTGAAGTGATGGGCATCTTGCAGTTGGCTCAGGTGCTGGGGCTCTTCTCCACCCACTCCCATGTATTGACCCTGCGCATCGCCCGCGCCGATACACTGCCCGCGCTGGAAGCGGTAGCCCGGGAGCAGCAACAACTGACCCGCTCCCTGTTTGGTCAGGGTATCCACACCGCCTTTTTGATGAAACTCATCGCCACCATCAACGAGCAATTGATCGCCAAGGCTTTTTCTCTGGTGATCCCGCCCGAGGTGCAGGACAAGGTGTGCCTGCTGATGCTGGGCTCGGAGGGGCGCGGCGAACAGATCCTCAAAACAGATCAGGACAATGCCCTGATCCTGCCCGCCGACCTGCACTGGCCCAGTCAACAGAAAGATCTGGCCGCCTTCAGCACACTGCTTGAGCAACTCGGCTACCCGCCCTGCCCCGGCCAGGTGATGGTAAACAACCCCCTATGGGTGAAAGAGGTGACGCAGTGGCAGAGCGGGATTGAGCAGGCCTGCCTCACAGCAAACGAAGCCAGCCTGCTCTGGCTCGCCACCCTGGCCGATGCTCACCCTATCGCCGGAGATCGCAGCCTGCTCCCTCCCATCGCCCGTCAACTGCAGGAGCAGCTTGCCGACAGGCGGGATCTGCTGGCGGAGATGGTCAGACCGGCAGTGGCTTTTCATGCGCCGCTCACCCTGTTTGGCCGGCTGGAACGCTCCGCTGATGGGCTGGATCTCAAGCGGGGCGGACTGTTCCCCCTGGTCCATGGCATCCGTATGCTGGCACTGGAGGCGACTATTATGGAGACCTCGACCCTGGGGCGCATCGAGGCACTGGTGGCGGCAAAACGACTTAGCGCCAGCTATGGTGACAATCTGGCAGAAGCATTTCGACTCTTTATCCGCCTGCGATTGCGCAGCCAGCTCAAGGGAGGAGAGAGCCGGGTACAGGTCAATGAACTCAGCCACGGCGAGCGGGATCTGCTGCGCCAGGCGCTGCATCAGGTAAAGAAATTCCAGCAGTGGCTCACCTTGCACTTTCGTCTGAGGCAATAGGCATGTGGAGCCGCGCTCGACGCTACTGGCATGGCCGTGCTTTCCGAGCTGGCGAGTTCGCACCGCTCTTTGCCCTGCCACCAGGGGATGAGCTGATTGCCCTCGATTTTGAAACCACCAGCCTGGATCCTGCCCAGGCCGAGATCGTTTCCATCGGGGCCGTGCGCATCAAGGGTAACCGGATATTGACCGGCGAAGCGCTCTCACTGAGGGTACAAGCCCCCGCCAGCCTGAACGCGCAATCCGTGGTGATCCACGGCCTGCGCCATCAGGATCTGCAACAGGGCATGAGGCTGGAAGCCGCGCTGCGCCAGCTGTTGGCCTTTATCGGCCCACGTGAACTGGTGGGATATCACATCGCCTACGATCTGCGCATTCTCAACCTGGCCTGCCAGAAACAGTGGGGGCTGCCCCTTGCCCAACAAGGGATAGAGGTGAGCCGGCTCTACCACGACCACCTCTATCGCCGCTATCCCGACGCGGTCATCGACCTGCATCTGGCCGCCATCCGCCAGCACCTGAACTTGCCTTCCCTGCCCGTACACGACGCCCTGAGTGATGCCATCACGGCTGCTCTTATCTACCTGCGCCTGACTCAAGGCGGGCCACTGACTTATCCCAAAGTCTAATTGCCCGCAAATAACATTTAATTCACATTCTGCTTACATGAGCAGGGTGCCTGCTCGGTAGGGACTTCCCTTCATCCACCGCTGACACTTATGTCATGGAGAACTGCAATGGAACAGCAACGTTACTTGAGGATCCAGCAAGATCCCCACTTCCAGGAGTTGGTGGCCAAACGCCAGCGCTTTGCCTGGACCCTCTCCATCCTGATGCTGGGGCTCTACCTGGCCTTCATCCTGCTCATCGCTTTTGCCCCCGGCTGGCTTGGCACCCCCTTGAGCGAGGGCTCCACCATCACCCGTGGTATCCCGGTGGGAGTGGGGCTGATCCTATCTTCCTTCATACTGACCGGCATCTATGTATTCCGGGCCAACGGCGAGTTCGACGAGCTGAACCAGAAGATCCTCAAGGGAGTGCAATCATGAAAGGCAAGTCTCTGCTGTTGCTGACCTCGCTGGCCTCTTTCCCCTTGCTGGCGGCCGAGGCGCTGACCGGTGACGTCAATCGCCAACCCCTCAACATCTCTGCCATCGTCATGTTCGTGATCTTCGTGGCGGGTACCCTGTTCATTACCTATTGGGCCTCCAAGCGTAACCGCTCCGCCTCCGATTATTATGCCGCTGGCGGACGCATCACCGGCTTTCAAAATGGTCTAGCCATCGCCGGTGACTACATGTCTGCCGCCTCTTTTCTCGGTATTTCCGCTCTGGTTTACACCTCGGGCTACGATGGCCTCATTTACTCCATCGGCTTTTTGGTGGGCTGGCCCATCATACTGTTCCTGATCGCGGAGCGGCTGCGCAATCTCGGCAAATATACCTTTGCTGATGTGGCTTCCTACCGCCTCAAACAGACCTCGGTGCGCAGCCTCTCCGCCAGCGGCTCCCTGGTAGTGGTGGCCCTCTACCTCATCGCCCAGATGGTGGGTGCCGGCAAACTCATCGAGCTGCTGTTCGGCCTGCAATACCATGTGGCCGTGGTGCTGGTCGGCATACTGATGGTGCTCTATGTGTTGTTTGGCGGCATGCTGGCCACCACCTGGGTGCAGATCATCAAGGCGGTGATGCTGCTCTCCGGTGCCAGCTTCATGGCCATCATGGTGATGAAGTCCGTCAACTTCGATATCGGTGCCCTGTTCAGCGAAGCGGTCAAGGTGCATGAGAAGGGTATCGCCATCATGAGTCCGGGTGGACTGGTGTCTGATCCCATCTCCGCCATCTCGCTGGGTCTGGCGCTGATGTTCGGTACCGCCGGTCTACCCCACATACTGATGCGTTTCTTCACAGTGAGCGACGCCAAGGAAGCTCGTAAATCGGTGTTCTATGCCACCGGCTTCATCGGCTACTTCTACATCCTGACCTTCATCATCGGCTTTGGCGCCATTTTGCTGGTCAGCACCAACCCTGACTTCAAGGACGCTACCGGCGCCCTGCTGGGCGGCACCAATATGGCAGCCATTCATCTGGCCGATGCAGTCGGTGGCAGCCTGTTCCTCGGTTTCATCTCCGCCGTTGCGTTCGCCACCATACTGGCGGTGGTCGCGGGCTTGACCCTGGCAGGTGCTTCTGCGGTCTCCCACGATATCTATGCCAGCGTCATCAAGAAGGGCAAGGCCAACGAAACCGACGAGCTGCGCGTTTCCAAGTACACCACTGTGGTGCTGGGGGTGGTCGCCATCGGTCTGGGGATCCTGTTCGAGAAGCAGAACATCGCCTTCATGGTCGGACTGGCCTTCTCCATTGCGGCGAGCTGCAACTTCCCTGTGCTCTTCCTCTCCATGTTCTGGTCCCGTCTGACGACGCGCGGTGCCGTCTTCGGTGGCTGGCTCGGTCTGGTCAGTGCGGTCAGCCTGATGGTGCTGGGCCCGACCGTGTGGGTGAAGGTACTGGGTCATGCAGAAGCTATTTTCCCCTACGAGTACCCTGCCCTCTTCTCCATGGCAGTGGCTTTCATCGGGATCTGGCTGTTCTCTGTCACCGACAAGTCCGAGAATGCGGCCGACGAACATGCCAAGTTCCTGCCCCAGTTCATCCGTTCACAAACCGGGCTCGGTGCCTCCGGCGCGACAGCCCACTAACCACAACTTACCTTGTTGCAAGCCGGCCCTGTGCCGGCTTTTTCATGGCCGACGCTCACGGACGATTCCCCCGATGCCATGAGAACCGGTCGCTGACTTCATCAAAACGTTCAGAGGGCTTGCCACCTGCTCTGTGCCCTGCCCGCAATGGGGCCAGATCACAGTTCTTGCTAAAACTTTCGGGGGATCTGTGCCATAATGCGCGCCATTTGACAGACCAACCGGGACACTTACTTTGTTAAGCAGCAATAACATCACCATGCAATTCGGCGCCAAGCCGCTGTTTGAGAACATCAACGTCAAGTTTGGCGGCGGCAACCGCTATGGCCTCATTGGCGCCAACGGCTGTGGCAAGTCCACCTTTATGAAGATCCTCGGCGGCGACCTTGAGCCGAGCGGCGGTAATGTGAGCCTGGACGTCAACGAGCGTATCGGTAAGCTGCGCCAAGACCAGTTCGCCTACGAAGAGATGCGCGTGCTGGACGTGGTCATGATGGGTCACGGCGAGTTGTGGGCCGCCATCGCCGAACGCGATGCCATCTACGCCAACCTGGACGCCACCGACGACGACTACATGAAGGCCGCCGAGCTGGAAGGCATGGTTGCCGAGTACGATGGCTATACCGCTGAATCCCGTGCAGGCGAACTGCTGCTGGGTGCAGGTATCCCCATCGAACAGCACAACGGTCCCATGAGCGAAGTGGCTCCAGGCTGGAAACTGCGGGTGCTGCTGGCCCAGGCCCTCTTCTCCAACCCCGACATCCTGTTGCTGGACGAACCGACCAACAACCTGGATATCAATACCATCCGCTGGCTGGAGCAGGTGCTGAACGAACGTGAAAGCACCATGATCATCATCTCTCACGATCGTCACTTCCTGAACTCCGTCTGCACCCACATGGCGGATCTGGACTACGGCGAGCTGCGCGTCTACCCGGGCAACTACGACGAGTACATGACGGCCGCCACCCAGGCCCGCGAGCGTCTGCTCTCCGACAACGCCAAGAAGAAGGCCCAGATCGCCGATCTGCAATCCTTCGTCTCCCGTTTCAGCGCCAACGCCTCCAAATCCAGCCAGGCCACCTCTCGCCTCAAGCAGATCGACAAGATCAAGATTGAGGAAGTGAAGGTGTCCAGCCGTCAGAACCCCTTCATCCGCTTCGAGCAGGAGAAGAAGCTCTACCGCAACATCCTGGAAATGGAAAACGTTGCCAAAGGCTATGGCGATGCGCCCCTGTTCAAGGGCCTCAGCATGATGCTGGAAGTGGGCGAGAAGGTCGCCATTCTGGGTACCAACGGCATCGGTAAATCCACCCTGATCAAGACCCTCGTTGGCGATCTGACCCCGGACACCGGCACCATCAAATGGTCCGAGAACGCCCAGATCGGTTACTACGCTCAGGATCATGCTGAAGACTTCGACACCGACCTCAATGTGTTCGACTGGATGGCACAGTGGAAACAGGAGAATGAAGATGAGCAGGCGGTACGATCCATTCTCGGTCGTCTGTTGTTCACCCAGGATGACATCAAGAAGCCGGTCAAGGTGCTCTCCGGTGGTGAACAGGGCCGCATGCTGTTCGGCAAGCTGATGATGCAACGCCCCAACATCCTCATCATGGATGAACCGACCAACCACCTGGACATGGAATCTATCGAATCCTTGAACATGGCGCTGGAAATGTATCAGGGCACCCTGATCTTCGTCTCCCACGACCGCGAGTTCGTCTCCTCATTGGCGACCCGCATCCTGGAACTGAGCGAGAACGGCATCCGTGACTTCGGCGGCACCTACGAGGAGTACCTCCGCACTCAGGGCGTGGTGTAACCCCTCGCCCGCCAGGGCGCTTGAATAGAAAAAACCGGCAAGTGATTGCCGGTTTTTTTATGGCCGCCGCGCTCTGATCCGTCCCCTGCCGGCAACCAACACATATCCGCATTTCTACGCTGCGCATAACGTATCACGCAGGTCACGCAGGTCACGCAGGTCACGCAGGTCACGCAGGTCACGCAGGTCACGCAGGTCACGCAGGTCACGCAGGTCACGCAGGTCACGCAGGTCACGCAGCCAGCATAGCGACCTCAACCCCACTTCACAGATAAAAAAACGGCCCCATGACGGGGCCGTTTTCAATGGGTTGCAACCGGTCGGATTTATTCGACTGTGGCTTCCACATCGGTGAAGTACTCGATCTTGGCGGCTTTGCGTAGCTCGTCGATCAGGGACTTGTAGCTCACCTGGGCCTTGCCCTGGCCAAGCTGGCCTTGCAGCAGGCTGACCATCTGGGACGGCTCCTTGGCTACCACCACCTTGTCCAGTGCGACCACCACACGATCACCATTGGCTTCGGCAACCAGCTCGACACTAGGCTTGCCATCCTTCGGATGAGGCATACGGAACACCTGGGCAACCAGGTTCTGATCCATGTCCTGAGCGAAGCGGGCAACCCCTTTGTGGGTCTCCATCTTCAAGCCCAGCGCAGTCAGATCGGCCTGGATGTTCTCACCGGCCTTCAGCTTGTCCAGCAGGCCCTGCGCCTTGCCACGAGCCACTTCACTGGCCTTGTCATGCTTGATGGCCGCGATCACCTGCTCCTTGATCTCCGCCAGCGGTTTGGCCGCTTTCGGTTGATAACCTGTGATGTGCAGGACCAGCGCCTTGCCATCAGCCAGTTCGATCACATCCGAGTTGGTGTTGTCATCGCGCAGCTGTTCGGAGAACGCCACCGAGAGCACCTTGGGATCATTGAGGGGTGCCGGTGCATCCGCCTGACTGAAGAAGTCCACGGACTGCACCTTGAGGCCCATGGTATCGGCGGTCAGATCCAGCGAGTCCGGGTTCTCGAAGCTGCTGTCAGCCATTTTCTGCTGCTCGGCAAAGAACAGCTCCTTGGCCTTGTCAGCCTGCAGACGTCGGATGGTTTCACCCATGACATCCACAAACGGCTTGGTCTGAGCCGCTTCAACACCCAGCAACTTGATGACGTGGAAACCGAACGGGCTCTTCACCAGGTTGGAGAGATCCCCTGCCTTGTTCAGGGCAAAGGCGGCCTGCTCGAAGGCCGGATCCATCACCCCTTTCTCGAACCAGTCCAGCTCGCCGCCCTTCTTGGCAGAGAAAGTATCGGAGGAGTTGGCCTTGGCCAGCGCGGCAAAATCATCGCCGCCCTTGGCCTTGGTCAGGAGTTCGCCGGCCAGCTTCTCGGCCGCCTTCTCATCCTTGCCAAACGGGATAAGGATATGCGCTACATGACGACGCTCGGCACGCTGGAACAGGTCCTGGTGCTGATCGTAGTAATCCTTGGCATCCTGCTCGGTGACCTTGATATCTTTGCCGAGGTTGGCCGCATCCAGCAGCAGATAGTCGACCTTCACCTTCTCGTCGTTCATGAAACGCGCGCTGTTAGTCTTGTAGTACTGCTCCACTTCCTGATCGGAAACCTGGACATCGCCCAGATAAGCGGCGGCAGCAAGACGCACCAGACGCAGATCACGGGTCTGGTTGTAGAGCTTGTCGAGTTGCTCCGCTTCACCCTTGAGCGCGAACTCGGTGCCGAGCAGGGCGCCCATCAGCTGCTGACGCACCATGTCCTGGCGCAGTGAGTCACGGAACATCTCCGGTGTCATGCCGGCACGACGAATGAGCTGCAGGTAGCGGTCATTGTTGAATTTGCCATCTTCGGCAAACTCCGGCATGGCGATGATGGCCTGTTTGATCTGCTCGTCACTGACCCGCAGACCAAGTTCACGGGCCTTGCTGTCGAACAGGGCCTGATCGATCAGCCTGTCCAGCACACCACGGCGGAACTGCTTCATGTAGTCAGGGTTGGCGGCCAACTGGCTGAAAGATTCCCCCATTTGGGATTCCATGCGGGCCCGCTCGTTGCGATAGGCATTTTCCAGCGCAGCGGAGCTGATGTCATTGCCGTTGACGGTAGCGGGGGCGGTACGTGCCGGGCCATTGAGGTAACTGCCTACACCGGCCAAGGCAAAGGAGAGGATGATCAGGCCCAAGATAACCTTGGCTACCTTGCCCTGCGCCCCTTCGCGTAGTTTATCCAACATCATGTTTGTACTTATGCTCCCGAACTCGATGGGCGTAAATAATGAAAAGGCGCACCGATTGCGATGCGCCTTGGTCAATCAGTATGAGGGAGAGCCCTCTCACTTGTCTGGTCTGTGACCAAGGACGGTGGCCGATGTAATATCAGCGCCCGGCTTAGTTGACAGCGTCTTTCAGGGCCTTGCCGGCTTTGAAAGCAGGAACTTTACCAGCTGCGATTTCGATGGTCGCGCCAGTTTGCGGGTTACGACCAGAACGGGCAGCACGCTCGCGCACGGCGAAAGTACCGAAACCCACCAGAGCAACCTGGTCACCCTCTTTCAGGGCTTCACCCACGGCATCAATGAAAGCGTCCAGCGCACGGCCAGCAGCGGCTTTGGAGATATCAGCACCGTCTGCAATCTTGTCAATCAGTTGAGATTTATTCACTCTTATATTCCCCTTTTATCGAACATCGCTGCGGCGCTGATTTCCCTGGCCACAACAAGTGGAGGTTTTATAGCAAGCCTCCTGATCAGTTGCAAGTGACAATCTAGCGCAAACCCGCGCCACATCACGCATTGCGACTCATCATGAGTACCCGATCGGTGGTCAAGGCTACTTCCGTTACCCGGCGCATGCAAGCCTTAACCACCCCCCGAATGCGCCAAATTTGCGGCGCATCAACATTTACACGACAGAAACGCGCTCAAACCCTTGCGGATTGTCCTGCAACGCCAGTTCCAGCACTTCATCAATCCAGCGAACCGGATAGATTTCAAGGTCTTGTTTGACGTTGTCCGGGATCTCTTCGAGGTCTCGTTCGTTTTCTTTCGGGATAAGTACACGCTTGATGCCACCACGATGAGCCGCCAGCAGCTTCTCTTTGAGACCGCCGATGGGCAGCACTTCGCCGCGCAAGGTGATTTCCCCCGTCATGGCCACATCAGCACGAACCGGATTACCGGTCAAGCTGGAGACCAGGGCGGTACACATGGCGATACCGGCACTCGGACCGTCTTTCGGGGTCGCCCCTTCCGGCACGTGCACATGGATATCACGCTTCTCGTAGAAGTCGGCATTGATGCGCAGCTTGTCGGCACGGGCCCGTACTACCGTCATGGCAGCCTGGATGGACTCCTGCATCACATCACCGAGTGAACCGGTGTAGGTGAGCTTGCCCTTGCCCGGCATGTTGGTGGTTTCGATGGTGAGCAGATCGCCGCCCACTTCGGTCCACGCCAAACCACAGACCTGACCAACCTGGTTCTGGTCGGTGGCCTTGCCGTAGTCGAAACGCTGCACCCCGAGGAACTCCTTGAGGTTGGCCTGATTGACCTGAACATGCTTGATGCTCTTGTCCAGCAGGATGCGCTTGACCGCCTTGCGACAAATCTTGGAGATCTCCCGCTCCAGATTCCGCACCCCCGCCTCGCGGGTGTAGTAGCGGATCACACCGACCAGGGCAGAATCTTCGATGGTGATCTCGGACTCTTTCAGGCCGTTGCGCTGGATCTGCTTGGAGACCAGATGCTGCTTGGCAATATTGAGCTTCTCATCTTCGGTATAACCGGAGAGGCGGATCACTTCCATCCGGTCCAGCAGCGGACCCGGGATGTTCATGGAGTTGGAGGTGGCCACGAACATGACGTCCGACAGGTCATAATCCACTTCCAGATAGTGATCGTTGAAGCTGTTGTTCTGCTCCGGATCCAGCACTTCCAGCAAGGCAGAAGCGGGATCGCCACGCATGTCCGAGCTCATCTTGTCGATTTCATCGAGCAGGAACAGCGGGTTTTTCACCCCCACCTTCGCCATCTTCTGGATGAGCTTGCCGGGCATGGAACCGATATAGGTTCGACGGTGACCGCGGATTTCCGCTTCGTCACGCACCCCACCCAGGGCCATGCGCACATACTTGCGACCGGTTGCCTTGGCGATGGACTGACCCAGCGAGGTCTTGCCCACACCGGGAGGACCAACCAGACAGAGGATCGGACCTTTAAGCTTGTTCACCCGCGCCTGTACCGCCAGATACTCGAGGATGCGCTCCTTGACCTTCTCCAGACCAAAATGATCCGAATCCAGCACCTCCTGCGCCTTGCCAAGGTCTTTCTTGACCTTGGAGCGCGCCTTCCAAGGCACCTGCACCATCCAGTCCACATAGCTGCGCACGACTGTGGCTTCGGCAGACATGGGAGACATCATCTTCAGCTTGGCGAGCTCGGCATGGGCCTTTTCACGGGCATCTTCCGGCATGCCCGCCTCTTCAATCTTGCGATTGAGGGCTTCAAATTCATCCGGGCTGTCTTCCAGCTCACCCAGCTCTTTCTGGATGGCCTTCATCTGCTCGTTGAGGTAGTACTCCCGCTGGCTCTTCTCCATCTGCTTCTTGACCCGGGTACGGATGCGTTTCTCGACCTGCAGCAGGTCAATCTCCGACTCCATCATGGCCATCAGAAACTCGATGCGCTCGGACACAGAGGCGATTTCCAGCACCTTCTGCTTGTCTTCGAGCTTGAGCGGCATGTGCGCGGCCATGGTATCGGCCAGGCGAGCAGCATCATCGATCGCCGAAATCGAGGTCAATACCTCGGGCGGGATCTTCTTGTTGAGCTTGATATAGCCTTCAAACTGACCGATGGCGGAGCGCACCAGCACGTCCTGGTCCTTCTCCTCGATGGCGGTGGAAGCGATGTACTGCGCCTCACCGACGAAGAAGTCCTTGTCATCGATTATCCGCTCAAGACGGGCACGCTGGCCCCCTTCCACCAGCACCTTGACGGTGCCATCCGGCAGCTTGAGCATCTGTAGAATATTGGCCACTGTCCCGACGGAGAAAATCTCCTCCACCGTCGGCTCATCGGTTGACGCGTCCTTCTGAGCCACCAGCAGAACTTTTTTGTCCTGCTCCATGGCCGCTTCCAGACAGCGAATGGATTTTTCCCGCCCCACAAAGAGTGGAATGACCATGTGGGGGTAAACCACCACGTCACGAAGAGGCAGGACGGGAATCTCGATGCGTTCTGAACGCTCTAGGTTCATATATGTCCTCTCGGCTTGTTATACCGTTGGCAAAGCGCTTGGCTGAGTATATGGGGGCGCAGAGATGAGATTCAATCGCCGAATCGGTAAAAAGCATGAAAGGGGCAAAAAGCCCCTTTCATTTGATTAAAAATCAGACTGTTACTCTGATACAGCAGCCTGGGTCTCGGGATTTTCGTAGATCATCAAGGGCGCGGAGTCCCCTTTGATCACCGTCTCGTCGATCACCACCTTGCTGACACCCTCCAGGGATGGCAGGTCATACATGGTATCGAGCAACACGGCTTCCACGATGGATCTCAGACCACGGGCACCGGTTTTCCGCTCCATCGCCTTGTGCGCAATGGCGTTCAAGGCGTCGTCACGGAACTCCAGCTCCACCCCTTCAAGATCGAACAAGGCAGCATATTGCTTGGTCAGCGCATTTTTCGGCTCTTTCAGGATCTGGATGAGGGCAGCCTCGTCCAGCTCGGTCAAGGTCGCGACCACAGGCAAACGGCCGATGAACTCGGGGATCAGACCATATTTGATCAGATCTTCCGGCTCCACCTTGGCAAAGTTCTCGCTCAAGGTCGCTCTGGCATTCTTGGATTTGACGTCAGCGCCAAAACCGATGCCGGTGCCCTTGACGGAGCGTTGCTCGATCACCTTGTCCAGACCGGCAAAGGCGCCGCCACAGATGAAGAGGATCTTGGAGGTATCGACCTGCAAGAACTCCTGCTGCGGGTGCTTGCGACCACCTTGCGGCGGCACGGAAGCAATGGTGCCTTCGATCAGCTTGAGCAGGGCCTGCTGCACCCCTTCCCCGGACACGTCGCGGGTAATGGAGGGGTTGTCTGACTTGCGGGAGATCTTGTCGATCTCGTCGATATAGACGATGCCGCGCTGGGCCTTCTCTACGTCGTAGTCACACTTTTGCAACAGCTTCTGGATGATGTTCTCCACGTCTTCGCCCACATAACCGGCTTCGGTCAGTGTGGTGGCGTCGGCCATGGTGAACGGCACATCCAGCAGACGAGCAAGTGTTTCGGCCAGCAGCGTCTTGCCGCTACCGGTCGGGCCAATCAACAGAATGTTGGACTTGCCCAGCTCCACACCACCGGCTTCGCTGCTGTTACGCAGACGCTTGTAGTGGTTGTAAACGGCCACGGCCAACACCTTCTTGGCATATTCCTGCCCGATCACATAGTCATCCAGGTGAGCACGGATTTCATGAGGGGTCGGCAGCTCGCTACCATCGCGCTTGGGAGAGATCTCGCGGATCTCCTCGCGGATGATGTCGTTACACAGCTCGACACACTCATCACATATGTAGACGGAAGGGCCAGCGATCAGCTTGCGCACTTCATGCTGGCTTTTGCCGCAAAAAGAGCAGTAGAGCAGCTTATCACCCTCACCCTTGCGTTTTTCTGTCATTCAGCAACCTCGTTTTATCAATAGAGGATGGGTCGTCCCGTTGAGTTTACAACAGTCCGCGACACCCTGCTCAAGCACGCTAGTTCAGGACACAGTCACTCAGGCAATGTCCAGGACGATACCGGAGCTCAGCCGCGCTGGCTCAGGATACCGTCAACCAGGCCATAAGCCACGGCTTGATCGGCCGACATGAAGTTGTCACGGTCGGTATCACGCTCTATGGTGGCCATCTCCTGACCGGTATGGAAGGCCAGACGCTCGTTCAGGGTATTCTTGATTTTCAGGATCTCCTGGGCATGGATCTGGATGTCAGATGCCTGTCCCTGGAAACCGCCCAACGGCTGATGGATCATCACGCGGGCACTGGGCAGGCAGAAACGCTTGCCCTTGGCACCACCGGCCAGCAGGAAGGCACCCATGGAGCAGGCTTGCCCCATACAGACGGTACTCACATCCGGCTTGATGAACTGCATGGTGTCATAAATGGACATGCCGGCCGTGACGGCACCACCCGGAGAGTTGATGTAGATGCTGATGTCCTGATCCGGATTCTCGGACTCCAGAAACAGCAGCTGGGCTACAACCAGATTTGCCATATGATCTTCAACCTGACCAGTCAGGAAGATCACCCGCTCCTTCAACAGACGAGAATAAATGTCGTAGGAACGCTCCCCTTTTGCAGTCTGCTCTACCACCATGGGGATGAGCGCATTGCGTGGGGATTCAGTCACATCGTTATAGTTCTTGTACATAAGGCATTGTCCCTAAAATAAAATGGCCCGAGTGGAGATCACACGAGCCATTATACTTAACAGTCTTGACCTTAAGTCAAATGTTCTTAGGCAGCGGCACCGGACTTGTTGATCACTTCGTCAAAGGCAACTTCTTTCTCGGTCACTTGCGCTTTGGACAGGATCAGGTCGATGGCTTGATCTTCAACCGCCAGATTGCGCACGCCATTCAGCATTTGCTCATTCTTCTGGTAGTACTCGATCACTTCCTTCGGATCTTCGTAGGCAGTGGCCATGGACTCGATGATGCTGGTCACGCGGGCATCGTCAGCCTTGATCTCGTTGGTACGGATCACGTCGCCCAGCAGCAGACCTACACGGACGCGACGCTCGGCCTGAGCCTGGAACAGTTCAGCCGGCAGCTCAGGTGCGTTGCCGCCCTGGAAACCGCCAAAGCGCTGCAGAGCCTGTTGACGCAGAGTATCGATCTCCTGAGCAACAGCAGCCTTCGGCAGATCGATCTGGTTGGCTTCAACCAGACCGTTCAGAACCTGCTCTTTCACGCTGTTTTTCAGGGCTTGAGCCAGTTCGCGCTCCATGTTCTTGCGCACTTCGGCTTTCAGCTCTTCAACGTTGCCGCTCTCGATACCGAAACGCTTGACGAACTCTTCAGTCAGCTCAGGCAGGATCTGCTCTTCAACCTTGATCAACTTGGAGGCGAACTTGGCCGCTTTGCCTTTCAGGTTTTCAGCGTGGTAGTCAGCCGGGAAAGTCACTTCGATAGTGAACTCGTCGCCCGCTTTCTTGCCCATGATGGCGTCTTCGAAGCCAGGGATCATGCGACCGGCACCCAGTACCAGGTTGAAGCCTTCGGCTTTGCCGCCGTCGAACTCTTCACCGTCGATGGAACCGATGAAGTCCATGGTCACACGCATGCCATCGGCAGCGGCGGCATCGACATCAGCCCAGGTGGCGTGCTGCTTGCGCAGGGTGTCGATCATGTTGGCCAGATCTTCATCCTTGACGGTCGCAACCGGCTTCTCGACCTTGATGGTCTCCAGGCCAGCCACTTCAAACTCGGGATAAACTTCAAAGGTCGCGGTGAATTCGAAATCCTGACCTTCCTGGATCTCTTTCGGATCCATGGTCGGGGCACCGGCCGGGCTCAGTTTGTTTTCGATGATGGCCTTGATGAAGTTGTTCTGCATCATTTCATCAGCAACACGAGCGTGAGCCATGGCGCCGAACATCTTCTTGATGATGGCAACCGGGGCCTTGCCAGGACGGAAACCGTCGATACGACGGGTTTTGGCCAGACCGTTCAATTCTTTACGCACGGCAGCGTCAACGGTAGCAGCCGGTACAGTGATGGTAAGACGGCGTTCCAGACCCTGGGTTGTCTCTACAGAAACTTGCATTCTTTTACCTCGTTCAACTCAGCACTGTGTGCTGACCCTTATTGCCCCTGGGCAAAGCCCGGAGTCTTCCTGTTTATAAAGACAACGACTGTCTTTGTGATGAGAAAATATGACGCGACATTATAGCGGCGCACTTTGGTCGAGTCGAGCCACACATCCCCCAACGGGGGTGGCGATAGCACAATTCGCGCAAAACTGACCCTTATATGGGGAACTCCCGAGCAAACTTCAAGCGCACAACACGCAAGAATTTGCACTTGCTCACCTTTTTTCGCGCAAAGGCCTACTTTTTCACCTCATTTTCTGCCAAAAAGGCAGCCTGTTCAGGGGTTGCGACCCAAATTGTCCACCCTGTCACATCAACCATTGCGTCTATGGCCGCTGCTCGCTATGGTGACAGCCAAATTTATGAGTCTGGAGTGACCAACATGGCCTTTTTCCGCTTCTTGTTTAACCTGCTCTGGTTTGTACTGGGGGGCGTCTTCATGGGGCTGGCCTGGTGGCTGGCCGGGCTGCTCTGCTTTGTCTCGCTGATCGGGATCCCCTGGGGTCGCGCCTGCTTCGTCATCGGCACCTTTACCTTCTTCCCGTTTGGCAAGCAGGCGGTGAGCCGCAAGAGCATGACTGGGCAAAGCGACATCGGCACCGGTACTCTGGGGCTGATTGGCAACATACTCTGGTTCCTGGTGATCGGGATCTGGCTGGCAATCGGTCACATTGCCTCCGCGCTAGCCTGCTTCGTGACCATCATAGGCATTCCGTTTGGCATCCAGCACCTCAAGCTGGCCTTGATTGCCCTGGCCCCCATCGGTCAGATGGTGGTGACCAACCACGAAGCCGAATCCGGTCGCTACATTCGCTGAGCACCACGCAAAATTGCACGGGCAAGCTGCCTGCGCAGCAAAAAAAGGGCAGACTAGGGTCTGCCCTTTTTCATTGCCACTGCCCGAGGCCCTCCATGCTTCCCAGCCATTTTTTTGCCAATCTCGCCCGCATGAAACTCATTTACCGCTGGCCGCTGATGCGCAACATACAACCTGAAAACATCGCCGAGCACAGTCTGCAGGTGGCCATGGTGGCCCACGCCCTGGGGCTTATCCAGAATCGTCTTTTTGGTGGCCAAGTCGATGCGGATCGCGCCGCCGTGATGGCGCTCTACCACGACAGCAGCGAGGTGCTGACCGGCGATCTGCCCACACCGGTCAAGTATTTCAATCCCGAAATTGCGAGGGAGTACAAGAAGATAGAGCTGGCCGCCGAGCAGCGCCTGCTGGGGATGCTACCGGCCGAACTGGTGGAGGATTTTCGCCCTCTGCTGGACTCGGGAGCCCAGGACGCCGGGCTGGTTCGTCTGGTGAAAGACGCCGATACCCTCTGCGCCTACACCAAGTGTCTGGAGGAGATAAACGCCGGCAACCGGGAGTTCGAACCGGCCAGGAAACGCCTCGAAGCCATGCTGGAAGCGCGCATGAGCCCGCAGATGCATTACTTCATCGATGTCTTCGTGGCAAGCTTCTCCCTGCCGCTCGATGAGCTGAACGCACACTAGCAGCCCAAACCACCTGAAAACAGAAGGGCCCGCCGGTTTGCACCGGCGGGCCCTTCGTTATTTATCGGCAGATCAGATACCGCGCATCAGTGCCCCAACTCCCGCGATGGCACCAGACCGCTCGCCCGCCAGGCGGGGTAAAGCGTCGCCAGCAGGCTCATCAGTATGGCTGCGCCAGTCACGATAGCCAGATCCTGCATGTGCAATTCGGTCGGCAGGAAGTCGATGAAGTAGATGTCGGGGTTGAGGAAGCGATGGCCTATCACCCCTTCGATAAAGCTCAGGATCTGGGTCAGCTTGCTGGAGAGCAGGCCGCCGAGCAGGGCCCCGAGCAAGGCGCCGAGCACCCCGTTCACCATGCCCTGAATGACAAAGGTAAGCCGGATCTGACCGGGGCTCGCCCCCATGGTCTTCAAGATGGCAATCTCGCTGCGCTTCTCGTTCACCGCCATCACCAGGGTGGAGACGATGTTGAAGCAGGCCACCGCCACCACCATCAGCATCACCACATACATGACGGTACGCACCATCTGTATGTCCTGATAGAGGTAGCCCTGCCGGCTCATCCAGCTGCTGATGTAGACGTAATGCGGAAATTTCTGGGCAGCCGCGACCGTGATGGATTGTGCCTTGAGCACATCGCTGACCTTGAGGCTGAACCCTTCCACCGTATTGCCCATACCGGTCATGGTCTGGGCATCGGCCAGGTGCATGAAGCCGAGCATGCCATCGAGCTGACCGCCGATCTCAAGCAAGCCCACTACCTTGAGGGATTCCCGCTTCGGGTTCTTGATGCCGGCGGCGTCCCCCCCTTGCGGCAGCAAGAGGGCAACCGAGTCACCTATCTTGACCCCCAGCTTGTCGGCGATGGTCTTGCCGAGAATCAGCCCATGTTCGCCCACCTGCAGTTCACGCAGACCACGGCCAGTCATGTACTTGCCCGCATCGGACAGATTGGCTTCGAGCTCCGGCAACACGGCACGCACCTGCAAGCCCTTGAGGGCATTGCCATGCTCAAGCAACCCATTGAGGGTGATCACAGGCGCGGCAGCTTCCACTCCTGGCTGGGCCAGCAGGTAATCCCGCAACTTGGGCCAGTCAGGCAATGGCGCCTCCATCCCCATCAGCTCACCGTGAGGCACCACTGAGAGCACCCTGTCTTTGAGCTCCCGCTCGAACCCGTTCATTGCAGAGAGACCCAGAATGAGGGCCATCACACCGAGAGCGATGCCGATGAGGGACGAGGCGGAAATAAACGCGATGAAGCCGTTGCGTCGACGGGAGCGGCTGTAACGCAGGCCCAGAAAGAGGGGCAGCGGTTTGAACATCAGGCGACCTCCGCCATGATGCCGCTCACCAGGGTGACCCGCCGATGGAGCTTGGCGGCCAGACTCAGGTCATGGGTGACTACCACAAAGGCAGTGCCCAGCTCACGATTGAGCTCACAGAGCAGCTCGTAAACAGCGGTTGCACTGGCATGATCCAGGTTTCCGGTGGGCTCGTCCGCCAGTACCAGGCTGGGCTCGTTGACCAAGGCGCGGGCAATGGCCACCCGCTGGCGTTCGCCACCGGACAGCTCGGATGGCCTGTGGTTGAGGCGATGGGAAAGCCCCACCCGACCCAGCATGCGAGTCGCCTTGTCGGTAGCGACGGCTACCGACTCACCGGCAATAAGCAGCGGCATGGCGGTGTTCTCCAGCGCGGTAAACTCGGCGAGCAGGTGGTGAAACTGATAGACAAATCCCAGCTCCTGGTTGCGGAATCTCGCCTGGGTACGGCTATCCCAGTGGTGGATATCCTGCCCCTTGAACAGCACGGCGCCGCTTGACGGGTTGTCGAGGGCTCCCATCAGATGCAGCAAGGTGGTCTTGCCCGATCCCGAGCTGCCCACCACCGCCAGCATCTCGCCGGGGGCGACACTCAGATCAATCCCCTTGAGGACCTGGGTCTCCAGCTCACCCTCTTGATAAACATGATTCAGGGCCTGACAACGCAGCAGAGGTTCACTGGACAAGGGTTCATTCATAAAGGGAGCTCCACTTACGCCGGCAATCTCACCGGAGGTAACAACAGAAGATGAGTTATTCATAACGCAGCGCCTCGGCCGGTTTCACCCGGGCCGCACGGGCCGCAGGGTAGAGGGTGGCACTGAAGCTGAGCAGCACGGCGCCCAGCAAGATGGTAATGACCTGGGTTGGCTCCACTATCACGGGCAGGCCGCTACCGCCCGCCGTCATATAGAGGTTGAGCCCCACCGCATCGAGCAGGGGGTTGAGTCCGAGCGAGAGTGCGAGCCCGGTCAGACCGCCAAGCAGGGCGCCGATCACACCGCTGGAAGCGCCGAGCACCATGAATATCTTGACGATACCCGACTCGTTCATGCCCATGGTGCGCAGTATGGCAACTTCTCCCTCCTTGTCGGTGACCACCATCACCAGGGCTGAGAGGATGTTGAAGGTGGCGACCGCGATGATCAGCACCAGCATCAGCCCCATCATGCGCTTCTCCATGGCGACCGCCTGGAACAGCTCACCGCGCTCTCGGCGCCAGTCCTGCCATTCCAGTCCATCCGGCAATGCCGTCTTTATCACCTGATCGGCGGCGAAGGGATCGTCCAGCCAGAGCCGAATGCCGCCGACGGTTTCTGTCGGCAGGCGCAGCAGGCGCTGGGCATCCCCCAACGCAACCAGAGCAACCTGGCTATCCACGTCGGCGCCGACCCCGAAGATGCCGGAAACGGTAAACAGGCGCTGGGCAGGGACCCGACCAAAGGGCGTGAAACGGGTGCCCTCGGTCAGAAGCAGACGAACCTGATCCCCCATGGAGACCTTGAGACGGCTGGCGACCCCCTGCCCCAGCACTATGTGGTATTCACCCTGCTGCAGGCTGTCGAGGCGACCCATCTGCATCTGGGCGTGCAGTATGTCATCCTTTGGCCACTGGGCCGGGTCTATCCCCTGTACGCTGACACCGATGAGCTGGCCCGGGCTCTGCAACATCCCTTCGCTATCGAGCATGGGGGCGCTGGCAATCACATGGGGCAGCTTGGCAAGGTCGGGTAAACCGTCGGGATGGGCATCGATGCGGCCAGTCTGGTTGGTCACCACCACATGGGGGATCACGCCCAGGATCCGGCCCTTGAGCTGCCCTTCGAAGCCGTTCATCACGGATATGACCACCATCAGGGCCGCGACCCCGATGGCGATACCAAAGGTGGAGAACAGGGAGATGAATGAAACGAAGCGATTACTGCGTCGTGAGCCTGCGTAGCGAAGGCCAATGGCCAGCGACAGCGGCTGAAAAAGTCCAGTCTTCAAGGAGTTCTACGTTGCCAACAAAATAAGATACCGGATAATAAAGGGAAACCGTCTATGACAACAAGGGATAGCCTCCATGCAGGAACAGTTCTTCAGCGTCACCCATGCCACCCCGGTCAATGTGATCCCCATGCCCGGTGACTTTCATCTGCCGACGCTGGAGGCACTGGAGGCCGAACTGCCCGAGCCCTTTCGCATCGCCTCCTCCATTACCTCCATCGACATGGTGACCAGTCGCCTGATGCGAAACCAGAATGAATCGATGCACGATCTGGTGGAAATCGTCAACCAGCAGTCGCGCAAGATCGACATGATCATGGGTTATGTGCTGTCGGTGCAAGATCACCCCGAGCATCGCTTCCACACCCTGCGCTTTGGCGCAGGCCAGCTTACCTACTTGCATCCGCACCAGGGCCATGGCGAACCACCGCCCCTGCACCAGATAGTGCGACTCAAGATCTTCCTGCGGGAAGAGGCCTCCGCCATCTACTGCTATGCCGAGGTCAAGCAGCTGGATCCGAGCGAACATGGCACCCAGGTGGGGCTCGATTATGCCCGGATCCGTGAGGATGACCGCGAACTGCTGGTCCGTGCCAGCCTGCATGTCCAATCCAAGCAACTCAAATTGCGTGCTCAAGACCGTCAACGTTAAAAGAATCGAATGATGCCAATGAAGCTTCCCGCCTTGCCCGCCAAGGCGGGCCAAAAGTTAACGCTCGGCCAGTTGACCGGCAGCAGCCTTTCACTGGTTGCTGCCCGCCTTACCACCCAAGCGAACCGTCCGGTCCTGCTGGTGACCGCCGATACCCCGAGTGCCCTGCGCCTCGAGCAGGAATTGCAGTTCCTGCTGGCCGCTCAAGGTTGCCCTGTGCTGATGTTCCCGGATTGGGAAACCCTGCCCTACGACACCTTTTCCCCCCATCAGGACATCATCTCCCAGCGACTGGAGACCCTCTACAAACTGCCGCAGATGAGCGCCGGCGTGCTGATCGTGCCTATCTCGACCTTGATGCTGCGCTGCGCCCCCCAGGTCTACCTCGACAAGTACAGCCTGATGGTGAAGGCCGGTCAGCGCCTCAACCTGCAACAGTTGCGAGGACGTCTGGCCGAGGCAGGCTATGTGGCGGTGGATCAGGTGCTGGAGCACGGCGAGTTTGCCGCCCGCGGCTCACTGCTCGATCTCTTTCCCATGGGCAGCAACAGCCCCTATCGCATCGACTTTTTCGATGACGAGGTGGACTCCATCCGTCCGTTCGATCCCGAGACCCAGCGTTCCAGCGAACCGGTCAAGACGGTCAGCCTGTTGCCCGCCCGGGAATTCCCCACCGACGAGGCCGCCATCGAGCTGTTCCGTGGGCAATTTCGCGAACAGTTCGAGCTGTCGCGCGCGGAAGGCTCCGTCTATCAGGAAGTGAGCAAGGGGCGCTGGCCCGCCGGCATCGAATACTACCTGCCGCTCTTCTTCCATCAGACCGCCAGCCTGTTCGACTACCTGCCGGACAACACCCTGCTGCTCACAGTGGGGGATATCTATCCCGCGGCCCAACGCTTCTGGAACGACATAGGCCAGCGCTATGAGGACAGACGCTGGGACAACACCCGCCCCTTGTTACCACCCCAGCAGATCTACCTGCCGGTGGAGCAATTGTTCGCCGCCCTCGGTCACTATGGTGCCGTGCGGCTGCAGGAAGCCGCCACCGACGGCGGCGCTGGCCAGCATGATCTCCCCATAGCCGCGCTGCCGGAGCTGCAACTGGATCACAGCAAAGAGCAGCCCATGCTGGCGCTGAACCAGTTTCTGGACAGCTTCACGGGTCGCACCCTGTTCGTGGTGGAATCCGAAGGACGGCGGGAAGTGCTCGGCGATCTGCTGGCGCGCATATCCTTGCAACCCAAGGAGTTCCCCTCGCTGGATGCCTTCATGGCGGGCAAGGCGCGCCACGGTCTGCTGGTTGCACCGCTGGAGCGGGGTTTTCTGCTGCAAGAGGCCGGGCATGATGAGCTTGCCCTTATCACGGAGACAGAGCTGCTGGGCGGTAAAGTCCGCAGCAAGCGAGCCCGGGAAAAGAACAAGAACTTAAGCTCGGATGCGGTGATCCGAAACCTCGGCGAGTTGACCCAGGGCCAGCCTGTGGTTCACCTGGATCACGGCGTCGGCCGGTATCTGGGGCTCGAAACCATCGATGCCGGTGGCCTGCCCACCGAGTTCCTGACCCTCGAGTATGCCGGTGGCGACAAGCTGTTCGTGCCGGTCACCAACCTGCATCTCATCAGCCGCTACACAGGCTCTGACAACCCGCCCAGCCACAAACTCGGCGGCGAGGCCTGGGTCAAGGCGCGGCGCAAGGCGGCAGAGAAGGTGCGCGACGTGGCAGCCGAGCTGCTGGATGTCTATGCCCTGCGGGCGGCGCGCCACGGTTTTGCCTTCCAGCACGACAGGGAAGCCTACCGCCAGTTCGCCGCCGGTTTCCCGTTCGAGGAGACAGAGGATCAGCTCAACGCCATCAATGCGGTACTGGGGGACATGTGTCAGGCCAAGAGCATGGACCGGCTGGTGTGTGGCGACGTCGGCTTTGGCAAGACCGAAGTGGCGATGCGAGCCGCCTTCGTGGCCGTCCACGGCGGCAAGCAGGTCGCCGTGCTGGTGCCCACCACTTTGCTGGCCCAGCAGCACTACGACAACTTCCGTGATCGCTTCGCCAACTGGCCGGTGCGGGTCGAGGTGCTGAGCCGCTTTCGTACCGCCAGGGAGCAGACCAGCGTGATGAAGGAGCTGGCCGATGGTAAGGTCGACATCATCATAGGTACCCACAAGCTCTTGGGCTCAGATCTGACCTTCAAGGATTTGGGGCTGCTCATCGTCGATGAGGAGCACAGATTCGGGGTGCGCCAGAAGGAGAAGATCAAGGCGCTGCGGGCCGACGTGGATATCCTTACCCTCACGGCGACGCCAATCCCGCGCACCCTCAACATGGCGATGGCCGGCATGCGGGATCTCTCCATCATCGCCACCCCGCCAGCCAAGCGTCTCGCCATCAAGACCTTTGTGCGCCAGCAGGATCCTGCGGTCACCCGCGAGGCGGTACTGCGGGAGCTCAAGCGGGGCGGTCAGGTCTACTACCTGCACAACGACGTGGAGAGCATAGAAAAATGCGCCGGCGATCTCGCCGAGCTGGTGCCGGAGGCCCGTATCGGCATCGCCCACGGCCAGATGCGCGAACGCGATCTTGAGCGAGTCATGTCGGACTTCTACCACCAGCGCTTCAACCTGCTGGTCTGCACCACCATCATAGAGACCGGCATAGACGTCCCCAGCGCCAACACCATCATCATGGATCGCGCCGATCATCTGGGGCTGGCCCAGTTGCACCAGTTGCGGGGCCGGGTTGGCCGCTCCCACCATCAGGCCTATGCCTACCTGCTCACCCCTCATCCCAAGTTGATGAGCAAGGATGCGCTCAAGCGGCTCGAGGCCATCGCATCGCTCGAAGATCTCGGCGCCGGTTTTGCGCTGGCGACCCACGATCTGGAGATCCGGGGTGCAGGCGAGCTCTTGGGCGACGATCAGAGCGGCCAGATCGAATCGGTCGGTTTCACCCTCTATATGGAGATGCTGGAGCAGGCGGTCGAGGCGCTGAAAAATGGCAAGGAGCCATCGCTGGAGCAGCTGATGAGTCAGCACACAGAGGTCGAGCTGCGCCTGCCCGCCCTGTTGCCGGAGGAGTACATACCGGACGTCAACATGCGTCTGTCCATGTACAAGCGCATCGCCAGCGCGGCCGACGAGCAGGAGCTGCGCGAATTGAAGGTGGAGCTGATCGACCGCTTCGGCCTGCTGCCGGAGGCGACCAAGACGCTCATGGAGATTGCCGCCTTCCGCCAGCGTGCCACCGCCCTTGGCATTCGCCGGGTGGAGATGAGCGAGCGTGGCGGTTACCTGGACTTCACTCAGGAGACCCGCGTCAACCCTGGCTATCTGGTCAAGCTGCTCTCCGAGCAGCCACGCATCTACAAGATGGATGGGCCCACCCGATTGCGCTTCCAGGTACCGACCCCGGACCGCGCCATGCGCCTGAAACTGGTGGACGGCCTGCTGGCGGATCTCGCCAACCACGCCAGCCACTGATACGAGCAACGCAACTCGCCCAAACAAAACGGGAGCCATATCGGCTCCCGTTTTTTTATGCGCTCATCGCAGGCACTGGATCAGTGCATCAACCCTGATTGGCCGGATCCTCGTGGGCGGAGAACTCCCGCATGAAGGCCTCGGCCCGCTCCACCATCTTGGTGGAACCGACGAAGTAAGGGGTGCGCTGGTGCAAGGCAGTGGGCTGGATGTCCATGATGCGGCCAAAGCCGTCGGACGCCTTGCCACCGGCCTGCTCCACCAAAAATGCCATGGGGTTGCACTCATAGAGCAGGCGCAGCTTGCCGTTCGGGGAGTTGGTGCCGGACGGATAGATATAGATGCCGCCCTTGAGCAGGTTGCGATGGAAATCGGAGACCAGGGAGCCGATATAGCGGGAGGTGTAGGGTCTGTGAGTCGCCTCGTCCCGCTCCTGGCAATATTTGAGGTACTTCTTCACCCCGTCCGGGAACTTGATGTAGTTGCCCTCGTTGATGGAGTAGATCTTGCCCTCCTCCGGGATGCGAATGTTCTCGTGGGAGAGGCAAAAGCAACCGATGGAAGGATCGTAGGTGAAACCGTTGACGCCAAAGCCGGTGGTGTAGACCAGCATGGTGGAAGAGCCGTAGACCACGTAACCGGCAGCGACCTGACGGTTGCCCGGTTGCAGGAAATCTTCCAGGGTGACGCCCGTCCCCGGGGCGCTGAGACGGCGGTAAATGGAGAAGATGGTCCCGACCGAGACGTTGACATCAATGTTGGAAGAGCCGTCGAGGGGATCGATCAGCACCACGTATTTGGAGTGACGGGAGAGCTCGGAATCAAAGGAGACGAAGTCCTCTTCTTCTTCGGATGCAATACCGCACACTTCACCACGGGCTTCCAGCGCGGCTTTAAAGCGCTCATTGGCATACACATCCAGCTTCTGCTGCACCTCGCCCTGCACGTTTTCAGCACCCATGGAGCCGATGATATCTGCCAGCCCCGCTTTGTTGATCTCCCGGTTCACCACCTTGGCGGCCAGACGGATGGAACTGAGCAGTGAGGTCAGCTCGCCGGTCGCGGTGGGATAATCCGCCTGCTTTTTGACGATGAACTCGCCCATGGTGATCATGTTTCGCATTATTGTTCCTTTAAGAGCGTTTCCGTTGGCTTTGAAAACGTTTGCACACGTCGACAAAAAAAGTGCCGATCCTCGGCAGCCTTGTTTTGTAACCTAATGTAACGCCTGTTTTTTGTTTTTGCAGCGAATTAAGCCGCTGGATAAACGTGCGATTTACGCCTCGCCACCCCATCAAAAGGGCATAAAACCAGTGCCAATTGGTGACTTTCATCATGTTAATTCGCAGCAAAAAATCACGAACAGGCAGCCATGATGGGTGCAACGGCCCACTTGCCCCCCCTATCTGGGTAGCTGATGGCAAGGCCGGTGCCCACCTCTTGAGATCTCCAGATCAATCCAGCACACTGACCAGGCTTTGGAAGCAAAAAAACATAAGGATATTCAATGAAAAGGACACTCATTGCCGGCACGGTTGCCGCCCTGTTCGCGTTACCGACTCTGGCGGCTAACGTACCTGCCGGCACCCAGCTGCTACCCGGCGATCAACAAATCTTCGTGCGCAACATAGGTTCAGAGCCCGCCTCCATCGATCCCCAGATGGTGGAAGAGAGCTCGGGCAGCGACATCGTCAACGACCTGTTCGAGGGGCTCTATACCCTGGATGGCGACGGCAAGCTGCAAGCCGCCGGGGCACTTGGCTATGAACTCGACACCACGGGCACCGTCTACACCTTCAAGCTGAGACCCGAGGCCAAATGGTCCAACGGTGAGCCGGTAACGGCGGCGGATTATGTCTATGGCTGGCAACGGGCGGCGGATCCCAGAAACGCCTCCAACTATGCCTGGTTCATCGAGCTGACCGGCGTCACCAACGCCAGCGACGTGGTGCAGGGTAAAAAAAGCCTTGATGCCCTCGGCATCAAGGCCCTCGATACGCACACCCTGCAGATCACCCTGAACAACCCTGTGCCCTTCTTTCTGAAGACGCTCTCCCACTACACCACCTTCCCCGCGCCCAAGGCGACCATAGAGAAGTTCGGTCATGAGTGGGTCAAGCCGGGCAACATAGTCTCCAACGGCGCTTTTATGCTCAAGGAGTGGACCCCCAACGAGCGCCTCATCGCAGAGCGCAATCCCCTCTACTGGGATAACCAGAACACAGTGCTCAACAAGGTACTCTATCTGGAGATAGTCTCCGACACCGCCGCCTACAACCGCTATCGCGCAGGGGAACTGCACTACACGCCCTATCCGCTGGAGCAGTACAAGCAGCTCAAGACCCAAAGCCCGGAGGAGCTTGTCAACGCCCCCATGCTCGCCACCTATTACTATGTGTTCAATACCCAGCGCAAACCATTCGACAATCCCAAGGTGCGCAAGGCGCTCTCGCTTGCTATCGACAGAGACACCATCACCGAGAAGATCCTGGGACAAGGTCAGCTCTCCGCCTTCAGCCTTACCCCGCCGAGCGTGGACGGCTTCGAGCTCAAGCGCCCTGCCAGCCAGTTGCTGAGCAAGGAGGAGAGGATCAAACAGGCGAAAGCATTGCTGAGCGAGGCCGGATACGGCCCGGGCAAGCCGCTGGATGTGGACATCCTCTACAACACCAACGAGAGCCACAAGAAGATAGCCCTGGCCATCTCCTCCATGTGGAAGCGCAACCTGGGGGTTACCGCCAAGCTCAACAACATGGAGTGGAAGACCATGGTGTCCGCGCTCAATGAGGGGGATTTTACCGTCAGTCGCTACTCGTGGAATGGGGATTACAACGATGCCTCGACCTTCCTCGACATCATGACCTCCAGCAGCAGCGCCAACAGCGGCAAGTGGTTCAACAAGCAATATGATGCCCTGCTGGCGAAGGCCCATGATTCCAAGGATCCGGCCGAGCGCAACCGCCTCTATCAAGAGGCCGAGGCGCTGCTCGACCAAGAGGCCCCCATCGCCCCCGTCTACTTCTATGTCAAATCACGGCTGCTCAAGCCCAATATCAAGGGCTATCCCTATCAGAACCCGCAAGACGTGGTTTATTCGAAAGACCTCTATCTCATCGCGCAGTAACGCCCTGACCTCCTAAACAGAAAGACCGCCTCGAAGGCGGTCTTTTTTCAATCTTCCCGACAACTTGCCAGTGCCACCCTGGCCCGACGACGCAGCACCACAGGCTGCACCAGCAGTTGCGCCAGCAATACCCCAAGCAGCGTCATGCCACCACCGATCAGGTGATAGCTGGTCAGCGTTTCCCCCAGCCAGCTGATGGCCAGTGCCGCCGTCATCACGGGCAGCAGATTCATGAAGATGGCGGTGCGGCTTGCCCCCAGCAGGGCTATGCCCTGCATCCAGAGCCAAGGCGACAGCGCCGAAGTGGGGATCCCCGCATACAGGATGAGCCAGAGCGCGCGCCCATCTGGCCACTGCCCATCCACCAGCAGGTAAAACGGGGTGAGAAACAGCAGGCTGCACAGCACCTGGCCGTAGAGCATGGACCAGTTGTCCAGCCCCAGATCCCACTTTTTGAGCAAGACGCTATAGAGGGCATAGGTGCCCGCCGAGAGCAGCATGTAGACAGAGCCGATATGAATGCCCTGAGTAAACAGACGGGACGGATCCCCCTGTCCCAGCAAGATGGTCAGCCCCAGAATGGAGATAAGCCCACCGAGCAGAGCCCCCCAGGTGGGGCGCTCACGCAGCAGCCAGATACTGAGCAGTACCGTCATCAGCGGTGTCAGCCCCATCATCAGACCTATCTCCGTGGCTCCCAGGGTTTGCGCCGCGTAGTACCCCAGGGTCTGGTTCAGCACCATGCCGAGCAGGGCCAGCGCCGCCAGCTGATAGAAGCCGGCCCGCAGTTTGGCCCGATCCCGCCAGGCCCTGTGTGCGAGGAAAGGCGTCAAGATGATGGCGGCCACCATCCAGCGCGACCAGGCCAGTGCCGCGGGTGAAAGCAATCCAACCGCCAGCTTGCTGACAATGGCATTGCCAGACCAGATGGCCATGCAGGAGAAGGGAAACAAAAAGGCAAGAGGCATAACGCTGTCCACAGAAACGATCCGGTATTTCAGGCGGGAGTATAAGGGGGCAAACAAGATTCGCAAGCACAGCCCGGCTTTGCGAATGCGGGTGACGTTGAACCGAGATCGAACTGAGCCAATTCGACCATGTCAGGGCCAAAAACAATCATGCCCGCACAGTGGCGGGCATGAAGCGGCTGGATGGGATGGCACAGAACTTATGCCGCATCCATGTGCAGTCTGGAGATCATCTCATTGACCTCGACCACGGTCTGGCGGTGGGGTATGTCAGCTGGTGTTGGCATCATCAGCAAGCCTGACTGGAAATCAAAACGCCCCCTGCCGTGGATATAAATCCGCCCCTTGAAGAAGGTTTTGACATGTTTTGCCACCATCAGTGGCAGGTACTTCTTGAACACTCTCATCGTTTGCAACCTCTTGCAGTTGTATCCGTATGACAGCAGCTTCTGCGAAATAATTCCGTAAATTCTTTATAAAAATCCGGAAAAATCGCAACTCTCTTCCCCAAAAAACCAATCTATAACTTTTCATTAACTTTTAACGTATTGTATGTGGTCCTTCCAGCCAGAGCAATACCCCCTTGCCATCTTGCCATTCGATACAGGCCATGCCTGACGTGGCAAACATGGGGGCACCTGCCGCCGGGCAGAGGCTCTGAACCAGATAACCCACCAGTGGCAGGTGGCTGACCATCAAAATATGGTCATGTGTTGCCGCCAACGCAGTGAGATAGCTTGCGACAAAAGCAGGATCCCCATAGGGAGTGATTTCCTTGCTCTCTTCGACCCTGGTGGCCTTGGGCAATTCACTGCATATGCTCTGCCAGGTTTGTCTGGCGCGCAGATAATTGCTGTGGACAACCAAATCCAGCACCCCGTCCAGTTGGGGCACCAGCCAACTGGCCATGTGAATGGACTCTTCAATTCCCTGCTCGGTCAGTGGACGCTGTTCATCTGTTTTCGCATTCATGCCAGCCTGGCCATGACGCATGATGTAGATTTTCATTACAACCTCGCCCAACGGGCCTGTTTTGATAGCTGGAGGATCTTACCCCGCCATGCCGGGGGAAACAATTGCGCTACCTCTCAGAAAAGGGTTTGCCTCACTGGATAGCGGGGTCGATAATCATGTTTAAATTCAAATAAATCCAACACGAGTCACGCGCCAATGAGCCCATATGCCAGCCCTAATGACCATCGGCAATACCACTATCTGGAGCTGGCAAACCGGCTCAGGGTCTTGTTGATCTGCGATCCCGACACCGACAAGTCTGCCGCCTCTCTGGCCGTCAACACCGGCCATTTCGACGATCCGGCCGATCGGCAGGGGATGGCTCATTTCCTTGAGCATATGCTGTTCCTTGGTACCCGCACTTATCCCAAGCCTGGTGAGTACCAGCAATTTATGAGCCGTCATGGCGGCAGCAACAATGCCTGGACCGGCACCGAGTTCACCAACTTCTTTTTCGAGATAGACACCGGCTTCTTCGAGGCCGGTCTCGACCGTTTTTCCCAGTTCTTCATCTGCCCCACTTTCACCCCCGAGTGGGTGGATAAAGAGCGCAACGCGGTCGACTCCGAATACCGCCTCAAGCTGCAGGACGATGTGCGCCGCAGCTACCAGGTACATAAAGAGACGGTCAACCCGGCCCACCCTTTCTCCAAATTCTCGGTCGGCAACCTGGATACTCTGGCGGATCTGCCCGGCCGGGATCTGCGCGCCGATCTCATCCGGTTCTACGAATCTCACTACAGCGCGGATCGCATGGCGCTGGTGATGATCTCGCCTGAATCCATCGAGACCCAGATTGCGTGGTGCGATCGCTTTTTCGCTCCCATTTTGAATCGCAATTTGGGAATACCGGCCCTGACGGTTCCTCTCTATCGCATCGACGATCTCGGCATCCGCATCCGCATCAATCCGGTCAAGGAGACCCGCAAGCTGGCGCTGACCTTTCCGCTGCCCAATGTGGATGAGTTTTATGACAAAAAACCCCTCACCTTCCTGAGCCACCTCATCGGCTATGAAGGGGATGGCAGCCTGCTCTCCTTGCTGAAAGCAAAAGGCTGGGTCAACCAGCTCTCCGCCGGAGGCGGCATCAGCGGTGCCAACTTCAAGGATTTCGGGGTGAGCTTTGGCCTCACGCCGCTCGGGCTCGAACACGTCAACGAGATAGTAGCCGCCCTGTTCGGCTATCTGAAACTCATCGAGCGTGGCGGGGTAGAAAGCTGGCGCTACGAAGAGAAGCGTACCGTGCTCGAGTCGGCGTTCCGCTTTCAGGAGCGGGGCCGGGCCCTCGACACCGTTTCCGGCCTGGTGTTGAACCTGTTCAGTTACACGCCCGAGGATCTGCTCTACGGCGATTACATGATGCGCGAATACGACGAGGCACTGATCCGCCGCCTGCTCGCCAAACTCACGCCACACAACCTGCGCATGACCATCACGGCGCCTGAGCTGGCCACGGATCGTCTGGCCCGCTGGTATCAGACCCCCTATGGCGTTGACATCATCACGGAGGCGGAAAAGATCCACTGGCAGCAGAGCGAACCTGATCCGGCCCTCACCCTGCCCTTGCCGAACCCCTTTATCAGCAACCGGCTCGATCCGCGCCAGCCAGCACTGCAGGCCGACATGCCCGCTTGCATCATCGACAGACCTGGGTTTCGGCTCTGGCATCTGCACGAGCATCAGTTCAGCGTGCCCAAGGGCAACCTCTATATCTCGATCGACAGCGAGCACGCGGTCAAAAGCCCCCGCCACATCGCCATGGCCAGGCTTGCGGTGGAACTGCTCACGGATCACCTCAACGCCCTTACCTACCCGGCGGAGCTGGCGGGGCTGGGCTACCAGATCTATGCCCACCAGGGCGGCTTTACCATCAACCTGAGCGGCTTTGCGGACAAGCAACCCCTGCTGCTCGACATGATCCTCGGCAACCGCACCCTGGGCTATCCGGATCCGGGCCGCTTCGCCGAGATAAAAGAGCAGCTCATCCGCAACTGGGACAACCAGTCCAAGGCGCGGCCCATCTCCCAGCTGTTCAACCAGCTCACCAGTTTGCTGCAACCAAACAACCCGCCGTTCGAGCAGTTGCTGCGCCATCTACGCACCGTGGAACTTGGCGAGATGCCGGCGTTTGTCGCCCAGCTGTTCGGGGAGGTACACATAGAAGCGCTGGTTCACGGTGACTGGAATGCCGCCGAGGCGCTCGAACTGGCCGCCCTGCTGGAGCGCCACCTCGGCACCCACAGCCAGCCCAGTGCCGAGACCCGCCGCCCGCTCATCTCCATCCAAAACAGGGGCACCCTCATTCGTGAGCAGGGCTGCGAGCACGAAGATTCGGCACTGCTGGTCTACTACCAGTCCCGCACCACCCGGGCGCGGGATCTCGCCTGCTTCACCCTGGCAAACCACATAATGTCGTCCACCTTCTTCCACGAGCTGCGCACGCGCCAGCAGTTGGGGTACGTGGTGGGTGCCGGCAACCTGCCCCTCAACCGTCACCCCGGCCTCATCTTCTATATCCAGTCGCCAGTGGCAGGGCCCCAGCACCTGCTGGATGCAGTGGAGGAGTTCATCGACCTCTTCCCGCTGGCCATGCTGGAGCTGACCGAGCAACAGTGGCAAGACAGCAAGGTGGGCCTGCAGGCCCAGCTGAGCGAACGGGACGCCAACCTGCGCAGTCGCGGCCAGCGGCTCTGGGTCAGCATAGGCAACAAGGATCTGGGGTTTGATCAGCGGGAAAGGGTGTGCGAAGAGGTGGGCAAACTGAGCCGTGCCGACCTGGTGCGCTTCATCATACAGCTGCGCTCACGCACCTCGGACAGACTGATCCTCTGCAGTTATGGTCAGGGTCATGAGCATGACGAACGCATCACGGGCCAGTTTATCGACGACCCCAAGGCGTTCAGGCTCGCCGCCAACACCTTAGAGGCCTGAAGCAGGCATTCCCGCCCATCAGCCAATCCCGCCCAATAAAAAGCCGACCCCTTGGGGTCGGCTGGAAAAACCATAACAATTGCGACCAAAGCCGCCAAAAGTGAACATGAGCGTGAAAATCAGACACTGCGTTGATGGTCGGCCGGATGGTTCAAACCAGAGCGCACCTGCCAATATCAACAGTGATTGAGAAACAGGCTCATCTTAGGCACTCCCCTCCCTTGTCACGTTGATCTATGTCAAAGGAGGTAGCAAAGAGTCAGTGACCTGCCGGTTTGTCGGCCTGGATCACGCTTTCACTTGTCAGCCGCGGCGGATCAGGCGATAGGCCACTTCATCAAAATAGGAGAGCTGACCGGAGAGTACCCTGGGGTGATCCACTTCTGCGGCACGGCCCAGCACTTCCACCCGAAAATCGCGCTCAAACAGGGTGCGCACTTCCATTTCCCCCACCGAGAAGGGCGGCTGTTTCTGCTGCTCCGGCTGATACTCCAACGTCACCAGCAGGATCTGGCCACCGGTTTCCATCAGGCGGCTCATCAGCTCCGCATACTGGCGGCGCATCTCCGTTGGCAAGGCGATCAGCGCCGCCCTGTCATAGGCCAGCCGGTAGCGACGCCCCAGCTCGGGGGCGGCAAAGAAATCCCCCTGATGGATGCGCAAGGAGCCGTGCTGATGGCACTGATAAGGGCCCAGCTCGCTGAGGGTCTCGGTGAGCTGGTTTTCACTGAAGAACTGTTCGATGGCGAGCGCAGAGAGCTCGAAACCATCGATGGGGTGCCCCAGACCATTGAGCCAGAGCATGTCGCGGGACTTGCCGCACAGGGGCACCAGCACGGGTTCATCCTGTTGCTGGGCAGACCACCAGGATTGCAGCCAGCGATTGAAGTCTGCCTGATGAAAGCCAATCCGGTTCTCTTCCCAACGCTGATGCCAAAACGCAGCTTCCATCCTAATACCCCTGTTACCTGAAGATGCCTCAATATCACAACTTAACCCGGCGCACGCAAGCCTTGCGCCGAGCCGACGGGTGATTTTTGCCAGGCAAACGATTGCAAAACCAAAAGGGACCACCAGGCCCCTTTTTTGACATCTTTATGTCATGGATATGTGATGGGTGATCGGCAGCCTCACCAAAACAACGTGCGCTGACATGCCAACTGGTCGCGCAGGCTCAGGCACAGACGGACTCGGCGACCCTCATGGCCGCCACTGCCGTTATCCTGGCCGAGATCTGCGCGAACGAGGGGCGCTGCGACACCTGTTCGCAGAGGCATGCCCGAGCCAGCAGGGCAAGATCCTGCAGTGCCTCGCTCTGTGGCTGGCAGCGTGCCAGCAACTCGTCCAGCAGGCACCCAAAGGCTCTCACCTCTATCCGCTCCAGCCCCTCGGCCAGCACGCATTCCGTGCGGTCGTAGCAAGAGGCAGCGCCAAAATCGCCGAGCAGCACCTGACCCTTCCCTTGTAAGGAGTGCAGTATGTTATGGCCATAGAGATCGCCGTGCATGATGCCTCGCTCATGCAGATGCCCCGCGGCAGCCGCTATGCCCTGCGCCATGGTGAGCACGGCGGCCGGGGTGAACGACAGCCCTGCCGGATAGACGTCGCGGGTGCAGGAGTCCAGGCTCGGCGGACCGGCCAGATTGGCAAACTTGGGGTCTATCAGCGCCATCACCAACGCCGGCATGCCGGAGGGGTGATCCGCCACCTTCCCCAGCACCCTGATCAGGTTGGGATGAGTGCCGGCCGCCAGCGACGCCGCCATCTCGCAGTGAGGCAAACCATCGCTGGTCACGGCACCCTTGAACAACTTGACCGCCACCGAGCGCGGCCCGTCACCCTGCAATCCGTCGCAAGTGATGCGGGTGGCACTATGGATCACGCCAGAGGCCCCCTGCCCCAGCAGCTCACCCAACTCAAGCGCCCGCCACGGCACTAGGGCGATATGAGCCACATGATCCACATCGATGGCCCGCGCCTCCTCCCTCTCGCTAAAAGGGTTGCCGGAATAGGCGAGCCAGGCGAGGCGCGGCAGCGTGAGCAACCAGCCGGGGAAGCGCTCAATGCGGTTGGCGGCGATGCGCAGCAGTTCAAGCCGATGGCAATTAACCAGTGTCTCTGGCAAGGCGGTCAAGCGATTGCCCGCCAGCATCAGCTTTTGCAGGGCATCGCACTGACCCAACTCATCGGGCAACTGTTCGATGGCGTTGTCAGTCAGGATCAGCCAACGCAGCCCCGCCGGCAGCGACGCAGCGGGAACCGTGGCGATCCGGTTGGCCTTGAAGCCCACCATGGTGAGCAACCGGCAGCGCCCCAGCACCTCTGGCAGCATGGTAAAGCGGTTCTCGGAGCAGAAAATGATGCGCAGTTTGCTGAACCCGGCCAGCTCGTCAGGCAGCCGACTCAACTGGTTGCCAGTGAGATCCAGCACCTCGAGCGTCTCTTTGAGACTCAGGATCTCGGGTGGGAACTCCGTCAGATCTTCACAAAGCTTCAGATGGCGGGCGCCGCACAGTTCACCCGCGCGCAGCTGTTCCAGAGTATGCATAACCGTTTCTCAATCCTGATGACCACTCTGACGGCGCAATCAGCCATCAGCGCGCGCCGGACCTGCATCCGGCGGTTTTAAAGGGGGGCATTATAAAGAATTCGGGGCGCAGATCGCCCCTTTTGTTGCCACGAAGGCCTGCATCGACGTGTAGCAAAGCGACATGGGAACAAAGAGAGCAAGATCCGGGTCGTGTCAGCGAGGGCTGGTTGCCATAGTGGGGTCAAACCCGAGTGGGTTCGAACCTATTGAGGTTCCAATCCACTGCCAACCCTGTGCGCCACTTAACTGGCGCACAACACACTCAGCGAGGGAACTGCCATGTCACTACTGTCCAACAAGGTCGCCATCATCACCGGCGCCAGCTCCGGCATCGGCCGCGCCAGCGCCATCCTGTTTGCCCGGGAAGGGGCCAGCGTCGTCGTCGGCGCCCGCCGCCAGCCCGAGCTGGACCTGCTGGTCGAAGAGATCCGCCATGATGGGGGCCAGGTGGTGAGCCTGGCGGGGGACGTCAGAAGCGAGACTTACGCACGCGCCCTGGTGGATCTCGCGCTGACCCGTTTCGGCGGGCTCGATATCGCCTTCAACAATGCCGGCAGCACGGGGACACCGTGCAGCGTACAGGAGCTTGAATTGGCGCAGTGGCAGGAAACCCTGGATACCAACCTCACCAGCGCCTTTGTGGGGGCCAAATACCAGATCCCCGCCATGTTGGCGCGCGGGGGCGGCTCCCTTATCTTTACCTCCACCTTCGTCGGCCATACCCTGGGTCTGCCAGGCATGGCGGCCTATGCCGCGAGCAAGGCGGGCCTCATCGGCCTGACTCAGGTGCTGGCCGCAGAGTATGGGGCGCAAGGGGTGCGGGTCAACGCCCTGCTGCCGGGGGGCACCGACACCCCCATGGGGCAGGCCTTTACCAATACACCGGAGAGTCTCGCCTTTGTGCAGAATATGCATGCCTTCAAACGGCTGGCCCAACCGGAGGAGATCGCCCGCTCGGCCCTCTATCTGGCGTCTGATGCATCCAGTTTTACCACCGGCATTGCACTGCTGGCCGATGGTGGGGTATCAATTTGTCGCACATGACGTTGTCGCCCCCAACATCCTGCGACCACAAACTTATCGTGAGAGTGCCTTATGTCTGATTACGCCCGCATCGCCGATGCCATCCGTTTTATCGCAAGTCAGGTGGAGCGCCAGCCCACCTTGGACGAGATAGCGGCGCACGTGCACTTAAGCCCCTTTCACTTCCAGCGGCTGTTCAGCCGCTGGGCCGGAGTGACGCCCAAACGCTATCTGCAGGTGCTGACCCTGGAGCAGGCCAAGGCGCTGCTGCAGGAGTCACGCCCGCTGCTTGAGGTGGCCGATACCCTGGGCCTTAGCAGCGGCTCGCGGCTCTACGATCACTTCGTGCAGCTGGAGGCCGTGACGCCGGGGGAGTACAAACAGCGCGGAGCCGGACTCGTCATCGAACACGGGGTGCACGACACCCCTTTCGGCCAGGCGTTCGTCGCCCTGACACCGCGGGGGGTGTGCAACTTCTCGTTTCTCGATGACCAGGCCCCACAGGCGCCGCTGGCCGCCCTCGCCCAGAGCTGGCCTGAGGCAGAGCTGCGAGAATCGCCATCGCGCACCCAGGAGGTCATCCACACCATGTTCGATGGCAGCAAGACGGCGGACCGCCCCATCTCGCTGCATGTGAGCGGCACCAACTTTCAGATCAGCGTCTGGCGGGCGCTGCTGCAGATCCCGCCAGCCAAGGTGGTGAGCTACGCCCAGGTGGCGAGCGCCGTCGGCAACCCCAAGGCCGCCCGTGCCGTGGGGCTGGCGGTGGGCGCCAACCCCGTCGCCTTGATGATCCCCTGCCACCGGGTCATCCAGCAAAACGGCAAACTCGGCGGCTATCACTGGGGCGAAACCCGTAAACAGGCGATACACGCCTGGGAAGCGGCGAGGTATGAGTGAGGTTGGCCGGTCTGATAGGAGAAAACAGAAGCTTCTGGTTGTGAGACAGCGGACAATCAGGCTGCGTAGGACAACCCCCGGCGTTCTAAAGGAGATAATTAGAAGAGTCAGGGGCAAAGCTCGCCCCTTTTGTTGCTTTGGCGGGGCATGGCGCTTGGCAACGCCAACCCAGCGAATTGACGAAACACGTAGGGTGCAATAAGCGCAGTGCATTGCACCGTTTTCAGCACGACTTTTGTGCTGTGTATGAAGCACCGAATTAGTGGCTTAATTTCATTGCCCCCTACGGCACATCTCAAGTTAATGCTGTATAACGCCTTGATAAGCGGCTCAAGACTGTCGGCTATATTTGCTAGAAACGAGCGTGAGCCTACTGTTACACAGCCGCTTAAGCAACTTATTATATGGATTTTAATTATTAATGGACCAGTATCTCATTGCCTGCTTATTAAACATTTCTTTTAATCTTCTTTTGCTGGCAGGTAGGCCATTAATTAAAAAATGATACATGTCATCCAAGGCCTTATTGCTTTCAGACACATAGGAATGTCTTAAGCTGAATAAATTCTCATCTGCTCCTGACATATCAATTGACTCAACACCATCAATAACAAGAATATCATCTCGAGTATCACCTACTCGCTCAAATTCATTGATTATTTTTGAAACAATTAAAGCTTTATCAGAAGATGATGCGTACAAAGACACCATATCGAAAGTATTAATGATTTTGTGAGCATAGATATCCAAAAATGCTTCTTTTTGTATATCTGCTGCAGCAAGAATCAAACGTTTAAATGATGCACTATTAGCTGTAAAAGACTTTAAGGCTTCAGCCAAACAAAAAGTGCCCATGCTATGTCCAACAACCATAACTTCTTCGATATTAAGCTCAGATATTTTTTTAAGTAAATTATTTAGAGCAGAAGATGAATAAAGTGCACTTTCTTTATCTGAAACATATGATGCAACACTTCCTTTTGACGGCCAACTAAACAATATAATAGGAAATTCAAACATTAAATCATATTTAATTTGAGCAGCCTTAAAAACAGCATCTTTGAAGCTAACATTATACCCATGAATGAATAAAATTAACTTCTTACTACCGGAATCAGTTTCAATTTTATCAAAAAAATCTGACTCATTAAGTTCTTTACCAGATTCTAGAACAAAATGTTTATTTTTATTTTCTCTAAAAGTAAAACTCAAAAATTCAAATGGGCGTTCCACGTTTCCAGAACAGTGTTCATTCTTAGGAATTGAGACTGTTGCAACTCCATAATTTGTCTGACCATCACGGGAATCAGAAAAAATACTTTGATCTCCAGAAGGCTTTCTATTTGTTGCATAATTCACATCAACTAAAACGTTTTCTATTTTTTCATCATCAACACTTAAGCCAATAAAATTCATGATGTTGTGAGAGATGACATCACCTCTAACTTCAAGTTCAGGATAGAAATTTTTATTGTCTAAAAAAGACTTCGATAACTCTTTTTTCCACCCACCTTTAGGAGGCTCAAAACCATAAATATTATTTCCCATAGTTATAAAAATAAGTTTCACTATCGGAAGTAAGTAAACTGAGTGCTTATGTTTGTACCTATATCGAGAGATATCGAAACTACCTGTAGATATTACATCCACGAACAACTCATAAAAGTTCTCAACTGGTAACTCAAACCTTCTTCTTTTCGTTATTATGATAAGACTAAGATACGACATCTCAACATAATAAATACTGGACGACGATAGAGTAGAAAAATAGTTTGGAAGACTCTCATGCAGAATTTCTTTTATTTCATTAATATTCATAAACAACCTAATTTTAGTTAACTTTTATATAGAGGCATGTTAGCCATACAACGTTTTAGTTAACCGGCATACGACAGAGTGACGTAGCAGGTAAAAATGAAATAACATCCGGCGTAGAAACGCCAGAGTATACCCGGTTGAACGATGGGTTAGGCCTCAGATTTGACGTTGCTAGGAACAACCTACTCAACAGGCTCAGCACTCTAATCTTGCTTGGATCTGGTACCAAAATAGAAACCAATGACAATCAGAACTACATCCTTCAGGTACGCCAACCCCGGCAGATTTCCCAGCGCAGCCAGACAGAAGGTAAAGACGATCGCAATCGCAATGAAGGTCTGAATATTTATTGAACCTAAGCCAATGGACGATACCTTGAGCCCGAGTCGCGAGACGAACCACTCACCAAGTGCTAGAACAACAACAAGCTGAAGTAGGGGTTGACCAAATTGCCATGCACTGGACGAAATGGAGTCAACAACTTCTTGCGCTTGTTTCAGTCCGGAATTGCCCTGCAATGCATCCATGCCCATCAAAGAAAGGCCGACTTGCAATGAGATCAAGAATGCAGCAAATACAAGTAAGAAAAAAAGCAGTGTTCGCATGAAATCTCCCTATTAAAACTAAAATTAACGAATTCGCCGATATATATGAGGCCTAACAGTGACTAGATGGAAAGCGGTACTAATCCAATATCAGAGCCTTCCGCATAACTCAACGTCCCCCTCACAATCATAAAAATATTTTTAAATCAATGCATTACTAAACCATCCCTGGTATCTGACCGCCTTAGCTTCCATCCACTGTGGCACCCACTGGCTCTGGAGGCGTGCTCGTACGATCCCCGAATAACAGCCAAGCTACCGCAGGGCAGCTTCCAGTTTACTGCCTTTGACCTGCGTTGTTGCTCTGGCCTGACTCATAGGTGACTCCAAAGAGGCCATATCCAGACGACTATCCTAGCGAGCGAGAGAGGCAAGAAAAAGCGGAAGGTAGGTGTTTCCCAAGCCAGATCAAGAAATTAACCCATCCTGGGGGGAACGTATCAGCAACTCGCATCATCATCATGCATCAAGATGAAGCATCGAAGCTGCGCGGGTACGGCTCCATTGCCTCCATAGCTCCTGATGGACGGAGCTTACTCCCGATAAACCACAGTCTGCCGCCATATGTGGACGCGATAGATGGCGCTCTGCCGATCGACTCAGGAACTCACCATGACAACATTGGCAACACGACTTCTCCCCTGTGCCAGGAGTAAAATTTTCTCGCAAACAATTGGTAAATGAAAAGACGCCCTCAGGCGTCTTTCTTATTGCAGGGTGTTGGGGTAAACCGATTGGAGGCTATGCCCCCTCCCCGCCTTGCCCCGCAACCCAATCAGATCGGGGTGATGGAGGTGATATGGGCATCCCCGTCCAGTGATTTGAAGATCTGCACCACGGCTTCGCCATGGATCGGTTTGGCAAGCGGCACTGTGCTCTTGCACTTGAAGCGGTAGTTGGTGCCGGCCACCACCTGAGTGCAGACTTCAAAGGGTACGTACTGCCCCCCGACAAATCCTTTCAGCGCCTGGTCAAATACCGCCTGATCCTCGGCGGTCAGCTTGTGATATGCGGTCCATCCACCCACCAACACTGCTTGTTCTGACATAACAAACCCTCCGTGATCTCTTGTCCCTACTCGTATGGCTGTTCGGGTTCCGCCCCGTTGATTCAAGTGGTTGCTGGTCTCCACTGGGGTGACATACCGAGAAAGTTCAATGGTATGACGATGGGCCATCTTGCGCTGGTTAACGCGCCTGTTGGCCCTCCCCTTTGCCACGATCGCCGCCTCACAGCACCGGTCTCAATTGGCATGGCAGAGCCTAGTACCGGATCCGCAAAGCGCCTCTGTCATATCTGACAGGGGCGAAGAGGTCCAAAAGCGGCTAATGAGCAGAAAATTGAGGCGCAAACGATTGGAAAAAGAAAAGACGCCGCAAGGGCGTCTTTTTTGCATTTTTATGCTCGAAGGGCAGAAGGGCGCGAGCCGCTTATTCCCATTCGATAGTTGCGGGCGGCTTGCCGGAGACGTCGTACACCACGCGGGAGATGCCATTGATCTCGTTGATGATGCGATTCGACACGTGACCCAGGAAGTCATAGGGCAGATGGGCCCAGTGGGCGGTCATGAAGTCGATGGTTTCGACGGCGCGCAGGGCAATCACCCAGTCGTACTTGCGGCCATCGCCCATGACGCCAACGGAGCGCACCGGCAGGAAGACGGCGAACGCCTGGCTGACCTGGTTGTAGAGGTCGGCCTTGCGCAGCTCTTCGATAAAGACGGCGTCGGCGCGGCGCAAGATATCGCAGTACTCTTTCTTCACTTCGCCAAGGACGCGCACGCCCAGACCCGGGCCCGGGAAGGGGTGACGGTAGAGCATGTCGTAGGGCAGACCCAGCTCCAGACCGACACGGCGCACTTCGTCCTTGAACAGCTCGCGCAGCGGCTCGACCAGACCCATCTTCATCTCGGCCGGCAGGCCGCCGACGTTGTGGTGGGACTTGATGACGTGGGCCTTGCCGGTCTTGCTGGCGGCCGATTCGATCACATCCGGATAGATGGTGCCTTGTGCCAGCCAGCGGGCATTTTTCAGTTTCTTGGCTTCGTCGTCGAACACTTCAACGAAGACGCGGCCTATGATCTTGCGCTTGGCTTCCGGCTCATCTTCACCCGCCAGGGCGGAGAGGAAGCGCTCTTCGGCTTCGACCTTGATGATGTTCAGACCGAAATGATCGCCAAACATCTCCATTACCTGCTCACCCTCGTTCAGGCGCAGCAGACCATTGTCGACGAAGACGCAGGTCAGGCGATCGCCGATGGCACGGTGTACCAGCATGGCGACCACGGAGGAGTCGACGCCGCCGGAGAGACCCAGGATCACTTCATCGTCACCCACCTGCTCGCGAATGCGGGCAACGGCGTCGTCGATGATGGTGGCCGGAGTCCACAGGCATTCGCAACCGCAGATGTCCTTGACGAAGTGCTCCAGCATGCGGGCACCCTGACGGGTGTGGGTCACTTCCGGGTGGAACTGCACGCCGTAGAAGTGCTTGGACTCACAGGCCATGGCGGCATGGGGGCAGGTGGCGGTCTGGGCTATGGTGGTGAAGTCGGCCGGGATGGCGGTGACCTTGTCGCCGTGGCTCATCCAGACGTCCAGCAGCGCATTGCCGTTGGGGGCGATGGCATCTTCGATGCTGCGCAGCAGGGCATTGGTCTGGCCCAGCACTTCCACCTGGGCATACCCGAATTCACGTTCGGTGGAGGATTGCACCTTGCCACCCAGCTGTTCGGCCATGGTCTGCATGCCGTAGCAGATACCGAACACAGGCACACCGGCGTTGAACACATACTCGGGGGCACGGGGGCTGCCAGCCTCGGTCACGGACTCGGGGCCGCCGGAGAGGATGATGCCGCTCGGATTGAATTCGCGGATCTGCGCTTCGGTCACGTCCCAGGCCCACAGTTCGCAGTAGACGCCGATTTCACGGACACGGCGGGCGATAAGCTGGGTGTACTGGGAACCGAAATCCAGGATCAGAATACGGTGCTGGTGAATGTCTTTAGTCATTTTATTCCTGCATCAGGCTGATGTTGTAACAAAAGGCTCGGGGATAAAAACTGGTGGAGAAACGGGGCCGCAGCCCCGTTTTATCAGCCCATCCGATAGTTGGGGGCTTCTTTGGTAATGGTCACATCGTGGACGTGGGACTCTTTCATCCCGGCGCCGGAGATGCGCACGAACTCGGCCTTGGTGCGCATGTCGTCTATGGTGGCGCAGCCGGTCAAGCCCATGGAAGAGCGCAGGCCGCCCATCTGCTGGTGAATGATCTCTTTGAGGCGGCCCTTGTACGGCACGCGCCCTTCGATCCCTTCCGGCACCAGCTTGTCAGCGGCGTTGTCGGTCTGGAAGTAACGGTCGCTGGAGCCCTTGGACATGGCGCCAAGAGAACCCATGCCACGGTAGGACTTGAAGGATCGGCCCTGATAGAGCTCGATTTCGCCCGGCGCTTCTTCAGTACCGGCGAACATGGAGCCCACCATGACGCAGCTGGCGCCAGCGGCGATGGCCTTGGCCACGTCGCCGGAGAAGCGGATGCCACCATCGGCAATCACGGGCACGCCAGTGCCTTCCAGCGCGTCAACGGCGTCGGAGATGGCGGTAATTTGGGGGACACCGACACCGGTCACGATGCGGGTAGTACAGATGGAGCCAGGGCCGATACCCACCTTGACGGCATTGACGCCGGCGGCGACCAGTGCCAGGGCGCCAGCGGCAGTGGCCACGTTGCCACCGATGATTTGCAGCTCAGGATAGGCATCGCGGGTCGCCTTGATGCGATCCAGCACGCCCTGGGAGTGGCCATGGGAGGAGTCAATCAGCAGCACGTCCACACCGGCTTCCACCAGGGCGGCGACACGCTCTTCGTTTCCGGCACCGGCACCGACGGCGGCACCGACGCGCAGGCGACCGCGCTCGTCTTTACAGGCGTTCGGCTTGCGTTCGGCTTTCTGGAAGTCTTTGACGGTGATCATGCCCTTGAGTTTGAAATCGGCGTTGACCACCAGCACCTTCTCGATACGGTGCTTTTGCATCAGGGCAACCACCTCTTCACGAGGAGCCCCTTCACGCACTGTCACCAGACGATCTTTCTGGGTCATGATCTGTTCGACTGTCTGGGAGAGGTCGATCACGAAGCGCACATCGCGGCCGGTGATGATACCGACCAGCAGGTTGCCCTCGGTCACGACCGGGTAGCCGGCGAAGCCGTTCTTGTGGCTCAGCTCCTTGACCTGGGCGATGGTCATGTCAGGGCGTACTGTGACGGGGTCAGTGACCACACCGCTCTCGTACTTCTTGACCTTGCGCACTTCTGCAGCCTGCTGCTCGATGGACATGTTCTTGTGGATAAAGCCGATACCCCCTTCCTGGGCCAGTGCGATAGCCAGACGGGCTTCGGTCACTGTGTCCATGGCAGCGGAAATCATGGGGATATTCAAGCTGATAGAGGATGTCAGCTGGGTACGCAGATCGGCAGTATTGGGAAGAACATCGGAGTGGGCGGGAACCAACAGTACATCGTCGAAGGTTAACGCTTCTTTGGCAATCCTGAGCATGGCAATATCTCACCGTTGAGGAAGTGGGGGTGTAAAATATTGCCGACGAAGTTTACTCACCGATTGGTCACTGGTAAAGAAGTTTTTTGAATTTTTTATGGCGTAGCCCGTGTTTGACGTGCCAAGAGGCCAAAAAACCAAGATTATCAGTCCTAAAAGGGCACTTTGGGGGCAGAAGAGTTGCCAGACTGCTGTTTTATGCAAAAAGCGCCCGACGACTTTTTCTTGCCAACGGCTGCGCCCCCTTCCCCACTCCCGTCCCTCAACGGCATCCCTCTCCTCGCAAACCGGAGCATGAGCCGACAACACAAGATCCTCATCTCCCATACCTGAATACGATTGTGAATATATTGATCAATATCCATTTAAAATAATGTCCATCACCTGTCGCTATCTATCACTGGACCCTCATTGGTTATCTTTGACAAGATAGACAACAAAACAAACGCTATTTTTGATGTTCAAAAAGCCATCAAACAAACAAACAAATATAAAAGTCCTCACCAGAATATTTAAGCGCCTTGACTTGCTCATGAAAAATCGCACTAAAAATAGAGAGATTTAATTAATTTTATAATTTCACCTGACCCCTCTCGCGTCTTTTCATTCCAGCATTCGCTCTGAACAGGCCCCCTGATCGACGCTGAAACGTGCACCACATGATTAAAACGCGATTGATAATAGTTATTGTTTGAGGTGCTGAGTATGGGGCATGCTGCCGCCATTGGAGCCTGCTTTCATGGCTTAACGCACACTTTTGAGTATCAATATCCGGAGGATAGAGAAGTGATGGAGGCTTGTAATCCGAGGCCAGCGCTGACCACTGACAACCCTGGTTCGGTCCGCCTGTGTTGCCTTGCCATCACTGTCGTCTTGCACCTGGCTGTTTTGTGGCTGATATATGAAAACCGCCCCGCAGCCATCACGCCCCCCCTGCCGCTGACCCTGTCTGCCCGCTGGGTCGGCGATGCCAGCGTCAATGACGTACCGGCCAAAGCGGCAGCGGCGGCAATCCCAGCTCAAGCTGTCGTAAAAAAACCGATACCCGCCCAAAAGCGGGCAGTTCAAAAACCGGCCAGCAAGCCCATTCCCAAACCGGCACCCAGAGTACCCAGACCGCCAACCCCCAAGGCCACTCCAATTGCCAAGGCAGAACCGGTCGCGGAGAGAGCAGCCCCTGCCACGCCGATATCGGCCGATACCCGACAAGGCGACAGTGCCGCCACCCCGATCAAGTCCCGGCAGAGCGGCCATGGGGCTGGCAGCAGCGCACCCATCGCTCGTGATCCGCGGTTGAACAACCCTGAGCCACCTTATCCCTATGAATCCAGAAGAAGGGGTGAGGAAGGACGCGTCATCCTGAAGGTGCGGGTGGCAGCCGATGGCACCGCCTCCTCGGTGGACGTAGACAAGGGCAGCGGTTATCGGCGGCTGGACATGACTGCACGCAAGACGGTCAGTCGCTGGCGCTTTATTCCCGCCAAACAGAACAATGCGGCTGTCGAGGCCTGGACAAAGGTCACCATTCTCTTTCAATTAAGGGCTTAACTATGGATCCGGAAATAACAAGTAACGGTATGGGGGTTTACCATCTACTCAGTCAAAATACCGGTGTGGGACTGCTTCCCTTTATTTTGCTGGTGTTGATGTCCCTCGGCACCTGCTATTACACCCTGCTGAAAATAGTGCTTGGGCAGCGTGAGCGCCGCCTCAACGCACAATTCGTGACCCGTTTCTGGCAACACGCAAGCGTGCAGGATATGGAGCGCCAGTTGGCCCATCTCCCCCCGCAGGAGGCCTACGGGCGTGTGACCAGTGCGGCGCTGGCTGCGGTAATGCTGCTGAACCGGGCCGATGAACGAGCTGTGTCGCTCAAGCTGGGTTCACCGGATGAGTTTTTGCTGCGAGCACTGCGCCAGGCCATTACCCATGAGCGGGTACGGCTGGAACGGGGCCTTGCCTTCCTCGCCTCCGTGGGTTCGGCAGCCCCCTTTATCGGGCTGTTCGGTACCGTCTGGGGCATCTATCATGCGCTGCTGGCCATAGGTGCGGCAGGCCAGAGCAGCCTGGATAAAGTGGCAGGCCCCGTGGGTGAAGCCCTGATCATGACGGGGTTTGGCCTCGCCGTCGCCCTGCCGGCTGTGCTGATCTACAACTTCTTTGTGCGGCGCAATCGCCTGAAATTGGCAGCGCTTGAGGCCTTTACCTACGACCTGTTTGCCCTGCTGGTGACGGGGTTTGAGCAGAGCACCACCAACGTAACCCTGCTGACCGAGCGGGAAGCCAAAAAGGGGCGCAGATAATGGCATTTGGCAAATTGTCGGACGACGGGGACGATCAGCCCCTCTCCGAGATCAACATGATCCCCATGATCGACGTCATGCTGGTGCTGCTCATCGTCTTCATGATCACGGCCCCCTTGCTCACCAATGCGGTCAAGCTCGAGCTGCCCGAAGCCAGCAGCCAGCTCAATCAGCCGGAGAAGGAGGACATCACCCTCGCCATCGATGGCACCGGCAAGATCTACTGGAACGACAAGGAGGTCGATGAGGCCGCCCTGCTCGCCCAGATGGAGACTGCCGGCAAGGCCGAGGGGGAGCTGCCCGAGATCCAGCTGCGCATCGACAAGCGAGTCGAGTACGGCATCATAGCCAGGGTGATGGCGCAGGCGTCCCAGCATGGATTGCACAAGATTGCCTTTGTCAGTCAGCCTGACGGCAAGTAAGGGGACAGAGGAGGGTCATGTCAGAAGCAGGGGCCAGATAGCGGCTCCTGCCGCGCGCCGGGTTAAGACAGCGGCCATCGTCTTATCCCGGCGCAGCCAGGGCAGACAACAGATATGCCATTGAACCTATATACCCCATCCAGTACGGCGACAGGCCGTGAGCCGCGGGTCTTTACCACCCCCCCCATCTCAACAACACCAAGCCAGTAACAACAACCCTTGCCCTCCTCTTTGCCGCTGCACACCCGACCACCTGATATTTCCCGCGAACCAACCCCCATCGAACCGGTTATTTCCGGCCAAGTATTCGCAGCAAGGTAAGGTCTTTATCCAGCAGGTGATGTTTTAACGCCCCGACAATATGCACCAGCAACAGGGCCAGCATGATATAGGGCAAATAGACATGGACGGCATGAGCAATATCCCGAATGGATTCACTGTATGGAATGACATTGGCAGGATCATTGATATCTGGATTCATCGGGATAATAAACCCGCCAAACAGGGCAACGCCACGCCCGGCCGCACCGGAATAGCAGAGACCTGAAACCGGAATAAGCAGGGTTGAAACAAGCAATCCCCAATGTATCGCCTTGGCAGCCAATGCCTCGTAAGCGGGATATTGGCGAACTGGCGTCGGCCACCCTTTGCCAAGGCGGATAATGGCGCGGGGCAGGATCAGTACCAGTGCAATGACCCCCAGAGATTTATGCAGGGCGTAGAGATCCCATATTTCAAATTTCACCATCAAATAACCCAGCAGGGTCAAGCCAATCATCAGCAAGGCAACCGACCAGTGCAGCAAGCGGGTCGTCAAACTTAACGGGGTCGAGCAATTCATGAGGAACTCCAAACAGGGTTGTTGATCACACGCAGCCACAGCCGGTGGTGTCGCAGATATCAGTGGCATCGAGACGATACCGCAAGATGTATAGCCGCTGCGGTCGCTGGCAATCTTGCCGGAAAATATGCTACTCGCCCCCATGGCCAAGCGCGTTTCCAATCTTGCTCTTCTGCCGCTTGCTCCTGGCAGATGACCCCTCTCTTTGCAAAGACATGTCACCATTGCCATCCTTCGCTCCCGCCCCCCGTTTCGGGTTAAGATAGCGGCCATCGTTTTATCCCGGCGCAGCCGGAGCAGACCAGAGGTGCGCCATTGAACCGATATACCCCATCCAGTGCGGCGAACGGCCGCGAGCAGCAGGTCTTTACCGTCACCCGCCTCAATAGCGCCGTGCGCATGATCCTGGAGCAGGATCTGGGGCTGGTGTGGCTGACGGGGGAGCTCTCCAATCTGGCGATGCCAAGCTCGGGCCACTGGTACTTCTCGCTAAAAGATCTGGGCGCCCAGGTGCGCTGCGCCATGTTCAAGGGCAACAACCGCCGGGTGGCATTTCGCCCGCAGGATGGCATGCAGGTGCTGGTGCAGGCCCGAGTCTCCCTCTATGAGCCCCGCGGCGACTATCAGCTCATCATCGAATCGATGCAGCCCGCCGGCGACGGCGTGCTGGCCCTGCGCTTTGAAGAGCTCAAGCGCCGGCTAGGGGCAGAAGGATTGTTTGACGAGGGCCGCAAACGGCCGCTACCTCGCGAACCGCGCGCCGTGGGGCTGGTTACCTCCGCCACCGGCGCCGCTCTGCACGACATGCTGACAGTACTCAAACGCCGCGCCCCGGATCTGCCCATCTTTATTTACCCGACCCAGGTGCAGGGCAGCGCCGCCATCGGCCAGATAGTCGCGGCCGTTGCCCTGGCCAACCGCCGCGCCGAGGTAGATGTGCTGATCGTCGGTCGCGGCGGCGGCTCCCTTGAAGATCTCTGGTGCTTCAACGAAGAGGTGGTAGCGCGCGCCATCGCCAACTCTGCCATTCCGGTGATCAGCGCTGTGGGCCATGAGGTGGATGTCACCATCAGCGACTTTGCCGCTGATCTTCGCGCCCCCACACCATCGGCTGCCGCCGAACTGGTGGCACCGGATCAAAGCGCTCGCGCCCAGCGCCTCGCCCACCTCTGGCAGCGACTGGTGCAGGCGATGAATCGCCACCAAACCGCCGCCCGCCACGGCTTTGTGCTGCTGCAAAAGCGGCTCGACCATCAGGATCCCAAACGCCGACTGGAGCAGCAATCCCAACGTCTCGACGAGCTCTCCGCCCGCTTGCAGCAACTGCTGAACCAGCGGCTGCATCAGGGGGAGCGGCGCCTCGCCAACCTCGAACTTCGCCTGCAGGCCAAAAGCCCGGAGCGGCTGCTGGCAATCGGTCGTCGTCGCCACCAACTGGCGCAAGAGCGGCTGCATGCACTGATCGCCAAGCGCCAGGATCAGGCCAGCCATCGCCTCGCCATGCTGACTGCCCGCCTCGACGGCGTAAGCCCGCTCGCCACCCTGGGGCGCGGTTACTCCATCACCCGCACCCAGAGCGGCGACGTGATCAACCGCGCGGCTCAGGTGAACGCCGGGCAAACCCTGGTTACCACGCTGGCGGAAGGGCACTTGCAGGTACGGGTAGAAGAAGTGCACAACGGATGACTAAAAACAGGGGCACTGAAAAGTGCCCTGTTTTATCCCCCCTCTTTTTGACGCCAGCCTGTTACACCAGCGAGTGACGCACGGCTTCTGTCGAATTAACGGCTCTCTGAGTACCGCCCATCGGGTTGAGCTGCAAGAACTCGAACAAGCCCGCCTGCAGATTGACGTTCCAGAAACGTCCCGCCAGGGTCAACACAAGCTTGTCCTCCGTCAACGCTGCCAGCCCGTGCAACTGCCAAGCCTGAAACAGCGGCAGCAGATGGGCCCTCAGCGGCGCGGGCAGGCGATCCAGCGTCAACCTGCCGCTGTCGAGGGCACCGCGCAGCAGGCCGTCCGTGGGCGCATTGGGGTTCTGTCCCATCACCATGCCAGGCGCTCGCACACCGCCAGCCAGCGCCTCGTGCCAGAGGGCCAGATCCCGGCCATACATGAGGCCATGGCCATGCACGTTGCCTCCGGCCCCCGCCCCGAAGGGAAGGATCTCGGCACCGCGCTTGGCCATCTGGTTGTAGCGGCTCTGCTCGGCATCGCCGCGCCGCCAGTGACTGCAGGAGAGCCGCTGCCAGCCGCCCTGCTCCAGCGTCTGGGCGCCGTAGGCATACATGGCGGCCCGTTGCTGACCATCGGCCGCCCAGCCCGGTTTGCCGCTCGCCTCGGCCCGCTCCAGGTTGGTACCCGCCATGGGGATGAGCTGATAGAGATCCACGCCGTGTACCCCGCTTGACATCACATCCGCAATATCCTGGCGCCACACGGCATCATCCTGACCCGGCAGACCGAAGATGAGATCCGCCACTATTACGGCCGCATCATCTTGGGTCAGCTCGCCGAGACGGGCCAGCAGGGTCTGCCTGTCATCGAAGCGGGCCGCCTGCTGGCGCACCCGGGTGTCAAAACTCTGTACCCCGAACGAGAAGCGGTTGAAGCCCCCCGCCCGCGCTGTCTGCCACTTGGCATCATCAAAACCGTTGAGGCGCCCTTCCAGGGTCACCTCGGCATCCAGGGTCAGTGGAAAGCGTTGAATCGCCCTGCCCAATCGGGCTAAATCCTCTACCGCCATGTCAGTCGGCGTGCCGCCTCCCACATAGACAGCCGAAAAGGGTCTGCTTTGGGCCAAGGGAGTATCCGCCGCCCGGATCAGGCTGTCGCACAAGGCGGCCATATAGCGGCTCATGCGCGCCGGATTGGCGCCATTTTCGAAGAAATTGCAGAAGCTGCAGCGCTTTCGGCAAAACGGAACATGGATGTAAAGCGCACGCTCATCGGCCTGGCTCCCTTGCTGCCACCAGGCTTGCCAGCCTGCATCGTCGAGGGAAAAGGGGCGAATGCCGCCCCGGCTGGCGTGGGCAGAGGTTTTGGCGCTGAAGGCAAACTTGAGAGGATCCGGCGTAGAGAGTCCGGTCATGGTCGGGGTCAGGTGTAATGTCATCGCTGGCTGGTTACCGCATGGAAATAATGCAAATGATAACCACTATCAATTGATGCCAAGTTTGTGCTGGATCAAACCAATCTCATCCAACTCACCTTTGCTACCCACTATTAACCTCTATCATGGATCCAGTTAACAGATAATTTACTCAAGATGAGGTAGGGTGTGCCGATAGAGAACCATCTCCCCCTCCCTGACGAGCGAGCGTGGGGAGAGTCGCCCACCATTGACGATCGCCCACCTGCGCATGGACCAGCTAACTATGCAAAACCTGTCACTGAACTGGAAAATTTTTCTCCCTCTCACCCTGGTCATCGGCTGTACCTTCGCCCTCAGTTTCGAACTCTCCGCCTGGTTGCAGCGAGATCTCGCCATCAGGCTGGCCGGTGAAAAAGTCGACAGTGCTGCCAACACCTATATGGATCAACTCAACGTTCTCATGATGACTGGCGGCATGGCCAACCGACAAATTGTGCAGACCAAACTCAAGAGCGAGGCCGGGATAGTCGAGGCTCGTCTGATCCGCGCCCCCGCCGTGAGCGATCTGTTCGGACCCGGCCACCCGGATCAGAAGGTGCAGGACAGCCTGGATGAAAGAGCCATAGTCCAGGGGGAAACCATCATCGAGCAACAGGGCAACCAGCTCACCCTGATCAAACCCTTCAAGGCTTTCAAAGAGTATCGCGGCACCCAATGCACCACCTGCCATCAGGTGGCGGAAGGCACCGTCATGGGGGCCGTGCGTATCAGTTACGATCTCAGCCACACCTTTGGCGAGATCCGCCATAACAACCTGATCCTGAGCGGCAGTCTGGTGGTGGTGTTCGGGCTCGGTTTCGGGCTGCTGGCCTGGGTGCTGCAACACTACATCAAGCGACCTGTGCGCCACCTGCAACTGACCATGACCCGCATGGCCAAGGAGCGGGATCTATCCCTCCCCCTGCTCAATCCGAGCCAGGATGAGCTGGGCCAGATGACCCGCGCCGTCAGTGACATGGTGCAAGGTTTTCGCCACAGCCTGCAGGAGGTGGAGCACGCAACTCAGCAGCTCTATCAGGAGTCAAATCAGATCCGCCAGGTCGCCACCCAGACCGAAGGCTCGGCCCGCCAGCAGGAGGGCATGACGACCCAGGTCGCCGCCGCCGTCAGCGAATTGGCCGCCAGCTCCCACGAGGTACGCGAGCATGCCCGCCACAGTGCCGAACTCTCCGCCCTCACCAACCAGGATGCCGCCAACACCAGCCGCCTCGCCCAGCACTCCATCACCGACATGGGAGAGATGTCGGCCGAAATTGAGCGGGTCGACCGGGTGATCCAGCAGCTCGACAGCCGCTGCCTGGCCGTCGACGGTGTGCTGGAGGTGATCAAGGGCATAGCGGATCAGACCAACTTGCTGGCGCTGAATGCCGCCATTGAGGCTGCTCGCGCTGGTGAACAGGGACGCGGTTTTGCGGTGGTCGCCGACGAAGTGCGGGCCCTGTCCAACCGCAGTCGCGCCGCCAGCGAAGAGATCTCCCAGATGATTGCCGCGCTGCAAAAAGAGGCACAGAGCGCCGTTGAGGTGATCGGGGATGCAAAATCCAAGGCAGATGAAAGCATTCACAAGACGGAAGCCACCCTGGCCGCCATGCAGAACATCATAGGTCGCATCGCCAGCATCAACGACCTCAACGCCCAGATGGCGCAATCTGCCGAGGAGCAGGACAGGGTTTGCAGCGAAGTGGACAGCTCGGTGAGCGACATTCGCAACACTTCCAACGACACCCTGGGTCAGGCTCACGCCGCCAATCTCGCCAGCATCCAGCTGGTGGAGCAGTGCAAGAAGCTGGATCAGTTGCTCAAGACGTACCGCTGGTAAGACACAGCTGTACTCAGCAAAAGCGCGACCATGAGGTCGCGCTTTTTAGTTTCTTGCTATTTGCCTGCGGGGCCAGCCGCGGGCGGGCACAGATCAGCCTGCGTTGCGGGTAGCCACTGCATCCGCCAGATTGCGCAGCAGGACTTCGGTATCAGCCCAACCGATGCAGGCATCCGTGATGCTCTGACCGACGGTGAGCTCGCACCCTTCCACCAGATCCTGGCGGCCTTCCACCAGATGGCTCTCCACCATGACGCCAAACACAGCCTTGCTGCCGGCACGCAGCTGACCGGCCACATCTTCGGCCACCAGCATCTGGTTCTTGAACTGCTTGCTGCTGTTGGCGTGGCTGAAGTCGATCATCACCTTTTGCGGCAGACCGGCCTTGTCCAGCCCCTTCACTACCTCGTCAACATGGGCGGCGCTATAGTTCGGCTCGCGGCCACCGCGCAGAATGATGTGGCAATCCGGGTTGCCTCGGGTGGCGACGATGGCGGAGTGGCCATACTTGGTGACCGACAGGAAGTGGTGCGGCGCGCTGGCGGCACCGATGGCATCGATGGCCACCTTGATGGTGCCGTCGGTGCCATTCTTGAAACCCACAGGGCAGGAGAGACCGGAGGCCAGCTCACGGTGCACCTGGGATTCGGTAGTACGGGCACCGATGGCACCCCAGCTCATCAGATCCGCCACGTATTGCGGGGTGATCATGTCGAGGAATTCGGAGGCGGTCGGCAGCCCCATGTCATTGAGATCCAGCAGCAGCTTGCGACCGATGCGCAGACCGTCGTTGATCTTGCAGGTGTTGTCGAGGTAAGGGTCGTTGATCAGCCCCTTCCAGCCCACTGTGGTGCGGGGCTTCTCGAAGTAGACTCGCATCACGATTTCCAGCTGGCCCTTGAGCTCGTCACGCAAGGTCTTGAGACGCTTGCCATATTCCAGCGCGGCCACGGGGTCGTGGATGGAGCAGGGACCTATCACCACCAGCAGGCGCGGATCTTCGCCGGCCAGGATCTGATGAATGGCCTGGCGGGATTCGAATACGGTACTTGATGCTGTCTCGGTGGCCGGAAACTTCTCGAGCACCGCAACCGGGGGTAATAACTCTTTGATTTCACTGATACGAACGTCGTCGGTTTGATGCTGCATGACAAGGCTTCCTGCTAGATGACTGCGATAAAGAAACTTCAATCTAGCCCGCAGCAGAGACGGTGTAAATAGAAAATTACATCATCCATTGAGGAATTTTCTGAATGTGTCTTGCAAGTTTGGATAATGCTGCTAGTGCACTGTCTCAAAGCCGGACGAAAAGGCCAAATGCCTTGTGTGAAGAGCTCCCTGAAAACAGGCTTGAAAAAAAGCCCGCGCAAAGGCGGGCCTCAAGAGATCAAACAGCCTGACTGATGCCGGCAAGCTTGTCGAAGTAATCCGGGAAGGTCTTGGAGGTACAGCCCGGATCATTGATGGTGACGGCGGTATCGGACAGCGCCACCAGCGAGAAGCACATGGCGATGCGGTGATCGTTGTAGGTGTCGATGGCCGCGTGCTTGAGGCTGGCCGGCGGCGTCACGGTAATGAAGTCGTGCCCCTCCTCCACCTCCACACCCAGCTTGCGCAGCTCGGTGGCCATGGCGTGCAGACGATCCGTCTCCTTCACCCGCCAGTTGTAGATGTTGCGAATGGAGGTGGGCCCCTCGGCAAACAGTGCCGCGACCGCTATGGTCATGGCCGCATCCGGAATATGGTTCATGTCCATGTCGACGCCGTGCAGCGGGCCTTGCTCCGCCTCGATGAAATCGTCACCCCAGGTGATGCGCGCCCCCATCTTCTCCAGCACGTCGGCGAAGTGGATATCGCCCTGAATGCTGTGCTTGCCGATGCCGGTCACCCGCACCTTGCCCTTGATGGCACCTGCCGCGAGGAAGTAAGAGGCGCTGGAGGCGTCCCCTTCCACCAGGAAGTCACCTGGGCTGACATAGCTCTGGTTGCCCTTGATGTAGAACAGCTTGTAGTTGTCGTGCTCGATGACCACTCCGAACTGTTTCATGATGTGCAACGTGATGTCGATGTAGGGCTTGGAGACCAGCTCCCCCTTGATGTGGATACGGGTATCGCCGGCCGCCATGGGTGCCGCCATCAAAAACGCCGTCAGGAACTGGCTGGAGACGGACCCATCGACGTGTACGTCACCGCCCCAGAGACCCTTGGCATCCACCACCAGCGGCGGGTAACCATCTTTTTTCAGGTACTGGATATGGGCGCCCGCTTCACGCAAGGCATCCACCAGATGGCCGATGGGACGCTCTTCCATCCTGGGTTCACCGCCCAGCATGTATTCACCGGATCCCAGACACAGGGCCGCACAGAGGGGACGCATGGCAGTACCGGCATTGCCGAGGAACAGATTGACCGGCGCCGATACTGCAAAGCTGCGACCCAGACCGTGCACTGTGCACTCTGTCTTGTCGGCGGAAAGCTTGTACTTGACCCCGAGCTGGGTCAGCGCCGCCAGCATATGACGAATATCATCGCTGTCGAGCAGGTTGGTCAGCCGGGTGGTGCCACGGGCAAGGGCCGCCAGCAACAAAGCCCGATTGGATACGCTCTTGGAGCCGGGCAGATTGACCTCACCGGCCACACGAGAAATGGGTTCCAAACGCAACGAATTCATAGACTTCCTGTACTATCTCAATTAAATCACCTGACCGGACGTTAGCAGCCCGCGCCTTGCTCGGCAAGACCGCGCGTGGCACAAAAGCGGGCCAGACTCTCGGCCGATCAGGATCCACTGAAAAAACAGACGCCGGGGAATCCCCGGCGTCTGCAATTGGGGAACAACGCCTCAGCCGTGGCGCTTGGCAAAGCCATCCATAAAGCTCACCAGGGCCTTGACCCCTTCCAGCGGCATGGCGTTATAGAGGCTGGCACGCATGCCACCGACGATGCGGTGCCCTTTCAGTGCCAACAGACCGGCGGCTTCCGACTCGGCCAGGAACTGCTTGTCCAGGGCGTCATTTTTCAGCTGGAAAGGTATGTTCATGCGGGAACGGCAGCTGACATCCACCTTGTTGCCGTAGAAGCTGGAGTCGTCGAGGTAGCCGTAGAGGAAATCGGCCTTCGCCTTGTTGCGCGCGGCCATCGCCTCGAGCCCACCCTGTTCTTTCAGCCACTCGAACACCAGACCGGCCAGATACCAGGCATAGGTGGGCGGGGTATTGAACATGGAGTCGTTGTTGGCGGTGAGCTGGTAGTCAAAAATCGAGGGCACGTCGGCTCTCGCCTGGTTCAGCAGATCGTCACGTACGATGGCGATGGCCAGCCCTGACGGGCCTATGTTCTTCTGGGCTCCGGCGTAGATGACCCCAAAACGGCTCACATCCATGGGACGGGAGAGGATGGTGGAGGAGAGATCGGCGACCAGGGGCACATCGCCGGTGGCCGGGATGTCGAACATCTCTATGCCATCAATGGTTTCGTTCGGGCAGTAGTGCACATAGGCTGCATCGGCGCGAAACGCCAGGCTCTGCAGCAAATGGGAGATCCCCTGCTCGTTCTTGGCAACCCCTTGCACCGTCTGGATATCACCATACTTGCGGGCTTCATCCACGGCACTCTGGGACCAGACACCGGTCAGCAGGAAGTCAGCCTTCTTGTTCGCGCCTCCCAGCAGATTCATGGGCACGGCGGAAAACTGGCCGCGACCACCACCGTGCATGAAGAGAACCTTGTAGTTGTCCGGCACCGCCAGCAAGTCGCGCAGATCGGCTTCGGCCTTCTCGGCGACCGCCATATAGGGCTTGCCGCGATGGGACAACTCCATGACCGAGGCTCCCAGCCCCTGAAAATTACAAAATTCGCGCTGGGCGCGCTCCATGACTTCAACCGGCAACATGGCTGGGCCGGCGCAGAAGTTGTAAATCTGTTTGCTCATGACGCTTTCCGTGAGTGGATGAGAGTAATCGATGACTTGTCTGGTTTTACACAAGAGCCGCCCCAGGATCAAAGGCTTTTTGGGAGCTGGCTCAAGCTTTTGTCACCCGGGTCAAGTCGGGCTGCCATCGAAAAAGCCCTGAACGGGTCAGGGCTTGCGGGGAATGTGCATGGAAATGGGGCTTTGCACACATCCAAAGCAGCAAGCCCCCATTGCAGACAAGATCAGAGTTTGGCGGTGAGCTCGGGCAGCAGGGTGAACAGATCCCCCACCAGACCGTAGTCAGCCACCTGGAAAATGGGGGCCTCGCTGTCCTTGTTGATGGCCACTATCACCTTCGACTCCTTCATGCCCGCCAGATGCTGGATGGCCCCCGAGATGCCTACCGCGATATAGAGCTCGGGAGCAACCACCTTGCCGGTCTGGCCCACCTGCAGATCGTTGGCCACAAAACCGGCGTCAACGGCGGCGCGCGATGCGCCAACCGCCCCGCCCAGCTTGTCGGCCAGCGCTTCTATGAGGGCAAACTGCGCCTTGGAGCCAAGGGCCCGTCCGCCGGAGACCACGACCCGCGCTGCCGTGAGTTCCGGCCTGACGGACAACACGGCGCGGCGCTCGACCAGACGGATACGACATGCCACATCGGCCACCGGCAGGCGCTCGACGGCAGCCTGCCCAGTCCCAAACTCGGCTTTGGCAAAGGCGGTCGGCCTGATGGTCAGCACCTTGATGGGGGCCGAGCTCGCTACCCTGGCAATGGCGTTGCCCGCATAGATGGGGCGCAGGAAGGTATCGCCACTCTCTATGCCGATCACCTCGGAGAGCATCTCCATCCCAAGCCGTGCCGCTACCCTGGGCAACATATCCTTGCCCTGGGTGCTCGCCGCCATCAGGCAGTGCTGATAGTCCCGTGCAATATCAGACAGCAGGGGAGCGACGCCGTCATTCAACCCTTCCGCCAACATGGGATGTTCGGCCAGCAGCACCCTGTCCACTCCTTGCAGGCTGGCACCCTGCTCGCCCGCCTCGGTCAGTCCCTGGCCCAGCAGCAACAGATGCACCTCGCCGCCGAGCTGGCCCGCTGCCGTGACCAGTTGGGCCACGTTGTCGGCAAGCTTGCCCTGATGATGTTCAGCAATAACCAGTACGCTCATGGCTGCACCTTATCGTTAGCGACTCTTTCCACTGCACCAGCCCTTATCCCAGCCAGGGGGCGACACCCAATATGTTCCATCATGACCAGAATGCTCATGGCAGCACCTTGGCTTCGTTCCTGAGTTTATCCAGCAATTCGTCCACAGAGCCGACCTTGATGCCGGCACTGCGCACGGCTGGCGCCATCACACCGAGCAGCCGGGTGTGGCCGGCAGGTTCGACGCCAAGGGTCGCGAAGGGGGCACTCTCGAGTGGCTTGCGCTTGGCTTTCATGATGTTGGGAAGCGATGCAAAGCGGGGCTCGTTCAGGCGCAGGTCCACCGTCACCACGGCAGGCAAGGGCATGCCGAGGGTCTCCAGGCCACCGTCGATTTCGCGGGTCACCTGCAACTCCCCCTCCACCAGCTTGATGGCGGAGGCAAAGGTGGCCAGCGGCCAGTCGGTGAGGGCCGAGAGCATCTGGCCCACCTGGTTGTTGTCAGAATCGATGGACTGCTTGCCGAGCAGCATCAGTGATGGCTGCTCCTGCTCACACACCTTTTTCAGGGCGCGAGCAACCGTCAGCGGAGTGAGCGTCTCATCGGTCACATAGTGAAGGGCCCGATCCGCCCCCAGCGCCAGGGCATGGCGCAGCTGCTCGGCGGCCGCCTCAGGTCCGAAGGTCACCACCACCAGCTCGCTTGCGATACCGGCTTCCCGCAGCCGAACACCTTCCTCCACCGCGATTTCACAGAACGGGTTGATACCCATCTTCACATTGGCAAGCTCCACGTTGGAGCCGTCTCCCTTCACCCGGATCTTGACGTTGTAGTCGACTACCCGTTTGATCGCGACCAGCAGCTTCATGACGCGCATCCCTCGCTTTTCTTGAGTGAATCCATTGACGAACCCTCGCATTTTTTTGCTTACAATTGCTTTACGTTTACGTAAACTACCAGCACTACCCTAGGCCAAGTCGAGCGCAGAGGCAAGATGGAACGCGAAGCAATGGAATTTGATGTCGTCATCGTCGGTGGCGGCCCCGCAGGACTCAGTGCAGCCATCGCCCTGAAGCAGCACAATGCCGATCTCTCGGTCTGCGTGCTGGAAAAAGGAGCGGAAATCGGCGCCCATCTGCTCTCTGGCGCCCTGTTCGATCCCGTCGCCCTCAAGGAGCTGTTGCCGGACAGCTGGCAGCAGGCGCCCCTTGGCATCCCCGTCAACGATGATCAGGTTCATCTGTTGCAAAACGAGCGTCGCGCCCTGCAACTGCCCCACTGGGCCGTGCCGCCGCGCATGCACAATGATGGCAGCCATATTCTGAGCCTGGGCAACCTCTGCCGCTGGCTCGGTCAACAGGCCGAGCAGCTGGGAGTCGAAATATACCCGGGTTTTACCGCAAGCGAGCTCATCATGGAAGCGGGACGGGTGCGGGGTGTGATCACCGGCGATCTCGGGCTGGACAGAGCGGGCAATCCCAAATCGGATCACGTGCCCGGCATGGCGCTCCATGGTCGCTATACCCTGTTTGCCGAAGGTGCTCGCGGCCATCTGGGCAAGCAGTTGATCGCCGAGTTCAATCTGGAAAACAGCGCCCAGCCGCAGCATTACGCCATCGGTTTCAAGGAGCTGTGGCAAGTCCCCCCAGGCCAGGCCAAACCGGGCCAGGTGCTGCACGGCAGCGGCTGGCCACTGGCCGGGCTGCGCACCGGCAAGAGCCAGGGCGGCTTCTACCTCTATCATATGGAGGGCAATCAGGTGGCGGTCGGGCTGATTGTCGATCTCAACTACAGCAACCCCTGGCTCAGCCCGTTCGACGAGTTCCAGCGCCTCAAGCACCATCCCCTCATCGCACAGACTCTGCTGGGGGGCGAGCGCCTCAGCTACGGTGCCCGCGCCATCACCAAGGGTGGCTGGCACTCCCTGCCCCGCATGCACTTCCCCGGTGGTCTCTTGATCGGCTGCGACGCCGGTACCCTGGATTTTTCCCGCATCAAGGGCATCCACACCGCCATGAAGTCGGGGATGCTGGCGGCGAAAACCGTCGCCATGACGCTGCGCGGCGGTGATGAGGGGGGCCGGGATCTGGCCGAGTATCAGGATGCGCTGCAACAGAGCTGGCTGGGGCAGGAGCTCAAAACCGCCCGCAACTTTGGGGCGGCCCTGCATCGTTGGGGCCCCTGGCTTGGCGGCGCCTTCAACTGGCTGGAGCAGCGGGGTGCCTCCTTCCCTCTGCTGGGCTCTATCACACTGTTGGACAAGGAGCCTGACTACCGTCAGCTGCGCATGGCCAGCCGTTGTCAGCCCATCAGCTATCCCAAACCGGACGGCAAACTCAGCTTTGACAAGCTCTCTTCTGTTTATCTCGCCAACACCAGCCACGATGAGGATCAGCCCTGCCACCTCAAGTTGCAGGACGCGAGTATCCCGGTGGCGGTCAACCTGCCCACCTGGGCCGAGCCCGCCCAGCGTTATTGCCCGGCCGGGGTGTTCGAAATAGTGGAGAGCGAGAGCCAGCCTTATTTGCAGATCAACGCGGCCAACTGCATTCACTGCAAGACTTGCGACATCAAGGATCCGAGCCAAAACATCATCTGGACACCACCGCAGGGAGGATCCGGGCCCAACTATCCCAATATGTGATGAAGTGCAGCGATACCAAGAGGTGACATCAAAGATGCTCAGCCCCAGAACATCGTCTGGACGCCACCGCAAGGAGGGTCAGGACCCAACTATCCCAATAGATGATGCCTGTCCCACCGGGTGGCACTTTGCACAATGCGGCAGTGAACAGGCAGTCACTTTCGCGGCCGGATCCGCTGATCCGACCTCGCTGTTTTTTTGAGCGAACAGGCTGAACCTAGGATGAATAGGCCCTGACAAGCGCTCCCCGCCCCTGTATAGTTCGCCGCATTCAGGTTTTCCATCGGCCCGTTTCGCTTATCCACGGGATCGCTTTCTACGCGATCTAAGGCCGCATGACCTGTGCAACCATCCCTGATGACCCACGACTTTTTAAGGGGGGACAGATGATCACCGCCTACATTCTCAATAACAAGGTACTGGACATAGTCACGCTCGGGCCTGACGACATACTGCCTGACAACACCGTCTGGCTGGATGCCTACAAGCCGGACACGGCGGAGCGAGAATGGTTGACCGGCCTGTTTCTGGAAGAGGTCCCCGACAAGGAAGAGCTGGACGACATCGAAGCATCCGCCCGCTTTTACTGGGATACCGATGGTCTGCACATTCACTCCCTGTTTCCCCAGCGGATCGGTCGTGACACCAAGGGTGTCCACGTCTCCTTTACCCTGCGCAACAACCTGCTGATCAGCATCCGCGAGGATGACATCGGCTTGGTGCGCCTGCTGCGCCACTACATGCGCCAGGACAGGCTGGAGGTGGAGGATGCCCTCGACATACTGCTGGAGGTGCAGAACCTCAAGGTGGAGTACCTCTCGGATCTCATCGAAGACGGTTACAAGACCCTGGAAAACACCGCCGATCAAATCTTCGAGCCGGACCAGATCAATCCCATGCTCAAGGAGTTGATGGCGCAGGAAGAGGCCAACGGCCAGATCCGTCTCTCCCTGCACGATACCCGTCGCGCCTTGCGGTTTCTCAAGCGCAGCCTGCGCCAGCGCATGACGGGCGAGCAGAACAAGTGGATCGACGAGATGCTGCACGACGTGGAGTCCCTCTTGCCCCACACCCAGTTCCTGTTCGACAAGATCAACTTCCAGCTGGAGGCCTCCATGGGGGTCACCAATCTGGAGCAGAACAAGGTGATCAAGATCTTCTCGGTGGCCGCCGTGATCTTCCTGCCGCCGACCCTGATCGCCAGCATCTACGGCATGAACTTCGGTCGTATGCCGGAGCTGGCCTGGGAGTATGGCTATCCCATGTCGCTGGTGCTGATGGTGATGTCATCCCTCGGCACAGGCCTCTTCTTCAAGCGCAAGGGCTGGCTGTAACGCCGCCAGAAAGTGCGATAAGAAGAGACGATGGATTGGGGGGGCACTGGCCCCCCGATTAATTCGTGTCACCCGGCATGCCTTGCAAAGGGCGCCACTCTGCCCCATATCCTCTTCATCATTTGCACAACCCAGGCGATAACGGGCGACCATGACCCTCTACCCCGAACACAGATATGACGATCACGGCCAGTTGCGCCCTCCCCTCTGGTTTTGGCCCATCGCCCTCTTGCTGACCCGCTCGGTCTGGCTGTTTCTGATGGCCGGGGTCACCCGCGAGAGCGGCAGCGAGATCCTGACCCTCTTCTATCCGGACAAGATCAGCCTCTACATCAGCCTGCTGACTGACGTGCCCGCCATGCTGGCACTGCTCGCCTTTGGCGGCACCTATCAGCAGACTGACAGCGTGCGCGCCTGGCTCAGACGCCACAGCCGCGGCCTCTTGCTCTGCTCCACCATCAGCGGCCTGGTAATGCAGCTGCACAGCCTCAACCTGCAGAAATGGTCGTTCAGCTGGCCCACCGCCCTGGTGCTGATCGGCAGCCTCTGGGCACTCTGGTATCTGCTGCGCAGCCGCCAGATCCGCGAATACGCGGCCGATCAACCTCACTGAGCATGCAGGGGTCACTCATTGACGAGTGACCCGGATCTGCAGGGTCTGGCGATCGCTCTGAGTACCACTCCCCCCCTGCAACTGGGTACCCAGGCTGCTCCCTTGCCCGGCCGATTTAGTGGATAACTCCCCTACCGTCAGCCACTGACCCGGGGCACCGCTCACCTCGGTGGCGTTCTGCCCCGTGGTGAGGGTGCCTTGCTCCAGTCTGGCCTGCTCACTGCTGAGCGCTATCTGCACCCTGTCCCCTATCAGGGTGGCGGTGGCGTAGAGACCGTTGATGAGCGGCATCAAGCCCACCACCTGACCACCACGCCACTGATAGAAGGTGACCGGCTGGTAGGATCCCATCTGCAGCAACACGGGCCGCCCCGACAGGCCGCGCACCTGCCAGCTGTCGTTCTGGCTGCGCTGGTATTGCCGGGCATTGCCCTCAAGCAACCATTGCCGTTTGGCCGCATCACCACCGATACCCGCCTCTATCTGCTGACCGCTTGAGGCACCATCCACCCGCCATTCGACAAGCAGGCTCTGGGGCGGCTGGTTGAGTTTGGCCAGGGTCGCTTCGGCCTCCTGCAACTGGGCCGCACGGCCGCTCAGCACCAGCTGGTTGCCCATGGCACTCACCCCGAGGTCCGGGTAGATCTCCTTGAGGGTCTGCACCATGGCCTCGGCCTCGAATACCGGGATCACCTTGACCTCGGCCCGCAGCGGCAGGCACCAGAGCCCCCACAGCAACAAGATCCCGCTCCAACGCCACCTTTTCATCTCTCTCTCCTGTCCGGAAGCCCGGCTCACCGCCTCTGCCAGTCTGGCTGTCACCATCATGATCCATCTGCCTCGCTTTTCAATGACTTTGCACCCCAGGGGCAATGGCGGCATGGGCCGGAGCGCCCCCCTTGGCAGCCTGCGAGCGGAAAGGACGGAGATAGATCAAATAACACAAATAAAAATGATTACCATTTGTTGTCACGTAAAAATCGCTCGGATACAATTCGGACTCATTTTTTCGAGCCCACTTCTGATGAAGCCAGCAAACGCCGTCACCACTACCCCTGCTGCCATCCATCTGGCGATGCTGATCAACATGCTCTCCATGGGCAGCATGATGATGGTGATGCCCCTTGGGCCGGATCTGGTCATCAGCCTCGGCATGCAACCGGAGCAAACCGGTTATTTCAGCGGCGGCGCCACCCTTGGCGCGGCCCTGATGGGCCTCATCGCAGCCCCCTGGCTCGATCGCGTCAACCGCAAACCCGCCCTGCTGGTGCTGCTGACCCTGCGCTTCTTGCTGCTGATGGCTTGCGCCCTGGTTCAGAACAGCCAGCAGCTGCTGATGCTGTTCATACTGTCGGGCTGCGTGGCCGGGCCTCTTTCCGCCATCCTGATGGCCGCCGTGCTGGACCTGGTCCCCCCGGCCGAGCGGGGCCGCCGCCTCGCCTATGTGGGGATGGCGTTCTCGCTGGCCGCCATCCTGATAGTGCCTATTGCCCTCATCCTGGCCCAATGGCTCGGCTGGCAGAGCCCCTTCCTGCTGTTCGGTGCTGGCGGCCTGCTGCTGGCCCTGCTGTGCGCCCTGCTGCTGCCCTCCCTGCCGATCACCCGTTCTCCCCAGGGTAGCGGGCTGCGCCAGCTGCTGGGATCGCCGCTCTGCCAGGGCGCTCTGCTCATTCTCTCTTTGCAGATGTTCGGTCATTTCCTGCTGATCCCGCATTTTGCCAACTACTTCCAGTTCAACCTCGCCTTCCCCCGCGAGCAGATCGCCGCCCTCTACCTGTGTGGCGGCCTCGCCAGCATGGCAACCATGCGGCTGTGCGGTGGCTGGATCGATCAGGGCCGGGCGCTGGCCGCCATCCTGATCACCAGCCTGTTGCTGGCACTGGTCACCCTGCTCGGCTTCGCCGCCCCCGTTGGCGTGCCCGTCTATCTGTTGTTTACCCTCTTCATGGCGCTGAGCTCGGCCCGATCCAGCACCACGCTCGCCATCACGGCCGCCATTCCGGCCCCCCATCAGCGCGCCGCCTTCATGTCTTTTCAGGGCACGGTGACCAATGTGGCGGCGGGTCTCGGCAGCCTGATCTCGGCCAGGTATCTCTTCTCGGACAGCACAGGTGCCCTGCACGGCTTTGCAGGGCTTGCCTGGATCAATATTGCCTGCAGCCTGCTGGCCTGTGGTGGCGTCTGGCTCCTGCTCAAGGGACTGGCGCAGACAAGGAATAACAATAACCCCGCGTCTGGTACGGCCAGACAGGGAAGTCAGTGAGCCACCGGCCCCAGAGCCGGACCCCATAACCTCTGTTTTATTCATGGAGTTTTGACTATGCAGTTGCAGCCTGGCGTATTTCGCTTGAACCCGATTTTGCTCTCCCTCGGTCTGTTTGCCCTGCCGGGCCTGGCCCAGGCCGAGTTGCCCAAAGCCAACGAGACCATGGTGGTCACCGCCACCCAGACCAAGCACACGGAACTGTCCGCCCCGGCCAGCGTCTCTGTGGTGACCCGCGCCGATCTGGACAAGATGAACGCCAACAACATAGGCGATGCCCTCAAGCATGTGCCGGGTGTCAACATCATAGGCACCAACCCCACAGGTCGCAGCGAGATCAAGATCCGCGGTATGGGCGGCGACTACACACTGCTGCTGATCAACGGCAAACGGGTCAACGCCCGTGAGACCCTGGGCAGCTCCTTTGGCAATGACTTCGACTTGAGCTCCATCCCCATGGCGGCCATAGAGCGCATCGAAGTGATCCGTGGCCCCGTCTCCTCCCTGTACGGTGCCGATGCCTTGGGCGGCGTGGTCAACGTGATCCTGCGCCAGGCCAAGGAGAAAACGGAAGCGGCCTTCGGCTACACCCACTCCATGCCCACCAAGGGCGACGGTGGCGATGCCAACCAGGGCAGCGCCTTTGTCTCCGGTGCCCTCATCGACAACAAGCTGCTGGGCAGCGTGGTGGTGGAAGGCTATCAGCGCGACCGCTGGCACAGCGATCAGTCCAACAACCTGGATGCCGATGCGCTGGAAAAACGGGAAGTGGTCAATGTGCTCTCCAGCCTGAAGTGGCTGGTCAGTGACAACCAGGATATCGATTTCGATCTGGGCTACAACCAGAACGACATGGACAGCTACTTCAACAACGTGCCCCGTGCCCCGACCGCACCGGCCACCCCGCACAACGTGCAAAAACTCGATCGTCTGAGCCTGGGGCTGACCCACAACGGCCGTTGGGAGCACTTCGACAGCCGGGCTCGTTACTACTTCGAGCAGACGGATCTGATGGATGACTCCCAGCTCAATGGCGGCGCCGCCGATGTCACCCAGACCAACCACACTGTCGATGGCCAGCTGAGCGGCTATCTGGGGGATCACCTGCTGACCTCGGGTGCCGAGATGCGCAAGACCGAGCTGGAGCACAGCCGCAGCATCACCAACGGCAGCGTGGATGCCAGCCAGAGCGCCCTCTATCTGCAGGACGAATTCAGCCTGGGGGATCTGGCGCTGACCCTCTCCGGCCGCCTCGACCATCATGAAACCTATGGCAACGAATTCAGCCCGCGCGCCTATGCCCTCTACAAACTGACCGACGAGTGGGTGATCAAGGGTGGCGCCGGCAAGGCGTTCAAGGCACCGACCCTGGCCCAGTCCAGCGAAGGCTTCGCCACCACCGCCTGCCGTGGCGCCTGCAAGGTGGTCGGCAACCCGAACCTGAAACCGGAAACCGCCGTCAGCTATGAGCTGGGCACCGCCTACGAGAGCGCTCGCTTCGGCGCAGGTGTGACCGGCTTCCACAACGACATCGAAGATCTGATCCAGAGCGATCAGTGGGGTCCGGGCTACCGTCCGACCGTCATGACCTACCTCAACGTCAAGAAGGCACGGGTGAAAGGGCTGGAGCTGACCGGCTGGGTCGATGTACTGGACAACGTCAAGCTGACCGGTAACTGGAGCCTGCTGGATTCCCAAGACAAGAGCACGGGCGACGATCTGGCCAAGACCCCGGATCACACCGGCAACCTCAGCCTGGATTGGCAAGCCACCGAGATCGTCAGCACCAACCTGGCCTGGCAATACGTGGGCAGCCAGTTCATCAAGGTGCCGATGCACAACTCTCAGGCGCTCAAGTCCAAGCACTATCAGACCCTGGACCTCAACACCAACTGGAAAGTCACGCCGGCGCTCGACTTCAAACTCGGCATCACCAACCTGACCAACACCCAGCGTGACCAGGTCGCCACCGACGCCGACTTCATTCTGGAAGGTCGCACCGTCTATGCCGGGGTGAATTACAAGCTATAATCCCCTGTTCGGGAGCCCAAGCGGGCTCCCTTTTTCCGTTTTTATCGCCTCGACAATAAGGAGTATCCGGGTGCTCAGACACCAAACACAGCTGTTCTGGCTGGGAGTTGTTCTCCTGTTCATGCTGATCTGTCTGTCACTGGCCACGGGTGCCGGTGTCTATGGTGGCCGCGAGGTCGCCGGATTTCTGCTGGGCGATCCCGCCCTCATGGCCGACGAAAAGCTCGCCATGATCATTCATACCCTGCGTCTGCCCCGCACCCTGTGTGCCCTGGTGGTGGGCGTCTGTCTCGCGCTGGCGGCCTCCATGCTGCAAAGCGCCACCCGCAATCCGCTGGCCGAGCCCGGCCTGCTCGGCGTCAACGCCGGCGCCGTCTTCGCCCTAGTGATAGGGCTGACCTATTTTGGCGTTGAATCCGCCTACGGTTACCTGCTCTGGTCCGGCATGGGTGCCCTGCTTGGCAACCTCATCGTACTGGGTCTCGGCCTGATGGTGGGTCGCTCCAATCCGCTCAAGCTCATCCTGGTGGGGGTCGCCCTCTCCGCCACCTTTGGCGGCCTCTCCAACTTCCTGCTGCTCTCCAACAAGGTGGTGCTGGAGCAGTTCCGCTTCTGGAACCTGGGGTCTCTGGCCGCCTCGGATCTCGACGCCGTGCTCACTGTGGTGCCCTTCGCCCTGGCCGGTCTGCTGCTGACCCTGGCCCTGTGCCGCCAGCTCACCCTGATGCAGATGGGAGACAACCAGGCCCAGGCCCTCGGCATACGGCCGACCCGGGTGCGGATCGGTGTGCTGCTGGCCGCCACCCTGTTTACCGCCTGCGCCATCGCCATCGCCGGCCCCATCGGCTTCGTCGGCTTTCTGGCCGCCTACTGCGCCCGTCTGGTGGAGCCGGTGCGCCTCGCCATCCAGGTGCGTTTCTCCGCCCTGTTTGGTGTGCTGTTCCTGCTGGGGGCCGACATACTGGCCCGCTGGCTGATCCAGCCGTTCGAGCTGCCCAACGGCGTGATCCTGGCGCTGATCGGTGCCCCCGTGCTCATCATGGTGGTACGCAGCGGTGGCTTCCGTTCCCTGCTGGCCGTCAAATAAGGTCGCCCTGCCTCATGAACAATCCAATGAACACATCGCTGAACGCTTCACTCCCCTCTGGCACCCTCTGCCTGCGACTGGGTGAACGCACCCTGCTGCTGCACCGCCGCGCCTGGCTTATCACCCTGGGCTTGGTGCTCGTACTGGCGTTGCTCTCCCTGCTGGCGCTGACCCTGGGTTCAAGCAAGCTCACCATGCTGGGGGTCATGCAGACCCTGCTTGGCGAGGGGAGCCGGCTCGATGAGGTGACTGTCTTCAAGATCCGGCTGCCGCGCATCGTCGCCGTCTTGGTGGCAGGCGCTGCCATGGGCCTCTCCGGCTGCCTGGTGCAGACCCTCATTCGCAACCGCCTCGCCACCCCGGACATGATAGGGGTCAACGAGGGGGCGTCGCTGGCCATCATCGCCTTCTCCCTCTACCTCACTCTGGGCAGCTGGCCCTGGTGGGCCGCGCCACTCGGCGCCCTGTTTGCAGCCGCCGTGCTCTACGCCCTGTGCAACAAGCCGGGGGAGCAAGGCTATCTGTTCGTGGTGATCGGCATCGGCGTCTCCGAGCTGATGAACGCCATCGGCCAGTTCGTCATGTCCACCCAGTCGCTGGTGCACCTCACCAGCCTCTACCTGTGGAACATGGGCAACTTCGTCGGCCAGGGCTACAACACAGTCTTGCCTGTGGGGATCCTGATCCTGCTGGTCTGTCCCTGGATCATTTATCTCTCCCGCGCCCTGGGCGTGCTGCGTCTTGGCCCTGTCACAGCACAGAGCCTGGGGGTAAACGTCAACCGGGTGCAGCTCGGCGTGCTGGCCCAGGCCATCGTCGTGGCGGCCCTTGGCACCGCCATCGGCGGTCCTGTGGTGTTCATCGCCATGGCGGCCCCCATACTCGCCTCCTGGATGAGCCGGGATCGCATAGTGCCACTGTGGATTGCCGCCCTGTGTGGCGCCCTGCTGCTGCTGGCGAGCGACACCCTGGTGCGGGTACTGGCCAGCCCCCATGAGGTCGCCACCGGCATCATGACCCGTATTCTTGGCGGCATACTGCTGCTGTTTATTCTGATCAAAGACAGACAGAGAACCGACTGATGACCCTCACCCTAAATCGCCTCCACTTCGGCTATCAGCAAAAGCCCGTCTTCAACGACATCTCCTTCACCATTCCCAAGGGCAAGCTGGTCGGCATCGTCGGCCCCAATGGCGGCGGCAAATCCACCCTGCTCAAGCTGCTGGCCGGCCAGGAGCAGCCCCAATCCGGTGAGATACTGCTCAAGGGCAAACCGCTGGAGAGTTATGGCATGAAGGCGCTGGCCCGGGAGCTTGCCTACCTGCCCCAGCGTCCCCTGGTGCCCGCCGGCATTCAGGTCGAGCAGCTGGTGCAGTACGGCCGCCACCCCCATCAGGGCTGGTTCAATCAGTGGAGTGAAGAGGATGCCCGCATGGTGCGCTGGGCCTGCGAGCGGATGCAGCTTGGCGACATCTTGCAACAGAGCGCCAGCTCCCTCTCCGGCGGCCAGGCCCAGCGAGTGTGGCTGGCCATGGTGCTGGCCCAGGACGCGGACATCATCTTGCTGGATGAACCCACCAGTGCGCTGGATATCGGCCACCAGACCGAGGTGATGGAGGCAATCCACCAGATCACCGCCGAGGGCAAGACGGTGCTCATCGTCATCCACGATCTCGCCACCGCCGCTCGCTACTGCGACGAGCTGATCGCCATCGGCGAGGGCAAGATCCAGGCCATGGGCCCGGCTCGCGAGGTGGTGACCAAGCCCCTCATCGACCGCCTCTACCAGACCGACGTGGACATACTGCACGCCCCCGGCGATGGCGCTCCCATCATAGTGCCGCGCCGCCGCCCGCAGGCCTTTGCCATGAAGCAGCAAGCCTGAACGCAGGATAAAAAAACCGCCTTGATGGCGGTTTTTTTATCCCATGACACCGAACGGCAGAGGCACGTTCAGAGCACAAGCGTGGTCAGCACGCCCCCCGGCAAGCGTTGCCAGTGCAGGGTACAGTGCCAGCCGGCAGGCAGATCCGGGGTCAGCGCGCTTTTTAGTTCGAGGGTGAGGGTCTGCTCCGTCATGGCCAGCCAGCGAGCATCGAGAAAGTCAAAATAGCGCCCCACCCTGGGGTAGAGCGCCTTGAACAGGCTCTCCTTGGCGGAGAACACCAGGGTCAACCCCAAGGCCGGACCGAGCGGACAGCGCTGCAGCCGTCCCCACTCCTCATCATTCACAATGCCGGGCCAGAGCTCGCTCGCCTGCCCATCCTCCAGCCAGGCTTCCAGATCCAGCCCCATCCCTGCCTGACCCGGACGTACCGCACACAGAGCCATGCCGCGCCCCTGCAACAGGCTGTGGCTGATGCTGCCCTCAAACCCCGCAGGCCAGCGCGGCTCGCGGGCCGAGCCTATGGCCACCACGTGATCACCCAGCCCAAAGCTCTGCAGGGCCTGGCGCGCCGCCAGCCGACCGGCCAGAAACTCCCCCAGCCGCTTGGGGGCCGCGCGCTGCAAGCTGGCGGGCAGCAGGATCCGGACTTGCTCATAGCAGGTCGGAGTGAAGGCGGCGGGATCGAAGCAGACCCGCTGCAGCGCAATATGCGCCGCACTGGGCAGCGGCAGGCAGTCGGCCTGCAGGATAAAGCTGCCTCGGGATCCAGCAGCCTGGGGAGCGATTGGCATCGAAAAGGCCCTTGGTTCGAGAGCGATCATGGTAGCAAATCACCCCCTCCCAGCACCACAAACGCAAATGACAATTTTTATCATTTGAATTTGTGATAGCATAAGTCCGCCCGTTTGGGGCCCGGTTTTTCGCTGATTTCACCAAGAAGGATGTAACGATGAAGATCTCCTCCCCCCTGGCCGCCGTGCTCATGCTGGCCAGCCTGGTCGGTTTTCAGGCCCAGGCCAGCACCGAGACCCGTCAGGTGACCGATGCCGATGGCAAGACCCAGGTCGTGCCCACCCAGCCCAAGCGGGTGGTGGTGCTGAGCGAAATCGATCTGGATACGGCCCTGACCCTGGGGTTGCAGCCGGTCGGCACCGTCAACGGTCGTGGCCAGGGCACATTGCCCCGTTACCTGCTGAACAAGGCGGGCAAGGATATCGCCGTGGTCGGCGATCTGGACAACCCCAATCTGGAGCGGCTGATCGACCTGGAGCCGGATCTCATCCTGACCGGCCAGACCAAACCCGAGCTGCTGACCCTGCTGCAAGAGATAGCCCCCACAGTCGTCACCGGCAACTGGGGTGATTCCTGGAAGGAGATCTTCAATCGCAGCGCCCACGTGCTGAACCGGGACGCCGAGGGCAAGGCCTTCCTCGCCCAGTATGACGCCCGCCTGCAAGAGGCCCGCAGCAAGCTTGCCAAGCATCAGGGCGAGCGCCTGAGCATAGTGCGCTGGAACCCGAAGGGCCCGAGCTACATGCACAGCGGCACCTTCGCCAGCAGCGTGGTGGAAGAGATGGGGCTGACCCGTCCGACCCACCAGATCGGCGACAAGACCCCCCACTCCCCGGCCCTGAGCCTGGAGTCCCTCAACCTGCTGGACGGTGACTGGCTGGTGATAGGCACCCTGAGCGCCAGCGGCGATGCGGTGGATGCCATGAAGCAGGCCGAGCAGACCCCGGCCTTCCAGCAACTGAACGCCATCAAGGGCAAGCGCTTTGGCGCCGTGGACGGCTCGCTGTGGACCTCCACCGGCGGCCCCCAGGCGGCCCTCAAGGTGATCGACGACGTCGAGCTGCTGCTCGCCAAACCGGATGCGGCCCCCATCACCCAATAAGCCCGCGCTCATATGGCAAAAAAGAAGCCCGCATCATGCGGGCTTCTTTTTTATGGACGTTTGGCGCTTTCCAGTCGCCCTATTCAGGCAGTGGCAGCGCCTTTCTATCCAATTTTCCGCTGCCTGTCTTGGGCAGGGCATCGAGCAGGATGATCCGCGCCGGCACCATGTAGTGCGGCAGCGTGGCCTGCAACCCCTTGCGCAGGGCGAGGCGATTGAGGATCACCCCGGCTTTGGCCTCCACATAGCCCACCAGCATGGCCTCGTCCCCCTCGCCAAAGAGGCGCACCGCCGCCTCCTGCACCCCGGGTTGGCGGCGAAGGCCCGCCTCCACCTCCCCGAGCTCAATGCGAAAACCGCGCAGCTTGACCTGATCGTCGCGCCGCCCCAGATAGAGGAAGCGATCCGCCCCCAGTCGGCGCACCCGATCGCCGGTGCGATAGAGGCGATGGGCATCGACCCGCAGGAAGGCGGCGCTCGTCAAGGCCGGCTTGCGCCAGTAGCCTTCACACAGGGCCGGGCTCTCGATGCAGAGCTCGCCGCACTCCCCCTCAGATACCGGCAGCCCCACCTCGTCCAGCACCCAGTGGCGGTAGCCGGGCAGGCTGTGGCTGATGGTGATCTGCCCCTCCGCCGGCGGCCAGCGCACCTCGCTCACCAGCGACCAGACGGTGGCCTCGGTCGGCCCGTAGCAGTTCCACAGCCGCTGGGTGCGACTGCAGAGCTGCTCGGCCAATCCCGAGTCCAGCGCCTCGCCGCCACACAGTGCTGTGAGGCGCTCGCGCCCCTGCCAGCCTGCTTTGAGCAGCATGCGCCAGCAAGCCGGGGTGGCCTGCAGGAAGTTGATGGAAGGATCCGCCTCAAGCAACGCCATCATTCCCAGCGGATCCTTGTTGTGCTGGCCGCCGGCCACCGTCAGCCGGCCCCCGCCCCAAAGCGGGCCCAGCATCTCCAGCAGCGAGATGTCGAAGGCCGGGGTGGTGATAAAGAGCCAATGGCAGTTAGGTGATAGCCCGAGCCGCTCGCGGATCCCGTCGAGGAAGCAGAGCAAGGCCCGCCGGCTGATGACCACCCCCTTGGGCTCGCCGGTGGAGCCCGAGGTGAACATCATGTAGGCCGCCAGCGCATCGTCCACGTTGGGCCACTGCACGGTCGCAGCCCCCGCGTGACCGAGACCGGCGAGGGAGTGCAGCGGACAGCCGAAGGTCGGTACCTCCCGATCTCCATCGCAGATCACCGCCGAGAGCCGGGCCTGACGGGCGATACCCTGCAGCCGCTCCACCGGGAAATCCGGCTCGAGCGGCACAAAGGTGAGGCCGAGGCGCAGGCAGGCGAGCAGGCAGGCCACCAGATCCGGGCCTCGCGCCAGATAGAGGCCGACCCGCTCTCCCACCGCCAGCCCCTGCAGGCGGGCGGCGATCTGACCGACCCGCAGGCTGAGCTCGCCATAGTTGAGCCAGGCACCGGGTCCGGTCTCGCCTATGCCGCGCTCACTCATGCCTTGCTCACTCATACCGACCCCGCCCATGCCGATGGCGGGGGCCAGCGGGGTGGCGGCGAGGCAATGGGCCAGACGCGAGCCCAGGGTCTGCTCGGCGGCTGTACGGCGTTGCAAGCTGCCCATCTCCCGGCTTGCGAGCGGTTTGACGCTCTCTTTTTCAACTTGGGTCAGGGCCGTCATAGCACCTCCTCGGGCAGCCGCACCAGCCAGTGCTGATAGAGCCGGCTGGGGGATGAATGGGCCTTGAGATCCCGCAGGGTGAGCGGCGCACGCTCGCCGGCAAAGGCAGCATTGAGAGCCGCCAGCAGGGCGAGCTGCTGCACCGAATCCACCCCGAGTTCACACAGGGTCTGTTGCCAGACGCCGGGTACGCCGCACTGGCGCTCCCACAGGGCCACCAGCGGACGAGCCGCAGGCGGACAGGGCTCAGCGACTGGCGCCGCGACGCGCGCTGCCACGGGGGCAGGCAGGCTCATCTCATCGGGTCTGGCCGGCAGCGCAAAGTGCGCCCCCGCCAGCCAGCCGAGCTCGGTCAGCCAGGCGGCCAGCACGGCTTCGGCCTTCGCCATGGGGATCAGATCCCCGTCGAACTCAAAGCGCAGATTGAACTGACCGCCGCGGGCGTTCACCACCAGGGAGAGCGGCAGCTCCACCTTCTCCACCACGGCGCCAAAGCGCGGCACCAGCTGATGGGGTTCTGGCTCCTCCGACAGCGCCGGCACCGGATAATTCTCGAACACGAACAGGCTCTGGAACAGGCGCGCCCTGCCCTGCGTCAGCGCGGCGAGCGACTGGGTGCCGTGCTCATTGAGGGCCATCAAATCCGACTGCAGCCGGGCGATATGCTCGGCCAGGGTCGCCTCGGTGCGCCAATCCAGGATAAGCGGCAGGCTGTTGATATAGAGGCCGACGCTCTGGGTAATCCCCTCGATGGGGAAATCCCGGCCCGGCGTCACGTTGCCCACCAGGGTGATGTCGTCGCCACAGCAGCGGGCCAACAGGCGATGCCAGGCATACTGGGCCAGCAAGCCCGTGGTCACCCCCAACTCGCGAGCGCGGGCTTCCAGTTGAGCCGACACGTGCGGCGCCAGGGTCTGGCCGCACACCGCAGGCCTGTGCTGCGTCAGCTGCGGCTCCAGCGCCACCCCAAACAAGCGGGAGAGATCGTTGGGTCGGGCCAACAGCTCGGCGCGTCCCTGCCAGTAGGCCTCGCTGGCGCGGGTTTGGCTCGCGATATGACGGCCAAATTCGAGCCAGGCCCCATCCGCTTCGGCTTGCGGCAGCAGGCCGTTCATCAGGGCTTGATAGCAGCGATGCAGGGAGCCCAGCAATACGGGACCACTCCAGCCATCCAGCACGCCATGGTGGGCACTGAAAATGACCTTGTGGTGATCGGGTGCCAGTTTGAAGCAGGCGACCCGCAGCAAGGGAGCCTGCTCGAGCGGGATCGGGCGGGCCAGATCCTGCTGGCGATAGGCCGCGATGCGCGCCTCGGCCTGCTCATCCCCCACCAGATCCTGATAGTGGAATGGCAGCTCGGCATGGCGCAGGATGCGCTGCAGCGCCACCCCATCCGCCAGCACCAGTTCGCTGCGCAGGGCCGGCCAGCGGGCGATCTGCGCCTGCCAGGCCTGTCGGTAGACCGCCAGGTCCAGTGGCTGGCGATACGCCATTTCGGTCTGCAGATGGTAAGCCGTGTCACGGGGCGCCAGCTCCCTGTGATAGCGCATGCTCTGCTGCAAGGACGTCATGGGCAGCAGTGTCTCCACCTCGCGCCCGCTCAGCACCTGGTCGAGCGCCGCTTGCGAGAGGCCAAGCCCCGGGAAGTCGCTCGGGGTGTGGTGCGGGGCGCTCACCCCACAGCAGTGATCCACCAGGGCACGCAGGTTGGCCGCCAATCTCACCATCAGGGCGTCGCTCCCTTGCTGGTTGAGGGCGCCTACCTGGCGCAGGGTGAGGCAGCCGTCATAGACGCCCCCGTGCAGGCTGATGAGCTCGCGTGGCAAGTTGTCCGGTGAGGAGGGCGCCCCCGGCGCCATGGGCAGGGGCTGCCAGGGCTGACCTGCAGCGCCCTGATGGCTGACTCCCAGATAGTTGAAGACGATGAGGGCCTCGGGCAGTTCCCAGCCACGGGGATGGTGCAGACGAAGGGCGTTGAAGCCTACCCCCTTGTCCGGTACGGCCCGCAGCCGCTCCTTGGTGGCGCACACCAGCGCATCCCACTCTGGCTCATCGGCCAGCGCCAGCGGATAGGTGCTGGTGAACCAGCCCAGGGTGCGGCTCACATCGAGTTCAGCATCGATTGCCTCTCGCCCGTGCCCTTCCAGCATCACGCAGTGGCGTGCGCCATAGCCCAGCTGGCTCAAGGTGCGAGTCAGGGCGGCCAGCAACAAGTCGGGTACCCGGGTGAAGAAGGCCTGATTGGCCGGGTCAATCAAGCGGGCTGTGGTCTCCTTGTCCAGTTGCAGCAGGCTGGCGGCGGCGCGGCCATTTTCGGCGCGCTGTGCTTCCAGCAGTCCTCGCTGGTTGCCCTCCCCCTGGGCCAGCCAGAACGCCAGCTGATCTTCTTCGCGCAGGGCGTAGGCGGCCAGCCCTTCGCCCCACTGGCGATAGCTGCTGCCCTTGGCGGGCAGGGGCTCGCCCCTGCTCACCCGGGCGAGATCCTCGGCCAGAATGCGCCAGGAGACTGCATCAATGACCAGATGGTGGAAGGCAAGGAAAAGCCCCTCCACCGGATCGGCCTCACCCTCGATGGCCAGGTTGCGCAGGCGGGCCCAGGCCAGGGTGTGGCCGCTGGCAGGATCCAGATCCCCTTGCAGTTCGGTCAGGCGGGCCTGCAGTTCAGCCCCGCCGAGTGTTTCTGCATCCAGGGTCGGCAAGGGCGGCAGCGCCAGCTCGGCCAGATAGCGCTGGCCGCCCGGGGTCACCGCCAGACGCAGGGCGTCGTGATGCTGGCGCAGGGTAGTCAGCCAGCCATGCAAGGCAACATCGTCCACCCCGGCAGGCAGGCGCAGTATTACCCCCTGGTTCCAGTGGCCGGGCTTGGCGAAGCCCTGCTCGAAGAACCAGTGCTGGATGGGATGGAGCGGGAAACCGCCGACCAGGTTGCCCTGTTCGGTCTGGTGGCTGACCGCCTGCTGCTGGCCGAGCTGGCGGCAGAGGCGGCGCACCGTCTTGGCCTCGAACACGTCCTTGACGCTGCAGTGCAGCCCCGCATCCCGCAGCCTTGTGGTGAGCTGGATGCTGAGGATGGAATCACCCCCCAGGCGGAAGAAGTCATCCTCCACTCCGAGGGGTTGCTTGAGCACCCCCTGCCAGATGGCGAGCACAGTCTGCTCCAGCTCGCTCTGCGGCTCGCGCTTGCTCTGCTGCCAATCAATGGCAGGCAGGCGGCGCAGGTCCAGTTTGCCGTTGGGGGTGAGCGGCATCTCGGGCAGCCAGCAGAGCCGCACCGGCACCATGTATTCGGGCAGGCATTCGCCAGCCCGTTGCAGCAGGGCCTCGCCGTCCGGCTCGCTCGCCCCCTCATGCAGGCAGGCGTACGCCAGCAGGCGACCCTCCTGCACCACCACCTTGATCTGGCGGATGGCCGGGCACAGCGCGGCGACTTGCGTCTCTATCTCGCCGGGCTCGATGCGATAGCCCCGCAGCTTGATCTGCTCGTCAATCCGGCCCAGATATTGGATGTTGCCGTCGCGGCGCCTGAGCGCCCGATCGCCTGTGCGGTAGAGGCGATGGGTACGACCGTCGAGAGCCAGCTCGATAAAAGCCTCCTGAGTGCGCTCAGGCAGATTGAGGTAGCCACGGGCAAGGCCGAGACCACTCAGGCAGAGCTCGCCGGGCACCCCCACGGGGCAGAGGTTGCCCCCTTCGTCCAGGATCAGCGCTTTTAAATTGCTGATGGGCTGGCCTATGGTGATGGGCTGACCCGGCACCAGCCGCGCGCAGAGCGCCGTGACTGTACACTCGGTCGGGCCGTACATGTTAAAGAGTGCTACCCGCTCCCCCCAGCGTTCCACCAGGCAGCTCGGGCAGGCTTCGCCACCAAAGCCGAGGGCGCGCAGAGAACCGAGATCGGTCGGTGGCAACAGGTTAGCCAGCAGGGCGGTGGGCAGGATCATATGGCTGGCGCCACAGTTGATCGCAGCCGTGATGGCCCCCTCACCCGGCTCGCCAAAGTGCAGGGCCGCGCCGCAGTAGAGCGGCAGCAGGGTTGTCATGTTGCCCGCATCGAACGAGAGGGACATGCAGTTGAACATGGCGCCATCCTGATCAAGGAGGATGCGTTCTGCATGATCCGCCATCAAGTTGATCAGGCTGCCCTGCTCCACCATGACCCCCTTGGGCAAGCCGGTACTGCCGGAGGTGTAGATGATCTGGGCCAGCATGGCCGCGTCCCGGGGGATGGCGCGAGTGCTGGTTGGCAACCCATCCAGCGCCAGCCGATGCAGGTTGTAGTAACCGGCATCTGTGCCCTTGATGGCCTCGGCGAGCCGGGCATCCGGCTCCCCTCCAAGCACCAGCGCAATGCTGGCGTCGCCGAGGATATGGGCCAGCCGCTCGGCGGGGTAGGCCGGGTCGAGCGGCACATAGGCCGCCCCCGCCTTCCAGCAGGCGAGCAGGGCGATGACGAAGGCCACATCCCGTCTGGCCTGGATGCCGATGGCGGCGCCCGGCTTCACGCCTCGGGCCAGCAGCCAGTGAGCCAGCCGGTTGGCGCGCGCCTCCAGCTCGCCGTAACTCAGGGCGCCTTCGCCATCACTCACCGCCAACGCATCGGGGAACTGCGCGGCCCGGCGCTCGATGTGGCAGAGCAGGGTGTCGCGGCTTGGGTAATCCTGCGGCAGGCTGGCAAGCTCGGCGGCCAGCGCGGCCTGGTCTGTGCCCACCTCCAGCGGCAGCTGCCAGATGTCGGTCTCGGGGGCCGCCACCACGGCGCGCATCAGGTGCAGCAGGCGATCGGCGTAAGACTGGATGGTCTCTCGCTCGAACAGGGCGGTGGCAAACAACCAGTCCACCCTGACGGAATCCATCAACTCGGTCACCTTGACCGAGATGTCGGTCTTGGCGGGCAGCACCGGCGAGGTCTCCTCCACCAGCTGGCAGCCGGGGATGAGATCGTTGAAATCCACCTTGGCCTGATAGACCAGCATGATCTGGAAGATGGGGTTGATGGCGGTGGTGCGATCGGCGCCTATGGCCTCGGCCAGCGCCTCGAAGCGGTAGAGCTGGTGATCGAAGGCCGCCAGGTCTTCCTCCCGGCACTGCTGCAGGTAGTCGACAAAGCTGGGCTTGCCGGTGAGTTGAGTACGCAGCACCAGGGTATTGACGAAGAAGCCCACCAGGGACTCTATCTCGTGACGCTCGCGGTACGCCAGCGGCGTGCCTATGACGACTTCCTTCTCGCCGCTCTGGCGCACCATCAGCAGGGCAAACAGGGCATGCAGGCCGATGAAGTTGGAGGTGTTGTAGCGCTGGCACAGCCGCTTGAAGCTCTCCCACAGGGCGTTGTCTATGGTGGAGAAGACCAGCTCGCCGCCGCTGGCCTGATGGGCCGGGCGGGGCTTGTCCAGCGGCAGGCCGTGCACCTCGGGGCTGCCACCGAGGCGGTCGACCCAGAACGGCTTGAACTCGGCGTGATAGTCAAGAAAGCGCGGCGAATTGAACCAGTGGGCATAGTCGAGGTAGGTGAGCGGCAACTCGGGCACGCTCAAGGGCTCCCGGTTCTGATGGGCCAGGAAGGCGCGCTTCAAGTCGGCAAACATGTTCTTGACCGACCAGCCGTCCGAGACGATGTGGTGCTGGGTGATCAACAGCACATGTTCATGGGACCCCAACCGAATAAGGTGCACCCGACTCAAGTCCCCTTTGGTCAGAGAGAAGGGGCGCCCTATCTCCTCGCGCACCCGCCTGGCCACATAGGCCTCGCGCTCGGCTGCGGGCTCTGCGCTCACATCCTCTATCTGCAGCTTGAAGGGCGCGTGGGGCAGTATCTCCTGGGCCCCCCTGCCCGCCTCGTCCTTGACGAAACGGGTGCGCATGCTGGGGTGGCGGGCAAACAGGTGATCGAAGGCAAATTCCAGGGCCGCCGTGTCCAGCTCGCCACGGACCCTGAAGTAGACCGGCATATTGTAGAGGTGGGAGGCCTCCTCGTACTGCTCGATGAACCAGAGCCCGCTCTGGGATGACGAGAGCGGGCCGCTCTGAACGCCTTGAGCGACAATGGGGGCCTCGAAGGCGGCGCGAGCCGCCAGACAGCGCACCAGCTCATCCTTGTGCGCCTTGATTTGGGCGCCGATGGCGGGGGTCAGTGCCTCCTTGCTCGACTGAGAAATCAGCTGCCCTTTCTCGTTGAGGGCCAGCCTGACACCCTGGCGTTCCAGCTGTTTTAGCAGCGTTATCATATTGTTCATGGCTTACCTCAGGCGCTCAGGGTGGCGCCGCCGTCGACGACCAGATCCTGCAGCGTGATATGGCTGGCCAAGTCCGAGGCCAGGAAGAGCACTGTATTGGCGATCTCCGCCGGGGTGGCGATTTTGCGCAGGGGAATACCGAGCTTGAACTGATCCGGCAGCCCGGCAATGGTGCGGGCCATGGCCCCCTCGTCCGGCAGCATGCCGCGCAACATGGGGGTATCCGTCGAGCCCGGCGACACCAGGTTGACCCGCACGCCGAAGGGGGCCAACTCCAGCCCCACCGTCTGGGTCAGGCTGGTGACCGCCGCCTTGGACGCGCAGTAGGCCGCCATCTGCATGCGCGGCACATGGGCGGCGTTGGATCCTATGGTGACGATGGCACCGCGCCGCTGCGCCTTGAAGTGGGGCACCAGGGCCCGCAGCAGATAGAAGACGCCGGTGGCGTTGACCGTCATGCAGTCGTGCCAATCCTGGTCGCTCAAGTTTTCGGTGGGCCCAAGGCGCAAGACCCCGGCCCCGTTGACCAGCACATCCAGCCCGCCGTCCGCCAGCAGCGCTGTGCAGCAGGCGTTCACCGCTGCGGCATCGCCGATGTCGATCAGCCGGGTGGCATAGGGGTAGCCGACCTCGGGAAACGCCAGATCCAACCCCACCACGGCGGCGCCGGCGGCCACGAACTGCTCTGCCACCTCGCGCCCTATGCCACGGCCGGCACCTGCCACCCAGACCCGCTTGCCACTGAAATCAAAGGCCATTGCTTGTTGCTCCTTGCTCATCACCACACCATCTCCACGCTCTCTTCATCCTCGATCAGCTTGCCATCTAGGAAGCGGCAGAAGTCGTCCAGACGGGGGTGGTCAAACACATCGGAGACCTTGACCTGCACCCCGAACTCGGCACCGAGCCGGTTCACTATCTGTATGGTCTGCAGGGACTGCCCCCCCAGCTCGAAGAAGTTGTCCGCCGGCGCCATGGTGGCCAGCCCCAGGATCTGCTGCCAGATGGCGCCGACCCGGTTCTCCGTCTCGCTGCCGAGGGTCAGTGCCTCGCCCCCCGCCTGGTACTGGGCCAGCAGGGCCTTGCGATCCAGCTTGTTGGAGCCGGTGCGGGGCAGCTGGTCATAGTGGCGATAGTCGGTGGGGATCATGGCGGCGGGCAGCACCTTGGCGAGCTGCGCCTTGATGACCCGGCTGTCGCGCTCGGAGCCGGCCACGAAGGCCACCAGCCGGCGCACGCTGCCGATGCTCACTCCCTGCACGCATGCCTCGTCCACCCCGGGCAGAGCCAGCAGCTGGGCCTCTACCTCACCGGGCTGGATGCGATAGCCGCTTATTTTGAATTCGTTGTCGCGCCGGCCAAGGTAGACCAGTCGGCCGGCCGCCAGCCGCACCCGATCGCCTGTACGATAGACGGACAGCGCCTGGGCGCCGACCCGAAGGGTGTCAAAACCGCCCTGCGCACTCTGCACATTCGCGCTCTGCACGCCACCCACATAGCCGTTGGCAAGCTGTGGGCCGAGCAGCACCAGCTCCCCCTCGCTGGCAGGCTGTTCCCCTGCCCCCAGAATGAGCGCCTGCATGCCGGGCAGCGGCAGACCGATGGGCAGCTGGGCCTGGTTCGGGTCTTCCTGCTGCAGCTCCTGGGTAGTGACCACCACAGTGGTCTCGGTGGGGCCATAGGTGTTGAACAAGCGCACATCTGAGCGACCCTGCCGTTGCCACTGGGCCAGTTGCTCGGGGTAGACAGCCTCGCCGCCTATGATGACGGTGGCAAGGGAGGCCGGAATGTGGGCCTGGCCCGCCGTCAGCGCCACCACCCACTCGTTCCAGAAGGCGGTGGGCAGATCGAGGTGGGTGATTTCCATCTGCTCCACCCCGGCCGCAAAGGCGGCCATGGATTCGAGCAGGGCGTCGGTGCGCAGCACCAGGGTGGCACCGGCGCTCAGGGTGGCGAACACCTCCTCTATGCTGGCGTCGAAATTGAAGGGGGCAAATTGCAGCATCCGCGCGCCCTCGTTCAGGTAATAGCGGCAGCGGGCGGCAGCGGCGAAGTGATCCAGCGCCCCATGACTGACCGCCACCCCCTTGGGCAGGCCGGTCGAGCCCGAGGTGAACATCAGGTAGGCGACGGCGCGGCCGGCGGCTGGCTGGTTGAGCCGATCGCCGCTCACCAGATCCCCCGCCAGGAGAGTGCGGCCCTCAAACAGGCTGGCCAGCTTGTGACGGTACTCGGCCTGGGTGATCAGGGTCTTGACCTCCCCAAGGCGCAGTATATGGCCCTGGCGCTCCAGCGGCTGCTCGGGGTCGAGGGGCACGTAGACGGCGCCCGCCAGCAGCACCGCCAGCTGGGCGAAGATGGCCTGGGGAGAGCGGGCCAGCATGACGCCGACCCTGTCCCCGGGTTGCACGCCGGACGCCTGCAGGGCGGCCGCCATCTGCTCGCAGCGGGCCAGCAGCGCCTCGTAGCTGACGCTCGCCTCCCCCTGCATCAGGGCAATCTTGTTCGGGGTCTGGGCGGCGAAGTGGCAGAGCGCGTCCAGCACCGGGCGCACCTTGATCACTTCGTGAGCCGGAGCCGTGATCATGGCTCCCTGCCGCTGCCCGGCCAGCCAGTCGGCCTTGAGGCTGCCCAGGGTCTGGGCGGGCTCGGCGAGCCAGCGGCCCAGCAGGGCGAACAGGGTATCGGCAATGGTCGCCAGCTCGGCCTGCTGGTAGCAGCCGGGGTTGGCGTCCAGATCCAGTCTGGGCTGACCATCGGCCCCCACCTGCACCTCTATGGTGAGATCCTCTACCGGCCCGGCGCTGATGTTGAGGATATGGGCACTGAGCGGCCCGAAACGGCGGGCGTGATCGAACGGCATGATGTTGACCAGGGGACCGAACAATCGCTTGTCGCCCCCCACCAGGCCAAGGTCGCGGCGCAGCAGCTCGTAGCGGTAGTGCTGGTGCTTGCGCACGCCGCGCTTGGCCTTGGCAACGGCGCCGGCCGCCCCCGCCAGATCCAGTTCTTCACCGAGCGCCAGCGCCAACGGGGTGATGTTCATCTGCATGCAGGGCACTGTCAGAGAGGCCGACCCGATGCGGTTCATCATCATCAGGCCAAGCAAAGTCTGTTGCTGGCCACTGGCAAGGGAGAGCTGGGCCGATAGGCCGGCCAGCAACAGGTCAGGCCAACCCAGCTTGTGCTCGTCAGCAAAGCCGGTCAGCGCCTGCCACAGCGCCGCCGGCAGGGGGCGACTCTCACGGATAAATTCGGCGGCGATGGGCGCGCGGGTGTCACCAAAGGATTTCACCTCGGGCCAGGCTTGCAGTTGCTCCTGCCAGAAGCTGCGGGCGGCAGCGTTCTTGCCGCTCTCCTCGCGGGCCAGCTCTTCGGCCAGCACCTCATCCAGCAGGCCAAACGGCGATGGCGACGGCACAGCCCCTGCCAGCCCTTCGCCATAGAGTTCGGCGATACGCTGGAACAGCAAGGTGGTGCCAAAGCCGTCGAGGGCTATGTGGTGCACGCAGCTGTAGAGGTAATCCCGACCGGGGCCACGCAGCAGGGCGAAGCGACAGGGAGCCTCTTCGGTTAGTTTGAACGGGCGGCGCAGATCGGCCCATGCCCAGGCGCGGGCAGCTGCCTCGTCGTCACTCGCAAGGTTTACCTCGCCATAGGCGAGTGGCGCCTCGTCCGAGACGAAGCAGACCGCTTCCTCATCGTCTTCGAAGTGGCCCTTGAGCGCCTCGCACTCACCCACAGCCCGGGTGAGCGCAGCCACCAGCACGGCCACGTCGACCTTGCCATCAAAGGCGATGCACTCGGCGGTGTTGAACATGGCCTTGTCGTCGTTGAGCAAGTGACCGGACCAGAGCCCCTGCTGGGGTATGGTCAGAGGGAAGCGGCTCATGGGGTCACCTCCAGCGCCTGTGCTGCCAGCTTGGCCTCGATCAAACGCCACCAGCCATTGAGGGTCGGCAGCTTGGCCAAGTCCACGAAGCCCAGCTCCACCCCTGCGGCACGCCACTCTGTGAGCAGAGACATGATGCGCACCGAATCCAGGCCGTAGTCGATGAGGTTCTCGTCCGGGTCAAACTCCCCTTCGTCTTCATCGATATGGCTCAGCAGCCGCGCCTTGAGTCCCTCATACGTCAGCAACGGATGGGTCTGGACGGAAGCTGGTGCAAGCGCCAGCACCTCCTCGCAGGGGATCACCTTGCCGCAGCGGGTCGCCACATAGTCGAGCGCCATCTGGTGATCGGCCAGGGAGAAGTCCGCTATCCCGTCTGCCAGGAAGAAGGGCTGGATGTCGCGCATGAAGGCGTCACAGGCGGTCATCATGCAGCCAATATGGCCGTAGATGCCGCCTATGATGAGCTGATCCCGCCCCAGGTCTTTGAGCATCTGTTCGAGTTCGGATCGCTGGAAGGCGCTGTAGCGCCACTTGACCAGCACTGTGTCGTCACGCTCCGGGCGCAGCCCTGCCACCACCTGTTGCAGCTCGGGGCTCTTGTTCAGACCCGGCCCCCACATGTCGTTGAGCAGGGCGCGATCTTCGGGGGATTGATCCTTGGGCTGGGCCGTGTAGAAGACCGGGATGCCGAGGGCCTTGCACTGCTTGCGCACCGCAGCGAGTCGCTCGGTGAGGGCCAGGATCAGCGGGCTGTTCTCACCATAAAACGCGGTGAAGTACTCCTGCATATCGTGGATCAGCAGGGCGGCGCGCTTGGGGTTCAGGGTCCAGTTGACCTTGTTGGCCTTCCACTGGCTGGGCATGGCGTAATTGTTCAGGGTTGGGATAGCCATAACGTCATGATTCCTTTTTAGTTTTAAGCTGTTGTCAGGGGCTGGCCGGCGGCGATGATCTCGGCGATTTGCGCGCGCAGCCCCTGCTTGTCAATCTTGCCCACCGCCGTCATGGGCAGGGCATCCAGAGTTTCGAAACGGTCGGGCAGCTTGAAATCCGCCACGCCGCGCTCACGCAGAAACTTGCGCAAGGCCAGCGGCTTCAAGGTGGGATCCGTGCTGACGATGAAGGCGCAGCTCTTCTCCCCCATGGCGCTGTCGGGCATGGAGACCAGGGCCGCCTGGGTAATGGCCGGGTGGTGCAGCAGCTGGTTTTCCACCTCTTCCGCCGCGATTTTCTCGCCGCCCCGGTTGATCTGATCCTTTAGCCGCCCCACCACAGTGAGGTAGCCATCGGCATCCTGCACCACCAGATCGCCGGAGCAGTAGAAGCCATCGGCATCGAACACACGGGCGTTGTGGGCCTGGCTCTGGTAGTAACCACGGAAGGTGTAGGGGCCACGGGTGTGCAGGGCGCCGGGCTGGCCCGGGGCGACCGGGTTGCCCGCCTCGTCCAGAATGCGCACCTCTTCATCCGGGCTCATGGGGCGGCCCTGGGTGTGAATGATCTTCTCGTCGGGGTCAGAGAGCCGGGTGTAGTTGACCAATCCCTCCGCCATACCGAACACCTGTTGCAGCCGGCAGCCGAGCAGCGGGGTGATCTTTCTGGCCACCGCCTCGGCCAGCTTGGCGCCGCCTACTTGCAGCAAGTCGAGGCTCGCGAGCTGACTGCGCACTGACGGGTCAGATTCGGCCGCCTGCAACCAGAGAGAGACGGCCGGTGGCACCAGGGAGGTCAAGTTGACCTGGTGGCGGGCCACCAGCGGAAAACAGCTCATGGGGCCGGGATCCGGCGCCAGCACCACGGCGCCGCCAGCCTCGAACACACCGAGCGCCCCAGGGGAGCTCAAGGGGAAGTTGTGGGGGGCCGGCAGGGCACAGAGATAACGGGTATGGGGGCCGAGTCCACAGATTTCATTGCTGCGGCGCACGCTGTAGTAGTAGTCGTCATGGGTGCGCGGGATGAGCTTGGGGGTGCCGGTACTGCCGCCGGAGAGCTGGAAGAAGGCCACCTCGTCCGCCGGACTCGGGCCATAGGCGGGGACGGCCAATCCCTCGGTCTTGGCCAGCTCACTCAGCCAATGAGCCAACCCCAGTTCCCCGCTCTCGCCATCGAGCAACACCAGCTCGGCGCCTATGCCTCGCAGCAGGTCACTGTGGCGATCCCCGTTGGCAAACAGCGGATGGGCAAGCGAGCCGATAAAGAGGTGGGGCCTGATCTGCTCGGCGTAAGAGGCCAGCTCCAGCCGGTTGTGGCTAAAGAGTGCGTTGACCGGAGCAATGCCGGCCTTGAGCAGGGCGAAGAACACCAGATAGAACTCGGCCACATTGGGCAGCTGCACCAGAGCCGTGTCCCCCACGCCCAGGCCGTGAAGGGCCAGGCGCCCGGCCAGCCGGCTCGAGGCGGCGTCCAGCTCGCGATAACTGAAACTGCGTTCGCCGCAGAGGATGGCGGTGGCATCCGGCGCCACTTTGCACTGGCGATGCAACATGGCGGTCAGCGGCTCGCCACGCCAATAGCCCTTGGCGCGATACTGCTCCGCCAACTCTTCGGGCCAGCGGGTATAGGGCAGGAAGCGGTTGGCCTGAGTCATTGCGCCACCTCCGGACTCAGGCCCAGGGCTTTGAGCATGGTACCCAGTTTGGTACCGGTCTCGGCCCACTCCATGGCGGGATCCGAGCCTGCCACTATGCCGGCGCCAGCAAACAGCTCCACCTGATGGCCATCGAGCACGCCACAGCGGATCACCACGGCCCACTCCCCATTACCCTGGCTGTCGCACCAGCCGACGATGCCGCTGAACAGGGCACGCCTGAAGGGTTCCTGCTCGCGGATAAACTGGCGCGCCAGCTCTGTGGGATAACCGCACAGGGCCGGGGTCGGATGCAGCTGGCAAGCCAGGGAGAGCACAGAAGCCTGCCCCGCATGCAGCTGACCGGCGATGGGCGTGCCCAGATGCCAGAGGGTATCCGTGCTCATCAGGGTAGGATTGGCGGGAATGGCCAGCTCGTGACAGTGGGGGGTCAGCACCCGGCGGATCTCGTCGATCACCAGGCGATGTTCATGCTGATCCTTGTGGGAGGCCAGCAGATCCCGGGCCACCCGTTTGTCCTGTTCTGGCTCGTTACCACGCTTGGCAGAGCCCGCCAGCGGGTGAGTGAAAACCTCTCCCCCGCTGACCCGCAGCAGCAGCTCGGGGCTTGCCCCAAGCAGACGGCGATCTTGCCCGAGCGGCAGGGAGAAGTGGAAGGCATGGGGGTTCTGGCTCATCAGGCGGGCCAGCACCTGCTCGGGATCGGCTGGCTTGTGCAGCGTAAGGACCAGCTTGCGCGACAGCACCACCTTGGAGAGACGACCTTGTGCAAACGCATCCAGTGCCGAGCTGACCGAGGCTTTGAACTCGGCCGCCGCCGGTGTGCTCTGTACCGAAATGACCTGGTTGCTCGCAGGTGCGCTGGCCAGGGCGGCTTTGGCTGCAAATGTCATCGGCTCGGAGGCCATGCGCACGCCCCGTTCATAGCGACCAGGCACATAGAGGCAGGAGGCTTCGGCCGGATCGAAGGCGAAGGCACCGATCAGCAGCGGATTGGCTTGCCCTGCGGCCTCGGCCGCCGCCAGCGCCCGGGCTATCTGTCGCTCCAGCAAGGGCCATTCACAGGCGGGCGTGGTGATAGGCTGGCCCAGGTCGTAGGCACTGATAGTGCCCTGACCTGAGGTAAACAAGAAATCGGGCGGGGACGCAGCCTGGGCAGGCGCGCTATTTTCCATCACAAGAGTATCCACGTTACACCCTCAAACATGATTCAAAATGATAATGATTATCAATTTGTATTTGTGCGGCGGTAAAATACTCGCTTTGAAATCACCCGGTCAATGGGATTTTTATATCGTTAAAACGGGAACTTATCTGTGGATATTGGGTGGGCCGCGCCAGCCGCGGGCTGCCTTGTGATTACACCCGCAGTTACTCGTATGAACACACAGATCACACCCCATATGAGGCTGCGACAAAAACGGGGGCTAGGTGCTCATGCTGGCAGCCAGGGGCGTTTCCCCCTAAGATGGCGCCATCTTTTTGGTCACTTCTCTCAACTCACGGAACTGTCGATGTTAAAGCACCTGCTTCTGCTCCCCCTCAGCCTGCTTCTGGCAGCCTGTTCGCTCACCCAGTACAACGTCAGCGAAAGCGAAATCAACCAATACCTCAAAGAGAGGGTCGCCTTCGAGAAACAGCTGGGGATCCCCGGCATCATGTCGAGCAAGGTTCGTCTCGACGAGATGCAGAGCCGCATCGGCCGCAGCCGCGCCGATCGGGTAGAGCTGGATGCTGCCGGTGATCTGCAGGTCAGCAGCCCTCTTGGCAGCCAGCAGATGAAGATCCGCTTCTCCCTCAGCGCCCGCCCCGACTATGTGGCCGAACAGGGTGCCATCTATCTGCGCGATCTGGAGCTCGTCTCGGTCAAGACGGAGCCAGCCGACGTGGGCGCCGCCCTCACTCCCCTGCTCTCCACCTTCAACCAGTCCCTCTCGCTGTTCTTCTCCCAGACCCCCGTCTACCGTCTGGATGGCAGTCGCAAAAACGAAGCCAGGATCAAAGACAAGATAGAGGCTCTCAAGGTAGAACCGGGTCGACTGGTCATCCCCTTCAAGCTGCTGTGACCCTCTGGCCGCGCCCCTCTTCTCTTCAACCCCCGGGGCGCGGTTTTTTCTTCTCAAGCTCCCCCCTTTGTCTCATAATGCACACCATTCTCATTTAGATTCATGAGAAGCGTCATAATAAAATCAAACATATGGTGAGAAGGGACATGAGAAAAACCGTACTGGTACAGGCGATCGCCTGCGCACTGCTCAGTGGCGCCGCACAGGCTGCCGTCAAGGTGGAAGACAAGACGTTCAACACCGCCGCCAACATGCTGGCCTATACCGAATTTGAACTCTCCGGCGAGCCGCTGGCCGAAGCGCTGGGACTGGATCTGGATGTGCTGGATGCCAACCGCGCCGATGAGCCGACCCCGTTCGACTTCGCCGCCGGCATCGAATCCTATGAATATTCCGAAGAGGCTATGTACGCGCTGAACTATCAGTCCGGCATGGGCCCCCATCTGGTGAACGGTCCGCAAAACCTGGCCCGCGGCGGCACCCTGGCCGACCTCGGCAAGCGGGTGCTGGCCATGGCCGAGGCTGTCGGCTTCCCGGCCGATGAAGTGCCACAGGGCATGTATCCCCTCTCCCTGCCCTATGCTTCCGCCAATCCGGAGTTTGCCCAGGCGGTAAACACCACCCCGGTCAATGGCGATCAGATCACCATCAAGACCGCCAAGGGCACAGAGAAAACCGTCAAGACCCAGGTACCGGCCTATTTTCGTGACTACGCCACCCTGCGCTGGAGCGGTGCCGACAACCTGCTGAACCCGGCAGCCGTGGGCGGCATACTGCTCAAGGAAGTAATGTGGTCCCAGGATTTCCTTGGCGGCATGCACGTGGCCGAGAGCGATGAAGAGGTGGAAGCCGCGTCCGCCACTATGGATCAGGACGGCAAGCACAAGCTCGGCGTCTCTGCCGCCGACGGCTTCAACGGCATGATGCTGACCGAGCAGTCCATCGACAAGCTGGCCATCATGCAGGGCCAGCTCGGCTTCGATGGCAAGCAGCTGGGTGCCAACATCACACCGCAATACGATCCGTCCAAGGGTATCGTCTACTTCCCCCATCAGGTGAAAGTGACCGAAACCAGCAAGAATGACGTAGGTGCCATCGGCAAGCTGGAGGTGGTGGATGACTCAGCCCAGCTGCGCGATGCCTGGATGATGCTGTGGCCGCTCTCCGAGTTCTACGCCTTCAGCGATCAACGCACGGCCAACACCAACCAGAACCCGGCCTTCCACGCCGTGTTTGACGGTGCCCCGTTCGCCGCTGCGCCTGCTGCCAACAAGGGCAGCGATGCCGCCAAGCTGGTGGCAGGGGAAGATGCATTCTCCCTGGCGCTGAATCTCTCCGGCATGGTGTTCAAGAACCTCAACGCCCTGCACTTCGAGCCCAAGGCCGGTACCCTGGTCGACAGCTGGCAGGCCGGCAAACAGGGCAAGCACGTCACCACTTTCGACGCCGCTTACGCCCTGGTCGCCTTGCAGATTTTCCAGCGGGCACAGGATGCTCTGCCGGTCGGTTATGCCGCTGGTGACAACGGCGAGCTGGATCTGAAAACCGCGCAAGGCCAGCAGGCGCTGGTGCTCATTCGCCAACAGGCTGATTTCATTCTCGGCCAGTTGATGGGCAAGAACGGCCTGGTGTATGACGGCCTGACCCTGGGTGGCAAGCCGGATGCGGGTCAATCCGTGGATGCGCAATTTGCCGCCGTGCGGGGTCTGACGGCCGCCTTCCTGGCCACCTCGGATGCCAAGTACCGCACTGCCGCGCGCGAGCTGTTCATCGCCACCGACAAGGCGTACTTCAATGCCAAGGCAGGCACCTGGCTTGCGGGCAAGCAGGGTGAATACACTCCCTGGACCCAGGCCGCCATCTCTGGTGCCCTGCGTGCTGCCATGCTGAATCTGCGCAACGAAGGCACGGAGAAGGCCCCCGAGCTGGAGCTGGCACAGCTGACCCAACGCTATGTGGGCTGGTTCCGTGGCACAGTCAACGGCGGCATGCAGATGGCCGAGTGGATCGGCGACTCCGGTGAAAACGTCATCGAAGGGGCCGGTGGCGACACCGACGAAGACGGTGTGCCGCAAGTCACCGCCGCCGGTGGCAAGCACGGCACCGCCATGGTGATGGCCGCCAAGGCCATTGTCAGCGAAAAATAAGTCCGCGAGTAAATCCAGCGATCACACCATAAAGAAAGGGAGCCGATTCGGCTCCCTTTGCATTACAACGTCTGACACAGTTTCAAACTTCTCTCTCACGCCAGCTTGGCCAGCATCTCCTTGGTCACCAGCACGATTCCCTGCTCTGAACGGTAGAAGCGACGCACATCCTCATCGGCGTTCTCACCCACCACCAGTCCATCTGGCAACACGCAGCCTTTATCCACCACCACCCGGCGCAGACGGCAACCGGCACCTATCTCGACACCGGGGAAAATCACCGCCTGATCCAGGGTACAGAAGGAGTGCACCCGCACATTGGTAAAGAGCACAGAGTTGAGTACGAAAGAGCCGCTGACAATCGATCCCCCCGCGAACATGGAGTTGATGGTCATGCCATGCTGGCCGTTTCTGTCCTGCACGAATTTGGCGGGGGGAGACATGTTCTGGCTGGTCCAGATGGGCCAGCTCTCGTCATAAATGTCGAGCTCGGGCACCACGGAGGCGAGATCCATGTTCGCCTCCCAGAACGAATCCAGGGTCCCCACGTCACGCCAGTAGGGTTCCTGCCCTTCCTTGGCACCGACACAGGACATGGTGAAGGGGTGAGCAAACGCCTTGCCCTCGTCCACGATGCGCGGGATCAGGTCCATGCCGAAGTCATGCTTAGACTCCAGATTGTTGATGTCCTCTTCAAGCAGCTGATAGAGGTACTCCGCCTCGAAGATATAGATGCCCATGGAGGCCAGGGAGCGATCTTCGCAGCCGGGCATGGCCGGTGGATTGGCCGGTTTCTCCACGAAGGCGCGGATCTTGCGCTGCTCGTCTATGTCCATGACACCGAAGGCAGACGCCTCGGCGCGCGGCACCTCGATACAGGCCACTGTCACCTTGGCACCGAGGCGCACATGATCGAGCAGCATGGCGGCGTAATCCATCTTGTAGATGTGATCCCCCGCCAGCACCACTATGTATTTGGGACCGTAGTCGCGAATGATATCGACGTTCTGATAGATGGCATCGGCGGTGCCGCGATACCAATGCACCTCGTCCACCCGCTGCTGGGCGGGCAACAGGTCGATGAATTCGTTCATCTGGTAGCGCAGGAAGGACCAGCCCGATTGCAGGTGGCGCAGCAGGCTGTGGGACTTGTACTGGGTCACCACACCCACCCGGCGAATGCCGGAGTTGATGCAGTTGGAGAGCACGAAATCGATGATCCGGAACTTGCCGCCGAAATGGACGGCAGGCTTGGCGCGGTTGTCAGTCAACTGCTTCAAGCGACTGCCGCGTCCCCCCGCGAGCACCAAGGCCATACTCTGATTCAATAGTTGCCGTGCTTTGGCAGTATTTACGGGTTCTAACAACATAATTACCTCTGCCTTGTTTGATCTATTTTCAACCCATCTTCGCCTTTTTAAGGGCTTATGAAAGTGGTTTCACTCACATTTAGCCGATTTCAATTGGCCCTTTTCCAGGAGTTGAGCGGTATCCCATGCTTTGCGTCGTGAGCTTGGTTAGAATTTCAGCATCACAAACATCATCAAGGATGACAAGATGTTGAACAAGCTCGGGAGTAACCTGTTACTGATCGCAGCCGTCACCTGTGCTCCTCTGCTGCTGTTGCAAGGCATCTGGCTCGCCGCACAGGCAACCCCTCTGACCCTGGCACTCATTCTTGGCACCTCTCTGCTCGGTTTCGGACTGCTGTTCATGCTGGCCTATCGCGCCCGCAATGCCGAACGGGCCCAGCAGGACCGCGTCTGGATCAAAGCCCTGCAACTGCGTGACCCTGCGGTTCTGGAGACGGCAGAGGCCCAGGCTGCACTGCAGCAGTTGCTTTCTCACTTCAATGAAGCCGATCTTGATGCCCATCGCCAGATAGACGAGTTGCACAATCTGGCGACTCAGGATGAGCTGACCCAGCTGCAAAACCGCCACGCATTTCGCCGCGACATGACGGCCCTGCTGCAACGGGATCAGGATACCCAGACCGCCACCCTGGTGCTGATCCGTGCCACCGAGCTTGGCAAACTCAATGCCCAGCGCGGCTTTCAGTCGGGGGATGCCTATATCAAGGACATCGCCAATCTGATCACCCGGGTGGTGAGCCGCTTTCCCGGCCATCAGATTTACCGTATCTCGGGGGCCGACTTCGCCGTGCTGGTGCAGCCGGTGGCCAACATACCGCCCCCTCTGCTCGGGCGAGATCTGAAGATTGCCTTTGACCACTATCAACAGCAGCACGAGCTGGAAAGCGCCGCCTATTCGGGGCTGACGCGCCTGAGCAGCGGGCAGAAGATAGAAGCCATACTGGCGCGAGCCGATCTGGCACTCGCTCGCGCCCAGACGGAGACAGTCAACGGCTGGGCCATCCAGCAGGACGATGATGAGGTAGTCGACTTGCAGGGTCAGCACCACTGGAAACTGGTGCTCAACGAGCTGCTGGATCAGGAACGGATAAGCTTCACCTATCAACCCATTCAATCCATGCACCGCAGCATGCTGGCCTACAACGAGATTTATACCCGCTTCAGCAGTGCTGACGGCACTGTGCTGCCAACGGACACCCTGTTTGCCATGGCCCAACGCCTCGACATGGTGATGAAGCTGGAACAGATGCTGGTGGTTCACATCATGCGCCAGTACCGGGCATTTGGCGCCAACCAGAGCCGCTGGGGCATCAACCTCTCCAGCAACCTGTTGCAGAACAGCACCTTTCTGATCTGGCTGGACAGGCAGTTGCTCAAGGATCCCAACACCAGCGCCAACCTGGTGTTCGAACTGGATGAGGAGCATCTGGAGCGCAACATGACGGGGGCCAAACGGGTGTTCGAGCTGCTCAGGCGCAACGGCAGTCGCTCCGCCATCTGCAACTTCGGCAAGGGAATAGGGTCATTCAACCTGTTTCGTGAGCTCAAACCCGATTACATCAAGCTGGATCCCGCCCTCATCACAGGGCTGGAGCAGGATCTGACCAACCAGCAGTTCGTGCGGATGATCGTCGATGTGTCACACCGCATGGGTTGCCAGGTGATAGCGGAAGGGGTTGAGCAACTGGGGCAGAAGCAATTGCTGCAAGGCATGTATGTGGACGGATTGCAGGGCTATCTGATCGCCAGGCCGCAACCGCTGCGACCGGACATCAGCCAGCTGGGGCTGTTTACTGAGGACGTTTCAACTTCAGCAGAGTCAGAATGATGTCGTTGAGCTGGCGATAGCGCTCCAGCTCTTTCTGATCGTAACGGGTCGCCAGGGTGGTGGGATTGTGGCGATTCTTGAGGTAACGGTTGATCTGCAGGCGATTGAAACCCGCCACCTGATAGATTTGACCAAGCAGCGCATTGAGCTCTTCATGTTCAAAGCCGGCTCTGGCGAGGTAATCGGTCTGGGCCGGGCTCTCCAGCTGGCTGCTCTGCCTGGCGATACGGCCAGTCTCCTGCAAATAAGAGAGCCACTGTTCCACATAGAGGGGCTTGCTGCCGGCCAGCAGATTGAAGAAGCCGACCGCATCACAGCGACAGTCGGTGAGCAGCAGCACCGCCAGTTTATCGTCATCACAGCTGAAGGTGACAGGGCCTGTCTGCCCCCAGTCCAGCGCCTGGACCCGGATCTCGGCACGCTCCCCTGCAACGCCGGTTACGTCAAATACAAACATGGCTCCTCCCGATCGGCAAAAGAGTGATGATGGACCATCCCCCTGACAGGTGCAAAGCCAAATCGCCTTTTAATCCATCATGATGGCGCTGGGCCACAAAAAAACCGACATCCTTGCGGATATCGGTTCTTTGTTGCTGCCGGTGACCTTGTTAGGGGCCATCCGTCAATGCAGAACTGTTCAGGCGTCCAGTTCAACCAGCGCCTTGGCCAGCTCGATGGGCTCGAGCTCCTGGCCTTCCAGATCGGCGTTCCAGTTCGGGCCGATCAGCACATCGTCCTCGTTCAGGTCGTTGATCCAGATGTCGAGGAACTCTTCCAGCTCGATCACTTCCGGCTCGTAGTCAGCCCACTCGTCTACGCAGTGCAGACGGGCATCTACTTCGGCGGACCAGAGCGGCATCACATCGGCATCTTCGAATTCGGCAGAGCGGCAGACAACCCAGTCTTCACCGTAACGCAAGCCCCAGACCTGACCCGACTCGCGGACTTCTTCGATGAACAGTTTGAAATTGGCGTCAAGATTGTCAGTTAGTTTGCTCATGGGGTCTCTCTCTTACAGGCTGTCGGCCAGTGCTGGCCAAGAATGGGGCAGATGGTGTCCCAAAAGCCCCCCAGACTCAAGTCAAATCCCTAAAAAGGCGGGAGCCCCCCTCATTAAGTGCGATATCGCCCCACCAGGGCACTCAGCTCATCGCTGGAGTGAGCCAAGGTACCTGCCGCCTGCCCTGTGCGCTGATTTTCAGCAAGTGCCTTGTTGGCTAGCTGGGTGATGGCGGAGAGGCGCTGCGTGATCTCGTCCGTCGATCGACTCTGCTCGCTGGCGGCCTCGGCTATCTGATTGTTCATGGCCATGATGGTGCCGACCGCCTCATCGATGTCACCGATGGCGCCCTCGGCATCCCCGGCCTTCTCTGCCGTCGAACGCGAGAGTTGTTGCAACTGCCCAATCCCGGTCGCCACCTTGCCAGCCCCCTCTTGCAACCGCTGGATCATCTGCCGGATTTCGTCGGTCGAGTTATGGGTGCGAGTCGCCAGTGTACGCACCTCATCGGCCACCACCGCAAATCCACGCCCCTGTTCACCGGCCCGCGCCGCTTCAATGGCCGCATTGAGCGCCAGCAGGTTGGTCTGCTCGGCGATCCCCCTGATCACGTCAAGCACTGAGCCTATCTGCTTGGTGTCCTGCTCGAGGCGCGCCACCGCCTGCACCGTCTCCTCCATCTCATCGGCCAGTTGCCCTATGGTGGCAATGGTCTGCGCTACGACCTGGCGGCCATGCTGAGCCAGGTGCTGCGCCGTGTCGGCTGCCGTTGCGGCCTGCTCGGCATTCACGCCGACGGCGCGACTGCTGATGGTCATCTGGGCCATGGCATCGGCGACCCGCTGGGTATCCTGTTCCTGATCCGTGACGATGGTGCTGGTTCTCACCACAACCTGCTCCAGTTGATGAGCCGCCTCCCGGTTCTGATAGGCGATCTGCTGGGTGCGAGCCACCAACTGGGCCATCTGGTTGGCAAAGAGGTTGAAATTGGCCGACAGCAGACTCACCTCGTCTCGTCCGCTCTCTGGCAGACGAAAACGCAGATCCCCCTCGCCCTTTGCAATATTGCCCAGGGCCGAGACGGACTGAGCCAGCGGTGTCACTATGCTGCGCCCAATCAGGGTCACGGCGCCCAGCAACAGCAAGGCCAAGACGGCACCGATCCCCAGCAGGGTGCGCAACACATCCTGATACTGGGCATCGACATCATCCACATAGACACCGGTACCGATGATCCAGTCCCAGGGGGCAAAGTGCTTGACGTAGGAGATCTTGCGAACCGGCTCGTCAACGCCGGGTTTGGGCCAGTAGTAAGCCACCTCACCGCCGGCAGCCTGCTGCCTGACCCGCTCGACAAACGCAACAAACAGCTTGAGCCCCTGCTTGTCTTCCACTCCGGAGAGATCCTTGCCATCGAGTTCGGGTTTCATGGGATGCATCACCATGGTGGGGTGACTGTCATTGACCCAGAAATAGTCGTCCTGGCCGTACCGCAATCCCCGCAGGGCCGCCAGGGCCTGGGTCCTGGCACTAGCGTCGTCCAGATCACCCTGTTTTGCCCTCGCCTCGAAACCGGCGACCAGACTGTAGGCGGTCTCCACCTGGGCGCGGGTCTGATTGCTCTTCTCCGCCATCAATCCCTGATGATAAACCCGCAGGCAGGTAACGAGGAGCGCAGCCACTATGACCAGCACCATCAACGCCACCAGCAATAACCGGTGGCCAATACTCCATTGCCTCAACATAGCGTGAACCCGACCTTGGTACAGTTTGTTAACAAGGTATGTCGCCAGCTTGATAAATGTCCATGACCATAGCCAAATGAGCGTCAGAAACATGATCCAGCCCCAAAACAGAAAGGCGCCCTGTTGGGCGCCTTTCTCGATACGGGAAAACGGGGGGGATCAACGCTCCCAGTAAACCTCTTCCAGACTGTCTTCCTTCTCGGGCAGACCACGAGAAAGACGGGGGCTGCTCTGGGCCAGCACCTCATAGCTCACCCGGTTGGCGTACTTGCACACCTGGGCCAGGGAGGAGTAGGTCAGGAACTCGGACAGGTGCTTGGCGGAGTTCGGCACATTCATCCGGTGATAGGCGTTGGCCACCATGTCATGCAACACGGCAGACAGGGCACCATCCCCTGCCCCGTTGGTGTTCTTGATCTTCTCCGGGCCCCCCATGTAAGGGGAGATGTGGGAGTAGATGCGCGCCGGATTGCGGCACTTGTCACGGGCCATGGGGCGGCTGAACTCATACATGTTGAACTCGGGGATGACGCCGGGCAACAGAGTATGGGTGGTCTCGCGCTTGTAGTCTTCCTCGGTGTAACTCGCCATGTAGAGGCCGATGGGGCCTGCGGTGCAGAGCACCATGTCGGCCCAGTCCAGCGCCTTGTCGGCGGCACCGAGGGGATCGGCGATACCGGTCAGGGCCTCGGCCTCATCTTCATTCATCGCAAGCACTGTCACGTTCTCGGCGATGAAGTCGCGCCACCACTGGGGATTGCCTTCAATCACGAAGCGGGTGCCCAGGGTCAGCACCACGGGCACACCGGCCTCGCGGGCGTAGCGCACGGCGGCCATGGCGGCCTCCTTCATGGGAGTGCCATCTTCACCGCGCACCAGATAGGCGGTGATCACCAGAGCGGAGGACTCCTTGATGATGGCTTCGGGAATGTGCGCCACATCGAGGTGATCCATCTTGCCGGCATTGATGCCGAAACTGCGCTCTCCCCCCTCGGTAATGAAGGTGAAGCAGCGACCGACCGGGCCGTTGACCGGCTGCAGGTAGTCGAGGTTGACGCGAGAAGAGGTATTGCACAGATAGCGGTAGGCGTAGCTGCCGATGCGGATGTCCTGGCTCATGACCCCGAGCAGGATGGAATGGGAGTCGGCCAGCACTGAGTAGTTGTGCATTGTGTTGCCAATGGTGCCACCGGCAAACTCGCTTACCACCATGTTGTTGGCCTTGAGCTCTTCGTAAACACGCTCGGCCACGTCGTCGCTGATCACCACCGAGTGGCCTTTGCTCAGGCCATAACGGTTCAGGAAGTCTTCATCCACATGGGCTTCGATGTCCACCAGTGTCTGATCGATACCCACTACATAGGCTTTGCCCAGTTCGGTAAGCAGGGGATTTTGCGGGATCAGAGGATCGCGTCTGTCGACCGGGAAGTAGTGTTTGGACTTGCGCTGACCGGGAAATTTCATGGCAATCTTCTGTGCTCTGGGGGAAAGAGGGGCGGGATTTTAACACAATCCGCCGTGCCGAAAAGTCGCCTGATTAAAATATGGGGTCAGTATAGACAAGGGCTGCAGAGGAAAACGTTTACCAGGATTCATCTTAAAAACCACCTCGCGGGGAGGTGGTTTTTCGGGTCGGCCGAGACGAGGCGATCAGCCGAACGAGAGCCCCTGTACCAGTGCCAGCACAGAAAACAGCCCCAGTGCCAGCCAGAACAACAGGGTGCCAAACAGCCGCGGCATGTTGGGGGCCTTGGGGATCTGGATACCGATGGCGTGCAGGATGCGCCCCACCAGCAGGCAAAGACCGCCAACATGGAGCCAGAAAGCCCCCACCCCAGCCAGTTCACACAGGGCCATCAGCAGCAGGGTCAGCGGCACATACTCGGCGAAGTTGCCATGAGCCCGGATCGCGGAGCGCATCTCGGGCGCCTCCCCTTCCCCAATCATCACCTTGAACTGGGCACGGCGCTTGACCACCCAGAAGGAGAGCAACAGAAACAGCAGCCCCAGCAGGCCTGCGTAAATCAACGTGATATGCATCATCATGACACTCCTTATCCTTGGGTTCTGAACGCGGGAAACTTATGCCAGCTGGCGGCACATGAAAGAGACCATCATGCCAGCTCGCGGCAAATAAGGGAGACCATCATGCGAATGTGAGCCTGATCGCTGTTGAGCGCCGGTATGTATTCAAACTGCTCGCCACCTGCTTCCATGAAGATCTCCCAGTTCTGCACTTCGATCTCTTCCAGGGTTTCGAGGCAATCGGCGGCAAAGGCCGGGCAGACCACATCGAGCCGCTTGATGCCCGCTGCCGGCAAACCGGCGATGGTCACATCTGTGTAGGGTTTGAGCCACTCCTCCTTGCCAAAGCGGGACTGGAAACAAGCCGTCCACTGCCCGGCTTCAAGCTCGAGTGCCTCGGCCAGCAAGGCGGCGGTACGACGACACTGGTGACCATAAGGGTCGCCTTCGTTTTCGTAACGCTCGGGAATGCCGTGAAACGACATCAGCAGATGATCGCCCTGCCCTTTCTGCTCCCAATGGCGGCGCACGCTCATGGCCAGCGCCTGAATGTATTCGGGGTGGGCATGGTAATCACGAATGAGCCGCACCACAGGCAGGTTGCGCTCTTTCTTCATCGCCTTGGCCCAAGCATCAAACACAGAGGCTGTGGTGCTGACCGAATATTGCGGATAGAGCGGCAACAGTATCACCCGGTTGACCCCCTTGGCCTTGAGCGCCTGCCAGCCATCGTCCATGGAGGGCGAGCCATAGGTCATGGCCAGTTCCACCGGCACATCAACCCCTTCCCGCTTGAGCTCCTGCTCCAGCGCAGCACGCTGCTGCTTGCTGATCACCATCAAGGGTGAACCCTGCTCTGTCCACACCTGCTGATAAAGCTTGGCGACTCTGGGAGAGCGGGTTGGCAATATGATGAAGTGGAGCAGCGGGCACCAGAGATAGCGAGGCAAGTCGACCACTCGCGGGTCGTGCAGAAACTGGCTGAGAAAGGCCTTGACGGCCGCCGTGGTTGGCGCGGCTGGGGTACCCAGATTGACCAGCAAGATCCCGGTTTTTGTGGTCACGATTGCTTCCTGTCTTTCTGTTGTTCTATCTGAATGCAAGAAAGGGCCCTGCATGGCCCCTTGTCTAATGGCACAGTGCCATTGCTCATTTTCGCAATGTCGGGCTTAGCCCAGGATGCTCGCCAGCTGCTTGCTGACCTGATCCACCGGCTGGGTACCATCAATCTTGACGTAACGGGTGTTGCCCGCCTCCGCCTCTTTACCGTAGAAACCGATGAGCGGCGCAGTCTGCTGATGATACACATCCAGACGCTTGCGCACTGTGGTCTCTTCGTCGTCGGCACGGATCACCAGATCTTCGCCGGTCACGTCATCCTTGCCTTCCACTTTCGGCGGGTTGAACACCACGTGGTAGGTACGGCCGGAGCCGGAGTGAACGCGACGACCGCTCATTCGCTTGACGATCTCTTCGTCCGGCACGTCGAATTCCAGCACGAAATCGACCACGACACCGGCATCCTTCATGGCTTGCGCCTGGGGAATGGTGCGCGGGAAACCGTCCAGCAGGAAGCCGTTGGCGCAATCTGGTTGGGCAATACGCTCTTTGACCAGGCCGATGATGATGTCGTCAGAGACGAGCTGACCTGCGTCCATCACGGCTTTGGCCTTGAGGCCCAGCTCGGTGCCCGCCTTGATCGCCGCACGCAGCATGTCGCCGGTGGAGATCTGCGGAATACCGTGTTTTTCCATGATGAACTGAGCCTGAGTACCTTTGCCGGCACCCGGAGCCCCCAACAGAACAATGCGCATACACGCTCCTATTGATTGGTTATTCAATTCTTGAGAAGGCAAAAAACTACACGGTTTCGCTCATTTTCACAAGCTTGCCCCGTGTGAGTGGCTTATTTTTCACCATGTTCCCGCAGCGGCGATACGACTCAAGCCGCAATGCTGCCCTGAAAAAATGAGTGAAAATGCAGCAGCCCTCAATAACGAAGAGAGGCGCCTGCCGTTTGTCGGACAAGCGCCACATAAAAAAAGCCCACTGCATGCAGTGGGCCGAAACATCATGCCTGGAGTAGCAGACGGTTGATACGGGAGACGAAGCTCGCCGGATCACTCAGACCGCCCTGCTCTGCCAACTGGGCCTGTTCGTGCAGCAGGGTGACCCACTCGCCAAACAGCGCCTCGTCTTCGATGGTGTCGAGTTTCTTTACCAGGGCGTGATCCGGGTTCAGCTCCAGAATGTACTTCTGCTCCGGCACCGGCTGGCCGGCGGCGCGCATCAGCTTGATCATCTGGGTGCTCATGCCGTGGTTGTCGGTGACGATGCAAGACGGCGAATCGGTCAGACGGTGGGTGACACGCACCTCTTTCACCGCTTCACCCAGGCTGGTCTTGACCCGCTCCACCAGACCGGCGTTGGCCTTCTCGGCATCGATCTGCGCCTGCTTGGACGCTTCGTCCTCCAGATCCCCCAGATCCAGCTCGCCACGGGTGACGGAGACCAGCTGCTTGCCATCGAACTCGGTCAGGTGGCTCATCAGCCACTCGTCCACACGCTCCCACATCAGCAGCACTTCGACGCCCTTCTTGCGGAAGATCTCGAGGTGCGGGCTGTTCTTGGCAGCGGCGAAGCTGTCGGCGGTGATGTAGTAAATCTTCTGCTGACCTTCCTTCATGCGGCCAACATAATCCTCGAGAGAGACGGTCTGGGCTTCGCCCTCGCCCGCCGTGCTGGCAAAGCGCAGTAGCTTGGCGATCTCTTCGCGGTTGGCGTAATCCTCGGCCGGGCCTTCTTTCAACACGTTGCCGAATTCGCTCCAGAACTTGGCGTATTTCTCGCTGTCATCCTTGGCCAGTTTGGCCAGCATGGTCAGCACCCGTTTGGAGCAGGCCTTGCGCAGGGAGACGGTCACCTTGTTGTCTTGCAGAATTTCACGGCTGACGTTGAGGGGCAGATCGTTGGAGTCCAGCACCCCTTTGACGAAGCGCAGGTAGGTCGGCATGAACTGCTCGGCGTCATCCATGATGAAGACGCGCTGCACGTAGAGCTTCAGGCCGTGCTTCTGCTCGCGGTTGTAGAGGTCGAACGGTGCACGGGCCGGCACATAGAGCAGGCTGGTGTACTCCTGCGCCCCTTCCACCCGGTTGTGACCCCACAAGAGCGGATCTTCGAAATCGTGGGCAACGTGCTTGTAGAACTCCTGATACTCCTCGTCCTTGATCTCTTTCGGGTTGCGGGTCCAGAGTGCGGTAGCGCGGTTGACCTGCTCCCACTCGCCCGGCGTGCCGACGACGGTCTCGCCATCTTCTTCACGATCCGGGGTGCCCTCTTTGAACATCTCCACCGGCACGCTGATGTGGTCGGAATACTTGGCAACCACGGCGCGCAGACGCCAGTCGTCGAGGAACTCTTCCTCTTCGGCACGCAGGTGCAGGATGACGTCAGTACCACGGCCTTCCTTGGTCACATCGGCCACGGTGAAGGAGCCTTCCCCTTCCGATTCCCACTGCACGCCCTGCTCTGGAGCAGTACCGGCGGCGCGGGAGACCACTGTCACCTTGTCGGCGACGATGAAGGCGGAGTAGAAGCCCACACCAAACTGACCGATCAGCTGGGAATCGCGGCCCTGATCACCGGACAAGTTCTTGAAGAACTCGGCGGTGCCGGACTTGGCGATGGTGCCCAGATGCTCGATCACCTGATCACGGGTCATACCGATACCGTTATCAGAGATGGTCAGGGTCCGATTTTCTTTATCAACCACCAGGCGAACGCGCAACTGGCCGTCGTTTTCAAACAAAGAGGCATCGGAAAGCGCCTTGAAGCGCAGCTTGTCCGCCGCATCGGAGGCGTTGGAGATCAGCTCGCGCAGGAACACTTCTTTGTTGGAGTAGAGGCTGTGGGCCATCAGGCTCAGCAGTTGTTTGACTTCAGTCTGAAACCCGTGGGTTTCGGCATGAACGCTTTGGGTCATCGACACTATCCTCAGGCGATTCGGGTTGAACATATTCCTGATACAAGATGGGGCCGTGGATCCCCATTTCAAGGGGGAAAAATATCTTGGCAGTGCGAATGGCGATTTTTACGCCAACGCCCACGATGTGCCGCACAGCCGCCAAACAAAAACCCGCCGAAGCGGGTTTGAGAAACAGTGAGCCTGACGCGGGATCAGTTCAGGGGCTGACGCCCCATCAAGGAATGAGAAAGCGTGGTGCCATCCACCAGCTCCAGCTCGCCCCCTACCGGCACCCCATGGGCAATCCGGCTCACCTTGACCCCGGCAGTGCGGGCCATGTCGGCGATATACCAGGCGGTGGCATCCCCTTCAATGGTGGGGTTGGTGGCCAGGATCAGCTCGCTGATGGACTCCGCCTTCAGACGCCGCTCCAGGATCTCCAGCCCCAGTTCCTCGGGGCCGATGCCATCGAGGGGGGACAGATGCCCCATCAGCACGAAGTAACGGCCGGAGAACTGGCCCGTGTGCTCGATGGCAGCCACGTCCGCCGGGCTCTCCACCACACACAGCAAGCCGCTCTCTTCGCGCTTGGGATTGGCGCAGATCTCGCAAAGCGCATTCTCGGTGAAGGTGCGGCAGTGGCTGCAGTGACCTATCTCGGTCAGCGCCCGATTGAGCAGCTGGGCCAGACGCAAGCCGCCGCTGCGCTCGCGCTCAAGCAGGGTAAAGGCCATGCGCTGGGCCGACTTGGGGCCGACACCCGGCAGCACCTGCAGGGCCTTCATCATCTCATCCAGCAGGGGGCTGAATTTCATGGGCTAAGTATCCTTTGACGCTGTGTCGGCGGGCGGCGACCTCAGGCACCCCTTGCGGGTGCGGGTTGCTCTTCGCCCGGCCGAACCAATCTTGTTGGCGCAGGACTATACCCGAGCCGCCCCCCGTCCGCCAATGGCCTTGTGCCTGACAACCCTCTCAAACCACCGACCGGATAACCCGGCGTCCACGGCTGCACTACCCGAGCACAATGCGCTGACGGCCGCTGTAGATCTCGGCGCGGCCCGGGCGGCAAAAGCCCACCAGGGTGAGCCCAGTCTGCTCCGCCCGCTCGACCGCGAGTTCGGTAGCGGCCGAGATGGCGAGCAGGATTTCCACCCCGGCACTGGCGCACTTTTGCACCATCTCGAAGCTGGCGCGGCTGGTCACCAGAATGGCGCCGTCGCGCCGCCCCGTGCGGCACAGGTGCCCCACCAGCTTGTCGAGCGCTATGTGGCGCCCCACGTCCTCGCGAATGGCGAGAATATTGCCCTCCCCGTCCACATGGACGGCGGCATGGGTGGCGCCCGTGCTCTGCCCCAGCAACTGCAAGGGCCGCAGCCCCGCCAGTACCTTGTCGATCAGGGCCACCTCGAAGCGCTGGCTGTCCGGCAACCGCGCCAAGGTGCGCACCACCTGCGCCAGGCTCTCGCTGCCACAGATGCCGCACCCCGTGCGCCCGGCCAGGGTGCGCCGCTTCTCTTTGAGGCGATGAATGCAGCGGTTGGCCAGGGTGATATGCAGCTCGATCCCCTGACAGCCGTCAACTTGCTCGATATCGTGGATGTCCTGCAGGCCGTCGATGATCCCCTCTGAGAGCGAAAAGCCGATGGCAAAGTCCTCCAGATAGGCGGCCGAACACATCATGACGCTGTGGGCTATGCCGTTGTAGACCAGCGCCACCGGGGTTTCGCAGGGCAGCTGCATGGCGCTGTCCGTGGTGACACCGTCGCGCTGGTAATGGACCACCTCCCGGTGGGCGCAGAGCGCCTGCGGGGTATCGCTATCGAGTTCGAGCAACATCTGTAGTGCCCCTTAGTTGAGGGTCTGGGGGGCTTTCGCCGAGATACCAAGCCGTTTCATCTTCGACAGCAGGGTGGTGCGTTTCATGCCGAGCCGGTTGGCGGCGCCCCGCTCCCCCGCGACTATGCCGTTGCATTCGCGCAAGGTGTCTATGATGGTCTGGCGCTCGTCCTCCACCCCGTCACTCTGGCCGTTGCCGCCCTTGAACAAGGCCCGCTCGGGCTCGTCATAGACCAGGGTCTCAATCTTGTGAAAGCCCTTGAGCGGCATCAGCTCGTCGGGGGAGAGGTTGAGCACATGGCCCCGGGTCATCACCACGGCGCGCTCTATGATGTTTTCCAGCTCGCGGATATTGCCGTACCAGGGCAGCGACACCAGCATCTTCATGGCATCGGCCGGGATCGAGGTGATGTTGCGGCGCATCCGCTTGGCGATCTTCTTGATGAAGAAGTTGACCAAGAGCGGTATGTCTTCGCGCCGCTCGCGCAGGGGCGGCAACTCGATGGGAAAGACGTTGAGCCGGTAGTAGAGATCGCTTCTGAAGCGCTTGTTCTTGACCATGGAGAGCAGATCGCAGTTGGTGGCCGCCACCAGTCGCACGTCGATGGCGATGGGATTGCTGTTGCCAACCCGCTCCAGCTCGTGTTCCTGCAATACCCGCAAGAGCTTGGGCTGCAAGTCCAGCGGCATGTCTCCCACTTCGTCGAGAAACAATGTGCCCTTGTGGGCCCGCTCGAAGCGACCGATGCGCTGGGCCAGGGCGCCGGTAAAGGCCCCCTTCTCGTGGCCGAACAGATCGCTCTCGATGAGGCCGGTGGGAATGGCGGCGCAGTTCACCTTCACCATCTCCTGTTCGCGGCGATCGCTCAGCCGATGGATGGCCTGGGCGATCAGCTCCTTGCCGGTGCCGGTTTCCCCCAGGATCAGCACGGAGCAATCGCTCTGGGCCACCAGTTTCACCTTCTCCAGCACGCTCTCCATGGCGGCGCTTTGATAGATGATGCTGGAAAAATCGGCGTTGGGCTCGAGCTCCGCCACCCGGATCGTCTTCTCGCGGGCACCGTTGGTATTGGAGATCTCCTGCTGCGCCTGCACGTTGTTCATGGCAATGGCGGTGCGGGCCGCCACCTGCTCCAGCAGGGAGATGTCGATGTCAGCAAAAAAATCGGCATCCGGGTGGGAGAGGATCAAGACCCCCAGCATATTGCCCCGATAACGCAGCGGCAATATGCAGGAGCTGTCCGCATCGGCCGGCAGTATCTGGGTGCTGAAGCGGCAGCTCGAATCGCAACCGTGGCCCTGCTCCCGATAGATGAAGAAGGGCTCGCTGTGGCCAAGCGCCCCCTGCAGACAGTTCTTCTCGAAACAGGAGTGGTTGATGATGCCGGGCTGATCGCTTTGCTGCTGATTGACCAGATAGCTTTTGAAGCTGTCGGAGGTGGCGTTGTACTCCGCCAGACACAGGCTGCTGATGGCGAAGTGGTGCTGCAGTATGGAGAAGAGGCTCCTCGGCAGCTCGGCGATGCGCACCAATTTAATCACCGCATTGGTGACATCCACCAGGATCTTGCAGCTGTCGCGCTCCAGACGCAGGGAGTTGGCCTGCTCCAGGGTGCGCTCCTTGTCGAGCACGTTTTCGAGCGCAATGGCGACGATGGCCGCCAGCTGAGTCAGCTTGGCCAGGGTCTCCATCGGAAAGGCATTGACCGCCGGGCTGATGAACTCCACCCCGCCCAGATGGCTGCGGGCCGTGGTGATGGGCAGCTGGCAGTAAGAGTGCAACCCCTCATACACTCCGGCCGCCGCCAGCCACTCGCAGCGGTTGTGAAAGCGGGCCACGGGCAGCACTATGGCCTGCTCCCTGGAGAAATAGAGATCGGCCTTGGCGCAGACCAGGTGCTTGGGGCCCTTCTCCCCCATGAAGTAGAAGAGGGCCTCCTCCCCCGCCCCCAGATTGAGGATCAGGTTGACCCGGGTCACACCACCAAAACAGGCGTCAATCCGGTTCAGCTTCTTGATGAAATCATCCAGGGTGACGGCGGAGAGCAGGTTCTTGGAGAGGGAGAGAAAGCCGTCATCCCAGATGGGGGATATGTCGGTTAACGGAATGGCACTCACATTCAGCATTCTGGCCTCACGTTACATCTGTATGGGCAAAAGATTGCAGTCAGCCACGACGGTAAGCACAGCGTCAGCCATATTCGTCAGATGTTATAATTAATTTTTAAAAACTTAACGCTTAATTATAAAAACTAACATACTTTGAAATAGCGCCGCACTGGCTGACGCATAATAAAGTAGTGCCACTGGCATTACAACCAAGCCAGCCTTGGCTTATATCCACTCACCACCTTGAAATATGTCAACATCGACTGTCAATATTGCGCCACTATCGAAACATCATTATCGCCACAGCGCTATCAGAGCCGCACTATCGGTACCGTTCGCTGCATATCGTGACCAAACAGCCCCCATGCTGCCAGGGTCAAGAGGAGATGAGCTGGTAGTTGTAGAGCTTGAGCCCACCCAGGATGAAACCGGCCGACAGCACTTGAAAGGCCATCAATAACCCACTGATATTGTCAGCTATTTCTGCCGAGACGGCCTGATGGGTCAGGTAGATGGTCAGCGTCATCAGACACATCAGCAGGCAGTTGACCAGGGTGGTGGAGAGAAAGGCAATCAACCAGGCCATCTGCACGCTCAGTGCCGCCAGTACGGCGCCCATGGCGATGCGCGCGGCGATAAAACAGCCGAAGAAACCAAACCCCAGCAGAAATATCAACTCATCGTGCCACCAGAAGCAGACCAGCCCCAATAACATCACCAGAAAATAAGCGGAAACATAAAAGATCCCGAATGAGAGAGTTAATTCATTTTTCATGAAGGACACCTCCAGCTGAAAAAAGGATGAAGGGATCCGGGCCCTGTGAACAGAGCCTGGATCCACTTTATTTAACGACGATTACCCCTTGGCGGCGCTGCGCAATTTCGCTTTGAGCGCGCTGTATTCAGTCTGGACGTACACTTCCGCCTCAGGCTGATCCTCAATACGCTCAATCTTCACCGCGCAGTACTTGTACTCGGGGGTGTAGGAGACGGGATCAAGGTGCTCTATGGTCAGCTCGTTGCACGCCCCGATCCACCACTGGTAGGTCATGTAGACCACACCGGCGTTGACCCGCTCGTTGTAGTTGGCCCGACTGATCACCTTGCCACGTCGCGACGAGATCCAGACCAGCGCCTGATCCTTCACACCGAGTTTTTTGGCATCGCTCGGGTGGATCTGCACATAGCCGGGCTCATCGGCCAGGGTCTGCAGCGCCGAGCAGTTGCCGGTCATGGAGCGGCAGGAGTAGTGCCCCACCTCCCGCACTGTGGAGAGCACCAGCGGATATTCGGCGCAGGGCTGCTCCAGCGGCGCACGCCACTCGGAGGCGATCAGCTGACCCTTGCCGCTCGGGGTGGTGAACACATTCCCCTCGAACAGGGTGCTGGTGCCCGGGTGATCCTCGGTCGGACAGGGCCATTGCACGCTCTTGAGATCCGCCATCTTGTCGTAGCTGACCCCGGTATAGAGGGGGCAAAGGGCACGCATCTCGTCCCAGATCTCTTGCGTGTTCTGGTACTCCATGGGATACCCCATGGCGGTGGCCATCAGCGAGAAGATCGCCCAGTCAGGTTTCACGTTCTCGGGCGGTGTCACCGCCTTGTAGAAGCGCTGGAAGCCGCGATCCGCCGAGCTGTAGACCCCCTCGTGCTCGCCCCAGCTGGTGGCGGGCAGAATGACGTCCGCCATCTCGGCAGTCTGGGTCATGAAGATATCCTGCACTATCACCAGCTCCATGCCGCCCAGGGTGCGCCTGAACTGGGCCAGATCGGCTTCAGTCTGGGCCGGATCTTCACCGAAGATGTAGAAGGCCTTGCACTTGCCCTCCTCCACCTTGTGACTGAGTTCGGTCAGACGATAACCGGGCTGTTGGGAAAGGGACTGCACGCCCCACGCCTTGGCAAACTTGGCGCTGATGGCGGGGTCGCTCACAGACTGATAGCCCGGGAACTGGTGCGGCAGCATCCCCATGTCGCAGGTGCCCTGCACGTTGTTCTGCCCGCGCACCGGGCCGCAGCCGGTGCCGCGGCGACCGAAGTTGCCGGTCAGCAGCGCCAGTCCCGCCAACCCTTTCACCACGTCCACCGCCTGACCGTATTGGGTCACCCCCATGCCCCACAGGATCATGGAAGCGGGTGACTCGGCATAGGTGCGCATGGCGGCGCGGATATCAGCGGCTTTCAGGCCGGTTATCCCCTCCACGTATTCCGGGGTGTACTTGGCGACCGTGGCCTTGAAGGTGTCAAAGCCTTCGGTGTAGTTGGCGACGAACTCCTTGTTGTAGAGCCCTTCACTGATCAACACGTTGGCGAAGGCGTTGACCAGCGCCATGTTGGAACCGTTGTTGAGCGGCAGCCACTGATCGGCGATGCGGGCGGTTTCCACCATGCGGGGATCACACACAATCACCTTGGCCCCGTTCGCCTTCGCCTTGAGGATATGGCGGGCGACGATGGGGTGAGAATCGGCAGCGTTGTAACCAAACACCAGCAGGCACTTGGCATCTTGAATTTCGGGAATGGCGTTGCTCATGGCGCCGTTGCCTACAGTTGTCTCCAGACCGGAGACTGAGGGTGCGTGACACACCCTCGCGCAGTGGTCGACGTTGTTCGTCCCCAGCACTGCGCGAGCAAATTTTTGCATCACATAGTTGGCTTCGTTGCCCGGCCCCCGGGCAGAGCCGGTGGTCATGATGGCGTCGGCACCATACTTGGCCTTGATGGCCGCCAAACGGCTGCTGGCATAGGCGATAGCCTCATCCCAGGAGACGGATTCGAGCTTGCCACCGCGCTCGCGGCGGATCATGGGGCTCTTGAGACGGGGGGTAAGCAGATTGGTGTCGTTGAGAAAATCCCAACCGTAGAACCCCTTGAGGCAGAGCTGCCCCTCGTTGGTTCGGCCGTTGGCGCCTTCGGCGCCCACCACCTTGTCGTTTTCAACCAGCAGGTTGATCTTGCAACCGGTGCCGCAATAAGGGCAGACGGTAATGACTTTTTTCATGACTCACACTCTTGTTTGTTTACGATAAACGGAGGGCACCACCAATAGGTGGACCATCACGCTCCGGGCAAACAGGACTCCATCGCCTCGACACTGGCCAGCTGTTTCTGCCGGCTTAGCGTCTCCAGGATCTCGGGGGTCACCAGACGCAGCGCCTGGGTGGGGCACACCTCGACGCAGGCTGGGCCCGCCTCGCGATGACGGCAAAGATCGCACTTCAAGGCTTGCGCCTTGGTCTGCGGGCGCTTGAATAGCGCATCCGCTGTGGGCGCCACCCCTTTCATCACCACGCTCATGGCGCCATAAGGACAGGCCACCACGCAGGATTTGCAGCCGATGCAGCGCGCCTGCAGCACCTTGACGCAACCATCCTCGCTGACAATGGCATTGTTGGGGCAGGCCACAGCACACGGCTTGTCTTCACACTGGCGGCACAGCACAGGCGTGGTCACCTTGCTGCCGACGATCACCTTCAGGCGCGGCTGAAAATAGCTGTCCCTGGAGACCAGATGTCCATCCTCGATGGCAAGATGCAGGCCGCCTCCCCGCTCAAGGGTTCCCGTACAGGAGCCTGACTGGTGTGACACGGCGCACGCCACCTCACAGGTACGACACCCAATACAGAGACTGGGATCTGCAATCACGAAGCTGTTCATAGAGAGGGATCCTAAATGGTTCGTTGCTGCCGCACTGGCATCGCCCGGCGTGCCCAAGTGTCATCACCTCAGGGGGCAATACACTCAAACACCGACGACGCAGCCGGCTCACCCACAAAGCATTTATCAGACCAGAAAAGGAAATGAGCGAAATGAAGTTGGCAAGCAACTGAAAATAAAGGGGTAATCAGAATCGTAGACGAGGGTTTTCAGGCCGGTGACGATGACGACAGCAGGCCGTAACAGTGATCGACACGACAAAAATGACGAGCTCGACACCGGCTGACTAACCCCTCCCCCAACCGCTTTACGAAGCAGACCAGAGAGGCTCGAAACAGAGATCGGGCACCATACACCTAGCAAGCGGGAGGGGGGCAAAATCCGAGAGAGTACCCCCTGAAGAAAGAGCCCCAAATAGCTGCTATAAAGCACAGAACTCGCCCAGTACAGTCACAGTCTCTTTGGTTTTACTGTAAGTTTGCGAGGCAAAACAAAAACCTTATTAATAAATTTATTGAGTTAGATCCTGTTTTATATCTCTGGCTCTTCTATTTTTTATCTTTCCGGTTATCATGTGCCTCATTTGAAAATCAACATGACCACATCGTAGTCATGAACTATATTTTACGGAGGGAGTATGAAGTATTTATTCTGCAATGTCGGCTGGATGAAACGATATGATGGAATTTACAATGATAAGCCTGAACGTGGTGGAGCCTATAATAAAAATGATACTGGGCATGAGGTTTGTAATTTTACAGAAGTTGACAACCAAATATTTGGCTATGTAAGACCTACGGGGCAAATAAAACTAGAGAAATTAGGGGCATCCAAATCAGATGAATCCATAGATGATGTGTTAGTAATTTGGACTGCTGGCCCAGATTCTGGTGGTACAGCGGTTGTGGGTTGGTATAAGCATGCGACAGTATTTAGACATGAGCAATTTTTAAACTTGGAAAGCATAAAACATAAAGAGAGTGGGATAAATATATTTCGAATTAAGGCACATAAAGACAATGTAACGTTACTGCCCGTGGAGCAACGTCATTTAATGATTCCTAGGGCAGTAAAAGGAGGTATAGGACAAAGTAACGTTTGGTTTGCCAACACTGAAGGCAGCAACCAATATACTCAACCAATTCTAGAATTCATTAAGGGTTATGATTTAAGTGATATCATTCCAGATATCGATTTTTCTGCTTTGGAAGGTAACCCTCGGTTGTTAGCTCATATCAAAAGAGAAAGAAACCAGAAGATCGTTAAACTTAAGAAAAAACAAACTTTAGAACGCACGGGAAAACTTGTATGTGAAGTATGTTCTTTCGACTTTAAAAAAGTCTATGGTGTTCTAGGTGAGGACTTTTGTGAAATTCACCACCTTATAAAATTGGCGGATGCAGAAAAGCAAGTAGAGACCACATTGTCTGATTTAGCTGTAGTTTGCTCGAACTGTCATCGAATACTTCATCGAGATAGTCCAATGAAAACACTCTCTCAGTTGAAAAATATAGTTCTCACCGGAAGTCATTCTTAACAAAGCAATCTACTGTTATTCCATAACCTAGCTATTCATGTAAATAGTGCAATGAACATTGTTCATTGCACCTGACCTTTCGTCTAATAAAGACTCCATCGCAACCTCCCTCCCTTATTTTTTACTGCTCAATCCCCTTTTTATTGGTCAGCATTTTATCGTCTATTTTTCAGCCAATCAGATTGAAAACTCTGGCAAAAATGGATACTCAGAGAAAACAAACGCTTGTACGCACCCCAGCAGGTTATTTCAATCAATGGATAATTAATAATTTCGTTAAAACGTCCCTTTTGATTATTTATACCAGAGCATAAACCCACGATGTGTGTGTCATCATACGCTTAACGGCAGATGAACAGACTGTGTCCCATAATGAGCCCCTTTATATCCAGTTAGCTCCCTTTCCCATCGCAATTTCTTAATGCTATCCCGATTGAATATCAGGTTTTTTTCCTGATCGTTCGGGCCCTTGTGCTTTGGCAAACGTGTAACAAGATAACCTCATGAGCTGTGATAACAAACAAGCCCTGTCCGGCGTCACGCTGGCGGCGATTGGCGTGGTCTATGGTGATATCGGCACCAGCCCCCTCTATACCCTGCGAGAGTGCCTGTCGGGTCAATTCGGGATCGGGGCCGAACCCGCCGCCATCCTGGGATTTCTCTCCCTCATCTTCTGGCTGCTGATCCTGGTGGTCTCGGTCAAGTACCTCTCCTTCGTGATGCGGGCCGACAACGCCGGTGAAGGGGGCATTCTCACCCTGATGTCACTGGCCACCCGCAACGCCTCTCCCCGCTGGACGCCGGTGCTGATCATCCTCGGGCTGATTGGCGGCAGCTTCTTCTATGGCGAGGTGGTGATCACCCCGGCCATGTCGGTGATGTCGGCCATCGAGGGCTTGAGCCTGATGGCTCCCTCGCTCGACCCCTATATAGTGCCGCTCTCGGTGCTGGTGCTGACCCTGCTGTTTGCCATTCAAAAACATGGCACCGCCATGGTGGGCAAGCTGTTCGCCCCCATCATGCTCACCTGGTTTCTGACCCTGGCCGTGCTGGGACTGCGCAGCATCATCCAGAATCCCGAGGTGCTGGGGGCGCTCAACCCCCTCTGGGCGCTGCGCTTCTTCGCCGAGTACCAGACCACCTCGTTTTTTGCCCTCGGCGCCGTGGTGCTGGCCATCACAGGGGTGGAGGCGCTCTACGCCGACATGGGTCACTTTGGCAAGAACCCGATCCGGCTCGCCTGGTTTGTGGTGGTGCTGCCCTCCCTGGTGCTCAACTACTTCGGGCAAGGCGCGCTGCTGCTGGACAACCCGGCGGCCATCACCAATCCCTTCTTCCTGCTCGCCCCCAAATGGGCGCTGCTGCCGCTGCTGGTGCTGGCGACCATGGCGACCGTGATCGCCTCCCAGGCGGTGATCTCCGGGGTCTTCTCTCTCACCCGGCAGGCGGTGCGGCTCGGTTATCTCTCACCCATTCGTATCGTCCACACCTCCGAGCAGGAGTCCGGCCAGATCTATATTCCCGTCATCAACTGGATGCTCTATATCTCAGTGGTGATCGTCATCATGAGCTTCGAGCACTCCAGCAATCTGGCAGCGGCCTACGGCATCGCCGTCACCGGCACCATGGTCCTCACCTCCATCCTCTTCTGCTCCGTGGCCAAGAACAGCTGGCACTGGCCCACCTATCTGGTGGCTGCCCTGTTCGCCCTGCTGCTGGCCATCGACGTGCCGCTGTTTGCCGCCAACCTGGGCAAGATCTTCTCCGGTGGCTGGCTGCCGCTCACCCTGGGCGCCGTCATGTTCACCCTGATGACCAGCTGGAAGAGCGAGCGCTTCCAGCTCATTCGCCGCCTGAACGAGCACGGCAATTCGCTCGAGCCCATGATCGCCTCGCTGGAAAAATCCCCGCCGACCCGGGTGGCCGGAACTGCGGTCTATATGTCGCGGGTGGTCAATGTGATCCCCCATGCGCTCTTGCACAACCTCAAGCACAACAAGGTGCTGCACGAGCGGATCATCCTGCTCACCCTGCGGGTGGAGGATATGCCCTACGTCCACAACGTGCGCCGGGTCTGCATCGAGCAGCTCTCCCCCACCTTCTGGCGGGTGGTGGCCAGCTACGGCTGGCGCGAGACCCCCAACATGGAGGAGATCTTCCACCGCTGCAACGCCGAGGGCTTGAGCTGCCGCATGATGGAAACCTCGTTTTTCATGGCCCACGAGTCACTGATCATGAAGGAGCGCCCCTGGTATCTCTACCTGCGCGGCAAGCTGTTTATGCTGCTGCAGCGCAACGCCCTGCGCGCGCCGGATCAGTTCGAGATCCCGCCCAATCGGGTGATAGAGCTGGGCTCACAGGTAGATATCTGACGGCGTTCTGAGGGCATAAAGAAGGCCAGCAAGAGAGAGGGAGGCATTGGCCTCCCTCTTTTTTTGCCGTTAACCCCAATTACCGGCCCCCTCATCCCCAGCCCGTCTCCCGCAAGGGGAGAAGGGAACAAACCACGACGACCATATGGCTAAACGGTGCAATTCACTTCGTTCTTTGCACCCCACTCCCTACCACAGACGAATAACCCTTCCGCCCTTCATCACTACTTCGTATCCCTCCCTGTCGAGACCGTTTTTACGGGGTGACGAAACCTCCCCCACCCTTCGTCACAAGTGACGAATGTCACAATTCGACACTGTGCCGCGTCCTCGTCATGGCTCGAAATGAAAATTAAAGCTATTTAAAAACAGTAACTTAAACTCATTTCTGGCATCGCCTCAGATTTGGCCCGCATTTTGCCATCCTGCCCCTATTCTCTCCGTTCGCGACACGACAAGGTAGGCTATGAACCGCTTCGTTATCGCTGACCCCAAGCTGTGTATCGGCTGTGGCACCTGTATGGCGGCCTGCAGCACGGTTCACAAGGCGCAAGGTTTGCAGCAAGCCCCCCGTTTAACCGTTATGCGACACGAGCAGGCGACCATGCCGGTTCAGTGCCGTCACTGTGACGATGCCCCTTGCATCAAGGTGTGCCCGGTCGAGGCAATTCGCCAGACCGGCGATTGCGTGCAGCTCAACGAATCCCTCTGCATCGGCTGCAACCTCTGCGCCGTGGCCTGCCCGTTCGGCGCCATCCAGAGCGGTGGCAGCCGTCCGGTGGCCATGGCCAACAGCTACGACACCTATATTCCCTGCTCCATCCGCTCCAGCAATCCCTCCACTTCCGCCGGTCTGCGCTGCTTTGGCGAGGATCTGCTGAGCTGGGAACCGGGCGTGCGCAGCATTGCGGTCAAATGTGACCTTTGCGAGTTTCGCGCTGCAGGCCCCGCCTGTGTCAGTGCCTGCCCCTCCCAGTCACTGAGCATGGTCAACGACACGGCCTGCGCCAACGCCGCCCGCGACCGTCGCCTGCAAGCGGCCAATGCCCACCCGCAAGGGGCCCCCGCATTCTCGGCCTCTGCTTGCGCGACCGCGTCTTGCTCGACCGCCACGGCTGCGCCTGTTTCACCCGACGCTTCAATCACTGAGGGATCCTGCTGATGTTGTCCCCCCTTGTTATGGGCACGCTCCTGCTCTTTTTGCTGGGCGCTGCCACCGGTCTGATGCTGCAAAAGCAGCCTTGGCTGGCCAACCGTCTCAATAGTGGCTTCGCCCTGCTGGGCTCGCTCGCCGGTGTGGTTGCCGCCATCAAGGCGCTGGCTCAAGATGCAACCATCGACGGCCAGATCTGGCTGCTGGGTTCAGTCCATCTGGATATGCTCGCTGCACTGATGCTGCTGGTGATCACCTTGGTCGGCGTCGCTGTCTCCCTCTACTCCTTTGCCTATATCCGCGAATATCAGGGCAAGGGGGATGTGGCCATTGGCGTGCTGATGAACCTCTTCCTCTTTGCCATGGTGGGCATGGTACTGGCCGATAACGCACTGGGCTTTTTGCTCTGCTACGAGCTGGTGACCCTCACCACCTACTGGCTGGTCAAGACCAACCCGGACGCGGCCAAACAGAGCCGCCTCTATCTGGTGATGAACCATATCGGCATGGCGCTGGTACTGGTCGCCTTCTGGCTGCTCTGCCGCGAAAGCGGCTCGCTGGAGTTCGCCGCGCTGCGTGAGCACCATCTGGCGGGCGCATTGGCATCCCTGGTGTTTCTGCTCAGCTTCTGCGGCTTTGGCCTGCGCGCCGGTTTCGTGCCGCTGCACGGCTGGCTGCCAGTAGCCGAGCCCGTCGCCCCGTCCCATATCTCGGCGCTGATGTCCGGGGTAATGGTGAAGCTCGGCCTGTTCGGCATTTTGCGAGTCAGCATCGACTTTCTCGGTGCCAGCCAGCTCTGGTGGGGCTACATGGTGCTGATCTTCGGTGCCTGCTCGGCAGTGCTCGGGGTGCTGTTTGCACTGGCGGAGCACGATCTCAAGCGGCTGCTCGCCTACCACACGGTAGAGAACATCGGCATCATCCTGATGGGGATGGGGATCGGCATGATTGGCATCGCCAACCAGCAACCGGCACTGGTGGTGCTGGGGCTGCTCGGTGCCCTCTATCACCTGCTCAACCACGCCATCTTCAAGAGCCTGCTCTTTATGGGCACAGGATCTGTGATGTTCCGCCTCCACACCCGTGACATGGACAAGATGGGTGGCCTGGCCAAACTGATGCCCTGGACCGCGCTGGCGTTCCTTATCGGTGCCATGGCCATCTCGGCGCTGCCGCCCCTCAACGGCTTTGTGAGCGAGTGGTTTATCTATCAGGCGCTCCTCTCCATGACCAAACTCGGCACCTCCGTCGTCGCCCCGCTGGCGGTAGTAATGCTGGCAGTGACCGGCGCCATGGCGGTGATGTGTTTCGTCAAGGTGTATGGCATCTGCTTCTGCGGCGCCCCGCGTAGCGAAAAAGCGAGTCAGGCCCGCGAAGTACCCCATGCCATGGTGGCAGGCACCCTGCTGCTGGCAGCCGTCTGTCTGGTGCTGGGTCTGGGCGCCCCCTGGATCGCCCCCTTTGTCAGCGGCTACGGCCAAACGCTCGTCTCTTCTCAGCTCATGGGCCAAATGAGCGTGGCCACTGGCGCCACCCTGCTGCCGCTCGACAGCTCACAGGCGATCCTCTCCCCGCCGGTGATTGCCATCACCCTGCTGGGGCTGTTCCTCATCCCGCTGCTGGTCGTGGCCATCTTCAAGGGGCCCAAGCTCGGTCGTCGTCACGCCGGTACGCCGTGGGCCTGCGGTTACGCTTACGAGGAGCGCATGAGCCTCACCTCCGGCGGTGTCACCCATACCCTGCGCCAACTCTGTGCCCCGCTCTATCGCAAACAGCCACAGCTTGATCTGGCCACCGCCCTGCACGGGGTGAGCGCGTCTCCCTCTGCCGCTGGCTGGCTGTTGCACGGCCTGGTGCTGGCGCTCTTTATCCTGATGGCTGTAGGAGTCTGATATGCCTGTTCTTGAAATGCCGAGCTGGGGCATGGTTGCCCTCGCTCTGACCCAGGCCATCGCCATGCTGGCGCTGGCGCCGCTGGCCACCGGTTTCAACCGGGTGCTGCGGGCCAAAATGCACTCCCGTCAGGGGCCGGGCCTGCTGCAGGATTACCGGGATATCGGGAAGCTCCTGCGCCGCCAAGAGGTGACCCCGGAGCCTTCCGGCATCATCTTCAACCTGATGCCGGCGCTGCTGATCGCAGCCCTGCTGCTGGTAGGGATGGCGCTGCCAACCCTGACCCACGAGTCCCCCTTTCCCATCGCCGGGGATCTCATCACCGACATCTACCTGTTCGCCATCTTCCGCTTCTTCTTCTCCCTGGCGGGGCTGGACAGCGGCAGCATGTTTGCAGGGATCGGTGCCCGCCGCGAGCTGACCTTAGGGATTTTGGTGGAGCCCATTCTGGTGCTCGCCTGCTTCATCATGGCGATGATGGTGGGCAGCTCGGATCTGGGCAGCATCAGCAGCTATGTGGCCACCCAGCCACTGGCCGCGCCCATCGCAACCCTCTTGGCCGGGGCCGCCTGCGCCTTCGCGGTGTTTGTGGAGATGGGCAAGCTGCCCTTTGACTGCGCCGAAGCCGAGCAGGAGCTACAGGAAGGGCCGCTCACCGAGTACTCGGGCGCCGGTTTGGCCCTGCTCAAGCTCAGCATGGGCCTCAAGCAGCTAGTGGTGGTGCAGCTCTTTTTGGTGATCTTCCTGCCTTTCGGCAAGGCGGCGAACTGGAGCCTGCCCGCACTGGCGCTGGCAGCCCTGATCCTGCTCTGCAAGCTGCTGGTGGCATTTGGACTTGCGGGCATCATCGAGAATTCCATGGCCCGCACCCAGTTCGTGCGCACCCACAAGCTCACCCGCTATGGCTTGGGGCTGGCGCTGCTGGCGCTGCTCGCCTATCTGGTCGGGGTATAACTCATGCCCGCCATCACAGCTGCTTTTTTCGATTTCACCTTTTCCGATTGCTCATTCCCGAACATAAAGTGAGAACTGCATGACCATCGCCATCCAGGATCGCATCGGTTGCGACTATATCCAGCAACTGCGACAGCAACTGCCCCACGCCATTATCGACGAGCAGTGGCAGACCGCCGATCAGGCCACCCTGACCGTCAAGCCCACCAGCCTGGTGGCCCTCACCAGCCTGATCTTCCACAAGCAGGGAGGCTGGCTCTCGGTTTCGTTTGCCAATGACGAGCGCAGCCTCAACGGCCATTTCGCCGTCTACCACGTCTTCTCCATGGAGGGCGACACCAAGAGTTGGATCACCGTCAAGGTGCTGGTCGAAGCCACCTCGCAGGAGTACCCCTCCATCACCCCGACCATACCCGCGGCTGTGTGGGGCGAGCGGGAGATCCGCGACATGTACGGCCTGCGCGCCGTCGGTCTGCCGGACGAACGCCGACTGGTGCTGCCGGACGACTGGCCCGAAGATATCCACCCGCTGCGCAAGGACGCCATGGATTACCGCCAGCGCCCGATGCCCACCACCGACACCGAGACCTACCCCTTCGTCAATGAGCTGGGCAATGAGGCCAACCGCATCGTGCCGGTCGGCCCGCTGCACATCACCTCGGACGAGCCGGGACATTTTCGTCTGTTCGTCGATGGGGAAGACATCATAGATGCCGACTACCGGCTGTTTTATGTCCATCGCGGCATGGAGAAGCTGGCGGAAACCCGCATGGGCTACAACGAAGTGGCGTTTCTGACCGACCGGGTCTGCGGCATCTGCGGCTTTACCCACAGCGTGGCCTACACCACCTCGGTGGAGAACGCCATGGGCATTAAGGTGCCCGAGCGGGCCAAGATGATCCGCGCCGTGCTGCTGGAGGTGGAGCGCCTGCACAGCCACATCCTCAACATCGGCCTGTCGAGCCACTTCACCGGTTTCGACACCGGCTTCATGCAGTTCTTCCGGGTGCGGGAAAAGTCCATGACCCTGGCCGAGCTGCTGACCGGCGCCCGCAAGACCTACGGCCTCAACCTGATTGGCGGGGTGCGCCGCGACATATTCAAGGAAGATCGCATCAAGGGCGCCCAGCTGGTGCGCGAACTGCGTGACGAACTCAAACCCCTGGTGGCCATGCTGCTCGACACCGCCAACATCACCTCCCGTCTGGTGGGGATAGGCCGCCTCGATCCGCAAATCGCCCGCGATTTCAGCTGCGTCGGCCCCATGGTGCGGGCCAGCGGCTTCAAGCGCGACGTGCGCCGGGTGCACGACTTTGCCGCCTATCGCGAATTGCCGATGGAGATCCAGACCCTGGCCGGTTGCGACGTGCAATCCCGGGTGCTGGTGCGCATCCACGAGCTCTACGACTCCCTCGACATGATTGAGTTCGGCCTTGAGCACCTGCCGGAAGGGCCGCTGCTGACCGAAGGGTTCACCTATCAGCCAGGCAAGTTTGCGCTGGGCTTTACCGAGGCGCCCCGCGGCGAGAACGTCCACTGGAGCATGACCGGGGATAACCAGAAGCTGTTCCGCTGGCGCTGCCGCGCCGCCACCTACGCCAACTGGCCAGCCCTGCGCTACATGCTGCGCGGCAATACCGTCGCCGATGCGCCGCTGATCATCGGCAGTCTGGATCCCTGCTACTCCTGTACCGATCGGGTCACCCTGGTCGATCCCAAGAAGGGCAAGTCCACCGTGGTCTCCTACAAGGAGATCGAGCGCTACGGTATCGACCGCAAAAACTCTCCGCTCAAGTAAGGGGTCATCATGATCAAGCTGTTCAAGACCATCCTCAAGGCTGGCACACCGACCGCCAAGTACCCCTTCGCCCCTTGCGAGGTGAACCGGGATTTTCGCGGCAAACCGAAATATCAGGCGGATCAGTGCATCGCTTGCGCCGCCTGCACCAAGGCCTGCCCGGCCAACGCGCTGGTGATGGAAGTCGATATGGAGACCGGCGAGCGGCGCTGGGAGATCTCCATGGCCCGCTGCATCTTCTGCGGCCGCTGCGAAGAGGTCTGCCCGACCCGCGCCATCGCCCTCTCCCCCGAGTTCGAGCTGGCGGTGACCAACAAGGCTGACTTGTATGAGGAGGCCCGCTTCGCGCTGGCCCCCTGCACCCTGTGCGGCACCTACTTTGCCCCGAGCAAACTGGTGGCACTGGTGGAGGACACCCTCAAGCAGGCAGGTACGCCGCTCGCTCGCGATGCCAAGCCGCTAGCGCCACCAGAGCGACTGCACCACTGCCCCGACTGCAAACGAAAACAGAGCATGCTGAGCCAGCCTGACTCGGCCCTGACCACACCGATTGCCGCACCGATTACCACACAACAGGAGTGGATGTGATGAGCAAGATCAAAGGCATAGAACCGGTTGTCGGCCATGCCCATACCCGCGCCGTGCCGCTGGCACAGGATCCCGAGATCACCAAACTCAAGAAAACCCTGCTCAAAGACATTCGCCGCTCGGCCTATGTCTATCGGGTCGATTGCGGCGGCTGCAACGCCTGCGAGATCGAGATCTTCGCCACCATCACACCGCTGTTCGATGCCGAGCGCTTCGGCATCAAGGTGGTCGCCTCCCCCCGTCACGCCGACATCCTGCTCTTTACCGGCGCGGTAACCCGGGCGATGCGGGTACCGGCCCTGCGCGCCTATGAAGCGGCCCCCGATCCCAAGATCTGCATCGCCTACGGCGCCTGCGGCTGCGATGGCGGCATCTTCCACGATCTCTACTGCGTCTGGGGCGGCACCGACAAAATCGTGCCGGTGGATGTCTATATTCCGGGCTGCCCGCCCACCCCTGCCGCCACCATCTACGGCTTTGCGGTGGCGCTCGGTCTGCTTGAGCAGAAACTGACCGCCACCAGCCACGAAGTGCAACTGGGTGAGCGGGTCGAACTGCGCCACACAGGCATCCCCAATGAAATTCGGGTTATGATCGAGCGCGAAGCCCGCCGCATGGCCGGTTACCGTCAGGGACAGATCATCGCCGACGAGTTTATGGCCCTGCTCGAAGGGGCGACCCAGCAGGATGTGGATCTGCGCATCCAGAGCTATCTCGATCAGCATAACGACCCGCGCCTGTCGGAGATCGTCAACAACCTGGCCAACGCCTGCCTCAACCGGGTAGCAGGCAAGGGAGAGGCAGTGCATGGCTAACCAGGTTTTCTTCTACCGCCTTTCGCGCAAGTTTGTGGATGAGCAGTTCGACGTACCCGAGGAAGCCAAGGAGGTGATGTACTACAGCCTCGCCATCGGCCACCACCTCGGTATTGTCGACTGCCTGAGTGCCGATCTGGTCTGCCCGCTAACGGGTTATCGCGACTGGGTGGCCAAGCTGCCCTTTGGTAGCGAGGCGCGCCGCAAGATGGAGGGGTTTCTCACCTTTGGCGAGATCACCATCTATCGCGAGCACTGCCACATGCTGGCCTGCGCCTTCGACCGGCTGCGCAAAGCCGACAATGTGCTCGATGAACAGCAGTTGGGCTGGACCAACACCTTTATGGATCAGCTCACCGCCCTCTATAACGATCCCCATATGTACCTGATGGTAAGGAGCCGCTGATGGGCTGCAATCTCGTGTTGACCGTGGGCAATGCCATGATGGGGGACGACGGTGCCGGCCCTTATCTGGCGGACAAACTGCAAGCCGCCCCCCTGCCCGGCTGGATCCATATCGACGGCGGCATAGCGCCGGAAAATATGGTCTACAAGGTGCGGGAGCTGCAACCGGCGCGGGTGGTGCTGGTGGATGCCGCCGAGATCGGCGAGAAGGCGGGCACCCTGCAGGTGATCCCTCCCGAAACCATCGCCGAGATGTTTATCTTCTCGACCCACAATATGCCGCTCAATTTCCTGATCGACGAGCTCAAGACCTTTGTCCCCGAGGTGATCTTTGTCGGGGTACAACCGGCCATCGTTGCGTTCTCCTTCCCGATGACCGAGATGGTAAGCGAGGCGATGGATTATCTTTATCAGCATCTTGATGCCGCCAAGGATACCAGTTTGTTAATAGAACGACTGGATCAGTGGAATATCACCAATGACGAGCGATAGTTATTTTATCAGCTGTTAAACAAGTTATTTATTCGTAACGCTGGAGATATCAAAAGAGCCTGACGTTGTATTCAAACGTCGGGCTAACTGTCCTTTTATTGATATGAAACAACGTCAGACCACATTTACCAAACATCTGTAAAATATGAAGAAAATCATTGCCAGTCTGATTTTACTGGTTCAAAATATCAGCCATTACGGAAGTTGATGGGGTCTGGTGGCCTCCTCGGTCTACAAAACCGATGTTAGCCGAGAAGGCTTTGGCAGGTTCGATTCCTGCCTCTTCCGCCAATTTAATATAGTGAATAGTCGAATCCACCTTGTTTAATAAAGGTGCGTACTGCTTGCCAATATAATCCGGACACCGGTGTTCAGCCTGGCCAATCGTTAATTTACCAGCATGAATCAACCATTAATTCATGCTGACATTGCCAGCGCAGAATAATCCGTCAGCTCGGCCCTTCTATCGGCAAAGCTGCGGGCATCTCAAACCCACGCACTGCCCTGGTAATCCCATGCCGAACTCGTCTCACGCGCCAGCCATCGCCCACTCTCACAGTCAGCCCGAATCATGTCCCACTGCCGACGACTCACTGCCAGATTCACTGCCACAGCCCAGCCAGCAACAAGCGCGCCGTCTACCGCAAGTGGAACAGCTGCTGCAGCAACCCTTTCTCGCCGGTTATATCGATGCACTGAGCCGCCCGCTGGTGACCCAGGCGGTGCGCGATGTCCTGAGCGAACTGCGCCAGAGCGAGGCGTTTCGCCAGCACGGGGTTACCCCCGAGCACCTTGAGGCGCTGGTTGCCAAGCGTTGCCAACTGCTGCTGCGCCAGCGTCAGACCCGGGTGATCAACGCCACCGGCACCCTGGTGCATACCAATCTGGGGCGCTCGCCGCTCAGTCACGCGCTGTGGGACGAGGTGCGTGACCTCAACACCGGGTACAACAATCTGGAGCTGGATCTCGCCACCGGCAAGCGCGGCGGGCGCAAGGGGCTGATCGCCCCCCTGCTCGGTTGCCTCACCCAGGCCGAGGATTCGCTGGTGGTCAACAACAATGCCGCTTCGCTCTTTTTGCTGCTGCAGGAGATAGCCAAGGGGCGCGAGGTGATCGTTTCGCGGGGTGAGCAGATCCAGATTGGCGGCGGCTTTCGCATCCCCGATATTCTGGCGCTCTCCGGCGCCAAACTGGTGGAAGTGGGCACCACCAATATCACCACAGCCCGGGATTACCTCGATGCCATCACCGATCAGACCGCGCTGGTGCTGATGGTACACAGATCCAATTTCGCCATTCGCGGTTTTACCGAATCCCCCGATATCGGCGAGGTGGCCCGCGCCCTGCCGGAACACGTGGTGCTGGCAGTGGATCAGGGCTCGGGCTTGACCACCGAGGAGTTTGCGCCGGACGAAACCTCGGTGCGTCAGTACATCAAGGCGGGGGCGGATCTGGTCTGCTACTCCGGTGACAAGCTGCTGGGCGGCCCGCAATCGGGTATCATCAGCGGCCGCAGCGACCTCATCAAGCGGCTGGAAAAACACCCCATGATGCGCACCTTCCGCCCGAGCCGCATCGTCTACTCCCTGCTCGAGCGCCTGCTCATCCACAAGCTCAACAAGTCCCCCATCGGCGAGGGCATCGCCCAGCGTACTTTGAGCAACCCTGCCGCCTTGCAGGCGCGGGCCGATCAGCTGATGGCCGCCCTGCCCGGCTGCTTTGTCCCGGTCCCCGCCCAGCTGGTGGTGGGCGGCGGCACCCTGCCGGACGAGTTCTACCCCTCACCTGCGCTGGAATGCACCGACCCGCGTCCGGCCCAGCAACTGCTCGATGCCCTGCGCGAACTGCCGGTGCCGGTGATTGCCACCGTGCGCCAGCAGAAGGTGCTGCTCAATATGGCCACCCTGCTGCCGACCGAGATGGAGCTGCTGATCGCCCAGCTTAACGAGCTACTGTTGCCCAGCTCGACAATTGCGACTGAGGAGCCCTGATCCCATGACCCCCTATCGCGCCGTTATCGGTCTTGCCGGCCACGTGGATCACGGCAAGACCCTGCTGATCAAGGCCCTCACCGGCATCACCACCGCCCGCGCCCACGAGCAGGCCATCGGCATGACCCAGGATCTCGGCTTTGCCCACTTTGACGACGGTCAGGGCAACACCATAGGCGTCATCGATGTGCCCGGCCACGAGCGCTATATCCGCAACATGGTGGCGGGGCTCTGGAGTCTCGATCTGGTGCTGCTGGTGATTGCCGCCGACGAGGGGTGGATGCCGATGACCGGCGATCACCTGCGCCTGCTCAAGGCAATGGGGGTACCGCGCCTGCTGGTCTGCATCAACAAGTGCGATCTGGTGGAACCCGACGAGCGGGCACTCCTCGAAGAGAGCCTGCTGGAACGGGTGATGGACGAGAGCGGCATGGTGCCTGATATCGTCAGCGTCAGCGCCAAAAACGGCGCCAATATGGCGGCCCTGCACGCCGCCATCGTGCGCCAGCTTGCCGATGTACCAGCATCGCAAGCTGCCCGCGAACAAGGTGCGCCGCGTCGCTCTCGTGAAGAGGCGCCACCGCGCCTCTATGTAGACAGGGTCTTTACCGCCAACGGCACCGGCACAGTGCTCACCGGCACCCTGCAGCAGGGCAGCCTCAAGGTGGGAGACAAGCTGCGCCTCTACCCCGCCGATCGGGAAGTGCAGGTGCGCTCCCTGCAGGCCTATCACCAGAGCCTTGATGAGATTGGCGCCGTCTGCCGGGTGGCGGTGGGTCTTAAAAAAGTGCCCCACAAGGAGGTGGCTCGCGGCCACTGCCTCACCAGCGCTGCGGGTCAGTGCGAGGCGGCAACCCACCTTATCGTACGACTCAACGCCGAGAGCCTGAGCGGCAAGGCGCTACGCACACAGGAGGTCGAGGTGGCCCTCGGCAGCTGGCACGGCCGGGCGCGCTTTGTACCTATCAAAGAGGCGCCAATCAAGGATACCCGGCTGGCGCGGCTGATCTTTGCGACTCCCATCCCCTGCTTCTTCGGTCAGCCGCTCGCCATCATTCGCCACGGCAGCAGCGAGTTGCTGCACGGTGCCCGCATCGTCTGGTGCGGCGATATTCATCCCGCCAGGCGCAAGGCCCTGCACGCCCTGCTTGGCGAACTGCCGGACGTGCTCGCCGGTTACAACCCTGCTGCCCTGCAGCTGGGGCTCAATGGCTATGTAGCGGCGGGTCGCTTTGATGCGCTGCCGGACCATGTCACACAACTGGGTAACTGGGTGCTGGATAGCAGTTGGCTGGCCCAAAGCCGCGCTCAACTGCTCGCTACCCTGAAAAACGAGCCCCTGAGCGCTGCCGAGCTCGCAACTCGTCTTGGCATAGGGCTGCCGGTGATCCAGACCTTGCTGCAACAGCTCAAGAACGAGGAGCTTGTGCGCCTTCATCATGACAAGTGGCAGCCGGGCAGTGGCGAGTCGGAAGATGACCTGGGGGAAGAAGCGCAGCTGGTGCTCAAGGTGGTGCGAGATCAAGGCAAGGGGGGTTACGAGCCCGGTAAACTGGGCCCCGGCGGCGTGGCAATGGATCCTGTCCTCAGCCTCAAGCTGCCCCCCGCGCTGAAGCTGGGATTACAACAAAAAGGCGCACTGCAAAAACAGCTGCGCAATCTGGCAAGGCTCAAATACCTGGTGCAGCTCGACGGCCCCATCTACTACGACGCCGTGCTTTACAACCAAATGGTCGACGCCGTGCTGGCGGACCATCAGGTGGGGGATCTGATCGCCATGGCGTCACTGAAAGAGATAACAGGGCTGTCGCGCAAATACTCCATCCCGTTTTGTCTTCGCATGGAGATGGACGGCTGGGTGCGGCGCGAGGAGAACGAGCGTCGGGTGCTGCGTTTGCCACAAACTCAAGATGCCTTGCAGCAGGAGCCGGTATGACGGCCACCCGATTGCGCCGCGAATTTCATATCGACGGTATCGTGCAAGGGGTCGGCTTTCGCCCCTTCGTCTATGGGTTGGCACTGCGCCACGGCCTTACCGGCTATGTGCTGAACGATGCCAACGGCGTCACCATTGGCGCCGAGGGATCCCCCGAGCAGCTGGCCGCCTTTGCCCGCGAACTGCGCGAATTGGCGCCGCCGCTCAGCCGTATCGATCATTTCAGTGAGCGGGAACTGCCCCGAGACGCTGACTCCGAACATAATCCCGACTACGACGGCGCCTTTCATATCAAGGCCAGCCAGCAGCAGAGCGCCGCCACGGTCGCCATCTCGCCGGATCAGGGGATGTGCGAGGCGTGCGCCAACGATGTGGCCAACCCCGTAGATCGTCACCATCACTACCCCTTTACCAACTGCACCCACTGCGGCCCGCGCTACACCATCATCCGCCGCCTCCCCTACGACCGCCCCCACACCGCCATGGCGGGCTTTGCCATGTGTCCGCGCTGCGCGGCGGCTTATGAGGATCCACTGGATCGGCGCTACCACGCCCAGCCGGTGAGCTGCCCCGAGTGCGGACCCCATCTCACCTGGCGCACCGGTAGTGGCGATGCCCTGGTCGAGCGCGAGGATGCCCTGCAAGCGGCGGCTCGTGCCCTGCAAACTGGCGCGCTGATTGCGGTCAAGGGGATGGGGGGTTATCACCTGATATGTGATGCCCGCAGCGAGTCCGCCGTGGCGCGGCTGCGCCAGCTCAAACGGCGCGAGCGCAAGCCGTTGGCGGTGATGATGGGTTCCCTTGCAGAGGCCAAATTGCATGTCACCGGCTGCGAGGCGGAGTGGAAGCTGCTCGCCTCTCAGGCCAGACCCATTACCCTGCTGCGCAAACGCAAAAACGAGGATCGGCTCTCAGAATCCCGACAGTTAGCCGCGCCGCTGGCCGAAGGGATAGCCCCCGGCATCCCCTACCTTGGGGTCATGCTCCCCTATACCCCGCTCCACCAGCTGCTGCTGGACGCCTGTGCCATCCCGCTGGTGGCCACCAGCGCCAATGGTCGCGGCAGCCCGATCCTCATCGAGTGCGATGCTGTGGTCAGCAAACTCGGGGGCGAAATTGACGGCATCCTGGATCACAACCGCCCCATCCTGCACCCCTGCGACGACAGTCTGGTGCAGTGGGCGGGGGGACGGCGTCAGACCCTGCGGCTGGCCCGGGGCTATGCGCCCTGCACCCCCAGCCTGAAACAGGCGGTCAATTTGCCGCTGCTGGCGGTCGGGGCGCAGCAGAAGAACCAGCTGGCGCTCGCCTTCGGTCGCCAGCGCATCTACAGCCCCTATATCGGCGATCTGCACAGCCTGCCGATGCAAGGCCACTTCGAGCAGACCCTCGCCACCTTTCGCGATCTCTACGATCTCAAGCCCGAACTGCTGGTATCGGATCGCCACCCGGGCTACCTCAGCCATCAGTGGGCCAAGCACTATTGCCGCGAACAGGGTGCGACCCACCTTGAGGTGCAGCACCATCACGCCCACCTGCTAGGGGTGATGGCCGAGCATGAGATCACTGGCCCTGTGCTGGGGGTTGCCTTCGACGGCACCGGCCTTGGGGATGACGGCACCCTCTGGGGCGGCGAGCTGCTGCTGGCCGATGTGAAGGGCTTCACGCGCGTTGCCCACCTCAGGCCTTTCAAGCTCATCGGCAGCGAGGCGGCCATCCGCGAGCCGGTACGCCAGCTGCTGGGGCTGCTGTTCGAGACGTATGGCGTGGAGCAGATCCGCGCCCTCGATATTCCGTTGATCAACAAGTTGCCACCTGAGCGGATCCGCAATCTGCACCAGCTCTGGCATCTGGGTCGCAACGCCCCCTATACCAGCTCCATCGGCCGCCTGTTCGATGCCGTCGCGGCGCTGCTGGGGCTGATCGATGCCCCCGACTACGAGGGAGAGGCGGGACTCTTGCTGGAGGCAGCAGCCTTGCAGCTGACACCGGATGAATTGCCCTTCCCCCTCGCCTTTGGCCTGCACCAGAGCGCAGAGGGGCCGCTACTTATTGAGTGGGCCGAACTGCTCAATCTGCTTATTAGCGAGCAAAGCAAAGGCACCTCAACTGCCAGCCTGGCCGCCGGTTTTATCCACGCCATCAGCAAGCTGGTGGTTGCCCTGGCCGAGCACTTCCCCAGCTATCCGGTGGCGCTCGGGGGCGGCGTATTTCAAAACCGGGTGCTGATGGATCAGCTGGTGCCCGGCCTCGAAGCAGCCGGCCGCCAGGTATTGACCAGCGAAACCCTGCCGCTCAATGACGGTGGCATCGCCGCCGGTCAGCTCTGGTTTGCCATCCACCATATTGCCACGCACCAGCCTGCCACAGCCGGTTGTGCCACCTTGTCGGAGTCCTGAAATCCATGTGTCTATCTATCCCCTCTCAGGTAGTGCAGCTGCACCCCGAAGATAACTGCGTCACCGTCGATACCCTGGGGGTGCAGCGGCGCGTCAGCTGCATGCTGCTCGAAGAGCCCCTCAACCTTGGCGACTATGTGCTGCTCCATATCGGCTTTGTGATGAGCAAGATTGACGAAGAGGAGGCGCAGGCCAGCCTGGAGAGCTTCCGCCAGATGGTGGCCCTGATGCCTGAGCAGGATATCTTGCCATGCTGACCTTGAATGACCTGTTTCAGGGCTTTCGTCAGCCCGACGTCATCCGCGCCCTCGCCTCCCAGATCACCGAACTGGCCAAATTACTCCCCGAACCGCTGCGGGTGATGGAGGTGTGCGGCGGCCATACCCACACCATCATGAAATACGGCCTGCCCCAGTTGCTGCCAGCCAGCATAGAGTTCGTCCATGGCCCCGGCTGCCCGGTCTGCATCATGCCCAAAGAGCGGATCGATCAGGCCATCGAGCTGGCCCGCCAACCCAACGTCATTCTGGTCACCCTGGGGGACATGATCCGGGTGCCGGGCTCCAAAGGCACGCTGGCCCAGCAGCGCGCCAGGGGGAGCGATATCCGCCCCGTCTATGACCCCCTCGACGCCCTGCGCATCGCCCGTGAGAACCCGGAGAAAACCGTGGTCTTCTTCGCCATCGGTTTCGAGACCTCCACCCCGATGACAGCCGCGCTCTTGGCAGCAGCTGAAGAGCAAGGGGTCGAGAACCTCTTGTTTCATATCAACCATGTGCTGGTACCGCCCGCCATTCACGCTGTGATGGCTGACGGGGTTGCCAAGGTGAACGCCTTTATCGGCCCCTCTCACGTCAGCGTCATCACCGGCGCCGATATCTACCTGCCCATAGTCCAACGCTATCAGGTGCCTGTGGTGGTGAGCGGCTTCGAGCCGGTGGATGTGATGGAGGCGCTCTTGATGATGGTGCGCCAGAAGGTGGAAGGCCGCTACGCGCTGGAGGTGCAGTACACCCGCGCCGTCACTGCCAGTGGCAATAAAGCCGCCCAGCGGCTGGTCGAGCGCTTTTTCGAGACCCGCGAGCATTTTCGCTGGCGAGGTCTGGGGGACATCAATGCCTCCGCCCTGCGCCTGCGGGATGCCTTTGCCAAGCGCGATGCGGAGCGTCACTTCCAACTTGATCAGACCCCCATCGATGACCACAAGGCGTGCCAGTGCGCCGATATTCTGCGCGGCCTGGCCAAGCCCAATCAGTGCAAAGTCTTTGGCCGGGGCTGCACCCCGACCCAGCCCATGGGCAGCTGCATGGTCAGCTCCGAGGGGGCCTGCAATGCCTACTATCGATATATGGGGATCCAGGAACAATGAGAGAAATCCAACTTAGCCACGGCGGCGGTGGTGTGGAGATGAACCAGCTGATCAACCAGCTCTTCTTTCGCCACTTTGGCAACGAGATCCTGCTGCGCGGTGAAGATGCCGCCCTGTTGCCGGTGAGCGGGCCCGTTGCCTTCACCACCGACAGCTTTACCGTCTCGCCGCTGTTCTTTGAGGGGGGCGATATCGGCAAACTGGCCATCGCAGGCACGGTCAATGATCTCGCCATGATGGGGGCCAAGCCCGAGTATCTGAGCGCCAGCTTTATCATCGAGGAGGGCTTCCCCTACGCCGATCTCACCCGCATCGTCGAGTCGATGGCCGCAGAGCTGGCCAAGAGCGGCGCCCGCATCGTCTGCGGCGACACCAAGGTGGTGCCCAAGGGGGCCGCCGACAAGATCTTCATCAATACCAGCGGGGTCGGCACCTTCCCTCTGCCCGAACAGAGCCGGGGCATCTCGGTGCGCAACCTCAAGGCCGGTGACGCCATTCTGGTCTCACGGGATATCGGCAGCCACGGCGCCTGCATCCTGATGGCCCGTGACGCCCTGCAGCTGGGCTCGGATCTGAAAAGCGACTGCACCACCCTCTGGCCGCAGGTAGAAGCGCTGCTACAAGCGGGGATCACCCCTCACGCCCTGCGCGATGCCACCCGCGGTGGCCTCGCCGCCGTGCTGAATGAATGGAGTACCGCCTCCCAAGTGGCCATCGAGCTGGAGGAGTCCGCCATTCCGGTGTGCGATCCGGTGCGTGGCCTGTGCGAGCTCTACGGTTTCGAGCCCCATGATCTCGCCAACGAGGGGACCATGGTACTGGCCCTGCCTGCCGAACAGGCGCAGGACGCACTGGGCATCTTGCGACAATTCAACCCCGCCGCCAGCCAGATCGGCGTGGTGCAGGCGAGCGATCGCCACAAGGTGATCCTCAATAACCCCTGGGGCAGCCGCCGTTATCTGGAGCTGCCGCAGGGGGAACTGCTCCCGCGGATCTGTTAAGGAATCACCATGCACGAAATGTCTCTGGCCATGGCCGCCATCGATCTGGCTGCCGAACAGGCCACCCAGCGGGGCTTTAACAAGGTGACCGCCCTCTGGCTCGAGGTTGGCAGCTTCTCCTGCGTCGACCCGGACACTATCGCCTTCTGTTTCGAGGCCGCCGCCAAGGGTACCGCCGTCGAAGGGGCCCAACTTCACTTTCAGCACCAGGCGGCAGAGGCCTGGTGTTATGACTGCAACAAGACGGTCACCCTCACCGAGCGCGGGCAAGCCTGTCCCGAATGTGGCGGATACAAATTACGAGTCGCGCAGGGCGATAGCCTGCGCATCACCGACATCGAGGTAAGTTGATATGTGTAGCGTATGCGGATGCGGCCAGGCGCGGATCGCCGGCCATGAAGATGAGCACGACCATGCCCACCCCCACGATCATGAGCACCATGACCATGAGCACGGCCATCATCATACTCATGAGGCTCATCACCAACATCCCCATGAGCAGAGCGCACCGCGCACCCTGATCATTCACCACCACTATCACCATCAGGGGGATGTCCATCACCACTACCACGGTGTACGGGCACCCGCGGTGGCAGAGGGTCATGATCACCCTCACGAGCACCACCATGATCACCCCCACGACCATCATCATGATCATGACCGCGAGCATTCCCACGCTCATCCGCATGACCATGACCATGACCATGACCATGACCATCAGCAGGGTGATCTGCACTATGGCAAAGGGGAAGCGGGACTGTCGGTTCCCGGCATGGGGCAGCGCCAGCTGATCGCCATCGAGATGGATGTGCTGGCCAAGAACAACGCGCTGGCGGCCCATAACCGCGAGCACTTCGACGAGGCGGCCCAGCTGGTGCTCAATCTGGTATCGAGCCCGGGTTCAGGCAAGACCACCTTGCTGTGCGAAACCCTGCGCCAGCTGGCCGACAAACGCCCCTGCGCTGTGATCGAAGGGGATCAGCAGACCAGCACCGATGCGGATCGTATACGTGCCACCGGCGTCCCTGCCGTGCAGATCAACACCGGCAAGGGCTGCCATCTGGATGCCAAAATGGTCCACGACGCCTGCCACCAGCTGCCCGCCAATGAAGGGGGCATCCTCTTTATCGAGAACGTGGGCAATCTGGTCTGCCCCGCCAGCTTCGATCTCGGCGAGAAGTACAAGGTGGCGATCCTCTCCGTCACCGAGGGGGAAGAAAAGCCTCTCAAGTACCCGGACATGTTTGCCGCCGCCCAGCTGATGGTGATCAACAAGATCGATCTGCTGCCCTACGTCAGCTTTGACGTGACCCGCTGCATCGAGAACGCCAAACGGGTCAACCCCTATATTCAGGTGATCCAGGTCAGCGCCACCACAGGCGAGGGGATGGATGCCTGGCTCAACTGGCTGGCCACGGCCTGAACCGGTTAAACACCGCTGATAACTGTGGGTAGCAAAAGAGGGAGGCTGATGCCTCCCTCTCTTTTATCTGCGAACCTTGCCAGCCGTGCTATCTGTCCCGAATGGCCAGCCTCTCTCACTCGCGTCCCCTCACCCTGGCCCTCTCCCCTGGGAGAGGGAACCGGTTAGTGGATGCCGACAACATGCTGCAACAATACGGTCCCCTCAGCCCCCTCAGGAGTGGCTTGAGCATAACAACCAGCCCTGTTTTCCAAACCACGAGTCTGGCGAGAGGCACCTTCTGCCCCCTTCTCCCCTCGCGGGAGAAGGGCTGGGGATGAGGGGGAACACCAATCCTCAGGCCGCGTTTTCAGCCAATACACCAGTTGCAGACGGCACCTCACCAAAGCGCAGCACCCGATGACAGATCTGGCGCAGCAGCGCCTGCTGGTGACTGAAGATCAGCATGCCAAGCCCGCGCTGCTCGCACTCAATCATCAACTCCTGCCAGAGCTGGCGCTGAATTTGCGGATCCAGCTGGGCGGTCACCTCATCGGCGACAAGCAACCGGGTGCGGGGATCGAGGGCGCGCAGCAGCGCGATGCGGGCCAGCTCGCCACCGGAGAGCTGACCCGGCTTGCGACTGAGCCACTCGGGCTTGACCATAAAGCGGGCCAGCATGGCCTCATCGGGACGCCACACATCCCATAGCGCTTGCCCTGTGGTGCGATAGGGATTGAAGGTGAGCTCCGGGTGCTGGGGCACCAGCTGGATGGGGTTATAGCCTTTTACCTGTTCAGGCACAGGCTGCCCATCCAGCCGCATTTCCCCGCTTCCCCGAATCAGTTGCCAACCCGCCAATACCCGCCCCAGCGTGGTCTTGCCATAACCGCTGGGGGCAGAGATGCCGAGCCGTTCGCCCGCTTTCACCGTCAGCGACAACCCCTGCCAGAGAGGGCGTTCCCCCTGGGCAATGGTGAGATCCCGAACTTCAAACATCAGGAAACCTCCGGCACAGAGAAGAGCGTGTTGAACTCCGGCAGCGCCTGCCAGTGGGCGCGGAGCATCTCGCTCCCCAGCCCCTGGCGCAGATGGTGGCTGCTCAAGGTATCGCTCACCTGCCCCTGATGCAGCGCCACGATGCGATCGGCAAAACGGGCAGCCAGCGCCAGATCGTGGGTGACCCAGAGGATACCGCTGCCCTGATTGGCCAATTCACGCAACTGGCTGAGCAGCAGACAGGCCAGCCCCTCGTCGAGCCAGGCGGTGATCTCGTCCGCCAGAATGTAGCGGGCGCCGCCGAGCGCCGCGGTGCAGGCCAGAATGCGCTTGGCCATGCCGCCGGAGAGCTGGCGTGGATAGCGGTCCAGGGTGGCCGCAGGCAACTGGTAGCGCTGCAGTTGCTCGCCGAGCCGTTCGCGAGAACCGTTCTGACCGCAGAGACGAGCCGCGCGGCCCAGCTGGCGTTCCACCGTCAGCAGCGGATTGAGGGCGCTCACCCCCTGCGGCACATAGCAAAGGGTGTGGCCGCGCAAACGGGCCCGGCTGGCGTCGCACAGGGGCACGCCATCGAGGGAGAGGGTGCCGCGCATCCGCAGGTTGTCCGGCAGCAGGGTCAGGGCACTTTGCAGCAGCAGGCTCTTGCCCTCGCCGCTCCCCCCCACCAGCGCCACGATTTCACCCGGCGCCAGTTGCAGGCTGATATCGATCAGCAATGGCTGCCAGCTGCGCCGCCCCAGCCAGGAGTAGTGGGCCGCCTCTATGGTCACATGGTCAAAACTCAACATGGTTCACTCCTGTGCCACAGCAGCTGTTGCAGGGCGCGAGTAGCCTGATCAAACAGCAGTACCAGCAGCAGCAACATCAGGCCCGGGAAGAGCGCGAGCCACCAGCCGCCACCGGCCAGATAACGCAACGCATCGGCCAGCAGCAGGCCAAGGGAAGCCTCGTGGGCCGCCAGACCAAAGCCGAGAAAGCTCAAGGCTGCGCTGTGCAGCACCGCATGGGGAAACATCAGCAAGGTGCCGATAAACCACTGGGGCAACAACCCCGGCAGCAGGTGGGTGCGCCAGCGACGCAGTGCTCCCATCCCCTGACAGCGGGCCAGCACCACATAGTCGCTGCAGGCGATCCGCCGCGCCTCCGCGCAGAGGATCAGCGCCAGCTTGGGCCAGTGGGTGAGCGCCACCGCCAGGATCACCCCGCGCATGCCCCCCCCCACGGTAAAGCAGATCAGGATCAGCAGCAGCATATGGGGCAGCGCCAGCATGGCATCGATAAGCAGCCGCACCGCCACATCGCATCTGGGATGAATAAGCGACACGCTTGCCGCCACCATGGCCAGCAGCCCGCTACACAGGGCCGTGCTGATGCCGAGCTCCAGACTGGTGAGGGTGCCCTGAAAAGCCCGCAGCCAGAGATCCCGCCCCATCTGATCGGTGCCGAACCAGTGGGTCAGCGAGGGAGGCTGCTGGCGCGCCAGCAGATCCATCGGCACATCCTGATGAGAGAGGCTCCAGCCGTAAGCAGCCAGCAGCGCCAATCCGAGCAGGGCAAAAACCAGCCGCAGTATGGAGGGAAACGGATTAAACAGCATGCTCGCCCTCCCAGCCCCGATTGATGCGGGCCAGCAGCAAACTGGCCACAGTGTTGCCAATAAAGACCAGCAGGGTGCAGAAGAGCACGATTCCCATCAGCAAGGGAATATCCCCCCTAAGCCCCGCATCCACGGTCGCCTGCCCGAGTCCCGGATAGGAGAAGACCTTCTCCGCCAACAGGGATCCACCGATCAGCTCACCCATCGAGGCAAACTGCAGGCAGAGCGCCGGGGTCAGGGCGTGGCGCAGCACATGAAAGCGCAGCATGGGCCAGCCACCATCCCCCTGGGCGCGGGCGTAGCGGATAAAGTCGCTCTCCAGCACCTCGGCCACCCGCCCCCGGGTATGCAGGGCAATGTTGCCCACCCCGAGCAGCGCAAGCGTGGTCACTGGCAGCAGCAGATGGCGCAATCGCATCAGCCAGTCCGCCTCATCGGCAGAGAGCCCCGGCGTCCAGGCGCAGCAGACCGGCAATAGTGGCCAGTGCACCGCAAACAGGGCGAGCAGCAAGAGACCAACCCAGAAGGTGGGCAGGGAGGCGAGCAGGTAGGCAAAGCGGCAAATAAGACGATCGGGCCAGCGGTTGAGATAGCGACCGGCGCAGAGGCCCAGCAGGATGCCGAAAAAACCGGAGAGCAGCCAGGCCCCCGCCAGCAGCAGAAAGGAGGCGGCAAAGCGGCTGCTAATCACCTGAGCCACAGGCGCGTTGTAGAGCATGGAGTAACCGAGATCCCCCTGCAGCACCTGACCGAACCAGTGCCAGTAGCGCAGCCACAGCGGCTGATCCAGCCCCCAGCGGGCGGCAATGCGGGCGTACTGCTCGGGCGGCACATGGAGCAGATCGTTGCCGATATAGGCCTTGATGGGATCGATGGGGGAGTAGCTGAGCAGCACAAAGGTGGCGACAGAGACCAGACACAAGAGCCCTGCCAGACGCAGCAGGGCTTTTAGCAACAGGTAACCGGAGTGACTCAAGGGCGAGCTTAACGGCACGTCCACCGCCAATCCTGCAGGTTGTTGAGCAGGGACCAGCTACCGTGAATTTCCGGCGCCCCTTTGCCAAGGTCGATACAGCGGTTGGCCAGATAGGTGTGCTGCACATTGAGCAGCCAGGCCCAGGCGGCATCCCCCTGCACTCCGGCGCCACTCTTGCCATCCCACTCCACCTGCTGCCAGAACGGCACCGCCGCCTGCCAGTTCGGGGCATCCAGCGCCTGCTTGAGGTGGCCATCCACTACCGGGTTGCGGTAGTAGCCCGGGTTGTAGAACTCCACGCCGCCCGAACCACTCTGGTAGTGGTGATAGAGCTCCATGGGATCCAGACTCCCCCACCCCATCAACACCGGGTTGGCGTGCATCTCCCGCTCCACCTGCTCCCAGCTGCCAGACTTGAGGCTCACGTCGAGGCCAATAGGTTTGAGCATGGCCCGCACCGCTTCCGCCAGATCCCGGCGGGTGCTGTCGCCACTGGTGTACCAGAGGGTAAAGGCGGCGCGCAGGTCACCCTTGTGGCGAATGCCATCGCTGCCCATCTTCCAGCCAGCCTCGTCGAGCAGGGCGTTGGCATGGGCGACATCGCCGTCCTTGAAGGCGGTGGCTTTGTTCAGCCAGGGCAAGCCTTCCACCGCGCTGTAAGCGGGGATGGCGTGCCCTTCCAGCAGCTGGTCGGCCAGCAGCTTGCGGTCGATGGCATAGTTGATGGCGCGGCGCACCGCCACATCGGCGGTCACGTCGTTGCCGACGGGATAACCCTTGGCATCTTTTTTAGCCTCTTCGCCACGCTTGCTCGCTGCAGGAATGGGGAAGACGATGCCACGGTTCTCCACGCTCGGCCGCACCCAGAGCCGCAGCGAATCCGGCACGGTGGGCGCCAGCGAGGGGGGAATGCGCACCAGATCGAGCTGGCTGCTCTGGGCAGCGGCATAGGCGCTCTCTTCATCGATAAAGACAAACACCAGCCGTTTGAAATCATTGTTGCCACCGGCGTAATAGGGGTTCGCTTCCACCACCAGTTGCTGACCGGGCAGGAAGCTCACCAGCCGGTAAGGGCCGGCGCCGACAGGCTTTTGGGCGTACATCTTGGCGTTGTAATCGTGCTTTGACACTATCCCCAAGGATCCCAGCACATTGACGAAGGTGCTCTGGGGGGCGCTCAAGACGATGGCGACCTCGGTAGGCGAGAGCACTTTGGCCGAGACAAAGTTGCCCATGTCGATCTTGCCGCCGCCCTTGGCTGCGCTCTTGTAGGTAAAGGCCACATCCTCGGCGGTCAGGGGCGCACCGTTGGAGAATTTCAGATCGGGCTTGAGGGTGATAAGCCACCCCTTGCCATCCTGGTTCGGGGTCACCGCTTGGGTGAGCACATTCTGCCAGCTGAGATCGGCGTTCTGCTTGAGCAGCGGGCTGTGCAGCAGCAGGTAGCTGCCGTGACTCCAGCCCAGCAAGGGGTCAAACCCTTCGGTGGGTTCGGCGCCAATGGCAAGCTTGAGTTCGGCAGGCACAGGTTGGGCGGCCAGTACGGAATGAGAGAGTCCGCTTGAGAACAGAGCCAGCAAAGTGGCCGCGACGACAGGCACACCCTTGCGGTGGCCATGGCATTGAATGGTCATAAGATTCCTTGTTCGTTTGTACCACTCACCTCGAAGAAAAACGTCAAACGAAGAAGCGAGTGAGGGGCCAAAACGGGCCCCTATTCTAAACTTGATTTCGCGTGAAACCTAGCGGCTATGCCGGTTGGCCACGACGAGCACCAAACAGCCGTCTGCGCCCCAGATCTACGCCGCCAGCCCCTTGCTGCAACGGCAAGGAGTGCAGCATTTTGAGGGTGCTGCTCACCAGCGAGCGCCCCTCCTCGGCCCCGAGATGGGGATCGAGCGGCGACATCAGAGAGCAGGCCAGCAGCTGTCCCGTCTCGGGCAATTCACCCACCATAAAGGTCATGTTGCCGCAGGGGAGCTGCAGAGCGAGCCGATCGCTGCTGCTGCGCACCGGCCATAGTTGATCCGGCCCCGGCAGCACCACCAAGCTCAGCATCCAGGGGGTGAGCACGCAGCCGAGCCACTGCTCTTCAAACAACACGCACTCGGCCACTATGGGCATGGTGGCGTGATAGAAGGGCAGCCCTTGCATTTCTTCGCGGGCGATCCGCTCGTACTGGGCTACCAGCAAAGGCGCGGGATTGCTGGCAAAACCGGCAAACTCCTGTACGGCATCCACCTCGCTCAAATGGGACTGCGCCATAAACCCTCCAGCTCTTGTTTTGCCTTTTCCTGTTCGGAAAGCGGCATTGCGGGGGCGCCAACGCTGGCCAGCAGGGTCAAAATCCGATCCTTCGCCTCCCCCATCGCGGCCGCCACTCGCGGGGTGAGGCCGATGCGGGGTTCGAGGGATTCAGGCTCTATGCCGATCAGGGTGAGCCGCTTTGGCGACTCCCCCGTCATGTGCAGCGCCGAGAGCACGTCCGCCAGCCCCAGCTGATGCGGGGAGATCTTGCGGCCAAACAGGGTCGGGATCTCCTCATCCTTCAGGGTCACTACTGTGCCCGGCGGGTTACCGCTGCGCACTGCGTCCGCCAGTATGATGTGGTCACGACTGGCCATGGCTTCCAGCAGCTCCATGCCGGCGGTGCCGCCGTCCAGCAGCTCTATGCCGGGTGCGAAACGGTATTCGCGCCCCAGCGCCTCGACGAGGCGCACTCCCACCGCCTCGTCGCTCAAGAGCAGGTTGCCCACTCCCAGGATCAGGGTGTTCATCACAGCACCTTCACCTGAGTCACTTCGCCATTTTGGGTATCCACCACGTGCACTGCGCAGGACATGCAGGGGTCGAACGAGTGGATGGTGCGCACCACTTCCAGCGGTTTGGCGGGATCCGCCACCGGCGTGCCCACCAGTGCCTGCTCGTAAGGGCCGGGCTCGTCATTGAAGTTGCGCGGACCCGAGTTCCAGGTCGACGGCACCACCGCCTGATAGTTGGCAATCTTGCCCTCCTTGATGACGATCCAGTGGGAGAGCATGCCGCGCGGCGCCTCTTCAAAACCCACCCCGCGAAACTCCTTGTCCGCCGGGATCTCGGCCTTGATGTAGGCGGTGAAATCCCCCTTGCCGATGTTGTCGATGAGCGCCTTCCACTGGTGCGCCAGGGTGTCTTTCAGCACGCAGCAGCGCACCGCGCGGCCAATGATGCGGCCCATGGTGGAGTGCAGCTGTTCGGTCTTGATGGCAGAGCCGGTGAGTGCCTTGTAGATGCCGTTCAGCTGATCGAAGTGAGCCACCGTCTCCGGGTGCTTGGCAGCCAGTTTCACCAAAAGATCTGCGAGCGGCCCCACCTCCACCACCTTGCCGTAGAAGGTGGGGGATTTGACCCAGGAGTATTTGCCATCATCCTGCCAGCCGGTGTAGCTGGGTTCGGTTTTGCCCTCCCACGGCTTGAGCGGCTCATCATCCTTGTACCAGGCGTGCTTGTTGCTCTCGGCAATGCCATCCATCAGCCAGGCATCCTGATGACTCTCGATGGGGCGATAACCCGCAAGATTGCCATTCTCGATATAGCCGCCCGGCATCAGGAAGCTGCCACCGTCGGCGTCGGTGGGGAGTTCGGGCACGCTCAGATAGTGCTTGGCCCCCTGCCCCAGCGCCAGCCACTCGGGGTAGTGAGCGGCTATGATGGCGGCATCCACCTTGTAGACCTGCTCGATGAACTCGCCGAGCCGGTCGATGAAGCTCTTCACATAGAGCAGCCGTTCCAGGTTGAGCACGCTCGGCGCATCCAGGTTGATGGGGTTGGCCACCCCCCCCACCGCCAGGTTCTGGATGTGGGGCGTCTTGCCACCCAGAATGGCGACGATGCGGTTGGCATCGCGCTGGCACTCCAGCGCCTGCAGGTAGTGGGCCACTGCGATGAGGTTCACCTCCGGGCTCAGCTTCATCTCCTTGTGACCCCAGTAGCCGTTGGCAAAGATGCCGAGCTGACCGCTGGCCACCAGCGCGCGGATCTTGTCCTGCACCTTGGTCAGCTCTTCGGCGCTGTTGAGGGACCAGGTAGACACCCCTTTGAGGATGTCCGCCGCCTTTTGCGGATTGGCCTTAAGCGCCGCCGTGATGTCCACCCAGTCCAGCGCCGAGAGCTGGTAGAAGTGGACTATGTGATCGTGGATGTTGTGGGCCGCGATGATGAGGTTGCGGATGTACTGGGCATTGACCGGCACCTTGGCGCCGATGGCGTTCTCCACCGCCCGTACCGAGGCGATGGCATGGATGGAGGTGCATACCCCACAGATCCGCTGCACTATCATCCAGGCATCCCGTGGGTCTTGCCCTTTGACAATCTCCTCCATCCCGCGCCACATGGTGCCGGACGACCAGGCTTTGGTCACGACGCCGCCTTCGATCTCGCAGTCGATACGCAGGTGCCCCTCAATACGGGTGATGGGGTCTATGGTGATACGTTGGCTCATACGTTGGCTTTCCCTCGGGCCTGATAATCTTGGTGAACACGTTCAAGTGATGGCAGTACCGGCAAGAGCCGGATCAACAGCAAATAGGCACACACCTCGATGGCGACGAAGCCCAGGGAGATCAGCACCTCCTCCGCGGAGGGGAAGTAGTGGTAGCCATTGCCGGGGTTGAAGGCGAGCAGGGAGTAATCCAGTCGCCAGAGGGCTGCGCCCAGCAGCATGCTGAGGGCCCCCAGGAACAACATGCGCGAATCCCGGCGGCTCTTGTCCCAGTGGAACACCAGCAACGGGAAGATCATCAGCGCAATCTCGCTCCAGAACATGATGGAGAAGCGATTGAGATCGGAGAGGTACTCCGACTTGTCATTGATGACGATCTCGGCAAAGCGCAGCGCCACAAACAGGATCAGGAAGATGTCGATCACCTGGGTCAGCTTGTAGAAGAGCGACTTCTCGTTGGGGCCCCGCCCCGCCAGTCCCGCCTGCACCAAAGAGCCCTCAAACACCACGATGGAAAAGCCCATGATGAATGCGGTCAGCAAGGAGAAGACCGGCAGCAGCTCGTAGCTTTGCCAGAGCGGATGGATCTTCTCCCCCGCCACTATCATCAGGGAGCCCATGGAGGACTGGTGCATGGTGGGCAGCAGGGCCCCCAGCGCCAGCACGAAGAACATGATCTTGTTGAGGCGAATGAGTGACGCCTTCCAGCCAAACTTTTCCAGCAGCACGGGCGCGAACTCCAGCGCCATCACCCCGATATAGATGGTCATGCAGACCGCCGTCTCGAACAGCACAGAGGAGGTGTTGAAGTGGCCGGGCAGGTAGAAGTACGGCAGGTTCCAGTAACGCCCCACGTCGATGGTGATGGAGAGGCCCCCCAGCGAATAGCCGAACAGACTGGCCAAGAGCGCCGGTCGTACCAGGGGGTGATACTCGCCCCGGTTGAACACGTAAACCGCCCAGGCCAATGCCCAACCGCCGCAGGCGAAACCGGTACCGATCAGCAGGTCAAAGGAGATCCACAGCCCCCAGGGATAACCCCCGTTGAGATCGGTGACCGAGCCCAGCCCGAAGAAGAGGCGTTTGAGGATCAGCATGCCGCACAGCACGGCAAAGGGGGCCAGCACCAGTACGGGCCAGCTGACCAGCTTGCCGCCGAGCGGATACGCCTTGTGATTACTCATGATCCTTGCCTCCCTTTTCATGGCCCTGCTTGCCCGAGCCCTGATCATGGCCATCGCCTTGATGGTGATCGTGGCCGTTCTTCTTGCTGTTGCGACGAATGAGCACGGAGAGGCCGGTCAGCACCACCATGGGCAGCACCATCCCCTTGTAGAGGGTGTGCTGGATATGCTCGGAGCGGGCCCCGGAGGAGAGCTCTGGCAGGTCGGGCATGTCGAGCTTGGTATAGGGCACCCCGGCCAGCACCAGCACCTGGGTGCCGCCCCCCTCCTTCTCGCCATAGACGTAAGGCTGGTAGCTCGGCACTTCATGCAGATAAGGGTCGTTGGCGGTAAGGGTCTGGCGCGGATAGGCGTATTCGCTACCCGGGCTCGCCAGCAGGCGGCGCTTGGCCTCGGCCATCAGATCCTCGCGGGTGCCAAAAATCACGGCGCCAGTGGGGCACACCTCGACACAGCCGGGCAGCTTGCCCTGATCAATCCGTTCAAGCCCTTTCTGGTTGCAGAGTTCGCACTTGTGGATGGCCCCCAGCGGGTTGTCATAATCATATTTGGGCACATCGAACGGGCAGCCCACCATGCAGTAGCGGCAGCCGGTGCAGACACTCGGGTCGTAGTGGACTATGCCGGTCTTGGGATCTTTTGTAAGAGCCTGCACCGGACAGACCGAAACGCAGTTGGGATCGACGCAGTGCATGCACTGCTTCTTGATGTAGGCATAGCCATCCACCAGCTGATCCTTGTGCTCACCCGTGCCGCTCTTCCACACCTGAATGATGTTGTTGGTGTAGGGCGTCAGCTTGTCGTTGGTGGACCAGGTCTGTGCTCCCTCCGGATTGGACGGGTTGCCATTCAAACGCTGACACTCCGCCACACAGGCCTGACAGCCGACGCAGAGGGTGGAGTCATAGAGCATGCCGAGCGACCCGGGAATGGGCGGCTTGTTCTTGGCCGCCGCCAGCGCAGTGCCAGGCACGCTTGCCCCTGCCGCCAGTGCACTAGCAGAGGCGAATTTGAGAAAATTGCGTCTGTTCACGGTCACTCCTCCCGTGATGGGTGCTGCCCGGCTTCGTGGCGCTTCTGCTGGCGACCGAGTTCACGCACCGTCATCAGACTTACCCCCACCAGCACCCCGAGGGCCCCCCCGATGAGACCCGTGGCGGTGGGCGAGGTATAGCCCCCCTCCTGGATCTTCACATCGGGTTTATCCACCCGCGGGGTCGGGTTCTCGACCTTGGCGAGCTGGAAGATCCCCTTGCTGAAACCCACCCCCTGCTCGTTGCAGCCATAACAGGGGTGGCCGATGCCGACCGGCCAGATGCCGCCGCCCACATCACAGAACTCCAGGGTCGAGCAGTTGCCGTAGGTCTCGGGTCCCTTGCAGCCCAGATGGTAGAGGCACCAGCCCTGACGGTGGCCCTCGTCACCAAACTCCTTGGCAAAACGCCCTGCATCGAAGTGCGGACGACGTTCGCAGTTCTCATGGATAAGGCGCTCATAGGCAAACAGCGGGCGCTTCTTGCTATCCAGCGCTGGCAGCTTGCCGTAGGTGATGTAGTAAGCAACCGTGGTGAGGAAGTTGTGGGGATTGGGCGGGCAGCCGGGAATATTGATGATGGGGGTGCCGATATTGCCGAGGGCCTCTTCAAGGCTGACGGCGCCGGTCGGGTTGCCACCGCTGGCAGGTACGCCACCCCAGGCAGAGCAGGAACCGATGGCGATGACGGCGGCGGCATCGACGGCAGCACGGCGAATATGGTCGACGATGGGCTCACCGGCCACCATGCAGTAGACGCCACCATCTTTGAGCGGAATGGAGCCATCCACCACCAGCACGTACTTGCCTTTATAACGCTTGATGGCGTTGTGCTTGTTCTCTTCCGCCTGATGACCAAAGGCCGCCGAGAGCACCTCGTGATACTCCAGCGAAATGGTGTTGAGGATCAGGTTTTCGATGGTGGGGTGCGTGGCGCGCAACAGCGACTCGGTGCAACCTGTGCACTCCTGCGCCCCAATCCAGATCACCGGCGGTCGCTCGGGGCTGGTGAGCGCAGCAGCCATCTTGGCCACAGCATTCTGGCTTAGACCCAGGGTTGCGGCCATCCCGGCGCACAATTTCATAAAGTCACGGCGATTAATTCCATGAGCCGATAAAAAATTATCCTCGACCATTCTTCTTATTCCCGTTAGTGAGCACTTGTTTGATAAATGCTTAATGACGGAAATGCTAAGGACTCCCCTCTCCTCACGTGTTGATCTTTATCAAGCCACAGGGCATTACCAAAATATAAAACCCATCACCATTAATCAAAAAAACCATATGTAGCAAACTCTTAACTCTTCCAGCACCGGCTTACACAAATACCCAAAAGGGGGTAATTAATGCTGAAATTGAATTAACAACATTAAAATTACACGTTAATTCTCGATGCTAAATATTCAGAGCGGATACCTGATCACACAAATTATCCCATGCAGGTGTTACTGACACTGAGTAATCCCGATGAAAATAAACACCGCTACCAGATACACCTTTATTTAATGTAAATGAAATATTACTGAAGCGAACGGAGATAGCAATAAGACGCGCTATCATATGACCAGATATTTAATCGACAGGCATGAGAAGCTGACACGAAAAGCCTCAAAAGGGTCTTCCACTTGCTGCGCAGGCTCCTCCAATGACGACAGCGTATCATAAGCACGCCAACCAATGACTCATACGAGAGCCTTCATCATTGCCTCGGAGGCCCTGCTTGTGCATATTGCCCTGTTCCAAATACCAGCGACATATCATCGCTCATCAACACAGGGTTTCTCGTATCAGGCATACAGAGATAATGGAAAAGAGGGGGGAAACCACTGTGGATTTTTCTCTTGTCGCTATGCCCCCTTGCGATCCTCCGGGAGCAATTCGTTTCCTGGCTGCAGACAGAAATAATTCCCCGACAAGAAAACGCGATAGAAATCACCAGCCAAAAAACATTGGCAGATGAAAATGCCATGATTTTGTCAAAAAACGATTATTCATCATACACTATTTACCATTACAAGCACGACTGGTAACATAATTAAAACATAAGCAGGTGTATGTGCTAACGGTGTGGTGACCATGCTCCCTACAAAGTCGCTACCTGTATTGAAGCAGTTCACCATGGAGGGCTCAGACAAACTGGCCGATATTTTATATCCATATACCAGTGAGGGTTTATTTGTAAAATAGGTATTAGCTCGTCAGCACATGGCTGAATATAAAGATAATGCCTATGCCAATTAGATATTCAAATGACATTGTAAATCTTTAATCGCACAAGGAGTGCGATGACTGAATGACGTTTGCCAAACACGCCATGCTTATTGTGCTGCCGGCAATATCCATCTTCATTTTCATGGAAGAAATAACCCATCATGAATACTGTTACTGCCAGCATCGATGTGGATGCACTGCACCATAATTTTGCCGTTGTGCGGCGCCATGCTCCCCACAGCAAGATCATCGCCGTGCTCAAAGCCAACGCATATGGACATGGTCTATTGCAAGTCGCCAATACCCTGTCTCAGGCGGATGCCTATGGGGTGGCGCGGATCGAAGAGGCGCTGGTTCTGCGGGCAAACGCCATCACCAAGCCCATTCTGGTGTTGGGTGGATTCTTCTCGGCAGAGGCACTCCCCCTGCTGGCGGCTCACGACTTACAGACCACCATTCATACCTGGGATCAGCTGGCACTGCTTGAGCAGGCCGACCTGCCGACACCGATCACCGTCTGGCTCAAGCTTGATACGGGAATGAACCGGCTGGGGCTCAGGGCGCAGGATATTCCCGCTTTTGTCGAGCGGCTGGCCAACTGCAAGAACGTGGTGCAGCCCTTTCATCTCATGACCCATTTCAGTCAGTCCGACGAGCAGGACAGCCAAGCCACCCCGCAGCAGATCGAGGAGTTCAATGCACTCACAGCACGGATGCAGGGCGAGAGGGCCATGGCCAACTCGGCGGGGATCCTGGCCTGGCCAGACTCTCGCAGCGACTGGATAAGGCCGGGTATCATGCTCTATGGCGCCTCCCCCTTTGGCGGACAGCTGGCATCCGATCATGATTTGCGTCCCGTCATGACCCTCAGGAGCCAGCTCATCGCCATCAGACCATGCGAGCAAGGGGAGTCGGTAGGATATGGCGGCCATTGGGTGGCCCATCATGACACCACTCTGGGCGTGGTTGCGGTCGGCTATGGGGATGGATATCCACGCATGGCACCTCAGGGAACCCCTGTGCTCATCAATGGTCGGCGGGTCCCCATAGTGGGGCGAGTGTCCATGGACATGATCACGGTCGATCTTGGGCCCGGTGCCGGTGACAAGACGGGGGATGAGGTGATCCTGTGGGGGGATGGCCTGCCGGTGGAGCAGGTGGCAGAAAAGATAGGAACCATCCCCTATGAGCTCCTGACCCGGCTCACGTCGAGAGTCGTCATCAAACCCGCCAGCAAACGGGGAGCGTTGACGACAGCAAGCTGATGTGGCCTGCATTGTCATCTCTCACTCGCACAATGGCGTACCTCCATCAGGCAGGCACTCCACCATTGAGGTGAATAAAACCGGCACCATCAATTTGCCTGGCGTGTGGCTGGCATCATGACCAGCCACCTTTTGCTGTCCTGTTGCATATTCCATGCGTCGATTCATGCAAGAGTCGCTGCATGCAGCGGGCCCTGACACTCGATGTATTCATGCCTTCCCTGCCTCAGGATGCACAGATTGCCCGATTCCGCCATGCAGATGCCACGTCGCGGCTGACAATATCTCCTCTGCCACACCATCAGCCGGTGCATCTTCAGGCACAAAAAAGCCCCATGGATCTCATGGGGCTTTCTCAATTCATAGCGGTACGAAAGACATGACCAAATAGCATCGCACACAAGGGGGATATCGCAGAAAAATGGCACATCTGAAAGCAAAAAACCGACCATCAGGTCGGTTTCTTTAAATATGGCGGTGAGGGAGGGATTCGAACCCTCGATACGTTGCCGTATACACACTTTCCAGGCGTGCTCCTTCAGCCACTCGGACACCTCACCATATTTTTACTTTTTTGAAGTGGCTTTCGGAGCACGCTACGCGCGCTTTTTTGCCGACTTCGTCGGTGGGCAGCCATTCGGATACCTCACCAAATTTTGGTCTGTTGATTACAGTGTTCAGCCAACACTAGGTTCGCAGCACTGTTGCGCTGGAACGGGGCGTAATTTAGGGGAAAGCCCCGCCTGCGTCAACGGCTTTTTTCGCCAAAGAAACCGTTCGCACATTTAACGCACAAATCAATGCACAGATTCGGATCCGATCTGGATTTCAGGCAGATTCAGGAAGCCGAGGCGCTCGCATTCAGAGACCACTTCGTGGGTCGCGGCCGTAGTACTTTCAACGAACAACAGGAACTGCTCCACGGAGAGGCCCGCCTTGGTGAAGACGGTGTGACCGACGATGAGGCGCGGCAGGTTGTCGTCGATGATATCGAGGAACACCTTGAGCGAGGGGTATTGCATGTTGAGACGACCCAGTTCGGCCATCAGCGGCAGCAGCGCCGAAGGGCGCACTTCCAGTTCGGATGAAAACAGCAACCCTTCCTCTTCGACAAAGATCCGGCTCTCCTGAATGCCGTCGACAGACTGCAGGGAGACAATGTGGATGCCATGACACTGGTCGCAAACATAGTGCTCGATGCGAGCCTGCTGCAACCAACGCATTATCATTTCAGAGCTGGGGATATTCATCATTTCCACGACACGATAAGGATCAAGGGGCGCAGTCTAAACCAATTTTCCGGCAACCAAAAGTGCAGTGGCCGGATAAGCGAGGGCTCCGCTTCTTTTTGGCAAGCGCTATGCATATACTCAGCCCATTCTCGCACCACCTTCGCTCGACAGAAGGCCAGATGACCATCCAAGAAAAGTATCGCCTGCATCTGAAATCCCTCTCGGATGAACTGCTGACTCTGCAAAAGCCCATCCGTATTCTGGATGCCATCAAGTGGCCCCGTCATCTTCAGGCCGAGTTTCTGGCCAAGGGGGGACGAGAGTTGCCCGCCATCGGCCAGCACTTCTACGAAACCCTCCCCCTTGGCTTCGATCCACGCAACAAGTATCTGGAGCTCAAGGAGCTGAGGGACAGGATCCGCAGAAAGCTGGGCCCCCAGGACGATCTGGGCCGCATCCTGCAAGAAACGGTCGATCAGTACATGGTGGTGATCGAGATGCTCCGCCAGCGCGGGCAACCTGATTTCCTGCGCTACAGCCAATTGCTCTATGGCTCCGCCAGCGACCACCTGCGCGGCGATCGCAAGACCCTCAAGGAGCTGGGAGCCCGCTTGTGCGATATCTTCTCCCTGCCCGGTGCCCGTCATCTGGTGCGCCCCTACCCCAAGGAGTTTGAAGGGGAAGCGGCGGTCGCCAAGCTGCAGGGCAAGCTGTCGAGCTACTTCAGCGAGGGAACTGTGCAGGTCAAGTTGAGCGATGGCATTGTCTCGGATGCCGCCGCCGGCGGGGATTACATCAAGCTCAGCTCCCACGCCCGCTTCTCCGAGCTGGATCTGCAAGTGCTGGAAGTACACGAAGGCTGGGTTCACGTGGGCACGACCTTGAACGGCCGCCAGCAACCCTACGCCACCTGGCTCAGTGCCGGCTCGCCGCGGATCACCGCTTGTCAGGAGGGGCTGGCAGTATTGATTGAAACCCTCACCTTCAGCTCCTTTCCGGATCGGGCCAAACGCATCTCGGACAGGGTGATGGCCATCGACATGGCGGAGCACGGCGCCGACTTTGTCGAAGTGTTCCAGCACTTTGTGAAACAAGGCACCAGCGAGCACGATGCCTACAAGATCACTCAGCGGGTATTTCGTGGCGGCATGGTCGAAGGGGGGGCCTGCTTTACCAAGGATCTCTCCTACGTGCGTGGCTACGTGGAAACGGTCAACTTCATTCGCAGCGCCGTGCTGGAAGGGGTACCTGAAATCCTGCCCATGCTGTTCGTCGGCAAGGTGACGCTGGATGACATTCCAGTGCTCTATCAGCACTATCTGGAGGGCTTGATCGATGCCCCCCGCTATCTGCCTCCCATGTTTCGCGACCTCACCGGACTCTATGTCTGGTTTGGTTTCGCCTCCGGCATGTCTCTGGTGGACATAGGCCGGGTACAGCACCATTTTCGCCAACTGTTTCACCGCCTGCCGGTGGCCGACCCCATCATAGCGCCGGTGGATATAGAGATAGACTGAGCCGCGGGCGGCAACAAAAAGGGCGCCATAGAGGCGCCCTTGCTGTCATTCCTATCAGGCTATTTATATGCCCGCCCGGCCAGATAGTGCTTGCGGCACAGGGACACATAGCGATCGTTGCCGCCTATCTCCACCTGCTCCCCATCGCGCATCACCTGCCCGGCTTCGCTCACCCGTGAGTTCATGTGAGCCTTGTTGCCACACCAGCAGATGCTTTTGAGCTCCTCAAACTTGTCAGCGAGGCATAGCAGATGGTAGGAGCCGGGGAACAGCTCCCCCCGAAAGTCGGTCTTCAGGCCATAGGCGATCACCGGAATATCCTGCTCATCGACGATGCGGGCCAGCTGGTAGACCTGTTCGCGGGTCAGAAACTGGGCCTCATCGACGATGAACACATCGATGCGTTTTACTGCATGGCGCGCCTTGACCATGTCGAACAGATCGCAGGTATCACTGAACACCTCCACCTTCAACTCCAATCCAACCCGGGCACTGATCACCCCGGCGCCGAAGCGATCGTCGATGGCCGGTGTCATGGCCAGGGGCTGCATGCCACGCTCCAGATAATTGAAGTGGGCCTGGATGAGCTGGGTGGATTTGCCTGAATTCATGGTGGCAAATTTGTAGTGCAGTGAAGCCATTATGCTGTTCCGAAACTGAATTTATGGGGCGCATGCTAACCAAAGCCCCGGACAAAACCAAGGGGCCCATGGGCCCCTTGCTCTTCAAGTGTGTTTTTTGTGCGTTATGCGGTGGCCAACGCCGGCCGTGTTTTCGCTTTGCGCAGGTGATAAGTGGTAAACACCACGAACCAGAGCGCACTGACGCTAAAGCCCGCCAGCACGGAATGCATCAACCCCATGGCCAGGTAGCCGAGCGCGGCACCAAAGGCGATGGTCAGCGCATAGGGCAGCTGGGTCATGACGTGATCGATATGATGGCAACCGGCACCCGTGGCCGACAATATGCTGGTACTGGAGATGGGCGAGCTGTGATCACCGAACACTGAGCCTGCGAGTACGGCGGCCAGCATAGGCAACATCAGGCTGATGTCACTGGCGGCCGCCATGTCACCGGCCAGGGGCAACATGATGCCGAAGGTGCCCCAGCTGGTACCGGTGGCAAATGCCATGGCGCAGGAGAGGATAAACACCACAGCAGGCAGCACTTCGATCGGCAGGTTGCCGTTCGCCAGGGAAGCCAGATATTTACCGGTTTCCACATCCCGCACCACAGAGCCGATAGCCCAGGCAAACAGCAGAATAGTGATCGCCGGCAGCATGGCCATCACCCCTTGGGGCGCGGCCTTGATCCAGTTCTTGGCACCCAGCTTGAGGCGCAGCGCCAGGCCGATGGAAACCACCAGGCTGCACAGGGCACCGTAAACCAGAGAGGAGCCGACATTGGTGTTCTCGAACGAACCGAGCACGCTGAAGGGCAGCCCCTTTTCGCTCAGCACGGCAGCCCCTGAGTCAATCATGAAGTAGACGGTGGCGGCGGTCAGCGTCAGGATCGGCAGCACCATGTCAATCATGCCGCCATTGCTCTCCTCCGGGCTCTCCATATCCAGACCGATGGGACGGCCCTTGGATTCATCCCACAGCTTGCCTTCCAGCGCCCACTGCTCATGTTGACGCATGGGGCCGATATCGAACTGAAACGCGATCACCACCAGCACCATGATCAGGGTGAACACGGCGTAGAGGTTCATCGGGATCATCTCGACAAACGCAGCAATCGGGCTCTGCTCGGTCAGACCGTGCGCAGCCATGATACCGCCTACCAGGGCGATAATGTAGGCGCCCCAGGAGGAGATGGGCATGAGCACACAGACGGGAGCCGCAGTGGAGTCGAGCAGATAGGCCAGCTTGGCGCGGGAGATCTGGAAGCGATCCGTCACCGGACGGCAGATGGCTCCCACCGACAGACTGTGAAAGAAGTCATCAATAAAGAAGGCAAACACCATCATGCCGGTGAGCGCCTTGGCCCCCTTGCGGGTCTTGGCACGGCGCTCGGCCCACTCGGCAAAGGCGCGGGTGGCGCCGGAGACGCTCATCAGGCTGATGAGGCCACCCAACAGCAGCATGAACAGTATCATGTTGACGTTGTCACGATTGAGCGCGCCATCGACCCAGAAGATCTTGAGCACTGTGTTCAAGATGTAATGCAGGGAGTCGAGGGGAGAAAACTGATTGAGCAGCAGGCTGCCGGTCAGGATCCCCGCCCCCAGCGACAGCAGGACGCGGCGGGTCAGGATCGCCAGGGCGACGGCCAACAAGGGGGGAACGACAGACCAACCTGAGTCGGCGTACTGAATGATGTCCATGATCTCTTTGCACCTAAAGACAGCAGGTGGAGATCTACCGAGAGGATAAAGAAACAAAACCCATGGGGAGGTTATACTCCTCAGCCCCTTCAGGTAGCGCTCCATAGTGGATGACTATGGCAGTCCTGCACCTGTTCGATGCAGAACCAGCAGCCCGGTATGATGGCCTGGCTACTTCGGCGCTGACTCCTTTCCTTGTGCATCACAGGCATCACCCTCCGCACAAGTAGTCATAGGCAGCGCGCCTCTACTTAAAGGTATTCGGGGCACATTTTATCGTGCTGGCACGTTATGGCAAGTTTTTTGATTAAATCCCCACGTTGGCCATTTTAAAATGGGGAAAAGGTAGTCAAATGGTGCAAATATTTTGGTTTTGTCGCTATTTTCACCTGCTTGGAACTCAGTCGGATATGACGTATTCAATATTACTGAATCCAGTCTGTACTCAAAACAGTTCACTTATTTTGCACGCTGAATTTATTATTTTGCTTATCTTGACTTAATAGCAAGCTGGCGTATAAATTACCCAAAATTACTCTTTTCATTTAATTCCCTCCTTTGCTCGCGTGGTGGACACTATGAACGAATTTTTGAAAGTACTGCTGAATATCCGTAGCTTGCGCGCAGCGTGCCGTGAGTTGACTCTGGAACAATTGGAAGAAGGCCTGGAAAAACTCTCTGCTATTGTTGCCGAACGTCAGCAGGATGAAGCCGCCGATCGTCAGGCCCGTGAAGAACATCAGCGCAAAATTAACGAATATACCGAAATGCTGAAAGCCGCTGGCATTGATCCTGCCGAGCTGGTTGGCACAGTGGCTAACGAGCCAGCCAAGGCTGCGAAAAAAGGCAAGCGTGCCCCACGCCCTGCCAAATATCGCTATCTGGATAATGGTGTTGAAAAGACCTGGACCGGTCAGGGCCGTATGCCTTCCGCGATTGCCAAGGCCGTTGCCGAAGGCAAATCCATCGAGGAATTTGCCATCTGATTGGCAAATCACCGACCAATAAAAAACCTCGCACTGCGAGGTTTTTTATTGCCTGATATAACGCCATCAGCCCCGTTCGGCTGCCTTGACCCAGAGCACTTCCGGCGTCCCGGTGCAGGCCAGCAGGTAGCGGGCTATGGTGAAGAACCAGTCACTCAGCCGGTTTACATAGGGCAGTATGGCCGGATTGATCTGCTCTGCACGGCTCAAACTCAGCAGCAGGCGCTCACAGCGACGGGTCAGGGTTCGCACCACGTGAGCTTGTGACGCAGCACGGGAACCACTGGGCAAAATGAAATTGCGCAGCAGGGGTAAATTGGCGCTGTAGGCATCGATTTGCTGCTCGAGGCGCAAGGTCCATTCGTTATTTACCTGCCAGATGGCCTCATGCTGGCCATCGCTGGAAAAAGCCAACTCCCCACCCAAATCGAACAACTCTTGCTGCAATAATACCAGGTCGGCTAATAACCCGGTTTCAGCTGCGGGCACCTCCGCAATGAGCAGACCTATATGAGAATTCAATTCATCGATATAGCCATAGGTTTCGACCCGCAGCTCATCCTTGGCCAATTGCACACCATCGGCCAGTCGGGTCATGCCTTTATCGCCCTGCCTCGTATATATCCTCATACCGACATCCTGTTAATAATGGGAACAATCATGGATTCGAGCCCGTTCAGCTTGATTTCATAGGCAAGGGCCAGCGTTTGACCCAGCGCACCGGCAGGAAAACCGGTGCGTGCCATCCACACCAGATAGGGCTCCGGAATATCGATGATGCGCCGCCCCTGATATTTGCCGTAAGGCATCTTGGTGGCCAGGGTGAGCAGCACACGCTCGTCGGATAACCACTCCATATTAATCAATATCCAGATATTTATGAGTCTGGATAGATAGCCGCCAATTACGGGCAATACAGACTGCCATCGCCAGCTGGGTAGCACGGGGCTTCTGGCTGATGGGCTGCAGCGCAATTTCCACATCCGGGCGTAAAGTAGCGGTTGCCAGCAGGGCATCGAGCTCCTCGATATGGCGCTCGGTCGCGACCGGGTGCTTTATTTCGTTGGCACGCTCAAGCGCCGATACCAGCACGGGCAGGCCCCCCTTCATACCAATCTTGGGCGAAACTGTGACCCAGGTACTGTCGTGAGTCTTGATCTCGCTGGTACCGCTGGTTTCGATCTGCACCTGATATCCCGCCGCCAGCAAGACGGTGGAGAGCTCATGCAGATCATAGAGGCAAGGCTCGCCCCCCGTGATCACCACATGGCGAGCCTGATAACCCAGCTGCTGGAAACTGGCCAGGATCTGATCCGTGCTCATCTTGCTCCAGCTATCAGACTCGTTGGAGCAGTCCAGCACCGCCTGTACCCCCACTTCACGAGCAGGATCGACAATCCAGGTATGACGGGTGTCGCACCAGGGGCAACCCACGGGGCAGCCTTGCAGGCGAACGAAGATGGCGGGCAGGCCGGTGAAGATGCCCTCCCCCTGGATGGTCTGGAATATCTCGTTGATTGGGTAGTGCATCACGGTCACGGCTTGTTGCAAAAGTCGCGGATTATACCCCAAGCAAGGGCAAGACGCAGGCTCACAGTCCGCTTTTCTCACACAATCCGGTTTTCTCGTACAGCCGGGCCATGATCCCCGCCTTGTCGGCCAGATACAGATCCAGCCCCCGGCTACGCAGTTCGCAGGCAGGACAATTACCACAGCCATCGCCGGCAATGCCGTTATAACAGGTGAGTGTCTGCTGGCGCACCGTCTCCAGGTGGCCGTAGTAATCCGCCAGCGCCCAGGTTTCAGCCTTGTCGAGCCACATCAGCGGGGTTTCAAAACGGATGCCGCGATCAAGCCCCAGAGAGACGGCCTGATTGAGCGACTTGACGAACTCGTCACGGCAATCTGGGTAGCCGGAAAAATCCGTCTCGCACACCCCTGTGATCACCGCCTCGGCACCCACCTGGTAGGCATAGATAGATGCCAGGGTCAGAAACAATATGTTGCGACCTGGTACGAAGGTGTTGGGCAGGCCGTTGTCCTGCAATTCACCACTGACCGGGATCTCGTCCCGGGTCAGGGCCGAGACGGCCAGTTCATTGAGCAGGGTCACATCCATCACCTTATGGGCGGCGATCCCAAACTGAGTGGCCAACCGGCGAGCAGTCTCAATCTCCTCCCGATGGCGCTGGCCATAATCGAAGGTAATGGCGTGTACCTCGTCATAATGGGCCAGAGCCTGTACCAGACAGGTGGTACTGTCCTGCCCACCACTGAATACCACGACGGCTTTTTTCACGTTCATCACTCCTGGTTTGCAATTCACACGCGGCGACCCTGTGCAAAGTCATGCCACTGCTGGTTTAAATGGGTAAAGAGGGTCATCAGCGGGGCGAAGCGTTCGGGCTCCCCCTCCCACTGGGACAACAGATGGTAGCCAGCCTCCAGGGTCGACAGTGCCTCGGGAAAGGGTTTCTTGCGAATGGAGTACTGGCCAGGGATGGCGCCGAGCTTGATCCTGGGCAACCGCAGCAAGGCCGGATTGCTGTGCAACATGCGATACGCCTTGCGCCAGGTGCCATCGAGCAGGATGAAGCAGACCTTGCCGCCCTCATCGTTTTGCACGATTCGCTCTCGCACCCGATCCAGCCCCAGAGCCTGCTCGTCGGGCCAGAGCAGATAACAGTGCATCTTGGGATCCGCCAGCAAGGCATTGAGCCACTGAGCCCCGGCGAAGTCTTCTCCCACATGAATACGGGCCCGGGTCAGGGACGCGGCCAGCAGAGCGGCTGTACCCTTGGGATGCCCTGCTTCGCTCGGGTGCTGCAGAATATGAAGGGGAGCGAGATGGGATACCTGCCGAATATAATCACAAAGGCAGGCTTTGAGGGCTCTGGTGCAACGTGTACAGTATCGACTGTTCTTGTCGTTGGGCCGTTTCATGTTGTCTGAAAAATCAGGATTGCTCTGGGTTATCACGCTTTCACTCGCCAGCTTGTTGCTCTTTTTCACCGTACCGAATCACCTGCTCTCCTTCGAGCGAGCCCTGATCGCCCAGGGTGAAGGGTGGCGCATCATAACAGGCAATCTGGCTCATACCAATCTGTGGCACCTGCTGCTCAACCTGAGCGGTCTGTGCGTGCTCTACAGTCTGTTTCGGGAATACCTGACGGGTTGCCGCCTGCCGGTACTGCTGCTGCTCTTGGGTGGCGCCGTCGGCCTCGGGATCTGGTGGTGGTGTCCGCAAACCCAGTGGTATATGGGGTTGTCAGGAGCCTTGCACGGCCTGTTCGTATGGGGAGCCTTGCAGGATATCCGCTATCGCCGCTATTCGGGCTGGCTGATGTTGCTGGGGGTGACCATCAAACTGGGGGTGGACTTCTACAGCGCGGGGGGAAGTCCGGTATCTGCCCTTATCGGCGCACGGGTACACATAGAGTCACATCTGATTGGTTCGGGAGCTGGCCTGTTGCTCGGCCTGCTGCCCGTCAGTCTGGGTACCCAAACCATCAAGGAGTGACTTCTACCGGCAGAGTGCCGTGCCGGCAGAACAGGACAGGCCGGGCGGTCAATCGGCCTGTCCCCTTCGAACCTTATCGCCCTGCCAGCTCGGTATTGATGCTTGAGAGAGTAGCGGCGGGATCATCTGCCTGAGTGATGGGTCGACCAATCACCAGATAGTCAGCCCCGGCATCCATCGCAGCACGCGGCGTCATCACCCGACGCTGATCACCTGCATCAGAGCCCGCAGGACGAATACCTGGCGTCACCAGCTTGAAGTCTGCACCAAGCAAGGCTTTCAGCTCGCGGGCTTCATTGGCGGAACAGACCACCCCATCCAGTCCCGAGGTTTTGGCCAGTGTGGCCAGACGGATCACCTGCTCGGCAGGGCTCACATCCAGACCAAGCGGCGCCATGTCGGCTTGCTCCATGCTGGTCAACACTGTCACACCGATCAACAGGGGAGCCTTGTCACCATAGGGAGCCAGCGCCTCCTTGGCGGCACGCATCATCCGCTCTCCACCGCTGGCATGGACGTTGACCATCCAGACACCCAGCTCGGCACTGGCCGCCACGGCCTTGGCCACTGTGTTGGGAATGTCGTGAAACTTCAGATCCAGAAAGACATCGAATCCCCTGACCACCAGCTGGCGTACAAACTGGGGACCAAACAGGGTGAACATCTCCTTGCCGACCTTGAGGCGGCACTGGGCCGGAGAGATACGTTCAATGAACGCGAAGGCATCGGCCTCGTGCTGATAATCCAGCGCTACCAGTACTTTGGGATCTAGCATCTCACTTCCTATTGATTGTTATCACTATCGGGTTTGTCGCTCACCATCCAGACCCGGCCTGATGGCGCTGCCGCAGCACCGGAAGTACCTGGCATCTCATTTTCTATCGATTACTCACCATCCAGGCCACGGATCGGCTTGATGGAACCCCACTGGCGACAGGATGGGCATTGCCAGAACAGCGAGTGGGTGGCAAAACCACACTGCCGACACTTGTGGGTTGACTTGATCTTGATCTGATCGCCGACCAGTTGTTGCAGCAGCTCCAGACTCTCCTTGGCGGGCCCCTCCTCCGCGCTGGCCAGCTGAAAGCCCACCAACTGGTAGAACCCCTTCATGGAGGGGTGACGGCGCAACTGACGCAGCACCAGAGCACGGGCCTGGTTCAGGCCATCGCGCTCCTCCACCAGTTTGGCAAGGGCCAGAGTCACACTCACCCCGGCGTGATCCTCCACCGCCTGCTCCAGCAAGGGAATGAGTTCGAGGGAACGCCCCTGGCGCTGGTAGCACTCTGTGAGGTGAGGGATGGCTTCGGAGGCAAAATCCATGTCCTGCTCGAACACCCGCAGCAGATCCTTGCCGGCCTGTTCATAGTCTTGTGCCACCATCGCCAGCTCGGCCAAGCGCAGGCTGGCACGGGCACAGGCAGGATTGACCCCCAGCGCACGTTTGAGCTTGGCACGCCCCATAGACTCATCGCCATCACGCAAGGCGCTCTCCGCCTGTTCGCAATAGAAGTGGGAAATGGGATCGGCCAGCTTCTTGCCCTGATATTTCTGCAGTCGCACTGCGACATCGATGGCCTTGTCCCAGTCACGCAACTGCTGATGGATGATCAACAACTGGGCCAGCGCCGTCTCTTCATAGTCGCTGTCTTCGCACAGCTCGTTCCAGAGCGCTTCGGCGCGGTCGAGCAAACCAGCAGCCAGAAAATCACGGGCCAGCTCCTGCAACGCAAGCTGACGCTGTTCACGGGTCAGCTGACGGGTGACCAGGTTCTGGTGGATCTTGATGGCTCTGTCCACCTCGCCACGCTGGCGAAACAGGTTGCCAAGAGATAGGTGTGTTTCGATGGTTTCGCTGTCCACTTCCAGCAGCTGGATAAAGAGATCCACCGCCTTGTCCGACTCGTCAGACAGCAAATAGTTGAGGCCCGCCACGTACTGGCGGGAGAATTGATTACTCTGTTTCTGGGTGTCCTGGCGAACACTCCTGCGCCCCATGTACCAGCCATAACCGGCGGCAATGGGCAACAGCAGGAAAAGCAGTTCAAGCATCGAGGGACATTATTCCTTGACTGTCGACCGAGCCAGCTCCAACTCGCGGGATTGACGACGCATGGTGCGATTGAGAGTGCGGTTCTGCATCTTGAGACGCAAGAACAGCAGACCAAAGACCAGCCAGCCCAGCAGGAAGCCACCGCCAAAGAAGAGACCCAGCAACATGGAGAGCGAAAACTCCCCTTGGGCAATCAAATAATTGAACTGCACCAGCTGACCATTTTGCGAACCGATGGCCAGGGTCAGAATAAACACCAGCACCAGCGGAATGAGGGCCAAGATACGCTTCATAGGAGCTCCCTGTCAGTATCTAATGAAAGGCTGATTATCCTTAAAATCACGGGCAGACTCTAGAGCGAATGGGAAAAGACTTGGAGAAACCAGACAATTGACACAAGAGAAGCCACAAAAACAAAAAAGGCATACCCAAGTATGCCGTTTTCTGCATTATTCAATAATGTTCACGCGCTCGCGCAACTCTTTGCCAGGTTTGAAATGAGGAACATATTTCCCGGTCAGTTCAACCTTGTCCCCGGTCTTGGGATTACGACCCACGCGGGGGGCACGATAGTGCAGTGAAAAACTTCCAAATCCACGGATTTCAATCCGGTCGCCGTTTTGCAAAGTCGATGCCATCTGCTCAAGGATCTCCTTGATGGCAGCTTCGACATCTTTGGCCGGCATATGCATGCGGCTCGCAGCCAATTGTTCGATGAGATCTGATTTGGTCATAACGTTAAATCTCCTTCCCCGATCACATGCAATATTCATTACGCCAATATAAAAAAGGGCGGCGTGAAGCCGCCCTTTTCTTGCATCAAGGATTATTCACCCTTGGCAGCTTTGAACGCTTCCATCATAGCATTGCTGAACACAACTTCTTCTTGTTGGTTCAGGCTATCGATAGCAACACGCTCGTCAGCCTCGTCCTTCGCACGGACAGACAGGCTTACGGTGCGGTTCTTACGATCAACGCCCATGAACTTGGCTTCAACTTCATCACCAACGGACAGTACCAGAGTCGCGTCTTCGACACGGTCACGAGCAGCGTCGGAGGCACGCAGGTAGCCTTCTACGCCGTCAGCCAGTTCGATCACGGCACCCTTGGCATCAACCTCGGTAACCTTACCCTTCACAATAGCACCTTTCTTGTTATCAGACAGGTACTTATTGAACGGGTCTTCTTCGATCTGCTTGACACCCAGGGAGATGCGCTCACGCTCCGGGTCCACTTGCAGAACAACGGCTTCGATCTCGTCGCCTTTCTTGAATTCACGAACTGCTTCTTCACCCTGGTTGTTCCAGGAGATGTCAGACAGGTGAACCAGACCGTCGATGCCGCCGTCCAGACCGATGAAGATACCAAAGTCAGTGATAGACTTGATTTTACCGGAAACACGGTCGCCCTTGGCGTGAGTTTCGGCAAACAGCTGCCACGGGTTGGATTTGCACTGCTTCAGACCCAGGGAGATACGACGACGCTCTTCGTCGATATCCAGAACCATCACGTCAACCACGTCGCCAACGTTAACAACTTTGGACGGGTGGATGTTCTTGTTGGTCCAATCCATCTCGGATACGTGTACCAGGCCTTCAACGCCTTCTTCGATTTCAACGAAGCAGCCGTAGTCGGTCAGGTTGGTCACGCGGCCAGACAGACGAGTGGTCTCCGGGTAACGCTTGGCGATAGCAACCCAGGGATCTTCGCCCAGCTGCTTCAGACCCAGAGATACACGGGTACGCTCGCGGTCGAACTTCAGAACCTTGACTGCGATCTCGTCGCCAACGTTGACGATTTCGGAAGGATGCTTAACGCGCTTCCACGCCATGTCGGTGATGTGCAGCAGGCCGTCAACACCGCCCAGATCTACGAATGCACCGTAGTCGGTCAGGTTCTTGACGATACCCTTGACTTCTTGACCTTCTTGCAGGTTAGCCAGCAGGCTCTCGCGCTCGGAGGTGTTCTCGGTCTCGATCACGGCACGACGGGAAACAACAACGTTGTTGCGCTTCTGGTCCAGCTTGATGACTTTGAACTCGAGTTCTTTGTTTTCCAGGTGAGCGGTGTCACGGATCGGACGCACGTCAACCAGAGAACCCGGCAGGAAGGCACGAATGCCATTCAGTTCAACGGTGAAACCACCCTTGACCTTGCCGTTGATGATACCGATAACGGTAGCTTGCTCTTCGTAAGCTTTTTCAAGCTGCAGCCAGGCTTCGTGGCGCTTGGCTTTTTCACGGGACAGCTTGGTTTCGCCGAAACCATCTTCGATAGAGTCCAGAGCTACGTCAACAGTGTCACCCACACTGATTTCCAGCTCGCCCAGGGCGTTCTTGAATTCTTCAGCCGGGATGGCGGACTCAGATTTCAGACCGGCGTCAACCAGTACGAAACCGTTCTCGATAGCAACGACAGTACCCTTGACGATGGAACCTTGACGGGTTTCAACGGAGTTCAGGGACTCTTCAAAGAGTTGAGCAAAAGATTCGATCATTGTTTATTTCACAAATGAAACATCCACTTGCAATCCGGCACAAGCGGGGCTGTTTTAAATAATCTGCGCCATCCTTGGTGCAGACGACCGGATGTCAGCTTGCGCTGGCATCACCAAGTTGTTGCTCTGCATAGGCGAGCACTGTTGCCAGCACTTCATCTATGGTCATGGCGGTAGAATCCACCACGAGAGCATCTTCTGCCGCTTTAAGGGGCGCTACGGCGCGATTTCTGTCGCGATCGTCACGTTCCCGAATCTCGGTTAAAAGACGCTCAAAGTTAACATCAAAGCCCTTATCTTGCAACTGCTTATAGCGGCGCTGGGCCCGTTCTTCCGCACTGGCGTCGAGGAAAATTTTTACCTCTGCGTCCGGAAAAACCACGGTACCCATGTCTCTGCCGTCTGCAATCAGGCCAGGGGTTTGACGAAATGCACGCTGACGACGCAGCAGGGCTTCACGCACCCGAGGAAAGGCGGCAATTTTGCTCGCGGCATTGCCCACCTCTTCGGTACGAATGGTGCGAGAGACATCCTCCCCTTCCAGCACCACCTTGACCTGTTCGCTATCCACCTGGAACTGCACATCCAGATTGGCAGCAAGGGGGACCAGCGCAGCTTCAGAATCGAGTTCCACATCATGGTGCAAGGCAGCCAGGGCCAATACCCGGTAGATGGCGCCGGAATCGAGCAGGTGCCAACCCAGTTTTTCAGCCAGCAACTGACACAAGGTGCCTTTACCGGCACCACTCGGGCCATCGATTGTCATCACGGGGGCCATCTGAGGCATAACTTATCTCCTGCACACTTGTTGCACACATCCCGGAGGGAATGAGGTAATGGGCGCCGATTATACCCAAATGTGCCGAGTCTGGCAGTCGTCAGGGCGCACATTTGCGCAAAAGCCGTCGCGACTGCGTTGTTTATATACAACTGCTCACGTCATTAAATAGCACAAGGTTTTGTTCTTATGGTTGTTATGGACAAGGCGCGCTAAACTGGCCGCCCTTTTTAAGCAGCTGTAGTAAGGAGCAACCTATGAGCAGCGTTACCCTCGTGGCCAAATCCAAGTTGCCGACCCCCTGGGGCACCTTCACGCTGGTAGGCTTTCAGGAAGCCGGCACCGGCAAGGATCATGCTGCGCTGGTGATGGGCGACGTCACGGGCGATGAACCTGTGCTGGGCCGTATTCACTCTGAATGCCTGACCGGAGATGCCTTGTTCAGCCTTCGCTGCGACTGCGGCTTCCAATTGCAGGCCGCCATGGAGAACATCGCCAAGGCGGGTCGTGGCGTTTTGTTGTATGTACGCCAGGAAGGGCGTGGCATCGGCCTGCTCAACAAGATCCGGGCCTATCATCTGCAGGATCAGGGTGCCGATACCGTCGAAGCCAATGTGGCGCTGGGCTTTGCTGCCGACATGCGCGACTACACCATCTGTGCCGATATGCTCAAGGCGTTGAACGTCACCAGCCTGCGCCTGATGACCAATAATCCACGCAAGATGAAGGCGATGGAGAGCTTTGGCATTCCGGTGACGGAGCGGGTTCCCCTGCAGGAAGGCCGCAATCCTCACAACGAGTTCTACCTCTCGACCAAAGCGAATAAATTGGACCACATGTTCAAGAAGTGAGCCTCACAACGAGGCCTGCCTTTTGGCCAAAGTGAACCAGCTGGATCACAGGTTCAGAAAATGACTCCGGTGACCAGACGCTGGCATAAAAACGCCTCCCATCGGGAGGCGTTTTTATTGATTCATGCTGCTCGCTGGTATGACGCTAGCGAACCGGCAGCTCTATGTCGGCAAACATGGCATCCACGTCATCGCTGGAACGCAGCGCGATGGCACGCTCCACCACATCTCGAGTCAGGTGCGGGGCAAAACGGGTCATGAAGTCATACATATAAGTGCGCAGGAAAGATCCTTTACGAAATCCTATCTTGGTGGTGCTGTGAGCAAACAGATGGCTGGCGTCGAGTGCCACCAAATCGGTATCAACCTGCTGATCCAGCGCCATGGTCGCCATCACCCCTATCCCGACGCCCAGTCGAACATAGGTTTTGATCACATCGGCATCGGTCGCGGTAAAGACGATATTGGGCTCGAAACCGGCCCGATTGAAGGCGAGATCCAGCTCGGAGCGGCCGGTAAATCCGAACACATAGGTCACCAGCGGGAAGCGGGCGATATCGGCAATGGAGAGCTTGCCAACCTGGGTCAAGGGGTGTCCCTTGGGAACAATGACGCTGCGATTCCAGTGGTAGCAAGGTAGCATGATGAGATCTTCATACAGGTGCAGCGCCTCGGTGGCGATGGCAAAGTCGGCTTGCCCCTTGACCACGGCTTCACTGATCTGGGTCGGAGTACCCTGGTGCATGTGCAGAGACACCTTGGGGAAGCGCTTGATGAAACCCTTGATCACATCGGGCAACGCATAACGAGCCTGGGTATGGGTGGTCGCAATATGCAACGTGCCTTGCTCGGGATGAGTATGCTGGCTCGCCACCGATTTGATGCTCTCCACCTTGCCCAGGATCTCGTTGGCAATCTTGATCACGTCCCGCCCTGCCGGAGTGATCTGGGTCAGATGCTTGCCACTTCGCTCGAAAATCTGGATCCCCAGCTCATCTTCCAGCATGCGCACCTGCTTGCTGATCCCTGGCTGAGAGGTGTAGAGGCTCTCTGCCGTTGCCGACACGTTCAGTCTGTGATTGGCAACCTCAACGATATAACGCAACTGTTGGAGTTTCATGATGTTAGGCTCTAAAGGCGACTTGAACTAATACTAACAAACTTTTGCCTGATAGCCTTTCCTTCTTGGCCATTTATGGCCTGGCCTGCGCCAGCAGGAAATCACGCAGGGCACGGTTCGCCATGGAGAGCGGATCGCCACGCCGCCACGCCACACAGAGATCAAGAAAAATGGGGGGAGCGAATGAGATACCAGTGAGTGAAGGCTCCTCATCCAGCACCATCCGCAGGAAGGTAGTCACCGCAAATCCCTGCTTGACCACCGCCTTGAGCAGGGGGATCAGATTGCTTTCAAACGCAATGTCAGGCTCACACCCCAGCTCCTGAGCCAATGCTTCCATGTGTTCACGGTGATAAAAACCTCGTCGGAACATGGCCAGCTCCTGGTCAAAAAACTGGGTCAGTGACACGGCCTGAGCATGTCGCAACGGATGCTCTTCCCCCACCACCATCAACATCTCTTCACGTAGCAACTGGGCCCCTTCCAGCGCAGGTGGCAGATCGCTGGTGATCAGGATGGCCAGATCCAGGGTGCCATCCACCATGCGACTCAGCAACTCGCGTGAGCCGGCCTCTTCTACCCGGATCTTCAGACCGGGGTAACGATGCTTGAAGGCCATCAGGATCGGAGGGAAATAGTAAGAACCCATCATGTAGGGGATACCGATGCGCACCTCACCACGCTCCAGCCCTTTCAGCTCGGCCATCTCGGCTTGCGCTTGATGCATCTGCAATAACAGCCGCTCGGCATGACGACAGAGCACCTCCCCCTCCGGAGTAAGCCGCACGTTGCGATCCTGCCTGTCGAACAGCCGCAGCTCGAGCTGTTGCTCCAGCTTGGCAATGGCCATGCTGATGGCTGGCTGGGCTATATGGAGGCCATTGGCCGCCTTAGTGAAGGAACCTGCATCCCGTACCGCCAGCAAATAGGTGAGCTGCTTCAAGTCCATATCAATTAATCTTATTAGATGGATAATTTAAATATATTATATTTATGCCCTGTGGCGCACTACTCTGCACAAAAGCCGTCAGGACAACTGCACATGATCGAAGTAGGTAGCCGCGAATGGATACGTGCCACCCTGGCCCTGAGCCTGGGTTCCTTCCTGGTATTTCTCAACCTCTACCAGACCCACCCCTTGCTGCCACTGCTGGCAAATGTCTTCTCCGTCAGCTCGCTGTCGGCAGGCTGGACACTGGCTGGCTGCACTGCGGGGCTTGCCACCTCCCTGCTGATTTGCGCCCGCCTCGCGGACAGGTTCGGCCGGCGCCGTATCATGCTGTGGACCCTGGGCGGAGCTATTTTGCTCTCCCTGCTCATCAGCCTGGTAAACCAGTTTGAGCAGTTATTGCTGTTGAGGATATTGCAGGGGGTACTGCTGGCCGGGTTACCCGCCACTGCCATCGCCTATATGGGAGAAGAATTCAGCAAGCGTGCCCTCCTCTCAGCCGTCGGTGTCTACATCGCCGCCAACTCGCTCGGGGGCATAGCGGGCCGTGTCGTCGGCGGCTTGCTGGCAGGCTGGTTTGGCGACTGGCAACACACCTTTCTCGGCATTGGCTTGATAAGCCTGACCCTGCTGCCCCTCGTCATCTGGTTATTGCCCGCCCAGACCCGCTTTGTGCCCGTTGTTGCAGAGCCCGGTCAATTCCAGCGGGCCATCAGCAGCCATCTCGGCAATCCGCTGCTGGTCGGTGCCTATCTCATCGGCGGGCTCAACTTCATGGTGTTTTTGAACCAGTACAGCTACCTCACCTTCCTGCTGGCCAAGGCCCCTTTCTCCCTGCCCACCCAGTGGCTCGGCATGCTGTTCCTGACCTATCTGTCGGGCACTGTCGCCTCCTCCTTAAGCGGCCGTTGTGCTCACCGCTGGGGGGCACAGCGCCTGCTGCTGGCGGGGATCTCGCTGATGGCGCTGGGTAGTGCGCTGCTGCTGCATGGCTCGCTGGCAGCCATACTGACGGGGTTGCTCATCTCAAGTTTCGGTTTCTTTCTTGCCCACGCCTGTGCCAGTGCCTGGGTCGGTCAGCACGTGGAGCACAATCGGGCGCTGGCATCGTCACTCTATCTGGTGGGGTATTATCTGGGCGCAAGCCTGGGAGGCCTCTACCTTCACCCTTTCTGGGAGCGGGGTGGCTTGGGAGGATTGGTGCTCGGCATCGAGCTGGTACTGGTGATCACAGCGGGCTTGAGCCTCTGGCTGGGTCATCTGAAGGGGCGCAGCGCTCGCCCCCGAGCCTGCCATACCTGACGACAGCAACAGGGGAAAACATGAAACGCCTCCCCCTGCACGGATCAGATACCGTCGTAGTAACCAGCAGGCACAGGCACAACGGCGCCGGTATGCAACTCTTCCTCAATCACCTCGGCCAAGGATCGCAGGTGAAACTTGATCTGACCAGAGGCCAGCATCAGGCCCACATCCGGGTTGCGAAGGTCATCGATATTCGCGGTCTTGAACGGCAGATCGGGATACGCGGCCACCAGTACATGCAGTGAAGGCACCACCAGCTCGATATGCTCCAGACCTGCCTGATGGTTGCGCCCCGGTTTGGGCGCGGCCAGTTCTATGCAGGGAACGCTGACATGACCACATAGCACGGACTGGTGCAGCTGATAGGTGGCGATGGGGCGACCCCCAATCATGCCTTCCACCAGCAGAGAGCCCTGTGTCGCCAGTTCGGCATTCAGCTTCTGATACTCGGCCAGATTCGCCGCCCGGTAACAGAGGTGGTCAACATTGATGTTATCGACGTGAACTGCCAGTTGGTCCAGCTCAGCCAATAGCTGACAAACAAATGGGGCCATGGGCCCCAAAGTGGTATCGAGTGGATGGAACATGATCACCATTTCTTCTTGGGTTGGAACAGGACGTCCAGTTCGTCAGCCTCTTTGTCCTTGATATTCTGCAGCTCTTTATCGCTGTGCTGCTGCAAATGTTCATCAAGGCCTTGCAGACCTTGCCGCATATCCTCTTCCCTGGCCATCAGATAGGGGTCCTTGTCGGACACGCTGGCCAAGGCGGCAAGCCCCTTGGTATAAAGCTGGCGGCAGGTGCCGTACTGCCCCTGGATCTGCGCATCCATGGCCCGTTTGACCAGGTTGGCGATGTTGATCTTGAGCTGCATCAGCTCAAGGCGACGATCTTCCTGAGCAAAACCGTGAGGGTCTATCTTGCCCTTGTTGTGCTCAACACGCAGCACTGCCCGCATCTTCTTGACCAGTTGCAGCATCTGAATGGCCTGACGGTCGGATTCGGGGGTCTTGAAGTGCCCTTCATCCTGGCTGCTGTAGTTGTCCTGCACATTCTTTATCTGGGTCTGCACATCGGCGATACGCTGCTTGATCTGACCATTGGGCATCACCAGGGCGATCGCCCGGTAAGCATCCAGGATCCGGTGTTGCAGCAGCAGCACTATGTTCTTGGAGAAGGGCACCAAATTGACATTCAGCAGCACCTCTTCGGTCTCGTCCGCCACCGCCTTGTGACGAGCAATCGTCTGGCGCTTGTCGGCTTCTGCCTTCTGCTTATATTGCTGCATCACGTTATAGGCGATAACCAGAAACAGGAGTGCGCCAATAGACAGCAATACCAAGGTTAAAATCATAGGATGTCCAAACTCCTGTCCCAATCCAATTGCGTGATCCTACAACAGCTTACCCACTTAAGGTAGCCCGCACCGCAGAGCTTACCCACGATTTATTATCCTCCCCTGTCTCAAAACAGGCAGAGGAGCTCAGGATCATGCAGCGATGGCAACACTGTCATTACCTCATAGTATCGCCCATCGGGCCCATTACTTGAGGTTGAACCCTTTCGATTGCAGGAATTCCTGCATGAAAGGACGCGCCTCTTTGCCGAGAATGGACCGGATCTGGCTGCTCCAGGTCTGCTGCTTGTTGTTGCTGCTGCGGGCCTCATAGTACGACTGGATCTGCTGATCATATTGTGCGAGCAAGGGGCGATCCAGCTCGGCGCTATAGTGGTTCTCATGTACCACCAGCGCCCTCGGCAGACGGGGCTTCTGCTCTGGCTCCTGCGCCGGATGGCCCAGACACAGACCAAACAGTGGTATTACCTGATGGGGTAAGCCCAGCGCCTCGCTCACGGCGGCTGGATTGTTGCGGATACCACCGATATAAACGCCACCCAGCCCCAGTGATTGGGCTGCCAGCAGGGCATTCTGGGCCATCAAAGCACCGTCAATGGCACCGATCAGCAGTTGTTCGACAAAGCCGGTCTGGGCATCTGCCACTATCTGGGTGTGGCGCTGATAATCGGCGCAGAACACCAGAAACTCGGCGGCCTGGGCAACATATGCCTGATGCCCCGCCAGTTCGGCGAGCAGGGTACGCAAGGCCTGGTCCGTCACCCGAACTATGCTGTTGGCCTGCAGGAAGCTGGAGCTGGATGCCGACTGGGCTGCGCTCAGGATCTGGTCGAGCTGCACCGGCGTAATGGGCTCAGGCGTAAACTGGCGGATGGATCTGTGGGAGAGAATAAGGTCGATGGTCGGGTTCATGATACCTCCTGGAAGAAGGCCACACTCTACCCAAAAAAACGCAGCGGCCCAAGACCATCCAGGAGGAGGATGACGACTGCATCTGCGTTGAACCTATTCCGCCAGCGGATAAGTGCCAGCCTTGCAACAGACCGCAAACCGGTTCTCTTCCACCTGAGCCACCGTCATCGGCTTGCTGAACAGAAAGCCCTGAAAGACGTGGCAACCCTGAGCTTGCAGCGCTGCGAGCTCGTTTTCATCTTCCACTCCTTCCGCCATGATGCCAAGCCCCAGGCTGGTTGCCATGGCCACTGTGGCCCGGATCACCGGCAGGTTCAGCCCCACCACGAATGAGCGGTCCAGCTTGATGGTATCGATGGGCAGCCGGTTCAGGTAGGCCAGCGACGAATAGCCGGTACCAAAATCGTCGATGGCGATCTTGATGCCCTGCTCGCTCAGGCCATCGAGGATCTCGATGCAGCCTTTCATGTCCAGCATCAGGACTGTTTCGGTCAGCTCCAGGGTAAGCAGGCTGGCATCCACGCCATACGCCTTGAGTTGCTGGGCCACCAGTTCCGGCAAGGAGGTAGATAGCTGGAAACCGGAGAGATTGACCGACACAGGCACCCTTACTTGGCATGCTTGCTGCCAATGGGCCATCTGGGCCAGTGCCGTCGAGAGCACCCAGCTGCCTATCTCCCGAATAAGGCCCATCTCCTCGGCCAGCGGAATGAACTCCACCGGTGAGACATGGCCAAGGACGGGATTGTGCCAGCGCAGCAGTGCTTCAAAGCCAATCAGTTTGCCCTGTGCCACATCCACCTGAGGCTGATAACAGAGGCTCAGCTCCTGCCGACCAATGGCCTTGGCCAGAAACTGCTTCAGGGTCAGCTTGCGATGCAAGGTCTGCTGCATACTGGGAGTAAACCGCTGCCAGCGCAGGCGTCCCATCTGCTTGGCCTGATACATGGCCATGTCGGCGCGAGTAATGAGGGTGTCACCGTCATCCGCATCGTCCGGGTAGATGGCGATGCCTATGCTGCCGCCTATGGTCACTTCGGGTACACCGCTCAACTGCAACGGTTTGGTCATCTGGGAGAGCATGAGATCGGCTACCTCCTGCGCCCTGTCGCTGGAATGGGCCAGCGGCACCAGGGCGGTAAACTCGTCGCCGCCGAGGCGCGCCAGCTCCACATCCCGCGGACAGACTTGCTTGAGCCGACCGGCCACCCGTTCCAGCAGGCGATCGCCAGCCTTGTGGCCATAGTTGTCGTTGACCAGCTTGAAGTTGTCCAAATCCATGAATACCAGCGCAAAGCGCCCGCCCATGCCGCAATAAGCCTCGAGGGACTTCATCAGACCATAGCGATTGAGCAGCCCGGTGAGCGAGTCGTGCCAGGCCAAATGGCGGTGCTCCAGCTCTTCGAGTTTGCGGTCGGTAATATCGCGCATGGTGAGCAATATCTGTGCCCCCTGCTGGATATGCCGAAACTGATACTGGAACCAGCGCATCCCCTTCCGGGTACGACACTCCCCTTCTGCCACCACCTCGTCGAGGCGTGAGAGCTTCTGGTAGAAAGCTTCATTGTTGCCGGAAAACACCTGGGAGAGCTGGCTGACCTGATCGCCGAAGCAGGTGTCGAAGTGGTGGTTGCCACTTTCAAGCCGCCCCTGATTGTCAAATAGACAGGCAAGGGTATCGCCGGTGGCGAGGGAAGACTCCTGATAAAGGGTATCGGCGTCGATCACCGCCTCTGTCATCATCATCAGGCGGCCGGCCAGCTGGATGCCAGACAACCGCAGGTAGATCTGTTTTTTTATCCCCTTGGGGGAGAGCGTCCACCACTCGCTGTAACTGCGCCCCTGCTGGAAATCACCGAGGTAGCGTTGCAGCAGCAGATCGATGGCGGCAGCCATGTCGGCAGAGAAGTCCCGCGCTTGCAGTTCGGCAAGCGAGCTGGCTTCCCATACCCCCAATGCGGTACGGTTGGCCCAGTAAATATGATGATGCCGGATGTCATAAACCCAGATAGGGGTATGCAGGACATCCATCCCGCTCAATAACAGTTCGTCTAGCGTATTCATCTAATGTGGTGATTCATGATGTGTGATCACTGAGAAAGCCTGCTACAAGGTACCCTTTCGGGGCACCCCATGCTGGTACAAAATAGGATCCAGCCCATAATCTGAAAATAAGCTTGCGCACAAGGGCTGACTTCATATGAAAACGCTACATGTGAAACCCATGGTCAGGAAAAACGGACTCACCTTGGTATTGTTGGGCATCATAGTAACCATTACTATGATTTTTATACTTTTTTTCTTCCGTGAACAACCACTAATCCCCTTCATCTCTGGCCTGTTGGCGGGTCTGATGATGATCTTTATCGGCTCGTTGAAGCTGGTCGAACCCCATATCAGCCTCTCCCTCTGCCACGATTGTTTGCAATATCACCACAAATACGGCGGTTGGATCCTGAAATGGAGAAATATTCAGCGAATTGACCAACCGCGCATTCATCTCGGTTGGGATCTGGTCCCCCTGCCCTACATTGGATTGAAGATAAAAGATTACGATGATTTTTTGACATTGATCACACCCAGGTTGGCCGTTCGCCTGCTGACCGAGCAAAGATCCGTGCTGTTGCAGGCCCTGCGCAATGAACAACAGGATTGTCCGAGCGGTACCTGTGGTGGTGCACTGCAGGGGGAAGGCTTGCTGGAGGAGAGCCGTTTTCGCTCTTCGTCAGGCCAGCGTTATGAGGGGGTGATCGCCATGCTGGCCAATCGCATGACCCGGCTGCGTGAGCTGCTTGGTTACGATCTGCTGGTGCCGGACAACAGCTTGGATCGGGATCCAGCCGAATTTATCCGCCTTTTGCACCAATACCAGCGGGAGTCGAATCTAATCCAGATCAATTAAACGCCGGATTGAGCTTGCCAAGGCGGGCGGCTCTTTTTAAGGTCTCCCCCCTGTTACACCCAGAACACCGCTTATGAAGTACATCGAAGAGTTCTATCTGTTCGTCAAGGTGGTGCAAGAGGGAGGCTTCTCCCACGCAGCTGCCGCACTGGGCATGCCGACCGGCACCATCAGCCGACGTATTTCTCAGCTCGAAGAGCAACTCGGCTGCTCTTTGCTGCACAGATCCACCCGCAAGCTCCGCCTCACCGATGAAGGGCTCAGATATTACGAGCGCCTGTGCACCCCGCTGGCCGAAATTGAACAGGCCACGGGGGAGATCCAGGGGCGGGAAGCCGATATCAATGGCGTGATCCGTCTCGCGGCGCCGATCGCCCTCTCCAATACCCTCTTGGTCGACATGCTGGCAGATTTCGGTCTGCACTATCCTGAAGTACAGTTCGACATCACCCAGACCAATGATCATCAGCACCTGTTTGATAACGATAGGGATCTGGTGTTTTTCAACGGTGAGCTGCCGCAATCCATGACCAATGCCCTCTGCCTTGGTCACATCGAATATGGCCTGTTCGCCTCCAGGCTGTATCTGGAGAAAATGGGCACGCCAGCCCACCCAGCACAGCTGGAAGAGCATTCGCTGATCTACTGTTGGCCACACCAGCACTGGCAATTGATCGGCCAGGATGACCAGACAATACAGATAAAGCGCGCCGCCAAGCTGACCGTCAACCAGACACAGGCGGCCGTCAGGGCAGCCAGACGGCATCTGGGTATAGTCAATGCCCCGCTCCATTATGTGCATCCATTCTTGCAAGATGAGCAGCTGGTGGCCGTGCTGCCGGACTGGAAAACCGGCCATCGCCCCTTCTACATGGTGCGCTGCCAGCCTCAGTTTGCCCCGCTGCGTGTTAAGATGTTCGCTGAATTCGTTGAAAAATACTCGGCGCACTACCGGAACCGCCAATGGGACAACCAATTTTCACCGGCAACCAGTCTGTCCCATTGCATCTGACCGTGAGCGGGCCACACTTATAGCAATCCTCGTTGACCAGGCCAGCCTAACACTATGAATGTATTGATATGTGATGACTCAGGATTCGCTCGTAAACAGCTGGCCCGTGCCCTTCCCGCTGACTGGGATGTGACGCTGCATTACGCCGCAAACGGACTCGAAGGGATAGAGCAGGTGCTGATGGGGCATGGCGACCTGATCTTTCTGGATCTGACCATGCCGGAAATGGACGGCTACGGTGTGCTGGAGACCCTGCAACAGGAGGGGCTGCGCAACAAGGTGTTCGTCGTCTCTGGCGACATCCAGCCTGAAGCTCATCAAAGGGTCATGAGCCTCGGTGCGCTCGACTTCATCAAGAAACCCGCCGCCCCCGAAACCCTGACCGCCCTGCTCAGGCAACACGGCTTGTGGCAGCCAAACGGCGTGGCCTCGACCCCCATCCCCCTCCTCACCGGTATAGCAACAGCTGAGCCCGATGCCGACGTTGGCATCAAGATCAGCCCCGAGATCCGCGACGTGTATCAGGAGCTCGCCAACGTATCCATGGGCCAGGCCGCCGATTTGCTGGCCCGCCTGCTCAATGCCTTCGTAGTACTGCCCATTCCCAACGTCAACGTGCTGGAGGTCTCCGAGCTGCACATGGCCCTCTCGGCCGCCGCCGATTCGGATACCCTTTCCGCCGTCTGTCAGGGCTTCATCGGTGCCGGTATCGCCGGCGAAGCGCTGATCCTGTTCCACGACTCCAGCTTCAAAGACCTTGCCCGGCTGATGAAGCATCAGGGAGCACTGGATCGCAATGCCGAGCTGGAGCTCTTGATGGACACCGCCAACGTGCTGATCGGTGCCTTCCTGCGCGGTTATGCCAGCCAGCTCGACACTCCTTTCAGCCAAGGCCACCCTGTGGTGCTCGGCCAGCACAGACCCATCAAGGATCTCATCAACACCAACAAGAGTCTCTGGCGTCGTACCCTGGCCATCGAGATCAACTACCGGGTCCAGGATTACGCAGTGCAGTGTGACCTGCTACTGCTGTTTACCGAAGATTCCATCGCCACCATGAACAACAAAATCATGCACATGCTCTAGGGAGTGACCATGGATATTCGTGAATTTCATTGGCTGATGAACATAGTCCAGAACCTGGACGTAGGGCTGGTGGTACTCGACAAGGAGTACAAGGTGCAGGTGTGGAATGGCTTCATGGAGAGCCACAGCGGCCGGATGGCGGGCGAGGTGCGCGATGGTGTCCTGTTCGAGCTTTTTCCCGACGTTGACAGGGCCTGGTTCGAGCGCAAGGCCAACATGGTGTTCCAGCTCAACAACCGCGCCTTCAGCACCTGGGAACAGAGACCCTATCTGCTGCGTTTCTCCAACTATCGCCCCATCACAGGCTCGGCTCCCCATATGTTCCAGAACCTGACCCTGGTGCCGCTGGCCGATTTTGGCGGCCAGGTGACCCACATCGCCGTGATGATCTACGATGCCACCGACGAAGCCATGCTGATGACAGGGCAACGGCAGATATGACGAACAAGACCATGCAGTAACAAAACAGGGCGCCGAAGCGCCCTGTTTCATTTCATGGCATTCTCACGCGCCGAGATACTCGGTAAAGGCGTCGATCACCTCTTCGATGTCGTCGTCATTGATCTGCAGATGGGTCACCAGCCTCAGCTCGCCATAACCGGAGAAGAGGATCCCTCGCTCCTTCATGAAAGCCAGCAAAGGCGCACTTTCGCCACTCGTCAGTTGCAAGAACACCATGTTGGTCTGCACCTGACCCAGATCCAGCCTGACGCCCGGCAGCGTCGCCAGCCCTTCGGCCAGCCGTCTGGCGCGGCGGTGATCGTCACCAAGGCGCACCACATGCTGCTGCAGGGCAAACAGACCGGCCTGGGCTAGGATCCCCGCCTGACGCATGCCGCCACCTACCATCTTGCGCAGCCGTCTGGCACGAGCGATGAAGGCATGAGAACCCACCAGCAGCGATCCCACCGGCGCTCCCAGCCCTTTGGAAAGACAGATGGAAATGCTGTCAAATGGCGCAGCCAGCTCACGCACCGAATGGCCACTCGCCACGACTGCGTTGAACAGACGAGCGCCGTCCAGATGCAGCAGCAGGCCGTGCTCGTCGACAAACTCGCGCATCTCGTGCAAATAGCTTAGCGGCAACACCTTGCCGTTATGGGTGTTTTCGAGGCAAACGAGGCGAGTCTGGGCAAAATGGGCATCGTCAGGGGCAATGGCTGCGCGCACGTCGGCCAGCGCCAGTGAGCCATCGGCCTGCATGGGCACGGGTTGCAGGGCCACAGACCCCAGCACGGCAGAACCCTGTGCCTCGTAGCGATAGATGTGGGCTGCCGAGCCCAGCACGGCACCTTCCCCACGCTGGCAATGGCTCATCACCGCCAGCAAGTTGGACATGGTGCCGGATGGCACGAACAGCGCGGCTTCTTTGCCAAGCAGGTCGGCGCCATAGGCTTCGAGCCCATTGACGCCCGGATCCTCCCCATAGACATCGTCCCCAACCTCGGCATGAAGCATGCTCTGACGCATGGCATCCGTGGGTTGGGTGACAGTATCACTTCGTAAATCGATATAGCGCATGACATCCCTCCTGGTGCAGGAGGATGACGTTAGCCAGCGCAGGCTGGCTTGGCAAGCAGGGAGTGTCTGGAATGTGAGCCCGGTGACCGCCTACCAGGACAGCGGCTGCCCCTGCAGATCAACAAAAGCGCCAGATTGAGTCAGGGACAAGCCTGCAATTAAAGTCAGCAAAGAGGGGGCAACCTGGGCGGGGTCCTGCAACGGAGCAGATGCCAGTGCATGAAGAAAAGGCTGGTTCATGGGGGTTGCCATGAGGCCAGGGTGTATCGTGATCACGCCGGACTTGGGAAAGCGCTCGGCCCACTCATGGGCAAGGGTCCTGACCCCCATGTTGAGGGCCGCCTTGCTCATGCGGTAGCTGTAACGTTCCCCTTGTTCATTTACGCCTATGGCTCCCGCCAGATCAGAAATGGCACAGAGCCAGACTCGGCTATCCTCCGCCATCAGGCGGCCAAGCCGGGCAGCCACGGCCAGGGTGGGCCAGGCATTGGCCAGCAGGCTGTCACACAGCCACTTGGGATTGACCTCCTCTACCCGCTTCTCCGGCATGAAGTTGATATCGTGCAACAGGCCTATGGTGTTGATCACCACGCTCGGCAGGGCGACTGTGTCATAGAGGGTGAACAGCGCATCGAAAGAGAGCGGATCCACCTCCTGCAACGGAAAGTAGCAGGCCGGATCCAGTCCTTTTGGCAGTTGCCTGCCCGCCAGTACCAGCTCCTCGCCACGGGCTGACAGCTCCCTGGCCAGCGCCGTGCCCAATCCACCACTGCCCAAGATCAGATAGCCCATCACCTTCTCCCTGGATTGACTGCCTGTTTAGAGGTTATCAGAATAATGACCGCTTGCCGCCAAGGGGAGGCGGCAACCCCCATACGGCTTTATGCCTCACCCAGATGTTTGCCAAACTCCCGTGCCAGCGCCAGATCCAGAAAACCATCTGCCTTCTTGTGGCTGCGCAAGAACTGGTAATACGCGAGCAGGGTGACCAGCTGTTTTTCATCAGGCAGGGATTGCTCGGGAACCAGTTCCTGCAGCAGGGTGCCGGCGGCTGCCAACGCCTCCCGATCCACCACTTCCGCCTGTCGATAGAGGTAGCCGCAACCGGTGGCGAGCCACTCCAGCGAACAGTTGGCTCCCATGGCAATCTGGTTTGCCTTGCCAAGGCCGGGCTCGGCTCCCTTCAGGTACTTGCGGATCAGGGCTTCACTCAACCCCACCTTGCGGGCGAAGGCGCTGACACTGCCCTCCCCGATCAGACTCTGCAACCGCGCGGCAAATCCGTCCATCATGAATCCCGTCAGAACTAAAGTTCGAATGAACAAAAACCACATTATTGCCTTGCCCGGCAGAAGAGACCAAGATGCTGGCAGCATTTATTCCCCAAGGAGTCACCCATGTCTGTATCTCGCCTCGCCCTGCACGCCCAGGGCCCGACCTTCTCTCGCCTTATCATGGGCTACTGGCGTCTGATGGAGTGGCAGCTCTCCCCGGCCGCCCTGCTCGATCTGATGAAGTACCACCTGGACCTGGGGGTGACCACCATAGATCACGCCGATATCTATGGTGGTTACCAGTGCGAAGAGACATTTGGCAATGCCCTGCGCCTGGAACCCTCCTTGCGTGACCGGATGGAAATCGTCAGCAAGTGTGGCATCGCCCTCACCGCCAAGCCTGAGCATGCCCTCAACCACTACAACACCGGCAAGGCGCACATCATCGCCAGTGCCGAGGACTCCCTGCGCAAACTCGCGACCGATCACCTGGATTTGTTGCTGATCCACCGTCCGGACCCCCTGATGGATGCCGATGAGGTGGCCGATGCTTTTATCAGCCTCAAGCAGGCGGGCAAGGTGAAACATCTGGGGGTGTCCAACTTCAGTGCCCGCCAGTTCGAGCTGCTGCAGTCCCGCCTGCCCTTCCCGCTGGTCACCAATCAGCTGGAGATATCGCCCCTGAATCAGAGCACGACGCTGGATGGCACCCTGGATCTCTGTCAGCAACTGCGCATCAAGCCCATGGCCTGGTCCTGCCTGGGTGGCGGACGCCTGTTCGATGGCCAGGAGTATGCTCCGCTGCGCGCCGAGCTCGAGCAGATCCGTCATGAAGTGGGAGCCCAGAACATAGAGCAACTGGTGTACGCCTGGGTAATGATGCTGCCGAGCCAGCCGCTGCCGCTGATTGGCTCAGGCAAGCGGGAGCGGATTGCCGCTGCCGTGGCAGCCGAGTCCATAGCACTCACTCGCCAGCAGTGGTTCCGCATTCGCAAGGCGGCGCTTGGTTACGACGTACCCTGACCCCTGCTTGATGGCCCAATCGCGCGCAAACAAAAACGGCATGGGAAAACCCATGCCGTTTTGCATTAACGAGGCAACTCAACGATGACGCTGGGGGCGACCACGTGGTGCATCTGTCTTCGGTTTGGCTTGGTTGACTGTGATGGTACGGCCACCGATCTCGGTGCCATGCAAACCGGCGATGGCCTTTTCGGCATCGCCATTAACAGGCATTTCAATAAAGCCAAACCCCTTGGACTGACCGGTATCTCGGTCGATGATGATATCGACCTTATCTACCTGTCCAAATTGGCTGAACACGGTTGTCAGTTCGTCGGCCGTCATCCGGTACGACAGATTACCTACGTAAATCTTCATGCCATCCACTCTCGATTCAAGGTGCCTTCTCTATCCCATCACCAACACAAAGGTAAGGGCACAACCCCCATGCCGGACCTGCCAGGGCGTCATGCCTTGGCACTCCCCGTTCTGCTCACTCAAGTCATTGATCTCTTGGGTGAACAGAACAGGCAAGATCAATTCGAGTCACTGGCAGTATCTGAGCTTTGAGATGGATTGTCGAGAAAATAGTCAGCTCAAACCGGGAGCAGCTCGTTCAGCACACCCTTGATCGCCCTGCGGCCATGCCAGGCTCGTTTAAAGCCAAAGCGGTAGATGCCAGGGGCAACCTCATGGGTCCCTTCGCGGCCCAGCCCCATCAGTGCGGTCGCCGCAGCAAGCTGCGTACCATCGAGCCTAAGGTCCAGACTGAACGCCAGCCACTGACCGTCGTGACCTACCTTGTATTCCCGCTCTATGGCCACCAGCGCCGTTTTAGGCAAGGCCAGGGCCTGATCATCGCTGCCGTTGAGCAGATAGAGGTGCTCGTCATCCCAACCCAGTTCGGCCAGCCGCCAGCGTTGCCAACTGCGTGGCAGAGAGACCAGGATCCCTGTGATGCCTCCGAATATCACCCCAACCCAGTGGAGCAACCCCATGGCACCCCGTCCATACCACAAAGAGGCCGCCACCACGCCCCAACTCGTCAGCAACAACAGAAAAATGACGCAGCGATAGGGCATTGCCGGCGGCATCAGCAAGCGAACCCCGGGGGTTGCCAGCAAGGATGTAATTCGCATGAAAGGTTCCTGTGACCGTGAAATGGCGCCATTGTGAATAGACCTCAAGGGACTGACAAGGGGGTTTTCTTTGTCATCCCCCTATAAAATCAATACCATGGCATCAATGATACTCAATGGAACTTGTTTCTTGACCAGCTCGCAGCCCTGTGTGCGCTTTTGTGGCGTCAACAAATTCTACGGTGACTTCCAGGCCCTGCATCAGATTGACCTCACCATAGCGCGAGGGGAGAAGTGGGTTATCTGCGGCCCGTCAGGCTCGGGAAAATCCACGCTGATCCGCACCATCAATGGCCTGGAGGGAATAGACAGTGGCCAGCTGTTCCTGTTTGGCGAGCCCGTTACCCCCGCCTACCTGCGTCGCCTGCAAGGGCGAGTCGGCATGGTGTTTCAGCAGTTCAACCTGTTCCCCCATATGACGGTGCTGGAAAACCTGATGGTGGCCCCTGTACATACGCTGGGACTGAGCACGCAAGCGGCCAAAACCCGTGCCCTCGGCCTGCTGGAACGCGTACGCATTCAGGCCCAGGCCGACAAGTACCCCCACCAGCTCTCCGGCGGCCAGCAGCAGCGCGTGGCCATCGCCCGCTCCCTCTGCATGCAGCCGGAACTGATGCTGTTTGATGAGCCTACCTCGGCCCTCGATCCCGAGATGATCCGCGAGGTACTGGATGTGATCCGCGAGCTGGCAGACGAGGGAATGACGCTTATCTGCGTCACCCACGAGATGGGTTTTGCCCGCCAAGTGGCGGATCGGGTGCTCTTCATGGATGAGGGCAAGATCATCGAATCCGCCCCGCCGGCTCAGCTGTTCAGCAAGCCTGCCCACCCGAGAACCCGTGCCTTTCTCGAGCAGGTGCTCAGCTACCATGGCTGATACCCGACCCACCCGCCTCGCCAGCTGGCTGCTGGCAATCCTGTTGCTGATCCTGCTGCTGGGCTGGGTGCTCTACAGTGGCGCCCATCAGATGGGTTATGAGTGGCAGTGGCAGCGGGTCGGTCCCTTTCTCGGGGAGTGGGAAGATGGCGACTTCTACCCTGGCCCACTGCTCAGCGGCTTGCTGGTCACCCTGCAAGTAGCCTTGCTCAGTCTGGCAGGCACCCTGGTCGTCGGGTGTTCCGTCGTCAGCCTGCGTCTGCTTCCCTCTCGCCTGGGCCCCTGGCTTGCCGTCACCTATCTGGCGCTGGTGCGCACCACGCCCCAGCTGGTGCAACTCTACATCCTCTATTTTCTGCTGGGCCCCATGTTGGGACTGGCCCCGCTCGCCTGCGCCGTGCTGAGTCTCTCTCTCTATCAGGGGGCCTTCACCGCCGAAGTGTTGCGAGCAGGAATACAGGCTATCCCCAGCGGACAGTGGGAGGCAGCGCGCTCTCTTGGTTTGTCACCGGCCATCACACTGCGCAAAGTGATACTGCCGCAACTGGTTCGTGTCGTGCTGCCTCCACTCACCAACGAGCTGGTGTCACTCATCAAGCACTCGGCGCTGGTGAGTGTCATCGCCATCTTCGATCTCACCAACGAAGGGCGTACTCTGGTGGCCGATACCTTCCTCACCTTTGAGGTGTGGTTCACCGTAGCCGCCCTCTATTTGCTGTTGACGCTGACACTGTCAGCCTGTTCGCGGGCGCTCGCCCGTCATCTGGATCCGGAACAACAAGGACGCTAACCATGTCACTCTCGTTCAAAACCGCCCTCTCGGGCGCAGCCCTGCTCTTTACCGCTCTCTTTACCCCTGCCCAGGCAGAAGGCGAGGCATCTGCCACCCTGGCGCAGATAGAACAAAGCGGCACCCTGCGGGTTGGCATGTCCACCTTCGCTCCTTGGGCGATGCGCGACAAACAAGGCGCCCTCATCGGCTTCGAAATCGATGTTGCCCGCCGCCTGGCCACCGACAACGGCTGGCAGGTCGAATTCGTCCCCACCGCCTGGGATGGCATCATCCCTTCTCTGCTGGCAAAAAAATATGACGTCATCATAGGCGGCCTCACCATCACACCCGAACGGGAGAAGAGCGTGCGCTTCACCCAAGCCTACTCCCACTCAGGCATCCAGCTGGCCGCCTCAAAGGCGCAGGCCCAGGACAAAAAGACACTGTCCGACTTCAACCAGCGCGGCGTGATCCTGGCGGTGCGCCGTGGCGCCTCACCGGTGCAGGTCGCCAAGGAGAACTTCCCCAAGGCGACCCTTCGCCAGTTCGATGATGAATCCCAAGTGTTTCAGGAAGTACTGAACGGCAGCGCCCACGGCGCCCTCTCCTCTTCCCCGAAACCTGAGCAAGAGACACTGCGCCACCCCGAAGCTCTTTTTATGCCGTTTGCCGAACCGCTGTCGCAAGGCAGCGAAGGCTTTGCCCTGCGCAAGGGGGATGACGCCCTGGCCGAGCAGTTCAACGAGTGGATCGCCGCCCGTCAGGCCGACGGCTGGCTCAAGGCCCGTCATGACTACTGGTTCAAGTCGCTGGCATGGGAAGCCCAGGTCGCCAATCCCTGATGCTGATTGCCATCAAACGCGCTACCCGAGCCGTCGGCTGGCTCGATGGGATACTCATGCTGATACTGCTGCTGGCAGGCATGTGGCTTGCCAGCAGATTGCACCTTGGCGTGGCCTACCAATGGCACTGGCAGGCCGCCTTCGAGTTGCTGTTCACGCGCGGCCCCCAGGGTGAGCTGCCCTATTTTTTCAGCGGCTTGCTCACCACCTTGCGCATCGCCCTACTCGGCATGGCGCTGGCGCTGCTGCTGGGCACTGCGCTGGGTCTGGCGGCATTCAGCCGCCGTCCCTGGCTGGTGTTGCCGGCGACCCTGTTCATCCAGTTGATCCGCAATCTGCCGCCGTTGGTGTTTATCTTCATTTTCTACTTCTTTATCGCCAATCAATTACTGCCGGCGAGCGGCCTCTCCCGCTGGCTCGGCACTCTGTCACTCTCCCCCTGGCAAGAGGCGCTGCTGGGCCCGCCCGCCAGATGGGAGAACCTCATCTCTGGCACCCTCTGTGTCGGCATGATCAGCGCCGCCTTCGTCGCCGAGATAGTCCGTGCCGGTCTCGCGGCCGTGCCCAAAGGGCAGTGGGAAGCGGCGCAGAGTCTGGGGCTCTCGCCCCGGGTGCGGCTGCGCCGAGTGATCCTGCCCCAAGCCATGTTGCTGATGCTGCCTCCCCTCACCGGCCAGCTCATCGCACTGGTGAAGGATACCGCTATCGTTTCCCTCATTTCGGTGCAAGAGCTCACCTTCGTCGGCACCGAGATGGCCAACTCCAGTGGGCTGGTTTATGAAATCTGGCTACTGGTGGCGGCCGCCTATTTATTGATATGTTTGAGTCTGTTTGTGCTGCTCAGCCGACTCGAAGCAAAACAAGGAGCCCATTGATGCTGACGTCCCTGTTACTGGCCTCTGTACTGCAGGCCGAGGCGATCGGCGGTTATGCCGCCGGTTGCCTCAAAAACGGCATGGCCCTGCCACTGGAGGGACCCGGGTATCAGGTGATCCGCACCAAGCGGCTGCGTTACTACGGTCATCCCGACCTCATCCACTATCTGCAGGGGCTGGCCAACCAGACCCGCATGGCTGGCATGCCGGATCTCTATATCGCCGATCTGGCGATGGCCCGCGGCGGTCCCTTTACCTCGGGCCATCGCAGTCACCAGACGGGCCTGGATGCCGACATCTGGTTTCGCATGGCTAACCGCCCCATCAGCAAGTGGGAGCAGGATGCCCCCAGGGAGTGGGCGCTGATCGACGAGCCCAGCTATCGGGTATTGCCGGGTCGCTTCGGCCCGGAGCAACTGAACCTGTTGCGACTGGCTGCCAGCAAGCCCGAGGTGGCGCGCATCTTTATCAACCCCGTCATCAAGGGCGAGGTGTGCAAACGTGCCGCCGATGAGCCCTGGGTTGCCAAACTGCGCCCCTGGGTCGGCCACTTCAGCCACTTTCATGTGCGGCTGCGCTGCCCCGTCGGCAGCCCGGATTGCGAGCCACAAGCTCCCATTCCCCCCGGCAATGGCTGCGGCGCCGAGCTGGCCTCCTGGCTCAAGGACAAGCCACAGCTACCCAAGGTCTCCGGTATCAACAAGATGCCCATCCTGCCCGCCCGTTGTGGCAACTGACCCCAAGCTGGTATGGTGGGCCCATATCCGCTAGAAATTTCAATGGAGAACAACAAGATGGCCACTTCACTCTGGCGCAGCACCACGCAGAGCCTGTTGACACTGACCCTGCTGCTGGGATTGACCGGCTGCGGCATGAACAATATTCCGACCCTGGATGAGCAGGTCAAGGCGAGCTGGGGCCAGGTCGAGAATCAGTATCAGCGCCGCGCCGATCTCATTCCCAATCTGGTGGCCACCGTCAAGGGCTACGCCAGCCATGAGCAGGAGACCCTCAAAGCGGTCACCGATGCCCGTGCCAGGGTTGGCAGTGTGCAGGTGAGCGATCCGGCCCAGCTCAAGGAGTTTGAAGCGGCCCAGAACCAGCTCTCCAGTGCCCTCTCCCGCCTGATGGTGGTGGTGGAGCGCTATCCGGATCTCAAGGCAGATCAGCAGTTCCTCACCCTGCAGGCGCAGCTGGAAGGCACCGAGAACCGCATCTCGGTAGCACGCCGTGACTACATAGAGGCGGTGCGCCAGTTCAATACCGAGATCCGCACCTTCCCCGGCGTCATCTGGTCCAAGCTGCTCTATTCAGATCTCGAAGCCAAACCGAGTTTCAGTGCCAAACCCGGGGCTGAAGAGGCGCCCAAGGTCAGCTTCCAATGAGCAAATTTGCCCGCTGGTTGCTGCCCTGTCTGTTGCTCTGGACCGCAGTACTGCAAGCCGCCCCCGACTTTCCGGCCCTCAGCGGCCGGGTCGTGGACGAGGCGAACCTGATGTCCCGCAAGCAGGCCCACCAGCTGACCCAGCAACTGGCCACGTTTGAAAAACGCAGCGGCATCCAGCTGGTAGTGGTCTCCATCGACAGCCTGGATGGCGAGACCATAGAGGAGTACGGCTATCAGCTCGGTCGTCATTGGGGCATAGGCCAGAAGGGAAAGAACAACGGTGTGCTGCTGCTGATCGCCCAAGATGAGCGCAAAGTGCGTATCGAAGTGGGCTATGGGCTGGAGGGTGCCCTGCCCGATGCCATTGCCGCCAACATCATCCAGACCCGGATCCTGCCCGCCTTCAAACGTGGTGACATGGTTGCGGGCGTAGTGGCCGGCAGCCAGAGCATCATGCAGGCACTGGCGGGTGAATATCGGCCAGTGGACACCGCCAAAAAAGAGGACAAGCTGGGTGGTCCCTGGCTGTTCATTCTGATGGTGATTGTGATGATAGTGCTGCATAACCTGCGCGGAGGCGGTGGAGGCGGTGGCAGTGGTCGACGCCGCGCGGCTTTTCTGGCCGGAGGTTTTGGTGCCGGTAGCTTCGGCGGCAGAGGAGGTGGCGGCGGTGGCTTCAGCGGTGGCGGCGGCAGTTTTGGTGGCGGTGGTGCCTCCGGTGGTTGGTAACAGGAATAAAGAGACAGACCATGATTTCTAAACAGTTCTTTCACACCCTGCAGGCCAAGGTTCGCGAGGCGGAGCTGGAAACAGACGCCGAGCTGGTCACAGTACTGGCCCCGGCCAGCGACGGCTATCGCTACATTCCCACCCTGTGGGCAGCCCTGATTGCCATGCTCACTCCCCTGCTGGTGTTCGAACTCGGCTTCTGGCTCGGCTGGTACGAGATACTGCTGGCACAGTGGTCAGTCTGGTTGCTGCTGAGCATACTGTTCCACTGGACTCCCATCAAAATGTACCTGATCCCGAAGAAGGTACGCAGGCACAGAGCCGCCCTGATGGCGCGCCTGCAGTTTGTCGAGCAGGGGCTGCACCGTACCCGTGACAGGCTGGGGGTGCTGATCTTCGTCTCTGTGGCCGAGCACTATGTAGAGATACTGGTGGATGACGGCATCGCCCAGCATATCGACAATGACCAGTGGCAGGCGATCATCGATGACTTCACCCGCCGGGTACGCAACAAGGAGGTGGAGCAGGGATTCCTCGAATGCGTGGAGCGCACCAGCGCCATCCTGACCGACGCCTTCCCGGCTACCCGGGATCAAAACGAGCTGCCCGACAGCTTGATCATCCTGGACAAGCCCTGATCGGGTTTAAAATACCGGCATTTTGTTCAAGGGATAGCCGCTCGATAAAGATTATGAAAAATAAGGGGAAAAGTGGTTGACCCAGACAGCCCTTTCCCCTAAATTACGCCCCGTTCCGGCGCAACAGCGCAGCGAACGCAGTGTTGGCCGAACACATTAAACTCTGGTCAAAAATTTGGTGAGGTGTCCGAGTGGCTGAAGGAGCACGCCTGGAAAGTGTGTATACGGCAACGTATCGAGGGTTCGAATCCCTCCCTCACCGCCAAATTTAAAAGAACCGACCTGATGGTCGGTTTTTTGCTTTTGGGGAAACCGCAACGCTGATGTCGACGAGGGAAGGTGAGAACCCTCGCTGGGTTCGAGCAGAGCAGCTTGCTGCGATGAACGGCCAACGGCCGCCCCGAAGGGGTGAGCCACGCAGTGGCGAATCATCCCTCCCTCACCGCCAAATTAAAAAGAACCGACCTGATGGTCGGTTTTTTTGCTTTTGTCCTGTTGCCACTCGGGTTATTCATCCGAGGCTCAGCCAAACCTTCCGTGTTATCTTGCACACCCTCCCCCCTTCCTTGTCCTCTGCCTCCATGAATTGCTCAGTGATTGGATATCATTTTGAAAAACTGATACTTAAATAGCTACACTAGCCCTTATCAATATTCAGGGATGTACAAAAAATGAGCTTGATTGGCCTTCTTTTTGCAATAATCTGTATTCTTGGCGGTAACATCATAGAAGGTGGGCATCCCAGCGCCCTGCTCGATCTGCCAGCCTTCCTCATCGTGATTGGCGGTACAATCGGTGCCGCACTGACCCAGTTCCCTTTCTCCGTCGTCGGCAAAACCTTCAAACGCTTCAAATGGCTGCTCTCTCCCCCCAAACTCGACCTGCTGGAACAGGCGCAGTTGCTGGAAACGATGGCAGCTAACGCCCGCCGTAGCGGTATGCTGGCACTGGAAGGCATGATCGACGAGATCAAGGATCCCTTCCTGAAAAAAGGGGTACAGATGATGGTCGATGGCTACGAGAAGACCAAGATCCACGAGGTGCTGGAGAACGAAATCGAGTTCGAGCATGAGGATCTTGAGCAGACCGTCAAATTTTACGAAGCCATGGGAGGCTACTGCCCGACCATGGGAATAGTGGGCGCCGTATTCGGCCTGATCCACGCCATGGGCCTGCTGGATGCACCGGACAAACTGGGGGGGGCCATAGCGGTGGCCTTCATCGCCACCATTTACGGTGTAGGGGCAGCCAACCTGATCTTTTTACCCTTTGGCAACCGCTACAAGGGGTTCGCCCATGATATCCGCCACTACAAGGAGATGACACTGACCGGCATCCTCTGCATCGTGGATGGCGAGTCGCAAGCCCGTCTACAAGTGACCCTCGAACCTTACATAGGAGGCCATGGTGGCCAAAAAGAAAAAGCCTGAAGCGCCGGAGAACCATGAACGCTGGCTGGTCTCCTATGCCGACTTCATGACCTTGCTGTTCGCCCTGTTCGTGGTGCTCTACTCCTTTGCCATGGCAAAACAGTCTGAAACCCGGGTGCTGATCCAGGGCTTTATCGAATCGCTGGGAAAAATCGGTCTCATCTCCCCTCCTGCGGGTTCACCCGTGATGCAGGGCGGCACAGGGATCCTGGAACCCGAGTCCAGGACAACCCCCAGCAGTCCGGACAAGGAAACTGTGCTGGAAAAAGATGCACCGACTGCGGCGGCAGATCCGTTCAACGAAACCATAGGTGCCTCGGAGAAACCGAGCGCCACCGAGGCCTGGCCTCACAAAACCAAGGAGCAGGAGTGGGTGCAGGTCACCAAACAGACGCTCAACCAGCAACTCAAGGCGCAGATTGAATCCAAGGATCTGGAAGTGGAGCAGCTCGGCAGCCAGCTGGTGATCCGCATCGGTGAGAAGGCATTGTTTCCGGCCGACTCGGCCTTTCTGCAACCCCAATTCATCCCCCTGGTCCACAAGATCGCCGGCATACTGGCCAACATCCCGGGCAAGGTAGTGGTCACAGGCCACACCGACAACTCACAAGTGCCGCTCGAACTCTATCGCAGCAACTGGGAGCTGTCGGTACTGCGCGCGGCGTCCATCGTCCATATCATGCTGACCGATCCCAAACTGGACGCCACAAGGGTCATCGCCCAGGGGGTAGCCGATGCGCAGCCGCGCTACCCCAACGATACGGCTGAACACCGGCAGGCAAACCGCAGGGTCGAGATTACCCTCTCCCAAGGCAAGGCGGCCGAAGAATCACTCCCCATTCTCAAACCCTGACCCGTGCAGACCCCCTGTCGGGGGTCTTTTTTAGCTTTTCTTTAGCGCTTTCATCCCTTTCACGGCCACATCCCCTCAATTTCTCCTTCCTTTTTCCCTTCGGGGAAGTCTCTGCACACACCGCTGCCAAGCCTTGTTTTACCAGCCAATTCAGGTCGTTGAAAGTCATTCTCAAATGAGAAAATTGACCTTTGTAGCAAAAAACGATTTTACCCCCATCGATTAATTATTAATCCCCTGAAATGACATGTAAATCAGTATGAAAGTGTCATAATGCGTAACATTACTGTTAAGTCACGTGATTAATTTGGTTAGGGAAAATCTCTATGTTTGCTGATATTGCTGTTCAACATTGGGCTTTTGCCATTTATGTCATTGCAGCCATCTGCCTCTGTCTGATGATGATCGGCCTGGCCGCCCTGCTGGGTGGGCGCGCCCACGGCCGCGCCAAGAACACTCCCTTCGAGTCTGGCGTCGATTCTGTGGGTAACGCCCGCCTGCGCTTCTCCGCCAAGTTCTATCTGGTTGCCATGTTCTTCGTCATCTTCGACGTAGAGGCGCTTTACCTGTTTGCCTGGTCTGTTTCCGTTCGGGAAAGCGGCTGGGTCGGCTTCATTGAAGCCGCCATCTTTATCGGCTTGCTGCTGGTAGGACTCCTCTACTTGTGGCGTATCGGCGCCCTCGACTGGGCACCGAAAAAACGCGCCCTGACCGACAAGAAGCCTGACTGACTTACTGATTCTCTCTTTGAGGTTGCACCATGAAGTACACCCTGACCCGGATTGACCCGGATGCGCCCGTTGAGCGCTATCCACAGGAACAGAGCCAGACCGTCGATGACCCGCTGTCACAAGATGCGACACGCGGCATCATGATGGGGCGTCTCGAGGAGGTGTTGCAAGACACCGTCAACTGGGGTCGCAAAAACTCCCTCTGGCCCTACAACTTCGGTATCTCCTGCTGCTATGTGGAGATGTGTACCGCGTTCACTTCCCCCCATGACGTGGCCCGCTTCGGTGCCGAAGTGATCCGGGCCTCGCCCCGTCAGGCGGATTTCATGGTGATCGCCGGAACCCCCTTCATCAAGATGGCGCCTGTCATCCAGCGACTGTATGAACAGTTGCTCGAGCCCAAGTGGGTCATTTCCATGGGCGCCTGCGCCAACTCGGGCGGCATGTATGACATCTATTCAGTGGTACAGGGGGTAGACAAGTTCCTGCCGGTCGACGTCTATATTCCGGGCTGCCCGCCCCGTCCTGAGGCCTTCCTGCAAGCCCTGATGCTGCTGCAGGACTCCATTGGCAAGGAACGCCGCCCCCTCTCCTGGGTCGTCGGCGATCAGGGGATCTACCGTCCCGACATGCCGGCCGAGAAAGACCGCAAACGGGGCGAGCGGATCAAGGTGACCAACCTGCGCACGCCGGATGAGATCTGACCATGAAACTGACTCGCGATTTTCCCAGCAATTACACCATGGCCCAGTGGCAACCCAGCGATCACCAGGATGCCCAGGTTGTCGGCGAACTGTTTGCCCACTTCGGTGCCGAGCGTTTCACCGTGCAGAGTACCCGTACCGGCGTACCCGTGATCTGGCTCGCCCGCGAACTGCTGCTGGATGTGGTGGGCTTTTTGCGCAAGCTCCCCTCCCCATTCGTGATGCTGTATGACCTGAGCGCCACCGACGAACGGCTGCGCAGCCATCGTGACGGCCTGCCCCAGAGCGACTTCACCGTCTTCTATCACTTCATCTCCATCGACCGTAACGCCGATGTGATGCTCAAAGTGCCCCTTGCCGAGAGCGACCTGCATCTTCCCACCCTCACAGGCCACTTCCCCAACGCCAACTGGTATGAGCGGGAAGTGTGGGATCTGCTGGGCATTACCTTCGACGGCCATCCCCATCTGACCCGCATCATGATGCCCAAGAGCTGGCAGGGTCACCCGCTGCGCAAGGACTATCCTGCACGGGCCACCGAGTTCGATCCCTTCATGCTCGATGCCGCCAAGCAGGACATGGAGCAGGAGAACCTGCTGTTCAAACCGGAAGAGTGGGGCATGGCCCGTGGCAACGAGAACGAGGACTATATGTTCTTGAACCTCGGTCCCAACCACCCGTCCGCCCACGGCGCCTTCCGACTGGTGTTGCAACTCGATGGCGAAGAGATCCGCAACTGCGTGCCCGACATCGGTTATCACCATCGCGGTGCCGAAAAGATGGGTGAGCGCCAGTCCTGGCACAGCTATATCCCCTACACAGACAGGGTCGAGTATCTGGGCGGGGTAATGAACAACCTGCCTTACGTGCTGGCAGTGGAGAAACTGGCCGGCATCAAGGTGCCGAACCGGGTCGACGTGATCCGGGTGATGATGGCGGAGCTGTTCCGCATCCAGAGCCACCTCCTGTTCCTTGGCACCTATATTCAGGACGTGGGGGCCATGACCCCTGTCTTCTTTACCTTCACCGACCGGCAGAAGATCTACACCATCATCGAAGCCATCACGGGTGCCCGCATGCACCCGGCCTGGTTCCGTATCGGTGGCGTTGCCCACGACTTGCCCAAGGGATGGCAGCGACTGGTGCAGGACAATCTGCTGAGCTGGCTGCCCAAGCGTCTGATGGATTATGAAAAAGCCGCCATGCGCAACAGCATTTTGCGCGGACGCACCATTGGCGTCTCTGCCTACACCACTGAGCAGGCGCTCGCCTGGGGCACGACGGGGGCGGGTCTGCGGGCCACGGGCCTCAACTTTGACGTGCGCAAATGGCGCCCTTATTCGGGTTATGACCAGTTCGACTTCGAAGTGCCGGTCGGTAGCAATGGCGATGCCTATGACAGGGCCACGGTACGCATCGAGGAGATCCGCCAGAGCCTGTCGATCATAGAGCAGTGCATGAAGAACATGCCGGAGGGGCCCTTCAAGGCGGATCACCCCCTCACCACACCGCCCCCCAAGGATCGCACCCTGCAAGACATAGAGACGCTGATCACCCACTTTCTGCAAGTGTCGTGGGGCCCTGTGATGCCGGCCGCCGAGTCGTTCCAGATGATAGAGGCCACCAAGGGGATCAACAGTTATTACCTGACCAGCGATGGCTCCACCATGAGCTACCGGACCCGGATCCGCACCCCGAGCTTTGCTCACCTGCAACAGATCCCCTCCGTGATCAAGGGCAGCATGGTGTCGGATCTCATCGTCTATCTGGGCAGTATCGATTTCGTTATGTCGGATGTGGATCGTTGAGTCCTCGGGTAATCAAACCACAGCACTCAACAACCGTGACGAGACAAAAAGAATAAGCCACAAAAGGTTAAGCCATGAGCCAGCAATGTCAGTGCCAAAACAGTCAGACCCCGCAGGGGCAGAGTGCGTGCGGGGGCAAGGGGGATGGACCCGTCCCTGGACCAACAGACGGCTTCGTCCTGAGCCAGGCCGAACGGGACGCCATCGAACATGAGAAACACCACTACGAAGATCCCCGCGCCGCCAGCATTGAAGCGCTCAAGATCGTGCAGCAGGCCCGTGGCTGGGTACCGGACGGTGCCATTTATGCCATCGCCACCGAGCTCGGCATTCCCGCCAGCGACGTGGAAGGGGTCGCCACTTTCTACAGTCAGATCTTCCGTCAGCCGGTAGGCCGCCACATCATCCGCGTCTGTGACAGCATGGTCTGTTACATCAACGGCCACGAAGGGCTGCTGGCCGGCCTCAAGGAAGTGATGGATCTGGCCCCCGGCCAGACCAGCGCCGATGGCCGCTTCACCCTGCTGCCCGTCTGCTGCCTCGGCAACTGCGACAAGGGCCCGGCCCTGATGATCGATGACGACACCTATGGCGGGTTCGATGCCGCCACACTGATCAAGACGCTGGAGGCTTATCCATGAGTCTTCCAACCAACAAGATCCTCGCTTCTCTCGGCACCGCCAACCGCACGCCCCGAGCTCCCGAGACTCATCCGCTCACCTGGCGACTGCGTGACGACGGCCAGCCGGTCTGGCTGGATGAATACCAGAGCAAGCAAGGCTATGACGCGGCCCGCAAGGCGCTGGGCCAGATGAGCCCGGATGAGATAGTCGGCACCGTCAAGGATGCCGGTCTCAAGGGTCGTGGCGGCGCCGGCTTCCCCACAGGGGTGAAGTGGGGGCTGATGCCCAAAGACGAGAGCATGAACATACGTTACCTGCTCTGCAATGCCGACGAGATGGAACCCAATACCTGGAAAGATCGCCTGTTGATGGAGCAGCTGCCCCACCTGCTGATCGAGGGCATGCTCATCTCCGCAAAGGCGCTCAAGGCCTATCGCGGCTATATCTTCCTGCGCGGTGAATACGTGGATGCCGCCGTCCATCTGCGCCGTGCGGTGGAAGAGGCCAAGGCCGCCGGCCTGCTCGGCAAGAACATTCTGGGATCCGGTTTTGATTTCGAGCTGTTCGTCCACACCGGCGCCGGTCGTTACATCTGCGGCGAAGAGACAGCCCTCATCAACTCACTGGAAGGCCGGCGCGCCAACCCGCGCGCCAAGCCCCCCTTCCCCGCCGTTTCCGGTGTCTGGGGCAAACCCACCTGCGTCAACAACGTCGAAACCCTGTGCAACGTGCCCGCCATCATAGGCAATGGCGTGGCCTGGTATCAGGGACTGGCGCTGCCGGGTTCTGAAGATCACGGCACCAAGCTGATGGGGTTCTCCGGCAAGGTGAACAACCCTGGCGTCTGGGAGCTGCCCTTTGGCATCACTGCCCGCGAGCTGTTTGAGCACTACGCCGGTGGCATGAAGCCAGGCTACCGCCTCAAGGCGTGGCAACCGGGCGGGGCTGGCACCGGCTTCCTGCTGCCAGAGCACCTGGATGCCCAGATGTATACCGCCGGTATCGGCAAAGTGGGCACCCGTATGGGGACGGGTCTGGCCATGGCGGTCGATGACAGCGTCAACATGGTTGGGCTCTTGCGCAACATGGAAGAGTTCTTCGCTCGCGAATCCTGCGGTTGGTGCACCCCGTGCCGTGATGGCCTGCCCTGGAGCGTCAAGCTGCTGCGGGCACTGGAGCGTGGCGAGGGACAGCAAGGGGATCTCGCGACCCTGGAGCAGCTTTGCAATTTCCTTGGGCCGGGCAAAACCTTCTGTGCCCACGCGCCCGGCGCCGTCGAACCCCTTGCCAGCGCACTCAAGTATTTCAGATCCGAATTCGAGGCCGGTATCAAGGGGCCAAGCGACCATCACTCGCTGCTCAAAGGGATCCAGCCCAATCTGCTGGGCGAACGCTGGTAAGCGCCAAGGCGCATCGGGCAATAGCCGATTTCACCATAGGTTTCAGGAACGTTGTATGGCGACCATTTTTGTAGACGGTAAAGAGTACGAGGTAGACGGGGCAGACAACCTGCTGCAGGCCTGTCTGTCGCTGGGTCTGGACGTCCCCTATTTTTGCTGGCATCCGGCGCTGGGTAGCGTGGGTGCCTGCCGCCAGTGTGCGGTCAAGCAGTATCAGAATGCCGACGACAAGCGCGGCCGGCTGGTCATGTCCTGCATGACCCCCTCTACCGATGGCACCTATATCTCCATCGAAGACGAAGAGGCGAAAGAGTTTCGCAAGTGTGTGGTGGAGTGGCAGATGACCAACCACCCCCACGACTGCCCTGTCTGTGAAGAGGGCGGAGCCTGCCACCTGCAGGACATGACGGTGATGACAGGCCACAACAGCCGTCGCTACCGTTTTACCAAGCGTACCCACCAGAATCAGGAACTGGGGCCCTTCATCAATCACGAGATGAACCGCTGCATCGCCTGTTATCGCTGCGTGCGTTACTACAAGGATTACGCCGGTGGCGAGGATCTGGGGGTCTATGGCGCCCACGACAACGTCTATTTCGGCCGAGTCGAAGATGGCACCCTGGAGAGCGAATTCTCCGGCAACCTGGTGGAGGTCTGCCCCACCGGCGTTTTCACCGACAAGACCCACTCAGAGCGTTACAACCGCAAGTGGGACATGCAGTTTGCCCCCAGCGTCTGCCAGCAGTGCTCGGTGGGCTGCAACATCAGCCCGGGTGAGCGTTATGGCGAGCTGCGCCGCATAGAAAACCGCTTCCATGGCGGCATCAATCACTACTTCCTTTGCGATCGTGGCCGCTTTGGCTATGGCTACGTCAATCTGGCTGACCGTCCCCGTCAACCGCTGCTTCGGGTAGACAAAGAGCAGCGCGATGGCAACGACCCGCTGGCCATCACTGTGGATGGCGCCCTCAACCGCGCCGCCGATGCCCTGCGCACCGCCAGCGCCGTCATCGGCATCGGCTCACCGCGCGCGTCGCTGGAGAGCAACTTCGCCCTGCGCGAACTGGTCGGGGCCGACAACTTCTATTGCGGCGTTGAGCAAAGCGAGTGGGCGTGTCTGCAAAAGATGCTGCACATACTGCAGCACGGCGGTATTCGCACGCCGAGCCTGCGGGACATGGAAGAGGCCGACGCCATTCTGGTGCTCGGTGAAGATGTCACCATGAGCGCCGCCCGTATCGCCCTGGCGCTGCGCCAATCGGTCAAGGGCAAGGCCCGTGAAATCGCCCGCAAAATGAAGGTGGACTTGTGGCAGGTCGCCGCTGTGCAGACCCTGGGCCAGAATGAGCGCTATCCGCTGCTCATCACCAGCCTGGACAGCACCCGCCTCGACGACGTGGCGGCAGAAAAACTGCACGCCCCCCATGCGGATCAAGCCCGCCTCGGCTTTGCCATCGCCCATCTGCTCGACAGCTCGGCGCCAGCACTGTCCGATCTCGGCCAAGAGCAGCAGGCGCAAGCCGCTCGCTGGGCCGACCTGCTTGGCAATGCCAAAAAGCCGCTCATCATCGCAGGCTCGGGCGCCCGCACCCCGGCATTGATCGACGCGGCCAGCAACATCGCCCGCGCCCTCAAAGGCCGCGGTCAGGACGTCAGTCTGGCACTGGTGGCACAAGAGGCCAACAGCCTGGGGCTGGCCATGCTGGCCGGCAACGCCGCCCCGCTGGAAGCCGCACTCACCCGCATCGAGGCCCAGGATAATCTGGCGCTGGTGACCCTGGAGAACGATCTCTATCGCCGTGCCCCGCGCAATCGGGTCGATGCCGCCTTCAATCGTCTGCAACACCTGCTGGTCATCGATCATCAAGCTACCCAGACCGCTCAAAAAGCCGATCTGGTGCTCCCTGCCGCCAGCTTTGCCGAGGCCGATGGCACCCTGGTCAATATGGAGGGGCGCGCCCAGCGCTTCTTCCAGGTCTACGCCCCCGCCTTCTACAACGCCGACATTCAGGTGCGTGAAGGGTGGCGCTGGCTGGCCGCGCTGCAAGGCGCCCTCCTGCGCCAACCGCTGCGCTGGCAGACCTATGAGCAGATAAGCCATGACTGCGCCACCAGCCATCCGCTGCTGGCCACCATGCAGGAAGCGGCCCCCAACGCCGGATTGCGGATCCGTGGCATGAAGCTGGCCCGTGAACCGCACCGCTACAGCGGCCGCACCTCCATGCTGGCAGATCAGAACGTCAGCGAACCCAGAGTGGCGCAAGACCCGGATTCCCCCTTCAGCTTCTCCATGGAAGGCTATGCCGGTGCCCGTCAGCCGATGCAGCAGGTGCCGTTCGCCTGGGCGCCGGGGTGGAACTCTCCCTCTGCCTGGAACAAGTTCCAGAGCGAGGTAGGTGGCAACCTCCGGGCCGGCGATCCCGGTCGCCGTCTGCTGGAGCCAGGCGACGACACCCTGGATTGGTTCGACACCATTCCTGCCCCCTTCACTGCCCAGGAAGCCCTGCAGGTGGTCAACTATGACCAGCTGTTTGGCGGCGAGGAGCTCTCCGCCAGAAGCCCCGTCATACAGGCGCGCATGAACGAACCCGAGATGGTGCTGAACCCGGCCGATGCAGCTCGCCTTGCCCTCAAGGCGGGCAACCAGGTGAGCTTCTCCTGGGGTGGCAACCACTGGCGTCTGAAGCTGCGACTGAGCCATACCCTGGCTCAGGGCCTGCTGGGACTGCCCCTTGGAGTGAACGGTCTGCCGACCGCACTGCAACAGGCCTATATCAACAACCTGCAGGAGGCCATCGCATGAGTGATTCCCTGATCGACCTGTTGCTGGAGGTTGGCAAGGCATTGATAGTGCTGGTGGGGATAGTGGGGGCTGGCGCCTTCATGAGCTTCATCGAACGCCGCCTGCTAGCCCTGTGGCAGGACAGATACGGCCCCAATCGGGTGGGCCCGTTCGGCCTGCTGCAACTGGCGGCCGACATGATCAAGATGTTCTTCAAGGAAGACTGGATCCCGCCGTTCGCCGATCGCCGGATCTTCATCCTGGCTCCCATCATCGCCTTCACAGCTTTTATTCTGGCGTTTGCGGTGGTACCCATCACCCCCACCTGGGGCGTGGCGGATCTCAACGTGGGGCTGCTCTACATCCTGGCCATAGCGGGGCTCGCTGTCTATGCCGTGCTGTTCGCCGGCTGGTCGAGCAACAACAAGTACTCATTGCTCGGCAGCCTGCGCGCCTCTGCCCAGACCCTCTCCTATGAAGTGTTCCTGGGGCTCTCCCTGATGGGAATAGTGATCCAGACCGGCAGCTTCAACCTGAGAGACATAGTCGAGGCCCAGGCCGGCTTGTGGAACGTGGTGCCCCAGATACTGGGCTTCATCACCTTTCTGTTTGCCGGTGTCGCCGTCACCCACCGTCACCCGTTTGACCAGCCGGAGGCCGAGCAGGAGCTCGCCGACGGTTATCACATCGAGTACGCGGGCATGAAATGGGGTCTCTTCTTCGTGGGCGAATACATCGGCATAGTGCTGATCTCCTCGCTCATAGTGACCCTGTTCTTCGGTGGCTGGCATGGCCCCTGGTTACCCCCTTTCATCTGGTTTGCCCTGAAGACCGCCTGTTTCATGGTGTTCTTCATCCTGCTGCGGGCTTCCTTGCCAAGGCCGCGCTTTGACCAGGTGATGTCGTTTGGCTGGAAAGTCTGCTTGCCGTTGACCCTTGTCAATATGCTGATCACCGGCGCTGTGGTGCTGATAAATGTGCAGTGAGGCACGACTATGAAAATCATTAACATCATCAAGGGTGTCGGCACCCAGTTACGTAGCCTGGGCATGGTGTTCTCCCATGCCTGGCGTCCCCGCGAGACCCTGAGCTATCCGGAGGAATCCGTCTATAGCACGCCCCGCTACCGTGGTCGTATCGTACTGACCCGTGATCCGGACGGTGACGAGCGCTGTGTGGCGTGCAACCTGTGCGCCGTGGCCTGCCCGGTCGGTTGCATCTCGCTGCAAAAAGCCGAACGCGACGATGGCCGCTGGTATCCCGAGTTCTTTCGCATCAACTTCTCCCGCTGCATCTTCTGCGGCTTGTGCGAAGAAGCCTGCCCCACTACCGCCATCCAGCTGACGCCGGATTTCGAAATGGGGGAATACCGCCGCCAGGATCTGGTGTACGAGAAAGAAGAGCTGCTGATCAGCGGGCCCGGCAAATACCCGGACTACAACTTCTATCGCATGAGCGGGATGGCCATCGACGGCAAGCCGAAAGGGGATGCCGAGCACGAAGCCAAACCCATCGATGTCAAAAGCCTGCTGCCCTGAGGAGTCAATCATGGAACTGGCATTTTATGCCGCGGCCCTGGTCGCCGTTTACAGCACGCTGCGGGTGATCAGCACCAGCAATCCCATGCATGCGCTGCTCAATCTCATCATTTCGATCATCGCCGTGGCCATGATCTTCTTCTGCCTGGGGGCCTCTTTCGCGGGCGCCCTGCAGGTGATCGTCTATGCGGGCGCCATCATGGTGCTGTTCGTGTTCGTGGTGATGATGCTGAACCTGGGGTCGTCCCAGGCCCAGGAGAAGAAGTGGCTCACCCCCATGACCTGGGGCGGCCCCGCCCTGCTCTCTCTCATCCTGCTCGGCTTTCTGGCCTACGGCATCCTGGGCGTGACCGGTGGTCAGCTTGGTCTGAGTGACGTCAGTGCGAAAGAGGTGGGCATAGCCCTGTTCGGCCCCTATGTGCTGGCAGTGGAGCTGGCCTCCATCCTGCTGCTGGCGGGTCTGGTGACCGCCTACCATCTGGGTCGTGAAGACAAGAGCGGCGAGGTGCTTTCTGTCCCCCGCGCCTCATCACGCTCGTCACAAGAAGGAGGACCGCTATGAATGGCATTCCAATGGAACACGGCCTTCTGCTGGCTGCGATCCTGTTCTGCATCGGGTTATGCGGTCTGCTGATCCGCCGTAACTTGCTGTTTATTCTCATGAGTATCGAGATCATGATGAATGCCTCGGCGCTGGCGTTCGTAGTGGCTGGCAGCCGCTGGGCCCAGGCAGATGGCCAGATCATGTACATACTGGTGATTTCTCTGGCGGCAGCGGAGGCCAGTATCGGCCTCGCCCTGTTACTGCTGCTCTATCGTCGTTACCACACCCTCAACGTGGACACTGTGAGCGAGATGCGCGGATGAGCCTCTTATACCTGACGTTTCTATTTCCGCTGCTGGGATGGCTGGTGCTGGCCTTCTCCATCGGCCGTTTCGGCGAGCGCACCTCGGCCCTGATCGGGGTTGGCAGCATAGGGTTGTCGGCCCTCACCACCCTGTGGGTCGGCGTCGATTTCCTCACCGCCATGCCGGTCGGCGGCGTCTATACCCAGACCCTGTGGCAATGGATGGCGGTGGGCAACTTCAGTCCCAGCTTCCGCCTCGCACTGGACGGCCTGTCGCTGACCATGCTGGGGGTAGTGACAGGGGTGGGTTTCTTCATCCACCTGTTCGCCTCCTGGTACATGCGCGGGGAAGAGGGCTATTCCCGCTTCTTTACCTATACCAACCTCTTCATCGCCAGCATGGTGTTTCTGGTGCTGGCCGATGACCTGCTGTTCGTCTACCTCGGCTGGGAAGGGGTGGGGCTGTGCAGCTACCTGTTGATCGGCTTCTACTACCGCAACCCGGCCAACGGGGCTGCAGCCCTCAAAGCCTTTGTGGTGACCCGGGTCGGCGACGTCTTCCTCGCCATCGGCCTCTTCATCCTTTACCGGGAGCTGGGCACCCTCAACATCCACGAGCTGCTGGTACGCGCCCCCGTCATGTTTGCCGAGGGCTCCCCTGCCCTCTCCCTGGCCTGCCTGATGTTGCTGGGCGGTGCGGTCGGCAAATCTGCCCAGCTGCCGCTGCAAACCTGGCTGGCGGATGCCATGGCGGGCCCGACCCCGGTCTCGGCCCTCATCCACGCCGCCACCATGGTGACCGCCGGTGTCTACCTGATTGCCCGCACCCACGGCCTCTTCCTGCTGGCCCCCGAGATCCTGCATCTGGTGGCGCTGGTCGGTGCCATTACTCTGGTGCTGGCCGGTTTCGCAGCCCTGGTGCAGACCGATATCAAGCGGATCCTCGCCTACTCCACCATGAGCCAGATTGGTTACATGTTTCTGGCCCTCGGGGTCGGTGCCTGGGAAGGGGCCATTTTCCATCTGATGACCCACGCCTTTTTCAAGGCGCTCTTGTTCCTCTCCGCAGGTGCCGTCATCGTTGCCTGTCACCATGAGCAGAACATCTTCAAGATGGGGGGCCTGCGCAAAAGCTTGCCGCTGGTCTATGCCTGCTTCCTGGTTGGGGGGTCGGCGCTGGCTGCATTGCCGCTGGTGACCGCCGGTTTCTACAGTAAAGACGCCATCCTGTGGCAGGTGCAGGCATCCGGCCAGACCACCCTGTTGTGGGCGGGTCTGGTGGGCGCCTTCCTGACCTCGCTCTATACCTTCCGCCTCATTTTCATCGCCTTCCACGGCAAGGTGCAGACGCAAGCCCATGCCGGTCACGGTCTGGCCCACCAGCTGCCGCTGCTGGTGTTGCTGGTGCTCTCCACAGGTATTGGGGCCCTGATAGTGCCGCCACTGGCCGGAGTACTGCCAGCCGGGCCAGGAGACAATATCGAAGCGGGTCGCCATACCCTGGAGATCGTCTCAGGCATTGTTGCCATCGCGGGCATTGCCCTGGCAGCCTTCCTGTTCCTGGGTGAGCGTCGACTGGCCACCAGCGTGGCGAACAGCGCGCCGGGCCGTCTGCTCAGCACCCTCTGGTTCAATGCCTGGGGCTTTGACTGGTTGTATGAACGGCTGTGGGTCAAACCCTATCTGCTGGGGACCCGACTGCTTGGCAAGGACCCGCTGGACTGGATGATGAACCTGCCCGCCTGGCTGGCACAGCGCGGCCACCAGCTGTTGGTCTGGACCGTTTCCGGCAAGTTGCGCTGGTATGCCGCCTCCATGGGGATGGGTGCCACCCTGATCCTGGCTCTGTTGCTGCTTGGCTGACCCCATGCGGCCCCTGAACGCGGACTAGTACCATTACTCGCACATAAACGAGAGCTGATATCGTGACCTTACTCTGGATCTTGTTAATTCCTTTCATCGGCGGTCTGCTCTGTTGGCAGATGGAGCGCCTTGGTGAGCAATTCGTACGCTGGGTTGCCCTGTTGTCGATGAGCGCCTGCCTGTTGCTCTCCTGCGCTATCTGGTGGAGCGGTGACTTCACCCTGATCAACCAGACCGGCGTGCCCGTCTGGGCCGCCGAGCTGCAACTGCCCTGGATCCCCCGCTTTGGCATCTCCTTGCACCTGGCGGTGGATGGCCTCTCCCTGTTGATGGTGATGCTCACCTGCTTTATCGGGGTACTGGCCATCCTCTGCTCATGGAAGGAGATAGTGCAGCGCATCGGCTTCTTCCACCTCAACCTGCTCTGGATCCTGGGGGGCGTGCTCGGTGTCTTCATGGCCGTGGACCTGTTCCTGTTCTTCTTCTTCTGGGAGATGATGCTGGTTCCCATGTACTTCCTGATCGCGCTGTGGGGCCATTCGGTCACCGATGGCAAGTCACGGATCAACGCCGCCACCAAGTTCTTCATCTACACCCAGGTCAGCGGACTCATCATGCTGGTCGCCATCCTGGGTCTGGTGCTGACCCACCATGCCGCCACTGGCGTCTTCACCTTTAACTACGCGGATCTGCTCCACACGCCCATGAGCACGGGTGTCCAGTGGCTGTTGATGCTGGGCTTCTTCATCGCCTTCGCGGTCAAGATGCCGCTGGTGCCACTGCACGGCTGGCTGCCGGACGCCCATAGTCAGGCGCCGACCGCGGGCTCGGTTGACCTGGCAGGCATCTTGCTCAAAACCGCTGCCTACGGCCTGCTGCGTTTTGCCCTGCCCCTGTTTCCGGAGGCCTCTGCCGAATTTGCCCCCTACGCCATGGCGCTGGGTCTCATCGGCATCATCTACGGCGCCCTGGTGGCCTTTGCCCAGACCGACATCAAGCGGCTGGTGGCCTACACCAGCATCTCCCACATGGGCTTTGTGATGATCGCCATCTACTCAGGCAGCGAACTGGCATTGCAAGGTGCCGTGGTGCAGATGATTGCTCACGGACTCTCTGCCGCTGGCCTCTTCATCCTGTGTGGTCAGCTTTACGAGCGGCTGCATACCCGGGATTTGCGCCTGATGGGTGGCCTCTGGGGTCGACTGCGTTACCTGCCCGGCGTCATGCTATTCTTCTCGGTGGCTTCCCTTGGCATGCCGGGCACCGGCAACTTCGTCGGCGAGTTCCTTATCCTGATCGGCAGTTTCCAGGTCGCCCCCGTCATCACTGTCATCGCTACCTTCGGGCTGGTGCTGGCGTCCGTCTACTCCCTCATCATGTTGCAACGGGCCTGCTTCGGTGCGCCCAAAGAGACCACCATGCTCAAGGGGCTGGATCGCCGCGAACTGGTGATGATGATGACCATAGCCGGCCTGCTGATACTGCTCGGTGTCTATCCCCAGCCCATACTCGATACCGCTGGCAGCAGCCTGATGAGCGTGCTGCACTGGTACGCACTGCCATCCGCAGGAGCCTTGCAATGACATTTTCCTCTCAACGGCCCACCCTGTTGCCTTTCTTGCACACGACAGGAGCACTGCAATGACCTTCACCGCTTCTCAACTGCTGGCGCTCTTGCCCCTGCTGCTGACCACGGGGACCATGGTGGCCCTGATGCTGGCCATCGCCTGGCGACGCTGTGACGACACCGCCTTCGTCGTCACCATCACTGGCCTGAACCTGACACTCTTCTCCCTGCCCATCGTCATGGCACAGGGTGATCAGGGGATCACTCCCCTGCTGCAGATCGATGGCTACGCCATCTTTTACATGGGACTGGTGCTGGTCGGCGCGCTTGCTACCTGTACCTTCGGTCGCTCCTGGCTCAAGGGTTACCCGGACAACCGGGAAGAGTTCTACCTGCTGCTGGTGATCGCTACCATAGGCGGGCTTGTGCTGGCCGGCTCCCGTCATCTGGCGTCGCTGTTCATCGGGATCGAGATGCTGACCCTGCCCATGTTCGGTCTGGTGGGTTACGCCTACCGCGAGCGCCATTCGCTGGAGGCCAGCATCAAGTACATGGTGCTCTCCGCCGCCGCCACCGCCTTTCTGCTGTTCGGCATGGCCTTGCTCTATGCCCAGGCTGGCAGCCTGAGCTTCAGTGATCTGGGGCTGACCCTGGCACAGAGCCCCGCCCATCATCCACTGCTGATGGGCGGTCTCGGGTTGATGCTGGTCGGCTTTGGTTTCAAGCTGTCGCTCGCCCCCTTCCACCTCTGGACACCCGACGTGTATGAAGGCGCTCCGGCGCCGGTGGCCACTTTCCTCGCCACCGTCAGCAAGATAGCCGTGTTCTGCGTGCTGCTGCGATTCTATCTGGCGGTACCGGCGGCGGCGGATCCCATGATCCACTGGTTGCTGGCAGCCATGGCAGTTATCTCCATCGTCATCGGCAACCTGCTGGCGCTGCTGCAAACCAACATCAAGCGGATGATGGGGTACTCCTCCATCGCCCATTTTGGTTATCTGCTGGCAGTGGTGGTGGCGAGCCGCCTCGGCCAGATACCGGTGGAAGCCGCCGGTGTCTATCTGTTGATGTACCTGTTCACCAGCCTGGGTGCCTTCGGCGTCATCAGCATGATGTCCAGCCCGTATCGCGGCAAGGATGCGGACTCCCTGCACAGCTATCGCGGCCTGTTCTGGCATCGCCCTTACCTGACCGCAGTGCTGACAGTGATGATGCTCTCCCTGGCCGGTATTCCCATGACATTGGGCTTTATCGGCAAATTCTATCTTATTGGCGTGACGGTCGAAGCCCGGCTGTGGTGGCTCTCCGGCGCCATAGTGCTCGGCAGCGCCCTGGGGCTCTACTACTACCTGAGGGTCATGGTCACCCTCTATATGCGCGAACCCGGCATGCAGATGCGTGATGCCAAGGGCGACTGGGCCGTCACCTCGGGCGGACTGGTGGTACTGCTCTCCGCCATCATAGTGGTGGCCATGGGCATCTATCCCCAACCGGTCATCAGCCTGGTGCAGGGCTTCCAGAACGTGGTCTTGCGCTAACCCGCCCTGATAGCCGATGCCCCTTGTGTCAGGCAGCATTGCCCATCTTCTAGATGTGAAAAAATCCGAAACCAGCTTGGCTGGTTTCGGATTTATGTGATTGTCAGCAGACGAAGCCAACCGATTCATAATAGGACTTTAGTCGACACATGCCATTAATGTGTTTATTAAGACCCTTTATGTTCATGACAAGAATCTATTTCCTCAATGTAAAGTTATAGTTCCCCTCACCATTATAAGAATAAACTTTAAACCGATAATAACCACTGCTTGCAACATAGTTAATCGCTTCACTCGAGGTGACGCTGGTGGATGTTGCCACAGATATCCAAGTACTGTTCTGCCATTTTTCCAGTGACAGATCGAAATCAGCATTCCCGGGACCGGTCAACACACCATACAGGGTTCCACCATCATATTGAAACCAGCTGCCATTCGGAATAATATGACTAACGCCCTTCCCACTCAGATAACCTGAGTAATTTTCTTGATTTGAATTACCCTCGCCACCGATGTCAAACGTCATTCGACTTGAGACAGCACTAATATTCGTCAGCTCCAACCCTGAATCAGCACCACTCCACCAGCGTGAATTGGTTCCTCGGCTGGACAGCGCATTGGGCTGAGTATCACCAAACGTGTCTTGCCCAGAAGCATGATACATATCATAAGTATCACCAAGATTAGTATTTTTTTCTGGATCACGATTTCCATCCGCATGCTCCATCTGAACATATGGATACCACTCATTATTATTGGAACCATCAGGATCAACATGCCATACAATCAGACCTTGACCTGGCATATACTGATTTTGCCCGGCCTGAATTCTTGTCTCTATATAAAAAGCTTCACCGGCTTTATCCGGGTTGGACCAGCGATATAGTGTGTTGCTGTTAGCCTGATGACTCAATAGACCTGAAGGTGCATTGCTGTTAACGGCAGGATTGAGCTCAGTGAGCGTTTCCCAGCCACTCAGTGAGCGAAAGTAGCCATTGGGTGGAACTGGTTTTTTATGTCTGTTACCGGTTACACCGCCATATCCCATAATGCAGTGCGAGCCAGCGGATCCTCCTGAACTGCCATCGTAATCGTAAAGATCAGGCCAGCCGAACAACAGGTGTCCTGACTCGTGGATGAAGGTCCCGATAGATAAATTGCTATCCATGTTGGAGATCTGGTATTTGGATGCACAGACCCCATCGGCACACCAGCGGTTCAAGCCACCTTGATGAGGCCATAGGCCCTGAGCCCAGCCACCACCAGTGCTGCCAGAATAGAACACATTCAAACCACGAATATTGCCGTTACTATCTTTCGATATGGTCGAAAAGTCGAAACCTTCGGTGTATTCAAGCCAATCCAGCGCTTCGACTATCAACTCTCTTGCTCTGGCACCATAGGTTATCGTGGGGTCTGTGTAGTAGGACTTATATCTCTTGGCCGTATAATATCCAACCACAGCATTGGTATAGTCCAATTTATTACCAGACACGGCACGAAAATAGTCCCGGATTGATTGTGCATTTCCATGGCCTGTGTAACCGATTTGGTTGGTATAGTTGATGACCTCACTGGGTGGAATGGAGCTGGATTCATCAGGAAACTGAATCAATATGGTCAACCCTCGAACATTACCTGTTACATTGGCATATTGATTGGCAAAACCACTGATTTTTGGTGATTGGGCTTGATATTGTAAAACTTGTAATTGCCTGGCGTTACGTTGCACGATAGAACGCTTGGCATGTTGAGGAATATCAGTGTCCTTCTGTATAGACCTTGTGTTAACACCATTCGATTCGGTAACCAGAATTCCGGTCGACTCAAACATTTCTTCATTTTCTGAAAGCTTGGCATAAGCGTAACCTTTCAGGGTATTGTCATAGATAACCGGATAGCCATCTTTAGTACGTTGATCTGCGTAAAGAGTTGAGCCATTGAGGATCAACTCAAGTGTCGAACCATCCGGCTGCGTAACCGTGTGATGATAGTTGACGTAAGGTACTGCGGCTTCCGTTTGAACAGCGAACATGACTGACCCTATGATGGTTAAAATATTTAACCATCCTGCTCTTCCATTTTTCATTTTATCTTCCTTGTGAGTCCCGTGCAGAATAAGTCTTATATCCAGTTCACCAAGGGATCAAATTTTATTTTCAAACTGGGATGTGTGTAACCATTCACCGGCATGAATTAAAACAAAGCCATGTCATTTCTTGTGGTTATATCCCAGAGCAGGGAATCGCTCAGGTATTCCCATGACATTGGGCTTTATCGGCAAGTTTTATCTTGTTGGCGTGACGGTCAAAGCCCGGCTGTGGTGGTTCTCTGGCGCCAGAGTGCTCGGCAGCGCCCTGGGCGCTCTACTACTACTTGAGAGTCATGGTCACCCTCTATGTGCGCGAACCCGGCATGCTGATGCGTGATGCCAAGGGCGACTGGACCGCCACCTCGGGCGGGCTGGTGGTACTGCTCTTCGCCATCATGGTGGTGGCACGGAGCATCTATCCCCAACCGGTCATCAGCCAGGTACAGGGCTTGCAGAACCGGGTCTTGCGCTAATCCGCCCTGATAGCCAGTGCCCCTTGTGTCAGGCACCGTTGGCCATCTTCCAGATATGAAAAAATCCGAAACCAGCTTGGCTGGTTTCGGATTTCTTATGCGCATATCAGGGTTATCAAGGTGCCACAGATATCCCTCTGCGTGGGTCCATCCCCCTGGGCTGCCTTAATGATGGCGGCATCAGGGGCCGCTGACCATCACTGGATACGGTAACGAGAGATCTGCTGATGGATGCTCTCTGTGGTCACATTGAGCTCTTCCGCTGCGGCCGAGGTCTCTTCTGCCGTACTGCTGGTCTGCTGGACCACCTGTGCAATCTGCTCCACCTGATGAGCGATGGATTCCGCCGCCGAGCTTTGTTCACGGATGGCATTGGTGATTTCACCGACCTGATCCATGACCCGGTGCGAAGCATGGCGGATCTGGGTGATGATCTCCCCGCTTTCAGTGGCCATCGCAACCCCTTGCACCACTTTTTCTTCTACCTGACTCATCCTGGACACTGTGGCCTGAGACTCTTGTTGAATCGCCTCTACCGTTGCCGAAATTTCCTGGGTTGACTGAGCCGTGCGCTCTGCCAGCTTGCGCACCTCGTCAGCGACCACCGCAAATCCTCGACCTTGCTCACCCGCACGGGCCGCTTCAATGGCGGCATTGAGGGCCAGCAGATTGGTCTGGCCTGCGACGTCACGAATGACGTTCACCACACCGCCGATCCGGGAAATGCCCTCGCCCAAGGCCGTCACCTCATGGGAGGCCTGGCGAATGGAGTCGGCAATCTCGTTGATAGCTTGCACCGTTCTCTCTATGGTCGCGCCGCCGTCACTGGCAAGCTTGCCCGACTCGTTGGTGATTCGGCTGGTCTCCTGGGTTCGCTGCGAGATATCCGTGATGCTCACCGTCATCTCCTCCACCCCCGCAGCAATCAGACTGGTTGCATCATTTGCCTGGCTCGCGGAACTGGCAAGGTGCTGCGCAGCCTGGGAGAGCGACTCAGCCGTACTTTTAATTTGCAAACTGCCCACCGAAAATTCAGTAAAGGTTTGCTGCAAGGTATCCAGAAGACGGTTGACCGCATTGAGCGTCAACCCAATCTCATCCTGCTGCTTGACGTCTGCCCTCAGGGTAAAATTCAAGTCGCGCTGGATCAGGGAAAGGGTCTGCATGGCAAGTCGAAGTGGGTTGGCAACCTGATTGAACAACCAGATAAAAAGCCCCAGGGTCAATATGCCGGTGCCACCGGCAATAAACAGCAAGGTTTGCAGGCTGCTGTCATAGTTCTCTTCTCCCTGCCGCTTGAGCGTCAGCCCCAGATCGACATTGAACTTTACATGGCGCTCTATCGCCTGAGCAAACTTCCCAAACAGCGTCATGACGTTGTTTGCCAGATAATCTCTGGCCTCCGTGTTTTTGTTTTGGCGCGACAGCAACAGGACCTTGTCTATCTCCAGATAATATTGGGCAATGATCCGCTGATCATCGTCGGTCAATCGCCTGTCTTCATCATTGGACAGCATCTCGGCTTTATATTTTTCCAGAAGCGAATTGATCGCTGTCCGTATATCAGCGATATGCGTTTCAATCTGCTGCATCTTGCCATCATCGGTATTGAGTACATGTGTCTGGATCAGTGCATGCAGCTCATAGAAATCGGCCTGCACCTCCTTGATCAAGGATATGCTTGGCACTGTATTATCCGTCACATAACTCAGATCCTGGTTGGACGCCGCGAGGCGATTGATACTGAACCAACTGAGAAAAACGAGAGCCACCATCACCAGCAAGGCAATCAATTGAAGCCGGCGCGCAATGTTCATAACCGCATACTCCATAAGGAAACTCCATAGCAGTGTAGACGATGCATAAACAAAAAATGGTCTGCGAAACGGGCTGTTTCATTGCATACCCTGGCCGGCCAGCCACGCCTTTTTGACTCGCGCTTATTCGGGACTTTGCCACGCCCCCTGGCGGTGGCAGTGCCGTTCATCGCATGCCCTATGTCTGTACCTGAACGCAATGCTGGATAAACAGCAGGCAAGCTCACTGGGTCATACCCGCCAGCCAAAAACAAAGAGGGAGGCACAATGCCTCCCTCTTGTTATTCACACCTGTCACAAAACGGGCCAAGGATTGGATCCCCTGAGCACATTGCCCAAAAACCCGTTTTGCCTGCAAAGGCTGGCGAGTCAGGTCATGCCGCTTCTGCCAGCTCTTCCTCTTTTTTCTGGTACGCCTGGGGCGTGAGTCCCAGCAGCTCCTGTACGGTCGATGCTACCGTGATGGAAGAGATGGTACCCACCAGGACGCCGGTAAACAGAGTGAAGGCGAAGCCGAACAAGGCATCCCCCCCGAACAGCAGCAGGGCTCCCACGGTAAAGAGGGTGGTCCCCGAGGTGATCATGGTGCGGCTGAAGGTCGCCTTGATCGCCACGTCCGAGCACTCGTAGATGGAGAGTTTGGTGCGTGAGCTCAAGATGTCCCGCAGCCGGTCCGAGATGACGATGCTGTCGTTGAGCGAGTAACCGATCACCGCCATCAGGCCGGCGATCACGTTGAGGTCAAACTCGATGTGGAACAGCGCCAGCAGCCCTATTGCCACCAGACCATCGTGCAGCACAGAGATCAGGATGCCGATGGCCTGGCGCCACTCGAACCGTACCGCCAGGTAGGCGGAGATGGCCAGTGAGGCCACCAGCACCGCCAGCATCCCCTGCTGGAACAGCTCGGCGCCCACCTGGGGGCCGACTATGGTGGTGCGCAGCAGCTCCACCGGCAAGTTGAGCTGTTGACCCAGCATGACCGCCAGCTCCTCGGCCGGCCAAGGCAGCTCGTGGGGCGGCAGCTTGATGAGCCACTCTCCCGGAATGCCGGCGCCATTGAGTTCGATGGCCCCTGCCAGCGGCGCGCTCAACAGGGCATTGAGTTCATGGGCCTCTTTCAATGTCTGGATACGAAACTCCAGCAAGATACCGCCGGTGAAGTCGAGCCCGAGCTCCAGGCCGTTGATGGCCAGCACGGCTATGCTCGCCACTGTCAGCAGCACGGAAATCCACAATCCAATGTAACGCCAGCGGGTAAGCCCCATGGCAACGATCATTCTCAACATAATTTTATCCTCGACAACAGCTGACTCGGGCTTCCCAACCGGAAGCGCGTGACGCAGGCGCGGAGCAGGCTCGAACGCGCGGCGCTATGGCACAGAGTAAATGCAGGGGTCACGGTCACACCCTCAGCAGCTTGGCGCTGCTCTTGCCCCACAAGGGGTTGATGATGGCCCGAGTACCCCAGATACCGGTCACCATGCTGGAGATGAGGCCCAGGATCAGGGTGATGGAGAAGCCCTGCAGCGGGCCAGAGCCGATGGAGTAGAGCACAACGGCACAGATCAGCGTGGTGATGTTGGCATCGAAAATGGTGCGAAACGCCGAGCGATAGCCAAAGTCGATGGCATTGGCAAGGCTGCCCCCTTCACGCAGGCGGTCCTTGATCCGCTCAAAGATCAGCACGTGGGTATCCACCGCCATGCCGACAGTGAGCACCAGGCCGGCGATCCCCGGCAGGGTCAGTACGGCCCCCGGCAGCACGGCCAGCATGCCCACCTGCATCAGCAGGTTGGCGATGAGCGCCGTGATGGCAACCCAGCCAAACTTGCGATACCAGGCCATCATGAACAGCATCATGCCCGCCATGCCGAACGCCAGCGCGGTGAACCCAGCCTCGATATTTTGCAGCCCCAGGGTCGGTCCGATTGAGCGCTCCTCCAGGATCTTCAGCGGCGCTGTGAGGGCACCAGCCCGCAGCAGCATGGCCAGCTCCTGGGCTTCGGGTACGCTGGCAAGGCCTGTGATGCGGAACTGGTTGCCAAGGGCTGTCTGTATGGTGGCGACGTTGATCACTTCGCTCTGAGCACGCAGCTTGCCCTGGGCATTGGTCTTGTATTCGGTGAAGACGGTGGCCATGGCGCTGCCCACATGCTGGCGGCTGAACTGGTTCATCTTGCTGCCACCCAGGGTGTCGAGCACTATGCTCACCTGGGGTTGTCCCATCTCCCCCATGCCTGCCCGCGCATCGACTATGTGCTCACCGGTCAGTACCGGCTTGCGCGCCATGCCGACCGCCTGACCGTTGCGATCTGCCATGAAGAAGCGGCTCTCCGGCTGGGCCTGATAGAAGGCGAGTGATGCCGTGGCGCCTATCACTTCCTTGGCTTGCTTGGGATTGTGCACCCCGGGCAGCTCGATGCGAATGCCATCCTGGCCCTGACGCTGGACCGAGGCTTCGACGATGCCGAGCTCGTTGATCCGTTTTTTGAGGATCGACAGGTTCTGGGTCACGGCGTTGTTGGCAAGCAGGGTGCGCTCGGCCTCACTCATCACCAGTCGCAGCTCGTTGCCGCTGCGATTGAGGGTCCACTGATCCTGTCGGGTACCGGCAGAATCCTTGATGATATTGAGCCAGGGAGCCTGATCGGCCACCTCGGGCAGTATGACCCGCACCTCACCCTCGCTCACCCGGGCCACGTTGGCACCCCGCAGGCGTGCTTCACGGAACTGGCTGCGCAGCATGTCCACCAGGTTTCTGGTCTGGTTGTCCACCACGAAGCTGAGATCGACCCCGATCAGCAGCTGGGAGCCGCCACGCAAGTCCAGCCCGAGCTTGATGGGAGCCGCACCGAGCTGGCTGATCCAGGTCGGGGCATTGGAGTAGAACTCCAGGGTCAGGGCGGCGCTGTCATAGCCTTGCTGCTCCAGCAACTGTTTGGCCCTTTGCTGTTCAGACTGGCTGCCGAACACCAGTTCGACCCGCTCTTTTTGTTGTACCTGTTTGACCGGTGCTATCTGGTTGTCGGCCAGCAGGGTGCGCTGCGCTTCTGTCAGGCTGGTCTGGCCATGCAGGCCAAGTGAGGGCTGCTCACCGAAGAAGGTTGGCAGGGAGTAAAACGCGAAAGTGAACAGCATGAGCAGCAGCAGGGCGTACTGCCACTTGCTCATGCGGTTCAGGGTAATATGACTCTTTTTTCTCATGGCAAAAGCCTCTGTCAGGAGAAGGCGGCGGGCACGCACACCAAAAAGGTGAACGGCACGCAAGAAAATACAAACGAGACAGTGAGCCAGTTCACGCGCGGTGAGCAGGCTTTACGGGAGGCGATGAGGCTGTGCAGTAAGACCGGACCCCATCGGGATCAGGCGAGATAGCTCTGGGAGAAGCGGTATTGCAGGTGTTGGCGTTGCAACCTGTGCCGATGAATGGTGGCAAAGCGGTCGCGGAAACTGTTTTTGGGGGAGTAGAGGACAGCGTAGAACAGCAGGCCGCACAGCAGCAACAGGATCGCCTGCTGCGACCAGCTCATGATCAGCTCGTAGACAACGCTGCCGGGCTGACTATCGCTGCGCAGGGAGTGCTCGAGACGCAACAGGTGATTCTGGTGGGAGCCGACAAACTTGACGATGCCGTCATCGCTGTCACTGGCACTGTGGAGCACCCGCGAGCTGTCTGACTGCTCGCCTGTTCCGGCATCATTCATCACTTGAGCGTGCTGGGTGGTAGACGGATGAGCGGATACCTCGAGCCCCTCCACCGAGACGGTAGAGAGCAACAGAGTGAGCGAGATGAGCAGTGTCATCAGCGCCAGTTTCACTTTGTCCAGCAGGCTCAAAAAGTTAATTCCCAAATAATAGAAAGGGCAAACTACCACAGAGGCCCGCCAAGGACAAGGCGGCAAGGCTCATCACCTCGCCGCGTTGACCTTGCAATGCCCCCCTGCGCTTACCCCTCGGACATCTTTCTAAAGTCCCGGGCATAGTCCTTGAGCAGGGAGTAAAGATGGGTGCGCTGGGAGATATCCAGCGACTGGCTCAGGGCGCTCAGCCAGTTGACGGTACGCTGGCGGGATTGATCCGTGTAGCCGGTGAAACGGCCATCCATGAGCCCATCCCCCTGCTGCAACAGGGCGGTGAGCTGGGCACCGAAGTCCGGGCTCTGGCGCTGCTTCATCAGCCGGGCCAGCTCCTTGGTCCAGGCGGTCTGGAACTCCAGCCAGGGGGCTTGCAGCTCATACTGCCACTCCACCCACTGCGCCACCAAAGGCGCCTGCGCCGGTTTCACTTCGCCAATCCAGAACACCAGTCGCTCGTTCATCTTGTCGGTGAACTCCTTGAGCATCTCGGCCTTGGGCTTGCGGGCAAAGTCCTGCTCCCGCTCGGCCTGACGGGTGAGCCTGTCCTTCATGAACATGGCCACCTGATCTTCGGTCAGGGTGCGGGCAAGCCGAACGGCACGGGGAACCGTGTTCTCCAGGGTGCGGGTCAGGCTCTGCTGGGCCGCATCCAGATGGCGGGAAACCTGCGCCGGGCTCATGGGGCTTGCGACCGCCTTGGCCAGAGCATCGAGATCATCGGCATAACGGGGCACCTCGTGCTGACGGTGCCAGGCCATCAGCCCTTTTACCTCATGATCCAGCAAGCGCTTCTGGCTAGAGTCCAGCGAGAAGTAGTCATCCAGCTGCCAGACGATGGCCACGTCCAGCCAGTAATAGACAACGCGGGTGGAACAACCCACCAGCAGCAGGCAGAGCAACAACAGACTCCAGCTGCGGGGCTGACGCCAGGAAAAGGTGGTCATCATGCACTACTCCAAACGTTGACGATTCATGTCGATCAGGGCCTGATAATCAGGCTCGGCTTGTTGCTCGGCCATCAGCAGGGCCCACAGCAGGCCAATGTAATCGACCCAGGGCAGGAAGGCCTGACTCTGAAAGCCCTTTGCTCCCAGCGTCCTCCCTGCCCGCTCAAGATAGCGCTGTTCCAGTGCCGCTCGCCGCTCGTCATCCCAGCCGTGGGTGCGCTGTATGCTGGCGACCTCGAAACCGGGGTGACCGGCGGCGCCATACTCCCAGTCGATGACCCAGGGGCGCGACCCCAACAAATTAGCCGGATTAAGATCGTGATGGCAAGGGAGCCAGCAGTCGTCAGGCTCGCGACTGGCAAGCAGCGCACGCTCCAGCGCAGGCAACCACTCAGGGATCCGGGCCAGACGGCCGCGATAACCGGCGGCATGAGCCCGCACCGCCATCACGACGGCGGGCACCGGCAGCCGGTGCAATCGCACCAGCACCTCAGCCAGCAGACCGGGCTGATCGGCCAGGGGGGGTGGCGCCTCGGCCCAGTTTGGCTCGTCGCACCAGTCCAGCAACATCAAACCGCTGGCAGGATCGCTGTGGTGGCAGGGCAGCGCCAACCCTTGTGCCATGGCACCCTGATAGAGCTGCCACTCTGTGGCTCTGTCGATGCCAAGCCGATAGGGGTCGGGGTGACCAAGCCGCAAAAAATGACTGCGCCCCGAGGGGAGGCGCAGTCGATAGTTGCAGTTGGTCAGGCCACTGGCCAGAGATTCCAGCCGTCCCGAGCACCAGGGGACTGGCAGGCTGGCCAGCAGCTCGAGCTCTGCCAGATCACCAGCCAAAGGTGGATTTCTTCGCCTGTTTGCGGATCTCTTTCTGGTCGGCCCACAGCAGTTCGCCATTTTGCAGATCCATCAGGTTCATGGTCATCTGGTAGTAGACGTCCTTCACCTTGCCGTTGTCCTTGACGATGCTGCTGAGGTTGCCATAGACCATGTAGCGGGCACCGGTCTGCTTGCCCAGACGTACCATGGAGGCAGGATCCACCATGCCGCTGCTCTGCTGGTATTCAAGCTGCTGCTTGACCGCGGCCACCTTGCTCATGTCGACGAAGCGGAACTTGCCAACGCGCAGCAACTTGGTGCGGATGGTATCCGTGATGGCTTCGGTATCGATGTGCTCCGAGGTCTTGTTGCGGATGGAGTCCATGAACATAACGGGACGACCACCTGCAGTGATCTCGCTGGTCGCCGGTGAAGCGAGCATGGAATCCGCCATCTTGTCGGCAATGGCCTGCAGATCCGATGAGCCGTAATCCACGGTCACCGTCTCGGTTTCGGTGGGGTCGCCATAGCTGACGGTGGTACTGGAACAGCCGCCAAGCAGCAGGGCGCCGCTCAATATCAGCAGGGCATGATTCATTTTCATCAGTTGGATTCCTCAATCACTTCGCGTACATAAATCCGGTATCCCTGAGCGGCCGGGCTCGGCGCCAGAGCAGACAGGGTGCGGCTCTGATAGCCGTGGAGCTTGATGGGCGTCCAGCCGCGACCATCACTGGCCACTTCCTGCCCCGCCTCATCATACCAATAGAACATATATTGCAGCTTGTTATCGCCACGCTGGGTACTGGCAGCGGCCACATTGACCTGCAGCAGGCCGTTTTGCTCGCGCCGGCTCAGCTCGGTCAGGGTCACATTGACGTTCTGATGCTGCTCCTGCACAGGCGCCGCGCCCGCAGCGCCATAGAGCGCCACGCCGGACGTATTGGTGGCGCAGCCTGCCAGCAGCATAACCAACCCCAGGGCCAACCCGTATGCTTTCATCTTGATCTCCTTAGCCGGCGGCCACAGGGGCCCAACCGATCAGTCATGGGTGTCATTGTCGTTTGAGTAGGTGCCTAGAGCGGCATCACCCGGGTCGTCAGGCCTGCGCCGAGCCGTTGCACCCACACCAGGGTGGTGCGTCCGCCATGTATGGTGAGCGGCAACTGGCGCATGGCACTCCCCGCCCCCAGAGTGAGTTGCACGTCACCGGCAGGCAGCATGCCCTGCCAGCTGGATGCCTGAGCAGGCAGCGTCAGCCAGCTGCGGGTATCGGCCCGCTCAGAAAGGGTGTTGAAGATGCCCACCAGAATATTGCCCACATCACCTCCCTCCTTGGCGGCTGTGCGCCTCAACTGCTCCTTGGCCACCAGCCGCAGCGCCTGACGGGTCAGCATGCCCGGCAGTCGCTCCTGCAGATCCTTGGCGGCCAGCGCTTCCAATCGCACCAGCTCGCTGGTCTGCTCGATTCGCTTGCCTACCGAGACCACAAGGGGGCCAGTCTGGCTGGCTCTATTGTCGTAATAGGGGACGGCCACGGTAAAGGTACGAAAATCACCGCTGGAGGTAGAAATGGGCAGCGGCAGGAACAGCTCCCGCCGCGCCGGGATCAGCCCATCTTCAAACAACACCACCAACTGACCCTGATCCTTGGCAAGCAGCGGCGCTTTGCGGCCCACCTTTTTCTCGGTCTCTTTCAGCTCATCCGGCGAGCCACGCAGCCGTGCCAGGCGCAGCAAGGCGTCCTGCAGGCTCTGGTTGTCCGGCGCTATCTGATAACCCCGCTGATAGTCGACCCAGGCGTCGTTGAGATCCCCGGCCGCCTCATAGAGCACGCCGGAGAAATAAAAGGTGTAGGCGTTCTGAAAACCGTTTTTCACCTTGCCGATCAGCCGATCCAGATCCGGTGCCCCGCGCGACATGAGCTGGCGCATATTGCGCTCTGTGCTGGCTTCGGCACCTTTTTCCCGGGCCTTGCTTACCTCCCCCGCTCGCGCCTTGAGGGCCCGCTCCTGCACCTGGTTGGCACGGCGTACCTCCACCAGCGCGCCGTCGGCATCCCCCCGTTGCAGGTAATTCAGCGCCAGATAGTGATGCAGCATGGTGCGCTCATAATCCGGCGTCAGGTAGGCCATGCTCTGATCGTTGGTAAGCAGGCTGCCCGCCTGACTCAGGCCCTGGCTCAGCCGATACTCGGCCTGATTGTCTTCCCACTCGAGGCGGCTGTCGGCGGCGGCAAAGGCCTGCTTGCTGCCCGCATCCTGCCCGGCCAGCCAGGCGATGCGCCCCTGCTCCAGCCGGTCCAGCACATAGGTGTCATCACCCAGGGTGGATTCACGCACCTCGGGCAGGGCCTCGGCGGCGTGTCCCAGCAGCAGCTGGTTGCGCAGGGGCACCATCTGATCGGAATAGGAGACGAACATATCCTGCCACTGGGAGGCGCAGCCCCCCAGCAGGGTGCTGGCCAGCAACAGACCGGCCAGACGGGGAAACGGACTCATCACAGGCAGAGCAGCGGCCCCAGGGATTGACCACCCACCAGATGCATATGGATGTGGTAGACCTCCTGCCCGCCGTGGCGGTTGCAGTTCATGATGAGGCGATAGCCATCCTCGGCGATACCGGCATCGGCTGCCAGCTTGCGTGCCACCGTGAACATGCGGCCAAGGGCCAGCTCATGCTCGGGCTCTACATCGTTGACGGTGGGGATCAGCACGTTCGGCACTATCAGGATATGGGTCTTGGCCTTGGGTTGAATGTCCCGGAATGCGGTCACCAAATCGTCTTGATAAAGGATGTCGGCGGGGATCTCTTTACGGATGATTTTGCTGAAAATGGTTTCTTGCGCCATGGATAACTCCCTTATATGAAAAAGAAAATTCTAAACCCACCTCAAGCGGCTCCCAAAGTTGCCGTCAGGGCCGGTCAAGTGTGACACAAGCCGATATTTGACACAGCCGTTGTCCCATTCTCTTCAGTTATTGTTAAAAATACCGATAGCCGGAGGACGTCTGCTGACGTCGCTCGCCCAGGGTGATAGCAGGGTATCAAATGGACGGGGTATTCAGGCAAGGGACTTTTGCATATACAGCGGGACAATAATGAAACAATCCATGTCAGACCTCTCCATCTTGCAGAGAGTCTATTTAGGCTTTGCCATTCTGGTGGCCGTGATGGCGGCGACCTCGGTACTCACCTTTCGCAGCCAGAGCGAGCTCAATCAGGCGCTGGATCAGGTTACCCGGCAATCCATGCCGCTGGTGATCGCCAGCAGCCAGACCCAGATCAGCCTGCTCAGCGCCAACAAATGGCTCACAGACGTGTTGACCGAGCAGGATCCCAAGCAGATCCCGGCCGAAGTGGCCGAGCTGCAACAGGCCAAGGCCCAGGTCGACAAGACACTCGCCACCCTCAGCCAGCAGGCCGCGGCGCACCCGCAACTGCAGGGTGACATGGCAACACTGACCAAACTGGTCAGCGACTATCTGCAGCTGACCGGGACGCTACCCACCGAACACCAGGCCCTGCTCACCCGTCTGCACAAGGTGAACCAGGCCAAGGGGCAGTTTCAGGTCAGTCTGCCCCAGTTCAAGAAAAACCTCGGCGACATGATGATCACCATCGACGACAGCTTCATCAAGATGCTGTCCGAGACCTTGACCACCAAGCTCTCCGCCATCGAGCTCTCCACCATGGATGCGCTCAACCAGAGCATCCCCGCCCCCATAGAGGCGGCGCTCAAACGCAACAAGATGCAGATCGAGGGCTTCAACAGCACCATCAAGGATCTGCAGGGAGAGCTCAAGGATTTCGACAACAATATGGGGCACTACGTCCATGGGTTCGTGCGCGACACCACGGCCAGCGAAGGGGTGCTTGCCCAATACCTGGCGTTGATGAAGCAGCAGGAGCGGATGCGCGAGGAGAGCAAGCAAGCCAGCAAGCTCATCGTCAGCATCCAGAGCAAACTGGAAGGGATCACCGATCAGAGCCAGCAGCTGATGAACAACAGCATTCGCGCCTCCGGCAAGGTGCAGGCCCAGAGCACCCTGATCCAGGGGATCAGCATCGCCATCGCCATTTTCATCGCCATCCTGGTGGCCTACACACTGGGCAAAGCCATACGCCGCCCCCTCAAGGAGCTGCTGCGGGTGCTGACCGAAGTGACCCAGGGGGACATGACACAGCGCGTCGGTTTCAAGAGCCAAAATGAGTTCGGCCAGCTCGGCAGCCAGGTCAACCTGCTGATCCAGCAGATGGGGGATGTGCTCACCCAGCTCTCCCAGGCCTCGACCCAGCTCAATAGCGCCGCCCACGACAATCGCCACACCACAGAATCGGTGCGGGCGGATCTGGAAACACAGCGCCAGGAGACCGCCTCGGTCGCCGCCGCCATGACCCAGATGGAAGCCTCGGTGAGGGAAGTGGCCCAGGCCGCCAACCAGACCCTGGAGCGGGTACAGGACGTGGAGAAAGCCTCCGAGACCGGCCGCAAGGTGATGGCGGGCAACATCACCACCACCCATCAGCTGGCAGGCAAGTTGCAACAGACCGGCAAGGTGATTGGCGATGTCAGCGCCATGAGTGGCCAGATTGGCAATATCCTCGACGTCATTCGCGGTATCGCCGAGCAGACCAACCTGCTGGCCCTCAATGCCGCCATCGAGGCCGCCCGTGCCGGCGAGCAGGGCCGCGGCTTTGCCGTGGTGGCCGACGAAGTGCGCAGTCTGGCGGGGCGTACCGCCCAGTCCACCAGCGAGATCCAGACCATGATCGAGAACCTGCAGCAGGGGGTCGCCAAGGCGGTGACAGTGATGCAGGAGTGCTCCCGCGAGATGGACAGCTGCGTGGATCAGAGCTCTCACGCCAATACCGCCATGGAGGAGGTGCAGGGGATAGTGGTGCTCATCAGCGACATGTCGAGCCAGATCGCCTCCGCCGCCGAGCAGCAGCAAGCGACCAGTGCCGACATCGCCACCAACCTCAACCGCATCTCGGATATTTCGGATCTCAACTATCAGGGCATTGAACGGGTCGCCGAGACCAGCCAGCAGCTGGACGCCCTGGCCGAGCAGCAGGAGAATCTGGTCAAGCGCTTCAAGCTCAGCGCCTGAGTCTCTCTCGCTGAAACAACAAGGCCCCGCTGTTGGCGGGGCCTTGTTTATCTGGTGGCAGTGCGGTGGGATCAGGCGTAGGCGATGGCGCCCTTGCCGACCCCTTCATAGGCCACGACCTTCACAAACTTGTCACCCACCGCTTTTTTCACTTCACGGGCTATGTAGCACGCCAGCAGCTCTATGGTGGTGTCGGTGTCGATCATCTCCACCTCGGCCGCCGGCATGGCGAGCTGAAACAGCCCCTGGGGGGCCACATACTTGAATCCCAGGTGCTGCTCACCCAGTTGGGCCCGGGCGACATCGCTCAAGTTCAGCTCGCTCAGGTCCACCTTGTCTTCATCGGTGCCAAGGTAGATATCGGCCCAGCGCTCGGCCCAGTTCAGCTCGAGCTCACCGTCACGCATCCCATCCACATGGATTTCGATGGGAGAACGGTGGCCGTGGGCGATCCGCTGGCAGTTGCCATCGTGCTTCTTGAGACCGTGGCTGTAGTGATAGAAGGCACCGTCGATCTGCTCCTGACGCAGGGTCACCGACAGATCCCGGATGTTGCCGGGCAGACGCTGGGCCAGCACCGCCAGCAGGTAGCGGGTGACGGACTCTTTATCGACCTGGGGCGCCGGTATGAAGGCAAAGCCCTGAGTCGGGCAGCGCAGGTGAATGGATCCCTGGGGGCGCAGCAGATCGACCGTGCTCTCCTCCCCCTCCAAATGCGCCACATGGATCAGGGCACACTCGGCCGGCACCAGCAGCTTGTGATCCACCTCTTCGTCGATGATCGACTTGATCAGCTTTTTCACCCGACCAAAGTCCAGCAACATGCTCATCTCGTTGAGCTCGCCGCTCATCTCGACGTCCACCAGCCAGCTCTCCCCCACCATGCCGCGGCGTTCGCACAGGTAGCTGGAGTCGATCACGGTCAAATCTCTTACAAATAACTTCATCAGTCAGACCTTGCTACAGAGAAAGTACAGTTTGCGATATTATGACCCGCGATCACTGACAAAGGAACTGGACTCCCCCATGAACAAATTGCTTATCAAGAATGCCACCCTGGTCAACGAAGGCCGCATCTACGCCTCCGATGTATTGATTGAAGGGGAACGGATCGCCCGGATCGCCCCCCATCTCGAGGCGCCCGATGCCGTTGTGATCGATGCGGCAGGCCGCCACCTCATCCCCGGCATGATCGATGATCAAGTCCATTTCCGGGAACCTGGCCTGACCCACAAGGGGACCATCGCCAGTGAATCCCGAGCCGCCGTGGCAGGTGGCACCACCAGCTTCATGGAAATGCCCAACGTCAATCCCCAGACCACCACCCTCGACGCCCTCGAAGCCAAATACCAGATAGCCGCCAACTCCTCCGCCGCCAACTACAGCTTCTATCTCGGCGCCACCAACGACAACCTCGACGAGATCAAGCGCCTCGATCCCAAGCAGTCCTGCGGGGTCAAGGTGTTCATGGGGTCGTCCACCGGCAACATGCTGGTGGACAATCAGGAGACACTGGCCGCCATCTTCCGCGAGAGCCCTGTGATGATAGTCACCCACTGCGAGGACACCCCCTCCATCAAGGTGCTGGAAGACGAGGCCCGCGCCAAGTGGGGCGAAGATGTGCCGATGCGCGAGCACGGCCGCATTCGCAATGACGAGGCCTGTTACAAGTCCTCCAGCATGGCGGTGGGTCTGGCGAAAAAGTACGGTGCCAAGCTGCACGTGCTGCATTTGACCTCCGCCAAGGAGCTGTCGCTGTTTACCGCCAGCCATGATCTCAGCGAGCTGAAAGACAAGAACATCACCGCCGAGGTATGCGTCCACCATCTCTTCTTCAACGAGGCGGATTACGACACCCTGGGCAGCCAGATCAAATGCAACCCGGCGGTGAAGACAGCCGCCGACCAGCACGCCCTGCTGGATGCGGTGCGCAACGACGTGCTGGACATCATTGCCACCGACCACGCCCCCCACACCTGGGAGGAGAAGCAGAACAGCTACTTCAAGGCGCCGTCCGGCATCCCCCTGGTGCAGCACTCCATGCTGGCGCTGCTGGAGCTCTACCACAACGGCGTGTTTTCACTGGAGACTATCGTCAAGAAGACATCCCACGCGGTAGCCGAGCGCTTCCAGGTGCAGGATCGCGGCTACATTCGTGAGGGCTACTTCGCGGATCTGGTGCTGCTGGATCTGGGCAAGCCCTATGTGGTCAACGACAGCAACCTGCTCTACCTGTGTGGCTGGTCACCCTTCAACGGTTACCGCTTCCACAGCACGGTGGAGATGACTCTTGTGAATGGCCAGATCGCCTGGCAAAACGGTCAGGTCACCGATCAGGTGCTGGGCAAGCGGTTGACCTTCAACCGCTGATCCGCTCACCACTGATACAAACGGCCGCCCCCAGGGCGGCCGTTTGTATGGTGCCTTGAAAAATGCGTCACAACGCCCCCTGAAATGAGCTCTCGATGGCCGAATTCAACCACTGTGGCGGCACTTTGAGCGTCAATTGCTCGCAAAGCAGGCAAACAGTCTCAGAGCGGGATTTCCCCTGTTGACAGGGTCGGAGCATCTCCATAAACTCAGCCCCCGTCAGCCGAGCTGACTCCGTCGGTGTGTAGCGCAGCCAGGTAGCGCATCTGCATGGGGTGTAGAGGGTCGGAGGTTCGAATCCTCTCACACCGACCAAATTCCCCGGTAAAGGCCTTGTCAAACGACAAGGCCTTTTCTTTTGTGCCGCAGCTCTGGCACTGCCCGTTGATGACCTGAGCGACGATTGTCTCACTGATCGGTTTGTGCTGTAGTGACAAAGTGTTTTGCCAACCGGCCATCGAGATGCAACGTCAGCTCCTCCTCTCCTTTTGCTCCCGTCGCCATGCGCGACGATTCTGCTTTAGCGCCCGCCTGTCCGACCTCTTGTCGGCCTGCATGCTGAGTCTCCTGCTGATCGGTTGTGCTACCTCCTATCACAGCGAAAAGTCATTCTGGAACGGCCAGACCGGCTTTTCCCAGACACAACTTGGCCCCGACAAGTGGCAGCTGGAGTTTGTCGGCAACGATCTGATCGATCGGGAAACGGCTCGCAAGTATGTGCTCAAGCGCGCTGGCGAGATGGCGCAAAGCCGGGACTATGAGTGGATTGAGGTGAACGAACTGACGCTGCAGCGCGATGCGGTCAGGGTCACCCCCTCGCGCCCCGTGTTCGGCTTTGATGAAGAAGAACCTGACCTCTTCCTGGCACAGATGCAGGTGCAACACACCACCTCTGCCCTGCTGATCTTCACCTTGGCTGAGCGCTCATTAAATGAACGATGCATGCAGGCTAATTATCTTGCTGAAATTAAAATAAACAGCGATTAATATCGCCAAAATGCAAGATCCATATCACATACAACTAATGACAACATAAAATTCTGCTACAAGGCTCTGGATTTACCCCCCCGGATTAGGCATGCTGCCAGCACACCGGCTGTCAGGAATCTACGGCACGGATCACAAAAACGGACTGAAGTGGCACTCCTGCCACCCTAAACGCTTTGCACTTATCAAAACTGGGACCTACCCCCATGAAAATGAATAAATTGACGGTTGCCATCCTCATTTCGATGCTGGTTGGCATCCTGACTGGTCAGGGCTATCGCATGTTTGCCCCGGATCAGGCCGCAGGCTTTGCGGACGATATCACCATACTGACCGACATCTTTTTGCGTCTGATCAAGATGATCATCGCCCCCCTTGTCTTCACTACCCTGGTCGTCGGCATAGCCAAGATGGGCGACACCCGCACTGTCGGTCGCATTGGCGCCAAGACCCTTGGCTGGTTCATGCTGGCCTCCCTGCTCTCCCTGAGCCTGGGACTGGTGATGGTTACCCTGCTGCAACCGGGCGTGGGTCTCTCTCTCTCATTGCCGGATGATACCGCCAGCTCAGGTGTGGTCGTCACCGCCATCTCCCTCAAGGACTTTGTCACCCACGCCATACCGAAAAGCGTGGTAGAGGCCATGGCCACCAACGAGATCCTGCAGATAGTAGTGTTCTCCCTCTTCTTCGGGCTGGCTGCCGCTGCTCTGGGCGATGCCGCCAAGCCGGTAGTCAAACTGATGGCAAGCGGTGCCGAGATCATGCTGAAAGTGACCGGCTACGTGATGAACTTCGCTCCGTTCGCGGTATTTGGTGCCATCTCGGCCATGGTCGCCAAGGAAGGTCTCAGCATCCTGGCCACCTACGGCACCTTCATGGCGCAATTCTATCTGGCGCTGGGTTGCCTCTGGCTGCTGCTGATTGCCATGGGCAGTCTGTTTATCCGCCGCCGCATCCTGACCCTGCTGGCCATGATCCGCGAACCCATACTGCTCGCCTTCTCCACCGCCAGCTCCGAAGCTGCCTATCCCAAAACCTTGGATCGATTGGAGAAGTTTGGTTGTGACAAGCGCATCGCCAGCTTCGTGCTGCCCATGGGCTACTCCTTCAACCTGGATGGCTCCATGATGTACTGCACCTTTGCGGTCATGTTCATCGCCCAGGCCTATGGCATAGAGCTCTCCCTGGCTCAGCAGATCACCATGCTGCTGCTGTTGATGGTCACCTCCAAGGGAATGGCCGGTGTGCCACGCGCCTCGCTGGTGGTCATCGCTGCCACCCTCAACCAGTTCCATATTCCGGAAGCGGGCATTCTGCTGCTGCTCGGGATCGACCATTTCCTCGACATGGGCCGTTCAGCCACCAACGTGCTGGGCAATGCCATCGCCGCCAGCGTGGTGGCCAAGACCGAAGACAGCCTGGGGGAAACCGAACCTCTGGGTGAGGTCGATACCGCCAAGGCGTGATCCTCCCCTGCCCCCGAAAAGTAGAACGGCCCGCTGATGCGGGCCGTTTTTTATCTGCGTTTTTTCAGCGTGTCGCGCGGCTCAGCACCAGCGACGAACCCGCCGGCAGTACTCTGCATACGCTTCACCGAAGCGAGCCTGCAGGGCCCGCTCTTCCGGCACGATTTGAAAACGGTCGAGCCAGCCCCACAGCACCAGGGGCCAGATCCAGACCCCCATACCACCCAGATGGCAGGCCAGCGCCATTGTCCAGCAGAGCAGCCCCAGGTACATGGGATTGCGGCTGAGCCGATAAAGCCCTGTGGTCACCAGCACACTGGCCTGCGCCGGCCGGGTTGGACTGACAGTGGTGCCATGCTGGCGAAAGCGCAGCACGCCGCCAAAACCGAACACACTGCCGACCACCGTCAGTAACAGGGCCAGCTCTGGCCACCCCTCCCCGCTACCGCCCCCCAACACCATGGCCAGCACCACTATGCCAAACAGCAGAACAGGCGGTACACGACACTCCAGATCTCTCATCTACTGGCTCCCATGAGACGTGCCACAATCGACACCTTGCGATACACTTCCAACGGGAATAATGCCGCAGGAAATTGACAAAGTTCATAACAATAACAATGCCTTGGCTACACTCTATCCCATCTGCATGACAAAGGCCGTCATAAGGTCGTCATGCACCTCAACGCCAACAATAAAAAAGGAATCACCCCATGCACAAGAAGACACTGCTGGCCACCTTGATCCTGGGCCTGCTGGCCGGTCAAGCCGTCGCAGCCCCCTATCTGCCTCTGGCAAGCGATCATCGCAACGGCGAAGTACAAACCGCCAGCAACGCCTGGCTGGAAGTAGATCTGACCGCGTTTGAGCAGAATCTGCAGACCCTCAAGACCCGCCTCGGCGACAAGGGCCCGCAGATCTGCGCCATCATGAAGGCGGACGCCTACGGTCACGGCATCGACCTGCTGGTTCCCTCCGTCATCAAGGCCGAGATCCCCTGTATCGGCATCGCCAGTAACGAAGAGGCCCGCGTTGCCCGCGAGAAGGGGTTCAGCGGCCGCCTGATGCGGGTACGGGCCGCCACACCGATCGAAGTGGAACAGGCCCTGCCCTACAAGCTGGAAGAGCTAGTTGGCAGCCTGGTGAGTGCTCAGGGGATCTCCGACATCGCCCTGCGCCACCACACCACCATTCCGGTGCATGTCGCCCTCAACTCCGCCGGCATGAGCCGCAACGGCATCGACCTGCGTCTGGCCGATGCCAAGCAAGATGCGCTGGCCATGCTCAAGCTCAAGGGGATCACCCCGGTCGGCATCATGACCCACTTCCCGGTGGAGGAGAAAGAGGACGTCAAGCTGGGGCTAGCCCAGTTCAAGCTGGACTCCCAGTGGCTGCTGGAAGCAGGCAAGCTGGATCGCAGCAAGATCACCATCCATGCCGCCAACTCCTTCGCCACCCTGGCAGTGCCGGACGCCTACTTTGACATGGTGCGCCCGGGCGGCCTGCTCTACGGTGACTCCATCCCCTCCTACACCGAATACAAACGGGTGATGGCATTCAAGACCCAGGTTGCCTCGGTCAACCACTATGCGGCGGGCAACACAGTCGGTTATGACCGCACCTTTACTCTCAAACGTGACTCCTGGCTCGCCAACCTGCCGCTCGGTTACTCCGACGGCTACCGTCGTGCGCTCAGCAACAAGGCCTATGTGCTGATCCAGGGTCAGAAGGTACCGGTGGTCGGCAAGACCTCCATGAACACCATCATGGTGGACGTGACCGATCTCAAAGGGGTGAAGCCCGGTGATGAAGTGGTGCTGTTTGGCCGTCAGGATGAGGCAGAAGTGAAACAGGCTGATCTGGAGGAGTACAACGGCGCCCTGTTGGCGGACATGTACACCATCTGGGGCTACACCAACCCCAAGAAGATCAAACGCTGATAACGCGATATGAAAAAGGGCTCCCGCGGGAGCCCTTTTTATGGGTGCAGCGTTTAAGCCACTTTTTTACGGGTCACAAAGAGACTCAGCCCCATGGAAACCAGCAGGATCAGCGCCACCACGCCCAATGCAATGCCGGTCGGGATCTTGAAGATATCCAGCAGCAGCATCTTGACCCCGATAAACATCAGGATCAGTGCCAGACCGTATTTCAGCAGGGCGAAGCGCTCGGCCACACCGGCCAGCAGGAAATACATGGCGCGCAGACCCATGATGGCGAAGATGTTGGAAGTCAGGACGATGAAGGGATCCGTGGTCACCGCGAAGATGGCCGGGATACTGTCCACCGCGAAGATGAGATCGCTCACCTCCACCAGCACCAGAATGAGCAGCAGCGGCGTCGCATAACGCACACCGTCACGCCAGACGAAGAAGTTCTCCCCTTCCAGAGTCTCGGTCACCTTGAAGCGACGGCGCATCCAGCCCAGCAGCGGGTTGTTGGCCAAGTCAGGCTCCTTGTCGGCGGCCCACAGCATCTTGACCCCGGTCAGCAGCAGGAAGGCGCCAAACAGGTAGAGGATCCAGTGGAACTGCTCGATGAGCCAGCTGCCCGCGAACACCATGCCGGCGCGCATCACTATGGCACCCAGTACCCCGTACAGCAGCACACGGCGCTGCAACTCGGCCGGGATGGCGAAGTAACCGAACAGCATCAGCCAGACGAAGACGTTGTCCACCGCCAGCGCTTTCTCGATGAGATAGCCGGTGAGGAACTCCAGCCCCTTCTGGTTGGCAATTTCGCGGCCTGCGCTGTGATCCAGCCAGAGCCAGATTGCCAGGTTGAAGAGCAGCGCCACGCTGACCCAGACCAGAGACCAGATGCCCGCCTCTTTGAGGGATACCTTGTGTGACTTGCCACCACCGACAAAGCGTATATCTATCCATAACAGGACCAGCACTATGCTGAAGAAACCGGTCCACATCCACCATTCACCCATGTTCATCTCTCCCAAAAACGACAAAACCCACGACCGAGAGGCGTGGGTTTGCGTTTGGAGCAGATACACCTTGCCTCTCGGCAAGGTCTCACTTACAGCTGATTTGCATCAACTGCCCGGCTGCCGGGTGCACTGCAGGAAATGGGTGCACCGTAATGACGACAAACCAGCGAGAAGTTACTCCCCTTGTTAAAGCGGATAGTAACAGCAGCAAAAGATAACGCCAAGATGCATCTTGTCCAAATGCAAAATGAATCGGGGCGCCACCTGGGCGCCCCGTATCGGATGCTCACACTCAGAGCGGATCGGCCTTGAGGCAGGAGACGGCGTGGTCAAAATTGCCCTCCAGCTGGGGCCGGGTCTTGGCACACTCGGGACCCGCCACCGGGCAGCGGGTACGGAACACACAGCCGGACGGCGGATTCATCGGGGATGGCAAGTCACCTTCCAGGATCTGGATGACCTTGCTGCGCTCCAGATCCGGATCCGGAATGGGCACGGCCGACATCAGCGCCTTGGTATAAGGGTGCAGGGGATTGGCGAAGATCTCCTTGCGCGTGCCCAGCTCCACCGCATTGCCCAGATACATCACCAGCACCCGATCCGAGATGTGTTTGACCACGGACAAGTCGTGGGCGATGAAGATGAGCGACAGCCCCATCTCCTTCTGGATTGCCTTAAGCAGGTTCACCACCTGAGCCTGGATGGAAACATCCAGCGCCGAGACAGGCTCGTCACAGATGATCATCTTGGGTTCCAGGATCAGCGCCCGGGCGATGCCGATACGCTGGCACTGGCCGCCGGAAAACTCGTGCGGATAGCGGTTCACCAGGTTGGGCAGCAGACCCACCTTGCTCATCATGGCGCGCACCTTCTCCTTCACCTGCTCTTTGGAGAGGTTGGGATAGAAGGTGATTAGCGGCTCGGCGATGATGTCGCCGATGGTCATGCGCGGGTTCAGGGAGGCCAGCGGATCCTGGAAGATCATCTGGATCTCTTTGCGCTTCTCCCGCAACGCCTTCTGGTCAAGCTTGGTCAGATCGTTGCCCAGCCACACCACCTTGCCGTCGGTAGCCGGTACCAGACCTATCAGGGCACGGGCAAACGTAGACTTGCCACAGCCGGACTCCCCGACTACGCCAAGGGTTTCCCCTTCGTACAGGCGCAGGGTTACCCCATCTACCGCCTTCAACGCCGAGGGCTTGGCCCAGGGCCAGGCCTTGTCACTCTTGATGCTGAAGTGGACCTTGAGGTCGGACACTTCCAGCAGCAGTTTCTTGTCAGTACCCATTTAATTCGCCCCCTTGATCATGGCATCCGATACCCAATGGCAGGCCCGCTCGCGGCCGTCGTTGAACGGCGTCAGAACAGGTGACTGCTGGCCGCAAATCTCGCTCACCCTGTGGCAGCGCTCCTGGAAGGGGCAACCGGTGGGCAGACGCAGCAGGTTGGGCGGATTGCCCGGTATGGTGGGCAGCTCTTCCCCTTCGGTGTCGAGGCGGGGAATGGCGCGCAGCAAGCCTTCGGTATAGGGATGGCTCGGGCGATAGAAGATATCGTTCACCCGGCCGTACTCCATGGTACGACCGGCGTACATCACCAGCACCTTGTCACAGATGCCTGCCACCACGCCCAAGTCGTGGGTGATCATGATGATGGAGGTGTTGAACTCGCGCTTGAGCTCGTTCATCAGCGTCATGATCTGGGCCTGCACCGTCACGTCCAGCGCAGTGGTCGGCTCATCGGCGATAAGCAGCTGCGGCCGGCAGAGCAGGGCCATGGCGATCATCACCCGTTGGCGCATGCCACCGGAAAACTCGTGGGGATACATGTTCATCCGCTTGCGCGACTCGGGGATCTTCACCGCATCCAGCATGCGCACCGACTCTTCGAACGCCTCGGCCTTGCTCACCCCCTTGTGCAGCATCAGCACTTCCATCAGCTGATCCTTGACCTTCATGTAGGGATTCAGCGAGGTCATGGGGTCCTGGAAGATCATGGCGATCTTCTCGGAGCGGATCTTGTTGAGCTTGTGTTCCGGCAGATTCAGGATCTCGTCACCCTGAAACTTGGCCGACCCCGTTATGATGCCGTTCTTGGCCAGCAGCCCCATGATGGCAAATGCCGTCTGGGACTTGCCGGAGCCAGATTCGCCGACGATCCCCAGAGTTTCGCCTGCGGCGAGAGAGAAATTGAGGTCGTTGACCGCCACCACATTGCCGTCCGGAGTCTTGAACTCGACTCGCAGATCTTTTACATCCAGTAATTTCATAAAAACTCCTTATCGATCTTTGGCCGCTCTTGTTATCGATCCTTCGGATCGAGTGCGTCACGCAGACCATCCCCGAGGAAATTGAAGCAAAACAGGGTCACCACCATGAAACCGGCAGGGAACAAGAGTTGCCATATGGCCACTTCCATCGACTTGGAGCCTTCATCCAGCAGGGCACCCCAGCTGGTCATGGGTTCCTGGACGCCGAGGCCCAGAAAACTCAGGAAGGATTCAAACATGATCATGCCCGGCACCAGCAAGGTGGCGTAGACGGCCACGATACCGAGCACGTTCGGCACTATGTGACGGGTGATGATCTTCCACTTGGAGACGCCACAGACGTGAGCCGCCTCGATAAACTCCTTGCTCTTGAGGCTCAGGGTCTGGCCTCGCACTATCCGCGCCATGTCGAGCCAGCTTACGGCCCCGATGGCAATGAAGATGAGCGCCAGATTGCGGCCAAAGAAGGTCACCAGCATGATCACGAAGAACATGAAGGGGAAAGCGTTGAGGATCTCGAGAATCCGCATCATCAGGCTGTCGACCCGACCACCGATGAAACCGGACGCCGCGCCATACAAGGTGCCGATGACCACGGCCACCATGGCCCCCATGATGCCGACCATCAGCGAGATGCGGCCACCCAGCAGGGTGCGCACGAACAGATCACGCCCCAGACTGTCGGTACCGAACCAGTGGCCGGCTTCCATATCCGGCGCGGACTGCATGGCGCCCCAATCCGGATCGTCGAAGGTGTATTGGGACAGGTGGGGACCGACGATCACCGCCAGACCGATAATGGTCAGTATGATGAGGCTGGTCAGTGCAGCCCTGTTACGCAGGAAACGGCGACGGGCATCCTTCCACAGGGAGCGTCCCTCCACCACTTCCACTTGCTGTGCGAACGCCTCGACGGCCTCGCGTTTTTCAGTTGTGACAACCATGATGAACTCCCGACTTAGTAACGGATCTTGGGATCGATAAAGGCATAGAGAATATCGACCACGGCGTTAAAGGTAATGGTGAGGGCACCGACCAGAATGGTCAGGCCAAGCACCATGGAGTAATCACGGTTGAGGGCACCGTTGACAAACAACTGACCAATTCCCGGCAGACCGAAAATGGTCTCTATCACCACTGAACCCGTGATGATGCCGACGAAGGCCGGCCCCAGATAGGAGACCACCGGCAGCATGGCCGGGCGCAGCGCGTGTTTCAGTATGATGTGACGCAGCGGCAAGCCCTTGGCACGAGCGGTACGGATGAAGTTGGAGTTCATGGTCTCGATCATGCTGCCACGCATGATGCGCGAGATGGCGGAGATGTAGTACATCATCATGCCAAATACCGGCAGTACCATGAATTGCACCCCGCCCCCCTGCCAGCCACCGGCCGGGAACCAGCCCAGATAGATACTGAAGAAGAGCACCAGCAAGGGTGCCAGCACAAAGCCCGGGATCACCACACCAGCCATGGCAGACGACATCAAGAGATAGTCGATGAGGGTGTTCTGTTTCAAGGCCGCAATGGTGCCAAAGGTCACCCCCAGCAAGACGGCAAAGACGAAAGCCGCGCTCCCGATCTTGGCAGACACTGGCAGCGCCTGGCTCACCAGATCATTGACGCTGAAGTCCTTGTACTTGAAAGAGGGACCCAGATCGCCCTGGACCAGATTGCCAAGGTAGGTGAGGTATTGCACACCGATGGGCTTGTCCAGGCCGTACTTGGCCTCGATATTGGCCAACACTTCCGGTGGCAGGGCACGTTCGCTGGTAAAGGGGTTGCCCGGCGCGAAACGCATCATGAAGAAAGAGACGGTGATCAAGACCAGCAGAGTCGGGATCGCTTCCAATAGACGTTTAAAAATGAATTTCAACATAGACAATTCCTGTCCTGTACTGCTTCCAAAGGGTCGCGGTTTTAATACTAAGGCCCGCCGTCTGGCGGGCCTGCTTGTTATGCGACTTGTTATTTTACTCAGTGAGCAACGATGTACATGTCTTTGCTGTAGAGGTTATCCAGCGGGTTGGCCGGGTAGCCGCCCACATAGGACTTGACCATGCGGGAGGTCACGTACTGGTAGATGGGGGCGATCGGCATGTCCTTAGTGAGGATCTCTTCGGCCTGGACATAGAGTTTGTTGCGGGAAGCATCATCGACCTGGTCGCGAGACTCGTCCATCAGCTTGTCAAATACCGGGTTGGAGTACTTGCCATCGTTGTTGCCGTGAGTGGTCTGCATCAGATCCAGCATGGAGGAGGCTTCGTTGTAGTCAGCGATCCAGCCACGACGAGCAACATCAAACTGTCCCTGCTTGAGTGTCTCCAGATATGTCTTCCACTCCTGGTTCACCAGGCTCACCTGTACGCCGAGCTTCTTCCACATAGAGGCCACGGCAACCGCTACCTTCTTGTGGTTGTCGTCAGTGTTGTAGAGCAGCTCGAACTTGAGCGGGTTGTCTGGACCATATCCCGCCTCTTGCAACATGGCTTTTGCCTTGGTGTCGCGCTCGGCCTGGGTCAACTTGGACCACTCGGGGGCAACCGGTTTGAAACCATCCACAAAGTCAGGCACCAGGGCATAACCCGGTGTTTCTCCCTTGCCCATCACCTTGTCGGCGATCACGTCACGGTCGATGGCGTAGGTAAGTGCCGTGCGAACCCGAACATCGTCATAGGGTTTGCGTTTGGTGTTGAAGGTGTAGTAGTAGGTCCCCACGTAGCCACTCACCTTCACCTCGTTGGGCAGATCTTTCTTCATCTGCTTGAAGCGCTCGATGGGCATGTTGTAGGTAAGATCCAGCTCACCCGCCAGATAGCGGTTCAACTCGGCGTTGGTGGACTGGATAGGCAGGTAGCTCACCTTGTCGATCACCGTCTTGGCGTTGCCCCAGTATTTGGGGTTGCGCTCGATATCGACGCGTTCGTTCACTACCCAGTCTTTCAGTTGGTAGGCACCGTTGGATACCATGTTGCCGGGCTGGGTCCACTTGTCACCAAACTTCTCGATCACCTTCTTCGGCACCGGATAGGTGGTGGTGTGGGAGAGCATGCTGACGAAGTAAGGGATCGCTTTTTCCAGCTGTACTTCGAAGGTGTAATCATCGACGGCCTTCACGCCCAGCGTATCTGACGGCTTCTTGCCGGCAATGATCTCGGTGGCGTTGACTATGGTCGGGATTTCCATATACCAGGCATAAGGAGAACCAGTCTTGGGATCCACGGCCCGCTTGAAGGCGAACTCGAAATCATGGGCTGTCACGGGATCCCCGTTGGACCACTTGGCATCTTTGCGCAGGTGGAACACGAATTTTTTGTTGTCCTTGGTTTCCCAGGACTCGGCCACACCGGGGAGCACTTCACCCTTGGGGCCGGAGGAGACGAGACCTTCGAACAGGTCACGCAGAATATTGGATTCAACCGTTCCTTCGGTTTTGTGGGGATCGAGCGTTGCGGGCTCGGAGCCGTTGCCTTTCACCAACTGCTGAACATCAGACAGTTTGGTACCTGCGGGGACATCAGCAGCATGCGCTGCATTCATTCCGCCAAATAGCGCTGCCACCAATAGGGTATTAATCATTGTTTTTTTATGAGTCATTTCCATTTACTCCAACAAGAACATTCCATGCATTTGTCCATCAACGAGATAAGTACCCCGCTGCCAGCATAATTCCCTGACAATTCTAATAATGCAATAGATATCATCAGGCTAGGCTGGGATCAATGGTTAAAAAAACAGCTTTTAGCCAATTATTCAGCATTTAAATATCGCGCCATGGACGTTTTTTATACAAACCCGCTCGATTCTAGGAAATGACTAACAAAAAAGAAACAATAAAAAGCCGGTCACGAGGACCGGCTCCGACAAAACAGACCTGAATCACATCAATCCGGGGAAGACTCCCTTGATCCCTGCCACCATGATCTCGATGCCCAGTGACATCATGATAAGACCCATGATCCGGGTGACCACGTTGATGCCGGTGTTGCCCATCAGCTTGAACAGCAAGGGGGCGGCGCGGAAGATGAGCCAGGAGCAGAATGCAAACACCATGACCACCAGCGACATGCCCAGCATCTGGGACCAGGTGCTCTGGCTGGCGTAGACAATAGAAGAAGAGATGGCACCCGGACCCGCCATCAACGGCAGTGCCAAGGGCACCACAGCGACAGATTCGCGCGCGGCAAGCTCACCCTTCTCCTGTTTGTTATGCTTCACCTCCCCCAGCTTGCCCTGCAGCATGGACCAGGCGATCAGGGTAATCAGGGATCCACCGGCGATGCGAAACGACGCCAGCGAGATGCCAAAGCCATCGAGGATCAGCTGCCCCATGTACATGGAGACCAGCAAGATAATCATCACGGCAATGTTGGCGGTGGTGTTGGTCTTCATCCGCTCTTCCGGCGTTTGATGGCCAGTCAGACTGACAAACACCGGCAACAACCCCAATGGGTTGATGATCGCGAACAAACCGATGAAGAACTTCAGATATAAAGAGACGTCAATCGCTGCCATAGGCGCCATCCAGAAGTAAGCAAGGCCACGGGGATCCCCCCGATAAATCGTGCGTAAATTTACACCATGCCAATGCCCTTCACCAATCAAATAATCTCACCCTTTCCGTGGCTTTTCAGTTAGTTCCTCTAATGCATGGCCAAAATTCAACACATTGACTTGTTAATAAAGATTGTTGCGATTTAACACTCTGATAAAATCACGTCGAGCTTTATGTGGCCACGGAGTTTTGGCACAAGATTTCATCTCAGCAAACAAGGATTTTGTAATGATTGATACGGACATCAAGTTGAAATGGCACCTGGATTCGCTGCCGGCAGGCACTGTCGACCCCCTGTTCGGCTTTTTTGATCGACTGCCGGTCGATCCCTATATTCAGGGCACCTTTCGGGAACGCCGCTATGGCCGTGTCGAAAAAGAAGGGTCACGCTTCTTCCCCCTCGACAACGGCGTCTTCTTTCAGGCCGCCGCCATCAACAAGTTCCTCGGGGATGTGCCCAGAACCTATGCCGAGCTGGATCCCGCTTTTGTCGCCCATCCCGCCTTTGGGCAGATGCTGACCCGCTTTGCCCGTCATGTTCGACTCGCGGATGGCAAGGCGATCGGCATTCACCAGATGCGGATCACGACGGCCCAGGGCGAGAGCGTGCCTCCCGCACCGGAAGGAGTCCATCAGGATGGCTTCGACTTTATCGGCGTGTTCTTTTGTGGCAGCGAAGGCGTCAGTGGCGGCGCGCTTCAGCTTTATCATGGATTAAAAGAACAACCATTTTTCCAACAAGAGTTACATCCAGGAGAATATCTGGTCCTGGATGACCGCTGTTTCTATCACAATGCAGCCCCTGTACTCCCCCTGGCCCCGACCCGGGGACACTGGGACGTAATAGTGCTAACTGCTTGAAAAATGGTGCGTGGCGCCCTGTTCACGCACCATTCATCCCGTTTTTGCTCCACTCTACATTCACGTAACATCCGGAAAACATGTATTGTGAAACAAAATTTCTTTTGTTCTTTTGTTACACATGATCCAGATCAAATTTTTCTGAGTCAGACCCGCTCTATAATCGGCTCAGAAAGCAATTTAGTAAGGCATGTAAATACCCCCTTATAGTGATTCTCGCCTTGACAGGGCGACTATAATTGCCGGGCATTGCCAAACTCTTACTAAACAGTTTTCAAATCATCAGGAGATAAACATGGCAGTAACCAATTTGGCTGAACTGGATGCACTGGTCGCCCGCGTCAAAGAAGCTCAGCGTGAATTCGCCAGCTTCTCGCAAGAGCAGGTAGACAAGGTTTTCCGTGCCGCCGCCCTGGCCGCCAGCAATGCCCGTATCCCCCTGGCCCAGATGGCCGTGGCAGAATCCGGTATGGGTATCATCGAAGACAAGGTTATCAAGAACCACTTCGCCTCCGAATACATCTACAACGCCTATAAAGACGAGAAGACCTGCGGCATCCTGAGCCAGGATGACGAGATGGGCACCATGATCATCGCCGAGCCGGTAGGTATCATCTGCGGTATCGTTCCGACCACCAACCCGACCGCTACCGCGATCTTCAAATCTTTGATTTCCCTGAAGACTCGTAACGCCATCATCTTCTCCCCGCACCCCCGCGCCAAGAACTCCACCAATACCGCTGCCAAGCTGGTACTGGATGCAGCCGTTGCCGCCGGTGCACCGAAAGACATCATCGGCTGGATCGATCAACCGTCCGTTGAGCTGTCCAATGCGCTGATGAAGCACAATGACATCAACCTGATCCTGGCCACCGGTGGCCCGGGCATGGTGAAAGCCGCTTACTCTTCAGGCAAGCCTGCCATCGGTGTAGGTGCCGGTAACGTGCCAATCGTCATCGACGAAACTGCCGATGTAAAACGTGCCGTCGCCTCTATCCTGATGTCCAAGACCTTCGACAACGGTGTGGTCTGTGCTTCCGAGCAAGCCGTCATCGTCGTTGACTCCATCTACAACCAGGTAAAAGAGCGTTTCTCCAACCACGATGGCTACATCCTGTCCAAAGATGAAGCGGACAAGGTACGTAAGGTGCTGCTGATCAACGGCGCGCTGAACGCAGATATCGTTGGTCAGCCGGCCACCAAGATCGCCGCCATGGCCGGTGTGACTGTACCTGCCACCACCAAGATCCTCATCGGTGAAGGCCTGGAATTGTGCGCTGAAGATGAGTTCGCTCATGAGAAGCTTTCCCCGACCCTGGGTATGTTCCGCGCCAAGAATTTTGAAGACGCTGTCGACATGGCCTGCACCATGGTCAACATCGGTGGTATCGGTCACACCTCAGGTCTGTACACCGACCAGGATCGCAATCAGGACCGCATCAGATACTTCGGCGACAAGATGAAGACCGCCCGTATCCTGATCAACACCCCTTCTACCCAAGGTGGTATCGGTGACCTGTACAACTTTGCTCTTGCTCCTTCCCTGACCCTGGGTTGCGGCTCCTGGAGTGGTAACTCCATCTCCGAGAACGTCGGTCCCAAGCACCTGATCAACAAGAAGACAGTCGCAAAACGGGCAGAAAATATGCTGTGGCACAAACTTCCGAAATCCATCTATTTCCGTCGTGGCTCCCTGCCGATTGCCCTGGGTGATCTGGAAGGCAAAAAGCGTGCAATGGTTGTTACCGACCGCTTCCTGTTCAACAACGGCTATGCCGATGACGTAGTTCGTCTGCTCAAGAAGCTGAACATGGAAGTGGAAGTATTCTACGAAGTAGAAGCTGACCCGACCCTGTCCATCGTCCGCAAGGGCGCCGAGATGGCCAACTCCTTCAAGCCGGACGTTATCCTGGCGCTGGGTGGTGGTTCACCGATGGATGCGGCCAAAATCATGTGGGTCATGTACGAGCACCCGGATACCGCGTTTGAAGACCTGGCCATGCGCTTCATGGACATCCGCAAGCGTATCTACAAGTTCCCGAAAATGGGCGTGAAGGCCGAACTGGTCTGTATCACCACCACTTCCGGTACCGGTTCTGAAGTCACTCCGTTTGCAGTCGTGACCGACGACGCCACCGGCATGAAGTACCCGCTGGCCGACTACGAGCTGACCCCGAACATGGCCATCGTGGATGCCAACCTGGTCATGAACATGCCCAAGTCCCTGTGCGCCTTCGGTGGTGTGGATGCGGTCACTCACGCCATGGAAGCCTACGTTTCCGTACTGGCCAACGAATACTCCGACGGTCAGGCACTGCAAGCCCTGAAGCTGCTGAAAGAGTATCTGCCTTCCAGCTACCAGAATGGTGCCAACGACCCGGTTGCTCGCGAGAAGGTGCACAATGCTGCCACCATCGCCGGTATCGCGTTCGCCAACGCCTTCCTGGGTGTCTGCCACTCCATGGCGCACAAGCTGGGTGCCGAGTTCCACATCCCGCACGGCCTGGCCAACGCCCTGCTGATCAGCAACGTCATCCGCTACAACGCGAACGACAACCCGACCAAGCAGACTGCGTTCTCCCAGTACGACCGTCCGCAGGCTCGCCGTCGTTACGCCGAAGTGGCTGACCACCTGGGTCTGACTGCCGCCGGTGACCGCACCGCTGCCAAGATCGAGAAGCTGCTGGCCTGGCTGGATGAGCTGAAAGCCACTCTGGGCATCCCTGCCTCCATCCGTGAAGCTGGCGTGAACGAAGCCGACTTCCTGGCCAAGGTTGACCAGCTGGCGCTGGAAGCCTTCGATGATCAGTGCACCGGCGCCAACCCGCGCTACCCGCTGATCACCGAGCTCAAAGCCATCCTGATGGACACCTACTATGGTCGTCCCTTCACCGAGGAAGCTCAGGTAGCGGCCAAGGTAGAAGCCAAGGTTGAGACCAAGGTAGACAGCAAGAAGAAATCCAAGGCCTGATAATCGGACTTGAACTCGAGAGCCCGCGCACATGCGCGGGCTTTTTTGTTTGTCTATCTCTCTAATTTTGCTAGCTTGTTGGTAGGCATTCATGAAATGCGAGTTAGCACATGGCGCTGATACAAGCCTCGATAGAGCAGTTACGGATCGGCCACTACATCCATCTCCCCACGGGATGGACCAGTCACCCTTTTATGTTCAATGCCTTCAAGATCAAGGATCAGCAGCAACTCGACATCATACGTCACCTCGACCTCACCCTCTTGATGGTGGATCCGGACAAGAGCGATCTGCCCATCGAACCCATCTTGCGGGGCGATATCCCTTCTGCCGGCCCTGATCTGTCGGCCATTGACGAGATAGTAGACTCAGGCCCTCCCCCTTTTGATGAGAAAGCCTTCCGCCGCTCCCTGCGCGCTGCCGACAAGGCCTTTGGCCAATCCATGTCAGAGCTGCGCGATGCGCTGGGGGCCCTCAACCTCAAGCCTGACGAGGGACTGGCCAACACGGCGCAGATAGTGCGCAATGCCGCCGCCCGCATCAGTGAACATGAGGGCCCCCTCGGCCTGCACCTCATTCGCAGCCCGCACACCGACATACTGCTGCAGCACAGCCTGAACGTGGCCTTCATCGCCATGCTGATGGCTCGCGAATTGGGCATGAACCCGGTCGAGATCGAGGAGGCGGGTCTGGCGGGGCTGATCCACGACATAGGGGAGCTGAAGATACCGAGCCAGATCACCCAGAAACGGGGGGATCTCAACAAGTCGGAACAGAATTTTCTCAACATGCATCCCCAGTACGGACTGGATATGCTGACGCACTTGCAGGCATTCGAGCCCAAGATCCGCCAGGTGGCCCATCTGCACCATGAGCGACTCGATGGCAGTGGCTTCCCCCTCGGCATCAAGGGGGGCGAGATCCCGCCACTGGCACGGATTATCGGACTGGTGGACTACTATGACGAACTGTTGCATCCACGCAGCAGCGCTATGCCTGCCGCCCCGAGTCAGGCCATCAGCCAGCTCTACAAGCTGTCACAGAAGAAGTTCGACCAGGATCTGGTCAAGTTGCTGATCAAGGTATTGGGAGTCTATCCTCCCGGTTCTCTGGTGCTGCTCTCCGACAGTTCAGTGGCGCTAGTACTGTCCACCGAGCCCACCATGCCCCTCAAACCCAAGGTATTGCCTTATATAAAGGCACAGCGGCCGGAAGGAGTTGCCATGCTGGATTTGCGGGAAGATGAACGCACCATCAAATCCTTTATCAAGCAGGAGGACCTGGATGAGGGACAACGGCTGTTTTTTAACCTGACCCGGCGCTTCTGTTACTATTTTGCCTTCTGAGTTATCCCCAGAAGCTGGGGATAACTCATTGGACAAACCTGAATAATTGCCCGATTACCCTCAAAACGGTTCACCGCCGATCCTGGATAAAAAACGCCCAGCCAAGAGGCTGGGCGGAGCATGCCACTTCCATGTGGCGCATCCAGCGGATACATTCATGCTCCACCCAGCAATATCAACCCTTTGGCGATTACACAAATATCAATTTAACATGCTGATTTAATATGGTTTTATTTCACGTTTCTGGCAAACTGCGCCCGTGTTCGGGTCGGGGGAGCTCGCAGAACAAGATCCTGATCACATTTGCCCATCCCGACCGCTTTTTTCGGTATGAACTCTGAGGAACGTTTTTTATGCAGTTGGTCCTCTCTTTGCTTCAACAGATGAGCGTCAGCCTGGTGATCGCCTATCTCTTCTCCAAGAGCCCCCTGCTGCGTCCCCTGGCCAACTATTCCGTAAGACTTCCTCACAAGATACTGATATACATTATTTTTTCGTGTTTTTGCATCCTTGGCACCTATGTGGGACTGGATATTGACGATGCCATCGCCAATACCCGTGCCGTCGGTGCCGTGCTGGGGGGACTGCTGGGGGGGCCGCTGGTGGGATTTTTGGTCGGACTGACCGGGGGTCTGCACCGCTACACCCTGGGGGGATTTACCGACCTCGCCTGCGCCATCTCCACCACCTGCGAGGGACTGCTGGGCGGGCTGGTGCACTGGCGGCTGATGCGCTCAGGACGCATGAATGCGCTGTTCGAACCCAGGATTGCGTTCTTCACGACATTTGGCGCTGAAATATTGCAGATGGTCATCATACTGCTGGTGGCGACCCCCTTTGACAAATCCCTGCTGCTGGTACGCACCATAGCCACTCCCATGATCCTGGCCAACTCCTGCGGTGCGGCGCTATTTATCAGCATGATCCGCGATCAGCAGCGGATGTATGAGAAGTTCTCCCGGGTCTTCTCCGCCAAGGCGCTCACCATTGCCAACCGCACCGTCGGTATCATGAGCCAGGGTTTCACCGCTGAGGCAAGCAGCAAGATAGCCCATATCGTAAAAGAGGAGACAGGGGTCGGCGCCGTCGCCATTACGGATACCGACAAGATCCTCGCTTTCATCGGCACAGGGGAAGATCACCACAAACCGGGTACCCCCATTGCCTCCGCCATCACGCTGCAGGCCATTGCCAAAAACAAGGTGCTGTTTGCCGATGGCAACAGCCAGCCCTACCGCTGCAGTCTCTCGCCCCAGTGCCAGCTTGGCTCCGTATTGGTGATACCGCTGCACGGTGATAAGGGGGTGATAGGCACCATCAAGCTCTATGAGCCCAAGAAGCGGCTGTTTCTCAAGATCAACCACACGCTGGGGGAAGGGATAGCCAACCTGCTGTCACAACAGTTGCTGGCCGGTCGGCTGGAGCAGCAGCAGCGCCTGCTGGTGCAATCCGAGCTCAAGCTCATCCAGGCCCAGATCAATCCCCATTTTCTGTTCAATACCCTCAATACCATCAGCGCCATTACCCGGCGCGATCCGGACAAGGCCCGGGAACTGCTGCTGCACCTGTCGCTGTTCTTTCGCAAGAACCTCAAGCGCCAGAGTGGCCTCGCCACCCTGCAGGAAGAGCAGGAACACTGCCAATCCTATCTGGAGATAGAGCTGGCCCGCTTTGGGGACAGGCTGACCGTCATCAACGAGATCCCGCCTCATCTTGCCAACCTGAAGTTGCCAAGCTTTACCCTGCAGCCGCTCATCGAGAATGCCATCAAGCACGGCATCTCGACCTTGCTGGAGCAGGGATGCATCCGCCTTTATACCGAAGAGCGTCAGGAGAGCGTGACTATCTGCGTGGAGGACAACGCCGGCACCTGGCAGGAGAAGCCCGCAGGGGATGGTCTGGGCATGACCATAGTGGATCGGCGCCTCAAGAGCGCGTTTGGCAATCGTTATGGCGTCAGTGTCAGCTGCGAGCCGGAGCGCTGGACCCGCGTCTCCTTCACCCTGCCCAGGGACGCCTCCGGATGCTGAACCTCCTGATATTGATGGTCAGATGTACTCCCCCCCATGGCTGCTCACCCATTGTCACTCTGTTCAGGAGATCCCATGATCCGCACACTCATCGTCGATGATGAACTCTATGCCCGTGAGGAGTTGGCCCTGCACCTTGGCCAGGATCCCGATATCGAGATCCTGGGCCAGGCGGCCAATGCCATCGAGGCTTTGCCACTGATACAGCGACTCAAGCCGGATGTGGTGTTTCTCGACATCCAGATGCCCAAGCTGAGCGGCATGGAGCTGGTCGCCATGCTGGATCCCCTGCCCCGCATCGTGTTTGTCACCGCCTTCGATGAGTACGCCATCCAGGCCTTTGAAGAGAACGCCTTCGACTATTTGCTCAAACCGGTAGAGCCGGCACGGCTGGCCAAGACGCTAAGCCGCCTGCGCCAGGATATCAGCCCCCAATCCATGGCGATGCTGGCTCCGGCTATCCGCCACATTCCTGGCTATTTGCACAACCGGGTGCGACTGCTGCCCATCGAGCAGGTGGAGTACGCTTTCTCTGATCTCGGCGGTGTGCACGTCGCCTGTCAGGGTGAGCTGTTTCATACCCAGCTCACCCTCAAATCCCTGGAAGAGAAGACCCCCCTGCTGCGCTGTCACCGCCAGTATCTGATCTCTCCCAGCGCCATCTTCGAGATCCAGCTGCTGGAAAACCAGCTGGCCCAGATCGTTACCCCAAGCGGCGCCCGGGTACCGGTCAGCCGTCGCTACCTCAAGGAACTCAAAGACGAACTGGGACTGGAATAGTGGCGTGGGACTGTGCGCCTGATCACAGCCGGCGACCACTCGAGTCACCATGGCGCCGCTCGGCGCGTTTCACCTGCCCTTGACAGGCGACCCCATTAGACTGGCTGCGCACATCATAGAATAACAATGCAGGAGCGTAGCAATGATCTGGTTCTTCCTCTGTGTCGGCTTACTTGTCGCCGGCTATTTTATTTACGGCAAGTTCATCGAGCGGATATTTGGCCCGAAACCCGAGCGTGCCACCCCCGCCATCACCATGGCTGACGGTGTGGACTATGTGCCCATGTCGGACAAGAAAGTCTACCTGGTGCAACTGCTCAACATCGCCGGCGTCGGCCCCATCTTCGGCCCGATCCTCGGCGCCCTCTATGGTCCGGTCGCCATGCTCTGGATCGTATTCGGCTGCATCTTTGCCGGTGCGGTGCACGACTACTTCTCCGGCATGCTGTCGGTGCGCGCCAAGGGCGCCTCTGTGCCAACCGTGGTCGGTGAACATCTGGGCACGGTCGCCAAGCACTTCATGAACCTGTTTGCGGTCGTGTTGCTGATGCTGGTAGGCGTGGTCTTCGTACTGAGCCCGGCGGGCCTTCTGGCCAACCTCACCTCCACCGATCTGGTCTACTGGATTGTGGCGATTTTTGCCTACTACATCCTCGCCACCATAGTCCCCATCGACAAGATCATCGGTCGCTTCTATCCCATCTTCGGCGCTCTGCTGGTGTTCATGTCGGTCGGCCTCATCGTCGGTCTCATCGTCTCCGGCAAAGGCTTCTACAACACAGGGATGGACTTCTCCAACCTGCACCCCACCGAGCTGCCGCTGTGGCCGCTGCTGTTCATCACCATCGCCTGTGGCGCCGTCTCCGGTTTCCATGCCACCCAGTCACCGCTGATGGCGCGCTGCATGCAAAACGAGAAATCCGGCCGCTTCATTTTCTACGGCGCCATGATAGGCGAAGGTGTCATCGCCCTGATCTGGTGCACACTGGGCCTCTCCTTCTATGAAAGCACGGAAGCGCTCAACGCTACCATGGCCAACGGCGGCCCGGCGGCGGTAGTACACGAGGTCTCCACCAGCCTGCTCGGTACCGTCGGCGGCATACTGGCCATCCTCGGCGTGGTGATCCTGCCCATCACCTCCGGTGATACCGCGTTTCGCAGTGCCCGCCTGATTGTGGCTGACTTCTTCAACCTGACCCAGAAACCCATGGCCAAGCGTCTGCTCATCGCAGTCCCCATGTTTATCCTTGGCTTTATCATCTCCAAGGCGGAATTCGGGGTGATCTGGCGCTACTTCGGCTGGGCCAACCAGACCACGGCCGTGATCATGCTGTGGGCCGCCGCGGCTTATCTGGCCAAAGAGGGCAAACTGCACTGGGTCTGTACCATTCCCGCCATGTTCATGACGGCTGTGGTGTTCACCTACCTGGCCAATGCCCCCATAGGTTTTGGGCTGGAGATGGGCATTTCCACCGTCATTGGCCTGGCGTCCACCGCCGCCATTACCATTGCCTTCCTGCTGAAATACCGTCCGGCCCTGGTCAGCAATCCAGGCGAAAGCTGAGCATCATGCTGCAAACAAAAGGGGGAGCCAAATTGGCGCCCCCTTTTTTGATCATCCGCAGTGGCGGGCAAGCATAAACAGGCGGCCAGTGTCACCAACCAAATGCGCACCTTTTCGCTCGTAAAAATGAGTCCTGCATCAATGTTTAATTATTCCATCCTGCTTAAGCTTCGATACAAGATCAGGCTGTAAAATCCCGGCGCATCCCCGATAAATATGTGATATTCAATTGCTTTATCTAAAATTGAATCCAATGATTGGTTGTGCATCAAACCTGTGGAGACACCCATGTTCCTTGATTATTTTGCCCTTGGCCTGCTCTTCTTTGTCGGGCTGGTCATGTTCTACGGGATCATAGTGATCCACGATATTCCTTATGAAATAGCCAAACACCGTCAGCACCCCCACCAAGATGCCATTCATGTGGCGGGATGGGTCAGTCTGTTTACCCTGCATGTGCTCTGGCCCTTCCTCTGGATCTGGGCCACTGTCTATCGTCCTGATCGCGGCTGGGGCTTCAACCAGCGTCTGCAACAGGATGAAGACGAGATACAGCTTCTCAAGCAGGAACTCGCCGATCTCAAGGCACGCATCGATACCATCCAACAGACTGAACAACAGGGATAAATCATGGACCTGCTACTGATCCTGACCTACACGGCCCTGTGTGTGGCCGTGTTCAAGATTTTTCGCATCCCGCTCAACAAGTGGACTGTGCCCACGGCAGCGCTGGGTGGCGTGCTCATCATCGGCACCCTGATCATGCTGATGAACTACAACCACCCCTACTCCGAAATGGCCCGCAACTACTACGTCTCCACACCGATTGTTCCCCTGGTAAAGGGGCGGGTTGTCGAGGTACCGGTACAAGCCAACCAGCCGGTGAAAAAAGGCGACGTGCTGTTTCGTATCGAGTCCGAACCTTTCCAGCTGAAGGTGGATAGCCTGAGCGCGCGACTCGACGCCAATAGTGAACACCTCAAATCCATCGAGGCCAGACTGCGTTCTGCCAGACTGGACAGGGATCGCGCCAGTGACTTGATGCGGCGGGGAGTTGGCAAGCAGCGGGATCTCGATGTCACGCAAGCGAATGTGGACGACATAGTGGCCCAGATTGACCAGCAAAAAGCCACCCTGGAAGATCTGCAAGCCCAGCTGAACGAGGCAAAATACCAGCTGGCACAGACAGTGGTTTATGCCCCCAGTGATGGCCATGTGGTGCAGCTGGCCCTGCGTCCCGGCATGATTGCCACCCCTTTCATGTATCGCCCCGTGATGACCTTCATCCATAAAGACGATACCGCCTACGTCGGCTGGTTCTGGCAAAACAGCATGCAGCGTCTGGCAATTGGTGACGAGGCCGAAGTGGTGATCGATGGTATCCCCGGCAGGATCTTCAAAGGCACTGTCACCGCCGTGGTGCCGGCTATCGCAGCAGGCAATGTCCAGGCCAATATTGGTCTGCTGGATCAGACAACAGCGGTGCGTCCGGGTCGTCTGCCTGTGGTCATCTCCATCACGGATCCCGAGTGGCACAAGTATCAGGTGATCGCTGGCGCCAGTGGTCAGGCCGCCATCTATACCCAGCACTTCCACCATGTTTCCGTGATGCGCAAGGTGCTGCTGCGCATGGCAAGCTGGATGAACTACGTCTTCCCCTTCCATTAATCAGCTCAAGGGATCCCAGCGGGCCGGCATCATGCCGGCCCGCTGTTTTTGTGGCGCCAAGATCCCTATAATGGCGCCATCCTGCACCACATCCGTTCCCCATGTTTGTTCTCAGACCCTATCAAATCGACGCCGTCAACGCCGTTATCAGTCACTTTCGTCGGCATCCTGACCCTGCTGTGGTAGTGCTGCCTACCGGCGCGGGCAAGAGCCTGGTGATCGCCGAACTGGCCCGCAAGGCCCGTGGCCGGGTATTGGTGCTGGCGCACGTCAAGGAGCTGGTGGAGCAGAACCACGCCAAGTACGAAGCCTGGGGACTCAAGGCCGACATCTTCGCCGCGGGTCTGGATCGCAAGGAGGCCAAGGCCCAGGTGGTATTTGGCTCGGTACAATCGGTCGCGCGCAATCTGGATGCCTTCGATGGCGCCTTCTCGCTGCTGATCATCGATGAATGTCACCGGGTGTCGCTGGATGACGAGAGCCAGTACCACCAGGTGTTGGGCCATCTCAGAGCCAGCAATCCGGCCCTGAAAATCCTCGGCCTCACCGCCACGCCTTACCGCCTGGGGCTGGGCTGGATCTACCGGCGTCACTATCACGGCATGGTAAAGAGCCATGGCGAGCGTCTGTTTGGCGATTGCGTGTTCGAGCTTCCCCTGCGCTTCATGGTGAAAAATGGCTACCTGACGCCGCCGCGGCTCATCGACGCCCCCATAGTCCACTACGACTTCAGCAAGCTGGTTGCGCGGGAGAATGGCCTGTTCAGCGAGGCGGATCTCAACGGCGAGCTAAAACGTCAGCAGCGGGTCACCCCCCATATCCTGAGCCAGGTGCTGGAATATGCAGCCGATCGGCAAGGGGTCATGATCTTCGCCGCTACCGTCGAACATGCTGGTGAGATCCAGGGGCTGCTGATTGCCAAATCCCAGACGGCGGCCCTCATTACGGGCGAGACACCGGGCCCGGAGCGCGATGCCCTCATCAGCGCCTTCAAGACGCGGGAGATCAAGTTTTTGGTCAATGTGGCTGTGCTCACCACAGGTTTCGATGCTCCCCACGTCGATCTCATCGTCATGCTGCGTCCCACTGAGTCGGTGTCGCTCTATCAGCAAATCGTGGGCCGCGGCCTGCGCCTCTCACCAGGCAAGGCCGATTGTCTGGTGCTCGATTACGCGGGCAACAACTTCAACCTGTTCGCTCCCGAGGTGGGTGAGCCCAGACCCCACGCCGGCACCGAGCCGGTACAGGTGCCCTGCCCGGCTTGCGGTTTTGCCAACACCTTCTGGGGCAAGACTGATGAAGAAGGCAAGGTGATTGAGCACTACGGCCGTCGCTGTCAGGGGCTGTTTGAAGATGACGAGGGCCACCGCGAGGAGTGTGACTACCGCTTTCGCGCCAAGGTATGTCCCGCCTGCGGTGCCGAAAACGACATCGCCGCCCGCCGCTGCCAGAGTTGTGATCAGCTGTTGGTGGATCCGGACGACAAGCTCAAGGAGGCCCTCAATCTGAAAGACTGCATGGTCATTCGCTGCGCCGGTCTCACCCTCACAGCGGGCCGTGGCAAACAGGGGGAGCGGCTGGAGGTGACCTATCACGATGAGGATGGTCTTACCCTGATGGAGTACTTCGGTTTTCACTCCCCGGGTGCACGGCGCTTGTTTCAACAGCGCTTTGTGCGTCATCATTGGCCCGCCCCGGGCCTGGAGCCGGAATTCACCACCCTGGAGAGCGTGCTGGCCGCATCAAACCAGTTTCGTCACCCCGACTTTGTCATCGCCCGCAAGTCAGGTCGCTTTTGGCAGGTGAAAGAGAAAATTTTTGATTATGAAGGCCGGTACCGCGCCGCCAATGCCCTTGGCTGAGCGCGGATCATACCTTGCAGCGACAGGCTGGCCGGTGAACGTAAACATATTGATTATCAGGGTGGGTAGCGCACTACCGACCCCTTCGTTAAGTTAGAGGATCTTATGCAGCGGCTGTTGATTGGTTTTTGTGCTCTATTTTCCACACTTGTTCCGACTCTGGTTCAAGCCGCCACGCTGACGCCGCCCAAGGGGGGCCAGTACGCCATCATAGTGCAGGGCAATGGCGGCATAGAGTTCGCCCGCAATGCCGATGACATGATAGCCCCCGCCTCCACCATGAAGGTGCTCACCGCCCTGGCGGCACGGCTCGAGCTCGGTGCCGACTTCCGTTTTGCCACCGACATTCAGGCCCAGCCAGGTGCCAAACAGGGTGATGCCATCAATGGCGACATCTGGATCAACTTCGTCGGCGACCCCACCTTGTCACGGATGGATCTGCTGGCCCTGTTCAAGCAGCTCGGCGTCAACCGCATCAAGGGCAATGTCTACGTCAATACCGGCGCCTATAACGGTTACGAGCGCGGCAACGGCTGGTCCTGGGGTGATCAGACCCTCTGCTTCGCCGCCCCCGTCTCCTCTGTCATCATCGACAAGAACTGCGCCTACGCCACCATTACAGCCACCCAGATTGGTCGCCCCGCCACCGGCAACGTCGCCACCGGCGTGCCCATCGGCATTGGCACCGACAGGGTGGAGGTGATGAGCTATGGCGACATGGCACGCCAGTTCTGCGCCCTGGAAGTCGACATGGCCAAGGGCAACTTTTATGAGCTCAAAGGCTGCATCACCCCCAACAAGGAACCCCAGGGGCTGCGCTTTGCCATCCACGACGTGGAAGCCTGGGGCTGGGACAACATCCGCTGGGCAATGGACAGAGCAGGCATAGCACACGAAGGGCTGCTTCAGGTCACCCACAAGGCACCAGGCAGTGCCGAGACCCTGGGTACCCATTACTCTGTCTCATTGCCCATCATGCTCTCCAAGATGCTGAAGAAATCGGACAACCTCTACGCCGATACCTTCCTGAAAACGGTAGGCCGCCACTACTACAACAAGCCGGGCAGCTATCGCAGCGGCACCATGGCGGTACGCGCCATCCTGACCAAGCAGGGTATCGACCTCGGTAATGCCACCCTGGCCGACGGCTCCGGCCTCTCTGCCCATAACCTCATCAGCGCACGCCAGATGCTGTCTGTGCTCAACTTCATCCAGAAAAATGATGCCGAACTCGGTCTCATCAAGTTGCTGCCCAGCTCTCAGGTGGATGGCACCCTGGCCTGGCGTCGCAGCGTTACCGCCCCCATGATGAAAAACCGGGTGCATGCCAAGACAGGCACCATCACGGGTACCTCCAATCTGGCCGGTTTTATCGACACAGTCGGTGGCCAGCGCAAGGCGTTTGTCATGTTCCAGCGCGGCCTGTCGCAGGACCCGGCTACCCACGAGCGCTACCGTGCCAGCAAGGCACCCTGGCCCTGGACCGTATTTGAGAAGGGAGTGCTGGAGAGCATCTACCAGCAACAACCCATCCAGATCATCGAGCAGTAATGTGGGGAGCCACCTTGCCAGCAAGGCGACTCTTATGCCCTGAACAAGGCTCGAGAAAGGAGTGCAGGAGAGCATCTACCAGCAACAATTCATCCGGATCATCGAGCAGTAATACGTCGGCTTATCGGAAATGGCGAATGGTCATATCGACAATTTGCACTTTGATCGGTACCGAGGCGGGGCTATGCTGTGCTCTGCCTCAATTCAACGGAGAGAGAAGATGTTTGCAGTGATTTTTGGTCGTCCCGGTTGCCCCTATTGTGTCCGTGCCAAGCAGATCGCCGAGCAACTGGTTGAACAGCGTGACGATTTCAATTTCCGTTACGTGGATATCCACGCAGAAGGCATCACCAAGGAAGACCTGGCCAAGAGCGCCGGCAAGCCGGTTAATACAGTGCCGCAAATCTTCCTGGACGAGCAGCACATCGGTGGCTGCACCGATTTTGAAGCCTATGCCAAAGAGAACCTGGGTCTCTACCAGTAAGCTCTACCCCATAGAAAACAGGCGCCTGATGGCGCCTTTTTTTATAATGCAAACCGCCGCTCAGCCCGCAGTCGGGGTGAAGCGGCTCACCACCTGCCCTTGATGCTCGATCCACTCCATGAACATGGCCACAGGGCGGGCATAGACGACCCAATCCTGCTCGGATTGATAGACCACCAGCTGCTCCCGGGTTTCGGTGTGCAGGGCCAGAGTGAGCACCTGATAATAGCCCCCCTTGAAGTGGCGATAACGGCCGGGCGCGGGTGCATGCATGGACATACCTCTGTGAGTGCGGGCTCGATGAACAAACGAAGAAGAAAGCCGCAGGCCCTGTTGTCTGCGCCCTCTTTATTATTCGCTGGCACGGGCGAGAAGGCGATTTAGGGCCCAAGCCAATCGTGCCATTGGATACGAATATTTCAACACAGTCGGGTAGCTTTGTTAATCAGTCCCTCATCTTTCACTAGTGAACCTCGGGTTACACAAACGATCGTGCTGAATTTAACGTTTCAGCAACCCTGTTTTAAGGCTGAAAATCAGGGAATTCTACTAAAAAGAAGATTGTTCTAGCATTCAATTCTGTGAAGAATAGGGGAAAAGAAATTTGATACTAAAAATCGCCTTTTTCGCCAACGCGTCCCCACGGGGAAGGAAGCACACTCACCATGTTCACTATCGACAAGTCGCACAAGCTCGACGATGTCTGCTATGACATTCGCGGCCCGGTGCATAAAGAAGCGCGCCGTCTCGAAGACGAAGGCCACCGCATCATCAAGCTCAATATCGGCAATCCGGCCCCGTTTGGTTTCGATGCGCCAGAAGAGATCATCAAGGACGTCATCCTCAACATGCCGCTGAGCCAGGGCTACTGCGACTCCAAGGGGCTCTTTTCTGCCCGCAAGGCGGTGATGCAGTACTACCAGCAAAAAGGGATGCGCAAGGTCGACATCGACGACATCTATATCGGCAATGGTGCCAGCGAGCTCATCGTGATGGCCATGCAGGCGCTGCTCAACAACGGCGACGAGATGCTGGTGCCCTCCCCCGACTATCCGCTGTGGACCGCCGCCGTCACCCTCTCCGGTGGCCATGCGGTGCACTACCGCTGCGATGAAGGGGCCGACTGGTATCCGGATCTGGATGACATCCGCGCCCGCATCACACCGCGCACCCGCGGCCTGGTGCTGATCAACCCCAACAACCCGACCGGCGCCGTCTACGGCAGCGAGTTCCTGCTGGAAGTGATCGAGATAGCCCGCCAGCACAACCTCATCATCTTCGCCGACGAGATCTACGACAAGATCCTCTACGACGACATCTCCCACACCAGCGTCTGCACCCTGTGTGACGATGTGATGGTGGTGACCTTCAACGGCCTTTCCAAGGCCTATCGTGCCTGTGGCTTCCGTCAGGGCTGGATGGTCATTACCGGGCCCAAGGGCCGTGCCAAGGGGTATATCGAGGGGCTGGAGATGCTGGCCTCCATGCGACTGTGTGCCAACGTGCCCATGCAGCACGCCATCCAGACCGCGCTCGGCGGCTACCAGAGCATCAACGAGCTGATCCTGCCGGGCGGTCGCCTGCGCAAGCAGCGGGACAAGGCGTGGGAGCTCTTGAACGAGATCCCCGGCGTCTCCTGCGTCAAACCCAAGGGGGCGCTCTACATGTTCCCGCGCCTGGATCCCAAGGTGTACGACATTCGTGACGACCAGAAGATGGTGTTCGACCTGCTGCAGCAGGAAAAGCTGCTGCTGGTGCAGGGTACCGGCTTCAACTGGCCGGCGCCGGACCACTTCCGGCTGGTGTTCCTGCCCCGGGAAGAGGAGCTGGAAGAGGCCATCGGCCGCCTCGCCCGCTTCCTCAAGGGCTACAAGCAGTAAGCACGGCTCATGAAAAAGGCTCCTTCGGGAGCCTTTTTGCTATCTGTCGGTTGCAGCTGAATCATCAGCCATGCAACAGGGTGCCCGCCACCAGCACCGCCATTGTGATGAGGGCCACCCCTACGATGAAGGGCAGCACCCAGCGCACGAAGCGATCGTAGGGGATCTTGGCGAGCGCCAGCCCCGCCACCAGATGGGCAGCGGTGGGAGCGAACAGGTTGATCCAGCCGGAGGCGGATTGATAGGCGGTGATCACCAGATCCCGCGAGATGCCGGAAAAATCCGCCAGCGGCCCCATCAGCGGCATGGAGACGGTCGCCAGCCCCGAGGTTGAGGGAATAAAAAAACTAAGAATGATGTGCACCAGATAGGCCATCAGGATGAATACCGACGACGACAGCCCGCTCACCAGCCCCTCGGCCCAGTGCAGTATGGTGTCGATGATGACGCCGTGCTCCATCACCACATAGATGCCGCGCGCCACCGCCACCACCAGCGCCACCCCGATGAGATCCCGCGCTCCGCTCAGGAAAGTCGCCACATAGTTGGACTCCGGCATCCGGTTGATCAGCGCAATCAGAATGGAAGCACTGAAAAACAGGGTGGAGAGCTCGTCGAACCACCAGCCAAAGGTGGGCAGCAGATCGATGCCCAGATCCGACCAGGGCACCACCGCATAGATCATCAGCAAAAAGGTGCCAAAGAACACCAGCATGGTGAGCTTCTGCTTGCCGGTGAAGGCCGAGTCGCTGCGCTTCATCTGGGAAAACTCGTCGTCATAGACGATGTCGGCCAGCACGGAGCGGGACTTGTCCTGCTGCACCTGCTTGGCGTAGCGCATCACGAACCAGGAGGCGAAGATCACCAGCAGCAGCCACTGGATAACCCTGAGCCCAATCCCCTCCCCGATGGGAATGCCGGCAAAACCGGAGGCGATGCCGGTGGCAAACGGATTGACGGTAGAGGCGAGCACACCGACGCCGGAGCCAAGCAGGATGATCCCCGCCGCCACCATGCGATCGAAGCCCGCCGCCATCATGACCGGCACGATGAGCGCCCAGAAGGCCACCGTCTCCTCCGCCATGCCGAAGGTGGAACCGCCGAGGGCAAACAGAGCGATCAGCACCGGGATCAGCAGCCGCTCGCGCCCGGCGAAGGTGCGCACTATGGCCCCCACACCCGCATCCAGTGCGCCGCTTTGCATGGTCACCGCCAGAAAGCCGCCGATGATGAGTACGAACAGCGCCACGTCGGCCGCCTTGTGAAAGCCCTGAATGGGGGCCTTGAGCACCTCGAACACCCCTTGCGGCTGGGAAGGCAGCTCGGTATAGCTGCCGGGCACAGGCAGCAAGCGCTCATCGCCGCTGTAATCGGCCACTGTGGCGGCCGCAACCGGCTGCTGGCTCTTGGCGGTGACATAGTCATATTTGCCCGCTGGCAGCACCCAGGTGAGGGCCGCCATCAGGGCGATGATGATGAACAGCAGTGTGTATACGGTGGGGAGTTGGCGCTTCTTGGGCGCCTCATGTGGGGTGGTCATAGCTTCCATTCCTCGGCAGCGCCGTCATGTGATCCGACAGCGCAAGATTAGCGGGTTTGATATGGGGAAAAGGTGATCGCGGATAATAAAATTTCGTGATTTCACCAGATTGTTGACAAAAAAACAGGGCCCCGCAGGGCCCTGTTTTCACCTGAGTCAGACTCAGAGCTCAACCACGTCGAATTTCACGTCCGGGTTCACATCCGCCTCGTAATCCACCTCGGCCAAACCGAAACCGAACAGGCGCAGGAACTCCTGCTTGTAGCCTGTGTAGTCGGTCAGCTCGGAGAGGTTCTCGGTGGTGATGGAAGGCCAGAGATCACGGCAGGTCTGCTGCACGTCTTCACGCAGTTCCCAGTCATCCATGCGGATGCGAGCCTGCTCGTCCAGCGCCAGCTCTTCCCCATAGAGACGGGTGCGCATCATTCGGTAGACCTGCTCCATGCAACCTTCGTGGATGCCCTTCTCCTTCATGATCTTGAAGGCCATGGAGATGTAGAGCGGCATCACCGGAATGGCAGAAGAGGCCTGGGTCACCACGGATTTCAGCACAGCCACGTGAGCGGTACCACCCTTGGCAGCCAGGTCGCCACGAATGGCGGTGGCGGCGCGGTCCAGATCTTCCTTGGCGCGGCCCAGGGTACCGTGCCAGTAGATGGGCCAGGTCAGGTCGGTGCCGATATAGGAGTAAGCCACGGACTTGGCGCCGTCGGCCAGCACACCTGCATCGCGCAGGGCCGCCATCCACAACTCCCAATCCTGACCGCCCATGACGGTGATGGTATTCTGGATCTCTTCCTCATTCGCCGGCTCGACGGTGGCGGTGATGATCTGATCCTTGTTGGTATCGATGGCGGTGGTGGTGTAGGTCTCGCCGATGGGTTTCAAGGCTGAGCGCACCACTTCACCGGTATCCGGCATCTTGCGTACCGGCGAGGCCAGGGAGTAGACAACCAGGTCAATCTGGCCCAGATCGGCCTTGATAAGCTCGATCACCTTGGCGCGGCATTCGTTGGAGAAGGCATCGCCGTTGACACTTTTCGCATACAGACCCGCCTCTTTGGCGGCCTTGTCGAAAGCGGCCGAGTTATACCAGCCCGCAGTCGCCGTCTTGGTTTCGCTGCCGGCTTTTTCGAAGAAGACGCCTATGGTGGCAGCACCGCTACCGAAGGCAGTGGCAATCCGGGAGGCCAGACCATAACCGGTGGAAGCGCCAATCACCAGCACCCGCTTGGGACCATTGGCAATCATGCCCTGTTCCTGGGTGTAAGCAATCTGACGACGAACATTGGCTTCACAGCCGACCGGGTGAGTGGTGGTGCAGATAAAGCCGCGAACCTTGGGTTTGATAATCATAGAGGGGTCTCGACACCGTTAAATGGATGAAATCGGGGCATAAGATACCTCATCTTGCCGCCCTAGGGTGCTCTGATGTGTTGGACTGCGGGGAAAATGAACAGATCCACGGTATCCGCACGGCCAAAACCGGGCCGGCGCCAGGGGGATGGCGCTGGAATAAGCCCAGGCATGAGGCCTGTGCCGGCCGCACACCCGAGTCTGCTCACCCCGATGGTGACCAGAATAAATAAAATAAAAACAGATAATTACCCTCCATATCCGCGCCATTGGACAAATATTCTGTACTAGTATCCAGCCGGTCGACTATTGTCACGAGAAGTCTCACAAGGGTCTCAAGGAGGAGCTCCACCATGTTTTGGAAACGTAAGAACAGCAATGAACAACGCGAGAAAGAGGCGGCACTGGCGGAGCTGGGCGCCTTCGAACAAGCCATTCAGTCCCGGGTACCCTATATCCAGTTCACACCGGAGGGCGTGGTCACCTTCGTCAACGATCTTTTTCTCGATATCGTGGGCTATCAACGCGAGGAGGTAGTAGGCAAACACCACAGCGCGCTCTGCTTCCCGGAAGATGTCAGTACGCGCGATTACGAGCTGTTGTGGAGCGCTCTGCGCAACGGCGAGTTTCGTAATGGCCGCTTCATTCGCCAGGCGAGATCAGGCAAAGCCGTCTGGCTGGAAGCCACTTACTTTCCCATCATTGTTGATGGCAAGGTCATCAGGGTAGCCAAGGTCGCCTCGGACGTGACCCTGCAGCAGTCATCCCTGGAGCGGACCCAAGCCCTGCTGGCGGCGCTGGACAAGTCACTCGCCGTCATCGACTTTCAGCCGGATGGCACCGTCATCAACGCCAACCAGAACTTCCTGCACTGTTTCGGATACCGGCTGGATGAGGTGGTGGGCAAGCACCACAGCATGTTCTGTGATGACGAGTTTTATCGGAAAAGCCCCGACTTCTGGCGAGATTTGGGCTCGGGAAATATCCAGTCTGGTCTCTTCATGCGCCTTGGCCGCCACGGTGAAAAGATCTGGCTGGAAGCCACCTACAACCCCATCTTCAACCACGAAGGCAAGGTGATCAAAATCATCAAGCTGGCGAGCAACATCACTGAGCGGGTCGAAAAATCCATCTCGGTGCGCGAAGCGGCGCAAAAGGCGTGCGCCATCGCTGGTGAAACAGTGTCGAGCGCCGCCAAGGGGCGCGAGGTGATCGACAAGGTGCTGGAGACCTCGTCGCACATCAACACCTCGGTCAACGAGGTCAGCAGGCAGATTGAGAACCTCAACCAGCAATCGAAAAGCATCGAATCCATCATCTCGACCATCAGCGGTATCGCGGATCAGACCAATCTGTTGGCACTCAATGCCGCCATCGAGGCGGCCCGGGCCGGTGAGCAGGGTCGTGGCTTTGCCGTAGTGGCGGATGAGGTACGCCAACTGGCTGCCAGAACCTCCAGCTCCACTGGCGAGATCATCTCTGTCATCAAGCTCAACTCGGACATCACTTCCAGGATCACCCAGACCGTCTCTGTGGTCTCTGACAAGGCCATAGCGGGCCAGGAGCAGGCCAGCATCATTGCCACCGTCATCAAGGAGATCATCGAAGATGCCAACTCCGTCTCCGCCACGGTCAAGGACTTGTCCATCTGATAAGGAAAGGCGACGCAAGGCAACAAGCGGCGGGGAGCCGTCGCTTGTTCCATTCTGTACAGTTGTCCGCAAGGTGACATGGCCGTTTTGATGTGGGCGGCAAGAGTGTGGCAAGCAAGGGGTGAACAGGCGCTATGCCCTCGCCCATCCCCGGCGCTCGAGATAACCAGACCCGATACTCAGCCTTCCCCCTTCATGTAATGGCGAGCCGCTTCGTCAGCCTGCATCAGGGCGGCCTCCCACAATTCAGCGATCAGCAGCCCCTCCTCTCCCACCGCCACCTCCTCCAGCGCTTCCAGCGCTTCCAGCGCTTCCAGCGACCTGGCATCGTCCAGCGTAAAGGGATTATGGGTCAACAGGGCTTGTGCCCTGGTCAATAACATCATGCTGTTCATCGGCATTCTCCCGGATAAAGCCTGGCCAAGGTGATGAGTGACACACGCCCTTTGACTGTGCTGACTCTAGTCCATCGATCAGCCTCTGGGATAGATCAGCTGTCGGCGATAACCGGCTCGCGCACTTTTCGCCGAGCAGGCAGCTGACCCACGGCAATCCCCAGCAGGACGGCGCCACAGGCAAGCCATTGCAATGGCGTTAGAGTTTCACCGAGCAGCAGATAGGCCAGCAACAGGGTGAAAACCGGAATGAGGTTCACATAGGCCGCCGCCAGGGTCACCTTGACCTGGGTCACCGACCAGTTGTAGAGCAAGTAGGCTCCGAGCGTCACAAAGGCGCCAAGAAAGACGATGACCGCCATGTCCTGCCAGGCCCAGGCGGTGGACCAGGGTTCGCTGAAGGCGAAGGGGGCGAAAAAGAGGGTACCGACGAAGGCCTGCAGCGCTGTCAGGGTGAGCACACTGTAGCGGCTGGAAAGCTTCTTGAAGACCACAGAATAGGTGGCGGCGCACAGCATGGCCGCCATCTCCAGGCTGTTGCCGAGCAAGGCGTTGGGGGCAAACTCGTCCACGCCGCTACCCAGCCCCAGCAGGGCAATGCCGACGATGGCGATGGCAAAGCCGAGCAACTGGCGGCGACTGACCCGCTCCTTGAGCAGCACAAAGGCCACCAGGGCCACGATGAGCGGCAACAAGGCGCAGACCATGCCCGCCTGCCCGGCACTGGTGTAACGCAGGGCATTCACCTCCAGCAGGAAGTAAAGGCAGGGCTCCAGTCCCCCCATCAGGGCCAGCCAGCGCCAATCCCCCTTTTGATAGGTGAAATTACCCAGATAGCGGTAGCAGAACAGCCAGCAGAGCGCCGCCACACTCATGCGCATGAACAGCACCTGACCGAAACCCCAGATCCCCAGCACGTGCTTGAGGGCGATAAAGGAGCTGGACCAGAGCAGCATTGCCAGGGTCAGGGTAAAAATGGGTAAAGGGCGCACATTTCCTCCATGAAATTGGCCATTTGAATAATAACCATGCGGCCTTGCGGTTGTTTAAGGAGACCTAAAATCAGATAATACCGCCGCCTTCAAACCGGATAACCCATCTCCCATGACTGAGTACCTGCTTTTATTGGTCAGTACCGTGCTGATTAACAACTTCGTGCTGGTGAAGTTTCTCGGCCTGTGTCCCTTTATGGGCGTCTCCGGCAAGCTGGAGACCGCCGTCGGCATGGGTCTGGCGACCACCTTCGTGATGACGCTGGCCAGCGCCAGTTCCTATCTGATGGAACACTATATCCTGATCCCGCTGAACATCGCCTACCTGCGCACCCTTGCCTTCATTCTTGTGATCGCCGTCGTAGTGCAGTTCACCGAGATGGTTATCCGCAAGAGCAGCCCGACCCTCTATCGCCTGCTGGGCATCTTCCTGCCACTCATCACCACCAACTGCGCCGTGCTGGGGGTGGCACTGCTGAGCATCAACGAGCGTCACAACTTCATTCAAAGCATCATCTACGGATTTGGCGCAGCCGCAGGCTTCTCGCTGGTGCTGATACTGTTTGCCGCCATGCGTGAACGCCTGGTGGCGGCCGACGTTCCCACTCCGTTTCGCGGTGTGTCGATTGCCATGGTCACCGCCGGCCTGATGTCGCTGGCCTTTATGGGCTTTACCGGCCTTATCAAGATATAGCGCTATGACTCACATACTCTTTGCCGTTCTGGTACTGGCCCTGCTGGCCCTTGCCTTCGGAATCATTCTGGGCTTTGCCGCCGTCAAGTTTCACGTGGAAGCCGATCCCATCGTCGATCAGCTTGACGCCCTGTTGCCGCAGACCCAGTGCGGACAGTGCGGTTACCCTGGCTGCAAACCTTATGCCGAGGCGCTGGCCAATGGTGATCAGATCAACAAGTGCGTGCCCGGTGGCGATGCCACCATGCGCAAGATAGCCGACCTGATGGGGGTCGACCCTCAACCGCTGGGCAGTGCTGAGGCCGCCATCCCGGTCAAGAAAGTCGCCTTCATCCATGAAGATCAATGCATCGGCTGCACCAAGTGCATCCAGGCCTGTCCGGTCGATGCCATCGTCGGTGCCACCAAGGCGATGCACACCGTCATCACAGACGAGTGCACCGGCTGCGATCTCTGTGTCGATCCCTGCCCGACCGACTGTATCGAAATGATCCCTGTGCCGACCACGGTCGACAACTGGAAGTGGGATCTGGCCAGCGTCGCCATTCCGGTCAAGATAGTGGAATAAACAGCGGAGTAACCATGCAGCATCTGCTCGAACGCATCAAAGCCGGCACTCTGTGGGATTTTCACGGCGGCATTCACCCTCCCGAGAACAAGCACCAATCCAGCCTGACACCCGTGGTGGACGCGGGTCTGCCGCCCCAGCTCATCATACCGGTGCGCCAGCACGCAGGGCCGGCCGGCGATCTGCTGGTACAGATCGGCGACAAGGTCAAGAAGGGTCAGCCACTGACCCGCTATGACAAGGGCCGCATAGTGCCCGTGCACGCCTCGACCTCGGGCACCATCACCGCCATCGGCCACCATACTGTGGCGCATCCCTCGGGTCTCGATGATCTCTGCATCACCCTGACGCCGGATGGGGAGGATGCCTGGGGTGAGCACCAGGGCAAGCCCGACTACTGGAATCTGGATCGGGGCGAACTGCTCGAGCGTATTCAGCAGGCCGGCATTGCGGGTCTGGGCGGCGCCGTGTTTCCGACTCACAGCAAACTGGACGGTCGCGGTCAGCTCACCGAGATCCTGATCGTCAACGGGCTGGAGTGCGAACCTTATATCAGCACAGATGATCGGCTGATGCAGGAGTATGCCGACGAGATCATGGATGGCATCCGGGTGCTCAAGCATCTGCTCAAACCCAAGTTGACCCTGATCGGGGTGGAAGACAACAAACCCGCCGCCATTGCCGAACTGACCCGCCACGCCACCGATGATGACGTGCTGGTCAAGACGGTGCCGACCAAGTACCCCTCGGGCGGTGCCAAGCAGACCATAGAGCTGCTTACCGGCCGTCAGGTGCCCAAGGGTGGGCGGGCGGTGGACATGGGCATCATGGTGCTCAACGTGGCAACCGTGTTCGCCATCAAGCGCGCCATCATCGACGGCGAGCCGCTCATCTCCCGCATCGTCACCCTGACTGGCGACGCCTTCAAGAAGCCAGGCAATGCCTGGGTACTGCTGGGCACGCCAGTACGCTGGCTGTTGCAGCGTTTCGAGCTGCAACCCGAGGCGGACCAGAGGGTCATCATGGGGGGCCCCATGATGGGCTTCACCCTGCCCCACGCCATGGTCCCCGTGGTCAAGGCCACCAACTGCCTGCTCTCCCCGACCCGTGCCGAGTTGCCGCCCCCCGGTCCCGAACAAGCCTGCATCCGTTGCAGCGCCTGCGCCGATGCCTGTCCGGCCAATTTGCTGCCCCAGGAGCTCTACTGGTACAGCCGCGCCAAGGAGTACGACAAGGCCGAAGGGCTCAACCTGTTCGACTGTATCGAGTGCGGCGCTTGCGCCTGGGTCTGCCCTAGCCAGATCCCCCTGGTGCAGTACTACAAGATTGCCAAGGATGATATTCGCGAGGCCCGTGCCGAGGCCGAAAAAGCCGAGCGTGCCAAGCAGCGTTTCGAGGCCAAGCAGGCCCGCTTCGAGCGGGAAAAAGCGGCCCGAGAAGCCCGCCATGCCGAGGCTGCGGCCCTGCGCCGCCAGGCCATGACGGCCAGTGGAGGGGAAGATCCCGTCGCTGCCGCCCTCGCCCGCATCAAAGCAAAGCAGGAAGTCACGGCCAGCGCTGTTGGCGAGCAGCCAGACAACAGCGCCATGATTGCCGCCCGCGAGGCGCGCAAGCAGGAGGCCCTCGCGCGGCGCGCCGCCAAGGCCGCCAGCGGTGAATCCGCTGACGTTGCCGCCGTCGTTGCACCAACGCCAGAGACGCAGGATCCAAAAAAGGCAGCTATCGCAGCAGCTCTTGCTCGGGCCAAAGCCAAGAAGGCCGCGCAAGCTGCGGATGAAAACGTCGCCGAGCCTGAGGCTATGGCTAACGAGGCCGAGCCGCTCAGTGAACCCGCACCGGCAGCTGCAGAAGTCGACCCCAAGAAAGCAGCCATTGCCGCCGCCATTGCACGCGCCAAGGCCAAGAAGGCAGCGCAAGCTGCGGATGAAAACGTCGCCGAGCCTGAGGCTATCGCTAGCGAGGCCGAGCCGGTAAGCGAACCCGCACCGGCACCTGCCGAGGTCGACCCCAAGAAAGCAGCCATTGCCGCCGCCATCGCCCGTGCCAAGGCCAAGAAGGCCGCGCAAGCTGCGGATGAAGACGTCGCCAAACCCGAGGCTATGGCTAACGAGGCCCAGCCGCTCAGCGAACCCGCACCGGCGACTGCCGAGGTTGACCCCAAGAAAGCAGCCATTGCTGCTGCCATCGCACGGGCCAAAGCCAAGAAGGCAGCGCAAGCTTCGGATGAAAACGTCGCCGAGCCTGAGGCTATGGCTACCGATGCCCAGCAGGCCAGTGAACCCGCACCGGCGACTGCCGAGGTTGACCCCAAGAAAGCAGCCATTGCCGCCGCCATCGCACGCGCCAAAGCAAAAAAAGCAGCGCAAGCGGCGGATGAAAAGGTCGCCGAGCCTGAGGCTACGGCTAGCGAGGCCCAGCCGGTAAGCGAACCCGCACCGGCGACTGCCGAGGTCGACCCCAAGAAAGCAGCCATTGCCGCCGCCATCGCCCGTGCCAAGGCCAAGAAGCTGGCAGCAGAGGCTGCCGCACAAGGCCTGACCACCCAAGCACAGTCACCTTCTCCATCGCCAGACAAGAGCCACTGATCCATGTTCAATATCGCGAGTGCGCCGTTTGCCCATAACCGCAAACAGACCCAAACCCTGATGTTGCTGGTGATCCTGGCTTGCCTGCCCGGCCTGCTGGCCCAGACCTGGTTCTTTGGCTGGGGTTCCTTCATCCAGATCCTGCTGGCGCTGGTGACGGCGCTGGGGGCCGAGGCGCTGGTGCTTCGCTTGCGCCGCCGCCCCATCAAGCCCGCCCTGATGGATGGCAGTGCCGCCCTGACCGCCGTGCTGATTGGCATCTCTTTGCCCCCCCTGCTGCCCTGGTGGATGCTGGTACTGGGTACCGCCTTTGCCATCATCATCGCCAAGCACCTTTATGGCGGCCTGGGCCAGAACCTGTTCAACCCGGCCATGGTGGCTTATGTGTTGCTGTTGGTCTCCTTCCCCGTGCAAATGACCAGCTGGTTGCCGCCAGACACCATTCGCGCCTATGACATCGGCTTTGGCGATGCCGCGTCCGTCATCTTTACCGGCTTCAGCCTGGATGGCTACAGCATGGCGCAGCTCAAGCAGGGAGTGGATGGCCTCACCATGGCTACGCCACTCGATACCCTGAAGACAGGGCTGAATCAGGGGCTCACCACGGGTGAAGTGATGAGCCACGCCATATTCGAGGGCTGGGGCGGCATCGGCTGGAGCTGGGTCAACCTGGGTTACCTGCTGGGCGGCCTGTTCCTGCTGCAGCAAAGAGTGATCAACTGGCGTATTCCGGGTGCCATCCTGGGTTCCTTGTTGCTGGCCGCAACCCTGGGTTATCTGATGACGCCGGATGCCACCGCCACCCCCATGTTCCATCTGTTCAGCGGTGCCACCATGCTGGGGGCCTTCTTCATCGCTACCGATCCGGTCAGTGCCAGCACCACGCCCCGTGGCCGGCTGGTATATGGCGTACTGATCGGCGTGCTGGTCTACCTTATCCGTCGCTTTGGCGGTTACCCTGATGCCTTCGCCTTCGCCGTGCTGCTGGCCAACTTGTGTGTTCCGCTGATCGACAGCCTGACTCGCCCTAAGGTCTATGGAGCACGTCGCAAATGATCCCGGCGCAAACCTCACTCTCAGGAAGTATCCAATGTTAAAGAGCATGCGCAAAAACGGCGTCACGCTAGCCCTGTTTGCCCTGGCCTGCACCGCCGTTGTGGTGCTGACCAACGAGCTGACCCGCGACAGGATCGCCCATCAGCAGCAGCTGGAAAAGCTGCGCACCCTCTCCGCCCTGTTGCCAGAGGGAAGCTATGACAACGACCTGGTGGCCAGTTGCAAGCTGGTACAGAGCAAAACCTATCTGGGCAGCGATCAGGCCATGCCGCTCTACACTGCAACCCTGAAAGGCGAGACCACGGGTTATGCGCTGGAAACCGTGGCACCCGACGGCTACAGTGGGGCCATTCGCCTCATCGTCGGTACCGATGCCAAGGGCAGCGTCAGTGCTGTGCGGGTGCTGGCCCACAACGAGACGCCGGGCCTGGGTGACAAGATAGAGCTGAAGAAATCGAGCTGGATAGAAAGTTTTGTCGGCAAGTTCCTCAGCCGCGACAACGAGGCAAGCTGGGCGGTGAAAAAAGATGGCGGCGAATTCGATGCTTTCACCGGCGCCACCATCACCCCCCGCGCCGTGGTCAAAGCAGTGAAAAACCTGCTGCTGCTGGAGCAAACGCACCCTGAATTGCTGCGTGATGCCCCTCCGTGCGACCCCACGCCATAAGCCTGGGCCCACACATATGAAACAGACTGATGTGCTATGCATATCCATGTGCCATCTCAGCCGGAGCCGATAAATGGAACACTCTCATACACTGGATGACCAGACCCCGATCAGTGAGGGCAAGGGCCGTCGTGAAGAGCTCAAGGAGCTGATACTGCAAGGGCTGTGGAAGAACAACCCTTCCCTGGTGCAGGTGCTGGGGCTCTGCCCTACCCTGGCAGTTTCCTCCACCTTTACCAATGCGCTCGGACTGGGATTGGCCACCATGGCGGTGCTGGTGAGCTCCAACCTTGCCATCTCCCTGGTGCGCAACCTGGTGCCCAAGGACATTCGCATTCCCATCTACGTGATGATCATCGCCGCCCTGGTCACCAGCGTGCAGCTGCTGATGAATGCCTATACCTATGGCCTCTATCAGGCGCTCGGTATCTTCATCGCCCTGATTGTCACCAACTGCGTCATCATAGGCCGGGCCGAAGCCTATGCCTCCAAGAATCCCCCCCTGTTGGCGGCACTGGACGGTTTCATGATGGGACTGGGCTTTACCTTGGTGCTGCTGGTGCTGGGTGGCCTGCGGGAGATCATCGGCATGGGGACCTTGTTTGACGGCGCCGAATTGCTGCTGGGTGACTGGGCCAAGTCCTTGCGCATCGAGCTGTTTCATGCCGATGCCAGCCTGCTGCTGGCGATCCTGCCGCCGGGGGGCTTTATCGGGCTAGGCCTGATGATCGCCGGCAAGAATGCCATCAATGACTGGCGTGATCGCAAGCAAGCCGCCCCCCTTGCCGATAGCAATGTGTCTGTGGCGGGTGTGCGTGCCACCCAGCTCTGATCTGAGACGTGAGAAACCATGAACAACCAGAAACGCAGACAGATCCTGGAGCGACTGCGGGACAACAATCCCCATCCCACCACAGAGCTCAAATTCACCTCGCCCTTCGAGCTCTTGATTGCCGTGTTGCTGTCAGCCCAGGCCACCGACGTAAGCGTCAACAAGGCCACCGACAAGCTCTATCCGGTGGCCAATACCCCGGCCGCCATGCTGGCGCTCGGGGTGGATGGGCTGAAACAGTACATCAAGACCATAGGCCTGTTTAACACCAAGGCCGAAAACGTCATCAAGACGTGCGCCATCTTGCTGGAACGCCATGGCGGCGAGGTGCCGGAGAACCGCGAGGCGCTGGAAGCACTGCCCGGTGTGGGTCGCAAGACCGCCAACGTGGTGCTCAATACCGCCTTTGGCTGGCCCACCATCGCCGTCGATACCCACATCTTTCGGGTGTCCAACCGGACCGGCTTCGCGGTGGGCAAAAACGTTGATCAGGTGGAAGAGAAACTGCTGAAAGTGGTGCCTGCCGAGTTCAAGCTGGATGTGCACCACTGGTTGATCCTGCACGGCCGTTACACCTGTCTGGCTCGCAAACCGCGCTGCGGCTCCTGTATCATCGAAGACTTGTGTGAATACAAAGAAAAAGTCTATCCACAGGAATAAGGCAGCATGCAGGCTGTACGCTATAGCCCGCAAACTTCTGCTGCGATTCCTGTATCATCCAAGACTTGTGTGAGTACAAAAATCTACCCGGAGAACTGAGCAATGAGAATTCTGCATACCATGCTGCGTGTTGGCGATCTGCAACGCTCCATCGACTTCTACACCCGAGTGCTGGGTATGAAACTCTTGCGCAAGAGCGAAAACAGCGAATACAAGTACACCCTGGCCTTCGTTGGCTACGGTGACGAAAAAGACGAAGCCGTCATCGAGCTCACCTACAACTGGGGTGTCAGCGAGTACGAACTGGGCTCGGCCTACGGCCACATTGCGCTTGAAGCGGACGACATCTATGCCACCTGCGATGCCCTGCGTGCCGCCGGTGCCAAGATCACCCGCGAGCCAGGTCCAGTGAAGGGCGGTACCACTGTCATCGCCTTCGTGGAAGATCCAGACGGTTACAAGATTGAACTTATCGCCAAGAAAGATGCCGGCAGCGGCCTGGGTGACAGTTTCTGAGGCAATGCCTCAGGCAACGCCCAATAAAAAAGAGCGCTGCGGCGCTCTTTTTTCATGTCAGTGTGCAGGTTATCAGATGGTGCCATTGCGGCCCATATTGATCACCACCCGCCGGTTCTTGGCGCGACCATCCTCGGTTTCGTTGGAGGTGGCATGGCGCTTCTCGCCGTGCCCTTCCACCGAGATCTTGCCCGGATCGATCCCCAGATCCACAAACACCTTCTTGATGGCATCGGCCCGCTTCTCGGAGAGTTTCTGGTTAGGCCAACGGCCGCCATAACTGTCGCTGTAGGCGTTGATCACCACCACATCTATGCTCTTGTCGACCTTCACATACTCGCCGATCATCGCCAGTCGCCGCCGGGAGGCCAGTGACAGCTGATCGCTGTTCTTGTCATAGGAGAGCACGCTGAAGGCGATGTCATTGAAGCTATAGGGCAACAATCCACTCAGGCAATCCACAAAGGCCTGGTACTTGACCCGAAAGTTGACAGATGAGAGGGAGACCCGCACCGGCCGGTTCTGACGGTACCAGTCACGATACTGGAAGGTTGGCATGCGGCCACCCTCCAGCTCATCGAGCATGGTCCAGGCAGTCTGTCCCTCCACCAGGCCATCAAACTGCTGGTAAAAGCGCAACTGGCTCACTTCCCGCCCGGCAACACCGGGACGCCAGAGTGGCGGCATGATCCCCAGACTGACCGTCTGGGTCTGGGCTTGCTGTCGCAGCCCCTTGAGTTCGAAATCCAGATTGATCTTGCGACCGGCACGGCTGACGAAAGCGCCCGTCCCCCAGTTGGGAATAGGGTGTTCTAGGCGGCACTCCACTTGCGTATCCGAGGTCAAACGCCAGACGGATTGATCCAGGCCGGCACCAAACTCGGTAACCCCCGCCTGTAATTGCATACTCACTGATATGCTGACCAATCCGACTATCCAAGCGTTCAAGTGCCTGCCCTCCACACGATCTCACGTTAGGTATCGGCAGGGGCAGGGCAAGCTTTAGGGCAAAGCACTCAGTGGGGGGCAGGACGATCCATCAGCTTGAAGCTGGCAATGCGACCCGCCAGCTCGCGAGCCAGCAGATCCAGCTCGGCGCTGTTTTGCTGCAAGGTTTCAGAGTGCAGGCGATGAGCTTCGTACACCTCGCGTATGGTCATCACATTGTGCTGGATATCGTCAGTGACGTAGCGCTGCTCCTCCGTCGCGGTGGCCACCTGGGCAGTCATGTCACTCACCTTGCGCACCTCGCTCACTATGTCGCTCAGCTCGCTCCCCGCCCGCTTGGCTTCGGTCACGCTCAAGCCCGCCTGTTCAGTGCCCAGATGCATGGCCGTGACCGCCTGATCCGCGCCCTGGCGCAATCGGGACAACATCCGCTCTATGTCCTCTGCCGCCTGCTGGGTGCGAGAGGCCAGTGCCCTCACCTCTTCCGCCACCACGGCAAAACCACGACCAGATTCACCGGCCCGGGCCGCCTCTATGGCTGCATTGAGGGCAAGCAGGTTGGTGCGATCCGAGATCTGCTTGATGAGATTTAGCGCCTCACCGACCGACTCTGTATCCTGATACAGGCTATCCACCAGTTGCTGGGTGTTGGCCAGAGTGCCCGCCACCAGCTGGATGGCGTCTATGGTCTGATCGACCTCCTTGTCGCCCTGACGGGCACGTCCGATAGCCTGCTGGGTCGCCAGCGACGTCTGGGTTGCATTGCGCGCAATCTCGGCCACCGTCGAAGCCATCTCGGTAGCTGCCGTCGCCACCAGGTCCACCTGACCGAAACCTTTGACGACGCCAGCATTCACCTCGGCGATCACGTCTGCCGAGGTGGCTGCGCTGCGGGCCAGCACCTCGCAGGAGCGACGTACCGCCAGCAACAGCCCCTCAAGGTGCGCGAGGAAATGGTTCAGATCCTGCGCCAGGGCGCCCAGTTCGTCACCGGACCGCCAGTTGACCCGCACCGTCAGATCATTCTCCTGTACCAGCCGTTTGAAGGTCTGGTGCAACGCCATAAAACCCAGGTGCAGATCTCGCACCACCCGCCAGCAGACGAAGGTGGTCAACGCAACGCACAACAGCACGCCGAGCGCCGCCCACCAGAAGTCGCTGGCACTCTTTGCTCGCATCTGCTCGACCCGCTCGAACAACTGCTGATAAAGGCGATCTTCACTCTCCTTGAGCAGACCTATCTTGTCGGTACTCAAGGCAAACCAGGCTTCGGCATCGACCCCGAAGCCGCCTGTGGTGGCTTTGTCCAAGGCCAGTTGCTCCATTGCGGCGACCTTGGCTACCACGGGAGAGGTCAGGCTGTCGGCCAGCAGTTGACGTTGTGACGGGCTCGCCACCGCCTGGAAACGCTCGAGATAGGTATTCTGGGCCGCCAGCAGGGAGATGAATTGCTGCAACAACGCGGGGGTAAAGTGGTCACGGCCGAACACATTGCTCAGGGTTGCCCGCTCCAGCCCCATTCGTTCCTTGCTCTGCAAGAAGGCGGCGTAGGCATTGGTCTGCAGCGCTATGGTGGCATCCTGACTGTTGAGGCTGACCTGGTCCACCACGGCCAGCAGCTGGCTGATAAGACGGCTGTAAAAGCCAACCTGCTCGGCCACTTCGACCCCCAGCGCGCCGACCCGCTCACGCATGGCGGTGAGCCCGGTCAGCGCCTGTTGTACCTCTCCCAACGCCAGCAAGGCGGGATCCTCGTGAAAACGGACCAGCAGGGTATCGACCAGCTTGCGCTGGGCAGGCAGGGCGTCGCGAAACTTGTTGCCACCAGAGCCCAGGAAACCTGCCGACATGCCGCGCTCCTTTTGCAGCTCGTGGGCCAGTTGCGCCGCCTCCCGCACGACATAGAGTGCCGCTTGTGCCTGGCTCATCTCCTGTTCGACCTGATAACGCTCATACACGTATCGGCCAGAAAAAAACAGCAAGGCCAGCAGTGGCAGGCAGACCACCAGCAACATCTTGTGTGCCAATCCCAGCTTGTTCATCCCCTCTCCCCATTCCATTGTTGAAGTGGTCAATTATAAGCACGAGTGCCGAGAATAGAATCAGACGTCCGTCTCATGGCTGCTGATGAGGGACAAAGGCTGGCTTTTTTGCCATAATGCCGCCTCATTTCACGCCGACCGAGATACCATGACCGACGCTGTACACACTCTCAAGGGCCGTTTTCGTGGCTTTTACCCCGTCGTCATCGATGTTGAAACCGCCGGGTTCAATGCCAGAACAGACGCCTTGCTGGAGATAGCCGCCTATACCCTCAAGATGGATGAGGATGGCTGGCTCGCTCCCGATCAGGTCTTTCATTTTCACGTCGAGCCGTTCGAAGGCGCCAACCTGGAAAAGGCGGCGCTGGAGTTCACCGGCATAGACCCCTTCAATCCGCTGCGCGGCGCCGTCAGCGAGAAAGAGGCGCTGACCGAAATTTTCAAGGGCATTCGCAAAGGGATGAAAGAGAGCGACTGCAACCGCGCCATCATAGTGGCCCACAACGCCACCTTCGATCATGGCTTTGTCATGGCTGCTGCCGAGCGGGCCGGCCTCAAGCGCAATCCGTTCCATCCGTTTGCCACCTTCGATACTGCCGCACTCTCCGGTTTGGCCCTGGGTCAGACAGTGCTGGCCAAGGCGTGCCAAAGCGCTCGCATCCCGTTTGACAATAAAGAGGCGCACTCGGCCCTCTATGACACAGAACGCACCACTGAGCTGTTCTGTCATATTGTCAACCGCTGGAAGAGCCTGGGTGGCTGGCCACCGGCCCACCCGGATGATGCCCCCGTCGATGACGCGAACGAAAAAGCGGGATAAGCAACGAGCAAGAAGGCTGCCATGGCAGCCTTCTTCTATTGGGATACGGCATCAAAGTGGTTTGACCAGAATGGCAGGCAGACCCGGACAGCACAGTTTTCAACCGCTCTGCCCCCCTCGCCCACCCCAACCCTTCAGGGAGGCGTCTCACAGGCCATTTGCCTGATTTTTTACTCGACATTTGTCGTGATTTTCGCAAACTAACTGCCTTTCAAAAGACAGACAACCAATAACCATTAAAAGGAAGTCACATGAACCCTGTTGTTGTCGCGGTCTCGCTGATGCTGGTGCTCAGCCTGCTGCGGATCAATGTGGTGGTCTCGCTCTCCATCAGCGCCATCGTAGGTGGCCTGCTGGGTGGTCTATCCCTGGCCGACACCCTCAGCACCTTCAGTGGTGGCCTGGGCGGTGGCGCAGAGATCGCTCTCTCCTATGCCATGCTGGGGGCCTTTGCGGTCGCCATCTCCCGCTCCGGGATCACCGACCTGCTGGCCCGCAAGGTGATCAACCAGCTGGGGCAAGATGCCAGCAGCTCTCGCATCCTCTGGGTCAAGACACTGCTGCTCGGCGCCGTCCTTTGCGTATCCGTCGCCTCCCAGAACCTGATCCCGGTCCACATCGCCTTTATTCCCATCCTGATCCCGCCGCTGCTGCACGTCATGGCCAAGATGAATATCGACCGCCGTCAGGTGGCCTGCGTCATCACCTTCGGCCTGACCGCGACCTATATGCTGCTGCCGGTGGGCTTTGGTGGCATCTTCCTCAACAACATACTGGCCAAGAACCTGATCGACAACGGGGTACCGGTCGAGCTTGGCCAGCTGCCGATGGCCATGGCAATCCCTGTGCTGGGGATGTTCGTTGGCCTGCTGATCGCCGTGTTCATCACCTACCGCAAACCGCGCCAGTATGACATGGACAAGATCCTGGCCGCCGAGCCCGAATCCGTCGAACTCAATCTCAACCACATCTGGGTTGCCCTGCTGGCCATCGCCGTCGCCCTCGGGCTGCAGCTGATGACCAACAGCATAGTGCTGGGAGCATTGGCGGGCTTTGTCATCTTCACCTGTGGCGGTGTCATCAAGTTTCGCGAGAGCCAGGACGCCTTCACCCAGGGCGTGCGCATGATGTCCCTCATCGGCTTCATCATGATCTCAGCCGCTGGCTTCGCCGCCGTGATGAAGGCGACCCACGGGGTGGAGAGCCTGGTGCAATCCGTCTCTGCGGTGATCGGGGATCAAAAAGGCCTCGCCGCCTTCCTGATGCTGCTGGTTGGTCTCTTGATCACCATGGGGATTGGCTCCTCCTTCTCCACTGTGCCCATCATAGCCACCATCTATGTGCCGCTCTGTATCCACCTCGGCTTCTCCCCCATGGCGACCATAGCCCTGGTTGGCGCCGCCGGTGCGCTGGGGGATGCAGGTTCACCCGCCTCGGATTCGACCCTGGGCCCCACGTCGGGTCTCAATGCCGATGGTCAGCACGACCATATCTGGGACAGCGTGGTGCCCACTTTTATTCACTACAATATCCCGCTCATCCTCTTTGGCTGGGTGGCGGCCATGGTGCTCTAGCGCTCGGACAAGCAGCAGACACGCAAAAGGCGACCTCGGGGTCGCCTTTTCATTGGATGCAAACCTTGGCCTATACCATCAGCCGACAGAGTGGCTCTCCCCCTTGGTGACCAGGCCATACCCCAAAGCCAGCAACGCCAATACCAGACCCAGGCTGCCGACCCCAATCCAGCCACTCATCTGCCAGGCCAGCATGGCACCACTGGAGCCCAGGGTTCCCCCCAGAAACATACCCACCATGAAGAGGGTGTTGATCCGGCCTCTTGCCTCTGCTTTCAAGCCATAGATCCGTTGCTGATGGGCAATCAGGGCACTTTGTACTCCCAGATCCAACAAGATGACCCCCACGGCCAGCCCGAACAAGGAGAGCCATGCCTCAAACAGGCACCAGGCCAGCACCACCAGCAGCGCACCAGCAAGTGCTACCGACCTGGAGCCAAGCGTGTCAGCCATTCGTCCCGCCAGGGGCGCCGCCAGCACGCCCACTATGCCGATCACCCCGAACAAGCCGGCAGCTTCCGCACCGAGGTGGTACTCGGAATGGGCGAGATAAAAAGCCAGCACTGTCCAGAAAGCGCTGAACGAGGCGAACAGCAGAGCCTGGGCCAGGGTTGCCCGGCGCAAAGCAGGCTCTTCTCGCCACAACACCAGTAGAGAACGCAGCAAGCTGGCATAGCTCATGGTGGAACGGGGCAGATGCAGCGGTATCATACGTGCCATCAGCACGGCCCCCAGCAAGGCCAGCGGCACACCGAGCCAGAACATGACTCGCCAGCTGGCATAGGCGGTGATGAAGCCCGCCAGGGTACGGCTGAGCAGGATCCCGCTCAGCAAACCGCTCATTATGCTACCGACGACGGCTCCCCGTCTGGCGGGATCGGCCAGGGTCGCCGCAACCGGTACTATCTGCTGGGCCGCGGTTGCACCGATACCCAACACAATGGAAGCCAGCATCAATGCTGCCGCTCCCGTCGCCATTGCCGCCATTGCGCAAGCCGCTGCAATTAGCACGAACTGCGCCACAATCAACCAGCGACGCTCCAGCACATCCCCCAATGGCACCAAAAACAACAAGCCGGCGGCATAGCCCAGTTGAGTCAGCATGGCAATCATGGCAACCGCTGGCTGGCCGGGGAAATCCCGCGCCATCACCTCCAGCATGGGCTGGTTGTAATAAATGTTGGCGACCGCCAAACCACAGGACATCGCCATGGCGAATACCAGTGATGAATTGATCCCAGCGCTCGGCAGGACCGCCGGGCGGCTTGATACCGATAAAGTCATGACACCATCCTCATACATGATTGAAATCCTGTGATGAACACAGGGTAACGAAGATGAGGAAGACTCAGTAGACAAGCGGCGGCAATAACACTTATTCCGCCGGGGAATGGATCAAGGATGGGTTGATGGCATCTGCAATACGGGGAGTGCTGTCACGAACGCCAAAAACACTTGAGACTTGGCGCTGATCTGCCGCCCCGAGGGAAACAGAGCCCACAGATCAAGCCGGGGAAGCTGCCAGTCAGCAAGAATTGCCATGACTTCGCCACTGGCAAGCTCGGGGGCAAACATCCACTCGGAGGTAATGCCCAGTCCCACTCCCGCCAGCACGGCGGCTCGCATCCCTTCGGCGGCGGAGACAGTCAGCCGCCCCTGCACTGTCAATGTGACCTGATTTTCACCCTGTATAAAGTGCCACTGTTGCCCCATACCGGGCTTGGGGCTGTAGACCACCAGCGGACATCCTTGCAACTCGCCGGGGGATGAGGGCGTACCATGGGTTGCAAACCAGGCCGGCGCCCCCACCACTCTCATGGCGCAGTGCCCGAGCTTGCGGGCAACCACACCAGAATCGACCTGCTCACCGAGACGCAAAGCCACATCGATGCCTGCGGCGATCAAGTCGACATTGCTGTCATCCAACAGTACGTCTATCTCCAGATTGGGGTGGGCAGCCAGCAGTTCATGAAGGTGGGGAATGATATGCAGACGGGCAAAGGTGACAGGGGCGCTTACCCGCAGGCGGCCGCTCAAGCTGCTGCGGCACTGCGCAACAGTAGCATCGGCCTCTCTGATATCGTCGAGGATCTGCCTCGCTCGCAGATAATACGCCTCACCTGCCTCTGTTGGCGTCAGGCCGCGGGTCGAACGCAGCAATAGACGACTGCCAAGCTGTGCTTCAAGCTGGGCAATCAGCTTGGATATCGCTGGCTGACCCAGCTTGAGCCGACGTGCCACCGCAGAGAAAGAACCGGTTTCCACCGCCAGCACAAACGCTTCCATTGCCCCGAGCCTGTCCATTATCCCCTCCCCCTTCTTTAATACCATCATGCGGCTTCATGCAGGCCACCGCTAACGTCACCCCAAAATGCGCTCTTTAAACGCCTGTCATGCCCATGGGTCAGCTATCGCTGATCTCTGGATAAATGCAGCCGGAACCAAGACAGGTCTACAGTAGCGCAACCTCATGTACAAAAACAAAAAAGGCCGCTCGATGAGCGGCCTTTTTATCAATGCAATCAGGACTTAGCTGTCGCGGCGCTTGTTGCCACCGAACTTGCGATCCTTGTTGAAGCCACCTTCACGGCGCTCCCCGCTCTTGTTGAACGGACGGTCACCGCTGGGGCGGCGATCCTTGTTGAAAGGACGATCGCTGCGGGGCGGACGGGGGGCGGTATTGCTGCCAGCCGGCACCTCTGTGTAGCGGGTGATCATCAGCGGACGCTGGCAAACACGGGCTTTCTTGATCACTTCCAGCACATCGGCGGTCATGCCCTTGGGCAGGTCGACGGTGGAGAAGTCATCAGCGATATCGATGTTGCCGATGAAACGGCTCTCGATGTTCGCTTCGTTGGCGATAGCGCCCACGATCTGGCCCGGCTTGACACCGTGATGGGCACCCACGTCTACGCGGTAGCGCTCCATCTCGACATCCGGGTTGTCTTTCAACGGACGCGGCTCGAGGGACGGCATGCGACGGGCAGGACGATCACCACGGTCAGCAAAATCACTGCCACCGTCACGGCGTTCGAAATCACGACCACCACGATCATTGCTGCTGAACTGCGGCTCAGGGATGGAGTCATCCAGCAGCAGCGGTTGATCACCCTGCACCAGCTTGGCCAGGGCGGCAGCCAATTCCAGCGGATCGGCAGAATCTTCTTCGATCAGCTCGTTCACCAGGTTCAGGTAGAGCTCAAGCTCTTCGCCCATCATGGTTTCCCGGATGCGCTCTTTGAACTTGGTCATACGGTGCTGGTTGATGTCCTCGGTGCTCGGCATCTTCATCGGCTCGATGGCCTGACGAGTGGCGTGCTCGATGGCGCGCAGCATACGACGCTCGCGGGGAGCAACAAACAGGATGGCTTCACCCTTGCGACCAGCACGACCGGTACGGCCGATACGGTGAACGTAGGATTCGGTATCGTAAGGAATGTCGTAGTTCACCACGTGGGTGATACGCTCGACGTCCAGACCACGGGCGACAACGTCGGTGGCGATCAGGATGTCCAGCTGGCCTTGACGCAGCTTGTCAACGGTACGCTCACGCAGCTTCTGCGGGATGTCACCGTGCAGCGCTTCACAAGCATGGCCACGAGCGGCCAGTTTGCCAGCCAGCTCTTCGGCAGCATTCTTGGTACGCACGAAGACCAGTACGGCTTCGTACGGCTCGACTTCCAGCAGACGGGTCATGGCGTCCAGCTTGTGCAGACCGGTTACCTGCCAGTAGCGCTGACGGATGGTCGGTGCAGTGGAGGTCTTGGAGACGATCTTGATCTCTTTGGGCTGCTTCAGGTGCTTCTGGGCAACACGGCGGATCTGGTCCGGCATGGTGGCAGAGAAGAGAGCAACCTGACGGGTGCTCGGGCACTGTTCCATGATCCAGTCCACGTCATCGATGAAGCCCATGCGCAGCATTTCATCAGCTTCGTCCAGCACCAGAGCTTTCAGACCGGAAAGATCCAGGTTCTTGCGACGGATCAGGTCCATCACACGGCCAGGAGTACCCACGACAACCTGGGCACCGCGACGCAGGGCGCGGGTCTGGGTTTCGTAAGAGGAGCCACCGTAGATGGGCAGGACGTGGAAGTCAGGCATGTGCTTGGCGTAACGTTGGCACGCCTCGGCAACTTGCAGGGCCAGTTCACGGGTCGGAGCCAGCACCAAAACCTGGGTGTTGCGGTTACCAGCTTCCAGACGAGACAACAGAGGCAAGGCAAAAGCAGCGGTCTTCCCTGTACCGGTTTGCGCCTGCCCCAGCAGATCGTGTCCCGCCATGAGGTGGGGAATTGCTGCGGCCTGGATCGGTGACGGGCGCTCATAGCCCACGTCTTGCAGCGCTTTCAATACAGGCGCGGCCAGTCCAAGCTCACTAAAAAGGGGCAGTTGTTCGGTATCAGACATAGATTCTTCCAGATTAAGGCAGGCGGCTAAGCACCGCGGAATAGCAAAAAGGCGGCGATTATAGCGCCACTTTGTTCTGCTGTCTTGAAAAATGTGATAAGCCTCTCAAGACGTTGGCAATTATAGAGGGATCTCGCGACTATGGCTTGCTTATTTTGCACTACTGGTGCGTTATTGCTGGTCACTCCCCGCTGGAGTCCTTGTCCCGCTTGTGTTTGAGCACCGCCATGGTCAACCGACTGGTGCACAATAAACGCCCACGTTCATCCCGAATTTCAATCTGCCACACCTGGGTCGTTGCCCCCAGATGCAGGGGCGAGCAACGCCCTGTGACCACCCCTTCCCGCTTGGCGCGCAAATGGTTGGCGTTCACCTCCAGCCCCACACAGTAGCTGTCCGGCCCGACCGCCATATTGGCAGCCAGCGACCCGAGTGTCTCCGCCAGCACCACTGAGGCGCCGCCGTGCAACATGCCTAGGGGCTGATGGGTTCTGTGGTCCACCGGCATGGTGGCTTCGAGCCAGTCGGGGCCAACATCCGTGTAGATGATATCGAGGTGGGCCATCAGGGTGTTGCGCGACGAGGCATTGAGCCCTTCCAGACTCATGGGCTTGCGCCAGATGGGGGCAGTATCGTGACTCATGGGGGTGATGACTCCTCTAATGTGAGAAACAGGTTGAAACAATCGGCAGGAAGCAAAACTGGGGCCCGGCAGCACAGCGGCAAGGCCCCATGGAAATAATCGCATTACCAGGGATAGGTGACGCCAGGCCACTCACTCCAGGGCGTATCACGCCCGGGCAGGCGCGGCGCAGACCAGCGCCATGCCTTGCCAAGCCAGGCGCGCAGCTCGGTTTCCAGCTCGGCATCGGTCAGCGGCGCGTCGGCCACCTTCCAGAAGAAGAGCTCCACTTCCACCTCCGGCAATACCGAGGGGTAGAGATAGACGCCTCCCCAGAACTGTAACTCCCGATCCGGGCTCCACAGGCCATAGGCAAAGGAGCGCTTAGCCAGAAACTCGGCCTGCTGCCACTCCAGATCCCCCTCATGCTGGCTCAGGCTGAATTGGTCAGAGGGCCAGACATCCTGGGGGCGAAACAGTTGATGAAGCTGCTCCCGTTCACGCTGCATGGCCACAAACTCCACCACGGCCTGGGCCGGGGTGGCTGGCAACAGCAGGAAGTGCGGGTGCCGGTAGGCTTGCGGCACCCGAAACCGCTTGGGAAAGGTCAGCATCAGAGCAGTTCCAGCAACGCCTGCAGCGGATGCTTGAGTTTCTCCCCCTCCATCCGCTTGACCTGACTGCGACACGAGTAACCGGTAGCCAGACAGCGATCTTTGGGTAACCTCGACAGGGGCTCTGCCCAGCTGAGACCATAAATCCCCTTGGAATTCTCCACCTGTTTTGCATCGTGGCCATAGGTACCGGCCATGCCGCAGCAGCCCACAGAGACAGGCTGCAGACGAGCACCGAAGCGGCTGAACAGGGTCCCCCAGTCACCGTGAGTCGAGGGCTTGGCCGTCTTCTCGGTGCAGTGGGCAAACAAATACCAGGGCTCAGCCTCTCCTTTTTCATCGACATCCGCGGTGGGCTTGGCAAGGGGCAGGGTGTCGGCCGGAAGAGAAAGCAGCCACTCCTGAGGCAACAACACCTGAAAATCGCCACGGGCCGCGCCGAGGGCCTTGGCATATTCGTCGCGATAGCAGAGCACCAGGGAAGGGTCCACTCCCACCATAGGAATACCCAGCGCCGCTATCTTGTTGAGGAACTGGGCGCTGTTGGCTGCAGTGCGGGCGAAGGCGCGCAGGAAGCCCTTCACGTGCTGGGGCTTGCCGTTGGGCTTGAATGGCAGCAGATAGGGTTGCAGCCCAAGCTTGCTGGCGAGCTTCACCAGATCGCGTACCACGGGGGCGTCGTAATAACTGGTGAACGGATCCTGCACGATCAGCACCACTCTGGCACGCTGCTCGGCATTCATGGCCTCAAGGCCCGGCAGGTCGAAATAGCGCGCCTTGTTGTCGTGCAGGGATTCGGCCAGGGTCGGTACCGAGAGCAAGGGCACATCCACCATGCCGATGCTCTTCTCGGTCGCCTTCTGGGCCCACTCTTTTTCCAGGAAAAAGTTGACCAGTTTCGGCGCCTTGGCCAGCAGCGGCGCATAGCTCTCCACTGTGCCAACGAAGTAATCCTTGGGGCCCCGCAGATAACGGCTATGGTAGAGCTGCATGAAACGGGCACGGAAGGTGGGCACATCCACCTTGATGGGGCACTGGCTGGTACAGGCTTTACACGCCAGACACCCCTCCATCGCCTCCATCACCTCGTGGGAGAAGTCATACTGGCCACGGGCGCGGGCCAGGGTGTTGCGAAACTTGTCGACGATCGCCTTGAAGCGCAGGCCACCCGATTGCAGCGCCACTTCTTCGGCCAGGGGATCGAAGCCCTGCTCCGCCAACTGGCGCAACCATTCGCGCATCAAGCCGGCACGCCCCTTGGGAGAGTGACGTCTGTCTTTGCTGATCTTGACCGAAGGACACATGGGGGAGTCGGTCTCGAAGGTGAAACAGAGGCCATTGCCGTTGCAATCCATGGCGCGGGTATAGCTTTCCCGCACGGCGATGGGGATCTGGCGGTCGAACTTGCCGCGCTTGGGCCCGTCTACCGACACAAGCGAAGCTCCACTGCCATAAGGCATGCAGATCTTGCCCGGATTGATGCGGTTGTCGGGGTCAAAGGCGCCTTTGACCCGCTGCAACTCCTCCCACAACTCGCCGAAGAAGGCGGGGCTGTATTCGGAGCGAAAACCCTTGCCGTGCTCCCCCCACATCAAGCCGCCATATTTGGCGGTGAGCGCCACCACCTGATCCGAGATGCGGCGCAGCAGCACCTCCTGCTCGGGGTCGCACAAGTCCAGCGCGGGACGCACGTGCAATACCCCCGCATCGACGTGGCCGAACATGCCGTAGTCGAGGCCGTGGCCGTCCAGCAGGGCACGAAACTCCATGATGAAATCGGCGAGCGACTCAGGGGGAACGGCCGTGTCTTCGGTGAAGGCCACCGGTTTTTTACGCCCCTCGGCGTTGCCAAGCAGCCCCACCGACTTCTTGCGCATGGCGTAGATGGTCTCGATGCTCGGCAGGTGACTGCACACCTGATAGCCGATGACACCCGCCTCCCCTTGCGCCAGCAGCCCATCGATGCGCCGGCACAATTCAGCCACTTTGGCCTGATGCTCTTGTTCGTCGGTGTCGGCAAACTCGACGATATTGAGCCCTTGCAGATCCTTGCCGGGCACGTCCTCAATGAACGCCTTGACCGAATGCCAGATGATGTCGGCCCGGGCCAGTCCCAGCACGCGGGAATCCACCGTCTCCACCGACAGGGCCTGCGCCTGCACCATAAAAGGGGCATTGCGCAGGGCCGAGGGGAAGCTGTCGTACTTGACGTTGACCAGGGTCCGGTAACGCGGGATCGGTGTGATATTGAGCCTGGCTTCGGTGATGAACCCCAGGGAGCCTTCCGAGCCGCACAGTACCCGGCTCACATCCAGGGTGTCGGTGTCGGGGGCATAGAGGTGCTTGAGATCGTAACCGGTCAGAAAACGGTTGAGCTTGGGGAAAGTGGCTTCGATGTCGGCGCGGCGCTCGCGGCCGATGCGATACAGGGTGCGGTAGATCTCCCCTTCCCGACTCTCGAGGGCCAGCTTGTCTTCAAGACGGGAGCCATTGACCGGCTCTGTGACCATGATGTCACCGTTTTCCAGCACGGCTTTCAAGCCCAGCACGTGATCCGAGGTTTTACCGTAGACGAGCGACCCCTGCCCGGAGGCATCGGTATTGACCATGCCGCCCAGAGTGGCGCGATTGGAAGTGGAGAGATCCGGCGAGAAGAAATAACCATGGGGTTTCAAGTAGGCGTTGAGCTGATCCTTGACCACCCCGGCCTGAGCGCGCACCCAGCCCTCCTCCAGATTAATTTCCATGACCTGGTTCATATGGCGGGAGAGATCGACGATAATGCCGCCGCCCAGGGATTGGCCATTGGTGCCGGTACCGCCGCCGCGAGGGAAGAAATTCAAGGCTGCGTACTCGGGCCCCCGTGCCAACTTGAGCATCACTGCAATGTCATCCGCACTGCGCGGATAGAGCACCGCCTGAGGTACGACCTGATAGACGCTGTTATCCGTCGCCATCGCCAACCGGCTTGCATAAGACTTTTCGATATCACCACGAAATGCTGATCGCGCCAGCAACTCAAGAAACTGCAGGGTTGTAGGTGACAAACTGTCCTGGTAATCGAGTCTCGGGATCATGAATCCTTGTTCCCATCCTTTGCTTGATGCCGGTACTCCGGCGACAAAGACTGCCCTGGCTGCCTCTTTGCGGGTATCAGGGCCAGTCTGCTCACATGTGAGCGGGCAGTATATCAGCTAGAAAACCGCTTGCGCTTGGCAATATTCACCATTTGAAAGGAGGATTGTTATGGCTCACCACAGCCATGTTATCAGTACGTTTATTACCACAGAGAAACAGGCCTTGACCCTGTCACTGTTCGGCAGTATCGCCTTTGCCATCTTCGGGATTGGCTATGGTCTGCTGGTTGGCTCCCACGCCATCATGCTCGATGGCATCTTCAGCCTGTTCAGCATGGGCATGACAGGCCTTGGTCTGGTCACCGCCTATCTGGTTACCCGCCCATCAGATGACCGCTTTCAGTATGGCTACGCTCACTTCGAGCCCATTGCCAACGTCATCAACGGGATCATCATTTTACTGCTCTGTCTCGGTGCCCTCTACAGCGGCATCACGTCACTGCTGGCCGGTGGTCGCGAGATAGATCTCGGTCATGCCCTCATCTGCGCCGCCATCTCCACCTTCTTGTGTGCACTTATCTATGTTGTCGAGGCGCGAATGGCCAAGCGGTTCAACTCGGAGCTGGTGCGCGTCGATTCCGAAGAGTGGCTGGTCGACACCATTTTAAGCGCCACCCTGCTGGTGGGCTTTCTGGTCGCCATGGGCCTCGATGCCATGGGCCATGGTCAATACAACCGCTACATAGACCCCATGCTGGTCTCTCTGCTGGCCCTGTGCGCCACCCTCATTCCCATCAAGGTGCTGAGCCGCAATCTGCGAGAAGTGTTGAAGATTGCCCCCAAGGGCGATGTGTCCCAGCGGGTTGCCAGCGAGATTGAAGCCCTGCGCCAGCGCCATGGCATCGAGTGCTACAGCCATCTGGCCAAGAGCGGTCGTCGCTTCGATCTGGAGTTGAACATACTGGTGGCACCGGGGCAGGAGTGGCCTGTCGAGCGCCAGGATGCCCTGCGCCAGGAGCTCTGGTCACGCCTCGGCGATACCCTGGGGGATGCCTGGCTCTCGGTCTGCTTCACCCGCGAAAAACGCTGGTTGTAACGATCCACAGGGGGAGTGCAGCCAGGCGGCCTCCCCTGCGTCATCACATCTTCATCGCCCTGCTCTTGCCAAAGCGCCGATTCTCGCTATCATCAGGGCTCATTTTTAACCCGAGGTTTTATTGCCCATCATGGACAACCCCCGAAGTTACCTTTCGTTTCTTCCTGTCAAACTCTGTCTTTACCTGCTTCATCAGCGCCTCTGAATAACGCCATTGCCTTGCACTGCCGCGGTCACTGTTGCCGTGACTGATACCCGCTCTGTCTGTATTTATTGAGGTCATTACATGGAATTGCTGCTGGATCCCCACATCTGGGTTGGTCTGTTTACCCTGATCATTCTGGAAATCGTGCTCGGGATAGACAACCTGGTCTTCATCGCCATCCTGGTGAAAAAACTGCCCCCCGCCCAGCGGGATCGTGCCCGTATCATAGGCCTGTCACTGGCGCTGCTGATGCGCCTGGGCCTGCTCAGCGTGATGTCATGGTTGGTCACCTTGACCACCCCCATCCTTCACCTCGGTGATTTTGCCTTCTCCGGTCGGGATCTCATCCTGATGGGCGGCGGCCTGTTCCTGCTGTTCAAGGCCACCACCGAGCTCCATGAGCGGCTGGAAGCCAAACAGCCAGAAGATGGCCCGGTCGGCGTCTATGCCAGCTTTGGCGTGGTGATCACCCAGATCCTGGTGCTGGATGCCATCTTCTCGCTGGACTCCATCATCACGGCAGTGGGCATGGTGGAACATCTCTGGGTCATGATGGCGGCCGTCACCATCGCCATGGCGGTGATGGTGCTCGCATCAAAGCCGCTGACCCGCTTCGTCAACGCCCACCCCACAGTGGTGGTGCTCTGCCTGAGCTTCCTGCTGATGATAGGCTTCAGCCTGGTGGCGGAAGGGTTCGGTTTCCATATTCCCAAGGGCTACCTCTACGCGGCCATCGGTTTCTCCGTGCTTATCGAGTTCTTCAACCAGTTGTCCCAGCGCAGCGCAGAGCGTCATGAGGCCAAGTTGCCCCTGCGCGAGCGCACCACGGCCGCCATCTTCAAACTGATGGGCAGCAAGGCGTATCAGGACAGGCCGGATGATGACCTGGATGCACCGACACCTCAGCCGCTGAGCTTCGGGGAGGAGGAGCGCTACATGGTGACCGGGGTACTGTCCCTTGCCGATCGATCCATCCGCACCATCATGACCCCTCGCTCCGACATGGCCTGGATCGACGTCAATGACTCGGTCGAAGAGATCCGTGCCGTGTTGCAACGGGAACCCCACAGCCTGTTCCCGGTTTGTGACGGCGATCTGGACGAAGTCATAGGTGTGCTCAAGGCGCGGGATCTGCTGTTTGCCCTCAACGAGGGGCAGTCCCTGACCGAGCTGGCCAAACAAAATGACCCCATTATCGTGCCCCAGACCATCAACGTGATCCGCTTGCTGGCAGAGCTGCGCAAGGCCAAAGGCAGCCTCATTCTGGTCGCCGACGAGTTTGGCGTCATCCAGGGTCTGGTGACCACCCACGATCTGCTGGAAGCCATCGTCGGCGAGCTGCCTGATGAAGACGAAACCCCGGACATGGTGCGTGATGGCGAGAGCTGGCTCATCAATGGCAGTACCAACATCCACCATGTGGAGCAGGTGCTGGAATACGAGGGGCTGGTGAGTGACAGCGATGAATACGTGACGCTCGCGGGCATGCTGCTCTCCCACTTCGGCACACTGCCGACTCCGGGCCAGCAGCTGCAATTGCAGCAGTTGCATTTCGAGGTGATCGAAGTCAGCGAGCGTCGCATCGAACGGGTGCGCGTCACACCGTTGAACCCCTGATCACACGACCGCTCGACCAACCAAAAAAGAGAGCCAATCGGCCCTTTTTTTTATGGCTATTTGCCGCTTGACGCTTGATTGCTGCATCAAGTGCAATTCTTTTCTGCAATTACCCCTCTTTTTCACAAATAAAAGCAGGACTAGAGTGACCTCAATCCCACCATGAGGAACACAAAATGAGCCACGACAACCTGTTCTGCCCGCTGCGTCTGGGCCAGTTGCACCTTAACAACCGCATCGTCATGCCCCCCATGACACGCTCCCGTGCCAGTCAACCCGGTGACGTGGCCAACGCCATCATGGCCACTTATTACGCCCAGCGCGCCGAGGCCGGCCTCATCATCAGCGAAGGCACCCAGATAGACCCGCTGGGCAAGGGCTACGCCTGGACCCCCGGGATCCACAGCGCCGAGCAGGTAGCGGGCTGGAAGGGAGTGACCGATGCTGTCCATGCCAAGGGGGGCACCATCTTTGCCCAGCTCTGGCACGTGGGGCGCATCACGCATACTGACAATATCGGCGGGGCCCAGCCCATCTCTTCGTCTGCCATCAGAGCAGAAGGGGTGCGGGTATTTGTCGATAACGGCAGCGATGCTCCCGGTTTTGTCGAGACCACAACCCCGCGCGCCATGACCCAGAGCGACATAGATGCGGTAGTGGGCCAGTTCCGCCAGGCGGCTCGCAATGCCCTGAACGCCGGCTTTGACGGCATAGAGCTGCACGCTGCCAACGGTTACCTCATCAACCAGTTCCTCGACTCCGAGTCCAATACCCGCACCGACAACTACGGTGGCTCACTGGAAAATCGCCTGCGTTTCCTCAAAGAGGTGACACAAGCGGTCAGTGCCGAAATCGGGGCGGACAGGGTCGGAGTGCGCCTTGCGCCGCTCACCACCCTCAACGGCACCGTTGATGCCAACCCGCAAGAGACCTATCTGGCCGCCGCTCGCTTGCTGGGTGAACTGGACGTCACCTATCTGCATATCGCCGAAGCGGACTGGGACGATGCGCCCCTGATGGCGGAAAACTTCAAGCAGGGGTTGCGAGATGCCTTCCCCAACACCCTCATCTATGCAGGCAAGTATGACGGTGAGCGAGCGCGTGCCGCCCTCAAGGCGGGCTGGGCCGACATGATTGGCTTTGGTCGTCCCTTCGTGGCCAACCCGGATCTGCCGAACCGGTTGCGCCACGGTTACCCCCTCGCCCCCCACGATCCGGCGACCCTGTTTGGCGGCGGTGAGAAGGGACTGACCGACTACCCGACCTATCAGGCGCTAGCCGAGACGCAGTCAGCCTGAGACGGGCAAGCCGCCCACCTCGGTCACAAAGCCGCACAGTAAAACGCGCCCGCTATTGATGCGGGCGCGTTTTTTGGGGTGTGGAGTCAGCGAGCCAGAGGTCAGTAGAGAGCAACACCGTAACAGGCGGCGTAGCTCCTTATTTCCCGGGTCAGCCGCGCCTTGTCCGCCAGGCTGAGCCAGCTCGCCTCGACGGCATTGAGCGACAAGCGGCAAAGCTGGTTCATGCTGGCGCCAAGATCATGGGCCAGGGCGTGGAAGTTGGCTGCCATGTAGCCGCCAAAATAGGCGGGATCGTCGGAGTTGATGGTGACGCACAGCCCCTGCTCCAGCAGGGTCAGCACATTGTGATGGGCCATTCGCTCAAACACTCTGAGACGGGTATTGGAAAGGGGGCAGACGGTGAGCGGCAACCGGGTATCGGCCAGATAACGCAGTAGGTCGGGATCATCGACGCAGCGCACCCCGTGATCGATGCGGCGTACCTGCAGCTCATGGATGGCCTGCCAGATATACTCGGCCGGCCCTTCTTCGCCTGCGTGGGCCACCACAGGCAGCCCCAGCTCGCGACAACGGGCAAAGACCCGGGCAAACTTGGCGGGGGGATTGCCCTTCTCTCCCGAATCGAGACCAATGCCGTGAATGCGGGCGAGAAAAGGCATGGCGTCATCCAGGATGGCGAACGCTGCCTCTTCACTCAGATGACGCAGAAAACTCATGATAAGCCGCCAGCTGATGCCCAGCTCCCGCTCCCCCGCCTGCAGCGCCCGTTCTATGCCCCCCAGCACGGTGGCAAAGGGGATGCCTCGGGCGGTGTGGGTTTGCGGATCGAAGAAGATCTCCACATGCACCACCTTGTCGGCGGCGCAGCGCTTGAGATAGGCCCAGGTGAGATCGAAAAAATCCTGTTCTGTGATGAGTACGCTGGCGCCAAGGTAGTAGAGATCAAGGAAGGATTGCAGACAGTCAAAGTCATAGGCGGCGCGCACGCTCCCCACGTCGGACCAGGGCAGCGCCACCCCGTTGCGGGCGGCCAGCATAAACATCAGCTCCGGCTCGAGTGACCCCTCTATATGCAGGTGCAACTCCAGCTTGGGCAAACCGGCAATAAAGTTATCCATGATGACGGCTCCATCAGCACACAGACAGCGAGACCTGCCACTTGCAGAGCGGATCCCTTCCCTCTCCCTTTTCATTGTGTACCTATCTCGCCTGGTAGGGGGAGACTTGTCATCAAACCGACTTATAATGGCGTCACAAAAACAACATAACTGATTGAAGATATTAAGAGTTGGCGTCCGCCCCGCGTTCACTCTTGTGCCCTATACAAAGGAGTTCCCATGAAAAAAAGCGTCATCTGTGACATCGACGGCGTCATTCTGCACAACAACGATCTCATCCCCGGTGCCGACCGCTTCGTTCATCGCCTGCTGGAACAGGACACCAAGCTCTTGTTCCTCACCAACTACCCGGCCCAGACCCAGAAAGATCTGCAAAACCGCTTCCGCTCCGCCGGGATCGAAGTGCCGGAGGAGTGCTTCTACACCTCCGCCATGGGTACAGCCGATTTTCTCAAACGCCAGGATGGCAAGAAGGCCTATGTGATTGGTGAGGGGGCCCTGACCCACGAGCTCTACAAGGCCGGTTTCACCATCACCGACATAGACCCCGACTTCGTGGTCGTGGGCGAGACCCGCAACTACAACTGGACCATGATGCAGCTGGGGGCCAAGTTTGTGGATCAGGGGGCCCGCTTCATCGCCACCAATCCGGATACCCATGGCCCCATGATGCATCCGGCCTGCGGCGCCCTCTGCGCCCCCATAGAGCGGATGACGGGCAAGAAGCCGTTTTATGTGGGCAAGCCGAGCGCCTGGATCATTCGCGCGGCATTGAACCGGATGGAGGCCCATTCCGACGACACCATCATCATCGGCGACAACCTGCGCACCGATATTCTGGCGGGCTTCCAGGCCGGTCTTGAAACCGTGCTGGTGCTGTCAGGGGTGAGCAAGGTCGCGGATATCGATCGCATGCCGTTTCGCCCGAACCACATCTTCGACTCAGTCGTGGATATCGATATCGTCTGATGTGATCACAGGAGTCATCCATGGAACCGCTCTTCATTGCCGTCGCCTTCGCCTGCGGCATGCTGGTCAACCTGGTGGGGCTGCCTCCCCTGATCGGTTTTCTCGCCGCCGGTTTTGTGCTTAATGCCCTCGGCTATCAAAGCTCCGAAGTGCTGACGACGGTGGCCGAGCTGGGGGTGACCCTGATGCTGTTCACCATAGGCCTCAAGCTCAACATCAAGACCTTGCTGCGCCGGGACGTATGGGGCACCGCCACCGTCCATATCCTGCTCTCCAGCGGCCTGTTCTGGGTGATCCTGCTCGTCTGCAAGGGGCTCGGCATGACCTTGATGCTGGATCTGGAGTGGCCCCACGCCATCATGCTCGGGTTTGCCCTCTCTTTTTCCAGTACCGTTTTTGCGGTCAAGGTGCTGGAGGATCGCAGCGACATGAATGCCCTCTATGCCAAGCTGGCCATCGGGGTGCTGATCATGCAGGACATCTTTGCTGTGGGCTTTCTGACCGCCTCCACCGGCAAATTGCCCAGCATCTGGGCGATCTGGATACTGGCGCTGCCCTTCCTGCGCCCCCTGCTGTTCAAGCTGCTGGAGCGGGCCGGTCACGGTGAATTGCAGATGCTGATGGGGATCACCCTGGCCCTGGTGCTGGGGGCCGCCGCCTTTGAGGCTGTCGGCTTGAAGCCGGACTTGGGGGCCCTGGTGATCGGCATGTTGCTGGCTTCCCACCCGGCGGCGGCGGGGATGGCAAAATCCCTGTTCAGCCTCAAGGATCTGTTCCTCATCTGCTTTTTCCTCTCCATCGGCCTCAACGGCATGCCGACCCAGGAAACCATGTGGATGGCACTGGTGCTGATGCTGGCACTGCCGCTCAAAAGCGCCCTCTACTATCTGGTCTACAGCGGTGCCCGGCTGCGGGTGCGAACCGCGTTGCTCTCGACGCTGGCTCTCACCAACTACTCGGAGTTCGGCCTGATTGTGGCCGCCATTGCCGCCAAGGCGGGCTGGCTCTCCCACGAATGGCTGGTCGCCCTCTCGCTGGCGCTGGCGGGCAGCTTCATGCTGTCGGCCCCGCTCAATAGCTACAGCGAGTGGATCTATCAGCATATAGGCCCCTGGTTGCGCCGCCTGCAATCGGACACCCTGCACCTGGATGACAGGCCCATCGAACTGGGGGATGCAGAGGTGATCATCCTCGGCATGGGGCGCATCGGACAGGGCGCCTATCATGAGCTGGAGCGCAAATATGGCAACGTCATACTGGGGGTCGAGAACAACGGGGACAAGGCCCCCCTGCTGCGCGAACAGGGAATGAACGTGCTGGAAGGGGATGCCACCGATACCGACTTCTGGGACAAGGTGATCCTCTCCCATCAGGTTCAGCTGGTGATCCTCGCCATGCCCCATCACTCGGGCAACCTCTACGCCATCGACAAGCTGCGCAGCCACGGTTTTCACGGCAAGATAGCGGCCATAGTCCGCTTTGAGGATGATATCGCCTCCCTGCGTGAACAGGGCGTCGATGCAGTGTTCAACGTCTACGACGAGGCAGGCAGCGGCTTCGCTCGCCACGTCATCAGGGAGTTGCAGCCACTCGGCACCGAGGCCCCCCTTGTCAAGGAGTGGCCACCTCGTTTAACTTAACGTCAACATTGTTAAACAAACTAAACGAGTGCGGGGCCAGGAAGGCCCCGCACTCTCAATCTCTCACTCACCATTGGCAAGGATGCACCATGAAAACCCTCAACGACTGGATTTTGCTCGACCGCCACGAGGCGGCCCCTACCCCGCTGATGCCCGCCCCCGAGCGAATTAAAGCGGGCAACCCGGCGCAAACGGTGTGGAACCACTACTCCGACCCCAGCCAGCAGTTTCACGTGGGCTTCTGGGCCTGCGAGCCGGGGCGCTGGGCCATCCACTACACGGAGCACGAATATTGCCAGCTTCTGGAAGGGGATGTGGTGATCCACGACAGCCTGGGGGGTCAACTTGCCCTCAAACCGGGGGATCAGTTCGTTATTCCGGCGGGCTTTGTCGGGGAGTGGGAGACACTCACTCCCTGTCGCAAGGTCTATGTGATCTTCGAGCCCGCCACCGCTTAACGTTGGCGTCAACTCGCCCTGTTTTTCCACTCATCCCATCTGCCCGTCTGCTTGACGTTTACGGCATGATTTTCTGCGGTTTTCCCGCTTGCAAAAGGTTTTTGCGCTAGGCATTGTGATTGACGAGGAATGTAAATGGAATTTCGAGCCCGTATGTGGGGGGCTCCTATAAAAATCAAGAGGATTACCGCCAATGTGTTCTATTTTCGGCATTCTGGACATCAAATCCGATGCAGCAGCCTTGCGCAAATCGGCGCTGGAGATGTCCAAGCGATTGCGTCACCGCGGTCCTGACTGGTCCGGCATCTACAGCTCAGACAAAGCCATACTGGTGCACGAGCGCCTGGCCATCGTCGATCCGGGCAATGGCGCCCAGCCGCTCTACAACCCGGAGCGCACTCACGTATTGGCCGTCAACGGCGAGATCTACAACCACAAGGAACTCGAGAAGAACCTCAAGGTCGACTTCCAGTTCCAGACCCACTCCGACTGCGAGGTGCTGCTGGCACTCTACAAGGAGAAGGGCCCCGCCTTTTTGGACAATCTCAACGGCATCTTCGCCTTCATCCTCTATGACGCCGAGCAGGATGCCTACCTGATTGGTCGTGACCATATGGGGATCATCCCCCTCTATACCGGTCGCGACGAGCACGGCAACTTCTATGTCGCCTCCGAGATGAAAGCCCTGGTGCCGGTTTGCAAGAGCGTCGAAACCTTCCCGCCCGGACATTACCTCTGGAGCAAGGATGGTGAACTCAAGCAGTGGTACAAGCGCGACTGGATGGAATACGGCGCTGTCGAGCACAAGGTCAGCGACAGAGCGGAACTGAAAGCTGCGCTGGAAGCGGCCGTCAAGCGTCAGCTGATGTGCGACGTGCCCTATGGTGTGCTGCTCTCCGGCGGACTGGATTCGTCCGTCATCTCCGCCATTGCCAAGATCTACGCCGCCCGCCGGGTGGAGGACGATGGCAACAGTGCTGCCTGGTGGCCGCAGCTGCACTCCTTTGCCGTGGGGCTGGAAGGCTCGCCGGATCTCGCCGCCGCCCGCAAGGTGGCCGACCATCTGGGCACGGTTCACCATCAGATCCACTTCTCGGTACAAGAGGGGTTGGATGCCCTGCGGGACGTCATCTATCACCTCGAGACCTATGACGTCACCACCATCCGCGCTTCTACCCCCATGTACCTGATGGCCCGTTATATCAAGGCGATGGGCATCAAGATGGTGCTCTCCGGTGAAGGTTCCGACGAGCTGTTCGGTGGCTACCTCTACTTCCACAAGGCGCCCAACGCCAAAGAGTTCCACGAAGAGAACGTGCGCAAGCTCGCCTCCCTGCATCTCTATGACTGCCTGCGGGCCAACAAGTCCATGGCCGCCTGGGGTGTGGAAGGCCGCGTGCCCTTCCTCGACAAGGAGTTCATGGACGTGGCGATGCGCCTCAACCCTGCCGACAAGATGTGTGGCAACGGCAAGATCGAGAAGCACATACTGCGGGAAGCGTTCGAGGAGCTGTTGCCCCACGAAGTGGCCTGGCGCCAGAAGGAGCAGTTCTCCGACGGCGTGGGTTACTCCTGGATTGACAGCCTCAAAGCCATGGTCGAGGTCGAAGTGACGGATCAGATGTTCGAGGCGGCGGCATTCCGCTTCCCCGTCAACACCCCGCTCACCAAGGAGGCCTATTTTTATCGCGCCATCTTCGACGAGCACTTCCCGCTGGAGTCCGCCGCCCGTACCGTGCCCTACGGAAAGTCGGTCGCCTGCTCCACCCCGACCGCCTTGGAGTGGGATGCCAAGTTCAAAGAGATGGCCGACCCGTCCGGTCGCGCCGTGATGGACGTCCACCAGCAGAGTTACTGACAGGCTGACGGGTATACGCAGATAAGCAAATACCCACGACCAAGCCAGTCCATCACTACCAAGCCCCTCACTCAGCTGAGGGGCTTTTGTTTTTCCGCGTCTATCCATTTCCATTTTTCGCATATTCCCTGCCACGCTTGCCACTTGGCGAAGGGGCTCGCTCGTGTCACATTGTTCCGGCTTGGAAGCAACGAATAACAACACAAGGAGAAAAAGATGAACCGACTGCTATTGCCGCTGGTGCTTGGCACGGCCCTGTTCCATGGCGAGGCGTACAGCGCCGGCCATCTCTGGGCCAAGGAGCTGCCCGATTACAGTCAGGGATATGACGAGCAGCGGGATCCGGCGCAGGATCTGGCCTCCGCCACCGCCAAGGCACAGAGGGAGGGCAAGAAGGTGTTGCTGCTGGTGGGCGGAGAATGGTGCAGCTGGTGCCAGGAGATGAACCACTTTCTGGACCGGGAGCCAACCCTTGCCAGTCAGTTCAACCAGACCTTCGTGGTGGTCAAAGTGAACGTCAGCAAGGCGAACAAGAACGAGCCCTTCCTGAAACGCTACCCCGAGTATATTGGGGTGCCCCACTTCTACGTGCTGGATGCCAAGGGCAAGCTGCTGGAATCGGTCAATACCGGGATGCTGGAAAAGGGAAAGAGCTACGACGAGGCGAAATTCGACAAGTTTATCGCCTTCTTCCAGCCACTATCTGAACGCAGCTGAGTTGCCTCGACTCATCCCATAACGCCATCGCCCCGCACTGTTGGAGACAAGGGGGCGGGGCGACGGGTTTCAAAAAACGCTTTCGAGTCAGTCAAATATCAAGGCTGCGCATCCGGCTGATTGGCGGGTGCGGCCTTGATAAAGGCCTGCAGCTGCTCGCAGTTGGCGACGATACGCGCGATGGTGGGGTACTCATCCAGCGTCATGTCGTAGCGGCGGGCGTTGTAGACCTGAGGCACCAGCATGCAATCGGCCAGGGTCACCTCGTTGCCGACGCAATAGACGCCGGCCGTGGTCATCAGCAAGGGTTCGAGTACCCTGAAGGTCTCGTCAATCCAGTGGCGATACCAGGCATCACGCTGCGCCTTGCCCAGCCCCAGCTCCTGATCCAGATAGGTGAGTACCCGCAGGTTGTCGAGCGGGTGCGTGTCGCAGGCGATCATGTTGACTATCTGGCGCACCCTGGCCCGCGCCTGGGCGGCCGAGGGCATCAGCGGATAGGCAGGATAGGTTTCGTCAAGGTATTCCATGATGGCAACCGACTGACCGAACTGCACATCCCCGTCGATAAGAAAGGGCACCAGCCCCTGGGGATTGACACGATGATAGGCCTTCTCGCGCTGCTCGCCCTGCCTCAAGTTGACCGGGTGATACTCATAATCGAGCCCCTTGAGCTGCATGACTATCCGTACCCGATAACTTGCCGATGAACGCCAATATCCAAACAACTGCAACATAATCTGTCCCTGTGTTGGCAGGTGCACGGGCACCTGCCGTTCACCAGTCGGCCCTGTGTCCGCGCTGGCTTATTCACTTCGTCTGGCTGGCATCCTGTTGCGTGACTTTTTGCAAAATGGTGCCGAACAGACTCATCCCGTTGCGATCCTGCATCGCGATGGACACTGTATCACCAAAGCACAGAAAGGGTGTAGTGGCTTGACCTGACTCGATAATTTCCAACATCCGCCGCTCGGCGAGGCAGGAGGAACCGGCGCTGCGGTCATAGTTGGAGACAGTACCCGAGCCGATAATGCAGCCCGCCCCGAGCGGCCGGGTTTTGGCGGCATGGGCGACCAGCTCGAAGAAGTTGAAGGTCATGTCCACCCCGGCGTTGGGCGCCCCGAAAATCGCGCCGTTGAGGTGCGTTTCCAGCGGCAGATGCACCTTGCCATCCTGCCAGTCACTGCCCAACTCGTCCGGCGTGATGGCCACCGGCGAGAAGGCGCTCGACGGTTTGGACTGGAAGAAGCCAAAGCCCTTGGCAAGCTCGCCCGGAATAAGGTTGCGCAGGCTCACGTCGTTCACCAGCATCAACAGTTTGACGTGGGCGGCCGCCGCCTGCGGGCTGGTTCCCATGGGCACGTCGTCGGTAATGATGGCCACTTCCGACTCAAAATCGATACCCCAGGCCTCCGAGCCCATGACGATGGGACCACGGGGGGCTAGGAAGCAGTCCGAGCCGCCCTGATAGATCAGGGGATCGTGCCAGAAGCTTTCCGGCATCTCGGCGCCGCGGGCCTTGCGCACCAGCTCCACATGGTTGACGTAGGCGCTGCCATCCGCCCACTGGTAGGCTCGGGGCAAGGGCGAGAGACACTCACTCTCATCAAATGGGAAGGCATCGGCACAGGTGCCATCGTTGAGGGTCTGATAGACGGCGGCAAGGCGCGGGGCCGTTTGTGCCCACTCATCCAGCGCCGACTGCAGGGTGAGGGCGATGGATGGCACCCGCACCGCGCGGCTCAAGTCACGGCTGACCACCACCAGAGCGCCATCGCGCTTGCCATTGTTCAAGGTTGCAAGTTTCATAAAAATCCTTATTTGCCAGTGGCAGTCGAAAGTTCGGGACGCTGCCAGCTGCTGACGTAGCGCGGGTTTTCTATCCCCTCGCACAGGCTGCCGACGTTCAGCGCATCGCGGGTATCCAGCATCACGGCCACCTCGTCGGTGAACTTCTTGGCATAGGCCTGCCCCGCCGCAAACGCCTTGGGATGGGGGCCGTGGGTAAAGCCGGCAGGGTGGAAGGTAACCATGCCCCGCTCGATATTGTCCCGACTGAAGAAGTCCCCTGCGTGATAGAAGAGCACCTCGTCGTAGTCGTCGTTGCTGTGATAGAAGGGCACCTTGAGGGCGCCGGGGTCACTCTCTATGGGGCGCGGCACGAAGGTACAGATGACGAACCGGCTCGCCACGAAGGTGGAATGGGCCGAGGGCGGCAAGTGGTAGCGGTGGCTCATCAGCGGGCGAATGTCGCGCCAGTTGAGGCGTACCACGCACAAGTCCCCGTGCCAGCCCTGGGCATCCAGCGGATTGAAGGGCCAGGTGATGACCGACACTTGGTTGTGGCGCTTGACCTGCAGCGACCAGGGATTTTCATCCTGCTGGGCCAGAAAGCGTTCATTGATGGCGGGCACATCCAGCGCCGCCGGGTCAAAGATGGCGTGATTGCCCACCAGTCCCTTGTCCGGCAGCTGATAGCTGTCATTAGTCGCCTCTATCATCAGGATGAACATGGGCGCCGTGGGCTCGATGCGCCACATGGTGCCACGGGGGATCACCACATAGTCGCCGTCCCGCAAGGTCAGGTGGCCGTAGTCGCAGTAGAAATCGCCACTGCCCTCATGGATAAACAGCAGCTCGTCACCGTCGGCGTTGCGCACCAGAAACGGCATAGGCTCGTGCAAACGCCACATCCGGTAGCGGCAGTGAGCATTGTGCAGAATATCCGGCATCACCCAGGGGGAGAGGGAACTCACCTCCTCCTGCAAGCCGTTCAAGTCAAACGCCCTCGGCCGCAGCGGCCCCTCCCAGTTGGTCCAGTCGGTAGGGGCATGCTTGTGGTGCATGTGGGTGGCGGGGCCGAAGAAACCGGCCCGCCCCAGTTCGCGCTCGTAGATGGCCTGCTCTGGCAGGTCGGCATGCGCCTGACGGGAGTGAGTTCCCTCCCGATGGGGAAAGCTTATCCAGTTACGCATCGCTGGGTTCTCCATGCAGTACACCACGGCGGATCTGGTCCAGTTCAATGGATTCGAACAGTGCCTGGAAATTGCCCTCGCCAAACCCTTCATTGCCCTTGCGCTGAATGATCTCGAAGAACACAGGGCCTATGACGGTGTCGGTGAAGATCTGCAGCAGAATGCCGTCCTTGGTGGGAGAACCATCGATGAGGATCTGCAGATCCTTGAGGGAGGCCAGATCTTCCTGATGGCCCTCGACCCGGCTGTTGACCTTCTCGTAGTAGGTGTCCGGGGTCGGCATAAAACCGGTGCCACGGCCACGCAGGGTGCGTATGGTCTGGTAGATGTCGCTGGAGGCCAAGGCTATGTGCTGGATCCCCTCCCCCTTGTACTGACGCAGGTACTCCTCGATCTGGGACTTGTCATCGGAGGATTCGTTGATGGGGATGCGGATTTTGCCGCAGGGGGCCGTCATGGCACGGGAATGCAGGCCGGTGAGCTTGCCTTCGATGTCGAAGTAGCGAATCTCCCGGAAGTTGCCGATCCGCTCATAGAAGTTCGACCAGACATCCATGTTGCCACGCTGGACGTTGTGGGTCAGGTGATCGATCTCGTAGAGCCCCGCATCCACCTCGGCCATGCGCGCCTGCCAGTCAGGGTACAACACAAAATCCACATCATAGATGGAGCCCCTGTCGCCGTAGCGGTCAACAAACGACAGTGTGCTCTCGCCTATGCCATAGATGGCGGGAATGTTGAGCTCCATGGGCCCTATCTTGCCGACGAAGGGCTTGGCCCCCTTGGTGATGGCATATTGCTGGGCCTTGCCCGCATCCGCCACCCGAAATGCCATGCCGCACACACTGGGCCCGTGCAGGCTGGCGAACTGCTCCGCCTGGGAGTGTGGCTCGGCGTTGACCACGAAGTTGATGTCACCCTGACGATAGAGCCAGCACTGCTTGTGCTTGTGCTTTGCCACTTCGGCAAAACCCAGTGAAACGAATAACGCCTTGAGGGCGGCAATGCCCTTGGCATCCGGCGCCGTGTACTCGACGAATTCGAAGCCATCCGAGCCGAGGGGATTGATGGTGTGGGAACGGGAAGAGGAGGAAGTGGTCGTCATGATGCGCTCCTTGCAATGTGCTGATGACAAAAAGTGGTTAAAGCGGTTTGACTTGGGGCGACGGCCTGACCGTCGATCCCGTCAAACAGGCCTTGTTAACAACTTGTTTCATTAGATGCAGGTGCGCGGCAGAAGAGAAGAGGCGGGTTTCAGATAGTTTCTCGGGGTTCTCCACCAAAAGATGTAAATAGATTGTGACATTCAAGCCGCAGCCTTGCGGATCGCCCCATGGCGACCCGCAGGGCTGTCAGCTTTGCCTTACAGTCGCCAGCATTTGGTCATGATGTGGGGCAAACAGGCCTGCGCCTTTTGCAGACGAAGGGGGGTGGGATTGATGAGCCAGGCCTCTGCACCCTGCGCCAGCAGCGGCAGATCGTGCAGGCTGTCACTCAGGGCCAGCGTCACAGTGAGGGCGCGGATCTCGGGCAGTATCTTGTGCTGGCCGTGGCAGTAAAAGCGCGGCATCAAGCCGCCCAAGCGGTAGTGCATCCGCGAGCCCAGGGTGCGATGGGGCAGCTTGCCAGGCAACTGTTGATAGAGCTGCCCGCGCACCAGGGCGCGAGGGCTGGCGGAGATCACCCAGCAGCGATCACCGTCTTTCATCAGCAAGGCGCGCGCCTCGCGAAACAGCCCAGGCCGGGTGCGGCAATAGGCCCGCACCAGTTTGCGCCAGCCCAGTGGCGAAAGCCCCAGTGTGATGGCCCACCAGATCAGCGAAATCCCCTGCCTGCGCCGGCTTGGCACTAGGTAAACCAAGCCACCCAGTGCGATCACCGGCAGCAGCAACAGCGGCCAGAGCCGGCGACGCAATATGTAACGCAGCAAGCCGGCGTGGCTGTCGCCCGGGGCCAGGGTGTCGTCAAAGTCAGCCAGGATCCAGTCTGTACGCATAGTGTCTTGTCCTCCCCTCACTCGCTCAATCCGGCGATGGCGACATGGAGCTCGGGGGCGAGAAACATGGCCCCCTCATCGGGAGGGCAGATAAAATCGAATGCTTCGTCTGCCAGGGTGAAACTCAGGCGCCAGGCATGCAGGTAGCCGCGGTCGGCCGCCGTGCCGCCGTAACGCTCATCCCCCAGAATGGGTGCCCCTATGCTTTTCAAGGCAACCCGGATCTGGTGGGTCTTGCCGGTCTGGGGCTTGATGCGATAGAGCCGCAGACCCTCGCGCACCGGCACAGAGTCAAACCAGCTGATGGCGGGGTTGTCCAGGCTGCGCGCCAGCATCCAGCTGCCACCCCGCCCTTTTTGCATGTCTCCTTTTACCCAGCCCTGCTTCTTTTTGGGCTTGCGATCGGAGAGGGCCAGATACTGCTTGCTCACCTGTCGATCCGCAAATGCCATGCTGAGTGCCCTGTTCGCCGCCGTGGTACGCGCCAGCAACACCAAACCTGAGGTCATTTTGTCGAGCCGATGAACGGGATAAAGCACCTGCCCTGTGTCGGCCTTGACGCGACTGACCAGTCCCGGATTGACCAGACCCGACTGACCGGCTTCGTCATGCATGCCAAGGCCCGGCCCTTTGTTGATCAACATAAAATCTTTGTGCTGCGCTAGTATCCGGTACATCTATAACCTTTTAGAATGTGTTTCATTACAAGAATATGACTCCATCAAGGGGTCGCCCCCCCATGAATACTCAGAACAAGAATCGCACGGATGAAGAGATACTTGCTTTGGTTGCTGCTGATTGGCGCCAGTTATATCGGGCCCCTCCTGGCCAATGAATCCTCCCTTGAAGCCCCGGAGCGGGTGGTGCTCCAGTTGCGCTGGCTGCACCAGCCCCAGTTTGTGGGCTATCACATGGCCAAGGCCAAGGGCTTCTATGCCAAAGCCGGACTGGACGTGGAGATAAGGCCCGGTGGCAAGGGAATAAGCCCGGTGGACGAGGTGCAAAGCGGTCGTGCCGACTTTGGCGTCGGCAACACAGAGGTGCTGACCGCCTATGCCAATGGCAAGCCACTGCTGGCACTCGCCTGCGTCTTTCAGCACTCGCCGTCCATCTTCCTGGCCCGTCGTGACAGCGGCATTCTCACTGTTGATGGCATGCGTGGCAAACGGATCATGATGTTTTCCGCCCATCAGGATGCCGAGTTGCTGGCGACACTTTTCTATCAAGGTCTCAATGAAAGCCAACTTACCCCGATCCAGACCTCGGTCAATATCGATGATCTCATCGAGGGCAAGGTCGATATCTTCAACGCCTATCTCAGCAACGAGCCTTTCTATCTGGAAGAGCGCGGCATTCCCGTCTCCGTCATCAACCCGCGCAATTACGGCATCGACTTTTACAGCGACATACTCTTCACCACTCAGGCGCAGGAGCAGGCCCATCCGGGCAGGGTAGAGCGGTTTCGGACCGCCAGCCTTGAAGGGTGGCGCTATGCCCTCGCCCATCCCCAGGAGGCCATCGCCCTGCTGCGCAGTGAATACGGCGTCAACCGCAGTCAGGCCCACATGGAGTACGAGCTGCAGGTCAGCAAGGAAATGATACAACCGCTCTATGTGGAGATCGGGTATATGAACCCGGATCGCGTCACCCACATCATGGAGCAGCTGGCCGAAATCGGGCTCATCAAGCGACCCGTGCCGCTGACTGACTTTCTCTATCAGGCCCCCTCCGAGCAGTGGGTATTCTGGCGTCCCTGGTTTTTGCTGAGTCTGGCCGCCTGCGTGCTCATATTGCTGCTGGCGGTCTACCTGCTGGTGTGCAACAAACGACTCAATCGCGAGATTGCCCTGCGCCAGCAGCGGGAAGAGGAGATATTGCAGCTGGCACGAAGAGATCCCCTCACCGGCCTGCCCAACCGCCTGAGCCTGATGGAACGGCTGGAGGCACAGATAAGCAGCCCCAACCCAGGCTGCCTGCTATTTTGCGATCTCAACAACTTCAAACAGGTCAACGACGGCTTTGGCCACAGCCATGGCGATGCCATCCTCTGCCAGCTGGCGGAGCGGATCACCCGCAGCCTCAACCACCAGCGCTTCTTCGCCAGACTGGCCGGTGACGAGTTCGTGCTGCTGCTCCCCGATCACGACCAGCTCGATGCCGAGGCCATTGCCGAGGTGATCAGAATGGCCATGGCCCAGCCTTTTCAGGTCAACGATCATCTGCTGGCGGTCGGCATCAGCGTCGGGGTCAGCCAATACCAGCCGGGCTGGCGTGCCGAGCAGTGGCTTATCCACGCCGATCGCGCCATGTACAACGACAAGGGGATCGAGCTGGCGGTGGCGCCCCCCTAAGCCCTTCATCCTGACCCGGTCAGCCTGGCTGCACCTCACAACATCACGCTGGCAGCACCAAGGCGCAGGGCAGTACAAGGCAACAAGGCCACCGCTATGGGTGGCCTTGTTGCTTTTGGTGAGCGCGCGGGAGCATCAGCCGAAGGTCTGCCCCAAGGATTTGAGCTGTCTGGCCTTGGTCAGCAGTATCTCGCTCGACTCATCCACATCCTGCATCTTGTTGCTGTTGGCGTGGGAGTGCTGGGAGATGAGGTTGACGTTCTGGCTGATGTTTTCGACTACCGCCTGTTGCTGCTCCGCCGCCGCCGAGATCTGGGCAGAGAAATCCATCACCAGTTCAATTTCGGCCAGTACCTGATGCAGGCTGCCGGAACCTTGCCGGGTCATCTCCACGCAGGACTGCGTCTGTTGCAGGTTGTTTTGCATCATCCCCTTCCAGCCGTTCAGGGTACGCTGGATCTGACCTATGCTGCTCTGGATCTGCTCGGTCGCCTTGTGGGTCCGGGTCGACAGGGTACGTACCTCGTCCGCCACCACCGCAAAACCCCGCCCCTGCTCTCCCGCTCTGGCCGCTTCGATGGCGGCGTTGAGCGCCAGCAGGTTGGTTTGATCGGCGATGCCCTGAATTTCTCCCATCAAGACCCCGATACGATCCGATTCACTGGCAAGCGCTACCGCGGAAGCAAACGCATGCTCCGCCTCCGTCGCAAGCTCGGTTATCTTGCGCTCCGTGTCGAGCAACTGCTTGTCCGTGTGCTGGCAGTGAGCCTTGGCCTGAGCAACCTGGCTGTTTGTGTCCTGAATGTTGCGGGCTATCTCCTGCGCCGTGCTCGCCATCTCGGTAATGGCCGCCGCCATCTGCTGGGTCTGGGCATCCTGCTCGGCGATGTCCGAGCTGACCTCACTGGAGGCACTCTTCAGGTGTACGGCCAGATCCTGCAGAGCGTGGGTGGCATCGTCCACCCGCCCCAGCACGGTCCGGATGCGGGCCTGCAGCAACTTGATGTGAAAATCGGCGATGGCGCTGGGCTCCTGACCCGAGTAGATAAGCCGGGTCAGACTGTCATATTCATCGGCCAGCTGCCGCAAATAGCGCGGAGTCGTGATGAGCTCGTGGCGGTAGAGACTTCCCAGCAGCAGGAGTGGCAAAGCCATATAGAGCGGAGCCCAGGATCCCAGCTGCACGGCACCCAACCAGGCCAGCGCCAGCAATCCTGAACCGGCAACCAGATGGCGCAGCCGTGACAGGGAAATACGGGGCTTGCGCCCTCCCTGCTCGGCGGCGCGCAGGCGGGCATAAGTCTTGGCGGCAATCTCCTTCATCTGCGGATCGGCACGGCAACGCACCGACTGATAGCCACTTATCTTGCCCTGCTCGAAGATGGGAGTGACATAGGCATCGACCCAGTAGTAGCGACCATCCTGGCAACGGTTCTTCACCATGCCGCGCCATGGCTGCCCCTGCTTAAGCTTGCCCCACAGATCGGCAAAGGCGGCCTTGGGCATGTCGGGATGGCGCACCATGTTGTGGTGCTGGCCTATCAGTTCGGCACGGCTGTAACCGGCAACCCGGCAGAAATGATCGTTGGCATAAGTGATGACGCCACGCAGATCCGTGGTGGATACCAGCTGTTCATCGGCAGGGAAATCAACTTCCTGATCAAAGAGTTGAACCATTTTCTCACGTTGTTCACGCATGTCTCGCTCCATTCTGAGCCATTACTCAACAGAGTGTTGGTAAGCGGCCGGAGCCTGTAAAGGAGGACATGGAGAGAATGTCAAAAATGATAGCTGAACACGGTTTTGCGATCGGTGGGTGTGACGCAAGCCAGCCGCAGCAGCCTGGATCCGGATATGAGCTCGTATCGCAAATAGCAAAAAGCCCAGACAACAAGGTTGTCTGGGCTTTTCTGAAAATGGCGGAGGAGGTGCCCGCCGCAATAAAGTCTAACTAATACCAAGCCAGTTCAGTAAGTCACTTTATATCAGCACCTTACTTAATCACTCTGTCCAATCCATCCCAATCACATGTTACCACCGCGCATGCTTGGTGGCATACTGCGTGGCATATTCAATTTTCAAGGAGGTTACCTGATGGCGCTCCTCACCGATACCAAAGCTCGTAGCATCAAGCCGGAAGATAAACCCCTTGCCCACGGTGGCGTTACAGGCTTGACGCTTCACCCTTCTACCGCCAAGGGCAGAGGCAAGTGGGTATTCCGCTATGTCAGCCCACTGACAAAGAAACGGCGGAATGCTGGCCTCGGGACTTACCCCGAGATCTCCATCGCTGATGCAGCGCGAGACGCACAGGTAATGCGGGAACAGTTGGCGAATAATCTGGATCCGCTAGAGATCCGGCTGCAGGAGCAGAACAAGCCAAAGACCCCGACGTTGGAAGCATCCGCCAGACTTGTCTACGAAAGCTTGTTACCAGGCTGGAAGAACCCAAAACACGGCAAGCAATGGATCACCACATTGGAGCAATATGCCTTCCCTACCATTGGCGCTATCTCCATTGATGCGATTACCCCCGCTCATATCGCTTCAGTTTTACAGCCGATCTGGTTGTCGATCCCGGAAACGGCAAGCCGTGTTAAGCAGCGGCTACACGCAGTCATGGCCTGGGCATGGGCTCATGGCTATACCTCTGCAAACCCGGTGGATGTAGTTAGTCACTTACTACCGGCCCAACCCAGCAAGTCAGTGCGAGTAGAGCACCAGCCAGCGATGCCTTGGCGTGATATCCCGGTATTTGTGCAAAAACACCTGAGAACAGCGCAACAGTACGATGTAACCCGCTCTATGCTGGAGTTCTTGATCCTGACGGCATGCCGCTCAGGTGAAGTTCGAGCAATGAGATGGTCTGAGGTAGATCTAGAGGCAAGAGTCTGGACCTTGCCTGCCGAGCGTATGAAGGCCAAGCAACAACATCGAGTTCCGTTATCTCTTCGCGCCGCCGAAATCCTGATGTGGTTAAGGGGATTGCATGACGAGTTGGTATTCCCATCTCCCAGGGACCAGGTTCCGCTCTCGGACACTGTACTGACTATGTTTCTGAGAAGAGCCAAAGCTGCGAGCTGTACTCCTAGCCGAATGGCAACGGCTCATGGCTTTCGTTCCAGTTTTCGGGACTGGTGCAGCGAGCAAGGCTATGCGCGGGATCTCGCTGAACGAGCGTTAGCTCACACAGTTCAAAACAAGGTAGAAGCTGCATACCACCGCACCGATCTGCTGGATCAACGTCGACCCATGATGGATGCTTGGGCTGAGTTCGTGGCTGGAGATCTACCGACCGAATAAGAAGGAAGCGGCCCTGATGGGCCGCTTCCTTCTATGTTCTTTTTTTAGCTTTTCCTGATGGTTAATGACATCTTGCCAAACCAGTTTCCCGACAGCCTTATTCTGAACCCACTTGGCTTCCGCCTTGTCCATATAAGCTCATCTCGGGCTTGTACAGCCTCTTGTATCCCCTCGGAGCTCACTAGGTGACATACTAACCAATCTTCATGAAAGCATGTCAATTGGTCCCCCTGTTATTACACCTAGGTTTTTACATCTGGGACTATGCTATTAATAGAACGAATAGCAATATATAACTGATGGTTAACCTCCCATTCAGGTTGACTGCAGAGAATGCATCGCTCATTGCACTGCGGTCATACATGCATTTGGGATGTTGTTCATCTTCTGGCGTGTTTGTTGTAGCCCATTCCTGACCAGGATGGATATAAAACTAGAAAGGTAGAAGGAAAACTTGATGGGTATTCAGACGCTCGCAGGCATGTCAGCTCTATTGTTGACACTGCCACTCCCACTTTTTGCCAATGATATCTATGTAGGCGCCAAGGCTGGCTGGGTACATGGTCACAACGCCTGCGAAAGCCAACGCATATCTTGCGATAACGATGCGCTGGGCGCTGGTGTATTTGCTGGGTATGAGCTCAATGACTGGCTGGCACTGGAAGCTGGCTACAACTATTTTGGCAACATGAAAGCTGATTACCCGGCCTTAGGTAACAGTGATGTCACTGCTCCCTATACCGGCAAGGTGCAAGGTATTGAACTCAGTGCAAAACCCTATTGGGCTTTGAATGAAAGCACTTCGCTGTTCGCCAAAGCCGGTACGCTGGCTTGGTGGACAGATGTCACAGGTGAGGAAGTCGGTTACCAACACTCCTCCAGTGACAACGGTTGGTCCCCCATGCTGGGTACAGGGCTGGAAATAGCCATGACTGATAATCTCTCCGCACGCTTGGAATACCAGTGGTTCCATAATGTGGGCGGCAGTGGTACCGGCGGGAGCAGTATCAACATGCTCAGCGCTGGCGTGGCTTATCGCTTTGGCCCCAAATCTGCCGCGACAGTTGTAGCTGTAGCCCCTTCGGTGCAATCTGAACAGATTGACGCCATGACACTGCGGCTGAATGAAGTCACTGGTAACGTATTGTTTGCATACAACTCAGCCACATTGACACCCGCCATAGTTGAAGCATTACAACCCGCAGTTGAACGACTGCAAGCGTATCCCCAGACCCGGCTGGTTATCCAAGCACATACCGATAACCGTGGCTCACAAGCCTATAACCAGGTCTTATCTGAGCGCAGAGCCGCATCCGTGGGCCACTATTTTGTCAACAAGGGGATTGCGGCATCACGACTAACCCTGGATGCCAAGGGTGAAACACAGCCCATCGCAGACAATCACACTGATGCTGGCCGGGCGCAGAACCGTCGAGTGACTCTGACGTCACCTCCATTCAGCGTTGATAAGACTACGAGTGCCGCTGAGGATACCAACAAATGAATCTGATTAAGCTTTTCTTACTCTCGCTGTTCGCCATGGTGTTAACAGCTTGCGGTGGTGAGGGAGGTGGCTTGCCATCTCAGGGGGGAGGTGAAACCGTTCCAGCCATTGTCTCACTACAAGTAACCCCGACAACTAGCACCGTTCCTGTGGGCTTTGCGCAGCAATATCTTGCGCTGGCTACTCTAGCTGATGGCTCTATCATGGATGTCACAAAAGATCCGGCGGTACGCTGGAGTACCAGCAATCCCACTGTTGCCACGATTGACAGCTCGGGTCTGGCAACAGGGTTGATACCAGGTGAAGTGACCATTACAGCCTCCGGCACTGCTCATAATGTACCGTTTGAGCGCACAGTACTGCTAACCGTCACCAATGCTGTCGTTACCACTTTGCAGGTAACCCCCTCAACAGCGACAGTCCCCGTCGGCCTGCAACAGGTCTTTACCGCTACCGCAATACTATCTGATGGATCGACACTGGATGTAACCCGCCAAGCTGCACTGACCTGGAGCAGTGATAGTATAGCAACCGCAACCATTGAGAATGTCAAAGCCAAGAAAGGGCGCGCTACCGGGATCACCCCTGGTACTGCCACCATCACAGCTTCAGGTAATGCCAATGGCATATCGTTCAGTGCCTCCGCTCAGCTTGACGTGACCAATGCGGCTGTGACGGCCCTCTATGTCACCCCAGCTAATGCCTCTGTACCGATCGGGTTAGAGCAACCGTTTACTGCCACCGTACTCCTGTCCGATGGCAGTAGATTGGACGTAACCAACGATACAGCCTTAAGCTGGACCAGCAGTAATGCAGGCATTGCTACCATCATCAGCAATCAAGCTGAATCCAATGGCATCGCAACCGGCATGGCTACCGGCTCCGTTATCATCACTGCTTCAGGTTCTGCCAACGGCACACCGTTTAGCGCTACGGCTCAGCTTGATGTGACGAATGCAGTTATCACCGCTTTGCAAGTTACCCCTGCCACAGCTTCCGTTCCTGTTGGCATAGAACAACCGTTTACAGCCATTGCTATCTTGTCTGATGGCTCTACGCGGGATGTGACCAATGATACAGCCTTGAGTTGGGCTAGCAGTGACGCAGGCATTGCTACCATCATCAGCAATCAAGCTGGGGCCAATGGAATTGCGACGGGTATCACCCCTGGCACAGTCACTATTACCGCAGCAGGCATCGCCAGTGGCGCACCATTTAGCGCCTCAGCCCAACTTGACGTGACGAATGCAGTTGTGACTACCCTGCAAGTCACCCCAGCAAATGCCTCCGTACCGGTCGGATTGGAGCGACAGTTTACTGCCACAGCGACCCTGTCTGATGGCCGTGCAATAGATGTGACCAACGATACAGCTTTGAACTGGACCAGCAGTAACACAGGGATTGCCTCCATCATCAGCAATCAGGCTGGAACCAAGGGGCTCGCCTCGGGCGTTACCTCAGGTACTGCCACCATAACTGCCGCAGGTACTGCCAATGGCATATCGTTTAGTGCCTCCGCTCAACTTGACGTGACCAATGCGATTGTGACAGCACTGCAAGTCACCCCTGCTACAGCGTCTGTCCCAGCAGGATTGACACAACAGTTTTCCGCCATCGCCACCCTGTCTGACGGCCGTACATTAGATGTCACTCGCCAAACAACAGTGACTTGGAGCAGTGATAATTCAGCGATTGCTACTGTTGGAAATATCAAACCGAGAAAAGGGCTCGCCACCGGTGTGACTTCTGGTACCGTCACTATTACCGCAGCTGGCACAGCCAATGGCACACCGTTTAGCGATGCAGCCCTGTTTGATGTGACAAATGCCATCGTAACCGACCTGGAGGTCACTCCAGACAGGGCCTCTGTCCCCGTCGGTCTTACACAACAGTTTACAGCTACTGCGACGCTATCCGATGGTTCTACATTGGATGTGACCAATGACCCAGCCCTGAGTTGGACCAGTGCAAGTACAACATATGTGACCATCAGCAGCAACCAGCCGAGTGGTAATGGTCTAGCAACAGGTATTACTGTCGGCAGCGGTGCCTCAATTAGAGCGTTTGGCAAGGCCAATGGCACGTCGTTTTCTGACTCTTCATTACTCTCGGTTTCTCACATTTATCTACTCTTGACCTCAGTAAAAGATGGCGCAATTGCAGATGGGATAGAAAAGAATGAAGTTGAGGCCACAGTGACAACTGACAATGGAGTCCCTGTCTCTGGGGTAGATGTTCATTTCACAAGCAATACTCAGTTAGCCTTGGATGTCACGATACCAACGGACAACAATGGTAAAGCACTAGCCAGTTTCTCATCCAACGGCATTCCCGGCACATTTGACATAAACACCACGCTTTCCAATGGAAAAAATGCAACCACGACATCCACATTCCAATCTATGACATTGGTATCCGCTATATTGAAAAATAATGCGCTGGCTGATGGTGTTGATACTAATATCTTTGAAATAACCCTGACCCTCCCTGGAGGGGAACCTGCTATAGGGAAAGTTGTTAACTTCTCAAGTAGCGCAACCGAGGTGGTGTTATCTACCACCAGTACAACAACGGATGTCAATGGCAAGGCAACTGTATCTCTGACAAGCACAATGACGTCGGCTGCTGCTGGCTATCCGAATGGGTACCCAATAAAGGGAGAGGCTACTGCTGGAGGAAGTGCGAGTTATCTCGGCGGCATTTATTTTAATTAACATCTCTGTTGTCTGTAACTGATATTTATTATCTCTGCCAAAATAAGTAGGGTTCGCAAGAACCCTTTTTTGATCCAGTTCACACTGAGCGCTACTATTACCCTGAATCGCAGCTTGAAACAACTCTGCGTCGATGAGTAACTTAGTAGTTAGCCCCCAACTCCAGCCATATAACATGGCATATCATGGGGAAAATCTACGCAAAGAAAGTTACGGATCGGTCAATGCCATCTTACAAGCAGCTCCGTTATACTATCTCGCTGCTGGGCGTTGTTAATGGGATGGTCGCCCCAGTGACGGCGTTGTAATACAGGAGCCCTGTTTTATGGCTCTGTTGCCAGAATCATCGGCTTTGAAAGAGCCTTGCTTGACAACCCGCTGCGTCGTGTAGGGACACGCTATGAGATGTATTTGCACCATCTCGAGCAGCTTCATCCGAGAGCAGCTGGTCGTTATGACCCTTTGTAGCCCGCACAATCCAACCGGTAGAGCCTAGGAGCAAGCAGAACTTCATGCCCTTGAGTCGCCACACCATGGAACCGCACCACCCACTCTTTCAACCGACGGTGTTAGCAGCCGTTTACAAGTTGAATGTGGTCGTGCTGATGCCATGCTCGCGGCAGAGCTCCGGGACGGGTGAGCCTGCCTCGGCTTATTTGAGGATGGCGATGATTTGGGTATCGCTAAAGCGTGATGTTTTCATGTAGAACCTCCTGCGTTCAAGGTACGGGAAAATTCTACTTATGAGCACCCCAGATTTTCTGGGGGGATTACCCTATAAGCATAGTTACAATGACTTTTTCCTAACGTATAAAAAATTACATAGCAACAAGGTGGGTGGTGCCCCCCCCCCCTCCTCTCTTAATTATTGGCATTTAAAATGCCACTCTAAATGCTATGTCGTTAGGTTAATATACTTTAATGTATTTTTATTTTTCCAATAGCAGTGTCGGATAGTTAAGATTTAACTCATCAATTATAAATTTCTCTTTGATGTTGTACTTGGTCACTAATGTATGCCCGGTGTACATAAAGTGCACACCTTTGTTACCAGCTATATTAGTTACAGCTGCAGTTACTCCCTCATACCCTATTCTATATGGACTCTGTACTACTAAAGCAGTGAATCTGTTTTTATGTAACCCATCTAACAATCGCTGGCTAATATCAAAGCCTATATTTATCATACTCTTACTTGGGTTTAGTTTCTCCAAGACCAATAAAAGACTTGACGATGTAGTCTCATTAGGCGTGAATATGCCATCTATTTCATTTTCATATTTAGATAAAATACTTTTAGTTATCGCCCTACCTTCTGCAACATTATCTCCGATGTAGGGAGATTCTATTACTGAAAGACCTAATGCCGTTGCAGCATCAATAAAACCTTGTTCTCTCAAATCTGTTGAGGAAACACCTTTTCTTAATCTTAGAACCACAACCCGACCACTCCAGCCAAGTCTCTTCGCCATATAAAATCCAGCTTCATAACCAGCATTGTAATTATTGGTGGCAACTAATGTTGCAAGTTTAGATCCCCCATAAGCCCTGTCAATGAATATAACCGGAACACCCATTTCATGAAAGCGTAAAATATCTTTATCATAATTAGCACTTGGCGCTAAGACTAGCGCCTTACAACCAACTTCTTCTGTTATATTAACTATCCTCTGTTGCTCCTCTCCATTACTTGAAGTTTTTGCACCGCGAAAGTAAATTGAATAACCATAATCACGACCTGCATCTTCCGCACCTCGTTTAACTTGAATCCAAAACAATTCGACAGCGCCACCAGGCACAACTTGGATACATGGCATCCCCATCGCCGGGCTCAATGCATGTGATAACCCGAGGAACATGTAAAGAACAATTTTAATTCTATTCGCCATAGAAGTTAGGTGCTAACACCATATATATTTACTCCACTATCCACCAAAATCATGAAACAAACCTCAAGAGAGTCATATGAGAAATTTCAACTCAGTGTAGCAGTAGTTTACTAAACGACAAGTCTGGAGTTACCCCTTTCAGACCCGAGGATAGAAGATCCGATCCATCGGGCGATATGGCACCAATTGAGGCTCAAGCGGACCGTTTTTATGCTGCTATCCCAGTGTTTTACGAAGATAAAGCTGGCTGGCGCCCCCATACTGAAAACCAAAGAGTGTTCTACCTCACGAACTCATCCTTCGGTTATTGCCATGCAGGGGAAGTTACGCGTTCTGCTGGCGAGCCAAACCATCACGCTGATCCTCGATAATTACAGGAGCAAGCAGACTGTAGAGTGTCGGCACCACAAGAATCGCATCATTCGATAGTTTTCCCTGAATCCATAGTTGTACTGAGCTCTCAAAATCTTTTAGAGTGATTATGAGAGATAGTTTCCTCCTAGTACGGAGTACTACAGTACATGCAAGACACTATCAAGCAAGCACAGTTAGTTCTGCAAGAACAAAGTGAGCGCCTGAGAAGCATCATTGATGGCACTAACATCGGTACTTGGGAGTGGAACGTACAAACCGGCGCAACCGTATTCAACGAGCGTTGGGCAGAGATCATTGGCTATAGTCTGGATGAACTTGCACCTGTAGACATCAATATCTGGCTAAAGTTCGCGCATCCTGATGACATCGCAGAGTCTAATGTCCGACTCAACCGCCATTTTAATGGGGAATCCCCCTATTATGACTTCCAATGTCGAATGCGCCATAGGTCTGGACACTGGGTTTGGGTCCATGATCGCGGTCGCGTGGTCAGTTGGACAGATGATGGCAAACCTTTAATGATGTATGGCACTCATGCTGACATTACAGAGATGCGTGAGCAACAAGAAGCAGTGCATCATGCCAGAGCTCATTTGCAAGCTATTTTAGATTCGGCAACCGGTGTGAGCGTAATTGCTACAGATACATCTGGGCTAATAACACTCTTCAATAGTGGTGCAGAGCGCTTACTTGGTTACTGTGCAGACGAGATGGTCGGGCTCCAAACTCCTGCTCTTATCCACTTGGCACGTGAAGTTGAGCAGCGTAGTCAACTGCTTACCCAACAGACGGGGCGAGAAGTAAGTGGGTTTGAAGCTTTTGTACATTTAGCCCGATCAGGGGAACCTGACACGGGCCAGTGGACCTATGTCCGCAAGGATGGAAATCACCGGAGAGTTAACCTTACGATCAGCGCTATGTTAGACATACACGGCAAGATCTCGGGTTTTCTGGGCATTGCCAGCGACATCTCTGAGCTGCAAAATACCACTAAGGCCCTACAGGAAAGTGAGAGTCGTTTTCGCGGTTTGGTGGCCAATTTACCTGGGGTAGTTTATCGCTGTGAGAACGATGCTAACTTTACGATGCGTTATATGAATGACGAAATAACTTGTCTTACCGGTTATCCATCGAGCGACTTCATTGACAATCGCGTCAGAAGCTTCTCCAGCATCGTGCATCCTGATGACCTGCATATTACTTATCAGTCAACAACTGCAATCGAGAGACAGGAAACCTTTGAGCTTACCTATCGCCTATGTCATGCGGATGGCCATAGTGTTTGGGTTAGAGAGAAAGGGCGAGGTGAATACGATGCCAATGGCGGGCTACTCTGGGTATCCGGATTTATATGGGATATAAGTGATCGAAAAGCTGCTGAGGATGCTCTCAGTGTCAGTGAGCAGCGGTTCAGTGGTGCTTTCAATACAGCGCCTCAAGGCATGGCTATTGTTGACCTTATGGGACGTTGGCTGGAGGTGAATGACACCCTCTGTCGCATGCTGGGCTATAACCGTGATGAACTACTACTACTCGACTTTCAACATATCACCCACCCCGATGACCTTGAGAAAGACCTAAAATTATTACATCAGCTTTTGAAAGGAGTGATTACAGATTACCAACTTGAGAAGCGTTATATAAATAAACAGGGACATGTCCTGTGGATATTGCTAAGCGTTTCATTAGTGCGAGATGCGCAAGGGCAGCCTCTGCATTTCGTCTCACAAATGCAGAATTTTAGCGCCCGCATCAAAGCCGAAAGACTACTTCGCGAACGTGAGGAGTATCTCAGTACTTTATTGGATAACGTTATCGATGCAATCATCACTGTTGATGAGCATGGGTTGATAGAGACATTTAATCCTGCCGCAGAGCATATATTCGGTTACGAGCAGGCGGAAGTGATAGGCTATAATGTGAAGTTACTGATGCCTGAAAGCTCTTCCAGCCAGCATGATAACTACTTAGCTGCTTATTTGGAAAACAGTGTATCTCGCCTCGCCGGTAAAGACCTCGAACTACCCGCTCGACGCCGTAATGGAGAACGGTTCATCATGGAGTTGGCGGTATCACATATTATCCTACAAGGGCAAAAACGTTTCATTGCGGTGATACGCGATATCAGTGAGCGAAAACGTATTGAAAAAATGAAGAATGAGTTTGTATCGACGGTCAGCCATGAGTTACGGACACCTCTGACTTCAATCGCAGGCGCTTTGGGTCTTATTAACGGAGGTGCGCTTGGTGAGGTACCTAAGCAAATGGGTGATATGCTCCGGATTGCGCAGAGTAATAGCCAACGCCTGGCCGACTTGATCAACGACCTGCTGAATATGGATAAGCTTGTTTCTGGCAAGATGACCTTCGATATGCACTCTCAACCATTGTGGCCACTATTAGAGGCCGCGATTGCTCATAATCAACCCTATGCTACGCAGCACACTGTTTGTCTGCAGTTGGAGGAACCAAAAGTTGACGTTCAGGTGTGTGTAGATACACAACGTTTCGGCCAAGTCTTGTCAAATCTACTCTCAAATGCAGCCAAATTTTCTTCGCAGCAAAGCTGTGTCACTGTCTATGTTACAACACTAGAAAGCCAAGTCCGTATCCATGTTCGCGATCGCGGTATCGGGATATCAGAAGCTTTCCGTTCGCGCATTTTCAATAAATTCTCGCAAGCTGATGCCACGGACACTCGCCAAAAAGGGGGAACAGGCCTTGGCTTAGCAATTAGTAAGGAGCTGATCGAGCGAATGGCAGGGCAGATAGGCTTTGAATCCGTAGAAGGTCAAGGGACTATTTTTTGGATCAATCTTCCGGTGGACCATAGCGATTAAGAAACACTTTCTTACACTATCAAACAGCGATTTGCTTGCTCGCGAGCTAATTATTAAACGAGCATGCTTCAAGCCTTTCATCAACATGCTAAGGAGTGCTGGAGAATGAAAGAGTATCAAGGGAAACCAATGGTTCCTCCCAATGAGACGAGTCGCTTAGCTGCATTACTCTCATTTGAGCTTCTCGACACTCCCGCTGAGGCGATGTTCGACAACCTCACAATCCTAGCTGCCCAGATCTGTGATACTCCAATTGCGCTAATTTCGCTGGTCGACTCTGAGCGTCAATGGTTCAAAAGTCGATATGGACTAGAGGCAAGTGAGACGCCACGAGAGTTCGCCTTCTGCGCCCATGCGATTAATGGTGATACTATTTTCGAGGTGGAGAACGCCACGCTAGATCCACGCTTTAGCGATAATCCGTTGGTAACTGGTAATCCAAACATCCGCTTCTATGCAGGCATCCCTTTAGGCGATGGAAAAGGACACAACCTCGGAACGTTATGCGTCATTGACCGTCAACCGCGACAGTTAAATGCTCAGCAGCGCGATGCTCTACGCCTGTTAGCCGAACAAGTGAGATGCTTATTTGAGTTGCGTCTTCAGACTCGTCATCAATATGAGCTTGCGGCTGTTTATAAGGCGATATTAAGCAGCGTTGGTACAGCTGTACTGATCACTGATATGGCGGGACTTATTCAGCAAGCAAGTCCAGGAGTATTACCCCTATTAGGCTATGAGTCAGCGGCGCTGATTGGGCAGCCGCTTAATTTGGTAATTCCCGATGATGATTGGAAATTGCTTCTACCAAATGCGATTAAAAATGGAGTATTAGGGAACCTTGTGGAACTCCGCATTAGGCACTTTAAAGGTCATCTTATACCCGCGTTATTTAACCTTGTTCCTATCTCGCTAGATGGTAGCCCCCCGCAGGGCTATCTGTGCATTGTTCATGACCTGAGCTATCGAGAGGAAGCACTCCAGCGCCTGCAACATATCTCCGAGCAGCTTCCCGGTGTTGTTTATCAGTTTCAATTGTTTAGTGATGGACATAGTTGTTTTCCATATGCCAGTGATGGTTTGGAAGATGTCTTTGGCTTTGTACCCGAGGATGTCAGAGAGGATGCAAGTATCGTCTTTACGCGAATTCATCCAGATGATATTGGTGTTGTAAATGAAAGCATTAATGAATCAGCCAGAAACCTATGTGTGTGGCACCATGAGTACCGTGTTATCCACCCTATCAAAGGGCTGATATGGCTGGAGGGCCGAGCAGCTCCTCAGCGCCGTATGGACGGTAGCACCCTCTGGCACGGCTTTATTACTGATATCAGTCAGCGTAAGCAGCTGGAGCAAATGAAGAACGAGTTCGTCTCGACAGTTAGCCACGAGTTGCGTACCCCTTTGACCTCCATCGCAGGTTCACTTGGCTTGATAAATGGCGGGGCTCTTGGCCCGATACCTCTGACCATGAAGGAAATGCTCTCTATAGCTGAGAGCAACTCCCAGCGTTTGCGTAAACTGATCGATGACCTGTTGGACATGGATAAATTGTTAGCGGGAAAGATGCCCTTTGATACTCAGTTGCTGGAAGTTGATACTTTCCTGAGTGAGTGTGTAGCCAGTCATCAAGGTTTTGCGCAACAGCACAACGTGCACTTGATGTATTCAGCGCGCCCTGTGGGCTACTACGTTATAGCTGACCCTTTACGCCTTCAACAGGTACTCAGTAATCTGCTATCCAATGCATTAAAGTTTTCTACCTCTGGAGGACAAGTATGTCTATTCAGCGAGCTATGTGGAACGAGACTTAGGATTTCTGTTAGTGATCAAGGGCCGGGCATACCTGCAGAGTTCGTAGGTCGCCTTTTTGAGAAGTTCTCCCAAGCTGATGCAAGTGATCGTCGACAAAAAGGTGGAACAGGTCTGGGACTCGCGATCAGCAAAGAGTTGATTGAGCGCATGGGGGGCACTATCAGCTTTGATACTGGACACGATCTAGGCAGTACTTTTTGGATAGAGCTGCCTGTGCAAAACCGGGATGACGTCATATGAAAATGATTGAAAATGTACTCTTCAAACGACCCAGACTAATGTCGTTTGTGGTGCTGATCTGTGGATTTCTGGCAACATTGGGGGCTTGGTATGGCTTGTATCAAAGCCAACAGAGAGCCGCTGAACAGTACTTCCAAGTACTGGGAGATGAGGTGCTGGAAGCCATCGAAAAGAGGATGAACAATCATCGTCAAATTCTTCTGAGTGGTGCAGGCTTCTTCGAGGCTAGTAACACTGTCACTCGGGAAGACTGGCGGCGTTACATTCATCGCCAAGAGCTGGAGGCTAACTATCCGGGTATCCAAGGTGTGGGTTTTAGTCAAGTTATTCATCCTAATCAGTTGCAGGCGTTCGAAGCTGGCGTCCGCCAGGAAGGTTTTGCTGACTTTGCGGTTAAACCCTCAGGCAAACGTGAGTTGTATACTTCCATTCTTTATTTAGAGCCATTTTCTGGCCGCAACTTGGCTGCATTTGGCTTCGATATGTATTCAGAGCCTATGCGCAGAGCTGCAATGCACAAAGCAGCCGAATCCGGCAACGCCCAGCTCAGCGGCAAGGTTACCCTGCTCCAGGAAAATAAGTTGTCGTCACAGGCAGGATTGCTGATGTACGTACCGGTTTACCACACTGATAAAAAATTGAATACCGCCCAGCAGCGGCTGGAGGCGTTAAGAGGTTTTGTATATAGCCCATATCGGGTTGACGATTTGATGAATGCAATTTTGGATGGGCGGAACTTACAAATTGACTTTGTTATCTATTCGGGTGTGAAAAGTACTCCTGAGCAGCGGCTTTATATCAGCAACCCACGCCTCGAATCAGCCTCAAGCCCTTTACGAGATGTGCAGTTAGATCTTTTCGGTCAGACATGGAGCGTAGCATTTTACCCTCAGCCAGGTTACTTCAAAAGCTTCCAGCAAGGACAGAATATGCTACTAGTACTTGGCTGCATGATTAGTCTGCTGCTGTTTTTTCTGACGCGGGCATTGGCACTAGGACAACAACAAGCTCTTGCTTTGGCTGGTGACATGACACGCCAGCTTCATCATAGCGAACAACGGTTACAGCGTGTTCTACAGGGCGGTCACGATGGCTGGTGGGATTTGGATCTAGATAAGAATGCATTTTTTGCTTCACCGCGGACATGGCAGATGATCGGGTATTCAGACGGGGGACCACAACCGCCTTTCAATAATTGGACTCAGATTATTCACCCGGAGGATTTGCCGGGATTGCTTGGGCTGCTTCAGGCTCCTGAAGACGAGACAGACCAATATCTCAATTACGAATGTCGGCTTATGCGACATAACGGACAAACATTGCCCGTGCTTTTGAGAGCGCTGGTGCAATATACTCCTGATGGGGACATGCTGCGCGCTAGCGGCACAGCAATGGATCTAACAGAGCAGAAGCGTATTGAACAGCTCAAGAATGACTTCGTTTCGACGGTAAGCCATGAGTTACGAACACCGCTAACTTCGATTTCAGGGTCATTGGGTCTCGTCAACGGCGGAGCTTTGGGTAATGTCCCAGAAAGTATGCGACCGATGCTTGAAATTGCTCAACAGAATAGTCAACGACTGTGTCACCTCATCAATGACCTGCTGGATATGGACAAGTTGAGTGCAGGTAAACTCAGCTTTGAGCTAGTGACCCTTGACCTTGGTGAGCAACTCGTTGAGGGGATAAGCAGTAATCAGGCTTATGCAAATCAACATCAGGTGTTAATCCAACTCGATAGTACGCCCACAGTAAAAGTGCGAGCAGATTCGCTAAGATTCCAGCAGATTTTGGCCAATTATTTATCGAATGCCATCAAGTTCTCACCACCAGGCGAAACTGTCCGAGTGCACAGTACCCTTCGAGGTAGCCGTGTTCGCATCAGTGTCACAGATAGTGGGCGAGGCATACCCGAGCACTTTCGTAACCATATCTTCCAGAAGTTCTCACAAGCAGACAGTAGCGATCAACGACAAAAAGGTGGCACGGGGTTGGGCTTGGCAATTACGAAAGAGCTTGTTGAGCGAATGGGCGGGGTGGTCGGTTTTGATTCCCAAGAGGGGCATGGGAGTACCTTTTGGTTCGAGCTACCAGCTCTATTTGAGTCAAACCTTAATCTACCGACTCAGTGTCCCACTATCTTGGTAGTTGAAGATGAGGTCGATATCGCCCATCTTCTTCAACTACTGCTTGAAGGGGCTGGTTATCGGGTATTACTGGCTCAAAACTTAACGGAAGCGCGGCACATTTTGAAAACCGAGCTCATTGCTGCTATGACGTTGGATCTGAGGCTGCCGGATGGAAATGGCATGCAGTTTATTCAAGAATTACACCTCGAGTATCCATCCAAAGATCTCCCTATATTGGTCATCTCTGCCTCTGCTGAGCACGGAAAGCTAAGCCTTCAAGGTGGATTGCAGATTGTCGATTGGCTGGAAAAGCCTATTGATCCCCACCGTATGCTCGGTGGCTTACGACGCGCGCTCAGCGGCCTACATGAAAAGCCTAGTATTCTGCATATCGAGGATGATGATGATTTACGAAAAGTTATAGCAGAACAGGGGCGAAACTTAGCGGAATTCGTCGGTGCAGCAACCTTAGCTGAAGCGCGTCACCGATTGACGACTGGTAACTGGGATCTGGTGCTGCTCGATTTGAGCTTACCCGATGGTAATGGATTGGAATTGATAGAGGAGATTCATTATATCTGTCCTGGACTGCCGATAGTGGTTCTGTCCTCTACTGAGTTATCGACAGAGCAGCTTAGTCGTGTGGAGGCCGCATTGGCAAAATCACGAACCAAGCCACAGGATTTCCTCGACGTTCTTGCTCGACTGCTACCCATCAAGGAGAACATTAATGCTTAAACTCGAACGCATATTACACGTTGAAGATGATCCTTCTATCCGAGCAGTAGCCAAGGTTGCTCTGGAGGCTGTGGGTGGTTTTGAGGTTTTGAGCTGTAGTAGTGGCCAAGAAGCACTTGATAATGTACTGAACTTTGCACCTGATTTTATTTTATTGGATGTGATGATGCCCGGAATGGATGGTCCTCAGACCTTGGCAAGACTTGTCGAAGTAGTAAATATCAATAGTGTTCCGGTGGTATTCATGACTGCGAAGGTACAACCTCCCGAGGTTGAGTACTATTTGAGCCTAGGGGCCCGTGATGTGATCATCAAGCCATTTGATCCGATGCAACTGGCCAATCAAGTTAGAACCATTTGGAGTCTTTCTAATGAGTAAACAGCAGAAGCAGTTGGCAGACCTGCAGGCGCAGTTACTGATGTTAGGTGAGTCTTTTTCTCAGAGGCTGAAAGATGAGCTGCCACAATTAGCTGATAAAGCTGAGCTACTACAGAAGTCTTCCTACTCGACAGAACAGCAACAGCATTTACAGGCGCTGCGTGACCAATTGCATAAGCTTGCGGGTAGTGCTGGCACCTTCAGCTTTACAGATTTGGGTGAGCAAGCTCGCATATTGGAGTTGCAGTCTCAGCAGTTGCTCAACAGCCTAGAACTCCAACAGGATGGTATTGATACATTTATCTCTGATATTCACCTGCTGGCCAATGCTAGGCCGCTCGCTGCCTCATCCGTCCAAATGATATCCCGTCCGGTAAATATACCTAGCAAAGTGCGTCATAAGGAGGGTGCTTACTGCATCTACATCCTTGAAGATGAAGGTAGCGTCGGGGAGACTATAAGGTTGACCCTCAACACATTCGGTTACCAAGCACGTCATTTCTCAAACATTACTGATCTTGATACGACTTTAGCTGAGCAGCTACCCGATGCATTGATTGTTGATGTAAATCTGGGAAATGTAAACAAAAGTGGACTTGACTATGCTGCATCACTACAAAAGCGTTTGGAAAACCCTATACCGGTTCTCGTACTGACCTCACAGAGTGATTTTCACACGCAACTCCAAGCTGCACGTATAGGGGCAGTGGGATTTTTTAGTAAGCCGGTAGATGTGGCCAAGCTTGAAAATCGCCTCGAACGTTGTTTTTCTCAGCACAATGGTACACCTTATCGAGTCTTGATCGTCGATGATGACAGTGAACTTGCCGACCGTTACCGTTTGGTATTATGTGCGGCGAACATGCTTGTCGAAGTAGTTAATGACCCGAAGAAACTGTTTGAGGCTATGGAAACGTTCGCTCCTGAGGTATTGCTGCTAGACGTAAATATGCCTGATTGCTCAGGGCCTGAACTGGCGCAGATGATTAGATTTAACGATGACTGGATCCGAGTGCCAATTATATATTTATCAGCCGAGACTGATATCGGTCAGCAAATGAGCGCGCTCCTTAAAGCAGGTGACGATTTCGTTACCAAACCGATATCGGATAACAGTCTTATTGCAACGGTTTTCGCTCGAGCGCAGAGGGCACGCCTGCTGAGTAATGCTCTCTCTCGGGACAGTCTTACAGGATTGCTTAAACATGGTGATATCAAGGAGCAGGTAGCGATTGAACAAGAACGTTCCCTGCGTACTGGCAAATCAATGACTGTGGTTATGCTGGATATTGACCACTTCAAAAAGGTCAACGACACATACGGCCACTCAGTCGGTGACAATGTCATTAGAGCGCTTGCCAATCTGCTACGTCAAAGACTGCGTCGAGTCGACAGCATAGGGCGCTATGGTGGTGAGGAGTTTATGGCCGTGCTTCCAGAATGCACTGGTGAGCAAGCAGTTCAAGTAGTCGATGAGATCCGCCATCAATTCTCAAAGATCAACTTTGCTGACAAGCAGAGTGAGTTTTACGTCAGCCTGAGTGCAGGTGTTGCTTCATGCCTAACACTGGCTCCTGATGAACTTATAGAGTCCGCAGATAGAGCACTCTACTCCGCAAAGACAGCTGGTAGAAATCGGGTATGCTTGGCCATGTAAGAATCATTCATCCTTAAATTTGTAATGGTCAACTAAGGGCTGTCATCCTAAGGTCGCAGCCCACAAGTATGTGCAGCGGATCTGCCCTGCTGCTACGAACGAGATCGTGTTTTATGCGCATCTTGTCGCAATTTCCCCCCATTGTTTCAGATGAAGGAAGGCGTTTTCGATCAGGTGCCTTGCCTTGTAAAGTTCTCTGTCAAATGACTGGCGCTATCTCCCTGGCTCTGGCTAACGCGATCAACGCATTGGTATGGGTATCCCCTATCTGCCATACTTGCATACAATCCGCTGTAGTTCCCGATGTGATGATTGCATTTATTGGCATCCTGTGTCCGTCAACTGCCAAATGGATCTTGCTGTTTAGCCCCCCCTTGGTTGTAGTAATCCACCAGATAGTAACTCATAACCTGCTTCGCTTCCCGCTGGTTCATATCGATTCAACACTGCGTCCCCTATAGCCCAAAGTCATCTGACCACTCATCTGACCACTCATATTGGGGCTTGCGTGGCCGATATAGTCAGTGTGTGCCGGCTGTAGTGCCGATCCGGATCGTCAATAAGGTAGGAATCTCATGTTCAATCACAAACTCAAAGCGCAGTTACAGGCCTGTCAGGCCATGCTCGATGAGGAGCAAGGCTTCGTCGAGGTGCTCAGGGACAGCGCAGCGACCATCATCTTCAGTCCGGACGGGGAGATCCTGAAGGTCAGCGAGCCCTTCCTGAGCTTGGTGGGGTATGGCGCAAGCGAACTGCTTGGGCGCCACCACAGCCTGCTCTGCCTGAAGACGTGGGTACAGTCCAGCGACTATCAGCAGTTTTGGAACCGTCTCAGGCAGGGGCTGCCCCAGTCTGGCACCTTCGAGCGCGTCAATAAGCGGGGGGAAACGTGCTGGCTTGAGGCGAGCTATTTCCCTATAAAGTATCAGGGCAGGGTGACCCGGGTGGTGAAGATAGCAAGCGATGTGACGGCCCAACATCAGCGGCTTCAACGCTTGGAAGCACTGTCTCAGGCGCTGGACCGCTCTAGGGCGATAATAGAATTCACCCCGAATGGGGAAATAATAAGCGCCAACGCCAACTTCCTCGACGTCATGGGTTATGGCCTGAATGAGCTGGTGGGCAAGCATCACAGAATGTTCTGCGATGATACCTTCTTGCGCGAACAGCCCCGTTTCTGGGAGGAACTGGCCCGTGGCCAGTTCAAGTCTGGTCTCTTCATGCGATACAACAGCCGGGGGGAATCAGTCTGGCTGGAAGCCACCTACAACCCAATCAGGGATGAAAGCGGTAAGGTGGTCAGGGTCGTTAAGTTTGCCAGCAACATCACTGCCCGCATCGAGCAGAACCATGCCACCCGGGAAGCGGTCCAGCTGGCCCACAAAACGGCGCAGGAGACCTTGAGCAGCGCTGAAGAGGGAGCCGAACTGCTGCGCGTCGTAGTCAATACCTCTTCCCTCATTGCAGCCCAGGTGGATGAGGCCATCCTCCTCATCGGTCAGCTCAACGAGCAGTCTAGGAGCATAGAGGCCATCGTATCGACCATCAGTGCCATCGCTGATCAGACCAACTTGCTGGCCCTCAACGCGGCCATCGAAGCGGCTCGTGCAGGGGAGCAGGGACGGGGCTTTGCAGTGGTTGCCGACGAGGTGCGCCAACTGGCGGCCCGCACCTCCCTCTCCACCGGCGAGATCGCCAAAGTGGTGCAGAAGAATCGCGAGCTGACCGCCAGGGTGACCGACGACATGGCCGGGGTAGCTGGCAGCGCCGAACTCGGCAAGCAACAGATAGCTAGCGTTGATCGGCTGATGACCGAGATCCACAACGAGGCAAGCCGGGTCTCGGAGACGGTCTCCGCACTCTCCATCTGAGCAGTCGCCCCTGGCGAGACTGTCTGGCGAAATCGCTAAAAGAATGAGCTGGTCAACCAGCATCTGGCCCTCTCTATTAACAAGGTACCGCTGGCAATGCTGTCGCAAGGGGCGCACAAGGTGCAGGTTAGCTATCTGGACGACAAGCAGGTCTAGAACTGACCCGTCAGAGGTGGGCAACTTCGTCACCGAGCATCAACTGTTCCGCGCCACCTGTACCCACTGCATCAACACGGCAGAGGCAACTCTGCCTGATACGGTCAGTGATACCCCGATGTGCTCGAACCTGCTCAGTTACATCGTCCTGCAAAGCGGGCAGTTTCATCAGAGCATCAGACAGCAACAGCAACAGCAACAGCAACAGCACTTTGCTCTAGGCTTCAGTCGCGGTGCAATCAAAGAGGCACAAGGACGGGTCAGCGCCATGCTGACGCCCACTCATCAAGACATCAAGCAGCAGGTGCAATCGCCTCGCTTATCCATGCCGACGAGACCCGTCATAAACGCGGTGGCGAGCGGTGTTGGATGTGGATGGCACTGAGCAAGATTGCGGTCTGTTTTATGACAGCCTACGGGCGTGGTATTGATGCCACCATCGCACAGAGTGGTGAGCATGTTAATCAGCCGCTTGGTGCCAGACTGGTGCTGCTGGCCATGCGTAAGGAAGGACTAGCGTACTGGAAGCGGGTCTGGGGCTATCATCGCCGCTCATTGGTAGAGACGGCGATGTATCGGTTCAAGCAGTTGATGACGGGAAAGCTGAGTTTGCGCAAATACAATGGTAAAGTGGGTGAAGTGATGGCCTATGTGCATGCGGTGAATAAACTGAACACCCTGGGCCTGCCGTTTAGAAAGCGCCGAGTGTAACTATCACCAGGGTCTGGGGAAGTTGCTGCCTGATGGCTGATTTAGGAAACAGCGCCCTTAAAAGAAATAAAATAGTCCTCACATTATCAACAACTTGTCGGATAGCAAAATCACTCAACAACAGATTAAGAAAAAGGCCACATCAATATTCGATGTAGCCCGTACTTTTAGATGAGGAAGTCATCCAGCTGACGGCCTTGCTCGAGCTGCTCAGCCAGGAATTTAGGCATACGGCCTTGACCGGTCCAGGTGCGCTCTTGCCCATTCTCAACATAACGGTATTTAGGGGGACGAGGAGCACGTTTAACTTTGCTCGCCGTAGTTGTAACAGGTGTGCCGCCTACCAACTCAGTCGGGTCGATACCCGCTTGAGCCAACATCGCTTTGAACTCAGCCAGCTTTTGCTGGTGCTCAGCTTGGGCGGCTTGTTCTTTCTCAGCCAGCTCCAAACGTTCCAGATAAATCAGCTCGATTTTCTCGTGGGCTTCTTGGAGTTGTTCCAGAGACAACTCGCGCAGTGCTGCTCGCAGGCTGCGGATGTTCAACAGCACTTTCAGAAACTCACTCATAGATATCCTTTAATTAAATACGCAGAGATTGTTCTATAGCATACTAATGAGCACTGATGCGCTCAAGCATCTTATCGTAATTGACTACAACCAAAGTTACGTTGCCCGTCCATAACCTTAGTTTCCTTTTTACTTAGATATGCCATACGAAATAGAAATGCGCTGAAATTGTCATCTAAGTTTCGCGCTGAGTTACGGTCAAACCTGTATTGTGGATTTACAGGGAAGTTAACCAGCGTTGCATTATCAGGGTATGGGAGGCTCAACGCGCTGCACCACGCCTTCTGGATCCTAGTCCCCATGTTGTTGGCATCATAATCCTGGTAATCCCCAAGGAAGGCATACACGTCTTTGTTAAACAACAGCATCAGGTGGTAATGGGGTGATGCCGATGACTCCTGCTCCCGACACCAGATAACGGTTGGTAATGACGGAGAACCACGCCGTTTCTGACGATAATGGTCTGCACGTAATTGGCTTTTCAGTGACTCCATAAAGCGAGTGATCACTGATGAATCTGAACGCTGTAAACAAGTCAGCGTATCAGTATCATCTTCAGGCGACTCACTAGCAAAGCGCAGATCCACACGCAGAGCATAAACACGAGGATACCTAGCTAGGGTACCAGAAACAACATCCAGGCTACGCCTCAAATAAACACAATTCATAGGGCCATAACTGTATGCGTATAAACGAGTAAGCGCTTTCATCTTCAATACTGAATTTTTTAAGTGATTCAACATAGGAGTCCCTACCTTGGTTAATAGACACAGGGGTATAGTTCTATTGAATTAAATAAATAGATATTAAGCAAATACACCATGCTCTGGATGCTATCCATAGTGGTACATGCTTAGAGGCATGTAGTCTTCACGTTACCCTCATCGTTAGATTGCATAGCATATATGCTGTATTGTTAGTAGTGTGCATGGCTATGGATGTATATAAGAGAGTATGTATTGCTATATGTATTGCTATATATAATACATATACCACATCATGGCTTATCTAAATAAGCCCATACACTACTCAATCAAATTGACATATACACTAAAATATAAACATAGGGTTCCTAATTAAGATGCAGTTATAATACCGCCCTATATAACAACACTCTTAAGTTACTTAAGCGGAGTACTGCAATAAGTTAATACTGAACCTTAATGTATGGGTATGGTGCAACCATTAGTGTCGTAGCTTATTTCTCATGTCCATCAACGGTCTCTCAAAGAGTTCAACTGATGGTATCCCTGAATGGCGTCTTCCACGATACTCTACAAGTTCGTTAACATAAATCCTATCGTGGGTGCGTACTGAAGAGCGCCTAACAAGCCTAGGGTATTTCTTCCAAGATAAAGAAATATAGATTGACTGTTTCTTTTTAAAGCAAATGATATCTCCTCGAGCAATAAGAACTTCTATTGCATCTTCTAGCTTATCTAAATTACGAACACAATGTGGGCCACTTCGTCTAATGTCACCTTTTAAAAGCAACTCATTATTCCAATTATGAATAATCCACTCTAGCAATTTATTCACATGTGTTTCGTCTACGAACTCCCTAGCCTCGGGCGATCTAAATATTATCAATGCTTGATGCAAGTATATTTCAGTCAGTTCAATAGCAATCTGCATAGTTTCATGATCCACAAGCGAGCTTCTGTAGTTTCTATTTTTAAATACATGAAGTGCCGCCGCAATTCTTGAAGCCTGCTCCATAAACTTTGAACCAAAATCTTTATAGTGTTCCAAATATTCACCACCCCTCATCGCGTATTCAATGTCATTAAACTTGTCATTCCAAATTTTCTTAGCACTTTCTGTTAAATTCAGGCAATGACGCTCCTTGTCTTGTGCTCTCATCTCGAGCCCTTCTTTCAGTAAAGAATCAATCCTGGAGTTAAATTTACCTAATTTAATTCTATCCTCTAGTGATGCGCTCTCATCTCTATCTTCTTGACGATAGCCAATCTCTGACTCAGGCTCACAAAGTAGAATTCGAGCGTCTAATCCAGAGCTCCTCATTGCATCACCATTACTATCTCTGAATTTTCTGTATATATCAGGCTGAATTTGCATATTTAAGGTCAAACGTGCACCTTCAATATGAACTTCAGGGGCGTTGGCTCTGTCTACCCGTATAATTTGACCTGACCACAATGAGTTGAACAATGCATTATCCTTCATCAAGTCACTAGACAGCAGTGTCCCTGCTTCGTCTGACACTAGGGCTAATGACGTATTATGTCCTGCTAACATTGATTTCAGCTTTGCGACGGTTACGTCTTCAGCTAGAATTCTACTGGCTATTGGTGACGTTGGCTTATTCATATTGTGAGTATGCAATGAATCTATCAGAATAGCCTGTTCCTCACCTTTTTTATACATATCATCTAACTCCTTGCTTAACACTTTCTTCTTCATATTCCACAACTCCAGTTCAGTCTGATATTTTTGCTGTGTACTTTCTGCTTGCTCAGCCAACCATTTTTCAAATTCACGAACTGGTTTCATCAGTAGCTTATCGACCGTGCTTTTTCTCTCGCCAGAAGCAGCTAGAATTAGAGTGTAAAGTGATGCCGGTATTTTCATCTCACTTTTGGGGCTAATATCTACCAACTGCTGCGATGCGATAGCTATAACAGACAACATTTGAGTCAAGATCATAAATCTCGGGGCCTTTGTTCTATAGGCGACGACATCCAGTGGATCCCAAAGGGACTGATCTAACCGCTCAATGGCAGCTTCAATGGCTCTGTGTTGATTCATTATTGACCTCCATTGCTTGACTACTTTGCGACCTGGTTGCTATCCATTGATTGACCTCGCTCTGACGCCAGCCGATCGCTGACTTGCCAAGCTTTATCGCCTTGGGAAAGCTAGGATCATGCCGGGCAGACCTGGCGTTCAACTTGTCATAAATTGTTGATCTAGCTAGGCTAATCATCTTTGTAAGCTCAGGCATCCTAATGATGCGGTCTATTGCTTCTTGCATTATGTGATGTCCTTCTAACGTCTGATTGGATGAGCTCGCATTATGGTATACCTGGGGGTAACGTGTCAGGGGGACAAATTACGGACCCAATCTTGGGTAAACACACGAACATTTATTGAGCGAAAGCCATATTTTGTGAGCATAAATTGAGCAACCAACACTTACCAACATCAACTCAATCGTGTATATCCAACGATGCTTTCATCGAAACAGATCTTGGGTGTTCACAAACCGCACATACGCTCGACCACCCTGCAACGAACCCAACAGGTAAATCATGAAGACACATCCCTTTGCTGAATTTATCTACTCTGTAGAAGACACCCTTGGTCTTTGGCATAAGGCTCGGAAAACAGAGCAAACAAGTAAACGCCCTTTCGATGCGCACCGTGAACACTTTCAAAGTGTTGATCCAGCAAAATCTGATAGAGATGAATACCGACCAAGGCTAGAAAAAATATGTAGACGGCTACATGTCGGCAGTCATTTGTCACCTGACATTCTTTCCAATCATGTTGACATATTGGAGAGTGTGTACATTGGTCTGGCTCGGCAAACCAATGTTGTTGAAGCATTCGCAGATGATATCAACCAGTTTTATATTGCTACCATATTAATCCCTCTAATATGTGCAGACATATTGATTTTCAAAGAGAAGGCTGATGAAAACTCCATCTACTATCATCTTAACCGGATCCTAGCAATAGAAGGACTGGTAACACACGATGGCGAGCAGGATAAACTCAGAAAAAGAACAGCACGAAAATATATGATTGACTATATAGATCACCATTTCACTGCAAATCGTGAGGTGCTTAAAGTCGATTATGAAAAACCTGCTTCGTTAATATTGGAACTACTAGAATACTTAGATGAACTACCTAAGAAAGGCAATCAAACATGTGTGACATTAAATCAAAAAATTGATGTGTGTAACAAGTTGATTTTCAATAAAAACATTGAAAACTTTAGCATTCAACCAATTGCCGCAGCTTACACAGCGATTATCATCCTTCAAGATATCGATACCAAAACAAATATGTTTGGGTATTTCTGTCAAATTTACAATGCAATGTCCATACAGGGTGATGAAGATGCTTTAAAATCAAGCCTGCACGCAGCTCTTAATGAGAATTACAATGACATTGATATAAATGAGTTTTTGGCATGTAAATATCTCAGCTATGAGCCCAAAAGACTCTTAAGCATCAAGAAGAAAAACAACTTAGACAAAATTATTTATCACGCCCTTGAATTGTGTGAAACACGGTTACCATCTAATTATTTGGATATGCTAGCTCCATTCCCAACACAGGAATTATATTTGTCAAAGATGGTGTCTCTTCCACCTCAATTCGATATACCTATGGTAATCAGTGAAGATGCCATTTATTCAAAATATAAAACCGCCGCTATTGATATGAACGTTATAGTGTTTGATAAAAAATCCATATTCGCTATTGCAGAACTAAAGCATAAAACTAAAAATCGAGTTGAAATGCATTATGCTCAATACACGCCATTAATCGATGCTCTGAACTGTATTAAACTAAATAATCCAGATGCGGCTTTAAAGATAGTTGAGAATGCAGTGAAGAAAAGTTACCCACTGTTTGGCTTCATTAAGTATTCACTCGCAGTGCTTTACGTTGGACTCATGTATAAGCTAGAGAGAAGAAAAATAAAACATCAATCGTTAATGCAACAAGTAAATGACATTATAAATCACCAAGGGATTGTTTTCATCCCTGTAATTAGACCGTCTCATGTAACTACATCCTCCAATACTTCTTGGCTTTCCGAAGATGATTATATCAAACATTCTATAATCACCGGAGATAATACTTATAACGCAATCATATTGCAGGCCATATACAGTTATAACTTCACTGTTGCACGCCACACCTCTACGGACAATCATCTAATTGATGCAAACGACTCCAAAATTTTGAGAGTAAACCTTCTTGATATAAATTACGCCTCCTCGATGATCTGTCACGATTTACTAGAACGGTTTAATACGATATCAGGAAAAATACTCGCTGGGTTAGATAAAGTGAACACGGAGTCAACACCTGAATTATTTGTAAGTGACCTAATAAGTGCACACGTTATCTTACCTGAGGATTTAACTGACAACCTGATCCACTGTATAGGTGGTTCTTCACTCGGTGTCTGTCTCCTAGACCATTTATCGATTATATCGTTTTTATCTGTTCCTGGGGATGATGTTGAGAACATTATAGCATTGGGTAAAAATACTAAAGTTGTAGAATTATTGTTCAGGTATCAGCATTCTTTAACTAACTGAGGTTCATGTACAGGAGTCAGGGTAAAGGTCGAGGTGTTCTTGGTTCATACCGGAATTATACGGATAACAACTGGGTACGTAACTTCAGTTAACTAAGAGCAAGAACACCTTTTGATGTATGTCACTGCCAAACACATCTATGAATAATGATTTGAACATGTGTTTATTATTAGGTATATTTTCACTAGGCGAGGATGTTACAAACCATGGATTTATGCTCTGGTGACATGACAGCGACACAATCCGGCAGCATCTACTCTGGTGTATGGTTATACTTCCTTCCCTTATCCGCGAGATGCCAGCAATCTGAAAAAAAAAGAGATCTCCGGATACTCTTTGATACAAATATCTAAAATGTCAAATATATCTCACACAAACGAGTCTCATAGATGCTAGTGGCTGCCGCCACAAAACCTCATATAAGGTTGTTTGGACTTTAATCTCTATGCATGGTGCATTGCGGTTATCGGACATTCTCATTACGACATTTAAAATAAACCATCTAATATCTGCCTCTCTATACTCCTATCTGTAGGAATAATTTGTTAAATTCATTTCCATCGGATGTTTTTATATGTTTCACCTTATTAAAATCATGATCTGCACTGGCAAGCCCACCCTGGTAAGGATTTGACAATCCATTACCAAAAAAATATTTTAAGATTTCACTGAATAATGTAAAAACGACCTTGATTAACAAGCGGACTGAATTAATGTCTAATGTTTTTCAGAGCATCTATATACTCACACCTATAGTGTTCGCAAGGGTTATGATATCACGTCCCCCTCGCACGAGTATCTCAGCGTCATAATGCGGTGTAGCCCCATAAAGCTCCAGTAGAAGCAAAAGGTTTTGAGCTGGGAACAGATGTGTCCTCAAAGGTGGTCGTAATATTTGAGATCATGATCGTATCACTCATGATATGAAAACTAGGGTGAGAGTGTTAATCTTATATGCCTCTTGCCACCAGCTGCAATGTAAGTTTCTTGATGACTACAGTATCAACCTAGAATTGGATAAGCGACGCCTTGATGTGTTAACGCCGATATAATAACACCCCTCAATCACCGAGCGAGCCTCAAGGAAATGCGAATAACGAGCGATAAGCGACTGGATGCCATGCTTTATTTTAGGCACAGATATACACTCACCAGTGACAGCCGAGGGAAGGATGTCATACAACTGAAAAAAGCCAGACAACGGTCTCTACCTCTCCACTCTCGGGCCTAAATAAAATACTGGACAGGTATTTGCCCATCCAAATAGGTAAGTGGATGATGTTCCCGAACTTCGTCTTGGTAGATCACGATTATCGCTCTGCCGGTCCGATTGAAAAGGAAATCAGATAGATATTATCAAGGGAGAGTAAACACATGTCGCTGTGAAGCTGCTTGGGAGCGCCATTGCGGCCTCCCAAGTCATTGACTCTGGCATCGGGTGTCAGTCAGTCACAGATGTGCACAGCGAGCCATTAAGGGGCCAGTCGCGCCACCAGCTTATCAACCACCTCCAGCACCAGTTCTCTGTCAGCTGTCTCGAGTTTGGCCAACTGCTGGCTCAGTACAATGCCTTGTTCGGTGGGGCGGTTGCTGGTCTCACGCAGGAAGTCTGCAAGCTCACAGCCAAACAGCTGAGCCAACTGTGCTAGCCGCACGACTGTCGGCACCACGAGACCTCGCTCCATCCGGGAGACGGCTTCCATACCTATCTTTAAGTGCTCTGCCACTTGCTCCTGAGTCAGCCCCGCCTGCTGGCGTTGGCGTCCAATTGCTTTGCCCACGCTCTTGACCAGCTCTTCAGAGCTGATGCTTGTCATTCACTGAAATAGTCACCACAACATCGAAAGGAGTTCGACACGACCTAACCTCAACCCATCCCCTTGGTGGCATTTGGCTATCAGCCTGCACCACCATTAACCCATTACGTTTACACCCATTAGCCTGACAGGCTCGCCTCGTCGGTCAGGCATCCTTTTGCCATTTTTATTCAGGAGAGATCATGAATCGCACACTGCTTTATCCCTTACTGTTGGCCTGTGGCCTATCACTGAGTGCCTGCAATGCCGAGTCTGCCGATGGCCCAGAATTCAGTCTGGAAGTGGAATACACCGCTATCGGGCGACCTCAGATAGTCGTCACCTCGCTCAACGATCAAGTCACCATTCAAAAAGTGCTGATTAATGGCGGCAAGAGTAAATGCCGCGTGATGCTGCGCAGTGACTTGATGGGTTCGGTGGGAGGAACCTATTTCCCACTCAAGCTCAATTACACCGAAAGCTGGCGGCTGGTCATGACCGAGCCGTGCCGATTGAGGGAGGTCACCCTCTTCACCAATCTGGGCAATGCCTCTTACACCATTGAATAACTCGTTTGGAGAGTGACATGACAGAAAAAATCAAACTGGCACTGTGGTGCACATGGTTATCGCTGTTTGCATTACCGATCTGGGCAGCGCCTCAATTCACTGTACCGACCGTCACCACGCGGGTACCAGCCAATGTCGAAGGGACCCTCAATTTCGCCAGCATGCAGTTTTGGATAGCGACCTCGAAAGGGGATCGCATCATGCTGATGCCGCTGGAAGAAGACGAACCACAGCTCATTCCCAGCATTACTCAGCAAGTTTCACTGAACGGTTTTATGCTGACCTATTCAGATGGCAGCCGTTACTTCGAACCCTCCTTTGCACCCGCGTCCACCGCGTCATTTACCATCGTGAAAAATGATGATGACAGCATCGAGATCTGGAATGGGAATGAGGTGCTGCTGCGCACCGATAAATATGATGTCATCAAGCTCACGCACCGATTGCCGCTCGCTAACGGGCAGGCGGTTTTGTTTGAGCTGCACAGTGGCGGTGTGGCATGCCCGGTGCTCTATCAGTTGGCTATTGCCCATACTGGTTTGCTGACCATGCTCTCACAACCCTTTGGTACCTGTAGCGACGAAGGCAAGCTGAATCCCGAACCCAACGGCTTCACCCTCGACCTGCCCGGCAATCCCCGTCAGCGCTGGGTATGGGATGCCAGCAGCTTGACGCTGCGCAAGCAGTCCTGACCACCAGCAACCACACACTTACCACCATCAGGGCACCTTCGGGTGCCCTCTGTTTTATGCCGCATTTTATTTAAGGAACAGCCCATGCCATTACCGCAACTAGGGGACCACCTCGTCTCCCCCCGCACCGGCTACCAGCACCACGGCCTCTACCTAGGAGGCCATCAGGTCATCCACTACCAGGGGGTCAGTGCCGGAACACATTCTGGTCAGATAGCTATCGCCACGCTTGCTGAGTTTAGCCAAGGGCGGGGCTATCGCATCCAGCACCATAGCGCACGAGCTTTCAACCGGGAGGAGAGTATCGACCGTGCTTACTCCCGCCTTGGAGAGGCGCACTACAGCACGCTCTTTAACAACTGCGAGCACTTTGTGCTCTGGTGCATCGAGGGCTTTCACTACAGCAAGCAGATTAACCAGCTCATTGCAACGGGGTGTATCGCACATCAGGCACTTCGCACGGTGGCCCATCAGCCCACCCAGGCGGCCCTGCCAGACATGGCCACCAGCACGGTACTGAACCCATCAGCAACTACCGCTGTGACCGCCGCAGTCGGTGCGCTGCTTGGGAGCTCGGCCACCTCGCTGGCGGCCCCCTTGGCAGCCACCTACGGCCTCTACCGCGCTTGGCGCTGGTTCAGAGATTAACGGTTCTCACATTCGATACGAAAGGACACACCATGATGACCATGCCATTTCACTTGGCAGGGATGGCCCTGCCGATTTCGCCCGAGCTGCCTGACTTACTGCGCAGCGTCGTGCGGGAACAACGACTCGACCTCACCGACCTCTCGACCCTGACTTTTAACTTTCGCAGCCCCGGCTACAGTGCCGAAAAGGCTGGTGTCCATCCGGTAGAGCTGCGGCTTATTCGGGGATTACACGGCTGGGTCTTCGATTACATCACCGACTTCAGTTATCAGGGGCTGGGCCAAGATGCCGAGCTCTGCAAGGAGCTCGACTTCAACCTCTCCTGCGACGAACACTATCTGCAGGGTTGGGGACCACTGCCCAGCGTGGAAGCACGCGAACTGTTCGCCCTGTGGCAGAGCAATTTCATTAGCTACGCCCAGTTGGGGTATTTCACCTTCACAGTAAGTGGGGATTAGGAGGTGTGTGATGACTAACGAACTGCCGCTCTCCCACTACTCACGCCAGTGGCTGGGACTGGTCGCGGCCAAGGCCAAACTACAGCCGATTCGCCAGGGCGAGCGCTGGTTGCTGCACCTCACTCCTGGTAGCCCACATGCCCGCACCGTCACGCTGCATCTGCGCTGGTCTGGCGTGCAGTGGCAACTGCTCTCCCTCACCAATGCCGAGGACTGGCGCACCATGAGCCAGCCCGTGGATGAAATCTTAGTGGACCCCAAGCGTCGCTGTTTCTGGCGCCGTCAGGCTGGCCCCGTCCCGCTCTCTGAGCTGCCCCGCGTGCTGGGAAGCTTTCTGAGCGACCTGCAGCGCACCTGCATCCATCACGGCTATCACGTGGAGAGTGACCCCTTACCCCAAGAGGAGGCACCAGATGCCCAAACAACCGATAGCCGTTGAGCTTGAAGCGATTAATCGAGATGGCGAGACGCAGGTAGTGCGTGACTGTAGCCTACCCGTGCACGGCTACAGCGTTTATCTGCGAGCGGTAGAGGCCAGCGGGCTGGCACTGGCCACTTGGGTAGCTGACTACGACACCATAGGACCGGCCTACCAACTAGCCGAGCGCCTGAGCGTTGCACTCGCTATCCCTCTCACCGTGCTGGTCCCCGGACCACTGATACCGGTACAGAGTGGCCCCGCAGCCACGGGCAACTGAACTACCCTCAAAGTGAACCAACAACATCTCTACCTTTGACCCCGACATGCTTCATGCGTGCCGGGGTTTTGTTTATTTGGAGAACCCCACATGCGTTACCACAAACTCAAAGCTGGGGAATGTCCCGGCACTTATGTCGTCACCGAACCGGTGACCGAGCAAGACCTGCTGCGCATCGCCAATCAGATTGCCCGCAAACGCCTGGCTAAAGGCACCGCTATAACCAGCACCACGGAGGCCGCCGAGCGACTACAAACCCTGCTGCAGGACCGGGAGCACGAAGTGTTTGGTGCACTGTTCCTCGACTCCCAACATCGTGTACTGGCCTTTGAGGAGCTGTTTCGCGGCACCTTGGACAGCGCCAGCATCTACCCACGGGAAGTGGTCAAGCGGGCCATACTACTCAACAGTGGGGCCATCATCGCGGTGCACAATCACCCCAGCGGTGACCCTGAACCCAGTCAATCTGACCGGGTCTTCACCCAAGCCCTCAAAGAGGCCTTGGCGCTGGTCGATGTCCGGCTACTCGACCATCTGGTGGTCGGTGCTGAGGGCGTGGTATCCCTGGCCGAAAGAGGTCAGCTATGAACCTTATCCCAAATAAAGCACACCTCACCGCCCTCGATATCCTCCTCGAGCTGCGCGACTGGCTGGCAGATAACGTCCAGATGCAGGCAGAGCCCGCCATCGTGGCTCACCTGCCGAGCGGCTACCAACTCACCCAGAGCGATTGTGTCGAAGCCATCGATGCGCTGCTGCATCAGCTGCGCCATTAGCCAACCCAAGAAGGGACACGCACCATGCGATTACCCAATCCCTATACCCTTGAGGAAACGCTCGGGAAGCTACGCCATCGTCTGGCTACCGCCTGCAACGAGGAGGCGCTGGCATTGCTGGTAAAAGCCGTCACCAAGGCTCGTGATAACCGACGTTATGCCAAGCAGTTTGAAGAGGCTTTGCTGCGGGGATCCACCATCGAGATCCGCGAGTGCCTCAGTTGCTTTGGCGACTACTTCGAATGCTCCAGAGACACACCGCCCTATTTCCCGCACCACGACGCCGTCAACGGCATTGATTGTGCGCTCTACGCCATCCTGTTCGATGCTGCTCACCCAGATGCAGATCTGGCGCTCGAATAACGCCAGCATTCCCAAACCCGGATCATCAGCGCCAACACCATGATCCGGATATCCCGAGATCACCCAGCAAGGCCACCTCACTACAGGTGGCCTTTTGCATTTCAAGGAACCATCCCCATGTCTGCCTTCATGATCGACCGCAAGGACTACCTTGCCTTTGCCGTGCAGTTACACCGATTTTGCAATGCCCCGATGCCACCGCACTACACCCTTGAGTTGCTGCGCTCCCTCTGGTGGCTGCCGCCTGCAGACACGACCAGTACCTGGACGTGGCGAGTTGATCGGTTGGTACGGTTGATGATGCTCGCCAACCGCCGTGCAGTCTGGCATCGCTATCAGCTGGGGCGTCAGCAGGACCACAAGGAACCACGCCAGCACCGATCTACCAAGCAGAGTCCGCTTAAACCTGTCCACCGTTACCATCAGGCACCACTCACCGATGCCGAGCTGGTGGCGCTGTACAAATTCACCTGCTGCGCCCTGTACCAGTCGAGCGAATGGACCGGGAGCCCTGAACAGGCCCCACGGCTAGTGAAGGTGATACAGCCGTTTCAGCAAGCGCTGGCGCAAGACGTTCTGACCCGGTTGTCACTGTGGGAGCAAGCACCTTGGGGAGAGATGTGATGGCTCTCTCCATCACCCTGACCATGACGAGTTCACCACCGGACGGTACAGCCCAGATAGCCCAACGCATTGCCGATGACATGGCACACCTGCATCACCGTCTGGGGGATGGGGTCAGTGATGAACTGGGCATAAGTATCAGCTATCTGGTCGAACAATTTGCGCTGTTGGCAGCAGCCTACCGCTCACCAGCTGAAAGGGAGAAACACCAATGATTGAGTTCAAGGACAGTTTTAGCCAGGCCGCCGTAGCGGAGGCCATGTGTGCCCATTCAGGGCTTGCCAAGCTCATCAGTCAGCAGCTGATGCTGCCGGGCTTTGCCTATGCCCACGATGTGGAGGGGCGACGTATTGGCGGGCCATTGGTGGTGCCCAACCCGGTGCTACACAAGACCACGTTGTTTGTCAGTCCACGAGATATGCGTGAGCACCTGCCACTAGAGATTAACTTCGCCCGCTTTCGCTGCACCTGTAATGCAGCAGGCCAACCGGTCGGCGAGTGGCAACGGGTGATTGTCGGGGCCTACGTCAACCACGGTAGTAATGACGAGCCGGATTGGAGTAGTCACACCTGAGCCACGGCAACCAGCACACACAAGACCTCTAACAGCCCCTCACGCCGAGGGGCCGTTTGCATTTGAAGGAAGCCCAACCATGCATGACTTGCGTGATTACAAGACCCTAACCGCTCGGCAGATAACCGCGGCCATCAGCCAGCTCAACCACAACACCGCGCCAAAGATAATGACCCACCTTGCATTACGGGCCAGACAGCCCCATCCGTTCGGTAATGGCCGTAGTAGAGCCAAGGCGCTCAAGCTGCTGCGTCGGGTCAAGAAGGCTCACAAGGCGGGGCGTATCCCGCTAGAGCTCACCGTGACCGGTTGCCGCATCGACCGGGGCAACCATCAGGCTGACCGTTACTACTATGACCGAACGCTGCTGGCCCAGGGCTGGCAGCAGTACGACACCGAGGAAGACGCGTGGTATTTCGGTATCTGGATTAACACACAGACGCTCGAGACCTTTACCTATCTTGAGGGAGATACCTGCCATGTGATTGCGCCAAACGTCGAGGCGTTTCGTGCCGAACTGGCGCGGCTTTATCAGTACCACCCGCAAGCCCCAGCATTTATCAACATCGACCCGGAAGCAGGCGTTGTGACCCGCCATTTTGAAGCCAAGCCGGAGGTGTGAAATGGCGAAAAACATCACCATCAAGGTGCCAGGCAAACATCCGCAAACCGGTGAACTCACCACCTTTGAGCAGAAGGGCCAGCGCATCGATATCAACATCGGCGGCCAAGCTGTGCCCTTCCTCATTCACGGGAGGGGGATAGGAACGTCGCTCACCCACATCCCCAGTGGCTACCGCATCGCGTTGCTCGGTGGCTGGCTCACCGCTCGTTACGCAATACCTGAAAATAAGCCCAGTAGAAAGGCCTGCGCCCAGATGGTCATAGACCGATTGGTAGCCCAGTACGGCTCGCTGCATCTGCTGGACCGTCTCAATTGCAAGCCGGTTATCAATCAGATGTAACGCACAGCCCAGACAACAAGGAACGATGCAATGACCAACCCCCTCCCTGCAACACCTGACCCACTGGCTGGCCATTCGGTAATGCAGATGCTGGATGTCGCCATGAGTTCCATCATCGGCGATTACGATGACGCAGACCTGGTACCAGAATGGCAATGGGTCAAGCGTATGGCCTCCCATGAACATGTCGGCGTGAAGGATGACTCCGCCTACGAGTACACCCTGAACCTGGCCATGGAGTTCGATGCCATCCCGCCAGCGCTGCAGCCCTTACTCACTGCCTCCCAGCAGGCTGGCGTGAACTACATCCTGTTTTACAACGGCTAGCCACCGCGACCTGGTAGCGGTCAACCGCCACAACCACCCAGCCCTGCTCATCCACAAACAGCATAAAGGGCCAGCCCTCACAGGCTGGCCCTTTGCATCATTGGAGTCACCGAACATGACCCATCTCATCACCGGACTCGAGGTGCATCGCTATGCCCCCGAGCTCAACAAGCTACACCTGCGCAACCGCCAGACGTTACCAGCCCCCGGCATCGCCACCATCAAAGAGGCCAAAGCCCGCCTGTTTAGCCGCTGGCAGCCAGGGCATCAGGTGACTATCACCGTGAGCCATCCCGACTACATCAATCTCTCCCGGCTCTACCGGGGGCGACTGGCCAGCCTGAGCGAACTCCCAGAGCATCTGACCAGAATACGCCAGCGCCACAATGTGCCTGGCACCCGCATCCACACTCACCTGAGGTATCGCTAATCATGACCACGACAACTACCAACACCAGTGACCAACAACCCGCAGTACCAGACCAACCCACCCGGATCTTTGCGCAGTGGGGCTTACCCCATACCGCCACACCACGCTTTGGCGCTCGTCTTATCCAGGAGCATCATCGCCTGCACTTTCTGTCAGATCGGGCCTCACTGGTAGGCAAGTGGGAAGAGGAGGCAATAGACCAGCTGGAAGCCGCCTTCCCAACCATCATTGAGGAATTAGAAAGAAAGCTCTTGAGAGGGGAATTGGATCCCCGCCGCCAGCAGTGCATCACCGTCCAACACGGCGGTTTCACCTGCCAAGCCGATACCCTTGGCAGCCACGGTTATGTCTACGTAGCGATTTACGCCACAAGGAGCGAGGAACGATGACTACGTCCACCAACGATTCATATCAGCAGCCAGGGTGATATATTGAGCAGTGCCAATAGAGGCTAGACAGGAGGTACGAGTGGATAACGCGGAGATGTTGTTAAATGGGCAGTGGATTGACGTCCTTCTGGACGAGTTTAGCCATCTCATCAAAGGGCATGAGCTGAATACAACAACAAGCCCTCGCTTGCGTTGTGTACACTGCCATGGAGAAGCCTCGATCTCAGGGCTTGCTAGTCCAACACCTCGCTTTCGCCATAATGCCTTGCCGGTAGGTGAAGATTGCCCCCCTTGGTTCAAACAATCAGCGATTTAATGCGCTTGCAGGCAATGCGTACAACGTCGGCACCACCTTGGCAACACAAAGACGGACTGAGCTTATTCAATTCCCCCAGTTACGGCAGGCTTATCTGGTCTGCCGAGAACTAATGGGTGGAAATGGAAAGCTCTCACAGCCCGACTTTTTAAGACTGATCAAGGTTGCAGATAGTATCGGGATCTGGCGTTACCGCTATCTACCCTCGTGGGGGGATCTCGCTACTTTTGATGCTCATGGACAATCATCCAACTCCGAATGGCAATGCTGAGTTCTTCTATACCCTCAAGAAAGAGCGGGCTCGCCCTGGAGAAGCTTGGGAAAGGCAGAATATCTGGTTAGCTGCACATTGGGTCAGCAATGGAAAACAGATAGAGCTGAAAGAGGGAAAACAGCCCGCTTTTCAATTGACCATCCCCTTTACGTAAGAAGCCATGGCGCCCCTGTTGGCGAAGGTGAGCAAGATGGACTTTTTTACAGAGGAGAAGCTGGCCACGCTGAGCTCGTATAGCAGAGCAGAAGCTGCAAAACACAGAGGAAACTAAGCTGCGAGTTGTCCAAAGAAGTGCTATCGAGGAGAAGGACAGCCAACACTTAATGGCATACTCACTGGCATACCAAAAATCAAATAAATAAAAAAGCCCAACCGAATCAATCAGTTGGGCTATATAGATGGCGGAGGAGGTGGGATTTGAACCCACGGATGGTCGCCCATCGCCGGTTTTCAAGACCGGTGCATTCAGCCGCTCTGCCACCCCTCCGAACGGCGTGCATACTACGTCAAGCCCATGTTCATATGCAATACATATTTGCTCTGGGATAGTAGGGTTCAACAGGCTGGGGTGGCGCTTGAAATCAGCGCTCGTCATCCCAACATTGAGTGCATACAATGCGATAACGAAGCGGAATGTACCGCCTCAACCCGGAAATCAAGAGGACACCCAAGATGGATACCCGTTCTATCTATACCGGCACCCAGAGTGCCGCGCGTGATACCAACAAGGTGCTGCGCAACACCTATATGCTGCTCTCCCTCACTCTTGGCTTCTCTGCCGTTGTGGCCGGGATCGCCACTGTGATGAACATGCCGCCCCTGCACTGGGCCGTGTTCCTCATCGGTGTGTATGGCCTGATGTTCCTGACCCAGAAGAACCAGGACAATGGCATGGGCCTGGTGTTCACCTTCGCCCTGACCGGCCTGCTCGGCTACAGCCTGGGCCCCATCATCAACATGTACATGAACAATGGTGGTGGCGAGATAGTGATGACGGCGCTCGGCGGCACAGCGTTGACCTTCTTCGGTCTGTCCGCTTATGCCCTGACCACCAAGCGTGACCTTTCCTTTATCGGTGGCATGCTGTTCGTCGGTTTCTGGGTGCTGCTGGTGGCCATGGTCGCCAACATCTTCCTGCAGATGAGCGCCCTGAGCCTGGCCCTGTCCGCCATGTTCATGCTGTTCTCCTCCGGCGCCATATTGCTGACCACCCAGCAGATCATCCGTGGCGGCGAGACCAACTACATCTCCGCCACCGTGACCCTGTATGTCTCCATCTACAACATCTTCCTGAGCCTGCTGAGCCTGCTCGGCGGCAACCGCAACTAATGAAAGACCCCGCTTCGGCGGGGTTTTTATTGGTGCCTGTTTCTGTCAGGATAAGTTGTAAATCAAGGATATGAAGCTAAGCGGCCCTGATCCAAATCAGGGCCGCTTAGCGCTTGGCGGGTTAGTATCCCGTTCTCGTTTCATTCAAGGGTTGCTCTTGTCTCATGCCGATGGATTTCTCTGGCCTGCTGCGCCGACTGCTGACTGACAGTCACATCTACTTCGCCCTCAAGGTCTTGCTGGCCATGGTGGGGCTGCTCGCCTTTACCCTGGCGACCGGTGATATCCAGCTCACAGTGCTGCTCTCCCTCGGGGTGGTGGCCGGTGCCATCGCCGAAACCGACGACAGCCTGTGGGGCCGGGTCAAGAACCTCGCCATGACGCTGCTCTGCTTCCTGTTTGCCTCCCTGTGTGTGCAGTACCTCTTCCCGACGCCCTGGCTGTTTGCCATCGGGCTGGCGGGGTCGACCTTCCTCTTCGTGATGGTGGGGGCACTCGGTCAGCGCTACGCCACCATCAGCTTCGGCTCCCTGCTCATCGCCATCTACACCATGTTGGGGGCTGCCAAGGCGCCGGATCTCTTCTACCAGCCGCTCGCATTGTGCGCCGGTGCACTCTGGTACGGCCTGGTCTCCCTCATTTGGCTCTGGCTGCTGCCCTACAAGACACTGCACGAGCAACTTGCCCAGAGTTACTTTGCCCTCGGCCGCTATCTGCTGGAGAAATCTCGCTTTTTTCCAGCGGACGAACACGGCGCCCAGGCTATTCGCCACAATCTGGCCCAGCTCAACATCAATCTGGTCAATGCGCTGACCCTGACCAAATCGGCGCTCAACGCCCGCCTCAGCACCCGCCATCAGGCGGCGCCCGAGCTTGCCAGCCTGCTGCGCCTCTACCTGCTGGCGCTGGAAATCCAGGAACGTGCCACCTCCAGCCACTATCCCTACAGCAGGCTGGAGGCCGAGCTCAAGCAGGGTATCGTCCTTGACGGGTTTCAGGAGGTGTTCCTGCAGCTCTCCGAGACCTGCCAGCGGCTCGGTTACGCCATCCTGGTGCACAAGCCCTACGCCCACAACAAGCGCATCCACTGGACCCTGGAGGCTCTCGGCGATCAGCTAGAGTTCACTCACCTCAAGCAGCACTACCCCAAGACATTGCTGACGCCGATGAAGTTCCTGCGCCGCAATCTGGCCAGCATCAACCAGTTGCTGGGCAGTGCCGAGGAGCTGCAAAATCCGACGCAGGCCCCACAGAGCTTGCCCCCCCTGGCACGCCCTGTCCGCCTGCCATTGCTGGCTCAGCTCAAGCAGCACCTCAGCCCGGACTCCATGGTGTTTCGCCATGCCCTGCGCCTGTCGCTTGGGTTGGTGGTAGGTTACGGCATCTTGCAGACCTTCAGCCTTGATAAGGGTTACTGGATCCTGCTGACGGTGCTGTTTGTCTGCCAACCCAGCTACAGCGCCACCCGCCGCCGGCTGGTACAGCGGATGCTCGGTACCTTCGCCGGCCTGCTGGTGGGCGTCCCCGTGCTCTGGCTGTTCCCCGAATTGCATGTTCAACTGGTGGTAATGGGGCTCGCCGCCTTCCTGTTCTTCACCCAGGTACGCAGCAACTACAGTGCCGCCGTCTGCTTCATCACCCTCTATGTACTGATGGCCTTCAACCTGCTGGACGGCATCGGCTTTGCCATTCTGGGGCCGCGCCTGCTCGACACCTTCCTCGGCTGCCTGCTCTCCTACGCCCTGGTGGCCTGGCTCTGGCCGGACTGGCAGTACAAACGGCTGCCGACGCTTATCGCCAACTCCCTGTCAGCCAACGCCCGCTACTTGGCGGCCGTGCTCGCCAGCCTGCAACAGCAAAGGGATGAATCCATCGACTACCGGGTGGCCCGCAAGAGCGCCCATCTGGCCGACAGCGAGCTGGCCATGGCCTGGCAGAGCATGCTGGTGGAGCCGCAAAAGCGCCGCCGCTTCCTCGATCTCTGCTTCACCCTCACCTGGCGCAACCACGCACTGCTCTCCTACATCTCGGCGCTGGGCGCCCATCGCGACAAGCTGGAGGCCATCGGCGAACTCGACGAGATCAGCCGCCACCTGAGCCACACCCTGGAGCGGGCCGCAGGCCATCTGGCGGGCGAGATACCGGCACAGATCGAAGGGCAATGCCCCGTCATCACGCCGGACAGCAGCGAGGAGCAGCTGATGCTGACCCAGCAGCTCACCCTGATCAGCCAGCTGGCGGACGAGTTGCTCACCCTGGCCAACGAGAGCCGGTTGCTCACCGGGGGCCAAGGCGCTACCATGCCCGCCCAATCCTGATAGCCCTATTTGCGAGGAGCCCTCTTATGGCTGAGCATCAGCTGGAATTCAACGGCCAAACCATCGAAACCGATGCCAAGGGCTATCTGCTGAACAGCAGTGACTGGAGCGAGGAGCTGGCACAGGTGCTGGCCGAGCAGGAAGGCATAGTGATGGAAGAGCCTCACTGGGAGGTGGTGCGTTTCGTGCGAGCTTTCTATCTGGAGTTCAACACCTCTCCTGCCATCCGTGCTCTGGTCAAGGCGATGGAAAAACAGTACGGCCCGGAAAAAGGCAACAGCCGCTACCTCTACAAGCTGTTTCCTGAGGGGCCAGCCAAACAGGCTACCAAGATAGGCGGCCTGCCAAAACCGGTGAAATGCATCTAAAAAAATACCGCGCCCATCTGTGAAATGAAGCGCGGTATTTTTTATCTCGTTGAACTATCAGGGTTTATAGGCAACAACGGATCCACTGAGTCCTGTCATCTGACCAATCCGGCCCTGCATGCCCTGCAGCTTGGCCTTGGAAACATCCGGCCCGATGAAGACCCGGTTGAGCTGGCCCTGCACCGGTGTACGCGGCGAAGTCTGGGCCGAATAGCCCGCCGCCCGCAACTTGCTCACCAGCGCATTGACGCTGTCCACGTTCTTGAAGGCGCCAAGCTGCAAGATCCAACTGCCCTGCGACGAGGCGGCAGGCGCCTGTGACTGCGGCGCCATCTTGCTCGCGATGAGGTCATCCATCGACTTGATCTGGCCTACCTGTGGCTTGGTTTCCACCGGCTTTTTCACTTCCACCGGTTTGGGTGGTACCGGCTTGGGCTTGGGTGGCTCCACCGGCTTCTTGGCGATTACCTCAGGCTTGGGCTTGACCACTGGCTGAGCAACGGGCTTGGTAGCTGGCTGCTGTGCCTGCGCCGCCGATGGGTTCTTGCTGGTGGCGAGCGTCACGGGATCCGAGACCTCTTCGACCTGCCACTGCTCGGCGGCAGAGGCCTGCTGCTGGCTGGCCAGGTGTTCCGCCGGCAAGGTACTGGCGGCCGAGACCTGCAATGCCGGTTTGGCGGGTTCAAGCTCGGGGCGCAGCGGGATCTTGGCAAACGCCTCGTCCTTTTGCTCCAGCTTGTTGCCATCCATCAGATCCGGCAGAAAAATGACAACCAGGGCCACCAGGATGACGGTGCCTACCAATCTGTTTTGAAACTTCGAAGCCAAGTTAATCCCCACCCATGTTACTTAGAATTAATTGCAATTTTGCGGACATCAATGATGGACGGTCCCTTCAAGCCACTCTGTGTTGAGACTTCGAAGCCAAGTCAACGCCTACCCATGTTGCTTGGCCGATGGCGCGCAGAAGCAGGTTTGACCTGGCAAAAGCAGCCCTAAGTCGTGCCATTCAACCGGCCCTGTGCCGATCAGGACGCAGTGCCCGCCAGAATATCGGCGACAGTGTAAAACGAACCAAACACAATGACCATATCATCAGGACTCGATGCGGCCAACGCAGCCTGATAGGCGGCGCTGACATCATCAAAGCGCAGAGCCTGTCCCTTGCCCTCTCCCAGGGCAGCGGCGAGCTGCTCGGCGGTAGCGGCGCGCGGACCGGTGAGACTGGCCAGGAACCATGCGTCGATCAGACCATCAAGCTCGGCGAGCGAACCCGCCATGTCCTTGTCTTTGAGCATACCGACCACGGCGCAGCGCTTGCCCTTGCCGGGAATTTGGCGCAGCTGGCTGGCAAGGTAGGCCGCCGAATGGGGATTGTGGGCCACATCGACGATGACCAGGGGCTCGCTTTGCAGCCGCTGCATCCGTCCCGCCAGCCGGGCATTGGCCAGCCCGTCACGGATTGCAGACTCAGGTAGCGGCAAGCCCAGCGACTCCAGCGCCGCCAGCACTGTCACGGCGTTCATCAGCGGCAGTGCTGGTTTGGGCAGATCCCGCCACTGGTGCAGGCCCTGGTAATCCCAGCTGGTCTCATGCTCTTTGCCAGAGAAATCGACACCGACCTGACGCAAGCAGGCACCTATGCGCTTCGCCTCGCTGGCGATGGTGGCAGGAGGCTTGGGTTCACCGCTGATGGCGGGTTTGCCGGCGCGGTAGACACCCGCCTTCTCCACTGCCACCGCTTCGCGGGTATCCCCCAGCCAGTCGCAGTGATCAAGCGCAATGGAGGTGATCATGGCCACATCGGACTCCACCACATTGGTGGCGTCGAGCCGACCACCCAGCCCCACTTCCAGCAGCAGCACATCCGGTGCGGCGCGGCGAAAGAGCCAGAGGCCCGCCAGGGTAGCGAACTCGAAGAAGGTGAGCGCTATCTCGCCCCGGGCCGTTTCCACCTCGGCAAAGGCAGCGCGATGATCATCGTCGGCCAGCTCTTGTCCATTGATGCGTACCCGTTCGGTAAAGCGCAGCAGATGGGGAGAGGAGTAGACACCGACCTTGTAGCCCGCCGCCATCAGAATGCTGGCCGCCATGGCGCAGCTGGAACCCTTGCCGTTGGTACCAGCGACCGTGATCACCTTGAACGGCAACTGGGTTAGGCCCATGCGACGGGCAACGGCACCGACCCGATCCAGCCCCATGTCAATGTTGACGGGGTGGATCTGCTCCAAATAAGAAAGCCAGTCGACCAGCGACCGGCTTTGGGATTGTTGCATGTTTGAACTCATCTTCACTCTTCGATGACGTGAGTATTCAGCATTTTGGCGAGCAGGCTGGCCAAACGGTTACGCATCTCGCGGCGGTCTATGATGAGATCGATGGCGCCCTTCTCCAGCAGAAACTCGGAGCGCTGGAAGCCTTCCGGCAGCTTCTCGCGCACTGTCTGCTCGATAACGCGCGGGCCGGCAAAGCCGATCAGTGCCTTGGGCTCGCCCACATTGATATCACCCAGCATGGCCAGACTGGCAGAAACACCACCCATGGTGGGGTCGGTCAGCACAGAGATATAGGGCAGGCCCGCCTTGGTAAGCCTGTCCAGCGCAGCACTGGTCTTGGCCATCTGCATCAGGGAGAAGAGCGCTTCCTGCATGCGAGCACCGCCTGACGCGGAGAAGCAGACCAGACCGCGACCTTCCTTGATGCACTCCTCGACGGCGCGTACGAAACGGGCACCGACCACGGAGGACATGGAGCCACCGATGAAGGAGAACTCGAATGAACAGGCGACGACCGGTACCCCCTTGAGGGTCCCCTTCATCACCACCAGCGCATCTTTCTCTCCCGTCGCTTTCTGAGCGGCGGACAAACGATCCTTGTAGCGCTTGGAATCCTTGAATTTCAAGATATCCTGCGGCTCCAGCTCAGCACCGACTTCGGTACGGCCCTGCTCATCGAGAAAACTCTCGAGACGAGCACGGGCGCTGATGCGCATATGATGATCACACTTGGGGCACACTTCGAGGTTGCGCTCCAACTCTGCCCGGTAGAGCACCTGTTCACAAGCACTGCACTTGGTCCACACCCCTTCCGGAATGTTGTGACGACGAGGTGTAGTTATCTTGCTCTTGGGAAGGATCTTCTCAAGCCAGCTCATGGAATTCCTTAATGCTTTTGTGCCTGACAAAACGCATCGAGCCTAGATTGTTCAATGACTTAATAGCTCGATGGCAATAAATGACGGATCATTAAACCACAAATTTTCGGGGCCAGTTACTAAAAACTGGTCGTACCCGGTGCCGAGTCCGGCAGCCAGAGCGGGCCGAGCGGCAGCTGTGGCAACGCCAGTTCTACCGGGTAATCCACATCGACCAGATAGAGTCCACCGGCCTTGGCGGTCGGCCCGGCCTGGTTGCGATCCTTGGCGGCCAGCAGCTCGGCAATCCACTCCACCGGCTTTAACCCCTGCCCCACCAGCAACAGGGAACCTGTGATGTTGCGCACCATATGGTGCAAGAAGGCGTTGGCACGGATATCCAGCACTATATAAGGCCCCTGACGGCTGACGCACAGGTGCGTCACATTGCGCCACGGTGTCTTGGACTGACACCCTATGGCCCGAAACGAGGTGAAGTCCTGCTCCCCCAGCAGGCATTGACCCGCCAAGTGCATCAGCGCTGCATCTATGGTCTCGTGGTAGTGACTGACACCGCTGCCGAGAATCGCAGGGCGGTAGTTGTGGTTGTAGATGACATAACGGTAGCGACGGGCGGTGGCGCTGAAACGGGCGTGGAACGTCTCGTCCACCTCCTTGACCCAACGCACGGCGATATCCGGCGGCAGGTTGGAGTTGAGCCCCAGGGTCCAGGCCGATTCGCTGCGGATGGCGTGGGTATCGAAATGGATCACCTGACCGGTAGCATGCACACCGGCATCGGTGCGACCTGCGCACTGAATGGAAACCGGGTGGTTGGCGATCCGGCTGAGGGTTTTCTCCAGCTCAGCCTGCACGCTGATCACTTCTCGCTGACGCTGCCAGCCGAAATACCGGCTGCCGTCATATTCAATACCTAGGGCGATTCGCATGGGTAACACTTGTCTTATGGTGAAAAGAGGCGATGAAAGAAACGGGGCGGATTATACGCGCTCGGGGTGAAAAGTCCCAAAAACCGCAAGCCCGCGCGCGCAGTCCCCAATAGAGAAGGGCAGCCTGCAGGCTGCCCTTCTCAAGGTCCTAACACCAGAGAGGCGGTTATCCCAGGCGCTTGAGCAACTTCTCCGCCTCGGCACGCTGGTGATCACTTCCCTGCTCTGCCGCCTCTTGCAGCAGTTCGCGAGCACTGTCTTTGTCGTCGATCTCGAGGTAGGCCCGGGCCAGATCCAGCTTGGCACCCACACCGCCGTCGTCGGCATCCACGTCAAAGCCGGTGGACTCCGGCAGCACCTCGGGGAAGCCGTCCAGTCCCACATCCAGCGAGAAGCCCTGATAGGGTTCCTGCTCCGTGGTGGTGGCATCGGCTTCGGCCAGCAGCTTGTCGATCTCGACATAACCACTCTCGTTGGCCTGTTCACGGGGCTTAACATCGCCCTCATGGGATTCCACCTCGGCGAAAGCATCCTCAAAATCGGAGAGTGCCAGCTCGTTGGGATCCCACTCAGGATCCGGCTCCACCGCCTTGGTCGGCGCCAGTCCCAGCTCCGCCAGCATCTCGTCGGCGCTGGTGTCGGCAACGCTCTGTTTCGCACTTTCCTGGCCAGCTTCAGCCTCGGCAAAGGCGCTCTCAAAGTCGCTCAAATCAAAGGCGGCAAGTTCTTCGTCGCTGATGGGAGCTTCAACATCCGGCTGGCCATCATCGTCGGCATCCAGATCCAGATCGGCGGTCAGGTCGGCATCCAGCTCGGCAAACAGCGCGGCCTGCAGCTCCTCTTCACTCATGATCTCATGACCGCCTTTGGGCGGGTTGAACTCACTGGCGAGATCAAGGTCCGGCTCAACATCGAGCGCAATGGCTTTATCGTCGGCCAGATCCAGGTCTGGCACCAGATCCGGATCACGACCGGCTGCTTTGGGCGCAGGTTCCGCCTCAAAACCGGCCAGCTCCATCTCGCCGTCATCGCTGAACACTATGTCAGCAGGGGCCGCCGGCTCTTCCATCGCCATGTAACCATCCGGGGTGTTGAGATCCGGCATGGGGCGAACCGGCTCATCACTGGTGATATCGGCGCTGAACAGGTCATCAAACTCGCTGTGCTCTTGATCCATCACCATGGAGGTAGACTCAGAGAGGCTCTTCTCCTGCTCTTCCAGCTCGCGGCGAGCACGGGCACGCAACCAGAGCGTGACCAGTGCCAGCACCAGCAAGACAGGCAGCAGTATGATCATGGCGAGGTTGAGCGGTGAGGAGAGCAGCTCCATCAACCAGTGCTGCTTGGACTCGGGCGCCACAGCAACCGGCGGAACCGGATTGGCCTTGAGCTCCGCAATCTCTTTTTGCAGCGCTGTCTGCTCCAGCAACTGGGCCTTGAGGGTTTCCACCTCTTCGGTCAGGGATTGCAGTCGCAGCTTGAGCCTGTGGTTCATCTCAGTGACCTGACCGAGCTGGGCATTGGCGTCTTCCAGCGCCAGTGCCATTTCGGTAGAGGGCTGGCCGACCGGCTTGCCAAGATCGGCAGGCAGCGGTGCAGGGGCGCTGGTAGCGGGTGCCTGGCTTGGTACCGGCTCGGCAGCTTTGGCAACCTCTTTCACTTCGGTTGCGGGTTGAGGCGCAGCCACCTTGGGTGCCGGCGCAGGGATGGGCGCCGCTTTGGGTACGGGTGCCTTGGTGGATGCGGCAGCAACCTTGGGCGCGGCCGGTTTGGCTGGCTGAGTTTGCTTGCTGGCCAGATATTTCGGGCTCAGCCCTTTCCAGCTGGCATTGTCGCTATTGAAACGCTGGCGGGCCTGGGTATCGGTGATGACACTCGCTTCCGCGGCGGTAGGCAGCAGAATGCGGGATCCCACCAATATGTGGTTGATGTTGCCATCGGCGAAGCTGCGGGGGTTTTTCTCGTAAATCGCTACCATGGTCTGGTAGACACTGACGCGATTGGAGGGGCGATGTTTGCTCGCCAGACTCCAGAGGGTATCAGTAGGACGGACAGGGCCATAACTGCCGGCATTGCTCGCGACCTGCCGCACAATCGGCTGGGCAGTGGGACGGCTGGGCTGGGACGTGGCGCGGGGAGCGGCGACAGGTTGTGCCAGCGGCTGGGAATTGACGGCAGGAGGAGCCGGTTCATCCGGGCCTTTGAGCTCAACAAAAAAAGGCTCCCGCGCCGGGTCTTCAGCCTGAGCGGTGCCCAGCAGACCCAATGCGAGTAGCATTGCCAATGTTATGCGGGAATGTCCCATATTCGTTCCTTCGTATGACGGCCCTATCACATTGAAAAATCTGGATAGTTACCCCAAAACAGTCGGTTCAATATAAATCAGGCTCAGGTTGCAAGCCAGCAGTCCGACACATTTAGCACCCAACTTGTTCCTGAGTGTAGGAAAAAACTTAATCAGTTGATATCACGAAAAATTCTCGGGGCCATAGAGTGCGGCCCCGGTCACATCCACACCGCACGCGGGTGGCAAGGGACAGGCCCGATGGAGCATGTCCCCCACCGGGCCGGCAGATCCGCAGATCAGAGGTAATCGCGCACCAGCAGTTCGGCAATCTGCACACTGTTGGTCGCGGCGCCCTTACGAACGTTATCGGCCACGATCCACATATTGATACCGCTGGGGTGAGAAATATCCTGACGGACACGGCCAACCAGCACCTCATCCTTGCCGGTGGCGTCACGCACCGGGGTCGGATAGTCCGTTTCGTCATCAAACAGGGTAACGCCCGGGGCGTTGCGCAGCAGCTCCTTGACCTGATCCGCATCGAGCGGTTGATGCAGCTCGACGTGCACCGCTTCGGCATGGCCATAGAAGACGGGCACCCGCACGCAGGTGGGGTTCACGGCTATGCTGGCATCCCCCAGGATCTTCTGGGTTTCCCACACCATCTTCATCTCTTCACGGGTGTAGCCGTTGTCGGTGAAGCTGTCGATCTGCGGAATGAGATTGAAGGCGATCTGGTGCGGATAGATGGTCGGCTCCACTGGACGACCGTTGAGCAGTTGCGCGGTCTGGCCGGCCAGCTCGCTTACCCCCTCCTTGCCAGAGCCGGAGACGGACTGGTAGGTCGCCACGTTGATGCGGGCGATCCCGACCTCGTCGTGCAAGGGCTTGAGCGCAACCAGCATCTGGATGGTGGAGCAGTTCGGGTTGGCGATGATGTTGCGATTGCGAAAATCCGCCAACGCGCCCGGATTGACTTCCGGGATCACCAAGGGAATATCTTCGTCGTAACGGAAGCAGGAGGTGTTGTCGATGACGATGCAGCCGTGCTCGGCGGCGATCGGCGCCCATTTGGCAGAAACCTCGGCACCGGCGGAGAAGAGCGCAATCTGCACCTGACTCCAGTCAAACTCTTCCACATCCTTGATTTCGAGATTCTTGCCACAAAAGCGCACCGTATCACCGGCACTGCGGCTGGATGCCAGCGGATAGAGGGTACCGACCGGGAAGGCGCGCTCCTCCAGAATTTCAATCATGGCCTGACCCACGGCGCCGCTGGCGCCCAATACCGCTACGTTGAATTGCTGACTCACTGATGTTCTCTCCTGTGGTATTGCAAATAGTGCCGGCAACGCACGCTGGCATCACCGTTGGCAGGCGAACCTGCCTGATAGAGGGCTCGGCATGACACCAAGCCAGAGACGGGCGGGGCCGGCATCGAAGCCGCTTACCCCAGCCGTTTGGATCTGTTGAATCTGGTTTAGCCGGGTTGGACGGTGAAACCGAGCCGGGCCAGGGTATCGCTGGCGAAGGGGCCGCTGACGTGCAAAGAGGATAGCTCGCGCCGCTCCGGATAGTGCTTGCGCTGTTCATCGAAACTACCGGGCAGCTCAATCCGGTTGCGAAAACGGGCATCGTCGCGGCGCACATCATAAATAAGGTGCACCAGCTGTTTGATAAGCGCCTGATCCGCTGGTTGACCCGGAGTCAGTGCGCGCACCTCGGGGGCTGGCAGCAAGGATTGCAGATCCTGGCGCGCCGCGCGGCGCAACTGCTGACAAAGCGCCTGATAGAGCATCCAGGTGCCGCGCGCCTTGCCCTCCAGGCTGTAGCCTGCGATGTGAGGGGTCGCTATCTCGGTATGGGGCACCAGGGCACGCAGGGGCTCTGGCTCCCCTTCCCACACATCCATCACCAGCCGCAGGGGCTCAAGCCCTTGCTGGCGAGCGAGCAACGCCTGGTTGTCCCACACCTCGCCACGGGAGGCGTTGACGAGGATCTGCCCGGCAGGGCGCGCGGCGATCACCTGCTCATCCAGCAGGTGGAAAGTAGCATCCGGCCCCTCGCGGGTGATGGGCACGTGGAAGCTGACGATGTCGGCACCGAGTGCCGTCTGGTAGTCGACGAATGCGTCTGTCTCGCCTGCCTGCCCGGCGACTCGAGCCCGCGGCGGATCGCAGCGCAGCACCCGCATGCCGAGGGCCTCGGCCTTGAGCGCCACGCATTCACCGGTATTGCCCGCCCCTATGACGGCGAGGCTCATCTCGCTCAAGTTGAGCTCATGACGCTCGGCCAGCACCAGCAGGGCAGAGAGCACATAATCGCCGACCGAATACTTGTTGCAGCCGGGCGCGCTGAAGAAGGGGATGTTGCGCGCCGCCAGCAGCGCCTTGTCGACGTGATCGGTACCTATGGTGGCGGTGCCGACGAACCTGAGCCGCGGGCTGGTGGCGAGGAGCTCGGCATCGACCCGGGTCACGGAGCGCACCAGCAGCACGTCGGCATCTTGCAGATCCGCCGCCTGCATCTGCCGTCCTGGCAAGGGGATCACCTCGCCAAATTCGGCAAACAGCTCAAGGGCGTGGGGCATATTTTCATCAACGACGATCTTCATCGGGCTCTCTCACTTCGCAACCGGCCACAGGCGCGCCATTCTAGCCCAAACCAGCAGAACTTTCAGATGCTTATTCGCCCCTGACTTTTCACCACAATCACACCGCCCGCCCTGCCCAAACCGGCCAGATGTTCAGATGCCTGTTCGCCGATCCCCTTTCACCACCATCGCACCACAGTGCCTGGGCAAACCGCCAAGATGCGCAGATGATGATGACCCCACGCCCGTATTGCCATGTCGGCCCGGGTGACTCTCATTTGTAAGCCTATGTTACAGCCAGGCCAGCACGACTTGACCGACCCGCCGAGGCTGGCACAATGACGCCTCTTTTTTCCTGCCCGTTTAACGCGCACCTGTTACGAGCCTTGTTATGCCGACTCATGCCTCTTCGCTACCGCGCCGTCAGGTGCTTGGTTTCAGCGCTGCCCTGATCCTGCCGCTGCTGTTGCTGGCCTGCCTGCCCTGGCAACCCTTTATGAGCCAGGCCCTGCAATCGGGCTGGTTGTGGTGGCCCTACGCCCTCACCCGCATGGTGGATGTGCCCGGCATTGCCATCAGCATTGCCGCCCTCTTGCTGCTGACCCGACACAAGCTGACGCTGAGCCTGCCCGCCATGCTGGCACTGGTCTGCGCCCTGTTTGCCATGCTCGCTGGCGACTGGGCCATCAAAAGCATCATCAAGCACCTGACCCAGGAGCCGCGCCCTTATTTGCTCTGGCTGGAGGGCCAGAGTCTGATCCCCGCCATCCAGCAGTTCTACTCAGGCAGTGTCGAGGTACGCAGCGAACAGGTGCATGCGGCGAGCCTCTTGCTGGCCCTGCCCGAATGGCTCACGGACCACTGGCAGGCAGAAGTAAACTACGCCTTTCCCTCCGGCCACAGTATCGCCGCCATGAGTCTTGCCCAGTTCTTCGGCCTGATCTGGCTGGCCCGCGCCCCTTCAGGGGTCTGGCTGCTGCCACTGTGGGCACTGGGCATAGGCCTGTCGCGCATGCTGATCGGCATGCACTGGCCGTTGGACGTGCTGGCGAGCGCCCTGCTCGGCAGCCTGACCGCCCTGTTTGCCGCCCGCTGGTGGCTGCGCCGCTACTGACGTCTGTGACCATGCCAACAAAAACGGGCACCTTCTGGTGCCCGTTTTTGTTGGTGCGATAACGTCACATACCGATAGCCATGCTCAGTTGCTGGCACTCTGCCCCTGCCAGCCCTCGGGATACTTGTAACCCACGAAGCGCTTGGCGGCATAGGCCTTGAACTCGGGGGAGTTGTAAGCAGCCGCCACATCCTTGGCGAATGGCTGATCGGCATCGGCGCTTTTCACCACCACCCAGTTGATGAAGTTGTAGCTGCGCTCGAGGAACAGACCCTCGCTGAACGCAATGCCGCTGGAGGCAGCGAAGTTGCCGTTGATGACGGAGAAGTCCACGTCCTCCCGCGAACGCGGCAGTTGCGCAGCTTCCAGCTGGATCAGCTTGATATTGTGCGGATTTTTCGCCACATCAAACTCGCTGGCTTTGAGCGGGTTGATCCCCTCCTTGAGGGTGAGCCAGCCCAGATCCTGCAGCATCAGCAGAGCACGCGCCTGATTGGTCGGGTCGTTGGGGATGGCGACCGTGCTCCCCTCTTTCAACGCCTTCAGCTCGCCCAGCTTGCCAGCGTAGAGACCCATGGGGCCGGTCGGCACCTGGGTGATGGGAGCCAGTGACAGGCCCCTGTCTTTTGAAAAACTCTCCAGATAGGGTTTGTGCTGGAAGCAGTTCACATCGAGCGATCCATCGGCCAGCGCGATATTGGGGGTCACGTAATCGGTGAACTCCACCAGTTTGACCTTGTAGCCCTTGGCCTCCAGCTGCGGCTTGATGGAGTCGGTCACCATGTCGGCAAAATCCCCCACAGTCGTGCCAATCACTATCTCGTTTTTGACCGGATCGGCGGCAAAAACGGAAAACGGCAGGCTGCTGGCCAGCAGTGCCAGTGCTGAGAGGGTAAAAAAGGAACGACGCTGCATAAGGGACTCCCTGTCAAAATAATCATCAAAAGGTGGCAGGATGACGGCGACGACCACAATGGGCTTCTCGCCACAACCATCTAGCCATCCAAACGGCTAATACATACAACCATAACAGAGCGTCTTCCCGTCGCCAAGCAACAAAACAGGACAAGCTTAACCGAGCGGCAGCTAAGCCCGGCTTTCAACCCGGTTGGGCTATCGTGCAGAAAATATTTGATAAACCACACAGTTATTGCTTTTGCCCCCTCCCCGAACCGACCGCAACTGGCTTATTGTGGCCAATTGTCACCACCTCGTTGCAGGCCCTGATTACTGGCGGGCTAGCGCCTTGGCGGATAATCTCTCTTTTGGCAAGACGGGTACGTCGCCACGCCTTTAAAATTAGTATCTACATTCAGAGAACCGGTGTAGCAGGTGACGTTAAATGACAGGAGGTCATTTGAAGGACAAAGAAAAAATTGCTGTATTTATCGATGCAGACAATGCACCTGCCAGCAAGATTGACAGGGTATTGTCCGAGCTGGCTCGCTATGGCGTAGTCAATATCCGCAAAGCTTATGGTAACTGGAAGAATCCGACCCTCAAATCATGGGAGGAAGTATTGCATGAATTTGCCATCCAACCGGTGCAGCAATTTGACTTGGCCAAAGGAAAAAATGCGACCGACATGGCGTTGGTGATTGATGTGATGGATGTGCTCTATACCAAGGATGTAGACGTCATCTGTCTCGTCTCTTCAGACTGTGACTTTACTCCTCTCGTTACTCGCTGCCTCGCAGACGGTAAATTTGTGATCGGATTTGGTGAACGTAAGGCCTCAATGCCATTCGTCAATAGCTGCTCTCGCTTTCTTTATCTTGATACTGAACCTAATGATATAAAAGAAGAACTTCCGATAGCAAAGCAGATCAAGAATATTAAAAGTGATACTCGCCTCATTAATTTGCTACGTCAAGCCATCGATGCGGTTGAGGAGGGAGGTGGTTGGGCAATGCTGGGAGCAATAGGAAATCATATATCAAACCATGCTTCTTTTGATCAACGGAACTACGGCTTTCAAAAGCTCAGTGATCTATTCATGGCAATCGACCTGTTCGAGATGAAGAAGACTGACAACTCAGTCTTATGGGTTAGAGATAAGAAACGGGCATCCCAGCTGAACAAACAGAAATGAAATATAAAATCAGCCCCATAAACAAGAGAAACCGTCAACATAGTACATACGCATATCATAAATATATTGTTGCTCGGTCTGGTCAACAGGAAAGCGCCGACAAAATTACCTATCCAGACTACTCATGTATTTTCCATAATGACATTTCCATCACTACATTTACAATTTGAATTACTTTATTTTTGACTGATGCTGGCATTGCCGGTAGTTTTATAAGCCTCATCGACAGGGTGCCGTGCCTCATATTTTATACGCCACCATGTCAGTAGCGAACAACATGGAAGGCGCGCTAAATCACGAGCAGGGAGCAAGACCACACCCTATTCAAGGAGTATTCATGAGCCCCAAACAACAGCTGATCGCCAAAGGTATCTTTATCGCTTCGACACTTTTTTCTTTGGCCATGGTAGCGTTTGTTGCATGGTCGGTCGTCACGGTCAGCCCGCTGCACCCGGCCGGATCAGCCCCGTCACAGGGGGTCAGCATCGGCCTCGCACTGGCCATTGGGCTGTTTGTCATGGCATTCAACTATGTAGCTTATCGCGGGCTCACAGAACCGGTGAAGGGTTTCAAGGTTGTCTTCTGGTGCTTTATTGCGCTGCATCTGTTCGCCTTGCCGATCGGTACCGCCATCGCGTTGACCCTCATCTATTTGTGGAACCAGTCCCGTTCAACAGTTATCCGTCCACTGGGCGCCACACACTAATCTGACCCAAGGAGCCATCATGCTGACCGCCTCTACCACAGGCCTACTGGTCGTCGATATTCAGGGCAAGCTGGCACGGCTCGTCGAGGAGAGCTCTGCCCTTATTGCCAATAGCGCACGGCTGGTACAAGGGGCCCAGGCGCTGGGCTTGCCGGTTGTCTGGCTGGAACAGGATCCGGACAAGCTGGGGCCAACGGTGCCCGAGTTGCAGCCGCTGCAGAGCTGTGCCCCCGTGCTGACCAAATTCAGCTTCGGCGCGCTGGGGGAGCCGACAGTGTCAGCCGCCCTCGCCCAGACCGGCAGATGCCACTGGCTGGTGTGCGGCATAGAGGCCCATATCTGCGTCTACCAGACTGTGCTGGGACTGCTCGACAGCGGCACCGATGTCTCCCTGGTGGTGGATGCGGTGTCCTCCCGCAGCGCCGCCAACCGCGACTTGGCCATCGCTCAGCTGGCCACTCGTGGAGCGCGGCTCACCTCGGTGGAAATGTGCCTCTATGAGCTGCTGGGGGATTGCCGCCATCCGGCGTTTCGCCCGATCCTGGCCTTGATCAAATAACGGCTGACCACTCTCGGTCAGCACCTCACAAAAACGCGGCGCCACTGGCGCCGTTTTCATTGCCGCCTGGGTGCAAAACCTGCCTCCCGGCATGGCAGGCTTGCCGGCCACACAACGCCAGCTTGGGTATGTGTCATATCTGATCAGGGCCAACTCAACGCGACAGCCTCGACACAGCCGCAACCAGGGTGAACGATAAGTTAATAACACATTGATCTATAAAGACAAGCATCAACAGCCAGCAACTGAGAAAAGTTCTCAATACAGCACATAAAGGGATTCGCAGGAACCCCCATATGGTTTGAAACAGATTTGTAATGGGATTTTTTTGAGCCTTATCCCAGAACTGAAATGAGCGCTTTTTGGCTCTGTTTTTCCCGTGTATAGATGCCAGTCGCACCCAGGACGGTGCGATATAAGATGGAGTTTATAAATGAGAAAAACATCGTTGGCGTTGGCAATCTCGGCCCTGCTCTCGGCCCTGCCTATCGCTTCAGTTCAGGCTAATGAGAGTTGCACCCCACTCACCGGCAAAGAGGCCGGACTCGATACCGGCCGCAGCAGCGCAGCGCGCTGTCTGCCCGGCATCAATCCCCTGCAGGACCAGCAGTGGCACCTGCTCAACAGCGGCCAGAATGCCTTCAGCCCCCGCGGCGGCGTGGCGGGCAATGACCTCAACCTCTGGTGGGCACACCGCACCGAAGTATTGGGTCAGGGCATCAATGTGGCCGTGGTGGACGATGGCATGGCCATAGCGCACCCGGATCTGGCCGACAATGTGCGCCCCGGCTCCAAAAACGTGGTGACCGGTGGCAGCGATCCTACCCCGACCGATCCGGACAGTGCCCACGGCACTTCGGTATCCGGCATCATAGCCGCGGTGGACAACAGCATAGGCACCCTGGGGGTAGCTCCCCGCGCCCAGTTGCAGGGCTTCAACCTGCTCGATGACAACAGCCAGCAGTTGCAAAAAGATTGGCTCTACGCCCTTGGCGGCAACGCCGTCACCGCAGACAACCGGGTCTTCAACCAGAGTTACGGCATGAGCCTGGTCGATCCTGAAGGGGCCAACGGGCTGGATCAGGTACAGCTCGATCGCCTGTTCGAACAGCGGACCCAGCAGGCGCAGGGGGCGGCCTATATCAAGGCGGCGGGCAACGGCTTCAACCGGATTGCCTCCGGCAACTATGTGCTCAACCGCACCGGCAACCTGCCCAAGCTGCCGTTCGAGAACAGCAATATAGATCCCTCCAACAGCAACTTCTGGAACCTGGTGGTGAGCGCCATCAACGCGGACGGGGTACGTTCTTCCTACTCCAGTGTCGGCAGCAACGTCTTCCTGAGCGCCCCCGGCGGGGAATACGGCACGGATGCGCCCGCCATGGTGACCACGGATCTGCCCGGCTGCGACATGGGTTACAACCGGGTGGACGATCCCAGCACCAACCGGCTGCACAACAACCCGCAACTGGATGCCAGCTGCGACTACAACGGCGTGATGAACGGCACCTCCTCGGCCACCCCGAACACCACAGGCGCCATGGCGCTGCTGATGTCCGCCTATCCGGACTTGTCGGTGCGGGATCTGCGCGACCTGCTGGCCCGCAACGCCACCCGGCTCGACGCCAATCAGAGGCCCGTGCAGATAAACTACACGGCCGCCAACGGCCAGCGCCGCCAGGTGACGGGTCTGGAGGGATGGGAGCGCAACGCGGCCGGCCTCTGGTACAGCCCGACCTATGGTTTCGGCCTGGTGGATGTGAACAAGACCCTGGCCCACGCCGCCAGCCATGATCCGCTGCCGCCACTGGTGCAGCTGCCCTGGCAGAAGGTGACGATCCGGGATCGCGTCGTCGGCGCCATCCCGGATGTGGGCAGCAGCCCGACCCGCTCCAGCACGCAGGTCGATCAGCCATTGACGGTCGAGGCCGTGCAGGTGATGGTGAGCCTGGATCACCAACGGCTGCCCGACCTGCTGATCGAACTGGTCTCACCATCCGGCACCCGCAGCGTACTGCTCAACCCCAACAACAGCCTGGTGGGACAATCCCTCGACCGGCAGCAGCTGGGCTATGTGCGCACCAAGGGGCTGCGTGACATGCGCATGCTCTCCCACAAGTTCTACGGCGAACCGGCTCAGGGCGAGTGGCGCCTGGAGGTAACTGACGTGGCCAATGGCAGCCGCCAGGTCTCGCTGCTCGATCGCAGAACCAACACCCGCAGTACCCTGACCGAGCGCAACAACAGCCAGCCGGGTCAACTGCTCGACTGGTCCCTGCGGGTACTCGGTCACGACGCAGCCCGTTCCTGATCACAGAGGAGTCATAACATGAAACACAGCTTACTCAGCCTTGCCCTGGCAAGCCTGCTGGCCTCGGTCTGCGTGCACGCAACGGCCGACGAATCGGTGGTGATCGATGGCAAGCAGTACAACACCATAGAGGTGAATGGCAAAACCTACCTGACGCCGGATAACGGCAGCAAGAAACGGGTCGCCCGCAGTCTGGATGGCAAGGTGCCACAACAGACCCTGCGCAGCGGCGACGTCCTGCTGCAAGGGGTCGCCAGCCCTGAGCTGACCGTCAGCGGCACCCTGCTGGTAGAGGCCGATGACAATCAGGCCAAGACGCTGGCGGATCGCCACGGCCTGCAGTTCAAGCAGAGCAGCGGCGGCATCGCCCTGCTGGAGGCCAAGCCAGGCACGGATCTGAATGCCATCGCCACCCAGCTCAAGCAACAAGGAGTCAGGGTGCAGATCGAACTGGCCGGTGCACTGAAACAGCCAAAGTGAGCGAGCCCTTGCGCTAACATGCGCGAGGTATCTTGCACACGCCGAGGGGGCCGCTGGCCCCCTCTCTTCTGCCCGAGCGCCTGCGCCCCGCACCTCACAGCAAATCGCAACCCAAGCCGGACCGCCCTGTTGCCGCCATCCTCAATGGTGGGCCATCCAGCCTCCCCTTTCCCCTCCCTGCCGCGCAGCCTGTGATGCGACTCCTGTCACAACTTGGCACCCTTGCTCCCAACTGCACATTTCTCGCTCCGCCAAGGCAAGGCGCAGCCAGCCCGACTTGCTAACCTGCCTACGGCTCCGGCCATGGTTGCCCCCTTGCACATGCACCCTGGCCCACCCTGAGCCGTCATCGATATCCATGGGAACCCGCCATCAGAGCGGCCGCCCGGCCCGATCACTTGCCGGTGTCGATATCGCACTTGCCTTTTTATTCAGACAGTTACGAGGAAGTCTTCATGCCTATCACGACAAAAATGAAAGCGGTTTCACTCTGTGTCAGCCTGGCCCTCGCCGGGCTGCTGGTTGGCTGCAACCAGAACGACTCGGATCCCCTGGTAAAAGACGATGCCTACTACCGCGGTCAGGCCGAAGCCATGGTGGCCAAGCTCACCCTGGACGAGAAGCTGAGCCTGCTCTCCGGCCCAGGTTATGGCAGCGCCAACGGCGCCATCAACGTCAAGCAGGATGTCGCCGGGGTAGCGGGCTACATCAACGGGGTAACGCGCAGTGCCGACGGTATCGACATTCCGGCTCTGAAACTGGCCGATGGCCCGGCGGGCCTGCGGATCAGCGCCAATCGCGACGGCGACAGCGCCACCTATTACGCCACCGCCTGGCCCATCGGCTCCCTGCTCGCCTCCAGCTGGGACGTCAACCTGGTCAAATCCGTCGGGGAAGCCATGGGGGATGAGGTGCGCCAGTACGGGGTCGACATCCTGCTGGCACCCGGCATGAACATCCAGCGCAACCCGCTCAATGGCCGCAACTTCGAGTACTACTCGGAAGACCCGCTGCTGACCGGCAAGATAGGCGCCGCCATGGTCAACGGGGTGGAAAGCAACGGAGTCGGCACCACCATCAAGCACTACTTTGGCAACAACTCGGAGACCAACCGCAACCAGATCAACGACATCGGCGAGCCGAGAACCTTCCGTGAAATTTACCTGCGCGGCTTCCAGATCGCGGTGGAGGAAGCCCAGCCCTGGGCCGTGATGACCTCCTACAACAAGTTCAACGGCACTTATGTCAACGAGCGCAAGGATGCCGTGACCGATGTGCTGCGCGGTGAGTGGCAATTCGACGGCCTGGTGATGTCAGACTGGTTCGCAGGCGACGTAGCCAACAACGCCTACAAGCAGGTGCGGGCAGGGCAGGATTTGATTGAACCTGGCAACGTCAAGGAGCAGTTGCAGCAATCCATCGAGCAGGGCGATCTCAACGAGGCCAAGGTGACCGAGGCCGCCATCCATATCCTGACCCAGGTGATGAAGAGTCCCTCCTACAATCAGCTGGCCGTCAGCAACAGCCCGGATCTGGTCGCCCATGCCAAACTGGCCCGCCAGGCCGGAGCCGAAAGCATGGTGCTGCTGCGCAACGAAGCCGCCGCCCTGCCCATCGCGGCGACCAGCAAGGTGGCCAGCTTTGGCATCAACCAGATCAACACCTACAAGGGTGGCACCGGCAGCGGGGATGTGAACGCAGCCAGCACCACCACCATAGCCCGGGGGCTGGCCAGCCGTTTCCCGGTCAACGACACGCTGCAAACTTACTACGGCGATTTTTATGAGGCCAACAAGGTCTATCACGAGGGGCAATTCGGCGCCAAGGGCTACTACACCTGTGATGAGGCCGCCGTCAGCCCCGAACTCGCCGCTTTGATCACCACGGCTGCCGGTGAGCAGGATGTGGCGGTCATCAGCCTGGGTCGTCAGGCCGGTGAAGGGGCGGATCGCACCGACAGCAAGGGCGACTACCTGCTCGGCGATGACGAGACCGCCCTTATCGATGCGGTGAGCAGCGCCTTCCACGCCCAGGGCAAGAAGGTGGTGGTAGTGCTCAACGTCAACGGCGTCATCGACACAGCCCAGTGGGGCCACAAGGTGGACGCCATACTGCTGGCCTACATGGCGGGTCAGGAAACCGGCCATGCGGTGGCGGACGTGCTGTCGGGGGCGGTCAACCCCAGTGGCAAGCTGGCCCAGAGCTTCCCGTTAAGCTACGCCAGCGTGCCCTCCGCCGGCACCTTCCCGGGTGAAGATACCGACGGTGACGGCGAGCCGGACGATCTCTATTACAACGAGGGGATCTATGTGGGCTATCGCTACTACAGCACCTTCGACAAGGCGGTTTCCTACCCGTTCGGCTTTGGCCTCTCCTACACCAGCTTCGGCTACACCAGCCCCGCGATCGCCAGCAATACCCTGGCCGAGGGCGCGGCCGGCAGCCTGGTGCTAACGGCGACCATCACCAACACGGGCGCCGTGGCAGGCAAGGAGGCGGCCCAGGTCTATGTCACCGCCCCCGAGGTCAAACTGCAAAAACCGACCATAGAGCTCAAGGCCTTTGCCAAGACCAAGCAGCTGGCACCGGGTGCCGCCGAGCAGCTGAGCTTCACCATCCCGGCCAGCATACTCGCCAGCTTTGATGAGGCCAGCAACCAGTGGATAGTGGAACCGGGCAGCTACAGCGCCTACATCAGCCCCTCCTCGGATGTCTCCGCCACCACGCCGGTCACCTTCACGGTGAGCAAGGAGATAGTGGTGAGCAGCACGACCCCGGGCACCCTGGCCCTCCCGGAAGGTGTGGACCCTGCCACAGTGACCACTGTCACCAAATAAGCCGGTGACAGTGACAGCATAAAATGATGGGAGCGGCGTGTTAGCGTGCGCTCCCATTTTCTGTACCGGGAACGCTTGACGAGACCAGCGCCGTTATTATTGGCGAGTATTTCGGTAAGCCAACGGCGTCATATTGGTATTGGCCTTGAAGAAACGATTGAAGGCACTCTGGGAGGAAAAACCCATCAGGTCGCTGATATTTTGCAGTGGCTGGTCCCCATCCCCCAATAAACGGCACGCCTCCATCATCTTGACCTGTTTCAAAATAGCCGAGAAGCTGCTGCCCTCCCCCTGCAATTTCCGGTTCAGGGTCCAGCGGCTGATATTCATGGCCGAACAGACATCCTTGAGTAAATTGTCATCGCACTCCATGACACCGCTGCGAATGTTATGGCGGATCATGTCAGCCACCAGATTGGCAAAGGGCACCCGCTCATCAATATCGAGGCAGATATGCTCAAGCTGGCTTGTCTGCAAACGGCAGAGGGGTCCGTTATAACCATCGGCTCGGCTCTCCAGCAGAGCATTGCTTATGGTCAGGGTGTTGCCAGGCTGATCCCAGCGACAGTGGGTTCCAAAGAAGTGATCCAGCTGGCGGTGAGAGCCCAGCGACTTGCCAATGAGCTCCACCGACACCGTCAGGTTTGGCACATAGACCAGCAGGATCCGGTAGAGGATGACAAAATTGGGGATGGCCTGGCTGGCGCCCAGGGCGGCAGGCCCTTGATTGATATATTCATATTGGGTGTGAGACGCCCCCTCCCTCACCTGAAAATCGTCGCAGTTGCCGATGACGGTGCGATAGGCCAGCAGGGCTTTGATGGCGGCGCGAGGGGACGGCTGGTTCAGGCATAGACTGATGAGTGCCGGGTAGTGCTGGTAGAGCTCGGCGATATCGTAAGACAGTATGCCCTCGTGAAAGCCATTCAGATGCGGCTGCATCAGGCTCAGCATGCGGTAATGGCTGTGGGCCTGGATCCGGCCATGCTCACGGTGGATATCGAATGGCGTCAGACCGGCAGCCATCAGGATGGCATCCGTATCTCCCCCTTGCTGCTGACAGGCTGCCAGCATTCTTCTGATCACTTGATTTGATACGCTCTGTGACATTTGCCTGCCCTGGCCACATTAATAACAAGAAACATATTTATTGATGAATCGAGTACAAGTGGAACCTATATTTTCAACCTGACCCGACATGAGGTGAATATGGTGATCCGCCAGTCTGTCCATGACATGGCAGGGTTATTATGGCGTGGTGAGGCAGTGAACCTATGTAACGGAGTGTAAGATCAGGATCTGGCACGCTTATTTTGGCAGAGAAGTAAAAATATGGCGTAAAAATAACACCGAGCAGTTATTAAAAGATAAAAACGGCGCCCTGTCAGGGCGCCGTTTTTATTATCACAGTTGTTAATCAACACAGACTCAGCAAGCCTTGTGTTGCTCCGCCAGATAGAGCCAGGTATCGACCACTGTATCCGGGTTGAGAGACACGGAGTCTATGCCCTGCTCTACCAGCCAGGCGGCAAAGTCAGGATGATCCGAGGGGCCCTGACCGCAGATGCCGACATACTTGCCCGCCTTGCGCGCAGCCTGGATGGCCATCGACAACAACGCCTTGACCGCCTCGTTGCGTTCGTCGAACAGGTGGGCGATGAGGCCCGAATCCCTGTCCAGTCCGAGCGTAAGCTGGGTCATGTCGTTGGAGCCGATGGAGAAGCCATCCACGTGCTGCAGGAACTGATCCGCCAGCAGGGCGTTGGAGGGGATCTCGCACATCATGATTACCTTGAGCCCCCGCTCGCCACGGCGCAGCCCGTTCTCGGCCAGAATGTCGATCACCTGGGCGGCCTCACCCACTGTGCGCACGAAGGGGATCATCACCTCGACGTTGGTCAGCCCCATGACGTCGCGCACCCGCTTGATGGCTTCACACTCCAGCGCAAAGCAGGGACGGAAACTGTCGGCGATGTAACGTGCCGCGCCACGGAACCCTATCATGGGGTTCTCTTCGTGGGGCTCATAGTCACGCCCGCCCACCAGGTTGGCGTACTCGTTGGACTTGAAGTCCGACATCCGCACTATGACCCGCTCCGGCCAGAACGCGGCACCCAGAGTGGCGATCCCCTCGGTCAGCTTGGCGACATAGTATTCCCGCGGGTTGTCGTAGCCTGCGATCATCTTGCGGATGGTGGCCTGAAGCTCCAGGCTCTGCTGGTCGAATTCCAGCAAGGCCTTGGGATGCACACCAATCATGCGATTGATGATGAACTCGAGCCGCGCCAGACCCACACCGGCATTGGGCAATTGGGCGAAATCAAACGCCCGGTCCGGATTGCCGACGTTCATCATGATCTTGATGGGCAAGGGTGGCATGTTGCCCACTTCGGTCACAGCCACATCGAAATCGAGCTCGCCGTCATAGATGAAGCCGGTATCCCCTTCCGCGCAGGAGACTGTGATGAGCTGACCCGGAGCAATATGATCGGTGGCGTTGCCGCAACCCACCACGGCCGGAATACCCAGCTCCCGGGCTATGATGGCGGCGTGACAGGTGCGCCCGCCACGGTTGGTGACGATGGCGGAGGCCCGCTTCATGATGGGCTCCCAGTCCGGATCCGTCATGTCGGTGACCAGCACATCGCCGGGCTGCACCTCGTCCATCTGGCTGATGGAGGAGATGACCCGCACCGGGCCCGCACCAATCTTGTGGCCGATGGCACGCCCTTCGATCAGCACCTTGCCCGCCTGTTTAAGGGCGAAGCGTTCGAGGGTGTTGGCCTCCTGGCGGCTGCGTACCGTCTCGGGACGTGCCTGCACTATGTAGAGCTGGCCATCCTGTCCATCCTTGGCCCACTCGATATCCATGGGGCGACCATAGTGCTGCTCTATAATGAGGGCCTGCTTGGCCAGCTCCATCACCTCGGCATCCGTGATACAGAAGCGGTTGCGTTCGGTCTCGGTCGTGTCGACGATCTTCACCTGACGGCCATGACCGGCATCGTCCGAGTAGGTCATCTTGATAAGTTTGGAGCCGAGGGTCTTGCGCACCACGGCAGGGCGCCCGCCCCTGAGGGTTGGCTTGTGCACATAAAACTCATCCGGGTTGACTGCGCCCTGCACCACCATCTCGCCCAGGCCCTGAGCGCCTGTAATAAAGACCACGTCATTGAAACCGGATTCGGTATCCAGGGTGAACATGACGCCGGAGGCGGCGAGATCCGAACGCACCATGCGCTGCACCCCGGCCGAAAGCGCCACGCCCTTGTGGTCATAACCCTGGTGCACCCGATAGGAGATGGCGCGGTCGTTGAACAGTGAAGCAAACACATGCTTGACGGCAATCATGACGGCATCGATGCCGCGTACGTTGAGGAAGGTCTCCTGCTGACCGGCAAAGGAAGCGTCCGGCATATCCTCGGCGGTGGCGGAAGAGCGCACCGCGAAAGAGGCATCCAGACCCGCACTCAGCTTGTCGTAAGCGGCGCAGATCGCCTGCTCCAGTGCTGGCTGGAACGGGGCTTCGATCACCCAGTCGCGGATCTGCTGACCCGCCCGGTTGAGGGCACCTATGTCGTCCACATCCAGGTTATCGAGCAGATCATGGATCTTGCCGTTGAGGCCGCTTGACTCCAGAAACTCGTTAAACGCAAAGGCCGTGGTCGCAAAGCCACCCGGCACGGATACACCGGCACCAGAGAGGTTGCTGATCATCTCGCCAAGGGATGCGTTCTTGCCGCCAACTCGTTCTACATCTTGCATTCCGAGTTGTTCGTACCAGAGTACGTACTGTTGCACTTGCATGTCTCCAGGTTGGTGGGCTCGGGTGCCATGGCACCTTCTGCGCCAAATTAGGTGCGTGAGTTATATGCGTTATTGTCCGTTTCTACTGTTGCCAACGACCATGAAAACGTTTTCCACTTATTGTCAAAAAAATCCCCGAGCAAGATTTGGGGATGGTCGAATGACACAGACATTCTACAATGCCAACACAAAAAGGTAACGACTCAGGTTTGCAAGCCACTTCACAACTTGGGCACAGCAGATCAGTTGACAAAATAGATATGGTTTCGAGAGATACTGACTGCTCGCAACCTCGCCAGCCCGCATCACAGGAGCGCATCGTGCACACCGTATTCTATGTTTCCGACGGCACAGCCATCACGGCCGAAGTATTCGGTCACGCCGTGTTGAGCCAGTTTCCACTGGTGTTCGAACAAGTCACCATCCCCTTCGTAGAGACCCTGGAGAAAGCCAGGCAGGTGCGGGCGCGTATCGACGAGCAGTTCCGCCAGACCGGGCTGCGGCCCATACTGTTTCACACCATAGTCGACCCCCTGGTACGGGAAGAGGTGCTCAAGGCCCAGGCGAGCGGCCACGACTTTCTCAACACCTTCGTCAGCCCGCTGGAGCAGGAGCTGGGGGTCAAGGCCGAGCCGAGACTGCATCGCACCCACGGCATGGAGAACCGCAAGCTCTATGACGATCGCATCGAGGCGGTCAACTTCGCACTGGCCAACGACGACGGCATCACCACCAAGGAGTATGAGGAGGCGGACATCATCCTCATCGGGGTCTCCCGCTGCGGCAAGACGCCAACCAGCCTCTATCTGGCGCTGCAATTTGGCATTCGTGCCGCCAACTATCCCTTTATCGAACAGGACATGGGCGCCCTGGTGCTGCCCACCGCCCTCAAGGCCAATCGCCACAAGCTGTTCGGCCTCACCATAACGCCCCAGCGGCTGCACGAGATCCGCAATCAGCGCCGCGCCAACAGCCGCTACTCTTCGCTGGAACAGTGCGAGCAGGAGCTGGCAAGCGTGGAGCGGCTGTTTCGCCAGGAGGCGATCCGCTTCCTCGACACCAGCTCTCACTCGGTGGAGGAGATAAGCGCGAAAATTCTGGAGGCTACCGGCATGCGCCGTCAGCTCTATTGAAAGGGGAAAATATCCTGGAGATCAACGCACTGCCGACTTCCTCCCGGGTGGCAAGTTGACGGGATAGATAAGCAGAAATGAAAACGGAGCCCAATGCTGTAGCATATGGCTCCGTTTTTTGGCTAGCGGGGACAGGAACCAGTGCTGTTCAACTCCTTGTTGTTCATCAGCATGGCGTAAAAGTTGAGCACGCCATAGCGCCTGCGTACCCGTTCAGTCAACCAGAGCGCCGGCAGTAAACCAACAGCGCCAGCTGTCAGCAGCACGGTTCGAAAGTGCATCACCAGATAGTCGTCACCCTGCACTGCCCAAACCAGCATGCATCCCGCCGCCATGGCAAGCAACAGGGGCGAGAGCCAGACCGTCAACCAGAGCGCGACGGCCAACAGGCTGCCAATAATACGTTGCATGAAGCCTGTCCTTTTCACGGAGGAGGCTTTATAAAACAGGAATCACTGAAAGAGTCAACTGAACAGCATTCGATTGTTCACAATGCAGCCAACCACTCCTCTTTTTGTATTTGGAGTCCTGAAAAACCTGCTTGATGCCGAAAAAACCAACGAATGATAAGGAAAACAGGTGCGTTGACGGCTGATTATCACTATTCTGCTTCCGTTGGTAGCCGCTACAAAAAACAACAAGCGACCTGCCGTAACGAAATAAATACGGATTTCGTCACGTTTCAAGCACGCTTTGCCGTGCAAGGTCACATGGAGTGACTCGACGGGCGAGATGACAGACGAGTGACATCAGAGACGTAAGGAAGGAAGAATGGATCTTCAACAAGACGGCGAGGAGCTGAAGCGCGGCCTGAAAAACCGCCATATCCAGCTCATCGCATTGGGCGGTGCCATAGGTACCGGCCTGTTTCTCGGGATTGCCCAGACCATCAAGATGGCGGGCCCCTCAGTGCTGCTCGGCTATGCCATCGGCGGCTTTATCGCCTTTCTTATCATGCGCCAGCTGGGCGAGATGGTGGTGGAAGAGCCGGTAGCGGGCTCCTTCAGCCACTTTGCCTACAAATACTGGGGTGACTTCGCCGGTTTCGCCTCCGGCTGGAACTACTGGGTACTCTACGTGCTGGTGAGCATGGCCGAGCTGACGGCGGTCGGCATCTATGTCCAGTACTGGTGGCCCGAGATCCCGACCTGGATGTCGGCTGCCGTCTTCTTCGTGCTGATCAACGCCATCAACCTCTCCAACGTCAAGGCGTTCGGCGAGATGGAGTTCTGGTTTGCCATCATCAAGGTAGTCGCCATCGTCGGCATGATTGGCTTTGGCGGCTACCTGCTCGCCAGCGGCAACGGCGGACCGGATGCCAGCATCACCAATCTGTGGGACCAGGGCGGTTTCTTCCCCAACGGCATCAGCGGTCTGGTGATGGCGATGGCGGTGATCATGTTCTCGTTCGGTGGCCTTGAGCTGGTAGGGATCACGGCCGCAGAGGCGGATGACCCCGAGAAGAGCATTCCCAAGGCCACCAATCAGGTGATCTACCGCATCCTGATTTTCTACATTGGCGCCCTGGCCGTGCTGATGTCCCTCTATCCCTGGGGCAAGGTCGTGGAAGGCGGCAGTCCCTTCGTGATGATCTTCCACGCGCTGGATAGCAACCTGGTGGCAACCGTGCTCAACATGGTGGTGCTGACCGCTGCGCTGTCGGTCTACAACAGCTGTGTCTACTGCAACAGTCGCATGCTGTTCGGTCTGGCCAAGCAGGGCAACGGCCCGCGCAGCCTGCTCAAAACCAGCAAAAGCGGTGTGCCCGTAGTGGCCATCTCCGTCTCCGCAGCAGCAACCCTCTTGTGCGTGCTGATCAACTACCTGATGCCGGGCAAGGCGTTCGAGCTGCTGATGGCACTGGTGGTCTCGGCACTGGTCATCAACTGGGCCATGATAAGCCTTGCGCACCTGAAGTTTCGCAAGAGCAAGCAGGCCGAAGGGGTTGAGCCCAAGTTCAAGGCGTTCTGGTATCCGCTGGGTAACTATCTCTGCCTCGCCTTCATGGCCGGTATTCTGGTCATCATGTACCTGACCCCGGGCATCCAGATCTCGGTGCTGCTCATCCCGGTCTGGATCGTCGTGCTGGCCATCGGTTATCAACTCAAGCTGAAACGTCAGGGACGTCTTGCCGCCGACCTTGGCTGATTTTTCCGACGCTCGTTATCCAAATGCCGGTCACTGACCGGCATATTTGATGTCTACACCATTCCACCAAAATCCATGAAAAAGTTGACATATCAACTTAGTTAGCCTGATCTTTGTCCAGTGTTGTCCACTCACAATGATCGTCTTCCGGCGGAATAGTGGGGGGATGAATGGGGGGATATGATTTCCCCCATCCCACTGCAGGAGCAAAGCAATGGGAAAACTCGACCCCAAGAAAGTGGAGAATTTGGTCGTCGCCAACACCTATGAGGATGGTGATGGCTTGCGGTTGGTGGTCAAATCCAAAAACATTAAGTCTTGGATATTTCGCTATCAGTTGGCAGGTCGGCGTCGCGAGATGGGATTGGGTAAATACCCGACAGTTTCCTTGAAACTGGCCCGTCAGCTTGCTGCCGACGCGCGAAAATTATTGAGCTTGAAGATCGACCCCTTAGCGGCCCGTGACGCTGAGCGCGCAGCACAGCTCGAGGTGGAACGCCAAGCCGCCGCAAGACGGGTGAGTTTCCAACAATTGGCCATAGATTATCACTCTGCCCATAGTGCTTCCTGGTCTGAAAAATGGCGTAAAGGTTGGCTGCGCAAGCTGGAGCTGCATGCATTTCCCCTCATTGGCCACCTTTCGGCGGATGCCATCCAGACCGAGCATATCCTGGAGGTTCTGCGTCCGATCTGGGCAAGCAAAAACCGCACCGCTGACGAGCTCCGCGGGCAGATTGAGCAGATCCTGGATGCAGTAGCGGCCCGTCTGTTGATCCTGACCGATGCCCGCGCCAAGATGATCCGCTTCGCCCAGTGGTCGGAATTTAACTTGGAGACTGGGGTGTGGACCCTGCCCGCCAGCCTTATGAAGATGCGTGAGGGGTTTGATATTCCCCTGGCGAGAGAAGTGATTCTCTTGCTGCAGGATATGGAACGAATGGAAGGAAGTCCCTATCTGTTTCCCGGCCAGGGCAAGAGTGGCGTGATGCATGACAACGCCATCCGGACCTTATTGCACCGGTTAGGTTACTGCGATATTACCCGGCATGGCTTTCGCTCCTCCTTCCGGGACTGGGCCAGCGACCTCACCAAATACCCGCGCGACATTTGCGAGTTAGCACTGGCCCACGATGAGCGTGACGAAACAGAATCGGCCTATTCCCGTTCAGCCCTTCTGGAAAGGCGTCGCCCGTTGATGGCGGACTGGGCACGCTATGCCACAACCGCTCCGACCGATAACATCCGACAGGAGGTATTCGAGTGAGTAGGATTGGACGTGGCAAAGAACAAGCATTGCATGCATATCAGGGTGGGGAGTGGCTCACCCTCAACGAGGCCGCTACCCTACTGGCGCAACGTGACCAGCGGTCAGGTGAAGAACTGCGTCAGGGGAAAGACCGCTGGCGCAAACGAATCGAATATGCGGTGAACGCTAAAAAACTGATGAAGGTGGAGAAACTGTTCAAGCTAGATGATTTGGCCGCTTGGGCACGGACGCTGAAAGTCAGTAGGGACTGGTTAACCAAGCTCGCCGAGCTGCCTCGTCCCACTCTGCGTGACAGTGTAGAGGAAATTGCCTCGGCCAACGATGAAGAACAAGGCATTCGCCTTCCCGGCAGTCTTGAGGAGTGTCACGAAGAGCTCCGAAGACTCCGTAGTGAGAATAGAGTCCTGAAGCAAGAGAACGAACAATTGCGCGAACCGGCCGCAAAGTATGTGGCACTGTGTATCAACCATCAAGAGGCCGCACGCAAGCGTCAGCGTCAGAATTAGTTACTGCTGCCGACTCAGGCAATACCGCTTCCCAAGCTTTCTCTCCTTCCCTGCCTCAGAACATCAATCCCCATAGCCAGGGCGCTTTACGCACGACTGGCAGACCAACGCTATCCATTCAGCGGCTGGACAGTAGTCCTTCGGTGTTGTCGGAGTTAGCCCTTGCCTAATGACAAGCCAGGTGAACGCCACTGCTCATGAGCTCCTGCTCTCCTACCAACTGAGCACCCTCAATCGGGTTGGTCTGGGAGGGTTGTTACCCGTTGGCATTAGAGAAATGTGAGGCGCTTGTGCACGATGCGCTACCACACGTTCAGCGTGGATTATGTCGGTAGAGAGATAAAATGTGTAGAGAAAAAAACTTAACTTTGTGAGAATTTTTTCTCTACATATAGTGAAAAAGCTAAGTCCACTCAGCCCTATCGGGCACCAAGGAGATTTAGCAATGTCTACTCATGCCTCCACCCCCCAGCGCCGCATCATGCGGCTTCCGCAGGTCAAGACCGCCACTGGTTTCGGTCGCGCCTGGATTTACGAACTGATGAAGCGTGGCGAGTTCCCTCAAGCTCGCAAGATAGGCATCCGTGCCATTGGCTGGGATTCTGAAGAGATCCACCAGTGGGTATCCCAGCGGTTGGATGGCGGGGCCAACTAGTATGCCTCCCTTCCAATACATGCAGCAGTGCAGCGTGGCTAATGACAGCCAGCGCTGCCTGTGCCCACCGCCCCACACCTGCTCTCTGGACCACTGGCAAGCCCAGCGCAAGGCAACCGAAGACCAACACGGCTTGATGTGTCACGCCTTGCAGCAGCGTACCCGGCTGGGCAAGGAGACCACTGAACACCACTACATCAACAAGTCGAACATGATTAACTGCTTGATGTTGGGGATGGAGAGCAAGCAAAGGCTTGCTGAGAAGGGGCTGGAGGGGGAGTTGTGCTGCCATCTGACGGCGTATCAGTTGGAGCAAATCGCTTTTCTGGAGCGCAGCAATGTCATCCTCTTGGATGCTGATATGTCCTTCACTGAGCGCAAGGAACAGCTGACCAGGTTGTTAGTGCCCTGTACTGAGTTGGCACGTAATGTGCGTTGGGGCTAGCCCGATGCGGAGGCGAAATTCTGTCACCATGGTGGAGTCAGTCAATCATGGCCTAGTCCCATCCTACTTGCACAACTGTTCCACATTGCCCCCGTCCGACGTTGGCCAACTCACTATGGCGAACAACCACAAAATGGCTTCCAAAGAATCCATCTCAACGATTGGCGCCATTTGTGCTAATCCCGCCATGGTAATCCCGCCACAAAGCAGGACAGGCTTCCAGCAATGGGGCGGGTTGGCGGGGGGTGTTAATCATAAAAAAATAGCGGTTTTTTATAATATCTATGAGGGGGTTAATAGAGTTTATGTCCCTGAAGAAGCCGTAGTACACGAAAGGCATCTTTCTTGGGGGGCGACACATGTCTGATGGCGATGTACTGCCGTCTGCAGTAGTCGCCAGGGTGACCGGCAGCCCCAAGCGCAAACAAGGCGAGCGCTATGACCACGTGACGTACCAGGACAAATACGATTGCGCAGGCACGAGCTACCCGATCAACTCGGCTAAGCCGGGCTGCTATACCCTGATCCTGCGGCGAGCCATCGAGCAACTCACCACCATGGTCAGCATCTACCGGCGGGTGCTGTTTATCCGGATTGATCTTCACCATCCCCAGCCAGCACCAACCAGCGAGCATGTCAGTGCGTTCATTGAGGCCGCACGCAAGCATGTCCTGCGCCGCTACCAAACGGAGCATATGGGGTTCCTGTGGGTGAGGGAGCAAGAGCAGGTCCCGCGCCAGCATTACCACCTGGTCTTGATGCTGGACGGCAACAAGATAAGGCACCCTGGCAAGTTGCTTGAGGCGCTTGATGAGATCTGGGTACGCAAGGGGGGAACCACCTCAATACCCACGAAGCCATACCTCCTCATTAATCAACCTGAGTTGTTGGCTGAGTCTGTCTACCGCACAAGTTACCTCGCCAAGGCAAGGGGCAAGGGATTCCGGCCGAACGGTACTCGTGATTTTGGCTGCTCGCGTATCAAGTCAAGGACTCCTTAGAGGTTCTTAAGGAACGTTACCCCTGTAGGTGCTGCGACGGAAAACATCTCTTGCGATGATGAGTGCGCCGGGATCAATACAATGTGATACGAGGCGCTGAAGAACGCTGACCCAACCGTGTCCAACCCATTTTCTATCCAGAGAAAGTTGGAAGTGGTCATCGGTACCGGGCAAGACAGCAGAGATAGTGGAGCCGTGAAGTTTGGGAGGATACCCAATGAATGTGTTGATGAAAATGGGCGCAAGTCCGCTGATGAACAGTGTGGAAATTGCGGAGCTGACGGGTAAGCGGCATGACCATGTGCTGGTCGATATCCGTAAAATGCTGGCTGAAATACAATCTCCCGAAAAGTCGGGAGATTATAAAGACAAGATGGGGCGTATTCAGCCATGTCTGATGTTGGATAAAGAGGAGTCCCTTTGCCTGGTAGCAGGCTACAACGCTGACCTGCGGATGCGGATCATTCGCTGCTGGCAGCAGTTGGAGCAGTGGAGCCCCAAGGTCCCGCAGAGCCTGCCCGATGCGTTGCGGTTAGCAGCTGAGCTGGCCGAGCAGAATATGGTACTTGAGCAGAAGTTGGCGAAGGATGCCCCCAAGGTGGAGTTCGCCGATCTGGTCGCCGGGGCAGACAAGGGAATTCATTTAGGCAACTTTGCAAAGACGGTAGGCATCGGACCGAAGCAGATCTTCTCTCTGCTGCATGAGCTGAGGATCCTGATGAAGGGCGGCAACCGGCATAACTTGCCCTATCAGGAGTATCTGGAACGAGGCTATTTCACTGTGGTGGAGAAGCCTTATATGGTTTATGGGGAGATGCGATTAGGGTTTTCGCCCCTGCTCACCGGCACAGGGCAGCAGTGGCTGGTCAAGAAATTGTTGGATAGCGGCTATCTGAAGGGGGTGGCAGCTTAACGCACAATTACACCCTGCATGCGGCGATTCGTGGCTGGGTTGCAGCGCAGAAGATGCTCTTCTTGCAATGCCACCGATTGTGTTCCACTACAGCACTATAGCGACAGCACACAAACTCAAGGGGTGGAAAAGCGCGAGAAGCTGTCTGGGGGAAGATGGATTGATTGCCGCACATCTGTGCAACTATTATCGTCCTCCCCCCTGTAGGGCTGGAACCAGTCTCCCCTCCTCGTAAATACTGGTCACCTATGACCAATTCCCCTATGCCTACAACAGATTCCCCCGACTGGCACAGCATCGAAATTGCTTACTGTGCTGGCCGTCAGAGTGTGCGCCAAATAGCGATAGAGTACGGTGTTTCACATACCGCCATTAACAAGCGGGCCAAGACGCACGAATGGCCAAGAGTCACAACACCAGGTAACGCGACCTCATCTTCAGGTATACCTACGGCCCCTATAAGTTGCGCTGGACATGTGAATGCCACAACACAGGTTATGATCCCAGTTTTCACTCCTCAGGTTTCCACTGTGGAAACGAATACGTCGAATACCAAATCGGTAACTAGAGGTCGTCGGAGTGCATACACGAACGAGTTGGGGGAGGCCATATGCAGCGCCATTGCTGATGGGATGAGTCTACGCGCAGTGCTTGCTCGTCCAGGTATGCCGTCCAAATCCATGGTGATGCGCTGGTTGGCTGATGAACGCTATATAGAATTTAGGGACCAGTACGCGTGTGCGCGCGAGGATATGGCCGACAAACTGGCCGACGAGATCCTCCAGATTGCCGATGACGGCAGCAATGACACCTTCCTCGACGCCAACGGCCACGTAAAAGTTAACCATGATGTGATTGCCCGTGCTCGCCTGCAGGTCGATGCTCGTAAATGGCTGGCCTCAAAGTTGGCTCCTAAGAAGTACGGCGATGGGGGGCAGCGAGAAAATTATGGCGTTAACCACGGGAGCATGCAGGTGAAATCGATAGTCACGTTTGTGAATCCACCCAACTGGGACGAAAATGGAGAGGTATCTAAAGATAACTGAATTTATAAAGTTCAAGAGCCAGCGCGGCAATCTCGTTCGGGACGAAGGGGTCGGAGGTTCGAATCCTCTCACACCGACCAAATTCAACAAGGGCTTAGCTTCGGCTAGGCCCTTGTGCTTTTCCGGTCCCCCAGTTCTGTGGGGCATTTGTGGGGCATTTTGATTTGCCTCCCTGCTTACCACATCTGTAATTGCCAGTTCTTGGCTCCTCTCATCAGCAGTTTCCCCTTTCAGGGAAACGTGCTAACTATTTCCTTTCATACAGATTACCCGACCTTGCTATGGGTCTCACATGGGGAATCTGTTTCAGTGTCTTTGATTATCAAGATTCGACGGCTGGAAAAGGATCACCAGATATGAATGGCCAGGCGCGGCAATGTCAGGATTTTTACCAGACTCTCTTTGCTGGATATGCTCAGCAGCTTGCCCCATTCGCCGCACTTGATGAGTGCCTTCACAACTTTCTGGATCAACGTCCAAGCGGCAAATACACAACTCGCAATCGTGCTGCCGGACTAGCTGCCGCATCCTTTTGGTGGGAGCCAGTCAATCTTGAAGGTGCTCAACTGGCAATCTTGGCACTGGGACGTATTTTGCATTTCGAGGATGCTATTAGCACTGCGCTGCTGGATCATCTGGCCGCTCGTCATCCAGATGTATTGCGTTGGGCGATTCGTTACTCGAAGCTGTTTACACGCAGCGATTCACCGCTCTGGCGGCATCTCCGAGACAATCTCGTCAGCAAGGATTGGTACGAATTTTTCGGCGTCTGTGATCGCTTACTTGAACAACTCGAACCATTCGACGAAGCAATTGCACTGGCAGAGTCCCACCTGAAGTCGCTTTCGCTACTAGAGCTGCTTTCCTATTTGAGCGTGACCGCTTATGGGCAACTTGGTGCCGCTAAGGGTAGAGACAGTACTGCGGAAGATTGGGATGTCTATGATCGGATTATCGCGCGCAAATTGTTGAATTGCTCTGAGCGTGATTTTCAACTGACAGAGGAAGCTCTCGGCCGCTCTCTCAAGCGTCATTTGTCGCCAATCCTTTTTCCACAGTCATGTGTGGGGCGAGAGAATGTTGCCAACCTCGAATCGGTCGCCTTGCTTATTGCCGCCATGCGCGAGCGAATCGACTACGAGAATTCCATCAATTGGTTCTGTTTTGACAGTGATTGCGGTTACCAGCTCAAACCGGGACAGCCAGTCATTTTCAACAAAACAGATACGGGCTCACAGCGCTGGCAGCGTACCGGGCGCAAAAGCAAGTTGCTTTGGCACTACTGGATGTACCGCGCGATTGACCAATTCGCAGCTTCGGATATGGCTGGCAAAATCATCGGGAGACCGGAAAACCACGAAGCGAATCAGCTTGCTTACATAAAAGCCATCCGCAGTCAGCTTTACCTGCAGACGATTTTCGGTCTGGGTGAGCGGGTCAGACTGAACGATGGAGCGGAGGTCGCCCTGCACCATGCGATATTAGCCAGTGAGCTGACGACAGTGTTTTTTGAGCAGGCGTTTCTTCAGCCTTTTCTTCGCTATATAGGCGACTCCGGTGTAGCAGCGAAAGCACTTGGTCAATTAGCTTTGGAAGGGCTTGTACAAGGCGAGAACCGCTTTCCCATCACTTGGTCGGAACCGAAAGATAAGATCCGTCGTATCTGTGGTTGGACCGTCAGTCCCGAACATCCCAAGGGCGACCCCGAGGCGGCCGAAGCCATCCTGAAGTTCTGGACCAGTGACCTGCAGGCACTGTCCGTGCAGATGAGGCAGACACCTAACATGCCATTTCCACGTATGTACGAGCGGCCATTCTACAAGATTGGCCGCTACAGCTTTCAGTTCCCCTGGGTTGCCGGTCAACAGAACAATCTGACCGCTGCGGTGAATAACCTGCGACGTGTTGAGCAACGCAGGCCTGCTTTGCGCAGCGAAACGGAACGTATTGAACATACCCTTGCCGAAGCACTAAGGCAGAGGGGGTTCCGCGTCGTCGTGGGCTACCAACCACCATTGAGTGATGAGCGCGATGCTGGTGAGATGGACCTGATCTGTCACTTGGATGGGGTAGTGTTGCTGCTGGAGGTCAAGTCGGGCTTCATCCGTTCAACTCGTCATGAAGTCTGGCTGCATCGAACCAATACCCTGCGCAAGGCGGCGAGGCAGTTAAAGCGCAAGCAACCGGTTGTGCTTCAAGCCCTGCAAAATGACCAAGGGTTGCGTTCAGATCTATTGCTGAGTGATTTCAATCCTCAGCCAGCTCTGCATGCTTGGGTTGTGGATACTTCGATTGAATTTGATGGTGAGGTCATCGATGGTTTTCACGTCGTCTCCCGCGAGATCATGGAGATCGCTTTGCGCGATGAACCGCATTATCTGCGCGCGTTTGAACAGATGGACGAGGCTGAGGTTGGGAATGAGGAAGAGACACTGTATGCCGACGGATTCAGTGCGCAAGCTCTTGTTAGGTTGATCGAGTCCGATGGGGTCTGGAGTGACTTGCTTTAGATATCAAGATCACTCAAATATGCTTGCCATTCATTGGCGGCGTCACCATATGTTGATCGGAACTAGTATGGGTTCCAGCGTTCATTCATAAAGCCGCCACCATGTTCGCGGCGATATTCTTCTCTGCGCTGCTCCTCTTCTGGGTCTGGGCGGTCGTACTCACTGTCGAGACTATCGTGGTTTTCCCAGTACTCCCGCTCTGCCTCTTCCTCAAGAGTTTCTTCTATCTCGTCCTCGTCGCCGAAATCGTCGATAAGGTCATCATTGTCATTGCCCATTGTGTTTTCTCCCAGTAGTACAATGCAGAGTGCATTCATAATGCTACAGCTAACATTGAACATTTTAGTGTGTTGAGGAGGCACGGGACTAAGACTAACTATCTTTATGGTGGTTCATAGTGTTTACCTTTTGAGCCATCGAATCAGCCCTTCAAAAATATAGCTCAAAGCTGTTGTTTTTATTTTGAGCCACACCTACATTTAGAACCATAGATAATGAGCCAAGCATGGGGCATATCGTGGCAGTCATCGGGTATCTCAGGGTTAGCAAGGGCGAGCAGAGTGTTGGTGCTCAACGGCACAGCATTGAACAGATGCACAATGTCGAAACCTGGTTTACTGACGAGGGCGTATCGGGAGGTGTGAAGGCACTTCAGCGCCCTGGCTTTGCCGAGTTGTTCAAGTTCATACGCAAGGGAGATACGCTGATCGTTCCAGCGGTAGACCGTCTTGGGCGCAATACCATCGATGTGTTAAATACGGTTGAGGCACTTCAAAGCAAGGGGGTTTCAATCATTAGCTTGCGGGAAGGGTTTGATCTGTCCACGCCGATTGGAAAAGCCATGCTGACTATGTTGGCCGCGGTTGCAGAATTGGAACGTTCAAACATCAAGCTCCGGCAGATGGCTGGGATTGCCAAGGCGAAGGCAGAGGGCAAGGCACTTGGGCGCGAAAAGACAATTGACGATGTCGCCGTTGCCAACTGGCGCAAAGAGAATTCAGCGAGTATCAAGCTGACGGCTGAACATTTCGGGATCTCGCCCGCTAGTGTGAAGCGCGCATGTCGGTCTGCGTAATTAGCTTGCTGGGCAGGTGTTCACCCGCCCCGCTTGGTGAAGCGCAGTCTTGGGCCACCCAATATTTCGAGCAATTCCGACCCAAATAGAATGTCGGCTGACGTTGTTGACGGCAGCTTTGATGCTCTTGAATGCCAGCCAGCAACCGCGAAGGTTGGCAATGAGCCCCAGCCCGAATACCCTGCCGTTCAAGCGTCATTCCCAGAATCTGCCGTTCGCGGAGTTTAGGTACCACCGATCCATCAGCCGTTTCAGGATAACCGGTGCCGGCATGACTTCAATAAGAAACGTACCATCGGGATGTCAGGCGCTTCAGTCTCCAGCACATAGTCCACATCGTCCTTGCACAATTGCAGGCGCCGCGTGGCAAGCGCCAGCAGGAATTCACTTGCAGCTCCGCCGCGAGGACTCTGGCTGGCGAGGATGACCCGCCTAAACAACCTGCCCAATTCACGACTCTCAGCGACCGTGTCAGCGAAATTCAGCTCGTAGGGATAAGCAGCGCGTAACAGTGAGGCCTGAATCACATCGTCGTTGAATCGGCCGAAGTTGCCGGGCGCAAGGAGCGTCTGCTGGAACCAGTTGCTGATAATCCGGCGCTCGCTGGGTACGAAAGCATTCGCACGGAGCCGCTGCAGCACCGAAGAGATCGTGAAGTACACGTCCGCCTGCCTGTGTCCGGACTTTTCCGGCAGGTTTTTGGGCCAGAACACAAATCCTGGCTGGAGAAAGAGTTGCTGCTGCGCATTAGCCAAGAACAGGTCATCGCCCATAGGCTGGCTCGCAAGACGCAGGCGGTCAATCCGCGACTCTACGACAGGCAGCAACTGCTCCGGTACCAGTTTCCTGATGTCCAGATCGATCAGCAACTGGAGCTCGGCAGCCCAAGCATGATTATCGAATGAGGCTGGAAGCACGATCTGGTCGACCGTCAGAAACTGATAGGGAAAATAGTTGTGCGTCTGGATTAGGCTGTTTTCAAGCCGCTCGCGCTTTGGTTCGCCTGTGGTCTTCGCCATGCCTACTAGGTACATTAGTGGCGCATCGGGCGAGATGCTTCGCAGGTCTCGGCTGATATCGAGCAATGTCCTCCCGCTCTCAATAACACTTGCGACAATGACTATTGGTTCGATCGTTTTGGCAGGAATGTCATCGATATTATCCCGCGCAATCACCGGTGCTGGCGTGGCGAGGTGGGCCGCCACGCGCCTTGCAAGCGCCTGCGACTGTTGGTCGGCGGCGATAACATGCGACAAACGCGCCGGTAGCGATCGGCGCAGAGCATAGTCGAGCTTGTTGCCAAAGTCTGCGCTTTCGAGCAGCTTGTCAGCGTTTATGTGAAACAAGCGAGGCGTCTTCAAACCGATGCGTCCGAGCCCTACCTCGAAAACTTCGGCGCAGGCGTAGCGGCCCATCAGCGCTGAAAGTCCCTTCGGTGCGTCGGCGAGCCCAACCAGCAGCGCATCCTGTTGGGGGCCTGCGAACTCGAACTGATCGCCCTGGAGCTTGATTGCGTGTGAGCCTCCAGCGCACATTGGGCAATCCGCGGATTCGTTGGCTGATGGTAAAGTCGTGAATCCGGCGGGATTGACCTGGGCTTCCCGTAAAAGGTCACAAACGACTGGCGTTGTGCTCGGTTTTTGCCCGAGGTACAGCAAATGCACGATCCGCTGCGGCTCGACATTCTTCTCGTCGATGAGGCGAGCAGCGAGAGAGCCGCTAGACGATGCAGAGATCAACACCACTGCATTATCGTCGCTGTCAAACGCGCATTGATCAAAACCGGCATAGGACGAGAAATTGTCAGCGAGAATCCAACGCGCACCCGCAAATGAGCGACGCTGCTCATTAATTGCGGCGACGACGGCGTATAGCGAGGGCGTATCAAGATAAGCCTTCGTTACTGAGAGGGCGATTTGAGGCAGGCAGCAGAAACCGATAAATGCAATCTCCGCTCCACGCGCCAATATGTTAGACAGCCGGATGAATCGCTCGGTGTGCCGTCCCGAAGGGTTCTCGAAATGATAAGTGGCGTTTGCCTCGACGAAGCCTCGTCGCTCGTTGAAGATAAAGGTGATCCCGCGGCGCCGCACATCATCGATGGTCATGCCATTGGTAGCTATGGTGCCTGCGACATAGTGGCGCCTACTCTCAACTCCATTGCTGTTGTAACCGATTAGGGTGACAGTGCTATGGCCAAGCCTACCCAACGTTGAATTATGAAGCGAATGGTTAGTCAGCTCGTCCAGCGTGGCAGCAAACGACGGATCGCGCACAATGATCGCCACCTCGTCGGGCACGAGATTGATTTCTATCTCCGCCTCCATCATGCTTGCGAACGCTTCTGGGTCTAGTTCTGGTTCCGCGACGAAGACCATCAACGTATCACGTGTGATGGCCTCCGCTGCCTCGTTCAAACGGTGGAGGTCGAACCTCAAGCTAAATAGTGATTTCACCGTCCCCTCCGCAGTGGTAGCAGGACCGTAAGTAGACTTCCAGCGACCGGGGCAAGGACCCCGTCCTCAGGGCGGAACACCTGGAGGGCCTCATGGCCCTCCCCCACATTCGTGTCCGAGAAGTCGGCATGGATTGATAGGCGTCCTGTTCGCAGTCTCAGGAACCCCCGCTCTTGGCGCAGCACCCGCAGCACATGTGGTAACCCCTGTCCAAAGCGCGATCCTCCCTTGGCGCTGAAGGTCGTAAAGCAGTCCCGCACCGCGGCCTCTTCCTCTTCACTACTGAGCTCAACGAGCGTTTTGCCTGCACGCGAGACGGCAAAACCAGGTCCGGAATCGAGGATAGATAGCTCGAACAGGTGAGTCTGGACGGCATCTTCCGCCGGTTCTAGGGACCGGCAATAATGAGCGAGCGGGGGATAGTCGGCCACGATCTGGGCTAACGTTTCCGGCTTGATACCATGATGTACGGTCTTGATAGCGCGGATCGACATCGACAGAATATTGCCGAAGGCGTCGGACTGGCCGTGTTCCTCGGTGTTCTTGAACAATTCAAAGATCATGCCACCTAGGGCCTCAGGCATTTGTGGCGCGATCCTGTTCTGGTACGCCTCTGGCACGGTTTGTCGCAAAAGCCACGAAGCCAACGAGGTAAAGGATTGTCGCGGCCGCAATTGGGGGGCTTGGCCGCTATCGGTCTTGTAGAGGAGATAAGGTGCATTACGCCCAAGATGATCTGCACAGATAATTTCCACCGACGAGCCGCGATAAGCCGCTTTCGGCTTGGCGCTCAGTAACGTTGTTAGGCGAGCGAGCGCTGCATCACGCACCTGATGAGTTAAATCTCCCGCTTTGCCACCGCCCATGATGACCCCTGCGCAAAGGGCGCCAGTCAGCCCGGGCAGGCGACGGACTAGTTCCCCGATCTGCTCAGGTGTTTCAACGTAAGTTTTCAGAGTGACTGGAGGGCGCGGCTGGGCCCATGTGACCAGCAATTGGTTCAAAGCCGCCTCGCCGCCGCCCCCAAAATGACGTAGGTTAGACGGCAAAATGAAGGGCTCATTCTTGGGTGCGGTAGCAGCTTCATGCAGGGCCCGCTCGATGTTGGCGACACTCGCCTGTACTGGAATTCGCAACACTGTCTCCTTGAACCCTTCAGCTGAGGCTCGGGCCCAGTAGTTAGGAAATTAATGCAATCAGCTTCAGCATTGCCGCAAAGGTTGAGGGTCGCCCATCCGATATTTCATCGACACTACCGGGATGTTGAAAACATGACGGAAATGTTAATCCGACTATTGGAGTTGCGATAGCCCCAAATGAGTGTTTTTAATTTGTTCAATAAACCCTCCTTTCTGGATGGGCGGCGATAATGGGTTGAACGACTCACTATCGACGCTCGTTCGGGTCACGCTACAGACGTTGTTTTTCGCAGCAAATCCCCGAACAGCTCAATCCGATGGGCGCTGTGTACCAGCCGGTCTAGGATGGCGTCTGTCACCGTGGGTTCACCGAGATAGTCGTGTCAAGCGCTGACTGGCAGTTGGGCCGCTATTGTTACCGAGCACATACAGCTGAAATCGTCGATGATTTCCAGTAGGTCCAAGCGGTTGCGCGCAGTCAGCTCGCCGATACCCCAGTCGTCCAGGATCAACAATCGTAACCGGGATATCGTCTGTCGCAATTTTGGGAGACTGCCATCGGCACGGTTGCTCTCGACTGCTTCCAGCAGGCGACTGAAGCGGCGGTAAAGAACCGTATAGCCGCGCTCGGCTGCAATCATGCGGTAGCGCCGCACTGTATTCTTGGCTCTATCAAGCTGTGCTGGCCTGGTGCCATATGCAGGAGAGTGACGTGGAGGCCTTCTACAAGCGAGTGACGGCAGCGTGATACCAAAAGTCTTTTGGCTCTGAAATAAATCCTGTAAATTTGTGCAATATTTATCACATTTTAAATAGTATTACTGCCGTATCCTAATTACCAACTGGAATTCGATTCAAATCTAGTAAACCTGTCATATTCAGAGTTATTGGGTGTGTTTGTCGCAAGATTCTGAAAGTAGTTTGACATCGGCATGTTGAGTGTGCGGAGAAAGATATATGTCTGATTTTACACCTTATAATGACCAACCTATCGAGGTACCTTGCGATGACCGATTTGGTGTTGATCCCTTCGCCCGGGCTCTTGCGACTAGCTTTCTCAGAATGAAGTCTCCCCAAGGGGCTGTTATCGGTCTCAATGGGCCATGGGGCTCTGGAAAAAGTAGTGCAGTTAATCTTTGCAAGCACCATTTGGCCAAGGCCGTCGAGGCTAACGAGATTGTTATTATCAATTTTGCCTGTTGGTGGTTCAGGGGAGAAGATGCTCTAGCTCTCGCTTTTTTTAGAGAATTGTATGCAGGCTTAGGTCCAAGTCTTGGTGACAAAGCAAAAAAACAACTTCCGAAACTAGGTGCTCGATTGCTTCGCGCTGGTGCTCTTGTAGGAAAAGTCGCTGAAGTTGCAGGAGCCGGTATCGTTGGAGGTATTGCTGAAAAGGGAATGGAATGGGCTGCAAGTCTCATTGAGCAGGACGAAAGCGTTGAATCCCTACATTCTGAACTATCAGAAACGTTACAGAAGCAGGGGAAGCGTTTCCTCATTATTATTGATGATATAGACAGGCTCTCACCTGATGAAGCTCTGTTAATCTTCCGCCTAGTTAAGTCAGTCGGGCGCTTGCCAAACGTTATGTATTTGCTGTCCTATGACCGCGAACTGGCGGAGAAAGTTGTCAGCGAAAGATATCCATCTGAGGGCTCACATTATTTAGAAAAGATTGTTCAAGCCTCGTTCGAATTACCTGAACCAACAGATTTTGATGTTCAGCAACATCTGCAGTCACAGATTGTTTCTATCTGCGGGGCTGCTGTTGAGGCGGATGCTGTTCGTTTTATGAATATTTTCTACGAAGGTATTGCACCAGCAATGCGTACTCCAAGGGATGTCATACGCTATACGAACTCATTGAGCGTGTCATGGCCAGCAGTGGCCAATGATGTAAACTGTGCAGATTTTTTAGCATTGGAAGTGTTCCGACTATTGCATCCACGGATTTATCGAGCTATACGACAAAACAAGTCTGTATTAAGTGGTAATCGACAATATGAACATCGAGAAAAACAAGAGTTAGAGCAGCGTTTAAATGAACTATTTTTTGGAGCCAATCCAAAAGCTGAGGACGATAGAATTCGGCGTGTATTAAAACGTCTATTTCCTACTCTTGAATCCATTTGGGGAAATATCGCTTACGCAGGAGACCCTGAAAGACGATGGACAATAGATCGCCGAGTTTGTTCGGTTAGGCATTTTGATACATATTTCCGTTTTGCGATCAGTGATGATACGGTTACAAGTGCTGAGTTGAATATTTTATTGGCCAGAGCTGATGACGTTATATATGTCAAAAGCATTCTGTTAGAGGCAATCTCTATCAGCCGTAGAGCAGGCGGAACCAAGGCTGCCGTATGGTTAGAGGAGTTGCGTACCCACGCTGAAAGTGTGGCACGTGATAAGATTCAACCATTACTTACTGCTCTTTTTTCTATATCTGACAGTCTTAACGTTGATGCTGATTCTATTAAAGGGTTTGGTTGGGGTGACAATCAGTTCCGACTGCACTGGTTATTACGTGCTTTAACGATAGATAAAATGTCGCTTGAAGAGCGCTCTTCCATATTGCTTCGCGCTTGCGACTCTGCCTCTATTGGTTGGCTTAGTCATTTCTCACGTTCTGCTTGGGCAGACTATTATCCTCAGGAAGGTAGTGATCCTGAACCACCTGAAAATTGTTTGACCACTGAAGCTGGAGCTGAAGAGCTTCGTGGGATTTTATACTCACGTATAAAGATTTCAGCAGAAGATGGATCTCTAATTGAACACAAAAAGTTTATATCTCTCTTATACGCTTGGTTAGATTTGACAAACGACAATGGTGCTGAAGTACGAGAATGGATTTCATCACAGCTCACAACAGATCATGGCGTTAAGTTACTCACTAAAGCTTTTACTTCATATGCTTGGACCCAAGGGATGAGTTTTGATGGGATGGGTGATCTTGTGGCTCATCGGATCACACGAGTTGATTTAAAGGAAATGACCAAATTAATTGACCTAGATGTGTTCCGCCCTCGTGTTGAGGATATTGCTGTTTCAGACCCAAATGTACGCGAGTTCTTGGAAGCCTGGCGGCGAGCTGAGCAAGGCCATGATGATTAACCCTTATCTGTTGATGCATGTAAGGAGTTGTTGCTTAAGGAATGGATAGCAAATTGAGAGCGCCAGCTCTGAAGATGGCGGGCTGGGGACTACTTCACGATGATTTCTTTGACCTGGACGACGTCGCCGAAGTGCTTGAGATACCCAGTGGAGAGGCGGGCCAGCTAATGTACTACTTGCGCACGCTGCATAGTGTAGAGTTGGTTTCCGAAGTCCGTGTAGGGCGAAAAGAGGAGGGGAAAGTCTACAAACGGATTGTCATCAAGGTGCTCTGCATCTATCCAGAAGCTCCACCAAGGCCAAAGAGGTTGCCGCAGCTCTCGAAGTCGGCCTCTCTCCAGCAACAGTTGACCAGACTGGTCAAATTCATGCCTTCACTGCGGGGAGATCGCTGATACAGGTGGTATAGCGATGCCAGCACGGCCGTCTGTCTGCCAGCACTGTGGCGGTATCGGGCTGAGGCCCCAGGTACGCCGCGCCATCGAGCTATTCCTGGGAAGCTGGAGTCGTAGTGAGTGGGAGCGGCAGTGGTATCCGCTCTATCAAGCGGTGCTGGCCTGGTGCCATGTTCAGGAGAGCGAGGTGGCGGCGTTCTATAAGAGGGTGACGGCTGCGTGAGCATCTTGAAATTTTGAATCACCAAATTGAATGCTCCAATGGTCTGGTAATGAGAGGTTTGTCAGGTACTTTGGTTTTAATTGCGAGTGAGCACTTGGGGAGCACATTTAATGCAATACAGTGACAATAACGATGAAGAACGGGAATTGCGTATTTGTTACGAGTGTGTCGGTGAGGCATACCTTTCCAGCGAGATCGAACGAAATGGTGTAGAAGGGGGATGTTCTTATTGCGATGAGGTCGCGAAATCTTGGGCGATTCATGAGTTATCTAACTCAGTTGAGGCCGCATTAGAACGCCATTTCATCCGTACGTCAGATCAGCCTGATTCGTTGCAGGAGCGGATGTTGGCTGATAGAGAATCCTTGTATGACTGGTATCGTGATGGTGAGCCAGTCCTTGATGTAATTGTGAATACTGCTGAAATTTCAGAAGATGCTGCGAAAGACGTTTTAGAGATCCTTGCAGATAAACACTATGACCGCCATTTAGCAGAGATAGGTGAAGAGACGGAGTTTGATGGAGATTCTTATTATGAGCAGAGAAGGGCTAGTGATGAGACTTGGCAGTGGGAATGGAATAACTTTGAACAATCGCTGAAGTCTGAAGCCCGCTTTTTCAGCAGAGCTGCAACGGATTATCTTGCTTCAATTTTTGATGGGATTGATGAGTGTAAGACTAGAGACGATTGTCAGGTAGTAGTTAATGCTGGACCGCAATCTGAATTTGAGTTTCTCTATCGTGCCCGTGTTTTCCAATCAAAAGAGAAACTCAAAGAAGCAATTTGCCATCCTGACCTTCATATTGGTCCACCTCCTGGCCGCTTTGCCGCATCTGGCAGAATGAATGCACGAGGTATTTCAGTATTCTATGGTGCAACAGATGCTGATGTCGCACTTGCTGAGGTCCGTCCCCCAGTTGGAAGTGACGTTGTGGTCGCGAAGTTTTTCATAGTTCGTCCGCTCCGTCTTCTAGACCTAAGCGCATTGGAGGGGGTGTACGAGAATGGGAGCTTCTTTGATCCTCTCTATAAGGAAAGGCTCGAGAGGGCCGCGTTCCTTCGTTCATTAGGTCGGCGCATAACAAAGCCCGTTATGCCAGATGATCAAGACTTCGACTATCTAGTAACGCAAGCTATAGCGGATTTTCTAGCAACTGAGAATAAGCCACAGCTAGATGGAATCATCTTCGAATCTGTTCAATCGAAGAGTGGGCGAAATGTAGTCTTGTTCCATAAGGCTGCAAGAGTTGAACCAATAGTTTATCCAAAAGGTACTGAGGTCAAAGCTGATAGTGGATATTGGACTGAAGATGGATGGGAGCCGGAGTACGTAGTTCGGGTTCGGTCACCGCGTCAAGAAGAGCCTCAGGTTCCACCAGGCAATAAGATTTTTGCCTATCTTGGCCTACCACCGGATGTTGATCGTGCTCTAGGCTATTTAACAGATGTTGCCGCTGACCCAAGGGATGTCGTGCTGCGGGTTGACCCCAAGTCAATTACTGTACATCAAATTGATAGGGTTCAGGTGCATTCCACAATGTCGGAGGTTAAACGCCATACATTTAAGATGTTTAACCGATGAGATAATTAAGATATTTCTGCTGGGATCTCTCTGATACCGGTGGTGTAGCGGGCGCTTTAATGTTTCTGTGGGAGATAAGTATGTCTAGGCTGTGTTCTTAAAGTGATGAAGATATAATCTCAAATCTTCTCAACAGCTTAAGACGGCGTTGTTTCCCAAATCAGCCAGCAAGTCATGACTTCCCCAGCCCCTGGTGACCGCTACACTCGGGGCTTTCTGACAGGTAGGCCCAGGGTATTCAGCTTGTTTATGGCGCTTACATACGCCATGACTTCTCCCACTTAGCCGTTGTAGTTACGCAGACTGATTTTCCCCGTCAGCAACTGCTTGAACCGATACATCGCCGTCTCTGCCAGCGAGCGACGGTGATACCCCGATATCTTCTTCCAGTGCGCCAGCCCTTCCTTGCGCATTACCAGCACGGCCTCATTTCTTGGATGCCCCTTTTTCCATAACCCCGCGCTCTTGCGAGGCGGGATACATGCTGTCGCCCCTTTTCGCGAGATAAGCTGATGGCTGGCTTTGCTGTCATAAGCTCCATCCGCATAAACATGTCCCAGCTTACGCCGCAGAGGGTTGAGCAAGGTGGGCAACACCTCGGCATCATGGACATTTTCCAGCGAGACTTCCGTCGCCACGATATCGTGGGTCACCGGGTCTACCGCCAGATGCAACTTGCGCCAGACTCGCCGCTTCTCAGCGCCATGTTTTCTGACCTTCCATTCGCCTTCGCCAAACACCTTCAGACCCGTCGAGTCGATAACCAGGTCGGTGATGCGCCCCTTGCTGGGCTGCCGATAGGCCACTGTCACCGTGCGGGCCCGCTTGCTGACACAGCTATAGTCCGGTGCGCACAACGGCACATTCATCAACTCGAACAGGGAGTCGAGTAGTCCCTGAGTAGCCCGCAGAGTGAGGCTGAAAATCCCCTTGAGCATCAGGAAGGTACAGATGGTCTGGTCAGTGTAAAGCTGGCTGCGGCCCCGCCGCCCATTATGGTCGTGGTGGAACCAGTTGTTCATGGCGGTGGCATCAACCCAGAAGGTGAGTGAACCACGGTTAATCAAAGACTTGTTGTATTTAGGCCAGTTGGTGATGGGGTGAAGCGATGTGGCCATGATGCAGACTTGAAGAGGATGGTGGTGCTCAGATCACCAAGTCCTCAGTTAGTTCCATTCAAGCCGCATCGATTTGGGAAACAACGCCGGTATTGGTACAAATGTACTCTAAAGCTGCCTTTCACGACACCTCCACGTGAGGGAACAGTAGCACCTCGATTTGAAACCAGAATTAAACCATTAGAAAAAAAGTGGGGGGATATATGGGGGCATTAAATCAACATTAAAGTTAATGGCTTGAACTTATTGTGTTTTTTCATTAAAAATGCCGGTCACTGACCGGCATTTTTCTATCCCTCTTCTACCTGCTGCCAGATGCTGAGCACAGGGATGCAAGCCATCAAGCCTGCAAGAGCGGGAGACTGCTGCCCGCCAGGCGATATCACTTGCTCGCTGATGCGCGCAAACAACTGCCGTAAAAACAACAAGCCCGAGGGGTGAGCCTCGGACTTGGGACAGGTGAGGGACAGGGCCGGAGGCCATCCCCTTACTCCAGCAGGAAGACGGCTTCCACGTTGTCCGTGATGCTGATCTGCTGCTGTTGATAACTGTTTTCCATCATGTCGGCGGCAGGGGCCATGGCGGCGGCCTTGAGTGCACGGCTATAGATGGGCATGGGGGTATTGTTGCGGTACTCCACGCTGTAAACCTTGCCAAGCTTCATGCCGAACGCCTTGGCCAGGGACTCCGCCTTGTTCTTGGCATCCTCGACCGCACCAATACGAGCCTGCTCCTTGATGATCTGCGGCGACTTGAGACCGTACTCAATCTGGGAGACTGACTCCAGACCCGCCTTGAGAGCGGTATCCATCAGCCCGCTCAGTTTGTCGAGCTGATAGAGTTTGACCGCGAGTTGACGCTGGGCACGGTATCCCACCAGTTCCGGTTTCTTGTTCTGCGGATACTGATATTCGGGAGAGATCACCAAGTTGCCCGCTTCCACATCGCTGCGCTTGATGCCCAGCCCTTCCAGCTGACCAAAGAAGGCCGCAACCTTGCTATCGACCTGCTGCTTGGCCTTGATGCCCTGCTTTTCCAACGCAGTGACTGCAACATTGAGGGTCAGCATATCGGGTTCGGCCTTTTGCTCGGCATAACCACTAACCACCAGATGTGGGGCTTGCGGTACTTCGAGCGCGAATAACGGAGCACTGACAACCAGAGCGGAAAGGGTAAGAAGGGAACGCCACATATAAAAAAACCTCAATCAATTAGAGTGAGGTCATTATGCCCGTGGCTGAATGGGATTCATATATCGTGCAATGGCGGTATCTGATCCAGTACCTGATTGGTCATATCGATACTGATGCTGATCTCATTGCCCATCGGCTCAGGATGACTCGAGGCAACAGGTGCGACACTGCGGGAAGTGATCAGGTCTTCATCATCAAAATGGAACGAATCCCACGACAGAACATGTCCCTGTACCTGGCTAATGGGGTCTGCCAGCGTGGATGTGGTCAGTGGAGCACAGTCGATACTGTCGGAGTGAATGAGCAGATCCTGCAAGCAGGCATGGCTCAAACTCTGCAGCGAATACTCCTGCTGCCCCTCATCATGCCCGACCAGCACCACCCTGTGAGGTGGCTCAGCATCCATTGCCGGATTAAATGCGATGGTGGCCGCCGCGAAGTCCACATTGAGGGAACCCGCCACGTCGCCATCTTCGCTTTCAAGATCCAGCCCGTCAATCCGGTCACCCGCCATGGTTGCCTGATAGCCAAACTGGCCGGTGCAGGTAATGCTGCCCTGCCCGTCCCAGCTATAGCGAATGCCATCAATATCGACCCAATTAAATGACTGCATGGTGACCCTCTCCTCTACTGCCGCTATCTTAGCCGCCCCCTCCGTCAAAAAACAGGGGCCAGGCATAGCCCGGCCCCGTTACCTGATTACGGATCAACCTTGAGGTTACCATCATCCAGCAGTTGCTTGATGATATCCTGGTTAGAACCCAGGGAGGCAAGATCAAGGGAGTTCTGGAACTGAATCGTCAGCTCGGAGCCACCGACCGCACCATCAGGGTCTATCGTCAACGTCTTGGTGGCGGTATCAAACTGCAAGTAACTGTCCAACGCCGCCGCCAAATCATCATTACTGCCGCCAGTGGGAACCCCAACCAGCAAATCAGACAGATCCAGCACATCCCCCCCACTGGCCGTATTCCCAAGGGTAAAGTCCGTGATGTTGTCCGTACTGCCATCTGCATCGCCTGCAAGCCACTTGAAGGTATCGCTACCGGCGCCCCCTGTCATGGTGTCGCTACCGAGGCCGCCGATCAGAATGTCCTCACCCAGACCACCGATCAGAGTGTCATTGCCCGCCCCTCCTTCCAGACGGTCATTGCCATCATTGCCATTAAGCACATCAGCACCCGCATGGCCGAGTAATACGTCATCTCCGCTGGTGCCTACGAGGGCATCATTGGCACTGGTACCTTCCATTACTGTCGGTGCCACCGTGGCACTGGAAGCAATATTGATGGTCAGCTGAGCTGTATCCTGATCTCCATCACTTTGTGCCAGTTGATAGTTGAATACATCCGCTTTGCCCACATTGTTAAGATCCGCATTCGGTGTGTAGGTATAAGCACCATCACTGTGGATCTCGAGTGAGCCATAAAGCCCAGCCACTGTCTGACTTGTAGTGACAGCGGTATAGCTGCTGCCATTCCAGATCTTGAGCACAGTGCTCTCCGCTCCGATGGCATCAACACTTCCCCAAGGATCGCCACTCATCATGTCGTGGTTGGGATCGGTTAGCAGATTGCCATGTGCAGCCGTCAAGGCAATCGCAGCCGTTGCGGCAGCAGTCACGTTGAGTTTGATATTATCCAGCTGCAACGTGGAGTCAGAGTTACCAGAACCATCATTCACCGAGAAATAAACCCGGTAGCGTGTCCCAGCATCCAGGGTAGACGTCGTGATAGTCGACAACGAACCCGGATCACCGGATAGATTACCGCTAAAGCCAACGCCAGAGAGTTGAACCCAGCTTGATCCATCGAATTTGTACAGACTCCAGGTCACTGTATCGCTGGCATGTACGTTACCTCTATCGTATTGGAAGCTAAGTGTGGTTGTACCTGCCAGTCCAGTGACGAACTCTGGGGTCAGAAGCTCTGCAGCACCGGCGCCATCATCATTGCTATCAACGAGTTGCAATGCGCCTCCACTAACACTGCCGTCCAGGGTCGAACTGCTTAGCGTACTGACAATCCACTTGTTGCCATTGCTCGCCACGGCAGAGCCGATGGAAGTGGAACCCAAGTCCATCACACTCATACCAGTGCCAGAAGTGTCATAGATCCAGGGATTGTACCCGACCCCACTGTTCGCAGAATTGGTTGTATCCCCAAAGTCTGCCAGTGTGGTGCTGGTCGTGGCCCCCGGGACCATGATCTGGGTTACCAGCGCTTCATCGCCGTTGTCATAGGCGATAACATCACTGGAATCTGTCGTGATCATGTTGAGTACGCCGGTCTTCACGTCCCCATCCGCATCGCTGATGGTGTAGCGGAAGGTCTCTGTATAGTCATTTGCCACGTCCAAAGACAAGCTATAGCTATACGCCCCGGTCAACAAATTGACCGAGAAAGTTCCCCCACCATGAGTGGGAATAGTCAGCACATGCGTTATTGCGTTGTAGCCGGAATACGTCGTGGTATACACCACATCCGGGGTTGCCGGGTTGCCATCTGCATCATGAGAGATACTGGTGATTGGCAAGGTCGCCGGACCATCAGCACCGAATACAACCCCAGCATCAGTCAGCAAATTCCCTGTGGTTGGGACCTGTACTGTCCCGGACAGGGTCGAAGCCAGCTGACTCAGATCCGTGACAATGATGGCAGGTTGCTGTTGGCCAGAGCTTCCGTTGTAAGCTATTGGCGTCAGCGCGCCAGCGGTTGCACCGGTCCCCATGCCCAGGGCATAAGCATTGATATCATTACTATTAAGGAAGGCTTCCCAAGCGGTTTGTTCCGCCGTGTTGATGCCCGTACTTCCGGTACCGCTAACACCTGGCCAATTGGTACTTTCGGTGGGTTCCCCATCAGAGAGGAAATACAGCACACTCTGGCCGCCGATGATTTTTCCTGCCGAATCGTAGGCTGACATAGCCTTGATCAGGGCATCGTCATAGTCAGTACCACCGTCACCTAGGTAGTCGGTAATGCCATTGATAACATTCAGGGCTTGAGCCGCTGTCAGCCAAACATCGCCAGATCCCAGGAAGTTAGTGGTTGCCGAACTGGCAAAGCCAACCAAGCGTACCATTACGTCCCCTACATCATCGTAATCACCAATGAGCTGCAGAATGGATGCTTTGGCAATCGCCATGCGGGTAGCGAATCCAGCCACCCCGGAGGCATAATCCATGCTGCCTGATGTATCAAGAATGATCATCAGGTTGGTGCCTGGATTCGAGAACTCCTCGACCCGGGTATTAAGATCCACAGGCGAAACAGGCACGTCATCCACTATCCGCACACTCAGGGTGTTGTTGGCACTGTCGCCATCGCTGTCCACCAGGGTGACCGCGAAATCCTCAAACAGGTTGTTGTTGCCTCCCCCGCTCGGGTGCGCCTCGTTGTCCGTCAGCGTGTAGCTGTAGCTCACCAGCCCCGTCGCCGGGTTGTACGCCGTGATGGTCAGGGTGTTGCCAAACCCGGTCGTCACGCTCTGCGGCACGCTCGCCACTACACCACCACTGACCAGGTTGATGCCCCCCACGCTCAGCGTCTGGACGCCATCCGGCGCACTGATGTTGAAGCTGCCCGTGACCGTGGTCGACTCCTTGCTGCTGTCAGACCCCGCCGATTCACCCGCCCCCCGAGTCGACAACAGGTCATCCTCGAACACGGTCGCATCGCCGCCCTCGCCTTTGGGCGTCAGGTCGGTGATGGTCACATTGTCATCGTCATTGCGGATACTCAGCGTCAACGTCGCCGTGCTGGTGTCGCCATCGCCATCCGTCAGCACATAGGTGAACACCTCGCTCCCCGTCGCCCCGCCCGGCAACGCCACAAACTGCGGGTCAGCCGGATTGAGGGTATAGGTGTAGCTGCCGTCTGCACCCAGCACCAGACTGCCATAGGTCCCCGTCAGGGTGCCCGCCGTGACCGCCGCACCGTCCGCGCCCTGCACGTCGTTGCCCAGCACATTGCCGCCCAGCACCAGGCTGGCTTCGCTTGCCACGCCCGGATTGCTGTCGTTGCTCGCCGTCGGCACGTCATCCACTATCCGCACACTCAGGGTGTTGTTGGCACTGTCGCCATCGCTGTCCACCAGGGTGACCGCGAAATCCTCAAACAGGTTGTTGTTGCCTCCCCCGCTCGGGTGCGCCTCGTTGTCCGTCAGCGTGTAGCTGTAGCTCACCAGCCCCGTCGCCGGGTTGTACGCCGTGATGGTCAGGGTGTTGCCAAACCCGGTCGTCACGCTCTGCGGCACGCTCGCCACTACACCACCACTGACCAGGTTGATGCCCCCCACGCTCAGCGTCTGGACGCCATCCGGCGCACTGATGTTGAAGCTGCCCGTGACCGTGGTCGACTCCTTGCTGCTGTCAGACCCCGCCGATTCACCCGCCCCCCGAGTCGACAACAGGTCATCCTCGAACACGGTCGCATCGCCGCCCTCGCCTTTGGGCGTCAGGTCGGTGATGGTCACATTGTCATCGTCATTGCGGATACTCAGCGTCAACGTCGCCGTGCTGGTGTCGCCATCGCCATCCGTCAGCACATAGGTGAACACCTCGCTCCCCGTCGCCCCGCCCGGCAACGCCACAAACTGCGGGTCAGCCGGATTGAGGGTATAGGTGTAGCTGCCGTCTGCACCCAGCACCAGACTGCCATAGGTCCCCGTCAGGGTGCCCGCCGTGACCGCCGCACCGTCCGCGCCCTGCACGTCGTTGCCCAGCACATTGCCGCCCAGCACCAGGCTGGCTTCGCTTGCCACGCCCGGATTGCTGTCGTTGCTCGCCGTCGGCACGTCATCCACTATCCGCACACTCAGGGTGTTGTTGGCACTGTCGCCATCGCTGTCCACCAGGGTGACCGCGAAATCCTCAAACAGGTTGTTGTTGCCTCCCCCGCTCGGGTGCGCCTCGTTGTCCGTCAGCGTGTAGCTGTAGCTCACCAGCCCCGTCGCCGGGTTGTACGCCGTGATGGTCAGGGTGTTGCCAAACCCGGTCGTCACGCTCTGCGGCACGCTCGCCACTACACCACCACTGACCAGGTTGATGCCCCCCACGCTCAGCGTCTGGACGCCATCCGGCGCACTGATGTTGAAGCTGCCCGTGACCGTGGTCGACTCCTTGCTGCTGTCAGACCCCGCCGATTCACCCGCCCCCCGAGTCGACAACAGGTCATCCTCGAACACGGTCGCATCGCCGCCCTCGCCTTTGGGCGTCAGGTCGGTGATGGTCACATTGTCATCGTCATTGCGGATACTCAGCGTCAACGTCGCCGTGCTGGTGTCGCCATCGCCATCCGTCAGCACATAGGTGAACACCTCGCTCCCCGTCGCCCCGCCCGGCAACGCCACAAACTGCGGGTCAGCCGGATTGAGGGTATAGGTGTAGCTGCCGTCTGCACCCAGCACCAGACTGCCATAGGTCCCCGTCAGGGTGCCCGCCGTGACCGCCGCACCGTCCGCGCCCTGCACGTCGTTGCCCAGCACATTGCCGCCCAGCACCAGGCTGGCTTCGCTTGCCACGCCCGGATTGCTGTCGTTGCTCGCCGTCGGCACGTCATCCACTATCCGCACACTCAGGGTGTTGTTGGCACTGTCGCCATCGCTGTCCACCAGGGTGACCGCGAAATCCTCAAACAGGTTGTTGTTGCCTCCCCCGCTCGGGTGCGCCTCGTTGTCCGTCAGCGTGTAGCTGTAGCTCACCAGCCCCGTCGCCGGGTTGTACGCCGTGATGGTCAGGGTGTTGCCAAACCCGGTCGTCACGCTCTGCGGCACGCTCGCCACTACACCACCACTGACCAGGTTGATGCCCCCCACGCTCAGCGTCTGGACGCCATCCGGCGCACTGATGTTGAAGCTGCCCGTGACCGTGGTCGACTCCTTGCTGCTGTCAGACCCCGCCGATTCACCCGCCCCCCGAGTCGACAACAGGTCATCCTCGAACACGGTCGCATCGCCGCCCTCGCCTTTGGGCGTCAGGTCGGTGATGGTCACATTGTCATCGTCATTGCGGATACTCAGCGTCAACGTCGCCGTGCTGGTGTCGCCATCGCCATCCGTCAGCACATAGGTGAACACCTCGCTCCCCGTCGCCCCGCCCGGCAACGCCACAAACTGCGGGTCAGCCGGATTGAGGGTATAGGTGTAGCTGCCGTCTGCACCCAGCACCAGACTGCCATAGGTCCCCGTCAGGGTGCCCGCCGTGACCGCCGCACCGTCCGCGCCCTGCACGTCGTTGCCCAGCACATTGCCGCCCAGCACCAGGCTGGCTTCGCTTGCCACGCCCGGATTGCTGTCGTTGCTCGCCGTCGGCACGTCATCCACTATCCGCACACTCAGGGTGTTGTTGGCACTGTCGCCATCGCTGTCCACCAGGGTGACCGCGAAATCCTCAAACAGGTTGTTGTTGCCTCCCCCGCTCGGGTGCGCCTCGTTGTCCGTCAGCGTGTAGCTGTAGCTCACCAGCCCCGTCGCCGGGTTGTACGCCGTGATGGTCAGGGTGTTGCCAAACCCGGTCGTCACGCTCTGCGGCACGCTCGCCACTACACCACCACTGACCAGGTTGATGCCCCCCACGCTCAGCGTCTGGACGCCATCCGGCGCACTGATGTTGAAGCTGCCCGTGACCGTGGTCGACTCCTTGCTGCTGTCAGACCCCGCCGATTCACCCGCCCCCCGAGTCGACAACAGGTCATCCTCGAACACGGTCGCATCGCCGCCCTCGCCTTTGGGCGTCAGGTCGGTGATGGTCACATTGTCATCGTCATTGCGGATACTCAGCGTCAACGTCGCCGTGCTGGTGTCGCCATCGCCATCCGTCAGCACATAGGTGAACACCTCGCTCCCCGTCGCCCCGCCCGGCAACGCCACAAACTGCGGGTCAGCCGGATTGAGGGTATAGGTGTAGCTGCCGTCTGCACCCAGCACCAGACTGCCATAGGTCCCCGTCAGGGTGCCCGCCGTGACCGCCGCACCGTCCGCGCCCTGCACGTCGTTGCCCAGCACATTGCCGCCCAGCACCAGGCTGGCTTCGCTTGCCACGCCCGGATTGCTGTCGTTGCTCGCCGTCGGCACGTCATCCACTATCCGCACACTCAGGGTGTTGTTGGCACTGTCGCCATCGCTGTCCACCAGGGTGACCGCGAAATCCTCAAACAGGTTGTTGTTGCCTCCCCCGCTCGGGTGCGCCTCGTTGTCCGTCAGCGTGTAGCTGTAGCTCACCAGCCCCGTCGCCGGGTTGTACGCCGTGATGGTCAGGGTGTTGCCAAACCCGGTCGTCACGCTCTGCGGCACGCTCGCCACTACACCACCACTGACCAGGTTGATGCCCCCCACGCTCAGCGTCTGGACGCCATCCGGCGCACTGATGTTGAAGCTGCCCGTGACCGTGGTCGACTCCTTGCTGCTGTCAGACCCCGCCGATTCACCCGCCCCCCGAGTCGACAACAGGTCATCCTCGAACACGGTCGCATCGCCGCCCTCGCCTTTGGGCGTCAGGTCGGTGATGGTCACATTGTCATCGTCATTGCGGATACTCAGCGTCAACGTCGCCGTGCTGGTGTCGCCATCGCCATCCGTCAGCACATAGGTGAACACCTCGCTCCCCGTCGCCCCGCCCGGCAACGCCACAAACTGCGGGTCAGCCGGATTGAGGGTATAGGTGTAGCTGCCGTCTGCACCCAGCACCAGACTGCCATAGGTCCCCGTCAGGGTGCCCGCCGTGACCGCCGCACCGTCCGCGCCCTGCACGTCGTTGCCCAGCACATTGCCGCCCAGCACCAGGCTGGCTTCGCTTGCCACGCCCGGATTGCTGTCGTTGCTCGCCGTCGGCACGTCATCCACTATCCGCACACTCAGGGTGTTGTTGGCACTGTCGCCATCGCTGTCCACCAGGGTGACCGCGAAATCCTCAAACAGGTTGTTGTTGCCTCCCCCGCTCGGGTGCGCCTCGTTGTCCGTCAGCGTGTAGCTGTAGCTCACCAGCCCCGTCGCCGGGTTGTACGCCGTGATGGTCAGGGTGTTGCCAAACCCGGTCGTCACGCTCTGCGGCACGCTCGCCACTACACCACCACTGACCAGGTTGATGCCCCCCACGCTCAGCGTCTGGACGCCATCCGGCGCACTGATGTTGAAGCTGCCCGTGACCGTGGTCGACTCCTTGCTGCTGTCAGACCCCGCCGATTCACCCGCCCCCCGAGTCGACAACAGGTCATCCTCGAACACGGTCGCATCGCCGCCCTCGCCTTTGGGCGTCAGGTCGGTGATGGTCACATTGTCATCGTCATTGCGGATACTCAGCGTCAACGTCGCCGTGCTGGTGTCGCCATCGCCATCCGTCAGCACATAGGTGAACACCTCGCTCCCCGTCGCCCCGCCCGGCAACGCCACAAACTGCGGGTCAGCCGGATTGAGGGTATAGGTGTAGCTGCCGTCTGCACCCAGCACCAGACTGCCATAGGTCCCCGTCAGGGTGCCCGCCGTGACCGCCGCACCGTCCGCGCCCTGCACGTCGTTGCCCAGCACATTGCCGCCCAGCACCAGGCTGGCTTCGCTTGCCACGCCCGGATTGCTGTCGTTGCTCGCCGTCGGCACGTCATCCACTATCCGCACACTCAGGGTGTTGTTGGCACTGTCGCCATCGCTGTCCACCAGGGTGACCGCGAAATCCTCAAACAGGTTGTTGTTGCCTCCCCCGCTCGGGTGCGCCTCGTTGTCCGTCAGCGTGTAGCTGTAGCTCACCAGCCCCGTCGCCGGGTTGTACGCCGTGATGGTCAGGGTGTTGCCAAACCCGGTCGTCACGCTCTGCGGCACGCTCGCCACTACACCACCACTGACCAGGTTGATGCCCCCCACGCTCAGCGTCTGGACGCCATCCGGCGCACTGATGTTGAAGCTGCCCGTGACCGTGGTCGACTCCTTGCTGCTGTCAGACCCCGCCGATTCACCCGCCCCCCGAGTCGACAACAGGTCATCCTCGAACACGGTCGCATCGCCGCCCTCGCCTTTGGGCGTCAGGTCGGTGATGGTCACATTGTCATCGTCATTGCGGATACTCAGCGTCAACGTCGCCGTGCTGGTGTCGCCATCGCCATCCGTCAGCACATAGGTGAACACCTCGCTCCCCGTCGCCCCGCCCGGCAACGCCACAAACTGCGGGTCAGCCGGATTGAGGGTATAGGTGTAGCTGCCGTCTGCACCCAGCACCAGACTGCCATAGGTCCCCGTCAGGGTGCCCGCCGTGACCGCCGCACCGTCCGCGCCCTGCACGTCGTTGCCCAGCACATTGCCGCCCAGCACCAGGCTGGCTTCGCTTGCCACGCCCGGATTGCTGTCGTTGCTCGCCGTCGGCACGTCATCCACTATCCGCACACTCAGGGTGTTGTTGGCACTGTCGCCATCGCTGTCCACCAGGGTGACCGCGAAATCCTCAAACAGGTTGTTGTTGCCTCCCCCGCTCGGGTGCGCCTCGTTGTCCGTCAGCGTGTAGCTGTAGCTCACCAGCCCCGTCGCCGGGTTGTACGCCGTGATGGTCAGGGTGTTGCCAAACCCGGTCGTCACGCTCTGCGGCACGCTCGCCACTACACCACCACTGACCAGGTTGATGCCCCCCACGCTCAGCGTCTGGACGCCATCCGGCGCACTGATGTTGAAGCTGCCCGTGACCGTGGTCGACTCCTTGCTGCTGTCAGACCCCGCCGATTCACCCGCCCCCCGAGTCGACAACAGGTCATCCTCGAACACGGTCGCATCGCCGCCCTCGCCTTTGGGCGTCAGGTCGGTGATGGTCACATTGTCATCGTCATTGCGGATACTCAGCGTCAACGTCGCCGTGCTGGTGTCGCCATCGCCATCCGTCAGCACATAGGTGAACACCTCGCTCCCCGTCGCCCCGCCCGGCAACGCCACAAACTGCGGGTCAGCCGGATTGAGGGTATAGGTGTAGCTGCCGTCTGCACCCAGCACCAGACTGCCATAGGTCCCCGTCAGGGTGCCCGCCGTGACCGCCGCACCGTCCGCGCCCTGCACGTCGTTGCCCAGCACATTGCCGCCCAGCACCAGGCTGGCTTCGCTTGCCACGCCCGGATTGCTGTCGTTGCTCGCCGTCGGCACGTCATCCACTATCCGCACACTCAGGGTGTTGTTGGCACTGTCGCCATCGCTGTCCACCAGGGTGACCGCGAAATCCTCAAACAGGTTGTTGTTGCCTCCCCCGCTCGGGTGCGCCTCGTTGTCCGTCAGCGTGTAGCTGTAGCTCACCAGCCCCGTCGCCGGGTTGTACGCCGTGATGGTCAGGGTGTTGCCAAACCCGGTCGTCACGCTCTGCGGCACGCTCGCCACTACACCACCACTGACCAGGTTGATGCCCCCCACGCTCAGCGTCTGGACGCCATCCGGCGCACTGATGTTGAAGCTGCCCGTGACCGTGGTCGACTCCTTGCTGCTGTCAGACCCCGCCGATTCACCCGCCCCCCGAGTCGACAACAGGTCATCCTCGAACACGGTCGCATCGCCGCCCTCGCCTTTGGGCGTCAGGTCGGTGATGGTCACATTGTCATCGTCATTGCGGATACTCAGCGTCAACGTCGCCGTGCTGGTGTCGCCATCGCCATCCGTCAGCACATAGGTGAACACCTCGCTCCCCGTCGCCCCGCCCGGCAACGCCACAAACTGCGGGTCAGCCGGATTGAGGGTATAGGTGTAGCTGCCGTCTGCACCCAGCACCAGACTGCCATAGGTCCCCGTCAGGGTGCCCGCCGTGACCGCCGCACCGTCCGCGCCCTGCACGTCGTTGCCCAGCACATTGCCGCCCAGCACCAGGCTGGCTTCGCTTGCCACGCCCGGATTGCTGTCGTTGCTCGCCGTCGGCACGTCATCCACTATCCGCACACTCAGGGTGTTGTTGGCACTGTCGCCATCGCTGTCCACCAGGGTGACCGCGAAATCCTCAAACAGGTTGTTGTTGCCTCCCCCGCTCGGGTGCGCCTCGTTGTCCGTCAGCGTGTAGCTGTAGCTCACCAGCCCCGTCGCCGGGTTGTACGCCGTGATGGTCAGGGTGTTGCCAAACCCGGTCGTCACGCTCTGCGGCACGCTCGCCACTACACCACCACTGACCAGGTTGATGCCCCCCACGCTCAGCGTCTGGACGCCATCCGGCGCACTGATGTTGAAGCTGCCCGTGACCGTGGTCGACTCCTTGCTGCTGTCAGACCCCGCCGATTCACCCGCCCCCCGAGTCGACAACAGGTCATCCTCGAACACGGTCGCATCGCCGCCCTCGCCTTTGGGCGTCAGGTCGGTGATGGTCACATTGTCATCGTCATTGCGGATACTCAGCGTCAACGTCGCCGTGCTGGTGTCGCCATCGCCATCCGTCAGCACATAGGTGAACACCTCGCTCCCCGTCGCCCCGCCCGGCAACGCCACAAACTGCGGGTCAGCCGGATTGAGGGTATAGGTGTAGCTGCCGTCTGCACCCAGCACCAGACTGCCATAGGTCCCCGTCAGGGTGCCCGCCGTGACCGCCGCACCGTCCGCGCCCTGCACGTCGTTGCCCAGCACATTGCCGCCCAGCACCAGGCTGGCTTCGCTTGCCACGCCCGGATTGCTGTCGTTGCTCGCCGTCGGCACGTCATCCACTATCCGCACACTCAGGGTGTTGTTGGCACTGTCGCCATCGCTGTCCACCAGGGTGACCGCGAAATCCTCAAACAGGTTGTTGTTGCCTCCCCCGCTCGGGTGCGCCTCGTTGTCCGTCAGCGTGTAGCTGTAGCTCACACTACCTGCCCCAGTAACAGGGTTGTAATTAATGCCTGTCACTACCAGTTGATTGCCTAGTGGGCTAGTGATCGTCTGTGGGAAAGCCGTAATAGAGAGCCCATTGCTGATCAATGTGATGTCACCGAGCGTCAAACTCTGAACACCATCTGCTGCATTGAAAGTGAAGACGCCACTTTGCGTCAGAGCCGTTGTGTCAGAGCCACTGCCATCGGCCAAGGCAGCTTCGCTCAACGTCAGATCTCCCCCTTCTAATTGGAATCCGCCTAATTCAGCCGGCTCATCGACCGGTGTAATCGTAATGGAAAGGGTAGATTGAACCGTGTCTACACCATCGGTAACGCTGTAGTTCACTGGCGGAACCGAACCATCATAGTTAGGTGCTGGCGTGAACTGATAGCTGCCATCTGCATTGACCAGCAGAGTTCCCACACCCGCCAGCGTCACTGGCGTACCCAATACGGGGTTGGTTATCGCTCCCCAGCTAAATCCCGTAATGGATGGAGCCTGTGGTCCATCATTATCTGTCGTGTTGACCAACAAGTTGCCAGAGCCTGCGCTGTCTTCTGTGACAACCACACTTTCACTCTGATCGGAGAGAGCATTGACAGGAGTAATGGTCAATTCCAGTGTGGACTGCACCGTATCTGTACCATCGCTTACCACATAGGTAACAGGCGGAACCGCACCATCATAGTTGGGCGCAGGCGTGAAGGTAAAACTGCCATCGGAGTTGACAATCAGGCTGCCGATACCATCAATCGTGACGCTCGTACCGGCAGTCACGTTGATATTGTCTCCCCAACTGAATAGCGGTACCGATGCGGCTTCAGGGCCATCAGTGTTGACGGTGTTGGTGAGCAAGTTCCCATTCAGCACCCCACCCTCAGCAACCGTCAGCTGCTCTCCTTCATCACTCAATTCGTTGGTCAGCAGTGGCTCTGCAAGTTGCTCTGTATCCACCACAGGCTCAGTCTGATAAGCAGTATCAAACCCGGCTGCAGCAATGGTTGCATCACCCGTTCTATCAATGGTGACAAAACCGCCATTACCGCTGGCCCCGGCAACCCCGCCAATACCACCGCCGCCACCACCAGCTGCAGGTGCACCACCTGCGGCAGACGCCTCAAAATTTTGTGTCGGGTCGACCCCTTGCAAGATCGATTGTTGCAATGCTGCAATTTCAGGGGAGGTAGCCGTGCCATCGTCCGGGACTTGCTGCAGTCCCGGTACAGGTACATCCGGCGCAGAGGAATCTGGCGTGGTGGCGGTAGGGGCATCGTCATAGGGAGCCAATAACAGCTTGGCATCATCTGCAATATTGAGCTTGGCTCCAGGTTGCAGAATTTCACCTTTCTGCAATGGGCGACTGCTTCCATCGGCCAGCAAGATTTGAACATTGCCTTCAATAGAAGACACCACCACGGTTTTGTCGATTACTTGAGTGCGCATATCCATTGCTCCAACATGACAGATCTTGATGTCTACACCATAGATACCTGCCTCCCTGGCTTCCGTTGCAAAAATGTACAGGGTTGGTTCAAACCTAGAGCAATGCTGCCCATTAAATCGAAGGGTCTTTTTTATATTATTGAATCAATCACTTAATTGGGATTCGAGTAAGGCCTTAGCAAATTTACTATTAAAAACCTCAATGCTTATTTATATTTCGCATAAAAAAAGGCCCCTATGGGGCCTAAGTGGTTATATTGATTGCTCAAGGCAAGGGAAATGCAGGGTGTACGAAGCCCTGATAACCGTCGATATGCAGCTTGGAAAGCAGCTCGACCTGATGCTGATCCTCAACACGAGTTGCGATGGTAGTCACACCCGCATTGTGGGCGGCGCGACAAACCGCGGCCAGGAAAGAGGTGTCTGCCCCCGGCTCCATGACCTGACTGGTATAACCATGGTCAACCTTGACATACGCCGGAGCCAGCTCTTCCAGATAGCCCAGAGACTGGAAGTGGCGGCCATAATGGTCAACCCCCCACTGAAATCCATGCTCCTGCAAAGTATTCACCAGCGCGGTCACATGTTCCTTGTGCTTCATGATGGCGGCTTCCGGTATTTCAAACAGCAAACGATCCTTCAGCTCTGCATGGGTTGTCAGGTACTCCGTCAGCCAGGTCAGAAACTCGTCAGAGCAGAGGGAACCTACCGTAATATTGATGGCCAGCACCAAGTCTGATTGCTGTTTAAGCAAAGGAACGCAGGCATCCAATACTGCCTGATCAAATTCACTCCCCAACTTGAATTGTTCGATGGCTGGCAAGAACTGGCCCGCAAAGTAGTCGGTCCCATCCCGCGAAATAGAGGCAAACAATTCAGCATGCAACCGCACCCCATTGTCGAATCGGCAGGCCGGTTGCGCCTTGAAGCGCCACAAGTGCCGTGAAATGGCATCTTGTACCAGATCGCGCCAAGCCAGGCGCCCCATCATTCCCTGACCTGTGCCCCCTTCCATGACCACGGCGCCACGGCGTTCGTTTCGGGCCTTGCCAAGCGCATTATCGGCTTTGGTCAGCAAGGCGGAGAGATCGTCATTGCCATCACGCCCCGCAATACCGATGACGGAGAGGGCATCTCCTTCACCCATCGGATTAACGACCAAGTCGGCAATACGGCTGTTGATAACCTCCGCCAAGTCTTTCAACTGGGTCAGATCATCAGTTGGACAAAGCAGCGCATATTCAGTCGCAGAGATCCGCGCCAGAGCCGCACCATCCCACCCCTTCAACTGATCTTTCAAAGTCTGGGCGATGGACTTAACCATGTTGTCCCGCGCGGCAAATCCCTCTTCGCGGTACAAATCATCGAGCATATCGACCGCCACCAGCATGACACCACCTTGTCCTGCCTCGGCAATCCAAGCGTTGACCTGACCGACAAAATAGGCTCTGTTGCCCAGCCCGGAAACTGCATCCACATAGACCCGCTCCCGCAGTTTTTCAGCTTCATCGGCTTGCTCTTTGAACTGCAGTGCCAACTTGCTGGAGAGGGTATTGATGGCCTGCACCACCTGCTTCAATTCGTGGGTTTTGGGCTCTGGAATGGCGTGACCGAAATGGTGAAGTTCAATCTCCACCGCCTGCTCGCAAATTTGTTTGAGTGGCTTGAGCAGATAATTCAGTGCCCTCATCAGCAAAATGGTGGTGATTAAAAAACCGATCAGGAACCAGCTTGCCAGTTCGCTCATACCCCGCCACAGCTCGTAATAGGCTTGTCCCGGGTGGCCCACCACTTTCAGTTTGCCCAGTTGCAGCCAGCCGGATGTCAGAATTGACTCGTTAGATACTTCGGGAAACAACCCCAAGCCGATAAACCACTGTGGTACGCCCTGAATGTTGCTGGTGTTCTCTTGCTCGATGACATCTTTAGACGCTAGCAGATCCAGTCGGATCAACTGATAATAGCCGCCATCGAATATGGCCTGAATGACAGATTCAGCTCCCACCTTGTCACCGTTTTCCAAATACGGGGTCAGCGCCAACCCGAGCGAGGTGGCGGTATTGATGACGGTGGTTTCCTGCTGCTGGGCCAGATAGGTTCGGGTCGAATTGAACTGCACCCAATAGGTGGCTGCAAACAACAAGCCGAACAGGATCAACATGGTTGCCAATAATTGTCTGTAGAGCGTCATAGGTTAATCATCCAAATTCACCACAGGCCGAGCCAATCGCCCGGAAGTCATGCGATTGCGTAAATCAGTCCATAATCCCAAGCGTGACGACTGCCCGGCCAGTTCCCCTTGACCACGCGCCTTCATCAACCACAAGTGACTACCGTTAAAGCTGTATATAGGCACCAAATCCCTGCGTTGGCTGGCAGGACGGATCGAGCCGATCAAATTATCCAAAATCACAGGTTCGGAGGAAGGGGTATCATAGTAGGCAACAACCATATGAAACTGGTTATAATCCAATGCCTTGACATATACCATCCGCATTTTCTCATCGGGAATGCCAAGCTCCAGCAGGGTGAAGTATTTTGAAATGCTGAAGTCTTCGCAATCACCGCCAGCCGCCCCCAGAAACTCCAACGGGGTAGCCCAGTAATCTTTCTTGCGCCACAACTTGATGTCATCAAGAAAACGCATTCGATTAAAAAACTGGTTTACCTTCTCCAGCTTCTGGCGTTCATTGAGCCCGGCTGCACGATTCTGCATGACCAGCGTACGCCAACTTGTCACACGCTTGCCTGCCCTGACCCCATAGGTTTCCTCTGCGCGCTGAACCAGCTTGAGGTCTTCGGGTGTCAAAGGTTGACTGGCAGAGAGGAGGAGCGGAAGCGAAACCAGCAGCAACCACAGTGAGTAACGCAGCCAGCGAGCGCGCGAAAGCAGACCCAACCCCGAGGCTGACGCCCTGCTGCAACCGCTTGCCTTCCACCACACCGTCACACTCATCCCATGGGCATCCAATGACTGTCACTGCAACGGCCAAGCATCAGATCGTTAGAGACAAGGGATGGTGGCAGCACAGCTGCGACCATCCCTTTCACTCGCATCAAACCTGATGCGTTCTCCATTAGCGTTTGGCTTGCCAGTCGGCCGGCTGCTGCACGTTAAACGCGTTGAGCAAACTGCCTGTCGCGTTGAGGATACGGTAATCCGCCAGCAGAGCGTCATACTCGGCCGTGATGTAACTGCGGCGCGCCTCGAACAGTTCGTTCTCGGTGTTCAACACGTCCAGCAAGGTACGCTGACCCAGACCAAACTGCTTCTTGTACGCCTGTACAGTGTCATAGCTGGCGTCAACGTGCTCTTTGAGGAAGGTCTTCTGCTTGGTCAAAGACTCTTTGGCGTTCCAGGCCAGACGCGTTCCCTCTTCAACCTGACGGAAGGCATTCAAGTGAATGTCTTTCGCCTGGGAGTACAGGGATGAAGCCGCCTTGCTCTCCGCCAGATCAGAACCACCGCGGAACAGGTTGTAACGCATCCGAACCATGGCAGTCAGATCATCGTTGCGTCCCTTGACTGCATCTATATCCTCATTCCAGTTCTGATCCACTTCGAACGTGACGTTCGGATAGAAGCCGGATTTGGAGCCTTCATGCTGATACTTTGCCGCTTCGATATCCTGCAGGGAAGAGAGCAAGGTCGGATGCACTTCGGTGGCCGTTTTCAACGCGGCATCCAGACTGGCTGGAATGAACTGTTCATCGGGAACCGGTTGTACCAGATCCTTGGGCATCTCGTTGACGACGCGAATGAATTCGCTCTCGGCATCGCGATAGTTGTTCTCGGCGGCAGCCTGGTTGGCATAGGCACGGGCAACACGACCATCGATCTGGGTCTGGTCCGCAGTCGAGCCCAGGCCCGAGTCGGTCCGCTTGCTGATGTCGCTGCGGATCTGCTCATGGGTTTCCAGATTCTGCTTGGACAGCTCCAGTATCTCCTGCTGACGCAACATGTTGAGGTATACCTCAGCCACGCGCAGCGCCGTGTTCTCTGCCTCGGAAATCATGGCCAGACGCTGGGCGTTGGCTTCGGCATCGGTCCGGGCCACGTTGCTGCTGACATTGAAACCGTCGAACAGCATCTGGCGCAGACTGATCCCGGCCTCTTTACGGGTCATGGAGTCGTCAATATTGCTATTGGCGCCCGCGGCACGGGTGGACGGGCTATCGGTCTTTTCATAACCGACACCACCGCGCAGATCGATAGTGGGGTAGTAACCACCTTTGGCTCCATCATGCTGATACAGTCGTGCCTGATAGAGATCAAAAGCTTCCTTGATTTTCGGATGGGTAGCCAGTGACTGTGCCACTGACTGTTCCAGCGTTTGAGCCTGGGTAAGGCCCGGGAACAGCACGGCGCCACTTACTAACATGGCAACAATCGTCTTCTTCATGGTATCTCCAGTCATGTTGTTTTTAGATTGTTGGCTTATCGTTCTCTCAGTGCCGACTGTTTCGCCCGTAATATCGGCTTAAGCAAATAGTCTAGGACACTTTTTTTACCAGTAATAATATCTGCACTGGCTAACATACCGGGGATGATGGGAAGTGCGTTAAGCTCATCGCCCAAGTAACTCTTCTCGGTGCGGACACGAACCAGATAAAAGGAGTTCCCCTCCTCATCCTGGATCGAGTCAGCACTTATCTGTTCGACCTTTCCATGTAGTCCTCCATAAACGGTGAAGTCATAAGCAGTGATCTTGACCACGGCATCAAGCCCTGGCCGCAAGAATGCGATGTCTTTCGGGGAAACCTTGGCCTCTACCAACAAGGTGTCTTCCAGCGGCACGATTTCCATCAAATCCATACCCGGTTGCACCACCCCACCCAGCGTATTGATCTTGAGTTTCTTGATGGTGCCTTTGAGGGGCGCAATGACGCTGGTCCTGTCGACCCTGTCTCGCAGACCGACCTGCCCTTCCGACAGCTGTCTCAATTTACCCTGAAGTTCGTTGAGCTCAGTCTGTGAGTCAGCCCGGAACTTCAATGCAATGTCGTTGCGCTTGGAAATGCTTTCTCTCAGCACAGAGTTGAGTTTGGGAATAATAAGCCGGTTGCTCTCCAGCTCTCCCTGCATCTCGTTGACCTGGCGTTCAAGCTTGATGAGCTCTACCTGGGGGACTATCCCTTCTTTGGCCAGGGGACGACTGATGTTCAATTCCTGCCGGGCCAGATCGACACTGCGCCCGACGGTTCTTATCTTGGCATTGAGCTCGATCAGCTCCTGCTCTTTCTGCTCGATCTGCTGACCAAGTATATAGAGCTGGTTATTCAGGCTATTAAGTCGTTCATCCTGAACCGACTTTTCACGGGCAGCATATTCGGCAAAGACATTTTCAAAACCATCAGGAAAGTCGATAGGCTGTTTGTCGATGAGCACCTGCTCACGCCAGCTCAGGTTCGGCCCTGTCTTGACCACCACGCTCTTTATCTCGGCTCTTAGCCGGGCAATGCCGCCCTTGAGGGTCACCAGCTCTTCTTCACGCTCCCGGAAATCAGAGCGAAAACGGGTGTCATCGATACGCAGCAACGGCTGCCCTTCTTCGACTATGTCCCCCTCCCTGACGAAGATCTCCTTGACGATCCCCCCTTCCAGGTTCTGGATCACCTGCAACTGACGGGACGGAATGACTTTGCCCTGCCCGACCGTCACTTCATCCAGCTCGGCCCAGGCAGCCCAGACGATGGCGCTCATGAAGAACAGAAAACAGGCCCACAACAATACTCTGGCCCGGGTCGGAGTACTCAGCAGGACCGCAGCGGCGCCATCATCGACAAACTCCAGATGTTCGGGTGCGGGCAGCACTGTATCGGACGGCGACTTCTTGAACAGGCCAAATTTAGCCATTGGACGCCTCCTGCACTCGCACCTTGCCTTCCTTCAACTGTTGCAACACTACATCTTTGGGTCCATCTGCCACTATCTGCCCCTGCTCCACGACGATGACCCGCGATGCGACATCAAGCATGGAGGTCTTGTGAGTAATGAGGATCAGGGTAGTTTCCGGTCCCAGTCGTGCCAGCTCATGCTTGACCTGCATCTCTGACTGGTTATCCATGTTGGAGGTGGGTTCGTCCATCACCAGAATGGGGGGATCGTTGAGCAAAGCGCGGGCCAGCAGGATCGCCTGACGCTGACCACCGGAGAGCTGACGTCCCCCTTCCCCTATTTGTCTGTCCAGACCATTCGGGTCACGGTTGGTAAAGTTGGTGACACCAGCCCGTTTGGCCGCACGCAGCACCCGCGCATCGTCCACCAGCGGATTGCCCAGCATGATGTTGTCACGCACAGAGCCGAAAAACAGGGTCACATCCTGAGGGACACAACCTATGTTTCGCCGGATCACAGATGCGGGCAGCTGATCCAGTTCGAACCCGTCGAGACGGACCGAACCATCTGTGGGTCGATACAACCCCATCAGAATCTTTTCGAGAGTGGTCTTGCCTGCCCCGATCCGACCTATGATGGCCACCTTCTCACCCGGCTCAATACGCAGATTGATATTGTGCAGCGTGCTCGTCTCCATCCCCGGATACTTGAACGACACATTATCAAATTCAATGCGCCCGGAGATGATGGGGTGGTGAATGTACTGCTTGCCTTCCTCCTGCTCACCCGGCGTCATCATTATTTTCTCCAGGATCTCCAGCGCGGACTTGGCCTGATTGTAACGAGTGGAGAGCACGGAGAGTTGCACCATGGGGGCGATGGCGCGGCTGGAAAGCATGACGGCGGCAATCATGCCGCCCATGGTGACCAGCCCTTCCGATATCTGGTAGACACCGACGATCACCAGACCCACGGTTACCACCTGCTGGATATAGCTGGCCAGGGAGGACATGGAGTTGGTGATACGGCGAGTCTGCACGCCCCAGGTAGAGATGTGGGATACCGCCTGTTCCCAGCGATGCTGGAACATGCTCTCGGCGCCGAAGATCTTGACGGTCTCCAGTCCGGAAATACTCTCGATGAGGTTGGCATTCTTCTGGGAGGCGAGGCGCGAGCCCTCTTCGATGGATTGCTTGAGCGGCGCCTGAATATAGAAGCTGTAAATAATCAGGATCAGCATGGCGACGATGGGCACGACCACCATGACGCCGGCAAACAGCCAGATAATGAAGAGGAAGAAGACCGCAAACGGCAGATCGATGAGGGTCGAGACAGTGGCCGAGGTGAAAAACTCCCGTACCGACTCGAACTCTTGCAGGTGTTTGGCAAAAGCGCCGGTGGAGGCCGGTCTCGACTCCATCCGCATGCCCATCACCTTGGCGAAGATCTTGGCCGACAGTAATACATCGGATTTCTTGCCCGCAATATCAATGAAATAGCTGCGCAGCTGGCGCATCACAAAATCAAAGGTAAACACCACCATGGCGCCTACAGCCAGCACCCAGAGTGACTCGAACGCCAGGTTGGGCACGATTTTGTCATAGACGTTCATGGTGAACAGCGGACTGGCCACCGCAAACAGGTTGATCAAAATGGAGGCAATCAGCACATCCCGATAGATGCCGCGGGATTCAAACAGCGTGCTCCAGAACCAGTGACCATCACGTGTCTCCAGTACCTTGGGAGAGCGATCATCAAACTTGAACTGCTTTTTGACAAAGAAGAGCCGGCCCAGATATTCGTCACCCAGCTGGGCAACACCGAGCCACTGGGCGGCATCACCCGCCTGAGGAAAAATCACCTTGCCCTGGGTTCTGTCTTCGTTCCACTCCAGCAGTATGCAGGCACCACCGTTTCGCATCTGCAATACGCAAGGCAGCAACAAGGATGAGATGTCGGCAAGGGGCTGGATCACTTCCCGTGCGGAAAGCCCCCCCCGCTCTGCTGCGCGGCTGAACAGGTTCGGAGTCAGCAAGCCGGATACCAGCGGCAGTCCGGTCGTCAGGGCATCCTTGCTGTTGGGCACGCCGTAAAAGCGGGTCAAAAAGACCAGACATTCCAACAGCTCATCAATACGGTTCGTTTCTGCTTGCATAGCATCCTGTCACTGCTTGAATAGGTCGGCCGTCATCATCGCGCATCTATGGTCACACATGGTTGCATGACGAGCGCACGCTCGTGGAATAAACATCAGGATCCCACAGCATAGAGATCAACAGCCTGATAAACGTTAAGCACAGGTAAATGACACTGGATATCATCATCAGACCTGAGAGGCATTACGCCCAAAGACGGTACGGCATGAAAGTGCTTGATAGCGACACAAGATGGCGCCATGTCTGATATATCCCGCCAAAATTGGAAACAATACAAGCTTATTGATAATGATATCTTTTCCAAGCGGAATACTATATCAAGACAATTTTACCGAAACTATACCGCAAAGACTGAATTTCATCTAATAACCCTCTGTTTTTTTGACGAAATTTGATTGCTTACTCTATATGGTCAGGAAGGGAGAAGGGCCGTCCCAGACTGTGTCCCTGAGCACCGGAACGGGCCAGTTCACTAGCAATCCCTGCCATGGCTGTCCAGCGATTTTCGCACCAGACCGGTGCCAACAGGGTCGGTCGGCGGGCAGAGGCAGAGATGCGATGATAGACCACCTCGGGAGGGGTGTGCTGGATCATGGCCACTGCCGCTTCAACATATTGATCCAGTGACAACACCTCCAGCCGCCCTGCCTGCCACGCCTTGCCGAGGGTGCTCCCCTCCACCACATGGAGCGGATGCAGCTTGATCCCCTCGACCCCGGTCGCCACGATGCGATGCAGGGTATCGAGGCTATCCATCGGCACCTCCCCCGGCAGGCCGACGATCAGATGGGCACAGACCTTGATGCCGCGCTGATGGGCCCGCGCAACCGCATCGGCATAGGCGGCGTAACCATGACCGCGATTGATGCGCTGCAAGGTCTTGTCATTGGCACTTTGCAGCCCTAGCTCCAGCCACACCTCATAGCCACGGGCCTGATAAGCCGCCAGCAGGTCCAGCACCGCATCCGGCACGCAATCGGGTCGGGTACCGACACACAAACCCACCATGTCGCTGACTGACAACGCCTCTTCATACATGCGTTGCAGGTACTCGACCTCGGCATAGGTGCTGGTGTAGGCCTGAAAGTAGGCGAGATAGCGTTTGGCACGGGTCACTTCATCCCGGCGCGCCAACAGTTGCTGCACCACGGAAAGCTGCTGGGCCGACTCGTCGGCAAAAGAGGAGACATTGCAAAAAGTGCAGCCACCACGGCCCAGGGTGCCGTCCCGGTTGGGGCAAGTGAAAGCGCCGTGAATAGAGAGCTTGTGGATCTTCTGGCCGTGGCGTTGCTTGAGATCCTGACCGAATGTATTGACGAGTTCGTGTAACTGCATGACACCTCCGCTAAAGGAGCGTCATTGTACGAGCTTGCAAAAACAGGGCGCTGAGCTGGATCAAGGGAGGGGAAGGTCAGAAAACATATAAATATTCACCAATATCTGGATAAATATCAGCAAGCAGGTCGTTGTTGATGCTTTCGAAACCCTTACACCAACCACAGCATGCACAATCATGATGAATAACAGTTAGCTAACCATCTGTTAGGCAATGAAAATTCACGTATAGACTCACTGACGACAAAAGCAAGACTCGTGGTGCGTAATTGTGATCTCTCCCCACCACTTGCCTGATGAATTGGTAAAATTACTACAAATCCCCTCCCCCACTGAGTCAACCAACAAAAGCCCACATATCAACATTAAGTGCTGTAAAAATAAAAAATGCCAGAGCAATCACCAATTCAAGCCCCATATATACCCGCACCCCAACATTTTGTTATGACTTTGTAATAATGAAAACAGCCGGGATGTTCAATTGACCTTGCCGAAAAATCCCATTAGTTTGGAGATTCGCCACGTCAGGCGGACGGAACCACAAGAGCCAATCGCAATTTATGCAGTTTGCGATGCAAGGCCGAGCAAGGGAGAAATGCAATGTCACTATATGATCCAAAGCTGGAGAGGGATAACTGTGGCTTCGGCCTGTTGGCCCACATGGAAGGTGAAGCCAGCCACAAGCTTGTCCGTCTCGCGATGTCAGCATTGGCTCGCATGCAGCACCGCGGCGGTATCTCCGCCGACGGCAAGACCGGCGATGGTTGCGGTCTGTTGCTGCAAAAACCGGATAGCTTCTTTAGAGCCGTCGCCGAAGAGAAAGGATGGCATCTGGGCCGCAAATACGCGGTCGGCATGCTGTTTCTCAACCCGGACCCCGTATTGGCCCAGCAGACTCGCGACATCATCGACGAGGAGCTGGAAAGAGAGACCTTGAGTCTGGTCGGTTGGCGCAAGGTGCCCATCGATACCAATGTGCTCGGTCCCATCGCCAAAGCCTCCCTGCCCAGTATTGAACAGGTCTTTGTCAACGCGCCGCCAGGCTGGGTCGACAAGGATCTTGAACGCCGCCTTTATATAGTGCGTCGCCGTATCGAAAAGCGCATCAGTGACGACTACTTCTACGTGGTCAGCCTCTCCAACCTGGTCACCGTCTATAAAGGACTGTGCATGCCGGTGGATTTGCCCCACTTCTATCTGGATCTTGCCGACATTCGCCTGCAATCGGCCATCTGCGTGTTCCACCAGCGTTTCTCCACCAACACCAGCCCGCGCTGGCCGTTGGCGCAGCCGTTCCGTTATCTCGCCCACAATGGCGAGATCAACACCATTGCTGGCAACCGCCAGTGGGCCAAGGCCCGCAGCTACAAGTTCGCGACCCCGCTCATTCCGGATCTGCAAGAGGCGGCGCCCTTCGTCAACACCACGGGCTCCGACTCCTCCAGCCTCGACAACATGCTGGATCTCTTCCTGGCCGGTGGCATGGACCTGTTCCGTGCCATGCGCCTGCTGATCCCGCCTGCATGGCAAAAACATCCGAACATGGATGACGACCTGCGAGCCTTCTATGACTTCAACTCCATGCACATGGAGCCCTGGGATGGTCCGGCCGGCATCGTCATGACCGATGGCCGCTATGCCACCTGTGCACTGGACCGTAACGGCCTGCGTCCGGCCCGCTATGTCATCACCAAGGACAAGTTCATCACGCTCGCGTCTGAGGTCGGTACCTGGGACTACACCCCGGATGAAGTGCTGGAGAAGGGCCGGGTCGGCCCGGGCGAGCTGTTCGTGGTGGATACCAGCAACGGCAAGGTGTGGACCAGCTTCGAGATCGACGACGATCTCAAGAGCCGTCACACCTACAAACAGTGGATGGACTCCCATTGCAAGCGGCTGGTGCCGTTCGAGCAGATGGATGACGCCAGCACGGGAGCCCGCGAGTTCTCGGACGATCAGCTCAAGACCTATCAGAAACTGTTCGGCTACTCCTATGAGGAGCTGGATCAGATCATTCGCGTGCTCGGCGAGAACGGTCAGGAAGCGGTGGGCTCCATGGGAGATGACACCCCGATGGCTGTGCTCTCCTCCAGCCAGCGCACCCTGTATGACTACTTCCGCCAGATGTTCGCCCAGGTGACCAACCCGCCGATCGATCCCCTGCGGGAAAACCACGTCATGTCACTGGCTACCTGTATCGGTCGCGAGCAGAACGTCTTCAACGAGACCTTCGGCCACGCCCACCGGGTACTGTTCCAGTCGCCGATCCTGCTCTACTCCGACTTCCACCAGTTGCTTGCGCTGGAAGGTGAGCACTATCGCCATCAGGTGATCAGCCTCAACTTCAGGCCCGAAGAGGGACTGGAAGCAGCCTTGGTGCGCATCTGCGAAGAGGCCCAGACTGCCGCCCGCAACGGTACAGTGCTGCTGATCCTGTCGGATCGGGACGTCAGTGCCGACACACTGCCCATTCCAGCCGCCATGGCGGTAGGCGCGGTACAGCGCACCCTAGTGGACAACAATCTGCGCTGCGACGCCAATATCCTGGTGGAGACCGCCAGCTGCCGCGACCCGCACCACTTCTCGGTACTGCTGGGCTTTGGCGCCACCGCCATCTACCCCTATCTGGCTTATGAAACCCTCGCCAAACAGGTCGAGGAAGGCGTGCTTAAGATGAGCCTGCGCCAGGCCATGCTCAACTACCGCAACGGCATCAACAAGGGCCTCTACAAGGTGATGTCCAAAATGGGCATCAGCACGGTCGCCAGCTATCGCTGCTCCCAGCTGTTTGAGGCCGTGGGCCTCTCCAGTGCCGTGGTCGCCATGTGCTTCCGTGGTGTCTCCAGCCGTATCCAGGGCGCCGATTTTACCGATATCCAGCAGGATCAGTTCAATCTGGCCCGTCAGGCCTGGTTGCAACGCAAGGCCCTCACTCAGGGTGGACTGCTCAAGTTTGTCCACGGCGGCGAGTATCACACTTACAATCCGGATGTGGTGCAAACCCTGCAAACCGCGGTGCGCTCCGGCAACTATGCCGATTACAAGGAGTATGCGCGGCTCGTGAACGAGCGCCCTGTCTCTACCCTGCGCGATCTGCTTGCTCTGAAGAAGGTCGACAATCCGGTGGACATCAGCGCAGTGGAGCCGGCAGCCAAGCTGTTCCCCCGCTTCGACTCCGCTGCAATGTCTATCGGCGCCTTGGGCCCTGAGGCGCACGAAGCGCTGGCAGTGGCCATGAACCGCCTCGGTGGTCAGAGCAACTCCGGCGAAGGCGGCGAAGATCCCAAGCGTTTTGGGACCGAGAAAAATTCCCGTATCAAGCAGGTGGCATCAGGGCGCTTTGGCGTCACCCCCCACTACCTGATGAACGCGGACGTGGTGCAGATCAAGGTGGCCCAGGGCGCCAAGCCCGGTGAAGGCGGTCAGCTGCCCGGTGACAAAGTCACCGCCCAGATAGCCAAGTTGCGCTATTCCGTGCCTGGCGTGACTCTGATCTCGCCGCCGCCGCACCACGATATCTACTCCATTGAAGACCTGGCCCAGCTAATCTTCGACATCAAGCAGATCAACCCGGACTGTCTGGTGTCGGTCAAGCTGGTCTCCGAGCCCGGTGTCGGCACCATCGCCTGCGGCGTGGCCAAGGCCTATGCCGACTTCATTACCGTCTCCGGCTATGACGGTGGCACGGGCGCAAGCCCGCTGACCTCGGTCAAGTATGCCGGTTCCCCCTGGGAGCTGGGCCTGGCGGAAACCCAGCAGGCGCTGGTTGCCAACGGCCTGCGCCACAAGGTGCGGCTGCAGGTGGATGGTGGTCTCAAAACTGGCCTCGACATCATCAAGGCCGCCATCCTCGGTGCCGAGAGCTTCGGTTTTGGCACTGGTCCCATGGTGGCGCTCGGCTGCAAATACCTGCGCATCTGCCACCTGAACAACTGCGCCACCGGCGTCGCCACCCAGGATGAGAAGCTGCGCCGCGAGCACTTCACCGGCCTGCCGGAGATGGTGATGAACTACTTCAAGTTCATCGCAGAAGAGACTCGCGAACTCATGGCTCAGCTGGGGGTCACCCAGCTGACCGATCTCATCGGTCGTACCGATTTGCTGGAAGCCCTGCCAGGCCTCACCGCCCGTCAGGCCAAGCTTGATCTCTCCGGTATTCTGGCAAGTCCGGTGGCTCCGGCGGGCTCCAGCCTGTTCAGCCAGCAGCACAACCCCACCTTTGACAAGGGACCGCTCAACTTGCGGATGGTGGACGATCTGCTGGAGGCGGTGGAGCACAAGTCGGGCGGCGAGTTCCGTTACGACATCCGCAACACAGACCGCTCTGTGGGGGCCCGTCTGTCGGGCGAGATCGTCAAGCGCCACGGCAACCAGGGCATGGCGGCCGACCCGGTGAAGGTTCACTTCAACGGCACAGCGGGCCAGAGCTTCGGCGTCTGGAACGCGGGTGGCCTCGAGATGATACTCACGGGTGACGCCAACGACTACGTGGGCAAGGGCATGACTGGCGGCAAACTGGTGGTCAAACCCCACGTCGGCGTGGCATTCAAGTCCCACGAAGCCGCCATCATTGGCAACACCTGCCTCTATGGCGCCACCGGCGGCAAGCTGTTTGCGGCCGGTACGGCGGGCGAGCGCTTCGCGGTGCGCAACTCAGGGGCTCTGGCCGTGGTCGAGGGGATAGGCGACAACGGCTGTGAATACATGACAGGCGGTATCGTCACCATACTCGGCACCACCGGCGTCAACTTCGCGGCGGGCATGACAGGTGGTTTTGCCTACGTGCTGGACGAGTGCGGCAACTTTGCCAAACGCACCAACCCCGAGCTGGTCGAACTGCTGGACGTGGCGACACTCGCCATCCATCAGGAACACCTGCGCGGCATCATAACGGCTCACCTCAATGAGACCGGCAGCCCGCGCGCCGAGGAGATCCTGGCCAACTTCGACTCCTATGTGCCCAAGTTCAGGCTGATCAAACCCAAGTCCAGCGACGTCAAGTCCCTGCTTGGCCACACCAGCCGTTCCAGTGCAGAACTCAGAATCCAGGCGCAATAAGGAGGGAACCCTATGAGCCAGAACGTATTCCAGTTTATCGATGTCCAGCGGGTCGACCCGCCCAAGAAGCCGCTCAAGATCCGCAAGATCCAGTTTGTGGAGATCTACGAGCCCTTCAACCAGGCCCAGGTCGGCATGCAGGCGGATCGCTGCCTCGACTGCGGCAACCCCTATTGCGAGTGGAAATGCCCGGTCCACAACTACATTCCCAACTGGCTGAAACTGGCCAATGAGGGGCGCATCCTGGAGGCGGTGGAGCTTTCCCACCAGACCAACAGCCTGCCGGAAGTGTGTGGCCGCGTCTGCCCGCAAGACAGACTGTGTGAGGGTGCCTGTACCCTGAACGATCGCTTCGGCGCCGTGACCATAGGCAATATCGAGAAATACATCACCGACAAGGCATTCGAGATGGGCTGGCGCCCGGATCTCTCCAACGTGGTGAAAACCGACAAGCGGGTCGCCATCATAGGTGCAGGCCCGGCCGGGCTCGCCTGTGCCGACGTGCTGGCACGGGGTGGCGTCAGCGCCGTGGTGTTTGACAAGTATCCGGAAATTGGCGGCCTGCTCACCTTCGGCATTCCCTCCTTCAAGCTGGAAAAAGAGGTGATGCAGCGCAGACGCGAGATCTTCGAGGGCATGGGGATTGAGTTCCACCTCGAGACCGAGGTCGGCAAAGATGTCACCTTCGCCGATCTGCTGGGCGAGTTCGACGCCGTCTTCCTCGGGGTCGGCACCTACAAGTACATGAAGGGTGGCTTCGAGAATGAGACGGCTCCCGGTGTGTACGATGCCCTGCCCTATCTCATCTCCAACGCCAACCGGCTGCTGGGCTTTGAGAAGGCGCAGGCCGATTACATCGACTTCGCCGGCAAGCAAGTCGTGGTGCTCGGTGGTGGCGATACCGCCATGGACTGCGTGCGTACCGCCATCCGCCAAGGTGCCGACAAAGTCATTTGCGCCTATCGCCGCGATGCCGAAAACATGCCGGGCTCCAAACGGGAAGTGAAAAATGCCCGGGAGGAAGGGGTCGAATTCATGTTCAACCTGCAGCCCATCGGCGTCGAACTGGATGCTGATGGCCAGACCTGTGGCATCAAGATGGTGAGCACTGAACTCGGTGCGCCCGATGCCAATGGCCGTCGCAATGCGGTAGTGATAGAGGGGTCAGAGCAGGTGCTGGCTGCCGATGCCGTGGTGATGGCGTTTGGCTTCCAGCCCAACCCCCAACCCTGGATGCAGGAGTTTGGCATAGCGCTCGACAACCGGGATCGCATCCAGGCCAGCGAGCAGGCTGACTACCCCTTCCAGACCAGCAACCCCAAGGTATTCGCCGGTGGCGATGCGGTGCGCGGTTCCGACCTGGTGGTGACCGCCATTTACGAAGGTCGCAAGGCTGCCGAAGGGATCATGGACTATCTGGCCGTCTGATCCGCCGTCCGTCATCGCCTTTGTGCCAACAAACAGCCCCGCATCTGCGGGGCTGTTTTTTATGTCGCTCTCGTCCGGGAAAAACCGGCTAGATACTCCAGCTCTCCGGCAACCGCTCGGTCAGGGTAGAGATGTACTCAAAAGTACGTGCCCGCCTGGGGGTGGTAAACATCTGGCGCGCACTGCCCGCCTCCACCACCTCGCCGGACTCCAGAAAGATCACCTGTTGCGCTATCTGGGCTGCAAGGCGCAAGTCGTGGGTCGCTATCAACATTGTGGTCCCTTCTTGGGCCAGCTGGCGCAGCACGGCCACCACCTCCAGCGCGAGCTCGGGATCCAGCGCCGAGGTGGGCTCGTCACAGAGCAGCACCTTGGGCGCCGGCGCCAGAGCCCGTGCGATGGCGACCCGCTGCTGCTGGCCGCCGGAGAGGGTAGCGGGTACGGCCTCGGCCTTGTGCCTGAGTCCCACCTTGTCGAGCAGTGCCAGCCCCCGTGCTATCGCCTGCGCCTTTGGCCACTTCAGCACAGTCACCAGCCCTTCTATCACGTTTTCCAGCACCGTCATGTGCGGAAACAGCTGGAAGTTCTGAAAGACCATGCCGGTCTGCTGACGCAGGCTCAGCACGCTCTGGCGAGGCAGGTGATGGGCAAAGTCGAGCTCGCTCCCCCCCAGCACCAGCTGCCCCGCGTCCGGTCGCTCCAGCAGGTTCACGCAGCGCAGCAAGGTGCTCTTGCCGCTGCCGGAGGGGCCGATCAGCGCCGTGACACTGCCAGCTGCCATCGCCAAGCCAATTCCTTTTAGCACCCTTTGCCCGCCAAACTGTTTCTCGATGCCGCTCAATCGGATCATAGGGCCAGCTCCCGGGTCTCTTTGTGGGTCAGTCTGCGTTCCAGCCGGTCTTGCAGGGTGGAGAGCACTGAGCTGAACAGCAGGTAGATGATGGCCGTCTCTATGTAAAGAATCAGCGGCTCATAGGTGACAGAGGCGAGCCGCTGGGCCGCCTGAAACAACTCGGGCACTGTTACCGCCGCCGCCAGCGAGGTGTCCTTGACCAGCGAGATGAAGGTGTTGGAGAGCGGCGGCACAGCGATACGTGCGGCCTGTGGCAGGATCACCCGCCACATCACCTGAGGCCAATTCATGCCGATAGAGTAAGCTGCCTCCCACTGCCCTTTCGGGATCGCCGCCAGAGTGGCACGGATAATCTCCGAACTGTAGGCACCTATGTTGAGGGTGAAACCAATGACGGCAGCGGTAAAGGCATCCAGCACTATGCCCGCGCTCGGCAAACCATAGAAGATAAGAAAGAGCTGAACCAGCAGCGGTGTACCCCGAATAAGCCAGACATAAAAACGGACCAGCACAACCAGCGGGGTGGGGCCATATAACCTTGCCAGCGCCACCAGGAAACCGAGCAATATTCCCAATACGAAGGTGATCAGGGTCAGCGGCACGGTAAAAATAAGCCCCGCACTGAGCAGGGGCCAAAAAGAGTCGATCATTAACTGCAACCAGGCTGGCACGTTAATTACCTCTGTCGTTATTATGTTGCCGCAATATTATTGCGAGACGTCAGTGCCAAAATATTTAACCGATATTTTTTGATAGCTGCCATCCTGCTTGGCGGTACGCAGCGTCTGATTGATGGCGGCCAGCAATTCCGGCTGCCCCTTGGCCAGCAAGGCGGCGGATTGATCCCCCTTCGCCTCGGTGGCCGCCACCTTCAGTCTGGCGTCCGGCTTCTGCTTCTTGAAGTCCAGGAAGGAGAGGCTGTCGTTGATGGTGGCATCCACCCGCCCGGTCAACACCAGCTCCAGGGACTGGTTGAAGCCCTCGGTGGCCACCACCTCGGCGCCCGATGACTTCGCCAGCTGGGCGAAGTTGCTGGTCAGGGACTGGGAGGACTTCTTGCCCTTCAGATCCGTGAAACTCTTGATGCTGTCGTTGTCGCTGTGCACCACTACCACCGCCTTGGAGGTGATATAGGGATCTGAAAAATCATACTTTTTCAGCCGCTCTGGCGTGATGGCCACTTCGTTGAGCACCAGATCGTAGCGCTTGGCATCCACCCCGGCGATGAGCCCGTCCCACTTACCTTCGACGAACTCGGGCTTCACGCCGAGACCGCTTGCGATCAGCTCGCCAATCTCAACGTCAAAACCCACCAGCTTGCCGCTCTTATCGTGGTAGGTGAACGGAGGATAGGCCCCTTCCGTGCCTATCTTGATCACCCCGGCGCTCTGGATGGCGGCGAGGCTGGATTGGGCGTCGGCCGATGTCATCAGAGCCAGCGGAAGTGCCGCCAGCAAAAACAGGGAGCGTACTTTTTTCATGATCCACCTCGTTATATTTATAAATACCCAGAACGCTTGCCAAATAAAAACATTGGCGCCATGCAATTATTATTTTCCAAACCTGAACCCATACAGGCCAATTAATTTCATTCACGGCAACATAAAATACTAATTCGGTTGGCTATCGGCATGGACAAAACATAACGCGGATCATTCCATTGCCAAACAATGAAATGTGGGGATATTTATCGAAATAATGGATAACGAGGATGGATGAATGTAAGGTAACAACACAAAATAATCATGTCCCCAGGGCGGCATGGCTCACCTTGGGGGCCAGGATCAGGCGTGTTGCGGCTCCCGGGGAATGGGGGTCACCCAGGGGCGACGCCAGCGGGGTGCCTCGTAGAGATCAGGCCAGAACTCGGTCTGACGCGAGATGACATTGCCGCGCACTGTGTGAAAGGTAATGGCGCGAGCCTGCACCTCACCATCGGTGATCAACACCTCGGTCACGACTTCACCGCCCTGCTCCAGTAGCCGGACCACGTCAAAACTCCAGGGACCTGCCGCCGGATAGCGGCGGTTGATCTCGACAAAGTTGCAGCGCCCCTCGATGCGCTCCCCCGACTGCGGCCAGTCGCAGATAAAATCATCGCCGAGCCAGCGGGCCGCCCTAGAAAAATCATTGCTTTGCATGGCCTGCCAATAGGCCTCTACCACTGCTTTTGGTTCCATGGTTCTGAACTCCATGCTCACTCTCCCGACAAACTCACCACCAGCCACTCCCCCTTGCCAACAGGCACCAGCGAGGTCGCAAAGGCCGGATCACGCTGCACCTCTCCCATCCACTCGGCCAACTCATCCCGATGGGAGACGGCATTGTCCACCACCAGCAGACCACGGGGTGCCAGCAGGCGCTGGATCTGTGGCCACCAGACACGATAGCGCTGGCGATCCGAGTCCAGGAAGATGAGCTGATAACCGGCCTCTGGCAAAATGGGCAACAGGGTTTCAGCCTCCCCCGCCAACTGGGTGATCCAGGGGCTCAGGCCGGCACGCTGAAAGTTGATATCAGCCAGTTCACGCTTGCCCTCATCCCGCTCTATGGTGGTGACTCGGCCATTGAGCCTTTGCACCGCTTCGGCCAGCCAGAGAGTGGAATAACCGTTGGAGGTGCCAATCTCCAGTACGGCCTCAGCCCCCCGCGTCTGTACCAGTACCGCCAACAACTCGCCGGTATCGCGGGTGATATTGAGCATCTTGCTGCCACGGGTCGGCTGCGCATCATCGTTGCGCTCGCCAAACTGTTCCAACTCCCGTTTAAGCTGTTGCAATGCCATGTCTCCTCCTTGCTCATTACTCAGATCGCCCAGTGCATGGCATGCCAGGTCGACTCTCATGTTTATTGTTCTTCTGATCCCGGGTCGGATGGCGGCACATCCCCCAGCAGATAACGGGGGCCGGCGCCCTGTCCGGCCGCCTGATCATCCGGGTTGTAAAGGGCGCAGTGCTCAAGGGACAGGCAACCACAACCAATACAGGAGGTGAGCTTGCCTTTGAGCTGCACCAAAGCCTCGATGCGCTGATCAAGCCGGCCCTGCCACTGGCTGGCTATCTGCTCCCAATCGCTGCGATCCGGAGTGCGGCCATCTGGCAAGCCGGCGAGAGCATCGGCAATCTCGCCAAGGCTCAACCCCATCCCCTGCGCCACCCGGATGAAGGCTATCCGGCGCAGCGCATCCTGCGGATAGAGGCGCTGGCTGCCATCGCTGCGCACGCTGCTGATCAACCCCTTCTGCTCGTAAAAACGCAAGGCACTGGCATTGACCCCGGCGCGCTTCGCTATCTGACCTATGGCTAACCACTTGCGATCCGTTTTCACCCTTGACCTCAAGTTAGCTTTAACTTGCACAATCCTGTCTCCCCTCGCAAAAGGAGTCAAATGATTATGCATCATCTTCACCACTTGCTCGATGCCAACCGGGCTTTTGCCCTCAACGGCAAAGGCACCACCAACCACTGCCCCATGGCGCTGCACGCCCTGCATGCGATGGGTGCAAGCCCCCGCCAGTTGCAGCATTTCTTCGATCATTGGCAGGCAACCCATGCGCTGCCGAGCGGGGAAACAAGTCAGGACGAGGATGAAATCCGTTTCGTACGACTGCGTCAGCAGTTGGCAGACCGGATTGCCGCCGAGGGCTGGTTGCCTCTCTTCGAGACCCTGCTGGCCAGGCGCCTCTCACCGGCGGGAGGCGCCTTCCATCCTCTTATTCGCTTCGCCTGTGCCCTGGAAAATGGTCATGTGGGAGAGCAGGCTGCGGCACTGGCCGCCTGGCAGTGCAGCCCCCTGATACTGCCTGTCGGGGAAGGCGCACCGGCCCGGGATGTCGCCAGCCTGCTGGCCGGGCTCTCCGAACAGTGGGAGGGTGCGAGCTGGCAGGGCGAGTGGATCACGGGTCGATTGCAGCAGGTGGCAGAGGCGCCGCGCTGGCCGGGCACGCTGCCGCAAACGCTCGCCGAGTCATCGTCTGTTTTGACACAACTGGCCGAGGTGGCCCTGCCGCTCTATTGGCAAACCGGCAATTTTACCGTGCTGCACATGGTGACCGGCAGCCGGGCCGCAGCCATTGTCGCAACGCAGTTGCCCAGCGAGTGGCAAGGACAGTGGCGGAGCTTGATGTGGCAGGCGGTGGCGGCGGCTTATATCACGGTCGGGGCTCCGCACCTGCGTCCCCAGACATGGCCCGCCTGCAACGGATTATCCTGGCAGCAAGTGTTGGAGCGGGCGCTCGCCAGTCTGGACGATCATGTGATCAAGCTGGTGCACTGCTGCTGGCGGGAACAGGCAAGCAGACCCGGCGATTCATCCCGCTATCTGGCAGTCGCGGCCCGCGCCGTGGGGCTGCTGAACGCAGCAAACGGGCGTGACGCCGCTTAGGGTGCCGCCAACCGGGTGAAACTGATGGCGGGGCAGCTGGGGGTGACCCCCTGGGTCAGGGTCAAGGGCTGGGCGCGGTAGTTGAGGTGATAGAGGCCTGGCCGGGACAAATCATAGACCTGGGTCAGATCTGCATCCGCCTGGCTCTGCTGGCCCGCCCCCAGAATGAAGAAGTCATCGGCACCGGGTTCGCCACGCTTGGCGAGCGGTCCTTTGTAAACCAGCGGCTGATTGTCGAGGGTGAGATCGATGGCATCGGCGAACCAGCCTTCGAACGGGGTGAACCAGCTCAACACCTCGAGCGGCCCCTCCCCCTTGTTGGTCAAGGTCATCACCAGGGGCAAGGTCTCGTTCACCCGGCTGTGTGCCTTGACCGACAGTTCACACTGCAGGGGAGCGAGCGCGAGGGTGGTGAGCAAGAGTGTCATCATGGAGCCTCCTTCAGCATCAAAAAGGGGCCTTGCGGCCCCTGTCAGCGGATCAGTTTTCGCTCGGGGTATTCTCGGCGAAGTATTCATGATTGTCGGCGTTGTTGAGCGCCTTGACCGGATCCGTCTTCGCCAGATTGCGGGCATTGGCCTGACCGTAACCCAGATCGTCGGTGCCTGCCACTACGTTGAAGTGACTCAGCTCATGGACTATGGTGCCGGCACGGGAATCGCTCCCGGTGACGGGCGCCGTCCAGAAGCTCTTGCACAGATAGACCTTGTAGGGTTGATCCGGATAGACGTAGGCGAAGTAGCTCTGCTTGCAGCTGCAGTCAAAGGTGAGCGGCTTGTTGTCGATGGCATCCTTGATCTTGCTGAAGTTCGTCTCGGCCTGATCCCAACGGACACTGCTATAGGCCCCGAACCAGCTGCGATAGCGCTGGCCATCGGGCTTGTCGACCGCCAGATAGCTGCTGGCGTTGTTGCTGATGCCACTGGCGGCATCCAGCGCCGTCAACAGATCGCTCTTCTGGGTGTTGGTGCAGCGTCCGCTGAAACTGACAGAACCGGCAACAGCCTGGGGCTCGGCGGCGGCTACCTTGGCCTGAACCCGCTCATCGTTCACCCCCTCCACCCACAGGGTGATGGCGTTGGACTCGCTCGCCTGGGCCTGTTTGGCCTTGGCGGCCTTCGCCTCCTGCGGTACGGTCGGCAGCTGATAGCGGATGCTGTACTGACCCTGAGCACTCATGTCATAGAGACCCGACACTTCCGCCTGCACCGTCAGACTCTGGCCAGCCTTGAGCAGCTGGAAATCCTTGTCGGTTGGCGCCGCACGTTTGATCAGCGCCCCCTCATAGCTGACCGGTTGACCATCCCGCTCCACCAGAAACAGGGGGGCATCGTCGCTGCCCGGCAGTTGCCACTTGAGCAGACGGATAGGCTTGTCACCCGTGTTGGTCAATGTCAGGTTGACGCGCACGTCGTCTGTGCTGCCATCCACCAGGGTGAGTTGGGCATCTAGCCCAGCGGCGCAGAGCGGGGAAGCCAGCACACCGGCCAGCAGCAAGGCTATTGGAGTCACTTTCATCATGTTTCCTCATTCATTGAGTGTCGCCATCAGGCGGTTTGCTTCCTTAAGGCCCTCTTTGGGGCTCACTCACCCTAGAGCAGAAATTTTCCACCACCATCCCACCATATGGGGGACGCCCCCCATCAGAGGGGGCAAGATGCAGGCGCGCTGCCATGCGACACATTTCGAACGACAAAACGGGAACCCGCTGGCCGTATCACGCAGCCCCTTTGGTTCTTGTAAAAGGTTCCTGTAAAAGGTGCTTGTAAAAAGGTTCCTGTAAAAATTTCGCTTTTGCTCTCGCCTCACCCGGCCAAGCCCGCCAGCACCATCACTGGCGCATAAAAAACCCCGGCGCCAGGCCGGGGTTTGGGAACAACAGGGGAAGAGGCTCGCCGTCAGGCTTTCGCCTCGGCCAGCAGCGCCAGCGCGGGCTGCAAGTTGGCGGGCACCAGACGGTACGCCTTGTGGTGCTTGACCAGAGTGACCTTCTTGTTGCCCTGGCTCAGCAGCAGACCATGGTGAAAGGCCGCTTGCGCCAGCCTGGCTTCATCACCGCGCACGTACAGGGTCAAGGGTTTGATCAGCTCACCCTGCACTATGTGCTCGCCATATTCGCAACTGGAGATCACCAGACTGGATTGGCCCTGTCCCTGCAAGCGCAGCTTGGCGTTCACCTCGCTGTCGGTAAACACCAACCAACCCGCAGCTTCCAGCTCTGCCAGCAGGGCGGCAAGCCTGGTGCCGAGCTGTTGTGAGTCCGCCTGCACCCGGGCGTACTGGAAGGCGATGCGCTCCAGCAGGCCCTTGAGATCGGCACCGGCCCCCAGGGTACGGCCCTGCTGGATCCCGCCTTTCAGATCCTCCATCACCAGACGGGAGAAACGCTTCTCCTTGAGGGAGTCCGCCATCCAGGTGCAGAGAAAATGGCTCTCCTGGGCGGGGGTACGCTTGCCCGCCTTCTGCTCGGCGGTGCGCGCCAGCTCGGCAAGGCTCTGGGTGGCCATGTCGAGCAGGGCCTGATTGTAGTTGGGAGGTGTCATCACGAGTCCTCAGAGAGACGGGCACAGGCCAGAGGCCGGGTCATCAACAGCATAAAGGCGCCAGTGGCGCCTTTATATACAAAATCGCCCCTCCGGACCGGCCCTGACAAGGGGAAGGCCCGGATGGGGTTGGGCGCGCTTATTTCGGCTGGCGCGGCTTCTTCATTGCCGCCAGACGCTTGAGGCGCTGACCCTGCAACTTGGCTTCGGCCATGGCCTGGGCGGCGGCGTTGTCTTCACGCTGGGGACGCTTGCCGAAGCGACGACGCTCCTGCAACTGCTTGATCAGCTCGTCACGGTTGCCCACTTCGTAGCCCTTCGCCATGACACGGCGGATCTTCTGGCCGATCAGTGCCTCGATCTCGAGCAGGGTACGCTCTTCTTCGCGGCTGACGAAGGAGATGGCCATGCCGCTCTTGCCGGCGCGGCCGGTACGGCCGATGCGGTGCACGTAGTCTTCGGCCAGGAACGGCAGATCGTAGTTGACCACGTACTGCAGATCCGGGATATCCAGACCACGGGCGGCCACTTCGGTGGCGACCAGTACCCGCAGCTTGCCCTCGGTGAATTCGCGCAGGGCGCGGCGACGGCTGCCCTGGGCCTTGTCACCATGCACAACGGCAGACTTGATGCCATCCAGGTTCAGCTCGGCCACCAGCTCGTCACAGCTTTCGCGGGTACTGGCAAACACCAGCACCTGCGGCCAGTTCTGCTTGCCGATGAGCTCGGAGAGCAGCTCGCGCTTGCGCTTCTGCTCCACCGGATAGACGGTGTGAGTAACGGTATCGGCGGTGGAGTTCTGCTTGTTGACGCTGATGATCTGCGGCTTGTCCAGCATGACGTTGGCCAGCTTCTTCACCCCGTCGGAGAAAGTGGCGGAGAACAGCAGGTTCTGGCGTTCCTTGTTGACCGCTTGCAGGATCTGCTGCACATCGGCGCTAAAGCCCATGTCGAGGATGCGATCCGCTTCGTCCAGCACCAGACACTCGACGCCTGACAGGCTGAGGTTGCAGGCGGTCAGGTGCTCCAGCAGACGACCCGGGGTCGCCACTATGATGTGAGCACCCGCTTTCAGCTTCTTGGCCTGCACATCCTGCTTGCCGCCGCCAACGAGCGTCAGTACGGTGACATCCAGGTACTTGGCAAAATCATTGATGTTGCTCGCCACCTGGGCCGCCAGCTCGCGAGTCGGGGTCAGGATCAACACGCGGGCATTGGACGGCTGCAGCTCGGCCGGCTTGTCCACCAGGCGCTGCAGTATCGGCAGGGCGAAGGCGGCAGTCTTGCCGGTACCTGTCTGGGCGCTGGCCAGCACATCGAGACCGCGACGGATAGTCGGGATCGCCTGGCGCTGCACAGGGGTCATCTCCTGATAACCGCAATCTGAGACAGCACGCAAAATCTCGGGGGCAAAATCGAACGATTCAAATCTCATAATGGGTTCCTGTGTTCCAGCTGGACTGTGTTTGGCTTGCGGCTCGGCGTAGGCGAGGCGGAGGTTGATACCACCGGTGGCTGCGTCCGACATCAAGTCAGAAAATGAGCCGGAAAATGGCGGGCGCGAAGTGTAACAGATAGGCATCACAAATTCTGCCTCAAATGGCCTGAGTTTTTATCCTGTCACGAGAAAGGTGCCGACAAAGAGAGCCGCATCACTGGCATCGGCCAGCGCAGCCCTGCCCCCCATCGGCACCAGAATGTCAGGAAACGTTAGACCCTGTTGGCAGCATTTGCCTGAAAATCACGCTGAAACAGACACATGCGAATGGCTGTGCGATATTTGCCATCGATGAAGAACTCCTCTTTCAGCTCCCCCTCCGGCGCGAACCCCAACGACTGATAAACGTGGCGCGCCTTGGCATTGTCACTGTCGACGATGAGATACAACTTGTGCAGATTCAGCACGTTGAAGGCATACTTCATCGCCTTCAAGGTTGCTGTCTTGGCATAGCCCAGCCCCTGATAGGCGGGGGCTATGATGATCTGAAACTCGGCGCGGCGGTGGATGCTGCGAATATCCACCAGCTCCACCAGGCCAACATTGGTGCCCTCCACCTCCAGGATGAAACGGCGTTCTTGCTGATCGTGGATGTGCTTGTCATAGAGCTGGGCCAGCTCCATGTAAGCCTCGTAAGGCTCCTCGAACCAGTAACGCATTATGCTGGCGTTGTTGTTGAGCTGATGTACGAATTTCAGATCCTCTCGCTCGAGGGGACGAAGGCTCAGGGTGTCACGACATGGCATAAAGTACCTGCTTGATGGTTGATGGGCGGCATTGGCGGCCCGCCTGGGCCTAGCCAATGCCATTGGTAACTCAATGGAGAACCCGGGGCCAGCCTGCGCTCCCCCGGATATCACTCAGCGAATGCGATTGGTCGGGCGCTTGAGCAGCCGGATGGCGATGGCCGCCATGGCGATAACGAACAGACCGAGGGAGGTCACCAGCAGGCACTTGGTCATCAATTCGTGATACTGGACGAACGCCGGCGCCGCCATCACGAACTTGCCCACCAGACTCAGCAGCAGGGCCCAGAGGAAGGCGCTGGCAAAACTGGCCATCACCACCCGGGGCAGATGCAGGCGGGAGACCCCCATCAGCATGGGCGTCAGCACCCTGACGAAGGGCACGAAGCGAGAGGAAAACAGGGCCCAGAAACCGTAGTTGTGCAGCAGACGCGAGGCCCGTGGCAGACTGCCGTCCGGGATCATCCGCTCCACATGGCCCATAAAGGAGGTGCCGTGCAGCGCATGGCCCTGCAGATAGGCGACCAGGCTGCCGATCCCGGCGGCGAGCGGCATGTAGACAAGGGTCACTTCGGGGCCGAGCACTCCCATCCCCACCAGGCCACCGGCCAGCAGCACCAGACTATCACCGGGCAGGGGTAAAAACACGAAACTCGACTCGAGAAAGAGGATCACCACCAGGCAGGTGACGAGCAGGCCCGCCGCCTGCATCTGGATCAATTGGTCAAAGTCCTGTTGCCATATGGCAAGCAGCATATCCTGCATCTGGTGACTCCCATCAACGTCAGTGAGCATCCATCCCGGGGGACACTATGGCCCCCGTTGCGGCTGACACTCCCTGTCGCCATCCCCTTTCTCTCCTTGAAGGGGCTCCTGTTATACACCCGCGCAAGTGAACAAAAAATTAATGTCTGGCACAAAGTCAGCAATCAATACAAAAAGCTGAATGGCAGGACAAGGGTTGGACGAGCACTCCAGCTCGGCGATGTATAAGCTTCAACCGGCTCACCCTTGGGCTGCCAAGATGAGAAAAAGTCGCTACAGTCAAACGGCGCATCATCACAACCGGCTTCGGGGGAACAAGGCATGCCCACACACACAACCCTTCGCACTACCCTGCCCCTGCTGATCACCCCCTTGCTCAGCCATGGCGCCATGGCTGAAGAGTCGTCACTAATACAAAAACGTGCCAACGCAGTGGTGTCGCTGATGACCTTCACTGTGGTGCCCGACATCACAGCCAGCAACCTCGACATCGGCAGCAACACCAGCACAACTGCGTCGTCGGCGCTCAATATGACCCAGATGGGAGGCGGCGCCACCATGAGCGAGAGTGTGCCCGTCTATCTGGAAGGGACACTGGGTTTTAGCCGCTACGATCCCAAGTTCGTGGTGAGCAACGGCAGCGAGAGTCGCACTATCCCCACCCGATGGAACAGTCTCACCGCCACGGGTGGTATCGGCTGGGATCTTCATCTGCATCAGGATCGTCACGGCGGCAACTGGGTATTGCGCCCCATCGGCAACGTCACGCTGGGCACTGTGGCAAGCGATCTACGCATCGGCAACTGGTTGCTGGGCCAATACACAGGCAAGAACCTCGACTTTCTCGATGGCGGCAGACTCGATGTCTACGGCCTGGGTGGCGCCCTGATGCTCGACTATGAACTCTTCTCTGCACAGCAGGATATCGACGTTGAGCTGCGCTACTCCTACCAGCATCTGCAAAGCTTTGGCGGCACCTCGGCCAGCGTAACCGGTCAGGCCAATGCGGAGAACCTCGGCCTCTACCTGCGCCGCCGCGCCCCCATCGGCAATTTCACACTGCTGGACAAGCCGCTGCGCTACGTGATGGAAGGGGCTCGCACTGAATATCTTGGCGAGCAAAGAGGCCTGCTCGGTTTCAACTCCCTCAACTCGCTGGGGCTCGGGATAGAGCTCGACAGCAGCAAGTACGACATCATAGTGACCCGCACCCGGCTGGTAGCCCGCTATATGTTCAGCCACAACACCAGCGGCTACGGCGTCGGGCTGGCGATGAGTTTCTAAGCGGATCGAGGGACTATCCCCTCGGTACAGTTAAGTCAGCCCACAACAGGATTCAATTTAAACCGTCCAGAATGCTATCCTGATCGGCCCAATGCTTCTGGAACCATCTCATGATCATCACGACACTGCTGGCCTCTGCACTCGGCTCGTTTTCTGAAGGGGTCTCTTTTCAACACAAGGACTGGGAGCTCGCCTGTGACAACACAGGCACATGTCGAGCCGCAGGTTACAGCGCAGAAGCTGGTGGAATATCGGTTCTGCTTACACGAGAGGCAGGAGCCAAGGGCGCACTGCATGCCGAGCTTGCCATCTCAGAGGTTGATGAACAGACTCCAGGAGCCCCCGCTGATGGTTTGATCACACTGCGCATCAATGGCAAGGTGCTCGGCACCGTAAAAGAGCGGATTCCGTTTAGCCAACACCAAACCACAGCGATCATTCAGGCAATCAAGGGGGCTGGGAAGGTGGTATTTAAATGGAACAAGCACCAGGAACCGCTATCCGGGGCCGGAGCCTACGCCATTTTTCTCAAAATGGATGAATTCCAAGGCCGTCTCAATACCAGTACAGCCCTGACTAAAAAGGGCACACTACCAGCCACAACCGTGCCTCCCGCATTGGCAGCTCCCGTGATCCACGCAGGCGCCGTTGCCGCAGATAACCTATCTCGTCCACTCACAAAACCAGAGCTCCAGAGCATAGGCGAGTGGCTAAAGCAGCAAGTCGATAAAGACACTTGTCCCATGGCCTATGAGAATCAGGAAGGTGGCATGCTCTACACCCTGAACATGGACCGAACCTTGCTACAACTCCCCTGCTGGCTCGCCGCTTACAACGATGGTTCAGCATTCATCCTGATAGACGCAGACCTTGATATCGGCAGTGCAACACTCATCAACACAGATGCAAACGGTTATGGTTCGGGTGAACTGAGGGCCTCACACAAGGGGCGCGGGATAGGAGACTGTTTCTCTTTCGAGAGCTGGGTATGGAATGGCAAAACCTTCGTGCAAAGCGAGCAAAGCACCACCGGAAGCTGTCGCATGATTACATTGGGAGGAACCTGGCATTTGCCAACCCTGACCAGCAAGGTGGTCAAAACACAGTGAACAAAGGCGGCCACTGGCCGCCTTTGTTTTTGCGATTACAAGGATCCCAGCCGTTTCACGCAAGCTTGCTCCCTGTCATCCACTCGCTTGGCAAACCAGGCGGTGGTGAGGTTGCGGGTGATCTTGGGGCTCTTGAGTTGAATGCCGGGCAGGATGGCACGGGGTTGCCGCTTGCCAGCCTGCTTGTCGGCCAGGGTAAAGACCCTGTGGTAGAGGTCGGTCTGGGCAAATTCGGCGGTATCCCCTTTGCGCAGGCTCTGGTGGATCGCCTGCTTGCTCATATTGACCCGGCTGGCGAGGGTATAGACAGCCTGCTCAGTCTTGCCCGGCAGGTCTGAGTCATAGCGGACAAGATCCCCATCCAGCGCCAGGGGCTTGCCGCTCAGTCGGCTGACGGCAGCCTGGAAGGCGGCGTTGCGGCTGGCGTACCAGCCCGCATTGAAGTCGGCGAAGCGATAGAGGGTATCCGGGTAGTCGGCGGGATAGCCAAACAGGTGCCTGGTGCCGAACCAGATACCGCCACGACGGCTGAACACCTCATGGCGAATGGAATCCTTGACGGGATAGGGGTAGCCACGGGCATTTGCCTCGGCAAAGGCGATGCTCACCTGCATGGGGCCGCCGGTATGCACCGGGTTCATGTTGCCAAACAGCGTCTTGCCCATGGGCACCATGCTGATCATGTCCTCGAAGATCTCGCTCATCTCCCGCTCGGTGCGAAGCTTGTCGATGCGCTCGGCATAGCTCTTGCCGGTGGGGGACTTGATGCCAAGGGCCGTGCGCACCACGAATTCAGGGATCAGCAGCTTGGCGGCGCGGGCATTTATCTCCTTCCAGGCAATCTTGCCAAGGCCCGGCACCACGGGGTCGGCCTGATAGGTGGCCTCCTGTTCGGCCACCGCCAGCACAGTGCAGACATTGTGATCGCTTACCGTCACTCCCTGCGTCGAGAGTGCCGTCACCACATCATTGGCCCAGCCCTGTTTGTCTGGCACCTGACGCGGCAAGAACCGCACTATGCGGCTCTTCATGTCTGCCGGTTTGCGCGGCTGCATGGCGATGGGTTGTTTGGCCTGCTGGGCGCTCATGGCGACATCTTGCTTGGGCGCCGTCGGGTCGCTGGCACACCCGGCAAGCAACAGGATTGCAAAGAGAGGCAGGGTGGTGAGCCGAGTGGGAAAAAGGGGTGAGGAAAATATCATCAAGGCTTCCGATGCAGGGGCAAGGCGCTGGGCGCCCGGCACACGAGAGTCACACGAACGGAGCGGCTCCGAACGCAAACAAGCGCTCATTGTAGAGGATTGACAGGCGGATCTGAAGGCGCAGATGCCTTGACGCAGCACCCGCTGGCGCAATCGAGCAGCCCCGCCGGATGGGCGGAGCTGCTGCAAGCGGATAGGCTCTTTGGCGACATGCACTCAAGCCGTTTGGCGCAGGGCCTCAATTTGCGCCGCACCATTGATCACCGCCTGCAGGGAGGCATTGACCACGTCGCGGCCGATGGCGACCCCGCACATGCGCTGGCCATCGATGCTCAGCAGCACATAGGCGGCGGCGCGAGATTCTGTACCGGCGCAGAGGGCATGTTCCGAGTAATCGAGCACGTCGATGTGCATCCCGGTCTGGCGCTCCCAGCCGTTGACCAGCGCAGTGATGGCCCCCTCCCCTTCGCCGCTCAGGTGCAAGGTGCCGTTCGGGGTCTGCAACTCGAGGCGCAGACTCTCCTGACTGTCGTGACCAAGCTGGAAGCGACCGATGCGATAGCCGTGTACCGGCTCGAGGTAATGCTGCTCGAACAGGGCACGGATCTGTTCCGGGCTGATTTCGCTGCTGCTTGCCTCGGCCTGTGCCTGGACCCGGCGGCTGAAGTCGATTTGCAGCCAGCGCGGCAGTTGCAGGCCAAGGTCGCGCTCCAGCAGATAGGTGACGCCCCCCTTGCCGGACTGGCTGTTGATGCGGATCACCGCCTCGTAGCTGCGGCCAAGGTCTGCGGGATCGATGGGCAGATAGGCCACGTCCCAGTAGGCATCGGGTTTCTCGGCCGCCAGAGATTTGCGAATCGCATCCTGGTGACTGCCGGAAAACGCCGTGTAGACCAGTTCGCCCGCGTAGGGGTGGCGCGGGTGCAGGGCTATCTGGGTGCAGGCGCCCACAGTGGCGACTATGGCGTCCATGTCTGAGAGATCCAGCTCGGGATCAATCCCCTGGCTGTAGAGGTTCATGGCCATGGTGACTATGTCCATGTTGCCGGTGCGCTCGCCGTTGCCAAGCAGGGTGCCCTCGATGCGATCGGCCCCCGCCAGCACCGCCAGCTCGGCGGCGGCCACCCCGCAGCCTCTGTCGTTGTGGGTGTGGATGGAGATGCTCACCTCGGGGCGCGCCTTGAGGTGGCGGCAGAACCACTCCACCTGATCCGCGAACACATTGGGAGTGCTCACCTCGACCGTGGCAGGGAGGTTGAGGATCATGGGGCGGCCAGCAGGGCGCCACTCGTCGATGACGGCGTCGCACACCTCTACCGCGAACTCCACCTCTGTGCTGCTGAAGCTCTCCGGCGAATACTGGAAGCTCCACTCTGTGCCAGGATTGCGCGCCGCATGGTCGCGCACCCAGCGCGCGCCCTGCACGGCGATGGCCTTGACCCCCTCCTTCCCTGAGTTGAACACATAGTTGCGCTGGGTCGGGTTGACCGAGTTGTAGACGTGGACGATGGCGCGTTTGGCCCCCTTGAGCGATTCAAAGGTGCGGGCGATCAGATCTTCGCGGGCCTGCACCAGCACCTGTATGGTGACGTCATCGGGAATGAGATTGCGCTCAATAAGCTCGCGCACGAAGTCGAAATCAGGCTGGGAGGCGGCGGGGAACCCCACCTCGATGTGCTTGAAACCGACATGGACCATGAGCGCCCACATTTGCAGCTTCTGGGCCACCGTCATGGGTTCGACCAGCGCCTGGTTGCCGTCGCGCAAGTCCACGGCGCACCAGAGCGGCGCGCGCTCCAGCACCCGGTTGGGCCATTGGCGATCCGTCAATGCGATGACGGGAGCGGGGCGGTATTTGCGATGATCGAAGCTCATATTCAGATTCCCTTGGCTGATGTCCTTGAGGCGCGGCGCCGTTGCGGGCAATGAAGGTGAGCAACGACGCGACTGGGCAGGCAAGCAAACAGGGTAAGGAGGGGGAAGCTGGCTTGCGCGGTAACGCTGGCCCTGACGGTTGCGCAGGTGGTAACCCCACAACCGGTTTCCTGTGGCCCCTCTGGGTAAAAGGGGACGGCCTCGGCTACCGGATAAGCAACTGGCCCTGATCCTCGCACCCCGCTGTTGCAGGCGCAGACGACCTTATGTGATGAGAAACCAGTATATAGAGGAGAGTCGGGTGAGTGATTGCAAAGATTGCGGTATAAATCGAAAATTGCGCAATCATTGTCATATTTAGTTCACTTTAAGGGATTATCTATCCCTATCGATGTGAAATCAGGCCAATACTGTTTACGCAGTGCTGGCGCCGCAAAACAAAAACCCCGCCATTGCTGGCGGGGTTTTTCAGGGTTCGCAAGTGTTGTGCAAAGAAGGAGAGAAAGACTCCCCTGCCCTTGTTACGCAATGCTTAGCGGTTTTTCACCTTCTGATGCAGCTCCTGCACCGAGTTGACGTTGGCGGTGGCATCCATACTGATGGCCATGCAGGTGGCAAACGCCTCATTCATGGTGGTGGTATAAGCCACTTTGTGCTGCAAGGCGGCGCGGCGCAACTGCTTGGAGTCCTGGATCGCCACTCGCCCTTCGGCGGTGTTGACGATATAGGTGTACTCGCCATTCTTGATGCGGTCGAGAATGTGCGGCCGCCCTTCGTGCACCTTGTTGACCAGGCGCGGGTTGATGCTCGCTTCACCCAGCGCCACTGCGGTGCCGTGAGTAGCATCCAGCTCGTAGCCCAGCTCCAGCAGCTTGGCAGCCAAATCGACCACCAGCGCCTTGTCGCTGTGACGCACCGACAAGAGCGCGCGACCCTCTTTCGGCACCGCATGGCTGGCACCCAGCTGGGCCTTGGCATAGGCCTCGGCAAAACTGCTGCCCACCCCCATCACCTCACCTGTGGAGCGCATCTCAGGCCCCAGCAGCGGGTCAACCCCAGGGAACTTGGCGAAGGGCAGCACCACCTCTTTCACCGAGTAGTAAGGCGGGATGATTTCGGTGGTAAAGCCCTGATCTTTCAGGCTCTGGCCGGCCATGACGCGAGCGGCAATCTTGGCCAGCGGCGCACCGGTCGCCTTGGAGACGAAGGGCACGGTACGGGCGGCACGCGGGTTCACTTCGATGAGGTAGATATCATCGCCCTTGACCGCGAACTGCACGTTCATCAGGCCGACCACTCCGAGTTCCAGCGCCAATTTCCGCACCTGCTCGCGGATCTCGTCCTGAATTTTCTTGGACAAGGTGTAGGGCGGCAGGGAACAACCCGAGTCACCGGAGTGGATACCGGCCTGCTCGATATGCTCCATGATGCCGCCGATGACGACGTCCACGCCGTCACAGATGGCATCCACGTCCAGCTCGGTGGCATCGTCCAGGAAGCGGTCCAGCAGTACCGGCGATTCGTTGGAAACGCTCACCGCCTCGGCGAAGTAGCGACGCAGATCGGTCTCGTCATAGACGATCTCCATGGCGCGGCCACCCAGCACGTAGGAGGGGCGCACCACCAGCGGGTAAGTGATCCGCTCGGCGGTCAGCACCGCCTGCTCCAGGGCAGTGACGGTGCCGTTTTCCGGCTGCTTGAGACCCAGGCGCTCGACGGCGGACTGGAAGCGCTCGCGGTCTTCGGCGCGGTCGATGGCATCCGGGCTGGTACCGATGATCGGCACGCCGTTCGCTTCCAATGCCCGTGCAAGTTTGAGCGGGGTCTGGCCGCCGTACTGCACGATGACGCCCTTGGGTTTCTCGATGCGCACGATTTCCAGCACATCTTCCAGGGTCACCGGCTCGAAGTAGAGGCGATCCGAGGTGTCGTAATCGGTGGAGACGGTCTCCGGGTTGCAGTTGACCATGATGGTCTCGTAACCGTCTTCGCGCAGGGCCAGTGCCGCGTGCACGCAGCAGTAGTCAAACTCGATGCCCTGACCGATACGGTTCGGGCCGCCGCCGATGATCATGATCTTGTCACGATTGGTCGGGTTGGCCTCGCACTCTTCGTCATAGCTCGAATACATGTAGGCGGTGTTGGTGGCGAACTCGGCCGCGCAGGTATCGACCCGCTTGTAGATCGGGAAGATGTTGTGGCGGGCACGCAACTTGCGCACCTCGCCCTCGGCCACGCCGAGGATCTTGGCCAGACGGGCGTCGGCGAAGCCCTTGCGCTTGAGGGCGCGCAAGAAGTCGGCGTCGAGACCGGCCATGCCGCGCTCTTTCACCTGCTCTTCCAGCTTGATGAGATCTTCTATCTGCACCAGGAACCAGGGGTCAATCTTGGTCAGCTTGAAGATGCCGTCCATGGAGAGACCGGCACGAAACGCATCGGCGATGTACCAGATGCGGTCGCAGCCAGCGTCCTGCAGCTCGTGGCGGATGCGGGTCAATGAGTCAGGGGCATTGAGGTCAACCATGGGGTCGAAGCCGGTCTTGCCGGTCTCGAGGCTGCGCAGCGCCTTGTGCAGGGACTCCTGGAAGTTGCGGCCTATTGCCATCACTTCACCAACCGACTTCATCTGGGTGGTGAGACGGTCGTTGGCACCGGCAAATTTTTCGAAGTTGAAGCGCGGCACCTTGGTGACCACGTAGTCGATGGCCGGCTCGAAGGAGGCCGGAGTGCGACCGCCGGTGATGTCGTTCATCAGCTCGTCCAGGGTGTAACCGATGGCGAGCTTGGCGGCGATCTTGGCGATGGGGAAACCGGTCGCCTTGGAGGCCAGCGCAGAGGAGCGGGACACCCGCGGGTTCATCTCGATGATGACCATCCGGCCATCTTTCGGGTTGATACCGAACTGGACGTTGGAGCCGCCGGTCTCGACGCCGATCTCGCGCAGTATCGCCATGGAGGCGTTGCGCATGATCTGGAACTCCTTGTCGGTCAGCGTCTGGGCTGGCGCGACCGTGATGGAGTCACCGGTGTGGATGCCCATGGGATCGAAGTTTTCGATGGTGCAGACGATGATGCAGTTGTCGTTGCGATCCCGCACCACTTCCATCTCGTACTCTTTCCAGCCGATGAGCGACTCGTCGATCAGCAGCTCCTTGGTCGGCGACAAGTCCAGACCGCGCTCGCAGATCTCGACGAACTCTTCGGTGTTGTAGGCAATGCCGCCGCCCGAGCCGCCCATGGTAAAGGAGGGGCGGATGATGCAGGGGAAGCCGACCATCTGCTGCACGCCCCACGCCTCTTCCATGTTGTGGGCGATACCGGCGCGCGGGCACTCGAGGCCAATGCTCTTCATGGCGATGTCAAAGCGACGGCGATCTTCGGCCTTGTCGATGGCGTCGGCGGTGGCACCTATCATCTCGACACCGAACTCGGCCAGCACGCCATGCTTTTCCAGATCCAGCGCGCAGTTCAATGCAGTCTGGCCACCCATGGTGGGCAGCACGGCATCCGGGCGCTCTTTCTTGATGATCTCGCGTACCACTTCCCAGGTGATGGGCTCTATGTAAGTGGCATCGGCCATCTCGGGGTCGGTCATGATGGTGGCCGGGTTGGAGTTCACCAGAATGACGCGGTAGCCCTCCTCGCGCAGGGCTTTGCAGGCCTGGGCGCCGGAGTAGTCAAATTCGCAGGCCTGACCGATGACGATGGGGCCGGCGCCGAGGATCAGGATGCTCTGTAGGTCGTTACGTTTTGGCATGGCTTCTCTTTTCCTCTTAAGCGCGATACTGCTTGATCAATTCAATAAAGTGGTCGAACAGACCGGCACAGTCGTGCGGGCCCGGGCTCGCTTCGGGGTGACCCTGGAAGCTGAAGGCCGGACGGTCGGTGCGGTGGATGCCTTGCAAGGACCCGTCAAACAGAGAGACGTGGGTGGGGCGCAGGCAATCCGGCAGTGAGCTCTCGTCCACTGCAAAGCCGTGGTTCTGGGCGGTGATCATGACGGTGTTGTCATCCAGGGTCTTCACCGGATGGTTGGCGCCGTGATGGCCGAACTTCATCTTGATGGTCTTGGCGCCGGAGGCCAGACCGAGCAGCTGGTGACCCAGGCAGATGCCAAATACCGGCGTGTTGGTGTTGAGAAAAGCCTTGATGGCCTCGATGGCATAGTCACACGGTTCGGGGTCACCGGGGCCGTTGGAGAGGAAGATGCCATCGGGGTTCATCGCCAGCACCTCGGCGGCCGGTGTCTTGGCCGGTACTACCGTCAGACGGCAGCCACGATCCACCAGCATCCGCAAAATGTTGCGCTTGACGCCAAAGTCGTAGGCCACCACGTGGTATTTGAGTTCATCGGCCGCCGGGGTGACGTGCCCCTTGCCAAGCTGCCAGCTGCCTTCGGTCCAGGCGTAGGCGTCTGACACAGTCACTTCCTTGGCCAAGTCCATCCCCTTGAGACCGGGGAAGGCGCAGGCCTGTTCGAGGGCATATGCCTCATCGGCCTGTTTGCCCGCCACCTCTTTGCCTGCATAAATGCAGCCAGCCTGGGCGCCTTTCTCGCGCAGGATGCGGGTCAGTTTGCGGGTGTCGATGTCGGCGATGCCAACGATGTTGTGAGACTTGAGGTAATCGGAGAGGGATTGCTGATTGCGGAAATTGGAGGCAAGTATCGGAAGGTCCCGGATGATCAATCCCTGTGCATGGATTTGACTGGACTCTTCATCTTCGCTGTTGGTGCCGGTGTTGCCTATATGGGGGTAAGTGAGGGTGACTATCTGACGGGAATAAGAGGGATCGGTAAGGATTTCCTGATAGCCCGTCATCGACGTATTGAAAACCACTTCACCAACGGAACATCCCTCGGCGCCTATCGACACGCCTTTGAACACAGTTCCATCTTCCAGCACTAGCAATGCAGTGTGATTCAAGACAACCTCCAGTTATTTAGCTTTAAATTCAGCAATTTACCTGGGTGTTGCGGGTCCGGACGCTGTTTGAAACAGGGCTCAAACCCGGCAGATTTCTGGCAAATTGGGCGCATTCTACTTAAAAACGATCGCATTTCAACGTCTTTTCTCGTTTTAAATGCATCTAAATTCAATAAACAAGCAACATTACCCATTATCTATGCACTCAATCGCTTTGCAACCCCCTCCAGAAAAAGAAAAGCCAGAACCCGCGACAAAAGTGGCACCTTGTGCCATTCAAAGCATAAAAACCAAAATTTACTCCTTTAAAAACAAGCAACTGTGATTTATAAAAAAACCTAACTAGCCATGAAAAGAGTCATTTAATGACAGATAAGTGACTTGCAAAAATAGAAAACGTTTTTCTTGTTTTGAATTTTTAGTCTTTTTTGTGACATGTGAAAAAATGCGACTGCAGGGGGTGTAGAGGCCCAATCTCGTTACGCTTTGATGACATTTGAAAGAGGGGAGCGAGGCCGCCGTTCTAGAAAGAGGTAGTTTGGATGGTTTGGGTGAAAAAACGCGGCGTAATCACCATTTATACAAAAAATACGAAAAACCCCGGCGAACCGGGGTTTGGCAAGGCAGTGGGTGCCCCTCGCAGGGGGAGCGATGACACCCAGGACGTCAGGCAGCTTATTTCAGACTGAGTACATCCTGCATGTCGTAAAGACCGGCACCCTGCTGGCCAAGCCACTTGCCCGCGCGCACAGCGCCATTGGCGAAGGTGAGGCGGCTGGAGGCCTTGTGACTGATCTCCACCCGCTCGCCAATGTCGGCAAACATGACGGTGTGCTCCCCCACCAGATCGCCGGCACGAATGGTGGCAAAGCCGATGGTGTTGCGATCCCGCTCGCCGGTGATCCCTTCACGGCCATAGACGGCGCACTCCTTGAGATCGCGACCCAGGGTTTTGGCCACCACTTCCCCCATGGAAAGCGCTGTGCCGGATGGTGCATCCACCTTGTGCCTGTGATGTCCTTCGATGATCTCGATGTCGGTGTAATCCCCCATCACCTTGGCGGCCTGCTCCAGCAGCTTGAACACCAGGTTGACGCCGACCGAGTAGTTGGAGGCGAAGACGATGCCGATCTGCTTGCCCGCCTCTTTCAGCGCCGCCTTGCCTGCGTCATCAAAACCTGTGGTGCCGATCACCATCTGCTTGTTGTGGGCCAGGGCAAAGGCCAGGTTGGCCAGGGTCACCTCGGGACGGGTGAAGTCGATGATGAGATCAAACTCATCCCGAACCTTGTCCAGGCTGTCGCTGATCATCACACCCAGCTTGCCCAGACCGTTGAGCTCACCGGCATCCAGCCCGATCACGGCAGAGCCAGGTCGCTCCAGCGCCGCCCCGACCACCACGCCATCGGCGTTGGTGATGGCTTCCAGCAGCACCTTGCCCATACGACCATTACAGCCCATCACGGCCACACGGATCGGATTGTCCATCTCCACCCTCTCATCTGTTTTATGGAAAGAGACCGTTTTACCAGCCTGCGCCGGCTTTGAAAAGCCGTGAGACACCCTCTTCGGTTCGGGCGCGACGGTGAACCGCTCAAAATGGCTGATCCACCCCTTGCCATTCAAACCCCGCAGACTGGCGGTTTGGGGTTTGGCAGAGACGGCGCCATCTGATAGGTTTCCCTTGATGGACACAAGGTTCAACCCCACGCCGCTGCCGCCAGGAGATAGACATATGAATACGGGATTGCTGTGCTTACTGGGCCTGCTGTCGCTCGGCCTTGTCACCCTTGTGGCGGCGCTGCTGTTTGGCGGGCCTGGCCCGGCGCCGGAGATGGCCAGTATCAGCAACCCCTTCAAAACCCTTGACTGGAGCGGCCTGCCCTCACCCGCCAGATACAAGGCCCGTGACGGTGCCGAACTCGCCTACCGACACTATGCTCCCGCAGGCAAGGATGTCAGGGGTAGCGTTGTGCTGGTTCATGGCTCCTCGGCCAGCAGCCAGAGCATGCACATACTGGTGAGCGCCTTCTCGCAAGCCGGTTATGGTGCCTACACCCTCGATATCCGCGGCCATGGCGAGTCGGGCCAGAGAGGCACGATAGCCTACATAGGCCAACTGGAAGACGATCTGGAAGATTTCTCAGCAGCAGTGACCCCGAGCAAACCCGCCACCCTCGCAGGCTTCTCGTCCGGCGGTGGCTTTGTGCTGCGCGTTGCCGGCAGCTCGCGACAAACCCTGTTCGACAACTACCTGCTCCTCTCTCCGTATCTGGGCCCCACTGCCGCCAACTACCGACCAAACAGCGGAGGCTGGGTGCGTGTCGGCATTCCTCGCCTCATTGCCCTGAGCATCCTCAACGGTTTCCATATTTCAGCACTCAACCATCTGACCGTGCTGAACTTTGCGCTCAATGAAGAAGCGAAAGCTCTCCTGACCCCCTCCTACTCCTTCAACCTCGCCTCGAATTTCCAGCCAGAGCGCGACTACCGGCAGAATTTGCGCAATGTAAAACGTCCCTGCGCCGTGATTGCGGGCACCGATGACGAGGCATTTAAAACCGACCAACTGGAACCCGAGTTAAGAGCGCTCGGCATTCAATGGCCCGTCACCCTGGTGCCGGATATCGGTCACATTGCCCTGACCCTCGATAAGCGCGCCCTGGCGGCAGCCGTTCAGGCCGTGGAGAAAATGACCCAGTAACAGCGCCGCCCTCACCGACTATCAAGGCCGCCTCATTGCCTGCAGGTGCGGGTGCCATGCCCAGCACGCGCAAGGCGTCGGCGGTGGCCTACCCCAAACGCAGATAGCCCGGATATTCAGTACCATTAGCCTCGTCGGCCCCGTCAGCCAAATGACATGTCTGTGAAAAGTGCCCTGCATGTCCCAAGACGATGCCGAACAATTGACAGCATTGATTAATTTTTCAGAATATACTTTTGATATTTCAATCTCATCAGAATTGACCGAAAAAAACTCTATCCGTCTGGACGTCTATCTTGACCGAATGCCCCCGACTCACTACTGTAGGCGCCCCACAGCGGCAGGATGCCCGCCACGCTCATCCCATCAACCCGGGCTGGTGACGACAGGGAGGTCATGTTCAACCACAGAGGAATACATGATCCAGACCCAACCCAGCGCCAGAGCCCTGCTGCCTCTTCTGGTCTTTCTTGCTCTCTTTATCGGTACCGGCACCTGGCTCACCCTGCAGGGGGTGGAATTCGCCTTCTACCAGCTGCCCGCCCCCGTGGCTGCACTGCCTGCCGTCATGCTGGCACTGACGTTGGGAAAAGAGGGGTTCAACAAGAACCTTGAAACCTTCTTCAAGGGGGTGGGTGACAGCAGCATAATGGCGATGTGCATCATCTATCTGCTGGCTGGCGCCTTCGCCACCGTGGCCAAGGCCACCGGTGGGGTCGATGCCACCGTCGCGCTCGGTCTGTCGCTGATCCCGGGCTGGTTCCTGCTGCCGGGCCTGTTCCTCATCTCTGCGTTTATTGCCACCGCAATGGGCACCTCCATGGGCACTATCGGCGCCGTGGCGCCGGTAGCGCTCGGCGTCGCCCAGGCAGCCGGTATCGATCCCGTGCTGATGGCCGGCACCATTCTCTCCGGCGCCATGTTCGGCGATAACCTCTCCATCATCTCGGACACCACCATAGCGGCGACCCGCAGCCAGGGCTGCGAGATGAAGGACAAGTTTCGCGAGAACGTCAAGATTGCGGCCCCTGCCGCCATCGCAGTGATCCTGCTCTATCTGACCCTGGGTTCAGTGGGGGAAGCTCCCACCACCACCGCCAGCGCGGACCTGTTCAAGGTGATGCCTTATCTGTTGATCCTGGTGCTGGCTCTATCCGGCATGAACGTCTTCATGGTGCTGGGGATTGGCATTGTGGCCGCGGGCGCGGTTGGCATGATCAGCGGTTACCCGCTGGGCCAGTTCAGCAAGGACATCTATCAGGGCTTTACCGGCATGCAGGAGATCTTTTTGCTCTCCATGCTGATCGGCGGTCTCGGCGCCCTGATGGAACGCCAGGGCGGGCTGGCCTGGATCAGCGCCCGCATCAGCGCCCTGATTGCCCGCTTTACCCGCCAGCACGATGGCGAGCAGAACGAGAAGGCGGCCGAACTCGGCATCGCAGGCGTGGTAAGCTTGACCAACCTCTGCACCGCCAACAACACAGTGGCCATCATAGTGGCCAGCAAGGTAGCACGTGAGCTGGCGGAGCATCACGGTGTCACCCCGCGCCGCGCCGCCTCCATGCTGGATATCTTCTCCTGCGTGGTCCAAGGGCTCATCCCCTGGGGCGCACAGGCGCTGCTGCTGGGCTCCATCTTCGCATTGTCGCCACTGGCGGTGGTGAGCATGAGCTTCTATCCCATGGCCTTGGCACTGGCTGCAATAGTGGCTGTATTCGTCAAGCATCAGATGGGCAAGACATCGGACAAATAACCGGGACGGCTGCCGGACCGGGCATTGCACCCGGCCTGGCAGCCCATCCCCGCCGGGCTTGTCGCCCTGTTCATCCCTCGCAAGCCTTGTTAAGGTAACCAAGCCTTTGCGGCCAACTCTCTGCTCACCCCAGGTGCACAATACAGGAGCCCCCATGCCGGATACCCAAACCGAGCAAGCCCATGAGCGGCAAACCCTGCGCCAGCTCATTCGTCTGCGCAGAAAAAGCCTGAGCCAGACAGAGCAGCAGGAGGCAGCCCAGCAGCTGGTTGCCCAGTTCAAACAGCACAGCGAGATCCTGGCCGCCAGACGCATTGCCCTCTACCTGGCCAACGATGGCGAACTCAACCCCCTGCCCGCCATCCACTGGCTCTGGGCCCAGCAAAAGGAGGTCTACCTGCCGGTGCTGCACCCCTTCACCCCGGGTCACCTGCTCTTCTTGCGCTACACAGCCACCAGCCCCATGACCCGCAATCGCTACGGCATCGCCGAGCCTGAGCTGGATATGTCCCAGGTGGTACCCCATAGCACCCTGGACCTTATCTGTACCCCGCTGGTGGCATTCGATGCCGAGGGCAATCGGCTCGGTATGGGGGGCGGCTATTACGATCGCACCCTCGCCTGCTGGCACGAACACAAGCTGGGCCCCAAGCCACTGGGTCTCGCCCATGACTGCCAACAGGTGGATGCCGTGCCACAGGAGCAGTGGGACGTGCCGCTGCCGCAGATCATCACCCCGAGCCGCTGCTGGCAATTTGCATGACCTCACAGGCAGTCGGCCTGTGCCGACTGCCTGTGCCTGCCCCCGTTGGCTGTGCTGCCGTCTCTGTTTTTTGCCATCTCCCCGCCTCTATTCCGTGTCCGCCACGCCAGATGCCATCCAGGGGGCTCAATAAACAGGCAAACGATTTACATCTTGGGGATTTTTGGACCGGAACGTGACCTCTGTAGTCGCTCTGGGGGGGATGCTTGGATATAATGCGCCCGCTTTTTCCCAGAGGATCGATCATGACTCAAGATGAAATGAAGAAGGCGGCTGGTTGGGCTGCGCTCAAATACGTGGTGCCCGGTACCATAGTCGGGGTAGGCACAGGCTCTACCGTCAACCACTTTATCGATGCGCTGGCGACCATGAAGGACCAGATCAACGGGGCTGTATCCAGCTCAATCGCCTCCACCGAGCGCCTCAAAGAGTTTGGCATCAATGTCTATGACCTCAATGACATCGATGCCCTCTCCGTCTACGTGGATGGCGCCGACGAGATCAATGCCAGTCGCGACATGATCAAGGGCGGTGGCGCGGCCCTGACCCGCGAGAAGATAGTGGCGGCCGTGGCTGACAAGTTCATCTGCATCATCGACAACACCAAAACCGTGGACGTGCTGGGCCAGTTCCCGCTGCCGGTGGAAGTGATCCCCATGGCCCGCGAATACGTGGCCCGCGAGATCCGCAAGCTGGGTGGCAACCCCGAGTGGCGCGAAGGTGTGGTCACCGACAACGGTAACATCATACTGGACGTCAAGGGCATGGCCATCAAGGATGCCAAGGCGCTGGAAGTACAGCTCAATGGCATAGTGGGCGTGGTCACCAACGGTCTGTTTGCCCACCGTGGCGCGGACGTGGTACTGATCGGCACACCTGACGGGGTCATCACCCAATAAGGCTTTCTCGACAACATCATTGCTCTGCGAATCGATGACGGCGCCTGGTGGCGCCGTTTTCATTTATCACTCAATGAGTTGCAAACTGTGGTTTACAACTATCGTTGAAAACTTCAAAGAATTTGACTTTCGTCACAAATATTCCCTCTCACAATCGTTTTTGCTACTTTACGGTTTTCTTCACACACCATATCTGCACTCATTCTTTGCATACATAGAGGGATCGTCATGACTGCCAAGTTTTCGCTGGACAAGGATAAGATCAAGGTGCTGCTGCTGGAGGGAGTGCATCTCAACACGGTAGAGACCTTTCGTGCCGCAGGTTATACCAGCGTGGAGTACCTCAAGACCTCCCTGTCGGAAGAGGATCTGATCGAGCGCATTCGTGATGTGCATTTCGTGGGCCTGCGCTCGCGCACCCAGCTCACCGAAAAGGTGCTGGATGCCGCAAGCAAGCTGGTCGCCATCGGCTGCTTCTGCATCGGGACCAACCAGGTTGACCTCGACGCCGCCCACCTGCGTGGCATCCCCGTCTTCAACGCCCCCTTCTCCAATACCCGTTCCGTTGCAGAGCTGGTGCTGGGCGAGATACTGCTGCTGCTGCGCGGCATCCCGGAGAAAAACGCCAAGTGCCATCGCGGCGTATGGGAAAAACTGGCCAATCGCTCGGTGGAAGCCCGTGGCAAGAAGCTCGGCATCATAGGCTACGGCCATATCGGTACCCAGCTTGGCATCATAGCCGAGAGCATCGGCATGAAGGTCTACTACTACGACATCGAGAACAAGCTCTCCCTGGGCAACGCAATCCAGGTGCCGAGCATGGTCGAACTGCTCAACATGTCCGATGTCATCAGCCTGCACGTGCCGGAGACCGCCTCCACCAAGAACATGATCGGCGCCGAGCAGCTGCGCATGATGAAACCGGGCGCCATCTTCATCAACGCCGCCCGCGGTACCGTGGTGGATATTGATGCCCTGGCCGACGTCATCAAGAGCGGTCATGTCTCCGGTGCCGCCATCGACGTCTTCCCGGTTGAGCCCAAGTCCAACGACGAAGAGTTCCTGAGCCCGCTGCGCGGGTTGGACAACGTGATCCTCACCCCCCATATCGGTGGCACCACTCAGGAAGCCCAGGAGAACATTGGTCTGGAAGTAGCCAACAAGCTGGTCAAGTATTCTGACAACGGCTCCACCCTCTCCGCCGTCAACTTCCCGGAAGTCTCGCTGCCGGGCCACAAGGGCTCCAGCCGCCTGCTGCACATTCACCGCAACCAGCCGGGCGTCATGAACAAGATCAACCAGATCTTCGCCGAAGAGGGGATCAACATCGCCGGTCAGTACCTGCAGACCAGCAGCCATATCGGTTATGTGGTGATCGACGTGGAGACAGAGCACAGCGAGAAGGCGCTCGCCAAGCTCAAGGAGATCAACGGCACCATACGTGCGCGGATCCTGCATTGAGCCGTCGGGCTATGCCGCCAAGCAACTAACCCAACCGACAAAACGCAGTAAACAAGAAACCCGCCGAATGGCGGGTTTCTTTATGACCGGGTACTGTGTGGTTCACCAGAGAGCGTCGGTTCGATTGGCACAGCGTGATCGGACGCCCCTGTCTCTTAATCACGAGAAAGGTTGCTGTCGCAATCTACCACCAGCCGAGCTGGGTTATGCCCCGCCGGGCTTTCTTGGTACCGAAAAGCTACCACCAGCCGAGCAGGTTGCGTCCCACCAGAGCGCCCCACACCAGGGCATTGAGCGCCAGGGCGATAAAGACGGCGGCGGAGCCAAGATCCTTGGCGCGGCCCGACAACTCGTGATGCTCCGAGCCCACCCTGTCTACCACTGCCTCGATGGCAGAGTTGAGCACCTCGACGATCACCACCAGCCAGCTGATGCTCACCAGCAGCAGGATCTGGTTGAGGGAATCCCCGAGCCAGAAGGCCAACGGCATCAGCAGCAGGATCAACATCAGCTCCTGCCTAAAGGCCGCCTCGTTGATCCAGGCCGATTTGAGTCCCTTCATGCTGTAACCGGTTGCGTTGATGATGCGGGTAACCCCGGTTGCTCCTGGCTTTGCCACGCTATCTACCTCATTTGGCGTCGTTTTGGGGTTCACATCCTATCAGAGCCCCTCGAGGTTTCCATCAGGGGCATTTTGCTTTATTTTATCCCCTTGCATTTTCGGCACGCGGTCAACGCTACAGCCCACGCCACCCACTCGAGAATTGAGTCGTATGTCCATTCACACCGATGAATTGCGCACCCGTCGCCTGGAGTCCCTGATCACTCCAAGCGAGCTCGCGCACGCCTTCCCGTTAAATGACACCGTTGCCCAGAACCTGCTGGATGCCCGCCGCGAAGTGGAAGCCATTCTGGCCGGTGAGGATCAGCGCCTGCTGGTCATCGTCGGCCCCTGCTCCATCCATGATCCGGCCGCCGCCCACGAGTATGCCCGTCGCCTCAATGCCCTGCGCGAGCAGTACAAAGAGAGCCTCTGCATCGTAATGCGCACCTACTTCGAGAAGCCGCGCACTATCGTCGGCTGGAAGGGGCTGATCAATGATCCGCGCCTCGATGGCAGCTTCGATGTCAACGAAGGGCTGAAACTGGCCCGCAAGCTGCTGGTCGACATCAACGAGATCGGCATGCCCACCGCCACCGAGTTTCTCGATATGGTGACCGGTCAGTACATCAGCGACCTCATCACCTGGGGTGCCATAGGCGCACGTACCACCGAATCCCAGGTACACCGCGAGATGGCCTCCGCCCTCTCCTGTCCGGTCGGCTTCAAGAACGGCACCGACGGCAACACCCGCATCGCCATCGATGCGGTGCGCGCAGCCCGCCACAGCCACATCTTCTATTCCCCGGACAAGGACGGCAAGATGACCATCTACCGCACCGCCGGCAACCCCTATGGCCACGTGATCCTTCGTGGCGGCCACAGACCCAACTACGATACCGCCAGCATCGACGAGGCGTGCGAAGCCTTGGCCGACGTGGGCCTGCCGGAGCGCCTGGTGGTGGATTTCAGCCACGGCAACAGCATGAAGGATCACCGCCGTCAGCTGCTGGTGGCCCAGGACATCTGCGATCAGCTGCGCCGCGGCCGTACCGGCATCGCCGGCATCATGGCCGAGAGCTTCCTGGTGGAAGGTCGTCAGGATGTGGAGAACGGCTGCGCTGCCACCTTCGGCCAGAGCATCACGGATGCCTGCCTGTCGTGGAGCGACACAGAGACGCTGCTGGCCATGCTGGCCGAGGCTGCGCAGGTGCGCCTTGCCAAGCGGCAGGGCTGAGCCCGGCATGACAGAGACTGGCTGGCGGATAGTGCCCCTCGATGAGGCCCGGCTGGCGCAGTGGGCGACCCTGCGCCAGCAACTGTGGCCGCACCACGGGATCGCTGCCCATCTGCGGGAGGGGGGCGAGTTACTGACCAATGCCGGCCTGAACGCCTTTCTGGCGCTGGATGAACAGAGCCAGGCGGTGGGCTTTGCCGATGCCGCCCTGCGCCACGATTACGTGAATGGCTGCGAAAGCAGCCCGGTGGTCTATCTGGAAGGAGTCTATGTCCAACCAGCGTCGCGCCGGCGAGGGCTGGCGCGCGCCCTGATCGCCCAAGTGGCGCAGTGGGGCCGCAAGCTGGGTTGCCGCGAGCTTGCCTCCGATGCCGCCATCGACAATCTTGCCTCACAGCGCATGCACGAGCGACTCGGCTTTGCCGAAACGGAGCGAGTCGTCTTCTTCAAAAAGGCCCTCGGCTGACGCCAAGGGCCTTTCTTGTTTCTCACAGGCTCGGCATAAACCAGACCCGACCGGCCGCCTCAATGCGGTCAGTCTTGATCTGGAACACCCGCTCCAGCAAGGCTTCGTCGATGACATCGACGCCCCCCTCGCTCACCACGCGCCCCTGTTGCAGACAGAGGATCCGATCCGCCCAGTCGATGGCCAGATTGATGTCGTGGATGGCGAGCACCACCAGCAGCCCCTGCCGTGCCAACGATTTCAGCAGCCGCAACAGCGCCAGCTGATGGTGCAGATCCAGCCCCGCCAGCGGTTCGTCCAGCAGCAAGACTCGCCCCGCCGGATTGAGGCCGGGCCACACCTGCAGCAAGGTACGGGCAATCAGCACCCGCTGTTGCTCCCCGCCGGAGAGACGACTGAAGTCCCGCGCCAATAGTGAGCTCAGCTCAAGTGCATCGCACAGGGCGTCGACGGCATCGCTCTGGGCCTGCTTCACATCGCCCGGTTGCCTGGCCTGCACCCGCTCATCCAGCCCTATGGCCAACACCTGAAACACAGGAATATGAAACAGCTGGGGCTGGCGCTGGGGCAGCATGGCGCGGCGCTGGGCCAGCTCCGGCCAGCTCAGCTCGTGGATCGCCACCCCGCCAAGCCGCACTGTGCCCGCGGAGGGCAAAATACCAGCCAGGGCGCCAAGCAGGGTGGATTTGCCGCTGCCGTTGGGTCCGAGCAGGGCCACCAGCTGACCACCCTGCCAATCGAGATCCAGCGCAGCCAGTCGCTCCGGGATGGCAAGGGCCCGCGCCTCGATCAGGGAGGCTGACTCAAGCAAAGAGGGATCAGCGGGCAGCATGGGCATCTTGCCTCAACAGCGGGTAGACAACTTGAGCATGTCGGCATTCGGGCCGGTATTTATGCGGTAGCATTGGCATCTTGCCTCAGCAGCAGATAGATGAAGAGCGGGGCGCCGACCGAGGCGGTGATGACACCGATGGGCAGCTCACCGGCGCTTAATGCAGAGCGTGCAACCAGATCGGCCCCCAGCAGCAGGGCGCCGCCCCCCAGCGCCGAGGCGGGCAACAGGAAGCGTTGATCGCTGCCACCACACAGACGCAGCAGATGGGGCACCACCAGCCCGACAAAGCCGATGACACCGCATAGCGACACGGCAATGCCGGTGAGCAGACAGACCGCCAGCACCAGTCGCACCCGCATCCTGTCCACGTCCAGCCCCATCAGACGGGCCTGGGTCTCCCCCAGCAGCAGTTGCTGCAAGGCCCTGCCCTGCCAGCAAAGCCAGCCGAGGGTCAGCGGCAGCACCAGCCACCACCAGGCCAGTTGCTGGCTGCCATAGGAGAGGCTGCCCATCATCCAGAACATGTATTCGCGCAGAGAGCCGTCATCGGCAAAGTACATCAACCAGGTCATGGCCGCATTGGTGAGGATGCCGATGGCGACCCCGAACAGCAGCAGACGGGTATGGCCGAGTCTGGCCCGACGCGCCAGCCGAATGAGCAGCATGGTCACCGCCAGGGCGCCACCAAACGCTGCCAGCGACAAGCCCCAGCCCGGCAGATAGATACCGAGGAACTTGGCCACGGCCATCGCCACCATGGCGGCGAGGCCAGCGCCGCTCGACACGCCAAGCAGGCCGGGTTCGGCCACCGGGTTATGCAGCATCACCTGCAGCACGGCGCCGCCGCAGGCGAGCGCCGCCCCCGCCAGCAGGGCCAGCAAGGCACGGGGCAACCGCAACTCAAGCAGGATGCGTTGTTCAAGATCGCCCATGGGCTGCCAGGGCAGCAGCATGAATTCGCCCCAGATAAGGGAGAAGAAAAAGAGCAGCAGGGTCAGCAGCGTCAGGCAAAACAACCAGCCCCGCTGCCAGCGTCGCTGGCGGGCGAGCAAAGAGAAATACACAGAAGCTCCCCGAACGTGTACAAGGCCCGGCGCCGATGCTGTATTGACCAGCCCGGCGCACAAGGATGAAAAGCGCATGATAACAGTGCGTTACCACCCAAGGTCAAGGCTGGTAAGGTTTGGCAAGGGCACCTATCTCGCCGCTCGCCACCATCTCCTGCAACGCCAGCGCCAGCGGCTGCCGCAGGGCGTGGTGAGGGGAGCGCTTGCTCATGGCCAGATAGAGCATGACCGGCTTGGGTGGCAGATAGGCCGCCTTGATGAGCCCGGCCTCATTGTGCTGGCTCAGGGCATAATCCACCTGGCAATCCGTGCCTATCATCAGCGATAAATGGCCCCGCTGCACCATGCGCAGCAGTTGATCCTCGGTGGGTACGCCGTGCTTGTCGAGCCGGTTGTCCGAATCAAACGGCTCGAAGTAGGCGGAGTTGAGCACATGACCGACCTTTCGCCCCTGCAGGTCGGCATAGGTGTTAAGGGATGACACCACTGCCGGTTTGCCATAAAAGGCAGAACTGCACTGGTAGTAGGCGGGTTGCAGATAATCGATGAACTGTGCCCTGTCCGGCGTCATCGCCACCCCTATCATGAGATCAACCTGACCGGTCTGCATCTGCTTGAGGGCCCGTCCCCAGGGGACCCGCTTCACCTCGAACTGTATGCCGCTACGGCTCTGCAGCCGCTGCAGAATATCCATGTCCAACCCGCGAAACTGACCATCCGGTTGCAAGACTCGAAACGGTGGCCAGACATCGGTGGCCACCGTCAGGGTTGGTGCACCCTGTGCCTGGCAGGCCAGCAGCAGGCCAAACACTCCCCAGCCTCTCTTCCCCATCCCCTGATCCCTGTATCACCCACCCTTGATGGGTTAAAAATACCCTGCCGTGCCACTTATGGAAACCCGGGGTTCAGGGATAAAATGCGCCGGACTTTCAAGGAGAATCCAATGAACCCGATTTTCGCCAGTATCGGTCTGCTCTTGTGCAGCAACGTCTTCATGACTTTCGCCTGGTATGCCCACCTCAAGAGCATGAACCACAAACCCTGGATCATCGCCGCTCTGGTGAGCTGGGGCATAGCCCTGTTCGAATACCTGTTGCAAGTGCCCGCCAACCGTATCGGCCATACAGTGATGAGTGTTGGCCAGCTCAAGATACTGCAAGAGGTGATCACCCTTACCGTGTTTGTCCCCTTCTCGGTCTTCTATCTGAAAGAGGATCTGAAGTGGGATTACCTCTGGGCCGGCCTTTGCATCATGGGCGCGGTGTTTTTTGTGTTTCGCGAGAAACTCACCGGTGCCTGAGGCTGTACACTCAATAACATCCCAAGTAACGGCATCTCCTTGATAGACGAGGCAAAACCATGGAATTGCGAGACATGCTACAGATCCTGGCCAAGCAGGACGGCTCAGACCTCTATCTGTCGACCGGCGCCCCTCCCTGCGCAAAGTTCAACGGTGGGCTGCGCCCCCTGTCCGAGACGTCGCTCGAACCGGGAGAAGTGGCCAAGATAGCCGCCGACATCATGGATGGCGAGCAGAAGCAGCAGTTCGAGCGGGAGCTGGAGATGAACCTCGCCATCTCCCTGCCCCAGATAGGCCGTTTTCGGATCAACATCTTCAAGCAGCGCAACGAAGTCTCCCTGGTGGCCCGCAACATCAAGACAGAGATCCCCCGCTTTGAAGATCTCAAACTGCCCCCCGTGCTGCTCGACACCATAATGGAGAAACGGGGCCTGGTGCTGTTTGTGGGCGGAACAGGCTCGGGCAAATCCACGTCGCTGGCGGCCCTCATCGACCATCGCAACCGCAACAGCGGCGGCCACATCATCACCATCGAGGATCCGGTGGAGTTCGTCCATCGTCACCGCAAGAGCATCATCAACCAGCGGGAGGTAGGGGTAGATACCCGCAGCTTCCACGCCGCGCTCAAGAACACCCTGCGCCAGGCACCGGATGTGATCCTCATCGGTGAAATTCGCGATCGCGAGACCATGGAGCATGCCCTTGCCTTCTCCGAAACCGGGCATCTGGCCATCTCCACCCTGCACGCCAACAACGCCAACCAGGCGCTGGATCGCATCATCAACTTCTTTCCGGAAGAGCGCCGGCCGCAACTGCTCAACGATCTTGGCAACAACCTCAAGGCCTTTGTCTCCCAGCGACTGGTGAAAACCACAGACGGTGGCCGCCGGGCGGCGGTGGAGATCATGCTGGGCACCCACACCATCCGCGACATGATCAAACGCGGCGAATTTGGCAGCCTGAAAGAGGTAATGGAGAAATCCAGAGCGCTCGGCATGGTCACCTTCGACAGCGCCCTGTTCGATCTGGTGGTGGAAGGGGTGATAGAGGAGGAAGAAGCGGTGAAAAACGCCGACTCGGCCAACAACCTGCGCCTTAAGATCAAACTGTGGAAAGAGAAAGGCCAGATCGCCAACAGTGCGGATGCCACCGGCTGGAGTCTGGAGCCCACCAAGGACGAAAGCAACGATCCCTTCTAGTCCGCACCCTGTTCCCTCCCCCCTTGAACCGTCATCCGCCATGGCAGATGACGGTTCAAAAAAAACGCCAGTCAGCCATCCTTGTCTTAGCCCCTGCGTCTTCTCGCCATGTTGCTATCTGGTTAACACCCGTCCCCCGGCCATGGCGTTTGCTCACATAAATGACAAAAAAATCAATGTGAGCCCCCTGCTTGCAAAAAATGTCGTTGAAAGCCCTTTCATACAGGCCTCAAAGGAGGCAGTATCAAGAGATTCTATCAACAAAGGGGTATTCAATGTTGTTACAACCTGCCAATACAGCAAAATCCAGACAATTGCTGAACGAGACCATGGCCTTGGTTCTCGCAGGAGGGCGGGGCAGTCGCCTCAAGCAGTTGACGGACAACAGGGCGAAACCGGCAGTTCATTTTGGCGGTAAATTCCGCATCATCGACTTCGTACTCTCCAATTGCATCAACTCGGGGATCCGCCGGGTCGGCGTGGTCACCCAATACAAATCCCACAGCCTGCTGCGCCATCTGCAATCGGGCTGGTCATTCCTGCGCTACCAGATGAACGAATTCATCGACCTGCTGCCTGCCCAACAAAGGGTGGACGAGGTCAACTGGTATCGCGGCACCGCCGATGCCGTGTATCAGAATATGGATATCATTCGCGATCACGCCCCCAAATACGTGGTGGTGCTGGCGGGGGATCACATCTACAAGATGGATTACGCCGCCATGCTGCTCGATCACGTCAACATGGGGGCCAAGGTCACAGTGGCCTGCATAGAGGTGCCGCGCATAGAGGCAAGCGCCTTTGGGGTGATGGCGGTGGATGGGGATCGCAAGATCAACGCCTTCGTCGAGAAACCGGCCAATCCGCCCGCCATGCCAGGCAAGGCCGACATGGCGCTGGCCTCAATGGGGGTCTACATCTTCGAAGCCGAGTATCTCTACCAGTTGCTGGAAGAGGATCTGGCCAACCAGGATTCCCACCACGATTTCGGCATGGACGTGATCCCGCGGGTGGTCAAGGAGGGATCCGCCTACGCCCATCCGTTCAGCATGTCCTGCGTCGGCTGCTGCCCGCAAAAACGCCCCTACTGGCGTGATGTAGGGACTGTGGATTCGTTCTGGGAAGCGAACATGGATCTCGCCTCCGTCACTCCCGAGCTCGATATCTATGATCAGGAGTGGCCCATCTGGACCAGCCAGACCATGACCCCCCCCGCCAAGTTCGTGCAGGACAGAAACGGCCAGCACGGCATGACCATCAACTCCATGTTCTCCGGTGGCACCATCGTCAGCGGCTCCTTCATCGTGAGTTCGGTGTTGTTCACCAATGTGCGCGTGCACTCCTTCTGCACCCTGGATCAGGCGGTGATCTTCCCCGGGGTCGAGATAGGTGCCGGTTGTCGCCTGCGCCGTGTGGTGGTCGACAAGGGCTGCATACTGCCCGAAGGGCTGGTGGTGGGGGAAAACGCCTGTGAAGATGCCCGCCGCTTCCACCGCTCCGAGCAGGGCATAGTGCTGGTCACCAAAGAGATGCTGGCCAAGCTGTAAGCGAGTTGGTACACAGCAGCCACTGAACAAGGGAGCCCGACCGGCTCCCTTGTTTACATTTGCTTACGGCTCGTCCCTTGCCTGTCAGCCCCTCGGGCATGCTACTCTGCCGACGCTCCTGCCTTTGCCTTATGATGGAACTGCACATGAAAAAACTGGACGTCGCACGCCTTGCCAGTCTCGCCACCGAGGCCGCCCACTCCCCGCGCCAGCGCATGAATCACAATCTGCACGACCAGCTGGCCGACCCCATCCAGCGGCTGGCCATTGCCATGGAGCCAGATACCTACATTCGCCCCCATCGCCATCTGCAAACCTGGGAGCTGCTCACCGCCCTGTGCGGGCGCTTCGTGGTGCTCAACTTTGACGATGAAGGCACTGTGGTTGCTCGTGGCGTACTGGGGGAAGAGACCTCGGTACTGGAGACCCCGGTCGCCACCTGGCATGCGGTCCTGTCACTCGATCCCGGCGCCGTCATCTTCGAGGTGAAGCACGGCCCCTACGCCCCTTTCCGGGAGGAAGACTTTGCCCCCTGGTCACCGGCGGTGGATGACATCGAGGGCCAGCAGGCCCTGATGGCCTGGTATCGCCACGCCGAGGTGGGCCAACGCTGGCCCGGGCGTTAACGCCCAGGCCATAGGCGGCCAGCAACAGAAACAACAAGACCCGCCGATGGCGGGTCTTGTTTATTGCATGATGGAGTGAGGGATCCGACAAGCGCGCTAGCGCTTTTGTACCAAACCAATCTGGCCGGGTTCACACCACTCGAACATCACCTCCTGGCTCTTGCCGCAGCAGCTGCCACCGCATACCTGAGTCTCCCGCTTGGCCACACGGCCCTTGCGCATCCAGACGCCAAGCATGGCCTCCACCGCATCTTCCGAGGTATGGAAGTGGCGCGCCAGATCCCGCCGACTCACCTTGCGCTGCACGGCGAGATAATCCCCCAGCTCTCGCAGTATCATAAGGCCACCACCTTGCGGGCGACTATGTCACCGTGACGGCGGCCCAGCCACCAGAGCAGCAGCAGGGAGAGGCCATAGCTGCCAATCCAGAACAGGCTCTGCTCGGGGTGAGCGGCAAAGGTGGCCGCCTGATAGAAGACGGTGGCACACAGGAAGGCGGTGTAGTTGCACCAGGCGGCGGTCAGCAGCGCCCACTGGCGACCGGTTTCCCGTACCAGCGCGCCCATGGCGGCGGCGCACGGCATGTAGAGCAGCACAAACAACAGGTAGGCAAAGGCACCGGCCGCGCCGTCGAAGTGAGTCTGCATGTTGCCGTAGGTCGACACGTCCACTTCCTGAGCTTCGGCAGCGGCTTGTCTGTCATCGAGCTCACCGACGGAGATCCCCATGGGATCGCTCGGGTTGATCTCCGCCAGATTGGCGGCAACGGCGGCGATGGCCTCGTGGAAGCTGGCAACGAGGGAGTATTCACTCTCCTCCTCATCACCGGCACTGCCGGCATAGAGGCTGTTGAGAGTACCGACCACCGCCTCTTTGGCGAAGATACCGGTCACTATGCCGACCGTGGCCTGCCAGTTGTCATCGCGCACACCTATGGGGTGCAGCACAGGGGTGACCGCCTGACTGACCTTGCTCAGCACCGAGCTCTCCTGATCCTGGTGACCAAAGCTGCCATCTGTCCCCAGCGAGTTGAGAACGCTCAGCACGGCAACCACCAGCACTATGGTTTTACCGGCACCGAACACGAAGGACTTGAGTTTCTGCCAGGTCTTGATCCCCACGTTGATGGGGCGCGGCCACTCGTAATCGGGCATCTCCATCAGCATGGAATCACTCTTGCCCGGCAGCAATGTGTTGCGCAGCAAGAGGCCGGTGAGCACGGCCACCAGAATGCCGACGAGATAGAGACCGAACACCAGGTTCTGACCCGATTCGGGGAAGAAGGCCACCGCGAACAGGGCATAGACCGGCAGTCGGGCACCGCATGACATGAAAGGCGCCATGGCCGAGGTCATCAGCCGCTCGCGCTCCGAGTTCAGGGTACGGGTCGCCATCACGGAGGGAACCGTACAGCCAAAGCCCATCAGCATGGGCACGAACGCCTTGCCCGGCAAGCCGAGGCGGCGCATCAGGGCATCCACCACGAAGGCCGCCCGCGCCAGATAGCCTGAGCTCTCCAGCACAGCCAGGAACAGGTAGAGACAGCCGATCACCGGAATAAAGGTAGCGACCGTCTGCAAACCGACCCCGAAGCCGCCCGCCAGTATGGCGCCAACCCACTCGGGGGCATTGACCAGCCCCAGCAGGTGATGCACCCCGTCCACAAACAGGGCGCCGCCCATGATGTCGAAGAAGTCGATGAAGGCGCTGCCCACATTGATGGCAAACAGGAACATCAGGTACATCATCAGCAGGAAGAAGGGGATGCCCACCCAGCGATTGAGCAGCACCCGATCCAGCCATTCGCTCTGGGCAACGGTGAGTTTGCCCTTTTGCTGGCACGCCTGGCTGGTCCACTGATGAATGTGGCCATAGCGGATATCCGCCAGTTGCAGATCTATGTCCTGAGCATGGTGCGCACGGGCAACCACATTGGTAGCGGCGGCCTGTTGCCCTGCCTGCAGGGTTTCCTGCATCGCCTCATCCTCTTCCAGCAGGCGCAAGGCGCGGCCACGGGCGGTGAGGTGATGGGGAGCGAGCAGTGTCTCCAGCTCCGCCAGATCTTTCTCAAGAGTGCTGCCGTAATCGAGCACCAGCGCCGGCTGGGGCTTGCCGATAAACTGCTGGATCTGGTGCTTGAAGGCGGCGACCTGCTGGCGATTGTGGGCCGACAGGGGCACCACAGGGCAACCGAGCGCCTTGGCGAGCAGGGCTTCATCTATGGTCACCCGTCGCTTTTGCAGGATATCCATCTTGTTGAGCACCACCACCATGGGCAGCCCCAGCTCGCGCAGTTGCAGCGTGAGGTAGAGGGAGCGTTCCAGGTTGGCGGCATCGATGACGTTGAGCAGCAGGTCCGGCTGCTGACCCTGCACGAAGCGGCTGGCGATCTGCTCGTCCAGGCTCCCTTCCTGATTGGCCAGGCTATAGATGCCGGGCAGGTCCATCAGCTTGTAGTCATGTCCCTGGGCAGAAAACTCGCCCATCTTCTTGTCGACGGTCACGCCACTCCAGTTGCCCACCTGCTGGCGGGCACCGGTCAGGGCATTGAACAGTGAGGTCTTGCCGCTATTGGGATTGCCGACGGTCACGAGGGAGTAGTTCATACCAGTTCAACCTCGATTTGCAGGGCAAGGCTTTTTTGCATGGAGAGACAGATCCCCTGGCACTGGATCTGGAGCGGGTCACCCAGCGGGGCCGCGCGCAGGAAGAGAACTTCGGTCTGTGGCAGCAGGCCCATCACCATCAGTTTGCGCCGCAATGTACGTTCAAGATGGTTCATGTGCTTGATGCGAGCACTCTGTCCCGGTGACAACTGCGCGAGTACCATGACTGACTCCTGAAGTTAAACAATAATAATTCGCTTTTACTCGGGGCATTATAATCCGTGTTTCCCGCGCTGATTTGAGTAAAATCAAACTCCGCTTAGCTAACTCACAAATAACTGCCATGAGTCACGACAACAACAGCCACCTGGTTTACAGCACGGATGGCGGCATGATCAAGGAACAAACCCAGCCCCAATCCGCCTCCCCTTTTCCGCAGGATGGTACTGTGCGCATCCGGCGCGAGACCAAAGGGCGCAAGGGCGCCGGCGTCATCACCATCCACGGTGTACCGGCGGAACAGCAGAAAACCATCGCCACCCTGCTCAAGAAGAAATGCGGCACCGGCGGCGGTTTGAAAGAGGGGATCATCGAGATCCAGGGGGATAAACGGGACCTGATCAAGACCGAGCTGGAGAAGGCCGGTTTCAGCGTCAAGCTGGTCGGTGGTTGAGTCGCTTGTCTCGCGGATGGTTTTTCCCTAGAATGCCCGCTCCCATCGAGGGGGAGTAGTCTCGCAGTCCGACCCCAAACCGGTTTGCGACCCTGATCAACATGCTTGGTGCCAACTCACCATGGTCAGGGTGATCCATCTAATACGTGGATTTGACAAGACCTTTGACGGGCCAGTGCCAATACCGGGGACGGATGGCGCAGGCTTGTCTCAGGTATAACAATTCCGTCCCCCGGTCATTTTTATGGAAGCCTTGTTAACCTCAACCCTGAGCGTGGCTATCGCCGAGATCGGCGACAAGACCCAGCTGCTGGCGTTGCTGCTCATCTGCCGTTTTCGCAAGCCCTGGCCCATCATAGCCGGCATGCTGGCGGCAACCCTGCTCAACCACGCCGGAGCCGCCTGGCTTGGCGAGTTCATCAGCCGCTGGCTGGACCCCAAAGTGATGACCTATCTGGTCGCAGGCTCCTTCATTGCGATGGCGGCCTGGATCCTGGTACCTGACAAGCTGGATGATGAAGAGAGCCCGCTCGACAAGTACGGCCCCTTCATGGCCACCTTCGTGCTGTTCTTCATCGCCGAGATCGGTGACAAGACCCAGATAGCCACTGTGCTGCTGGCGGCCAAGTATGACTCGCTGACGCAAGTCATCGCCGGTACCACCCTCGGCATGATGCTGGCCAACGTGCCTGTGGTACTGCTCGGCAAGCTGGGCGCCGACAAGCTGCCGCTCAAGGGGATCCGCATCGCCTGCGCCATCCTGTTTGCAGGGCTGGGGGTGAGTACTCTCATCTTCGCCTGACAAACCGCCGGCATGACCACAAGGCGGCGAGGCAAGCGTGAGCACTTGCCTACCCCGCTCCCATGCCGGCCTCGATGTCGTGCCATCACAAGCCAGCCCCGCCTCTATTCAACCAGGCGGGGCTTTTTGTTACCTGACATTTGTTACCTGCCATCATACGGATACGCAGCCTGCTGTCGCCCACGCACAGACAGGGAGTGTCCCGCAGTGCCAAGACAGTGGCATAATGCGGCAAACCTCATGGAGCATCCCATGCACTTCACCTCAAGACAGACGCTGCTCGACTGGGTCAGACGCGGACGCCTCGCCCAGACGCACCTGCCCGCCGCCCTCGCCCTGTGCGACTTGCCCCCTGCCAGTGCCCGCTGGCAATGGTTGTTTGATCGCCTGCTGCTCTGGCTCGGCAGTCTCTGCCTCGGCGCCGGTCTGGTGTTCTTCGTCGCCTTCAACTGGCAGGAGCTGGGCCGCGTCTCTCGCCTCGCCTTGCTGGAGCTGCCCCTGCTCGCCATGCTGGTGCTGCTGTGGCGAAAACCCATGACAGACACACCCCGCCAGGCACTGCTGCTGGCCATGGCGCTCAATATTGGCGCCCTGCTGGCCCTGGTGGGTCAGACCTACCAGACGGGTGCCGATCCCTGGCAGTTGTTCGCCACCTGGGCCCTGATGCTGCTGCCGCTGGCGGCGCTCGGCCAGAGCCCCCTGCTGTGGACCACGAGCTGGCTGCTCGGTCAGCTGGCACTGATGCTCTACTGGCGACTCGGCCTGTTCAGCTTCTTTTTTGGCTTCGATGAAGAGGGGCTGGGCTGGTGTCTGACCCTGCTCAATGCCGCCTTGTGGGGCGCCCTCTTGCTGGCCCCCACCCGCCTCAAGCTGATGCCCGCCTGGCTACCCGGGCTCGCCGCGGGATTGGGGGTCACACTGCTGACCCTGCTGGCGCTGTTTGATGCCGCCTCCCCCTGGGTGTGGCCCGCCTGGCTGGGCTGGCTCGCCGCCGCCTACGCCCTCTGGCACCACAAATTTATCGCCGGGCTCGCCATGGGGTGCCTGAGCCTCATCGCCGTTATCCTGACAGCCCTTGGCAAGTGGATGGATCCCGACGTGGACGGCTTCCTGCTGCTGAGCCTGATCGCCATCGGCCTCTCGGTCGCCGCCAGCCGCTGGCTGCAACAACAACGGAGGTCCCATGTATAAGCAAGGTATCTGGCAAGCCCGCCAAAAGGAGGCAACATGGCTGATCTGACCCCCTGGCAACGGCTGCAACAGGCTGATCTGGTGGAAGGGGAAGCCCCCCGTGATACCCAACCTCACTGGTCCAGCCGCTTTCTGCTCGGCATGGTGGGCTGGGTTGCCGCTCTCTTCCTGCTGTTTTTCCTGTTCATGTCCTTTTCACAGCTCACCCAGGATGCCAACAGCGCCCTCATGATGGGCGCCGTGCTGATGGCCATCGCCTTTGGCCTCAACCGCATCGCCCAGCGCAGCGATCTGTGGGATCAGTTCGTGCTGGCGCTGGCGCTGGCCGCCGATGCCTGGCTGCTCTATGGCCTCATCGATCAGATTGATCTCCACTCGGCGCAACTCTGGTTGGGGCTCGCCGCCCTCTCTCTCTTTATTGCCGCCCTGTTCGAGCACTGGCTGATCCGGCTGTTTCACAGCTTCGCCGCCGCCATACTGCTTACCCTGGGCCTTGCCTGCCTTGGCCTGCAACTGCTGGCCCTGCCGCTGGTCATGATGACGCTTGCCTTCTGCTGGCTGCAGGCAGAACGTCAACCGGCCCACCATCAGTTGTATGAATCCCTGACCCTGGGGTTGGCACTCTCCCTGCTGGTGCTGGGGCGCTTGCACCATCCGCTGTGGAGCGAGGGGGCCAGCATGCTCGACGAGCTTGGCCTCTCTCGCCTGCCGCTCTGGCTCAATCCCCTGCTCTGCGCGGCGCTGCTGCTCGGAGTCATGATCCGGCTCAAGCTGCCACTGCTATACGGGCTGCCACTGGTGCTGATCAGCGCTTTCATCCCCGGCATGGGGGCGGGCGCCCTGGTGCTGGTACTCGGTTTCCATGCTGGCAGCATGGGGCTGATGACGCTGGCGGGCCTGCTGCTGCTCGGCTTTGGCTCCCTCTATTACTACGATCTGGGGCTGACCCTGATGACCAAATCCTGGCTGCTGCTGGGCTCGGGCGCCCTGCTGCTCGGTGCCCGCCAGTTACTGCATGTGATCAACGCCAGGAGGCCGTCATGAGACAGCTTGCCCTCTTTCTGACCGGCCTAGCCATTCTGGCAGGCATCAACTTCACCGTCTGGCGTTACGAAGCCGCCATGACCAGCGGCGAGGTAGTCCTGCTCAGGCTGGCGCCGGTGGATCCCCGCTCCCTGATGCAGGGGGATTACATGCGCCTCAACTACGACATCGCCCGCCAGCTGGGTGCCAGCCGTTACAGCGAGCGCACCAATGACAGCGATACCCTGGTGATCCGGCTCGATGAGCATCAGGTGGCCAACTGGGCCGCCGATGGCAAGCCGGAGCAACTGGCATCGAATGAGCGTCTGCTGCAAGTGCGCCAGAGCGACAACCAGTGGCTGATCGGGCCCGATGCCTTCTTCTTTGAAGAGGGCACGGGTGAACAGTTTGAAGTGGCTCGCTATGGGGAGTTTCGCCTGCAGGGGGATGGCAAGGCGTTGCTGGTCGGGCTGAGGGACGAGCAGTTCAAACCCGTTGGCAACCCCAGAGCCCGCTGGTAACTGCTGGCAATATCAGGCTTTTTTGCCCACACTTGCGCAAAAGGATTGCAGAAATCACGCCAAGGACGTACCCATGAGGATAAGGTTGTGCTGTTGTCTGCTGCTGATGTCGTGCCTTGGCACGGCTCATGCTGGCTTGACCAAACTGGAGTACCTGACCGAGGAGTATCCTCCCTACAATTTCAGCAATGAGGCAGGCCAGCCCACCGGACTGGCGGTCGACTTGTTGCAACTCATCTGGCAGCGCAGCGGCACCCCCGCCCAAGCCGTTCGCATCCTGCCCTGGGCGCGGGGCTACTATCTGCTGACCCAGAAACCCAATGTGGTGCTCTTCTCCACCGCCCGCACCGAGACCCGCTCTCACCTGTTCAAATGGGCCTGCCCCATCGGCTATTCCGAATACATACTGCTTGCCCATAAAAGCAAACCTATACAGCTCGGTGCCGTCGAGCAGATGAACGACTACCGGATCAGCGCAGTGCGAGCCGATGCCGCCGAGCAGTTGCTGCTCAACCGGGGCATGGATGAAACCCGCATCATACCGGCCAACCGGCTGAGCCAGGCCTTGCGGATGCTGGTGTCGGGCCGCGCCGATCTGCTGGCGACCAGCAAGCTGGCGGGTTATGACGCCATCAAGGCACTGCAGCTCAATGCCGACGACTTCACTGTGGCCTTCGTGCTGGATGCCGAAGAGCTCTGCTACGCCTTCAGCCGCCAGGTGGATGACGACTTGGTCAAACAGTTCCAGCGCGCCATGACCCAGGCACTGGCATCGCCGGAATATCAGACGCTGCGGCAAAGATACCTGCCAGCCCCTTGAGTCTGTGCAAAAGGGAGCCCGCTTGACCCCTTGATTTAACACCCGGTTTTATTGGCGAATTATCGCTATGTGGTAACACTTGAGGATGACAGAGCACCTCATCAGGATGGCCAGCATGAAAAAATGGATTGGATTTGCCGCGCTGCTGTTTGCAGCCATCACCCAGGCCAGCCAGGAACTTGGCAAGCTGCACTACCTCAGCGAAGAGTACAAACCCTATAACTACACAGACAGCGCCGGCACCCCGACCGGCCTCGCCGTCGAGCTGCTGCATCAGGTGTGGAAAAAGACCAATACGCCGCCGCAAACCATCACCATCATGCCCTGGGCTCGCGGCTATTACCTGCTGACCCAAAAACCCAATGTGGTGCTGTTCGCCACCGCCCGTACCGAGGCGCGAGATCCGCTGTTCAAATGGGCATGCCCCATCGGATATGCCGAAATCGTGCTGATAGGGCTGGCTAAGAACCCGCTCACCCTCACCAAGCTTGAAGATGCCCAGCAGCACACCATAGGGGCGGTACGCGCCGATGTGGGGGAGCAACTGCTGCTCAACAACGGCTTTGACGAGCAAAAGATCATGGCCGCCAACCGCCTGCCCCAGGCGCTCAAGATGCTCACCTCCGGCAGGGTCGACTTGATCTCCACCAACAAGACCACACTGATGGATCTCATTGCCTCCCAGCAGCTGGATCCCGCCCAGTTCAAGGTATTCTGGATGTTGAGCTCGGAGCAGTTCTGCTTCGCCTTCAGCCACCCGGTCAGCGATGAACTGGTCAAGGAGTTTCAAAATGGCCTGACCCAGGTACTGGCCAGCAGCGAATTTCAGCAGATCCAGCACAAATACTTCCCCGTGCGCTGACCGCACCATGCAGCCAAGCGTGCCAGCCGCCAACGGGCGACTCCCCCTCCCCTTGTTGCCCCTGCTCAGCCAGCGACCATTGTTGCGGCTTGCTGCTCGTCCGACAGGTTCGGCAGGCTTGATACAGACGCCTCAGGATTGGGCGCGGCGCTGACGCTTGACCGCATACATGCAGGCATCGGCCTGGCGCAGCGCATCGTCAATGCTGATGCTGGCTGGATCGACAGCCACCACTCCCACGCTGGCACCGGGATAGTTCAGCACCTGGGACGCCAAGGGCAATTGAACTTGGCTCTGCTCGAACAGGCGGCGCTGAAAACAGTGCACGGCAGCCTCGACCGTCTCCTCACCGCTCAGTGGCCCCATGCCCACGGCAACGAATTCGTCACCGCCAACCCGCGCCAGCAGATCGCCGCTGCGCAGGGCTCCCGCCAGCTGCTGCGCCATGGTTTGCAGCAGCAGGTCGCCTGCGTCATGACCGTGGGTGTCGTTGATCGCCTTGAAGCCGTCGAGATCGATAAAAGAGATCAGCAGGGGATGGCCGGTACGTTTCAACAGCGAAAACAGGCGGTGAAGCTCCAGCATCAACGCCCGACGATTGGGCAGGCCGGTCAGGGGATCGCTCAATGCCTGGCGCGACAGCTCGTTGTTGGCCTGTTGCAGCTGTTGCAGCAACTGCTCCCGCTCCACATGCTCGGCAATCAGACGGGCGAAAAAGGCGATCAGATGCTCAGAACCTGTCACCAGGGGTTTATGCTCGGCGCTGGCGCCGCACAGGGTGCCATAGAGTGAACCGGAAGAGGTCCGCACCGGACTGCTCATATAGGTGCGGATCCCCATCGCCCTGGCCGCTGCCGAATCACCCCAGCGGTCGGCGACGTCGGCGGCATACAGTCGCCCTTCATCGAGCGCCCGTCGACACAGGGTATCGCTCCAGTCAACGCTTCCCCCTTCCGGGATCTGCAAGGCGGCACTATTACGGGCATACAGGATATGTTGTGCGCTCTGTTCGAGGTCGATTTGCGTCAGATAGGTCGACTCCAGTCCAGTGACCGTCTCGAGCATTTCAAGGAGAGGGCGGGTCAGGCTCTCCAGATCCCGCGCCGCTGTCACTTGCACTGACAGAGCCTGCAATATTGTGTCCATGCACACCTCTTAGCTTGCATGTCTTGTCCTGAAACGATAGCCAACCCCACTGCCCCTCCACAAGCAAGCAGAGGGTCAATCAGGCAAAATACCGCCATTTTTACCCCGGCAGTCGATGGACGGCACTCAGGCGAGTCACGCCTCTGGCGGCGGCGCCGATCCGGCTGCTGCCGCAGCGGCCCAAGGGACTCCCGGCTCGCAACCCCAGACTTTCTCACCGGGCACGGTGCTCGGTCTTTCCCCTTTATTGCCCACCTGCCCCGGCCAATCCCCTGCCGGGAGGGACCTGCCAGGCCCGGCGACCCCGATTGGCAGCCACCTCGCGGCCATAACTTTGAACTGGCGCAAAAAACCATGCAATTCTGACAGTTGCATCATCAATTCCATGGATTGGGCCGAGATGGCTCCGTAATATGGTGGACGGTGCCTGTTGGCCCCCTTGTTCCCTCTGATGGTCAACAGCGCATTGTGGTAGCGACAGCCAGGGGCGGTAGCAATTATTGCGCAGTCCAGCCGGACTCCCGCGCCTGCGGCAATACGCGGGGACGCTCTCTTCGACGGGGTGTTATCTCAACGAACAGACGGGGTGTTATCTCAGCGAACAAGAGAGGAATTCAACGCCGGCGTCTGGCCAGTATGCGTGTCGCACGCCCATCACCTGACCACAGGTTGACCGGATGCAGCCGCCGCCAGGCCCAAGGCCCGACACGACTCGGTACAATCCGAATTATTTGACCCGCATAAGGCGATGACGGGTATCACCCAGCTCGAACTGGATCACCTGGGAGCGCTGCATGGCCTCGACCCGCTGCAGCATATCGGCGTTGTAATGCTTGCGCCGCATCCACTGCATGGGCTCTTCGAAGCTGCCTTCATTGACGATAAAGGTATCCGTGTAGGTATCGTTCACTATGCTGACCACCCAGATGCGCTGCTGAAACTCCGAGAGTTCGGCAAAGAGCGCGGCCCCGCGGGTCGCGAGCCAGCGCCCTGCCTGGGCGATCCTGTTTTTACTGCTGACGAGCCGGTTTGCCATAACTGATAAGGGTTGGATAAGAGGAAAGTTCGGCATCCTAGCATCCAGTGGGATAAGGCACCAAGCAACGGGAGTGCGCCTCTCCCACCACGGGATGAGGCGCAGGGTGCAATAAGCCTGTAGGGTCGATTAGCGGAGCGTAATCGTCCGCAGCAACAATCCCCTCTCCCCTTGCGGGAGAAAGGTAGGGTGCCAATAAGCGTGTAGGGTCGATTAGCGAAGCGTAATCGTCCGCGGCAACAATCCCCTCTCCCCTTGCGGGAGAGGGTTAGGGTGAGGGGTCACTCGCCTGATTGGCACGGCTTCGCCGCGCAGGGCGCGAGGGCGTGGCCCTCGACGGGGTTTCGCCGCCGCTGCGCGGCTTGGCGAGTGACTTTGGAAAGACCCAAAGTCACCAAAAGTCTTATCCCCCACTTGTTCGCCCTCCTGCGTCGGGTTCCCTCGGTTCACCCGTTTGTCCTACGGCACGCGCCGATGGGCCATCCCTGGCCCAGCGGCGCTCGCTCGGCGTCCTGCCTCGCGGCCTGGACAAACGGGTTCACCTCAGCGAACAACAGGGGGAAACACCCAACCCGCAGCCCCGAGGTCAATATTAGATATAGGGTGCATGCAGATCAGAGTTCAAGGTGTAATTCACTTCGTTCATTACACCCTACGATATACACCGTTTTCTATCGAATCACTTCTTGTCAGACAATAAGCATTTTCGGGATTTATATGAGCAATGAACTAATTAAAAATCTGAAGTCATTTAACCGTAAAGAGCGGTTTTACTTGGTTGGCCAAATGCTGGGAAACCCTGAGTTTCTCATGGATAACAAACAGCTTGATGAGATATCAAAGCTAATTGGCTTCACAATTCCCAGAAAATACTTTGCTGCGATGGATTACCACCTTGACTGGATTTATGCCAGCTTGTACCTCACTCAAAACAACTGCACGGACTGCGTTAAGCGAAATTTTATAGAAACAGACGGTATTAAAGTCGACTATCAAATATCAGGCACTCAAGAGGATGTCGACTTTCTTCTTGCCTTTGTTGACCATGAAAACACAACCCATATTGTGATGATTGAAGCTAAAGGCGACAGCTACTTTAGCAATGGTCAGCTAGACAGTAAAAATAAACGATTCAAGGCTGTTTTTGGTAACGAAAATACATGGCCAAATGTAAGGCCTCACTTCATAATTTGCAGTCCTAAAAAGCCACAAAAGATAAACATAGAAGAACCCGCCTACTTTATGTTCAAAGACTTTAAATTGCCCTGGCTTGAACTCGATATGGGGAATGGAAAAAACAAAGTTACTCGATGTGATGAAGATGCAAAACCATCTAACGATGGTGAACATTGGAAGGTTGAACGTCGCTCTTAGAAATATCTGTTCAACTCAAATCATTCATTATCCCTGTTCTAGCTGGGGCAATGATCGGGAGGGTTGTTATCTCAGAACCAACTCCTCGCCCGCCCAATGGCAAGATCAGGTTGTCGCACCTATGTAACAAGCACAATCGACACGGTTGCATAGGTGACAAAATGAATATGAGTACAGCAGTAAGCGGCACACATCCCTATCGGGAAACAGCTTTATAGAGAAGGTCCGATAGTGAGTATTTCACCGTAATAACACCTTATTTCTCGAACGTCCGATTACGCTTCGCTAATCGAACCTACGGCCCTACGGCCCTTAATTAAAACACCTAAGTGGACGAGCAATATTTCCCATCACTTTAAGAATTAGCGCACAATATTAAAAGAAGAGATATGATGATCGCATCAATAATAATCAGAAATTATAAGAACTTTAAAAACATAAACTATGTAAGCCTTAGCAATGGAAATAAATTCTCAGCTCTAATCGGAGAAAATGGGGTAGGTAAGAGTAGTTTACTATCGGCCATTGATGACTTTTTGAATAAAAATGATCTTGACGACATTGATATAAATCATGAAACAAGAAATAAGGGGTATGCAGGCAGGGAACCATATATAACGCTTTTATTCATAATAAAAAAGTCTGAGTTATCTAGAGAATCCCAACTGAAAAAATGCTTCGGTGTGATTAGTGATATAACGACTCAAATAGAAAGTGAAGACTTCAATTCATCTCAAATTAAATTCGCCACTCAGTTTTGTGAACATCGAGAGATTCTATTTAACAATCTAGACAAAGATGAACATTATTTAATTCCTCTAGGCTTAATCAAAAGGGAACCTAAGAAATCTTCTGAGTTATTCCTAGGGATATTTGAGAGCATACCAGATTACGAGCAAAGAATAAAAGATGAAACTGGCTACGAAAGTAAAAATGAAGCATTGAAGTTCGTATATGAAAAGATAAAAAACCTTTATGACTATCTCTACATTCCATCAGATATAGAAATCAGCGAGTACTCAAGATTAGAAAGCAATACATTACAGTTTTTACTAGGCCAACAACTCGAAAATACCATTAAAGAAATTGTAGATGATGTATTCATAAGAAAAATAAATGAAGATTTAAATACATACCTACGAACATTATCAGCACAGCTAAGCAAATATGAATTCAAAAAGCCAAGCAAGAGACAAAGTCAATTTAATCGTAGTCATCTTAGTCAGAAAATAATTGAAACCTACTTTTCAGATAAAACACTTAGTTATTGTGAAGATGGTATAAACTTGGTACCTGTGTCACATTTAAGTTCTGGTGAAAAAAGAAAGGCATTAATCGATGTAATAAAATCCTTCTTGAATTTAAACATTAGCGCACTTTTCAAAACAACTATTATAGCCATAGATGAACCAGAAATATCACTTCACGCATCATCTTGTTTTGAGCAATTCGAAAAACTTGAGGAAATAGCCCAGCAGGGTATTCAAACACTAATCACTACACACTGGTATGGATTTATGCCTGTTGTATCTAAAGGATCTGCCACATATATATCATCATCAAATGAAACAGCCCTATTAGACCTCCGTAGATTTAGGGAGGATATTAAGGCCATCAAAACTAAGACACAGGGAAGAATGCCCGACACAATAGAAGTAAAGGGCATTCATGATCTAGTGCAGTCCATTCTATTATCCATCACAAACGGTAACACCTACAAATGGATAATATGCGAAGGTTCATCTGACAAAATATATCTTGATGCATATCTCGAAGGATTAGGGGTGAGAGTTTTAGCTGTAGGTGGAGCTCCGCAGGTTAAAAAAATATTTGAATATCTAAATTTAGCGATTGATGCAGAATCAAATAGCGTGAAAGGCTCAGTTCTATTTCTTGTTGATACCGATGAAAGAACATCCAATGAAAGAATAAGTTCATCAAAATCCAAAAAAATCAACATAAAGCGCTTTATAAATATTAACGGCGACACCTCTCTGATTGATATAAATTCAGATATAACGAGCCCACCAACAGAAATTGAAGATGCTCTTGAACCACTTGCATTCATTGAAACACTTAAAGCAATTGCAACAATAGATGACCCAATCTACCAAGAAATACAAGATCTTTATGATAATATCGATCAAGATAAGCCATCTGGTTTAGCTTTCAACTATAGACAAACACAACAAGATGCAATGCGCTCATTCTTTTCTACCCAAGGCAGAAAAGTTGAATTTGCAAAAAAATATATTCAACATGAACTTTCAATCCAAGATGTATCTTGGTTGAAAAATGTAACTGAACTATTAGGTTAGAAATCGCCCGCGCCATAATAAATAGTTAGGAGAAATAAAATAAGCGCTGTCAAACGACTAAAGTTTGTACAACTCTAGTGATCATCTGACATCACGGACAGGCACGGTATTGGTTCCCCCTGCAAACCGCCGAGTCGAGTTTAACGGGTCAGGAGCGCCATCAGGGATGATGGCGCAGCCGCAGCCGGCACAGGGATGTGCCGTCTGCGGCGCTCCGTCCGACCCGTTGGACGAGACGAGGGAACCCGCGAAGCGGGCGGTTTGCCGGGGGAAAAGACTTTTGGTGACTTTTGGTCTTTCAAAAGTCACTCGCCCCAGCCCGAAGGGCGGGCGAAACCCCTTCGAGGGCAAGGCCCTCGCGTCCTGCATGGCGAAGCCATGCCAATCAGGAGAGAGGGAAAGTGCCAGCCCTCAGACAGGCCACAAAAAAACCGCAGCCCCAGGGCTGCGGTTTTTTATTGGCTCAACCTGTTGTCACCAACGGGGCCACCGGCCTTACGCACGGCGCCAGCTGGTCTTGCCAGCCCTGTCTTCCAGCACGATCCCCATCTCGGTGAGACGGTTGCGGGCGGCATCCGCCGCGGCCCAGTTCTTGTCGGCGCGGGCCTGGTTGCGCTGGACGATCAGTTGCTCGATCTCGGCTACTTCGTCATCGGCCTCATTGCCCTTGAGGAAGGCGTCCGGATCTTGTTGCAAAATACCGAGCACGGCGCCCAGTTCGCGCAGACGGGCACCGAGGCCTGCGGCCACGCTCATGTCTTCCGCTTTCTGGCGGTTGATCTCGCGCACCAGATCGAACAGGGCCGAGTAGGCTTCCGGGGTGTTGAAGTCGTCGTCCATCGCTTCCTTGAAGCGGGCAACCTGTTCGTCACCACCGGCAGCGGCGGCCACCGGCAGATCGCGCAGGGCGGTGTACATCCGCTCCAGGGCAGCGCGAGCTTGCTTCAAGTTATCTTCCGAGTAGTTGAGCTGGCTGCGGTAGTGACCGGACATCAGGAAGTAACGCACGCTCTCGGCGTCGTAGTGGGCCAGCACATCGCGGATGGTGAAGAAGTTGCCAAGGGATTTGGACATCTTCTCTTTATCCACCATCACCATGCCGCTGTGCATCCAGGTGTTGACGTAGTCGCCACCGTGGGCGCAGCAGGACTGGGCAATCTCGTTCTCGTGGTGCGGGAACTGCAGATCGGAGCCGCCGCCGTGGATGTCGAAGTGGTTGCCAAGGTGCTTGGAGTTCATGGCGGAGCACTCTATGTGCCAGCCAGGACGACCCGGACCCCAGGGGCTTTCCCAGGTCGGCTCGCCGGGCTTGGACATCTTCCACAGCACGAAGTCGAGGGGGTTGCGCTTGGCATCCACCACGCCAACCCGGGCACCGGCTTGCAGCTGCTCCAGATCCTGGCCCGAGAGCTTGCCGTAGTCGGCGTAGGAGTCGACGATGAACATGACGTCGCCGTTGTCGGCCACATAGGCGTGATCCTGCGCGATCAGGCTCTCTACCAGCTCGATGATTTCACTGATGTGCTGGGTGGCGCGGGGCTCGACGTCCGGGCGCACCATGCCGAGGGCATCAAAATCCTGGTGCATGTCGCCGATCAGGCGCTCGGTCAGATCGTCGCAGGTGACGTTGGTCTCGGCGGCACGCTTGATGATCTTGTCATCCACGTCGGTGACGTTGCGCACATAGTTGAGCTGATAGCCGCAGTAACGCAGGTAACGGGCCACCACGTCGAAGGCGACGAAGGTGCGACCGTGGCCGATATGACAGTGATCGTAGATAGTGACGCCACACACATACATGCCCACCTTGCCCGGGTGGATAGGTTTGAATTCTTCTTTTTGACGAGTGAGTGTGTTGTATATCTTCAGCATCTTATGACCACTGCCTGTGAGTAAAATGGCCTGCCATTCTACCCGCATCCTGTGGAGAAAACGAGGCAGAAAACAGGCCGGATCCTGCGTGCCATCTATGCCGCAGCCCCTTGATGGGCTAGAATTGCCACCACTTTATGCCATAGCCGCGAGCCGCCTTCGCGCCCGCGCCACATTTGAAAGGACATATCATGGTTACTCTGCACACCAACCACGGCGACATCACCCTCACCCTGAACGCCGAAAAAGCCCCGGAAACCGTGGCCAACTTCCTGCAATACTGCCGTGACGGTCACTACGACAACACCATTTTCCACCGCGTCATCGACGGTTTCATGATCCAGGGCGGCGGCTATGCCCCCGGTTTTGAAGAGAAAGAGACTCGCGCCCCCATCAAGAACGAAGCGGCCAACGGCCTGTCCAACAAGGTCGGCACCGTCGCCATGGCCCGTACCATGGAGCCGCACTCTGCCAGTGCCCAGTTCTTCATCAACGTGAGCAACAACGACTTCCTCGACTTCAAATCCGCCACCACCCAAGGCTTCGGCTACTGCGTATTTGGTGAAGTGACCGCCGGCATGGACGTGGTCAACAAGATCAAAGCCGTCAAGACCGGCAACTCCGGCCGCATGCACCAGGATGTGCCGGTAGAAGACGTGGTGATCACCAAGGTGACCCTTGCAGACTGATCTCTGCCTTCTGCGAGATGAACTGACTGCGGCCCCGGCCGCAGTTTTTCCATCTGCGCGCTTGACCGCCGGCCCGAACTGGCGCCGCCTCGACTATCTGGCCCGGGGTAATCCTCGCCAGCGCGCGGCCCATGCCCTGCTGAATGACACGCCCCTGTGGGGGGAATTGCAGAGCCTGTGTCTGGATGTGGCACTGGTGAGCACTCTGGCCATCGGGCTTGACCGACCAGGCAGCGATCTCGACATCCTCTGCCAGCATAGCGATCCCGCCGCCCTTGCCGACCTGTTTGCCCAACGTCAGTGGCAGAGCCGCGCCCTTGGCAGCGACATCTGGCTGCTGGAGCAGACCCTGATCGATGGCGAGGGCACCCCCTGGCCCATCGAGCTCTATGTCACCCCGGCGCGGGTCGATACCCTCAACGGCTGGCGACACCTCAGCCTGATGGCCGCCTTGATAGAGCACTTTGGCCACGACTTTTACCAGACACTGCGCACCTTGCGCCTGCAACAAGGGCTGAAAGGGGAAGCGGCCATCTGCCGCCTGCTGAAGTTGCCCGGCGACCCTTATCAGGCGCTGTTGACGCTGGAGGGGCGCGACCTTGACCAGCTTGACTGGCAGCCTCAGGCACAGGCACCCTCTGCTCAGCCAGCCACTTTTTCCAGCCATCCAGTTATCAGGGCCCCTTGCACACCATCATGAGCACCCTCTTTATCAGTGACATTCACCTGTGCAGCGATCGGCCCGACATGACGGCCGCCCTGGTACGCTTTCTGGAGCGCGACGCCCCCGGTGCCGATGCCCTCTATGTACTGGGGGATCTGTTTGAATTCTGGATTGGCGACGATGACCCCAATCCGCTCCATCACGCCATCGCCGATGCCTTTGCGGCCCTGCGCCAGCGCGGCGTGCCCATCTACTTTATCCACGGCAACCGCGACTTTCTGCTGGGCCGGCAGTTTGCCAAGCGATCAGGCATGACACTGCTGGCTGATCCTTGCGTGATCGACCTCTATGGGGATCGGGTGCTGCTGAGTCACGGCGATCTGCTCTGCACCCTGGATCTGGGCTATCAGAAACTTCGCCGCATCACCCAGCTCAAATGGCTGCGCTGGCTCTTCTTGCGCCTGCCCCTCACTCGCCGCCTCGCCATCGCCTGCAAGATGCGTGGCCAAAGCCAGATGGAAAACGTGCAGAAGAGCCAGACCATCATGGATGTGACGCAAGCGGCGGTGGACGCACTGCTGCGCCAGCACGGCTGCCGGACGCTGATCCATGGTCACACCCACAGACCCGCCATTCACGATTTCACGCTCGACGGTCAACCTGCCCGCCGTATCGTGCTGGGAGACTGGTTCGAGCAGGGATCCGTGCTGGTATGCCGCCCGGGCGAGCAGCGGCTGGAGCAGCGCACCTTGCCATCGCTCAATCCTGCCGGGGCCCATGAGTCCGACAATCTGTGACCAGCCGACCATCGCCAGCCCTTCGCACCGTCGCCCCCTCCCCTATAATGTGAGCTCACATAGATAACGAGGAGTTGGCCATGGGATTTATCACCTGGATCGTGTTGGGGCTGTTGGTGGGTATTCTGGCGAAGTGGATCATGCCGGGCCGTGATGGCGGCGGCTTTTTCATGACGGTACTGCTGGGGATCATCGGCGCCATGGTGGGCGGCTATGTCGGCACCCTGCTGGGCCTGGGCTCAGTGACAGGTTTCAACCTCTCCAGCATCGCCATCGCGACCATGGGGGCACTGATAGTGCTGTTCGTGTTCAACAAGATCCGCAGCTGACCCGTCCCCACCCTTATCTTGAACGGGTACAGGGTTGTGTGAAGCTCGTCACCATGCGGCATGGGTATATGGGGGATGATGGCGACCAGGCAGAAACTTCTTTCTCGCCAGCCATTTCCATCAGTTGAGGTTCGTATGCCTGACAACAACACCCTAGCCCATCCCCTTGACGCCAAGAGCATCAACGTCAATGACCCCTATGAGATGAAGCTGTGGATCAAGACCTTCGAGTGCACCGAAGTACAGCTGAAAAGAGCGGTGAAAGCCGTCGGCACCTCGGGCAAGGCCATCCGAAAACACCTCAAGAAGTAGCCGTTCGAGAAATGGTAATCCGCTGAAAAAGCCCCGCGAGGGGCTTTTTGCATGAGTCATCACCATCATCCTCAGTCAGGTGCAGGATCACAGCACGGACACAGGCTCACAGCGGACCAAGGTCGAGCGCATCCTGGCTTAACGCAATCCGGCAATGGTGAAACCGCCATCGACCAGCAGACTCTGACCTGTGATGAATCGGGCTTCGTCGCTGCACAGCCAGGCAACCACGTCGCCAACATCGTCAGCCCCACCGATACGCCCGGCCGGTGTCAGTCTCACAAAAGGCTTGAGCGTCTCTTCATTCGCCCCCATCCGTTGTGCCATCGGCGTGTTGATGATGCCGGGATTGACGTTATTGATGCGGATGCCATGAGGGCCGGCTTCCAGCGCAAGGGCGCGGATCATGGCATCCAGCCCGCCCTTGCTGGCGGAATACGCCGCCGAGCCAGCAGTCGCGCCCCGGGTCAGCCAAGATGACGTATTGACGATAGCGCCACCGCAACCGGCGGCCGTCATCGCTTCCAGCTCATATTTCACTGACAACCAGACCCCTTTCAGATTGGTGGCGATCACGCGATCAAATTCAACTTCCGTCATCTCGCTGATCGGCGCAAAACCCTCCACCCCTGCGTTATTGAAGGCCGCATCAAGGCGCCCAAAATGGGCCAGCGTCACAGCAATCAGCGCCTTCACCTGAGCACTGTCCGTTACGTCTGTTGGCACCGCAAGCGCTTCCCCGCCCTGGGCGCGGATCAAATCGACAGTCTCCAGCAGTTCAAGCTCCCGTCGTCCGGCGACCACGACTTTTGCACCATCACGGACAAACGCCAGCGCCGCTGCCCGACCAATTCCACTTCCGCCCCCCGTAACCAGCGCGACACTATCTTGCAGACGTAATGATTGAAACATCTCTGTACCTCGTTAATGAAAGACTCGATGGAGGTCAGACTATAGGTGGCTTTATTGCCGCGAATAAGCCACCTTATATCGCATAATTTACTGGCCTATATTCAGCAATGGGAAATGCAGTGCGAACAAATGAATTTGGAGAACTGACTGCATTTGTTGCGGTTGCAGAAGAGAAAAGCTTTCGCAAAGCAGCGGCACGCCTGAATTTGACGGCATCAACGCTCAGCCATTCCCTGCGTGCGCTGGAGGAGCGGCTCGGCGTCAGACTGCTGAACCGTACTACCCGTACCGTTTCGCCGACCCAGGCAGGTCTGGCCCTGCTGGCAGAGATAGCCCCGGCATTCAACGTTATTGCGAATGCCGTCGAGAAAGTAAATACGTTCAGGGAAAGCCCACAGGGAAGGGTGCGGATCAACACGCCAAGGATCGCAGCTGACATGATATTTCTGCCGCAGTTGCAGAAATTTTGCCATCAGTATCCTGATATCCAGCTGGAGCTGGCTACCAACGACGGTTTCGTGGATATCATCAGCCAAGGTTTTGATGCCGGTGTACGCATTCGCAGCGATGTTCAGCAAGATATGAGTGCGGTTCGTCTGACGGCAGATTTCCATTCTGCGGTGTATGGCTCACCGGCGTACTTCGAACGGCACGCCATCCCGCTGACCCCCGCCGATTTACAACATCACTTGTGCATCGGACGGCGGGAAATCACAGGAGGGTCTTTATACCGCTGGGAATTCGAAAAAGATGGCAGGCAAATCGCGGTTCCGGTTAATGGTCCGGTGACGGTCGACAACGTCAGCATGATGACTCGCCTCGCGCTGGACGGCATAGGACTGGTCTATACAGCGCAAAGCCCCGAACACGATGACCTGGTGACAACCGGCCGACTGATACGGGTTCTGGCAGACTGGTCGATCACCTACCCCGGCTTCTTTCTCTATTATCCCGGCCACAGGCAGTTGCCTGCGGCACTAAAAGCTGTGATCGATTGCTTCCGCTTGCCGTTTTGAACCGGCACGGAAACAACGTCATATGACACAGTTCAGATTTCCAGTGCGTCAGTGCCTTGCGCACTGGCAAACCCGCGTTGAGCTCATGGATCAAGACAAGCCCCCCTGTAACAACAAGTCCAGCTCGCGCTCCAACACCGGGATAAGCTTGATGCTGTCGGTTTTGCCATCCGGGATATTGATGAACATAGGGCGACAGTTTCCCACCCCTTGCTGTTGGTAATCTTTTCTTTCATCTCCTGCTCGGTTCGGCTTGCCCTGCTGCAGGTAGACAACGCAGCCAGACCTCATTACTGAGTGATAACCTCATACTAAAGCATCACCAATTTAGGGGTATTGATCCAAAAAATAAGATTTAAAAATCAATACGTTAAGTGATAATCTATTCTCTTATAACCAAAATATATAATTAGCATTTAAAATGTCACATCTATCATTGACCATATGTATGTCGTCATTTGGGAATGAAACAATGAGAGATAGGGGGCAAATAGAAAGGCCAGTTGATGATGTCATTCCTCTTGGCTATGACTCTCGACGTTACGTCCGTTTTGTTCTTTCTGGTGGGGGTTATGTTGTCCAGTGCCATCTAGACAACATCTGGTTTGACGCATTCAGACCTGCGCTAAGGATGAATCTTCGCGACGTCAATATCCGTGGCGTGGGGCTGATGGGCAAGGCACAGCTCAAACCTGGAGACAGGCTGATTATTCCATCACCTCAGGACTATTTGATGCATGCAAAGGTAGTTCGCTGTGCACCAGACCCCCTTTTCCCGAAGCTCTACAGGATCGGCCTGGTATGGGACCGGCTCCTTCCCGCTAGAGTGCTTTTACAATGGGAGTCTTTTGTGTTGCCACCCCAGCTTCCTGATTTTCATGAGCAAGTATCTATCTTGGAAAGCTTATCCAATTGAATTTGTGTTCTTTTTAGAGCCCACCACCAACAACGATGTGTATTCCGTCTCAAGCCAGCACCGCCTGTAATGATAACTTAATCAAAAAAGAATTATTGTCACTTGATCCATTCGAATCTCATTGCTAGGCTCCATTTCACGTGGAGCAGAAGTAGATATGTAGCTACGCGGTATCCCTTACATTTCATCAAGGAAAAGGAAATACCATGGAAAGCATCGCTATTGCAGCATCCCAGCTCAACTGGAACGGCGGACAACGCATCACCCTCAAAGCCGGTGACACTGCAACCTGTACTGTGCTGCGTCCCGACCAGCTGTATGGGATCTTCATCTACAACTCGGCCCAAAATGACAACAACGCTGCGGTGAACGTTGTCTGGAGTAACAGCCAACCTCCCTGCCAAATCACAGTACCGGGTACGACGGCCAACGCAGGCCTGGCATCAATGGGCTTTGTGTCTGGCACTGACACTCAAACCATTTCCGTCTCACTGCCCAGCAACAGCGGCATCGCCCAAGTTGACCTCTGGCTGGGCAGTGTCAGCATGCCGACCAATACTGCCGGTCTGAACAACCAGCCGTTGCAAGCCAACGGTGATCCGGTGCCGTTCAACAAATACACTCGGTACTATGCAGTGCCTCCGTCAAAATGGATGAACCTGACGATCGCCAGTACCATCACCCAGTTCATTTCATGCCAGTTCCGGCAAGACAAGGCGACCGTGTTTGTCGTCAACGAGACCTCCAACGGTCTGCTCAAAGGTCAGATCACCAAGATGGGGCCGACGGCCAGTGAGACCGGGGCAATTACCATCACGACCTCCCAGATCCAAAGCATTACCGAGAACCTGCAGGGCGATGGTTCGCAGTGGGTTTGGATGGATGCAGACAGCCAGCAGAACTCCCAGAGTGCAACTATTGCACTGCAGTCTCTGTAATCGACCCAAGCGTCTTGACGTCAAGAAGGCCCCACAATGTGGGGCCTTCTTCTATCTGCCTGACGGTGCCTGAACATGGCATGGGAATGGCGCAGCACCATCATCGGGCAGCGCGGTATCATACGTGAAGCCTGTGCACGCTCACAGCCTCCTAACATATGGCGGCGACGCCCCCATCGCCGCGTTTGCGTCACGGAATCCATGCTCTTCCGCTACCGCCTGCGGGCTGCATCAATAAAATTTTTTACAGAAGTGGATTACCGCAAAACCATAGGCCAAGGCCACGCCAGATAAAGGATCTCGGGCGAGGTTAGGATCTGAAAAGAAGGATCCTTTTGCAGTTTCTTACAGTTTCAAGGGGGGCTGGCTTAGGACGCTGAAAACGTAACTCGTTGAATATATTTGGAAGCCTGCACTTTGTGTGGGGATTTAAATAATCAGGAAGGGTCCAGTTTGCCGCGAGGGAACAGCTGGAAGGCTGTTTATTTCAGTCGGTTAAGACTAATGAGAGCCGATTTGATAACTGAATTTTTGAAAGGGGCCGATCAGTCTTGATGCCCTTACCCTCCCCCACGATTGTGCGGTCCGTTCCCCCAAACAATGTGGACTCGCACACCCCCTGGAACATTGTTAAAGTGCCAGCCCGCATAAAACTCAACAACCTATAAAACGCGTAAGACTGAAGGCAAAAGCTATGGTGATAACAAAGTCGCTGGTATGCGCAACGATACCTACACTGCTGCTACAAGTGATCAGCTTTGGCACATGGGCTGAAGGAGAACAAGTTTGCTCGTCAAATCAACTAGCGGCCATCAAGACTCGTTTGCCTTCAAACACCGAGCTGACAGCTAGTGCCTGTAAGACGTTGCCAAACCAGCCAGAGGTAACCTTAATCTCCTACATTTTCCCAGATAATGGGGAGCGCAATGATGATATGTATCTACCCACAAGTCTCTGGCGAGTAGAACTCATTTCCCAGGGGAAAGTAAGACAGCGGTTTGAGGAAATCATTGAAGAAGATGCCAGCATCCGTATCGGTAGCGCCAGTATATGGCTCGATACAGCGCCCTACCTACTGACCAAAGGAGAACGAGCCTTTGGCGTAAGATTAGATATCGGCTATGGCCCCTCGTGCGCCGATGGTTTTAGGTCCAACTTTTTACACCTCTTCCGAGTGCATGGCGGAACCCTACAGCGCATCATGAACGGCGCTCCGATGCTGCACACCTACATACGAAAAGGCATGCCTTGCTCACCAGAACCAATAGATTTAGAACGGGGCATGTCATACATCCAAGTCATGCCAGAGATGTCGAACGGTCTGCACGATCTTAAAGTTTTAACCAAAGCGAAAACCGAGACCGTTGAGCAGGATGGTTCCTCTCAAACCTCCAGCCAGAGAACATTGAGTACCACCCTGCGCTTCAATGGCCATGAATACCCGATTGGAGAATGGGATAACTTACCGAGCAAGGAGTGGTGGAAGTAAGCGGCTATACCCTGCTCCACACGGTAAAATCGTCGGGTATGTACAGAACCCTGTAAAAGCCTGCCCTTCAACAGGCTTTGTTGTTTTTAGTTGAAAGAACACTCCATGGACTCGATACAATCACTGTCGCCATTTGACCAAAAACAAAAAGGCCACTATTGCTAGTGGCCTTCGTAAGTCTTTGATTTTAATGGTGCCCGAGGCCGGAATCGAACCGGCACGACGCGAACGTCGAGGGATTTTAAATCCCTTGTGTCTACCGATTTCACCACTCGGGCACCGCAATCGGTATCAAGTCCGCGTGGCGGGCTTGTCAATATGGAGGCACGTTCCGGAGTCGAACCGGACTAAACGGATTTGCAATCCGCTGCATAACCGCTTTGCTAACGCGCCATGCAAAAGAGAGTTGGCTCTCTATTGTCTGAATTTGGAGCGGGAAACGAGACTCGAACTCGCGACCCCGACCTTGGCAAGGTCGTGCTCTACCAACTGAGCTATTCCCGCATTGGTCTGGCTGACTGCCTGACTACGAGGACGCATTCTAGCGATGTTCCTCGCTCAGTCAACCAAAAATATTTAATACCCTGATCGTTCGGGTGTTTTTTACCCTTTTCCTGCACTTTTACCACTCATGAGCGTTTCCCTGCCCCAACGACAGGGAAACACCGTTTTCTGCCAGGGCAGAAACTAGAAGCGGGAGTGGTAGGTCAGATCGCCCCAGGCCGCTTTCATGTACTGGAACATGGACCAGAAGGTGAGCACGGTCGCCACATACAGCAGCACGTAAGCGAGCCACACCATCCAGATGTCGTATTGCCAGATAAGGCCGGTGAGCGACACCATCTGGATCATGGTCTTCCATTTGCCAATCCAGCTGACTGCAACCGCGGAACGCTTGCCAAGTTCGGCCATCCATTCACGCAGGGCGGAGATGATGATCTCGCGGCCAATCATGGTCATGGCGGGGATGGTGACCCAGATGGTGTTGTAGTGTTCGACTATGACCACCAGGGCCGCGGCCACCATGATCTTGTCAGCGACCGGATCGAGGAAGGCACCGAAGGCGGTGGACTGATTCAGCTTGCGGGCGAGATAGCCATCAAACCAGTCGGTCGCGGCCGCCAGAGTGAAGACGACAGCCGCCGCCAGATAGGACCACTGATAGGGAACATAAAACAGGATGACGAAGACGGGGATGAGCAAAATCCGAAAAAACGTCAGCAGGTTAGGAATATTTGTCATTATTTTCAGCCACTTCTTGTATGCCGCTACATGGTAGCCCCAAGCCGATCACGGATGCAACCGGACAGGCGCCCGCCTTGGTCTATTAATCCATCAATAACCTCAGGATGCGGGCCATTATGGCATTTTCAGCCCCCTTGCGTCACGGCTCTTGTGCATCAGGATCCGGGGTTGAGAGCTATGTTCAGAGCGAACGCAGTGCATCATGGATCGACTGGGCCAGCTCCTGGCTGATACCCGGCACCTTGGCGAGATCGTCCACCCCTGCCTTTTTCACCTCCTGCAAGCCCCCCAGATACTTGAGCAGGGCTTGACGACGTTTGGGCCCGACCCCCGGAATGTCCTCCAGGGTACTGCTAGTACGGGCCTTGGCGCGCCGTGCTCTGTGGCCGGTAATGGCAAAACGGTGGGATTCATCACGAATATGCTGGATCAGGTGCAAAGCGGGCATATCTGCCGGCAAGTGCAGCTCTTCGTGGCTCTCCCCCATGATCAGGGTCTCCAGCCCCGCCTTGCGGGTTACTCCCTTGGCAATGCCCACCAGCAGCGGGTATTTGCCGCCGAGAAACTCCTGCTGACGTGCCAGGATCTCCTCGGCGCGGCGCAACTGACCCAGGCCGCCGTCGATAAAGAGCACATCCGGCACCTTGTCCGGCTCTTGCAGCTTGCCAAAGCGCCGCTCCAGCACCTGCTCCATGGCAGCGTAGTCATCACCCCCTGTGATGCCGTCAATGTTGAAACGACGATACTCGGAGCTAAGCGGCCCTTCGCGGTTGAACACTACGCAAGAGGCCACGGTACGCTCTCCCATGGTGTGGGAGATGTCATAACACTCCATGCGGGCGATGGGGCGCTCCAGCTCCAGCAGCTCTTCCAGCTGGCTGAAGCGGGCCGTGGTGGTGCTCTTGTGGGCGAGGCGCGAGCGCAGCGCAGTCTCGGCATTGATGGAGGCGAGCTTGATGAAGCGAGCCCGCTCGGCACGGGTACGGCTCACCACCCGCACCTTGTAGCCAGCAGTCTGGCTCAGGGTGTCGGCGATCAGGGTTTCATCCTCGAGGGCGACGTCCAGCAGCACCTCGCTCGGGATCTGCCTGCCCCCCTGCCCCGACAAATAGAACTGCAGCAGGAAGGATTGCACCACCTCTTCAAGGGGCGTGTCACTCGGGACCTTGGGAAAGTAGCTGCGCGAGCCGAGTACCTTGCCCTGGCGGATAAAGAGCACATGGATACAGGCTGCGCCCTGCTCGAACGCGACACCGATGACGTCCAGGTCGTCCAGCACGTTGCCGCTCACCGATTGCTGCTCTGTCACCCGGCGCAGCGCCTGGATCTGATCCCGATAGCGGGCCGCTTCTTCGAAGCGCAGATCGCCGCTGGCGGACTCCATCTTGCCCACCAGCTCACCTATCACCTGCTGGTTCTTGCCCGCCAGAAACAGCTTGGCCAGCCCCACCTGCTGGGCATACTCAGCCTCGCTCACCAGACCGGCGACACAAGGACCGGCGCAGCGTTTGAGTTGATAGAGCAGACAGGGACGGGTGCGATTGGCATAGACGGCGTCTTCGCACTGGCGCACAGGAAAGATTTTCTGCATCAGATGCAGGCTCTCGCGCACGGCGCCGCCGGAAGGGTAAGGACCGAAGTACTCCCCTTTAATCTTGCGGGCACCGCGATGTACGCCGATGCGGGGGTGCTGGTGCGCCGTGATGATGATCCAGGGGTAGGATTTGTCGTCCCGCAACAGCACGTTGTAACGCGGCTGGTACTGCTTGATGAGGTTGTGCTCGAGGATCAGCGCCTCTGTCTCCGTGTGGGTCACCATGACCTGAATGTCGGCGATCTGGCGCACCAGGGTACGGGTCTTGATGCTGTCGACATTGGTACGAAAATAGGAGGCGAGCCGCTTTTTCAGATCCTTGGCCTTGCCCACATAGATGACGGTACCACCGCTGTCATACATGCGGTAAACGCCGCTCTGGTGGGTCACTGCACTCAAAAAAGCCTTGCTGTCAAAGAGAGGTTCAGAAGTCGTCATGATGGCTCCTGCGACAGACGTCGATCTGGCGCGTCACGGCACTCAAAAAGGCTTTGCTGTCAAAGAGGGGCTCGGGAGAAAAGGTCATCAGGCTACTCGACTCAACACAAAGGGGCGAAAACGATAGAAGTCAGCATCAACGGAGAGAGCATACTGCGCCAGGCCGGCGAAATGCAAAAAGGCGGCCGGGCCGCCTTTGCTTGCCACACGACAGCCGGTTACAGGGTGTCGGCATCCAGCATGCCATAGCGAATGGCCAGATGGGTCAGCTCCACATCACCATTGATGTCGAGCTTGCTGAACAGGCGGTAGCGGTAGCTGTTGACCGTCTTGGGGCTCAGGTTCAACTGTTCGGAGATGTCGGTCACCTTCTGTCCCTTGGTGATCATCATCATGATCTGCAGCTCGCGCTCGGAGAGGGACTTGAAGGGATTCTCGTCCGCCGAAGCAAACTGACTGAGGGCCATCTGCTGGGCGATCTCGGGGGAGATGTAACGCTGGCCTGAATGCACCAGGCGAATGGCGTGGATCATCTCATCCGGCGCGGCTCCCTTGGTCAGGTAACCGGCGGCACCCGCCTGCATCACCTTGGTCGGGAACGGATTTTCTGAATGAATGGTCAGCACTATGATGCGCACATCGGGGCGGATCCGCAGTATCTTGCGGGTCGCCTCCAGGCCGCCGATGCCCGGCATATTCATGTCCATCAGGATCACGTCAGGATGGTGCTGACGGCAAAACGTAACGGCGGTTTCCCCGCTCTGTGCCTCACCCACTACCTTGATCCCGCGGACATCTTCCAAAATGCGTCTTATCCCTGTACGCACCAACTCATGATCATCGACCAGGAATACATTAATCACCCAAACACCCCGTTTTTTATCTCGTTATACGCCAGTTAGGGTTAACACGGCGTCTTGCATCATAACCAAACTCGTTCATTTGGCAAACCATGGGCGGGAAAAGTTTGAAAGTGCTCGTAAATGGTGTTTGTAATCAAATAATTATATAAAGATTCAACACAAAAAACGGTGCCTGCAGGCACCGTTCAGAGGGTCACATTGATTGCGCTGGCATCAGTTCGCCAGCAACGCCCGCACCTTGTCCAGATCTGCCTGGGTATCCACCCCGACCGGTGGCGCTTGCAGCGCCTGGGCCACGTGGATCTTCTCTCCATACCAGAGCACCCGCAGTTGCTCCAGGGCTTCGACCTGTTCCAGCACGCTCGGTGCCCAGTCCACATAGCGCTGGATAAATCCGGCGCGATAGGCGTAGATGCCGATATGACGCTGATAGTGGCCGCCAATCTGCTCGTGGCGCCCAACAGCGCGATCACTGGCAGCAAAGCGATCCCTGTCCCAGGGAATGCAAGCGCGACTGAAGTAGAGGGCGTAGCCATCCTTGTCAGTCACGACCTTGACCGCGTTGGGATTGAACGCCTCCTCCGCATCCTCGATGGGCACAGAGAGGGTAGCCATGGGTGCCGTCGCCGCGGCCAGGTTGTCGGCCACCTGACGTATGATGGCTGGCGGAATGAGCGGCTCATCCCCCTGCACATTGACGATGATGGTATCGCTGGCAAAGCCGTAGTGGCGGCACACTTCCGCCAGACGCTCGGTGCCGGACTGGTGATCCTGCGAGGTCATGCACACCTCAAAGCCTGCGAGCGCGGCGCAGGAGGCCAGCGCGCTGCGTACCCGCTCGTCATCGGTGGCGACGATCACCCGATCCGCACCGGATTGCAGGGCCTTTTCCACCACGTGCTGCACCATGGGCTTGCCATGGATGTCTGCCAGCGGCTTGCCCGGCAAGCGGGTCGAGGCGTAGCGGGCAGGAATGACCACCACGAAACTCATGACGGCATCTCATCGCTATTGAGCTGGCGAGCACGGTTTTCCAGCAGCACAGGGATCCCCTCTTCCAGCGGATAGGCCAGCTTGTCGAAGCGGCAGACCAGCTCGTGCACGGCCTTGTTGTAATGCAGCTTCCCCTTGCAAACAGGGCAAGCAATGATGTCGAGCAATTTAATGTCCAATGCCAAAATAAACTCCTTCAACGATGTCGAGCGGGCAAGACAACCAGGCCCTTATGATGTCGAGCTATTCAATATTCGATTCCGGGCCGAAATACCCCCCCTTCAACCATGTCGAGCGGGTGATATAACCAGGCCCCTATGATGTCGCGTCACAATCCGGAGCCTGAACGCGGCACTGTCAGCGATGGCAGTTTTTGCAGCAAGGTATCGAGCAAGGAGGTAGGCAACTCGGCACTGACCGGCAGATACCACCAGCCATCCAGCGCAAACGTCCGGCACTTGACCGCGTCTTTTTCTGTCATCAGCAGCGGACGCTGCCCGAAGCGGGCGACCAGCTCATCGCGGTCAAACGCATGATGATCCCCATAACCAACCTGCTGGTGCAACTCATACCCCAGCCCGGCCAAGGTAGCAAAAAAGCGGGGGGGATGGCCTATGCCGGCCAGGGCATCCACCGCACTGGGCAAGGGCTCGGTGGCCTGGGCATCATCCCGCACCCGGCGCGGCACATCGGCCACCAGGCGCATGGCATACTCTCCTTTGGCAGGCTCACCGCCATTGCAGATGATGGCATCGACCCGCTTCAACCGGGTTACCGGCTCGCGCAATGGCCCCATGGGCAGCAGGCAGGCATTGCCAAAGCGGCGTACCCCATCCACCACCACCAGCTCGATATCGCGGGCCAGCCCATAGTGCTGCAGGCCGTCGTCTGTGATGATGATATCCACCTCACCGCTTTGCTCCAGCAGCCGCACCGCATCGGCTCGCTTGGGGGCGACCACCACGGGGCAACCACAGCGCCGGGCGATCAGCACTGGCTCATCGCCCGCCTGCGCGGTCGTGCTGGCGGCATCGAGCCGATAGGGGTAATGGGGCGCCTTGCCACCATAACCACGGCTCACCACTCCGGGCCTGAATCCGCGAGCTTGCAACTGCTCCACCAGCCAGATCACCACAGGGGTCTTGCCGTTACCGCCCACCGAGATATTGCCCACCACTACCACAGGGACAGTGGCACGATAGGCTTTGAACCAGCCACGCCGATAGGCGAAGCGGCGCGCGCCGCTAAGAATGGCAAACAACAGGGCAAAAGGGGCCAGCAACCAGCGCCAGCCGCTCTTGCCGTACCAGAGTTGCTGCAGCATTAGCCCTTGTTACCCACGGAAGTGTTACCGAACTGGATGGCGCGCAGCTGGGCATATGTCCCCTGGTTGGCCATCAGGGCTTCATGATTGCCACGCTCGACGATATGACCCTCGTCGATCACCAGGATCTCGTCCGCCTTCTCTATGGTGGAGAGACGGTGGGCGATCACCAGGGAGGTGCGCGCCTTGCACAGCTCGTCGATAGCAGCCTGGATGTGACGCTCGGACTCGGTATCGAGTGCCGAGGTCGCCTCATCCAGCAGCAAGACGGGGGCATCGCGCAGCAGGGCGCGGGCGATGGCAATACGCTGACGCTGACCACCGGACAGCGAAGCCCCGTTCTCGCCGACCACGGTATCGTAACCCTGGGTCATCTTGCTGACGAACTCGTCGGCATGGGCGATGCGTGCCGCCTGCTGGATCTCTTCCCGGCTGTAACGCTCTTCCGCCGCATAGGCGATGTTGCTGGCGACAGTGTCGTTGAACAGGTGTACATGCTGGGAGACCAGGGCGTACTGCTTGCGCAGCTCGCTCAGGCGGTACTCGCGAATGTTGACGCCGTCCAGCAGGATCTCGCCCTGCTCCACGTCGTAAAAACGGGTCAGCAGGCTAGCGATGGTGCTCTTGCCGGAGCCGGAGCGTCCCACCAGGGCCACGGACTTACCCGCCTCCACCTTGAAGCTGACGTTGTGCAGCGCAGGGGTGTCCTTGGTCGGGTAGGTGAAGGTGACATTGCGAAACTCGATCTCGCCACGGGCACGATCCAGGGTACGGGTACCTGTATCCTCTTCCGGGGTGGAGTCGAGCAGACCAAACAGGCTCTGACAGGCGGTGATGCCGCGCTGGAACTGGTTGTTCACGTCGGTCAGGCTTTTGAGCGGCTTGAGCAGCATCATCATGGAGGTGACCATGACGGTGAAAGTACCGGCTGTCAGGGTCGCCTTGACGCTGTCGATGGTCGCCACGTAGAGGAAGACGGCCAGCGCAACGGAGGCCACCATCTGGACAATGGGGCTGCCGATGGCATCGGCAGCCACCATCTTCATGGTCTGCTGACGCATGTGGTTGCTGACGCGGAAGAAACGTTTCTCTTCGACCTGCTGACCGCCAAACATCAGCACCTCTTTATGACCCTTGAGCATCTGCTCGGTCGAGGTGGTGATGTCACCCACCGCCTGCTGTATGTGGCGGCTGATCTTGCGAAAACGTCGGCTGATGAGGCCAATGAGGATCCCGACGACCGGGCCTACCACCAGGAAGATCACCGACAACTGCCAGGAGTGCCAGAACATCAGACCGAGCAGACCGATCACGGTCGCCCCTTCCCGCACCAGCGAGACCAGGGTGGAGCTGGCAGCAGATGAGACCTGACCTGCGTCATAGGTCACCTTGGCCAGCAGGTTGCCGGTGTTCTGGCGGTCGAAGAAACTCATGGGCATGGCCATCAGATGACTGAACACCTGCTGTTGCAGCCGCATCACCACATGGTTGCCGACCCAGGCCATGCAATAGTTGGAGAGGAAAGTGGCACAGCCACGCAGGGCAACGATGCCAAGCACGAAGAAAGGCATCCACTTCAGCACACTGTTGTCATTGCCATTGAGGCCCTGATCGATCAGCGGCTTGATGGAGTAGACGAAGGTGGTATCCACGGCGGCATAGCCCAGCATCCCTATGATGCCGCCGACCAGACCCAACTTGCGATCCCGGACATAACCGAGCAGACGCTTGAAGACAGGCCAGCTGTCTTGTGAGGTTTCTTGTTGCATGAATAGCCGTTAATAAGGGAAATGACGGGGTATTCTAGCCAAAGCTTGGGCATCCACCAAGCGCCGCCATCTCGATACCCGCAACCCAAGGGGGAAATGACGGATTAATGCTCAAGCCAAAGCTTGGGCATCCACCAGGCGCCGCCATCTCGATACCCGCAACCCAAGGGGGAAATGACTGATTAATGCCCAAGCCAAAGCATGGGCACCCACCAAGCACAGCCATCTCGATACCCGCAACCCAAGGGGGAAATGACGGATTAATGCCCAGGCCAAAGCTTGGGCATCCACCAGGCACCGCCATCTCGATACCCGCAACCCAAGGGGGAAATGACGGATTAATGCCCAGGCCAATGCTTGGGCATCCACCAGCTGCCACTTCGCCGATACCAGGGCCCCAAGTCGCGCTCGGCGCGGATATTGAGCCCGCCAGACGCGGGTTCAATCAGGATGGCGCCATCATGTCCGGTCACCCATTGGCGAGCCTGTCCATACCTGGCAACCACTTCGGGGCGAGGAAAACCCCATTGGTTGATATACCCTGCGCTGTGTACCACATAGCCCGCCCCCACAGCCTCGACAAAGGGCACAGTGGATGAGGTGCGACTGCCGTGATGAGGACTCACCAGCAGGGTGCTGGCCAGCCCTTCGCCCTCCAGCAACACCAGGCGCTGCTCTGCACGCTGCTCTATATCGCCACTGAGCAGCACGCTGTGTTGGCCATCGCTGATGCGCACCACGCAACTGTCGTTATTGCGGCCATGCCCCGGACGTTCTGGCCACAGCACCGCAAACGTCAACCCTTGCCAGCGCCACTGCTGGCCACGGTGGCACAGCCCCGTCATCTCGCCAAAATCGTATGAAGAGAGTTCACGGCGCACCGGCACGGCCTGCAAGATGGTGCGCCGGTTACCTGCATGGTCTCTGTCCTTGTGACTGATGATGAGGTGATCGAGCACCTGTACATCGAGCCGATTGAGCATGGGCAAGATGACGGCATCTGCCATGTTGTAGCCACCGGGATAACGATCCCCCGTATCATAGAGAATGCCGCGATTCCCTTTGGTGATCAGCACCGACAACCCCTGTCCCACGTCCAGTACCCGCAATTGCCAGGCTGTCGCTGCGGGCCAGACGGCCAGCACAAGGGCGGCGACCACGGGCAACAACAGCGGGCGAGCACTTGGCAGGTGCCAGGCACTCCAGAGCAGGATCAGCACGGCGCTGACCGGCATCGCCCAGCTCGGAACCGGCCACCAGAGTTGCAACTGACTCGACAACTGGATCAAGGCCCATAACACCCACTGTAAACCGGCATCCGCCAACCAGAACAAGCCGTGAGCAAGCCAGTGGGAGAGCGGCGCCAGCAAGACGCCGATCAGCGCAAGCGGTATGATCCCCACACAAAATAGCGGCAACGCCAGCAGGTTGATCAAGAGTGCCAAGGGTGCAATTCCCTCGAACAGCGCCAGTTGCAGCGGTAACAAGCCGAGCAGCAACAGGCCCTGCAGACGCACCAGGCTGGGCTTGCCCTCCAGATGACTCGCCACAAGCAGCAGAGCTACCGCCAAGAACGAAAGCCAGAAGCCGGCCGAATACAGAGCAAAAGGATCCCACAGGCAAAGCACCACAAACGCCCACAGCCAGATGCGATAGCTGGGCCACTCCCGTCTGCACCAACGCAGCAGACTCCACACCAGCACCATGATGAGTGCCCGCTCTGTCGCCACTGCAAATCCGGCAAGCCAGCTGTAAATGGCGGCAAATAGCAGGGCAACCACAATCGCGGCCCTCAGCCCGAACAAGCGCCCCAGCCACCAGCCGATCACGGCAACCAATGCGATATGCTGGCCGGAGATGGCAATGATATGGGTGAGGCCACTGCCGCGAAACAACTCCCACTGTGCATCTGTGATGCCGCCTTGCTCACCAAAGGTGAGTGCTGATAGCAGGGGGGCCTGAACCAATCCCCGCCAACTTGCGGTGGCTTCTGCCAGCCAGCGATCACGCAAACCAGGGGAAGCTGTCTCTATCTCTATGATGCTGCGCAGATTGCCGGTAGCGGTAATCCCCTTGCCAAGCAGCAGACGTCGCCCATCCATCCCCGCTTCATTGGCAAGGCCATGGGCCGGTTTCAATGACGTCACCAGGGTCACTGAGCTGCCCGCCGGCATGGCTGGCAGCTGTTGATAGGCGTTGACCCGGATCAGGGGCTCAGGCGTCACCTCTCGCTCATCAAGGGAAGTCACCCGCAGCAACAGCCGGACAAATTTATCACCCTGAGGCTCTGCACTTTGCAGCCGTGCGGTTATGATGTGGCTCCCCTGCGCTCCCAGTTGATCCAACCAGGCGAGTCGATATGACAGATTGGCCTGCATCCAGAGGATGCCAAGCAGGAGAAACAGCAGCCGCCAGGCACGAAAATATGCAAGGGGAACCAGCAGGCAGAGCATGACGCCCCCCCATGCGATGGAAGGCAACCATGGCCAGAGTAACGAGGAGCTTGCCCCCAGGGCAAACGACAACAAGCGCAGATCCATGGTGCAAGTATTTAGCAAGGTTTCAATATGCCCAAACGAATCATCAAACGCTGGATGCCGGATCAGAAGACGCTCAAAGAAAACAAGCGCTTGCAGCTGTTTGGTAACCTGTTGCTCGACAACAACCTCTGGCACCTCAATCGCCGTTCTGCCGCAGGCGCCTTCGGGGTCGGCCTCTTTATGGCCTGGATCCCCGTGCCCTGCCAGATGTTGCTGGCAGCTGGCGGCGCCATCGCCTGCCGGGTCAATCTGCCGCTGGCCGTTGCCCTGGTCTGGCTGACCAATCCCATTACCATGCCCCCCCTGTTTTATGCCGCCTATCGGGTTGGCTGCCTGCTGCTCGGCCACCCGGCCCAGCATGTCGACATCGAGTTTACCTGGCACTGGCTGAGCTCTGTGTTTGAAACCGTGGCACCACCCCTGCTGCTGGGGTCACTGGCGCTGGCGATGCTGAGTTCTGTGTTCGGTTATGTCACGATCCGCCTGGTGTGGCGTTTGAGCATCATTCGTCAATGGCGCCGCCGCAAGGCCCGAGCATGAAGCTGCCCCGTCTCAAGCTGGACCCAGATACCCTGCGCCAGCAGAAGTGGTTTGCGCTGTTTGGCGATCGCCTGCTGGCACCAGCCTTGTGGCAAGGAGGCAGTCGCGCCCTGAGCGGCGCCGTGGCGGCCGGTATCTTCGCCTGCTGGATCCCGGTCCCCATGCACTCGCTGATCGCCGTCGCTCTGGCGCTGGCGTTCAGTCTGAATCTGCCACTGGCCCTGCTGGCAGTCTGGTTCAACAACCCGGTGACACTCCCCTTCATGTATCTCTATGCCTACCGCACCGGTTGCCTTGTGCTGCACAAGACGCCGGAGCCGTTCCATCTCACCTGGTCCCTGCACTGGCTTGAGCACGAAGCGGCAACTCTGGTGCCCCCTTTCCTGCTCGGCAGCCTCTTACTGGCGGTACTGACGGCCATTCTGGGGGCTGTGCTGACGCTACTGTTGTTGCAACTGGGCAAGCTGATCCGTCCCCGCTGACCCGGCAACCCCTTGTCAAGACAGACCTTGCCCTGACAAGGGGGCTATCCCTTTGCGTCCCCTTATCCCTTGCCTGCCCCCGCTTGCCATCATTTGGCTCTGCCGCCACACTCCTTGTAGCTAACTGCCCCACACCACCTGCCAGGACAAGGAGTCCACCATGGCCGAACCACTGACACTGGCCTATGCCAATGGCCAACCGCTCTCCCTGCTACCGGCCATGGCCAATCGCCATGGTCTCATCACAGGTGCCACCGGCACGGGTAAAACCGTCACCCTGCAGGTACTGGCGGAGGGATTCTCCCGCCTGGGGGTGCCGGTCTTTCTGGCAGATGTGAAGGGGGATCTCAGCGGCCTGGGCGCCGCCGGTGCCAGGTCTAGCAAGCTGGATGCCCGACTTGCCCAGCTCGGCATCCCAGCCCCCGCCTTTGCCGCCAGCCCGACCCTCTTCTGGGATCTGTTCGCCGAGCAGGGGCACCCGGTGCGCGCCACCGTCTCCGACATGGGCCCCTTGCTGCTGGCACGTTTGCTCGGCCTCAACGACACCCAGAGCGGGGTGCTGGAGCTGGTATTCAAGGTGGCGGACGACGAGGGTTTGCTGCTGCTCGATCTGAAAGACCTGCGCGCCATGGTGCAATTTGCCGGGGAGAACGCCAAATCCCTGACCACTCGCTACGGCAATGTGTCGACCGCCTCCATAGGCGCCATCTTGCGCAACCTGCTCACCCTGGAGAGCGCGGGGGGTGATCACTTCTTCGGCGAGCCCATGCTGGACATTCAGGACTTGCTGCAAACCGACGAGGTCGGCCACGGCCATATCAATGTGCTGGCGGCCAGCAAACTGACCCAGTCCAGCCGCCTCTATGCCTGCTTCCTGCTCTGGCTGCTGTCCGAGCTGTTCGAGCAATTGCCCGAAGTGGGCGATCCGGACAAACCCGTGCTGGTGTTCTTCTTCGACGAAGCCCATCTGCTGTTCAACGATGCCCCCAAGGCGCTGCTGGAAAAAATAGAACTGGTGGTGCGCCTTATCCGCTCGAAAGGAGTGGGCATCTATTTCGTGACCCAGAGCCCGGCCGATATTCCCGACAGCGTGCTGGGGCAATTGGGTAATCGGGTGCAGCATGCCCTGCGCGCCTTTACTCCGAGTGACCAGAAAGCGGTGCGGATCGCCGCCAACACCTTGCGCGCCAATCCGGCCTTCGACGCAGCTGGCGTCATCACAGAACTGGGGGTGGGCGAAGCCCTGGTCTCCCTGCTTGATGAGAAGGGTCGCCCGAGCGTGGTGGAACGCGCCTTTATCGCCCCGCCAGCCAGCCGCATCGGGCCACTGAGCGAGGCAGAGCGACTTGCCCTGATCCGGGGATCCCTGCTCTATGGCAGATACGAGACTCGTGAGGATCGCGAGTCAGCCTTCGAGCGGCTCAATGACGGCAAGAGGGAAAATGCAGGCTCGCTGACTGACCCCACAGAGACGCCGCCAGCGACGGGAGGTCTGCTCGATACCCTCAACGGCATTCTGTTTGGCCGCACAGGCCCGCGCGGAGGCCAGCATGACGGTGTGGTGCAGACCGCAGCCAGGAGCGTGGCCCGCACCATAGGCAACGAAGTGGGACGCCAGCTGGTACGCGGGGTGCTCGGCTCCCTGCTGGGGGGCAACAAGCGACGTCGCTGAGGTGCAAACCGCAGGAACGAAAAAGCCCGCCAGAGATCCTGGCGGGCTTTTTACTGAGCGAATGCATCACCGAACAATGAGGGCTCGCTTACAGCACCTTGGCGATGGCCTCGCACAGGGGATCTATGTTGGCACGGGTGATCCCGGCCACGCTGATCCGGCCTGAACCGACGATGTAGATGGCAAACTCGCTCTTGAGCTGTTCAACCTGAGCCTTGGAGAGACCGGAGAAGGAGAACATGCCGTTCTGCTCGCGGATAAAGCTGAAATCCTGGCTCACGCCGAGGGCCGCCAGCTTCTCTACCAGCAGCTCGCGCATCTCGCGAATGCGCACCCGCATGGCCGCCACCTCTTCTACCCACTCTGCGTAAAGGGCCGGATCGCTCACCACGGCAGTAACCACAGCGGCACCGTGTGACGGCGGGTTGGAGTAGTTGGCACGGATAACGGTCTTGACCTGGGTAAAGGCCACATCGGCAATCTCTTTGCTCGCGCTGACCAGAGTGAAGGCGCCGACCCGCTCGTTGTAGAGGCCGAAGTTTTTGGAGAAAGAGCTCGCCACCAGCAACTCGTCATGGCATTCGGCGAAGATGCGCAGACCTTCGGCATCTTCTTCAATACCACGGGCAAAGCCCTGATAGGCGAAGTCAAACAGCGGCAACCAGCCGGCAGCAGCACTCTGCTTGGCAAGGGCGCGCCACTGATCGCTCGTGGGGTCGATACCGGTCGGGTTGTGGCAGCAGCCGTGCAGCAGCACCAGTTCACCTGGCTGAACCTCGGCCAGCGAGGCCTGCATGGCGGCAAAGTCGAGCCCCTTGGTGGCGGCATCATAGTACTTGTACCACTTGACGGAGAGGCCGGCAGCCTGGAACACGCTCACATGGTTGGCCCAGGTAGGATCGGAGATCCAGATGGTCTTGGCCAGACCGTTGCGCACCACGAACTCGGCGGCGATGCGCAGGGCACCGGTACCGCCCGGCGCCTGGGCTGTCTTGGCGCGACCGCTGGCGACCAGCGCAGAATCCTGACCGAACAGCAGTTGCTGCACTATGCGGCCATATTCGATATTGCCTTCAATACCGAGGTAGTTCTTGGTCTTCTCGTCAGTCAGCAGCTTCTGTTCTGCTTTCTTGACACAGTGAAGGATTGGGGTAGCTCCGGTCTCATCCTTGTAGATCCCGACCCCCAGATTGATCTTGTGGCTGCGAGAGTCAGCGCGGAAGGCTTCGGTCAGGCCCAGGATCGGATCCGCTGGGGCGGCAACAACCTTTTCAAACATGGTATTCCCTGTATTCCGTTGAGTTCGTTGGTGGCAAAGCGTGTTGGCAAACCGTCTGTCGCACGCAAAAACGTGGCAGACAAAAGCGCCCGTTTGACGAGCGCTTCGTCAACTCTTTATATCACTGCGCTCAATGGGGGAAAACCGCTTTCTCAACGGCATCTGCGGCAATATCAACCGATGGCATGCCATGCTGGCGCCAGGGCGCACACCTCGGCAGACAAGCCACCATTGGACTCAACCAAACCGCTACAAACTGCTAACAAAGGTCTGGGGATACGGCTCGGTTCCCAGGGGCGGGAATCGGTCAGCGGCTGGGCATAGGCCGCTATGATGGGAAGCAAACCGGTTGGCAACCACCAGCTGGCAGGACGACCGAGCCGCTGGGCCAGTGCCAATACCCGATCCACTCCGGCAGGATCGAGGGAGGTGAGGTGGCTCCACTGTACCTTGGGCGGCAACGCCGCCACCATCTGCTGCAAGGCGAGCTGGGCAGTGGCGGGTGCCCATACCAGCAGGGTTCCTGCACAAAGGCTTAGCTCAGCAAAGGCACCGACACTGTCGGTGGTGATCACTCGCTCAATCTCCCCCTTCCCCCACAGTATCTTGCCAAGGCCAGCCAGTGTGCGCTCCGGCACAGCCACTTCCCCCAGCGCCTGCAACCAGGGCGCTGCATCGAGCAGGGTGCCGCCGCTGAAAAACAGGCTGAAAGGCACAGGCGCCCGCAGCCGCAGCAGCTGATCGGCACAGAGCCGAATTCCCTTGTCCTCGAAATCGATCTGCTCGACCGGACTGAAGGTAGCCTCAGGTTTACGATAGAGTGCTGCCAGTACCCGATCGTTGACCCGCTCCCCCAGTTGCCAGCCATGGGCCTGCAGCCACTCTTCAGGTTCAGGGGGTGCGGTGGCAATCTCGGCCAGCATCAGCTCGCGAGTCAGGTAACGCCGTCCGGCCGGGGTCAGCTCATAACTGTGATTGCCAAGGGCAAGCAGCAACTGGTTGTCCTTGAGCAAACCCACCAACGGCAGGTACTGACGAGCCCGGACCACCACAGGAGAGTGGTCCAGTAACTGGCGAGCCAGTTGCCGCCATTGCGGGTGACTGAAGTCAATCAAGCGTTGCCCTTCCCTGTTTGTCGAGCATCCTTCAACGAGTGGAATAATCTAGCGATTCACTGGCAGAGAGCCAAGGGCAAAAAAGAGACAACGTGAACTGGCGCAGGCGGAAATGGGGAAGCATGAACGAAGTAGGCAGAAAACAAGTCAGGATCGGATAAAGCAAAACGGCCAAGCAAGCTTGGCCGTTTATCAACTCAATCTACGCCGAGGCTAGATTAGAAGTTGTATTGCAGGGCGACAGTCCACTCGTCGTCCTTCTTGTCGATGTTCTGGATTTTATACTCGGTGTAGGCTTTCAGCTTGGAAGTAAAGTTGTACTGAACACCCAGCAGGGTTTCATCAACTTGATCTTGGTAGCTGGTGTTATTCTCTTTGGCTTCGGTGAAGTTGTAGCCAGCCAGGAAGGTCCAGGCATCAACGTTGTAGGTAGCGGCCAGCTCATAGCCACGACCTTTGCCCTTGTAGGCAGTGTTGTCGTTTTCAACTTCACCTTGGGTGTACATACCGGCGAAGTAGAAGCCGTTGATGGCGTAATGTGCGCCCAGAGCCCACTCGGACTTGTCACCAGTCTGAGTGTTGGTGGTGCTTTCCAGGTCGGAATAAGCATAACCAGCGTTCAGACCCAGACCGAAGTCGAAGTCATAGCCAGCGGCAGCGGCATAACCGTAGTTACGCTTGACGTCGGTAAATACGGTTTCTTTAACAGAACCGCCAACGTCAGCCACTTTGACAGCCTTGTCGTCGTTGGTTTGATAGGACAGCTTGCCCTTGAAACCACCGTAGGTGTTGGAGTAGATCACCTGGCCTTCTTGACGACCGTCATAGAAGTTACCTACGTCACCCCATTCGTTGAAGATATCAGTCGGTTCCAGCACGTCGTAGAAAGCGGTGTCGGTCTGACCGAAGATGATCTTGCCGTATTGGGAACCATCGAAACCAACGTAAACGTGACGAGCCTGGAATTTACCACCAGAATCTTCAACGGTACCGATCTTGTTGCCATTCGCATCGACTACGTCGCGAACTTGGTTGTCACTATTTTCAGCAGCTACTTGCCACTCGGTCTTGGCAATACCGGACCAGGTGTTGTTCAGCGCAACTTTGCCAGACCAACCCAGACGGGAAGCACCAACGATCTCGCCATCGGTGTCATCGTGCTCACCGTAGTAGTTAGCCTGAACGCGGCCGTATACGTCAAAGGTGGTACCGTCTTTGTCATAGATCACTGCGGCGTTAGCGGCGGATGCAAACAGAGCCGGGATAGCAATAGCCAGAATTGTCTTTTTCATAGTTTCCAATGCCTACTGTAATTAAACACTAAGTTGTTGTTATTCCCTGTGTTAGCGATGTTCTTTGCATCACTATGCAGCCGAGACTAGCACCGGATTTTTTGAACCGCAATGAAAAAACTTGGAACTTTTTACCAAACTCATAGTCTTAGCGAAAAAAGTGTGATCTGAATCTCATATTATTTGCATGCCAAGGGAAAACGTTTACAGCGATAATCGCTGGCTTTATCAGGCCACTTTGGTGATTTATCGCACAATAGCGACGGCGCGCCTTATAAATAGAAGAAGAGGTCAAATTTGTGCGCTGAGCCATGCCTCGACCCGGGTTGGCAGTTACAGGTATCCTGTCTCCCTTCACTCCCCGAAACGGTCTTTTCTTTCATGCTCTCTACCCGCCTCAAAGCCGCCATTCGCAATACCTATCGTCAAATTGCCGATGGTTTACCCGGTTTTGTACCGCGCAAGGAGCAGAATTTTCTGGTAGCGGAGATCGCCAAGACCCTGACCGGGGAATATGACAAGCAGCGCCGTATTCTGGTGGCCGAAGCGGGCACTGGTATCGGTAAATCCCTCTCCTATGCCCAGGGCGCCATTCCGGTGGCACGGCTGACCCAGAAGAAGCTGGTGATCTCCACAGCCACTGTCGCCCTGCAAGAGCAGTTGATCCACAAGGACCTGCCCTTTTATCACCGCCACAGCGAACTGCCATTTCGCTTTATGCTGGTCAAGGGCCGTCAGCGTTACTGCTGCGAGCATCTGCTGGAGCAAGCTGCCAGCGGCACCGAAATGGCCAACTTCGAATTCAACTTCGAAGCACTCAGCAAACACAAGCCATCCGACTCTGACAAGGAGCGCTATCAGGCGCTGTGGCAAGCCTATACAGACGGAAAATGGGACGGCGATCGGGACAACTGGCCAACGACCATTCCCGATCTCTGCTGGAATCGCATCGCTGCCGACCGCCATACCTGCAACAAGGCGCTGAGCCATCATCAGCACTGCCCCTTCCATCGCGCCCGCAACGACATGGATGCCGCCGATGTGCTGGTGGTGAACCATGCCCTGCTGCTCTCGGATCTCACCATGGGTGGCGGCATCATTTTGCCGCCACCCGATGAGTGCCTCTATGTACTGGATGAAGCCCACCACCTGCCCACCATAGCCCGGGATCACGGCGCCGCCTCGGCGAGCGTCAAGGGTTCCCGCCGCTGGCTGGAAAAGTTGACGCAAAGCGCAGGCAAACTGGCCAGAACGCTGAACAAGGACAGCCTGCTCGATCCCCAGTTGAAGCTGCAGGATGCACTGGCCTCGCTGCAACCGGATCTCAAGGCTCTGGATCAATGGCTGGGTGCCAACGACAAGCTGTTCAATGGCGAGGCGCATTATCGATTCGCCGAAGGCGTGTTGCCCGATCCCCTGCCCATGCTGGCGGAAAATCTGAAAGAGGCGAGCAAGAAGGCGCTGCGGGCAATGGACAGGATGCAGGGTGCCATTGGCGAAGCCTTGAAGGATGGCGAGATCCGGCGCAAGGAGGCCGAGCCCCTGCTGGCGGAGAGCGGCTTCTACCTGCAACGGCTGGAGAGTTTCTGCGCCCTGTGGGAGATGCTGGGGCGCCATGTGCCCGAGGGCAAGACCCCACTCGCCCGCTGGATGGCCAAAAGCGACGATGGCGACATCTGGTTGCACGCCTCCCCCATAGAGGTGGGTTATCTGCTGGAAGAGTGGCTTTGGTCCAAGTGCCTCGGCGCCGTGCTGGTGTCAGCCACCCTCACAGCCCTCTCCTCTTTCAGCTATTTTCGCCATCAGGTGGGGCTGAAAGAGCATGACGGCACCCGTTATCTGCGCCTGCGCTCCCCGTTTGACTACCAAAAAGCCGAGCTCTATCTGCCCAGGATGGAACATGAGCCCAGCTCCCCCGCCTTTACCGAGGAGCTCATCAGCGTGCTGCCCCGCATACTGGCAGGCAAGGAGGCAAGCCTGGTGCTCTTTTCCTCCTATCGGCAGATGAACGAAGTAGTAGCAGGGCTGAGGGCCAAGGGACTCTCCTTGCTGGTACAGGGTGAGGCATCCCGCAATGCCCTGCTCACCCTGCACAAACAAAAATGCGATGGCGGTCAGCCCAGCATTCTATTTGGCACCGGCAGCTTCTCGGAGGGGCTGGACTTGCCCGGTCACTACCTCACCAACCTGGTGATCACCAAGCTGCCGTTTGCGGTGCCCAACTCGCCAGTGGAAGAGGCCACCGCCGAGTGGGTAGAGAAACGGGGTGGCAACCCCTTCCTGCAACTGACGGTACCGGAAGCCTCTCGCAAGCTGATCCAGGCCTGCGGCCGCCTCATTCGCAAAGAGGCGGATCGGGGCCGGGTCACCATCCTCGACCGGCGTCTGCTGACCAAGCGCTATGGCAAGGGACTGCTCGATGCATTGCCCCCCTTCAGTCGCCGGATTGAATAGGGCCAGCTCTGAACTGGCCAGCATGGCCCACTGGCATGACCACTGTTTCATAGAAAAGTCAGCAGCCAGGTAAATATGAGGCACCATAAACGCCTATTGCCGCCCTTGGGCAAACCTGTAAAAATGAGCCCCTGTTTTTCAGTGGGCAATCGCCTGACTGTTCAAGGAGATGAAATGAAACTGACTGTTCTGGTGCCGGCTCTGGCTGGTCTTTTGTGGGCAGGTAGTGCCCTGGCCGATGCCCAATTGGAAGTCACCAATCCTTATGTTGCCCAGTTGATCGATGGCCAACCCATCAATCCCAAGCTGCTCGACAAGAGCAACACCTACCCCATCAAGGCGGGTGATCATCAACTGGTCGTCGCCTTCGAAGGCAACTACTCCAGCCGTAGCGACATCAAACTGGTGACCGCCGAGCCGCTGGTGATCAACTTCACCGCAGCCGACAACCAGAAACTGGTACTGGACTTCAAGAAGCCGCGCAACGAAAGCGAAGCCAAGCAGTTTGTGAAGGATCAAAAAGTCGTTCTGAAAGACAAGAACAGCGGCCAAATCGTTGCCAGCGAGCAGTTCGTGATGCCAAAGGTCGAAGGCTTCCAGCTGACCCGTGACTATCAGCAAGAGCTGCTGGGCATGGGCAAGGCCTTCAACCAGCCGACCACAGTCGCCGTTTCTACCGCCGCCGTCATGGCCGCCGCCAGCGCGCCGGTACAAGTTGCCCCGAGCAAGACTCAGAGCAATCCGGAAGCCCTGACCCAGCTGCAGAGCTGGTACAACAAGGCCGACGCAGAAACCCGCAAAGCCTTCCAGATCTGGGTTATCCAGCAGCAGTAATGCCGTATCGTGCAAAAAGGGGAGCCTGGCTCCCCTTTTTCATACCCTATCTGGTCTGACACCCATGTCACTGTGCATCTTCCATCACCCTTATTACTCCTCTCTGGCGCTGCCCGAACGCCATCGCTTTCCCCTGGCAAAATACCAGGCCCTGTTTCAGACGCTCAGCACCCGGGGCTATCCGCTTCAGGAGACACAAGCCGCAACCCGAGCGCAGATCGACCGGGTTCACGACAGTGACTATGTGAGTGCCGCACTTGCAGGCCAGCTTGACGATAACGCCATCCGCCAGCTCGGTTTTCCCTGGTCACCACGGCTCATCGAGCGCACCCTGCTCTCGGTCGGGGCTACCCTTGCCGCCAGCCGCCACGCCCTCGAACAGGGCTGCGGACTGCAGATATCCGGCGGCTATCACCACGCCCACCGGGCTCACGGCAGCGGTTTTTGTCTGTTCAACGATCTGGTGATTGCTGCGCAAACCTGCCTGGACGAGGGGCGCTGCGATAAGGTGCTGATCGTGGACCTCGATGTCCATCAGGGGGATGGCAGCGCCGCCCTTTGTGCCGGGCGGCGTGACATCATCACGCTGTCGCTGCACGGGGAGCACAACTTTCCCCGCCACAAGCCGGCCTCCCATCTGGACTTTGCCCTGCCAAGCGGCATGCAGGACGATGCCTATCTCGACACCCTGGCGCAGGCACTCACTCTGGCGCTGCGCCTGTACAATCCCGACCTCGTCCTCTATCAGGCCGGGGTCGATGTGCATCATGCCGACGAGCTCGGCTATCTGGCCTTGAGTGATGAAGGCATTCGCCAGCGGGATGCCATGGTATTTGACTGTGCAATCAAGCATGGGTTGCCTGTCGCCGCTGTGCCCGGTGGTGGTTACCGTCGGGAATGGCAACAGCTGATCCCGCTGCACATGACGCTGTTTGAGGAGGCGCACAAGCGCTTTGGCCAAACCAGCATGCCTGCCCTGTACCCGGATTCATAAAAAAGAAGAGGCGACCCCTTGGGTCGCCTCTTCTTTTTTATCTTGTCTCTTTACCTCGACCACACAGGCGTCAAACGGTCCGCTCACACTTCGCGAACCTGCCTTGGCGGGATAACGTTGAACCTACTTTTGACGCTTCCTGGCGTACTTGCGACGGGCGCGCGCCTGACGCTCATCTTCCCGCTCGGCCTTCTCTTTGGCTTTTTGCGCCGCGTCCTCTTCAGCCGCGACTATCTCGACACTCACCATCTCGGGAGTTTCCAGCGAGATGCGGCCCAGCAGGCCGGAGCGGAACTCGTTCACCAGGATTTCTGACGCCTTGTGCAGATCGGCCAGGCCGCCTTTGCGCATGAAGGCGCGCTGGCGGGCGATCATCTCCAGCAGCTCGATCTCGGTTTCCGGCAGTTCGCTAATCTGATAGCGCGCCTTGATGCGCTCCGGGTACGCCTTGATGAAGTAATCGGCGGCGAACATGGCGATGTCGGCATAGTCAAATACCGTGTCCTTGATGGCCGCGGTGACCGCCAGACGATAACCGCAGGAGGGCGGGTTGAGCTTGGGCCAGAGGAAACCGGGGGTATCTGTCAGGACGACGTTGTTGTCCAGCTTGATCCGCTGCTGGGACTTGGTCACCCCTGCCTCGTTGCCCGTCCGGGCTATGATGCGACCCGCCAGGGTATTGATCAGGGTGGATTTGCCCACGTTGGGGATCCCCATGATCATGGCCCGCACGCCGCGCAGCTCCAGGTTGCGCTCCGGCAGCATCTCGTGGCACAGGGTCAGCAGCTGCCTGATCTTCTCGGGCTCCTGCTGGGTCAGCGGCAGGGCCTTGATCCCTTTCTCCTTTTCCATGTGGGCCACCCACAGCGCCGTGATCTCGGGGTCGGCGAGATCCGCCTTGTTCAGCACCTTGATAACAGGGGTATCGCCACGCAACTCGGGCACCAGCGGGTTTTCGCTGGAGAAGGGGATGCGGGCATCGAGCATCTCTATGATGACATCGACCTGTGGCATGACCTCGGCAATCTCTTTGCGGGCCTTGTGCATGTGGCCGGGGAACCAGTTGATGGACATATCCGTTACTCTCTAAATAGGGGCTGCGGGCGCTGGCTTGCTATGGAACGAGCGGCGGGCGATGGCAGACGTCAGGCGTCGCAAGGGGGCGCATTTTACCTGCTGGCGCCCCGATTTGACAGGTCATTCTAGCCATCAGGCCATAAAACCACCAAACCGCCCTGAAGGGAGAAGGATGGCGGCCCGGCACCAATCCTCCTCAGCAATTGACACATAACACACTGATATAATGTAACATTTATTTCATCTTTTCATACAACCGTCACCGATAATCAGTAAAAGTGTCATCTCCTGCCTCTAGGCTGCGCTCAGGTTTTACAAGGAGCGAACCCCAATGAGAAAAATGGCAGGACTTGCATTGATGATCGGCGCCGCCCTGGCTGCCGGCTGCAACTCCAACAACGACAGCACCACACCCGACCCCAGCGCCAGGAACGTCATCTTCTTTCTCGGTGACGGCATGGGCCTCAATACCCTGACGGCGGCCCGCATCTACGGTGTCGGCGAAGAGGGCAGTCTCACCATCGATACCCTGCCAGAGACGGCCTTTATCAAGACCTTCTCCCACGATGCCCAGGTCACAGATTCCGCTCCTTCCATGGCGGCCTACATGACAGGGGTCAAGAGCAACAACGGCGTCATCAGCATGGACGGCGATGCCACCTATGAAAACGACTGCAGCAAGAGTGCAGGCAAGTCGGTCACCACACTGCTGGAGCTGGCCAAGGCCGACGGCCGGGGTACCGGTGTCGTCACCAGCACCCGTGTCACTCACGCCACACCGGCTGCCACCTATGCCCATATCTGCAACCGGGATCTGGAAAATGACATCGCCGTCCAGCTGGTGCCGGGCGGCGCCGGTTACAACGGCGCCCTGAAAGAGGGGTTGGATGTGGTGCTCGGCGGTGGCAGCGGCTTCTTCCTGCCAAAAGCCGACAAGGGCAAGCGGGAGGATGGCCGCAATCTCATCAGCGAGATGCAGGCCAAGGGCTACCAGTTTGTCAGCAACCTGAGCGAGTTGAACAAGGCCGAGGCGGGCAAGCCGCTGCTGGGACTGTTCGGTTCGAGCCACATGAAATATGAACTGGACCGCCCGGCCGATGAGCCTTCACTGGCCCAGATGACGCTGGCCGCCATCAAGCAGCTCAAGGACAAGGAGAAGGGTTACTTCCTGATGGTGGAAGGGGGCCGCATCGATCACGCCCTGCACGACACCAACGCCAAGCGTGCCTTGCAAGATACCCTCGCCTTCGACAACGCCATCAAGGCCGCCATCGATGAGGTGAAAAAAACCGACCCCGAGCTGAAGAACACCCTGATAGTGGTCACCGCCGACCATGACCATACGCTCGTGCTCAACGGCTATGCCAAGCGCACCGGCAAGACCACCACAGGCAACCCTGGTGTGCTCGGGCTGGTGAAGAACTACCAAACCGGTGAACCCAGCAAGGATGCCGATGGCATGCCTTACACCATCATCGGCTTTGGCAACGGCTACAACCGGGTGGATGGCCCGCGCAGCAGCGTGGCACCGCTGGACGATGCCACCGTCTCTGCCAACGACTATCACCAGGAGGTCGTGGTCAAGGTCGGCGACATTGGCAACGAAACCCACGGCGGTACCGACGTTTTCCTCGGCGCCATCGGCCAGGGAGCGGACAGCTTCCACGGCTCTCTCGACAACACAGCCGTCTTTGGCAAGGTCAAGGCTGCAGCCAAGCTGTAAGGAGCACTTTCATGAGCAAACAGATGAATACATCCATCAAGCACACGCTGGTCTACGCCGCCCTGTTCAGTGCGCTGGGCGCAACCACCCAGGCCCAGGCCGGTGACGCCAAAAACGTCATTCTCTTTATCGGTGATGGCATGGGCCCCACAGTGCTCACTGCCACCCGCCTGTTCAAGGTCGGGGAAGAGGGCAACCTGGAGATGATGAAACTGCCGCGCAGCGCCCGCATCAAGACCTTCTCCAACGATGCCCAAACCACGGATTCGGCCCCCTCTATGGCGGCCTACACCACGGGTGTCAAGATGAACAACGAGGTGATCGCCATGAGCAGCGACACCCAGGCCGTGGCGCCCGGCAAGGATGCCAACGGCAACAAGGGCATCAACAACTGCACCGCCGACAACGGCAAACCGGCGCCCACCATACTGGAGCTGGCCAAGGCGGCGGGCAAATCGGTTGGCGCCGTCACCACCACAGAGCTGACCCATGCCACCCCGGCGGCTACCTATTCCCACATCTGCCACAGGGATGCGGCCTATGCCATCGCCGAACAGGCGGTGCCGGGCGGCGCCGGTTTCAACACCGCCCTCGGGGATGGGGTCGATGTGCTGATGGGGGGCGGTGCCAATCACTGGACCCCTTACAGCGCCAGCAATAAAGGTGGCCGCGCCGATGGTCGGGATCTCACCGCCGAGCTGGCCGCTCAGGGATACAACTATGTCACCACCCGGAGCGATCTGGCCAAGGTCAGCAGCGGCAAGGTGCTGGGTCTGTTCAGCACCAAATCCCACCTCGACTACGAGCTGGACCGCGTCGCCAAGGGGGATGCCAATACCCAGCCGTCCCTGGCCGAAATGACCGCCAAGGCGATCGATCTCTTGAGCCAGAACAGTCAGGGTTACTTCCTGATGGTGGAAGGGGGCCGTATCGATCACGCCCTGCATGGCACCAACGCCAAGCGTGCCCTCACCGATGCGGTGGCACTGGATGAAGCGCTCAAGATGGCGCTGGGCAAGGTGGATCTGAAAGATACGCTGGTCGTAGTGACTGCCGACCATGATCACACCATGACCATCAACGGCTACTCCGCCAAGGGCAACCCTGTGCTGGATCTGGTCAAGAGCGGTGATGGCTCGACCCAGAACGACGTGGATGGCAAACCCTTCACGACCCTGGTGTTTGGCAACGGCCCCAACCGCCCCGATGTGCGCCCGACCCTCACCAGCGACGAGGTGATGGGTAACGACTACCTGCAGGAGACAGGCGTCAAGCTGGGCTCCGAGACCCACGGTGGCGGTGACGTCATGCTGTTCGCCGATGGTGCCGGCAGCAACCGCTTCAAGGGCACACTGGACAATACCAAGGTGTTCGGCAAACTGCGGGAGGCGCTCGGCCTGTAAGCTGCGGGGGCCCAGGTTCATCCTGAGCCCGGGCCCCGGCTCTTTCGAGCGACAGATGATGATGCGATGCTTGCTTCCTTTATTGCTGCTCGGCAGCACCTTCTCTTTTCATGTCCATGCCGATGACACGCCCCCGGATCTCGCCGCCCGGATCAGCTATCAGGACAGGGTCACCAGCAGCGATGGTATAGCCCGGGAGAACCATTGGCAGGAAAAATGGATACGGGTCGACAACCAGGTGTGGAGCCAGCGATTGATCCCCCTGCCCCTGGCCCGTGCCTATCACGCCACCCACGATGCTGCCCCTGGCCACAAACACTTCACCCACCAGATGGCGGCCCGCTGGGTAACCCGCGACACGCGCGGTGAGCTGCAACTGCGCTACGCCGACGCCTGGCACAACCAGTTGGTGGAGGTGCCGGTGGAAGAGTATGGTCAGGTGGCCTTCAAACCGGATTGGGAGCGGATCCGCTACCTCATCAACCCGGCCCTGTTGCAAGAGATGACCCCGCTCGATGAGGCGGCTCCCGAGCAGGCACGCTGGTATGAAAAACGCGAGGGTAAACAGCGCACCCGCATCCTCTGGTCGAGCCGATGGCAGATACCCCTGGTGGTGGAATCCGCCAGCCTGGACGGTTATCGCAGCTACCGGATGGAGGTCACCCTCAAATCCTTGCCAAAGCAGTTGCCCTGGCTGCAACTGGACGGTTATCAGACTCTGGATCTGCGGGACTTCTTCGACTGATCCTGTCCCCTGCATAGGGTGAGCTGACTTGCGGTAACGGGATGTTACACTCTGTGTACTCATCCCGGATCCGGCCTCTTATGCGCATTCCCGTTTTGCTTCTGCTGCTCTGCACCACCCTCTTCGCTGGCGCTCAGGCCCACGCCGTCGTGGTCCTTGCAGCCGAGATCCCCCCTTATGTCATTCGCTCCAACCAGGGAGCCCCGAGCGGCATGGCCATAGAGGTACTGGAAGAAGCAGCCCGTCGCCTCAAGGAGCCCTTGACCGTAGAGCTGATGCCGCTGGCCCGCGCCCTCAGCCAGACCCGCCATCGCCAGGATGTGTTGCTGCTGCCACCGGCCAGAACCCCCCAGCGTGAACCCCTGTTTCTCTGGGTTGCCCCCCTGCTGGACGAAGCCTTCGTGCTGGTGGGCCATCGTCAATTCCACCCGGCGCCACTCACTGTCAAAACATTGCCCGGCCTGACCATAGGGGTGATGCGTGGCTCCCACGGTCAGAACCTGCTCCAGCCGCTTGGTCGAGTGAAGCAGGACCCGGTCACCGACGAGGTCAGCAATGCCAACAAGCTGGCCCGAAACCGCATTCAGGGCTGGGCCGTTGCCTGGAATACGGCCCGTTACAACCAGCAGCAGGCGGGCTTGCCACTGACGGATCTGGTGCGTGGCGATACCCTGCAAGAGAGCACCCTCTATCTTGCAGCCAGCCCCCGCTTTCCCCCTGCCGACGCGCTGCGTTGGCGCACAACCATTCTGGCCATGCACGACGATGGCAGCCTGGCCCGCATCCTCAAGCAGTACGATTATCAGGCCCCCTGACAACCCTATCAGGATAATTGCCAAAGCAGTCCAGAATGGTTATGGTATCCCCATGAAAGCGTTAAAGATTTTTCCAAGCCAGCTCACACCCCGTTGAGCCCCCGCCCTCGCCCCTGACAGCGAGTCGTTCGGGGGCATCGCCTTCCCGATCTGTTTTTTCGTATCCAATACTCTTTTTGCGACCAGCTTGCCTGCCATCCTGGTCATATAACCCATTGATAAGGAATATCTTATGCAAAAACCTAATCTTGTGATTTCCAGCCTGGACCTGGATCGTATCGAACAATTGCTCGGCAACCACCCCCAACACCTGGCACTGCAAGAGGAGCTGGATCGCGCCGAGATGCGCGAACCGGCCGACATGCCACCGGACGTAGTGACCATGAACAGCACAGTGCGCTTCAAGATGCAGAGCAGCGGTAACGACTTCTGCCTGACCCTGGTCTATCCGAAGGATGTGCAGGGGGATGAGTCCAAAATCTCCGTGCTGGCACCGGTCGGCAGCGCCCTGCTCGGCCTGAAAGTGGGCGACAGCATCGCCTGGCCCGGCCCGGCTGGTCGCACCATCGAGGTCGAAATTCTGGAAGTGGTCTATCAGCCGGAACGGGCGGGCGAGCTGCACCGCTAGCCGCCACGGGCACGCGCCGACCCGAGCACCACGGGGGACGGCGCGTGTTCTCCCTGCCCCGCCCCAAGCCGCCCCTTCCTGATCCCGATCAAGCTTTGGGGCAGAAGCGCCCACCATACTGACCACAATGCGCCCTTCCTCTTGAGCCCGAGCGAGGTGGCAGGTATCTTGTTGGCCGCGCCAGCACCCTGGCCGCAGATTTCAGGCTGACATCATGATAAAGATTGCCCTCATCGACGATCACCAGATCGTCCGCTCCGGTTTTGCCCAGTTGCTCAATCTCGAGCCCGATCTCAAGGTCGTGGCCGAATTCGGCTCGGCCGCCGACGCCCTCGCCGGGTTGCCAGGCAGCGGCGTGCAGCTGTGCGTGTGCGACATCTCAATGCCGGATCAATCCGGGCTGGACCTGCTCAAACGCCTCCCCTCCGGCCTCGCCGTGGTGATGCTGTCGGTGCACGACAGTCCGGCGTTGATCGAACAGGCCTTGCAAGCCGGTGCCAAGGGCTTTCTCTCCAAACGTTGCAGCCCTGACGAGCTGATCGCCGCTGTGCGCACCGCCGCCCACGGTGGCTGCTACCTGACCCCGGACATAGCCCACAAGCTGGCCTGCAACAGTCAGGATCCCCTCACCAACCGGGAGCGGGAAGTGGCGCAGCTGCTGGCGCGGGGGCTGGAGGTCAAAGCCATCGCCGAACAGCTCGGCCTCTCCCCCAAGACGGTCCACGTGCACCGCGCCAACCTGATGGACAAACTGAAAGTCAGCAACAACGTGGAGCTGGCCCACCGCATGCTGGACAGCTGGTGATCTCCCGTCTCGCCAGCTATGTCGCCATCTCGCTGGCGGCCAGCTTCATCTTTGCCGCCGGCTGGTTTTGCCTGTGGAGCATCAGCCTGCATCTGGCGGGGTCCACCATACTGGCGGTGCTGCTGTTCCCGTTTGGTCTGCGCCTGGGCCTCTTGCTGCAAAGCCCGATCACCTACTGGCCGCCGCTGCTGCTCAGTGAATCTCTGCTGCTCTACTGGCTCGACAGCGAAGTCGGCCTGCCATCCTGGCCACTTGTTCAGGCGGGCAGCCTGCTCACCCTGCTGCCACTGCTCATCGCCCGCCGCCAGCAGGTGCGCAATGACTGGCAACAACTGTTGGTATTACTCGCCACCGTGACGGTGGCGGCGCTGCTGCAATCCCTGCTCTGGCATCTGGCCGGGGAAGATGGCCTCACCGCCCTGCTGCTCACCCTGACCGGCGGTCTGACCCTCACCTCCACCTGCATGCTGATCTGGCACTACCTCACCCGCGCTACCTGGGTGCCGCTGGGGCCCGCTCTGGTGGATCAACCGGTGGACTGGCGTTTTCGCCATCTGGTCTGGTATCTGCTGCTGTTTATATTGAGCCTCTGGTTGCAACTCGGCCTGCCGGACTCGCTGGTGCGCTTCACCCCCTTCTGCCTAGCCATTCCCATCATGGCCATGGCCTGGCGCTACGGCTGGCAGGGGGCCCTGCTCGCCACCCTGATGAACACGGTCGCCCTGATGGCAGGGCAGGCCTGGCACGAACACCCGCTGGATCTGCTGCTCTCCCTGCTGGCCCAGAGCCTGACCGGCCTGCTGCTGGGGGCAGGCATTCAGCGCCAGCGCGAGCTCAATCAGGCACTGACCCGCCAGCTCGCCCACAACCGTCAACTCACAGAGCGGTTGCTGGAAACCGAGGAGAGCATCCGCAAAGAAGTGGCCCGCGAGCTGCACGATGACATAGGCCAGACCATCACGGCCATTCGCACCCAGGCCGGCATAGTACGGCGTCTCGCACCGGACAATGCCGGGGTCGGCCAGATCAGCGCCCTCATCGAGACGCTCTCCCTGGGTATTTATGATGCGGTGCGCGGCCTGCTCGGCCGCCTGCGCCCCCGCCAGCTCGACGACATGAGTCTGGAGCAGGCGGTGCGCGGCCTGCTGAGAGAACTGGAGCTGGAACGCCACGGCATCGTCACCCGGCTCGAGTGGCAGCTGACGGACGAGGGGCTCTCCGACGCCCAGCGGGTCACCCTGTTCCGGGTCTGTCAGGAGGGGCTCAACAATGTGGTAAAGCATGCCAACGCCAGCTCGGTCACCATTCGCGCCCATCGCCAGGCCGAGCGTTTGCTGCTGTTGCTGGAAGACGACGGCTGCGGCTTGCCGGAGCACAGATCTCCCCAGGGTTATGGCCTGCTCGGTATTCGCGAGCGGGTACAGGCACTGGGTGGCAGCCTGCAGCTCTCCTGCATCCACGGCACCCAGCTGACCGTACACCTGCCCAATCGCAAACGGGAAGATCCCCGTGACTGACGCGCCATCCCGGGAGAAGACTGTCTTATGTTGAGCTTTATGAGGAGCGCACCGCCACAGCCGCTCATCCGTGATCAGGCCGAGATAGATGCCAGCTACCGTCACTGGCGACTGCATATTCTGCTGACCATGTACCTGGGCTACGCTGTCTTCTATTTCACCCGCAAGAGCTTCAACTTCGCCATGCCGGACATGCTGGCGGACGGCATGCTGGACAAGTCCGACATCGGCATCTTGTGGACCCTGTTCTACATCACCTACGGCTGCTCCAAGTTCTTCTCCGGCATCATCAGCGACCGGGCCAACCCCCGCTACTTCATGGGGCTGGGGCTGATGGCCACCGGTGTCATCAACATACTGTTCGGCCTGTCGTCATCCCTCTGGCTGTTTGCGGCACTCTGGGTCGCCAACGCCTTCTTTCAGGGCTGGGGCTGGCCCCCCTGCTCCAAGCTGCTCACCAGCTGGTATTCCCGCAGCGAGCGGGGCGTCTGGTGGTCGGCCTGGAACACGGCCCACAACGTGGGTGGGGCGCTCATTCCCCTTATCGTCAGCACCATAGCTCTGCAGCACGGCTGGCGCTACGGCATGATAGTGCCCGGCGTCATCGCCATTCTGGCCGGGCTGTTCTTGTGCTGGCGACTGCGAGATACCCCGAGCGCCATGGGGCTGCCCACGGTCGGGGAGTGGCGCCAGGATGCCATGGAGCTGGCCCAGCAGACTCAGGACGCCGGCCTCTCCCATCGCCAGATCTTGCGCAAATACGTGCTTGGCAATCCCTACATCTGGCTGCTTGCCTGCTGCTACGTGCTGGTCTATGTGGTGCGCACCGCCATCAACGACTGGGGCAACCTCTACATGACGGAGCAGCGCGGCTTCAATCTGATGAGCGCCAACTCGGCTATCTCGATGTTCGAGGTGGGGGGCTTTATCGGTGCCCTGGTGGCGGGCTGGGGATCGGACAAACTGTTCAACGGCAATCGCGGGCCGATGAACCTCATCTTCGCGGTGGGGATACTGCTGGCGGTGGGGTCGCTGTGGCTGATGCCCTTCTTCAGCTATGTGATGCAGGCAGCCTGTTTCTTCACCATAGGTTTCTTCGTGTTCGGCCCCCAGATGCTGATCGGCATGGCGGCAGCCGAGTGCTCCCATAAAAACTCGGCGGGGGCCGCCACCGGCTTCGTCGGCCTGTTTGCCTACATGGGGGCGGCGCTGTCGGGCTATCCGCTGGCCAAGGTGATGGAGATCTGGCACTGGAACGGCTTCTTCGTGGTGATCTCGGTTGCGGCAGTGGTCTCGGCCCTGTTGCTGCTCCCCTTCCTCAAGGCCCAGGCACCACGCCCTCTCGCCGCAGAAGCAGTATGAGCCAGTCCCTTCAGGCCAGTCGGCAGATGCGGTTCTTGCCCTCTCGCTTGGCCTGATAAAGGGCGCCATCGGCCTGGCTGAACAGGGTATCGAAATGCCAGTCGTGCTGGCAGCGCGCCAGCCCCATGCTGACCGTGATGCGGATCCCGTTCAGATCCAGCTCCGCCAGATCCTGCAATATCCGTTCGCAGCGTGCCTGCTGGGCTTGTTCATCCTCTCTGGGTAGCAACAAGACGAACTCTTCCCCACCAAAACGGCTGGCCACCAGCTCAGGCTGAGCGCCGAGATAGGCGCCGACCGCCTCCAGCACCCTGTCCCCTATCTCGTGGCCATGACGATCATTGACCTGCTTGAAGTCATCCAGATCCAGTACGGCCAGCGCGCCGAACTCGCCAATCCGCCGCGCGCCCATCTGCTCCATGAAACCGCGCCGGTTCAACAGACCTGTCAGGGAGTCATGGCTGGCCTGCTGACGCAGGGCCAGGGCACGATACTGGGTACAGAGCAGCAGCACCCCGAAGGTGGAGAGGTAACTGCCCATCAACATGGAGAGAAAGGGCAGCACGTTGACCCCGCTCTGATCCATCAGCACCCTGGCATCCCCTTCCAGCAGGAAGCCCATCCGCATCAGGTTGAAGCCATAGAGCAGGATATTGACCACGGTGAACACCAGCACAGCCGGCAGGTAGGCGGGATAGCCGTGTCGCCAGATGAGAAAGACGATCACAGCCCCCAAAACCATGTAGCTCAGACAGGCCAGCAATACCCGGGGCGCCATATGGTCATTGAACAAGATGCTCCAGCTCAGGATCAGCACATAGACCAGCATGAACAGCGCGCTTGCCCCCCAGCTGAGAGGCTTGCCGAAGAAGCGCTGCAGTGCCAGCGGCATCAGAGCGATACAGACGGTGATCAGCAGATTGGCCAGCCAGATCCCCGCCAGATTGGGCATGAAGGCCTGCAGGGAGAAGAGACTCTGGGCCGCCAGGGCGCACAGGCTCGACCACCACCAGAATCCGAGTCCGGGGATCTCCCTGTGGGTCAACCATATGATGGAGAGGGTGATAAAACCGAGGCTGTAGCCACCCAGGGCCATGACCATGAGGGTGAATACATCCAGCTTGAGCAGTATTGAGGCGTCCATACCCGTGCCACTAAACGAAGGTAACTGAGTATATTTGAAGCGCAAAACAAGACCCAGTGGTGTCTGACTAAATCCTCAACAAAAGTTCACGTATTGCATAAAAACCCGCTAAATATGCTCCATTGGAATCCCTATCGTGTCGCAGTTGAGAAAGTGAGTAACGTTTGGCACTGCCGATGACGAGGCCGGATGTAACAAAGTGTCCCGCTGGCATTTTGGACTTGAACCCGCTCCATTAGATAGATATGTTGTTTTCGTGTGATTTTATGAGTGCAGTTACGGGGGAAAAGCGTCACTAACCTGTTGAGTCATCTGGCACAATCGGAATTTGGTACATTTTTCACTCAGCACACAGAAAATGGAATCTCATATGGGGCTTTTGCCTCAACCAAGACAATAATCCTGTCTTGCCTGTTGCCGGATGCAGCAGTCTCTTGTGCCACGGAGTCGCACGGGATCAGGTTCAAGGCCGAACACACCACTGACAGAGACGTCACTTATGATCAAAAAACTCATTCTCTCTACCTTGCTGCTGTGCGGGCTCGCCAACGCCGCCGCCCCTGCCTCCACCCTGGATGCCGTGCTCGATCGCGGCGTGCTGAGAGTCGGTTTCGACGCCGGCTATCAACCCTTTGAAATGACCAACAAGCAGGGCCAGTACATCGGCTTTGACGTGGATCTCGCCAAGATGGTCGCCAAGGAGATGGGCGTCAAGGTGGAGTTCGTCAACACCGCCTGGGATGGCATCATACCTGCGCTGCTGACCGACAAGTTCGACGTCATCATGGGCGGCATGACAGTCACCCCCCAGCGCAACCTGAGGGTCAACTTTGCCGATCCCTACATAGTCGTGGGCCAGACCATAGTGCTGCGCAAGGACAAGGCCGGCGAGATCAAATCCTTCAGCGATTTGAACGATCCCAAGTACAAAATCGCGGTCAAGCTCGGCACCACAGGCGAGCAGGCGGTCAAACGTCTGATCCCCAAAGCGACCCTGCTGCAGTTTGAAACCCAGGATGACGCCAAGCTGGAAGTGATCAACGGCAAGGTTGACGCCTTCGTCTACGACCTGCCCTACAACGCCATCTTCGCTTCCCAGAATACCGGTGCCGTTGTGCACCTGGACAAGCCGTTCACCTTCGAACCCCTGGCCTGGGCCATCCGCAAGGGTGATCAGGACACCCTCAACTGGTTCAACAACTATCTGCGCCAGATCAAGGGCGATGGCAGCTACGACCGCCTCTACAAGAAGTGGTTCGAATCCAACGCCTGGCTGAATCAGCTCAAGTAACCTCGCAAGGGGCGGCCTGCCGCCCCTTCACGCAGATCCCCACACAATAACTACAAAGAGGTTGCGACAGTGCACAACCCAACAAGACAGATGGAAAAACAACCCAACCAGTTGCTCTGGCACGGCGTCTTCCTGCTGATGCTGCTGGCTGCCGTATTCGGCATCTATAAAGCGGTTCAGTCCGTGGATTACACCTGGCGCTGGGAGCGAATTCCCCAATACATCGCCTATCAGGCGGAGCAGAACAACCTGGCCGAATTTGACGGCACAGTGATCGCCGGCACCACCAGCGCCGAGCAGGGCAAACTGTTCCTGCAAAATGATCTCGACCCCAATCAGCGACAGGCCATCGCCAGCACAGGGGTGAAGGTCACCGAAGGGGACACCATTTTCCGGGGCGATACCCTGGATACCGAACTCACCTGGACCGCGGGTCCCATCGCCTGGGGTGTCTGGGTCACGGTCAAGCTCTCCCTGGTGGCAGGGGTGTTTGCCATCCTGCTCGGCACCCTGGCAGGGCTGGCCCGCCTCTCCCCCAATCCGGCCTTGCGCAATCTGGCTGTCACATATGTGGAGCTCATTCGCGGCACGCCGCTGCTGGTGCAGATCTTCATCGTCTATTTCTTTATCGGCACTGTGCTGAACCTGGACCGTTTCACCGCCGGGGTGGCGGCACTGGCCGTCTTTACCGGCGCCTATGTGGCCGAAATCGTGCGCGCCGGCATCAGCTCAATCCACAAGGGGCAGATGGAGGCCGGTCGCAGCCTAGGGCTCACCTCGGCCCAGACCATGCGCTACGTCATTCTGCCGCAAGCCTTCAAGCGGGTGCTGCCACCGCTGGCAGGTCAGTTCATCAACCTCATCAAGGACTCCTCCCTGGTGTCTGTCATCTCCATCACGGATCTCACCAAGGCGGGGCGTGAGGTGGTCAGCTCCACCTTCAGCCCGTTCGAGGTGTGGTTCACAGTGGCCCTGCTCTATCTGGTCTTGACCGGCACCCTCTCTTTTCTGGTGCGTCGTCTGGAGGTGAAATATGCACGCAGCAACTAAGCCTGATCCCATCATAAAAGCCAGCGGAGTGGAGAAGATCTACGCCGGTGGTGTGCACGCCCTGAAGAACGTCAGCACGGAAGTCGCCGAAGGGGAAGTGGTGGTGATCGTCGGGCCGAGCGGCTCGGGAAAATCCACGTTTCTGCGTACCCTCAACCAGCTGGAGACCATCAACGACGGCAACATAGTGGTCGATGGCATCTGCCTGACCGAGCCCGGTGACGTCAACAAGCTGCGGGAAGAGGTGGGCATGGTGTTCCAGTCCTTCAACCTCTTCCCCCACCTGAACGTATTGGACAACATCTGCCTGGCGCCGCAGAAGGTGCGCGGGCTGTCACGCAATGACGCACGGGACAGGGCCAAGGCCCTGCTGCTGAAAGTGGGATTGTCGAACAAGGCCGAAAGCTATCCGTCCCAGCTCTCCGGCGGCCAGCAACAGCGAGTGGCCATCGCCCGGGCGCTTGCCATGCAGCCGCGCATCATGCTGTTTGACGAACCCACCAGCGCCTTGGACCCCGAAATGGTGGGCGAGGTACTGGACGTCATGAAGGGGCTGGCTCGCGAGGGCATGACAATGGTGGTGGTGACCCACGAGATGGGCTTCGCCCGCGAGGTGGCGGACAGGGTACTGTTTATGGAAAACGGCGAGCTGCTGGTGGATGAAAAGCCCACCGACTTCTTTGACAATCCCCCCTCCCCGCGCCTGCGCCAGTTCCTGAGTCAGGTGCTTTAATACAGCCGGCTGTAATAAGTAGAAGAGGGAGCCCATGGCTCCCTCTGTTTTTCCAGCACGGACTTGGCCTGCCATCTTAATAGGCTGGATCCTGCAGCAACACAGGGCCAGGTACTTCGTCCCTGACAAAAACTCGCAGCCATCTTATTTGTCACATTAAAACAAATGCTTACCCTAATGCTTTCCATAAGTCAGTCACCAGATGGCAGTGCAATATGTTAATGAAATTTTAAATCCATTCGGTATGCTGGAACACAACTGGTCAAACCGGATGCCCGACATGGATGTGCAACTGCTGCTGCTTTATCTCTCCCCCGTCTTTTTGGCATTTGTCGGCTGGGAGATGCTTTACCTGCGCAAGCACGGGGCGGCCTTTCCCACCGCCACCTACCAATGGAAGGATCTCTTCGCCAACGCTACCCTGGCCCTGATGCATCAGGGGGGTGACGCACTGACGGCCATCGCCGTCGCTTACCTGTATGACGCCCTGTGGGGCTGGCGGCTGCTGGACATCGAGCTCAATGTCTGGAGCCTGCTGCTGCTCTTTCTATTGCAGGATTGCTGTTACTGGCTGTTCCACTTTGCCAGCCACCATGTGCGCTGGCTGTGGGCCTCCCACGTGGTGCATCACAGCTCGGAGCGACTCAACCTCTCCACCGCCTTTCGCCAGAGCCTGATGTACCCCGTCTCGGGCATGTGGCTGTTCTGGATCCCCATGATCCTCATCGGCTTCCCGCCCCAGGCCGTGGTGGCGACCGTGCTGCTCAGCCTGGGTTTTCAGTTCTTCGTCCACACTCAGGTGGTGGGCAAGCTCGGCTGGCTTGAGTGGGTCTTCAATACCCCCTCCCACCACAGGGTGCACCACGCCAGCAACGCCAAATACATAGACCGCAACTTCGCCGGCGTGCTCATCATCTGGGATCGGCTGTTTGGTACCTTTGTGGAAGAGGATCCCGCCGAACCATGCCGCTTTGGCATCACCAAACCGATTCGCAGCTTCAATCCGCTCACCCTCACCTTCCACGAGTGGCGCGACATGCTGCGCGAGGCCCGTGATCTCCCCTGGTCAGAGAAACTCAAGGTGCTGTTTGGCAAACCGGCCGGCCCCGGCAGCGCCTGAACCAGAACCCGGGAACAAAGCAAAAAAGAGAGCGCCACCAGGGCGCTCTCTCATTTTACAAGGATCACTTATCCCCTTTATGGAGAGGCAAATGACCAGAGTGCGGGAATGAGGCTCACCAGGGTTATCCCGGCCAGCAGTCGTTCGCGACCACTGAGCCGCTGATGGTCACCAAGCTGTCGGCGGCTGTAGAGAAACAGCAGCAGGCCCGGCCCGTACAGCAGCAAAGAGAGCAGCAGGTATTCCACACCGGCGGCATAGAGCAGCCAGAGGCCGTAACCGCTCGACACCAGTGCCACTGTCCGCATCAGGCCATTGCCCTCGCCACTCAAGGAAAGCTTGAGCAGGAAGAGGCCGATCAGCAGATAGGGCACCAGTATCATGGAGGTGGATATGAGCAGCAGGTTGGTATACCCCTTGCCGAGCAGCCACACCAGCAGCAGGCAGCCCTGCACCGTCAGGCTGGTGAGCCACAGCGACGCTATGGGGGTGCCATTGCGATTCTGGCGCCGGAAGATGGCCGGGAAGGCGCCGTGGCGGGCCGCACTGTAGGGCACCTCGGCCGAGAAAAGGGTCCAGCTCACGTAAGAAGCGAGCACAGATACGATGAGGCCGACACTGATCAGCACCTTGCCCCAGGAGCCTGTCATCTGGGCCATCAGCCCCGCCATGGAGGGATTGGGCAGGGCCGCGAGCTCGGGGCGACTCAATATCCCCAGCGCCAGTACCGAGATGAGCACATAAAGCAGCAGCGCCAGCACTACCCCGAGCACTGTGGCCGTGCCCACGTCCCGCTTGTTCCTCGCCCGGGCCGACAAGACGGCGGCCCCTTCGATGCCGGTAAAGACCCAGAGGGTGATCAGCATGGTGTTGCGCACCTGCTCGGAGACCGGCACAGCAAGCGTGCTGCCCCCCTGATCCGTCGCAAAGGTCACAGGGTCGAACCAGTAGCAGGCGAACAGGATGAACAGCAGCAACGGCAGGCTCTTGGCCAGGGTCGCCACCAGATTGAACAGGGCGGCCTGCTGCACGCCACGGGCCACCAGCAGATGCACCGCCCAGAGGATGCAGGACTCGCCGATAAAGGCCGCCAGGGTATTGCCATCGCCAAACCAGATGTGTTCAGGGGTATCGACGAAGCTGCCAAGGGCGGCGAACGCGATCACCAGGTAACCCACCACACCTATGGTGGCGCACAGCCAGTAGCCCCAGGCGGAGAAAAAACCCACCAGATCGCCAAAGCCTGCGCGGGCATAGCTGTAAATGCCGCCATCGAGATCCGGTCTTAGCCGCGACAGGTAGAGAAAACTCGCGGCGAGTGCCACTATGCCCACCCCGGTCACGCCCCAGCCGATCAGCACGGCGCGGGCACCGGCCACCTCGGCCATGTTTTGGGGCAAGCTGAAGATGCCCGCCCCCACCATGGAGCTGAATACCAGCGCAGTGAGGGACCAGAGGCCTATTTTGCTCTCTTTCATGTGTTCTCCTTAGCGCAGCCGGCTGGCCAGTGCCTGAATATGCTCGGGTCCTATGCCGCAGCAGCCGCCAATGAGAGAGGCCCCCACGGCACGCCAACGCTCGGCCCAGCCGAGGTAATCCAGCGGCCCAAGATCGGCGCGGATCTCGTCCAGCCCGTCGTTGGCGGTCGCCTCCTTGGGCTGGGGCGGAAACGCATTGGCATAGGCGCCGAGGCGAATATCCCCTCGACCCAGCGCCTGCAAGCTGTCGCCGGCCACCGTCAGCGCGGCCTCGATCACCTCGGGCTGACAGCAGTTGAACAGGATGGCGTCCACCCCGACCGCGGCCAGTGCGGTGACTGCATCCGCCACCAGCTCACCGGAACGAAGCGCAGGCTCGCAGCCCGGCGCTTCATCTTCCAGGGTGAAGGAAACCCAGAACGGCTTGCCATCCTGTGGCAACAGCGCCTTGAGGGCCAGCGGCTCGGCAATCAGGCTCATGGTTTCGGCCAGCCAGATGTCCACATGGGGCGTCAGCGCCCGAATGAGCGGTGTGGCCAGCTCGCCCACTCTGTCCGCCTCGAACAGGTCGGCGCGGTAGGAGCCAAACAGCGGCGGCAAGGATCCTGCGACCTGCACCGAGCCCGATTGCTCATTGGCAACCTCACGGGCCAGCTGGCCAGCCAGCGCCGCCAGCGCTTCCCCCTCGGCGGCGAATCGCTCGGCACCGATATGAAACGGCACCAGGGCATAACTGTTGGTGGTGATGACACGGGCACCGCTCGCCACATAGGCCTGATGCACTTCGCGCACCGTCTGTGGCGCCTCCATCAGCGCCAGCGCCGACCATTCAGGTTGGCGGAATGGCGCCCCTCGCCGTGCCAGCTCGCGTCCCATGCCACCATCCAGTACCCACAATGCCTGTGTTTCCATCTGTCGTGTCTCTTTGTTGTTCTGTGTTTGTCTGCTTTGTCGATTTGCAGCTTTTTTGAGCTGCCATGCACTCTTTAGCGTTGCTCTGCGGCTGTGCGTCGCCGGGCCTCATCGTGGTGAGGCATCCCTATCAATACCAGCCATAAAAGCATATAGATGTTTAGATGGCTAAAATAAGATAAAGCAAAGCAGTGCAGCCAGCAATCGGTATCAACAGAAATCAGAACGCAAAGATGAGGAAAGGTAGAAATGAGTGAGGCCACCCAAGGGTGGCCTCACTGCTGTCTGGTTAGCTGGCGGTTTAACGTCCTGCCAGCACTCGCTTGATCTGCTTGGTCCAGTCAGAGACCCGCCCCTGCTGGGGCAATCCCTGCCAGATCTGCGCCCACTGGGCCGGGCTCAGAGGGCGACCGAGACGACGCTGCACACCGGCATAGAGATAGTCGTGGGCCGTGGTGGCAGCCTGGGTCGAGGTGAGAAACTTGGAGACAGGATCGGTCAACCGCACATCCCGCATGCCGAGCAGCGGATAGTCGCTGTGCACGGCCGCCAGCATGGTTTCTCGCATGGCAGATTCGATGTAACCACGGGCAAACAGGGCGGTTACCGACTCCAGGGATCCCTGATCCGGGCCGTGATACTCCTCATCAAAGACCGGACTTGGCTCCACTACTGCGCTTTGTACCACGGCATCGGGATCGGATTGCGGCACAACTTCTGCCTTGGCGGCAACCGGTTTGGCAACGACAACCGCTTTGCGGGGGGCGCTCTGACTGCAAGCGCCCAGCGCCAGGGCAAGCGCCACACAGGCCAGCGCACGGGAATGAGACTGCATCTTCATGACTCCTTGGTAGCTCCTTTACGATTCCTGAGCGGACTTGTCGGTCACTATGGGTTCAACCCGAGTGACCAGCAACTGGTCGATCTTGTAGCTGTCGATATCCACGACTTCAAATTTGTAGCCCGCGTATTTGACCGAGTCGGTACGCTTGGGGATCTTGCGCAGCATGAACATGATGAAACCGGCGATGGTCTCGTAGTTCTGGCTATCCGGAAACGCCTCTATGTCGAAGGCACGCATCACATCAGAGATAGGGGTCACGCCATCCACCAGCCAGGAATTTTCATCCCGCTGCACAATCTGCTCTTCCACTACGTGGGTGGCCCACTCACCCATGACGGTACTCATCAGATCGTTCATGGTGACTATCCCCACAACCAGGGCGTACTCGTTCATCACAACGGCGAAGTCACCCCTGTGGTTCTTGAAGTATTCCATCGCCTCGTAGAGGTTGAGGGTATCGGGAATGATGATGACGTTCTGCACCAGGGAGCCGCTGTTGAGATCTATGCTCTGGCCGCTGATGACGCGGATCAGCAACTCTTTGGCATCGACGAAGCCCTTGATGCTGTCGAGGTTGTGGTCACAGACCAGGAACTTGTTGTGGGGGTGCTCGGCGATCTTGGCCTTGATGCTCTCTTCACCCTCTTGCAGGGTGAAGTAAATCAGGCTCTCCCGCGCCGTCATGGCGGAGGTCACGCCGAGGGACTGCAACTCGAACACGTTCTCGATGAGCTGATGCTCTTCGCGCTGAATAACGCCCGCCTCGGCGCCGGCATCCATCACCGCATAGATATCGTCGGAGGTGATCTCGTCGTTGCGTATCATGGAGACCCGCAGCAGACGGAACAACGCATTTGCCATGCCATTGAAGAACCACACCAGCGGCATCAGCAGGGTCACGCACAGCAGCATGGGGCGAACCACAACAACGGCAATCCGCTCCGGCATGGTCATGGCCAGGCGCTTGGGCATCAGGTCGGCGATCAGGATGAACATGCCGGTGACGAACACGAAGGAGGCGGCAGAACTTATCTGGCCAAGCCAGGGGCCTTGGTAGAAGCCGGAGATGAACCCCTTGATGGCCGGATTCAGGGCAGACTCGCCCAGGATACCGCCCAGGATGGCAACTGTGTTGAGGCCAATTTGCACCACGGTAAAGAAATTACCCGGCTGGGCCTGCAGTGCCAGCACCTTGGCGGCATGGCGGTTCCCCTCATCGGCCATCACCTGCAATTTGATCTTGCGGGAGGCGGCGAGGGAGATCTCGGAAAGGGAGAAGAACACACTGCCGGCAACCAGCAGCATCAGAAGAAATATACTATCGGCAAAACTCATGATTAACCTATTGCTACACCCGCCTTAGCACAAGACGGCAAACTGGGCCTGGGAGACCAGACCGTGAGTCCATCCGAGACTCACACAGGGGGCATATTCTAGCAGAAAACCGCCATCCGGGTGGCGATATCTTGCTCTGACATGCAGTGCAACAAAAAAGGCGCGAAACGCGCCTTTTTATTCATTTCATCAGCTCTTGCCAAGCAGATCGCTCAGCTCGTCAGCCTTGGTGTGGCGAACGTCCTTGCCCTTGACGTAGTAAACGATGTACTCGCAGATGTGCTGGCAGCGATCGCCGACCCGCTCGATGGCGCGCGCAGCCCACAGTACGTTGAGTACCTGGGGGATGGTGCGCGGATCCTCCATCATGTAGGTCATCAGCTCGCGGATGATGGACTCGTACTCCCGATCTACCTTGTCATCTTCCTTGTAGACGGCGATGGCCGCCTCCAGATCCATGCGGGCAAACGCATCGAGCACGTCGTGCAGCATCTTGATGGTGCGGCGCCCCATGTTCTCGAGCGACACCAGCGGCGGCTGTGGCTTGTTGGCGTTGTCGGTCAGCATGCGGGCTATCTTGTCCGCCACGTCGCCGATGCGTTCCAGATCCGTGATGGTCTTGATGATGGCCATCACCAGACGCAAGTCGGACGCAGTGGGCTGACGCTTGGCGATGATGCGGGTGCACTCTTCGTCGATGGCCACTTCCATGGCGTTGACCTTGTGGTCATTGGCCACTATCTTGCGCGCCGCATCCAGATCCTGATCGTGGATGGCAGCAATGGCGTCGGTAAGCTGTTGCTCCACCAGACCGCCCATCACCAGCACCTGATTGCGCACATTCTCGAGCTCGGCATTGAACTGACCGGAGATGTGTTTATTGAGGTTCATATTGTCCATACAAATAATCCTTGATGCTCCGATTATGCCTTAGCCGTTGAACTGGCCGGTAATATGTTTATTGAGGTTCATCCTGTTCCCCTCCTTATCCGTAACGGCCTGTGATGTAATCTTCGGTCTTTTTCTTGGCCGGTGTGGTGAAGATGGTGTTGGTGTTCGAGTACTCGATGAGCTCGCCCATGTACATGAACGCCGTCTGATCCGACACCCTAGCCGCCTGCTGCATGTTGTGGGTCACGATCACCACGGTGAACTGGCTCTTGAGCTCGTTGATCAGCTCCTCGATGGTGAGGGTGGAGATGGGGTCCAGCGCAGAAGTGGGTTCATCCAGCAACAAGACTTCCGGCTCAATGGCGATGGCCCGTGCAATCACCAGACGCTGCTGCTGGCCACCGGAGAGACCGAATGCATTGTCATGCAGTCGATCCTTCACCTCTTCCCACAGGGCAGCGCCACGCAGTGAACGCTCGGCCGCCTCGTCCAGGGTGCGTCTGTCGTTGATGCCCTGCAGCCGCAGACCATAGACCACGTTCTCGTAGATTGACTTGGGGAAGGGGTTCGGACGCTGGAACACCATGCCAACCTGACGACGCAGGGCGGAGACATCCACTCCCTTGTCATAAATGTTGTGGCCGTGCAGCTGGATTTCACCCTCGATGCGGCAGATCTCCACCAGGTCATTCATCCGGTTGATGCAGCGCAACAGGGTCGACTTGCCGCAGCCGGACGGACCTATGAAGGCCGTCACCTGCCCCTTCGGGATCTTCATGTTGACGTTGAACAGCGCCTGCTTGTTGCCGTAGTACAGGTTGAGATCCTTCACCTCCAGCGCTGTCTGCTCCGGGCTCAGGTTGAGCAAGTCCAGCGCCGTGTGCTGGGTGGATGCGGTCGTTACGTTGATCATCTGTTACCTCAAATCAGTCTGTGGTGGCCGACAAATTCATGTTCCGGCAACCGTCATGCTTGGGTGGTGAGGGATGGCGGCACGCTCTTTGGCCTCACATCACTTACCTCAATATCAGTCTTGGATAGCCGGATTAATCTTCCAGCGACCGGAATTTTTCACGCAAATGGTTACGAATGCCTGTGATGTCAGTCAGGTTCATGCTGTTCATCCATTGTCTAAACACCAGTCTGGACTGCCGCATCAATGTTCCAAAGAGCGGAATTTTTCACGCAAGTGGTTACGAATGCCGATGGCCGTCAGGTTGAGGCCGACGATCACCGTCACCAGCAGGAACGAGGTGGCATACACCAGCGGTCGCGCCGCTTCGACGTTCGGACTCTGGAATCCCACGTCGTAAATGTGGAAGCCCAGGTGCATGAACTTGCGCTCCACGTGCAGGTACGGGAAGTTGCCATCCATCGGCAGGGTCGGCGCCAGTTTCACCACCCCCACCAGCATCAGCGGAGCCACTTCACCGGCGGCCCGTGCGATCGCCAGGATAAGGCCGGTCATGATGGCCGGGCTCGCCATGGGCAACACGATACGCCACAGTGTCTCGGCCTGGGTGGCACCCAGCGCCAGCGAACCCTGACGGATGGTGCTGGGGATCCGGGCCAGCCCCTCTTCGGTGGAGACGATCACCACCGGCAGGGTCAGGATGGCCAGGGTCAGCGCAGACCAGATGACACCAGGTGAGCCAAAGGTCGGGCTTGGCAGCGCCTCAGGGTAGAACAGCTGATCCAGCGAACCGCCCAGGGTATAGACAAAGAAGCCAAGACCAAACACGCCGTAAACAATGGAGGGCACGCCCGCCAAGTTGATCACCGCGATGCGGATGATCTTGGTCAGGCTGTTCTTGCCCGCATATTCGTGCAGGTAGACAGCCGCCACCACGCCGAGCGGCGTGACAATGATCGCCATCAGGAACACCATGAAGACGGTGCCGAAGATGGCCGGGAAGACGCCGCCCTCTGTGTTGGCCTCGCGGGGATCATCGGAGACAAACTTGCCAATCTGGTGGAACCAGTGACCTACCTTGGCCGGCAGGCTCATGTCATTGGGCCATACCACATCCAGTACCTTGGACATGGGCATGGTCACCAGCTCGCCACGCATGTCCTTGACCGTAATGGAGTCCCTGTCTGCCTGGGCTCGCAGGGAGAAGAGATCCTTCTCCAGCACCTGATAGCGATCGTTTAGCGCCTGACGCTGCTCAGCCAGCTGGGTTTTAAGCTGATCGGTCAGCTTGTCATCCAGCTCGGCCTTACGCTCCTTGAGACGCAGCCGCTCCAGCTGGTAGTTGATGCTGCCTATGTCCCCTTTTTGCAAATCGTCAGCCTGTTCGGACAGATCGTTGGCACGGGACAGTACCCGTTGCAGCGCGGGATGCAGATCCTCGCTCAGTGCCTGTCCATCCTCTTTCACCCCGACGATATAGCCGTAGAAGTTGCCGTTGGTGGCACGCTCCACCATGGCGAGCTCGGCCGGCTGGGTACGGGACTTGATGTCGGTCTCCAGCACCCAGCGAAAATCGAGGTCGACGAATTCGCGGTTGCCGGTCTTGACCAGATAGCGGGTCAGCTGCTCACGCGTCTCCCCTTCCAGGGGCTGACCCGCGGCGCGCAGCCGCTCCACCGGCACCAGTTCACGATCGTTTATCTCGCCAATCAGCACGCTCTTGTTGCCACTGGCATCTTCAATCTGCCACTCATAGATGGGGTGAGGCCAGAAATAGACCAGACCACGCCAGCCGATGAGCAGCAACAGACCCAGTACCGCTACCAGACTCAGGCTCACCGCACCGCCTGTCATCCAGATCCAGGGGGCCCCTGATTTAAACCACTTACCCATTGTCGATTCCTTGCCCGTTACATGGAGCTGTATTTTTCACGCAACCGCTGACGCACGAACTCGGCCAGGGTGTTGAACATAAAGGTGAATACAAACAGGACGAAGGCCGCGAGGAACAACACCCGATAGTGGGAACTGCCCACTTCCGACTCCGGCATCTCCACCGCAATATTGGCGGCCAGGGTACGCAGCCCCTGGAACATGGAGAAGTCCATGATGGGGGTATTTCCTGTTGCCATCAGCACTATCATGGTCTCGCCCACGGCGCGACCAAGGCCCATCATCACCGCCGAGAAGATGCCCGGGCTGGCGGTGAGGATCACCACCCGGCTCAGGGTCTGCCACGGCGTGGCGCCCAGTGCCAGCGACCCTTGGGTCAGATGCTTGGGCACCGAGAAGACGGCGTCTTCGGCGATGGAGAAGATGGTGGGGATGACCGCAAAGCCCATGGCGATACCGACCACCAGGGAGTTGCGCTGGTCAAACTTGACGCCCATTTCGTGGGTCAGCCAGATACGGGAATCGCCGTGCATGAAGGCGTTCTCGATGAGAGGGCTCAAGGAGAAGGCGCCCCAGCCAATCAACAGCAGCACAGGAATGAGCAGGATGGCATGCCACCCTTCCGGCAACCAGGACTTGCTGCGCTCGGGCAGATAGTTCCATACCAGCGCGGTCAGCAGCATCCCCATCGGCAACAGGACAAGCAGCAGCACCACGCCGGGCAGCGCTCCTTCGATAATGGGAGCGAGCCAGAGACCCGCCAAGAAACCCAGGATAACGGTCGGCAGCGCCGCCATGATCTCGACCGTCGGCTTGACGTATTTACGCAGCCCGGCCGACATGAAATAGGCGGTGTAGATGGCACCGGCAACACCGAGCGGCACCGCAAACATCATGGCGTAGAAAGACGCTTTCAGAGTCCCGAACACCAGCGGAACCAGACTCAGCTTGGCCTCGAAATCGTTGCTGGCGGAGGTGGATTGCCACACATACATGGGCTCGGGATAACCCTCGTACCACACCTCTTGCCACAGGGCAGACCAGGTCACCTCGGGGTGATCATTCTCGACCGCAAACAGCTTGAAGGTATCACCCTGCTGCATCAGCAGCACGTTGTGGCGGGGCGAGATGGCCAGTGCCGACAGCATGCCCCCCTCCACCTTCTCGCTCAGCAGCTTGGTCTCGCCAGTGGCGTGGAAGAAGCTGATGGTGCCATCCTTGCCTGCGCTGATGAAGCCCTTGCGAAAGTGCTCAGGGGTCAGCAGATCCACAGGGCCATCGCCTTTGAAATCACGGACCTGGGTGAACTGGCGCTTGCCATCCTTGGCCACTTCGAACCATTGGGAGATGACACCATTGTCGTTACCCACCAGCAAAGAGGAGGCACCGGCGAGCAGCTCGACCCGGGTCACGTTGGCATTGGGGGCATTGATCTCCATGACGTTGCGCAGGGAGATGTCATTGAGGTTGTGGATATCGTAGACGGAGAGGCGGTTAGCCTCACGCACGAACAAAATGCGCAGATTGGGGGTCAGCAGCATTTGATCCACATGACGCGGCAAGGAGGGGATGCTGTAGTTCTGGGCGCTCCACTCCACTTCACCCGAGATGAAATTCTCCTCGCCACTCATCACCGTCATCACGCCGCGGCCATCTTCGGTCACGGCGGCGGTGGCCATCTTGTCCTTGGTGGCCTCAAATACCATCAGCTGCAGCGCCTTGCCTTGGGGATCGATCACCACGGGCTCTTCGCCGAAGGGATATTTCAGGCTGGGTTCGATGACCCGCACGTCGTTGGGATAGGAAACCTTGAAATAGGGTTGCATCACCAGGGCTTTGCCATCGGCAAACCCGTAGGCGATGAGCTTCTGGCCCGGCGCCGGGCTGGTGACCGTCGTGATGTCACCGGCGACCTGAGCCTGACCAATGGCCTGCCCCACCTTGACTTTGCCATCCGCCTGAATGGCAAAGAAGTTGACCAGCCCTTTATCGCTGAAGCGATAGCCGATCTCGTTCTGCTCTTCCATCCCGAGCCAGGCTGTCTTGCCTTCAATGGGCAGGCTGAACGACGTGGTCGGCTCCATGGTGGCGCCGTTGAAAATAGGTTTCACCACATAAAGCAGATAGAAAAAAATGAGCAACAGGGCCACCAGCACCAGAGCACCACCAGTGGTGACTCCGTACTTGGCCAACTTATCCTTGATCCGGCGTTTTCTACTGCCCGCCATGACCAGGTTGATCGATTCCGATGACATGCAAGACCTCAATGTGAGCTAGGCTTGGCGGCATTATATGGCGGTTGCATGACAGTTTTGTTACATCAAAGCCCCTTGAGCAGAGCTTATTTTCGAAGAGGAAAAGGACCACATTTTTCGGCAAGAAACAGATTCAACCATCTGTTTTATATGAAAATATATTGAATGGTGAGAAGCAGGACGCGGCAAAAGTCGCCCCCGCTTGCATCAAGAAGAAGAGTCGGTCGCTTGTTGCAGCGCCTGTCTGGCTGCCTTTTTCTCGGCGCGGCGGCGCTTGAAGAAGGCCGAGAGCTGAGCCGAGCAGGCATCTGCCAGCACCCCCTCCGTCAACGACACTCTGTGGTTGTGGCGAGGGTCCTGCAAAATATCGAATACGGAACCTGCCGCTCCCGTTTTGAGATCCCGCGCCCCGAACACCACCCGCTTGACCCGGCTGTGAATGAGGGCACCGGCGCACATGCAGCAAGGCTCCAGCGTCACATACAGCACGGTATCGATCAGACGGTAGTTTTCCAGTCGGGCACCGGCTGCGCGGATCGCCATGATCTCCGCATGGGCACACGCATCATGCTCGCTGATGGAGCGATTCCACCCCTCACCGACCACTTCGTCTCCCAGCACCAGCACGGCACCGACCGGGATCTCGCCGATCCCCTCGGCCCGGGCTGCCAGTGCCATGGCATGGCGCATCCAGCGCTCATCCTGCTCTGCTGTCTGGCTCAGGGATACTGCGGCTGCTGATGGTTCCACCCCTTGCTCCTCTCTCGATTGGTTGTTCATGACGGCTTGCCCTGCATGTGACTGCGCCCATCAGAGCTTGCCTGCGCCTGGAACAGGCACCACGCCTGCGGTTGCTGGCGCCTTGACCACAGTCGCCAAGCTAGCCCTGCGGCGCAATTTTTCCACCGCAATACGGGGCGGCGATTATGCCAAATCTCCGTGGCCGGCCCAAGCAGCATCTTGACTGAGCAATAAAGAAGCAATCGACATCTCACTGATAAAAAAGGAGTTGCACCAACAGATTCATATCATTAGACTCCCTTCCGTCAGCTCGAACTGACCTCGTCGGTGTGTAGCGCAGCCAGGTAGCGCATCTGCATGGGGTGTAGAGGGTCGGAGGTTCGAATCCTCTCACACCGACCATTTTCCCCGAGAAATAGCCCAGTCAAACGACTGGGCTATTTTTTTACCTCCATTTCACTCCAGCCCTTCATCCTCCTTATGACCCTGGCAGTACTCTGTCCGACAGGCGCCACCACAGAGCCATCACACATTGGTGGTATATTTTTTATTCAGAATCACTTGAAACCTGTGGCGAGTGTCGCTAGGATACGCGACTTTTCCGCCGGCAATGAAACAGGGAGGTGGGAATCCGGGTGATGGAGTCACCGACCGGCTTGCAATCCAATGAGGCAAGCACCCATGACGCAAGCAGTTGAATCACAGCCCCACCCAGCCCCCCTGCCACAAGCCGACATCGAACTCGGCGAGCACGAATACGGCACTATAGTGCATCTGGATGTGGTCGATCTGGCGGCGCCGGACGACGAATACTGATCCCGCTCAAGATAGAGTAGAAGAGGAAAAGTGGCCGCTGAACCCTTGGGTTTCGCCACCCTTTTACCTTCCCCGGGGGCCAGGAAGGCCCACTGACACAAATAACAATAAAATGCTGCGTAACTACGACTTATCAGTTTTATCCACTCCCCAACCTCCTCCCCTCATCACCCCAGATAGCAAGCCAAGGTGATACAAACCTACGTTATTGCTCGTCACTTTTCCCCTGCTGACGAGATAAACCCCATTCGACCCCTCTCCCCCATCCAAGTTTTAAACAAACGTTCGATAGCCAACACTGGTGAGAGCTGAGTATTCACTGAGATCCAAAAAATCATTTCATACAGCCGTTTTCTTAAAGCTTGGAGTAAGGTCGGGATTTGTTTTTGCATTTGTAATTTTATTACGTAATTAGTTACATCTCAGGTATTCAAAACACCGCTGGCCTACACCACCACAGGGGGTGGGAAACCAAGAGCATAACCATCTGCATAGAGCATTTACACCAATCACATAATGTCATTAAAAACATAATCTTAACTATGTGCCAGAAACAGGCGTTTTAAAAAAGTGGTTGACGGAGAGGGCAATATTTCGCACCTTATGAATCGTGTTATCCCGTTGTTACGGGAAGTTTGAAAGAACAGGGATCGACTTTAGTCGTAGTTAATTAGTTCAAAATGTAATTCTCAAAGGAGTGAACCCTATGTCGGCACCGGCCCAGACCCACTGTAGCGCCCGTCTGCGCATCCAGGGCGAGATGCTTCCCGAATACGCGCAAATTCTGACGCCGGATGCGGTGGCCCTGGTATCCGAACTGGTGGAACGCTTTGCTCCCCAACGGGGCGAATTGTTGAAACAACGTGTGGCACGCCAGGCCCGTATCGATGGCGGCGAGCTGCCGGACTTTCTGCCGGAAACAGCACATATCCGTGCAGGCGACTGGACGGTGCGCGGTATCCCGGCCGACTTGCAAGACCGCCGGGTAGAGATAACGGGGCCAGTTGAACGCAAGATGGTCATCAACGCCCTCAACGCCAATGTCAAAGTCTTCATGGCGGACTTCGAAGATTCCCTGGCTCCCGCCTGGAATAAAGTGATCGAGGGTCAAATCAACCTGCGCGATGCGGTCAATGGCACCGTCTCCTACACCAGTCCGGAAGGCAAGGCCTATACCCTGAATCCCAATCCGGCCGTGCTCATCTGCCGGGTGCGTGGCCTGCACCTGCCGGAAAAACATGTCACCTTCGATGGTGAGCCCATCCCCGGCGGTCTGTTCGACTTCGCACTCTATTTCCTGCACAACCATCAGGCGCTGCTGGCCAAGGGCTCGGGCCCCTACTTCTATGTGCCCAAGCTGCAAAGTCATCTGGAAGGTCGCTGGTGGAGCGAAGTGTTTGCCTGGACCGAAGACAAGTTCGGTCTGCCCCGCGGCACCATCAAGGCTACCGTGCTGATCGAAACCCTGCCGGCGGTGTTCGAGATGGATGAGCTGCTCTATCAGATGCAGGATCACATAGTCGCGCTGAACTGCGGCCGCTGGGACTACATCTTCAGCTATATCAAGACGCTGAAAGATCATGGGGACAGAGTGCTGCCCGACCGTCAGGTGGTCACCATGGACAAACCCTTCCTCTCCGCCTATTCACGCCTGCTGATCAAGACCTGCCACAAGCGGGGCGCTCTTGCCATGGGCGGCATGGCCGCCTTTATCCCGGCCAAGGATGCCGCCGTCAACGAGCAGGTATTTGCCAAGGTCAAGGCGGACAAGGAGCGGGAAGCAAGCAACGGCCACGATGGCACCTGGGTCGCCCATCCCGGCCTCGCCGACACCGCCATGGCCGTGTTCAACGCCACCATACCGGCAGGCGCCAAGAACCAGATCGGCGTATTGCGCGAGCAGGATGCACCCATCACAGCCGCCGACCTGCTGGCTCCCTGTGAAGGCGAACGTACCGAAACGGGCATGCGCACCAATATCCGGGTCGCCCTGCAATATCTGGAAGCCTGGATTGGTGGCAATGGCTGTGTGCCCATCTATGGCCTGATGGAAGATGCGGCCACCGCCGAGATCTCCCGCACCTCCATCTGGCAATGGATCCGCCACGGCAAGAGCCTCTCCAACGGCAAGGTGGTGACCAAGGAGCTGTTTCGCCAGATGCTGGCCGAGGAGCAGGAGGTGGTCAAACATGAAGTGGGCGCCGCCCGCTGGCAAGCAGGACGCTTTGCCGAAGCGAGCGAGTTGATGGAGCAGATCACCTGCGCCGATACCCTGATCGATTTTCTGACGCTGCCCGGTTACGAGCGGCTCTGAACCACGGGTCTCCCCAGCGGAGCCCGCCAATAACAAGTCAATGGAAACGTGAAATCAATGAAAGAGGGAACTGATATGGCACTGACCCGTGAGCAACAGATCCAGGCTATCGAGAAAGACTGGGCAGAAAACCCCCGCTGGAAAGGGATCAAGCGCGGCTACAGCGCCGAAGACGTGGTGAATCTGCGCGGCAGCTTGCAGCCGGTGCACACCCTGGCTCAGCGCGGCGCAGACAAACTGTGGGAGCTGATCCACGGCAGCGCCAAGAAAGGCTACGTCAACTGCCTCGGCGCCCTGACCGGCGGCCAGGCAGTGCAGCAAGCCAAGGCAGGTATAGAGGCTATCTACCTCTCCGGCTGGCAAGTGGCAGCGGACAACAACTTGTCCTCCACCATGTACCCGGATCAGTCTCTCTACCCGGCCAACTCCGTCCCCTCGGTGGTTGAGCGCATCAACAACTCGTTTGCCCGTGCCGATCAGATCCAGTGGGCCAACAAGGTGGGGCCACAGGATGCCGGTTTCATCGACTACTTCCTGCCGATCGTGGCGGATGCCGAAGCCGGTTTCGGCGGCGTGCTGAACGCCTTCGAGCTGATGAAGGGGATGATTGAAGCGGGCGCCGCCGGCGTACACTTCGAAGATCAGCTGGCATCGGTCAAGAAGTGCGGTCACATGGGCGGCAAAGTGCTGGTGCCGACTCAGGAAGCGGTGCAGAAGCTGGTTGCAGCACGCCTCGCAGCCGACGTCTGTGGCACCACCACCCTGGTGATCGCCCGTACCGACGCCAACGCGGCGGACTTGCTGACCACGGATGCGGATCCGTACGATTCAGGCTTCCTGACCGGTGAACGTACCGCCGAAGGTTTCTACAAGGTGCAGGCGGGTATCGAGCAAGCCATTTCCCGTGGTCTGGCTTATGCCCCTTATGCCGACATGGTGTGGTGTGAAACCGCCAAGCCGGATCTGGACGAGGCGCGCAAGTTTGCCGAAGCCATCAGGGCGCAGTACCCGGACACCATACTGGCCTACAACTGCTCCCCCAGCTTCAACTGGAAAAAGAATCTGGACGATGCCACCATCGCCCGCTTCCAGCAGGAGCTGTCCGACATGGGTTACAAGTACCAGTTCATTACCCTCGCGGGTATCCACAACATGTGGTTCCACATGTACGAACTGGCTTACCAGTACGCCCGGGGCGAGGGGATGAAGCACTACGTCGAGATGGTGCAAGAGCCGGAATTTGCCGCCGCCAGCCGTGGTTACACCTTCGTTGCCCACCAGCAGGAAGTGGGCACGGGTTACTTCGACAAGGTCACTACCGTCATTCAGGGTGGCCAATCGTCAGTGACAGCACTGACGGGTTCGACCGAAGAAGATCAGTTCCACTGATCACGACAGTCGCACAGACAAAAACCCCGGCCTGGTGCCGGGGTTTCTTTTTGGTTTCAATCCGGGTTTACCCGCACACGCAGCCACTGCCCGCTCAAAGTTCGAGGATCTCTTTCACAAAGGGGATAGTGAGTTTGCGCTTGGCGCGAAATGAGGCGTTATCGAGCTGATTGAGGGTGGTAAGCAAGGTGCGCATGTCGCGGGAGAGTCGGTTGAGCAGGAAGCGGCCCACATCGATGGGCAATTTGAAGCCCCGCAGCTCGGCACGCAGCTGCAGGGCACTGAGCTTGCCTTCATCATCCAGCTCGTCGAGATGGAAACTCACCCCCCAGTCGAGGCGCGAGGCAAGATCCGGCAGTTGCAGCCCCAGCTTGCGCGGTGCGCTGCAACCCGTGACCACCAGGGTACCTTCCCCCTTCTCCTGCCAACGATTGTAAAAATCGAACAGGGCACGTTCCCACTGCGCATTGCCGGCGATGGCTTCCAGGCTGTCGAGACAGACCAGTGGCAAGCTTTCGAGGGCATCGAGCATGCTGGGATCCAGCTGTTCAAACTGATCGAGGGAGAGATAGGCCGCCGCCGCATCGCGGGCATTGACCTCGGCACAGGTGGCATGGAGCAGATGGGAGCGTCCCGATCCCTTAGCACCCCAGAAATAGAGGAAAGGCGATCCCTGACCAATGGCCGCATTCTTGAGGGCGGTGATCAGATGAGCATTGTTGCCGGGATAAAAACTGACGAAGGTTTCATCATCCGGTAGTTGTACGGCTAAAGACAGTTGGGCCGGTTGCTTCACTCGTTAGGCTTTGACTGTGACATTTGTGCCAGAGTGTACCATCGCAAAGGCAGATAGAGAACCGCCCGAACTTGGCCGGGCGGTCGGGAACACGATGAAATGATCAGGGCTGCGACCATTGGTAACGCAAACCGCTGTCATTATCATCAATCTGGCGCAACCGGCTCTCCAGTTGCAGGCCGCGGATGAGCTCGGCCTTGTCGCCCTGCAACGAGAGATCGAAGGTCACCTTGTCCCCCTCCAGCTTGCCGATAGTCACCTTGGTCACGCCGGCCATCCCCTGCAGCATCTTCTGCACCGTGATCATGCCATCAATACCGGACAAACCTTCCACCACCAGTGTCTGACTGGAAGCGACACCCGAAATGCGCGCGCCATAGTTTTGTACCAGCCAGGCAGCCAGCTCATCGGCAAAATGCTGTGCCACCTCGGCCTGGGTACCACTGCTGCTGCCACGGGTGAGTTCGGCCAGTTCGCCACCGGCCTTGGGCCCATAAAGGCCCCAGTCTATGCTCCACTTGTCACCTTCCGGTGTCAGCTTGCCCAGCACCACCATCTCGGCGCCGTAACGCTGGCTCGCCTGCAGTATGGGAGCGGCAAAACGACCCCAGACGTCAGTGGCGTTGACCGCCATGTTGTCATCGAGATCCATCAAAGGAATGCTGACCGGCAGCCCCATGGCCTGGCTCTGGGTTCGCAGTGCGCTGGCCCAGCCATCGCTGGATTGATCCGGCAGGATGCGGCGCTCCCCCTCATTGATTACCAGCCAGAGCGCCATCTGTGGCCTTGCAGGCCCCAGCAGGGCAAACTTGCTTTGGGAGATCAGGGCATTGACCTTGGCCACGTTGAAGTCGGCTTTCAGAAACTTGACCGGCCCCACATCCTGATAGCCATAGTGCTGCACATAGTCGCCGGGGGCGGCCAGCGCCTTGACCACGTCAGGCTGGGTGAGGATGTCCCGTTTGCCGGTCACCTTGACGAGCACATCCCCCAGCGCCTGGGACTGGGCAGCCACCATGTCGCCGCTGGTGGGCGCCTTGCCCTGATAGAGATCGGTCACCTGAGCGGCCGAGACCATGAATGACAAGCCGCAGCAGAGGGCGGTCACAACACGTTTGAACATGAGAGGAGTCTCGAAATGGAGGATGCTGCTTATGGTAGCGGCAAGGCGCGCATTGCAGCAAGACAGAGGATGCCATAAACAGCAGAGCCGGCAAGGCGCCGGCTCCATTCTCACCCCTCACACAGAGAAGGTGGTCAAGGCATCAGGAATTACTTGGTGCCAAAGATCTTGTCGCCAGCATCGCCCAGACCCGGGACAATATAGCCTTTCTCGTTCAGGCCCTGATCGACGGAGGCGCAGTAGAGCTCAACGTCGGGGTGAGCGGCTTCCAGCGCCTTGATGCCTTCGGGCGCGGCGACCAGCACCAGCACCTTGATGGATTGGCAGCCTTTCTTTTTCAGCAGGTCGATGGTGGCAATCATGGAGCCACCGGTGGCCAGCATGGGGTCTATGACCAGCGCCAGACGCTCTTCGATATTGCTGACAATCTTCTCGAAGTAGGGTACCGGTTGCAAAGTCTCTTCATCGCGGTAGATACCGACCACGCTGACGCGGGCGCTCGGCATGTGCTCCAGCACGCCATCCATCATGCCAAGACCGGCACGCAGGATAGGCACGACAGTGACCTTCTTGCCCTTGATCTGGTCAACTTCCACTGGTCCGTTCCAGCCGTCGATGGTAACCTTCTCGGTTTCGAAGTCAGAGGTCGCTTCGTAGGTCAACAAACTGCCCACTTCTTTGGCCAGTTCACGGAAACGCTTGGTGCTGATATCGCCTTCACGCATCAACCCGATTTTGTGTTTGACCAGGGGGTGTTTGACTTCAACGACTTTCATTATTATCTCCTCTAACTGCCGCGAAAAAATCGCGGAATCATACAACAAAAGCCACGGCTTGTAGAGCTTTTCCACGCAAAAACGCGCAAACGATTTCCTTTCTGCTTTTACTCGGCCACTGTTAGAATACGCCCCGAATTTTACCCTCCACTTCTTCATATGACGGGGAATACGCGTGACTGACAAAACCTCACTGAGCTACAAGGATGCTGGCGTAGATATCGATGCTGGCAATGCACTGGTTGAACGTATCAAGGGCGTGTCAAAACGCACTCGTCGTCCTGAAGTCCTTGGTGGTCTTGGCGGCTTTGGGGCCCTGTGTCAAATCCCTGCGGGCTACAAGGAACCGGTACTGGTCTCCGGTACCGATGGTGTGGGCACCAAGCTGCGTCTCGCCATCGATCTGAAAAAGCACGATACCGTCGGTATCGACCTGGTGGCCATGTGCGTCAACGACCTGATCGTACAGGGTGCAGAACCCCTGTTCTTCCTCGACTACTATGCCACCGGCAAGCTGGACGTGGACACGGCCGCGGCCGTTGTCACCGGTATCGGTGTCGGCTGTGAGCAATCAGGCTGCGCCCTGGTGGGCGGCGAAACCGCCGAGATGCCGGGCATGTATGAAGGGGAAGACTACGACATCGCCGGTTTCTGCGTCGGTGTGGTGGAAAAGAGCGAGATCATCGACGGCAGCAAAGTGGGTGATGGCGATGCCCTGATCGCCCTGGCTGCCAGTGGCCCCCACTCCAACGGTTTTTCTCTGGTCCGCAAGATCCTTGAGGTCTCCAAGGCCGATGTGCACCAGCCGCTGGGTGATACCACCCTGGCCAACGCCTTGCTGGAGCCGACCCGCATCTATGTGAAGCCGGTGCTCAAGCTCATCAAGGAGTGCGAGATCCACGCCCTGTCCCATATCACAGGTGGCGGCTTCTGGGAGAACATACCGCGCGTACTGCCCGCCAACACTCAAGCGGTGATCGATGAGCAGAGCTGGCAGTGGCCGGCAGTGTTCAGCTGGCTGCAGCAGGCTGGCAACGTCACCCGCCACGAGATGTACCGTACCTTCAACTGCGGTGTCGGCATGATCATCGCCCTGCCTGCGGATCAGCTTGAGAAGGCGCTGACCCTGCTCAAGGCCGAAGGCGAGAATGCATGGCACATCGGCCATATCGCCAAGGCGGCCGATGGTGAGGAGCAGGTCATCATTCAATGAATGACCGGATCAACAGCCAAATGCCCTCCCCTATGAAACGCATCCTGGTGCTTGTCTCCGGCAGCGGCAGCAACCTGCAGGCGATTCTCGACAGTTGCGCCAGCGGCAAGATTGCCGGCGAAGTGGTCGGCGTCATCAGCAACAAGGCCGATGCCTACGGCTTGGTGCGTGCGCAAACGGCCGGGGTGGCGACCTCCATTCTGGCCCAGCAGCAGTTTGCCAGCCGGGCGGAGTATGACGTCGCCCTGCAGGCGCTGATGGATGACTATCAGCCGGATCTGGTGGTACTGGCCGGCTTTATGCGGATCCTGAGTGCCGATCTGGTGCGTCACTTTGCAGGGCGGATGCTCAACATCCACCCTTCACTGCTGCCCAAGTATCAAGGCTTGCACACTCACCAGCGCGCCATAGATGCTGGTGATAGCGAGCACGGTGCCAGCGTCCATTTCGTCACCGAAGAGCTGGATGGCGGTCCCGTGATCCTGCAGGCTCGCGTCCCCATCTTCGAAGGTGACGATGTCGAGGAAGTGGCGGCCCGGGTGCAGGTCCAGGAGCACAGCATCTACCCGCTGGTGGTGCAGTGGTTCTGCGAAGGAAGGCTGATAATGCAGGGCGATACCGTCCTGCTGGACGGTGCCGCCCTTGGCCCCGCAGGTCATGCCTGCGAGTAGTAGCTAAGCGCAGCATGCAAAATGTAACAAGGGAGGCTCAGCCTCCCTTGTCATTTCTACATATCCACTCTATGACTGCAGTCATGTCCGATTACGCCGCTACGCGGCTAATCGAACTTACACCGGATTGTCGATATCGATAAAGGTCACATCCAGCCCCTGCACGGTCGCCAGCCACTCTCCCAGCGCCTTGATACCGTATCGCTCGGTAGCATGGTGCCCGGCCGCATAGAAATGCATCCCCATCTCGCGGGCGGTGTGGATGGTCTGCTCGGAGGCTTCGCCGGAGATGAAAGCATCGATCCCCTGCTCCGCCGCCAGATTGATATAGCTCTGGCCACCGCCAGTGCACCAGGCCACGGAGCGGATAAGCTCGGGGCCTGTGTCACCACAATAAAGGGGTTCACGACCGAGCCGTTCGGCGATGAGCGTTGCAAAATCGCGACCGCTCATCGGCTCTTCCAGCTTGCCCACCATGGCGACGCTCTTGCTGTTCCAGGGCTCCAGGCCACGGCGCACCTTGATGTCCAGCAGCTTGGCAAGCTGGGCGTTGTTACCCACCTCGGGATGCACATCCAGCGGTAGATGGTAGGCAAACAGGTTGATGTCGTGAGTGAGCAGGGTCTTGAGGCGACGCTGCTTCATGCCGGTGATCTGGGCCGGCTCGCCGCTCCAGAAGTAACCGTGATGGACCAGAATGGCATCGGCGTCGAGGGCCACGGCCGCATCGATCAGAGCCTGACTGGCGGTGACGCCGGTCACGACCTTGCGAATGCGCGCGCGCCCTTCCACCTGCAACCCATTGGGGCAGTAATCCTTGATGGCGTGGGGTTCAAGTAGATGGTTGAGTACGGTTTCGAGTTTTCGATGAGAGATCATAGGGGTCCCTTATAAAGGCTCGGTCCCCTGCATCAACGATACAGCAGGGGCCAGGCTCAAACGCCAAGGACCCCATGATAATCGAGCAAGGCCGCCAAGACCATGACAGTTCCCACCCTGGGCACTCGAACGCAACGCCACCCTGACTGCACTGATAACCAAGCCGGGCAGCCAGGGACAAGGGTATTGCTCACCCCCACCTTCCCGCAAACAGGCGAGCCCTTCCTTTTGGACAACAGAGTCAGACCATGAGGGTCACGACAGTTTCCACACCACCTTGCAACCCAGAGGGGCTCCCGGCCACCTGATAACCAGGCCAAGCAACCAGGGCCACGACGGGGTCGACCCCATACTCAGGCGGGAAGATCTATCCCCGCCTCCCGCATCTGGGCCAGCTTGTAGCGCAGGGTGCGCGGGCTGATGCCGAGCCTGTCGGCCACCGCCTTGCGACTGCCGTTGCAGTCTTGCAGAGTGTCGAGGATGATCTGATGCTCCTGCTGCTTGAGCTCGCTGCCCAGATGCTCGCCACCGCTGAGACGCTCGCTGCTGGTGAAACGGATCTCCTCCTCGTCCACCTCTTCCAGGATCAGGTGCTCGCAGCCAATGAGGCCATCCGGACTCAGGATCAGGGCACGTTGTACCACGTTGTCCAGCTCGCGCACGTTGCCGGGCCAGGCGTGGGCCAACAGACGTTCGCGAGCCCTCTCTGCCAACTGCGGCGTCGGCAGGCCCTGCTGGCTGGCATGCAGTGCCAGCAGGTGTTCCGCCAGCGGCAGTATGTCGCCGGGCCGCTCCCAGAGCGCGGTCCAGCGCAGGGGGAAGACGTTGAGACGGTAGTAGAGGTCCTCGCGGAACAGACCGTCCTGCACCGCCTTTTTGAGATCCCGGTTACTGGTGGCGATGACCCGCACATCGAGGGGGATCATCTTGCGACTGCCGAGCCGCTCTACTTCTTTTTCCTGCAATACCCGCAGCAGCTTGGCTTGCAACCCCAGATCCATCTCGGTGATCTCGTCGAGCAGCAAGGTGCCGCCCTGGGCCTGCTCGAACTTGCCGGGGCAACCCTGCACGGCACCGGTAAAGGCACCCTTCTCGTAGCCGAACAGGGTCGCCTCCAGCATGTTTTCCGGGATGGCGGCGCAGTTGATGGCGACGAAGGTTTGTTCGGCGCGGCTGGAGTTGTCGTGAATGTAGCGAGCCAGCACCTCTTTACCGGTACCGCTCGGGCCAGTCACCATGACAGTGGCTTCGCTTCTGGCCACCCGGGTCGCCAGCTGGAACAGTTCGGCGGTCTTGGGATCCCCGTATACCACAGCGCGCTTTTCTACTTTCTGGGCTGGCACATAGCGGCTGACCTGATTGAGCAGCACTTCGGGGGAAAACGGCTTGGCGAGATAGTCGATGGCACCTTCCCGCATGGCGCGCACGGCACCGTCGATGTTGGCGTAGGCCGTCATCAGCAGCACGGGGATCTGCGGATATTGCTGGCGGATAGCGGCCAGCAGGGTCAGGCCATCCATGCCCCCCATCTGGATATCGGAGATCACCATATCAAAGCTTTGGCGCGACAGCGCCAGCAGGGCGCGTTCGCCGCTGTCCGCTTCACGACACTCGTAGCCGCCGAGCAAGAGTGTATCCACCAGCGCTTCGCGCAGGCCATTGTCATCTTCTACGACCAGAATACGGGCCTGAGTCATGCGACACCTCCAAGCTGCATCGGTTGCTGATGCAGAGGGAACGACAGAGTAAAGCAGGTGCCTTCAGTGGGCACTGAGGCCACGCTGACCTCCCCCTGATGGGCACGCACCACAGATTGCACCACCGCCAGGCCCAGGCCAGTGCCTTGGGAGCGGGTGGTGAAGAAGGGTTCGAAAATCTGGTTGAGCAGGTGGGCGGGCATCCCCTTGCCATTATCGAGGATGCGCATCTCCACCCGGGCGCCGCTGCGCACCGCACTCACCAGCAAGGAGGTGGCCCCCGCCTGCTGGGCGTTGGCGATCAGGTTGTTGATAGCCCCCGCCAGTGCACTGCTGTTGGCGAGCAGGCAGAGATCCGGCTCCGGCGCCTCCATGTGCAACTCGCAGCCCTGCTGGTTGCAGAATGCCTCGGCTCCGGCCTGTACCTCGGCCAGCAACCCCTGTACCGAGATGGGAGTCACCACCTGGTTGTCACCGTTGCGAGCGAACAGCAATATGTCGTTGATCTGTTTCTCGAGATCTTGCAACCTGGCCATCAGTTTTTGCTGGAACTGGCTGCGGGACTCGGGTTTCAAGGTGCGGTTGGCAAGATTGGCCGCATAGAGCATGGCGGCAGAGAGTGGTGTGCGGATCTGGTGGGCCAGCGAGGCCGCCATGTTGCCAAGGGCAGACAACCGCTTCATGTGGTTGACTCTGTCCTGCAATTTGCGGGTTTCGGTCAGATCAGTGATGAATACCAACTGGCCAGGTTGATCCGGCAGCGGCTGGGTCGAGAGCTGCACCCGCCGTCCGTCACGCAGGGAGATCTCGTGACCGTCATCCTCACGGGGCTGGAAGCAGCGGTCGATGATCTGGCGCCAGGCCTGACCTTCCAGCGGCTCCCCCAACAGTGCCAGGGCTGCCGGGTTGGCACGGGTGATGCGACCCTCGCCATCGAGCAGCAATACACCGGTCGGCAGCGCCGTGAAGATGGCATAAAGCTGGCTCACCTCGTGAGACTGGAGTGGGTTGTCCTGCTGCTGGGCTGTCATAAACCTGACCTCAAACTGGCGATTAGGTCAGGTTATTCAATTTCCATGCCACTAAAAATATCACTATAAATCAAAGTTTTGAATATAAGCGTCAAGGCTTTGACCTTTATACTTCCTTGCTCATGCCGTACTTTTTCATCTTCTCCACCAGCGTGGTGCGACGCATGCCGAGCAAGTCGGCGGCGCGGGCCACGACACCATCCTGGGACTCCAGCGCCTGGCGGATCAACTCCACCTCCAAGTCGGCCAGCATCTCCTTGAGATTGACCCCCTCCTCCGGCAGCTGCATGGCGCGGGCGTGACTGTTGTGCATCTCCAGCTCGGGCGGATCCTGGAACACGGCGGCCAGCGCATCGCGCTCGTCCATTTCGGTCAACCGCTCATCCCTCGGTTCGCACGGCAGCAGACGATAGCGGCTCGGCAGGTCGGCCACATCGACGATCTGTTGCGGGTAGAGAATAAGCAGCCGCTCCAGCAGGTTGGAAAGCTCGCGCACATTGCCGGGCCAGGGGTATTGCATCAGGGACTCCATGGCGCGCTGGGTCAGGCGAATGATGCCATGATGCTGCTCGGCATGACGGTTGAGCAGCTCCTGCAGCAACAGCGGAATGTCGTCGACCCGCTCCCGCAGCGGCGGCGTCTCGATGGGAAAGACATTGAGGCGATAGTAGAGATCCTCGCGAAAGCCCTGGGTGCGGATCATCACCTCCAGATCCCTGTGGGTCGCCGCTATGATGCGCACGTCCGCCTGGATCGGCTTGCCACCGCCGACCCGATCAAACAGCCGCTCCTGCAACACCCGCAGCAACTTGACCTGCATCGGCAACGGCATGTCACCGATCTCGTCGAGGAACAGGGTGCCACCCTGTGCCAGCTCGAAGCGGCCGCGACGGGAAGCGATGGCGCCGGTGAAGGCCCCTTTCTCATGACCGAACAGTTCGCTTTCCAGCAATTCGGCCGGGATTGCGCCGCAGTTGATGGGCACGAAGGGACCGGCGCAGCGTGAAGAGAGTTCGTGAATGGCGCGGGCGACCACCTCTTTACCCGTCCCGGACTCCCCCAGGATCAGCACGTTGGCGTCGGTTTCGGCCACCTGACTGATGAGGCGGCGCACCTCCTGGATGCCACGCCCCTTGCCCACCAGCAGACGCAGCAGGGCCTGGCCCTTGTCATGGGTCTGCTGGCGAGGATGCAAGGAGACAAATGCCTGACAGAAATGCAGATACCGAGTGAGGGATTCGTAGGTGAAGGGAGCTTCGGCGACACCGATGAAGTTGCTGTTGGGGAAATCAGCCGGAACCAGCGACAAAAACGGAATGCGGGGAAAGAGGGTCAGCAATTCGTCCAACGGACGACCGGTCAAGGCACCGGCCAGCACCCCTTGCAGCGGGCCGGACGTTTCGATAGCCACATCCAGCTCGCTCTCGGCAATCTCCTGCCAGGGGATCCCCATAAACGAGAGCACAGTGCCCAACTGTTGGCGCCGCTGCGCATCGGCATCAACAATCAATACTCCCATCGCCATCATATCCATCCCTCTTATAATAGACGTAACTTATTGTTTTAATGTGCTTCTGTGGTCAAGCCACGCACCTTATGCAGGTCGCACAAAGTGCCAAAATTCCGACGCATTGTCAAAATTTGTCGCATTTGACTTAAGTTTATCGACGCAACTGCGTAATAAGATAAATTTTGTCGCCTCTTTTTTGATGAGGCATGGGGCGCTACCGCGAGGCAGGGATATTGACTGCATGTTTCCGGCCCACTGACAGGCCGGGAACATGCAACAAGGGATCAGTGACGGGCGTTGGTGTGGGGGGCGGCGTAGCGACACTCGGGGAAGCGGCTGCACGCCATGAACAGGCGACCGGCATGGGGACCTTTTTTGGCCTCCCGTTCCACCAGCGGCGCATCGCAGCGGGGACAATGGGGTGCCTGGTGCGAATGCAAGTCCTCTTCGTCCTCTACCTCGGCAAACAAGTTATCCACCAGCTCGCTGTCGGCGGTCGAGACCAGTGCATTCCTGACCGGCGTGGTGATCACAGGGGACGAGCTTGAAGGCGAGCGTCCCCCATGGCGGGTCTCGTCCATGTCGACACCGTCCAGCAGCAAGGGGCTGAAGGTTGGCTCGCGGCGCTCACCCGGCATCACATTGTCGACCAGCGGTGCAGTTGTCTTGACCAGCAGCGGCAGGATCTGCTCGCGCAGCTCTTCCACCTGATAATGGGCACTCGCCGGGATCTGCAACAACGGCAAACCGGCACTGTCGCAGGCGGTTTTCAGGAAAAGGTCGCGGGCCTTGCGTTTCTGATGTCGATGAGAACTGTCATCGAGCTCGATGGCGCAGATAAAGGAGAGATCGGCCGGGTGGCAGAGCAGATAATCCAGGTGCTTGGCGCTGATCTTGTTGAAGTGTTGCTGCCATTTGCTTTTGCCAAGCCCCGCCTGTGGCGTCAGCACATCGGCCACCCTCACCTTGGCAAAGACTCGGGCCTTATCACCGACAGCCAAATCCAGCACACCGAGGAAGGAGCGCTCGGCCGGGCTGAACAGGGCCTCCTGCAGATCATAGGGTAACGCCTTGCCTCTCTTGCTTCTGGTCCAGAAGACCACCAGCAGGAGCAGCACCAACAACACCAATCCCGATACGACAAGGGTATTCATGAATGCACTATCCAGTTCACAAAACGAAAGAGGGCATCACTCTACCACAGGGGTCAGATACCCGGCAGCGCTGAAACGTGGCACAAACCTCCCCTATGGTTTTTTTCAGCCTATTTAGGCCGAACGGGGCTTCATATGGCCTGCCACAGCAGGCACAATGCTACAGAAACCCAATTCCAAGGAGAGCAGGATGCAGAAGCAATTGGTCGTGACCGTGATCGGTAAAGACAAACCCGGCATAGTCGAGAGTCTGGCGGATGTCATCACACAGCAACAGGGCAACTGGCTGGGCAGTTCCATGAGCGAGCTGGCCGGGCAATTTGCCGGCATCCTGCACGTCACTGTGCCCGATGAGCACTACCGCAGCCTGTGTGAGTCCTTGGTAATGTTGCCCGGCCTCACCGTCAGCTTTGCCGAAGGCCAGCTCGGCCAGGAACCGGAACGCCAGGTCATGCTCAGCGTCACCGGCAACGACAGAGCAGGGATAGTGCACGAAGTGGCCAGCATACTGCGCCAGCTCAACATCAACGTGGCCGATCTCACCACGGGTTGCGAACCTGCGCCCCACTCGGGCGCCCCGCTCTTCTATGCTCACGCCTTGGTGGCCCTGCCACCCCAGCTGGAGCTGGACGATCTTGTGGCGGCACTTGAATCTCTATCTGACGATCTTGTCGTCGATATCGACCAGGCTTTCACCGACTGAGCGGATTGTCATCAATCTGTCATATTCACACGCCATAACTGCCGCGCAGACGCGACCTGATACAGAGGCATTAGATGAGCACCGACAAGCAGTATGAAGAAAAAGAGCTGAGCTGGCTCTCATTCAATGAACGGGTGTTGCAAGAGGCGATGGACAAGACGGTGCCCCTCATAGAGCGGGTCCGTTTTCTTGGGATCTTCTCCTCCAACCAGGACGAGTTCTTCAAGGTACGGGTGTCGGACGTCAAGCGCCGTATTCTCATCAATGAAGTACACGGCGGCGGCGACGAAGCCAAGGTGCTGCTGCGCGCCATCCAGCAGAAGGTGATGGCGCTCGGCGAAGCGTTCGACAACACCTACAAGGAGTTGTTGATCGCGCTAGCCCGCCACAACATCTTCCTGGTCAACGAGACCCAGATTTCCGAGTCAATCCATCAGTGGCTGCGGGTCTTTTTCAGAGAGAAGGTACTGCGCCACATCATTCCTATCCTGCTCAACAAAGAGATCAACCCGGTCAAGTTCCTCAAGGATGAGTACACCTATCTGGCCATCGAGATGAAGAAAAATGGCCAGGTGATCCAGTACGCCCTGGTGGAGGTACCGACCGATGATCTGCCCCGCTTCTTCCAGCTGCCGCCGGAAGGCACCCGCCGCAAGAAGCAGATCATCATTCTGGATAACGTCATCCGCTTTTGTCTCGACGAGATCTTCAAGGGCTTCTTCGACTATGACGAGATTGCTGCCTACGCGGTGAAGCTGACTCGGGATGCCGAGTATGACCTCTCCGATCAGCTGGATCTCAGTCTGGTGGACAAGATGAGTGACGGCTTGAAGCAGCGTCTCACTGCCATGCCGGTGCGCTTCGTCTACGAGCGGGAGATGCCCGCAGCCATGATAAGCTTCCTCAAGCTCAAGCTGCAGATCAGCTCCTACGACGCCATCATGCCGGGCGGGCGTTATCACAACTTCAAGGATTTCATCGGCTTCCCCAACGTAGGCCGGGACTATCTGGAAAACCCCAAGCTGCCGGCCCTTGAATGCCGCGACTTTGACGGCTTCGTCAATGCCTTCGATGCCATCGCCAAGCAGGACATACTGCTCTACTACCCGTACCACAAGTTCCACCACTTTACCGAGCTGGTGCGTCAGGCGGCGTTCGACCCTGCGGTCAGTGCCATTCGCATCAATATCTACCGGGTCGCCAAGAAGTCGCGGATCATTCACTCCCTCATCGATGCCGCCAACAACGGCAAGAAGGTGACAGTGGTGGTGGAGCTGCGGGCCCGTTTTGACGAAGCGGCCAACATCGACTGGGCCAACATTCTCACTGACGCCGGGGTCAAGGTGGTGTTCGGAGTCCCCAGCCTCAAGATCCACTCCAAACTCTGTCTCATTACCCGCCACGAAAATGGCGAGGCGGTGCGCTACGCCCATATCGGCACCGGCAACTTCAACGAGAAGACGGCCAAGATTTACACCGACTTCTCCCTGTTGACCCGCCACCCGGATATCACAGCCGAAGTGGAAGGGGTGTTCGAATACATCGAGTACCCCTATAAGCGTTACAAGTTCAACCACCTGCTGGTCTCCCCCATCAACAGCCGCCGTCAGCTCTATCGGCTGATCGACAACGAGCTCACCAACGCCAAGGCGGGACAGCCCAGCGGCATTATTCTCAAGATCAACAACCTGGTGGACAAAGACCTCATCAACCGCCTCTATGCCGCCGGTCAAGCCGGGGTACCCATCCAGATGATCATCCGCGGCATGTGCGCCCTGCGTCCCGGCGTGCCGGGCTTGAGCGAAAACATCAAGGTGATCAGCATCATAGACCGCTTCCTCGAACATCCCAGGGTCATGGTGTTTCACAACAAGGGCAACCCCCAGCTCTATATCTCCAGTGCCGACTGGATGAGCCGCAACATCGACGGACGAATTGAGGTGGCCACGCCCATCTATGACGAGCGCCTCAAACAGCGCATCATGGACATTCTCGAGCTGCAACTGAGCGACACCTGCAAGGCTCGCGTCATCGATGCGGATCAGAAGAACGAATATGTGAAGCGGGGTAACCGCCGCAAGATCCGTTCCCAGGTCGCGATTTACGACTACCTCAAACGCATAGAGTCAAACAATGGACAATAGCCTGTACGCCGCCGTGGATCTTGGCTCGAACAGTTTTCACATGGTGATCGCCCGCCTCAACGAGGGGCGTATGCAGATAGTTGATCGCATCAAGGAGCGGGTTCGGCTGGCGGAGGGGATGGATGAGCAACGTCGCATGTCGGCAGAGGCCATGGGACGTGGCCTCGACTGTCTCGCCCTGTTTGCCGAACGACTGACCAACATCAAGCCGGATCACATCCGTATCGCTGGCACCTATACCTTGCGCCGCGCCAGCAATGCCCGCGAGTTCGTGCGCGAGGCGGCCACTGTGCTCAACCATCCCATCGAGATCATCAGTGGCCAGGAGGAGGCGCGTCTCATCTATCAGGGCGTCGCCCACACCCAGCACATTGAAGGACAGGTACTGGTGGTGGACATCGGCGGTGGCAGCACCGAGCTCATCATAGGGGAAGGCTTCGATCACAAGGCACTCACCAGCCGCAAGATGGGCTGTGTCAGCTTCACCCAGCATTTCTTTGCCAACGGCAAGCTGAGCGAGAAGGCCTTCAACGCCGCCGTGCTGGAGACCCAACATCAGCTCGCCCCCATCATCAACCAGTATCGCAAGCTGGGCTGGCAGAGTTGCCTCGGTAGCTCCGGCTCCATTCGCACCGTGCGTGACGTGCTGCAGGGCGAAGGCTGGACTGATGGCAGCATCACACTGGCGGGACTGGAGCGTCTCAAGCGGGAGATGCTCGACCACAAGCGGGTCGATCAGTTGAAACTCGCCGGCCTGACCGAGGAGCGCCAGGAGGTGTTTGCCGCCGCCGTGGCCATACTGCTTGGACTCTTTACCTCTCTGCCCATAGAGAGAATGGAGTATTCGGACGGTGCCCTGCGCGAAGGGTTGCTGTATGAATTCGAGGAGCGCTTGCAGCACCACGACATTCGCGAGCGTACCGCGCTGGCCCTCTCCACCCACTATCGCATCGACAAGCGCCAGGCCAATCGGGTCGAGCAGAGCGTACTGACCCTGTTCGATGCGCTGAGCGGTCCCTGGGAGATGCCGGAGGAGCCCTATCGCGCCATCCTCGGCTGGGCGGCGCGACTGCACGAGATTGGTCTGGCCATCAACTACAGCGGCATCCATCGCCACTCCGCCTATATCTTGCAGCACACGGATCTGCCCGGCTTCAACCAGGACGATCAGGCACTGCTGGCGGCGCTGGTGCGGTTTCAGCGCAAGGGGCTCAAGCTCTCCGAGCTCCCTCCCCTGCCCAACCACGACGAGCAGACCGTGCTGCGTTGCATTCGCATCCTTCGCCTCGCCGTGGCGGCGCACCACAGGCGCCAAGACAACCTGTTGCCGGAATGGAAGGTGCAGGCAGCCGAAGATCAGCTGGTGGTCACCCTGCCGATCGATTGGTGCGACGAGAACCGCCTGCTGATGCAGAACCTGGAGAAAGAGCACCGTTATTGTCAGGAGCAGGGCTGGCCGCTGCTGTTCCAGCTGAGCTGATCCCCTTTCTCCACCCCGTAAACAGACAAGCAAAAAGGCAGCCTAGGCTGCCTTTTTGCTGTTATCCACTCGTTTTAACGGCGGCTTACTGCAGCTCGGGCAGCAACCACTTGGCCATCTCGAAATAGATGATGAGGCCGGTACCGTCCACCAGGGTGGCGATGAAAGGAGCAGAAACAACAGCCGGGTCAATCCGGAAGCGACGCAGCACCATGGGAATGATGGAAGCAACGGTGGCGCTCCAGAGCACGATGGCGATGATGGTCAAGGTCACAACCATACCGATCTCGGGGCCGACACCCAGGCTCCAGGCCCGGATCCATGCCGCAACCGCAATCGCTGCCGAGATAAGCAAACCGGTGGAGAGCTCCTTTTTCAAGACGGTCCCCAGGTTTCGCATGCTCACCTCCCCCACCGCCATGGCCCGCACTATGGTAGTGGTGATCTGGGTACCACTGTTACCACCGGTACCGATCAGCAGCGGTATGAAGAAGGCCAGCGCAATGGCGGCTTCAAGCTGCTCTTCGAATGCCCGCAGTACTGTGCCCGTATAGGCTTCTGCCACAAACAGGATAAGCAGCCAGCCCACCCGCTTGCGCCACAGTTGCCAGGGAGTCGCCTGCAGATAGGGCGTATCGAGCGGCGAGGAGCCACCCTGCATCTCGGCATCCTCTGTGGATTCGAGCTCCAGGATGTCGGCAGCATCGTCCACGTGGAAGATACCCACCAGCTTGCCCTTCTCCTCTACCGGTAGTGTCGAGATATCGCGGTCAATCAGCAAACGGGCAGCCATCTCCTGATCCGCACGCGCATTGATGCGCACCGTATCCCTGTCCATCAGGTCGCTGACGGGCAGTTGGGGATCGGCAATCAGCAAGGATTTGAGCGCGATACTACCGAGCAGACGATGCTCAGCGTTGACCACATACAGGTTCTGGAACAACTGGGCATTGTCCCAGGCATCGTGGATCAACTGCTTGGCACTGCCCACCGTCTGCTGATCGCTGATGGCCAGAAACTCATGGCGCATGTTGGCGCCAACCGATTCGGGTGGCCAGTCGAGCAGGGAGTAGAAGGTGGACTGAGCCGGCTCCGGGAAGCGAGAAAGCAGCATGGTGCGCTCGCTGCTGCCCAGTCGGCGCAGTATGTCCAGCATATCACGACGAGGGATAGCCCCTTGCAACACACCGATAAGGCTGGCATGCAAGCGCAGCAGCAGACGGCCGGCAACGTCGGCCGACAGTGAGCTCAGCAGGGCCGCGCCTTGTTCAGTGGGCAGGGTATCGAAGATACAGTTGAGCTCTTCCGGACGCAGGGTCAGCAGTTGATCGGCGCGCTGAACCGGATCCAGATTATTCTCCAGCCAGCCCTGCAGGGCGGCCAGATCGAGCAGTTGATGACGATTGAGTAGAGTCTGTGTTTTCTTCATCACAAGTGACCTCATGTGATTTCAGGCAGGGCCTGAGCGCGATCGGATATCCGGTCGCCGTCTGAAAGAAAACAGCAATTTGATTGACGAGTAATAGGCAGGAAATGACGCCGTCCGGCGTGTCATCATCCCCACGTACCAGCTTTAGCACTGCATAACGTATCCGGCATGCCGGAAGCCACTTGGGTTTACACCTTAATCCGATGAAAACTGTCCTGATCTTGGGCGTCTCTGGACGTCGTGAGATCAGTGGCCTTTGTTTATACAGGAGCCTCGCCTAACGAGATGCTGCAAAAAGTACGCACAACCCTTTGTTGTGCGGGCTGCATAATTATCGAATGCTCAATACGAGTCAAGCCACCAGGGCAAGGTAATTGGCCTGCTGCAATATCTTGTTACAATTAGGGCGAGAGTGGATTCATATGGGGGTTGGCAGTGGATATTCAGCAAATGGGCCCTGTCACCTGGCAATGAAATTGCGGTGACCGGGCCCGTGAAAATATCAACGAATATAATCAAACAGCGTCAGTTTGCTTATTTTGCTGAAAGAGAGCTGGGAGGCACTCAATGCCGCATCCTCTTTTGACAGGGTGGCGATCACTTCATACAAGTCCGCCTCGGATACCTTGGCCCTGGCTTGCTGATTGAGGGTACTCAAACCGTCGTTCGAGCCAAGTACCTGCTCCAGACTGTTCATCCTGCCGCCGATCTCGCCCAATCCCTGGTCGACATTCAAGCGGGCATTCTTCATGTGGGAAGTCGCATCCGCGACTTTTATCTGAAAATCGTCCGCTGAAATATTGGGGTCACGCAGAGCGGTAATAAAGTCGGACATGCCATCCAGAATATTGTTGTTCTGGGGGGGATCCAGTACAAAATCTTGCGCTGCACCGCCTGCAGGCAGATCCAGGGTCAGCTCCAGGCCATTGAAGGGGATCTTGTTGCCCGCGACATAATCACCACTTTGCAACAGGGTGCCGCCACCATCCCGTATTTCATACGTATCCGGCGTACCCGCGGCCGTGGTTACCGTATATTGGTTGCTGGCTAGGGCTGGATCATAATTATTGCGATAAAAACTGTCGAAATTTCCTTGGTCGGCCACCCCGACTTGAATATTGGCACTGGCAGCACTGCCGGTTCTGCGCGTAGGCACTACCTCAAACAAATTGAAGCCTGAATCATTGGCTGCAATTTGCACCGTCGGTGACACCTGAATATTGCGCTGGCCGGTATCTCCCTGAAAGAGATAATTCCCGCTGGCGTCTTTGATAAATGGCTGGGTCTTGCTCTGGTTGCCACCAAAAATAAACTCGCCCTGAGAGTTCTTGCTGTTCATCAGGTCAAACATCTGTTTTTGCAACCCTTCCAGCTCACTGGCAATCGCCAGACGGTCATCTGCGCTCACCGCGGAATCGTTGGATTTCTGGATCAGGGTCTGGGCACTGGTCATGGCGGTGTTGAGCGCGGTCAACACCGTCTCTTCATGACCCAGGCTGTTCTCAAGCAGGCTGCCATTGACGCCATACTGCTTGAATAGATCGATCTCCTTGGTCAGCGCCATCTTCTGGCTCATGCCGGAGGGGTCCTCCCCCGAGGTCTTGAACTTGTCCCCGCTCTGCAGCTGTTCATAAGCCGTGCTCAACCTTTCGTTGGCATTGTTCAGCGAGGTGATATTCCGGCTATAGACCATGTTGGTGGTAATACGCATGCACTTACCTCACTGAAGACAACAGGGTATCGAAGATGGTTTTGGCGGTGCTGACCACCTGGGCCGATGCCGCATAAGATTGCTGGTAGCGGATAAGGTTGGCCGCCTCCTCCTCCAGGCTCACGCCAGAGACGCTCTCGAAAATACTGGTGCTCTGGTTCAATTTTGTTTCGTTGGCCTTGAGCAAGGTCTTGGCCTGGTTGGTCTGGTTGCCTATCCCTGTCACCAGGCCCGAGTAAGCCTCGTTGAAGGTCATCTTGTCATTGCTGGTGCCGGCATTGGTGCTCTTACGCACCAGGTCCTTGTTTTGCAGCTCCGCCAGTGCCAACCCGTTGGCATTGTCGGCAAAACCATCCTGGTTGTAACTCAGGGTGAAACTGTCACTGGCCCTTACCGTACCTGTGATGCTGAACTCATAGCCAGGCGCCTGGGTCGGGTCGGCATAGACCTTGGGTCCCCCCAGCGGGCTCTCGATGGAGGCCATCAGATCCTGACCCTTGCTGGAAGCCGGCGCCACGCCGATGAGGGTAGTGCCATCTGCCGCATAGACTTCGTAGTTGCCGCTGCCATCTATCTTCACCACCTGGGGCGCTGCCGGATCCAGCGTATTGGTGCCAAAACCCGAACCAGTGCCTGTATTGAAGACACCGCCAAGCTTGATCTCGGCAGAACCGAAGTTGTCCTTGTGCTTGTCGACCTTGAGGGGGGATGCCAGCGCCAGATCCTCCGGGCGGGTGGCCGCTTGGCCCAATCCGGCTGCCGCCTGCTTGGTGGGTTGCAGCAAGATCCTGTCCCCTGCCGCAGGTGTGCCGGATAAGTCTATTTCGATGCCATGACCTGCCAGTTGGAAAGTGGCTGGTGGTGTGCTGCCAGTCGCCAGCGAGGTGCGGTTGCCATCCTTGTCCAGCGAGAACACCTCGTAACCGGTGGCGCTGCTGAACTGCACCTCGTAATCAAAGGTGGTGACCTCGGTGCCCTTCCCTGGCACGAAGCTGACTTTGGCGGCGCCAGTGCCTGTGTTCTGCTCATAGGCCAGCCCATCGCTGGAGGCAAGGGAGAAGAGATCTCCTCCCAGCTCGTTATCCAGATCCATCCCCAACCGGTTCTGCCGGTTCATGGCATCGGCCATGGCCGCCGCCAACTGACCGAGCTCACGCTTGCTCGGCTCCAGATCATTGCGAGCGGAAAACAAGCCCCCCACTCCGCCACCTATGTCTTTGTCACTGATAGTGGTTTTATTGGCCCCCATGGTCAGCTGCAGCTCGGATTCCCGAGAATCCGGGTTACCCGACACAACACTGAACTGGGCGACCCCGCCATTGAGGACCAAAGAGTGGCCCGTTCTCATGTTGACCAGCATGCTGCCATTGGCCTGAGGCACTGTGCTGATCTCCATTTTTTCGGAGAGCTGACGAATGGCTTCATCCCGCTGATCGAACAGCATCAGATTCTCTTCCGGCGTTCCCTGGGTGCGGAGGATGGCCTGATTCAGATCATTGATGCTGTTGATGAGGTTGTTAACCTTCTTGGTCTCGTCACCTATGGTGGTGTTGATGGTGTCGGTCTGCTTGTCCAGCTGGGCTGACAGGGTATGAAAGCGGTTTACCATGCCGCTGAGCTCGCTCAGGGTGGTCTTGCGACCGGCGATGTCGGCGGGAGCCTCGTTGGCGGTATGGAACGCCTTGAAATAGGAGGTAACGGCTGCACCGACACTGTTGCTGGCATCCCCCAGCAAAATGTCGGTATTGGAGAGCTGCTCGTAGCGACTGGCCGAGGCGTAATAGGCGGATGTATCACGGCGCACCTCACCCTGGGCGTAGGTATTGATGACCCGATCGGTCAGCATGTCACCCGTGCCCATACCGACGGAATTGGTATATATCAGCGTACGCTCACGCACATAGCCCTGGCTGTTGACGTTGACTATGTTGTTGCTGGTGGTCTGCAGCAAGCGTTGCTGTGCCAACACACCCGAGGTACCAATTCCAAGCAGATCGCTTGCCATGACTTACAGCTCCATTTCTGTGTTGGTGGTAGCGGAGTAGCCAGCAATGGCATCACTGCGCAACACCTGTTTCAGTTTCCTGGCGTACTGGGGATCCGTGGCATAGCCCGCCTGTTGCAAGGCTTCAAAGTAACGGTCCGGACTGTCCACCTTGGCCAGGGCCCCTTTGTAACGGGTACCCGAGGTCAGGAAATCTACATAGTCGTTGAAGCTCTCTTCAAACGACTCATAAGAGCGAAATGCTGCCTTCTGGCGTGACGCCACCCCTTGTTCATACTCCAGGGTGCTGACCACCGCCTTGGGGCCTTGCCAACGCGGATCCGCCTTGATGCCGAACAGGTTATGGGTGATTTCTCCCTCTCCATTCTTGATCACCCGCTTGCCCCAGCCGCTTTCCAGTGCAGCCTGTGCCACCAGTACCGCCGGGCTCAGGCCCAACTTGTCCGCCGCCTTTTTGGCAAGGGGCATAAGCCGATTGACGAACTCTTCCGGGGTCTCGAACACCTGCGCCGTCTTGTCCAGCGCCTTTGATCCCCGTACAGCACGACCCTCTTGTGCCAGCCCCATGGGGGGAACTATCCGATGGGTGCGATGCGATGAGGCCAACGGCTGGGCAGCCTCGCCCATCTCTTTATCAGCAAAATCTTTGCCAACTTTTGAAGCCGAGATGAGATCGTTGGCCGCCGAGGTCGGTGGCTGGTAGGGTTTATAGACCCGTTCGGTACGCTGCGGCATCTTGAGCACCCGGCCATCGTGGCGGGTAAAGGTCTCGGGGGAAAACTGCTTGATCACCATGTCGGCCAGCCCCATGCCCCCTTTGCTGGCCATGTCGGACACCCGCTGCTCATCCAGCATGCCTTCATAGAACTGGGTATAGCTGCTGCTCATGGGATTGTCCTGGGTCAGCACCTGATTGGCCTGGCGCATCCCCTTGAACAGGGTCTGGGTAAAAATGGATTCAAACTGGCGGGCAGCGCTTTGCAGTGCGGCAGCCTGCCCATCCTTGCTCTGGCTCAACTGGCGCAGGCGATCCAGGTTCTTGATATCCTGCACCAGGCCCATGTTCATGCCGCTGTTGGTGTCAAACTCTGCCATTTTGCTTACCTCATTGCCGCCCGTGGCAACCCCTTGCCGCTTGTTACAGTATGACCAGCTGACCTTCGATGGCGCCTGCCTGTTGCAACGCCTCCAGGATCGCCATCAGATCGCCGGGAGCCACCCCGACCTGATTCACCGCCCGGACCAGATCATCCAGCGTCGCGCCAGTATCGAGCTTGAACATGCGCCCAGGCTCTTGCTGCACATTGATGATGGTGTTGTTGACAACGGCCGTCTCACCACCCGCCAGCGGGTTGGGTTGAACGACCTGCTGGTTCTCGGCGATGGTGACCGTCAAGCCGCCATGGCTGATAGCCGCAGGCTTGAGCCGCACCTTGCTGCCGATGACAATGGTGCCGGTACGGGAATTGACGATGATCTTGGCCGACTCACTGGCGGGATCCACCTCCAGGTTCTCTATGGTCGCCAGATAAGAGACTCGCTGCCCCGGATCCCGCGGTGCATAGACCTTGACCGAGGTGGCATCGAGTGCCTGCGCCGTGTTGGGTCCCACCAGATCATTGACCACATCCGCCAGGCGGCGAGCAGTGGTAAAGTCCGGCCGATTCAGGTTGAAGGTGATGGTATCCCCCTGGCCGAAGGAATTCGGTACCTCCCGCTCCACGGTCGCGCCGTTGGCGATACGGCCCACAGTCGGCGTATTGATCACCACCTTGGAGCCGTCGGCCCCTTCGGCTCCCAAACCACCCACCACCAGACTGCCCTGCGCCACAGCATAGACACGCCCGTCCAGCCCCTTCAGGAAGCTTTGCAACAGGGTGCCGCCCCGCAGACTCTTGGCCTCACCGATGGCCGATACGGTCACATCTATGGTCTGACCCGGCTTGGAGAAAGGAGGCAGGTCTGCATGGATGGCGACCGGGGCCACATCCTTGATCTTGGGCTTGATGTTATCCGGCACCTTGATACCGAAGTTGTTGAGCATGGTACGGAACGTCTGCTCGGTGAAAGCGTTGTTCTTCTCGCCAGTACCAGGCAGACCGACGACCAGACCGTAGCCAATCAACTGGTTGTTACGAACCCCTTCCACCGAGCTGATGTCCTTGATACGGGAGGCGTGGGCCATTCCCAAAGGCATCAGACAGCAGATCAGGGTCACAAGACGGAGTGACTTCATAACATCTCCTAAAGCGGCCACCAGGGGCCATTGAAAAAGCTGGTAAGCCACCCTTGCTCCTGGCTGTTGGCCAGATCACCGGTACCACCGTAATGGATACGGGCATTGGCGACCTTCTGTGACGACACACTGTTTTCGGACGTCACGTCTTCGGGCCGGATCATGCCGGTGATCCTGATGTATTCATTGCCATTGTTGAGCATGATCCACTTCTCGCCGCGCACCACCAGATTACCGTTGGGCAGCACCTTGGCCACGCTCACCGAAATATTACCCTGCAGACTGTTGCTCTGATCCGCCTTGGCCTGCCCCTTGAAGGCACTGTCTTGCGCTAGGGAGGCAGAGAGGTTGTACTTGCCCAGTTCAATCGGCACTCCGCCCAGCTGGCCTGGAGTGATGTTGAGCTTGTTATCCTTGCCACTCTGGGTATTCGCTTTCTTGGAGGCAGAGGTGGACTCTGCCAACTCTATGGTGATGATGTCACCCACTCTGTGCGCCTTGATGTCCGAGTAGATGCCGTTGACCTGATCGGGCTGGAAAATAGCCCCTGTAGGTCTGACCGACACGGGATCCGACTCCCCGTAAACGGGGGCAAACTCGGGATCATCCGGCTTGGCGGTATTGAGAGTGCTGCTGCAACCTCCCAGCGCCAGCAGTCCCAGCATCCATATGGTTTTCATCATGCGCCTCCTACTGATGTGCGCGAGATCAAAAATGAGTTCATGTCGTCCACAGCCAACTTAAGTGCGCTGGATCAGGAAGGACATCATGCCGTCCACCGCAGAGAGAACCTTGGAGTTCATCTCGTAAACTCGTTGTGCCTGAATAAGATTGACCAGCTCCTCGGTCACGTTGACGTTGGAGGTCTCCAGCATGCCCTGCTTGATGACTCCGAGCCCGTCTGCACCGGCTACACCTCCGATGGGCGCGCCGCTGGACTGAGTTTCGAGGAACATGTTTTCACCCATGGGCTGCAGACCGGAGGCATTGACGAAGTCGGACAGGTTGATCTGTCCCACGACTTGGGAAGCACCATCCCCTTTGAGCTGGATCGATACCTGACCATCCGTGCTCACAGTCACGCTCTGGGCATTTTCGGGGATCTGGATCTCCGGCTGCAGCGGATAACCGTTGCCCGGAGTCACTATGGTCCCTTCATCATTGAGGGTGAACTGGCCGTTACGGGTATAAGCCGCGCTGCCGTCTGGCAACTGAATTTCGAAGTAGCCACGGCCGCTGATCATCAGATCCAGCGAGTTGTCCGTGGTCTGCACGTTGCCCTGACCATGGTTCTTCTGGGTGGCCACTACTTTGGCACCGGCACCCAACATCAGGCCTGACGGCAGTTCGGTATCCGCCGAGGAGCGACCACCGGGCTGATTGATGTTCTGATAGAGCAGATCCTCGAAGATGGCACGGGATTTCTTGTAACCCACAGTGCTGGCGTTCGCCAGGTTGTTCGAGGTGACCGATATGTTGGTCTGCTGTGCATCCAAGCCGGTCTTGCTGATCCAAAGTGCAGGGTTCATGTAAAACTCCTTTATTAGCTGATGCGCAGCAACTGGGTTTGGGCTTCGTCATTTTCCTCGGCGGTCTTCATGATTTTGACCTGAGTTTCAAACTGACGTTGCAACCGGATTAGGTTGGTCATCTCGTCGACCACGTTGACGTTGCTGCCCTCCAGAGAGCCTGCAATCAGGCCCACAGTGGCCGAGGCCGCCTCATTCTGGCCATCCTTGCGACGAAACAGTCCGTCCTGGCCCTTCTCCACGGCGTCAGCCGCGGGTTTTACCAGCTTGATGCGCTGGAAGTCTTCCGGCAGGTTGGCGGCAGCCCCTTCAGGACGACCGCTGATGGTGCCATCCCGGTTGATCTCGATCTTTTCCATCGGCAACGGCAGCACTATGGGTTGGCCCCCATCATCCACCACGTTCAGACCGGTTGAGGTTTGCAGGTTGCCCGTTGCACTCAGTTGCAGGTTGCCCATGCGGGTATAGGCTTCCCCGCCTTTGGGATCCTGCACCGCAATCCAGCCCTGGCCGTCAACGGCCACGTCAAGATCTCGCCCTGTCGTCATCAACATGCCGTGCTGCAAGTTCTGACCGGGCCGCTCCGTCATGGCAAACACCCGGGATGGCAGCCCTTCACCGAACGCCTGCATACTGCGCGCCTGCTCGAAGTCAGACTTGAAACCGACTGTATTGGCATTGGCCAGGTTGTTGCCACGAACAGCCAGGCTATTCATGTTTTCCTTGGCCCCTGACATGGCGATGTAAAGCATGTGATCCATGAGATCCTCCGTCAAACCGATGACTCTGATCAGGTAAATGCAATTTGAGTGCCAACGTCTGTTGAATAAACGCCCACGGAAGGATAACGGAAAGGGAACAATAAAAAGGGGCGCCGAAGCGCCCCCTGTAACACCGTCATCATTAACGGATCTGCAGTATGGTCTGCTGCAATGAACTGTTCACTTCCAGCGAACGGGAGTTGGCCTGGAAGTTACGCTGGGCCGTGATGAGATTCACCAGCTGGGAAGTCAAGTCCACGTTGGATTGCTCCACCGCCGAAGACTTGATACTGCCCAAGGTGCCCGAATTAGGCGTACCGGGCAGCGCATCTCCAGAAAGCAGAGATTGGCGCCAGGAGGTATCGCCGACCTGAGTCAGTCCTTGCGAGTTGGCAAACTTGGCCAGCGCAACCATGGCAACCTTTAACGTCGTCGCATTGCTGTAGGTGGCAGAAACAATACCGTCCGGTGTAATCTCCACCTTGGTCAGATTACCCACAGTGGCGCCATCCTGGGTCAGTTTGGTGACGTTGAAAGGGGAGTTGTATTGAGTCACATCACTGAGACGAATTTCCACTGCCTGAGTGGGATCTGCACCGTTGTTAATAATCCCGGCCGCTGTGCCCAGCGTGACGGTTTTGATCGGGGCCGGTGGAGCTGGAATAGTAAGAGCTGGATCCAATTTTCCGCCGGAGGTAAACGTCATCTGGACGCCAGTGGGGATGCCTGGGCCCGGGCTGGGTGCACCACTAGCGATATCAATGGGCTTGTCCCCCTCATACATGTACATGCTCCAGGTACCCGGCGTCATTGGCGTCCCCGGAGTAACCGGATCCTCATGGCGGACAAAATACTTGGTGATCACATGGGGGGCGCCAAGCGAATCATAGATCGTCACGGATGTTGAGTGTGCAAAGGTAGCTGAGTTGGTGGGATCAAAAGCGGCGGGGTCCGTTGGCTTGGTTTTCGACTCAATACTCAAGTTAAAGCTTGCTTCCACCAGCTCGGTCATTTTAGGCTCGCCCGCCCGGTCCGGTACTTGAATCGGCTTGGTGGCGTTGATGCTCACCGCCTTGGGTGTCCCATCCGTGTTAATTTCATAACCTTGCAGATAGTGGCCCTGGTTGTTGACCATATAGCTGTTTTCATTGAGCTTGAAAGCTCCGGCCCGAGTGTAGGTGCGATCCAGATTGGTCAGACCGTCCGATGTGACGAAAAAACCATTGCCCTGGATCGCCAGATCCAGTGCGTTGTTGGTAAATTGCAGCGCCCCCTGATGAAACTGCTGGGCCACCGCCCCCGTCGCCACACCGTTGCCGACCTGTGTCTTGGCATTGACAAAGATCGAGTTGGCATAAACATCCGCAAACTCGGCACGGGACTCTTTAAAGCCCATGGTATTGACGTTGGCAATGTTGTTGGCGGTAACGTTCAAATCTTTTTGTGCCGCGTTGACACCGCTCAAGGCATTGTTAAATGACATATCCAGCTCCTTAGATCGATGCTGTAGGCGTGGTGGTTGGTGGTGTGGTGGTCGCTCCTGCAATCTGCAGGATACTGTTCAGGGTTGTTGTGCCAAGGCCTTTCAGATTGAGCTGTGTCGGGTTAGTTCCATTACCCAAGACCACACTATCAACCTTGCCATAAGCAAACGTAGCGATGCTTTCCGACTTTCCTTCCGAGTTGTTACCGTTGGCCTTGAGGACATATTTGCCTGACGCGACGGGCTCACCGTTCTTGTCTTTGCCATCCCAGGTAAACTCAACGTTCCCCTTTTGATCGCCCTCCAGAGCAAACTCCTTGATAACCTGCCCCTTCTCATCTTCTACGGTAATTTTGACGCTCGTGTACTTGTTCTCGACGCCGACAGCCACAACACCGCCAATGGAACCCTCGTTTTCCAGAAAACCAACGTTGCTCTGCAACAGCACATTTTGCCCCACCAGCGCAGAAGCTTGCAGCGCCTGGCTTGAGGTCATCAGAGTGTTGAGATTACCCATCTGGGTTGACAGGCTATTGATCCCCTCCGAAGTCGACATGGAGGTCATCTGGGACAACATCTGAGCGTTATCCACCGGCTTGAACGGGTCCTGATAGGAAAGCTGCATGGTCAGCAACTTCAGAAAAGACGCCTGATCCAGCTCTTTCTTCGGGGCCGTCGTCGTATCAGTGGTCTGGGTTGTGGTACGGCTGATGCCGTTCACACTACTTGTATCTGCCATCTGTGCTTACCCCTATCAGGACTTGCCGAGGTTGAGAGTCTGCTGCAACATTTTTTTGGCAGAATCGGCAACCTGCACATTGGTCTGATAGCTGCGCGAGGCATTGATCATGTCCGCCATCTCTTCAACCATGTTGACGTTGGGTTTGAAAATATAGCCATCATCGTCCGCCATGGGATGGTTGGGGTTGTACTCCTTGAGCAAGGGGGCCTTGCTCTCGACAATCCCTTTCACCTCGACCCCGACCGATGATTGCTTGTCTGACATCGCCTGATCCAGTTGAGCGGCAAAGATTGGCCGCCTGGCATGGTAAGTTTTTTCCACGCTGGAGCTGACGCTGTCGGCGTTGGCCATGTTGCTGGCCACCGTGTTGAGTCGAACAGACTGTGCACTCATGGCCGAGCCTGCAATGTCAAAGACCTTGAACAAACTCATTACTGTTCTCCTTTCAAGGCCTTCAACAGGCCACTGATCTTGCCGTTCATAAATTCAAGGGAGGTCTGGTACTCAAGGCTGTTGCGCAAGAACTCGCTGCGCTCCTGCTGCACGTCAACCGTGTTGCCATCACCGGTATCCGGCTGCAGGGGATTGCGGTACTGCATCAGACCAGGGGCATCCGATTGCAAGGCAAAGTGCTTCTCACTGGTGGTGGCCATACCAAACCCTTGCTGATGCTGGGCCTGTGCCAATGCCTCTGAGAAGTTGATATCCCTGGCTTTGAAACCCGGGGTATCTGCGTTGGCAATGTTGCTGGATAGCACCTCGGCACGCTTGGAACGAACGCCCAGCGTGTATTGGTGAATCCCGAATGCCTTGTCGAATGAAATTGCCATAGCACACCTCCTGCTTGATAAATTATTAGCAAGAGGTGTGCCAAAGAGGGATTTTAAGCGGGGTTATTTGACTTTGTAGACGATGCCAGGATTGCAACGGACCATTTCGAACCGATCGGTCAGACCAGCCAGTGACTCTGAGGCCCCCAGCATCAGATAACCACCAGGGTTGAGGCTGGCTGCGAACTGATTGAGGATCTTCGACTTCACTTCCGGCGCAAAGTAGATGAGCACGTTGCGGCAGAAGATGATGTCAAACTTGCCGAGCAGGCTGTAGCTCTCCAGCAGGTTCAGTGGCCGGAACGTGGTCAATTTTCTGACACGTTCCACCACCCGCATCTTGTTGTCACCATAAGGTTCGAAGAACAATTTTTTGCGCTCAGGTGACAAACCACGAGCCAGCGCCAGACTGTCGTACACCCCTTCCTTGCACTGATTGAGCATGGTGCTGGAAATATCGGTGCCCACAATCTGCACGCCACCGGGCAAGGTACCCGGCTTCTTGACCTGCTGTTCCAGCGCCGTCATGGCGATGGAATAGGGCTCCTGCCCAGACGAGGAGGCAGCCGACCAGATCTTGATCGGACGGCCACTCTTGCCCAGTTCAGGAAAAAGCTTGTCAGTGAGTAGTTGAAAGGGGTAAGTATCGCGAAACCAGAGGGTCTCGTTGGTAGTCATGGCATCAACCACTGCCATTTTCAGGTCACGCTCACGCACACTCATCGCTCGAGTAACCAGATCAGACAGACTCTCAATACCAAACTGAGTCATCAAGGGTGAAAGCCGACTCTTGACCAGATACTGTTTGTTGTCACCCAGCACGATTCCGCTCTGTACTGCCAGAAAGTTGCTGAATTGTTTGTATAAGTCGTCCGAAAGTGTCTTCATGCAGTTTGTTCTTCTTGATTAGAGTGCGCCTTGTACGGCTTTGGCCAACTCATCCGGTTGGAATTTGGCGATGAAATTGTTCGCACCGACTTTCTGCACCATGGCCTGATTGAACACCCCACTGAGGGATGTGTGCAGAATAACATGTAAGTCCTTGAGATTGGGATTGTTACGGATCTCTGCGGTAAAAGTATAACCGTCCATTTCTGGCATCTCGATGTCCGAGATCACCAAGGCAATCTGATCCTTGATGGGGCCATTCTTGGCCATCTCCAGCAACATGTTGAGTGCCTCACGCCCATCCTTGGCCAGCACACATTGCACGCCAATCGCCTCAAGGGCTCGCTGCACCTGCTTGCGAGCAACAGAAGAGTCATCTGCTACCAGTACGGGACGACCATGGGTATTGTGCTCAACACTGGCATCCACCAACTCGGCACTTACTTCAGTCGACACCGGGGAGATTTCGTTGAGGATACGTTCAACATCCAGGATCTCCACCAGCTCGCCGTCTACCTCCGTGACCGCAGTCATGTAGTTGATGCGCCCTGCCCCTTTGGGTGGCGGCAGAATGGATTCCCAGTTCATGTTGATGATGCGTTCAACCGAATGCACCAAGAAGCCCTGAACTGAACGGTTGTACTCGGAAATAATAATGAAACACTTGCTCAGGTCCTCGATGGGACGTTTGCCCACCGCCATGCTGAGATCAATCACCGAAATGGTCTGGCCACGGATGTGCGCAACGCCACGAATACAGGAGTTGAGCTTTGGCATGACGGTCAAGGGAGGGCATTGCAGCACTTCACGCACTTTAAATACGTTGATGCCAAATCTTTGACGTCCATTGAGACGAAACAACAGCAGCTCCAACCGGTTTTGTCCCACCAGCTGGGTACGTTGGTTGACCGAGTCCATAATACTGGCCATAAACACTCCCTAAAAACGCTTGGCATTAATCATGCATGCGTATTGGCTTGCGTCAGACTATCGATGTCACTACAAACGAATTCTGAAGCAAGCATAGTTAAATATGGTGATATGCGTGAACAACTTATCGGCCTGCGAGAGAAAATGATTAGTAGACTTTTCCTCATCTTACTGCTGTTTTGCGGCATATCTCACGCCACGGCATCCGAGGTGACCAGTTATCTGCAAGAAATGGCGCAAGAGTTTGTGCTCGGCCAGCTCGATATTCCACTCGATGCCCAGGCTCATGTGCAAGCTGCCTCCATTGATGACAGACTACCTTTGAGCCGCTGCGAGCAGCATCTTACCATCAGCCTTCCCGCCAGGATGGAGGTGCGTCGTAACACCACCGTCTACCTCAAATGCGAGGAAGAAAAACCTTGGGACCTCTATTTGCCGGTGCGCGTCAGCATCCAGAAACCCTATGTGACCGTGGCTACCCCGGTAGCCAAGGGCGACATACTCAGTGAGAGTGTCTTGACGCTGGCCTATCAGGATCAGACCCAGATCCGCGGTGATTATCTGAGCGATCAGGCCCCCCTGATAGGAGTACGCAGCAAACGGGAACTCAAGCCGGGTCAGCCCATACGGCTCAGCCAAGTCTGCGTGGTTTGCAAAGGCGACCAGGTCACACTCAGTGCAGAAAACAGCAGCATGCAAATCAAAACCATGGCCCGAGCCTTGCAAGATGGCAGCTTCGGAGACATGATCAGCCTCGTCAATATTCGTTCAGGAAAAACAGTGCAAGGGAAAGTCAGCGCAGTCGGCTCTGTCGTGGTCCCCTTCTGATATGTTTTTCTGGTTATTTTTTTCTAAAGTTCTGACGACGGTCACCGATAAACAGGTAAGCGAACAGCAAAGCAGACGAAGGTAAACACTATGGCTATTAACAATATCAACAACTTGGCGAATAATCGGTTGCAAAACACCGGTAACAGCCAGGGTGCCAACACCAAACAAGCGACCTCGTCTCCCGACAACCGTGCGGCGACTGTCAAGACAGACTCCGTCTCCTTGACCAATGAGGCGCAGCAATTGCAACAGATGCAGAAAAACCTCAACTCAGCCTCCACCGGCAATGAAAGCCGGGTCGAGAGTCTGAAGAAAGCCGTGGCCAATGGTGAATACCAGGTCAACAGCGAGGCGGTAGCCAAAAAGATGTTCAGCTTTGAATCCACTCTGGACAAGCTGCTCGGATGATGGATTTACCTTCGCTGCTGCACACCCAAGACGAATATCTCTCCCGGATGCAAGGTTTGCTGGAGGAGGAATTCAACCTGCTCAAGCAGCACCAAGCATTGGCGCTGCCTGAGCTGGCAGAGCGCAAGCAGAAACTGCTTGCAGATATTGAAGTGCTGGACCAGACCTTGGCCCGGCTGCCCGAACTGCAACAGCAGCTGTCGGCCTTTCCAGAGCAGATGACTACCCTGCGTGAAAAACTCGATGCCTGTCAGGAACAAAACGATGTGAATGGTCGCCTGCTCGAGCTCAGCATCGTCTCCAACCGCCGCTTGGCAAGCTTTTTGAGCCAGTTGCGGGATCGCAACTCCCTGACTTATGACGCCAAGGGCAACACCCGCTCCGGCACACGCTCATTCGGCATCAAGGCCTGATCCCTTTCCGCTCCCCCCTCGCGCAAGCTCTGCCTGTCGCCAACCTATAACACCAGCCTCAACAGTTCTTCGCTGTCCGCACAGGCATGGATGCTCAACACGCCCGTCTCATACCGGCCATAGGTTGCCGCCAGCTCTCCCCGTGGAAAACAGATAGACCCCGGATTCATCAGCACCAGCTCCCCTTCTCGCTGCAGCACGGGTAGATGGGTGTGGCCGCTGATAAACAGGCTGCCGGGGGGCATCGGTACCGCATCCGGGCGATAGAGATGACCATGACTGACAAACCAGCGCCGTCCATCCACCAGCAACTGGTTATAAGGTGCTGTCATGGGGAAGTTCAGCAACATCTGATCCACTTCCGAATCGCAGTTGCCACGCACCGCCATGATGTGCGGCGCCAGCTGATTGAGCCGCTCCGCCACGGCGGCGGGGGCATAACCCGGCGGCACCGGATTGCGAGGGCCATGGTTGAGCAGATCGCCGAGCAGCAGATAGTGATCGGGCTGCCAGGGAGCAAGCTGGGCCAGCACCTGTTCCAATGCGCTCAGGCTGCCGTGCAGGTCTGAAATGATGGCAATCTTCATCGCGAACTCCCTTACTGCTTGCTGAAATAGAGATCCTTGGTGGCGATAGCCCCCTTGAGGTTCTGGCTCGGCAACCCTCGCAGTGTGGGGTCCACCAGCCGCATCTGGTTGTAGTGATACACGGGAATGGCGGGCATTTCGTCCATCAGCAGCTGCTCGGCCCGGCGATAGAGTCCGGTCCGGGTACTACCATCCAGGGTGTCCGATGCCTGCTGCAGCAAGCCATCAAAGGCCGGATTGCAATAGCCGCTCTCGTTCTGGGGATCCTGACAGCGGAAGCTGTTGAGCATGGATGAGGGCTCCACATAATCTCCAAACAGGAAGGAGCGGACCAGCATGAAATCACCACTGTCTTTTGCCACCTGATAGGCGCTCCACTCCATGTTGTTGAGCGACACCTCCACCCCCAGCGGTTTCCACATGGCGGCCACCGCCAGCGCCAGCTTCTTGTGGCTCTCAGACGTGTTGTAGGTCAACGTCAGCTTGAGGGGACGGGCACTGTTGTAACCTGCCTGCACCATCAAGGCGGCAGCCTTGGCCAGCCGTGTCGGCTGATCCTGCAGAGCCAGCGGTGAGCCAAGTGCCTCATAGCCTGGCATGCCAGGCAGCAGAGACCAGGCAGGTCGCTCCCCCTGACCGCTGACCTGTTCGGTCAGCACGTGGCGGTCTATGGTCATGGCCAGTGCCTGGCGCACCCGTACATCCTGCAGCTCGGGACGGCGCAGATTGAAGGTATAGAGATAGGTGCCAAGCAGGGGCAGACCCCAGATCCGCTCTGGCGTCGTCTGTTTGGTCTTCTGGTAATACTCCAGTGCCACCTTGTTGGTAAGCTGGATCTCCCCTGCCTCATAGCGCAGCCGTTCAGCATGCTGGGAGGAGAGCGGCAGATAGGTCACCCGCTTGATCCGGGTGTGCAAGTCATCCCAATAATGGATGTTTCGCTCAGCCTCGATACGTTCATTGGGCGCCCAGTTCACCAGCTTGTAAGCCCCATTGCTGACCAGTTTGCCGGGCTGGGTCCACTCTTTGCCAAACCGGGTGATCGCCTGCTCATTGACGGGAACAAAGGGGCGTTGACTGACCAGTTGCAGGAAATAGGGTACGGGCCGCTCCAGTGTCACCTTGAGGATCTGGCTGCTCTCGGCTTCCACCCCCAGCGACGTGAGCTCGAGAGCCCCGGCATAGATGGATTGAGCATTGTTGATACCGGTCGCCAGCAGCAATCCGGCGGAAGGGGACCCTTGTGCCGGATCCAACAGCCGACGCCAGGCGTAGACGAAATCCTGTGCGGTAAGCGGCTCACCATTGGACCATTTGAGCTGGGGTCGCAGGAAGAAGCGCCACACCAGCCCATCTTCGCTGGTCTCCCAGCGCTGGGCCTGAGCCGGCACTATCTTGCCCTGACCATCTTCGCTTACCAGCCCTTCAAACAAATCCACCAGTACCACTTCCCCCGGAAAACCGGAGCGGATCTGGGCCGGATCGAGGGACTCAGGCTCATCACCGTTGCCCTTGACCAGCGTCTGGCGATCCGACAGTACAGTCTCCTGGGTAACAGTGGTTGCTTGCAGCGACGGGGCCATCAGCAGGCCCAGCAGCAAGGGAGAAAGCCAGCGACGTGCTGGCCGGCGTTCCGGCTGATAAACAGCGGCGCGGTAAACCATGACATAAACCTCGTTCAATTCACTTTATTTCAAGAAGGGGGAAGGCCGGCAGCGCGCCTGAATACGAATGCATGATGCTGCGCTTGTTATCCCCGAAGACGCCCCGTATTGTATCGGGCTTGCCCAAGAGATGGAGTCTTTCGGGCTATTTTTTTCCGTAGTTTTTATGAAATGTGAGTGGCTGTCGCTGGTAACGGCCTGACACGTCTTTCGATCTGGCTACATTCTCAGGAGTTTTTATGGGGTATGAGTGGCTGGCGCTGGCAGCGGCCAGTTTGTGGGCAGTGGCGGCCCTGATTTCGGTCAAACCGGCCCGCCACCTAGGGGCATTTGCCTACAGTCGCTGGCGCATGTTTCTGGTCAGCCTGATGCTGGGCACCGCCAGCATCGCCACCGGAGGCTGGCAATCCCTTAGCGAGAGCGCTCTTCCCCTGCTGGCGCTGTCGGGCCTGATCGGTATCTTTGTCGGGGATACAGCCCTGTTTGCCTGCATGAACCGGCTGGGGCCCAGACGCAGCGGCCTGTTGTTCTCCTGCCATGCTCTCTTCTCCGCCCTGCTCGGTCTCTGGTTGTTTGGTGAGCAGCTCGGCGGCTGGCGACTAGTGGGAGCGCTGCTGGTGTTTGCCGGTGTCATGCTCGCCATCCTGTTCGGCCGGCGTGGCGGCAATCAGCACAACGAGTGGGAACAGGTGCGTGGACACCTTGCCATCGGCATCGGTCTGGGGCTGACCGCGGCCTTCTGTCAGAGCCTGGGTGCCATCATCGCCAAGCCAGTGATGATGAGTGGCAATGTCGACGCTGTGAGCGCCTCCGGCATCCGCATGGGCAGTGCCCTGTTGGCTCACTGCACCTTGCGAGTGCTGAGATTACCGCTCGCCATGCCCCACAACCCCATCGACCGTCAGGTGCTGGGGTTGATTGGCATCAACGGTTTCCTGGCCATGGCCATGGGGATGACACTGATCCTGGTCGCCCTGCGCCAGGGAGAAGTCGGCATGGTGGCGATTCTCTCCTCCACCACGCCAGTCATTCTGCTACCCCTGCTGTGGTGGCATTCGGGCCAGCGCCCCTCCCTTGCGGCCTGGGCGGGCGCCCTGCTGGCGACCCTGGGTACGGCCATGGTGCTGGGGGTCAGCGGACACTGAGCAAGGCGCGCCTTGCTCAGTGTCAGGCGAGCGGCTTAGAACTGGGCGATTTCCTCTGCCGTCAGCTCGCGGTATTCGCCCGGAGCCAACGCTTCATCCAGCGCCAATGCACCGATCTTCTCCCGATGCAGCCCCACCACCTTGTTGCCGATCGAGGCAAACATCCGCTTCACCTGATGATACTTGCCTTCATGGATGGTAAGGCGGGCCTCGCACTCGGCCAGAATTTCCAACTGAGCGGGACGGGTCTTCTCGGTCTCATTGCGCAGAAACACGCCATCGGCAAACAGCGATATGGCGTCCTGATGCACGGGATCAGCCAACCAGACATGGTAGGTCTTGGCACATTCATGGCGCGGCGAGGTGATGCGGTGAGACCATTTGCCATCATCGGTGACCAGCACCAGACCCGTGGTATCGAGATCGAGTCGACCAACCACGTGCAGCTTGCCCATGGCAGGTTCATCCATCAGGAAGAAGACGGTCGGGTGATCTGGATCCTCGTTGGAGCAGACGTAACCTTCCGGTTTGTGCAGCATGAAGTAGCGATTGCGCTGATCCAGCGTCAGCATGACACCGTCAAATTCAACCTGGCTCTGCTCGTTGATGTGAAAAGCGGGTTGTTTGACCACTATGCCATCCACAGTGACCTCTCCCTGCCGGATCAGTTTGCCCGCCAGGGAACGGGTCAAATCGGAACAATCGCAAAGAAATTTATCGAGCCGCATGCACAACCTCAGAGTCCATCAATAAAGGGGCGCCATTATATAGGCCAAGGCCAACAACTCCAGCAATAAGCAGTGCTGGCGTAAACCGTACCACAATGACGAAGCATGGCGCGGATGTTAGACTGCCTGCTGAGGGCCTAACATTACGCATAATAATAAAGTCAGGAAGCCGTATGAAGTCACACACTCCTCATCCCGTCATTCCCGTCAACCAGCTACAAGCAGGCATGTATGTGATCGCCATCACCAGCCAGACCGGTGGCATGGAGATCGCCCAGATGGGGCTGGTGACGACTCGTCAGCAAATTGATGACCTGATCCGGCGCGGTGTGCTCACGGTGCGCGTCGATCTCGCCCGCAGCAAATTGGCTGGCATAGAGCAGATTATCTTTCCCGACCCGGCAGCCTCTTCAATTGCGTCGCAACGCCCGACAGGCAGCGCGAACGGCGAGGGACGTGAGCTCAAGATCCGCCGCCTGTATCAGGAGGCCCGTGAGCTGCAAGGCAAATTCATTCGCCAGCTAAAGGCGGGTGAGCCCATCGACATTACCCCCTTGGCAACCGTGGCCGAAGAGATGGTGGACACCATGTTCACCCACGGCGATGCCATGCTCTGTCTGGCCCGCATTCGTGCCAAGGATGCCTACCTGATGGAGCACTCCATGAACGTGGCCATACTGCTGGCCAACTTCGGCCGTTATCTGGCGCTGGAGCGCAGCGTGCTCAAGGAGCTGACCCTGGGGGGGCTGCTGCATGATGTGGGCAAGATCATGACCCCGGATGAGGTGCTCAACAAACCGGGCAAGCTGACCGATGAAGAGTTCACCGTAATGCGCCAGCACGTGGTACATAGCCATGACATTCTGAGCAGCACCCCGGGCATCACAGCCACCATGCTGGAAGTCGCCGCCAATCACCATGAGCGGCTCGATGGCACCGGCTATCCCCGCCACCTCAAGGGTGACCAGCTGTCTCTCTACACCCGCATGAGCGGCATCGTCGATGTCTACGACGCTGTGACGGCGGATCGGGTCTACAAGCAGGGGATGCAGCCGACCCAGGCATTCCGGATCCTGCTCAAGGGGGCAGACCACCATTTTGATCGACTGCTGGTGACCAAGTTCATCAAATGCATGGGTGTCTATCCGGTGGGTACCTTGGTACAACTTTCCAACCAGCGACTGGCCATCGTCATGCAGCGCAATCCGCAAGAGCCGCTCAAGCCGGTGGTGAAGGTGATCTATCACGCGACCCAGCGCCACTACCTCGAGGTGCAGTGGCTGGATCTGGCGAAGTCCGGGGTACAGGAGAGCATAGAAAGCACGGTCGATCCCAAAGAGTTTGGCATCAGCCTCGCCAACTTCGTCTAGTTGGCGCCCCCTTCCCGTTCGACACAGTGCTGGATCAAAAACTCTTCATCCAGCGGTGACAGATCAAAACGGATGCTGGCCTCTTCAATGGCACGGATATCGTGTTGATGATGCTCGCTGAGCCAGCGTACGGCGCGGCGCAGATCTTCGCCATGGGGCAGCAGAGTGTGGTCGCTCATGGGGGATACCTCCGTTAAGCCATTGGCACCAGCCGCACTATCGGGCTGTCTTTGTATAGCGTAGACCGTCCGCCGCCCCTTCTCGCTCTCCCCCTCCATCGGGCCGCAGACAAAAAACCGAGGTCAAGGCAGGCAAACGCCCTATCCACCACAGATGCCTTGACCACTGCCCGGCCGCCTCTTGGCCCACAAGAGTGGCCGGTAACCAGCAAGTGATCCGTCCTTTGGTGCAAGCCGGTCTGGCGACTTGACGCCAGCCACCCTGTCAAGGGTATGCTCGTCCTCTTGCCGACCCGTCCCGCTGGCAGCGGGATCGCCGCACCTCTTTTAAAAGGCTCTGTCCCAATTACGTGTTGAAAGGCTAAGCTTGAAGTAGGCCATCATCTTGAGGTCTACCATCATGGATACCCCAGCCTTTCAACACCTGTTATCCCTCTTTCCACTGCTTACCCTGCGCCAGCGCCGTGTTGCCCAGCAGGAGCTCACGGCGCCACACGCCATTACCTCACTCAATACCCAGTTACCAGCATGCAGCGGTTGCCCTCATTGTCAGGCCGAACCTGCTCAGCTGGCGCCTTGGGGATGGAGTCGGGGACTGCGCCGCTACCGTTGCAAACTGTGTCTGCGCACCAGCACCGTGCTCACCAAGACGCCCTTGGCCCGGTTGCGCAAAGCCCAGTGCTGGGAAGACTACGCGCAAGCCCTCATTGAAGGGCTGACCGTCCGTCAGGCAGCGCTGCGTTGCGGCGTCAGCAAAAACACCGCCTTCCTCTGGCGTCACCGCTTCTTGCGCGTGATGGCAACCCATCAAGCCACACGGGAAGAGGGCATCGTTGAGGTTGATGAGACCTTCTTCCTCGAATCGTTCAAAGGGCAACGGGGACTGCCGCGTCCGCCACGGCATCGCGGTGGTAAAGGGCGAACACGTGGAACCGGGCCGGATTACATTCCGGTGATGGTGGTGCAAGACCGGGCAGGCCACCATGCGGATTTTCAGCTGGATAAGATGAATGCCGAAACAGTGATAGCGGTCTTGAAGCCCTTGGTTTCACCTGACGCGGTGCTTTGTAGCGATGGTGCGGGCGTGTATGCCAGTTTCAGCCAAGCGCAGGGGGTGACCCATCAAGTGGTGCACAATCGTCGGGGCGAACGGGTGGTTGGTGCGTATCACATCCAGCATGTAAACGGATATCACCATCGGTTGAAAGAGTGGATGGAGCGGTTCCATGGCGTGGCGACCCACTACCTGAAGAATTACCTGGGTTGGCGCAGGATGCTGGAACGTTACGGAAGGGGGGTGAATATCAAAGCGTGTTTGCATGAGGCGCTGGGGCACCCCATGCAACACGTAATTGGGACATAGCCTTTTAAAAGGTAGTCATACAAGGAAGCTGAATGCAAACCAAGGACAAGTGTCTGGCCGCCCTGGTCATCCTCTGCTGGGGGCTGAATTTCGTGGCGATCAAGTGGGGGCTGGAGGGGATACCGCCGCTGTTGCTGGGAGCGCTGCGCTTCGTCGGCGTGGTCTTCCCCGCCATCTTGCTGGTGCCCAGGCCCACCATGCCCTGGCGCTGGCTGCTGGCCTATGGTGGCGCCATCAGCCTGGGACAGTTTGCCTTCCTGTTCAGTGCCATGAAGTTCGGCATGCCGGCGGGCATGGCCTCGCTGGTACTGCAATCCCAGGTGGTGTTCACCCTGCTGTTCGCCATGCTCTGGCTGGGGGAGCGCTGGCAGCCCCATCACTGGGTAGCATTGCCACTGGCGGGCGCAGGCCTCTATCTCATCGCCACCTATGGCGAGGGTAACCTGACCCTGCTCGGCTTCGTGCTGACGCTCTGCGCAGCCGCCTGCTGGAGCCTTGGCAACGTCATCAATCGCCAGATTGGCCTGCGCTATCACACTTCCCTGCCCAGCCTCATCGCCTGGGGCGGCCTGGTGCCCATACTGCCTTTCTTCGCCCTTTCCTGGCTGTTCGAAGGGCCGGAGCGCATTGCCGCCAGCCTGCTGAATGTCAGCTGGCAGGGACTGCTCTGCGTGCTCTACCTCTCACTGGTCGCCACCTGGCTCGGTTACGGCCTATGGGGCCGCCTGCTGATGCGTTATCCGGTGGCCCAGGTGGCACCGCTCTCCCTGCTGGTGCCCTGCGTCGGCATGGTGGCGGCTGCCGTCCTGCTCGATGAGCACCCCACTCCGTTGCAGTGGCTGGGCTCTGGTCTGGTGCTGCTCGGCTTCGTGGTCCATCTGCTGGGTGGCCGGCTGCGCTGGTTCAAGTCACAGACGGCGCCTTGATGACCAGGGCGTTATTTGCCCATCGGCATTGACCCAACTGGCAAAAATTTCCATCATGAGCCAGTCCCTATCGGGACTGACGTCACCAGACCGAGCCTGCAGGATGCAGACCATCAGGAGAGAGCAAGGATATGCCATCGACAGCCTCAGCCGGGGTGAGCCCCGTCCCGACCCTTATTCGCACCACTGCTTACACCGCCGCCATCACCCTGACCTTGTGCTGGAGTCAGTTTGGCTGGGGCGCCGGCCTGCCTGCGGATCTCAAGTGGGAGAGCAACAATGCGGACCCTGTCTACGCCGACCCGGCCGCCAAACGGGGCGGCACCTTTCGCGGATTTGTCACCAGCTTTCCGCTGACCTTGCGCAAATTCGGGCCCGATTCCAACGGCAGCTTTGCCAGCTATGTCAGGGAAAGCAACCTGCCGCTGCTGAGCACACATCCCGTCACAGGCAACCCCATGCCCATGCTGGCAAACGCGTGGGCCTTTGGCGCGGATCACAAGACCCTCTATTTTCGCATCAACCCCAAGGCTCGCTGGTCAGATGGCAAGCCCGTCACCGCCGATGACTGGGTGTTTACCCTCAAGATGATGCGCAGCAAGGAAATAAACGACCCCTGGTACAACAACTACTACAGCACCCAGATCGCAGACGTGACTCGCTTCGATGACCACACCCTCTCCATCACCAGCGGCAGCGAAAAGAGTCGGGAAGATCTGCTGGAATCCCTGCCATTCACCCCGGAGCCAAGCCACGCCATCAAGCTCACGGCCAACTGGGTCAAGGAGTACAACTGGAAAATACTGCCAGTCACGGGCCCCTATCAGCTCGGCGAGGTAAAAAAGGGCAAGTCGGTTAGCTTCAAGCGGATCAAAGATTGGTGGGGAGACGAGGAGCGCTACTTTCAACACCGCTTCAACCCGGACAGGATTGAGATCAAGGTGTTGCGGGATCAGAACATCGCCTGGCAACACTTCTTGCGCGGCGACCTGGATACCTTCCCGCTGGTCATGCCCAACTGGTGGCACGACAAGACCAAAACTGCAGAATTCGAGAAGGGTTATATCGAGGGGCTCTGGTTCTACAACCAGACCCCACAATCCCCCATGGGACTCTATCTCAATACAGCAGACCCGCTGCTCAGCGAGCTCAATGTGCGGCTGGGCATCCAGCATTCCCTCAACCTAGACAAGATGCTCGTCACCTTGCTTCGAGGGGATTACCAGCGACTCAACAGCTACGGGTCGGGCCAAGGGGATTTTACCAACACAGAGATAAAGGCACGCCCGTTTGATCCCAAACTTGCGCGCAGCTATTTCGCCAAGGCTGGTTTCAACAAGGTGGGGCCACAGGGCATTTTGCAAAACGACAAGGGGCAGCCACTGACGCTGACCATCACCTACACCACGGCGGAACATGCCCAGCGGCTCACTTTGCTGCGGGAAGAGGCCAAGAAGGCGGGGCTCAATCTCGAGCTCAACCTGATGGATGCCTCTTCGGGTTTCAAGTCCATGCTGGAGAAAAAACACCAGAGTGCCTGGATGGCATGGAGCGGCGGTCGCTATCCCGCTTATTGGGAGTTTTTCCACAAGGTCAATGCCAACAAGCCCCAGACCAACAACATCATGAACATAGATGATGACGCCATCACTGCCCTGGTGGAGCAGTACGACATGGAGTTCGACTTCGCCAAAAAAGCGGCGCTGTCGCGGCAGATCCAGCAGCGTCTGTATGAACAGGCCAGCTTTGTCCCCGCTTATCAGGTGCCCTATACCCGGGAAGGGGCATGGCGCTGGATAAAATTGCCCAAGCTGCCCGCCACACCCAAAAGTGATCTGCTTTACTGGCCACTCGATGGCGGAAGTAGCGGCTACAGCTACGGCGGTCTGCTCTGGATCGACGACCAGCTAAAAACCGAGACAAAAGCCGCCATCAAAAACGGCAAGACCTTTCCTGCCGTCATGAAGATAGACACCACTTATCGGCAGCCTTGAGACCAAAGTACATATCAAACAAAAGACCCCGTACCAGAGGTGACGGGGTCTTTTTTGTTTGCAACCTTGCTTGCAGCCTTGACGCCAGGGGCGATTAAGCGCGCTTGGCCTGCTTCTCGGCAATGGCGTCAGCCACGTCGGCCGGCGACAGCACTATGCCTTCCTGATCCGGAGTCGGGAACACGGCGACGCACAGCTCGTCCTGCTCCATACCGTCAACCCAGCGCTCCAGCCACACCTTGAGGGTGATGGACTGCGGTTTGCATTCGGCCCATTCACCCTCGGCCCACGCTTGGGCGTACTCAGGATGTGGCCATACAGGGATGCAATCTTCATCGTCTGTGGTCAGCATCATGACGCCGTGCTCGTCGGTCAGGACAAACAGCTCTTCGTACTCGACCAGCTTGCTGATGAAGTGCTCGTAACGGTAGTCGGCATTCAGTTGCAGCGCAGCATTGCGCTCGGTTTCGCTCAGTTCATAGCTCATTGGCCAAGTCTCTCTTTCAATAAAGGGCGCCATGTTCACATCTTGCTGACAGCTTGTCCAGTATGAGAGATCGGTCACCTATTTTTCGGCAATATCAGCCCAGTTCAGGCGTCACCAGGGAGATCTCCGTCGTCTCGCAACAACGCTGGCGCAGCCAGTAGGCGGACTCCACCTCGACGAAGCAGAGCTGATCCCGTCCAGCCAATGCGCCACCCATGATCTGCTCGAATCGCAGCACCTGTTGTTGCTCCCAGGCGTTGGCCAGTTTGGAACCATGGGCTTCGTCCACCACCTCGCGGCGCAGCTCGAACAGGTTGTCGGTGATCGGGCTGTTTATCTTGGCCGGGCTGTGCCAATACATCAGCAGATTGTCCATCATCTCGCTGTCGTAGTTGGCAAGGGCATCCAGCTCGGGCGTCGCTCCGACATCGCTGGCAGCAAAGTCACACCAGCCAGCCGTCAGCGACGCCAGGGTTTGCGCAGCTGCACCCTTGCCATGCTGACGCAATACGGCCACATCCCCCCCCTTTATGGCTGGCAGCCAGACATCGCCCTGATGCTGGTCGAGCAGAGGTAGCAGCAGAGAGGTGGGATAGACAGGGAAACGGGGACCGAGAGTGTGAAGCAGTGATACTAGCGTGATCTTTACCATAAGGGCGCCTTGAACTGGAAGGCCGATATACAGTGCTCGGCCAGAAAGACAAAGGAGAGCCCTATCCTATCATGTTTGAACGCTGGCGAGCGGACTCACATTTTCACTGCTCAACTCGGAGATCCGCGCCCAAAAAAACAGCGTTCAAGCACTCCCCGCACGGATAAAGCCCAATAGTTTGAACCAGCGCCCACTAAAGTGGATCCGGGAATGCTAGTTTGCATACATCTTTAGCGTAAGGAGTGCATTCATGATTGGGATCGACCAGATTTCTAACGACTTTGTAAACGACTTGAAAATACTGGCATGCTTTGATCCGGCCAACATGAGCCTGGGGATCAAGTTGCGCAGTGACATGTCCGACGAGCTGTGTCAAGCGGCTGTACGTCTGCATCAGCAGGGGCTCATCAGCGCAGAAGATGGCGGCTACCTGACTCCTTTTGGCATGACAATGGTTGAGCATCTGCAGCATCTGATAGTCGCACTCAAACCGCTTTGATCGCCTGCGGGGCCCAGAGCGAAAAGTTGACCAACTCCCAGCGCAAGCCCTGGCGCAGCAAACAGGCAAACAGCAAAGGACCTTCGGGTCCTTTTACTTTGCCATCGACCATCCACTCCCCTTCCCGCTTTGGCAAAGGCTGAGCCTTGATCTCATCAGGCTGACTACCATTCCCAAGACGTACCTGAACAAACTGCTGACATACGGCTTTCGCTTCTGTGGCGGATGTACTCTGTGTCTGAAGATCGGCAATGGTCAACAGGCTGGCAGCAAGAAGAAGTGATGGGGTCATGGTGCAATTCAAGGTCAAAGATGATGCTGAATATAGTGAAGATGGCCCATAAACAAAAAGCCGTGGAACCAGAGGCACCACGGCTTTCTTAAATTCTGTAAGAATTACAGAGCAGTTACGTTCTCAGCCTGCGGGCCTTTCTGACCTTGGGTCACAGAAAACTGTACGCGCTGACCTTCAGCCAGGGTACGGAAACCGTTACCGCTGATAGCGCTGAAGTGAACGAAAACGTCCGGGCCGTTTTCTTGCTGGATGAAGCCAAAACCTTTGGTTTCGTTGAAAAACTTAACGGTACCGGTGATCATGTTAGACATATCTTTAACCTGTATTCTAAATAATTACTTATGCTTTTCAGCGGATAAAGCTCAAAAACGGGATTAACTTATGAACAACAGGAAAAGATGTAAAACATCATATTCATTGACATAACTTTGGCCCTTTCAAGCTGGTTTAGATTATACGTGGCTTTGGGGATTACGCAAACAAATTTGTGCCCCGCCAATGGCAGGGCACCGCCGTTTATAGTGCGGGCGATTCCAGTGCCTGAACCAGTACCTTGAGGAAGCGAGCCGCCTCACCACCGGTGCAGGCCCTGTGATCAAAGGTCATCGACAGAGGCAGCACTCTGACCGGGCGAGCCTCCCCGTGGATGAACACCACCTTCTCGAACAACTTGCCCGCACCTATGATGGCCACCTGCGGTGGCGTCACGATTGGGCTGGCATAACGACCCGCGATGGCACCGAAGTTGGTGAGAGTAATAGTCGCCCCCTGCAGCATCTCCCGCGGCACGGCCCGCGCCTTCACATCGGCGATCATCCGATCCAGTCCCTGCCGGATGTCCGCTCCCTCTCGCTCGGCTACGTTCTCCATCACGGGCACATAGAGCCCATGCTTGGAGTCGACCGCAATGGCAACGTTGACCTCATTGAACAGCCGCCTTGAGAGCGTATCGCCGTCAAACCAGGCGTTCATGGAAGGTTCGGCCCGGCAAGCGACGCCGATGGCCTTGATGAGCCGCACTGTCACATCTTCGTCTGGGCGCCAGTGACGCAGATCCACTTCGTCGGTGATGCTGACCGGCACAACTGTCTGATGAGAAAGCTCCATCGCCTTGGCCATGGCCCGGCGCGAGCCCTTGAGGAACTCGTTGCCGCTGCTTTGCTGCGCCTCGAATGCCGCCTGCACATCCTGCTCGGTCACCATGCCGGCGCTGCCACTGCCTTTGATCCGATCGATATCCAGACCCAGTTTCTGTGCCAGCAGCCGCACCGCAGGCATGGCCTGTACCAGGTTGCCACCCGGGGCTATGGCCCCCACCACGAAGTGATCCTCGATATGCTGTTGGTGAGCGCTGACCTTGCCCACCACAGTGCCGTCATCTTCACCCCCTTCAAATTCCACCAGTGGCGCGCCGATGTGGAGTATGTCGCCCTCCTGACCACAGAGCCTGGCGATCACCCCCGCTACCGGCGAGGGCACATCCACCAGCGCCTTGGCGGTTTCTACCGACAACAGCACCTGATCGACACTCACTGTATCGCCAGCACTCACCTTCCATTCGACGATCTCGGCCTCGGCCAACCCTTCGCCCAAGTCCGGTAATTTGAAAAATTTCATGACCAGTTCTCCATCTGCGGGGCAATCACCAAACGTTGGAAGATTCCATGGCTATTTTTTGCTCGGCTGCTGAAGCGCCAAAATTTGAAAAATGTCATAGCCATTTGTTCTCCATCAGCTGGTAAGCCGCATCCGCGATATCCTGCTCTGTGATGAGGTAATACTCTTCGTTGCGATAATAGGGTACGGCGGCATCCACCCCGGTGAGACGCTTGGGCGGCGCCTTGAGGGAAGCCAACGCCTCCTCGGTCACCCGCGCCACTATCTCGGCCCCCACCCCGAAGCTGCCGCACGCCTCGTGCACCACCAGCAGACGGCCTGTCTTGCGCACCGACGCCAGAATGCTCTCCATGTCCAGCGGCTTGATGGTCGCCAAATCCAGCACTTCACACTGGATATCCTGCTCCGCCAAGAGGCTCGCCGCCCGCATCACCTCCTGGATACAGGCCCCCCAGGCAACCATGGTGATATCCCGCCCCGGCCGCAGGGTGAAGCAGACATCCAGCGGCAGGCCGACACCGTCATCCACCACGTCCGACTTCATGGAGCGATAGATACGATCAGGCTCGAAGAACATGACGGGATCCGGGTCACGAATGGCCGATAGCAGCAAGCCATAAGCGCGCCTCGGGCTGGAGGGAATGACCACCCGCAGGCCCGGAATATGGGCAAACAGGGCTTCAACGCTCTCGCTGTGGTGCTCCGGCGAGTGAATGCCGGCGCCGTAGGGAGAGCGATAGACGATGGGGCAGGACAGACGGCCACGGGTGCGGTTACGCATCCGCGCAGCCTGGCAGATGATCTGCTCCATGCCGGGGAAGATGAAGCCCTGAAACTGGAACTCGGCCACCGGCTTGAGTCCCTGAGTTGCCATCCCCACCGCCACCCCGGCGATCAGCCCCTCGGCCAGCGGTGTATCTATCACCCGTTTGAAGCCAAACTTGTCGCGAAGGCCAACAGTGGCCCGAAACACCCCGCCGTTGACCCCGACATCCTCCCCCAGAACAACCACATCAGGGTCGTGTTCCATCTCATGGTGCAGTGCCAGATTGATGGCTTCGAGCAGTGTCATTTCACTCATGCGTCCTCCCCCACTCGGCGTCATCAGCCACCGCATTTCCGTGGCATGTCATGTCGTCACACCAGGCAGGCTTGATGGCATCCTGCAGTCTTATCTCATCGATCATGAGCGTTCCTCCCCGGCGTGATGCTGCATGCCCTTGGCGATGATGCGCTGGCGCTGCCCGCGATAATCCTTGGGCAACTCGGCAAACTGATAGTCGAGCAGGGTTTCCGGCGCCTGCGGGGCCGTGCTTTCATAGGCAGCCACGGAGCGATCGACCTCCCGGCTCGCCTCGGCCAGCAGCGTCTGCTCCTGATGCTCGTCCCACCAGCCCTGTTCAAACATGAATTGTCGCAACCGCTTGACCGGCTCCTTGGCCCAGGCGGCTTCCACCTCGGCAGCATCCCGATAGCGGGTCGCATCGTCGGCCGTGGTGTGATCCCCCAGCCGATAGCTGATCGCCTCTATGAGAGTCGGCCCCTTGCCACTGCGAGCACGCTCGACGGCGATGCGGGTGGCATCATAAACAGCCACCACGTCGTTGCCGTCAACCTGGATGCTGCGTACCCCGGCGCCAACTCCTTTCTGGGCCAGGGTGGGTGCGCTCGACTGCAACTTGCGCGGCACAGAAATGGCCCACTGGTTGTTGTTGATGATCATCACCATGGGCAGATGCCAGACACCGGCGCAGTTGAGCCCCTCCAGGAAGTCCCCCTTGGAGGTACCGCCGTCGCCTATGGTGACCACGGCGACACGAGGCTGGTTGCGCAACTTGAAGGCCGCCGCTATGCCGGCAGCATGGGTGATCTGGGTAGCGATGGGCACGCAGATGGGTAGGTCCTCCGACAGCTCGCCATCGGCCTTGTAAAAGACACAACCCCGTTCGTCCCCGCCCCAATATTGCAGGTTTTTCTCCATGGGCACGCCCCGCACATAAAGGGTGGGCATGTCCCGGTAGTAGGGCACATAAACATCCTGCTCCTGCATGGCGAGACCGACGCCTATCCCGACCGCCTCGGCTCCCAGATGGGAGGGAAAGGTGCCGAGCTTGCCGGTTCGCTGCAGCGCGATTGCTTTCTTGTCATAGCTGCGCACCATCACCATGTTGCGGTAGAAAGTGTGCAGTATCGCCTTGTCCAGCCAGGTCGGTAGTGTAGCGACCGGGCGCCCTTCCTCATCGAGGTAACGAAGGAAAGGGATGTCGACATGGGTCATAACTGGCTCCTTGCCGTTGTCAACGTCACCACCATGAGGTGACCCTTAGAATGTAAATAAGATGTTAACTAAAGAGCAATGTGATTTAACCAGGTAAGACCAGTAGAAACTTCTTTAATTTCAGAAAGACACTGAACTTTTCGGCTGAGCAGATACGAAAAAAGGAGCCGCTTCGGGCTCCCTTTTGGGTGGATGCGGGATCACTCCCACATCAATGGATTCGCGTCACCAGCCGGACGACGCGCAGGTCTATGGCACAGAAGACGGGGTCGGCTCACTCCCACAAACGGGTCGGCACCACCAGCAGCACGGTACGCTGACCGATGGCCACATTGGCGTTGGGGAAGACCACCGCTTCCCGCGTCTTTTCTACCGTGTAGCGCAGTTCACCATCCTCGGCCAGCACGAATCCCTGGGGAAACTCGGTGAAATTGTCCACATCGCTGGCAAACAGGAAGCGAAACTGCTCCGAACGCTTGTTGATCACCCGGTCGATGGCAAAAATGGTGAAGTCATCCGCCCGCCAAGGCTCGAGCACCACCTCATCCCGGGTCACCAGCTCCTGCAGCGCCTGACGGGTCTCGATGAAGCGGGTCATGTCGTTCTCGCCAAACGGGCGCACCTTGCCCAGCTCTACCGTGAAGGCATGGGCACCATGCTGGTGCGAGCTGTAATAGCTGAAGGTGGTGGTGGGGCCGCTGGAGAGCAGTATGGTACGCACCCCGCAGGCACCGAGGAACTGCACCTGTTCCTTGCAGTGCGGCCGCTCATGGGGGAAGGGGTAGACAGCAAACTTCTCGTGGCGCGAACCGCGAATGGCGGTGTGCAGGTCATAGTGATAACGGGGCCGGGCCGGATCGGCAAAGAAGCGGCTCACATACTGCTCGAGGCGCATGGCGCGAATGCGCTCCTGATTGCACAGTCCCTCCCCCTTGCTGTGGGCTCCGGAGAAGAGCCGGTTCATGTTCTCCTCCACTTCCCGCAACCCCAGGTTCATGGCGGCCGGGTTGCCAAACAGGAACAGCACCCGATGACGGGCGCTGAGCTCACCGCTGAGCAGCCGGGTCAGCAACTGGTTGCAGATCTCGATGGGGGCGGTTTCGTTGCCGTGAACGCCGCAGGAGAGGACGATATCCTTGCGTCCCCCGGACTGATCGCCCGCGCCACTGGCAGGCTCCAGGCAGAGCACTCCCGTATCCCAGACGCTCACCCGGGAGCCATCGGGCAGGTCAAACGCGAAGGGCTCAAGCTGCCACTCGTGGTGGCGGGTCAGGGCCAAAAAATCATGCTGGGGAATCATCCATCTCACCCTTTTGTCAGGAACGCTATGGGCGGATTATACGCAAGGCGTGTGGGCTTAAAATCAGTTTTTAAACAAATTCAAACAGTAAGGATACAAAGCTGGCGACAGATAGTGACAAATCGACAAGGTATGGGGTAAAGGAAGGGGAAATCACGGGAAGTAAAACAGCACTGCGGGGAAGCAATAATATCAGGCAATCATTCACACGCTGGCACGGGCCAAGTCGGGATTAAGCAATCAGGATCAGCAGAAAAACAAGGCATCCATGCCCGGCAGATCAACCACGCCAGAAGGGCTTGGTGGTCTCTTGATAACGATCAGATTCGTTCAGGCCGATGTCCTTGAGCAGGTACTCGGGCAGCTCGGAGAGCTGGCGACGGCTACGGCTGCGTTCCAGCCAGGTCAGTACTGTCATTTTGACGCGAGCAGCCAGATTCAATTGGCTGGAATGCTGGTAACCGGCTTCGGTATAAGTCATGTTGGCCATGATGTGGCTCCTCTTGATGATGTCTGCGCAGGTGCACATTTGTTGCGCAAAGCTTAGTCAGGAGGGACAACCGACTCAATTGACGAATTTTGATACAACGCATTAGTAAAGCTAATGCTGCATATCGTCAGCCATTAAAATATAACCAATTGATTTTTAACTATTAAATAACCGTTTTATTCCGCATGAAAACCCGACAGCATATTCTCCTGCGTGGCACACCCCTAACTATGCAGTTTCCTGCCTTGGCTATGCAGTCACCGGATCTAAAGGCGAGGCAGGCAACCTGGTGTTTACATCCAGTTGTTAAACAAGAGATCTTTTATTGATCCTTATTTAACAGAGAGATACAAAAACAACACACCCAAATGGCTATCACTTCTGATGCTCGCCAAGGGCATCAAAAAGGAGGCTCTTGGCTCACTTCCGGCATACTGGTATGGTTATTTATACAGTAGTTCAGCCCCCCCCCCTGCCAACTCTCTTCAGAGGGTGTGACAGGGTCGACCACAGGACATGCCGATGGACACCTTTACTCCGACTGCCGCCCTGCGTCAACAGATGGACGCGCTCGAAGAAGCGCTGGCCCACCTGGCCCGACAGCTGGGTCAGCTACCCTTGCTGGAGGCTCACGTCTATCCCCTTCCTGCCGTACCCCAGGGGCAGGAACACGAGCCCATCGAGCAGATAGAAGTGGGCTATCTGGGTGGAGAGGAAGCATTGGCGGCCACCCTGGCGGCCTATCAGGATCACAGCGCTCGCCCCGGCTGCTCCACCAAGGCTACCCACCGCCTGCCGGGCTGGCTGCGCTTCTCTGCCGCCAGCGCCAGCCAGCTGCGCCCACTGATCGAGGAGATTAACGCCCGCAAACTCGCTTTCAAGGGGCTGGTGCAACAGGCAGGCGGGCGGGATGAGAAATTCGAGCTGGTACACAGGGCCCTGCCCGGGGTAATCACCCTGCAGGTCTACCGCAAGCTGACCCTGCTGGAGGGTGAGTTGCATTCCCTCGGCTTTACCTGGGCCGACAAACAAAGCATCAACCGCCTCAGCCGGGAGCAGGTGCTCGAGATGCTGGAGCGCAGCCGCCGCTATATTCCAGCGCTCTCCAACAGTGAGGAGTGGAGCAAGATGGTGGATCAGGAGGTCTATGACCTTCGCCGCCTGCCTGCCGATGCCGAGCTCAGGATCCGGCGGCCGGTCAAGACCCATCCCATGATCAACCTGCTCTGGCAGGACAGGGAGCCCCGCAAGCAGCAGCTCAAGGCGAGCCTGCCCTTGCTGCTCTGCTCGGACACCCAGCCCGGCGTCACCCACCTTGGCCACTACCCGCCCAAACTGCGGCAGGCGCGGCGAGATCGCAAGATTGGCGGTGAACCCATCATAGAGCGGCTGCACCTCTACCTCTATCAGGGGTAGCCACGAACCGGCAGCCCCCCTCTCCTGATGGTGCGGCAAGATGCCCATTCGCCACTCCGCTGGCCTGGCTGAGCTGCCCGCCCCTTTGACGGGATCTCCAGACATAAACGAAGGGGGAGCGCCTGCTGGCGATCCCCCCTTGTGCACAACCTCCGCCTGATCAGCCCATCAGCAGGGCGCGCAGGCTCTCCACATCCAGCCCGCGCACTTCGGACTGGCCGCTCAGCAGGCCATCGGCCAGAGCCCGCTTCTCGTCGTGCAGGGCGACTATCTTCTCCTCTACCGTCTGCTCGCACACCAGCCGATAGACAGTCACCGGCTGGGTCTGCCCCATGCGGTGGGCCCGATCGCTCGCCTGATCTTCCACCGCCGGGTTCCACCAGGGATCCAGGTGCAGCACTGTATCGGCCTGGGTCAGGTTGAGGCCCGTCCCCCCCGCCTTGAGACTGATGAGGAACAGCGGCACCGGCTCGTGCCGAAAACGCAATATGGAGTCCTGGCGGGACTTGGCGGAGCAGCCGCCATCCAGATAGCAGTAATCCCATTTCTTCTGTTCAATCCGCGCACGCAGCAGGCTCAGCAGATCGACGAACTGGCTGAACACCAGCACTCGATGACCGTTGCCGATCGCCTCGTCCAGCAGGACCATCGCCTCGTCCAGCTTGCTGCTGGTCTGGGACCATTCGGGCATCACCAGCTCAGGGGAGCAGCAGAGTCGACGCAGCCGGGTCAGGCCACTCAACACGTGCATCAGGGCGCGGCCATCGGCACTTTGCACCTGCTGCACCACCTCGCGCCGGGTTGCCTCATACAGCTGGCGCTCCTCGGGGGAGAGACTGATGTGATGAATGATCTCTGTCTTGTCCGGCAGCTCGGTCAGCACCTGCTGCTTGAGACGACGCAGGATGAAGGGGCTGATCACCGCCCGCAGCAGCGCCATGTGCTGGGGATCCTTCACCGCCTTGCCGAAGCGGCGCTTGAACTCGCCCAGGCTGCCGAGCAGACCCGGGTTGATAAAGGTAAACAGGCTCCACAGCTCCCCCAGGTGGTTCTCGATAGGGGTGCCAGAGAGGGCGAGGCGAAAATCGCCGTCGAGCTGGAACAGCAGCTTGGCACGCTGGGTGCCGGCATTCTTGATCTGCTGCGCCTCGTCCAGCACCATACTGGACCAGCGGCGGGACTTGAGCGCCTCCGCCAGGCTGCCAAGCATGCCGTAGTTGATCAGGATCACCTGGCCGGCCTTGGCATCGCGGATCACCGCTTCCCGCTCGGATGGGTTTTCGAACACCACCACCTCGAGTTCGGGGGCGAAGCGCGCCACCTCTTCCTGCCAGTTGGTGACCACTGACTTTGGCACCACCACCAGCGCCGGGCCCAGGTGCTGACGCATGCGCAGCACTATGAGCGCCTGCAGGGTCTTGCCCAAACCCATGTCATCGGCCAGACAGGCACCGAAGCCATGATGGGCCAGGGTCGCCAACCAGCGTACCCCGTCCTTCTGATAATCCCGCAGCGGGGTCAGCAGTTCGGCAGGACACTCCACCTCCTGCCGCCACTCCTGTTGCAGGGAGTGCCAGGCGTCATCCCCCTCAGTGGTGATGACGGAGAGCAGGCGGGTGAGCGGATAGGCCAGCTTGTTGTTGATGCGTTGCTCTTCATCCAGCATGGCGCCCAGCATGGTGAGCCGCTCCACCAGCTTGTCGCTCAGCATCAGGCTGGTTTTCTCGTCGAGCTGGACGGTGCGCTGACCCGGCGTCATCTGGCGCAGGATGAGACGCAAATCGAGGATCTGGTGCTCATCGAGGGCCAGAGCTCCCTCCACCTGGAACCAGTCCTGGCGCCGCTCGATACGCAGGCTCAGGGCAGCTTCGTCCAGACTCTTGAGGCGGGCGCTGTCCTGATGCCAGTGAATGACCACACCGGCATCCACCAGCTCGGGCAAGGCATTGACCAGCGCCAGCGCCTGCTCCCCCTGAAGTAGCCACTCACTCCCTGGCAGCCCTATGGGCAGTGAATTACGCAGTTGCTGGGCCTGCCCCTTCTCGGCGAGAAGATCCCGCTGCCAGTAGTGATAATCCTTGATCCCCTGGCGCACTATGGCCTCTCCCTTGCCAAGGGGAAGCGGCGGCAACTCCCCCTGCCGAGTCACCAGCTTGACCGCCAGCTGGCCATCCTGCCAATCCAGCTGTACCGAGGGAATACCGGGCCAGGGGGCCAATTCGGCATTGCCTTGCAGACCTGCCACCTGGCTGTGCCAGGGCAGATCGGGGATGGCGTCCAGGGTGCGCTGCAATTCGCTTAAGCCCTCGGCGGGCAACAGGGGGATAGATTCCAGTGCAGGCAAACGATCGAGCAGCGCCTGAGGGGTGAGGATGAGCTGCCACAAATCCTGTGCCAGCGGCAGTATATGGGCACCGCGCGCAGCGACGGACGGGCTCAGCAAGGCACTCATGCCCTGCTCGGTGGCGACAATCTGCAACAGGGGCGCACTGACGGCCAGTTGCAACTTCTGCCCCTTGGCATTGAACAGGCGCGGATGAGTGGCAAGGGGAGCCCAGGCCTCTCGTGGCAGCTGGCCCATGACCCTAGGCATGGTGCGCACCAGCGCCCAGTCCTCTTCGTCAAGCAAAGCGGCATATTGAGTCGAGAGCAGCGCGGGATCGACCCGGCGACCTGCGGTCCACTCCCCCTTGGTGCTCTGCTTCTGGATCTTGCACTCCAGCTCTGGCCCTTCGGCGTGCAGCAGCCAGACCAGCCGCTCCTGCGCCTTGCGCACACCGCTGGAACGCCCCAACCCCTGCAGCCAGTTGAGCCAACTGGCCGAGGCGGGGGTCTTGTCGTCCTCGTCCTGGTCTGCGGATGCTTCATCCCCGTTGGCGGCTCGCAGTTGCTGCAGCGGTGCGCGCAGCGCCCCCTGCCCCAACAGGAGTCGCAGCAGATCCTGGCAAAAGGCCATCAGCCTGTGATGGGGTTGTGCCTCCAGCACATGGGAGAGATCCCACTTGTGCAGTATGGCAACCTGGGGGCTCTGCTCCCCGTGCCTGGCAAGGGCGCAGAGATCGAGCCAGAGGTAACCCCAGTGCAACTCTTCCAGCGGCAATTGAAGGGTGTCGAACAGACCGACCGCCTGACCATGACGATCACCGGCCCACTGACCCAGCAGATCCGCCAGCAACGGAAACTGATTACCCAGGCTGCGTTGCCACTTCTTGCGCTGCTCGCTGGCGATCACGGGGTCAGCTTGTTGCAACCAACCGAGCCAGAGCAGAGCACTGAACATCAGCGGCCACTGCCCCTTGGCACCCTCTGCCTGCCACTGGCCCAAGGCACCGAGCAGCCGTTCGGCAAGGGGTTGATCTCCCCCCTGCTCCGCCAACTGCTGCAAGGCGGGCCAGTGTGTGGTGACCTCGCCGGCAAGGTCACCACAGAGCCACTGCCATTCGGCGGCGAACCCTTCGCTCACGCTTTTCAGCTCGGGGGCACAGGCGCTGGCAACCGGTGCGAGTGGCCACTGCGCCCCGGGCTCTGCATCGAGCAGCACTTGTAGGGAGAAGTGCATCAACATCAGTTGCTGCCATTGCGGGCTGGAGCCCGGCAGCAGGCGATGGGCGTCGGTCACGTCGAGCAGGCCAAGCAAATCGGCCGCAAGATAGTAGGTCGGCACCTGACCCGCCTCACCAAGACAGAGCTCCCGTACCAGCGCCTGTGCCATCTCCTGGCCGGTGACAGAGGGCACCCGTGCCCAGTTCGGCATGGGGCAGGCTCCCGAACGTACCGCCAGGATCAGCGCCAGGGTTCCCTCAGCAGTCAGACTCCACTGTTGCTCCCCGCGCAGGCGCACCAGTCCCTGCTGCTGCAACTGCTCCAACTTGTCGATCAACGCCCGCCCGAGCGGCATCTGCGCTTGCAGCTGTTCTTGCAAATAGCGGGTACTGGCGGTGCGCTGCAACTGCAGCTCACTGAGCAGGGCATAACAATCGAAAGAGAGGGTGAACGCAGACATCAAGACTCACGGGCAGGTGCAAAAGCGGAATTTTAACGGGAAAGCGGCGGCGGCTCGACCCTTAACCGCGAAATAACTCAAAAAAAGCCAACTAGCTCATATAAACCAAGGAGCACGGAGGATCACAAAGGATGGAAGAAGACATGCCAAGAGGGGAGAACCTCGGCGAAATGACAATAAAAAAGGCGCCGTAGCGCCTCTTTAGGGAGAAACGTGCCGAAATATCAGCCCTCCAGTAGCGCCAGACGGGCTTCCAGAGCCTGCAACTGTGACTTGAGGGTTTCGACTTCTTCTTCCAGCGCGCTCAACCTGTCCGCCGCCGGGGAGGCATAACTGCTGGCAGGGGATGCCTCGGCCAGCGCCTGCAGATCCACCTCACCGCTGAACAGATGGGCGTAACGGGATTCACGCTTGCCCGGTTCGCGGGGCAACTTGACCACATAAGGCCCCTGCTCAATCAGAGCAGCCAAGGCCGCATCCACCTGAGTAACATCATCGAAGCTGCACAGGCGGTTGGTGCGAGATCGCAACTCACCCGGAGTCTGAGGACCGCGCAGCAGCAGCTCGCAGACGATACCAAGCTCCTGCTCGCTGAACTTGAGAGTACCAAACTCGGTATTGCAGAAGCGGTGCTGGTAACGGGGTACCCGGGCATTGAAACCGGCAGTGTTGACGACCAGACGCTTGCGGATCAGCTCATCCACAACAGCGCGGATATCCAGCTCGGAGAGATCCAACACAGGTTCGCGGTTGCTCTTCTGGTTGCAGGCATTGACCAAGGCATTGAGGGAGAGGGGGTATTGATCCGGCGTGCAGATCTCTTTCTCTATCAGAGCACCGATCACGCGGGCTTCCAATGGGCCTAGCACTAACTCCATTTCATACTCCCTTTCTAAAACAAGACGTTGAGGCCACTATCTTAGTCATGGCGCCTCTGCCGTCCAGCAAAGGCGCCTATTTTTGCGAAGCAGTAGAGCGGTTGGTGAAACATCGCGCAACCTTGCCGTCCTGCTTTGCACCTGCCGCCGGCATCAGGAGGAGGGTTTACCCTCCAGTGCAGTGGCCACGGATTTGGCGGCCGAGCCAGTTAGCAAGGGATCACCCGGATAGAGCATCAAGGCTTGCGTTCGTAGCGCCTGCGCCTCCTCTTGTCGCCCAAGCGCACCGAGTGCGATCACCATATTCGCGTAAATATTGGCTCTGGGGGTATGGCGTACAAATGCCTGACCCCAATCGAGATAGGCTTCCAGCTCCGCCTTGTTATCAGTCTGCAAGCCCACCATCAACCGCACCGAGTTCACGTCAAACTCCACCCGGGTCAACCAGGCCATGGGGTTGACGACATCGAGCAGCAGGGTTGGATCCTTGTAACCGCCGCGCTCGTACTTGGTCACCACCCAGGCGGTATGAATGGCAGTGAGCATGAAGGGCACAACCAGCACAGGGATGGCGATAGCCAGGAAGCGCAGCAGCAACCAGGGGCGATAGACATATTCACGCCAGCTGACTGTCTGCATCCCCTCCTCCACTTCCGCATCCAGCACATGGATCAGCAGCAGCAGAGCCCACCACAGAGCAATGGCGTGATAGAGCGGATATTCGGTCTGGGTGTGCAGCAGTATGGGGGTCACCAGTGCCAGCAGCGCCGCCCCCTTGACCCAGCCCACCCTAGCAAGCCGCCACAACAGAGCGCCGCCCATCAGCGCCATACCGATCATGGGGGCCAGCCCGCCCTCCACCACCCAGTAGAGAAACTCGTTGTGGGGGTGATCGAGGTTGTATTCAATCTGCACCATGGCTGGGTTTAGCGCCTTGTCGGCCATGTAGTGATGCAGAAAGGTGGTCTCAAAACTGCCGTAGCCCCAGCCGGCCAAGGGGGATTCAACAATCAGCCTGGCGGCATAGGGCCAGTAGACGGAGCGCATGCCACCGGATTGATACACCTCAAGCCCGCGCTTGACGCCGCTGATCCCGTATTGGGACGCCAACCCCAGGCCGACACCGAGCGCAACCAGGCCAAGAATACGGGCCAGTTGATGCTGACGATGCAACTGTGGCGCAAGCAGGAGCAGGGCCAGCAAGCCACCCAGTTGTCCCACCCGGGATTGCAACACGACCAGCAGCAAGCTGGCCGCCAGGATCACCCCATAGCGCAGCCCTCGTAGCCAGACATTGGCATTGCCGCGCAGCTCAAGCCAGATGGCGAGGGAAAGTCCGGTCGCCATAAAGGTCGCCATCACATTGGGCTGCTGAAAGATGCCATAAGGGCGATTGGCCCGAGTGTCATAACCGAGCCAGTTGCCTGGGGTCAGCAGGTAATACTGCACCAGCCCGAGCAAGGCCTCTATCGCTACTGCCCCCAACAACAGATAGAGCAACTGATCACGGGCCTGACGAGCCAGTTGCCATTGGTACAGACAAAACAGAAACAGCAGACCGGCAAACAACCCCAGCAGTCGTGGAATGGCATAGTCCTTGAGTTCAAAACCGGGATACGCCATGGGTAGCAACAACAGGAATCCACCAAGCCATAGCCAGGCCTGCAATGACGAGAATATCAATCGCTGTTGCAGGGTGACCTGCCACAGCCCAAGGCCGATGACGAGGCTGGCAAAGACCCAGCCCCAGGCATTGAATGGCAAATAGAGCCCGGCCCCACCGGGGTTGTGCATGAAAAAATGCATGGTCAGCAGCCAATACAGCACGCTGACCACCCCAAAGACCCTTGTTGTCACCCTCATCGGCCCTGACCCCTTGCTTTCATGCTCTTGAACACAATCACCAACCCCAAAAAAAGAAAGGGGGCAAAGCCCCCCATTACTTACTTGGTAAACATTATGCCTGTTCAGGCCGGCGGAAAGCATGGCGTACCAGCACAATGCCGACGCCCAGCATGCCGCCGAGCAGGGCAGCCAACACCACTATCATGGCGCGCTTGGGTTTATCGCGACTCAGAGGTTCTTCCGGAGCCTCAAGATATGAAAAAGGTCTAAAGTTGATGTCATCAAGTTTCACCTTTTTAAGGCGCTCTATTCGAGTCTGCAAACCGGCAAGTTTTGGCTGATAAGTATCCAAGTCAATTGTCTTGAGCACCTTCAGTTTCTCTTCCAACCCTTTGGTGCCCAGAGTGATAGGAAAGCGTTCCCCATTATTATAATTCGCAAGGGGTAGGGAAACACCAGCAGCTTTAGCAATAGAGATTGTTAGTGCCGTTCCGCTAATTTCACGCTTGAGTGCTCGTTCAGCATCCTCTGTTGTGAGCTTTAAATTCGTCATTAGCACATCAAGTTTTATCGATTGCTGATCAGCCAACTCACTGACCAAACGTTGTTGCTGCTTAGTGGAGATGAAACGAATGTAACTCTCCAACATATTTAGTGCATCACTGGAAGTAGCGGCACTCACTGTCAGCATCACGCCAGGTTTAACCCCAGTTTTATCAACAGGCTCGGCAGAAATAAACTTTGCCCAGTCACGTATCCATCTACGTTGTCCCTTCTCATCCAGTTGAGCTGTTGCAACATAATTTTTGAATAACTCACTACTTTTCAAAAATTCACGACGATTCTCATAAGCGTTGAACTCACGAACAAACTCGTTATACAAAGTACTCTTATCAGGAAAACCTGTGACTCCCAGCAACTTGGCTTGACTGGCCACACGCAACATGGGGAGCAGATCCTTTCTCTCGGGTACCTGGATCACAGCATTGGCTGACCAAGTCTGCGGGGCCAATAGTGCATAGGCAATCCCGACGATGGCAAACACACCTGCGACCAAGAGGATCAACAGCTTCTGGCGCCACAACACCAAGACCAACTCACGCAAATCAATCTCATCAGAACCTGTGGGCTGCACCCACTGCGCTGGCACATCTGGCGTTCTCTCTTTCATTTGTTATCTCTTATCCATTAAAACTCAAAAAACTGATGTCTTATCCAAGCTCACAGCATGATGACTAAATCTGACGCCTGACGATCCTTATCAGACAAAGACAGAGGATACTTATCCGACAGTGGCCAATTTATTGCCAATGAGGAAGAATCCCAGCGGATGCAATGCTCATCATCAGGATGATAATAATCGGTACACTTGTAAAAAACATCCGCCATCTCGCTCATCACATAGAAACCATGGGCAAAACCGGGGGGGATCCACATCAGCCCCCCCTGTTCGGCACTCAATATATGCCCCACCCAGGCGCCATAAGTAGGAGAACCAGCCCTGATATCCACTGCAACATCGAAAATGGTGCCAGTTATTACCTGTACCAACTTTCCCTGTGGATGACGTTGCTGATAATGCAAACCTCGCAAAACTCCCCCAAAGGAACGGCTCAAATTGTCTTGTACAAAATCGTACGCCCCACAATGCAGCTCAAATTCACTCAGACGAAAACACTCCATGAATTTGCCACGCTGGTCACGGTATACCTGTGGCGTGAGGATCATCACATCAGCTATATCAGTAGCACGATATTGCATATAAAAACTCATTGTTGTTCCCTGCCCATCGTAGAGCCGGGTCGAAATTAAGATCTACCAGACCATGACAAGGTTAAGATTTTCAGCAAGAGTGACGAAAAATCTCCTGTCATTTACCACCAATCTGATAACTCAAGCTCAACCAACTTAAAAGCCAGCGAGTGTTACATACCTTGCTTTCCTGTATAGAAAAAGGCTCTTATCAATGTATTGGCAAGTCAGCCTCTGATGTCAAAAAATCAATATCAGTAACAGCTGGGAATACTGGTGCTCCTTGCCTGGCCACTCTGGCTTTCCAAACTAAATCACATATACCATCTGTCGGAGTGAAGCCCGCAGGAATACTCAAGAGTAATTGTCTAATTTTCTCATGATCAAAGCCATGGCAAGCCGCGTCTAACTCGACCAAAAATGCACGAAGTTCTGACCAAACCAACATTTGCTCGGTAGCCTTCATAATTCTTGGATGTTCAGTGCCTTCTACCTGCTCACCAATCAATAACTCTTCATATAATTTCTCACCAGGTCGTAAACCTGTTATTTTAACCTCAATATCACCATCAGGGTTCTGCTCACTCTTAAAATCCAACCCACTTAGTCTGATCATCCTATGTGCTAGATCCAGAATTTTCACAGGTTTACCCATGTCAAGCACAAAAACATCACCGCCCATGCCCATGGCTCCTGCCTGGATAACTAACTGAGATGCTTCGGGAATAGTCATAAAATAACGAATAATATCAGGATGCGTGACAGTAAGTGGTCCCCCATCTCTGATCTGCTGACGGAATAATGGCACGACAGACCCTGAAGATCCCAACACATTACCAAAACGAACCATACAAAAGCGAGTATGGCTTTGCTCTGCAGCCAACGCCTGCAAGACCAATTCAGCCAAGCGCTTGCTTGCCCCCATGGTATTAGTTGGACGAACAGCCTTATCCGTTGAAATCAAGACGAACGTATCGACACCAGATTCTATTGCAGCTTGTGCACAATACAATGTACCAAAGACGTTGTTGCGAACACCTTCAACAACATTATATTCGACCAAGGGAACATGTTTATAAGCCGCTGCATGATAAACTGTTTGAATATTAAAATTACTCATCACAGCTTTAAGACGATGTTGACGCTGCACAGATCCAAGCAATGGAATGACTTCAACTTCTATACTCTCCATACGACAGATCTCATTTAACTCCTTATCGATGACATACAAACCATATTCGGAGAGCTCAAATAATATTAGCTTTTCTGGTTTACAACGAAGTATTTGACGACAAAGTTCAGAACCAATAGATCCACCGGCACCTGTGACCATAACACGCTTACCATTAATGTTGGCGTTCATTAACTCAGGTATAGGATTGACAGCATCTCGACCTAATAAATCCTCAATAGATACTTCTTTCAATTCGTCGATATGTGCTTTGCCATCAACAAGATCAACCATTCCTGGAATGGATAGTACCTCACAGGGGAAATGTTCCAGACGATGGATAACATCTTGGCGCACAGCGCGTGACGCGCTGGGCATTGCCAACAGGATTTTTTTGATGTCAAAGCGAGAAACCAAATCACCAATCAAATCTGGGCTATAAACATTTATGCCTTGGATCACTGCTTTACGAATCGCGGGATCGTCATCTACAAACGCAATCGGAAAAAATTCGTGCCCCTGATTGAGGGCCAATTGTAACTGACGGCCTGATGACCCTGCACCATATATCAATACAGGTGTACGATTATGCTTACCCTGATTCACCAACATTCTGAAAAATAGCCTGACACTACCAACAAGCAGTACTGCAAAAGCAAAATAAATAACAGAGACCGTTCTTGGCAAGGCCACTTCCATAAAAAATGCCAACATCACTAGAGATATTGTTGAACAAAAAACACCCAGCGCTACAGTCCATAAGACTTTAAATCCGACATAGCGTAATACGGCACGGTAGAGACCCAGTTTGACGAAAATAAAAACAGTGAAAGGCACGAGAATGGCCAAAAGCTCCCAGTGCAGGAGACTTTTAACGGGCATTGCCGTATCCAATCTTACCCAATACCCACCCCAAAAAGCAATACTAAGCAAAACCGCATCTATAATAACAGAAATAATGCGCTTGAATGGCCGAGATAATCCTAGAAAAAATGTCAGCATATAATAATATCCATGCAGCAATCATGAGGGACAACCATAAAGCAATAGTCAGTGTTTCACTCTATCACCGCTTCCTTTACCAGTTACTGTTTGCAGAATATATGTAAAATAACTTTTCAGAGTTAAAGACTCAATCATCTTTGCATCTGTTTCCGCAAGCAACTGAGGAGTTGACATATCAATAGAATTAACCTGAGCCAAACCGGTAATCCCAGGTCTAACGTCAAATACGTTGTACTTTTCACGCTCAGAAATCAGCACCTCCTGATTGAACAGACAGGGACGCGGCCCTACCAAGCTCATTTCGCCTTTCAAAACATTCCAGAGTTGTGGGAGTTCATCAAGTTTACTTTTACGTAAGAAATTGCCAAAAGGGGTAATGGCTGATGCATTGGCTAAATGGCTGGCAACGGAAGCCGTACCTACTTTCATAGTACGTAGCTTAACGAGAGTGAAGGGTTTTTTATGTCGCCCGACCCTCACTTGACAAAAAATCGGTGAGCCTGTTTCAAATAAACCGATCAAAATCAGCACCAGGATCACAGGTGATGCACACACCAATCCTAATAGAGAGAAAATAATGTCAAGTGTGCGAATGAGAAACGTGGTCATATTCTATACATCCCGTACTGATGATTGCATTGAGGCGGCCATCTTAGCCAATTGCTGATCCATCGTCACCGGTGGCTTCCATCCAAGCATCTCCTTGGTGTGGGTAATATCCACTTGCAATGAACCACATAGCCTATCCGCCACCGCCTTGTTACCTAGCAGACTTGCCACCCTCTGGATCCAGCTCATAGGTATTGGCAGCAGTTTTGTTTTCTTACCAAAGGCATGGGCGACCTTTTGCAATAACTCAGTTGTCGACACATCCTGATCATCGCTAACCAAAAATGTTTGGTTTACAGCCTTGGGGTGCTCAAGACAATTCATTATCAAATCAATCAGGTTATCCAACGCAACCAGACTCCGCTGATTATGAATGGCTCCCAGGGGTAGAGGTAAGCCTTTCATTACTGCCTTTACCAATTTGCCAAAGTTCCCTGGTGCATTAGCACCATAAACCAATGGAGGGCGGAGTATCACATACTCCATGCCAGTGGCTGAACAGAGAGCCTTCAATCCCTCTTCGGCCTCCAGCTTGGAGCGAGAGTAATCATCCCAAGGGGCCGGTTGATCCTCGATGGTAAAAGGGGACTGTGTTAAATTTCCATTAACTCCTATCGAACTGATGAATATGAACCTCTTTACCCCATTGGCCGCTGCCATTTTTGCAAGACCCAAGGTACCATCCACGTTAACCTGTCTAAAAGCAGCGAGCGGATCTTGCAGGTTATCTTTTAAAATATGGGCCCTTGCCGCACAATGAATAATGACATCAACATGTTCAAATGCTGCAGTGTCAACTGACAATGCTGACAGCTCTCCGAATATGACTTGTTCACTACCCACAGGGACATAATTATCATTTCTAACCAGTGCCGTCACCTGATGGCTTTTGGCCAATAACTGGCCTAACAGCGCACGACCGACAAAACCATTGGAACCGGTTAAAATCACCTTGCTCATAGACGCCCTCTGGCTATTTAGAATCCCCATTAGATGGGCTATTTAAATTTATTAATTGCTGAAATGACCTTGCTGATGGCCTCTTCTGACATTGTTGGATCTAAAGGCAGCGAGAGTACCTGCTCATGAATTTCTTCGGTTAGAGGCAATGAGAGCTCACTCCACTCAGAGTATGCTTGCTGCTTATGGGGAGGGATAGGATAGTGGATAAGAGTCTGAATACCCTGTTCTGTTAGATATGACTGCAGTGTAGTTCTATTTACACTACGAATGACAAAAAGATGCCATACATGCGCCTTGGTTTCTGTCAGGTGTGGAAGATAAATGGCTTCATTATTTATTTCTGATAAATAGCGAGCAGCTATCTGCTGACGACGAGCCGTATCAGTTTCAAGATACTGTAGTTTAACCCGCAGCATCGCAGCTTGAATCTCATCCAGGCGACTGTTGACACCTTCATATAAATTTTCATATTTACGGTGGGAACCGTAGTTACGTAATGCTCTCAGAGTCTGCGCTAACTCATCATTATTAGTGGTGATTGCACCCGCATCACCCAACGCCCCCAAATTCTTACCTGGGTAAAAGCTGAAACCAGCAGCATCACCCCAGTTACCAGCACGCTTGCCGTTAAGCTCGGCACCATGTGCTTGCGCGCAATCTTCTAACACCAACAGGTTGAATTTTTTGGCAATGGCCATTAACTCCGGCATAGGTGAAAGCTGACCGTAGAGATGAACTGGCAGCATGGCCTTTGTTTTGTGACTGATTGCAGCACACACAGTTACGGGGTCGAAGTTATAAGTAGAGGGGTCAGGTTCAACCAATATCGGAACCAGGTCATTTTCGGTAATCGCCAGAATCGACGCAATATAAGTATTGGCCGGCACAATGACCTCATCACCTGCATGCAGCATACCAAGCTCTTTCCAAGCCCTTAGCGTAAGAATCAATGCATCCAATCCATTGGCCACACCAATGGCATGCTTGGTGCCACAAAAGGTCGCAAATTCGCTTTCAAACTGGGCTAGCTCATTGCCCATGACATACCAACCAGAATCGATAACGCGAGCACATGCAATCTTTAATTCAGTTTGATATCGTGCATTGATGGATTTTAGATCAAGAAAGGGAATCATTGTCATCACCGAATTGCCATATAATTAATTGGGAATTTTAATTTTCATTTACAAACTTTACTACTTTTGCCGGATTCCCTATGACCACAGCATAAGGAGGAACGTCTTTTGTAACTACAGCACCAGCACCAACCATACAATACTCACCCAATGTAATACCAGGTAATATCGTCGCATTGGCACCGATAGAACAGCCTTTTTGTAATACAGTTCTCAAGAAGCAGTCAGGATATACTTTTGAACGAGGATGTTTGTCATTGGTGAATGCTGCACAAGGCCCGATAAAAACATCGTCTTCGACAGTTATACCATCCCAAAGATAAACACCTGACTTTACCGTAACGCGATTTCCAATAATGACATCATTTTCGATCAAAGTATGTGCACAGATATTACAATCTGAACCAATTTTAGCCTGTTTTAAAATAACCGAAAATTGCCAGACTCGAGTATCTTTACCAATGTCAGACGTTTGCACATCACTGAGGGGATGAAGAAACATTGCGAGTAACCTCTAAAAATTTCTGATAATCCCGAATATAATCACTTTCATCATAATTTTCACTAGCAAGAACCATTAGAATGCAGTCTTCACTGAAATCATGCATTTCTCGCCAAGTCACCCCATCTATATACAATCCTTTACTGGGTGACTCTAGCAATACAGACACCCTATGATGCCCATCATCTAATATAAAACGGCAATTACCTTTAACACAAACAGCAACCTGCTTCAGTTGCTTGTGTGCGTGAAAACCTCGTGCCACATCCTTTTGCGTACCAAATATGTAATACACTCGCCTAATGTCAAAAGGGATATTCTTATTGCTTTCTAAGCTAACCAAGGATCCTCTTGCATCACCAAGAATATCAAAATCAATAGTTTTTATTAAACTCATAAGACTACCCTAATTGCATCAAAAATATATCAATCTTATTTTTTCATTATAGACTGAATAGCTCTTTTAAAGTTAAACAAATAGTGATCAAAAACAAAGTGAACAATCACAATCCATATCCAACGAGAAGGGGATATAAGCATATAATTTTTGGTTAACGTTTGCATTTTATTTTTAAATACAACGCGCCTATCCAATTTTTTAATCGTATTATTCTGATGTGAACGATAAAAAAACAGAGGCTCATCCACAACGCTAAAGCTAGTTTCAGCTGCGCATCGGATAGAAAAGTCCCAGTCCTCTATTTTCAATCCCTCATCAAACCCACCCACCCTATCAAATAGCGACCGAGTAAACATGATTGTTCCGGCAGCATAAGGCTGATGAAAAAACACACTGCCGAGAACTTTACCCTGAATAATTTTTTTAGGAAACTCGCGTATAGCATCCCCACTTTCAGAGTCAAACTCTCTCGCCTTGGTATAACAAAACTCGGAGCCTGGATACTGTGCAATTGCTTTTATCTGTTTTTCTATTTTTTCTGGATGAAAATAGTCATCTGACGCCAAGATACATATATACTCCCCATGGGAATAGCCCTGGATAGCCTTATTCAGAGTCTTTGATATACCGGCGTTAGACTGCTCTATAAGAAAAAATGATTCACCGTATGATAAACCCCTCAAAAATTCAACTGAACCATCGGAAGAACCATCATCAATAACTATCAACTCAATATTGCTGTAACTCTGTTCGAGCACGCTTTTCAATGCATTCTCAACATATTTAATATGATTATACGATGGTATGACTACAGTAACTAAAGGCAATGTCATATATAAACTCAGCTTTGTAATTTTCTATAGAAATTAAATAACTTACTTTCTTCTCGAGACCAATTATACTTCTCAGTCACTGCATTCAAACCATTATTACCCATTTCACTCGCCATATCAGGATTGGATATTATTGAATCAATCGCAGTTGCAATTTCCTGAGGGGAAAGAGGGTCTACACACAACCCACAGTTATTACCGGCGACAATTTCTTTCCAAAGTGGAAAATTTGATGACAAAACCGGAACTCCGGCCCTCATATACTCAAACATTTTTACCGGCAATGCCTCTATAAAATTTGGCATAGGATGAAGCGTGACAAGTCCCAATGACGATTGTTTAATTAAGGTATCTACACTGACACGATCTAGCCACCCATGGAATACAACGTTATTCCAGCCTTCACATTGAGATAACTTGCTTTTAAAATCTTCAGATGAAAAACTTCCAGATAAATTCAATTTAACTTCATACTCAAGCAGGCTAATCGCCTTCATAACTTCAACAATTCCCCTATCAGGCTCAATCGTACCAACAAAACAAACAGATTTTATTTCATTGTCAACTTTTGGTTTAAACTGAGCCCCCTCATTAAGAATAGGGTAATTGTTAATGTTCTCAGATATTCTACTTTTTCTAGCGAAATTTTGTTGAATAGATTCGGTTGCACAAACAACGCCATCAATTCTTGAGCATATAAAAGATTCCAAAAACGAATATGACTTAGCAATTAACATGCGAAGCAATCTGGGAATATACGACTTATTCAAAAGCTGCTTGTAAACATCTTCATGTGAATCAAAGACAGCCAACTTCCCTTTCTTTTTTAATTTAAATAAAAGCGGAAGCAATTCCGGATCATGTGCATGATATATATCAGCATTTATTCTCATTGCCACATCATAAGCTAGCTTGGTTGCATAATATACCCGATGAAACCTACTTCTAGGAAGCCCAATGTCAATAATGTTAACACCATTAACTATGTCATCACCCAAGCCATCGGCGACGACTAAATATACGTCATAGCCAGCAGTAACAAGAGACGTACATTCTTTAAAAAAAATTCTAACATCATGTCGTTTGTGTACTGTTGTAATATGTGCAACTTTCATAAGTTATAGTTACCAATAATAAAAACAATCCTAATTAATACATACCAGCTCAACTAAACTAGTCTTGCCAACATGGCCGAATAAATACTTCACTATCAAATATCATTTGATATGCTATTCCAGAACGAACATTGAGCCTCTATATTTTAACTTATTTACAACGATGGCAATAATGTATATTGAAATCGATGGAAATAGCATCCAAAAAACTGAAAGATTATTGAGTTCCCCCTTGGGGTAGAGCATATAAAAACCAATGATGAATTTGGCATAAAATATCAAGAAAATCGCACTTCTAGTTTTAATCATTAAGTTTCTAATTAAAGCGCCTAGCGCGCCAAAGAGAAACATACCAAAAATAAAACCCATATACGAAAAATTGACATACATCTCACCAATACCTGTGACTGGTAAGTTCCCATCTTGGGTATGCATGTACCATTGTTGCTTAGCTAATACTGCGGGCATTTCAACAAGCCCAAATACATTAGGGCTAACAAAATTGAATATAGGGTGTAATATCGTAGAGCCATACATGTACCCTATATCATATGACCATGAATCAATCACCTTCATGAGTAAGGCAAAGTTAGGAGTATAGCCCTTATCAAAGAGTATATGTGAAAGGTAATCAAAACTAAGGAACTCACTTATATACGTTGATAGTTCAAACCCGCCATCAACCGTATTTAAACTCAAACTACTCGCGATCCTTAAACCATATACACTAATCCCAACTAGAACTAGAAGCATACCTAGAAACGAATACCTAACGTTTAATTTATAACTTCCATTGTAATAGTAATATATTATAAGAAACGTTGTAAGATAAAAAATAGACTGTGCGATTCGTCCATTCGATATCATAATCAAAAATGAAGAAATTACTATAATGCTTATCATAGTATTAAGCTTGCGATTCTGCATTGCAGAAATGAAAAATATATAGCAAGCAATATACATACTATGATAGCCAAGCGTTGTTACTGGTCCTTGAAAATCATAATACCTCATGGATATAGTTTTATAAAATAGCACAATATCGCCTGAGGATATGATAAATATATTAATCATAAAATTCACGAAACCAATAACATATAAAAAAACTGCTATATAGAATATAGTCTTTGAATCGAAAGCACTAGAATGAAAAGGCTTATAGACACGAGAATTAGTTGAGAAAAACCAATATCCGGTTAATGCAGAAATGTATGAGACGATTAATGCTATGAGCCCGTACATGTATACAGTATCGATGTTGTTATAGAAATTAGTGGTAGAGATAAAATGATTATTATTTAATCCATTAACCCTCAAAATATATGCAGAGGCTATAAACGTTACATAACAAAGTGAAAAAAGATAGAACGGATCAAATAAGTCTTTATTTTTTGGTAGAATCAAAAATGCCGAAACAATAGCAAAACTAAAGAATATCAATGCAAACTCAATTCCTTCGCCAGGATAAGAGTTTAATAATGTCAGTGTAAGAAGTAATATCATACTCCATACTGATAAATTAAAATATGAAAATTTATAATTAAAATATAGCATAATTTTTACCTAATAGTCTCCATGACCATTTTAACTTTTATCCCAAACCGGAAAAATCATTTAAAGTCATTATCATCAATGTGACTAATAGCTAATTCGACAAGTTCTTTTGTTTTTATTAAGTCTGCATGCTCTGAAAAATATGATGCTAATATCGTTCTATTATTAATTATCTCATCTAACTCTAGCTTTGAATTAAGTAATTCTTTATTTAGCTCCAATTCCTCAACTGAATATATTGTTGCGCCTAGCCCCTTAAAGAAAGTATAAATAGCCGATTCTGATCGTAAAAAAACTTTAGCTCCTAGGTACATCATTATAATGATATTCCCCATGGCTTGTTGCCGGACATGATTCATTATTACAAACCCACACTTTTGTAATAATTTAATGTAGTCATCTATTGGCATAAATTTTTCTATTGGACAGAAAGATTCACCTAGATTAGCTGCGCCGTAATCCTTTATTTTTTTAGCATAATTATTGTCACCATAACTTAATGGCGTAACTATCTTATATTTTGAAGAATTTAAATCAAGTTTAGATAATAGTCTTATAGCCTCTAGATGATTATTAGTAGCCCCAGCACTGTTTCCCAATAAAATCCAGTCGCCAGATACTCTTTTTCCCATAAAATTTCGAACAAAATCATTCTCTAAGTTTCCATAATTCCATGGGGCATATTTAGGGAAAGATTTAACATTGAATTTATTCTTTACCATATTATATTCAACGGGTAAAACAGGTGAAAAAATATCAATTTTATTTAGGGCCCATCTAAATAAAATTTTACTACCTAAAACCTTATTCACTACCTTTATCAAACGTGACTTTATACTATATTTATTAATTCCTGGTAAAAGTCCGTCGTTAATAACCCTCCTCGTTTCATCTAGATATAGACCCACATCAAGAGTATCAGCAGAGAATGCTCTACTATAATAATCATATCCCATTCCTAGCCATATTATTTTTGCTCTTTTAGGCATTAGAACTATAGGAATCATAAAGTTTGCCAATGAATGCAGAACTATAATGTCATATTTCCACAACAATTTAGCAAAAAAAGGATTTAGCACTTCTAATTTACTTTTCTCTATGAAAAGATCATTGTTTTTTATAAATTGCCATGTTTTTTTTGTAAATATAAAAACATCATTGCATTTTGGATATGCTCGCTCGAAAGAGCGATATGCCGTATCAATAAAGATGCTGTCAAATGCAATATGAGCAATTTTGATGTTATTTTTAATAAATTTATTATCCATTAAACCACCGAATTTTCATGAAAAATTCAATATCGATATTTAAGAAAGCGATAAATAGCACCATTAATCATTAAAAAAACCAGGCCAAATAAAGATATAAGCATCAAACTTTGAAACCTAGAATAGGCCTCCAAGTGTAGAGGTAAATCACATGAAAAATAAATATAATATAAGGCTACCGGCATGGTTAAAAAAGGAGTCACATCATTCAATATCCACTTGAGATGTTGCTTGGGTATAAATTTTTTATGTACAATTCCTGTCCATATAATCATGAACAAAAAGTTAGAGGTACACCAAACCTTAGCTGCGCCAACGGCACCAAAATGCTTGGTTGCAAAATAAATCGCCGGAATGATAGTTAGTGCAAAAATGACATTTCCAATAATATGCAAACGGATATTTCCATAAGCACATTGTAAATAATATGAGAGGCCCGTAAGTGCTAATGCACCATTCCCCCAAGCATACCAGTGCATAATGGGGGCTACATTGTCTGAAATTACCCAACTCCCAGTCCAAATATAAACAATTTCTCTTGAAAATGTTCCTGTCAAAATAGATACAGGTGCAATAATCATTGCCATCACTCTGGATGCAGATCTATAAACACTTACGATTTCAGATTTATTGTTTTGTGCATGCAAAGCAGCTAATCTAGGAGAGACTGCCTGAGATAAAGGGCCACTGAGCAAACTAATTCCGCCAGCAGCTGTAACAGCCATGGTGAAATATCCATATTCTTTTAGAGGCAGTAATGAACTTAACAGCAATTTATCCAGCTGGGTGATCAGTACCCAAACGGCTGAGGTAAATGCGATACCAAGGGAAAATTTAAGCGTCGGTTTTATCGAGGATAGAAACTCCCAATCAGGCAAGGGAATCGCTTCTTTACTGGGGATGTATTTTTTGACAATAATCCAGAGTAAGAAAAATTCAACACATGAAATCACTATCTGATACTGGAAAAAAGCATCTATAGAATCCTGAGTAAGGATTAACACAACCACAGACCCAGGGAAACGAAATGTTGCCAGCACCATATTGACAACATTTAGCTGAACTTGGCGCTCAAGCCCCATCAGAGTGCTACGCAAGGGACCACTCTGCCAACGGATGCAAACAGAAATAACGATACAAGATAGTGCAAAAATGACAGTTTCTTTTGGTAGGGTGGTTTTCAACCAACTAGTTGCTAACCACTCCCGAGCACCAAAACTCAATACAGCCACAATACAGGCGATTAGTGCGAAAAGAATAAGTATTAGTTGTTGTAAACGCTTGAAACGAAAAGCTTCCACTAGATCAAAACGAGACCTTGAAGCCTCACGCGCCAGCATGGTTGAGATCCCCATATCCAGTAGCTGCATCCACCCCTGAAGCAAGGCAAAAAAACCAACCAAACCATATCCTTCAGCACCTAATCGCTCAACGTAAAATGGAACGATGACAATACCAAGTATGGCTAAATAGATCTGACCAATATAGTTAGCTATGGCATTTTTTCTAATTGACAATTTATGACCCTATACAAATTTCTTTATTCAATTGCATTTCTATTTTTAATAGATCACGTTTACGATTTGCAATTTTTTTAATAGGAACACCAGCATATATACCAAAAGATTCACAACTCATATTAACCAGTGAAAGTGCTCCAATGGCGACCCCCTCATCCAATATAGTATCAGGTAGAATAATACATCCACTTCCAACAATAACATGCGGTCCTAAAAACACATCAGCATGATTTACGTTAGTGAATTTTTCAGGAACCATTGGATTAGTCATAAATGAACCTGAATAATCATCATTACTAGAATATATAGAAACTCTGGAAGATATATTACAGTAATCTGATATTGTTATCTTACCTGCACCTATCAATGAGCTAAATACGGCTATATGGATATAACTTCCAATATTGATCCCACCCTCTCCGGCAGATACAACACAGTAATCATCAATTCTGACATTACTTCCAATTTTTATTTTATTTGCACCATAAATAGATGCTTTATCAGATATTTTTACATTCTCTCCATACGAAATAAAGCCAAAATGCTCTAACTCTTCCTTGTTAAGATATGCCATAAAAAACCTTAATAAACTGTAACTTAGTAATAATGAAATAAGTAAAGTATAGATATAAAATTAAATAAGAGCCCTTATCGCTGCAGTAACGCTATATATATCATTCAAAGTCATGTTATAGTGAAGTGGTAAACATATCATCCCTTCTGCAGCCTGATGACTATTGTCACAACCAAAGTTAACACATTGTGGAAAAACGGTATCCAAGGATGGATAAAAATAACGCCGATTCTGAATGCCTTGCTTTGATAAGTGCTCAATGACACGGAGCAATTTCTCCTCCGAGTCTAAATAAATCGGCATGTATGCTCCATTGAAGGAACTGTCTAGATGCCATTCAGGAAGACCCACCACATCCTTCAAGCCTTCCCTGTATGCAGTAAACAAGGCCTCTCGATGCTCCAAAATAAGAGCTATATCATCCAGCAACACCAAACCCACGGCAGCCTGATATTCATTCATTTTTGCATTAATACCAATGCCATCTATGCCATGTTTACCAATCGCAAAATTAATCAATTCTTTGGCTCTTTCATAATTCTCATGCTGTTTAAATACAACTGCACCGCCTTCGACGGTATGATACACCTTTGTCGCATGAAAACTTAATATACTGGCATCGCCGAAATTTAAAATCGACTCACTTCCAACCTTGACTCCAAATGCATGAGCAGCATCATAGATTATTTTAACACCCATATTTTCAGACAATTTTTCAAACGCCTGAACGTCACAGGGGTTTCCATATACATGTGTTGCAATAACAGTGTCTATTTCTGAGTCTCTTTCCAATGCCTTTTGAGCCTGCGTAGAACACAAATTATAACTTTTAGGATTAATGTCAGAAAATGAAAGTGGAATATTTTGCCATAATGCAGAGGACGATGTTGCCACAAAAGAGAAGGGTGTCGTTAAGGCAGATTTAACTCCTAGAACTTCATATGCGACTTGCAAAGCCAAGGTACCATTGGACATTAGCAGTAGATTTTTTATACCTAGATATTCTTCCAGACGTTCTGTCAACTTTTGGTGTAGAGGACCAAAATTGGTATACCAACCGATATTATTCACCTGTTCCAAATAGCTGCTTAGCTTTTTCAAATCAGGCTTGACCGGACTATTGAGAGCAATCATGTTTTTTACCAAAGAGTATAGCATTCTGTTAATGACAATTTATTAATTTAATTGCCAGTACCACTGGTATATTTAAATCATATATGGATGCATTGGCAAACTAACCACTTGCTTTGATAGTTTCTCAGCCACTGGCAAATCACCTTCTTTATAACCAAGATAAGTAAACGCCTTCTGCTGATGCAGACAAGTTGCGTAATAGATCATGGTTGGTATTCCTTTGGCCTTGTATTCAGCCATGGTAGCGTCTCGATCCTGAGTAATGATGGTATATTGTGCCCATGAGCTTAAATAACCAGGCGGCACCATGGGTGTTTTATATTTCCCTGCCAATGCCTGCTCATAGTTTTTAGCCACTTTATTACGAGCAATCAACTCCTCTGGGAAGACGGCCAGTTTCTCTAATAAAATTGCCGCCTGGATAGTATCAAGTCGACTGTTCATACCAATACGAATATTGTCGTATTTGTCTGCTCCTTTGCCATGAACCCGGTAAGACTTGATAAGCTCGGCATATTCATCGCTATTGGTGAAGATAGCGCCACCATCGCCATAGCACCCCAGCGGCTTGGCTGGGAAGAAACTGGTAGTTGCAATATCACCAAAGCTACCGGCCCGTTTTCCGTTCAATTCACCGCCAAAACCCTGAGCTGAATCTTCGAGGAGTTTCATATTGTATTTCTTTGCAATAATTTCCAGCTCTGGATAATTGGCAGGCAACCCGAAGAGATCAACAGTGATAATCGCTTTGAGATTGAGCTTGCCTTCGGCGAGAACCCGTTGAATCTGCTTTTCCAAGTCTTGAGGTGAGATGTTGAAGGTATCGGGATCGGAATCTACAAAAACAGGGGTAGCACCTTCATAAGCGATGGTCTCTGCTGTAGCAAAGAAGGTGAAAGTTGGACAAAAAATAGCATCGCCAGGTTTAACTCCCATCGCCATCATCGCCAGTGTCAGAGCATCGGTACCATTGGCACAGGTAATGACATGTTTAACACCGACATAGTCAGCCAGCTTGGCCTCCAATTCGGCCACCTCAGGCCCCATAATGTAATGACCATGCTCGAGCACTTGCTGAATTCGTTGGTCAATCTTTTGTTTCAGATGCTGGTATTGGGCAGCCAAGTCAATAAATTGCATGATTATCTTTCCAATCTACTGAGGGTGTCACCCTCTAGAACATAGGTTTCTTGAGTGAAAGGGCAAACTGTTGTGGCCTGGCCATAAAGAGGGAGATCGAGCTTTTCACCGTAGGCACTCATCCAACCTATTTGCTTGGCGGGTACGCCCACCATAAGAGCAAAGGGTTTGACCTCTTTGTTCACTACTGTCCCGGCACCGATGAAAGCGTACTCGCCAATGGTAACACCACAAACAATGGTACAGTTGGCTCCCAGGGTTGCTCCTTTCTTGACAAGGGTGTCACGATATTCAGCTTTGCGTTCGATCAAGGCTCTTGGGTTATAGACATTGGTGAAGACCATGCTGGGACCACAGAAGACCCCCTCTTCCAAAATTACATTATCGTATACCGAAACATTGTTCTGTATCTTGCAGCGATCACCAATAACTACTTTATTGCCAACGAAGACATTTTGACCAAGAGAAACTCCTGCACCAATCTTTGCCCCTGCACAGACATGGGCCCAATGCCACACTCTGGAGTCAGCCCCAATCTGCGCACCCACATCAACTATCGCAGTTTCATGCACCAGATAGTTCATGCTTAATACTCCAGCGGCAAACCAACTTGACGGCCATCACGGGCTGCCAGGTAGGCGGCAATCAACAGTTCCAGTGAGGTCAAACCCTCACGACCGTCAGTTTCTGGCTCAGCTTCGCCACGCATAACATCCACTACATTCTTGTAGTAAAGAGGATGCCCAAAGCCGTAGACAGAAGTGGTCTCATAGTTTGCCTCGCTGATCTGGGCATCGTAATCTTTCTCTTCAGCAAACTGCCATTGCTGAATTTCGTTGACTGCAAGCCCGCCAATTCGCACCGTACCCTGCTCACCAAGGATGGTAATACTACCTTCCAGATTACGTGGATAAGTAAGCATGGTAACGCTCATAGAACCTACTGCACCATGACGCCACTTGATGTTCAGCACACCAGTGTCTTCAGCTTCAATATCCCGAGTCGTGGTCATCATCGCCTGAACTTTTTCGACAGGGCCAATCAGCCAGTGCAATAGATCAACATAGTGGCTCGCCTGATTCATGAAGGCACCACCATCAAACTCCCAATTACCGCGCCAACCGCCAACATCGTAATAGGATTGGGGACGAGTCCAGAACACATTGATATTGACCATATGGATCTTGCCAAAACGCTTCTCAGTGATGGCACGCTTCAACAGTTGCAGAGTGGTATTACGACGATTCTGTTTGACAACGAAGAGACGCACTCCTGCTTTGTCACATGCCTTGACCATTTGCTGACCATCTTGCCAACGAGTCGCCATAGGTTTTTCTGTAATGACATGTACCCCATGCGCAGCAGCGAGTATTGCCTGATCAGCATGCAAGCCACTGGGGGTGCAAAGGCTTACGATATCGATCTGCTCTTTTTCCAACATTTCTTGCAGCTTTTGATAGGCTGGGACCTGATATTGCTGCTGGTGCTCAACGAGCGTAGTCGGATTGATATCGCAAATCGCAACTAGCTCAAAGTGATCTGCATGTTGGGCGATGGAACCAAAATGGTTTTTGGAAATGCGGCCACAGCCAACAATGGCGATTCTGATCTTGCGATCTTTGATGATAGGGTAGCTTTGAATTAGCACAATAATTACCTTATTTGTTTAACACCAGACGGAGGGTGTTTACTCGGTTTGTCTATATATTTGTTTTGCTTGGAGTGCCGCATGGTTGACTGCATTCACTCGCCCCATCACATATCCTCGCAGGATTGTGAAAACTGTTCATGGCTCACACTAACGACCAACAAGAAAAATTTAGTCGCTAATATGGCACATCATCACAGTTTTAATGGCTAAATTTTTAGTGTATTCAGTCATTCCAATAGTTCATTGAAAATTGCAAGAGGGCATCTTATGGCAGCCTCTACAATTGAACCGGAGATTAAAAGCGGAAAAGCGTAAACCCCGCCTTGTCACAGGCCTCCCGTGTATAGAGAGCCTTGATATCTGCCAGCACAGGTTGATCAGTACGACAGAACTTGCGTAACTGTTGTGGAGAGAGCTCTCGAAACTCCTGATGACCTACGGCGACAATGAGGCTATCGACTGGAGATTGCTCGCTAATGACACCCAATTCAATACCATACTCATGTTGCACTTCGTCAGTATTAGCCCAAGGATCTATTACGACCACATTCAACCCCCAATTCTTCAGTTCAGTAATCAGGTCAATTACCTTGCTATTACGAATATCGGGACAGTTCTCTTTGAAGGTAATACCCATCACACCAACAACACTGCGAGCAACATCAATACCATTTTTCAGCATCAGCTTTATGACATTTCTGGCAGCATAACGTGCCATGTTATCGTTGATGCGACGACCTGCAAGAATTACCTGAGGGTGATATCCCAACTCTTCGGCCTTGTGCGTCAGATAATAAGGATCAACACCTATACAATGGCCACCAACCATACCAGGACGGAAAGGAAGAAAATTCCATTTGCTACCAGCGGCTTCTAATACTTCTATGGTGTCGATGCCAATACGATCAAAAATGATGGAGAGTTCATTGACGAAGGCAATATTGAGGTCACGTTGACTGTTTTCGATCACCTTTGCTGCTTCCGCAACCTTGATACTGGTAGCAGGGAAGGTGCCGGCTGAAATAATCGAGTTGTAAAGCGCATCTACCTCTACAGCAATTTCAGCAGTCGAACCACTAGTGATCTTCTTGATTTTCGTCAGAGTGTTGACCTTGTCACCAGGGTTTATGCGCTCCGGGCTGTAGCCGCAATAGAAGCCTTCATTGAACTTAAGGCCTGAGAACTTCTCCAGCACAGGTACACATATTTCCTCAGTGCAACCTGGATAGACAGTGGACTCATAGATAACGATAGCCCCCTGCTTCAGCGCCTTAGCCACTGTCTCGCTAGCTTTCACCAATGGCGTTAAATCAGGACGGTTAGCTCCATCAATAGGTGTTGGGACGGTAACGATAAAGATGTCACAATCTTTCAAGGCATTCTGGTCACTGCTATAGGTCAGCCTTGTCGCCTGTTTCAGTTCTTCAGGGGTGACTTCAAGAGTACTGTCCTGAAAACTCATCAGTTCATTGATGCGCGATTGGTTAATATCAAATCCGAGCACGGAACGGTATTTCCCAAACTCTACGGCTAAAGGCAACCCAACATAACCTAGCCCAATAATGGCCACTTTCTTGTTTTGCATCTTTACTCCAAAAGAATATAAAAATAAAATAATAAAATGGTTCAAAGTCAGGATAGTGGTTTGAATACTTCATTTGAGAATGACTAATAAACCTTTAAAAGAAGATCTACATAATATGCAACGTAGTTACTAACCGACTTAAATGTAAAAGAACCTAAAAACACTTGTTATTTCACCTTGGAAACCAATCTCATCAAGTATTGACCATAAGCATTCTTTATCAATGGCGCAGCTAATAGCCTCACTTGAGCAGCATCAATAAATCCCTGACGGTAGGCTATCTCCTCCGGACAAGAAACTTTTAGTCCTTGTCGAGTTTCAATAGTCTGAATAAAGTTGCTCGCCTCAATCATACTCTCGTGAGTACCGGTATCAAGCCAGGCATAGCCACGCCCCATCATGGCCACCGACAGATTTCCTTGCTCAAGATAAATTCGATTAATGTCTGTAATTTCCAGTTCACCGCGAAGAGATGGCTTCAAGTTCTTGGCTATCTCCACAACATTGTTGTCATAAAAATAGAGACCCGTTACCGCATAGTTGCTCTTCGGCTCTTGCGGTTTTTCTTCTAGGGAAATGGCAATTCCCTCGTCATCAAACTCTACTACACCATACCGCTCTGGATCATATACATGGTAGGCAAATACGGTCGCTCCACTGGGAGTGTCTGCGGCTGACACCAACTGTTTCTGCAAATTGTGGCCGTAAAATATATTATCGCCCAAGACCAGAGCACATGCATCTGAACCAATAAACTCCTCACCCAAAATAAACGCTTGTGCCAAACCATCCGGGCTCGGTTGTACCTTGTATTGCAAATTCAACCCCCACTGACTGCCATCTCCCAGCAGCTGTTCAAAACGGGGGGTATCTTGTGGCGTACTGATTATCAAGATATCTCGTATTCCCGCCAGCATCAGGGTACAGAGTGGGTAGTAAATCATTGGTTTGTCATAAATGGGTAGCAGCTGCTTGCTGACTGCCATGGTGACGGGGTAGAGACGAGTGCCTGACCCACCGGCCAGAATAATACCTTTACGTTTGGTCATAATGCTTCATTTCTTATATTTGAATTATTTAACCATGAAAAAGTGTGGCCAAGCGCCACTTCTTTTACCCTTTATTACTATCGACAAGACACGAAATCCCCTTGTCTCGCTTGCCATCCTCATATTGACTCAGGATCTCTACCAGCATCCGCTCGACACCAACAGTCCAGTCTGGTAGCACCAGACCGAATGTTCGCTGGAACTTGCTCGTATCCAGGCGTGAGTTATGAGGCCGCTTGGCAGGCGTCGGAAATTCACTGGCCGGCACAGCATTGAATTGCATGACCGCCAGTTCAACCCCTGCCTCTCTGGCTTTGGCAAACACCAGCTGGGCATAGTCAAACCAGGTGGTGGTACCGGAGGCGACCAGATGATACAGCCCCGCCACCTCTGGTTTGTACTGCGCAATACGGATCGCATGGGCCGTGCAATCGGCCAGCAACTCTGCACCGGTCGGGGCGCCAAACTGGTCATTGATAATCGACATTTCGCTGCGCTCTTTGCCAAAGCGCAGCATGGTCCTGGCAAAGTTTGCCCCACGGGCGGCATACACCCAGCTGGTGCGGAAGATAAGATGACGAGTGCAAAGCACAGCTGCATCTTCCCCTGCCAGCTTGGTTTCACCATAGACGTTGAGCGGTGCGGTCTGATCGCTCTCGACCCAGGAGCGCTCGCCACGGCCATCAAATACGTAGTCGGTGGAGTAGTGCACCAACCAAGCACCCAGTGCCTCAGCTTCTTTGGCAATCGCAGCAACACTGGTGGCATTGAGCAATTGGGCTAGTGCCCGCTCGCTCTCGGCCTTATCAACCGCAGTGTAAGCGGCAGCATTGACAATCACATCCGGCTTGAGCAGACGTACCGTCTCGGCGACACCGGCAGGATTAGTGAAATCACCGCAATAATCGGTGGAGTCAAAATCCACCGCTGTAATATGTCCTAGTGGCGCCAATGCTCGGTGCAGCTCCCAGCCCACCTGGCCATTTTTACCAAACAACAGGACATGCATCAGGCACGCCCATCGTAATTCTGCTCAATCCAGGATTGATAGGCACCGCTCTTCACGTTATTAACCCACAGCTGGTTATCCAAATACCACTGTACCGTCTTGCGGATGCCGGACTCGAAGGTCTCTTGCGGTTGCCAGTTCAGCTCGGCGCTCATCTTGCTGGCGTCGATGGCATAGCGGCGATCGTGACCGGGGCGATCCGCCACATAGGTAATTTGATCGCGGTAAGAACCAGCCTTGGGGACCATCTCGTCGAGCAAATCGCAGATGGTATGGACCACATCCAGATTCTGCTTCTCGTTGTGACCGCCGATGTTGTAGGTCTCCCCTACCGAGCCAGTGGTCACCACCTTGTAAAGCGCGCGAGCATGATCTTCTACGTAGAGCCAATCACGGATCTGGTCACCCTTGCCATAAACCGGCAGTGGCTTGCCATCCAGCGCATTAAGGATCACCAGAGGGATCAGCTTCTCGGGGAAGTGGTAGGGACCATAGTTGTTGGAGCAATTGGTGACCAGGGTCGGCAGACCGTAAGTTCGGCGCCAGGCGCGGACCAGATGGTCGCTGGAGGCCTTGGAGGCCGAATAGGGGCTGCTGGGAGCGTAAGGAGTGGCTTCGGTAAAGAGCGGCAGTGGCTTATTCCACAAGGGATGACCGGCACTCACCTCATCTGGATGGGGCAGATCGCCATACACCTCATCGGTGGAGATGTGGTGGAAGCGGAAAGCCGCTTTGCGTGTCTCGTTCAATTCGTTCCAGTAAGCACGCGCCGATTCCAGCAACGTATAGGTGCCAACAATATTGGTTTCGATGAAATCGGCAGGCCCCGTGATGGAACGATCGACATGGCTCTCGGCCGCCAAGTGCATCACAGCATCCGGTTGATGCAGGGCAAACACCCGATCCAGTTCACCACGGTTGCAGATATCCACCTGCTCGAAAACATAACGCTCACTGGCAGCCACGTCGGCCAGGGACTCCAGATTCCCCGCATAGGTGAGTTTGTCGAGATTGACCACGGCATCCTGCGTGTTTCGAATAATATGACGAACAACCGCCGACCCGATAAAGCCAGCGCCACCAGTGACAAGGATTTTCATAGGTATGCTCTTGAAATGAATATAAAAAAATGAAGGTAAAACGACTTGTAACAATGAGAGTGGAGACAAGGATAAACATGTCTGACCGGCAGATTTCTGACTATCAACGGAAAAAGTGCAATGGCTACCGCCCCTGAGTTACAGCTCCCAGTTCGCTGCTTTTAACCAGAATGAGTGTGCTGTTGGCCATCATGCCCTCCAGCTTGTGGCGTAGCGGCAGCTATCCTTGCCAACTACTTACTTAATAACGGTTCGATGAGAAGTTGATTCTCGAACCTATCTTATTGAGCTATTCCATTTCAACAATAGCGGTGGATTCTAACGCCTTTAGCAACCTGTTGCACCGTCAGATCTTCCCATGCTCCGGGGAAGACGTCATCCCGGCTCATTTTCTTTCCATTCCCGCAGTTTGCTTATATAAGGCAAGTACCGTTGCGGCTAGTCTTTCGCTTGTTCAGTTGCTATTTCTTTGATCTTAAATGCAAAAATGAATTTTTTACTCACCAGGTCTTGCGACAAGCACTAATATGTACGGTCCTGAAAGGGTCTCTCTGTCTTTCGCACACAGCTCAAGTGCTATTTTGCGGTGCTGCCGTCAATTCACATACTACTCAATGACCTGGACATCGGAAACAGGGGTCCTAACTCGATAAAGCACGACGCATTATGTCATCAAGGTGCCATATGCATATGATCTTGCTCAAAAAAACAGGGCGAACCTTGTGGTTCGCCCTGTGGCGTCAGGATAACTCAAAACAGGAAGTGATCGCTACTGCTGGCGCTCGCTTGCTGCATCGGTGTCAGGCTCTTGCCAACCACCACCTATGGCCTTGTAGAGCGCCACCTGGTTGGTCAGCTGGGCCAGACGGGTGCTGATCAGGCCCTGCTTGGCACTGAACAACGAACGCTGGGCATCGAGCCGGGTCAGGTAACTGTCCACACCTTGCTCATAACGGAACTCCGCCAGCTTGAAATAGGTCTGGTTGGCTTCGACCAGAGCCTGTTGTGCCTGCAACTGCTGCTGATAGTCCGCCTGGGCACCCAGGGTATCCGCAACCTCCTTGAAGGCGGTCTGGATGCTCTTCTCGTAGCTCGCCACCGCCTGCCGGGTACTCACTTCAGCCACATCAAGATCGGCGATACGTTTCCCACCGTCGAAGATGGGCAGGTTGATCTGGGGGATAAACGACCAGGTGCCGGTTCCTCCGTCAAACAGGCCGCTCAGCTGGTTGCTGGCCGTCCCCGCCGTCGCGGTGAGCGAGATGGAGGGGAAGAAGGCGGCGCGCGCCGCGCCTATATTGGCATTGGCCGCCTTCAGACTGTGCTCGGCGGCCAGAATATCCGGGCGCTGTTGCAGCAAGCTCGAAGGCGCGCCCACCGGGATCGCCGCCAATTTTACCTCGGCCAGGGTCACCGGCTGGCTATCCAGCACTGGAACCTGGGTGCCAAGGAGCAGTGCCAGACCATTGCGATCCTGCTTCACCTGGCGTTGGTACTGGGCCAGGCTGACCCGGGCGCTTTCCAGTGCGGTACGCCCTTGCGCCAGCTCCATCTCGGAGGCCGCGCCCAGGCGATACTTGTGCTCGGTCAGGCCATAACTTTCCTGCTCGGTCGACAGGGTCGCTTCGCTCAGCGCCAGCAACTCCTGATCCGCCAGCAAGGTGAGATAGGCATTGGCCACCGACGCTATCAACGCAATCTGGGTGCTGCGCCGGGTCTCGATCTCGGCAAGGTAGGTCTCCAGAGCCTGATCTTTCAGGCTCTGGATCCGGCCAAACAGGTCCAGCTCATAGGCGGTGATGCCGAGATTGGCATCATACTGGCTGCTGATGGTCCCCTGCCCCGTGCTGCTGAGATCGTCGGATCCCTGCTGGCGGGTGCCCGAGCCGTTCGCTGCCAGGGTCGGCAGTTGCGCCGCCCGCTGAATACGGTACCTGGCTTCATACGCCTCGACGTTGAGAGCCGCGATCCGCAGATCCCGGTTGTTCTCCAGTGCAGTATCGATGAGCCTTTGCAGCGTCGGGTCGAGAAACTGTTGCTGCCAGGGGGAGACGGCCGCCTCCCCTGCGGTCTCATTGCTCTGCCAGGAGGCGCCTTGGGGTAATTCAGGTCTTTGATAGTCAGGGGCCATGGAACAGGCCCCCAGCAGCAGTGTCACGCTCAAGGCGACCAGCGTCTTAGTCATGATGGGTCTCCTTGGCAAGCGCAGCCTGCTCTTCCTGTGAATTGTGCTTGGTGAAGTGGCGAGTCACCAGCACGAAGAACAGCGGCACGAAGAAGATGGCCAGCACAGTCGCACTGATCATCCCCCCCATCACACCGGTACCGATGGCGTTACGACTGCTGGCACCGGCACCCGAGCTGATGACCAGCGGCAGTACACCCAGGATAAAGGCGAGGGAGGTCATCAGGATGGGACGCAAACGCAGACGCGCAGCCTCCACCACGGCTTCACCCAAGCCCATTCCCTTGTCGTACAGCTCCTTGGCAAACTCAACGATAAGTATCGCGTTCTTGGCCGACAGCCCTATGGTGGTGAGCAAGCCTACCTGGAAGTAGACGTCGTTCTCCAGCCCGCGCATGGTCGCTGCCAATATGGCCCCCAAGACTCCAAGCGGTACCACCAGCATGACAGAGAAGGGAATGCTCCAGCTCTCGTACAGCGCCGCCAGACAGAGGAACACCACCAGCAGAGAGATGGCGTACAAGGCTGGCGCCTGGGAACCCGCTTGCCGCTCCTGCAAGGAGAGGCCAGTCCACTCGATACCTATCCCTTCCGGCAACTGCTTCACCATCTGCTCGATGGCTGCCATGGCGTCACCGGTACTCTTGCCAGGCGCCGCTTCACCCACTATCTCCATCGCCGACACGCCATTATAGCGTTCCAGACGGGGCGAGCCGAAGCTCCACTCCGTGCTGGCAAAGGCGGAGAAGGGCACCATCTGGCCTGTGCTGTTGCGCACATACCACAGCTTGAGATCTTCCGGATTCATCCGGAAGGGGGCATCCGCCTGCAGGTAGACCTTCTTGACCCGACCCCGGTCGACGAAGTCGTTCACGTAAGAAGAGCCCCAGGCCGTAGAGAGAGTGCTGTTGATGTCGCTGATGGAAAGCCCCTGAGCCAGCGCCTTCTCGTAGTCAATCTTGACGTCGAGCTGGGGCGTGTCTTCCATCCCGTTCGGGCGCACCCGCACCAGGTTGGGATCCTGCGCCGCCATGCCAAGCAACTGGTTGCGCGCCGCCATCAGCTTGTCATGACCCAGTCCTGCGCGATCTTGCAGGTAGAAGTCAAAGCCGGTGGCCGTGCCCAGTTCAGGAATGGGAGGCAGGTTGAAGGCGAACACCTGAGCTTCCTTGATGCTGAACAGATAACCCATGGCGCGGCCTATGATGGCATTGGCGCTGCGATCAGGGCTGCTGCGCTCTTTCCAGTCTTTCAGCTTGATAAACGCCATGCCGCTGTTCTGGCCGCTACCGGCGAAGCTGAAGCCCGCCACCGTCAGCACAGAGTCGACGTTGTCCTTCTCGTTTTTCAGGAAGTAATCGCGCATGTCCGCCAGTACCACTTCGGTGCGCTGCTTAGTAGCGCCGACCGGCAGTTGCACCATGGACATGATGACCCCCTGATCCTCTTCCGGCAGGAAGGAGGTGGGCATGCGCATAAACAGCACGGCCAGCACCGCCAACATGGCGACATAGATGATGCTGTAGCGGGCGCCCTGCTTGATCACCTTGCGCACACCGCTCTGGTAGCGGTTGGCACCAGAATCAAAGGCCCGGTTGAACCAGCCGAAGAAGCCACGCTGGGCACCGAACTCCCCATGCTTGATGGGCTTGAGCAGGGTAGCACACAGTGCCGGCGTCAGGATCAGGGCCACCAGCACAGACAACACCATGGCCGAGACGATGGTGAGAGAGAACTGGCGATAGATGGCACCGGTCGAACCACCAAAGAAGGCCATGGGCACAAAGACCGCAGAGAGCACCAGGGCGATCCCCACCAGGGCACCGGTGATCTGGGTCATGGACTTGCGGGTCGCTTCCAGCGGGGAGAGATCCTCCTCGCTCATCAGCCGCTCCACGTTCTCCACCACCACGATGGCATCATCCACCAGCAGGCCGATGGCCAGCACCAGACCAAACATGGTCAGGGTATTGATGGAGAAGCCGAACGCCGACATGACGCCAAAGGTCCCAAGCAATACAACCGGCACGGCTATGGTCGGGATCAGGGTGGCACGGAAATTCTGCAAGAACAGATACATAACGCAGAACACCAGGAAGATCGCCTCGATCAGGGTCTGTACCACCTCCTCGATGGAGATTTGCACGAAGGGGGTAGTGTCGTACGGATAGACAACCTTCATGTTGGCCGGGAAGTAGGCGGAGAGCTCGTCCAGCTTGCCGCGTATCTTCTCGGCGGTATCGAGGGCGTTGGCACCGGTCGCCAGCTTGATGGCAACCGCCGCGGTAGACTGGCCGTTGTAAAGCGCATCAGCGTCGTAGTTTTCACCCGCCAGCTCAACCCGGGCCACATCCTGCAACCGTACCTTGGAGCCGTCCTGATTCACCCGCAGCAGGATATTGTTGAACTCCTCCACGGTAGAGAGACGGGTCTGCCCCATGATGGTGGCAGTAAACTGCTGACTTTCGACCGAGGGCGTGCCCCCCACCTTGCCAAACGCCACCTGGGCATTCTGTGCCTTGATGGCGTTCTGCACATCAATCGGGGTCATCTGTACCCGGGTGAGTTTGTTCGGATCGAGCCAGACACGCATTGAGTACTGGCTGCCGAACAGTGTGATGTCCCCTACCCCGTCCAGACGGCTCAGCGGCTCCTTGATGTTGGCCACCACATAGTCGGCCAGGTCATCGTTGTTCATGCTGCCGTCACCGGAGATGAAGGCCGCCACCATCAGGAAGCTGCTGGAGGTCTTCTGAACCCGGATCCCCTGTTGCTGAACCTCTTGCGGCAACAGCGACATCGCCTGCTGCAGCTTGTTCTGCACCTGCACCTGGGCGATATCGGGATCTGTCCCCGCCTGGAAGGTGAGGGTCACCGACACATTGCCGGAGGAATCAGATTGGGAGGACATGTAGAGCAGGTGATCCAGCCCCGTCATGTTCTGCTCGATGATCTGGGTCACAGAGTCTTCTACCGTCTTGGCAGAAGCTCCCGGATAGCTTGCAGATATGCCCACGGCGGGCGGTGCAATGCTGGGATACTGGGCGATCGGCAGGCCTATGATGGCCAGGCTCCCTGCCAGCATGATCACCAGGGCAATTACCCAGGCGAAAATGGGTCTGTCTATGAAAAATCGTGCCATGAGGCGACTACTCCATCCTACTTGTTGGCCGGGGTCTGTTCAGACGGCACGGTGGCCGCCTGTTCAGTGGGCGCGACGACAGCCCCGGGTTGTACCTTTTGCAGACCGGCGACGATCACCCGCTCACCCGTCTTGAGACCGGATTCCACCACCCAGTCACTGCCAACGATGCGGCTCACCTGCACCTCGCGCAGCTCGACCTTGTTGTCCGCCGTCACCACCATTACAGTAGCGCCCCCCTTGGGGGTGCGGGTCACGGCTGTTTGCGGCACCAGCAGCCCTTTTGCACGCTCGCCCTCTTGCAGAGTGGCGCGCATGAACATGCCGGGCAGCAACAGTTGATGAGGGTTCGGCACTATCACCCGAAGAGTCACCATGCCGGTGGTCTCATCCACGGTCACGTCGGAGAACTGCAATGAGCCCTCTTCGCTGTAGCTGCTGCCATCTTCCAGCTGGAAGCGCACCTTGGCGCCCTTGTTCTCGTCCTGAACGAGCTTGCCAGCGGCGATCTGGCGCTTGAGGCGCAACAGGTCGGCGGTGGACTGGCGCACATCCACATACATGGGATCGAGCTGCTGGATGGAGGTAAGGCTGTCAGCCTGCTGGGCTGTCACCAGAGCACCCTCGGTCACAGCTGACTTGCCGATGCGACCGCTGATGGGAGCCGTGATACGGGTATAGGCCAGATTGATGTTGGCACTCTGCAAGGCCGCCTTGGCAGCGCCTATCTCGGCCAGTTGCTGCTTCCAGGCGGCATCGGCGTCGTCATACTCCTGGCTGCTGATGGCTTTCACCTTCACCAGTTCGGCATAACGCTTTGCCTTGAGGCGAGCGCTCTGCTCGTTGGCCTGCGCCTTGGCCAGATTGGCCTTGGCACTGGCCACGTTGGCCTGATAAACCGCAGGATCGATCTGATAGAGCAGTTGCCCGGCCTTGACGTCGCTGCCTTCGGTAAACAGACGCTTGAGAATGATGCCACTCACCTGGGGACGCACCTCGGCGACCCGCAGCGGCGCGCTGCGACCGGTCAGCTCAGAGGTGAGTTGCAGCGGTGCCGTATGCAGGGTCACCACATCCACGGCGGCGGGTGGCATGTCACCCGGCCCTTGCTGGGCACCGCCCTGTTCGCCACAAGCTGCCAGCAGACCACCTGCCAGCAGGGCAAGGCCAACCGAACGTGCGAGAATATGTTTATGCATGGAGAACCTTAACCTTTGTCAGTCAATGAATAACCACAGGGTTTACAGGTCCCTGTTGGTAAAATCGGAAAGATGAGGCAATATACATACATTCATAAATGTATGTAAGTGACTTTTTTTACTTTTACAAGGCGCAGATATCGATGGCCAGAAGAACCAAAGAAGAGGCGCAGCAGACCCGCTGCCACATCATGAGTACGGCCCTTAATCTGTTCTGTTCACACGGCTTGGCCAAGACCAGCCTGACCGATATTGCCAGGGCCGCCGACCTGACCCGTGGCGCCATCTACTGGCACTTCAAGAATAAAGAAGAGCTGTTCGTCTCCTTGTGGGAGGAGTTGTGCCAGCCGCTCTCCCACCAGCTCGATGCCTGCGTTGCCGAGCAGGAGCCCGATCCCCTCGGCAAGCTGCGCAGCTTCCTCAAGGAGGTGCTGGTGAAGATCAGTACCAATCCGGCTCATCAGCAGATGTTCACCATCATGTTCAATCTGGAATCGCTGGAAGGGGAAGCCATCTCCCTGCGCGAACATATGCGCGGCCAGGCCGCCAACTTTTTCCGGGATCTTGAGATCACCCTGACCAATGCCATCCGCCAGGGTCAACTCCCCAAGACGCTGGATACCCAGCGCGCCGCCACCCTGCTGCACTGCACTCTGGATGGCTACATCATCAACTGGCTGCACTTCCCTGAGCGTATCAACCTGACCCGCGAGGCCGATTTCCTGCTCGACAGCCTGTTTACCCTGATAGCCCTCCCAAACGGCCCGGCCACCTGCCGCCCCTGATCTGCATGGGCCGGCCCCGAGCTGGCCCGCATTCCTTGCTGGCAAGGCGCAACGGGATCTTGCCCTGCTTCTTGCTCAGCCAGGAGGTAGTCACAGCGTCACGGTTCAGTGTCCACCCAGGCGGTATTATTTCGCTTACCTGAGCCTTTGGTAGCGCGCCGCCAAATTTGCTAGAGTAGCGCCCTCGAAAGAAGGTGCCTGCCATGTCCATATCGCCACTGCCCAACCATGATGCTTCCCCCAGTCATGATGCCTCCCCCAGTCTGCCATCTGTGGCGGATCCAGGCACACTGTCAGCCCGTCAGCGTTTTCTGAAACCGCTGGCGGCAGGCGCCCATCTGCTGGAAGCGGGCTGCGGAGCGGGCGAGGATCTGCTCTTTTTCCGGCAGCAGGGGTTCATGGTCACCGCCTTTGATGCCAGCCTGGCCCAGGCCAAGCTGGCCTCGCGCCGCTGCGGCCAGCCGGTGCGGGTCTGCCGCTTCGAGCAGATGCACAACGTCCTGCCCTTTGACGGCATCTGGGCCAGCGGCTCCCTGCCCTGCCTGGTCGAGGAGGAGCTTGCCCCCGCCCTGATGCATCTCGCCAGCCTGCTCAAACCCCGGGCGCCGCTCTACTGCTCCTTCCCTTATGACGAGGGAAAATCCGGCAACCCAGTGGCATCCTCACAGGACGAATACCCGCTGCAGACCCGGCTCGATGAAGCCCGCCTGCAACAACTGATCGCTCCCCTGCCGTTTGAGCTGCATCAGAGCTGGTGCGGCGAGGATGCCGAGCACGGCCGCTGGCTGCATGCCCTGCTGATCCGGCTACCCGATCTCGCTCCCACCACGAATCAATATCGCCGCCGTCGCTTCAAAGGGCCCATCCCCCGCAATTCATCATCCAGCTAACAATATTTAACTCTGAGCTAACCAGGTGTTGGAAGACAAGATGCGGCACTTGTGTTAAAAAGCGGCATTAAAATCAGAATTAAATAACAAATCAGACACTAACACCTGGATTTCCTTATGAAACTTGTCCTCAAACTGGTTGCCGGTATTCTTGCCGGTCTCTTGCTCGGTCTCTACGCCCCGGAATGGGTTGCACGCCTGCTGTTTACGGCCAAGACAGTCATAGGTCAGCTGATCACCTTCACCATTCCGCTCATCATTCTGTTCTTCATCATGAGCGGTATCGCCAGCCTGCCGAAGAACTCCGGCAAGCTGCTGGGCAAGACGGTGGCTCTCTCTTATTGCTCCACCATACTGGCAGGTCTGTTCGCCTTCACAGTGGCAAGCCATCTGATCCCGCTGCTGACCACAGCCGCCGAACCCACCACGGAAACCGCCATCAAGCTCAGCTCCTACGTCACTCTGGAGATACCGCCGCTGTTCGGAGTCATGTCTGCCCTGGCCGCCGCCTTCGTGTTCGGCATCGGCATCAGCGCCACCGAGGCCACCGACCTGCGCCGCGTAGCCGATCAGGGCCGTGACATCATAGACCGCCTGCTGGCCCGCGTGATTATCCCGCTGCTGCCGTTCTACATCGCCGGTGTCTTCGTCGAGATGACGGTGGAGGGCACCGTCTTCGCCACCCTCAAGACCTTCGGCGTGGTGCTGGTGATGGCCATCGTCATGCACTGGTTCTGGCTCAGCGTGCTGTTCGTCGGTACGGGTCTGGCGCTCGGTCGCTCACCCGCCATGCTTATCAAGAACATGCTGCCCGCCTACTTCACCGCTCTCGGCACCATGTCCAGCGCCGCCACCATTCCGGTTGCGCTGCAGGCCAGCAAGAACAACGGCGTGAGCCATGGCATCGCCAACTTCACAGTGCCCCTGTGCGCCACCATCCACCTGTGTGGCTCCACCATCACGCTGGTGACCTGCGCCACCGCAGTCATGTTCCTCTCCGAGCACCTGGCCATTCCCGGCTATGGCACCATGCTGCCCTTCATCATGATGCTGGGCGTCATCATGATAGCCGCACCGGGCGCACCGGGTGGCGGCGTCATGTCGGCCCTGGGTCTGCTCACCTCCATGCTGGGTTTCGGGGAAGCCTCCATCGCCCTGATGATCGCCCTCTACCTGGCGCAGGACAGCTTTGGCACCGCCTGCAACGTCACAGGTGATGGCGTCATCGCCCTGTGGGCCGACCGTTTCGCCCAGGGTGGGGAAGTACAGCTCGCCCCCGAGCGTGAAACGGCCTGACTGCCGGTTCGGAAAACAAAACGGGAGCCACTGGCTCCCGTTTTTTATAGCTGGCATCTGAGGTCAACCGCGTCGGCGGATCACCCCTTCCTGCGCCGTGCTCGCCACCAGCACACCATCGCGGGTAAAGAACTGGCCGCGCACCAGACCACGACCTGCGCTGGCGCTCGGGCTGTCCACCACGTAGAGCAGCCAGTCATCCAGCCTGAAGTCCCGGTGGAACCACATGGAGTGATCGATGGTGGCCACCTGCATGTCCGGCTCCCAGTAAGAGACGCCATGGGGCTGCAGGGCGGTAAACAGGAAGTGGAAATCGGAGGCATAGGCTAGCAGGTACTTGTGGACCCGCTGATCATCCGGCATCTGGCCATTGGCCTTGAACCAGACATGGCGCAGCGGCTCGTGCACATCCGGACGGATCGGGTCGACCAGGGTCACAGGGCGAATTTCGATGGGCTTCTCGCACATGATCTTGTCACGCAGGGCGGGCGGGATCTGATGCTCGTAGGGACGCACCAGCTCCAGTTCGCTCTTGAGCTGCTCGGGTGGGGTGATCCCCGCCGGCATGCTGATCTGATGCTCGAACCCTTCGGCCTCGACCTGGAACGAGGCGTTGAGATAGAAGATGGGCTTGCCACCCTGGATGGCCTTGACCCGGCGGGTAGAGACGGTCTGACCGTCGCGGATATTCTCCACGTCGTAGATGATGGGACGATTGGCATCACCGGGACGCAAGAAGTAGGAGTGAAAACTGTGCACCTGACGATCGGCGGCCACCGTCTGTTTGGCGGCTGACAAGGCCTGCCCCATTACCTGTCCGCCAAACACGGCCCGCAGACCGAGATCCTGGCTCTGGCCCCTAAACAGGCCCTCCTCAATTTTCTCGAGCGCCAGCAGGGCCAGCAGCTCATCCAATACCTTGCTCATTATTATCTCCTGTATCAGTGCCGCAAAGGCTAACAAGCCCGCTCTGGCAGAGCAACCTTGCCCCTCTCCCCCAGCGGGTCCGCCGGGTGGTTTAATTCAGCAAGGAGGGGATTGGAATAATAAGCGGCAAACAGCTGCAACAAAAAGGCCCGCCTGAGAGGCGGGCCTTTCCTTGCATGAACCCATGAGGCTCAGCGCAATGCTTACTTGCTGCCGGTACCCGAGTTGCGGGTAGAGGAAGTCGGCTTGCGACGGGCCGTGGTGCTGCGGGCGCGCGGCTCCATACCCTGCATGTCCTTGTGACGCTTGACGGCACGACGGATCTGGGCAGCCTGCTTGTGGCGGGTGCTCTTGCCATCCTGCTGCAGATCGACCTTGGATTCGGTCTCCGGCGGCATGTTGACTAGGCCGCGCAGGTAGTTCACTTCCGGCAGTTTCAGCTCCTGCCAGCCACCGCGGGGGATGCCACGATCCAGGGTGACGTCGCCGTAGCGCACCCGCATCAGGCGGCTCACCTGCACTTCCTGGGATTCCCACAGGCGGCGCACTTCACGGTTGCGACCTTCGGTCAGGGTGACGTTGAACCACTGGTTCAGACCTTCACCGCCGGCCGGTTTGATCTTGTTGAACTTGGCCATGCCATCTTCCAGCTGCACGCCTTTGCGCAGGCGCTGCAACATGGCTTCGGTGATCTCGCCAAACACGCGCACTGCGTATTCGCGCTCCACTTCGTGGCTCGGGTGCATCAGGCGGTTGGCCAGTTCACCGTCTGTGGTGAACAGCAACAGGCCTGAGGTATTGACGTCGAGACGGCCTACCGCGATCCAGCGGGCACTGTCCAGCTTGGGCAGACGATCGAACACGGTCGGACGACCTTCCGGATCGTGACGGGTACACATCTCCCCTTCGGGCTTGTGATACGCCAGCACACGGCAGATCATCTCTTCCTCGGCACGGGTCTTGACCGTATGGCCATCGACACGGATCACGGCGTTCACTTCGACGCGATCTCCCAGTGTGGCGACCTTGCCATCCACACTGACCCGACCTGCGGTGATCAGGGCCTCCATCTCACGACGGGAGCCGTGACCCGCGCGGGCCAACACTTTTTGCAGTTTTTCACTCATCGGGGTTACCTGATTGTTGATCGCTGCCCGCCAGCATAACGGGCAACGTTGACTACTGTGCCAGATCCCGTCAGGGCAATCCGGCACCACTTTAATCATTAAGAGACCTGGCCCGCGCCTTGGCAAATGCCAACGACATGGATCAGGTTTCACGGCCCTCAGCCGGCATAACGGCCAGGGGGGTTTGCAGTTCAGGATCCAGCTCGGGGAGCTGATCCAGGCTCTGCAGATTGAAATAATCCAGAAATTCCCGGGTGGTGGCGAGCAGCTCCGGGCGACCCACCACCTCCTTGTGACCAACGCTGCGCACCCAGCCACGGTCTTTCAGGGTATTCACTATCTGGCTAGACACCGCCACCCCGCGGATGGCTTCGATCTCGGCCCGGGTGATGGGCTGCCGATACGCAATCAGCGTCAGCGTCTCCATCACGGCGCGCGAATAACGGGGAGCCCGTTCGCTCCAGAGCCTTGAGAGCTCCTCGGCATACTCCTGGCGCGCCTGAAAGCGCCAGCCGGAGGCAACTTCTTTAAGCTCCACTCCCCGCTCGCTGTAATCCTGTCGCAATTCGGCCAGCAGCAGCTGAATATAGCGGCCGGTGACGGGGTAATCCGCCAGCACACCGCTTTTCAGCTCGCTCACGGTCAAAGGGCGCCCGGCAATAAAAATCGCGGCTTCGACCAGTGTCTTGAGTCGTTCAGCAGGCAGCGCCACGGTTGCCCTCCTTGCTCATGACGTCGGGCTGGCTGGGCAACGGGAAATTCACGCAACCCCCGGCAAGTTGGCTGCGAGGAAGTGACAAAGAAAACAACTCAGTGCGCATGTTCACGCTCCCCGGTCTCCTCTTGGCTCGCCAGGGCAAAATGGATCGGACCCAGGGGTTCAGCCTGCAGGATCCAGATCAGGGACTCCTTGCACAGCTCCAGCAGCGCCAGAAACGTCACCAGCACCCCCATGCGTCCCTCTTCCATTTTGAGTACCTGTTCCAGCCGCAATGTCTGGCCCAGAGAGAGCATGGCCAAGATCTCCGCCATGCGCACCCGGGTCGGGATCTGCTCACGGCGGATCTGGTGATGTTCGAAATGAGTCGCGCGTTTTACCACACTTTGCATGTAAAGGGCGAGCTCAACCAGTGAAACATCGGGAGTCAGTGGCTTGAGAGAGCCGAAATCCGGCGGCAGGGCGGCGGCGATATAAATCTCCCGCTCCACTCGTGGCAAGGCATTGAGGCGCTCGCCCCCCACCTTGAAGCGCTCATATTCCTGCAGTCGACGAATAAGGGTGACGCGGGGATCTTCTCCCTCCTCTTCGTCCTCAAGTTCGGGGGCCTTGGGCAGCAAAAGACGGGATTTGATCTCCGCGAGCCAGGCCGCCATCAGCAGATATTCAGCCGCCAGCTCCAGATTGAGCCCCTGCATCAGCTCCACGTACTCCATGTACTGGGCGGTGATCTGCAGGATCGGCAGGTTCAGGATATCCAGCTGCTGGCGCCGAATGAGATAGAGCAGCAGATCGAGGGGCCCTTCGAAGGTATCGAGAAACACTTCCAGCGCATCGGGCGGAATAAACAGATCCTGGGGCAGCTCATGATAGGGCTGCCCCAGCACTTTCGCGATGGGGGATGGGGCAAGCCCCTCCCCCATGGTGACCTGTGCTGGCGTGGCCATCACAGGTGCCGGGTCGGCAGTATCACTCAAACGGCGTGGGATCCCCGGCACCGCGACGACGCAGCACTGTCTCGTCGTCGGAGAAGTCCACCACGGTTGTGGGCTGCTCGCCCAGATAGCCACCGTTGACCACCAGATCCAGCTGTTTGCCCAGCTTGTCGAAGATCTCTTCCGGATCAAACTCCGCCATCTCCGAACCCGGCAGGATCAGGGTGGTGGAGAGCAGCGGCTCACCGAGCGCTTCCAGCAGGGCCAGCGCTATGTTGTTGGCCGGCACCCGGATGCCGATGGTCTTCTTCTTCTCGTTCATCAGGCGGCGCGGCACTTCCTTGGTCGCCTTGAAGATGAAGGTGTAGGGCCCGGGTGTGTTGCCCTTGACCAGACGAAACGCCGTGTTGTCTACCTTGGCATAGGTAGAGATCTCGGAGAGATCCCGGCACACCAGGGTGAAGTCGTGGGTGGGATCAATGCGACGGATGCGGCAAATGCGCTCCAGCGCGCCCTTGTCACCCATCTGGCAACCGAGCGCATAACCGGAATCGGTCGGATAGGCAATGACGCCGCCGTTCTGGATGATCTGCACCGCCTGGCCGATCAGACGGGCCTGAGGGTTTTCCGGGTGTACGTAAAAATGCTGACTCATAGCTCGTTCTCGCAATGGGGGCGGCAATGCCTGCCCGCTCGTATGGTCACGGGTTCCAGACCCATGACGCTACCTTAACCTGTTTGACGCCGGTTTGCCCTCCCATGCAACAGAGGGCCAACCGGCAGACCCCGTGCTAGCGATTGGCCAGCAGGGCGGCGTGCTGCTCGGTGGTGAGACCAAAGTGGTCCGGATAGGCCAGCCAGAGCGGCATGCCTTCTTTTGGCAGCCAGAGGTGGCGGCCCAGCTCGGTCCAGCTGGACGGAAAATGAAAATCAGACCCCACCGAAATATAGAGGTCGTGATCCTTGGCCCACTGGCCCAGATTGGCCCGTTCCTGCGGACTCTGCTGGGGAAGTGACACCTCCATGGCATCGCCACCGGCCGCCTTGAAGGCCACCAGCAGCCGCTTGATCCACTTGGCGGTGAGATCGTAACGGCTGGGGTGAGCCAGTACCGCCAACCCACCGGCGGCGTGAATGGCGGTGATGGCCTCGCTCATCTCGGGCCATTCGGCCGGGGCATACCCTTTATTGCCACGGCTCAGGTACTTTTTGAATACCTTCTGCATGTTGTCAGCCACACCGCGCGCTACCAGCACACGGGCAAAATGGGCCCGGGTCACGGCAGCATCACCGGCCAGCGCCTTGGCCTCTTCATAGGTGCCGGGGATCAGGCACTTCTCCAGACGGCGCCCTATTTCCAGCGCGCGCGTCTCGCGGCGAGCCCGTTGGCCCGCCAAAAACGCCACCAGCTGCGGATTTTTTTCATCCACCCCCAGCGCCACCACATGGATCTCGTGGTGCTCCCAGCCGGTGGAGATCTCGACCCCGCTCACCAGTCGTAGCGGCAGCTGCTCGGCTTCGATGGTACGACGCACCTCATCAAGCCCGTCAAGGGTATCGTGGTCAGTGACTGCTAACACTTCGACCTGTTTTTCGGCGGCGCGGCGCACCAGATCGGCGGGGCTCAGCACGCCGTCGGAGGCAGTGGTATGGCAGTGAAGATCGAATCTCATCAGGTTATTCCGCTCTCATGGTCAGGTCCCCATCGGGATAGATAGGCAAAAAAGCGACTTGACTTGGCCGCGGCTTTATCGTTTTCTGTAGGCACTTCATTGCAAACATCTTTTTACAGGACTTTATCATGCAAACGACTTCCATCCTGACCATCTGGTGGTGGCACACTCCCTGACATGCGGGCGTGTGGTCGTTGCTGTATCTGTAATCTGACAGCAAATTAAGAACCCAAAGAAAAAGCCCGCTGACCCCAGCGGGCTTTTTTATTATCCGGCAAATGGACCTGTGATGAAACCGAGAATTCAGACAAGAACACTGACATGGCGATGGCAACCCTACTGAAACCGCCTAAACCAATTTAATTTTCAAGGAATTCAATGTCATGAACATCGGTAAAACGCATCACACGCAAGGGAACGCACTATGACCGTCAATACGACTCGCTTGCCCCTGGGTGAATTCGATACCCTCAAGCTCAATGCCCCCTATGTGGCCGACCCGCTGGCACTCTATACCCAGCTCTGCCAGGGGCGCCCCAACAACCTGCTGCTGGAATCGGTGGAGATCGACTCCAAGGCCGGCAAGCAGAGCCTGCTGCTGGTCGATGCCTGCCTGCGCATCGAGTGCCGGGGGCGCACTGTGCGGGTTCGCACTCTGAACGACAACGGCGCCCAGTTGCAGAGCCTGCTGGCCGAGCGTCTGCCCGCCGTCATCAGCCAGACGCTGGTGGATGGCGAGTTGCAGCTCGACTTCCCCGCCTCCGATCGGGCTCTGGATGAAGACAGTCGCCTCAAGGGAACCAGCGTGCTGGACGTGCTGCGCACCCTGCAACAGGAGCTGCAGTGCCAGCTGGGTAAAGAAGCACTGTTTATGGCAGGCAGCTTCGCCTACGACCTGATCGCCTCTTTCGAGGATCTGCCAGAGGTGCCGGAGGGGAGCAACAACTGCCCCGACTACTGCTTCTATGTGGCCGAGACCCTGATCACCATCGACCATATCGAGCGCTCTACCCAGCTGCTGGCCTGCATCTTTGGCGGCGACAGCGACGAGAGCCATGTGGACGACAGATATGCCCGTCTCACCGAGCGACTCACCGACTTCAAACTGGCCTGCCAGCAAGCCCGGATCCCGGCGCAAACCACTGCGGCCCTGACCGGCGGCATGAGTGTGGACAAGAGCGACAAACAGTTCTGCGCCGAGGTGGAGAAGCTCAAGGGCTTTATCCGCCGTGGCGACATCTTCCAGGTGGTGCCGTCCCGCTGCTTCTCCCTGCCCTGCCCGAGCCCGCTGGCCGCCTATCGCCGCCTCAAGCAGACCAACCCCAGCCCCTACATGTTCTACGTGCAGGATGAGAACTTCACCCTGTTTGGCGCCTCGCCGGAGAGCGCGGTCAAGTTCTGCGCCGCCAGCCGCGACGTCGAGATGTACCCCATCGCCGGTACCCGCCGCCGCGGCTTCAACCCGGATGGCAGCATCAACCGGGATCTCGATGGTCGCATCGAGCTGGAGCTGCGTCAGGATGAAAAAGAGGTGGCCGAACACCTGATGCTGGTGGATCTGGGCCGCAACGACATAGCCCGCATCTCGGAGCCGGGCACCCGCTACGTCAAGGAGCTGCTCAAGGTGGATCGCTACAGCCACGTGATGCACCTGGTCTCCAAGGTAGTGGGCACATTGCGCTCTGACCTTGACGCCCTGCACGCCTATCAGGCCTGCATGAACATGGGCACCCTCACCGGCGCCCCCAAGATCCGCGCCAGCGAGCTCATTCGCATGGTGGAAGGCAAGCGCCGCGGCAGCTACGGCGGCGCCGTCGGCTACATCAATGGCGCGGGGGAGATGGATACCTGCATCGTCATTCGCTCCGCCTTTGTCAAAGATGGCGTGGCTCATGTGCAGGCCGGTGCCGGTGTGGTCTATGACTCCAAACCCCAGGCCGAAGCGGACGAGACCCGCGCCAAGGCGGCCGCCGTGCTGGCCGCCATCGCCGCCAGCCATGGCACCTCACTGCAAGCCCTGAGCGCCCAGCAGGAGCAACATAAGGACGTGAGCCATGACTGATATCTTCCTGCTCGATAACTTCGATTCGTTCACCTACAACCTGGTGGATCAGTTCCGCTCCCTCGGCTATCCGGTGCAGATCTACCGCAACAGCCTGCCCGCGAGCCGCATCATGAGCGAGATCGCCGCCTGCGAAGGGGATGCCGTGCTGGTGCTCTCACCGGGGCCGGGCGCCCCCCATGAAGCGGGTTGCCTGATCGATCTGATCAAGCTGGCCCGTGGTCAGGTGCCCATCCTCGGCATCTGCCTCGGTCATCAGGCCCTGTGCGAAGCCTACGGCGGCACCGTCGGTGCGGCGGGGGAAATCGTCCACGGCAAGCGCTCCCTGATTGAGCACAACGGCCACGGCGCCTTTGCTGGTCTGCCGAGCCCGCTGCCGGTGGCCCGCTACCACTCGCTGGTCGCCACCTATGTGCCGGAAGAGCTGACTGTGATTGCCCACTATCAGGGCATGCCCATGGCCATAGAGCAGCAGGATGACAGGGTGCTGGGCTTCCAGTTCCACCCCGAATCCATCATGACCTCGGAAGGGGCCCGTCTGCTGACTCAGGCGCTCGCCCATATCACCCGTCCAGTTAGCAGTGTGCGGTAAGGAAGACCCTATGCATCATCATCTCAACACTCTCTATCAGGGTCAGTCTCTGAGCCGTGAAAGCACCCGTGACGCCTTCGGGCAAGTGGTTCGTGGCGAAGTGGATCCCATAGTGCTCGCCAGTTTATTGACCGCCCTCAAGATCAAGGGGGAGACACCGGAGGAGATCGCCGGCGCCGCCGAAGCCCTGCTGGCGGAAGCGCGCGACTTCCCGCGTCCGGATTATGAGTTTTGCGACATCGTCGGTACCGGTGGCGATGGCCTCAACACCATCAACGTTTCCACCACCTCGGCGCTGGTCGCCGCCGCCTGCGGCCTGAAAGTGGCCAAGCATGGCAACCGCTCGGTATCGAGCAAGTCGGGTTCGAGCGATCTGCTCGACAAGATGGGCATCAAGCTCGACATGAGCCCGACGCAGGCGCGTCACTGCCTGGACGAACTCGGCATCTGCTTCCTGTTCGCCCCCCAGTACCACGCTGGCGTGCGCCACGCCATGCCGGTGCGTCAGGCCCTCAAGACCCGCACCCTGTTCAACGTGCTGGGGCCGCTTATCAACCCCGCCCGCCCCACCTATCAGCTGATGGGGGTCTATGCCCCCGAGCTGGTGCGCCCCATCGCCGAAACCCTGCTGGCACTGGGATTGAAAACAGGTATGGTGGTTCACGGCGCCGGGCTGGATGAAATTGCCATCCACGGCCCGACCCAGGTGGCCCAGATCCGTGACGGCGAGATCCGCGAATTCATGATCACCCCGGCTGACTTTGGCCTCGAGACCTATCCGGTCAGCGCCATTCAAGGGGGCGAGCCGGAAGAGAACCGCGCCATCACCGCCGCCATTCTGGCAGGGCAAGGCACTCCGGCGCACAACGCCGCCATCGCCGCCAACGTGGCCCCGCTGCTGCTGATGGCAGGCAAGGCGGCGGATCTCAAGAGCGCGGCGGCCGAGGTGCTGGCGGTGCTGGCGAGCGGCAAGGCGGCTGATCTGGCCGCCCGGCTGGCCACCCTGAGCCATCAGGAGGCATGATGTCAGCCACTACTTCGCACAGCAGTCATTCAGAACGCCCGACCGGCAATACCCAGTTTCGCAAGGATAACGAGATGTCAGACCCCATTGCCCCCCATGCCTACCTGAATATGGCCTCCATCAACCAGACCATTCTCGGCAAAATCGTGGCGGCCAAGCAGGAGTGGGTTGCCACCCGCAAGCTGGCCCAGCCACTGGAGAGCTTCCAGAGTGAACTGGTAGCAAGCGATCGGGATTTTGTCGGTGCGCTCAAGGCCGGTTCCACCCGCTTTATTCTGGAGTGCAAGAAGGCCTCCCCTTCCAAGGGCTTGATCCGCAATGACTTCAGCCCGGAGGCCATCGCCGATATCTATGGCAAATACGCCACCGCCATCTCTGTGCTGACCGATGAGAAGTTCTTTCAGGGGGATTTCGCCTTTTTGCCGCGAGTGCGCACCCGCGTCCAGCAACCGGTGCTGTGCAAGGATTTCATGATTGACCCCTATCAGCTCTATCTGGCCCGCCACTATCAGGCGGACGCCATACTGCTGATGCTCTCCGTGCTCACCGACGAGGGCTATCGCGCCCTGTTTGCGGTGGCCAAAGAGCTGGATCTGGGCGTGCTCACCGAGGTAAGCAACGAGGAGGAGCTGACCCGCGCCATCGCGCTGGGGGCGCCGGTCATCGGCATCAACAACCGGGATCTGCGGGACTTGAGCGTGGATCTCAACCGCACCAAGCTGCTGGCCAGAGACATTCCCGCCGACCGGGTCGTGATCAGCGAATCGGGCATCAAGGATCGCACCCAGGTGGCCGACCTTCGCCACCATGCCAAGGGCTTCCTGGTGGGCTCCTCCCTGATGGAGGAAGCCGATCTGGAGGCCGCAGTGCGCAAGCTGGTGCTGGGCCAGAACAAGGTATGCGGCCTGACCCGCGCCGAAGATGCCACCGCCGCCCATCAGGCAGGCGCCGTATTCGGCGGACTTATCTTTGTGGCGAAGAGCCCGCGCTATGTGGACATTCCCACCGCCCGTACCGTGATGGCGGGTGCGCCGCTCTCCTATGTGGGGGTGTTTCGCAATGCCCAGCAAGAGACCATCGCCAAAACGGTGGAGGTGCTGGGACTGGCCGCGGTGCAACTGCATGGGGATGAAGACGCCGCCTATATCGACAACCTGCGTCCGCTGTTGCCGGCGACCTGCCAAGTCTGGAAGGCAGTCGGCATCACAAGTGGCGAGCCGCTGCCCGCTCTCGACTATCCGGCGGATCGGCTGCTGCTCGATACGAAAGTAGGCAGCCAGAGCGGCGGCACCGGTCAGGCGTTCGACTGGCGCCTGCTGGCCAATCTCGATAAAGCCAGGCTGATGCTGGCAGGCGGGCTGAATCCCGACAACGCCCTGCAGGCGGCTCAGGTCGGCTGCCTCGGCCTTGATTTCAACTCGGGGGTAGAGAGTGCCCCGGGCCAGAAAGATGGCCACAAACTCGCCGCCGCCTTCGCCGCCCTGCGCGCGCTCTAAGGCGGCCACTGGATCTCTGTATCGTTTTTGATGTTCCGTTTTTGACTCAAGGTATAAGGAAGAAACCATGACCCTGCTCAACCCGTTTTTTGGTGAATTTGGCGGCATGTATGTGCCCCAAATCCTCATCCCCGCCCTGCTTCAGCTGGAAAAAGCCTTCGTCGATGCCCAGGAAGACCCGGCCTTTATCGCCGAATTTCAGGAGCTGCTGACCGAGTATGCCGGTCGCCCGACCCCGCTCACCCTGACCCGCAACCTGACCAAGGGCACCAAGACCCGCCTCTACCTCAAGCGCGAAGACCTGCTGCACGGCGGCGCCCACAAGACCAACCAGGTACTGGGTCAGGCGCTGCTGGCCAAGCGGATGGGCAAGAGCGAGATCATCGCCGAGACCGGCGCCGGTCAACATGGCGTCGCCACTGCGCTGGCCTGCGCCCTGCTCGGCCTCAAGTGCCGGGTCTATATGGGCGCCAAGGATTGCGAGCGCCAGAAGCCCAACGTATTTCGCATGAAGCTGATGGGCGCCACCGTCATTCCGGTGCACTCCGGCTCATCCACCCTGAAAGATGCCTGCAACGAGGCGCTGCGTGACTGGGCTGCCAACTACGACTCCGCCCACTACCTGCTGGGCACCGCTGCCGGTCCGCACCCCTTCCCCACTATCGTGCGGGAGTTCCAGAAGATGATCGGCGAAGAGGCCAAGGCCCAGTGCTTCAAGAAAGAGGAACGGCTGCCTGATGCGGTGATCGCCTGCGTCGGCGGCGGTTCCAACGCCATCGGCATGTTTGCCGACTTCATCGACAACAAGGAGGTACGTCTTATCGGGGTCGAGCCGGGTGGTCACGGCATCGAGAGTGGCGAGCACGGTGCGCCGCTGGGTCACGGCAGCAAGGGGGTCTTCTTTGGCATGCACTCCTACCTGATGCAGGACAAGCAGGGGCAAATTCAGGAGTCCTACTCCGTCTCGGCGGGGCTCGACTTCCCCTCCGTCGGCCCGCAGCACGCCCATCTGGCTTCCATCGGCCGCGCCGAGTATGTCTCCATCACCGACAAGGAGGCGCTGGACGCCTTCCAGGAGCTGGCCAAATCCGAGGGGATTATCCCTGCGCTGGAGTCCTCCCACGCGCTGGCTCACGCCCTCAAGATGGCCCGCAGTGAACCGGAAAAAGAGCAGGTGCTCATCGTCAACCTCTCCGGCCGTGGCGACAAAGATATCTTCACCGTTGCCGACATCTTTGAAAAAGAAGGAACCTTGTCATGAACCGTTACGCACAACTCTTCTCCCGTCTGGATGCGGTCAATCAGGGCGCCTTTGTACCGTTCGTGATGCTGGGTGACCCCACCCCCGAATTGTCGCTGGCCATCGTCGATGCCCTGGTCGAAGGGGGCGCCGATGCCCTCGAACTCGGCATTCCCTTCTCCGATCCGGTGGCGGACGGCCCCACCATTCAGGGCGCCGCCCTGCGCGCCTTCGAGAGCCACACCACCCCGGACGACTGCTTCGATCTGCTCGCTCGCATCCGAGCCAAGTACCCGCAGCTACCCATTGGCCTGCTGGTTTACGCGAATCTCGTTTATGTGCGCCACATCGACGGCTTCTATGAGAAGTGCCAGCAGGCGGGTGTGGATTCTGTGCTGGTCGCTGACGTGCCGGTACAGATGTGCGCCCCCTACAAGGCGGCCGCCGACAAGTTCGGTATCGACAGCATCTTTATCGCCCCGCCCAATGGCGATGCCGAGACCCTGAAACAGGTGGCGGAGCTGGGCAGTGGTTACACCTATCTGGTGAGCCGCGCTGGCGTGACCGGTGCCGAGACCAAGGCCGGTATGCCGGTGGATGGCCTGATCAATACCCTGCGCGAGTTCAAGGCGCCCCCCGCCCTGCTCGGCTTTGGCATCAGCGAACCGGCGCAAGTACGTGAAGCCATTGCCGCCGGTGCCGCCGGTGCCATCTCCGGCTCCGCCGTGGTGAAGATCATCGAGACCCACCACAAGAATCCGGAGCATATGCTTACTCGTCTGAAAGAGTTTGTGGAAGGGATGAAGGCCGCGACCAACCGATAAGGGACGGCATTGGTCAAATACCATTGGCCGTGTCTGCAAAAAGGGAGCCTGATAGGCTCCCTTTTCTTACCCGACGTCTGGTGTTGGCTTCTCTGTAGGTCTGATTAGCGAAGCGTAATCAGACGATCGCGGAGTTGATCTGGTAGCGCGGCTTCGCCACGCAGGACGCGAGGACTCCGTCCTCGATGGGGTTTCGCCCGCCCTTCTGGCCGGGGCGAGTGACTTTGGAAAGACCCAAAGTCACCAAAGGTCTTCTCCCCCGCCAAGCCGCCCGCCTACGGCGGTTTCCCTTATCTCGCTCTCTGGGTCGGACGGAACGCCGCAGATGGTACATCCCTGTACCAACCGCGGCTGCGCCGTCATCCCTGACGGCGCTCCTGACTCATTGAGCTGGACTCGGCGGTTTGGAGGGGGATCAAGACAAGACAGTGCCAACCCACAGCCCCCGTCTAACCGCAGATATGCTCCCTCTCCCCTTGGGAGAGGGTTGGGGTGAGGGGAATTTCCATACTCTCTGCTGAAGCAATGACGCACTTAAAATATCGATTGCTCACTAATTAATTGAGCCAACTCAGGTTTCTATCAACTTCCTCTTTCCATGTCTCAATCCGGCCCCTTAAGATGACAATCGACAATCCATCTCTCGGGAACATGTCATGGAAGCGATTGTTGCTACCTCGCGGGTGAAAAGCAGCGAACTGGGGGCTGAAACCCAGGGGCGGTAGCCTTGCCTGAAGAAACAGACAAGCAAGGTGAGAAAGGCATTGACCTCGACGGCACCGAGTTTTTGCGGGTGTAGTAGTTGATTAAAAAATATGAAATTGCGGACCCAGTACCAGTAGGACTTTTCAGTACGGATGCTGTAGTGATGCAAACGCATCACTGTCCTGAACTGTTTTTTTATACAGTGGTAATGATAGAGTAAAAAAGAGGAGGTCAAGCGAGTACATTCAAGCATCAGAGGTAGACTAGTAACGCTTTGATTTAATTGTTTTTTTCATGACCACCATCAGTGCAGAGCGGAGTTATATGGAAGGCTCTACTATCGGATTAGTGCCGCCTTCTATCTAATCACTGTTATCTGCTTAATTAGGAGAAGTGAATTTGAATGTTGAATATCTTGTTCTAATTGATTCAAAAGAACCTTATTGCCAGTCTGTGGATTCCTTAAATAACCTGATTCAAGCATATGATCAGGTAAGAATTTGTGGAAATAAAATATTTTTTTCTGAGTGCGAGTTTAAATATGATGTAAATTTCGACAATGTCGGAGAAGGGCATCAAAGATATTTTCATATAAAACTCGCTCTAGTAAATAGTGCCAATCAACAGCAATTTCGGGAGCTTCTAAAGCTGCTTCGAGCCATCTTGACAAAAATTAGCGGCAGGCCCGCAGAGATTTTATGGGATGAAATAGCGAGTAAGCTTTGTGAGGACGCTTATCCCAAAATACATCACACAGAAAATTTGCTAAGAAAGCTGATAGCTAAATTTATGCTTGCGAATATAGGTGTCCGTTGGACAAAAGATGCCATTCCAAATGAAGTAGAAGAATCGATTAAAACTAAAAAATCAGACCGTTCAGATAATTATCTGCATGATCTGGATTTCATTCAACTTTCTAACCTGCTTTTTAAGGAGTATTCCACTGGAGATATTAGAAAGATAACCGAAAGAATATCTGAGGCGAGTAGCATATCTGATCTTGATATAGGCGAATTAAAAGAACTCGTTCCCCAGTCAAACTGGCAAAGGTACTTCTCGCCAATTGTTGAGTGTGATAGTGGATATCTGAAGAAGCGTTGGGATCGATTATATGAGCTGCGATGTAAAGTCGCGCATAATCGCTTTATTACATTAGATGAGTCGAATGAAATTAATGTAATAACCCGTGAAGTTGATGAGAAATTTGTTAGGGCAATTGAAGGTCTTGGTCAAGTAAAGGTGTCCGACGAACAAAAAGAAGAAGTTGCAGAAAATGTAGCTGCGACATCAAACGATTTGTTTGCCGACTTCTTAAGGAAATGGGAGTTACTTTTATCATCTATAAGAGATCTTGATGAGCTGGTTGCAACTGACGCTAATGAAATTAGCAAACTGCAGGGTAAGAATAATTGGAGAAACCTAATCAACTTTGCAATTAAAAAGAAATATCTTACAAAAGAATTCAAAAACAAAGTTCAAGAAGTTGGCCAGTTTCGCAACGCGATTGTTCACAATCCCGACCTCATATTTACCGAAGAAGGTATTTTGGAGAAGATTTCAATAATGGATGATCTTATTGAGGAGTTGTGGGAGAGCGCCGAAGGAGTGCGGATAGGTCTTTCGAGGATGAGAGAAGCACTTTAATGCAGATAACAAACGCGTCAATTAGGACGCTCGCAAGCTCGCGCCTGTTACGCGGGCGTTAACTAGCAATTAAAATTTCGAGTATACATTCAAATGACAAAAGCATTATTAATTATTGACGTCCAAGTCGGCTTATTTGAACCAACACCATCACCTTACAAATCTGATGAAGTGATTTCAAATATCAATAAACTCACTGATAAGGCGCGACCGTCTAAAACGCCGATCATTTGGATACAACATGAAACACCAAGCCATGAAATTCTAAAGTTTCAAAGTTCTGGCTGGAAATTGCCTAATAATTTGAATCGGACTGAATCAGATTTTTATGTTCGCAAAACCACACCTGACTCTTTTTTTAAAACCGACTTACTTCAAATATTAACAAACCAAACTGTTTCTGAATTGGTGGTCTGTGGTTATGCAACTGAATTTTGTGTAGATACAACGATTCGAAGTGCAGCGGAAAAAGGTTTTCAAATCACGTTAGTGAGTGATACTCATACCACACATGATAAACAACACGCACCTGCTGAGTTCATAATTCAACACCACAACGCCACGTTGCCAAATATTACAAGTTTCGGTGTAAAAATTAAAACTGAGCAATCCGCATTAGTCGAATTTGCTAGTTAAAAAACTTGATGCGGGACCGCTTTGCGGTCCCACAAATTGAAGTTAAGTGCCTATGAGAATCGTCAGCATCATTGCTCTATTACTGATGATTTGCTGCAACCTAAATGCAGAGGACAAATCAATGGATCAAGAAGAAGCCAAAAAAACTTGGGACGAGTACCATGAAAAAATAAAAATGCGCCGCCTTGCAGAAGCGAAAATTATAAATGCTGAACTTGGCAGCAATGGCATCACTACAGAAACCGATCTAATACTAGACTTCAATTTCTTCACTCAAGATAAAGAAGGTGCCAAAGGTATAAAAGAGCAGCTTAGTGAAAACTATGAAATGTCGATGTATCAGGATGGCGAATACTGGAAAATTTCAGGCACCTCTCGACCATATGCTGTGAATTTATCCACTGAGCAACATTTAGGCTGGGTAGAGTTCATGCACGATGTGGCTCTTTCTTATGGCTGCATTTTTAGCTCATGGACTGTTACCGAACATAAAACAAAGAAGTCATGGTCAAATGAAAATATTGAAACAGAGTTTAATTAGGGTAGCACTAAACAAGCGCATGTTGCCGGACTGGTGTTCCGCTGCGATCCAAACCAGCAGCAAATGCGGACGTTGTTTATTATATAGGAAATATGAAAGCTCATTTATTGAAATGATAGCGCTTATTTGAGGTCAGTTGCTGAAGCATTACTGATACTTCGTCCTTATTTTTATTTGGGCTCTTTGTCAGAACACAAACCTGGGACACCCACCTTTCTGAACCAGACATGGCATAGCCAACATTCAAAATGATGGGTGTCCCAGCTCTGCTGCATCTCAGCCCCAAAAGTTAGCGTTAGGATATTTGAGAAGTTGTGTGATAAATATCAACCGAAAAACAAAACGATTGGCCATTCTCTGCACCTTCCTGTTTCTGATCAGACTCGGATTTCGCGCCTTTGGCTATGACCTGTTTTATCACAATCCAAATAACCCCTCTGGCATATCGGATTTGATTGAAGTGGCATTGGCCATCATTTATCTGGCGAGTCTGGGTCTCTGCATACTGCATGCCCTGTGGATATTGCTCCGGCACTGGGATCAAGGTGCCTTGGGGGCCTCAGCCCTGCTCGCCCTCTGTGCCGTCCAGTGGCACAGCTATGACTATCTTCATCACCTGGCCGCCAGTCTCAACCTCTACTGAGAACCCCTCCACACCCGCCACCCCATCAATACCAGCATCAATACAACCCCCGGCAGCCAGATCCAGTAGAGCTCGGAGAGGATCACGGCCTCGCCTCGGGCGGTGAGATAGGCCTCCAGCTTGAAGGGGGCGACCCGGATCACCTGCCAGGGGGCAAAGAAGCGCTCGTCACGCCACGGCCAGAGCCAGCCAACCCCCTTGCCGCCGGTGGTGAGCGAATCGAGCAGGCTGTGGGAAAGCAGAGAGACCAGCAGAAACGACCAGACGGTGGCAGCGCTCGCCCTAAGCTGCCGATGAAACAGCATGACCAGCGTGGGCAGGGCAAAGGCGAACAGCAGGGAATGGGTAAAGCCGCGGTGGCCGAGAACATGGCCGTAGGCGACCCCCAGTTTAAAGGCGAGCACATCGGCATCGGGCAGCATGGCGATGGCAATACCTGCCAGCAGCAGGTGCGGCGGGATAATCCGGCTGCCAAGCCCGAGCCCAAGGCAGAGGGGCACGGCGGCGTGGGTGACTATGGTAGGCATCTCGTAAAGCTCCAACTGAAAACTGGTGCCTACCCTACCCCCGCTCGGTGAAGTGAACATGAAGTGCCGCACGACTCTGCAAGCCAGATCAGTCCATTCCTCACCCCCTTCCTTTTATGAAAACGTGAACGTTGCTATCACAACCAGTATTCAGATGCTGCCATTATCATGGTGAAACGGCCAATCCCGCCGAGCTTGGCTATCTGGCACGCTACCGGTGCGAGGTTAAGCGCCCTTGCCACCATTTTCAGGCACAGGCTGCGCTGTGGCCCAATCAGCAGTTGTAACCAGCCAATGGAGGCAGGTCACTATCCCAGCCAGCCCAACTCTTGCTGCACGCATGAAAAACGAACTCATGGATTTGCGGCCAGTTGCTGTGCCCATGATCACACAGTGACAACTCTCACGACCCTCTCACCGCCCCCTCGCTTTTTATCATCTAGAGTTACCAGGCAGTGCAAAAGCTGCTGATTTATATACATTCGCCGCCAAAGAGGGATCTTGTTTCATGACAGAGCATACTGATCTGCTGCCCACCAGCACGGATGATGAGCAAAACGCCGGCAACCGCTATCTCTACTACACAGAGGGGGACCTGGCCCGCATTCTCGACAATCTTGAGCAGCTTCGCAGTGCTGTATTCCCCACCGCCCCGGGGGATAACGAAACCGGCACCACAGTGCCGCATAATTTTCCGTCCGTCTGCCTGGTGGGGCTGGGGCGCTGCGGCTCCAACATCGCCCAGGATGTGGCCTCGCTGGTTTACAACGCCCGCAGCTTTTACATGAACGAGTTCAACAGCGAGGAGCAGCGCAAGCGGGAGAAGGAGTTTGGCCCCTTGAGCTGGATCCGCCGCAACCTGCGACTGCCCAGCAATGGCGCCCGCCCTGTCTTTCTGATCGAACCCATGGTGATGCTGGGGGACCTGGACAAGGACATAGATGGCCGCATCCGCCACTCCAATCGCAGCGGCGAAGGTGGCTCCTTGCGCGACTACGCCAAGATGCGGGTGATGGACTTGTCTGAGATCCACGCCGGGGGCGCGGGGAACGCCCCCATCCTGGGTCAGTATCTGGCCAAGATCATTCTCAACAAGAGCCCCCACTACTTCGCCAACTCAGAGTGGCAGGCGATCCATACCTATCTGGTGGACTCCTGCGGCATCAAGGCCAACCAGTCCCGCCTCTATTTCTACATTTTCAGTGCCGGGGGCGGCACCGGCTCCGGCATGGCCTCCGAATTCGGGCTGGCCCAGCAGTACTCCTACATGAGCAAGACCTTCTCGCCCCCGTCAGAAGAGGAAGAGCACCTCTCCCTCGGGGAGCACTTCATGTTCGATCCCATCTTCACCAGCGGCATCTGCATACTGCCCAATATCTGTGATCGGGGCATCGAGATTTCAGAAGCGCTGCACATCAACGCCGGGCGCCTGTTGTGCAAATACCTGGCCGAGGAGTGGGACTTCTCCTATCACTTCGACAACGAGCAGGCGTGCGATGCCAGCATGCTCAAGCGGATCAGGCCCTGGAATGCCATGATGCTGATCTCCAACGACATCATGCGCTACGCCGAAGAGAGCGACGATGGCGAGATCCAGCACGTTGACGTCAACACCATGGAGAAGTACGCCAACCAGTACATCTCCCAGCAGATCTTCAACATTCTCACCGCTCAGGCCGTCACCACCGACTACGACGAGAACTACTTTCGCCGGGCAGGCATCGACATCAGCGAGACCATTCGCCTCGATGCCAATGACCTCTTCATGAGTCTGGCGGGACCGGTGGCGGTGGCTTATGCCGAGTCCATCTCGCCCCCCGGCGGCATGTTTGACAAGGAGGGCGGGCTCAATGTGGACGACCTCTTCATTCGATCCATCGAGCTGCCCCACTTCAACAAGATGACCCAGGCCATAGAGGGGATCAGCCTGCTGCCCATCGAAGCGGGCAACTATCGGGAGTATCTGGACGACTATGTGAAAAGTGGCCATGACCCGGCCCACCTCAACGAACTGCACTTCTTCAAGAACTGCTCCTCTGTGGTGTCTATCATCTCCCTGCCCAAGGAGTACAAGCTCTCCTATATGGATCTCAACCGGCTCAAGTCACACCTCAACGGGCTCTTTCCCAATACCACCCTCAAGCGTTATGCCCTGGTCATAGGTGCGTCGGCCAACATCTCCCTCACCACCCTGATCGTCAAGAGCCCCTGCCTGAGCGATGACTTCCTGACCCTGATAGTGGCCTTTATCAAGCGCTGCTTTGCCAAGGATCACTATCGCTTCGACGATCACCTCGACAAGGTGGTGATCGAGATGATCTGCAACGAGGAGTGGAACGAAGAGCTGCTCGACAGCATGCTCAACGAGTTCGAAAACCCGGCCAAGATCCTCGATACCAACTGGTACGCCATCAAGCCCATGTACGAGAAGAAGTACCGTGAGCTTATCCGCGAGAAAGAGAAGTTCGTCTCCATCAACGACATTCGCCTCAGCCGCGAGTCGGTGAAAAAGGCACTGCTTTATCTGAGGGAGATCTATCGCCACAGAGTCAGCAAGACCCGCATCCTCTCCCTCAATCCCAGACTCGGGGAGACAGGGCCAGGGTAGCCCCATGGCAGTTCCGCGAGGCTCACCGCCTGACCTGTGGCGGTGAGCTCACCGCCTTCTGAGAGGGATGGACCAAGAGACAGCTGACAGGAAAATTACCGCCCCCAAAAACGAAGGAGCCCAATGGGCTCCTTTTTATTGATCTCGTTGCAGCTGGCCACACAAGGCCAAGGCACACAGTGTCAGGAGAGCATGCTTCTCAGCATCCAGGCCGTCTTCTCATGCACATCAAGGCGCTGGGTGAGCACATCGGCGGTGGGCTGATCGTTGGCCTCATCCACCAGATTGAACAACTTTCTGGCGGTTCTGGCCGTGGCCTCTTGTGCCAGCACCAGATGCTTGATCATTTCATTGGCACAAGGCACCCCTTCCACTTCTTTGATGGAGGAGAGCCGTACAAATTCCTTGTAGGTACCCGGTGCCGGAAATCCCAGGGCGCGGATCCGTTCTGCGATAATATCCAATGCATTCCACTGCTCCGTGTACTGGTCCATAAACATATTGTGCAGACTATTGAACTGGGGGCCGGTCACGTTCCAGTGGAAATTATGCGTCATCAGATACAAGGTATAACTGTCTGCAAGCAGTGCCGACAGACCATCTGCAATTTTTTGGCGATCGGTGGTTGAGATGCCTATATCCATTTCTGGTAAAACCATGATGTCATTCTTCATTAATAAAACTCCTGTCATTCACTTTTTTCTCAATGAATTTTGCTGACGCTTTTGCAACAACAACCCCATCGACCGACGCTACGGCATTCAACCGGTGAATACCGTGACCTTGGTCTACTATTTGCGCCGAAAGATATATTTCGCTTCCGATATTAATCGGCGCCTGAAACGCCATGACAACCTCCAGATAAAGAGCTGTGGCGTACCTTGCATAGCTGTAATTTGTGTATGACAGGCGTATGCTATTGGCGCCCCATACGAGAGTGAAGGCCACAAGTGACCACCCAGACTGAACTGCATGTTTGCGCTAAATGCGGCATCAAAACCAACCATCTGGTGGTACTGGTCGCCCGCGACCACAGCCAGGACATCATGCCCAAGGAGCCGCGCAAAACCTTCTGGCAAGCCTTTCGCGCCAGCCTCCTGACCAACGCGGTATTCGGCCAGACCCTGGCCTATCAGACCACCCATGTACGGCATCTGATTTGCGAGCGCTGCGGCGAGAAGTTTCTTGAGTATTGAGTACCTGTTGCCCCCGGCAAGGGGCGATAGCCAGCCTGCTGCCGCACAAATACGCCACGCTCGCTCACCCATTTGTTGATCACCGGCCGCTTTCTCGCAAAGCACCGTTTTACCCCCTTCCACCACCGCTTGCTATGCCCCACTTGCAACCAGGCTCCCTCGGGATCGCTGTCTGTGCCGCAACAAGGTAATCAAACAGCCATGTCCCGTTATATCACCGGTTAACCGCAGCAGACTGGAAGCTGTCATCACAGGTGGTAGCGTAGTTTTTAGGTTGGCGCAGAGCGTAGCTAAGCCCGACAGGCGAGCATTATTGCGCCAGCCAGAGCGGAATAAACGTGGATGCAAGAGATTGGCACACCAGAATTGACGATACATTTCGCGGTAAACCTTGGCTTCACTTCGTTCAGCACCAGCCTACGATTTTTAGCCCAAGATACGAGATGAGCCATATATCTAACGAGACGGCAATCGAAACGACGGCACCTTGCCCATGAAGTGCTTCCTGATCGCACAAACTGGGCTGAGCCCCCTTTCTTCAGTGCTCTACTGTCCTTCACCATCATTGAGCGTTACAACATTATGCTGCATTTCTCTTAGAAACAGATTGGTTAAATCTTGAACCGTTTCATCCATATCTCCCCGCTGGCGATAAACTGCAATTGTAATATTTGGAAGTGTAGGGAGCTGGGTCAATCTCTGGCTATGCTTGGGGGGTGTTTGAGAAAATAAAGCGACGACGCCCAGCCCAGCCTCTGTAGCAGCCTGTAAAGCTGCAAGGCTACTGCTCTCAAATGCTATATGCCAAGGAATACCTTCTCTATTCAATGCCTCTAATATACGATTACGCCATGAGCAAGGTTGACTAAAAATGACTAAAGGTAATGATTCACCTTGATGTTCGAACCCATGCGCTGCAAACCAATAAAGTGGGAAACTGAATTCCTGAATTGGTGCTGGCGCATTGACAATCGGCATGCTGACCAACACATCCAACTCACCACGTTCAAACGCAGCAAATAGTGACTGTTTGTTAGTCACCTCAACCCGCAAGCTTAATCCAGGATGTACACAAGCAAAGTCTGCTAGTACGCGGGTAAAGTGATTACTCACAAGATCTTCAACCAAACCAATACTGCAATGCAGCTTACCTTGTGATGCAGGCTTTAGACTCAGTTGATCGGTTAGACTCAAAATGCGTTCTGCATAAGGTAATAACGCCTCCCCCTCCGTACTTAAACGTATTCCTCTGTTGGAGCGAAGCAGCAATGCATGGCCTAGTTGCTGCTCTAAACGCTGAATTTGCTGGCTAAGCGCTGGCTGTGTTTTCCCTTGCAATATTGCGGCCCGGTTAATGCTGCCACATCGTACAACACTCACGAAGGAGCGCAGCAGTGCGGTATCAAAGTCATTTGTCATAAATGAATCTTATAGCTGCCATTCATTTTTGCAGTCTACCTATGAACTGTGGCATCCGCTAGACTGAGCATGCTTTTATTTTTTAGCTGGAGTTCACGATGTATGTTTTAGCTGTCATTCTTGCGGTCGCAGGTTCGGTCGTATACCATCTTTCGATTAAATTTGTACCTAGTGGTGTCAATCCATTTTTATCTTTGTCCTTGAGTTATGGCATCGCCCTTTTATTATGTTTACCTGGCATTTATTTTTATGACGGTAGTCGCAGCTTCCAAATATTAAACTGGAGTGTTGCGGGTGTGGCGCTGGGAATTTTGGGGATTGAGCTTGGATTCTTGTTGCTATATCGAGCCGGTGGCCATCTGGGGATATCTTCATTCCTGACCAATGCGGCAGGTACACTCTTGCTTTTACCTATTGGACTGTTTTTTTTTCGAGAAGCCTTTTCAGTCACTCGATTGCTGGGCATGGGTGTCGCCCTCTGCGGTCTATGGATGATGATGCCACGTAAATAATAAAGCCCGTAGGTTCGACTAGTAAAGCTGATTCGGGTATTGGCGTATCTTGGATATTGAATTTTCGAACGCCACGGCAACCTTTAGCGAAGTAGGTTGATGCTTAATTTAATGGCACCTCATGTTCATTTAGAAAGAGCACACTGAAAAGTGTCCATATTCAAGTATGTCCTTACTTGCGCCAATAGAGTTAACAGGATTATACAAGAGTGAATCAATACAGACGTCCCCCAATAACTAAACCAGATTGCTTGTGAAAGTAATATCCAGCCTGGCCATTACGGCGCTACTCGGCTTGAACCCGGCACTTATCCGGCAGGATTTTCATATGGATTTGCTTTAGCGGGCGGTGGGACGCCTCTGTCTGATCGTGATTCTCGTCGCGGCCGCTATGGCGGGAATTGGCTGGCCAGTGCATCGCTATCACGCCAAGCAACAACAGCCGGAGTCGCTGACAAGCATCCTGCGGTTGCCCCGGAGATCCCGCTCGCCAAGCCCATTTCTCCAGTTTGTACTCCCCAAAGCTCCCCCTGATGACAGCCATTTATGTGCGCCGGCTCACATCTCACTCCATCATGCACCCTCACAAATTTACAGAAGAAGCTTCTCTCTCCCGTCCAGACTGGTAGGGCCACAGTAATATGGCCGCAAGGGGGATACTGCTAACAGAATGATTTTATATGCAAAAACCCATTTTATTCGCTACTGGCACCCAACTCCTCGCTTTGAGATCCGGCTCACACCCGGGGTTTTACCGCACAATAATCCAGTCATTCGCACATTTGTCCGATAGGGTGGCTTGCTCACCGGCGCGATAATAGTGAGGTCAATTTTGTCTGCATGCCGTGTTGCACGACATGCCAACAGGCTCCCTCACGGGAGCGGGAGAGCGCAATGATCACCACACTGATCAACGAACATCTGATCAATCTCGATTTGAACGCAACGAGCAAGGAGGAGGTCTTCAGCGAGATGGCCCGCTTGCTGGTCGCGCAGGGCAAGGTCAGCGATGAGCAGCAGTTCATCAAGGACTTGTGGGCCCGGGAAGAGCTGGACAACACCGGCTTCGAGGAGGGCGTTGCCCTGCCCCACGCCAAGAGTGCGGCGGTGAGCACACCGGCGGTGGCCATCGGCATCAGCCGCAACGGCATCGAGTATGGCGCCGAGGATGGTAAGCCGTCCCAGCTGTTCTTCATGATTGCCTCCCCGGCCGGTGGCGCCAACCACCATATCGAGGTGCTGGCCGAGCTCTCCGCCAAGCTGATTGAAGAAGGTTTCATTGCCAAGTTGCTGGCTGCCAAGAGCTCGGCTGCCGCGCTGGCGCTGCTGCTGGAGCGCAAGGAGGAGCAAACCGCTGCCCCGACCACCAGCAAGGGCTTCATCATAGGTGTCACCGGTTGTCCGGCCGGCATCGCCCACACCTATCTGGCGGCAGAATCCCTGGAGCGTGCCGCCAAAGAGCTGGGTTACGAGGTGAAGGTGGAGACCAACGGCTCCATCGGCGTCAAGAACAGCCCGACCGCAGCCGAGATTGCCCGTGCCAGCGCCATCGTCGTCGCCTGTGACAAGCAGGTGGACATGGCTCGATTCAACGGCAAGCCGCTCATCAAGACTGGGGTGAAAGCCCCCATCAAGGATGGCAAGGGTCTCATTGAGCAAGCGCTGAAGGCGCCAGCCTATGTGGCAGGCAAAGAGGACAAGAAAGGAGAGGATAAGAGCACGGGCGGCAGTTCCGATCTCTATCGCTACCTGATGAACGGCGTCTCCCACATGATCCCATTCGTGGTGACCGGTGGTCTGCTGATCGCGCTGGCGCTGGCTATCGGCGGCAACCCGACCCCGAGCGGCATGCAGATCCCGGAAGGGAGCATGTGGAATCAGATCCTCAACGTGGGCGTGGCCGCCTTCACCCTGATGATCCCCATACTGGCGGGCTATATCGCCTACGCCATCGGTGACCGTCCGGCACTGGCCCCGGGCTTTATCGGCGGCTGGATCGCCAACAACGGCAGCTTCTACGGCGCCGACGCCGGGACCGGCTTTATCGGTGCCATCATAGCGGGCCTGCTGGTCGGTTATCTGGTGCGCTGGATTGCTACCCGTCACTACCACAAGATGGTGCAGCCGCTGGTGCCTATCCTGATCGCACCCATCGTCGGATCGCTCTTTATCGCTGCGGTCTTCATCTTCATCATTGGCGCCCCCATTGCCGACATGATGACGGGTCTGAACGCCATGCTGCTCTCCATGAGCGGTGGCAGTCTGGTGCTGCTGGGCATAGTGCTGGGGGGCATGGCCGGCTTTGACATGGGTGGCCCGGTCAACAAGGTGGCCTTCCTGTTCTCGGTGGGCATGATAGCCTCCGGTCAGACCCAGTTCATGGGAGCCATGGCCTGCGCCATCCCGGCCGCACCGCTCGGCATGTCGCTGGCGACCGTGCTCGGTCGCAAGCTGGGCATCTTCGATGCCTCTGAAATCGAAGCGGGCAAAGCCGCCGGTGCCATGGGCCTGGTGGGTATCTCTGAAGGGGCGATCCCGTTCGCCGCCCGTGACCCGCTCGCCGTCATCCCCGCCAACGTGCTGGGCAGCATGACAGCCGCGGTGATGGCCTTCCTGTTCGGCATCACCAACAGCGTGGCCCACGGTGGCCCCATCGTTGCCCTGCTGGGTGCGGTCAACAAGCCGCTGCTGGCGCTGCTCTGCATGATCTGTGGCGCCATCGTCACCGGCGTGGTGGCGGTTGCCCTGAAAAAACTGCGGGTGAAGAAAACCGACGAGGTAGGACTCGCCAAGGCGGCCTGATCACCTTCTTACTCCCATATGAAAAGAGGCCACCTGCGGGTGGCCTCTTTTATGGCGTCAGATATCCGCCAATACTGCTGACGATAGCCTGCTTACCCCATAGCACAACCTCACACCCCCAGCCCTGTCTGGCTGCCACTCTTCTCGTAGCATGACCCCGCCGTGGGCCGCCACTGTGTGATCCTCTTCACGCTTCATGGCCGGATCCCGTCAAACTAGGAAATTTTCCTAATGCCACTAGGGATGGCTCTCACGCCATTTGCGCCGCACCTCATTAAAGTCACGCTACCTGATGTAGTGACCCGACCCCCGCAGTGGCGCAGGTTCGGGCATGGGTTCAATCGACAGGGGAGCGAGGTGCACAGTCCAACCTCTTTCTGTTGTCCTTTCCGTGGCGTGACCTCTGACACCAACCAAAAAATGAGGGGCGCGGCGGAAATACCGTCTATCTCGCAGAGGATGAACGAAGATGTTGAAATTTCTCCAACAGGTCCGGGTGCCGACCCTGGAACTGCCGGTCGAAGCCCGGCGCAAGCTCTGGTTCAAGCCGTTTATGCAATCTTATCTGGTTGTATTTATTGGCTATCTGACCATGTACCTGATCCGCAAGAACTTCAACATTGCGCAGAACGACATGATCCAGGAGTACGGTCTCTCCATGACCGAGCTTGGCATGATTGGCCTTGGCTTCTCCATCACCTACGGGGTGGGCAAGACGGTCGTCTCCTACTATGCCGATGGCAAGAACACCAAGCAGTTCCTGCCGCTGATGCTGATCCTCTCCGCCCTGTGCATGCTGGGCTTCAGTGCCAGCATGGGCGGCACGGGTTTCAGCCTCTACTTCATGATCTTCTTCTATGCGCTGAGCGGCTTCTTCCAGAGCTGTGGTGGCTCCTGCAGCTACTCCACCATCACCAAATGGACACCTCGCAACAAGCGCGGCACCTACCTCGGTATGTGGAACCTCTCCCACAACGTGGGCGGTGCAGGTGCGGCCGGTGTGGCGCTGTTCGGTGCCAACTACCTGTTCGATGGCAATGTGCTCGGCATGTTCATCTTCCCGTCCATGATCGCGCTGGTGGTCGGCTTTATCGGCCTGCGTTTTGGCAGCGATTCACCAGAAGCCTATGGTCTGGGCAAGGTGGAAGAGCTGTTTGACGAAGTGGCCAGTGAAGAAGACATCGCCACCGAAGAGCAGAAGCTGACCAAGGGTCAGATCTTCGTGAAGTACGTGCTGATGAACAAGGTGATCTGGCTGCTCTGCTTTGCCAACATCTTCCTCTACGTGGTGCGCATCGGTATCGACCAGTGGTCCACCGTGTACGCTCACCAGGAGCTGGGCTTCTCCAAGGAGATCGCCATCCAGGGCTTCACCTTCTTCGAAGTAGGCGCCCTGGTCGGCACCCTGATGTGGGGCTACCTCTCGGATCTGGCGAACGGTCGTCGCGGTCTGGTGGCCTGTGTGGCACTGGCGCTGATTATCGCCACGCTGGGTCTCTACCAGCATGCCACCACCCAGTTCATGTTCCTGGGCTCCCTGTTCCTGCTGGGCTTCCTGGTGTTTGGTCCGCAACTGCTGATCGGCGTGGCCGCCGTGGGCTTTGTGCCCAAGCAGGGGATCAGCGTGGCCGATGGCGTCAAGGGCACCTTTGCCTACCTCATCGGTGACAGCTTCGCCAAACTGGGTCTGGGCATGATCGCCGATGGCACCCCCATCTTCGGTCTGACCGGCTGGGCCGGCACCTTCGCGGCGCTGGACATGGCCGCAGCCGCCTGTCTGGTGTTGATGGCCTGCGTGGCTGTGGCCGAGGAGCGCAAGATCCGCCGAATCAAGCGTGAACTGAAAGCCGCTACCCTGGCTACCCAATCCGTCTGAACCAACGCGCACTGAACGCCGCCGAGCTGGCGACCCAGTCAGCCTGAACCCGCGTTAACTGAATACAACCGGCCCCGCCTTCTGGCAGGGCCGGTTTTTTATTGCCACGCCCGCCGTCAGCAGATGAATCCAGATTCTCGCCATCCCTGTGCAAGCCAGCACCAGTGCGCCGCCAAGATCCCATTTTTGCCCCACGCCTTTGGCAAAAGCCGCCCCTTGGCGCTATCTTGTTGCCCCACCGCCATTTGCTTCGAGAACCGATGAAGATCCTCGCCGTCACCGCCTGCCCTACCGGCATAGCCCACACCTATATGGCCGCAGAGGCGCTGCAAAAAGCCGCCGACAAGCTGGGGCTGAAGATCAAGGTTGAAACCCAGGGCGCCATGGGACTGGAGAACATTCTCACAGCGCGGGACATTGCCAACGCCGACCTGGTGCTGATCGCCTCCGACATCGAGATAGAGCAGAAGGATCGCTTCCTTGGTTGCACGGTTCGCCAGGTATCGCTGGAATCCGTGCTGCTCAATGCCAGCGCCGTACTCAAAACCGCCACCGTCGGCGTCTGAATGCTCACCCGCGAGCTCACCTTCTTCTGCCGGCTGGGGCTGACCATCACCCAGGCCAAGCAGCTGAGTCGACTGGCCGGGCTGTTCAAATCCCATATCCAGCTTATCAATGTCACCCACCGCCAACGCGTGGAGGCGACCAGCCAGCTTTCCCTGCTCACCCTGGCTACCCAGCCCGGCGATCTCTGTCTGCTGCTTATCGAAGGGCTGGATGCGGAACTGGCCCACATGGCCTTCACCTGCTGGTGCGTGGAACTGGGCCAGCCCCTTGGCAGACCGGGGAGCGCCGCCCCGGCCGAGCAGCGCCTTGGCCTCGCCCAGCCCGACTACTGTTTTTCCCTCGCCCAGCTGGGGCACGCAGCGGCATCGCTGGACAAATCCCTGGCCCTGAGGGTGCTGGTCGATCTCTTGCCCGCCGAGCTGGTACGCGACAGACCAGCGCTTGAGCAGGCCATCGCCAAGCGTGAGCAGATCGCTGCCACCATCATACGGCCCGGCCTCGCCATGCCCCACGTGATCTGCCCCGCCATCCGCCAGCCCGCCCTCTCGCTGCTCAGTTGCGCCGAGCCCATCGAGTGGGGATCGGCGCTCGGGCCGGTACGGACCATCATATTGCTGGCAATCCCGGCCGGGCTCGCCCCCGAGCAATTGCGCCCCCTCACCCGGCTGGCCCGCGCCATGATGGACGAGGTGGTCAGCACGGCGCTCTTGCACGCAAGCTCGGCCCCCGCCCGTCAGGCCATCGTCATCGAAGGGCTGTTGAGTTAGGCGAACAAGCCCGACCATGCCCCATGGCGGCGGCCCCCTGTGATACACTCCGGCATCCCCTGTTTTTGGTATGCATGCGATGAAATCTGCCCGCCCCCGTCTCTCCCTCCAAGGCCGCACGACCGCCGCTGAGCGCACCCCACAAGATGACGCCAACCGGCCTGGTCTGACACGCTCACGGCCCGGCACCCGGCATGCACAGGCAGCTGAACAGGCCGGGCAGAAACCGCAGGTGGCACCCGCCGATCGCAAGTTGCTGCTCTTGAACAAGCCCTACATGGTGCTGTGCCAGTTCACCGACGAGGCGGGACGGGAGACCCTCAAGGATTACATCAAGGAGCCCGGCATCTATGCCGCCGGCAGGCTGGACCGCGACAGCGAGGGGCTCTTGCTGCTCACCAACGACGGCAAGTTGCAGGCTCGCCTCACCCAGCCCGGGGAGAAGACACCCAAGACTTACTGGGTGCAGGTGGAAGGCATACCGAGCGAAGAGAAACTGGCCGCCCTGCGCGCCGGGGTTGAACTCAACGACGGCATGACACTGCCCGCCGAGGCAAGGCTCATGGATGAGCCCGATGTGTGGCCACGCAATCCGCCGATACGGATGCGCAAGGAGATCCCCACCCGCTGGCTAGAGATCAAGATAGTAGAGGGGCGCAACCGTCAGGTGCGGCGCATGACGGCCCATATCGGCCACCCCACACTGCGCCTGATCCGCTACGCCATCGGCGACTGGACCTTGGGTAACTGGCAAGAAGACGGGCTGGCCCCCGGCGAAAGCCGCAGCCTGCCTGCCCCCGAGCTGGCACCGGTATCGCCAGCTCGTCCGCGCAAGCCTCAAACCAGCAGTAGCACCGCCAAACCTGCGGACGACAGACCACGCAGAACGGCCCAGTCCAGTCGGAAAAACCCGCCACGCAGCGCAGGCAAGCCAGCCATCGACCAGGCAGGCTCTCGTCCCCCTGCCGAGAGCAAGCCCCGTAGCAGCGGTCGCGGCACGGCCCGCCGTCCTGCCCGTCACACCACAGACAAGGAGTCATCATGATGGATCGCCCGCCGATGGAAGAGAGAATGCCGGCCAGATTGACGGTGGCGGCGCTGGTGCACTGGCAGGGTCGTTTCCTGCTGGTGGAAGAAGAGATCAAGGGCCAGCGCCGCTTCAACCAGCCCGCCGGCCATGTGGAACCGGGTGAAAACCTGATTGAAGCGGCCTGCCGCGAGCTCAAAGAAGAGACAGGACTGACCGCCACGCCCAGCGCCTGGCTCGGGGTCTATCTCTACAAACCGGCCGACAGCGAGGCCACCTTTGTGCGCACTGCCGTCATCTTCGACCTTGAAAAGGCGCCGGGTCAGCACCATCCAGAGGATCCTGACGGCGATGTGCTGGCCTGCCACTGGCTCACCCTGGAGGAGATAGCCGAGTGCAAACCGGCCCTGCGCAGCCCCCTGGTGTGGCAGTGCATTCAGGATTATCTGGGGGGCACCCGCTTGCCACTGTCGGCACTCAAGGCCTTTATCTGAGGTCGTTTGGCACCATTTTTTCATCATGGTGCCGACAAACAGAAAAACGATTTCCTGCCTTGCTACCCCTCAAGGGGAAGCGGACAGGGAGATGTGACCGAGGGCGCAAAACTCTGGTAGAATACGCCCCGTTTAAACGAACTGGTAACTTCGACTAATGACAGACAACAGCCAAATCAAGGTGATCGTCGGCATGTCCGGCGGCGTGGATTCTTCCGTCTCGGCCTACCTGCTCCAGCAGCAGGGTTATCAGGTCGAAGGCTTGTTCATGAAGAACTGGGAAGAAGACGACACGGACGAGTACTGCTCTGCCTCCCAGGATTTGGCTGATGCCAAGGCCGTCTGCGACAAGCTGGGTATGAAGCTGCATACCATCAACTTCGCTGCCGAGTACTGGGACAATGTGTTCGAGCACTTCCTGGAAGAGTACAAGGCAGGCCGCACACCGAACCCGGATATCCTGTGCAACAAGGAAATCAAGTTCAAGGCGTTCCTCGAATTTGCCGCCGAAGAGCTGGGTGCCACCTACATCGCCACCGGCCACTATGTGCGCCGTGACGACAGCACCGGCCACCCGCGCCTGCTGCGCGGTCTCGACAGCAACAAGGATCAGAGCTACTTCCTCTACACCCTGAGCGAAAAGCAGGTGGGTCAGAGCCTGTTCCCGGTGGGCGATCTGGAGAAGCCGGAGGTGCGCCGCATCGCCGAACAGCTGGATCTCATCACCGCCAAGAAGAAAGACTCCACCGGTATCTGCTTCATCGGTGAGCGCAAATTCAAGGACTTCCTGGCCAAGTTCCTGCCTGCCCAGCCCGGCCCCATCGAAACCGTGGACGGCAAGGTGATCGGCGAGCATCAGGGCTTGATGTACCACACTCTGGGTCAGCGCAAGGGACTCGGCATTGGTGGTCGCAAAGACGCCACCGAAGAGGCCTGGTACGTGGTGGACAAAGAGGTGGAGCGCAACACCCTGGTGGTGGCACAGGGCGAGCACCCGCGTCTCTACTCAGACGGCCTGATTGCCAGCCAGCTGCACTGGGTGGATCGCACCCCGATCCGCGCACCGCGTCGCTGCACCGTCAAGACACGCTATCGCCAGCAGGATATCCCCTGCCTCATTCAGCCCATCGATGACGAGACCATACGGGTCATCTTCGACGAGAAACAGGCAGCCGTGACTCCGGGTCAATCCGCCGTCTTTTATGACGGAGAAGTGTGCCTGGGCGGCGGCATCATCGAGCAGCGTTTCAGCCATCCGGTGTAAATCCTGACGGCGGTGACATCGATGATCGACAAATACCAGGGCTGAACCATGGCCTTTGCAAGCACGCTGAAACAGTGCGTCAGCCATGCGGTTTGGGCCAACAACAGAAGGCAGCGAACGTGAGCGACCAATTCCAAGGCCGGATCATGGCCTGCTGCGGCATCAGCCGGTGAACCAACATAACAGGGCTGTGAAACGATGAGCGACAAATTTCAAGACAGAACCATGGCCTTTGCCGGCATCTGCCAGGCGGCCTATCTGGTACAAAAAGTGGCCCGTGATGGCACTTGCGATGAAGCGTCCCTGCGCGAGAGCCTGCAAAGCGTGCTGGTGACCGATCCCAAGCAGCCGCTGGAGGTGTTTGGCAACCATCTGGCCATTCGCGATGGCTATCGCGCCCTGGTCGAGCAACTGGGATCCGACGGCAGCCAGAAAAATGCCGAGCTGACCCGTTACGTGGTGAGCCTGATTGCGCTGGAGCGCAAGCTGGCCAAGCGCAAGGACATTCTCAACATGCTGGGGGAGCGGATCAGCCAGATCGGCCGCCAGCAACAGCATTTCGATCTGCTCGACGAGCAGATCCTGGCCAACATGGCGAGCATCTACAGCGATCTCATCAGCCCCATAGGGCCGCGCATCCAGATAGCGGGTACCCCGCTGTTCCTGCAGCAGCCCCTGGTGCAGCACAAGGTGCGCGCCCTGCTGCTGGCAGGCATTCGTGCCTGCGTGCTGTGGCGCCAGCTTGGCGGCAGCCGTACCCAGATCATTTTCGCTCGCAAGAAAATGGTCGAACTGGCCAAACGTTTCTAAGAATCGGCTCGAGCTCCGTCGTGAGAGGCCGGAAGCAAGGTGAAGAGCAGCACAGGTACCGGAGTTTATGTCGATAAATGAGGATGCCGAGCAGCACATGAGCCTTGATAACGGTCTAGTAACAGGAGCGCGAGTTGATGAGAATCCCCCACACCAATCATCAGGAGTTCACCCCATGGAGCTGTCCGCGCTGACTGCTGTTTCCCCGATTGACGGTCGTTATGGCGACAAGGCCGATGCCCTGCGCCCTATCTTCTCCGAATTCGGTCTGCTGCGTTTTCGCGTCGAAGTTGAGGTGCGCTGGTTGCAAAAACTGGCCAGCCACGTCGGGATCCCGGAAGTCCCTGCCCTGAGCGCGGCTGCCAACGCCCTGCTCGACGGTATTGTCAGCAACTTCAACGAGAGTGACGCCGCCCGTATCAAACAGATAGAGCGCACCACCAACCATGATGTGAAAGCGGTGGAGTACTTCCTCAAAGAGAAGGTGGAAGTGAACCCTGAGCTGGCCGCCGTCAGCGAATTCATTCACTTCGCCTGCACCTCGGAAGACATCAACAACAACTCCCACGGCCTGATGCTGAAAACAGCCCGTGACGAGGTCATCAAGCCTTATTGCGAGAAGCTGATCAGCGAACTCAAGCGTCTGGCTCACGAGTACCGTGACATGCCGCTGCTGTCGCGCACCCACGGTCAGCCGGCCACACCGAGCACCATGGGCAAGGAGATGGCCAACGTCGCCTATCGCCTGGAGCGCCAGTTCAAGCAGATCATGGCGGTGGAGATCCTCGGCAAGATCAACGGTGCCGTGGGCAACTACAACGCCCACGTCAGCGCCTACCCGGAAGTGGACTGGCACCAGTTCTCCGAGGAGTTCGTCACCTCCCTGGGCCTGAACTGGAACCCCTACACTACCCAGATCGAGCCCCACGACTATATTGCCGAGCTGTTCGACGCCATGGCCCGCTTCAACACCATCCTTATCGACTTCGATCGCGATGTGTGGGGTTATATCTCCCTGGGTCACTTCAAGCAGCGCACTGTGGCAGGCGAAATCGGCTCCTCCACCATGCCGCACAAGGTCAACCCCATCGACTTCGAGAACTCCGAAGGCAATCTGGGTCTGGCCAACGCCGTGTTCCAGCACCTGGCCTCCAAGCTGCCCATCTCCCGCTGGCAGCGAGACCTCACCGACTCGACCGTGCTGCGCAACCTGGGTGTGGCCGTCGGTTACTCCCTGATTGCCTATCAGGCGACCCTGAAGGGGATCTCCAAGCTGGAAGCCAACGCCGGTGCCATGGCCGCCGATCTGGATGCCAACTGGGAAGTGCTGGCCGAGCCGATCCAGACTGTGATGCGTCGCTACGGCATCGAGAAGCCCTACGAGAAGCTCAAAGAACTGACCCGTGGTCGCCGCGTCGATGCCGAAGGCATGCGTACCTTTATCGACACCCTCGAGCTCCCCGAGCACGTGAAAGTCGAGCTGAAGAAGCTGACCCCGGCCAACTATATCGGTCAGGCCCAGCGTCTGGTGGATCTGCTGAAATAAGCCGATAACCTGATACATCAGGGGCCCTGTGCACATTGCGCAACAGGGCCCCTGTTATTTTTGACGGCCATACGTTTTGCCATACAAGAGGCCTTGCCCAAGGCCCGCAGCCATCTTGGGCAAGACCTTTCCTGACTCTTTCTGATCTTTTGACGAGAAGCACTATGTACGAACTCAATCTGGATATCGCTCACTTCCTCGAGCACTACTGGCAGAAACGCCCCCTCCTTATAAAAGGCGGCTTCACCGACTTTCAGGATCCCATCAGCCCCGACGAGCTGGCGGGTCTGGCCATGGAAGAGGTCATCGAATCCCGTCTGGTGACCCGCTTCGACGGCAAGTGGGAAGCGGCTCACGGTCCCTTCGAATCTTACGATCACCTGGGGGAAGAGAACTGGACTGTGCTGGTGCAGGCTTGCAACCACTGGGCCCCCGAGGTGCATGAGCTGGCACTGCCGTTCCAGTTCATTCCGGGCTGGCGCTTTGACGATGTGATGGTGAGCTTCTCCACCCCTCATGGTGGTGTCGGCCCCCACATCGACAACTACGACGTCTTCATCACCCAGGGCCAGGGCAAGCGTCACTGGCGAGTAGGCGATGCCAAGCCTCTCAACGAGTTTGCCGCCCACGCCGCCCTGCTGCATTGCGAGCCGTTCGAGGCGATCATCGACGTCATCATGGAGCCGGGCGACATCCTCTACATTCCGCCCGGATTCCCTCACGAAGGCTACGCCATCGAACCCTCCATGAATTTCTCGGTAGGCTTCCGCGCGCCGGATGCCAAGGCACTCATCTCCTCCTTTGCCGATCACCTGATCGACAACGAAATGCGTACCGAGCGCTACGGCGATGGGGATCTCAAGCCTCGCGTCCGTCACGGCGAGATCCAGCCCCATGAGCTGCACCGCCTGCGCGAACTTATGCAGCAGGCTCTGGACGACGAGACCCTGTTCAAGGAGTGGTTCGGCGCCATGATCTCCGAGGCCAAGCACGATCTGGACGTCAGCCCCATGGAACCTGACTACAGCGCCGAGGAAGTGGCCGACCTGCTGACCCAGGGCGAACCCGCCATCAAGGTGCCGGGCCTGCGCTCTGTCTGGTTCAGCGGCGAGAGCCGTACCTGCTACATCGACGGCGAAGCCTGGACCCTGCCGAGCGACGATGCGGCCGCCATCTCCCTGTTGTGTGACAAAGACATCATCACCCAGGCCGACATGGTGGAACTGGCCGATCAGGCCGGCTTCTTGCAACTGCTGACCCGTCTGGTCAACCGCGGCTACTGGTTCTTCAGCTAATCTGGCTGACAAAGACGAATAAGGCGCATTGATGGCGCCTTTCTTATTGCAGGAAGTTGATTCCCCCTTATTTGCAGCATGGACCCGTGTCATGGTGACTACTCATGTCAAGCGATGGACAAGGGTATCATCCGCTACTTCGGAATAAATGCATTCTTGTAGAAGGATCTGAATCCATTATCCGGCACCTGAAACTCAACCCCATTGTGCAATGACAATGAGGCATCGCCAGTCTTATTCATAATTGCGCCATAGCGCGCATAACCACTTTTGCCATCGTGATACATAAAGTCCATCCGCGAAACCAGATCATTGGTTTTCTTGAACAACCTGCCGACAATCGGCGAGTCTGAGGACATGGGATTATTGATGGTCCGCAGTAATTTCATACTGGTATAATCACCATCGTCATCCTGGGTCAGCAGATAATGGTAGCGAGTCTCGGGAGCCTGCAGACCACCTAACCGATAGATCAAATTCACGTTAGTACCGAGTGCCAGTGCATTAAGGCCTGATGTTATCGGTGCATTGCGCTGACCGACAAAGTCAGATATTATCCTGCGAGCTACACCACCTTTCACTTGATAGATATGTCGGGTAGTAAAGATAAGGAACATGGTCTCATCAAGGTCATTGATGGCAACCACATCCAGCGGATATTCTTGCCATTCTAGATTTAATTGACTCGTCAGTTCATTGCTACTTGTCGGGGCATCTTCCAGATGAGACGTCAAGAAGGCGCGTGAAAAGCTTGAGTTGTTACTCAGCACCACAAATATTGCAGCGCGACTATTATTGCTTGCCTGACTCTCAACGGCATGTAAGCAGGTCTGCAAATCACTCCCCGGCCACCAGTTACTGATTGGTGTTGTGGCTCCCGCAGTGAAGAAATTCGATATATTTCCGTAACCTGGCTTCTGAATATTGGCAAAATTATAAATCTTGCCATTTCTTGGAGAGGTTACCAATGCCCCTGGCTGAGTATAAATCGGGTTATCATGATCAGCGATACTTGGGACGTAATCCCAATCGGTATTCATGGTCTTTGCATCAAATGTGCATACCATAGTTCGCTTCCAGTAACTGGATACCCGGCAAATATATGCACCAAGGTCTTCATACTCAAGCCCCCGCGGTTTAATATATTCATTGGTATATCTCGCGATCGGGGTAGGTTTGATATCTTCTTTTTTTAGTAACGTGTAGAGCCACTGGGCGATGGCTACTACTATGCCTATCACCGCAATAATAATCCCCAAGGGGCCGGCAATGGCAAGCCCCATAAAAGAGGCAATGGCGACGCCCAACGCCACTGTGGCGACCAGCATGTTGATTGCCGCAAATATAATATCCCCAATATCCCCGCCCTCGACAGCCTGATATAGGTTATACGCTGCCAAGGCCGCCCCCAGCGCAGCCAATCCAACAAAACATATATTGATAACCCGAGCGATATTTTGAGTGGCGAGAAACATCTTGCTGGCTATCTGCCGCTCTATCACATTCGTGAGATGCTCGCCTTTGGCTGCAAGGTTGCTCAAAAACTGACTGAATTTCCCCATATTAATGGCTATGCTATTTATGATTCCTTCACCATTGCCATAAATAAACATGGTCACTTTATCAAGGAACCGACCGAGCTGGATCACATTCAGTACCGTATCAAAAAGGGCCGCCCCCAACTCCATCAAAGGAACAGGGTTGCTCCATTCCTCCCGCTCGGTCGCCGTCAACCAGGTAAAGTTGCCTACTCCCAGCAACAAGGTGAACACGGAAAGAAATGAATCTGTGGAGAAGGCAGCGGGAGCCACACCGGAGAAGGCTGTGGGAGCCATACTACCCGTCGCCCCTGCCAGACTGGGGTACTTATTAAGAATACGCCGCTGGGCATCCCCATCCTGCAAGGTGCTCGTTCTCAAGCTCATATTATTCAGTTCATTCCAGAAGCTATCCGGACTATTTTGGTTGAAGAAATTGTTCCAGAAGGTGCGCTGAGTACCGCTTTCATTTCTCAGCAAGGTCACCACATCATCGAAATTTCTCCTGTTGGCCAGGACTGTGTATTTCTCGCTTTGGTGACCCCAACTCATGTTCATGGCAAACCCGCTGTAAACAGAACCCGCCATGGTGCGTTCAAATGTTTTCAGCTCATCCTCGGTGATGCGACGACCGGATGAAATATTGAGTGCCCTTACTTTATTGATGGTGTTATACACTTTCCACATCGCTTTTTCAAACGATGAGCCCGATCCCAGATACTCCTGAACTTTAAAAGAACTGATAAGTTCGTCTAGCACCTCATTATTGGAGTAGTGTTCGATAAGTTGACGAGCCCAACTTTCCCCCCCTGCTTTGTAGGTGGTTAACTTTCCATTTTGACAATAATGGGTGGCGACTGAGTATAGCTGATCGATAATCTCTTTAAATTGCGCCCCCTTTTCTGCTTGCTTAATATTCGCATTTACCTTCACCATATCCCAAGAGTTATACAGCTTCCGGTCAGCCACAGTGACATTAGTTTGCTTGCTATATGAGTGTTGCAACAAGCCACTTACATATTCAACCATGTTGTCAGTAAAATAGCGTCGATTGCTGGTGAAAATGGCGTTAACCGAGTTGATGCCATCACTCATTGTCAGCACCTTATCATTAGGCTTCATGCCAGCGCCCAAGTCTGCACTTAATGTGCCGTTCTGATACTGGAATTCGAACTTCATTAACTCTTGAAACATCACCTGGGCAAGATATTGAGCTTCATCAGTTTCTTGTGCAAAGTTGACCCGATTCGAATCAACGGTGGGCTGGTTAGACGCCATCACGTAAAAGTCGATCTCATCCAGTTCAGCGAAAGTGCCACTATTCAGGATAGAAATGGCGGCCTTCACGGGGGCAGGAAAAACGCTGCTCGCCGCCAAGCCAAGCAATGACATGGAAGAGAAAGTGAGGAAGTCGCGACGACCCTGTGAAACTTCACGATGAATAATCTCTGACAGTTTTTTCATATAATATATCTCTATCCGTGCTCTATGGTTTTCCAGATTGCTCAGTTTCTTCATACAATAGCCAGGTAGGTCATATCATAATGACTGAGCATATGAGTATTTTTAGGATGACAGGTAAAAATAGGTGACCACATCAGCATAATGAATACGTAAGTAACAACTACACTACTGATATTTATAAAAAAAAATAAAATATAGATAATTAAAGCTACAGCAATCCAGCCACGCATCCTTGTTTGTATATTTTACAACCTACCTTCACATTCTCATTTGAGTCAAACATCAATAATGAGGTCAAACCAAAAAATGCTACCCGTTAGACAAAAACAGACTTTATTGCGGGAAAATTTGTAACAAGATATTGCGAAGGAAAAACCGCTTGAAAACAGGACTCCCCCCCAGGTCCGGTATTGGGTCAACGCTGCGGCATTGCGTGAAAAATCAGCGTAGCGTTTCCCCGAGACCAAAGGCTCCTGGGCACGCCTTCACCCATCCGGTTGCAAGGACGCTGAGCTCAGCCTCTGATGACAATGAAGGGGAAGGAAAAGGAAGAGAGGAAGCCAGATATAAAGAAGAAAGATTGCGTGCCCTGTCTTGATAACAAAACGGCAGCCTGAAGGCTGCCGTTCTTTGCTCATTGTTCTTCGGGGATCTCGTCAAACAGGGGGTGGTAGAGCACTTCGCCGGCCATGCCCGCCAGGCCACCTTCCTGCAGCTCCATCGCCAGAAAACAGTCGGCGGGAACTTCATAGATGCAGTGCAGACCGAACTCGCTGGCGGGACGAAAACCGAAGCGACCGTAGTAGGTCGGATCGCCGAGCACCACCACCGCCTTCCAGTCCATCTCCAGCGCCGTATCCAGCCCCTCACGCACCAGATCCGAGCCGATACCCTGCCCCTGCCAGTCCGGATGGACGGCAACAGGCGCCAGACCGAGCCAGGGCCCTTCCATGCCGTTAATGGTGATCGGGCTCAGCATCAGGTGCCCCATGAACTCGTACTCTTCCTCTTCGACCATGGTCACCACGGCAGCGCCACATTCGCGCAGGCGGTTGACCAGTTCGGCCTCATCGGAACGGCCAAAGGCGGCGCTCACCAGTTCATAGACCGGCAGCATGTCGCCGGGGCGCTCGGTTCTCAGCATACAGCGTTACTCCTCGTACAGCAGAGCGGGCATTATTCCACAAAGTGCCGGTCGGCCTGAGCACCTTTGTCCAGAAATGGGAGGGTGGGCTCAAGAAAGCGAGCCGCAAGCAGCCGCAGTACCCCTTGCAAGGCCACCGGCGTCATGGCCGTGATGGCCTCACCGTAGGCCGCGAACAGCTCGGCATCGTCCTGTTCCAGCCGTGCCAAAGCAAGCTCGGGCCCCTGATGCCAGCGCCCGGCCAGCTCATCGATGAGCTCTGGCAGCTCCACCAGCAGCCAGAGCTGATGATAACGCCCCGCGACCGAAGCCCCATCACGCCCCCCTGCCGCGGGCAGCCCTGTGTGGCGCACCATCTTGTCAATCCAGTCGAGCCGCTGTTGCCGCTGCGTGCGGGTGAGCAGAACGGGCCCCTGGCGCAGCAGGCTGGTCAGTTGCAGCAGGCAGGCAAGCCCCTGCTCGTCTCTGTCTTTTAGCAGCAAGCCACCCAGCAGATGCAACTGCTCGGGTTCGACCTGCTCCAGCTGACTGAGCGGATGGCACACAATGTCGAGCAGGGCCCCATCATAGGGTGCTGCACCGGGCAAGGTGGGTATGCACTTGTCATCCAGAAACAGGGTGAGCTGCAACGAGCCGTCATGACCCGACCCGGCCAGTGCATCGGCACCATGCAAAATAGCCACGGCCACCCGCTCGTTCGCCAGCCAGGGCGCCAGTTGCTGCATCACCGGCTCGGGCAGGGGGATGGCCCTGTCCAGTCGCCAATAGCTCACCTCGCACGGCTGCTGGGCAGTTCGGGCGCGCAGCCCGCGATAGTGCATGCCGAGTTTGGCCATCACCCGACCGGAGGCGAGGTTGCCCGGCATGTGACGGGCGGTCAACGCCGGCAGTTGCAAGGTGTCGAACGCAAATGACTTGACCAGCTGCGCAGCCCGGGTAGCCAGCCCCCGGTTCTGCCAGGGGACGCCGACCCACCAGGCCAGCTCGCCGTTCCAGTGCAGCGAAATCACCCCGACCAGCGGGGCCACTTCAGCCCCCTGCGGCAGCGTCATGGCCCAGCTCCAGCCAAGCCCCAGCGCGCCCTTGCGCCCACTGCTGGCGAGCCAGTCACGGGCGCCTTCCGGTGGGTAAGGGTGAGGAATATTGAGGGTATAGCGGGAGAGCGCCTCATCGCTGCAGTAGCGCACCACCTCGGCCTCGTCGTCGGCCAGCAATGGCCGCAACACCAGGGGGCAGCCAGAGGGTGACGCCAGACCGGATTCACGCAGCAGGGGCACGGCCAAGCGGCGGGCAAGCAGGCGCTTGAGCACGGCGCCCATGTCGTCATCCGCGGTCAGCACCAGATCAGCCCCGAGCGGCCCCAGGGTGAGCAGGCCGCTCTCCTTGGCCAGGGTCAGCAGAGAGGGGGACGCACTGATCAGGATCTGACGGCTGGGGTCGAGATGAGGATCCGCGCTCAGATCGCCATCGAGCCAGGCCGCCAGCAGCCCGCTGGCGGACAAGATGTCATCAGGGGGGCAGCCAGACCAGAGGTCAGCCCCCTGCCCCAGATGGGGTGCGCTCTCTTTGCACAACAGCAGTTTCCAGCAATGACCCTGCTGCTGCCAGGCTTGCAGCACAGGAGACCAATGGGGTTGCCACAGCGCCCGCTCGATCAGCAGCTCCATCAGCTTGCCTGACAGGCTGCAGGCAGGCTCAGGTGGCGGGGATGGGCCTCAATGCGGGCGATCCAGGCCCGGATGGCAGGCCAGCCCTGCAAGGAGAAGATCCCCTCCTCCGCCACATGGGTGTAGGCATAGAGAGCCATGTCGGCGATGGTCGGTGCCTCGCCGCACAGGTAGGGACTCTGTTTCAACTGCTGCTCCATCACCGCCAACGCCTGCTCGCCACCGGCCTTGAGGCCATCGAGCCGTGCCTCCTGAGATTCCGGCCGCCCCAGATAGTGGACGATGAAGCGCGCCACGGCTATGTAGGGCTCGTGGCTGTATTGCTCGAAGAACAGCCACTTGAGCACCTCGGCCTGCTGGCGGGGATCCGCCGGCCAGAGCGTGGAGCCCTGCGCCAGATAGAAGAGGATGGCGTTGGATTCCGCCAACGTATCCCCTTCATCGATGGCCAGCACGGGGATCTTGCCGTTGGGATTCATGGCCAGAAAGGCCGGGGTTTGGGTATCACCGGCCTGTATATCCACCGGTACCCAGGTCAGAGGCAGCTCGAGCCAACGGGCCAGCAGCCACACCTTGTAACAGTTGCCGGATCTCAGGTCGCCATACAGACGCATACAGACTCCTTGTCAGCGCAGGAGATTGAACGGGATAAAACAGACTCTCAGGGTGCCAGCCGCTCTATGTGCCAGCCATTCACCTCGCGGGTGTAGTAGAAGCGATCGTGCAGGCGATGCTCGCCCCCCTGCCAGAACTCTACCGTGTCGATCACCACCCGATAGCCGCCCCAGAAGCTCGGCAGCGGCACTTCGCCATTGGCAAACTTCTGCTTGAGCTCGAGGAACTTGGCCTCCAGCACGCCGCGGGCCGAGATGCGGGTCGACTGCTTGGAGACCCAGGCAGCTATCTGACTATCCTTGGGGCGACTATGGAAGTACTTCATCACCTCGAAGGTGCTCATCTTCTCCACCCGGCCGGTGACGTGCACCTGGCGGTCCAGAGTGTGCCAGGGGAAGAGCAGACTGATGCGGGGATTGCCTTCCAGCTGGTGTGCCTTGCGGCTGCCCATGTTGGTGTAGAACACCATGCCCTGGGCATCGTAGTGCTTGAGCAGCACGGTGCGCTGCCAGGGTTGCCCCTCGGCATCCACGGTCGCCACCACCATGGCGGTGGGATCGGTCAACTTGGCCTCGCAGGCCTGGGCCAGCCACTTCTCGAACAGGGCCAGGGGGTCGGCCGGCAGATCGGCCCGGTGCAATCCGCCCCGGGTGTATTCACGGCGCAGATCAGCCACATCCATCATCTTGATTTTCCTTCTCTCTTTTTGCCGCCGATGCGGCCATGCGTGCTGGCATTGTGCGACGAGCACGCCATGGGTACAAGCCTCGGGGCGGTCAAATGCCAGCGCCAAAAAAGAAAGGGAGGCTTGCGCCTCCCCTTTTCTGCCCACACCCGGCTGCGGGCTTATTGCTTGCCGGCAGCCGGTGGACAATGGGCCAGCATGCGCTGGTTATACTCGGCCGCATAGGCCCTCAGCCTGGCCTGAGCCTCTTCCTGACCGGGTCTGATGACATCTCCCAGTCCATCGAGGTAGCGCACGCCACAACGCGCCTTGGCCGCTTCCTGCTCACTTGCCGCAATACCGGGCGCCACTTCGCCGCGCCCGGCCCGCACTATCAGCCGGTAATCCTGCCTGGCAAGGCTGGCGCTGACCGTCTGCTCCAGGGTGTCGGCATCCGCCTGACACCCGCCAAGCAGGGTAAGCAGCAGCAAGCCGGTGGCTCTCATGCCCGCCTCCTTTGCCAGCCGAACAGAGCCAGCGCCAGTGCCCAGAAGCCAAGAGAACCACCGCCACCACCACCCGAGCTGCCGCCACTTTGCGCGACCGGCAACTTGAGCGGGCTGATGGCGAAGAAGATATTGTCGCTACAGGCCACCTTCAGCCTGACGCTGCTGGTGAGGTTGGTCGGCAGAGTCACGGTGGCCGAACCACTGTTGGGCTGGCTGCTAGCCAGGGTCGACCAGTTTGCCCCTTCATCCTGAGTCACGAACAGGTCTACCTTGCTGCAGTTGATAGGCGCAGCATGGGTGCCAGCCACATCCCAACTGACGGCCTGGCTGGCCCCCGGCGTCACCGTCACGCCCAACGGACTGGTCAGGCGGAAGGCGCTGCCGGTGTTGACCACCTGCACCTTCATATCATCGCTGGCGACGCCGCCCTGGCCATCACGCACAGTGAGCCGGAAGTTGAGCTCCCGGTTGGTGGTGGGCCAGGTCTCGCCCTTGGCCAAGGTACCGGTCAGCAAGGAGGGCAGGCTTGGCAGGATCCGCTCTGGCGAGCTGGTGGGTGAGACGAACCGGAACAGCGGGCGGGTACCATCGTCGATCATGTCGAGGGTACTGCTGGACTCTGTGCCCAGATCGATCTGCTCCCAGGTGTAGGTCAGGGGATCCTTGTCCAGATCCGCCCCTGCCCCTCTGAGCACAAAAGGGACATTGGCAGGAATGGCGTAATTGGCACCCGCTGCGGCCTGAGGTGAGTTGTTGCTGAGGCTCAGTGTGGTACCACAGGTCGGCACAGTGGCCATGTGCGCCCGCATCTGCTCGATGGATTTGCTGTGGAAATAGGGGTCACTGTGGGGCTGGATATTCTCGTCATCACAGATACCGGCATAGGCCATGATGGAAGTGCCGCTGCCCGGTTCAAACGCCTGCTCGGCGACCCGGTTGCCCCCGCCACAACTTTTGGTAGTGCCGTTGAAGGTGTGGTCGGCACCGAACTGGTGGCCGATTTCGTGTGCCACATAGTCGATAAAGAAGGCATCTCCCACAGGGTTGGATGAGCCTGTCATGCCGTCCGATTTGGTGGCAGTACAGAGCACCCCCAATCCGGCCAGACCACCACCGCCGGTGTTGACCACATGACCTATGTCGAATGGCCCCAGCGCTCCGCTAGGCAAGGTCTGCGCAGTAGCCTGTACCTGGCCGTTGACATCGACATCCGTGTCGTCATTGCTGAACGGATCGCTCGCCGGATCGGTAAAGATGATGGCGTCATTGCCGCTGGCCAGCTGGAACTCTGCCCCCACGTCGCGCTGATATACCTCGTTCACCCGGTTGAGCAGGGTGGCAATCGCCCCCATGGTCAGCACCTTGGAGCCACCGTGGAACTGGGTATACTCTCCGGCTGCCGAGATGGCGATGGTATAGCGCTTGCGCTCGTTGCCATCCACCTGCACCTTGCGGGCCAGGGTGTTGGCGTCACGGCCGATCACCTTGTCGGCCTCCTCTTCCAACCGGCTGTAGGCATCCTGTTGGTAGTAGACGGCATAGCCTTCGGCATTGGGCAGCGGATCGACGAACACCATCTTGCCCTGATGGCTGAACATGGCGTGGAAGCCCTGCGGACCAAGATCGAAACGGCCCGTCTCTACCGGCGCAGCCGGATTATGACCCTTGAACGTCAGGATATCGGGATACTTGACGGCAAGATCGGCGGGCAACAGGTCATAGGCCTGCAGCGCGAAGGTCACTTCCCCCCCGTCAGGCAGGGGCAAGGTCAGCTGGCGTCCCCCGGCCTGCAGTCCGGCAAAGTAATCGAGGGGCACCTTGGCCACTCGAAACTGGTTCGCCCGCACTTCATAACCGTCAGTCACCGTGGCGCGCGCCGCCACTGTGCTCCACTCATTGGCCGCAAGGCCACCAGAGCTCATCAGACTGGCCACAACCAGCGCCAGGGGCGAATATTTCATCAACTGCATCTTTTTAGTCCTTTTAAATGCACTCAGCTGAACAACCACCGGCATCATTTTCCTGCTGGTCCGATTAGTCCAGCGCCATCGTCTGTACATTCCCCGAATGGGGAGTGTTGCGCCAACCCTGTCTAACCCCTATCATTGCGCGGATTTATCAGTTTTAGAACCGCGCTCGATAGGGAGGCGGTTCATCTTTATCTGGCCAAGGTTAATCTCATGCTCAAGTCCCCACTGTTGCCCCGTTCCGGGGATCTGGTCGTTGCCATAGTTGACGATGTATTAGGCCAGGGTCTCACCCTGGACAGAGCCTATGCACGTCACTTCTCCGGCATCGAAATCAAGCCACAAGAACAGGCAAGGATTGCCCTGGTCACCGGCGACCTGCTGCGTCGCCTCAGCCTCTACTGCGCCCTGACCGGTATTCAGGTGCGTCAGGCCGAAAAAAACGTCTGGCCACTGCTGCACAGTTGGCACGCCTTCCACAAGATAGTTCAGTCCAACCACCCGACCCTGGATCGCTTCAACGAAGAGGCATTCCGTCGCCGCCTGACAGAAGCGAAGAAAAATCCGGTGCTGATGGATGGTTGCCCTGCCTGGCTGGAAAAGCTGGGCAGCGAGCAGTTGGGCGAAGCCTGGCCTGCAGAGCGCGCCGCCCTGGCCTGGATGCCCAAGCGTTACCTGAGGGTCAACACCCTCAAATGCACGCGGGAGCAGCTGCAAGCCGCGCTGGCCAAGGAGCAGGTCAACACCATTCCGGTTGAAGGGGTCGCTACCGCCCTGCAGGTCACCTCTGATGCCGCCCTGTTTCGTACCAAGGCGTTTGCCGACGGCTGGTTCGAGCAGCAGGACGCAGGCTCCCAGCTGGTTGCAGCGGCGCTGGAAGTCACCCCTGGCATGCGAGTCATCGATGCCTGCGCCGGTGCCGGCGGCAAGACCCTGCACATCGCTGCCATGATGGAAGGCAAGGGCCGTCTGCTGGCAATGGATGTGGAAGAGTGGAAGCTGGAAAACCTCAAGCAGCGCGCCCGCCGTGCCGGTGCCCACAACGTGGAAACCCGCGTCATCGAGAGCAGCAAGACTGTCAAGCGCCTCAAAGGCACCGCCGATCGCGTACTGCTGGACGTGCCCTGCTCCGGTCTTGGCGTGCTCAAGCGCAATCCGGATGCCAAATGGCGCGACACCGCCGAGCGACTGCCGGTGCTGGTTGCCTTGCAAGAGGAGATACTGCAGCGTTATAGCCAGATGGTGAAGGTGGGGGGTCTGCTGGTCTATGCAACCTGCTCCATCCTGCCCCAGGAGAACCGTCAGCAAGTAGACAAATTCCTGGCTGCCAACGACAACTATCGTCTGCGGGATGACCACACAGTCAGCCCGTCAGCGACCGGCTTTGACGGCTTCTATATGGCTCGCATCGAGCGCATCAGCTGATCCTGTCTGCCGTGATAAAAAAAGGGGAGCCATTGGCTCCCCTTTTTGCATGATGCAGATGCGACCTTATTCGGCAGCAACGTCATCCTGCTTGTGCTTGGCGGCAGTTTCCTTGATCAGGGTCTGCAGCTCGCCGGCCTGGAACATCTCGATCAGGATATCGCAGCCACCGACCAGCTCACCCTCTACCCACAGTTGCGGGAAGGTGGGCCAGTTGGCGAACTTCGGCAACTCGGCACGGATGTCCGGATTTTGCAGTATGTCGACATAAGCAAACGGCTCGCCACAGGACATCAGAGCCTGGGAGGCCTGGGCAGAGAAACCGCAGCTGGGTAGCTTGGGGGAACCCTTCATGTACAGGATGATGGGATTGTCAGCCAGCTGCTGTTTGATCTTTTCAATAGTTTCCATAGGTGCCTCACTAGAGCGATTTCGGCGGCCATTCTACTGCAATCCTTGCAGACCACAAACTGACAAACCGTCCTGGATGCAAGAAGTGATGAATCAATACGCCGTAGCTTGATCCGGATCATGGCGAGAATCAAGAGTTGTTAGCCCATCTTTGATGCTGGTACAATCGACGGGCTTTGGGCCATCTGGCCCCATCATTTCAAGAACAATTCTTTTCAAAATAGAAAAGAGTACGCAATGTCTTGCAACCGTCGCCTTCGCACGGCCAGCCAATGGAGAGTAGAAAATGGCTTTCGAACTTCCCGCTCTGCCCTACGCAATCAATGCCCTGGAACCGCACATCTCCCAGGAAACTCTGGAATATCATCACGGCAAGCACCACAACACCTACGTGGTCAACCTGAACAACCTGGTGCCAGGTACCGAGTTTGAAGGCAAGTCTCTGGAAGAGATCATCAAGACCTCCACTGGCGGCATCTTCAACAACGCCGCCCAGATCTGGAACCACACCTTCTACTGGCATTGCCTCTCCCCGAACGGTGGCAACGAGCCGACCGGCGCCCTGGCTGATGCCATCAACAAGGCGTTTGGCTCCTTCGCCGAGTTCAAGGATGCCTTCACCAAGTCTGCCATCGGCAACTTCGGTTCCAGCTGGACTTGGCTGGTGAAGAAAGCCGACGGCTCCCTGGCCATCGTCAACACTTCCAACGCCGGTTGCCCGCTGACCGAAGCCGGTACTACGCCGCTGCTGACCGTCGACCTGTGGGAACACGCCTACTACATCGATTTCCGCAACCTGCGTCCGAAGTACATGGAAACCTTCTGGACCCTGGTGAACTGGGAATTCGTGGCCAAGAACCTGGCTGCCTGATAGCCGCTTCTTGCCAAAACGCCCCGCACTGCGGGGCGTTTTTTTATGGCAGAAATGAGCCGGCAGCGGATATGAAAAAGGCGCCCGAAGGCGCCTGTTATCGACAGCCAGTGGCATCACTGGTCTATCTCGTCCAGATAGTCATCCAGATTGGCATCGTCGGCTTTCTCCGCCGGCGTCTGCTTGAACTCGGTCTGACGACCGGTCACTTTGTTCTGGTTGTGCTGCAGATAGAAATCCTTGGTCAGGGCATAAGGATCGAGCGCGTTGTCGATGATCCTCTCCTGATCGATCAGCTTGGATCGGGTACCCAATCCATCCAGCATCCAGTGGGTGACTCGCAGCGGCAGCGTCAACAGGGCATAGGGGAAGTAGATGGTATCTATGGTATCCCCCACCAGCTTGCGCGTCGTGGTAGGTCCGTAGACGGGCACCATCAGATAGGCACCATCGCCGATGTCGGCACGACCCAGCACTGTATTGAGTTCCAGCTTGTCGCGTTCGAGCCCGGCATGCTTGGCCACATCGAAGATACCCAGCAAACCGATAGTGGTGTTGAGGGTAAAGCGGCCGAGGTTGGTCCCCGCGCCTTGCAAGTCACCGGTGATCAGGTGGTTGACCATGCTGCTCGGCTCGTTGAAGTTCTCAACCAGGTTCTCGATGCCATCCTTCATGCCTTGCGGAATATAGCGGGCATAGCCATGCACCACGGGGCGGGCCACATAGGGCTCCAGCACATCGTAGTTGACCACCCACATGGCCCGGTTTGCCCCCTGGAAGGGATCGCGGCCATCGCTGGCAGTACTGGTCGCCTCGGGCCGACCCGATGCTTCATTGAGATCAAGACTCTCGGGGCCCGGCTTGGGTGGGCCACCCGCACAGCCTCCCAACAACAATGCCGCCATCAATGCCACTGAACGCACATACATATGGAAGTCCTAGTTTCTTATTGTGATTAATCCGAATTATAGGCACCCGCCCCATAGAGGGGCGGGGCAAAGGGGTATTAGAGGGCGTGATCGATACGGATGTCAATCGGCGCTGAAGGAATCGCATCCGTCGGGATAGATGTCGATACCCCTTCGAACGCCCCTTCCTTGTTCATCACGTTGCCGCCGCGAGAAAGCCGTGCCTTGAACTGCAGTTGCGGATAGGCGGAAAGCTTGCTGCCCTCCATCATGGCATCACCATCCCCCAGGGAAAGGGTGACAGGCAAAGTGGGTCCTGCGATGCGCTTCACGGCAATGGGCATGGGCGGTCCATTGGGCACCACGGCAAAAACGAACAGATGAGCATCTTCCGGCATCTGAATGCCGGCAGCCAGGGTGACATGGATCGGAAACTCCCCTTTCTTCACCTCCAGCTGTTGCCCCTGCTCATCACTCTTGTTGGCTGCACCAGGGGTCGTCACCGCTATGCCACGCTGTTTCAACTGCTGCTCGGCATAGTCGATGGAGCGCTCCACCATGGCGTAGCGGGTCGAACCCTTCTCCATCAGCGGCAGCATCTCGCGCCAGCGCATCAGCGCTGTCTTGAAGTCCTCTTTTTGCAGCGCCATGAAGGCATAGACGGAGCGGGCCTCTATGTTGGCCGGATCCAGCGCAATGGCGCTACGCAGCAGCCCATCGGCCTGGGCGTCATCCCCAGTCATCATCAGCGCCTGGGCGTAGGGCACGGCTACCATGGTCTTCTGCGGAGCCAGATCATAGGCGCGCTCAAGGGCCTCGCGGGCCATGTCAGGATCATTGCCATCCAGCGACAAACGACCCAGCAGCAGCCAGCCACGGTAATCATTCGGCTCGTCTTTAAGACGGGTACGCAACGCCAGCATGAAGTCCAGCAGGTCCTGCTCGGTCACCTGGGCATCCCGTTCGACCAGAATGCGGTTGCTCAGCTCACCCAGTCGACTGCTGGCATCCTGCCAGCGCTGGACTTCCTGCCAGGCACCCAGCTTGTAATAGAGACCCAGACTCACCAGCACCAGCACCAGCACACCCGGGATCCAGATCAAACTCTTGCCGCCACGGGCGCTCTGCTCCACATCGGGGATGTCATCCAGCAGGCTGCGTTGCAGCTCGACCAGGGATTCCGGCTCCTCCGACAATATTCCTTGCTCGCGCTCTTCGCCGATTTCCAGCAAACGCTGACGATAAAGCTGCTTGTTGAGAGCCGAACGGCTGATGCTCTGCTTGCCCTCTCCACGCCACAGCGGCATCGCCAGAGTCAGACTCACCAACACCAGCAAGGCCGCGATCACAATCAAAAATGCGGTCATTGTTTCTCTTCCTCTTTGAGCAGGGCAGCCAGACGTTCCTGCTCCTGTGCGCTCAGGGCGCCATCCGCCTGTTTGGCCATGACGGGACGACGGCGACTGCGCACCACCACAGTGACGGCGCCAATGACGATGACCAACAGCGGGCCGAGCCAGAGGATCAGGGTCGACGCCATCAGCGGCGGATTATACAAAATGAAGTTGCCGTAGCGGGCGACCATGTAGTCCACCACTTCCTGCTTCTCCTTGCCCTCACGTACCATCTGGTAGGTCTTGTCCCGCAAGTCCTTGGCAAGCCCTGCATTGGAATCGGCGATGTCCTGGTTCTGACACTTGGGGCAGCGCAACTCGCGGGTCAGCTCGCGAAAAGTCTGCTCTTGCGCGGGAGTGTCAAAGGTATAGACATCAATCGCAGCCAGAGCCGGTCCTGCGCCACCCAATCCCGCCAGCAACAGCAGGGAGGCAATCAGTGTTTTCATCAGGCGCCTTCTCATTTCATGGACTCGAAGATGGGCTTGAGGGTAGTGGCCCAGACTTGTGGATTCACATCCCCCACATGGCGATAGCGAATGATGCCCTGACTGTCGATAAAGAAGGTCTCGGGTGCCCCATAGACCCCCAAATCCAGCCCCAGCATGCCATCCGGGTCATACAGGTTGACCTGATAGGGATTGCCAAGCTCGGTCAACCAGCGGATGGCCTTGTCCCGCTCATCCTTGTAGTTCATGCCGACGATGGGGATGCCCTGCTCCGCCAGTTGCTTGAGGTAGGTGTGTTCGCCGTAACAGGTCGGGCACCAGGTAGCCCAGACGTTGAGCAGCATGGGGCGCCCCTTGAGGATGCTGCGATCATGCTGCTTGTTCAGGTCATAGATGTCCTGCAGGGTGAACACGGGCACTTCCTTGTCCACCATCACTGACTCGAGCTTGGTCGGGTCGGAATAGAGCCCTTTGAACAGGAAGACAGCACCCAACAGAAAAATAATGAAGGGGATCAGAAACAGCCAGGTTTTCTTGTTCATGCCTTGGCCTCCTCTTCACGACGGCCAAAACGGTAACGCTTGTCCAGCATGGCCAGCACGCCGCCAATGGCCATGAAGACGCCACCGAACCAGATCCAGCGCACGAAGGGTTTGTAATAAATCCGCACCGCCCAGGCGCCGTTGTCCAGCTGCTCGCCAAGGGCTGCATAGAGATCCCGGGTAAAACCGGCGTCAATCGCCGCTTCCGTCATCGGCATCCGGCTCACTGTGTACATCCGCTTCTCGGGTTTGAGCAGGGCCACCTGCTTGCCATCTTTGTGAACTTCCAGCACACCTTTGAAGCCGTCGTAGTTGGGGCCATTCTTTTCCCGAATGCCGGTGAAAACAAACTCGTAATCGGCAAATTGCACCCTGTCACCGGCCTGCATGCGCAGATCTTTTTCGATGCTGTAGTTCTGGGTACAGGCGATACCTATGATGCTGACGGCCAGCCCCACGTGACCCAGGATCATGGCCCAATGGCTGTTGCCCAGCTTGCGCACCCCGGTGGCAAAGGGGTGCTTGTGGGTGGCGCGTACCCAGGTCTCCTGGATGCTGGTGATGATGATCCAGGTCCCCAGACCAATTCCCACAGCAGCCCAGGGTTTGAACGCCTCGGCCAGCCACAGTGGCAGCAAGATGGCGGCGACCAGACTCAGAACCAGAGCGAGGATCACCTTGTCCTTGAGTTCGCCCAGCCCCTGACGGCGCCAGCGAAACAGCGGGCCAACCCCCATCAGCAGGGCAAACGGAATGATCAGCCAGCTGTAGATATGGTTGAAGAAGGGAGTGCCGATGGAGATGCTGCCAAGTCCCAGCTCCTTGTGCACCAGCGGCAACAGGGTGCCGAGCAACACGGTCAACAGACCCGCCACCAGCATGATGTTGTTGCCGAGCAGCAGGGTCTCGCGACTCCACAGCTCGTGCTTGCCGTGACTCTTCACCTGCGAGCCCTTGAAGGCGAACAGCAGGAGCGAACTGCCGATAACCGCCAGCAGGAAGCCCAGAATGAACAGGCCGCGGGTCGGGTCGGAGGCGAACGCATGCACCGACACCAATACGCCGGAACGCACCAGGAAGGTGCCGAGCAGGCTCAGGGAGAAGGCGGAGAGTGCCAGCAGCACTGTCCAGGCCTTGAAAGTGGCCCGCTTCTCGCTTACCGCCAGCGAGTGCAGCAGGGCAGTACCTGCCAGCCAGGGCATGAAGGAGGCGTTTTCTACCGGATCCCAAAACCACCAGCCACCCCAGCCGAGCTCGTAATAAGCCCACCAGGAGCCAAGCACTATGCCCAAGGTCAGGAAGACCCAGGCCGCCATGGTCCAGGGACGGGACCAGCGCGCCCAGGTGGCGTCGAGACGCCCCGTCATCAGGGAGGCGATGGCAAAGGCAAAGGCGACCGAGAAGCCCACATACCCCATGTAGAGCATGGGCGGATGGAAGATAAGACCCGGATCCTGCAACAAGGGGTTAAGATCGCGGCCATCCACAGGGAAGTAAGGCAGGGTCCGGGTGAAAGGGTCGGAGGTAAAGAGCACGAAGGCGGTGAAACCAACCGAGATAAGCCCCAGAACCCCGAGCACCCGCGCTACCGCATCGAGCGGCAGGCTGCGGCTGAACAGGGCCACCGCTGCCGTCCAGCCTGCCAGCGTCAGTACCCAGAGCAGCAAGGAGCCCTCATGGGCCCCCCAGACGGCAGAGATCCGATACGCCAGCGGCAAGAGGGTGTTGGAGTTGGTGGCCACATACTGCACGGTAAAGTCGTGGTCGATAAAGGCCCAGGTCAGGCACAGAAACGACAGCAACAGCAGCAAAAACTGGGCATAGGCCAGCGGACGGGCGGTCGACATCATGCCAAGGCGCCCCCATTGAGCGCCGAGCAAGGGATAAACCCCCAGCAAGATGGCGGTGGCAAAGGCCAGGATCAGTGAAAACTGCCCTAATTCCGGGATCATTTCAGAGTTCCTTCAGGTTGAGTTACAGCACACACCTGTGCGCGGGTGAGAAACGATGAAAACGGTGAGCGGGCAGCCAGACTCATTGTTTGGCTCCTTTCAACTGCGCCTCGGTATATTCCGGCTTGAAATGCATACCATTGGTGGCATCGGCCACTTCCGGCGGCATGTAGTTTTCATCGTGCTTGGCCAGCACCTCGAACGCCTCCACCGTAGTGGCGTTCTTGAGAGTACCCTGGGCCACTATGCCCTGCCCTTCCCGGAACAAGTCCGGCAGTATGCCGTCAAACTCGACGGTCACCAGATGTCCGCCATTATCCACCAGCTTGAAGGCTACCTTGAGGCTTTGCTGATCTCGCAGCACTGAACCCGGTACCACCAGCCCACCAATACGCAGACGCTGCCCCTCTTCGGGCTTGATCTTGTCCGGTCCCTTGCCTTCTACCAGCTCACTCGGGGTGTAGAAGAGATCGATGTTCTGGCTGAGGGCATAGAGCACCAGGCCGATCACGGCGGCCAAACCGGCACTGATCGCCAGTATGATGGTGAGGCGTTTTTTGCGTCTCGGGTTCATAGGGTGTTCTCCATCTGCTGGGCCGCCTTGCGGCGGGCCTCTCGCTCCTGCTTGCTACGCAACTCGCCAAGCAGGCTGCGGGTTTTTATACGGGTGGAAATGACGATGCCAACCAGGCAGATCAGGGTCAGACCAAAAGAGAGCCAGACATAGAAGGCGTAACCGCCCATCGCCATGAAGTCACTGAAAGAGGCAAAGTGCATGCTTACTTCTCCTGCTTGGCAAGATCGATGACCCAGGGGCGATGCCACTCCCGCATCAAGAGCTCGTTTCGAAAACGCATCAGGGTCAAGGCTCCAAGGAAGGCGGCAAACGCCAGTATCATGATGAGCAGCGGCCACAGCATCTCGGGGGAAATGGAGGGTTTGTCAAACTTGGTGATGCTGGCGCCCTGGTGCAAGGTGTTCCACCACTCCACCGAGTAGTGAATGATGGGCAGGTTGATCACCCCCACCAGTGCCAGAATGCCAGCGGCGCGGCCAGCCACCACCTTGTCGCTGAAAGCGTTGTAGAGAGCAATCACCCCCAGGTAGAGAAACAGCAGGATCAGCTCGGAAGTGAGGCGCGCATCCCATACCCACCAGGTGCCCCACATGGGTTTGCCCCAGGCAGCACCGGTAAACAGCGCAATAAAGGTGAACACGGCACCGACCGGCGCAATGGCCGCCACCGTCATGTCGGCCATTCGCAGTTGCCACACCAGCCCGATAAAGGCGGCCACTGCCATGGTGGAGTAGGCCCCCATGGAGAGAATGGCGGAAGGAACATGGATATAGATGATCCGGAAGGAGTCACCCTGCTGATAGTCGGCCGGTGCAAAGGCCAGCCCCCAGACAGTGCCGATGATAAATGACAGCAGACTTGTCACGGCAAACCAGGGCAGCAAGGTCCCTGCCAGCCCATAGGCTCGCTCGGGTTTAGCGTAAGGGTGCAACCATTTCCACATAGCTCACAAAACCTTTTTGTTATTAATTGTTTGGCGAGGCCTACCATACTGACCTCGGGGTGACATCAAATACCCCGAAAGCAATAAGCGACCCTCTTCTTGATCCATCGCAACATAATTTTTCCACAATGACCCATAAGGATCCCTGTGCTCATGTCCATCGTCAGTTCAGGCTGACCCTGAGCGCCGCCGATACCGCCAGCGGGGTCAGGGTCAAAGCTCCCACCAGCATGGCGGCCAAAATAGCGAGCTGGCCAGCATAGGGCAAGCCCATCCCCGCCGCATCGATGGCAGAGGTGGCAAAAATCAGTACCGGAATATAGAGCGGCAGGATCAGCAAGCTGAGCAGTACGCCCCCCTTGCGCAGCCCCACCGTCAGGGCTACGCCGACGGCCCCGAGCAGACTCAGCACAGGGGTTCCCAGCGCCAGGGTCGCGACCACGGCCAGATAGGAGTTCATGTCCAGTGACAACAGGATGGCAAGCAGCGGTGAGATCAGCAGCAGTGGCAGCCCTGTCAGCAACCAGTGAGCGATCACTTTTGCCAGCGCCAGCAGCCCGAGGGGATGAGGCATCAGCATCATCTGCTCAAGCGCCCCATCGCTGAAATCATCCCGAAACAGCCGCTCAAAGGAAAGCATGGCCGCCAGCAAGGCGGCCACCCATATGATACCGGGGGCTATGCGAGCCAACAGCTTGGGCTCAGGGCCTATGCCGAGGGGAAACAGGGTGATGACGATCAGGAAAAACCAGAGCGGGTTTAAAATGTCGGAGCGCTGGCGCAGAGCCATCAGCAACTCGCGGTGAATAAGCTGGATTACGGCGCGCAACATCAAGCTACTCCTGCAGCAAAGGGGTCAGCGACAGGGTCTTCAACCGTCCCTGCATCAGAGTCATGTCCTGGTGGGTGGTGAGGATCACCATGCCTCCCCGCTCGGCGTGGGCCAGGAAGAGGCGTTCCAGTACCTTGACCCCCTGCTTGTCGATGGCGGTAAAGGGCTCATCCAGGATCCAGAGCGCCGGTTTATCACTGAGCCAAAGCCTTGCCAGTGCCACCCGGCGCTGCTGACCGGCGGAGAGTTGTCCGCTGGGATTGTCCTCGAAACCGGCAAGCCCGACCTGGGCCAGCACTCGCCACAGATCCACCCCGGTTTGGGTCGGATGATGCAGTTTCTGATAGAAGGCGAGATTTTCGAGCGGTGTCAGCGCCGCCTTGACACCGGGCTGATGGCCCAGATAGAGCAGGTTGGCATGATATTCATCGCGACAGTGGCGGATATTTTCGCCATTCCAGCACACTTCACCGGCAAACGGCTGGGACAGACCCGTCAAGAGGCGCAACAGGCTGGTCTTGCCCACGCCATTGGGACCTTCAATCTGCACCAGATCGCAGGGAGCCACCGCAAAGGAGAGGTGTTCAAACAGAGTGCGATCTTCACGCACGCAGCTCAGATTGTTAACTTGAAGCAGCATGAGGATGTAATCAGATGAAAAGAGGCGGCCTGCATATTAACACAGTATTAGAATGCGTCTTTTCAAAGATGCCAATTATCAGCAGGATTTGTGGGGAAGATCCCGCCTTTTCGGCGCGCAAAGCGGGAGATGAAAATCAGGAAGGCGAGCGCCTTCCCGATGATTTATGAGCGGCCTTTTCGCAATGAAATCAAGAGTTCAGCCTCGGCCTTTGGCAATTCGCACTCGTTCATGACCTCGTCGAGGTCGGCACCCAGCTCGACCATCTTGGCGGCACGGCTGTAAAGGCGGCGTTCCGGATCCTGCAGGGTCAGCTCCTGCTGGCGATCGTTGACCTGCTGCATGGCCCCTTCGACCGACTGCAAACGCTGGCCCATGCCGATGGCCCCCGTGTGCAGTTCCATCATCTGCTTGCGCAGACTCTCGAGCTGGCCTTGCAGCGTCTCCACCCTGGCCTCGGACTCTCGTTGGCCACGTCGGCTGCTGATCACCCCGTACAGGGCCAGCACCAACGCCAACAAGGACACCCCCAAGGCAGCTATTTCAATAATCAAAACATCACCTTTCTATCAGAGGGAACCAATATCTTCCCACTCTTCATCGGAGAGCAGCTTGTTCAGATCGACCAGGATCAGCAGTTGACCATCACGGTTGCTGACACCCTGAATGAACTTGGCGCTCTCTTCGGTACCCACCGCAGGGGCGGCATCAATCTCGGAGGAACGCAGATAGACCACCTCGGCCACACTGTCGACCATGATACCAATCACCTGCTTCTCCGCCTCGATGATGACGATGCGCGAGTTCTCGCTCACATCTCCGGAAGGCAGGCCGAAACGGGAACGGGTATCGATAACGGTCACCACATTGCCGCGCAGGTTGATGATACCCAGCACATATTCGGGCGCACCCGGCACAGGGGCGATTTCGGTGTAGCGCAACACCTCCTGCACCTGCATCACGTTGATGCCGTAGGTTTCATTTTCCAGCTGGAAGGTGACCCATTGCAGCACTTCATCTTCGGCCAGATTCTGTGCAATATTGCGCTTTTCTGTCATGTTTTTATTCCTTTTATGAAAACGTCTACTGGTAAAACTAGCAATAAAACAGCACAAGTGCAGAAGTTATCAGCGACCTTCTATGTTGACCCCGCGCTCCAGCAACAGGAGCAATTCCCTGACATGCAGCAGGGCGCACATCTTCTCCTTGACCATGCCAGCCAGCCAAGGGCGTTTACCCTCCTGATGGCGCCATTTGACCTGATCACGATGCAATAACTCCGTGCCTTTCAGATGATGGCAGGCGAGCCCCCAGGGAGATTCACCCAACATGATCAGATACTTGTAATCCGGTATCTCCAGGTGCTGACCCGGCATCACCCACTGCGCGGTATCCACCACGTTCATCTTCTGCTCGCGGGAAGTCATGATGCCACGATACCAGTCGGGCTGACCAAACAGCGACGAGACTTCGCCCATCTGATGGATCCCGCCAAGCTCGGTCAGGGGCACTGCAAAGGTGACGCCAGCAACTTCGAAGAACAGCGCCTGAAATTCCTTGCCGGTATCGATATTTTCCCAGGTCGATGATGCCACCGCTTCTTGAGGCGCCAGCTCTACCGTCGTTTCTGTCATCACCAACGTTGCCGGTTCGACCACCGCCGGGGCCGGCATCTCCTCTGGCCAGACAGGCTCAACTGGCAACAAGGCATCTTCAGCCTCGATCTGCAAGGGCTCGCTGACGACCTCTTCATGGCTCAGGGCATCCATTTCAAACTGCACCTGACCCACCTGGGCGAGCAACTCGCTCAGCTGTTCGAGCCGTTCATCCGCTTCCAGATAGGGTTGAACGACTACCTCGGGAGCAGCCAGAGGCTGGCGTTGCAACAAGATCACGGGCGCAGGTTCAAGCTCTTCTGACGGCTCCGTCAGCAGGACCTCATCCAGCAACAGGGAATGGAAGTAATCATCCATTGCCCTCACTTGAGTAGTGTCTCTCATGATGTCACCTCATGAGCACGTTGACGCTCCTGGGCATCAAGATAGTTGAGCAAAGTCTCATAGGCATAAGTGCCGCGGCTGCTCGGCGAATAAATAGAAGGGGGAATGTGGAGCAAACTGGCATCCCGAAACTTGGTATCGATGGGGATGACGGCGTTCCATACGGCATCGCCATGTTGTTCCTTGATGGACTTCAGGGTCATCAGGGAGGCGCGGGTTCGCTTGTCAAACATGGTGGGGATCACGGTGAAGCGGAACTTCTCCCGCTTGGAGCGTTGCATGATTTCGAAAGTTTTCATCATCCGCTCCAGCCCCTTGAGCGCCAGAAATTCGGTTTGTACCGGTACCAGTATCCGATCACAGGCCGCCAGAGCGTTGACCATCATGACGCCCAACACCGGCGGGCAATCGATGAGCACATAGTCATACTGATCCTGAATACGCAGCAGGGCACGCTTGATCACCAATCCCATCCCTTCCCGGTTTCCCATCACCCGATCCAGGGTAGCCAATGTGATGGAAGCCGGCAGAAGATGGATATTTTCGAATTTGGTTCTCAGCGTCAGTTTATTGACCAGCTCGGCAGTAGGTTTGGCAGCCTGAAACAATTCATAGAGAGTGCCGTCCAGCCGGTCTGAATCAAAGTCGAGATATGCAGTCAAGGAAGCATGGGGGTCAGTGTCAATCAATAGCACCCGCTGTCCGCGCTGAGCCAGAATACCGGCTAACGAGACCACTGTGGTGGTTTTACCGACCCCACCTTTTTGGTTGGCAACCGTCCAAACAATCACTGTATCAATCCTGCCTTGTTGTTATACGTATGCCACCACCTGGCAGAGTGATCACCTTGACCTCGCCTGCCTCGACTGCCTGTTGCACTGCGGGAACCGGCTCCACCGTCACAGGCTTGACGGGAGCGGGGGCGGGTGGCACCCAGGCGAACTTGGAAATAGCGACCACCACCTTGCGATTCTGTAAACGTCCCTGTTCGCTGTCATTCTCGGTAAAGGGAGAAAACTCGCCGTAGGCCTCGTAAGCAAGTCGCTGGGGGGCAACTCCCTTGGCGATGAGAGCCGTGAGCACGGCCTCCGCTCTTGCCGCTGACAACGTCCAGTTGGAACGGAAAATTTCATTATTTATCTGCTGGTTATCTGTGTAGCCTCGCACTCTCACATAGTTATCGACCGGTTTGAGAATACTTGAAAGAGTATTGAGCACAGTCTCGGCATTAGTGCTCATAAAGGCACTGCCACTACCAAACAAGAGTCCAGAGCTCAGCTCTACCGTCAACCAGTTGTCATCCAGCGTGAGCTTGACTACCCCCGCCTCCACCAGTGAGCCCATGTTTTCCTGCAATTGGGTATCTATCGTCGCAAGAGTCGTACCATCTTGCTTGATGGGAACACCAGAAATGGGAGCAATCGAAGGGGAGTCTTGTCTGGCACTCTCCAGCACTGCAGATGTGGCAGAGACCTCGCCGTTCAACAGGGATGTCCCCTGCCCTTCCAGCAAGCCATCGCTGCGTGGCGGCATGACGCTGAAAGCCTGAGTCATGCCATCAATGACGGCGCGATACTTGTCCTTGTTGACCAGCGCCACCGAGTAGAGCACCACGAACAGAGCAAAGATCAGCGTCATATAGTCGGCATAGGAAACCAGCCATCGATCGAGGTGCTCTCGACCTTGCAGGTGCAAACGATAGCGCTTGCGCATGGCTACTCTCCTTTCAGATAAGCCTTCAACCGCCGTTCAACCTGCGGGCCATTTTCGCCGTGAGCAATCGCCATCAAACCTTCCAGCGTCATCTCCTGAAACAGAGCGTAATGATAGTGAAAGGCGCGCAGACGATTGGCAATCGGTAAATAAAAGAGGTTGGCAAAGCCGACCCCATAGATGGTGGCAACAAAGGCAACGGCAATTCCGGCACCAAGAGCAGCGGGATCTTCCAGATTGAACATGGCCTGGATCAGACCTATCACTGCACCTATGATGCCAATGGTCGGACTATATCCCCCCATGGCCTCAAAGACCCTGGCGGAGTGCTCGTTGCGCTCCTGCTCGATATCGATGTCCGCTTCCAGCAACATGCGGATATCCTCTATCGATACCCCGTCCACTATCATGGTGAGGCCCTGACGGGTGAACTCGTCACTCTCCTGATCGGCCTGATTTTCCAGCGCCAACAGTCCCTGCTGGCGGGCAAACACAGCCCATCCCTGCAGCCGCTCGGCTTGATTGAGCAGATCCCAGGCAGGAGGGATCAACATCCAGCGCAACTGCCTGATGGCTTCAAGCAGATACTTGCGCGGTGTCTGCAAAATGACCGCGCCCCAGGTGCCACCCACCACGATGACAAAGGCGGGGCCATCGAGCAGGGTGAGCAGGGTGCCGCCATGCCACAACTGGGCAATGGCAATGGCTCCCAGCGCCAGGATCAGGCCGAACATGCCCATCTTTAGCGACCCAGCTCAACCAGAATACGCTGTGCCACCCGATCCAGCGGCAGTGACTCAGTGGCGATACCCGCCTTGGCAACGGCTTGCGGCATACCATATACGACACAGGACGCTTCATCCTGAGCCCAGATGGTTGACCCCTGTTCCTTGAGCAGGCGAGCGCCATCCCGGCCATCGGCCCCCATGCCGGTCAATACGATGGCAAGCACCTTGTCGGCATAGGTTTTGGCCGCTGAAGCAAAGGTAATATCGACACAAGGTTTGTAGTTGACCTTGTCGTTACCCTCGACAATCCGGATACGGGCACCGACACCACGCCCTTCCAGCAACATCTGTTTGCCACCGGGCGCCAGATAGGCATGACCGGGTTTGAGTACATCACCATCTTCCGCCTCCTTGACCCCGATCTGGCACAGGCCATTGAGACGAGCGGCAAAGGCGGCGGTAAAGGTCGCCGGCATATGCTGGATAAGCAATATGGGGTGAGGAAAATCAGCGGGCAGCTTGGTCAACACATTTTGCAGTGCAACCGGGCCGCCGGTGGAGGTACCGATAGCTACCAGCTGATAAGTCTTGCCACTGCGCTTGAACGCCGCCGCCGGCACACTCCGCTGTGGCTCGGCCTGACGATCACCAGGACGTGACAGCGAACTGCCCAATGGGCTGCGAGCAGCAGGTTCCGGCGCTTTGGCTCGAGCCGGTGCCGCCATCAGGAAGCGCTTGCGCGAAATATCCTTGACCCGTTGTTGCAACAGCCGGATCGCCTCATCCTTGTCACGGGCAATGTCTTCAAATTTCTTGGGCAGAAAGTCGAGAGCACCGGCATCCAGCGCATCGAGCGTGGCCTTGGCCCCTTCATGGGTCAGAGAGGAGAACATAAGGATCGGAGTGGGACACTTGGCCATGATCTCGCGTACGGCGCTGATGCCATCCATCACGGGCATCTCTATGTCCATGGTGATCACATCAGGCCGCAGAGCCAGCGCTTTGTCTACTGCCTCCCGTCCATTCTGGGCCGTGTCTATCACCGTCAGCATGGGATCCTGATTGATGATTTCACTGACCCGGCGGCGGAAGAAGCTCGAATCGTCGACAACTAGTACCTTGACTGCCATTGTTATTTTTCTAACTCCTTGGGCCTGAGCTATCAATGTCTACGCGCATACGCTTTGAGCAGACTCGGCACATCCAGAATGAGTGCGATACCACCATCACTGGTGATAGTGGCCCCGGCCATGCCAGGGGTTCCTTGCAGCAGGTTGTCCAGCGGCTTGATCACCACCTCTTCCTGGCCAATCAGGTTATCCACGACAAAACCTATCTGCTGGGTGCCAATCTGCACTATCACCACATGGCCCGTATCCTGCCGTGATTTCTTGTTCGTCCCTTTCACCAGCCACTTGTGCAGATAAAAGAGCGGAATGGCCTTGTCACGCACTATGATAGTGAGCTGACCATCCACCACGTTGGCCTTTTTGAGGTCCAGATGGAAAATCTCGTTCACACACCCCAGCGGCAAGGCAAACGTCTGTTCACCCACTTCCACCATCAGCGTCGGCAAGATAGCCAGAGTCAAAGGCACCTTGATCTCGAGGCGGGTCCCTTTACCCCAGGTTGAATCGATATAGACGGAGCCATTCAGGCTCACAATGCTGGTTTTCACCACATCCATACCGACACCACGGCCTGAGATATCGGATATCTCTGATTTGGTAGAGAAACCAGGCGCAAAAATCAGGTTGTAGGCATCGTTGTCACTCATACGAGCCGCGCTGTCTGCATCCAGCACACCACGACTGATAGCGATGGACTTGAGCTTCTCCGGATCCATGCCGGCACCATCATCCTCGATACAAAGCAGGATGTGGTCACCCTGCTGGGAGGCACTCAGGGTAATGGTGCCCTGACGTGGCTTGCCCGCTTTTTCACGAACATCCGGCATCTCGACCCCATGGTCACAGGAGTTGCGCACCAAGTGAACCAGCGGATCGGCCAGGGCCTCGACCAGGTTTTTATCCAGGTCAGTCTCTTCCCCGACCATCACCAGCTCAATGTCTTTCTTGAGAGTGCGAGCCAGATCGCGCACGACGCGCGGGAAGCGACCAAATACTTTTTTGATGGGCTGCATGCGGGTTTTCATTACCGCGCCTTGCAGATCGGCCGTCACCACGTCCAGATTGGCAACCGCTTTTGACATATCTTCATCGTTGCTGGCGATGCCGAGGCTCACCAGACGATTACGAACCAGCACCAGCTCACCCACCATGTTCATGATGACGTCCAATGTCTTGGTATCTACCCGAACCGTGGTATCGCTTTGCACTGCATTTTCTGCGGGTGCTGACGGTTGTTTGACGGGGGCTGGGGCCGGTTTTGCGGCAACAGTCGGCGCGGCTGCGGGTTTTGGTGTCGGCGCAGGCGTCGGCTTGGCCGCAGGGGCTGCGCTCACCGGAGCTGCTGGTGTTGGGGCGGCTGCTACCGGTGCTGCAGGTGGCGTGATACTGGTTTTCGGTCCCTGGCCACGACCATGCAGCTCATCAAGCAGACGCTCGAACTCATCGTCATCGATAAGTTCGTCGACTTCTTTTTGTACCGACGTCAAGGGGTTGACCTCGAGGGCGCCGCTATGCTGACCCTGACCATGCAACTGATCGAGCAAGGCTTCGAACTCGTCGTCGGTGATGTCACCGGTGCCGGTCAATATGGAATTGGCAACCGGGGTCGGCGCACCGCCAGCACCATGCAATTCATCGAGCAAACGCTCGAACTCATCGGCAGAGATTTCATCGATGGAGCCGCCACCATTGACGGGCAATGGTGCAGCAACCGCCTCGGGTTCGGAAACCACGACAGCAGTCTCAACCGGTTCTTCCCCCTGGACAGGGGCATTATTGCCAGCGGAGGCAGTCAGCAGCTGCTCTTGCCCCTCGGGCTTGCAGAGCTCATGCAGATCATGCAGGATTTCAGCGGAGGCAGGGCTTGGTGGTTCGCGATTCTGCACCTGGGCGAACATCACATTGATGGCGTCCAGTGCCTGCAAAATGACATCCATCAACTCGGCAGTGACGGTTCGCTTGCCATTGCGCAAGATGTCGAACACGTTTTCGGCACCGTGACAGACGTCTACCAATTCTCCCAGAGAGAGAAAACCGGCGCCGCCTTTAACGGTATGAAAGCCTCGAAATATGGCATTCAACAGATTCTTGTCATCGGGTCGCTTTTCCAAGTCGACCAGTTGTTCGGACAACTGTTCCAATATTTCGGATGCTTCGACCAAAAAGTCTTGCAGTATGTCTTCATCAACTTCGAAGGCCATGCGTCACTCCATTAGAATCCCAGGCTAGACAGCAGATCGTCCACATCATCCTGACCATTGACCACATCGGAACGCGTCTCAGGGTTCATGATGGGGCCTTCGGCTTCAATCCCGCTTACAGGAAGGCGTTGAGATGAATGCTCAGCCGCAGCCTCACCAAACATAGTCAGCATTTCTATTAATTTTGTTTCAACTTCCTGAACCAGCTTGATGACCTTGCGGATCATCTGGCCGGTCAAATCCTGAAAATCTTGCGCCATCAGGATTTCTGTCAGCAGTTGCCGTAATTTATCGGCATCAGATTCAGAAGCCTTAATAAAATCATCCAGTTGGTGACATAAAGACTTAAATTGTCCAACATTCATGTCCCTGCTCATCAGGGCATTCCAGTTGGGCAGAACCAGCTGAATATTGTCATTGAGCCGGTCAGCAATCGGCAGGCTGGCTTCCACCGCATCCATGGTGCGGTTGGCTGCCTTATCAGTCATGTCGATAACGTAGCTGAGACGCTCCCGTGCATCGGGAATATCATGGGTCGCCAGGTCGGGGATCCGCGGATCCAGCCGGAAATCCTGTAGGGAATCATGCAGTTGTCGGGTCAGTTGACCCACTTTGTCAAAGAGAGCGGCGGCATTGGGGGCACATGCATCAGCAATGATGGTATCGGCCTGTTCAAATTCGCCTTGCTCAAGATGGGCAACAAGCATCCTTGCCTGATCGAGCGAAATCATTGCACTCGTTTTGGCCTTCATCCCTGCTGCTCCTTAGCCGATTCGTTCAAAGATTTTGTCGAGTTTCTCTTTGAGCGTTGCAGCGGTGAAAGGCTTGACGATATAGCCATTGACGCCCGCCTGGGCGGCTTCAATGATCTGTTCGCGCTTGGCTTCAGCCGTTACCATCAGCACCGGCAGATGCTTGAGTTTGTCATCGACGCGAATCGCCTTGAGCAAGTCGATACCTTGCATACCGGGCATGTTCCAGTCGGTGACCACGAACTGATAATCACCATTTTTCAACATTGGCAAGGCCGTGTTGCCGTCATCTGCTTCGTGGGTATTGTTAAATCCCAAGTCACGCAGCAAGTTCTTGATAATCCGGCGCATCGTTGAAAAATCGTCAACAATGAGGATTTTCATGTTCTTGTCCAAAATTCCCTCCTAAATAGCCGCCATAGCGGCTCACTTACATGATGCAGATCGCAGGTTTTGTTTTGCGGATTATGCCTTAGAGTTTTGTTTCAGTGTAGCTAGTACAAACACTTATACATGCCAATCTCTTAAACGAGCGCGTAATCTGTGCATCGCCTGACTGTGTATCTGGCTCACACGAGACTCACTTACGTTCAATACCTCGCCTATTTCACGCAAGTTCAGTTCTTCATCGTAGTAAAGGGAGAGCACCAACGCTTCCCGTTCCGGCAAGCGTCCAATGTGTTCGGCAAGAGCACCTTGAAAACGCTCGGCTGCCAGTTCGTCAAAACCACTGTTGCCTCCAGCATCGTCGGGATGACCAATCACATCCTCGCTGACCCCCAGGTCCTCGATACCGATGATCTTGCCGCAGGAGACATCCTGCAGCATGGTGTGATACTCACCGAGACTGACCCCCATCTGGACCGCCACCTCGGTATCGCGGGCATCACGGCCATGCGCTTGTTCAACATTTTCGATGGCTTCGGCGATGGCACGGCTGTTGCGATGCACGGAACGCGGCACCCAGTCGCCCCGCCGAATCTCGTCGAGCATGGAGCCACGAATGCGGATCCCGGCGTAGGTCTCAAAACTGGCGCCCTTGCTGCCGTCAAAATTGCGGGAAGCTTCGAGCAGCCCAATCATACCTGCCTGGATCAGGTCATCCAGCAAGACACTGCTTGGCAGGCGAGCCAATAAATGCTGGGCAATCCGCTTCACCAGTGGAGCATGACGCTCGACCAGCACATAGGAATCCTGATGACGCAAGTACGCTTGGGCTTTATTCACGGGAACCTTCCTGTGCTATGACCGGCTTTTGCAGCAAATTTTCCAGGAAAAATTCGAGATGACCGCCGGGTTGGTTAGGAATGGGCCAGCTTGCCGCCTTGTTGGCGAGGGCGCGAAACGCCAGCGCTGCAGGTGACTTGGGGAAGGCTTCGACAATCAGCTTCTGCTTGCGCACGGCAGCCCGCAAGTTGGTGTCGTAAGGCACGCAGGCCACCAGCTCCAGCGAGGTGTCCAGAAAACGATCGGTTACACGGGTCAGCTTGGCATAGAGCTCCTGCCCTTCGCGCAGGCTGCGCACCATGTTGGCCACCACCTTGAAGCGAAACACGCCGTGATCCTTCGAGAGGATCTTGATCAGCGCATAGGCATCCGTGATGGAGGTAGGCTCGTCGCACACCACTATCATGATGTCCTGAGCGGCGCGAGTGAAACTCAGCACCATCTCGGAAATGCCCGCCGCCGTATCCACCATCAGGATATCGACCTGAGTCTTCATCTCGCTGAAGGCGCGGATAAGCTCGGCATGCTGCACCGGGGAGAGTTCCACCATGGACTGGGTACCTGATGTCGCCGGCACTATCATCATGCCGTAGGGCCCCTCGACTATGATGTCGTCTATGGTGCACTCGCCGGCCAGCACATGGGAGAGGTTGCGGTGTACCCGCAGCCCCAGCATGACGTCAACGTTAGCAAGGCCAAGGTCGGCGTCCAGCACCATCACCCGTTTGCCTTGGGCGGCCATGGCACCCGCCACGTTCAGGGTCACGTTGGTCTTGCCCACGCCACCCTTGCCACCGGAAACGGCGATCACTTTTACTCGATTGTTTTGACGCATTTTGCGCAGACCACTCGCCTGATCCATATGTATGTTACTCATAAAACTCCGAATCTTCGGCCTCGCCAAAGCCTGCCCCCCAGAAATAGGGTTCTTCTGTTTCCTGCTCCAGCGAGCCCATGGCAGCCCCGACGAGCTGCGCCGCATTGGCAACTTGAATATCTTCCGGAACCCTTTGTCCATCAGTGATATAGCTGATGGGCAATGCATTCTGGATACACACGTTAATCACTTCGCCCAGATTCAGACTCTCATCCAATTTGGTAAGTATGCAGCCGCTTAATGGAATACGCCGGAAATGGTCTACCGCCTCCTGCATCACTCGACGCTGGGAAGTGGCTGACATCACCAGGTAGCTGCGGATGCGAACCTTGGCATTCTTGACCAGGGTATCGAGCTGCTCGGTCAGCCGTATATCCCGCTGCCCGACCCCTGCGGTATCGATGAGTACCAGCCGACGATGGCGGAACTGATAAAGCGCATTGGCCAGCTCTTCGGCATCACGCACCTGCCGAACCGGACACCCCATGATGCGACCATAGGTCTGCAACTGTTCATGGGCACCAATCCGGTAGTTGTCCGTGGTGATGAGCGCCACCTGCTCGGCGCCATACTTCATGGCAAACCGTGCCGCCAGTTTGGCGATGGTGGTGGTTTTGCCCACCCCGGTCGGTCCGAGCAGGGCAACCGCCCCACCCTGTCGTAAAATGTCGTCTTCGCTGATCTTGAGCTGGGCGGTCAGCACCTCGGCCAACTGGGCCATGGCCTGATGGATGGACATATCCTCAGGGATAAGGCCCGCCAGCTGATCGGCAAACGCATCATCAAAGCCTATCTTCTTGAGTTCCTTGATGAGCAGGGCCCGCATAGGTTCACGGCGTTCCACTTCCTGCCACATCAGTCCGGAGATCTGGTGCTCCAGCAGCTTGCGAATGCTGGCCATCTCCTTGCGCATCCCTTCCATCTCCTGCTCTCGCGGCGCAGGCTGGGGAGCGCGACCCGGGGTCGCCACTCTGGCTTTGGGCTTGGCGGGCTCGGGCGCCGCTCCCCACTGGCCCTGTTCGGCCAGGGTGCGAGGCGCGGATCCGGCAGCAGCCATCGGGGCCCCACCGTTGAGACCGGCCGGGTTGGATGGATTCAGCTTCTGCTGGCGTGCCAGCAGCGCGGCCAGGGTATCGGCATAGTGTTCGTTCTGTTCCTTGGCCGGGGTGGGCACAGGGCGCGTCATCTGCCGTCCGGCAGACGAGATATTGACGCTCTCATCGTTCAACTGACGGCGAACCGGCGCATCTTTGGGTCCCGGAACCTGGGATTGATAATCGACAGCAGCGACTATCTCCACCCCTCCGGTGACTTTCTTGTTGGACATGATGACGGCATCGGGCCCGAGAGTCTCCTTGACCTCAGCCAGCGCCGTTCTCATATCCTTGGCAAAAAACCGCTTAATCTTCACCCGTCATCTCCGCTAACTAGTTCTGTCCTACCGCACTGACGATGCGGATTTGCTTGTCATCAGGCACTTCCTGATAAGACAGAACGCGTAATCCAGGAATGGCATTCTTGACAAATTTCGCCAGGGTATTGCGCAGTATCCCTGATGTCAGAAGCACGGCCGGTTGGCCTTCCAGTTCTTGTCGTTGAGTGGCTTCCACCAGCGAGCGCTGCATCCGCTCCGCCAGGCCCGGCTCTATGCCAGCGCCATCACCACCCCCTGCCTGCAGGGATTGATGCAATATACGTTCCAATTCTGGCGACAATGTGATCACCGGTAACTCGGGATCCGGGCCGGCAATCTCCTGCACTATCAGGCGGCGCAGGGCGATACGGCAGGCGGCCGTGAGCACTTCCGGGTCCGGGCTGCGCGGGGCATATTCCACCAGGGTCTGCAGGATAGTGCGCATATCACGGATTGGCACGCCTTCATTGAGCAAATTCTGCAATACCTTCACCAGGTTACCCATGCTGATGACCTCGGGAACCAATCCTTCCACCAGTTTGCTCTGGTGCTTCCCTATCATGTCGAGCAGTTGCTGCACCTCGTCATGTCCCAGCAGCAAGGCGGCATGGTTGGAGAGGATCTGGCTCAAGTGGGTAGCGACCACTGTCGCGGTATCCACCACTGTATAACCCAGGGTCTGCGCCTGGGAGACCTGCTCCTTGGCGACCCACACCGCCTCCAGCCCGAAGGCGGGATCCCGGGTGGCAATGCCCTGGATCTGGCCGAACACCTGGCCCGGGTTGATGGCCATCTCCTTATCATGGTAAACATTGGCCTCGCCGGTACTGACCCCCATCAAGGTGATGCGGTATTGATTGGGCGCCAGATCCAGATTGTCCCGAATATGTACGGCAGGAACCAGAAAGCCGAGCTCCTGAGAAAGTTTCTTGCGCACCCCTTTGATCCGGCTGAGCAGTTCACCACCCTGATTGCGATCCACCAGAGGGATGAGCTGATAGCCCACCTCCAGCCCGATAATATCCACCGGCATCACATCGTCCCAGCTCAGCTCTTTCTGCTCATGAGGCTGCTCTGAAGTAGCCGGCATCAGCTCGCCCTTGGCGGCCTTGGCCGCAGCACGTTTCTCACGGCGCAGCAGCCACCAGGCTCCGGTGGCAGAGATGGCTCCCAGACTCAGGAAAGCAAAATGTGGCATGCCGGGAACCAGCCCCATCATCAGCAGGATGCCGGCCGAGATGGTCAGTGCCTTGGGATTGTCAAACAACTGACCCAGTACCGCCGTGCCCATGTCCTGATCCGTATTCTGCCGGGTCACTATGATGGCGGCGGCGATGGAGAGCAGCAGGGAGGGGATCTGAGCAACCAGACCGTCACCAATGGCAAGCAGGGTATATATTTCAGCCGCTTCACCAAAGGTGAGCTGGTGCTGCATCATGCCGATGATGAAACCGCCGATGATGTTGATAAAGAGGATCATGATGCCCGCGATAGCATCCCCTTTCACAAATTTGGAGGCACCGTCCATGGAGCCGTAGAAGTCGGCTTCCTGGGTCACATCCTGACGACGTTTTTTGGCATCTTCCTGGTTGATGAGACCAGCGTTCAAATCCGCGTCGATGGCCATCTGTTTGCCGGGCATGGCATCCAGGGTGAAACGGGCGCTCACCTCTGCGATCCGCCCCGCACCCTTGGTGATGACCACAAAGTTGATGATCATCAGGATCGTAAAGACGATGATACCGACCGCATAGTTGCCGCCGATCACCACGTTGCCGAACGCCTCGATCACATGACCGGCTGCAGCGCTGCCATTATGACCTTCCAGCAAGACCACCCGGGTTGACGCCACGTTGAGCGCCAGGCGCAGCAAGGTAGCGAGCAGCAAAACGGTTGGAAAGGCAGCAAATTCGAGAGGGCGGCGGGTATAGACGGCGACCAGCAAGACCACGATGGAAAGCGCAATATTGAAGGAGAAGAGGACATCCAGCATCAGCGGCGGGATGGGCAGCACGACCATACCAAGAGACGCCAGCACCAGCAGCGGTGTCCCCACCCCCTTGGTCAGCAATCCCCTGTGCTCTTTCAATCGGCCCAATGATGCCTGGAATTTCATCGTTTTTCTCAATCTTAAACTGCTGGTGTCAGATTAAAGCAAACATCAAGCCAACAATTCAATGCATTGATTTTAAATGATTTTATTTTGACTGCGTCAGAAGTTTGTCATTTTCGAAATTCGGGCGGAATGGGCAGATCCTTGGAGATCGGATTGGGGCGCCGGCCGCTGCCACGACGGAATTTTTTGAGCTGATAAATATAAGCCAACACCTGAGCCACGGCGGCAAACAGGCCTTCCGGGATTTCGTGCCCAATCTCGGTGGAGTGAAAGATGGCGCGGGTGAGTGCCGGGGACGGCATGATGGGGATCTTGTACTCCCTGGCTATCTCCCTGATCTTCATTGCGATCTCATCTGTTCCCTTGGCGACTACCTTGGGCGCTGCACCCGGCTTGGCAATGTCGTATTTGAGCGCCACCGAGTAGTGGGTCGGGTTGGTGATGATGACGTCTGCCTTTGGCACATCTCCCATCATGCGTCGCATCGCCATCTGCATCTGCAACTGCCGTATCCGTCCCTTCACCTCGGGTTTACCTTCGCTGTCCTTGAATTCGTCTTTCACTTCCTGCTTGGTCATCTTGAGCTGGCGGGTGTGGTTCCAAGTCTGGAAGGGTACATCTATGGCCACTATGGGGATGAGAGCACAACAGAGGATGATCAGCATCCACAGCAGCAGGTCCAGCGCATCTATGATTCCCCCGGGAAACCCCTCCATGGAGAGGTTGAGCAGATGGTTGAACTGGCTCGACAACATCCACCAGGCAAACAAACTGATGAAGACCACCTTGGCAATGGACTTGACCAGTTCGATCAGGGACTGCACCCCGAACATCCGCTTGATGCCGCTGAGCGGGCTCAGCTTGCTCCACTTTGGCATCATGGCCTCGGAGGAGAAATTCATCCCCCCCAGCAGGGTATTGCCGACGAAAGCCGCTATGGCCACCAGCATGAACAGCAGGCCAAGCGGATAGACAAGCTCCCTTAGCAAGGCCGGCAACATGGCGCCCATGGCGTTGGGATCAAAAGCCTGATCCCGGTCCAGAGTAAAGCCAATGGTGAGGATCTTGACCATGGCGCCGGCCAGACTCTCCTTGACCATCAGCAGACCGAAAACGGCTGCCAGCAGGACGCTGGCGGTACCCAGCTCCTTGGAGCGTGCAATCTGCCCTTTTTCCCGGGCCTGTTGCAGTCGTTTGCCCGTGGGTTGTTCGGTACGTTCCTGATCGGTATCAGCCATCTTGCTGACCTCCGCAACGCCGGACGCAGCTCAGCGGCACTCGCCTCCAGAGGAAGTGAAGCTGTTCGGTATCAAGCCACGCGCAATCAACCATTCTGATCACCGAAGCACTGGACATTAATCAGCTCGCAGCTGGTCTCCTGCACCCGCTCCCACATGGAATCGAAGTGACCGAGAAAACCGCCTATGGTGAGCCAGAGGATGAAGAGACCGGACATCATGCTGACCGCAAAACCGATACTGAAGATATTGAGCTGGGGGGCTGCCCGGGTCATGACACCGAACGCAAAGTTGATGAGCAGCAGCGCGACTATGGCCGACAGCGCCATCACCAGAGAGGCCTGGTACATGATCCCCAGAAAACCGACCAGACTGCGGATGGCAGGCAGGGTGAGCCCGGCATCGGAGACCGGCAAAGTCTCGAAACTCAGCACTACCATGCGCAGCATGATGAGGTGACCATCTACCGCCAGAAACACCAGAGTTGCCAGCATCAGGTAGAACTGGCCTACCACAGGGGCAGACTGGCCATTCATGGGGTCCACCAGGGTCGCAAAGCCCAGACTGGTCTGCATGGCGATGACCTGGCCGGCCATCACGAAGCTCTCCATCAGAAACTGGGTCATCAGGCCGAGGGCAATGCCGATGAGCAGCTGCTGGGTCAACACCAGAAAACTGCCGACGGAGAACAGCTCAACCTTGGGCATGGGAGGCAACAAGGGGGCGATCATGAAGGTCAGTGCCAGCGCCAGCCCGATGCGGATCCGGGCTGGCGTCAGCCGACTGCCAAACACCGCCATCACCATCAAGAGACCGCTCACCCGCGCCAACGGCCAGAGGATGGAAGACAACCACTCCATGATAAGAGCGGTTGTATAGGTCATACTGCCGCCTCGGAAGCCTGCAGACATACCAGCAGCAGTGGGTTGTCAGACGGCAATCCTGGCCGCGTCGTGGAGTGCATCATCCCACCACCTCGGGAATTTGACTCACCATCAGCAGGAAGAAATCCATCAGGCTCTGCAAGCCCCAGTGTGCCCCCGCCCCCAGTGCAAACAGGGTGACGATGAGACGAGGCAGGAAGCTCAAGGTCTGTTCGTTGATGGAGGTAGCGGCCTGAAAGATGGCCACCACCAGACCTATCATCAAACTCGGTAAAATCACGGCGCACACCATGATAGTCACCAGCCAGAGTGCCTCACGGAATACGTCGACAAAGGTTTCCGGACTCATGCTGCTTGCTCCTTGCGTTTGTCCGACTTAACCACCGGCGCCCAGGCCGAAACTGTTGGCCAGAGAGCCCAGTATCAGGTTCCAGCCATCCACCATGACGAACAGCATCAGCTTGAATGGCAGGGAAACCAGCATGGGTGACAGCATCATCATACCCATGGCCATCAGGATACTGGCTACCACCAGATCGATCACCAAGAAGGGCAAAAACAGCATAAAGCCTATCTGGAAGGCGGTCTTCAACTCGCTGGTCACAAACGCCGGGATCAGCACTCGCAGTGGCACCTCGGCGGGTTTATCCACCTGCACGTCGGCGATTTCCATGAAGGTATTGAGATCCTTTATCCGGGTCTGGGAGAGCATGAACTGATGGATGGGCAGTTCGGCCTTCTCCAGTGCCTCCTTGGCCTGAATGGTCTCGGCCAGATAGGGTTGCAGCGCCTCGTCGTTGATACGATCCAGCACGGGGGACATGATGAAAAACGACATGAAGAGGGCAATGCCGATCAACACCTGGTTGGAGGGGCTCTGCTGCAAACCGATCGCCTGGCGCAATATGCCAAGCACTATGATGATGCGGGTAAACGAGGTCATCATGATGACAACCGCAGGCAAGAAAGAGAGCGCCGTCATCAGCGCCAGCACTTGCAGGGTCAGGCTGTATTCCTGACTGCCATCCGCCAGGGTCTTGATGGTCACGGCCGACATGCCATCCTGGGCCAGCGCCAGCGGCGAGAACAGCACCAGCGTTGATAACAGGCCGACCAGCAACCCCATTGGTAACCTCAAGCCGTTAGCTTTTTTCATGTTTGCCCATCAATTTGCCAAGTTGCTGGGAAAACGCCTGGGGCTGGCTCTCGTCCAGCGGCGTATCCAGGCGATAGAGAAAATTGACCTGCTGCGGTGTCACCCCGATCAACAACTGCTGTTCACCCACTTTGACTACCAGCAGCTTCTCCTTGTAACCCACAGGCAGGCTGGCGATGACACGCATCTGACCGCCCCCCATGGCGGTGGCTATCTTGCTCTTCTTGAGCAGAAAGCCCAGCACCAGGATGAGGCCGATCACCATCAGGCTGGAGAGCAACCAGGAGGTGAGGCTGGGAGGATTGGCTCCCGCGCCGGGGCTGGCCAGTGCAGGGAGGGACAACAGCAGTAACAGGAACGCGCGGATCATATTAGTTTCTGGATCCTGTCGGCCTGAGTGATGATGACCTCGGTCAGCGCAATGGTGCTGGTCATTTGAGTTTCTTGATCCTTTCAATCTGGCTGATGACATCGGTCAGACGAATACCAAACTTGTCGTTCACTACCACCACTTCGCCGTGGGCGATCAGGGTGCCATTGACCAGCACGTCCAGCGGCTCACCCGCCACCCGATCCAGCTCCACCACAGAGCCCTGGTTCAGTTGCAGCAAGTTGCGGATGCTGATCTGGCTGCGGCCCACTTCCATGGCGATGGTGACCGGAATATCCAGAATGGTATCGAGTTTGCGCCGCTCCTCGGCACTGATGGGGGCGTCATCGGTGAGCTCCTCAAGGGGAGCGGGTTTGGCTTCGGCAATCACCTGCTCTTCCAGTGCGGCTGCCCAGGCGTCCGCCATCAGATCCTCTTCATCAGTTCCGCTCATCTTGCTTCCTTATGCTAATTCGTGACCATCTGTCGTGACAGACTGTCGATTATCGCTGTTGATCTTCGATGCTGCGCTCGAGCTCTTCCAGCTCGGCCTCACCATCGATACGTATGCCGCCCCGGGTCACCAGATGCATCTCTGTCTTGACCCCTTCAGGGCGCTTGAGTTTGTCGGTAATCTTGAGGGCCACGTTATCCTTGGTCCGCCCCATCTTGGCATGGAAGGTGGGCAAATCTTCCACGTAGACCAGCAGGTTCTCAGGCATCTCCACCGGGATTATGTCACCGGGCTTGAGCTCCATCAGCTCGCGCAGTGTCAGATCCGTCTCCAGCAGCTTGGCTCTGAGCTCGACCTTGACGTCCATGATCTCGTCGCGCAGCGCCTTGCTCCAGCGTACGTCAGTGTCACCCTTGTCGCTCTGCACACCGGCATCCAGCAGTTCGCGGATGGGCTCCAGCATGGAGTAAGGCATGGCGACGTGAAAGTCACCGCCACCCCCATCGAGCTCGATGTGGAAGGAGCTCACCACTATCACCTCGGTGGGACTGACGATGTTGGCCATGGCAGGGTTCACCTCGGAGTCGAGGTATTCGAAGCCCACGTCCATGACGGGGGCCCAGGCGTCCTTGTAATCCTCAAATACCAGCTTGAGCAGCATCTGTATGATGCGGCGCTCGGTGGGTGTGAACTCGCGACCCTCGATCTTGGCGTGGTAGCGACCATCGCCGCCAAAGAAGTTTTCCACCAGGATGAAGACCAGTCGGGCCTCCATGGTGATGAGTGCCGTGCCCTTGAGCGGACGGAAACGCACCATGTTCAGGCTGGTCGGCACAAACAGTGTGTGTACGTATTCGCCGAATTTGAGCATCTGCACGCCGTTGATGGAAACCTCGGCGGTGCGGCGCATCATGTTGAACAGGCTGATCCGCATGTGACGGGCAAAGCGCTCGTTCACCAGCTCCAGGGTCGGCATACGGCCACGGACGATGCGGTCCTGGGAGGAGAAGTCAAACTGGGCAACACCGGGATCCCCCGCTGCGCCTATCTCTTCCTCTTCGACATCATCGACACCGTGCAAGAGGGCATCAATTTCGTCCTGACTTAACAGATCGCTCACGCTTCACCCTTATTGCATTACAAAGCCGGTAAACAGCACTTGTTCGATAACGGGGGAAGAGACCAGGTCACCCAGTACCCGACGGCACTCTTCCAGTGAATCCTTGCGCAGCTTCTCCTTGCCTTCGAAGGTCATCAGCTGCTCGCTGGTGGCGGCACTGAAAATCCGCAGCAAGGTGCCTTCAATCAGGGGGATATTTTGCTTGGCCAGGTTCTCGTCGGCGGTGCCACGCACCATCAGCTGCACCTTGATCTGCACCAGCCGATCCCGCTGCCCGCCCGAGACGTTGAACACGAAGGGACGCGGCATGCCCACATAGAGCGAAGGTTTCGGTGCCGTATCTTTCGGCTTGACATCTGCCCCCTCGGCAGCAGCATCCGCAGCCGGCTTGTCAGAGCCGGAGAGCATGAACCAGGCACCAGCACCGCCACCCGCCAGCACTATCACTGCCAGGGCGATGATCATGATCAGCTTCTTTTTCTTGCCTGCCGCCGGATCTTTAAGCGTCAGTTCGTTGTCATCTGCCATCCCTTGTCCACCCTAGTCTCAAACTTGTTCGATATCATAAACTTACTCAGGCTGGCATCAAGCATAGAAATCAATTCCGGCGTCGTTTGTCGATTCCATCGACAAACGACTGCCTGCCGCCGTGACCTCTGCCTCAGTTTGGCCCGTTTCAGAAAACGATCCGCTGCCATGTTGACCTGACTGGCCCTGGCCGGAAAAAGCGGACTGTCCCTGAGACTGCTGCTGTGGCTGTTGTTGTACCAGAGTCTGACCAAGCTGGATGCCCTGTCCGGCCAGCATATCACGCAGGCGGGGCATGGCTTGCTCCAGCATTTCGCGAGTCTGCCCATGCTGCACCACAAAGTGCACGTTGGCTTGGTTGTCGGATCCTATCTGGATCTGGATTTTCATCTTGCCAAGACCCAGGGGATCGAGCTGGATCTCCGCCTGCTGCAACTTGTCCGTCAGCATCAGATTTACCTTCTGATGCAACTGGGCAGGGGTCTCCGGACTGGCCAGCTTGAGGTGAGCCAAATGCTGGGGATCACGCCGCGCCGATATGTCGGTGGTCGGCTTGCTGTCATTGTTCACGGCCTGGGGCTGACTATTCTGCTGCACCTGCTGGCTGTGGTTGTTGTCCTGGGTAGTAGACTCTGTGCCCAAAGCGCTGTGTCTGCCAAGCTCGGCCACTTTCTGCTTCACATCCAGTTTGACGTCCGCCTTGGTCTTGGGCGAATCACTCGCTTCCATCTGCTTGAGACCGGCCGACAAGGCGTTCAATGATGCTTGCGGCCCTTGTGATTCACTGCTGGCCAGCGCCTGTTGCGGCGCCGTCAATACGGGCTCGGCAGCGTGTGCAACCGGTGTCGTCTGAGCGCCTGTCGCCATGCTGGATACAACAGCCTGGCTATCTGATTTGGCGGCAGGGGCAGCCTTGGCTTGCTCACCCTCTTCAGTGACAGCCTGGGTCTGTGCGGCATCGGTCGAGGTTGTAGTGTCACTGTCGGCCCGGCCCAATCCCTCTTCAAACGCCCTGGTGGCACCCGCCTGAGCAGGCACGGCCTGATTCATGGTGTGCAGGGGCGATGGCTTTTCAGTCCCCTCCTTGTGACCCATAGGGGGGATGGCGGGTTTGGGGCTGCCATCAGCCTCGACAGGATTATTCCCCTCGCCTTTGGCAACCTTTTCCACCGCTTCGGGCGGCAACACCTTGCTCAGTAAGGCGGTCCGTTCAGCACCGGAAAGTGCGGCCTTGCCGCCCTTGTCGGCACTCGCCGTGTCTTTGCCCTTTTCATCACCCTTCAGCTCAGCCGACATGGCAGCGGACGTATCCCCATCCACGGCTTCGGTGGCGGGCGTTTCATCGTTTGCAGCCGCGGCCCCTGTATCAGCCCCTTTGAGCAGGCTGGCCGCCTGTTGCACCAGCAAGGCGGCGTCTCTGGACGCGGCAAGCTTGCCATCACCTTGTTTGCCGTCAAGCGCCAGCGCATCGGCAGATGCGCTGGCCTCACCTTCTTGCGGCAACATATTGCCGTCACCTTCCACAGCCGGGGCAAGGTTGAGAACGGCGGGGGAGACGAGACTGGTATCCTGCTTGAGGGCGTCTTGCAGACGCTGCAAGAAATCAATGGGAGAGGCACTGCTCTCAGCCTCTTCCATTTTTTTCTCCTTGCCGTCCGTGGCGGCCGTCTCCCCTGTGGTATCCGCCAAAGATTTGGCATTACCATGCTTGCGACCTTCCCCCTTGTCAGTGACGACCTTTTCCTTGGCGAGCGGATCAGGGGCAACTTGCTCATCGGCAGCCACTTTGCTGCCCTGCCTGGCACCAGTTGCCTTATCCGTCTGCTGAGCCTTGACCATCTCCTCGGAAAAGCCCCCCTTCAGATCGCTCTGCGAGGCCTGATCACCTTTATCGGACGATGAGATGAGCGGCGCGTTTTTATCGGCAGGAGTCGCAGCCGAAGCGGAGGGGGTATTGGTTAACAGTGTCTGCATCATGATGAAGGTCCCTGACGGCAATCGGGTTCGGGTGCAGCCCTCACGCGAAAGAGAAGGGTGAGGTGCACACTGGATGGTCAGAATAAAGCAAGTTACAGGCCAGAATGATGAAAACGGCGCAGCATGGCGTACTCATCCAGCATCTTCTGCTCCTGACGCTGAGCCTTCTGCTGCTCACGCCCGGCCTGCTTGGCCAGCAGCAGCTCCACCGCCTTGCGCCTCTGCTGGGCTGACAGCCACTCTTGCCGTCGCAGCTCCAGCGCCTGACGCACTTGCCGCACCCCTTCATACTGCTGGGTGGCCGCCTGTTCGAGCTTGCTGATAAAAGCGTGATACTGGGCATTCTGCTGGGCGCCTATGCCCTGCAAGCCACGGTCGGTCCACTGTTGATGGTAAATCTGGCGGTACTGATTGAGCGCTTCCTGCTGCTCCATGAAGATTTTCAGATCCTGCTGGGCCTTGGCCAGTGCCAACCCCGCCTGCTGTTCGGCCTCAAGCAACCGCTCGGACAACATCACCAACCCTTTACTCATGAGCGCGCTCCACCCTTACTACATCGTCAACGCATCAGTGGCATGGCCACCAGTTGCAGGGATTGCAGGCCCTCATCATAGTGAATGACCTCGCGCATACCCTGTTGCAAGAACTGATCCAGATAAGGTTTGTGAACGATGGCACGGTCGATGCGAGGGTCCGAACCCTGGCTGTAAGCACCTATGGTGATGAGATCCCGGTTCTGCTGATAGAGGGAGTAAAACTGCTTGAGGGTGCGCGCCAAATCCATGTGCTCAGGTGAGGTGACCATGGGCATGACACGACTGATGGATTTTTCGATATCGATGGCCGGATAGTGGCCTGCATCGGCCAGCTCCCGCGACAGGACTATGTGGCCGTCGAGGATGGCCCGCGCCGCATCGGCTATGGGATCCTGCAAGTCATCCCCCTCGGTCAACACGGTGAAAAACGCCGTAATGGAGCCCTGACCGTCGCTACCGTTGCCAGCTCGCTCCACCAGCGCCGGTAATTTGGCAAAGACCGATGGCGGATAGCCCTTGGTCGCCGGCGGCTCACCCACCGCCAGTGCGATTTCACGCTGAGCCTGGGCGTAACGGGTCAGCGAATCCATCAGCAGCAGCACATTGAGGCCCTGATCGCGAAAATACTCGGCGATGGCGAGCGCCGTCTCGCACCCCTTGAGACGCATCAGGGGTGAGGCATCGGCCGGTGCCGCCACCACCACGGAGCGGGCACGCCCCTCCTCCCCCAATATGTCTTCGATAAACTCTTTCACTTCCCGGCCCCGTTCACCGATGAGGCCCACCACTACCACATCCGCCACCGAGCCGCGTGTCATCATGCCGAGCAACACGGATTTACCGACGCCGGAACCGGCAAACAGTCCCATCCGCTGGCCCTGCCCTACCGTCAGCACGGCATTGATGGCGCGCACCCCTACGTCCATCGGCTGATGGATGGGGCGTCGGGAGAGAGGGTTGATACGGTGCTGGGCAAATTGCACCGTCTGGGACGAGAGGATGGGACCAAGCCCGTCCAGCGGCTGGCCTATGCCGTCGATGACCCGGCCGAGCAGGTTCATGCCGACAGGAATGCCGTGTTCTTCGGTCATGGGAACCACACGGGCGCCAGGAATGACTCCCTTGAGCTGTTCGCTTGGCATCAGGAACAGGCGATCGCCGGAAAAGCCCACCACCTCGGCCTCCAGCTCGCCATCCTGGGTATCGATGCGACAGAGGGCTCCGATGGCCGCGCGGCAGCCAATGGCCTCCAGCGTGAGTCCCACCACCCGGGTCAATTTACCGGCGACGGGCGGCTTGGGCGCGGTATCGCGGACCCGATACCCTTGCAACCGAGTGAGTAACGAGCCGCTCATCTGGCCTCCTGAGAGAGAAAAAGTCAACCGGGCCCGCTGGCGCCAGCCCGGTGTCAATTATTCGGCAAGTCCCGAGTCGCATTGTCTCGCAAGAAACTGCGCAGCAGCTGATCGATACGCCCCTGCAGGGTCAAATCGACGCTGGAAAGCTCGGTCGCCAGTTGCAGATCACCGGGGGAGAGAGTGGGATCGCTTTGCAACCGCCAGTGGCGCTTGGCGCACTCTTCCACCCCGAACGCCTGCTCGACCCGGGCAATGTCATCGGGATGCAGCATCAGGGTGACGCCCTGCTCGGCGGCCGGCAACAAGGCCAGCCCCTGCTTGAGCGCTTCCAGCAGGATACGGGGTGAGGTCTCTGCCTCGTGCCGCATGAGGGTGCGGGCCAGTTGCATCACCAGCGAGATGAGCTGCTGCTCCACCGCCTGATCCAGCTCATGGAGAGGATTGGCAAGGCGGTCAATCAGCGACTGCCAATGGGCCATCTGCTGATCCACCTGCTCGCGGGCCAGAGCCAGCCCCTCCTCCTTGCCCTGCTCGAGCCCGGCCTGGTGGCCTTGTTGCAAGCCTTCCAGCTTGCCCTCCTCCAGTCCCTTGGCGAATCCGGTGGCCTGACCTTCGGCCATGCCTTCATCCCAGGCGGCCTGACGGATGGCTTCCAGCTCTTCTGCCGTTATGCTGGGGGTGGGTTCAGGAACCGGTTCTTCCACCGGCACTTCTTCTTCCTGCTGATACCAGTCGGGAGAATAACCCAGGGCATTGGTCTCGACCGCGGCCTCGACTTCCATCTCCGGCCAGCCCCACGCCTCGACCCGGGTATCATCCCCATCAGGGCGAACATAACCACGCAGCTTGTTGTTCATGCTTTAAATGCGCCCCTCGCCACGGTCAGATACGGGCCAACGAAACCGAACACTTGATGGTTCATGGTTTAGAGGAACTCCTCGCCGCCACCGGCGCCCAGCATGATCTCGCCGGCATCCGCCAGACGGCGGGCGATGGAGAGGATCTCTTTCTGGGCAGCTTCCACCTCGGAGACCCGGATTGGCCCCATGGCCTCCAGATCGTCCGCCAGCATCTCGGCGGCCCGCTTGGACATGTTCTTGAAAATCTTCTCGCGCATCTGATCGTCCGAGCCCTTGAGCGCCCGTTGCAGCAGCTCGCCCGGCACTTCCCGCAGCATGGTCTGAATGCCGCGGTCGTCCACGTCGATGAGGTTCTCGAACACGAACATCAAATCCTGGATCTGCTGGCTCATCTCTTCGTCCGACTCGCGGATGGAGTCCATCAGCTGGCCTTCGATGTTGGTATCCAGGTAGTTCATGATGTTGGCTGCCGCCTTCAGGCCGCCCATCTTGGCTGCCTGGGCACCCGCCGCACCGGCGAACTGTTTCTCCATGATGTCGTTCAACTCTTGCAACGCCGCCGGTTGCACCTCTTCCAGGTTGGCGATCCGCATCACCAGATCCAGGCGCACCTGCTCCGGGAACTGGCTCAGGATCTCGGCCGACTGCTCAGGCTCCAGATAGGACAATACGATTGTCTGGATCTGCGGGTGTTCGTTCAGGATGATGCTGGCCACCTGGCGTGCATCCATCCACTTGAGGGAGTCGAGGCCGCGGGAGCCCGAACCCAATATGATTTGATCCACCAGGTTGCTGGCTTTGTCTTCGCCAAGGGCCGCCACCAGCGCCTTGCGCACGAAGTCTTCGCTGCCGATGCCGATGTTGGTGTACTTCTGGATATCGTCGATGAATTGACGATGCACCGCCGCCACCCGATCGTGGCTGAAGTCAGACATGGAGGCCATCGACATACCGAGTCGCTGTACCTGCTTGGGCTCGAGGTGACGGAAGATCTGGGCAGCATCCTCTTCATTGAGGCTCAGCATCAATACGGCCGCCATCTCCATCCCGCTCATCTGATCCAGGATCAGGCGCTGTCCCTCGGTAATGTCATTACCGGTGACTTGGGTCTTAATTTCTTCAGGCATCTTTGTTGCTTACCCATTCTTTAATGACCTGTGCGGCCAGATCCGGTTCGTTCGCCACCAGCGCACGTACCGCCTTGAGCAGATCCTCGTCACGGTGCAGATCCGGCAGTTTCAGATGGCCGTCACGTACGCCGAATACCGGCTCGGACTCGGCCTGAGCGGCCAGCAGACTGAGCTCGTCATCCCCACCCAGCACTATGCTGTTGTCCAGATCCAGATCCCCTTCCGGTCGTGCATCCGGGTAAAGCAGACGCTTGAGCATGGGGCGTACCACTGTGACGATCAACACTATGATGACCAGCACCGAGGCCGCGATGCGCACCGCACGCCAGAACCAGGGTTGCTCGTAGATGGGCGCGTCGGCCACATTTTCAAGCTCTGGCCGGTTGAACGGAATGGCGACCACTTCCAGAGTATCACCGCGGGTCACATCAAAGCCAAGCCCGCCGCTCAACAGACGACGCAGGGTATCGAGTTCGGCCTGGGAACGGGCCTCACGGGTGACGGCGCCATCGGCACCGGCGATGGACTTGTAATCCACGGCTACCGAGACTGTCATGCGGCGAATGCCCCCCATCTGGCGGCGAATATGGCTGACGGTGGTATCCAGTTCGAAGTTGCGGGTTGCTTCCTTGCGGGAACGACCAGAGGAAGAGGCGGCTCCGCCATCCCCGCCTGCGGCTTCCTCGGGAATATTCGAGGCAGCGGGTGGCTGATTGGTGAGAGCACCCGGCACACCGCCGTTGCTGCCGCTGGCACTGTTCTCTTCCAGCGTCATCTCGGAACGCACGGCAGGCAGGTCCGGGTTATAGGTCTTGCGGGTCTGCTCCTGCTGGGAGAAGTCGAGGGAGAGGTCAACCTCCGCCGTATAATTGTCGGCACCCAGTACGGGTATCAGGATGGCGTCAATTTTTTGTTTGTATTCCACTTCCTGCTTCTGCTGCATCGCAAACTCCTTGCGGGTCTGGGCAGAGACAGGATCTTGCGAACCGGAATTGAGCAGGCGACCGTTCTGATCGGTCACAGTGACACGGGTCGGCTCCAGGCCATGTACGGCGGAGGCGACCATGTCGACGATGGAATCCACTTCCCCCTGACCAAGAGCATTGCCCTTGAGGCTCAGCACCACGGTCGCACTGGGTTTGCGCTCGTTGCGGGCGAACACGTTGTCCTTGGGAATGGCCAGCAGTACCTGGGCCTTGGCCACGTTCTGGAACTGCTCAATGGCGCTCGCCAGCTGGCGCTCGCGGCTTAACTTGAGGCGCTCCGTCTCCATGCGCTGGCTGACGCCAAAGCTGGAATCCTTGAGCAGGATGGACTCGCCATCGTTGCTGGCATCGGTATTGGTGGCAAGGCCGGCGCGGGTCAGGCGCAGGCGGATATCGGCATATTTTTCGGCGCTGACCAGCACGCTCTTGCCATCCACCTCATAGGGGATCTTCTGGGCGTCAAGGTAGTCCAGGGTCTTGACCAGCTCCTGGGTGCTGTAGGTGCCAAGGGGACGCATGTCCGGCTCCTTGCCCCACAACAGGATGAAAACGGCGATCGCCAGACAGATGGCCAGCCCCAGGATCAGGGTAATTTGCCGCAGCACATCCGTGTTGGACAGGAAGCCGAGAGCTGAACTCTTTTGCTCGTTCTCATCGAGGGCAGCGGAGCTCTCCTCGTTGATCAGCAGTTCGCCATTTTGGTCAGTAGCCACGATTTATGTCCTTATTGCTGACATGTGCATGATATTCAGTAATCTCTTATACCGGCATGTTCATGATGGTCTTGTAGGCATCGACCATCTTGTTGCGCACCTGCACCGTAGCCTCGAAGGCGATAGAGGATTTCTGGCCGGCGATCATCACATCGGACAGATCGACTGACTTGTCACCCATATCGAAACGGGTGCGCAGATCATTGGCGGCGCCTTGCAGTTCGTTGACGTTGCCGAGCGCCTGCTGCAGCAACTGACCAAAGTCAGAGGTGACCTGACGACCAGGCTGAGTCAGCGGCGTGGCGCCAGCTTCAACCTTGAGAGCCTGCATCTCTTGCATCAGGCTGCTTGCACTAATTTCCATATCTCATCCCCAGACAAATCATTGACGCTGGCATCCAATAAGCAATTAGAGTGCCAATGCGTTAGGAGTGGCGTGAGGATGCGTGGCCAGACCAGAGCAGGCGGATTCGACAAGGACTGATGGCTCTGATTAAATCCGGTGTTGACGCCCACTTTTAATGGTTGGCAAGGAGTCATCTCTGGATTATCGCAAACCTGTGTTCAAGGCGATGGACTACATAAGCCAGCATCTGGATCACAATCCCAGTCTGGATGAGGTCGCGACGGCGGCCGCCATCTCCACCTTTCACTTTCACCGCATTTTCAAGACGATGGTCGGAGAGACTATCGCCGGCTTTACCCGGCGCCTGCGCATGGAACGTGCGGCCCGTCGCTTGCTGGCCGCACCGCAGAGCGATATCACCACCCTTGCGATCGCAGCCGGGTTCTCCAGCTCCCAGAATTTCGCCAAAGCCTTTCGCCTGCACTTCGCCATGAGCCCCTCGGAATACCGCCAGCAACAAGGGGGAAACTGGAAAAGCAAGATTGGAAACGATCCCCTTCCCTTTGAAACCTATGATGGCCTGGTCATGCACCCGGTCACTGAACACCAGGGTCTGCTGCAGGGGGCGAGCGTCAAGCAGATGCCTACCCGGCGCGTTGCGTATATGCGCCGTATGGGGCCCTATGGCAAAGAGACCTGCGAGCAAGCCCATCGGGATTTACTCGCACTGTTCGCGTCAGACGAGGCGATGACACTGGCAGGCACCTTGAGTCTCTATTGGGATATTCCTGACATCACCGATGAGACGCGCTGCCGTACTGACGTTTGCATTGAGCTGGATCCCGAGATCCATGCAGGGCGCCAGTTGACCACCCAGACCATCGCCGCTGGCCCCTATGCGGTATGCCAGTTTATCGCTCGCGGTGATCAACTGGTCACCACTTGGGAGATAGCGTTTGGCTGGCTGGTGAGCAAAGGGCTGAGCTGCGACGACCGTCCGTGTTACGAGCAATACCACGCGGGCACTGACCCCGACCGGGATCATTACGTGTTTGATATCTGTATCCCGCTTATCAACCCATAAGCCGATACCCCATTTCCATTCACCCTCTTCGGTGCCTTCGGGCGCCGAAGCGACGGAGTCATGCCCATGAATGTCAAAACGCTGTTTCTTGCCAGCCTGCTGGTGAGCCTTCCGATGGCAGCCAATGCCCAGTCACAGAGCCAGACCCTGATCTTTGGCGGCACCATCTACAGCGGCGATCCGGCGACCCCTCACCCGGAGGCAGTCGGTATTGAAGGTAAAAAGATCGTGGCGGTCGGCAGTTACCAGGAGGTCAGTGCCCGGCTCGGCAGCCATGCCAACCAGATTGATCTGAAAGGAAAGTATCTGATGCCGGGGCTCATCGATAGTCATGTGCATGCGGCCTTTGCCGGATTTCAGGCCATGACGGTTAACTTTCCCGATGCAATGAGTCAGGTTAAGCAACTGCAACAATTTCTGACCAGCAGCCAGGATGACCCCCGTCTGACACTCGGTGACGTGCAGCTATACAGCAATGTCTCGCTCGATTACTGGCATCAGCTACCCCTGCTCGATCAGGTGTTCAATGGTCCGCAATACCAGCAAATCCCCGTAGTGTTGGCCGGATCGGATGCCCACACCGGCTGGGCCAATCAGGCCATGCTGCGCAAGGCAGGCATTGATGGCGAGGCCCTTGCCAGTCGTTATGCCACGCTGAAAGGCAATTTTGGCCTCACCCCATCCGGCAAGCTGAATGGCTTTGCCTCGGAAGGCGGCTGGGATGCCATCCTCAAAGCCCTGCCACCGGTCAGCGACGAGACGATTGCCAGTGCCATCATGACCGCTGCCAAGCAGCTCAATCAGGTTGGCATTACCGCCTGGATGGACCCTATCAGCAATATTCGCCCCCTCGCGCCTATCTTCAACGCCGAGCCGGATCGCCGTGACACCGGCCTGTTGCCGGCATACAGCATGCTATCGCGGGAAGGCAAGCTGACCGGGCATGTATCCGCCCTTGCTCTGGTGGGGATCAACGCCTCTCCCGCCATCATTGATGACGTCCTGGCGCTCCAGCGGCAGTTCCAAGATGCCCCGGATGTCAAACTGGTGGGGATCAAGATCCTGCAAGATGGAGTTATCGAGTTTCCATCCCAGACCGCCAAGTTGAGCGAGCCCTATCTCAACCGCCCCGGTTACAGCGGCAGAGACGATCTGGACAAGCAGCGCTTCAACGAGCTGATCCGCACGGCGGATGCCCATCAACTGATCGCTCATTTCCACGCTATCGGCGATCGGGCCGTCCGTGAATCCCTCGATGCCATCGCCTATGCACGGGCCCACAATCAGGATCGCCACCTGCTGCACAGCATCACGCATCTGGAAGTGGTGAGCCCGGCCAGCATTGCCCGTTTCAAACCACTCAATGTGGCTGCGTCGATGCAACTGTTGTGGGCCGGGAAAAACGTGGCGACCACCATGCTGCTGGAGGGGAAAGTGCCCCCTGCCCTGCTGGCCCGTCTCTATCCGGCAGGCAGCCTGCTGCAAAGCGGCGCCATTCTCGCCGGTGCCAGTGACTGGCCGGTATCCAGCCCCAACCCCTTCCTTGCGATATATACCGCGATCACCCGCCAGGGCGAACTTGGCTTGCTGCCCCCCGCCAGCGAGCAGATCAGCCGCCAGGCTATCTTGCAGGCTTACACGCTCAACGCCGCCAAGGTGATTGGACAGGAGAAACAGACAGGATCGATCAGCGTAGGCAAGAGTGCTGATCTGGTATTGCTGGATCGCAATCTGGAGCAGGTTGCGAGCGAGCAGATCAAGGATACCAAGGTGCTGTGGACCATGTTCAAAGGCAAACGGGTCTATCAGACCCTCTAATCCAGAGAGAGGAAAAAGGCCCACTATGCGGGCCTTCATGAATAGGTCATGGCAAAACCATTACCTGCTGTGACCAGCTGATAACGACTCGATTATCGGCTTTTTTCAGTCAGATCCTTGTCCACCCAGTACTTGGATCCCGAGATGCTGGCATCAAGCAGCAGCCCCGTCTCGCCGATCTGATAGATGGCCATGCCGCCATTGTACTTGGCGGTGAGTCCGGCGCTCTCCTTGCCCGCTACCGCCCCCACCTCTGAGGTCGCCTCCCAGCCCTTGGTCACGAAGGCATCGAACCTGGCCTTGTCTTCAAACAGGATCACCTGCTGGTAGAACTTGCCGCCAAGGCCGGCCGAAAGGCCAGCGCCCAGCATTTTCATGTAGGTGTGCTGGCCGCTGCCGCGATTGATCGCCACCCCTGCCCCCTGATTGGTTTGCAACATCAGGGAGAACTTGCGTGAATCGAACACCGCATAGCCATACGCCCGGTCAAACAACAACTTGGCAGAGGGTTGTTCGTTGAACAGCCTCACCAGGGCTGTGTCGGCCATGGTATCGAGGGCGAGTCGTGCTTCTGGCGCCGTCTTGGGCTCACGCATCTCGTCGAGCTTCTTGTCGGCCACAACCAGCCACTCCTTGCCGGTTGCTATGCTCTTGTCGGTCCAGGCCCCGGCTGTATTGAACGCCTCCGAGCCCCACTGGGAGACGGACGCCCAGGTCGCCTTGGAGAAATCGGTCACGCTCCGCCACGCCTCCTTGCTGGTGTCGCTCACAGCCGTGCCGAGGTCGGCGGCGGCCTCCTTTACCTTGGCCCAATCGGCCAGTATGGGGGTCGAGGCCAGCGCCAATGTCGTTGCCAATACCAGGAATCGAATCTTCATGGGTTCTCCACCATCTGTGATGAGCTGACCCTCACAGTAGCAGAATAAGGGACCGCCGGATAAGTGTGAGGCCCACAACACCAGTCAGTGGATGACGCACGGCCTGACCTCATATGAACACCTGAGCACCCAATCCGGTATCCGAGATGCCCGGCAAGCCTGGTTGAAAGGGTCAGTTACCCCATGACGGCGCTGGCGTTATTCCTTGTCGCAGCAGGCGTTGGCAGGCAGAACATGAGGGGAACAACTGGACTCGGCACGCATCATACCGCATGCCTCGGGGTGACCGGCGCAGCACTCCTCCGTGAGGTAGCCTATCAATGCCAGCATGAGAGGGATGTTGGCGCGATAACGCAGGAAGCGACCCTCTTGCTCCACCGACAGCAAGCCGGCGTGCAACATGGCCTTGAGGTGAAATGACAATGTGTTGGGGGCGATATCGAGACTGCTGGAAAGCTCCCCGGCCACCCGTCCCTCCAGGCCCGCTTTCACCAGCAGACGCCAGACATCGAGCCGAATGCCGGAGGAGAGGGATTCAAACACCTTGGTGGCCATCGCTTTGTTCATGTCATTCACCTTGAATTTTCATCAATAACTCATTATTTCAGCAAGATACGTACGATTAACATGCCTGAGACAAGCGACTCGTTCCTCCCGGGAACGAGCACTGATCGTTGCACAACCAGACCCAACCATCTTGCGACCAGCGCACTGTAACAGGGCCTTCGTCCCTGATATGCAATGAAAACACATGTTTTATTCATTTGCATACCCTGATTGTCCGGCGTATAAATGGCATATGCCAAATAGGAGTGCTTATGCCCAGACCCAAAATTGCCCGCCAGATCTGTGGCCGCCCCGCCAACAGTTGCTTCAAACCCAATGGCCGCCCCATGCACCAGCTGGAGCAGGTCGCCCTTGCTGCCGACGAATTCGAGGCACTGCGCCTGGTGGATCTGGAAGGCATGCAGCAACAGGAGGCCGCCGTCGTGATGGGGGTATCTCGTCAGACCCTGGCCAACATCCTTAAAAAAGCCCGCTACAAGGTGGTGGACTGTCTGAGCCAGGGCAAAGCCTTGATGATGCAGGCGAGCGACCCCGACACCAGTGGAGACATACCCCTATGAATACAGAGCATGGTCTGATGATGGCGCCAGCAGCCAACCGCGCCGTCATGCTGACCCGGGGCCAGCTGTCCAGTCACTTTACCCGCGCCGAACAGCTGCAAATAGTAAGCCCCGAGGGCACTGTGCTCGCCACCCTGCCCAACCCGGCAGCCGGTGAGGGGTGTGGCGGCAAACAGGCGCTGCTGGTCACCCTCAAGGCTCATCAAGTCAATCAGGTAGTAGTACGCAATATCGGTGAGCGAATGCTGGGACGCTTGTTGACCGGCGGCATGCAGGTGGTGCAGTGTCGCTCGGCGCGACTGCCGTGGCCGGCACTGCTGGCTGAAGGCAATTTGCAACCTCTGACCGAGCCAAGCCAGGGCCGCAGGTCACAACGCCATGCTGGCAAACCCGTCATCCACGCCATCAAACGCGATGGCCATGACGGCGCTGAGCGTCCCCCTTGTCAGGGAGGCTGCTGCGGCGAAGGGAACACAGGGTGCCACAACACCAAGGAGGCAAACTCATGTCACTGCTGCTGATCACCATACTGGCCGCCTTTGTGCTGATCGTCGCCATGGGCTCCCTGCTCTGGTGGCGCCAGTACAGGCTGGCGCAAAAGCGCGCGGATAAAGCGGTGCGCCCCTGTGGCTGCGCGAGCGCCTGCACCGATCACCTGTACCAGATAAGCGAACCAGGACCCAAGTAGAAAGGTGAGAACCGGCAAGACTGGGGCAAATTGCTGACATCAGTGGCTTGAACCACGGCCAGGTCTCGAAATATCGCTGCCGACCTGGCTGGTGGCGGGCTCCTGATACTGCTGATGTATGATGCGAAACGCCTCCTTGTTGCGAAGCGCGGCTTCCACGCAGACGGGGTCAAACTGGCTGCCGGCATGCTCCTCCAGATAGGCAAACGCCCTGTCAAACGGCCAGGCCTGCTTGTAGGGACGCTCGCTGGTGAGAGCATCGAACACATCTGCCACCGCAACGATGCGCGCCGCCAGAGGAATAGCCTCCCCCGCCAGCCCCTGCGGGTAACCGGTGCCGTCAAAACGCTCATGATGGAAGGCGATGATATGGGTCAGCATGTCGGTATGGTGAATGCCATCAAGGCCAAATTCACTGATCATCAGGGCAATCATCTCCCGCCCCTTGCCGGGGTGGATCTTCATGATCTCGAACTCTTCCGGCGTCAGCTTGCCCGGTTTGAGCAAGATGGCGTCAGGCACCGCAATCTTGCCGATGTCGTGCAGCTCGGAGAAGAGGTAGATAAACTCCACCTCCTCGTCGCTGAGCGAATGGCGCGTCGCCACAGAGCGGGCGATCAGCCGGGAGTAGGCCGACATCCGGTGCAGATGGTTGGCGGTTTCCTCATCCCGATAACGGCTGAACTCCCGTGCCGTAGTGAGGGCGCCGCCAAGGGTCTGGATGGAGAAAAACTCCACCGCTATGATGGCCGACAGCACCTGGGCATAGGCTGACAACTCGCTGCGAATAGGCTCCCTGAAATAACCCGGCTCCATCGCATCGCAAAACAGAAAGCCGAACAGCTTGCTGTTGAACAGCAGCGGCTCCGTATAGCTGGAGGCATACCCCGCTTCCAGCAGCTTGCGGCTGTGCTCCGAGCTCGAACCCAGCAGGGAGTCCAGACTGTCGAGCACTCTGGGCTGTTTGTGTTCCGCCAGATAGCGCAGGGAGGGCACCTCGCTCAGTTTGACCTCGTACTGCACCAGAGGAGAGTTCCCCTCAGTGCTGTGGGCAAAGGTCTTGAGCCTGTCCGTATGCGGGTCATAGATAGCGATGGCCACCCGGCTCAACTTGTCAAAGCGCTGCCTGAGCGTGGCATGCACATGCTGCATTCTCTCGCCAAATGAGCTTTCCATCCCGTCCTCCCTGCTGGTGTACCTGTTGGGAGTATAGTGACGCCCATCAGCAGCCCCCATCTCGTTAACTGAAAACTCAACAAGATGTGAGCGGGTCGACGATCGGCTGGCCCAGTCGAGATGAACCCAAAAAGGGTAGCCTGGCTGGCGCAGTGCTTGGGTGCTGTATAGAGGAATCTGCCTCCGCCAGAGATATTGTTCCGTTCTACCGTACTGGCTGTATAGTTTTTGGTTAGCCATTCCGGTAAAATCCGCGCCCTTATAAGAGAGCCACCTAAGAGTGATTGAGCGATGTCCAACACAAAACAGGCCCCCAAAGTAGGATTCGTCTCCTTGGGTTGCCCCAAAAATCTGGTCGATTCCGAGCGCATCCTGACCCAGCTGCGTACCGAAGGGTACGATGTGGTGCCCAGCTATGATGATGCGGAGCTGGTGGTGGTCAACACCTGCGGCTTTATCGACAGCGCGGTGCAAGAGTCGCTGGAAGCCATCGGCGAGGCCCTGGCCGAAAACGGCAAGGTGATCGTCACCGGCTGCCTCGGCGCCAAAGAGAACCAGATCCGCGAGATCCACCCCAAGGTGCTCGAGATCACCGGCCCCCACGCCTATGAAGAGGTGCTGGGTCACGTCCACAAATACGTGGCCAAGCCGACCCACAACCCCTTCACCAGCCTGGTGCCGGCCCACGGCGTCAAGCTGACCCCGCGCCACTACGCCTATCTGAAGATTTCCGAAGGCTGCAACCACCGCTGCACCTTCTGCATTATCCCCTCCATGCGCGGGGATCTGGTGAGCCGCCCCATCGGCGAAGTGCTGGCCGAAGCCAAGCGCCTGAAAGAAGCCGGCGTCAAAGAGATATTGGTGATCTCCCAGGACACCTCCGCCTATGGCGTCGACGTCAAGCACCGCACCGGTTTCTACGACGGCATGCCGGTCAAGACCAGCATGGTGGCCCTGTGCGAAGAGCTGGCCAAGCTCGACATCTGGGTACGCCTGCATTACGTCTACCCCTACCCGCACGTGGATGACGTCATACCGCTGATGCGCGACGGCAAGGTACTGCCTTACCTCGACATTCCACTGCAACACGCCAGCCCGCGCATCCTCAAATTGATGAAGCGCCCGGGTACCGTCGAGCGCACCCTGGAGCGGATCCAGAAGTGGCGCGAGATCTGCCCCGAGATCACCCTGCGTTCCACCTTCATCGTCGGCTTCCCCGGCGAGACCGAAGAAGAGTTCCAGATGCTGCTGGACTTCATCGACAAGGCGGAACTGGACAGGGTCGGCTGCTTCAAATACAGCCCGGTCGAGGGTGCCAAGGCCAACGAACTGCCGGATCCTGTGCCGGAAGAGATCCAGGAAGAGCGCTTCCAGCGCTTCATGGAGCTGCAGCAGCAGGTCTCCATCCGCAAGCTGGCTCGCCGGGTCGGCAAAGAGATGACAGTGCTGATCGACGAGGTGGACGAAGAGGGTGCCACCGGCCGCTCCTTCGCCGATGCCCCCGAGATCGACGGCTTGGTCTACCTGAACGGTGAAACCGGCCTCAAACCCGGCGATCTGGTCAAGGTCCGCATCGATGAAGCGGACGAATACGACCTGTGGGCCAGCCTGATAGGCTAAGTCCGCAGTCCATGATGGCACCTGTCCGGCAGGCGCCAATAAAAAGCCAGTCAGTGACCCTGACTGGCTTTTTTATTGATCGCACTAAATGGTTATGCGCGCTGAAGCGGGGAGCAAGCTGCTGCAGATCAGCGCTTCTGACGAGGATTAGATGCCGGTATCCGCCACCATCACCAGAACATGAACGCCTTTATCATTGACCTCCTCAAGGGCCTTGAAACCATGACGGCAATAAACGCCACCGGTCAGGTTCTCGGTTTGCAAGTACAGCTTGCTGATCCCCGCCCTGCGAGCACGGCTGAGGATCTCTGTTACCAGCAAGGAGGCAACACCCTGCCCGCGCGCTTTTTCAACGACATATACCCCACCCAACCAATGCTCGTACTCGGGAAACATCGCCATTTCACGGATCTTGAGCTCCGCAGCCCCCACCCATTCACCGGCCTGGCGGGCCAGTACCATCAGCGGAGCCCGGTCAACCTGGGTGGCCGCCATGACCTTGGCCAGCACCTGCTCTTGAGTAAAGCGACCACTGTCGCGGCACCATTCGTCAAAATACCATGAGGCAACCACACCTGCGGCAGATGGCGCATCCGCCAGTAACAACAACTCCATAAAGCCTCTTTTGCGTATAACCCATGACCTGCAGGGAGGAATGAACACGGCGAGGCCAAGCCCCGGGTAGCGCTGACAGGCGGCGCCCTGGCCGCTGGCAGCGCGTCCCCATGGACCCGCTTGCCCCAGACCAGGTTATCGAATGGATATCATAACCAGCCTGAGAGTGAAAGGCGCCTATGGCTGGAAAGGCAGGCGCAGCCCCATCCATTGGCAGAGCCTGTGATAGGCAGCGAGCAGGCTGTGCTAAGGAGCCGGTAGCCAAGGCGCGCTTTCCCGTCGTCACGCACCACCAAGGAGGCTCACGCCCACCGTTTTCCCATAAAAAAACCTGCTCCGAAGAGCAGGTTTTGCATGTCATTGAGTTGGCTTCAGGTCGCTCAGGCGACGTGCGCCCGACCCTGTATCACATCCCCCCAGGCAGACTGCACCAGGCTGTTGGCCTGACTGTCGAGGCGATTGATCAGTCCCATGTCGCCCGCTTCGGGGGCGAAGCTGCTCATGGCCTGGATCAGGCTGTCGACCGCATGGTGAGAGAGCGCCGTGTAGGCGCGCTCGCCCTCTGCCTGCTGCTCGCCAAGACCTATGACCAGCTGGGCCCGGTTGTCGGCAAAGTAGTTGCTGAAGGTGGCGCTGCCCAGTTGCTCGAACTTGCCCTGCTCGCTCGCCCCGTCGGTGTGACGGTTGACCAGCAGTTGCAAGTCGTAGCCGCTGCGCTTGAACCAGAGATCCCGCCAGCTGACGTCGTTGAAGACGATGAAGTCCTCCTTGCCGATGTCCTGCACCAGATTCTCTATCACCTCGCCACTGAACACGAAGCTGTCGACGCCGGTGCCGCCACTGAAGCGGTTCTGATAACCCCCCAGCACCAGCAGGTCATCGCCGTCCCCGCCATCAAGCTGGCTGAACTTGGCGACCCGGTCGGCGATCAGCCGATCCCGGCCGTCACCGCCCCGGATGCTGGCGTGATAACCCATCAGCTTGACCTGATTGTTGCCATGCTCCGCCAGCAGGCGGTTGTGGTTGCCAAACACAATGGCAACGTCATCCCCCTCACCCAACCGGATCTGGTTGTGATGGCCTATGGTCACCGCAAAGTCCTGATCCGCGCCGGCATCGATCTGGTTGTAGTTGCCGGAGGTGACCAGATAATCCTGGCCAGCGCCCCCTTCCACTATCCCCTCTTCACCGAAGATGAAGGCCTGATCGTTGCCCTCGCCCATGAAGGCGCGGTTGACACGGCCGGCCAGCACGGCGACATCGTCACCCTGCCCGCCAAACATCATGTTCTCCCGTCCCATCATGATGCCAGTGTCCTGACCGGTACCGCCGGTGAAGATGTTGGAGGTACCGGTGGCATAGAAGACATCGTCCCCGCGACCACCCCAGAAGTTGTTGTTGTCGCCGAGGTAAGCCCCCAGATCCTTGCCGTCTCCCCCCCAGTTGAAGTTGTAGTTGCCAAGGGAGACGTGCATGTCGCCATCCCCCTGCAGGTGACCACTGTTGCGCAGGAAGTCGAAGGTCTGCTCCTTCATGTTGAGCAGATCGGCCGTCAGGTTCTGCTTGAGGTTGCTGGCCAGCGCCTTGATCTCCGCCTGCTTGTCGCCGTTGAACAGGGCCGCAAACAGGTTGGGCAGGCTCAGGGCGTTGAAACCGAACGCCTTCTCCTGTGCGGCGGCCGGCTGGGTAGCGGCCTTGGCAGAGCCTTCCCCCTGCTGCACCGACACCTCACCGGGTTTGGCCTCTTCGGGGGCCGCCTCCTGCAAGCCGTGGGTGCGGGCAAAATCGCCGAGGGCATCTGTGCCCAGATCCAGCCCGGCCTTGAGGCTGTCGAGCCACTTGGCAGGATCGGTCAGGCTCTTGAGCTGATCGCCACCAAATTCGGCGATGACCCCCAGCATCTCCTGCAACAGCGCAGGCGCATCGATGGCCGCGCCATCGCGCGCCACCAGCTGACCCCGGGCGTTGTAATCCACGCCGAAGATATCTGCCAGCGTGGTGTCGGCACCGACCCCGGCCAGTCGGCCCAGCAGCCGGTTTTGCAGCTGGCGCGGCAGATCGGTCGGAGTGAAGGTAAAGGTGGTCTTGGCCTGCCCGGTCGACGTGAACTCCTGGGTCAGGATGCCGAACAAGGAACCCAGGTTGGTGTCCAGCATCGCCTGGATGTTGTCACCAAACACAAAGTTCCAGTTGCCCGTGGTGACCTGGATATCGGCCCCCTGCCCGGCAACCGCGAAGTTGAATGCTAGCTTCTCGTTGGCCTGGCGCAGCTTGTCCGCCCGGCTCAGAGGTCCCTTTTCACCCTGACCGCCGCCCAAGACGTGCTGGTTGAACGCCTTGTTGAGGGTCGCTTCCAGATCGCTCTTGAGGCCGCGACTGCTGCGCTCATGGTCGCTGTCCAGAGCCGTGAGCGAGCCGTACTTGACGCTGCTGGTCTGATCCAGCCCGGCCATGTCCGCCACGAACTTGTTGGCCCCAGCCAGGGTCCACTGCTCCCACTGGCTGGAAACCCAGTTCGGCTGAAAGCCGTCACCGGCTATCTGCTGCAGGGCACCGGCGATACGGGCCGCCCCACCAAAGGGGTTGACCATGGGCGGCGTGGGGATGGATTTCTCCAGCATCACGATGAGATCGTTGCTGCGCCCCTGGTTGAAGCTGACGTTGCGTTGGCCCACGAACAGCTGGGCCCCCTCCAACGCCCGGTAACCGGCGATGTCCAGGCTGTGTTTGCTGTCGCCATCCCCGATGTGCACCATGACGTTGTTGTCGCCGAAGGCCAGTGACTTCATGCCCCCCGTACCCACTTTGACACCCAGGTTGCTGGTACCCCAGTTGATGGCGGTAAATTCGCCATCCCCCACGTTGACCTGAATGTTGCCGGAGTAGCTGACGGCATTGTCGGCCTCTCCAGCGGCAGGCTCGGACTGGCGCTGTTTTTCGGGGGCAACGAAGGTCTCGTCGTTGTCGGCGATGGCGCCGCGGGCACGACTCTCGCCGTCACCCCGGCCCACGTTGGCCAGATCGATATCCCCTTCGGCCACGCCGCCGCGCACCAGCTCGGTGTGCGCCACAGGCTCGCCGGCTTCGTTGAGGGTCAGCACCACCTTGTTGCCGGCCACCTTGCGGGCCCAGACATCATCTTCACCACGGGTGTGCTTGCGACCAGCCAGATCGACCGCCACCTCGCTGCTGCGGGCCGATACCTGGGCACTGATCCCCTCGTTTTTCAATGCCTTGATGAAGCGGCTCGCAAACCCTGTCTGCTGGTCGTCGCTCACCAGGGAGCACCCCACCAGGCTGACGTAGCTCGGCTTGCTCGCCACACCCGCCTCTTGCAGGCGCTCGCCGAACCGGCGCAGACGCCCGGCCAGCTCATCGGCACTGTAGCCACTGAGTCGGCTGTTGTTCTGCTCGTCACCGTCACGACCGTGACCCACCACCTGCCAGCGAATATTGCCAGCCAGCTGAGCAGGATCGCCATACACCACCCGATAGTTGCCATCCGCATCCAGCTGCACCACCAGGCTGCGATCGGGGTGCTTGCCCGCCAGACTGGCCGCCGCTTTGGTGGCAACCGGATCATCTTCGGTCTGGATGATGATCTGGCCATCGAAGCGGGTCTCGCCCCCCTGGCGGCCCTGTGTCACCTCAGGCTGCTGCCACTGGGTAACCTGCTGGTTGCGTACCGGCTGATCCGCACCGTCCAGGCCCGCCACCGGCGTCCATTTCCTGGCGACATCGCCGTACTCGACCCGCTGGCTGGCGTCATCCTCCTGCAGGCGGAAGCGGTTGTCCGCATCCACCTTCAGGGCGGGCAGCCCCAGACGGTGGGTAATGCCCGGCACAAAGCCTTCGATCCCCTTGTGAGAGGCAAGGTGCGCGCTGCCGTAGATGGCGACAAACTTCTCGCCAGCCGGCAACTTGCCCAGCACGTCGACGGCGACGTTGTTGGCCGCCCCGGCGCGATACATGAGGCCGTGCTCAGTCCCGGCAATCGCGGGTCTTGCCGTACTGCCGTCGTCCAGCGCCACAATCCGCAGCCCTTTCTCACGCGCTCGCTCGAACAGGGAGGGATCCAGATGCTTGGTTTTCAGCATGGTTGCCAGCTCGGGAGACATGTCTCCCCCCGCCAGATAGCGGTCTATCAGCGGCTGCGCCAGCTCGCCGCGCAGGTGCTCCAGACCGATGACGGTCACCCCCTGCGCCTTGAGGGCATCCATCTGCTCGTGGACGAAGCGCAGACCATTCACGTCGCTGCCATGGGTTTCCCCGATCAGCAGGCCGTTGCGGTTCTCCAGCAGGCGTGACAATTGTCCCGTCAGCGTGCTCTCCTGCGCCACCTGATCGTTCAGATCCCGCAGGGCGTTCCCGGCATAGCGGGCATCCCAGGCCGCTATGTCTGTCTGCTTGCTGCTGTGATAGATATTCTCAACCTGCTCGATGCGGCGTGACTCCAGCTCGCCGAGATAGCGGCGGTCGGCAAACTTGTCCAGCATGATCATCTCGGCAGAGAGCTCGGAGCCGGGCGCCGCCTGCTTGGCTGCCTCCTTGATGAAGTAGACAGTCATCTGGGCAGACTGATCCCCCGTCATGTCCTGCAACTCCTGATAGGAGTAGCCCAGGTGCAGCACCTTGCCGGTCTCGTCCAGCACGGCCTTGCTCAGCAGCCCCTTCGACTGGGCATCTGCCAGCCACGTCTTCAGCTCGCCATACTGCTCGCCGAGCGCGACATGGAAGCTGGCATCAAACGGCAGATCCGCAGGCGCTTGCCCCTGGTATCCCCCCTTGGCCGCCAGATAGGGATCTTGTGCCACCCAGCGCAGCAACATCTGGGTGAGACCCGGATGCTTGCCATTCGCCTCCTCGGCAGCCTTGCCGATGACGAGGGCTGCCAGATCGGGGCGACTCTTGGCCAGTGTCGCGACATCGGCTTGCAGCGACGCCAGCTCACCGCGATAGAGCCCGCCGTTGAGCTGGCTCTGCAGCTTGCTCAGCGCCGGGTTTCTGCCGGAGCCTTCGTGCCTGGTCTGGTAGTCGTCGATCAGCTTGTTCAGCCGCAATGCGGCCTCCACCTGCGCCTGCCCGGTGGCGCCGTGCAGCACGGCGAGCTGATCCAGGATCCCCTGATAAGACTCGCCAATGGGCTTGGCAAATACCTGGGCGGCTTTTTTCAGCTCATCCGGGCTGTAGGCATCGGCAAACAGGCTGGTTGCCCGCTCCTGCGTCATCACTTTGCCCGGCAGCCCCGCCATCGGGCTCTCGTCAAATACCGGCAACTGCAGGATCTCCTGCAGCGTGACCTTGTTGGCAAGATCCTTGGACGGCTTGAAGCGGGCAAGCGCGTCCCCGTTCATCTCGGTCACCCGGAAGAACAGCGGCTTGCCATCCGCTCCCGGCGTCAGGTGGTAGCCGTTCGCCATGTCGAGCCCCTCCTTGCCAAAGAAGCGGGTCATGTAACGACTGAATTTCTCGGCGGAGGAGAACTCGACTATGCCCACATTGGGATCGTAGAAACCGTAGACTCGGCCCGACTCACCCTGCTTGGACCAGGCGGCCATGGCGTGGCCCGGTGCGTCCAGCTCCAGCAAGACGGGGGCGGCGTTCCCCTTGGCGGTCAGCTTGCCGAGCACGCTATCGAGCGAGATGGCGCTCTTGCCTTCCCACTTATCCTTGACGATGTCGTACTTGATGCTGCGCAGGCTGTCGTAGTTGTAGGACGCCGGCGTGTTGTTGTGGATCTCGGCCAGACTGCCCACCAGCTTGCGGGCGTTGTCCAGCTCGGCGGCTGAGTAGCGATCCGGATTGTTGATGACGGCGGCCGCAGAGTAGAGCTTCTCCATCATGCGCCGCGCCAGATCCGGCTGCCCCTCGCTCTCCAGCTGCTTGGCGACCAGCACCAGTTTGGAGAGGGGATCGCAGCGGCCACCGAAGCCGTCATCCGCCAGGTTCAGCAACAGCAACTGGGGAGCCAGATGCTCCCTTGCCAGCGGATCTGCGCCCCCTTGCGAGGCCACGTCACGGAACAGGCGGTTGAACTGTTCAACCTTGGGTTTGATGGTGCTCTTGAGCGCCCGGTTCTCGATCTCCCAGGCGAGCGCCCCCTGCTGCTGTGGCGTCAGGGTCGGCTGGACGAACAGATCGACAAGCTGGGTCATGCTCATGTCGGGCTGGAAGCCGTCAACCACCTTGCCGGCCAGCCCCTGCTGGTAACCCGCGAGGAACGCCTTGGTGGTACGTATATCCTTGGCCACGCCGTTGCTGCCCACCTGTGGGGCGAGCGCCTCCTGGTAGCGCTTGAGATCGCGCTTGATGCCCTCGATGCCCTTGAGCGGCGCCTCGGCACCCGCCTCTGACTGACTGCGGTTGAACAGATCGCCGACTATCTGCTCGGCATATTGGCCCATCAAGCGGTTGCTGGCCAGATGGCCATAGAAGGTCTGCTCACCGCTGACCTGATACCCGGCCACGGCCAGCTTGGCCCGCAGTTTTTCACCCTCGCTGCCAAGCCCTTCGTTGTCGGTCAGCAGCATGATGGGCGTACTCTTGGGCAGGCCGTCGAGGTTTTTCTCTACCGAGAAACGGCCGTTGACCGCCTTGGCAAGCGCCCCGACCAGACCGCCCGGATTGGGCAGCTCATGGGCAGTGATCGCCTTGCTCATGCTGGGCATGGGACGATCGAGCAAGAGGGCGCCCACCGGCTTGCCCTGCTCGGCGGCATAACGGGCCAGATCGGCGGCGATGGGGCCGCCCATGGAGTAGCCGTGGATCAGGATCTTGCCGGGTGCCACACCGCGCTCTTCCACCAGATAGCGGAACATGGTGCGGGCATCCTGATAGACCCCCTGTTCGCTTGGGCCGCCATCGCTGGCACCGTAGCCACGCAGGTTGACCGCCAGCATGTCGATGCCCTGCTTCTGGTAATGGCTGCGAACGGCATCGGCCTGCTCCTCGGCAGAAGAGCCTGAGCCATGCAGGAACAGCACCACCTCGGGCTTGCCATCCTCCTGCGTCCCTTGCCGTTCGGTCCCCTTGTGCAGGTAACCGGACAGGCGGCCGGCGTCCCCTTGCAGGGTCACTTGTGCAGCCTCCCCTTTGCTCACCGCATGGTCGAGCAACTGCCGGGTGATGTCGCCCACCTGGCGGCGCTCATCACGGGTGCCATACAGGTTGTCGTTGAGGAAACGGGTCAGGGGATTGAGCGGCTGCCTGTCTACCGGTGCCGCATCGATATCCAACACGCGAGAAGCATCGCCTCCCGATTTCTTGTCACCCAGGGCTTGCAGACCTGCAGCGTCATCCTGGAGATGCTCAGCAGTGAGCTGGCTCCACGCCTCGGCATGGTTGGCCATCACCCATTCGGCCTTGTGGTTGGCCGATGCGACCTTCTTGGCATTCTTGACGGGGGGGAGCCCCTGGCTCTCCCGATACGCCTGATACCAGCCGTCAAAATCTGCGCTCTGCTCAACCAGGTTGTTGACTGCCGCCACTATGGTGCGCCGGCTGACCGGGTCGAACTGGTCGAGGGTTTTCACCTCCACCCTGGCGGTTGATTCTGACTTGGGCACAAACTGGCTCAGCTCGTTGGGTACCTGACGAAACTCGAACAGGATCGCCGGTTCGGGATGTTTGCTGTCACCCGTAGTGGCATTGTTGATGCCGTGGCCCGCGACTTCGCCGCCGACCTTGAAGTAGTCATAAATGTTCTGTGCCAACCCCGGCGAGTAGGCCGCTTTCAGGGTCGCCAGGATCTGATCCGACACGACCTTTTTGTCATGACTGCTGAGCAGTGCCAACATGGCAACGGGCTTGGTTCTTGGCAGAATTTCCCAGGCATTCTTGACCTTGGGATCTGTCAGCCCCTGCGCATTGGGGGCGATCCCTTCCGAGACAGGATCCCAGTCATTGATATGGAGACCATATTCCCGTGCCAGGTCGGCCGTCTTGCCATAAACGGAGGTTAGATAGGCAAAGACATTTTGCGCGGTGGCCGCATCCTCCAACGGCACATTGGCCGTGTTTGACAGGAAGAGCTCCTTCAACTCGGCGTGATACCAGGGGGCCGACTCCAGCAGACGGATCTCCTGGGACGAACCGGTACCGAACGCCTTCGCACTCACAGCCATGGTCGCCTGTTGACCGCTCGGCGTCATGCCGATGGTCTGCCCCTGACCGTCACGAGAGGCGCCATTGCCAGCGGCGATGACGTGGTTGGCATTGGAGATGACCAGCGTGAAGCGGCCATCCTCGCTGACCAGGTCCGGCAGCTTGGTGTGGTTGGTCTGGCTGATGTGCTGGGTAAACTCTCTGGCGAGCCAGAGCATGGCATCTTTGCGCGCTTCAACCGCCTGGCTGTCCTGTATCTCGCTCGGATAGGTCACCAGCTCTATGGTGTGGGTCTGCCACTGACTGATCCCTTTGACATCGGTGATCCCGGCCGGATTGGTATACCCCCCCTGATTCATGTCTTTGGTCAACATGAACAGCGGCTTGCCAGCCGCATCGTGCACATAACCGAACTTCTGGGCCGAGTTCTTTGGCAAGGCAACCACCAGCCCCGTCAGCTCGTTTTCGATGCCAATGGAGGCGGTATCGAAGTGACTGTTGAAGTCGGGCACGGACTTGCTGCCAGTGCGAGGGCCGTTCAAACCGGTCAAATCAACAGCAGTGGTGGTAAACACCTCATGTCGTTGTACCGGCTTGGCCGCAGCGCTTGCTGCTGGCTCTTCACCCTTCACCTCCGTCGGGGTCGGGGAAACAGGTCGACGCATGCCGGCATTGATCTGCAGGCGGTTGACCGCAGCCAGGGCGCCATCGAGGGCGGACTGCTCCTGTTCGCTCAAGCCATTGGCGGCATCGATGCCCGATGGCTGGGCGCTGGCCGAGACGTCGGTCGACAGACCGCTGGCATCCGGCACATCAAGCTCACCGGCCTGCGGCAACCGCGGTGCCGCCATCGGGCTCTGGCCGTTATTCACTCCCTGATGGCTCGGCTTGTCGCCGCTTTGTTTCAGGCTTGCCGCATTCTGCCTGGCCTGTGTTGCCTGCTGGCTGGCCTGGCTGCTGGCCTGCTCGCCTGCGGCCTGTGCCTGGCTGGCGCTCGACTCGCCCTCTTGCTGCCGCTGCCGGGCATCAGCCTCGCGGGTCAGGGCGTCGAGACGACGCTGTTCGGCCTGCTCGGTCCGGCTCTGCCCCTGCGCCAGGGCCTCGCCCTGCAACTGTTCGCTGCGCTGCTGGCCAGATTTGGACTGGGCCAGGGCGGCCTCGACCTGCCGGTTCTGCTGCTCGCGGCGGGTTTTGGCATCCGCGATCGCCTCGCCTGCCCTGTCGCTGGCCTCTTCCAGATCTTCCTGTGCATCGGTCAACAAGCGGTCGGCAAAACCATTGCGCCAGTGCTGGCCGGACGGGATGGTGGCCGCTTCGGGCTGCTTGAGCTGTTCAAACTGGCGGGCCAGGGTGTCGAGCTGGGCCGTCATGTCGCGCGCTTCCGCCTCGATGACGCCGCGCTGATCTTGACCATTCTCGGCCAGCTTGCCCTCGTCGGTGGCGTCCAGCTGGGCCTGAGCGCCCGAGATGGCGGCGAGCTGCTGCGCCTTCTCCTGCTCCAGCCGCTGTTTGTCGGCATCAGCACTGGCCCGATCGGCTTTGGCCTGAGCGGCGCTGCCGTCTTCCGCCAGCTGGGTACTCACCTGGCCTATCTCGGCCTTGCCAGCCGCAGTGGCGACCACGTTGTCGATGAGGTAGCCAAGGCCGTTGTTCTCCCCCGTGCCCCGGAACGCCAGACTATTGCGGCCCTCTCTGGCAGTCAGGGTCAACTGTTTGGTCTGCCAGCTGTCGGCGTCGCCCTCGCTGGCAAAGACACGCTCGCCGTTCCACAGTACCTCGATGCCGTGCTGCAGCGAGATGTTGGCCCGACGGGCAAAATCGAAGTTCAGAGTGACAGTCTCGCCCGCCTTGAGGCCGGCAAGATCCTGGGAGATTTGGGTATTTCTGTCGGTAGAGAGTTCGCTGACGCGAGCGCCGTGCCCCTCGGTGGCCAGCCCGTAGGCGCTGGCGGAATGATCTGCTTCGATCCCGTCACCGGCATGCTGCCAGCCGTGGGCGCCCTGTTCGAAATCGCCGTTGACGATGAGGTTTTCGCCCCCTCTGGCCAGGCCTTGCTCATCGAGCTGTAACGCCTTGTCCATGGCTTGCTCATCCCGTTCGCCGGTCTGGCTCACCTGACCGGTCAGGCCGCTCGCCAGCGAGGATTTCACCTCGCCAATCTCGTCCAGACCAAAGCCACTCAGGGCCTGTACATCCCCCAAACTGGCCGCTTGTGGCGCCTTGACCGGGCCCTCTTCATCGCCCTGTACCAGGTAGTTGATCACCTGGTTGCCTGCCGCACCGAACAGGGTCTGCTTGATGTTGTCAAACAGGGTGCCGAGCTTGTTGCTGCTGGTGTTGCTGCTGGCGATGGCCAGGCTGTAGAAGTCGCCGTTGCCTATCTTGATGGCCACGTTGTGGCGGGCATAGGCCGCCGTGACGTCGAGCCCGTCGCCGATCTGGACATTGGCATTGCCCTTGCCCTTCATGACGGCGACGTTGAGCCCGTCCCCCACCTTGGTATTGAGGTTGTAATCACCCCAGGCCAGGTTGATGGAGGTGCCATCGCCGACCTTGATGTTGTTGTTGAACTTGCCGTAGGCGGCGGTGACGCTCAGGCCATCCCCCACTGTGGTGGTCTGGTTGACCTCCCCCTTGGCGAGGGTGACCTGGATACCGTCTCCCACCCGGGTGACGACGTTGGCCTTGCCGAGCAGGGCCTGGTAGCTCTCGCCATCCCCCACCTGGGTGACTATGTTTGCATCCCCCTTGGCCAGCACGACCTGACGGCCATCCCCCACCTTGGTGATGATGTTGGCGCGACCCCAGGCACCTGTGTAACTGTCACCGTCACCAACCTGGGTGACCAGGTTGGCCTCCCCTTGCAGCACCGCCAGCTCGCGGCCATCGCCGACCTTGGTCAGCACGTTGGCGCGGCCCTTGGCGAAGCTGTAACGGTCACCGTCACCGACCTGGGTCAGCAGGTTGACATCCCCCCAGGCCCCCTGCACCACCAGGCCATCGCCCACCTTGGTGATCAGGTTGGCGCGGCCCTTGGCCAGGCCTATGGTGCTGCCGCCACCGACATGGGTCATGACGTTGCCCACCTCGGAGATAAGCAGGCCCACTGTGGTGCCGTCACCTATCTTGGTCAGCAGATTGCCCTTGCCCCACAGCACGGCGGCCGTGGTGCCATTGCCCACGTGGGTCAACACGTTGGCATCGGCCTTGGCAATTGCGCCGAGGAAGTCATCCCCGACCTTGGTGATGATGTTGGCTTTGCCCAGCGCCAGTACCCCGGTCAGACCGCTGCCCACATGGGTCACTATGTTGGCCTTGCCAAACAGGGCCGCCAGGGTGGTGCCATCACCCACCTTGGTCATCACGTTCAGCTCGCCGGCGAACAACCCCAGACTGGTGCCGTTGCCGATGTGGCTGTAGATGTTGGCCTTGCCAATCATCAGCGCAGCGGTCAGGCCATCGCCCACCTTGGTCATCAGGTTCGCCTGCCCCAGCATGGCGGCGAAGGCCTCACCAAGACCAACATGGGTGAAGACGTTGGCATTGCCCACCATGGCAGCCAGCGTCATGCCGTTGCCCACCTTGGTCGCCAGGTTGCCCTGGGCCAGCATCAGGGCGACGGTCAGGCCGTCACCGACATGGGTGAAGACGTTGGCCTTGGCCACCATCAGCGCCAGGGCATTGCCATCCCCCACCTTGGTGAAGACGTTGGCCACACCGCCCATCAGGGCCCAGGCGTCGCCCTGACCTATCTGGGTAAACAGGTTGCCCGCGCCTATCATGGCGGCAATGGCCGTGCCGTCACCCACCTTGGTGAACAGGTTGCCAACGGCACCCATGACCCCCAGGGTGGCGCCATCGCCGACATGGGTCAGCACGTTGCCCGCCCCCAGCATCACGGCAGAGAGATCGCCATCACCGACCCGGGTCAGCACGTTGGCCGCCCCCAGCAGCAGCGCCTGGGTATCACCCCGGCCAATCTGGGTCAGCACATTCACGCCGCCTCCCAGGATGGCCTGCACCTTGCCGTTGCCCTTCTTGGTGAGCACGTTGGCGCCCCCCAGCAGCACGGCGCGGGTATCGGCAGCCTCGTCCCCCTGGCTGATGTGGGTCAGCACGTTGGCGCCCCCCAGCAGTCCGGCGGTCAGCTGGCCGGCACCCAGCTTGGTCAGCACGTTGGCACCGCCGACCAGCATAGCATCGAGCTGCCCCTCACCGGCCTGGGTCAACACGTTTGCCCCACCACCAGCCAGCCAGAGACCATTGCCATCGCCGATCTGGGTGTGAGTGTTGTAACCGCCCAGCATCACGACCTGGCTGTCGCCACGCCCCTGCTGCACCGAGATGTTGCCATAGGCCAGCAGGCGGGCCAGATACTCCCCGTCCCCGCTGCGTACCAGCACGTTGGCCGCGCCAACGGCATAGACATCCATCTTTCCCTGCGCGCCCTGATGTACCAGCACGTTGGCAAGACCCGCGCCACGGAACACCAGATCGCCGCGCTGACCGCGCTTGATCAGCACGTTGGCGGCCCCGGCGCCGTTGAAGTGGATGTTGCCCTCGGTCACGTCGGACTCGATGACGTTGCCGCCACCGGCGCCGTCGAAGAAGATGTCGCCCTTGCTCTTGCCGCCGCCTTGCTGGCGGGGGAGCAACGGCTGGGAGTCAAACTCCCGGGTGGCAGGCAGCCGATCCGACACCGCAGTCACTGTGTCGAGCTGGTAGTGCACCTCGCTCAGGGAGTAGCCCCCCGTGCCCATGGCGCTGAAACCCGTCTGCTCCGAGATGACCTGATCGGCCAGGCTGGCAATGTGGTTGCCCTCCTTGTACCAGGCCCTGGCCAGGTACTTGAGCGCACCGGTTTCCCTGTCGTTGGCCAGCTCCACCACCACTATCTTGGTGTAGGGGCCAAGCTGCTTGGCAAACACATAGGTGTTGGCCTGCGCCCGGGATTTCACCGCGCTGACAGCAACCTTGGTGCCATCTTCATAGATGGCATGACCACTCATGTTGGCCGTGGAGAGGGTGACATCAGCGGCGGCCACACTCACGCCACCGCCGTAGTTGATCCAGCTGTTTTCGGTCAGATCCGCTTCCACCGCCTGCAGTGTGATGCGCTGACGCCGTTCAAACACCAGATCCGTCAGGCGATAAGCGCCGTCGGTCCGGGTCGAGGTAAACCCTTGCTGTTCATTGATCTGGCGGCTGGCCAGGCTGGCGAGGTGATCACCCTCCTTGTACCAGGAGGTGGAGAGGTAACGCAGGGGACCCTGCTCGCCCTCGTTGGAGAGTTCGACCCGGTTTATCTTGGTGTACATGCCATCGAAGAAGGCAAACAGGTAGGTATTGGGTTGCAGGGTCGACTTGATGGCCGTGACCGCCTGGGACTTTTGAATCCAGCTACCGCCCATGGTGGCCGTGGTCAGCACTATCTCGTCGGCACGGGCGCCCGCAAAGGGCGAGCTGTCGCTGCCAGACCCCTTGCGGGAGAGGTGGTTGTACCCCCCGGCCCCCTTGAAGTGAATATTGCCCTCGGCCACATCGGAGAGCAGCCGGTTGTAACCCCCGACGCCGTTGAAGTGAATATCACCACGGGTCTGCAGATAGGCATCATCCTCATGGCGCAGACGGGAGATCTCGTTCCAGCCGCCGGCGCCGTTGAAGGCGATATCCCCCTCGCGTCCCTTGCGAAACACCTTGTTGTAGGCGCCGGCCCCGTTCAGGGATATGTTGCCGGATTCCACCAGGGAGCTGATGATGTTGGCCGCGCCGGCACCATGGAAGCTGATGTTGCCGTGCGACCCCTGATACTGGCTGTGCCAGGTACGATCTATCTTGTTGGCCGCCCCGGCACCGCTGAAGGTCAGATCGCCCCTGTCAGTCTGGTGCCAGAGCTTACTGTAACCCCCGGCCCCCTCGAAGCTGACGTTGCCACTGATCCCCTTGCGGGTCAGGAAGTTGGCAAGAGCCGCCCCCTGATAGCGGATGTCGCCCTCGCGCCCCTGGTGATCGATATTGGTGCCGCCGCTGGCGCCGGCAAAGTGGATATTGCCTGACTCGGACTTGCTGATGTCCGCGTAGCCCGCTGCCCCCTTGACGGTCAGGTTGCCGGAGTCGTCGACCACCTTGAGGTAGGCGGCGCCGCCGTACACGCTGTCATTGCCCGTGCCGGTATAGACGGTGGCGCCAATGGAGCCGATCTTGATGGTGTCGTCACCGCCATAGGCACGGATGACGCCGCCGAAGCCAAAGGCATTGATGTCATTATTGCCATCATCTGCCGTGTAATTACCGGTAAAGAAGTACTCAATACTTCTCCATACACTCTTTCCCATGTATTAGCTCATTATGATTAAATGGAAAACCACTGCACCCTGCGCACACAATGGCCAAGTTCGGCATGAACATGACCGCGCACGGTACAGACCCGCTGCCCTTTCCATGGCAGAAATATCCGGCGACGCAGATCGCTCACCACGGCGCGGGCATGTCCGTATGGCGCTATCATCTCCGGAATAAAAATATGGTCGCCAGATTGCCAATCCTCACGGATCAGCTCCCGCTCGGCGGCCAGCAAGGTGTCACGAATGGATAAAGAGACAAACGCCCAGTTGCAAAATGCAACCGGGCGCCCGTGTGAGTCTTCATAATAGCTGAACTGGTTCAATTCGAAGGCAGGCAATATTCGCTGCTGCCACTCGGCGACGGAATAACGCCGGTGCAGGGAGGAGTGCTGACTCAGCAACATGACTCCCCCCAGCATATGTTGATTTTGTTGCCAGTTCGGTTCCGTTGATTGCAATACCAAGCTCATTGGATCCCCAACCGGAACATTATTTTTTCTTGCGCGGCGCGGCCTGTGCTGTGGCAGCCGGTGCGATTTGCTGCTCGTCAGAAGGGGCTGCCGGGATCAGGCCTGCGGCGATCAACTTGTCAAACTCGGCGGCCATGCGCGGATCTTCAAGCATGTTTTTTATCATTGAAACCATATACATAAAGCCAGCGGCAGGCATGTGGACCGTCTGTTTCAGCGCCAACTCGTTGTCACTTTCTGCCATGACCCCTTGCGCCATCTTCAGCGGATCTTGTCCAACGAAATAGAGGGAGAAGATCCCCTTGTTATAGTTGACGCTGGATACTGTCTGTACAAACTGCTCTGTCATATAAATTCCATTATCAATAAATATAAAGAAAAACAAAAATTAAAAATAACAACCCAAGCAAGACAACATGGGCTTAACATTTCGCATTTCACTATATTTACCATATTTGAAATTATTATCATGTTCAATTAAACAATGACCTAAAAAATAGAGCAAATACGTCAAAAAAGATGTCAACTCAATCATCAAGGTTAATAAGTCCATATCCAAAGATTAGCCTGACACAGTACTCAACCCAGCACTTCTATTATGAGATTTGTCAGCCAATGTAATATTTGACAGTAAAATAATGGCTCGCTAGTATGCGCGCCCTGCCTGCAACAGGCCACCTTGCCCCATATAAACAGGAGGGGTGTCACAGCGGCAAACGGATATTATTATGACGGCGAGTGAAGAGTCTGTTTTAGCGTGTATCAATATTATTATCGGGATGCTGGGTTGTCCCTCTCAAGATATAGCACCCACGCCAGACGACACCTTTGACAATATTGTCGATACGCTACAGCAACAGACAGGAACCCGCATTCGTCAGCGTCATGTCCCCCCTCGAAAACTCGATAAACTGGCCCTGCCGGTGGTACTGCTGAGCCCCTCTGGCGAGGCGTTCGTGCTGGCCCAGCGCCAGGGTGAGCAGGCGCTGATCCTGGACCCGGCAGTGGGCAAGCCGCAAGTCATAGCACAAGACGAACTGCTGGCACGCTGGGAGGGCCGTCTGCTCGAGGTCGGTAAACGGCAGAGTCGCTTCGACATCCGCTGGTTCATCCCCGCCTTCTTGCAGCAAAAACGCCTGCTCGGCGAGATACTGCTGTTCTCACTGGTGTTGCAGATCCTGGCGCTCATCTCACCGCTCTTCTTTCAGGTGGTGATGGACAAGGTGCTGGTGCATCAGGCCTGGGCAACCCTGGATGTGCTGGTGTTCGGGCTGCTGATCACGGCCCTGGTGGAGGTCTGTCTGCGAGGGCTGCGGGAATACCAGTATGCCCACACCGCCAACCGGATCGATATCCAGCTCGGGCTGCGCATGGTGCAGCACCTGTTTGCCCTGCCCCTGCTCTATTTCAAGAGTCGCCAGGTGGGCGCCATTGTGACCCGGGTGCAGGAGCTCAACACCATCCGCGAATTTCTGACCGGCACCCTGTTCACCCTGACGGTGGACGTGCTGTTCATGTTTGTCTTCCTGGCCGTCATGGCCAGCCTCTCCGGCATGCTCACCCTGGTGATCCTGCTCTCCATTCCCGCCTATGTGCTGATCGCCTGGTGGATCACGCCGCGCATGCAACAGGCGGTCGAGCAGCAATTCGGCCATGCGGCCACCAATACCGCTTTCTTGAACGAGACGGTCGCCGGGGCCGAGACCCTGAAAAGCCTGGCGCTGGAACCGCGTTTCGTGCGGCGCTGGGATGAGCAGACCCGCCAGATGGTGGAAGCGGGCTACCGGGTACAGCAACTCAACAATGCCTCCCAGCACGGGGTCATGTGGCTGCAAAAACTGGTGACAGTCATAGTGCTCTGGCTCGGTGCCAGCGAGGTGATCGCGCTGCAGCTCACCATAGGCCAGCTCATCGCCTTCAACATGATGGCCAGTCACGTGGCGCAGCCGCTATCGCGCCTGGTCGAGTTGTGGGGCCAGTTCATCCAGACCCGGATCGCGGTAGACAAACTCGGTGACATGCTCAACCTCCCCCCGGAACATCAACGCGATGGGGATGGCCGCATCCACGCCGGCGCCATAGTGCTCGAGCGGATACATTTTCGCTATCAGCCGGATGCCCCCCTCATCATCGACGATCTCTCCCTCGCCCTGGCGCCCGGCGAGACGCTGGGGATTGTCGGAGGCTCCGGCTCGGGCAAGAGCACCCTGGCCAGCCTGCTGCTGCGGCTCTATCAGCCGGAGCAGGGGCAGATCCTCATCGATGGCCAGCCCATCCAGCAAATTCCCCTCCACCACCTGCGCCAGCAAATGGGGGTGGTATTGCAGGAAAACCACCTGTTCAACAAGTCGGTACGCGACAACATAGCCCAGTCGGTGCCCCACGCCAGCCTGGACGACATCATCCGAGCCGCTACCCTGGCTGGCGCCCACGACTTCATTTTGCGGCTGCCCCTTGGTTACGACACTGTGCTGGCGGAAGGGGGCAGTTCGCTCTCCGGCGGCCAGCGCCAACGGCTGGCCATCGCCCGCACCCTGCTGGCCGATCCCAGGATCCTCATCTTTGACGAGGCCACCAGCGCCCTGGATGACGAATCCCAGGCGCTGATCCAGCACAACATGCGCCACATCGCCAGCGGCCGCACCGTCATCACCATTGCCCACCGCCTCTCCACAGTGCGCTACTGCGACCGCATCATAGTCCTGCAGCGCGGCAAGATAGTGGAGCAGGGCGACCACGCCAGCCTGCTGGCACTGGGGCAGCACTACGCCCGCCTGTGGCAGCTGCAACAAGACTTGCACGAGGAGACCCCATGAATCTGCGCACCTGGCTGAACCGCTGGCGCCGACCCGGTCCAGCCCGGCAGCAGGAGACCCACTACGGCTTCCTGCCCGCCCATCTGGCGCTGGCCGAGACGCCGCCCTCCCCCTTTGCCCGCATCACGGCGCTCACACTGAGCGCCGGTGTGTTGCTGACCCTGCTCTGGGCCTGCTGGGGCCAGCTCGACATCCAGGCCACCGCCAGCGGGCGCCTGTTGGTCTTTGGCCGCAGCCAGATGATCCAGTCCTACGAGCAGGCCAGGGTGATCGGCATTCACGTGGAAGATGGCCAGGCGGTCGCCGCCAACGCGCCGCTGCTGACCCTCAACACTTTGGGGGTCAGCCAGGATCTGAGCCGGTTGCGCGAGCAACAGGCATTCCAGTACCAGACCCTGATCCGTTATCAGGCGCTTTATGGCAACGAAACCGTCACCCAGCACCCCGACTACGCCAGGCTCACCCCGGCGCAGCAACAGGCGCTGGCGGAGAACCACCAGAGCGAGCTGCACGAATACCAGAGCACCCTCAACAACCTGCAGGCCGAGCTTGGGGTCAATCAGGCCAATCAGGCCGCCCGACGGGGAGACATGGCCTCCCTCACCACCCTGCTGGCCAACATCCGGCCCCGCCTGCAGGCGCGCCAGACCCTGAGTCGGTCCCAGGCCATCTCACGGGTGGAGTATCTGGAGCAGGAGAAGGAGCTGCTGGAAACCCAGCGCCAGCTCGCCCAGCAGCGGGCCGAGCTCGAGGTGCTGCAATCCCAGCAGCAGAGCCTGCAGGAGCGGCTGGCCGGCTTCAAGGCGCAGAAACAGCGGGAGTGGATCGAGAAACGCCAGCAGGCCCAGCTGCAGCTGACCGCCATCGAGCAGGAACTCGCCAAGCTGAGCGAGCGGGAGCACCTGGAAGTCATTCGCGCCCCGGTGGCGGGCACTGTGCAGCAGCTGGCCATCCACACCCAGGGCGCCGTTGTGCAGCCGGCCCAGCAGTTGCTGGTCATAGTGCCCAACGAGGGAGTCCAGTACGCCGAGGTGAAGATCCTCAACAAGGACATAGGCTTCGTGCACGAAGGGCAGACGGTCAGCATCAAGGTGGATGCCTTTCCTTATACCCGTTACGGCACCATAGACGGCGAGCTGGTCAGCGTGTCGCGCGATGCCACCACGGATGAGCAACTGGGGCTGGTCTTTCCCGCCAGGGTCAAGCTGAGCCGGGGCGAAATGCAGATAGACAATCAGCCGGTGCGGCTCACCCCGGGCATGTCGGTGGTGGCCGAGGTCAAGACGGACAGGCGCCGGGTGATCGACTACCTGCTGAGCCCGATCCGGGAATACCAGGCCGAGGCACTGCGGGAGCGATGACAATGACACAGGCTTTGCCGACCTTCGAGTCCCCCGTGAACGAGCCAGCCCCCATCGCCAATGGCGCCCTCACCGCCCTCGCCCACGCGGCCCATCAGCTGATGATGGCCGCGGATGCCGGGCAACTGGCCCACGCCATGGGTTGCGATCTGGCGCCGGAAGATCTGACAGTGCGCGAGGCCGCTGCCCGGCTCGGCCTGCGCAGCGCCCTGTCACAGGGGCCGGGCTGCCCGCTGGCGGCGCTGCCACTGCCGGCCCTGCTCAAGCGGGAGGGGCGCTGGTACACCATCACAGCCATCGAGCCTGAGGGCTGGCAGCTGTTTGATCCGGCGACCGGCACCAGCAGCCTGCAACCGCTGCCGAACCTCACACAGGCGGCACAGTGGCACTATCTATTGCTGGCCCAGCAGGATCTCACCCCGGCCGAGGTCAAGTTCGGGCTGGGCTGGTTCAGCCCGGCGGTACTGCGCCAGCAGAAGCAGGTGCGAGACGTCTTCTGCTTCGCCATCGTGCTGCAGCTCATTGCCCTTGCCAGCCCGCTGCTGTTTGAGAACATCATCGACAAGGTGCTGGTGGGGCGCAGCCTCGGCAGCCTGCAGGTGCTGGCCCTGGCCATGCTGGCACTGGCCTGCGCCGAGCCGCTCTACAGCTTTCTGCGCGGCCAGGTGTTCGGTCATCTGGCCAACCAGGTCAACGCCGAGCTGTCCGGCAAGCTCTATCGCCATCTGGTCGGCCTGCCCATCGACTATTTCAAGGCGCGCCAGACCGGCCAGATTATCGCCCGGGTCAAGGAGATGGCCCAGATCCGCCAGTTCCTCACGGGCTCCACCCTGATGCTGGTGCTGGACCTAGTATTCATCCTGCTGTTTGTCGGCGTCATGTTCCATTACGCCCCCGTGCTGACCGGCTGCGTGCTGGGCTCCTTGCTCATCTATTTTCTGCTGTGGCTGCTGATTGGCCCTCTGGTGCGCAAGCGGGTCGAGGCCGAGTACCAGGCAGATGCCGATGCCACCAGCTTCCTGACCGAAGCGGTCACCGGCATCGAAACCATCAAGACCACGGCCACGGAGCCACGCTTTTATCAGGAGTGGCAACGCCTGCTGGCGCGCCAGTTGCGGCGGGGATTTCAGGCCAGAAAGGTGGGGCTTGCCGCGGGACAGGGCATAGATCTGGTGCAAAAACTCACCGCCGCTCTGCTGCTCTGGCTCGGGGTCGGCGAGGTGCTGAACGGCAGGCTGAGTCCGGGGGAGCTGGTGGCCTTCAACATGCTGGCGGGCCACGTCACCCAGCCGGTGCTGCGGCTGGCCCAAGTGTGGCAGGACTTTCAGCACACCCTGATCGCCCTGCGCCGGGTGGGGGACATACTCGACGAGGCGCCCGAACACGGCAATGGCGGGCTCGCCTCCGTCCCCGCTCTCGAGGGGGCCATCGAATTTCGCCACATCCGCTTTCGCTACCAGCCGGATGCCCCCGAGGTGCTGGCCAATCTCTCCCTCTCCATCGAACCCGGGCAGTTCATCGGCATCACGGGCCCTTCCGGCTGTGGCAAGAGCACCCTTACCCGCTTGCTGCAACGGCTCTACGTACCCCAGCACGGTCAGGTACTGGTCGACAACATGGATCTCGCCATCGCCGACCCTGTCTCATTGCGCCGCAACATGAGCGTGGTGCTGCAGGAGAGCATTTTGTTTTGTGGCTCGATCGCCGACAACATCCGCATCTGTCGCCCCGATGCCAGCCAGGCCGAGGTGGAACAGGCGGCGCAGCTGGCCGGCGCGCTCGGCTTTATTCGCGAGCTGCCTCAAGGCTTTGGACAACAGGTAGGAGAAAAAGGCGCCCGCCTGTCTGGCGGGCAACGCCAGCGCATCGCCCTGGCCCGCGCCCTGCTGGCCAACCCCAGGATACTGCTGCTCGACGAGGCCACCTCGGCCCTCGATTACGAATCCGAGGCTGCCATCATGGCCAACATGGCTGCCATTCGCCGTGGCCGCACCCTGATCAGCATCGCTCATCGCCTCAATACACTCCGCCATGCTGACCGCATCCTGGTAATGGATGAGGGGCAGATAGTGGAGTCCGGCAGCCATGATGAGCTGCTGGCACAACAGGGGCTCTATGCCCGATTGTGGCGTCAGCAAACCGAAGACCAGGCCGAGTCAGCCGCAATCCCGCCCAGCTAGTGACTCAAAGGTCAATAAAGGTTCCCCCCGATTCAGTCCCGATACAGGCGCGCCTGCTAGGATCCGGATTGACTCGCCCTGGCATAAACCCTCTAATTGACAGCCTGGATTCCCATGATCGCGCACCTAATGAAAATATTGTTGGTCGAAGACGACAAGCTGCTCAATCACCACCTTGCTACCCTGCTGACCGAGGCCCAAAATCAGGTCCACAGCACGGACAACGCCCAGGTGGCCCTGCATTACGCCACCGATTATCCCATAGACGTAGCCATCATAGACTTGGGGCTGCCGGACATGGACGGCCTGCAACTCATCAGGCAGTTGCGCGAGCGGCAGATCCCCTTCCCCATCATAGTGTTGACCGCCCGGGGCAACTGGCAGGACAAGGTGGAAGGACTGGAGGCCGGTGCGGACGACTATCTGGTCAAGCCTTTCCAGAAGGATGAGTTGCTGGCTCGCCTCAATGCCTTGGTGCGCCGCAGCGCCGGTTTCATCTCCCCCAGGGTCAAGGCGGGTGACTATGAGCTGGATCTCTCCCGCAAGGAGCTGACCATTGGCGGCGATCCTGTGGTGCTCACCAGCTTTGAATACCTGATCCTCGAGTACCTGATGCGCAACGCCCGCCAGGTGGTCTCCAAGCAGCAACTGCTGGACCAGCTCTATGGCGATGGCGAGGGTGATCCCAACACCATAGAGGTGATGGTGAGCCGACTGCGCAAGAAGCTGGACCCGGAGGGGAACATACAGCCCATCTCCACCATCCGGCGCCAGGGTTACATCTTCAACCTCTCGTGCAACTGATGGGTCTTCGCTTGTTGTCACGCCCCATGCAGCTGCTGCAGCGCTCGCTCCACATCAAGCTGATGCTGAGCGCCATGCTGGTCATAGCGCTCATCATGGCCTTCTCCGTCTATATCCTCTATCTGGGTCACACCGAAGAGCAGGCCCAGAAGGCCAGCACCCGCATGCAGGAGAACCTCTCCAAGCTGTTCTCTTCCAAGTTGCCGGAACCCCACTCCACAACCGATCTTGGCAAGATAACGCCGGATGCCATCGACCCCAATCTGGATACCCTGATCTGCCGGGCGGATGGCCAGCTGAGCTGGTCCAGCCTGCACATGCCAGAGGTGGTCCAGGCCAGGGACACCATCTGTCAGGATCTGATGAATTACCTGGGCGGACTGGATCAGGATTACTTCTTCAAGCGCCACACCATCAAGAACGGCGAGAGCTACTTCATCTACAGCCTGCGTTTTCTGCGCAATCACGGCGATGGCCCCACCACCTACTATGTGGTGATGGTCGATTCGGCCAAGCGTTATCTGGCCCAGACCCGCAACTACCTCTACCAATGCATTCGTCAGGCACTGCTGGCCTACTCACTGCTCGGTGCCCTCTTGCTGCTCACCAGCTTCTGGAGCCTCACCTCCTTGCGCACCATGGCGCGCCAGATAGACGAGATCAGGGCGGGCAAGCGAGAGGCACTCTCCAATGACTACGAGCGGGAGCTGACGCCACTGACCGAGTCGGTCAACCAGTTGCTGGAGAACGAACGCCAGCAGAGCCAGCGCTATCAGCACGCCTTGAACGATCTGGCCCACAGCCTGAAAACCCGGCTGGCCCTGATCCAGATAACGGCGCAGGAGGTCAAGCTGGGGCACGACATCCACGACAACATCAATGAGCAGATCCTGACCATGGATCAGATCATCCAGTACCAGCTGCGCCGCGCCGTCACCGGCCGCCAGCGCCTCGCCAGCAAGGGCACAGAGCCGGTGCCGCTCATCGAAAAGCTGCTGGCCAGCCTCGCCAAGGTCTATCGCCACAAGAAACTGCAAACCCGCTTCAAGTTCGATGACGACGTCTTCTTTGCCGGTGAACAGGGGGATCTGATGGAGCTGATGGGCAACCTGCTGGATAACGCCTTCAAGTTCGCCATCAGCGAAATCCAGGTCACTGTGAGTCGCCGCCTGGATCGCCTGCGCATAGAGATTGAGGACGATGGCCCCGGCATAGACCCGGACAGATCGCAACAGATCTTCCAGCGCGGGGTGAGAGCAGACAGCTCACCCGGCCAGGGCATAGGCCTGGCTGTGGTCACCGAGATAGTGCACAGCTACGGCGGCCAGATCATGGTGGATGAGTCCCCGCTGGGGGGCGCCCGCTTTACCCTGGACCTGCCTTAAGTCACTCGGCTCATGCCGCCTCACGCCAGCCCATTCAGCACGCCTGCCCCTTCGCAGGCGTGCTTGCTGTTGCCTTCCTCTTGATGCCCAGATAGACACCCGCAACCCTCGTCATATCGATCACATATCAGCAAGGAAGCGACACACAAAAGCAGGATGCAGATCAGAAGATAAAAAAAACCGGCCTCAAAGGCCGGTGAAACAGTTCAGGCTTGTCAGGTGACAAACGTACCCAGCGGATGAAGACAAGTTCCAACTCCCTGTGGAGCCCTGGCCTCTTGAGTACGTGCGGTCACTTTATGCCATGGTCACTGAATCAAGGCTGAACCATGACGCAGTTGGCATTCCCTCCCTGTTTCTGCTTACAACTTGATGCCGAGCGACTGGCGCAGATAGGCACCGGCGCCGAGCAGACCCGGCCCCTCGTGAGTAATGAGGAAGACGGGGATATCCTTCAGATAGGATTTGAAACGCCCCTTGTCTTCAAACGCCACCCGAAAGCCCGAGCCAATAAAGAACTCCTGAAAACGCGGCACGATGCCGCCTGCGATATAGACGCCGCCGAAGGTGCCCATGTTGAGCGCCAGGTTGCCGGCAAAGCGACCCATCAGCACACAGAACAGGCTCAAGGTACGGCGGCAATCCAGGCAATCCCCCGCCAGCGCCCGCTCAGTGATGTCTTTGGGGGCCAATGCCTCTGGCTCGCGCCCATCGGACTTCACCAGACCGCGATAGATGTTCACCAGACCGGGGCCGGAGAGCAGCCGCTCGGCCGAGACATGACCAAGCTCGGCGCGCATGACCTGCAGCACAGCATCCTCTTCTTCGCTGTTGGCGGAAAAATCCACGTGACCGCCTTCGCCCGGCAGGCTCAGCCATTGCTCGCCCGCCTGCACCAGGTGGGCGACACCAAGGCCGGTCCCCGCCCCATAAATGGCGATGGGTTTGTCCGCCACAGGGGCCCCGCCCCCCAGCTGGATGCGATCGGCTTCTGCCAGCACGGGCACCGCCATCGAGACAGCGGTAAAGTCATTGATCACCTGCAAGCGGGTCAGGCCCAGATTGGCCTGCATCTCGCCGATGGAAAACTCCCAGCTGTGGTTGGTCATGGCGACCCAGTCGCCGTTGATGGGGCAGGCGATGGCGATGCAAGCCTGGCTCACCTGCGCATCGTGTTCGTCCAGATAGAGGCGCACCACGGCTTCGAGGCTGGGATGGGCCAGCCCGGAATAGGTCTTGGCCCGGGAAATGGTGCCGGTCGCCAGCTCGCACAGGGCCAACCGTGCATTGGTGCCACCGACGTCACCGACCAGCGCATGGGTATGCTGCATAACATAACTCCTTCGTTACTTGGGTCGGGGCGGCGCTTACCGTCCCGCAATTATTATTTGGCAGCAATTCTACCCGAGCCCCTCCCCCGGCGGCGTGTTTGATCAATGCAACTGTGCACCCGCTCACAGTGTTGTTGCTTTGCAACATTTGTAAGCGTTTTCATGGAGTGAATGGAAGTTTGTAACCAAAAAGACGAAATAATTAGACATGAGTCATACTTTGCAGGGCCGAGATTAGTTTCAATAAGAGCTTGTCTTGTATAGTCATCCAGTTGATTGGAAACATGCTTAGCCGTGAATTTAGTGCAAAGACACTGAAGCTAAATTACAAAAATGCCTGGTGGTGATGATGAATACCCTTGATAAAATTACTAACAATTTGGAAAGTTTCAGTAAATCAGAGCGTAAAGTGGCCGAGGTCATTCTGGCCTCACCACAGACGGCCATCCACTCCAGTATCGCCACCCTCGCCAAGATGGCTGACGTCAGCGAGCCGACCGTCAACCGTTTCTGTCGCCGTCTCGATACCAAGGGCTTTCCCGATTTCAAACTGCATCTGGCCCAGAGTTTGGCCAATGGCACGCCTTACGTGAATCGCCACGTGGAAGCGGAAGACGGTCCCGAGACCTATACCGCCAAGATCTTCGAATCCACCATGGCCTGTCTGGATGCCGCCAAGAACAGCCTGGATATCTCCGCCATCAATCGCTGCGTCGATATCCTGACCCAGGCCAACAAGATCAGCTTCTTTGGCCTGGGCGCCTCCTCCGCCGTGGCGCGCGACGCCCAGAACAAGTTCTTCCGCTTCAATATTCCGGTAGTGAGCTTCGATGACATCGTCATGATGCGCATGAGCTGCATCAACAGCAGCGAAGGGGATGTGGTGGTGCTGATTTCCCATACCGGCCGCACCAAGGCGCTGGTGGAGATAGCCGCGCTGGCCCGCGAGAACGATGGCACAGTGATCGGCATCACCGCCAAAGACTCGCCGCTGGCCCGTGAGTGCAATCTGGTGCTCTCCATGGATGTGCCGGAAGATACCGACGTCTACATGCCGATGGCGTCACGCATCGCCCAGCTGGCGCTGGTGGATGTACTGGCGACCGGTTTTACCCTGCGCCGTGGCATGAAATTTCGCGAAAACCTGAAGAAAGTCAAAGAAGGTTTGCGCGAATCCCGCTTTGATACTCCCCACTCCTCCTGAGGCAACGGGGGCCCCGGCCCCCGGCTGTCTATGCCACCCACCTTGGTGTAGTATTGTAATTTAGTAACAGAAGCCACCCAGATGGCTTGCAAGCGGGTGCTATGGGTCATGCGCTTGCCGGGGCAGTATCTCAAGTCATATCAACTTCAAACTGGAGTCTTTCATGCCAAGACGTACAAAGATTGTAACCACACTCGGTCCGGCGACCGATCGCGAAGGGATCCTAGAGGCGATCATTCGTGCCGGCGCCGACATGGTGCGGATGAACTTCTCCCACGGCACCGCTGAAGACCATATCTTGCGCGCCAATCAGGTGCGTGACATTGCCGCCAGGCTCGGCCGCCACGTCGCCATCATGGGTGACCTGCAAGGCCCCAAGATCCGCGTTTCCACCTTCAAGGATGGCAAAGTCTACCTGGCCATCGGTGACAAGTTCATTCTCGATGCGGCGCTCGGCAAGGGCGAAGGCTGCCAGGAACAGGTCGGCATCGACTACAAGAGCCTGCCCGACGACGTGATTGCCGGTGACATACTGCTGCTGGACGATGGCCGCGTGCAGTTGAGAGTCGAGCTGGTCGAAGGCACCCGCATCCACACCACAGTGACGGTGGCGGGCCCGCTCTCCAACAACAAGGGCATCAACAAGAAAGGCGGCGGTCTCTCCGCCCCGGCCCTGACCGAGAAAGACAAGGAAGACATCAAGACTGCCGCCCTGATGAACGTGGATTACCTGGCCGTCTCCTTCCCCCGTTGTGGCGATGACCTGCGCTATGCCCGTGAACTGGCCCGCGAAGCCGGCTCCAACGCCAAGATTGTCGCCAAGGTCGAGCGCGCCGAAACCGTCGCCACCGACGAGGCGATGGAAGACATCATCCTCGGTTCCGATGCCGTCATGGTAGCCCGTGGCGATCTGGGCGTCGAGATCGGCGATCCCGAGCTGGTCGGCGTGCAGAAAAAGCTGATCCGTCACTCCCGCCGTCTGAACCGCGTCGTCATTACGGCGACCCAGATGATGGAGTCCATGATCAACGCCCCGTTGCCGACCCGTGCCGAAGTGATGGACGTGGCCAACGCCGTGCTGGATGGCACAGACGCTGTGATGCTCTCCGCCGAGACCGCCGCCGGCCAGTTCCCCATCGAGACTGTCATGTCCATGGCCAGCGTCTGTGTGGGTGCCGAGAAGCACCCAAGCCTGAACGTTTCCAACCACCGCATGAGCTACACCTTCACCTCGGTGGAAGAGGCAGTCGCCATGTCTACCATGTATGCCGCCAACCACCTGGAAGGGGTCAAGGCAATCGTGGCGCTGACCGAATCCGGCACCACACCGCTGCTGATGTCCCGCATCAGTTCGGGCCTGCCTATCTTCGCCATGTCTCCCCACAACAAGACACTGGCCTGGACCAATCTCTACCGTGGCGTCACCCCGGTGCTGTTCGACGGCGACGAGACCAAGCCGGTCTACGAAGTGTGCCGCGACGCGCTGGATGTGCTTAAAGCCAAGGGGCTGGTCCAGAGCGGCGACATGGTGTTGCTGACCCACGGCGACAAGATGGAAACCGTGGGCAGTACCAACACCTGCAAGGTGATGATGGTCGAGTAACTTCCCCATCAACAAAAACGGCTCCCGCGGGAGCCGTTTTTAATGGACTGATCTGGACCTCAACCGCGAAACAGTTCGACCTTGTCACCATGGCGCAGGCTACCTGCACCGCGTACCACCACCCTGTCCCCCTGCTTGAGCGCCCCGCTCACCGCCACCTGCTGACTGTCACCAAACAGCACTGTCACCGGCACCCGGTTGACCTTGAGCCCCTTGCCGCTCTGCTCCACCTGATAGACAACGCTCCCCTCGGTATTGAGCACAAGGGCATCCCGTGGCAGCAGCATGGTGTGCTGCTCACCCAGCGGCAACGCCACCCGCACCGGCGACCCTATGATGAAGCTGGCCGATTCTGGCTTGAGGCGCAGCTCGATGAGGCGGGATTTGGGATCGGCACTCGCCGCCCGCTGGTAATAAATGCCATGGCCGCTGAGCTGATCACCCTCAACCCGCAATCGGGTCCGGGGCTCCAGTCGCTGAGCCCAGACAATGGGGGCCTGCAGGCGGATATCAGGCTGATCCGGGTTGACCAGCTCCAGCGCCTGCTCGCCGGCATCCACATGCTCCCCCGGCTGGATGAAGTGGTTGTTCACCACCCCATCGAACGGGGCGAAGATATGGCTGCGACGCAACTGCTCCTCAATCTGGCGTACCTGCACCCTCGCCAGCCGCTCGGCAAGCGCGGCCTGCTCCACCTCGTAACCGGCCTTGTCATACTGGCTGGCTGAGGCACTCTTCTGTTGGTGCAGTCGCTCGAGACGCACAAACTCGGCCTTGGCATAACGCACATTGCTGGCCCACTTGGCCTGCTCGGCCCGCGCCTGTTCCAGTGATAGCTGCAACGCAGCGCTGTCGAGACGCAGCAGCTCGTCCCCCGCCTTGACCCGGCTGCCGAACTCGGCAATCCACTCCACCCGTCCGCTCACCTCGGCACTCAACGCCGCCTGCTGACGACTTGCCACAGTGCCACTGACCCAGATGCTGGCCGCCGCATCCCCTTGGGTCACATCGGCAAGGGTCACCATCTTGCCTTGGGCCAGGGCGGGAAGTACGCCCCCCGCCAGCAGGGCCGCACCCAGTACCATCCTTGTGAAAATTCGTTTCATCGATGAGCTCCTTGCTCAGGCCCGCTGCCGCAGGGCGAGCGGTGGCTGTTCAGTCTGCTCCCCCAGCCGCAGAAAGGCGGGTAACAGGATCAAGGTAAACAGGGTGCTGCAACTCATGCCGCCGACGATGACGGTGGCCAGTCCCCGGTAGATTTCGCTGCCCTCGCTCGGGCTCAGCATCAGCGGCAACATGCCAAAGATGCTGGTGAGACTGGTCATGGCGATGGGCCGCATCCGGCTTCGCAGCGCATCTGCTACCGCACATTGGCGACTCATGCCGTCCCGCTCGGCCGAGCGGGTCTGGTGCACCAGCAAGATGGCGTTGTTGACCACCAATCCCAGCAGAATGACGAAGCCGATGATGGTCAAGAGATCCATCGGCAACGGCACCAGCATGCCGCTCAGGTGCAGCGCAAGCACACCGCCGACAGAGGCGAGCGGCAAGGTCAGCAACACCAGAACGGCATCCTTGAGAGAGGCAAACACGCCCCACAGCAGGATCAGCAGTATGACCACGGCGAACAGGAAAATGGCACCCAGATTGTCCAGCGCCTGTTGCAGACTGTCGGCGTTGCCAGCGATCCGCAACTCCCCACCAACGGGCAGCAACGGGCGGATGGCGGCAAAGCTCTTGCCTTGAAGGGTGTCGAGCACCTGCTCCATGCTCATCCCCTCAGGCGGTGTGATCTGCAGGCTGATGCTGCGCCGTCCATCGACCCGCAGGATGCTGGCCGGCCCCATGTCGTGTTCCACCCGCAGCAACTCACCCAGGGGGACGATACGGCCGGACGGCGTCGCCAGCGGCACCGCCTTGAGCTCATCGGGGTTGGCGGATGTCTGCCCCATCAACATGATGTCGAGCCGCTCCTCCCCATCAAAATACTCTCCGACCCGCAGGCCGTCGCCGAAGGTCTGGATGATGGCGGGCATGGGGGTGCGATCCCAGCCCACCTCGGCGAGACGCCGGTCTTGGGGCACCAGCCGCAGCTCGGGGGCGGTAAAATCGAGATCCGGCTCGGGCCGGACCTGGGCTCCCGGCAAATCCCGCTTCACGATGATCATGCTGGAGCGCGCCGCCTGATAGAGCTCAGGCAGATTGCCTCCCTGCAGCAAGAGAGAAATACCGTTCTCGCTGTCAAAACCGCCAAACAGGGAGCCCTGGCCACCGAATGTCTGGGTATCGGGAATGCCCACCAGCAGTTGCTCCATCAGCAGGCTTTCCAGCTCCTTGATGCGGTTCTCATCCTTGGGCCTCACCCCAATCTGGGCACCGCCCGGGTAGCGCATTATGTAGTAGTTCTTGAGGGCCGGCTCCTTCTCCCCCTTCATGTAGGGAGAGAGCCGGGCGATCAGGGTGTCGATCACTTCTTCCCGCTGGGCCTTGAGATTAAAACCCGGGGTGAAGCTCATCCAGACATCCACCGCATCGCGTTTTACATCCGGCAGGTAATCCATCTTGGGCAGCAAGGCCCAGGTCGCCAGGGCTGGCAGACTCATCATCAAGATGATGATGCTCCAGCGGCGAGGCGCAGTGCCAGTCCAGCGGATCACATGGCGGGTCGTGCGCTGCCACAGTGAGTCATAGGGATCGACCAGTCGCTCGCGCCCCATCCAGCGCGCCGCTACCGCAGGCAGTACTGTGACCGCCACCAGCATGGAGACGGTCACGGCGCAGGCGATGGTCAGCGCCAGATCGGCAAACAGTTGGCCCTCCACGTCGTTGAGCAGCAGTACCGGCAAAAAGATGGCCACAGTGGTGAGGGTGGAAGCCACCAGCGCCGTCCACACCTGTCGGGTACCCTCCAGCGCCGCCTCGGCCTTGCTCAAATCACCCCGCTCATGGCGCCGGTAGATACTTTCCAGCACCACTATGGCGGCATCCAGCACCATGCCGACCGCAAAGGCGATACCCGCCAGCGAGATGACGTTGAGGGTCCTGCCCAGTACCTTGAGCAGACAGAAGGTGAGCATGATGCTGATGGGAATGGCGAGCGCTATCATCAGGGTCGCCTTGAGCTGGCGCAGAAACAGCCAGAGGATGGCGCAGGAGAGCAGCACGCCGAGCCCCAGGTTGGCCGTCACCATGCCCACCGCCCGGTTGATGTAGAGGGAGGCATCGAACGATTGCTCCATGTGCAACCCGACCGGCTCCAGCACGTCGCGGTTGAGATCGCTCACTTTGACCTTGATCGCCTCCAGCGCCGCCAGGGCATTGGCACCGCTCTCTTTGAAGATCTGCGCCGCTATGGCGGTATTGCCATTCTGGATGCGCAGTACCGGGTTCTCTTCCCGGGATAGCCTGATCTCTGCTACATCACGCAGATAGATGGGCAGACCATCGCGCCAGTCCACCACCTTGTCCCCCAGGGTATCGACGTCATAACGCCCTGCGAAGCGCAGCTTGTATTCCCAACGGCCTATGTCGAGGGTACCCGCCGACACATCCCAGCCGGTACTGGCCCGGCTGGCGAGCACGGGGATCTCCACCCCCAGCTCGGCGGCGCGATAGGGGTCGAAACGTATCTGGATCTGGCGCTCGTTGATCCCCTCCACCTCCACGGTCGATACCCCGGGGATCCGCTCCAGCTCAGGCTTGACCCGCGCCTCGATCAGCGCCTGATGATCGTCAATCTGTCCCTTGGCACCGGGCAGTTGCTGGATAAAAAAGAAGGTGAGGGTGTCGTTGCTGCTGTAGTTGTTGACGTAGGGGCCACCGATCTTGTCCGGCAATCCCGAGACCCGGTTCAGCCGCGAAATCACATCGAGCTGGGCCCGCTGCATGTCGGTGCCCAGCGCAAACTCCAGATCAATTTCGGTAAAGCCGGGAAAGCTGTTGCTGGTGAGACTCTTGAGCCCCTGCACGCCTTGCATCTCCTGCTCGATGGGGTCGGTGATTTCCGACTCCATCTCCTGAGGGGAGGCCGAGCGCCAATCCACCGAGATATTGAGGTGCGGGCGGTCTATGTCGGGGAACAGCTGGATGGGCAGCCCCCGAATGCTGAGCAGGCCCAGCAGAAAAATCAGCACGATCGACACCACCACCCAGATGGGGCGTTCGATCGCCGTTTTGGCGAGGTTCATTCACTCTTCCTGAGTTGTTGTTATCGGCCATTCCGCTGGCCTTGCTTCCTGCCCCAAGGGTGGGGGCCATTGCATTAAACTGGAATTAATCCAGGTTGTAAATGCATGGTTAACAAACAAAAAAACCGGCCAGATTGGCCGGTTTCTCATCAGGTTCAGTGCCAGCGACTCAGTCAGGCGGCATGCACCACAGGGTTCGGCTGAGACAGACCTTCCAGCTCGCCAGGAGCAAAGTTGTCCACCTGGATGGCTTCGTAACGCAAGGCATCGGCAGCCAGCAGTTTGTCAGCCTCATCCTTGCTCAGGATGGACTGGGACAAGGCGGCATCGACCAGCTCGGGCAACGCCATCTTGCGGGGCAGCTTGCCCTCTTTCTGGGCCTGCACCAGCTTCTTCTCGTAGGGCTGCACCGCCACCATGGCCAGGAAGGCTCGCTCCATCAGACCGACGGGATCCGCGTCATCCTTGCCCACGTAGCACAGTGCCGTCAGACGATCGCGGAATTCACCCGGCTTCATCATGGCCAGACAGATGGCATGGCAGCGATCATCGGCCGGCATCTGGTAGCCGACGCCGAACGGGAAGACGACCCGCTTGAGCACGACACCTACCACCTTGTTCGGGAAGTTCTGGAAGAAACCATCGAACGCCTTGCCAATCAGGTAGAGGTTGCGCTCCACTGCATACTGCACGAACGGCAGATCGGAGACCATGCGGCCCTGATCTTCGTAATGCTTGAGGGTGGCAGAAGCCAGATAGAGGTGGCTCAGCACGTCACCCAGACGGGCGGAGATCATCTCCTTGCGCTTGAGATCGCCACCCAGCATCAGCATGGAGACATCTGCGCACAGGGCCAGCCCTTTACTCATGCGAGCAAGCTGCTTGTAGTAACGGGCCGTCTCGCCCCCTACCGGGGAGCCATTGAACTGACCCAGGGTCAGCCCCTGGAACAGGGCGCCGAAGAAGTTGCCGGCACCAAACGCGATATGTTTGAGAAGCAGGTCGTCGAACTTCTCGAGGCCACGCTCAAAATCAGGATCGGCCGCCGCTTCCATCTCGCCAAACACATAAGGGTGGCAGCGGGTAGCCCCTTGCCCGAAGATCATCAGGTTGCGGGTCAGTATGTTGGCCCCCTCCACCGTGATGGCCACCGGAATGCCCATGTAGGCATAACCAGTGTAGTTTTTCGGACCCAGCTGAATGGCACGACCGGCATGGATGTCCATGGAGTCATCCATGATCTGGCGCGCCATTTCGGTCATGTGGTACTTGGAAATGGCAGTGACGATGGCCGGAGCCTGACCCAAGTCCAGGGAACCTGCGGTCATGCGACGGGCCCCTTCCAGCTGATAGGTAAGGCCGCCGATGCGGGCCAGCGCCTCTTGCACCCCTTCAAACTTGCCGATGGACATGCCGAACTGCTTGCGCACGTAGGAGTAAGCCCCCACTGTGCGGCTCGCCATGTGACCACAGGCGGTGCCAAGGGCGGGCAGCGAGATGCCGCGACCGGCGGAGAGACACTCCACCAGCATGCGCCAGCCACGGCCGGCGTAATCCGGGCCACCGATGATCCAGTCGAGCGGAATGAACACATCCTTGCCGAAGGTCGGGCCGTTGAGGAACGCCAGCCCCATGGGGTAGTGGCGATCGCCAACCCGCACCCCTGGGTGGCTGGTCGGGATAAGCGCGCAGGTGATGCCGAGCTCTTCCTTGTCACCCAGCAGCTTCTCCGGGTCATAGAGTTTGAACGCCAGACCCAGCACGGTAGCGCGCGGGGCCAGCGTGATGTAACGCTTGTTCCAGTTCAGGCGGATGCCAAGCACTTCCTCACCCTTGTACTGACCCTTGCAGACGATCCCCTTGTCAGGGATGGCGCCAGCGTCAGAACCGGCTTCCGGACCGGTCAGGGCAAAACAGGGCACTTCCTTGCCATTGGCAAGACCCGGCAGCCAGAAATCCTTCTGGGCCTGGGTGCCGTAGTGCATCAGCAGCTCGCCCGGGCCAAGGGAGTTCGGCACCATGACGGTGACCGCCACGCTCAGACTCTTGGTGGCAATGCGAGTCACTATGGTGGAGTTGGCAATGGCCGAAAACTCGCGACCGCCATAGGATTTCGGGATGATCAGGGAGAAGAAACCCTCCTTCTTCAGATAGTCCCACACCGGCTCCGGCAGATCTTTGGTTTCGTTGACGATCTTGAAGTCATCCACCATGGCGAGCAGGGTCTCGACCTGATTGTCGATAAAGGACTGCTCTTCGGCGCTCAGTTCGGCCTTGCCGTAACCGTGCAGTTTTTTCCAGTCGGGGTTGCCGCGAAACAACTCGCCATCCCACCAGACGGAGCCGGCCTCCATGGCCTCCCGCTCGGTGGCCGACAAGGGCGGCAATATCTTCTTGAAGATGCCGAACACGGGACGGGTTACCACCTTTTTACGGATGGAGGGCACGCCGAGCACGACGGCTATCGCCAGCACCAGCAGGATAAGCAATGTGATCATACCGAAGTTCCTTCTATTTCACTGTTTCCGTTGATTTATTGTTGGTTGTTACACGGCCAGGGAGAGCCTGGTCGACTCCACGGGCGCCCCGACACCAGACGCCAGATAAGGAATTACATTGCGCACCAGCCCTTCCACATCGAGCTGCTGGCCAAAGTCGGCCAGGGCGATGTCGCGCAGGGCATCGGCGGAGGCCATGGTGAACACGACGGTGCCCAGAGTGAAATGCAGCCGCCAGAAGAGGTCTGCCGGTGACAGAGCCGGATTGGCCTTGGAAATCGCCTGGGTGATCCGCAACAAGATGGGGCCATAGTGAGCCGTAATGAAGCGGCGCAGGTGACCCTGACTGTCGATATAGCCACGTCCCAGCAGCTGCATGAAGATGGCGGGGCCATTGGCTCGCACCGCAACCAGCTTCATCAAGGGATCAACAAAGCTTTCAAATACCTGCAGCAGGGTCAACTGCTCCTGCTCCATCAGGGTATGCAGTCGTGCATCCAGATCCGGCATAAACAAGCTCAGATAGCGATCAAGCACAGCCTGGATCAGCTCCTTTTTGGAGCCGAAGTGATAGTTGACCGAGGCGAGGTTGACATTGGCTTCACTGGTGATCAGACGCAAAGAGGTATCGGCGAATCCCCGCTCGGCAAACAACACCTCGGCGGCATCAAGAATACGGTTTTTGGTATCGATTTTACTCACAGGACACCTCACTTAAAACGAATGTTTAAAAAGTACGTTTCACAACCATTTGTGTCAAGAGAATGTGAACATATGTTAGTGAAATGTTTTTGCTAAAAAGGGGGAACAAGGCGGGAACTTAGCTGACAAACAGCACTCTATATCTATGCCACTGCAATTAAACATTAAGTCTCGCCCAACCTGCTCCATGCTAGTTGGGCATTTTTTTGCCCTGTTGGTATTGGTGCCGATACAGGGGCAAAAAAAACCGTCGCTGGGAGCGACGTCGGGGAAAAGAGGTTGCACCATCCTGATCCAACCCATCGATGCGAGTTCAGGCTTTCATCGATTTGCCCATCATGGCGGCCAAGCGTGTTCAAACTTTGTCAGCGCCCCCGCAATTTGTGACAAAGTATGACAAGCCACAACATGGTCTCGACCCGCCACCTTTGTTATGCTGGCGCCTCACGCCAGAAGGGGAGAGAAGATGAAGTATACGGTCGATACCCACACCCATACCGTCGCCAGCACCCACGCTTACAGCACCATTCACGACTATCTGCCCATCGCTCGCGCGAGGGGGATCAAGCTGTTTGCCACCACTGATCACGGCCCCGACATGGCCGATGCACCTCACTTCTGGCACTTCGTCAATCTGCATGTGTTGCCACGGGTGGTCGACGGGGTCGGCATACTGCGCGGCATAGAAGCCAACATCAAGAACATTGATGGCGAGATCGACTTCCCTGAGCGCTACGAGTCGCGGCTAGACATGATAATGGCAGGCTTCCACGAACCTGTATTTCCCCCCTGCGATCAGGCAACTCATACCCAGGCCATGATCAACGCCATCAGGAGCGGTCGGGTCGACATGATAAGCCATCCGGGCAACCCCGCCTTCCCCATCGACATCCAGGCCGTGGTCAAGGCCGCCGCGCAATACAGAGTGGCGCTCGAACTCAACAACTCCTCGTTCAGCCATTCCCGTCCGGGTAGCGAGAGTAACTGCCGCGCCATCGTTGAAGCGGCGCGCGACCTCGGTGCCTATCTCACCTTCGGCTCCGACTCCCACGTTGCGTTCAGCCTTGGGAATTTCGAACACTGCCACCGACTGGTGACAGAGGCACACTTCCCCGAGGACAGGATCCTGGCGCGCTCTCCCCGCGCCCTGCTCGATTTTCTCGAGAGCCGCGGCCGAGCCCATATCCCGGAGTTTGCAGATCTCTGATCGTTTGGCCGTAACACAATGAGCCAACTCATAAAAGTGAGACAGGCTCATTGACTTGAACCTGCATTTTCGGGAATCTGGCCACACGCCGGTATAGCTCAGTTGGTAGAGCAGCGCATTCGTAATGCGAAGGTCGGGGGTTCGACTCCTCTTACCGGCACCAGATATATAAGGGTTAACCACATATGAGGTTAACCCTTATATATTTTTGGCTGACACACAAAATGTGTCATCACAGTTGACGCCGGGTGCCCCATTGGGAACACGATGACTATCTGATGCCATCAGGTCAGTCTAGAGAGCTCTAACGCCGATCAACACAGGCAACAAAAAGCCCGCAATGCTTTAAGCGATGCGGGCTTTTTATATTTGTCGGCTTGCACGAGGCAGCTGAATGGCGGAGAGACAGGGATTCGAACCCTGGGTGGCATTGCTGCCACAATTGATTTCGAGTCAATCCCGTTCGGCCACTCCGGCATCTCTCCACGGGGCTTAACTTTTACCGGACCAGGCCTGATAAATCAACTTGAATCTCTTTAAAGATCAAATGACTGTCGATAAAAAAGACAATGTTGCTGCGCTTGTGACCATGATTGCTGCTATGGTCCGGGGCACGACACGCAGGCACAGTCCTGAGCCCGAGCGCAGGTGATCCCACGCTCTTGGTACCGTCCAGACGCCCATGTCGCCAGACACAGGCTATGACAGATACCGGCTTGTTCACCGTCCTGCCCTGCACATGACCCCATTCGTCGCATTATCCGGCACTGTCATAACAAAGTGTGAAAATTCCTCAAAATAGTGACTTATCCAGAGCAGACTCCTCTGTACCCCTTGCGGGACAGGCTGGTAATCACGAGTGGATTGGTTAACAATTTCACTTCTTTTTTCTGGGTGGGTAGTGGCCCGCCTTCACGCGATCTGATAGGAAGTACCATGTTCAATGCTCGAATCGTCTCACTGCTGCTGGTGACAGCCAGCCTCTGGACAGCGCCAAGCTGGGCTACAACCTATCCCTTGCCACCGGCTGGCAGCCGCCTGATCGGTGAACTGGAGGACTACATAGTCCAGCCAGATGAACACCTTGAGCTTATCGGCAAGCACACCCAGATTGGTTTTTTGGCACTGCTCGAGGCAAATCCCGGGGTTGACCCCTATTTACCCAAACCTGGCACACGCCTGACCCTGCCGACCCAGATGCTGCTGCCGGATGTGCCCCGGGAGGGCATAGTCATCAACCTGCCAGAACTGCGCCTCTACTATTTTCCCAAGGGGAAAAATGAGGTGATAGTGCTGCCCATCGGGATTGGCGATATCGGGAGAGAGACGCCAGAAATGACCACGACAGTGATCGCCAAGAACCCCAACCCGACCTGGGTGCCCGGCCCCATGGTGCGCAAATCCTGGCTGGAGCAAAAGGGGATCTCCCTGCCTGCCGTCGTGCCGCCGGGTCCGGACAACCCTCTCGGCAAATTCGCCATGCGCCTCGGTTATGGCAAGCGGGATTACCTCATTCACGGTACCAACAAGGAGTTTGGTGTCGGGCTGCGAGTCAGTGCAGGCTGCATTCGCTTGCGTCCTGACGATATAGAGGCACTGTTCAAGCTGGTTCCTGTCGGCACGACAGTGCGCGTGATCAATCAGCCGGTCAAGACCGCCATCGAACCCGATGGCAGTCATTGGCTGGAAGTTCACTCCCCCCTCTCCCGCACCGAACTGGAGCTGGAGCAGGGCGCCCCCCTGATCCTCTCACCCGAGGTAGAGGCCTTTATCGCAGCGTCCGAGATCGACGGTGACAAGGTGGCTGCCGTGCTGAACAATAAGAACGGCATTCCACGCCCCGTCAGCGGCTAACGGCAACCCTGTGTTCATGAAGGACTTTCCATGAGATACCGCTTCTGGTTCTTGCTCTCTCTGTTGCTCAGCCCGATGGCGCTGGCCGATATCCTCTGGATGCACAACGGCGATCGACTGACCGGCACCATAGAGGAGATCACGGATGAACAGGTGCGCATAGCGCTGCCCTACAGCTCGCCGGTCACGGTCAAACGCGAGGCGGTCAAACGCTGGCGCCTCGAAAAACAGGACAAACCAAAACCGACGGTAAAAACTGGCATCACCCTGCTTGCTCTCACTCCGGATGACTCGCGTGCCTGGCTCTGGACAGGCAGCAGCGATCTGAACGTGAAGCTGAAGCACAGCGACAAGAAGACCAACAACGTCAACCTGAAAGCCTCCACCGAGGTGGCCAACCTCGACTGGCGTTATACGTTGGATGGAGAGTACATCTATGAAACCGCCAACAACGTCACCAACAGCCATGAGTACCGGTTCAAACCCATGCTGGACTTCTTCTTTGATGAGAACTGGTTTGTGCGCTCCGCCGTCGACTATGAATACCAGATGCTTGACCCCGACTACATGAATCTGGGTTATGCCTCAGGCCCGGGGTACAGGTTCTGGAACGATAAGCGGCGAAGACTGGAACTGATCAGTCAGGCCGGTCTGGAGCGTACATACTTCAGGCCGGATGACATCAACAGCCCCTTAATCACGGATTTGTTCGATGAAAGGATCATCAACTATCCCTTGCTTGGGCTTGGCTGGGATTACCGCCAGCCAGTCACCCTCTGGTCAGAAAAGCTGGAGCTGTTCAGCAAGGGGAACTACAAACGTTACCTGGCACAGCCTTCGCCCTATCTGATCAGAGAACAAGCCGTACAGGGCAGTCTGGGCCTGCGCTACTATTTCAACGATCATTTGCGTCTCTCCTGGTCGAGCGAGCTCGACTGGGAAGATGCCCGCCTAAACACGCCCGACTACTCGCTAAAAAACAGCAAGGAGTGGCGCCATCTCATCAGCCTGGGAGCCAGCTTCTAGTCATCAGGGCAAACCATTCGGCGAGTGGATGAGCCCCAGACAGGCGGCACAACGCCAGAAATAAAACAGGCTCACCGAGGTGAGCCTGTTTTATTTCAATACTATTTACGCCACGGCGGTGACAACCGTCACGACATCAGAAGTAGATCCGGGTGACGGATTCAATGACGCAGCCGGGACGACGAATGCCCTCAATCTCGACCTTGATCTCCTTGAGCAGCTCAAGACCGCCCTTGATCGGTGTAACCCTCAGCAGCTTGGTACGTGCGCGGATGTTACTGTCCACCTTGATTGGATACGGAAAACGCACCTGATCCAGCCCGAAGTTCACCACCATGCGGGCAGCCGGAAACTCGGGGGTCGCTTCATTGATACTGCCCGTCAGACGTGGCAACAGCGCCAGGGTCAGAAACCCGTGGGCTATGGTGGTCTTGAACGGTGACTCGGCAGCAGCACGCTCAGGGTTTGTGTGGATCCACTGGTTGTCGCCGGTCACGGCGGCAAACTCATTGATCATCTGCTGACTGACCAGCAACCACTCTCCCACATGGGTCTCTTCACCAATGCTCGGCTGCAGCGCAGCAAACAGGGCCGCCGCCTCACCACTCAGTTCAACCGCAGTCTCGTCAGTCTGCACTGGCTGACCATTGGCGGTCTGCACTTGCCGTACTGACTGGCTGTCAGCTTGCAGGTCCAGCACACGCCCCAACAGAGGGTGGAGGTGTGCCTTTTGCTGAAACTCACGCCAGTAGTCACGGATCGCCGGAGAGAGCCAATCCTTGAGCTCAAAGGGGTGCTGCGCCAGGATTTCGCGCTTGCGCTTCAGAAAATCGACAACCTTCATCTACCGATCCCTATTCAATTCAAAGCCTGTAAAGAGGTCTAACCAGTCCTATTTTATGAAAGTTTCAACTGCAAGTGCAAAAAAATCTCAGCGTACAGCTGTACCAAGCAAAGAAGTGGTCACTAACACAAGTACGGCAAGCCTGATGGAACAAGGAGGAAAACGATTATCATGGCAGGTGCTTGCCACCGTGAGTACAGATATCGAAAGAGGGGGATACCGACAGGAGGCAGCCCCTCCCCCCGTCAAACATCGCCACGAGGCGCGGGTTGCCACCATTGCCCACAGGCGACCTCATCCAGGAAAGACCAGGCGAGGATCCGGCTCACCTTGTTGCCTTGCGCCATGTCGATCACCCGCACCTGACGGGCCCCGACCTGGGCCAGCGTCTTTTTCGCCGCCGGCAGGTTCTCCTTCTTCGACACCAGCGAGCTGAACCAGAGACACTGGGCAGCAAACTCCTTGCTCTGGGCAATCATGGTGGCAAGAAACCCGGCTTCTCCCCCTTCACACCAGAGCTCGGCCTTCTGGCCGCCAAAATTGAGCACTGGCTGCCCCTGCACGGTTTTACCAAGATTGCGCAGCTTGCGCTCACTGCCCTTGCTGGCCTCATCGAGCGATCCATGGAACGGCGGGTTGCACAGGGTCAGGGCGAAGCGCTCCTGCGGGCTTATGATGCCGTGAAAGACGTGTTTGGCATTGCCCTGATGGCGGCACTCTATCTGCCTGCCCAGACCGTTGCTTTTGGCCAGCAGAGCCGCCGCCTTGACGGACACGGGGTCGATATCGGACCCAACAAAACGCCAGCCATACTCGCGAGCTCCCAGCAGCGGGTAGATGCAGTTCGCCCCCACCCCTATATCCAGTACCCGCACGCCCTTGCCGGTCGGGACGCTGCCCGCACTCTCGGCGAGCAGATCCGCCACCCGATGCAGATAATCCACCCGTCCCGGAATGGGCGGGCAGAGATAACCCGCCGGCAGATCCCAGTGCGCAATGCCGTAGTGCAGTGCGAGCAAGGCCTTGTTCAGCGCCTTGACGGCGGCAGGATCGGCAAAATCCAGGGTCTGGGTACCGTGCTCGTTGACGAATACCAAGGGCCTCAGCTCGGGGGTACGCTGGCATAGCGCATCGAAATCATAGGGAGCCTGGTGGCGATTGCGTGGGTGCAATCCGGATTTGCGGTCGGAGTGGGTCTTCATGCTGGGCCTGCCGAGGGAAAACGGGCCCACACTATAGTGATTTGGCCCCAGAAAGTCTAAATAGCAGCCACAAAAAACCGGGCTTCAGGAGCCCGGTTCAAGTGAGGTTGGAAAAACAGTCCGTACTGCGAGCCGTTTGTCCAGCCTGACTCAGATATCGATCCGGCGTGCTTGCCAGAATCTGCTGCGCCAGTAGGAATTGTCCAGCTTGGAGCGCGTCACACCAGCACGGGTAGAGGCATGGATGAATTCACCATTGCCCACATAGATACCCACATGATTGAGACGACGATTTATCTTGAAGAAAACCAGATCACCTTCGACCAGATCTTGTTTGGAAACGCGAGTGCCTTCATGGACTTGGGAGCGGGTATCACGGGGTAATTCGATGCCGACGGCATTGCGGAACACTTCACGGGCAAAAGCGGAACAATCTATGCCGCGTTCGCTGGTACCACCAAAACGATAAGGGGTACCGCGCCACTCTTTGTACACTGTCAGGATTTCATTCACATCTGGGGTTTGCGAAGCTTCCGGTTCAATCACGGGTTCCATCATGGAAACTTCAATCTTGCTCGCAACCTCGGGCTGGGGTGCAGATGCACAACCCACCATTCCGAGCGCGACCAGTAGTAGTATCAGGTGGCGCAATCCTTTATCCCCGCAATGAGTAAAACTTGTTAAAATACGGCCCGGAAGGGCAATTTATAAGGCAACAGCACCCGACTATATCCAAGAATTCTATCGAGGCAAGCGAAAATCCCTATCGACATCACATTTTCGCAAGGAAATGCATTATTTTTCATGATTAATGTGATCATGACCAAACAATATACAATCTCGAAAGCGCCCGTGCAGACTCGATCAAACTGACTTTTATCGCTGTTTCAGTCCTCTTTTAAAGTGAAAAATCATGATCTCTGTGGATCTCTATTTGTTAAAACCCGCTCGGGTCAGCGCAACTCAGTTGGCCATGCTGCCAGAAACGCTTTCACCAACAGAGCTGCAACAGTGGCAGGAGATCCAGCATCCGGATCGGCGCCAGGAATTTCTGGTCAGTCGGTCACTGCTTAGGTGCTTGCTGGCCGCTCGCCTTCAATGTCAGGCCAGCGAACTGCTTTTTTGTACCCATCTCCACGGCAAGCCGGCGCTGAGTGACCTGCGCTGGCAGTTCAACCAGAGCCACAGCGGCGACTGGCTGGTGATCGCACTGTGTGCCACAGGACCGCTCGGGGTAGACATAGAGATGGGCAGGCGCCGCCGGCAGACGTTGCCACTGGCCAGACGCTTCTATGCCACCAGCGAGTATGAGTGGCTCGCCGCCCTGCCGGCAGAAGAGCAGGACGGCGCCTTCTATCGGCTCTGGTCACGCAAGGAGGCGGTACTGAAGGCCCATGGCGGCGGCATTGCCGCCGGGCTCGACAAGGTTTGCTTTCTGCCGCAAGAGGGATGGCGCCTTGATAACCGGCTCGATGAGCACGAATACCGGGTGCAGGATTGGCCTATTGGCAGTGGCTGGCTCAGCCTCGCCGCCCCGACCCTGGCCGTCAACGGTTACCTGCTGGATGAAAACTTGAAATCCACCGCTATCAACCCCATGTTAACTCACACCATTTTCCAAGAGTCAGCCTCATGATCGTCGACATCAATCCCCAGAATTTTCAAGCCGCACTGATCGATGCTTCCATGAAAAAGCCGGTCGTCATCTATTTTCACGCACCCCAGATGCCGGAATGTCAGGGCATGACCCCGCTGGTGGAGTCACTGGTTGGACCGGACAATCCCCAGGTAACCTTGGCCAAGGTCGACATGAACGATCCGCAGTTGCAGCCATTGGCCAGCCAGCTCGGCCTGCGTGCCCTGCCCGCTCTGGTACTGTTCCATCAGGGGCGCCCGGATGAACAAGCCATTCTGGAAGGGCCTCAGGATGAAGCTACCTTGCGCCACTACTTTGCCGCCTTCGCTCCCAAGGAAGAGGAGCTGTTGTTCGAGAAGGGACAGCAGGCACTGGCAGACGGTCAGGCAGATGTGGCCTATGCACATCTCACCAAGGCCCACCAGCTGGCGCCGGATCGCCACGACATCAGCCTGTGGCTCATTCAGGCGGCGCTGGATATCAACCTGCTGGATGAAGCCCAGGAGCTGCTCGGCAAGATCCCCATGGCTGCGCAAGATGACCACTACCAGACCCTCAGCTCTCGTCTGGCGCTGGCGCTGCAAGCCGCAGACAGCCCTGAGCTGCGTGCGCTGGAGGCTCGTTACGAGCAGGAGCCGGACAATTTCGCCCTGACCCAGGAGCTGGCGGTGCAATACAGCCAGGCGGGCCGCCAGGAGGAAGCACTGGCGCTACTGTTCACCATTCTCAAACGCGATCTGGCCTTTGGCGATGCCAAGAAGACCTATCTGGACATTCTGACCACCATGGGTGCCCATCCGGCCGCGCAGAGTTACCGTCGCAAGCTATACAGCCTGCTCTACTGAGTAATGAAGGGATAAAAAGTGAGGGTGATGCCGAGAGATCGGCATTACTCTGACAAGGCGAGAGCATATGGAAGAAAAGCGGGGGAATTGACGAATTTCAGGCAAAAAAAAATGGCGCATGAATGCGCCATTTTTTCGCATGGATTACTTCTTGTAGGAAGTAGCCATGTTGTCGATGCGCTGGTTAGCACGCATAGCTTCTTGCTTGGCTTCTGCAACATCAGCAGCAATCTTGGATTGATCAGCACGAACTGCGCTAACATCTTGAGCCAGTTGGTCAACTTTGTTAGACAGATTCTGAACGGAGGTTTCCAGTTCGCTGGTGTTTGCACAACCGCCCAGCAGAGCGGACAGACCAACAACACCTACCAACAACAATTTTTTCATTTTTAAAAGCTCCCTTTAACTCGCCAGACGTTTAGCAAGCGGCGTGATTATGGCACAAAAGAATCATACTTTGGATAGGCCTCATCACAGATAAATGCATTAAAACCCTCATTTTTTTTTAGTTGCACACTTTATGCGCAAACTTTAATCAAAAACGAGTGCCTCTGGATGAGGTTCGCACAGAGCGTAACCAAATTTTGTGCTTATTACAATTTCGTATGAGGCTCAGGCAGAACGTTCTGACAGCAATTGACGATATTGCACCAGGTCCTCGATGGTCAGCACAGGCATCTGATGCAGGCGACCGAAGGCAACCAGGTCTGGAAGACGAGCCATGGAGCCATCTTCTTTGGTCAGCTCACATAAAACCCCGAACGGTTTGAGGCCGGCAAGCTGCATCAGATCGACTGTGGCTTCGGTATGGCCGCGGCGCGTCAGCACACCACCGGTACGAGCCCGCAACGGGAAGACATGGCCTGGGCGATGCAGATCGGACGGTTTGGCACCATCGGCGATGGCCGCGCGAATGGTCGTGATGCGATCGGCCGCTGAAACGCCCGTGGTAACCCCTTGCGCCGCCTCTATGGTGACGGTGAAAGCGGTCTGATAGTGGCTGGAGTTTGCCTCCACCATCATGGGCAACGCCAGCTGGCGAACGCGCTCATCGGTCAGACAGAGGCAAACGATGCCGGAACACTCGCGGATCATCATGGCCATCTGTTCATTGGTCATGGTTTGTGCGGCGAAAATGAGATCCCCTTCGTTCTCCCGATCTTCATCGTCGGCCACCAAAACGCCGCGACCGGCGCGCAAGGCCGCGAGCGCCGCTTCGACGCGCGCAAGGGGATCACCAAATTCACTGAGTAGAGACTGATTCATGGTAAGACTCCTAAATAAGACAAGGACCAGAATCAGGGCATGGAAAGGCAGACAGAGATAGGTATGCAGCGGCCGGCCCAACGAGGGCATGCCTGCAATATCTGTCTTATCCTCTTTCATCCGGACTATGACCGTCGGCTCCGGCATCTCACCGGATCTGCTGACCCCGACTCAGGTGTGAAACCAAAGTCGGGCGCTCGCGGGCTCCCCGAGTCAGATCGGGATACCGCCGGTGGGGAATTGCACCCCGCCCTGAGAATAAGCGCAGACAGCCTAAAGAAAAAAAACGCAGGATACCAGTCCAAAACCCATCAAAGATGAATACGGAACCGACCAGCGCCCGTAGACAACGACTTGACCCAAGGACGCACGGCGCGCTGTCTTTTCTGATTTTGTTTATGGCATAGTGCCTGAAAAAACGCGCTGCCTGCGCAGACTCAGGCGCCAACACCACAAACGGAATCATGACAGAGATGGAAAAGAAAATACTGCTGACGGATTGTCCGGACGCCAAGGGCCTCATCGCCAAGATCACCAACATCTGCTACAAGCACCAGCTCAACATCAACATGAACGACGAGTTCGTGGATCATGAAAACGGTCGCTTCTTCATGCGCACCGAGCTGGAGGGGCGTTTCAACGACGAGACCCTGCTGGCGGATCTGGATGATGCCCTGCCCGCCGGCGCCCAGCGCCGCCTGGTCAAGGCGGGCAAGAAGCGCATCGTCATCTTGGTGACCAAGGAGACCCACTGCCTCGGCGACATATTGATGAAGAACTATGCCGGGGCGCTGGACATGGACATAGTGGCGGTGATCGGCAACTACGATACGCTCGCCGAATTGACGGGCAAATTCGACATTCCGTTCCACACCGTCAGCCATGAGGACCTGAGCCGCACCGAACACGAGGAGCAGGTACGTGCCATCATAGACGGCTACCAGCCCGACTATGTGATCCTGGCCAAGTACATGCGAGTGCTGACCCCGAGCTTCGTCGAAGCCTATCCGCGCAAGATCCTCAATATCCACCACTCCTTCCTGCCCGCCTTCATCGGTGCCCGTCCCTACCGTCAGGCCTTCGATCGCGGAGTCAAGCTGATTGGCGCCACCGCCCACTTCGTCACCGACGATCTGGATGAAGGTCCCATCGTCGAGCAGGACGTGATCCATGTCGGTCACGCCTTCAGTGCCGATGACATGGCCAAAGCCGGTCGTGACGTGGAGAAATCCGTGCTGAGCCGCGCGCTGGAGCTGGTGCTCAACGAACGGGTGTTCGTCTACGGCAACAAGACGGTGGTGTTCAAGTAACCCACCCGCCGCACCACGCCAGAAACAACAAAGGCTCCCGAGGGAGCCTTTGTTGTTTCTGCCACCGACTTACAGCGGCAGGCCATTGATGGTCATGGCCCCCTTGTCGAGCTTCAGCTCGGCGGTCAGCCGGGCCTTGTCCGCCTGGAGATAGCCCATGGCGGCGAACTGTTCCAGCATGGGGGCAAGTTGCGGCACCGCTTTGCCCAGTTTGTCACTGAGATTGGCATGCATCAGGCCGGAGAGGGCATGCATTCCCTGTTCGCTATTGAACAGCTGTTCCAGCGAGGTGGATGCCAGCTTGACGTCCCCCTTCATGGAGACAGGCTCACCGTTGAGCTGGGCGCTCAAGTCCACCAGCTCCAGGGTCGCGCCGCGCTTGAGCAGCTTGTCCAGGGCTTGCTGGATGGCTTCATCTTCCACCCCTTGCCCGCTGGAGGCTTGCAGTGCCTGATAGCCTTCCAGATCCAGCCCTTTCAGATTCAGGGCCAGCTTGCTCTGGGTCAGCGCCAGATTATCGGTCTCGTTCTCCAGATTGAGAGTCTCCACCTTCATCTGATAGCTGCTGGAGAGGGTCTGGGCATCATCGCCTTCCAGTTGGGTTTCCGTGGTCAGGCCCTGCAGTGACACCTTGACGCTGTCTGGCAGCTGCACCGACAGCGCAGAGAGGGTCATGTCGCTACGGGGAGAGAGCCAGATCCCGCTGATCTCGGCCATGTCGGCGCTGCCCTTGAGCTCGGCCAGCACCATGTCCATCTTGCTCTGCTCTTCATGCAGTGTCATGCCCTGCCAGTGGAAGGTAACGTGACCGTTGCCATCCATATCGCCGCGGTAGTCACCCGTCATCGGCAGGAAACTGAACTCGTCGAGCCCCTGCTTGACCTTGAACTCGTTGGCCCAGAAGCGGCTGCTGTTGCTCATGGTCCAGAGGCTGCTGACCGACTCTATGCCAAACTGCCACTGCTCCAGCTTGAGGGCGCTGAACACAGTGGCCAGCGTGCCCTGCTTGGTGTCGAGCAGCATGTTGCTCTTGATATAGAGCGGCAGAATGCGACTGTTGACGATGAACTGCGCCTCGACCGGCTCGCTCCCTTCCAGCTGACCGTCCAGGCTGGCCAGAGTTTGCGGCGTGACCACCACCTTCAAGATGCCGTCACGGGTAAACAGGTTGCTGGCACCAGGCACCCAGCTCAGCTCGACGCCGCTCTCCTGCTTCACCTTGGCGATCTGCTCGTCCATGATGCGGTCAAACGTATTGCCCGTGTACCAGCAGGCACCCAGCCCACCCACTACCAAGGCCGCACACACGGCCAGCGTTACTCGCTTCTGCATTTTTATATGATTCTCCAAAGGCTCATTGCCGCACTCTACGGGGCGATATCGGGGCTAGGCAAGTCCAATTCAGCATCGACCGCAATTATGTAATGTCACAGCAAGGGACTGAACAGATAGAAGATGTTCTCCATTACCTTCTTGTACCTGGGACGATCGCGCCACTTGGCCAGGGACATGGGTGTCGCCTCCGTCATATAACCCTGTACCAGATGGGTCATCTCGGCGACAAAAAGCGGGTTGTCGATGAGCAGGGTCACCTCGAAGTTGAGCCAGAGGCTGCGTCTGTCCAGGTTTACCGTGCCCACCAGTGCGAAGTCGTCATCCACCAGCACGCTCTTGGTGTGAAGCAGTCCGGCATCGTAGCGATAGACTTCAACCCCGGCCTCCAGCAGCTCCTCCATGAAGGCATTGCAGGCATGGTTGGCCATGATGGAGTCATTGCGCGCAGGCAACACCAGTTGCACCTGCACCCCTCGCGCCGCCGCCGAGGAGAGCGCCGCCGCCAGGGGATCGTCCGGCACGAAATAGGGCGTGGTCAGCACCAGGTGGTGACGGGCCTGGTAGATGGCCAGCAACAGGCTCTGCTGGATGCAGTCACCGCCAACGAAGGGGCCGGACGGGATCAGCTGGGCCCGGTAGTTGCTCTGGGGCCAGGCTTCCGGATCATGCTGCAGGCTGTCGAGCAACCGCTCGCCGGTCTCCATCTCCCAATCCCAGACGAAGATGGACCACATCAGCGGCACCACGGGCCCCTGCACCCGGATCATGATATCGACCCACTGGCCTACCCCGGCGTTCTGCTTGAAGAAGCGGGGATCCACCATGTTCATGGAGCCGGTGTAACCCACCCTGTCATCGATCACCACCAGCTTGCGGTGCATGCGCAGATCCTGGCGCTGGAACGGGATGCGCCAGGCACCGACCGGCAGCACCTCCACCAGTTTGACCCCGGCCTTACGCAGCTTTTTGGGCCAGTGCGAGCGGAAAAACGTCTTGCTGCCCATGGAATCGAGCAGCAGACGACAATCCACGCCGCGCGCCGCCACTTCCATCAAGGCGTCGCACACATCGTCGGTATCGCCGCCCGGGTGCCAGATGTAGTACTCCAGATAGCAGGACTGGGAGGATTGGCGGATGTCGCGCGCTATCTCGCGCAGTATCGATTCGGGTTGGCTCAGCAAGGTCATGCGGTTGCCGGAGAGCATGGGCATGGCCAGCCGTCCCTGGATCAGATCGTGCAATGGCTGGGCCTTGCTGCCCACCTCGCAGCAGTGCTGGGGAAAGAGTCTCGCAAGCTGCCGGATCCAGATAGCGTAGGGGCGGTACATGGCCTTGGCCCGTTCTGCGCGGCGGCGACCGAGCCGGATCTCGCCAAACAGCACATAGAAGCCGACCCCGGCAAACGGGATGGCATAGATGAGCGCCAGCCAGGCCAGCGAGACGCCGATGGGGCGCCGCTTCATCACCACCCGCAAGGAGATCCCTGCCACGATCACGGTGTGAAATAGCAGCAGCAGCCAACCAAGAAACTGGGAAAACAGCAGCTGGATGTCGTACTCCAAACCGTTGATCAAGAGGACTCCTTTTACATCAGGGTAAATGCGGTGGGCAGACCCCACGGGGCCAGGATGGTATGCTGTGAAACACATCCATTCTATCAGGTCGTTAGCATGATCCTGCAATCTATGCTGCTCAGTCTGGCCATGCTAGGTCAAGGCTCATATGACATCAATGAGCAACAGATAAATCAGTACCTGCAATCCCAGGTACAAGTGAACAAACAGCTGGAATTACCCGGCATCATCAAGGCCCACGTACAGCTCGAGCAGAGCGACGTCCAGATCGGACGTCAGAGCCCGGATACCGCCCGTGTCTATGGCAAGGGAAAACTGAGGATCGCCCTGCCGGATCAGACCGAATACGATGCGCGTCTGAACATGACCTACGAGGCCAGACCACGCTATGACAAGGCTCAGAGCGCCCTCTTCCTCGACAACATCAAGTTGATTGAGTACAAGCTGGAACCGGAAGCGGCCCAGCAGAAGTTCGGCTTCATGCTGGGCATGCTGTTGCAAAGCATGGAGAAACGGCTGGAGACCCAGCCCGTCTATCGGCTGAACGACAAGGATCCGAACCAGGCCTGGCTGAAAGAGAATCTGCTGGGGCTTGAGTTGTCACCGGGCAAGATCCACCTGCTGACCAAGCCGCAGTGAGTCGTCAGTTGTAGACGGGAGTGTTGGCCTGACGCACCAGCAGCTCGATCTGGTAACCCTGTTCGCGCTGCTGGTCATAGAGAGAAAAGAGGGGGCCATCGAGCTCATGCAGGGGCAGGTCAGCAAAACCGGCCTTGAGGTAAAACGGCTTCTCGAATGGCAATGCCTGACACACCACTGGCTTGTCCACCAGATCACTGCAGGCATGTTGCAGCAAACGGGAGCCCAGCCCCAGTGACTGATAGTGGGGCAGCAACCGAAAACCGCACAGGTGGTAGTAATCCTGTTCGTCGCGCAGGCGTACGGCGCCCACCAGCCAGTGCGCATCGCGCACCACAAAGATACGCTCAGCCAGATCCGGCACGTAATGGGAGAAAGTCGTTTCGTAGTAGTCCCTGATCAGGGAAAGATCCGCATCACAGTACTCTTCGAACGTGAGTTCCATCGCCCGCTTGCTTATCACACCCGTTCCATCCTTGGCCGCTCGGCCAGTCTTCAAATGTCAGTGGCTGCCCGGAAAGAGATCCGACCAGACAAGTCAGCAAGATATCACGCCTTTTAGTAACAAAAAAGCCAGTAACCGCGCCTGTTTGTACACTTTTTAACACACTGCTGACCGCATAAATCACAGGCAATGCTACCACGGTATCCCAATGTGGGCACTGCTTGCTCGCGGCGATTAATTTTACGGCAAGGGACTATTTAATCGATAATAACTATATGATTTAAAATACAAAAATAACTTCGTAAACATTTATTAACAAGCCTGATGAGTTACACCCAGCCATAAAAAGCCTCAATCGAATAGCAATCTTGGTGTTTCACCCTATGGTGAAGCCTTGGCATAGCATAGCGCTGTCGTTGCCTGAGTGGGACAACCCCCACGCTGTCACCTCACCACTTTGCCAAGGAGATACCATGTTCAAACCCATCCCCTCCCTGCTGATGCTGGCACTGCTGCCCACCGCCAGCTGGGCCGGCGACATCCACATCCCGATTGCCCCCTACCACTTCACCCAGCAGCAGCTCAACGCCACCGGCGGCGCCACTGTGCCACTGGACGAGGCCCACTTCGTGTTTGGCGAGGCAGCCATGGCGTTCGATCTGCACGACTTTCTGCTGCAACAGGCGCCTCACCTGCTGCCCAAGGAGGAGGTGATCCTGCACTGGAGCGGCATTACCAGCCTCAACCCCCAGCTGCTGCTGGCCCTGATGGAGGCAAACAGCCAGCTCATCTCGGCCCCCTCCAAGCAAGCCATGGCGGCTCCCTTCGCCAAGCTGGTCAAGGCCCGGGGATTCGATAACCAGCTCGAACAGATGGCACGCCAGCTCTCCGAGCGCTTCTACCAGGCCAAAACCCAGTTGCGGCTGAGCCAGCGCAGCGTCCCTGCCCTCCCCCCGCTGGCGGCACACCAGGCCGCCCTGGGCAGTCTGCTCACTCCCCACGACCAGCAAGAGTTGAGCGAGCAGTGGCAGACCCTGTTTGGCAAGGAGGCCATGACGTCGCCCAAAGCCCCTGCTGCGGTTCCCTCGGCCCGGCTGGCCGGTGGCCAGTTCCAGCTGCCCTGGCGCCAGGGCTACAGCTGGAAGGTGAACGGCGCCCACTCCCATACCGGTTCGGGCTACCCCTACTCCTCCATCGACGTCTCCTACGACTGGCCAGGCTGGGGCGGTGCCACCTACACTGTCACCGCCGCCAACAGCGGCACTGTCACCGTCTTCTCCCGCTGCCAGGTGCGGATCACGGCCCCCAACGGCTGGGCCACCAACTACTACCACATGAGCGGCATCTCGGTACGCAGCGGCGACTATGTGGCGGCGGATACCCCCATAGGCACCTATGCCAGCAACCGCAACGAGGCCCTGTGCGAGGGCGGTTCCTCCACGGGTCCGCACCTGCACTTCTCCCTGCTCTACAACGGCGTGTTCCAGTCCCTGCAGGGGCAACGCCTGAGCAGCTATGCCGTCAACGTTGGCACCAGCAACTACGACGACAACTGCAACCGCTTCTGGCTGCAAAACAGCCGCAACGGCCAGCGCTTCTGTGCCTGGCAGCCACTCTACAACAACGGCCTCGACTGAGTTGCCGGTCACCCGCTGAAGTGATGGAAAAGTCAGTAATGACGGGGCCAGGCGGTTTTATGCAAGCCGTCACAGATCCGCACAGTCTGCTTTGAAAACGCTCACAAAACAGTCAAAAGGAGATTGCCGGCCCGAAGGGCCGGTGTGAGGCTCTGGGTGCCCACATGGGCACCCAAACAAGGACAGACAATAATGAAAAAAACAGCGGGAATCTGGGTGATCGCAGGCATGCTGATCGCCCCTCTGGCACACGCCGACGTCATACTGCACGCCTTCAACTGGCAATACAGCGAAGTCACCGCCAAGGCCGATCTCATCAAGGCCGCCGGCTACAAGCAGGTGCTCATCTCGCCGCCCCTCAAATCATCGGGCAACGAGTGGTGGGCACGCTATCAACCGCAGGATCTGCGCCTCATCGATACCCCCCTTGGCAACAAGCAGGATCTCGAGCAGCTGATCGCCGCCATGCAGGCAAGAGGCATAGCCGTCTATGCCGATATTGTGCTCAATCACATGGCCAACGAGAGCTGGAAGCGCAGCGATCTCAACTACCCCGGCAGCGAGCTGCTCGGTCAGTATGCGGCCAACCCCGCCTACTTCGAGCGCCAGAAGCTGTTCGGCGATCTCGGCCAGAACTTGCTGGCCGGATCGGATTTTCACCCCGAAGGCTGCATCACCGACTGGAGCGATCCGGGTCACGTCCAGTACTGGCGCCTGTGTGGCGGCGCCGGTGACAAGGGGCTGCCGGATCTTGATCCCAACAACTGGGTAGTAAGCCAGCAGCAGGCCTATCTCAAGGCGCTCAAGGGGATGGGGATCAAGGGCTTTCGGGTCGATGCGGTCAAGCACATGAGCGATTACCAGATCAATGCCGTGTTCACCCCAGAGATAAAACAGGGCATGCACGTCTTTGGCGAGGTGATCACCACGGGGGGCGCCGGCAGCACGGATTATGAACGCTTCCTCAAACCCTATCTCGACAACAGTGGTCAGGGGGCCTATGACTTTCCGCTGTTTGCCTCCCTGCGCGGGGCGCTCGGTTATGGCGGCAGCATGAGCCTGCTGGCCGACCCCGGTGCCTACGGTCAGGCCCTGCCGGGCAGCCGCGCCGTCACCTTCGCCATCACCCACGACATTCCCACCAACGATGGCTTTCGCTACCAGATCCTGAACCAGACCGACGAGAAGCTGGCCTATGCCTACCTGCTCGGTCGCGATGGTGGCTCGCCACTGGTCTATTCCGATCACGGCGAGACCCAGGCCAAGGATGGGCTGCGCTGGCAGGATTATTACCAGCGCGCGGATCTCAAAGGCATGATCCGCTTCCATAACGCCGTACAGGGGCAGCCCATGCAACTGGTCGGCAGCGGCGACTGCTTCGTGCTGTTCAAACGTGGCAAGCAGGGGCTGGTTGGTGTCAACAAGTGCGAGTACGAGCAGGAGTACTGGCTCGATACAGCCAAATTCGAGATGAACTGGTATCGCAATTACCGGGATGTGCTCGATCAAAACGCCGTCATCAATGTGCAGAGTCAGTGGGTGCGGGTCGCCATTCCCGCCCGCAGCGCCCGGCTCTGGCTGCAAGAATAAGGAGTATCGCCCTGCCAGGGGCCGCCACTGTGCGGCCCCGCTTGTTTACTCCGCCTATTTCAACCCGGCGCTCATCGGCGGCTTGTTCTGCCACCATCAGGATGCTTTACTCACAAGGCCAATCAGGCTGAAGGAGCAAGCCGTTGAAAGCATGGATGTTGATGGGGCTGATCCCGCTGTTTTCCCCGCCCGGCTGGGGCCGGACGCCACCGCCGGCGGAGGTGGTGATCCTGACCGCCGAGACCCAGGCTCCCCTTCACATTCCCAAGGCGGCGCCTGCCCCCAACGTGTCACCCTCCCCTGTTTCTGCACCGGCCCCAGCGCCTGCAAAAATCACGCAACCATCCGGCACTCGCCAGATCCAGGTCTACAAATCGGTGCAAAAAAATGGCGTGGTGCGCTATTCCGACATGATGCCGGATCAGGGTCACTATGAGTTGCTGCTGTTCAACGACTGCTACGCCTGCAACCCGGCCTCAAAGGTCAACTGGCACACCACGGGTCTCTTTCTCTATGACTATGCCAGCACCATACAGGCGGCGGCCAAGGCCTATCAGGTGGAGCCCGCGCTCATACGGGCGCTGATCCACGCAGAGTCTGCCTTCAACCCGCAAGCCATCTCTCGCAAGGGGGCCATGGGATTGACCCAGCTGATGCCCGCCACGGCCCGTGAGCTGGGGGTCGGTGATGCCCTGATGGCGGAGCAGAATATCTTTGGCGGGGTGAAATACCTGGCAGGTCTGCTCAAGCAATATGGCGGCAACATAGCGCTGGCGACCGCAGCCTACAACGCCGGGGCCGGTGCGGTGCAAAAACATGGGGGGATCCCCCCTTACGCCGAAACCCGCGCTTATGTGGAACGGGTGCAACTGCTGCACCTGCGCTACAAGGAGATGCTGAGCGCTCGGGGTCTTTGAATGCCTCCCCCCTGAAACGAAAAAACACGCCCGGGGGCGTGTCGATACCACACTTTTTCGTCACGGATCACGCTTTTGGTGCAATCACGCGATAGGCCAACGCACCCAGAATGGCACCGACGATCGGAGCAACCCAGAACAGCCACAGCTGGCTGACGGCCCAATCCCCCACAAACAGGGCGACCCCTGTGCTGCGCGCCGGGTTGACCGAGGTATTGGTTACCGGAATGCTGATGAGGTGGACAAGCGTCAGGCACAAACCGATGGCAATGGGGGCAAAACCGGCCGGTGCACGGCTGTCGGTGGCACCCATGATGACGAACAGGAAGAAGCCGGTCATGACCACTTCACACACCAGCGCCGCCAGCAGGCTGTAACCGCCCGGTGAGTGTTCGCCATAGCCGTTGGAGGCAAAACCGGCACTCACATCAAAGCCGGCCTGACCGCTGGCAATCACATAGAGCACGGCCGCGGCAGCAATCCCGCCCAATACCTGAGCGACTATGTAAGACAAGACGGCGGATGCCGGGAAGCGGCCACCGGCCCACAGCCCCAGTGTCACGGCCGGGTTCAGGTGACAACCTGAAATATGGCCGATGGCATAGGCCATGGTCAGTACAGTCAGACCAAATGCCAGCGCCACGCCCAGCAGGCCAATCCCCACGTTCGGGAAAGCGGCGGCCAAGACGGCACTGCCACAGCCCCCCAACACCAGCCAGAAGGTGCCCATAAACTCAGCTGCAAAAGGTTTCACATTTATATCTCCCAATGATGGATGGAACATGAGCCAGGGCTCATGAGGTCGCCGTTATTAAACGGGCGACACATTATGGGAGTGTGAAATAACAAGGCGAGGTGGGCCTGCCTTATTCCTGAAATGTGATGAGAATCACAAGTTATTGATTAATTGGGGGGATTGCCGTCAAGATGCAAACTGCACCAGACGGAGCTCATCCATGCCATGCGACAACTTGTGACATTGCTGACTCTTTTGACAACAAGTCAGCATGCGAGTGGATAAATGGCGCGGATAAACGAGGAGGGCGCACGGGCGCCCTCCTCTCACACTGGTCCTCAGACACAGCCAGCGTCGGCAGGATTCAGCGATAGCGGCCCCGCACCGAACTGGTGGCACGCCCCGCCATCTTGATCAGGCTCTGGCGGGTATGGAAGTGGCAGATAGCCACCCCCAGCGCATCCGCCGCATCCGCCTGGGGCGTGGCCGACAGCTTGAGCAGATGGGTCACCATGTGCTGCACCTGCTCCTTGGCGGCGCCACCCGTGCCCACCACCGCCTGCTTGATCTGGGTCGCCGAGTATTCGCTGACCGGCAGCAGGGCGTTGACCGCCGCGACTATGGCACTGCCCCTGGCCTGACCCAGCTTCAAGGCCGAATCGGCGTTGCGGGCCATGAAGACCCGCTCGATGGCGAACTCGTCGGGCTTGAACTGGGTGATGATCTCGCTCACCCCGTCATACACCTGCTTGAGGCGCGACGGCAGCTCGCCCAGGTCGGTGCGAATGCAGCCGGAGCCCAGGTATTCCGCCTTGCCTGCAACTATGCGGATAACGCCGTAGCCTGTGATCCGGGAACCCGGGTCTATGCCCAAAATAATGCTCATGACACTCTGTTGCTCTGAAGGCATTTCATGGGCGCCAAGATAGCAAACAAGCGCCCGCTTGGCTCGCGCGGCGGCGCCCTCGCCGGCTGACTGCGCAGGGATCCGTCATCTTGTACAGTGGTCTGCCTGTTCCTTCACCCGTGCGGGCCCGCAAAATCAGGCGCGGCAGGCGCAGGAGAAAAATCAGCCCGCCAGCGCCACCAGCCGCTCGGCCAGTCGATGGCCGTGCAGATAGCTCTCGATCAGAGTCCCATCGGCCTTGCCCACCTCGATTTGCCGATACCAGTGATCGAGCATAGCCACGAAGCCCCGCTGGGCCAGTACCGGCTGCCAGTCGTCCTGTGCCAGGGTCTGCACAGTTTTGTCTCGGGCAATCGTGCCCCGGGTGCAGTTTTCCAGGTGCAGGGAGAGGTTGTCGCCGTAAGCGTCGACACGCTCCTCCGTGATGCCGGCACTGCGGTTCATGCTGCCACTCACCGCCGTCTGCCCGCTTTGCCAGGCGACGCTCACTCCGGCCAGCAGCTCGGGCTGCTGACTGCTGCGCCGTAGCACAGCATGCAGATCCCCGGTAGGCAGGCCGCCATAGAAGCAGAGGCTGTCGAGCACATGGATAAAGTCGTCGAACAGGAACTGGCGCGGCAGCCCCGGCAAGGCGTGTCTGTGTTTTTGCCAGTTGAGTTCGGTGAGCGGCTGATTATCTGTACGGGCGGCGCTCATGGCGGGCAGATAGCGGCGGTTGAAGCCCACAAACAGCGGGCAATCCTGCGTCAGGGCCAAGTCGGCGAGTACCTCCACCTCGGCTGCGTTGTCACACAGGGGCTTGTCGACAAAGGTAGGGATACCGGCACGCAAGCACTGCTCGGCCAGCTCAAAGTGCACGGCGGTGGCGGCATGGATCATCACTGCATCCGGGCGGCTCGCGAGCAGCGCATCCACATCGGTAAAGCACTCGGGGATCCGGTATTGGCGAGACAGCTTGTCCAGCACCTCTGGGCTTCGGGTGCAGAGCAGCGGGGTCACCCGCTCGTCGCTGGCAATCAGCGGCAGATAGGCCTTCTGGGCGATATCACCAAGGCCAATCAAGGCAATGCGCATGGGAACTCCTTGTGATGGATGCGATAGCACAGGGTAACATTCGGTGCTTTCTATTCGAACTCTTTCCCCAGCCCTTTGGCCTGCTCCCTGGCATCCAACCATTTGCCCACTCTGGCCCCCAGCGCTGAGCAGAGCAGGGCGCTGACAATGGCCCCTATCATCCGGTTGGTCTCGGAGAGCGCTTTTGTCTCAACAAACTGGTAGGCAATCAGATTGAAAATAAGGATCCCGAGCAGCAGCCCCAGCCCGCTGCCCATCTTCTCTCTTCTGGATTTGGCTTTCACCGCCATCTATTGCTCCTGTGCAAGGGAGCCGACCATTCAATCCCCCCCTTATCCATAGGCCGAACAAGATAGCAAAGCCGCGCCTGCTTGCCCGTTTTTATCGCACCTGCTTAAGCGCTTTGATGACGCAGTTCAAAAAACGATGATTTTCTGATGGTTATCTCCGTTTTGTGCTCGCTGGCTCAGCTTCGTTTGACTTACCATAGCCATCCAGAACCTGTTGAACTGCGATAGGTTGTTATCAGCGCGGGTCAACGAAGCATATTGGAAGCTGTAATCCACGGGCGGTAGCGTGATTAAAATAAAGAAACATCAAACGTAAGACCAATAAATTTCCACATTCAATAAGGTAGTCATTAGAAATAAATATTTTACAAACAAGATTACAATATTAATTTCTATCTATCCATCTAAACTAATAGGCGTTAAAAAATTTAAAAAATATAACTCAACCCGAGTATCATATGGCTAATAAAATAAATGCTTTAGATAAACTATTTAAAAGCAGTAAGAAAAAACATCAAATTATAGAAAGAGCGTTTATCGAGCTCGAACCAAAATCTCTCATGACATTTTCTAAAGTGATGTATACTAAATTCCCTTTTAAAAATGCATTAAACATATCGAGCGCTATAGAAAATAGAACAATCAATAATTTTAATGGATTTATCCCAAGCTATATAAAATCAGCAAGTAATCTCTCCATATTTTATTATTTGATCGGCATTTTAAAAAGAAACCATCAAGCAATAACAAGTTTTATTAATTTAGAGAAAATTCTAGTTAATCATATCCTATATGGTTCAATTGATAGTGCATTAGAAATATTAGATGATATTGAAGCTAAGTTTGGATTGAGCTTTTGGAGTATTACACTGAGAAAAAGCTTAATAAATATAAATTCAGAGAAAGAGATTCTCACTAAAGAACCCGAATATTACAACACAATAGATGATATCTTAATAAAGGTTCACCAGAATAACATTGACGATATAAACTCTGGAAACTTAATTAATCCAGAACCTATGGATACTGAACCAACAAAAAACGAGCTTTATAGTTTTTACAATTACCGAGTCTTTGGATTATTAAGTGGCGAACAGACGTTTGATATTTTCCATGTTATAAAGTACGAACTAAACTCCACACTTATAGATTTATTTAAAGCATTTGAAGTGCTTTGCTATATCACAATTACAGGAATCCACAAGGGATATGAATCTTATTACAATGAGGTTTTATCATATATCTCATCTGTAGATCATTACCTTCTTAATAATGTTAATTATCATAATGAAATGTCCGATTATATACAAGCATTCTATGATAACTATACGTTAAACGACTATGATGCTGTGATTGGTTCACTATCAAAATATAAAGAGTTTGATCCATCAAGATTCAAGATTCTCTCAAAATCTCTTTCTTTCAAAGATAGTAAGCTGCCAGAAGATTGTCTTTATTTTATTCAATCTAATTTAATGGCTGATATATATTCAAAAAAGAATTATTTTCAAAGCTCTGTATGTAAATTATCAAACCTAAATCTATCCCTGAGAGGAATAACAATATTTAATATCATTAAGCACAGAATAAACATTGAATCAAAAGGATATTTCAATGAAATGGAAGCTCACATTCTAAGAGCTGAGCTACTATTATCTAAGGACAATACACCCTTAAAATCTGTCATTTTGTCAAATCATTTTTCTAATTATGAATATTTAAAATATGAGGGTGCAACCGCAAAGATTTTTATGAATAGAGGACAATTAAATCATAGAGAAAAAAATGAAAGAGAACTTAAATACCACATATTAGAGCTACTCAAAGAAAACAAGGTTCGTGAGGCATCAGATCACCTTAGTTGTAATATTTCATATAAAGATAATGAGTTATCTCAGCTTTTCATTAAAATAATGTCGATAAGCGGCAGCATAGAACAGGCATGCAACTATTTTTTAGATATATACAATAAATATCCTTCAGCGATAAATTATTTTATCACAAATGAATTTTACGCATCATTAGAGTCAAGTGTAAGAAATACACAAAAAATAGAAACTGCCATTTGTCTTTATTTATGCAAAGATAGCTTTGTTGATAGGAAAATGAATAATAATGCCACCGGCATTGCTATCGGAAAAGCAATCAGACATATGGGGCTGCAACACCCATCAGAATTACCACTAGATAAAAATAATTGGATGCATATTTTTTTCTTATCTGATGTGTGTGAGAAAGAATTACTGACAAAATCTTGGCTCTATAGAACTCAAAGTGAGGCTTATGATGAGCGGATCAGAATATGCAATATCTTAGTTAGCAATAAAATGGGAAATATTGACAAATTACTAAATGAATCAAAATTACTTTCTAAAAGAAAAGTTCTTGAAGTCGCCGAAAAACAAGTCAATAGTACAAAAATTTACGCTGACAAAGACTACATTATTAATAGTATTTGGGACCAACTAAACTCGTTATATAAAGATTTAGTAGAAAAAATAAATGATTCTGGTGATATATTAGATAATGAAATTGAAAAAGCTTTGAATAAATTAGCGCTTGAAAAAGTTGATATGAATACAATTACTTCATTAGGCCTAAATATTTTACCTGTTCACATAAGGCAGTATGTTTCACTTGGACGTGACTACAAATTAAAAACAACTTTTCAAATGATAAAAGCATATACAGAGGAATACTGTTTCGGTTTAAAAGGATTAAATACATATCTCAGTACAAGAATTCGACATGGCACACTTGAATCAACAATAACAAGCAACTTGGTAAGCAATGGGTTTTTACCAACTGATGATAATGATGAAGATAAACAATTCTATAGCATATTAAAGGATTCACCAGATGATTTAATAGCAGTTCTCAAAGAAAAGAGAATGGAATTTAAAGGAAGATTGTACCTAGTCATAAACGAGATAATTAATGACTGGGTTCAGATATGTATTGATGCTCCTAGCCCTACCATTCAAAAATTTAATTTCTATCTCACAGATTCAGATCTAATTAAAGTTGCTAAAAAAATTGAAGCATCACAAAGCTTCAATGAGTGCTGTACATACTTAGATGAGTTTATAGATGAAAAACTTTCTAATGGCTGTCTAAATATAATGTCAGACTTAGATATTAAGAGTAGAAGTGATATATTGAATCTATTCGATGAATTTGAAGGGTTTTTATATAAAATACAAAGTGACTATCATATTCCATTTGAGTTTCATAGACTTGTAACAAGCTCCAAGCAGCATGCGTTAAATCAGCTCGATGTCATAATTAATTGGTTTAGACTGAAGCAAGACTTCCATGAAGAAAATTATGATATGGAGATCGTGACTGGCATAATAAAGAACATGGTTCAAATAGAAAATATAAAACTTATAGATGATAGCAAAATAAAAATAACCTACGATATATTATCTTCATTTGTCGACATAATATACAACTTAGTTAACAATGCAATTAAATATTCTTATTTACATCCATCGAACGTTAAGATTGAAATAATATGCTCCTCCGACATACCTAGTAATAGCGTGAGAATTGAAATAAGAAATAATTGTGCATGCATGGAAAGTTTTGAACACAAAAATATTGAATTGAAAAAATATAGTGAGCACGTTTCGTCTGCAGATTTGAAAATGTTAATGCAACGAGAAGGGGGCAATACTGGGATTGCTAGGGTGAAAAGTGGTATACGTTATGAATTGAATGCCCGGGAAGATGTCACGTTATGCTACTTATCAAAAGATAACTTTTCCGCCTCAGTGTCATTCAAAAATGCAAAAGGATTGAGCTATGATTAAAATATTGATCATTGAAGATGATTTTTATAAGTCTAGCGCTATTTCAAATTACCTTAAAAATGAACTAGATATACCGGATGTTACATGTAAGGAATCTCTTGCAAGTGGTGTTTTTGAGATTTTAGATAATCCCGTTTACAACATTATTTTACTTGATATGAGTATGTCTACTTATGACATCTCCGAAAAAGATCCTGTGGGTGGTATACCTGAGAGTTTCGCTGGTGAAGATTTTTTAGCTCAAATGGATTTGCTCGGCTTTAGCATTCCCATCATTGTAATCACTCAATATGATACTTTTGGCGTCGGTGATGATGCATTCCCATTGAGAACTTTAGATAAAAAACTTTTTGATAAACATCCAAATATTTATAAAGGCTCAATATTTTTTCGTTCAACTTCTAATGAATGGAAAACTTTATTAAAGACAAAAATCTTTGAGGTGCTAAATTGAAAATTTTATTAGTTGAAGATAATTATGATAAATATCCAACTATAAACAAAGTTCTCGATGGTTTTGATTGTATTGAGTTTACGAAAGTAGTCTCAGTTGCCGATGCACTACAAAAGTTAAGCAATGAACTATTTGATGTTATGATCATTGATGTACAGATACCTGATATCGATGGCGGTGATATTAATCCACAAGGAGGGATAGAGTTATTAAGGACTGTGGAATTCCTATCACATTCAAAAATACCAAGATACATTTTTGGTTTGACATCAAATGCCTCCGATGTAGCATTACATAGTGCCTTTTTTAAAACTTGTGGCTGGCTGTTATTTGATGTAAAGAATGATTATGATTGCTGGAAAGAACTACTTATTTCCAAGGCTAAGGCAATAGAGAATAACTCGAATTATATCACCGTTGATGTGGCAATTATCACCGCATTAGAAGATACGGAACTTGAAGAATTATTGAAATTAAATCCAAATAATTCTTCATTTTTTATTGATGGCTATAAATATTATTTTTATGAAATAACTACAGCAAAAGGTTTAAGACGAAGGATCGTCTCTGCTGCTGCAGAAAAAATGGGGGTCACTTGGTCATCACAAGTTGCAACAAGAGTCATAGAGAAATTCAAGCCAAAAATGCTACTTATGACTGGTATTTGTGCTGGCGTTGCAGGTAAAACCACATTGGGAGACGTTATTATTGGAGATCCAGTCTGGGACTGGGGAGCAGGGAAGATTGCCGAGGATGAAAGTGGTAAGGTTATCTTTTTACCTGACCCTCATCAACTAGATCTCAACAGAAAAGTACGAGAGAGTTTTCGAGCTATATCGCAAGACAAAGCTTTTCTACAATCCTTAGTTTTATCTTGGAAAAGAAATGACATCACCGTCATTCCACAAATAAAAATTGCACCAATGGCTTGTGGCTCTTCTGTAATCGCGACTCAAGCTACCGTAGCCGATATAGTAGAAAAACATCGGAAAGTGACAGCCATTGAAATGGAGTCATATGCAATAATGGCTACAGCTGCATCTTATGATATCTATGGAGCAGTAATAAAATCAGTCTGTGATATGGGTGATAAACATAAGGCCGACGATATACAAAATTATTGTGCATACACAAGCGCATCTGTAGCCATGAATTTCATCATAAATAAGCTTGATGATTTAATATAATTTTTTTGATTTTTGTTATAAAGCTGATTGAAATCATATAAAAGGGGGGCATAATGCCTCCCTTTTTATTTCTATCACTTTCCCAATCAGAAAACTCACCGCGCTGGTCGCTTGGCTCCATTACTCTTGGCCGCAGGCTTGCCGCCCTGGGCTGCCGCTTTGGCGCTTGGATTAGCGGTGCCAGCGCGAGTAGGGGCTTTACCCTTGTGCACTGGTTTCCCGAGCGGTTTGCAATTGCCTTTACCGCTCTTGTTTACAGCAGGAGCATCGCTGCGGGTGTCACGGTTTCCACGTTCGTTGTCAAAAAGGTGGGTGTCCCAGTTTTTCTATTTCTTATCGCTTATCTTCGTTGTGAAATTAGCTGGACAAGACTGTTTAATCCATTGAATATTCTAAGAATCTCTTTCATTGCTTTACTATGGTCTAAGGCGATGGGAAAAATCTATAGATGTTGGGTTTGACAAGGATTTTTATGCAACTTTTAGATGATTTTAAAAAACACACGGCGCTTGCTTTACTCTTTCTTTCTACAGGTTTTATAGCCGGGTTAGGAGCATACAAGTACGTTTCAGGTTTTTTTAATGCTGATGTCGTTTTACACGATTCGTATATTTATAAATCGGATATTGAAAAAACACATGTGCCCATCGAAAGGTATACATATGTTTCGGAAGAACTTGATAGAACAAAGTTTCAGAATGAAAGCTTGAAAAAACAACAAACCCAGCTCTTAGAATCACAAAGTTCAATGTCAATATCTATATGCCAAAGATATGCCTCCGAAGCAAATTTCATAATACTTAAACAGCAAACGGCTGAGAGTTCTATACAATCAGCACTTTCGCTTTATAGTGGCATATATAAAAAAGATGATGACCAACTACGGGCGGATGAACGTCTTGTCGAAGAGCTGCGGAGGTACTCAGAGCTTTTGAATCAGCAATTAATTCAAGTGCGGGGGGAAATTTCTAAGTGTGGAAAATAGTCTCAATAATATGCTCGATTGATAAAAGTAAAAAGGCGACTATCTGGTCGCCTTCTTTATTTCTATCACTCTCCAATCAGAAAACTCACCGAGCCGGTCGCTTGGCGCCATTGCCTTTCGGCGCAGGCTTGCCGCCTTGGGCTACAGGTTTGGCTGAGCCAGCGCGAGTCGGGGTTTTACCCTTGTGCATGGGTTTCCCCTGCCCTGCTGGTTTGCCCTGACCTGCGCCTTGGGCTGAGGGTTTGCCGTTAGCACCCGTACCTTTACCAAACTGGGCACCGACCGGTTTGCCATTGCCCGCCTTGCCACCCTTGTTGGCTGGAGCTTCGCTACGAGTGCCCTTATTGCCTTGCGGCGCGGTCGCCGAGGCGCCCTGTGCAGCGCCTTTACCGGTAGAAGCCTTGCCCGCGCCATTACCCCGCTGGTGAACAATGTTGCTGTGGCGGGTCAGGGCCGGTTTCAGCCCCTTGTTGATGCTGCGCGACGCCACCGCCTCGCCGCGTCCTTCCGGCGGCACCAGGCAGTTGGGGCCGTTGCCGATCAGGTGACCCTTGCCCATTTCCAGCAGGGCTTCGCGGATCATGGGCCAGCCAGCCGGATCGTGGTAGCGCAGCAGCGCCTTGTGCAGGCGGCGACGGCGTTCCCCTTTCACCACGAACACGTCCCCGCCCTGGCGGCTCACCTTGTTGAGGGGGTTTTTCTCGGTGTAATACATGGTGGTCGCGTTGGCGAGCGGCGACGGGTAGAAGTTCTGCACCTGATCGAGCTTGAAGTTGTTGGTCTTGACCCAGAGCGCCATGTTCACCATGTCTTCATCCGTGGTGCCCGGATGGGCGGAGATGAAGTAGGGGATCAGGTACTGCTGCTTGCCCGCCTCTTTGGAATACTTGTCGAACAGCTCCTTGAAGCTGTAGTAGCTGCCCATGCCCGGCTTCATCATCTTGGAGAGCGGCCCCTCCTCGGTGTGCTCGGGGGCAATCTTGAGGTAGCCGCCGACGTGGTACTTGGCCAGCTCCTTGATGTAGCGCGGATCTTCCACCGCTATGTCGTAACGCACCCCGGAGGCGATCAGTATCTTCTTGATCCCCTTCACATCCCGCGCCTTGCGATAGAGGTTGATGGTCGGGGTATGGTCGGTATCCATGTGCGGGCATATGGTCGGCCAGACGCAGGAGGCACGGCGACAGGTCTGCTCGGCCCTGGGGCTCTTGCAGCGCAACTTGTACATGTTGGCGGTGGGGCCGCCCAGATCCGAAATGACGCCGGTGAAGCCCGGCACCTTGTCGCGGATCTCTTCGATTTCTTTGATGATCGACTCTTCCGAGCGGCTCTGGATGATGCGCCCCTCGTGCTCCGTGATAGAGCAGAAGGAGCAGCCGCCGAAGCAGCCGCGCATGATGTTGACCGAGGTCTTGATCATCTCGTAGGCCGGGATCTTCTCCTTGCCATAGGCCGGGTGCGGCACCCGCTGATACGGCAGGCCGAACACGCCGTCCATCTCGTCGGTTTCCAGCGGGAAGGCGGGCGGGTTGACCCAGACGATGCGATCGCCGTGGGCCTGGGAGAGCGCGCGGGCGCAGCCCGGGTTGGTCTCGTGGTGCAAAATGCGCGACGCATGGGCGTAGAGCACCTTGTCTTCCTTCACCCGCTCGAACGCCGGCAGCTTCACATAGGTTTTTTCCCATGGCTTCTGCTTGGGTGGCTGCACCAATACAGGCTTGGCCTCCTGCTCCACCGGCGCAGTGCCTTCGTCATCCGAGCAGGGCGCCCCTTCCATATAGGGGTTCATGATGGGGTCGATGCGGCCGATCTGATCCAGCTTGCTCGAATCCACCCCGCGCCACTCGGGCAGCGGCTCCTTGCGGATCACGGCGGTGCCGCGAATATCCTGCATGGTGTCGATGGTCTCGCCATTGGCGATGCGGTGCGCCACCTCGATCAGCGGCCGCTCGGCGTTGCCGTAGATGAGGATGTCGGCCTTGGCATCGAGCAGGATGGAGCGACGTATGGTCTCGGACCAGTAGTCGTAATGGGCGATGCGGCGCAGCGACGCCTCTATGCCGCCTATGACCACCGGCACCTCTTTGAAAGCTTCTTTACAGCGCTGGGTATAGACCAGGGTGGCGCGGTCGGGCCGCTTGCCGCCTATGTCTCCCGGTGTGTAGGCATCGTCGTGGCGCAGCTTCTTGTCGGAGGTGTAGCGGTTAATCATGGAGTCCATGTTGCCCGCCGTCACCCCGTAGAAAAGGTTGGGTTTGCCCAGACGCATGAAGTCATCCTTCGATGACCAGTCCGGCTGGGCAATGATGCCGACCCGAAAGCCCTGGGATTCCAGCATGCGGCCTATGACCGCCATGCCGAAACTCGGGTGATCCACATAAGCGTCACCGGTCACCAGGACTATGTCACAGCTGTCCCAGCCGAGTTTGTCCATCTCCGCTCTGGACATGGGCAGGAAGGGCGCCGTGCCGTAGCACTCGGCCCAGTAGCGGGGATAGGAGAAAAGGTGGGTAACCGGCTGCATTTTGAACACCTGGAACAATTCGGGTCGCGCATTATACCGGCAGAGCAGAGCGGGGGCGATGGCTTTTTGCCCCTACAGAGCAAGGGGGAAAGGCGAGCCAGTGACTGGCTCGCCTCAATAACGCGGGGTTGAACGGGATCAGGCCAGGACGCGGGCCAGCACTATGCGGCTGTAATGGCGCTGCAGCAGCTGATAACCACCGAGCAGACACCAGACTAGGGCTGGCGCCAGGAAGATGGGGTGAGTGGCCAGACGCAGCATCAGCAAACCCAGCAAGATCAGCGCGAACGGGCGGATCTCGTAGAGCCAGAGCGGCCAGCCCTGCTTGCGGGCAGGGAGTGGCTTGTCGATGCGCCTATGGGCACTGCGCCTGAACCAGGCCAGGGAACCGGCCAGATAGAACGCCAGTCCGGCCAGCAGCAGACCCGGTTGCTCGGCAACCCCCAGCAGCAGCAAACCGCTGCCCATATAGGCAAAAGGCAGCGGCTCATAGATAGCAGATGGCAACATAGCTCACCTCAAGGTTAAAACTGGTTACATATTAACCGTCGGCTGCCGTGATACCATCCGCTTTCTGCGGCTTGCACCTATATGGGTGTAGGTATCAGGCAGCCGGTTTATCCTCGGCTTTCACCGCCAACTCGGCTGCCAGCGCTTCGTCCACCAGCAGATCCCTCGCCCCTGTCATGCCCGCCCGTTTGGCCAGCAGATGATAGATGGCAGGCACCATCAGCAGGGTCACCAGGGTCGCCAGCGACAGGCCGAAGAACACTACTGTCCCCACCGCCATCCGGCTCTCGTAACCCGCGCCCATGGAGAGCATCAGCGGCACCGCACCAATAATGGCGGTCAGCGACGTCATCAGAATGGGCCGCAGGCGGCGCACCGAGCCGGCAATGATGGCCTCATCGAACGCTTCCCCACGCTGGCGAAGCTGATTGATGAACTCCACGATCAAGATGCCGTTCTTGGTCACCATGCCGATCAGCATGATCATCCCGATCTGGCTGTAGATGCTCAGCTCCTGTCCCGTCAGCCAGAGGCCGAGCAGGCCACCGAAGATGCCAAGGGGAACCGTCACCATGACCACAGCCGGGGTCAGCATGCTCTCGAACTGGGCCACCAGCACCAGATAGACCACCAGCAGGGCCAGACCGAACACCATTACCATCTCGCCCTGGTTGTCGCGATAATCCTTGGACTCACCGGCATAATCCACCGTCATGCCGCTCGGCAGATTGGCATTGGCCCAGCCATCGAGGAAGTCCAGCGCCTCGCCCAGGGTGCGATCCGGCGCCAGATCGGCGGTGAGGGTCACCGCCTTCTGCCGCTGGTAGTGGTTGAGCCGCTGCGGGCTTGCCACCTGTTTGACGGTGGCCAGGGTGGAGAGACTCACCATCTCGCCACTGGCAGCCTTGAGATAGATACGGCTGAGATCGGACACGCCGTTGAAGTCGTGCTGATTGGCGCGCAGATAGACGTCGTACTCCTCGCCCCTGTCCACATAGGTGGTCTGGCTCACGCCGCCGAGCAGGGCCTGCAGCGAGCTGGCCACAGTCGACACCGGAATGCCGAGCTGGCTGGCCCTGTCCCGCTCTATGGTCACTTGCAGCTCGGGGGTCTTCTCGGCGTAGTCGAGATCCGGCATCGACATCAGGCCGCTCTGGGCCGCCGCCTCTTTCAAAGCCAGCCCTTGCTGGTAGAGCTCGGCATAGTCGGAGCCCTGCAGCACGAACTGGACGGCAGCGGTGGAACCGCCCCGAAAGCCAGGCTGGAAGGTGCGGATCATCACATCCGGGATCCCCGCCAGTCGTCCACTCAGGGACTGGGCAAACTGGGTGGCGGTTTCGTCCCGCTCGGTCCAGTCGGTGAGCTGAATGATCGCCATCCCGGTCTGATCGCCGCCACGGCCAAAGGCCGGGGTGCTGAAGCTCATGGCCTGCACCACTCCCTTGCCCAGCAGCGGCATGATGGCGGCCTCCACCTGCTGCATGTTGCGCTTCATCCGCTCTATGCTGGTGCCCTCGGCCCCCTTCACGAACACATAGAGCACGCCCCTGTCTTCGGTAGGGGTCAGGCTGGTGGGCAGCTGACCAAACAGGGCGCCGATGCCGCCAAGGCAGAGCAAGAGCACCAGCGGCGTCCAGGCTGAACGACGCAGCACCCAGCCAAGCAGGCGTCGGTAGTGTTTCTCCACCCAGCCGAGGCCGCGATCGAGCGCCGCCGTCAGCACATTGGGTTTGTCGACGGAGCGCATCAGCCAGGAGCCCATGGCTGGCGTCAGGGTCAGTGCCACCAGGGAGGAGAAGAGCACGGCCAGGGAGAGCAGGATGGCGAACTCGGTGAAGAGCCGCCCCACCATGCCATCCATGAAGGCGATTGGCACAAACACCATCACCAGCACGGCCGTGGTCGCCACCACGGCAAAGCCCACCTCGCGGGTACCGTGCCAGGCCGCCATCAGCGGTGGCTCACCCCGTTGCAGGTGGTGGTGAATGTTCTCCACCACCACTATGGCGTCATCCACCACCAGACCGATGGCGAGGATCAGTGCCAGCAGGGTAATGAGGTTGATGGAAAAACCGAGATACCAGGCACCGATAAAGGCGGAGATCAGCGACACAGGGACAGTAATGGCCGGGATCAGTGTGGTACGCCCCTGCCCCAGGAACAGATAGAGCACGGCCACCACCAGCACGGCGCTGATGGCCAGCGTCTCGTACACCTCGTCGATGGCCTGCTTGATGAAGATGGTGGAGTCATAGTCGACCTCGAGCTTGGCCCCTTCCGGCAGGAAGCGCTGCATCTCGGTTATCTTCTGCTCGATGCCCTGGGCCACCGCCAGCGGGTTGGCGGTGGACTGGGCGACAATACCGATCCCCAGGCTCTCGCGACCGTTGCGCTGGTAGGCACTGTCTTCATTCTTGGCCCCCACCTCCACATCGGCGATATCCGCCAGATAGATGCTCTGGCCGTTGTCGGCACTGCGCACCTGCAAGGCCTGGAAATCGGCGGCAGTGTGGTAGAGGCGGGCAATCTGCACCGCCATCGTCATGCTGTTGTTGCGGATTTCCCCCCCGGGCAGCTCGATATTCTCCCGCTTGAGGGCGTCCTGCACGTCCGCCACCGTGATGCCACGGGCCGCCATGTCCGCCGGGCGCAGCCGCACGTACATCACCTGGGTCAGATCGCCGGAGAGGGCCACTTCGCTCACCCCGTCCACCAGACTCAAGGGATCGACCAGCACGCGGTTGGCGTAGTCGGTCATGGCGGTACGGTCCATCTGGGTACTGCTGAAGTTGAGCCAGACAGCAACATCGCCGTTGCCGTTGTCCTTGGTGACCATGGGTTCATCCACGTCGTCCGGCAGCCTGGGCCGGGCACGGGAGAGGGCATCACGCACATCCGAGGTGCCCTCCACCATGTTCCAGCCGAGCTTGAACTCTACCGTGATGACGGAGCGCCCCTTGCGGGTCACCGAGTTGATGTTCTTGATGCCGCTGATACCGGAGAGCTGATCCTCGATGGGCTTGGTGACCTGGCTCTCCATGACGGCGGGGGCCGCCCCCTCGTACATGGTGGTGATGGAGACGGATGGCGTCTGCACATCCGGCATCTCGCGCACCGTCAATTTGCTGAAAGCCACCAGACCGAACACGGTCAAGAGGGCACTCAATACCACAGCCACCAAGGGGCGACGAACAGATATATCGGAGAGCCACATCAGCCTTTGACCTCCGCCAGATCATGCACACTGATGCCGTCACGCAGATTGACCAGCCCCTCTACCACTATGCGATCGCCGACTTTCAAGCCCTCGGTGACCCACACCTCTTCACCATGGGTATCCCCCAGTACCACGACCACCCGCTTGACCCGACCATCGGGCTCGAGGCGATAGACGAAGCGCTGTTCACCGGCGTACTCCACTGACTGGGCGGGGATCAGGGTCATCTTCTGGGGCGGCAGGGAGAGCTCCACATTGAGCAGCATGCCGGGCCGCAGCTGACCGTCAGAATTGGGAATGATGACACGGGCCTTGATGTTCTGGGTATCGTTGGACACCCGGCTGTCGAGGGTCTCCAGCACGCCATGAAACGATTGATCCGGCCAGGCCGAGCTGGTGGCGGTCACCGCCATGCCGGGGCGCAGCAGGGAGAGGTAGCGTTCGGGCACCGCCAAATCGAGCCGCAGCCTAGCAAGCTCATCGAGATGGAGAAGGGTGTCACCACTGTTGACCAGGGCCCCTTCACTCAAGTCGATGAGGCTGACGGAGCCGTCAAACGGTGCTTGCAGGGTACGCAAGGAGAGCTCGTAACGTGCGGCATCCACCCTTGCCTGAACTTGCGCCACTGTGGCCTCCTGCCCTTCCAGCTCGGACTGGGTCACGGCGCCACGCGCCACCAGCCGGCGCATGTCCCGCAGCTTGCGAGCCTCATCGCGCGCACTGGCACTCTGCTCGGCGAGCTCCGCCTGCTGCTTGCCCGCATCCAGCGCAATCAGGGTATCGCCCTGCTTGACCTGCTGACCGGAACGCACCGCTATCTTGACGATACGCCCTGTCACCTCGGGGCTTATCACCACGGAGCGATTGGCGGCCAGCTTGCTCACCAGCTTGATGGAGGGTTCAGCCAGACTCTGCTTGACCGTTTGCGCCCTGATATTGACCTGCTTGGGCTGGGGTTTGCTGACAGCTTCACCGTTACGGTAGTACCAGACACCCAGCATCAGCAGGGAGAGACAGGCGATCGACAGCCACATACGCATTTTCATCAAGCAATCCATGAAATTAGGGAAAAAGGAGGCACTTCATCAATGATGGGCATCATGTTACCCCCTGACTATGCCGTGACTATGTATAAATGTGACAAAACGTAACAGAAGCGGTGGAAGATCACCGAAATCGTCGTCACAGGAGACGTTCTTGATGGTTCTGCCCTAAACTGATGAACCGAACCAGTCCAGATCAGGCCCGGCCGCCTATGCCAGCACCACGCATTCATATCGTCACACGCAGCCAGCACTGGCTACTTGGTACCCTCGTCATACTGCTGCTTGCCCTCACCTTCCATCAGACTCTGAAACAGGTCACCGAACTCAACGAGCGCGATACCCTCAACATGGCCGCCCGTTTGCGATCCCAATTCCAGCAGATGGAAACCGTGCTCGAGGCCATGCGTGGTCAGGCCGAGGAGCGGCTGCGCAGCAATCCGCAGTCGGCCCTGACCCGCCAGCTTTATCAAGCCCTGCGCACAGATCCCGAGCTGGGATTCTCGCTGGACAAGGTTCCCGCCAACCTGCCCGCCGGGCTCAGCGGCAATCTGACCGGGCTGGGCCGACTGCCTGCCCCGGGCAGCGAGCGAGAAGCCAGACTGCATCTGGCGCTCAGTCTGTCCCCCCTGCTCTCCACCGCCAGCAAACTGCTGGGGGACAAGGTTGCCTGGCTCTACTTCACCGGGGTAGATGACTTTATCTATCTCTACCCCTGGATCCCCTCCAGCGAGTTTCGCTTTCATCGCGCCATCTATCTCAAATCTTACTGGCAGGATGCCCTGAAACAGCAAAACCCCAGCCAGCGCGCCATCGTATCGCGCCCCTACGAAGATTTTGCCGGGGAGGGCCAGATGATTTCCCTGTCGCAACCCATAGTGAAGGACCAGGTGCTGGTAGGGGTCATCAGCATAGATGTGCTGCTCGAGCGGCTCGATCGGCTGCTGCATGAGTCCACCCCCGCCATTGGCACGCTGTTTCTGGTCAACCAACACCAGCAGATCCTGGCCAGCAGCGCGCAGGGGGCTGACTTTGTCCCAAAGTTCCAGACTGACAGGCATGGCTACCAGTGGCGGCAAGGAGCCCTCCAACTGGTCCAGGCTATTCCTGATACGCAACTCACCCTGATCCATCGCATCCCGCTGACCGCACTCACCCAGGCCCTGTTCTGGCATTCACTTCCTTCCCTGATCACCATCCTCTTCATGATGTGGGCGGCGCTCTCCAGCCTCAAAGCCCGTCGTCTGAACCGGCAACTCGACTATCTATCCAGTCACGATGCCCTGACTGGCGCCTACAATCGCCACTATTTCGACGAATTCGAGCGTCTTCATCTGCGAGCCAAAGCCCGTAAAGTCGGGGTTGTCATGTTTGATTGCGATCACTTCAAACAGGTCAACGACCGCTTTGGTCACGAAGTTGGCGATCAGGTGCTGATCCGGCTGGTCACTCTCTGCCAGCCTTTGTTGAGGAAAGAAGATGCCCTGATCCGCTGGGGTGGCGAGGAATTTCTGCTGCTCGCCAGAGGGAGCGAGCCCCTCGAACAACTGGCCGAGCGGCTGCGCCTGCAGATAGCAGAACATCCATGGGAGGAGATAGCGCCAGGCCTTGCGGTCACCATCAGTCTGGGCTATCACCATTGCCGTGCCGGAACTCCACTGCAGGAGGCTATCCACCGGGCGGATCTCGCCCTCTATCAAGCCAAAGCCAATGGACGCAATCGAAGCGAAAGCTGGCAGGATGACGGCGCCAAAAACACGGGGTAAGCTGGGAGCCTCACTCACCTCAGGAGAGACAAAGTGTCACGAAAACCCCGCGTGGGATTGGCTCTGGGCAGTGGTGCTGCCAGAGGATGGGCCCATATCGGCATCATACGGGCGCTGGAGCGCCTGGGCGTCAAACCGGATCTGGTGGCGGGTTGCTCCATCGGCAGCTTTGTCGGTGCCGCCTATGCTGCTGGCGAGCTGGACAAGCTGGAGTCCTGGGTGCGCGGCTTCAGCCGGTTGCAAGTGGTCAGCCTGCTCGACCCCGCCCTCTCCGGCGGGCTGTTTCGCGGGGAAAAGGTGTTTGGCATCGCCGCCAATCACCTGGGCGACCCCGTCATCGAGAGCCTGCCCCTTCCCTTCGCCTGCGTTGCCACCGAGCTCGATACCGGCCGCGAGATCTGGCTGAAAGAGGGGCCGCTGCGCCAGTGTGTGCGCGCCTCCTGCGGCATGCCTGGCATACTCACCCCCACCCTGGTCGAGGATCGCTGGCTGGTAGATGGCGCCGTGGTCAACCCCGTGCCCATTTCGCTGGCCCGCGCCATGGGGGCCGAGGTGGTAATCGCCGTCAACCTCAACGCCGACATGCACCAACCCTGGACAGATGAACCGGACGAGCCCGTCACCGGCAACCGCTTCAGTCAGTGGCTGAACCGGGGCGATGGCCCCAATACCCCGGGGATGTGGAGCGTGATGACGGGTTCCATCAACATAATGCAGGAACGCATCACCCGCGCCCGTATGGCGGGGGATCCCCCCGAAATCCAGCTCTGCCCGCGCCTTGGCAGCTTCTCCATCATGGACTTCCACCGGGCCTCCGATGCCATCAACGAAGGGGAAGCCTGTGTCGAACGCAACATGGAGCAACTCAAGGATGAGCTTTCCCGTCTCGGCTTGATTTGACGCCAGGTGCCAACCTGACGAGCCCATAAATAAAAAAGAGCGCCAGCGGCGCTCTTTTGCTTTCTTGCTGCGGCAAGCCATCAGAACAGCCCCAGCCCCTTTAACATCACGATCAGGATCAGCAGCGGTGACACATAACGGATGATGAAAAACAGCGGCTTGAGGATAGCCAGCTCCAGTTCGCCGTCGTTGGTCAATGCCGCCTTCATCCGCTCGAAACCCCATACCCAGCCCACGAACAGGCAGAGGAAGATACCGCCAAGGGGCATCAACACATTGGATGAGACGAAGTCGAACAGATCGAAGAAGGTCTTGCCGGCGATCTGCACCTCTGCCAGTGAGCTGTTGGAGAGCGCGCAGGTTGACCCGACAACCCCCAGTACCAGCAAGTTGAGCAGGGTCGCCTTGGGACGGCTCATGTGAAAACGCTCGGACACCACGGACACAGGGACTTCCAGAATGGAAAGCATGGCGCCGGTGGCCGCAATGGCGGAAAGCACGAAGAACAGCACCATGAACAGGTGACCGAAGGGTATGCTGGCGAACACGGCCGGAATCGTGATGAACAGCAGGGAGGGACCCGCCGTTGGCTCGAAGCCGAACGCAAACACAGCCGGGAAGATAGCGATCCCCGCCAGCATGGAGACGAACAGATCGGCGCACATCACCCGGAAGGTAGTCAGCGGTATGTTCTGATCATCCCGAAAATAGCTGCCATAGGTCATCATGCAGCCCATGCCGATGGAAAGCTTGAAAAACGCCAGCCCCATGGCGGTCAGCACCACACCGGCGGTGATCTTGGAAAAGTCCGGCGAGAACAGAAAATGCAGCCCCTGACTCGCCCCTGGCAGGGTCAGACTGCGAATGCCGATCACCAGCAGCAGGATGAAGAGCACGGGCATCAGCTTCTTGGTAACAGCCTCGATCCCTCTGGAGACCCCCATCAGCAGTATGCCCCCCATCAGCGCCAGCACCAGCCACTGCCAGAGCAGACTCTGTAGCGGATTGGTGATAAGCGCATTGAAGGCTGCGCCCGTGACCGCAGGATCGGTTGACAGTATCTCGCCGCTGATAGCCTTGAAGATATAGGCAAACACCCAGGCCGCGACCTCGGAATAGAAAGACATGATGAGGAAGGCCGCAACCACCCCCATTAGGGCAATCAGCCACCAGGGCTGGCCCCTGGGTGCCAGCTTGCTCAAGGTCGTCACCGCATCGGCTTTGCCCTTGCGACCCAGCATGATCTCGGAAATCATCACCGGCAGACCCACCAGCAGGGTGGCAATGACATACACCAGCAGGAAGCTGGCGCCGCCGTTTTCACCGGTCAGGTAGGGAAATTTCCAGATATTGCCTAGCCCGACGGCAGAGCCCAAAGTAGCGGCAAGGACACCGAATTTGCTGGTAAAGCCATCTCTGGCCTTGGGAAGGATTTGACTCATGCTTGTCTCACTGTGCGCATCATGCAAGGGATATCCCTAATTCTAGGGTCAGAATTTTCTGAGGATTAATCCGGCTTGCCAAGATATTTTCGTTAAAATCCCGGACGAGAGCACAATTAGCCAAATTTAATTAATTGATGTCATTATTTGATGGATAAAAAAATGCCGCCTCAATGGCGGCATTTTTGTCAAAGCCCAATTAAATCAAGCCTTGGCAATATCGTCCGGACCGATCTGGCCGATTTCGGCGACTTTTTTGTCAGCCAGCAGCCAGAGGGTGAACTTGTGCAGTTCCGGGTGATGAGCCAGTGCCACCAGGAAGGCGCCACCTACTTCACGATAACCCAGTTCATAGTTCTTCAGGGTGGTGGGGGGAACGCCCAGCAGATCGGCAAATTTAGGACGGCTCAAACCGACCGCTTCACGGATCTGACGGATCTTCTTGCCAACAGTTACGATATTTGAATTCATATTGTTCCATACTCCGTACGGCGGATTGACTCCACCTTTATTTTTCGCGACGACTCGTAGTCAAGTGTATCAGTTTTGAACGGACTCGTTATGGTCGAGCCTCTATCTTTAATCAGCGTCTTTCGACGACAACCCTTGTAAACCTCGGGGATGGTAATCGCTCAACCGCCTCAGGTAAACAGTCTCGAAAAGAAACCTTTATTGTTGCCGCCAGAATAACTCGTATAATCCGCCAGCTATCCCTAAAGAGTAAGAACTCATGGCGCTTCCCGGCATAATCTCCTGTTTACACCCAGTTTCAGATCCCGAAGCTCTCACCCGCCAGCTGATGCAAGGCCAGCAGACACGCGCCGAAGCATTCTGGTTACCCGCCAGCATGCATGAACAGGCGGCAGCGGTTTTGACTGCGCTCGATGACAAATGCAGTTTGTTTCTTGAACAGCCCGTTGCGGACCTCCCCCTGCGCAGTCACGATGGCATGGTGCAAGAAGCGCACACTCTGCTGCTTGGCAACGGCAACCGCATCGCCCTTGCCAAGGTGCCGGGAGATGGAGGCTTGGTACCCGCCTCCGGGCTCGCCGAAATGGGGCAATGGCTGGAGTCGGGTCACCTGCACTTTCGCTGTTCAGCCGCAGTGCAGCCCGTAGCACGGGCCATCCTCAACATCTGGCCACTCGACCCCTATCTGGCTCGTCATTTCCTGCTCAGTTTTACCCCTTTACTGTGCAAAGCAACCGAAGCCGACTATCTGGCGGTGTTCCAGGCACGCGAATGTCCCGCCATGGCGCAATCTGACTGGGTTCAGGCCTATATGAAACTAGAAAAGAAACTGCACAGAGCCTATTTGGATCACTAATTAATTTGGATAAACAGCCAGTTATCCACACGACACAATTTGCCATATGGACTATGTGTGAGCTTGATCATGTTTTGAAATCGGCATAGAGTGCGCCACGTCATCGGAATGACATTGGCTGTTCGTGAAGGGTTGATTGCATCGCATGCGATGCCAACCGCTCGCTTGTGCACCAGGAATGAGTGCCTCTCGGATGGAACCGGGATCCCTGCCAGCTTCAACACTGTTGTTCGGCAGAGCCTGCAGCTTACATAAATTAAAAAGTGCGAAGCACGTAACCAACGTGCCATCTCAACGAGGATTTTTTTATGATGAAAATGGCTCCTTCCCTGATCGCCATCGCTATGGCCGCCATGGGTGCAACTGCAGCTCACGCCGCTGACGATATCTACTTCGGTGCCGGTGCCGGTGCTGCTCACTTCAACGGTCTGAACAAGATCGAAGGCGTGAAAAATGGTGAAGAAAACGCTGCGGCGGCCAACGCCTTCGTAGGTTACAACTTCAACGAGAACTTCGGTTCCGAACTGGGCTACCTGTACACTGGCCGTGGTAACACCGATGGCAACCGTTACGAGAACCAGGGCGCTACCTTGTCCGGTATCGCTCGTCTGCCGCTGGGCGGCGACTTCTCTGCCTTCGCTGAAGGCGGCGCCTACTGGGCTCACACCGATGGCATGGGCACCAGCGATACCAAAGTATCCCCGCTGGCCGGCCTGGGCGTGACCTACCAGGTAAACGACGCGCTGGATCTGCAAGCTCGCTACCGCTACATGTGGGACGTGGCTGATCTGCACGCCGACAACGTACGCTACAAGTCCAACCAGAGCGTTGCGACCCTGGAAGCCGTATACCACCCGTTCCGCTCTTCCTACGTAGCCCCGGCTCCTGCCCCGGTTGTTGTTGAAGAAGCGCCGGCTCCGGCTCCGATTGTTGAGAAGAACTTTGCCCTGAACTCCGACGTGCTGTTTGCCTTTGGCAAAGACAGCCTGAAGGCCGAAGGCGTCGAAGCGCTCAACTCCCTGTACCAGCAGATCGTTGACTTCCAGCCGAAAGACGGCAGCGCCGTTGTTGTTGGTTACACCGACCGCATCGGTTCCGACGCTTACAACCAGAAGCTGTCTGAAGCCCGTGCCCGCACCGTTGCCAACTTCCTGGTCAGCAAAGGTATGGCTGCCAGCAAAGTTGCTGTTGAAGGTCGTGGCGAAGCCAACCCGGTTACCGGCAACAAGTGTGATGGCGTGAAAGCCAAAGCTCAGCTGATCTCCTGCCTGGCCCCGGACCGTCGCGTTGAAATCCGCGTATCCGGTGTACAAGTAGTTCAGCAATAATCTGACGCCGTTCAGATAATGCGAAAAGGGGATGCCACGGCATCCCCTTTGTCTATCCACTTCCTGCATCTTGATTAAAAACACAACAAGTCGCGTCACTTTCTGTCAAACCGTTTCCCCCGCCACACTCGCTGCCTATTCATGCAACCCTGCGCCAACGCTGGATATCTGTACAGAAACTTGATCAATACGAGTCAAAGGAATACAGTAACCCGGCTTGTAAGGCATTGGATGAACTATTAAAAGTGCTTCTTGCCCGGTTAGTTGTCCATGAAGCCAAGGCTTCATGAGTATCCAGGAACCATCCATTTTTTACTTCGTACCACCCGTGGTCAGCCACGGAGGTCGCCGCTGAAATGTCACTTGCGACCGGTATAACTGAAGAGTGCGCAGTACGCCCTAGCACGGCAAACTCAACGAGGATAAAACGATGAAAATGAAAATGGCACCCGCCCTGATTGCTCTGGCCATCGCGGCCATGGGAACTTCTACCGCTCAGGCAGCCGACGATTGGTACACAGGTATCGGTGCAGGTTGGGCTTATGGCCACGACCTGAACGACTTTGGCAAAGACGCCGACAAGGATGCCACAGCGCTCTCCCTGTTTGGTGGTTACAACTTCAATGATTACTACGCTGCCGAGCTGGGTTATCTCTATGCCGGTAAAGCGGGCGTCGACGGTGTCGACTTCAAGACCCAGGGTGCCACCCTGTCCGGCCTTGCCCGTCTGCCCCTGAGCGACATTTTCTCCGTGTTTGCAGAAGGCGGTGCCTACTTCAACCACGTCAATGGCAACGGCAACAGCGACAACGGCACAGCGCCGCTGGCGGGTGTTGGCCTGACCGCCAAACTCTCCGACCTCATCGACGTACAAGCCCGCTACCGCTACATGTGGAACCTGGGTGATGAGCAGAAGACCTGGGAAACCAACATGAGTGTGGCCACCCTGGAACTGGTGATGCACCCGAATCGCACCTCCTATGTGGCGCCTGTCGCTGCGCCAGCGCCCGAGCCGGTACCTGAGCCTGTCGTGGTCGACAAGAGCTTCGCCCTGAGCTCGGACGTGCTGTTTGCCTTTGGCAAATCCACTCTGAAGCCGGAAGGGGTTGCTGCGCTGAACACCCTGTATCAGCAAATCGTCGACGTGCAGCCCAAAGATGGCAGCGCCGTGGTCGTCGGTTACACCGACCGCATCGGCTCTGACGCCTACAACCTGAAGCTGTCAGAAGCTCGTGCCCGCACAGTGGCAGACTTCCTGGTCGGCAAGGGTCTGCCAGCTGGCAAGGTTGCCATTGAAGGGCGTGGCGAAGCCAGCCCGGTGACCGGCACCCAGTGTGACGGCATCAAGGCCAAGGCTCAGCTGATCGCCTGCCTGGCCCCGGATCGTCGTGTTGAAGTACGCGTCACCGGCATTCAGGAAGTGACTCAGTAACAAGCCCTGGAGACACATGAAGGAGGCCGTCCGGCCTCCTTTTTTATTGTGTTTTTACTGCATTCAGCCGCATCCCGGCGCCAATTCGTGATCCTCTCCCCATCCTTGTCGCCCAACATGGTCAAACACCCTTTATCGCCTATAAATAGTGGTGGTTGTACATAACATAGTGGTGGTTGTACATAACAGGGCAGGAGCCCTACGACACCATGCATCGACGAGGATACGCGATGAACATAAAACTGAAACCTGTTTGGATTGCTTTGGCACTGGTGAGCACGGGGGCGCTGGCGGCACCGGTCAATGACTGGTACGTCGGGGCTGGTGGAGGCTGGGCCATCGCCCACGATCTGGGTGATTTTGGCAAGGATGCGAGCAAGGACGCCACAGCGCTCACCTTGTTTGGCGGCTACAACTTCACCGAAAATCTGGGGGCGGAGCTCGGCTATCTGTCGACCGGTGACTGGGATGTGCAAGGCACCGACTTCAGCAGTCAGGGAGCCACCCTGTCTGTGATAGGCAGGCTGCCACTGGGTGACATCTTCTCTGTGTTTGCCGAGGGCGGCGGTTACCTTTACCACGTCAAATCCATCAACGGTGGTGATGACAACCTGGCTCCGCTGGCGGGCCTTGGGCTGACGGCCAAACTGCACGACTGGGTCGATATCCAGGCGCGCTACCGCTATCTGGTCCGGGTCGGTGATGACTCTGACAACGACAAGGTCGGCAGCGGCACCCAGCGCTGGGTGAGCGACATCAGCACTGCCACGCTGGAGCTGGTGATCCATCCCAACCGCAGCAAGACGGTCGCACCAGCCCCCGCCCCCGTTCTGGTCGCCCCCCCGCCTCCCCCCGCCCCGGAACCTGTGGATCAGACCTTCAACCTGAGCTCGGATGTGCTGTTCGCGTTCGGCAAGGCAGAGTTGAAACCGGAAGGGATGCAGGCACTGGATGCACTCTACCAACAAATAGTGGATGTTCAGCCCAAGGATGGCAGCGCTCTCGTAATGGGTTATACAGACCGCATCGGCTCGGATATCAACAATCTGGCGCTGTCGGAAGCCCGAGCAAGCACTGTGGCCAACTTCCTGATCGGCAAAGGTTTGCCCGCCGACAAGGTGAGCATTCAGGGCAATGGCGAGAGCAATCCGGTCACCGGCAGCCAGTGTGATGCCATCAAGGCCAGAGCGGCCCTCATCGATTGCCTGGGGCCGGATCGCCGGGTCGAAGTCAGGGTGACAGGGGTGCAGGGTACTCCCGAAGCACCGGTGGCAGAAGCCGAGATGTAACAGGCCAGACTCGTCAGCCGTGCACAAAAAAGGGATGCCGAGGCATCCCTTTTGCATTTTCGCTTGTTGCGCGCAGCGAGAGGATCAGAAGGAGGTACGGCGATAGCGCCGGTACTCGGGCCGCCAGAAATTCGCTTCGATGGCCTGATCGATCACCTCATCCGGGGTCTGTACCGCCTTGCCCTGCAGCATGGCGGTCTTGGCTACCATCTTGGCGATGTAGCGGGAGACCTGATGGATGTCTGCCAGATCCGGCAGCAGGGAACCTTCCGCCCCCTTCACCAGCGGCGAGCACTCCGCCAGGGCGCGGCTGGCCGACATCAGCATGGCATCGGTCACGCGGGTGGCACCGGAGGCGATGACGCCAAGGCCTATCCCCGGGAAGATGAAGGAGTTGTTGCACTGGGCGATGACGTAACGCTTGCCCTTGTACTCCACGGGGGCGAACGGGCTGCCGGTGGCGACCAGAGCCTGACCGTCGGTCCAGCGAATGAGATCCGCCGGCGTCGCTTCCACCCGTGAGGTGGGGTTGGAGAGCGGGAATATGATGGGACGGGTGCAGTGCTTGTGCATCGTCTTGACCACCTCTTCGGTGAACAGGCCCGGCTGGCCGGAAACCCCGATCAGGATATCCGGACGACCATGCTCCATCACCTCCAGCAGGGAGATATTGTCCCCCACCGGCCAGTCAGCGATGCGATCCACCGGCTGGGAGAGGCGACGCTGGAAATCGAGCTGGTTGGGGATCTTGTCGGTAATGAGACCAAAACGATCCACCATGAAGACCCGGCCACGGGCCTGGGCATCCGTCAGCCCTTCGGCCTTCATCTGCGCCACTATCTGCTCGGCGATGCCGCAACCTGCGCTGCCCGCACCGAGGAAGGCGACCCGCTTCTCGGAGAGCTTGGCGCCGGAGGCCTTGCAGGCGGCGATCAGGCTGCCGAGCGTCACGGCGGCCGTGCCCTGAATATCGTCGTTGAAGCAGCAGAGCTCGTTCTTGTAGCGGTTGAGCAACGGCATGGCATTGTTCTGGGCGAAATCCTCGAATTGCAGCAGGATATCGGGCCAGCGACGCTTGACCGCCTGGATGAAGGCATCGACGAACTCGGCATACTCTTCCCCCGAGATGCGCGGATTGCGCCAGCCCATGTAGAAGGGGTCGCTGAGCAGCTGCTGGTTGTTGGTACCCACGTCCAGCACCACAGGCAGGCAGTAAGCAGGCGAGATGCCGCCACAGGCGGTGTAGAGCGACAGCTTGCCGATGGGAATGCCCATGCCGCCGATCCCCTGATCACCAAGACCCAGGATCCGCTCGCCATCGGTGACCACTATCACCTTGACGTTCTGCTTGGTGGCGTTTTGCAGCATGTCATCGATCCTGTCCTTGTCCGGATAGGAGATGAAGAGGCCACGGGCGCGGCGGTAGATGTTGGAGAACTCCTCGCACGCCTTGCCCACGGTCGGGGTGTAGATGACGGGCAGCATCTCGGTCAGATGGTTGTGCAACAGACGGTAAAAGAGCGTCTCGTTGGTGTCCTGGATGTTACGCAGATAGATGTGCTTGTCCAAATCATTGCCAAACGCCATGAACTGGCGGTAGGCACGCTCGGCCTGCTCTTCGATGGTCTCGATATTCTGGGGCAGCAGCCCTTCCAGATTGAAGCTGCTGCGCTCCTCGCTGGTGAAGGCGCTGCCCTTGTTGAGCAGCGGTGTCTCCAGCAAGGCGGGACCGGCATAGGGGATGTAGAGGGGGCGTTTCTGATTATTATCTTCAAACATGTTTCTGGTACCTAAACGATGGCCTGGACGAAGGAACCTGCCGATCCTATGAGCTTGCGCCACGAATTTCAAAGAGTTTGCACATTCGTTGCAAAAGGTTTGCGACCCAGGCGGCGAAAGGCACCGGGGGTCTGACCAGTCAGCTGGCGAAAGCGGTTCGCAAAGTTGGCGCCATCGCTGTAACCGACCCGGCTGGCAAGCTCGGCAAGGGGCCAGTTGGTGTAGAGCAGCAACTGGCGCGCCTTGTTCATTCGCAATCGGGTAAGCCAGGCCATGGGCCCCATGCCGAACACCTGCTGGCAGAGGCGATGTAGATGGGGAACAGAGCAGGCCATCTGGCCAGCGAGCAGGGCCACGCTCCAGGGCTCGTCGAGGCGCGCCTCCACCCGGCGAAACAGCGCCTGCAACCTCAGCTCGGGGGTGCCGCGCACCTCCCCTTGCAGAGTGCGTTCCAGCAGCGCCAACAACAGGCTAAGCAACTGGGGTTGCAGGGGTGAACGGACTCCCTCCCCCTGCATCAGACTGAGCAGATGGTAGAGCTGCTCCCCCTCATCCCCTTGCCAGATACGGTGCCCAAGCCGATGCAGGTGCTGCCAGCGTGGCACGTCATCGAGCAAAATCCAGCTGATCTGCCAGCGCTCCCCAATCAGCTTGAGGCCACCGGGCACGGCGGCGGGCAGGAAAATCAGCGACCCGGCCGGAATGGCTTGCTCCCCCGCGTCGGTGAGCAGGGCGCCTCCCTCGTCGTGGCTCACCATCAGGATGTGGAACTCGGGCCGGTTGCGGCGAATGAGGTAGTGATCCCTGAGCCGGGAGAGACCGCTGAGGAAGATCCCCGCCTCACCGAGCAGGGGCAGCCCTTCGCGCCCCAGCATCCGCTCCTCGCAACCGGGGGCAATTTCCAGACACTCGCTGACAAATGCCATAACGCCTCAACAAGATAGTTTTGCACAAGAAAGCCGAGAGATGCTCACAGTGAACCCTCTCTCACCAGCCCCTATCATACCCATGACAAACCTTGCTTTTCACATACTCGGTTAACATAAATGAATTATTGGCAAGCGATTTTAAAACAAACCACCGATCGCGACTTCATGGCCCGACTGTGGCGACTGGCCCTGCCAGTGTCACTGCAGTCCATGATGTTCTCCCTGCTGGGTCTCATCGACATCATGATGGTGAGCCAGCTTGGCACCACGGCAGTGGCGGCGGTCGGCTTGGGTAACCGGGTCTTCTTCTTCAATCTGCTGGTGATAGCGGGGCTCTCGGGGGGAGTCTCTGTATTGGCAGCCCAATATTACGGTCGCGGCGAGCTGGCCGGGGTGCGCCGCTCCCTGGCGCTGGCGCTGGTCGGTGCCCTGCTGGTGAGCCTGCCGTTTGCGCTCATCTATGTACTCGCGCCGGGCAGCGTACTGGGCTTTGCCAGCCAGGACACCGAGCTGCGCCTGCTGGCCGATGAGTTCCTGATGATCACAGGCGCCACCATACTCTGCACCGCCATCGTAGTGCCGCTGGAGGCGGCCCTGCGATCCGTGGGCAACGCCGCCGCCCCGACCCGGATCGGCATCATCGCCATCATTGCCAACGTCATCCTCAACTATGCCCTCATCTTCGGCCATTTTGGCTTCGAGGCCATGGGCGTGGCAGGCTCTGCCTGGGGCACCACGATTTCACGCCTGCTGCAGACAGCACTGCTGATCTTCTATCTGGTGCGCCAGGAGCCCCGCCTGATCCCGCGTAAAACCGACTGGCGGGCCGCCTTTCGGCGCAAGGAGGTGGTGCGCTTCACCCTGATCGCCCTGCCACTGCTGTTCCACGACGGGCTCTGGGCCTTCGGCATGCTGATCTACGGCTTTCTCTATGCCCATCTTGGCACGGATTCGCTCGCCATCATGACCACGCTGGGGACGCTGGAGAGCATCCTCATCTCCCTCTTCTTCGGGCTGGCGGTGGCCTGCTCCACCCTGCTCGGCCACCGGCTCGGGGCGGAAGAGTACGAAGCCGCCTGGCAGCACTCCCAGCTGTTCCTGCTGCTGGCTCCCATAGGCGCTCTGTTGGTGGGGATAGCTGTCTGGCTGCTGCAAACCAATCTGCTGCAATGGGTCGGCAACCTGCCTGGCACCCTGATGGGAGAAGCGAGTCAGGTGCTCGCCGTCATGTGTCTGGGCATGCTGCTCAAGGTGTTCAACATGGTGGGCATCATAGGCGTGCTGCGCTCAGGCGGCGATGTGAACTACAGCATCTTCATCGACATCATCGCCATGTGGTGCATCGGCCTGCCGCTGGCCTGGGTGGCTGTCAGCCTGCTCGGCTGGCCCCTCTCCTGGGTGGTGGCCGTGGTGCTGCTGGAGGAGCTGTGCAAGGTGTTTCTGGTACTGCGCAGGATCCGCCAGCGTCACTGGCTCAGAAATCTGGTGCTGGGGTAAAGCGGGAAGGGGCAAAACACGGGGTCATATCAATGACAGAAAAACCCTGTTTGCAGTATGCTTTCCACCTCTTCAATCAGAGACAGGGCGCCACTGTGTGAAGTGGTGCAATGCCCTGTCCAGTAGTCGTTTAAGGAGACGAGCATGCAACCACAAAAAGAGCTGATCACCGAGACTGCCCTGCTGGAGATGGCCAACGGCATCATCAAGAGCCACGAAGACTTCATCCACGGCATGCGCGCCGATTCGGTGGAACAGAAAGGGGATATTCTGGTGTTCAAGGGGGAATTCTTCCTGGCCGAAGATGGCACTCCAACCGGCAAGACAATGGCGGTGTTCAACATGTTCAAGCTGCTTGCCCAGCAGCTCTCTGGCAAATATCAGCTGAGCTGAGATAACCAGGCTGCCAGCAAGATGCCGCCCTCAGGCGGCATCTGTCTTTGCGGGCGGGTTCAGACAAGGCTCACCCGCCAGCTCCCCGACCACGCAGTTGCGCCCCGCCATCTTGGCCATGTAGAGGCATTCGTCAGCCCGATTGAGCAGATCTTCGACGCTCTCGCCGCGCTGGGCCAGGGTCAGACCGATACTCACCGTTACCTCCAGCAGCTCATCCGAGGTGGGGCTCTTCACCAGTCGCGCCTCTACTGCCACCCGCAGCCGCTCCGCCACCCGCTTCGCCTGGGCCAGCTCGCCGCAACGGGGCAACAGGATGGCAAACTCCTCGCCACCATAGCGGCCCAGCACCATGCCGGGCTCCAGCTGTTCTGCCAGGGTCGCCGCCACCTCTTTCAGCACCGCATCCCCCGCCAGATGGCCAAAGGTGTCATTGATGCGCTTGAACCTGTCCAGATCCAGCAGCATGACGGCGAAGGGGGAGTGCTTGTGATCCATGGTCACCCTGGCCTTGTCGAGCTGCTTCATCAGCAGGCGGCGGTTCATCATGCCGGTCAGTTCGTCCGTGGTGGACTCCCGGTAGAGCTGCAGCAGCATGTTGAGCTGGCCACACTGCACCCAGGCGCTGGCCAGGGCAAACAACCCCAGCAACCAGACCTGATTGAGGGTCTGCATGCTCCACAGCGGCTGCCCCACCAGCAGCCAGTTCCCCACCAGCGTGGTCACCATAATGCCCCCTGTCAGCTGCAAACTGAGGGAGAGCGGAATGGGGAAGATGGCAAACAGGCTGATGAGCAGATAGGGAAAGGCCATGTAGCCCGCTTGCAGCTCCTGATCCGCGCCAAAGCTGTGCAGGCAGATAAGGGCAAACAGCAGCATCACCGTCATCAGATAGCCCAGCGCCCACTTCATGCGCTCGCGCTGGAAATGGATGAGATAGGAGAAGGGAATGAGCGGAGAGAGGGCCAGCAGGCAGAAAATCCGGGCCTGAAGCAGCGCATCAAACTGGGCGGCAGGCAGGGTCAACCAGTCCACCAATGCCCAGGCGGGCAGCCCCACCATCAGTAAACAGGTGAGCAGACGCAGACGCACCGTCATAAAGCCCATGCGGGTCAGGGTAAAATCTTCGGAGTGGGCACGGGCACTCCAGAACTCCGACAGCTTCAGCATCCAGAGCCTCCAAGTCACGAGAGAGGGCTCATTCTACGCCGTGAAAGTACAAAATCCTATGGAACAGACGCCATTTCAGGGCGAGCACCATCACACAAACCGGCGGATCATAAACGCCATGCGCAAACGTTTCAACCCATGGAAAAATAAACCGGTTTCAGCCCGAATTAGCGCTGGTCAGTCTGATTTCAATCACTAAAATAGCGCCCAATTTTCTCCCCCCTCCCCCCACATATTCGAGGTATTTATGGAACAGGCTGCCGCCGCGCGCGCAACCAGAGAGGCACATCCCCCCAGACGTGCCCACAGCGAACTGGTCTATGGCATAGACGATGTCCCGCCCCTGCCCCAGACCCTGTTCGCCGCCCTGCAGCATATGCTCGCCATGTTTGTCGCCATCATCACTCCGCCCCTCATCATCGCCAATGCCCTCGGCCTCCCTGCCGCCGACACCCGTTATATCGTCTCCATGTCGCTGGTCATGTCCGGCATCGCCTCCTTCATCCAGACCCGCCGCTTCGGCCCCATCGGTTCCGGCCTGCTCTCGGTACAGGGCACCAGTTTCAATTTCCTCGGTCCCATCATCGCCTCCGGTCTCGCCCTCAAACAGGCAGCCATGCCCACCGAGGATCTGCTGGGTACCCTGTTCGGCACCATGCTGGTGGCCGCCCTCACCATGGTGGTGATGAGCCGCTTCCTCCATCTGGTCAAGCAGGTGATCACCCCGTTGGTGACCGGCATAGTGGTGCTACTGATCGGCCTGACCCTGATCAAGGTGGGACTCATCAGCATGGGTGGCGGTTACGCCGCGCTCTCTGACGGCAGCTTCGCCAGCCACAGCAACCTCTTTCTCTCCCTGCTGGTGCTGGGTCTCATCGTGCTGCTGCAGCGCAGCCGCAACCCCTGGCTGCGCCTCTCCGCCATCATGATCGCCATGCTGGTGGGCTATGCGGCAGCACTGATGCTGGGCAAGGTCACGGCCCCCACCTTCGACGGTCCCCTGGTGATGGTGCCCATCCCCCTGCACTACGGCCTCGGCTTTGACTGGCAACTGTTTGTGCCGCTGGCCATCATCTTCGTGGTAACGGCGCTTGAAGCCATCGGCGACATGACGGCCACCTCGGACATCTCGGGGGAACCGCTGGAAGGGCCCGTCTACATGGCGCGGATCAAGGGAGGCGTGCTGGCCGACGGCGCCAACTCCATGCTGGCGGCGGTCTTCTCCACCTTCCCCATGTCCACCTTTGCCCAGAACAACGGCGTCATCCAGCTGACCGGGGTGGCCAGTCGCCATGTCGGCCTCTTCATCGCCGCCATGCTTGCCTTGCTCGGCCTGTTCCCGGCGGTCGCCAGTCTGGTGCAGCAGATCCCGGAACCCGTGCTGGGTGGAGCCACCATCGTCATGTTCGGCACCATAGCCGCAGCCGGGGTGCGTATCATCTCCCGTGAGGAGCTGGACAGGCGCGCCCTCATGATACTGGCGGTGTCGCTGGCCATGGGACTGGGTGTGGCACAGGTGCCTGAAGTGCTGCAACATCTGCCGGAGCTGGCCAAAAGCGTGCTCTCCTATGGCGTTGCCACCGGTGGCCTCACCGCCATCATCATGAACCTGCTGCTGCCCAAACGCGGCATCGCTCATCCATGAGTGGCCTCTCGCTGATAACGCTGCACATTGCCTAACCCAGGTAGATGATCCAGGCCCCGCACTGCGGGGCTTTACCTTGCCGGTTCCCGCAGGTAGTGTGCTGGGCAGCCTTTTTCCAAGGATGCCGTCATGCCCTATGCCCTGCTTCCTCCTCACGCTGATGCCCACACTCCCGACCTGATTTTGGCGCAAGAGCAACGCTGGCTGCGCGACTGTGCCCGTGACGGCCAAGCCCGAGCCCACCTCTGGCAGGCCCCCCAATGCCTGATTGTCACCCGCAAGGACACGCGACTCCCCCGCTATCAGGCCGCCTGCGAACAGCTCGCTCGCGAAGGCTGGCCCGTCCATGTGCGCGACAGCGGTGGCACCGCCGTGCCCCACGGTGCAGGCATCCTCAACTTGTCACTGCTGCTGCCCCGCACCACCACGGATCTTGGCCACTACTACCGGCTGCTGGGCGCCCCTCTGTTGACCCTGCTGGCCGACCATGGCCTGAGTGGCGGCTACGACTTCGTGCCCGGTTCCTTTTGCGATGGCCAGTACAATCTGGTGATCGGGGGTCGCAAGATCACCGGCACTGCCCAGCGCTGGCTGGCACCGGGCCAGGATTACAACGGCGCCGTGCTGGCGCAAGCCATGCTGCTGGTGGCAGGAGATGTTGATGAGGGCACCCGGATGGCGAGCCGTTTCTACGAGCTGGCGGGCGGGGAGCTGCGTTTTGCACCCGGCACCTCCACCACCTTGGCGCAGCAGATCGGTTGGCAGGGCAGTCCCGAGGATCTGGTGACGCAGGTTCGGCGGCGACTGCAGGCGCTGCTGACCGGCTTCTAGGCTCCCCCCGAACTCATTGCGATGACACCAACAAAAAAGCCACGACCCGGGTCGTGGCTTTTTCGTTTTCGCGTAGTGCAGAGGCTGGGTCAGGCGGTCTGCGGCTCGGGCTCGGACTCCGTGTCGCGATCCCGGCTGAAGTAGGCGCGAGTTTCGGCGATCACCACATGACGCAGGCCGATGAGACCGATGAGGTTGGGCACCGCCATCAGGCCGTTGACGATATCGGCCAAGAGCCAAATCATGTCCAGATGGAGGAAGGCGCCGCTCGCCACCAGCACCAGATAGATGAGGCGGTAGGGCTTGATCGCCTTGACCCCGAACAGGTACTCGGTGCAGCGCTCGCCGTAGTAGTTCCAGCCGAGGATGGTGGTGAAGGCGAAGAACAACAGGCCAATGCTCACCAGATACTGGCCGATATGGGCATCCAAGCCTTGCGCAAAGGCGGCACTGGTCATGGCGGCACCGCTGAGATCGCCGCCCCACACCCCTGTCACCACCAGGGTCAGACCTGTCATGGTGCAGATGATGATGGTGTCGATGAAGGTGCCCGTCATGGAGACCAGCCCCTGCTCCACGCAGGAATCCGTCTTGGCCGCCGCTGCCGCTATGGGGGCCGAGCCCAGACCCGACTCGTTGGAGAAGACTCCCCGCGCCACACCGGACTGGATCGCCAGCATGATGCTGGCGCCGACAAAGCCGCCAGTGGCCGCATGGCCGGTAAAGGCGCTGCTTATCACCAGACCAATCGCCTCGGGCAGGGCACCGGCGTTGTTCACCAGCACACCGGCACAGGCGAGGATATAGAAGATCGCCATGAAGGGCACCACCTTGCTCGACACGCTGGAGATGGACTGGATCCCCCCCAGGGTCACCAGCGCCACTATCAGGGTCAGCACAACGGCGGTCGCTTCACGGGGCACCGAGAAGGAGAGGCTCATGGCGTCGGAGATGGCGTTGACCTGGGGGAAAGTACCGATACCGAAGAAGGCGACACCAATGCCGAACAGGGCAAACAGCTTGGCCAGCGGCTTGGAGCCGAGCCCCTTTTCCAGGTAGTACATGGGGCCACCGGCCATCTGGCCGTTGGCATCCTGCTGGCGATATTTGACTGCCAGCAGACACTCGGCGTACTTGGTCGCCATGCCGAACAGGGCCGCCATCCACATCCAGAACAGGGCCCCCGGGCCGCCGAGCTTGATGGCGGTAGCGACGCCGACTATGTTACCTGTGCCAATGGTGGCGGAGAGTGCGGTACAGAGAGCGCCGAAGCTGGAGACGTCCCCCTGCTTGCCCTGGCCCTGATCGCGACCAAAAACCAGCCGCAAGGCGAGCGGCAAACGCACCACCTGAAGCAGACCCAGACGCAGGGTGAGATAGACACCGGTCCCGACCAGCAGGATCAGCAGGGGCGGACCCCAGATAAAATTATCGATGGCGGTTAACGCCGATTGAATTGATGACATGCATCCTCCTTAAAAAACACAGATTAAGGAGGAGAAGGATGATCTTCCCAAATAGTCGCGATCACCAGAGGGTGATCGGATGCGGGCCAAGCCCAGGTACAACCATCCCATCCCCTCTGTCCTTTTGCCTGAGAGTTTCCGGCGCCAGCCTGCCCTTGCGGGTAGTCATGGTGCCTTGCTCCTTCGGCGCCCGATTCAACGGGTCTCTCCAGAGTATCGTCCAGTAGCAGTCCACACCGGTTGCCCGGTACCTGAAAGATTCACTTCTTCGGTGGATGGTCCCCCATCGCTCTCCTGCTACCTTCATCCGAACTAGTTTGGATTAGGAAGCGGGCATGTTAATCCAAAAAATGTGAGCTGTCTCGCACTCGGCCATCCTGGCCCCGGCTTTTTTTCCGTTCAGTCCATCGTCGGGATAAATGTTACTTGTTCGTTAACTATCAATAGCTTAACGAGCATTATGCTGGATCAACCCGATCAACATTATTGACCGGCTCGCGTATCAAGATGATCTTTCGTCTCGACCAGAAAAACTTTCCAACATATCCAATCAAAATGCTTGCACAGAAACGCAATAAGCCGATAATCCCGCGCATAACTAAGCACTTTGCGATGGAGTTATGCACTGTGTTTGGTCGGTCCTTCCGGACCACTCGCCTGAGCCGGCCGCTGCCGTCTCAACAAACCAAGGCTAGGGCAAATCTGCCCCCTAAGGATGATCAAAAGAGAATGAACGAGACCCTGGTAGCACAAGATTACCGTCAACTGGTTGAACAATTCGGCTCTCCCCTGCTGCTGCTCGACAAGGCAGCCGTCCGCAAACAGTATCGGGCCCTGGTCGCCGCCCTGCCCGATGTGCGATTGCACTATGCACTCAAGCCACTGCCCCATGAGGCTGTGGTCTCTGTATTGAAGGAAGAGGGGGCCTGTTTCGATCTCGCCACCAATGGCGAAGTGGATCTGGTGCGCAGCCAAGGGGTTCGCCCGGGACGCTGTATTCATACCCACCCCATCAAGCGCGACAGCGATATCCGCTATGCACTGGAGTACGGCTGCACAGTGTTTGTCTATGACAATCCGCTGGAGCTGGAGAAGTTCATTCCCTACAAGGACGAAGTGAAGCTGCTGCTGCGGGTCAGCTTCCCGAACCCCGAGACCAAAGTCGACCTTTCCAAAAAGTTCGGCTGCACCCCGGAGCAGGCGCTGCCGCTGCTGCAACTTGCCCACGCCAAGGGGATCAAGGTGATGGGGCTGTCGTTCCACGTCGGCTCCCAGGTGCCCCACGCCCATCGCCATGTGCAGGCTATCGACGCCTGTCGCGAGATCATGGAGCAGGCCTGGGATCTGGGGCTCAAACCCTGGGTGCTGGATATCGGCGGTGGTTTCCCGGTGGATTATGATGGCGGCGAGTTCGACATCGACGGCTTCTGCGCCCCGATCCGCGAGGCGCTTGCCAAGCTGCCCGCCACTGTGCAGAAGATTGCCGAGCCGGGCCGTTTCATCAGCGCGCCAGCCATGACTTCTGTCTCCAGCGTGATGGGCAAGGCCCACCGCGGTGACAAGATCTGGTACTACCTGGATGACGGCCTGTATGGCAGCTACAACGGTCAGCTCTATGATCACGTCACCTATCCGGTCTCGACCCCCTATGCCCGTGGCGAGCAGCACAACTCTGTGCTCTCCGGCCCGACCTGTGACAGCGTGGACGTGATCCGCGAGGAGATCATGCTACCGGATCTGGCGATCGGCGAACTGGTGGTGGGCCGGGTCATGGGTGCCTACACCTGGGCCTCGGCCTCGACCTTCAACTTCTTCCCCAAGGCGAGCATCCTGATCCTGGACAGCGCGCAGCAAGGTCAGAAGCTGGTGGCGGCTGCCTGAAGATAAACGCTGACGCGGGCTGAGCCTGCCCAGAGACAAAAACAAGAGGGGGAAGCCGATGCTTCCCCCTCTCTCATTGCGCTTTATCCAGACTGGCTAGATAAATTGGCTGGTCAGCAACCAGCCGGTGTAAGCCACAAAGATGGCGAGCAGTATGCCCCCTTCCAGTCGGCTGATCCGGCCCTGTCCCTTGCGGCCCAGACACATTACCAGCAACAGCAGGGTCAGCCCCATCATGATGCTCCAGTCACGGCTGAGCACCTCGGGCGCCACATCGAGCGGCGCTATGCCTGCGGCTATGCCCACCACGGCCAGGGTATTGAACAGGTTGGAGCCGAGCACGTTGCCGAGCGCCAGATCGTGCTCATTCTTTCGAATGGCGATAAGAGAAGAAGCCAGCTCCGGCAAAGAGGTGCCCACCGCCACTATGGTCAGGCCAATCACCAGATCGCTGATGCCAAGGGCCTGAGCAATGGTGACGGCGCCCCATACCAGCAGGCGGGAGGCGCCAATCAGCAGTACCAGCCCGACAATGAGCCAGATAATGGCGCTTTTGAGGGACATGCCTTCACTGCTGATGCTCTCTTCGGTATCCGCATCGAGCGCATCTCCCTTGCCATGCATGCCAGCCCAGATGGACCAGCCCATCAGCACCAGAAACACAGCGCCGAGGATCAGGGCATCCGTGCTGTCGAGCCGACCATCGATCAGCAGGGCGCCGGAGAGCAGCGTAATGCCGAGCAGGATCGGGATCTCCTTGCGCACCACCTGGGAAGCCACCGCAATAGGACTGATAAGGGCGGTCAAACCCAGGATCAGCGCAATATTGGTGATGTTGGAGCCATAGGCGTTGCCAAGGGCCAAACCGGGATTGCCTTGAGAAGCCGCCAGCGCCGAGACCACCATCTCGGGAGCCGAGGTGCCAAAACCTATGATCACCATACCGATAAGCAACGGCGGCATGCCGGCATAACGGGCGGTCGCGGCAGCGCCGTCCACAAACTTGTCTGCACTCCAGACCAGCAGCGCCAGTCCGGCAATCAGGGCAACAACAGCCAGAGTCATAATGTTTCTATCTCATCAGATGAAAAAACAGGAGTCAGGTATTGAGCCTGACCCCTTCCAAGTTGGGCACAGTGTAACGGTCCGACTTGCCTTTTCAAGGGAAAATCAAACGCTGATTGATGATTTCAAAATACCGCCAGCAGACTGCTGGCGTCGGAGACCTCGAACTTGCCGGGCGCTTCTACAAACAGCCGTGTGACCACACCATCCACGGCGATCAGCGCAAAGCGCTGGGCCCGCAAGCCGCCGAAGGCGCCAGTGTCCTTGGCAAGGCCCAAGGCTTGCGTCCAGCTGCCGTCGCCGTCCGCCAGCATGGTGATGGCGTCGGCGTTCTGGGCCACCTGCCACGCCTTCATCACAAAGGCATCGTTCACCGACAGGCAATAGATGGCATCCACCCCTTTGGCCTTGAACTGGTCGGCCAATACCACGTAACCGGGCAGGTGGGCGTTGGAACAGGTGGGGGTAAAAGCGCCGGGTACCGCAAACAGTACCACCGTCTTGCCGGCAAACAGGGCCTGGCTATCCTGCACCTGCTTGCCCTCGGCGGTGATAAAGGTAAATTCGCCCGCAGGCAGGGTCTGGCCAATGGCAATCATGATATCTCGTCCGTGATGAAGATAAGGAACCACAGTCTACCCCAGCCAGTGAGCCGGCAACACACCCCCATCTGCATCGCCATTTGAACTAACCTTGAGCAGGATCAGCCGACCAAGGAGGCCTCATGCAGCACTATTACGACGGACTGGAAATTCGCCCCTCCCCCTTGCGAGAGCAACAACAACTGGAGCAGCTCAATCACCTGCTCACCCATGTCGGCCAGTATTGCGCCGGGTACTCCAGCGCCTATCGCCAGCGCCGTTTGCAGGAGTTGGGCGAGCTGGCCACACTGCCCCTGCTCGACGCCGCCGACCTCTTTGCCGCCCAGCAGGCCCATCCGCCCTTCGCCGGCCTCACGGGTCGGCCGGCCAGTCAGGCGCTGCGGGTCTTCGCCTGTCCGGGCCAGCTGGCCATTCCCGAGTATGCGGGCGCGGACTGGTGGGGCGCGGCACGGGCCCTGTTTGCCGCCGGTTTCAAGGCGGGGGAAGTGCTGCTCAACGGCCACGATTACCATATCAGCCCCACCGCCTTCATCTTCGACAACGGCGCTCGCCAGCTGGGGGCACCCGTGGTGCCTTGTGGCCCCCACGATACCCGCCGTCAATTGGAGGCCCTGCAACGCTACGAGCCGACAGGCTTTGTCGGGCCACTGGCGGCGCTGCTGGATCTGCTGGAAGCGGCGGAGCTGGCCGGGATCCCGAGCGACAGCCTGCGCTCTGCCCTTTTGTGCGAAACCTCCCACCCCGACACGGCGCCACTGCAGGCGGTCCACGGTATCCGGGCGCTCAACTGCCTGGTGTTGCAGGATCTGGGAGTGCTCGCCTACGAGAGTCAGCCTGGTCAGGGCTTTATCGTCAACGAAAGCTGCATCGTCGAGATCATCGATCTCGCCACCTCGGAACCGGTCATCGGCGATGCGGTCGGCCAGCTGGTGGTGACCCGGCTCGACCTGGAATATCCCCTGTTGCGGCTGGTCACCGAATGGCAGGGTCACTGGCTGGCGGGGGCCAGTCCGTGCGGGCGCACCAACCGGCGCCTCAGGCTGGTGTAACCAATGCCAAAAAATGCAAACGGGCAGCCATCAGGCTGCCCGTCTTGTCTCCGGCGAGGAGAATATTTGAAGAAGAGGTTTACCGCCTCGCCTGCCAGGTGGCGATGGCAAGCAGGGAATCCGGGGTAAACTCGGTGGCGCGGGCGGCAATCTCGGCCTGGCTCATCCAGTGCACCTCGCTCACCTCCTCGGCCTGCAACTGCAGCGGGCCCTGATAACGGCAACTGTAGAGACCGCCCCAGACCCGGTATCCCTCCCCCTCAGCATAGAAGTGACCCAAAGCCTCAAGGGGAACGTCAACTATCCCCAGCTCTTCGGCCAGCTCGCGGCGGGCAGAGGGCTCCATCTGTTCGCCCGTGGTCACCACACCACCAGCGCAGGCATCCAGCATGCCGGGGCAGAAATCCTTGCTGAGGGTGCGCCGCTGCACCAGGATCCGATCCGTCTGGTCGAGCACCAGAATATAACTGGCGCGATGGCACAGGTTCTCCCGCCGCACCCTGGCCCGTTCGGCCACCCCGATCACCCGATTATCCGCATCAACCACATCCACCCATTCCACGCGCAGGCCCTTTCGCTCATGTCGTTCAACTACCCGCAGTATATCGGGGCAAGGAGGGGTCAGGGCAGCACTTTTTCACCTCATGGGTACAGACACGCTCCCCGGATACCCGCCGTCACACGGATTCATACAAACCTTTATTAAATGTCACATTAGTGTCACCCATGGACGGCATAGTGTGCCCTGTCCAAGCAACAGGTGTTTTGTGATGAAGGTGTTCAAGAACTTGTCTCCCCGCCAGATTGCCCGCTACATCAAGAGCTTCCATCGCGGCAGCTTCATGGTGGAGGCACTGGGGCAATTCGAATTCAGCGGCGGAGAGATCAATCTGCAGAGCCTGACCTGCCGTCAGACCCTGAGTCTGGCCCGGCAGATCAATCTGGAGGTTCGCGGCCTGCGTCACACCAGCCTGCTGTTGGGGTAACTTCCATAGTCCTTTCTGTTTGTAGTCTGCTTCCATACTGGTTTTTGCCCGCCGGCTAGTCGCCGCGCGGGCCATTTTCTATGTCGGTGACCACACCGTTGCGCACTGTCACGAAACGCATGAAGGCATTCTTGCCAAAGTTGTAGGTCCAGCGCTCACCGTATGTGACCTGCACCAGATTGCCAAACTGGTTCACCTCGTTGCGGGTCAAGGTTTCACGCAGCATGGGCTCGCCACACTTGAGCAGCATCTCGGCGGTGCTGTCCCCCTCTGTGATGAGGGCGTTCTTGCAACGCATGGCATCGGCACTGGCCGGTATGCTCAGTAACAGCAGGGCCAGGGCGGTCCCCAGATCCAGAGGTCGTTTCATTGGCTATTCCATTTAAACAGGGCACTGCCCAGGGTGAGACAAGAGAAGGTAAACAGTACAACCCAGCCCAGCGGTGCGGCCACCTCGGCCCAGCCATCCCCTTCCAGCATGACGGCACGGGCCGCCGTGATGATCTGGCTGAGCGGTAGCCAGGCCGCCAGCTGTTGCAGCCAGACCGGCGCTCCTTCCAGCGAGAACCAGACCCCGGAGAGAAACATCATGGGCATGCTGATGACGTTGAGCAGGCCGCTTGCCAGCTCTTCGTTCTGAATGCGGGCGGCGATGAGCAGACCCAGTGACGCCATGGCGGCCCCACCCACCAGGGCGATAAGAAGCAGCAACCAGCCTGAGCCGAGCAGGGGCACACCAAGCAGGCCGTAGGCCACCAGAAACACCAGCAGGCTCACCACCAGGGTAATCAGGATCCGCGACAGCAACTGGGCACAGAGAAACTCGGCGGCGGAGAGTGGCGTGGCCCGCAGCCGCTTGAGCACACCGTTCTTGCGGTAACGGACTATGACGAAGCCGACCCCGAACAAGCCGGAAAACATCAGGTTCATGCCGATCACCCCTGGCAACAGCCAGTCACCATAACGGATCGCCTGACCGCTCAGAGTCTCTTTCACCAGTGGCTGAAAAATCGCCTGACGCAGCAGGTATTCGGCCAGCGCCCCCTGGGCGGCATCCGGGTTGACCCAGTAGCGACCCGAACCGGGCGAGAGCAGCAGATCCAGCTGATGGTGGCGTACCTTGAGTCGCCCCTTTTGCTCATCGTCATAGGGAATGAGTTTGAGCAGCGGAATGGCGTTCAGGGGCGCATAGGCAGCAGGCAAGTCCCCCACTACCCCCATCTGCACCAGCGGCTTGGGCGGGCCGGAGAAGATGAGAGAGAAACCTATCACCAGCAACAGCGGGAAGGCCAGATTCCACACCAGGGCCGCCCTGTCCCGCACAAACTCCAGATTGCGGGCATAAAAAAGCGCACCGATCCGTTTTATGGCGCCTTTCATGCTCCGCTCCTTGCATGCCAAGCTGACGAGCGGCGCGACCACTGCAAGTCTCGCGTATGGAGGTGGGTGCCAACACGGCATCTTGTCATGCTGCTCATGCGCCACTCCTCAGGCTATGGCCGGTCAGGTGCAAAAAGAGATCCTCCAGGTTGGGAGAACGTACCTGCATGCCGGTCAGCGGGACTCCAAGGCTGAGCAACTGCGGCAGCAGGAGTGCCACGTCGGGACAGGTCAGCTCCACCTGATCGCCGTGGGGCAGGAGCGGATAGCCAAGGCCGGCGAGGGCCGGGTGATCCGGCAATCGCACCAGCACACCGTCAAAATGCTGGGCCAGCAAGGCCGTGGGGGTATCCAGGCTGAGCAAGTGACCGTGATCGACGATGGCGATGAGATCGCACAACTGCTGCGCTTCATCCATGTAGTGGGTAGTGAGCACCACCGTCTTGCCCTGGGCCTTGATCGCTTCGATGCGCTGCCAGAAGTGGTGGCGGGCCTGGGGATCCAGCCCGGTAGTGGGTTCATCCAGAAACAGCAACTCGGGGTCACCGAGCAGAGCGAGCGCCAGCAACAGGCGCTGACGCTGACCGCCGGAGAGCTTGCGGCTGTCACGGTCGATGAATTCGCCCAGGGCACACAGCTCGATGAGCCGCTCCTGGGGCAAAGGATGGGGGTAGAGGCTGGCAAACAGGCGCAGGGTATCGCGCACAGTCAGAAAATCCTGCAGCGCAGTATGCTGGAACTGGATGCCGATGCGGGAGCGGTAATCGGGGCCGCGAGGGGCGCCATGGAACAGGATCTGGCCGCTATCCGGAGTGAGGACTCCCTCCAGCAACTCTATGGTGGTGGTCTTGCCTGCCCCGTTCGGGCCGAGCAGACCGAAACAGCAACCGGCTGGAATGGCAAAGCTGAGCCCGTCCACCGCCTTGACGCCGGGAAAGTGCTTGATGAGATCGACGACTTCGATGATGGCTGCCATGACTTGTCTCCCAGGAGAAGCCCTGACTATATCCAAATCTTTTGCAAAGGCACATTGTCTATCGACAAGGGCCCGCCAGGCAGGGGAGCCTCAAACAGAAACGGCGACCCTGAGGTCGCCGTTTGCATCAAGCCAGCCGGATCACAGAATGTCCAGCAGCTCCACTTCGAATACCAGAGCAGAGTAGGGCGGGATGGAACCGGCACCACGAGCACCATAGGCCAGATCCTGCGGAATATAGAGCTTCCACTTGGAGCCAACCGGCATCAGTTGCAGGGCTTCAACCCAACCGGCGATGACGCCAGTCACCGGGAATTCAGCCGGCTCGCCACGGGCGACCGAGCTGTCAAACACGCCACCGTGGGTGAAGGTACCGTGGTAGTGCACGCGCACGGACTGACCGGCCACCGGCACGGCGCCATTGCCTTCTACCATGACTTCGTATTGCAGACCCGAGTCAGTCACCTTGACGTCGGCACGCTTGGCGTTGTCAGCCAGGAAGGCTTCGCCATCGGCGGCGGCCGCCTTGGCAACGGCCTCCTGCTCTTCCTGCATGCGTGCAGTGATAACCTGGAAGGCATCATTGATATCGTCACGGCTGACCGCGAACTCCAGACCATTCAGGGCATCTGCCAGACCTTGTTGCAGGGCCGGGATATCCAGACCGGCGAACGCTTGCTGCGCCAGTTGCTCGCCCATGTTGCGGCCGATGCCATAGCTGGCCTTCTGTTCGATAGAGTCGTATTGGGACATTGAGATGTTGCTCCAGATCCAAGTAATAAAGAGGCGGGATAATATCAGACTTTTTGGCCAGGTGCTGCCGCCGGTCGCCCTGATTTCCCCGCCCGTGGGAGCGAGTTCACACCAGCCAGGTACGAACGCCGCCCATCGGCGGCGATCTTGTCAGGCACAATGGCGCTGTGAGCCTTTGGACTCAAACCTCACTTTCTGTGACATCAGCGCGATCCAGCAGGGCTCGCACTGCGGCTACCTTGGCGCCGTCGGTGATATTGACCCGGCCGTCATCAGAGGTACCCATATTGACTCCATGCGGTACCATACCGCCGCGCCAGCCCATGCCGGACATGTGCACCTCGTTCACCCCGGTAAATTCGATGATGGTGCGCACGTTGTCGGCATTGATCCCGGCACCTGGCATCAGGGTGGCCCGGCCTGCCAGCGCCTGTTGCATGGCCTGCAAGGTCTCGAGCCCCGCCAGCGCGGTCGGTGCATGACCTGACGTGAGGATCCGCTCACAACCGGCCGCTATGATGACCTCAAGATCGGCACGCCAGTCGGAGCAGAGATCGATGGCACGATGGAAGGTGACGCCAAGGGGACCGGCTGCCGCGACCAGTTGCCTGAGCTGGGCAGCAGGCACCCGCCCCTCTTCATCCAGCAGCCCCACCACCACACCTTGCAACCCGGCGGCGCGAGCGGCGGCGATATCCTGCAGCATCATCTCGAACTCCCCTTCGCTGAAGCAGAAATCCCCGGCACGGGGGCGGATCATGGCATAGACAGGAACGCTGGCGTGCCGTGCGGCCAGCTGCATGAAACCATAGGAGGGGGTCAAACCACCCAGCCCCAGCGCAGAGCAAAGCTCGATGCGATCCGCGCCGGCTTGCTGGGCGGTGAACAGGGATTCCAGGTTGTCGATACAAATTTCAAGACGGGTCATGATGACTCCTTTATTGGAGAGATCAGACAGCACATCTGATCTCATAAATTGAGCAAGGCCGCACCCCGCACCCCACCGGCACCGCCGAAGCGGGCCTGGCGGATCTCGGGCAGAGCGACACCGGGCAGCAGGTGGCCGGGCAGACGCAGCGGCAACTGTTGGTACAGGGTGGGCAGACCGCTCAAGCCGCCCCCCAGCACGACCACCTCGGGATCAACCACAGAGATGGCGGTAGCGAGTCCGGCAGCCATGATCTCGAGCCAGCAGTCGACCGTGGCCACCGCATCAGGCTCATGAGCCTCGAAGCGTTCCACTATCTGGTGGCCGCTGGCACGCTGACCGTGAAAATGATGGTAGAGCCGCTCCAGCCCGCTGCCGGACGCATAGGTTTCAAAACAGACCAGGCGGCCACAGCCGCAACGGGGACGAGGCAGGTCGGGATACTTCATCAGCATGGTCGCAGGCAAGGGATAGTGACCTATCTCCCCCGCCAGCCAGTTACGGCCCTGAATGAGTTTGCCAGCAAGGTAGACGGCACCACCTATGCCGGTGCCTATGGTGACCCCCAGCGCGCTGTCGGCCCCTGCCGCCGCGCCCTGGTGTACTTCCGACCAGAGAAAGCAGTTGGCATCGTTGTCCACCTTGACCATACGACCCAAGCGTTCGGCCAGATCGGCGCCCAGATGGCGACCATTGATGGAGGGCAGGTTCGCCGCCACTATGCTGTGATCGTGCCGATTGAGGATACCGGGAAAGCCGATGCCCACGGCGCCTCTTGCACTGAAGCGGGCGTCAGCCTCGAGCACCCGCTGGCAGATCAGCTGCTGCAGCCCCTCGTAATCATTGCCGGGAGTGCTCATGCGCTCCTCATGACAGAGATTCAAGCTGCCGTCATACACAGCGAACGCTATCTTGGTGCCACCGATATCAAAGCCGTAATACATGCTCACACTCCCTTGTCGGCGAGTTGCCTCACCTCAGCCTGTCCAGAGGGGCACATTGTATTAATTCGCAAAAAAAATAAAGTGATCGGGGGCGAAAAACGGGAGCCGGATCAAAGCAAACGGAACATTTGCCGTTGCAGGCAAGCCTGGCCAAGGCTCATCAGGGTGCGCTCCTGGCCATCGAAAGCGAAGCCGCGACGCAGGTAAAAACCCTCCCCGACCCGATTGCCATCGAGCAGCCACAATCTGACGCCTTCACAACCGGCGCGCCGCATCTGCATGGCCACCGCCTGCCACAGCCGCTTGCCATAACCCTGGCGCCAATGATCGGGGTGGAGGTAAAACGCCCGGATCCAGGCGGTGGGATATTCACCCTCTTGCGCCAGCTGCCAGTAGAGCAGGCCGATGACCACCTCATCCAGACAGAGCAGCATGGGTCTTGGGCCCGGCTCGGCGAGCCGGCTGCGCCAGATTTGCAGATGCTCGGTCACCGCCAGCTGGGCCAGCATGTCGTTGCCAAGCACCTCACCGTAGGCAGCGAGCCAGCTGGCCCGCTGCATCACCGTCATGGCGGGGGCATCATCAAGCCGCGCCATGCGCAGGCTTATGCCTTGCATTGGGGTACCAGACCGGAGGCGCGCGCCTGCTCATAGAGTGGCCGGGCCTCGGCCTGCTGGGCCTGCAACTCGGCAATCCGGTTTTCGTTGCTGGGGTGGGTGGAGAGCAGTTGCGGCGGCGCCTTGCCACCGGCGGCGGCGCTCATGTTCTGCCACAGGGGAACGGCTTCAGCAGGATTGAAACCGGCACGGGCCATCAAGTCCAGGCCCAGCCTGTCCGCTTCGCTCTCCTGCTCGCGGCCATAGGGCAGCATGACGCCCACCTCGACCCCGAGCCCCAGCGCCGTCATGGTGGCACCGCGATATTCGCTGCTGCCCATGGCGATATCCGCCGCCGCCAGACCGAGACCGGTCAGCTGGCTGCGGGAGAGTCGCTCGTTGGAGTGCTGGGCCAGCACATGGGTCAGCTCGTGACCGATGACGGTGGCGAGCTGATCCTGATTCTTGGCGACCTTGAGCAGGCCGCTATAGACCCCTATCTTGCCACCGGGCAGTGCGAAGGCGTTGACCTGCTTGGAGTCAAACACCACCACCTCCCAACTGGTGATGCCATAACTGGCGGGCACCTGGGCGGTAACCGCCTTGGCAACACAGGAGACATAGGCATTGAGCTTGGCATCCTTGCTCACCTTCTCCTGCTTTTTCATCTGCTCGAAGGAGTCGGCACCCAGCTTGCTCATCTGCTGGGGCGAAAACAGCAGCATCTGGCTACGACCGGTAGGAGACTGGGCACAACTGGCCAGCAGGGTAGAACAGAGCGCCGCCAGGCCGAGCTTGAACAGGGGAGATGTCATGGAGGTGTCCTTCACCATAAAGATGCCCTATTTTCGGAAATGCGGGCGTCCGGCGCAAGTCGACAAATTGCCCGGTTCGGCGAAAGCAGTCACATCCCCTTATTACCGGCTTGCTTAAAAAGAAAACGGGCCCCGCTGGGGCCCGTCTTTGAGAGGAAACCGGTTTACATTATGCCCAGTTTCTTCAGGTCGGCTTCGACCACTTTGGCCGGGACAGGCACGTAACCATCTTTGGCGACTATGCTTTGACCCGCCTTGGAGAGCATCATCTTCACGAACTCCTGCTCCATCGGAGCCAGCGGCTTGTTCGGGTGCTTGTTCACGTAAACGTACAGGAAGCGCGACAGCGGATACTTGCCGGTGATGGCGTTATCAGCGGTGGCTTCGATGAAGGTCTTGCCATCTTTGGACAGCGGTACGGCGCGCACACCCGAGGTGACATAACCGATACCGGAGTAACCTATGCCGTTCAGGGAAGCAGAAACGGACTGCACCACGGAAGCGGAACCGGGCTGCTCGTTCACGCCGCTCTTGAAGTCACCATCACACAAGGCGTGCTCCTTGAAGTAACCGTAAGTACCGGAGACTGAGTTGCGACCGAACAGTTGCAGATCCTTGGAAGACCAGTTGCCATCCAGACCCAGATCAGACCACTTGGTGGCAGCCTTGGCTTCGCCGCACTTGAGGGTGCTGGAGAAGACGGCATCCACTTGTTGCATGGTCAGCCCCTTGATGGGGTTGTCCTTGTTGACGAACACGGCCAGGGCATCGACCGCGACGCGGATGGCAGTGGGCTTGTAACCGTAACGCTTCTCGAACGCCTCTTCCTCACCGGACTTCATGCCGCGGCTCATGGGGCCGAACTGGGCAACACCTTCGGTCAGTGCAGTCGGTGCGGTTGAGGAACCGGCGGCCTGGATCTGCACGTTGACGTTGGGATACATGCGCTTAAATTCTTCGGCCCACAAGGTCATCATGTTGGCCAGGGTGTCAGAGCCGACAGAGGACAGGTTGCCCGAGATGCCGCTGGTCGGAGTGTAATCCGGCAGGTCTTTATCCACACCGGCAGCCAGAGCGCTGACAGAAAACAGGGTTGCTGCGGTAAATCCGATTACACCAGCCAGTTTGTTGAGTTTCATCCAATCTCTCCAAAGTTACAGAAGGTCCGTTCTTAAGACGGCGCCAGTATCTGACCTGGCAGTGACAAATTTATGGATTTAATGTGACACTTTAATGACATGACAAGGGTTTTGACCAAATGAAGAGAGGGCAGCTTCCGCTGCCCTCTCTTTTGCTAACTTATTGCCGGTAAAGACTATTTAACCACGACCATACGGGCTGGAATGAGAAAGCTGAAACGGCTGCCAGCACCGACCCGACTCTCGATATCGAGCTGACAGTCGTGATGGCTCAAAGCGTGCTTGACGATGGCGAGCCCGAGCCCGGAGCCGCCGGTATGCCGTGAGCGAGCCTTGTCGACCCGATAGAAACGTTCGGTCAGCCGCGCCAGATGCTCGGGAGCAATCCCCTCTCCTTCATCCTCCACCACAAACAGCGCCATGGCGCCCTGCTTGCGCCATGCCACGCTGATCTTGCGCCCCGCCGGTGTGTAGTGAATGGCGTTGTAGACCAGGTTGGAGACGGCGCTGCGCAGCTGATCATTATCCCCTCGCACGAAAAGGTTCGGTTGCACCAGAAATTCAATCTGGTGTGCCCGCTCCCCCGACAGCGCGCGCGCCTCCTGCTCCAGCAATCCCAGCATGGCGGGCATGTCCACCAGATGGGAGAGATCCACTGTCGGAGCCGCCTCGATACGGGACAAGGTAAGCAGCTGATTCACCAGATTATCCATCCGGATGGTCTGTTCCATCATCACCTTGTGCGCCTTGGCCCACAGGGCGGGCGGCGGCGGCTCTTCGGTCATCTCCAGATAGCCCTTGAGCACGGTGAGCGGGGTACGCAGTTCGTGGGAGACGTTGGAAACGAAGTGCTTGCGGGTCTTCTCCAGGCTGCGCAGCCGGGTGACATCCCGCACCACCAGCATGGCCTGATCCTCGGCGTAGGGCATGATGCGAAACTCGAGAAACTTCTCCTCATTGATGGGTGAGTTCATCTCGAACGGTTCGTCATACTGCCCCTTGCCCAGATAGGCACCGAAGGCCGGATTGCGAATGAGGTTGCCTATGTGCTGACCGGCATCTTCCGGCCAGCGAAAACCAAGCAGTTGCTCCGCCAGTCGATTGCACCAGAGGATGCTGCCATCGGTGCGAAACACCACAGCGGCATCGGGCAGGGCCTCGGCACCCTCCCGAAAGCGGCGGATAAGACCCGCCAGCTCGCGGCGACGGGCCCGGTGACGCTGCTGCAACTTGTAGATGCCGTTGAAAATATACTCCCAGCTGCCGCTGCCGTTGGGGGGAACCAGGCTGCGATCGTGCCACAGCCAGTCCGACAGCCGCTTCAGGAAGCGATAGTGCCAACCCAGATGCAGCACAGTAGCTGCCAGCAGGCAAAGGGCGAGGGTATTCGTCAACCAGCCGACCAGAACGAAGGGCGCATAGAAGAACGCCATCCGCCACAACTGTCGCCGCCAGGCATAAGGTTGCAACATAACTTCCTCTACAGACGGGTTGAGAAGCGATAGCCTGCGCCGCGCACCGTCTGAATCAATCGATCGTGACCCGTCTCTTCAATGGCCTTGCGCAAGCGACGAATATGCACATCCACGGTTCTGTCCTCGACATACACATTGGTACCCCAGACATTGTTGAGCAACTGCTCGCGGCTGTACACCCGCTCGGGGTGAGTCATGAAGAAGTGCAGCAACTTGAACTCGGTCGGTCCCATGTCCAGCGCCCTCTCTTCTGCACTGACTCTATGGGAAACCGGATCCAGCTTGAGCCCCTGCACCTCGATCACCTCGTCCACCGAGGTGGGGGAGACGCGGCGCATCACGGCGTGCAGGCGGGCTGTCAACTCCTTGGGGGAGAAGGGCTTGGTGATGTAGTCATCGGCGCCGGCCTCCAGGCCGCGTACCTTGTCCTCTTCCTCACCACGGGCGGTCAGCATCACCACCGGGATCTGGCGGGTCACCTCATCCTGCTTGAGTTGCTTGATGAACTGAATGCCACTGCCACCGGGCATCATCCAGTCCAGCACTATGAGTTCGGGGTAGGGTTCACACACCTTCGCCAGTCCATCGGCGTAATCTTCCGCCTCGATTGTTTCGTATCCCTTTTGCTCAAGCACGAAGCAGAGCATTTCGCGGATCGGTGCTTCGTCCTCGACCACCAGAATTCGCTTAGCCATATCCCTTCTCTCTCCTGTGTGAAGATGGGTGCGCCAATTATTAGAATTTTCTGTGACACTTTTATGACTTTATGACAGGCGGGATGATAAACGTTTTCAGATTCAGTTGGCAGCAGTGAGTTGCAGCAGGTCCCAGCGGTTGCCACTGATATCCTCGAACACCACCACCATGCCGTATGGCTCGCTACGTGGCTGTTCACAAAAATGAACACCGTAGTCCAGCATGCGCTGGTAATCGGCCCAGAAATCATCGGTTTCGAGGAACAGAAATACCCTACCACCGCCCTGCTGACCGATGGAGGCCTGCTGCTCGGGCGTGGCGGCGCGAGCCAGCAAGAGCGCCGAGCCGGGCGCGCCGGCAGGCGCAACCCGCACCCAGCGCTTGCCCGGTTTACCCGGTTCATCGAGGGGAGTGTCTTCCAGCAATGTAAAACCCAACCCTCGGGTAAAGAAGGCGATGGCCTCGTCATAGTCGGCCACCAGCAGGGCCAAAGCGCCAATGTGTTGTGCCATGGGGAATAACCTCAACAGATGAAGGAAGGGGGCCAATGCCCCGGCTGGCGCGCATCATAGCGGCTTGGAGTCTTGGGCTCCAGCAGCAATGCCCCGCTCGAAGGAGCAGCCCTTCCCCTGCCGCCAGACCTGCGTTCTATTCCACCTCCTATTCCACCTCGACCCGGTTGCGCCCCCGCTTTTTGGCCTGATAGAGCGCCTCGTCGGCCCGCTTGAGAACCTGCTCCAGGGGATCCCCGCGCCGCTCCGCCACCCCGAACGAGGCCGTGATGGACAGCGCCAATGGCCAGTGCGGATAAGCCACCAGAGCGGCGCGCAGCCGCTCCGCCAGCGCCTTGGCACGGGCCTGTTCGTAGTGCAGGCAGACCAGCACGAACTCCTCCCCGCCCCAGCGCACCAGCCGGCACAGGCTATCGCAGTGGCGCAGGACTTCGCTCACCATGTGCTTGAGCACCTCGTCCCCAACCGGGTGACCATGGCCATCGTTGACGAGCTTGAAGTGGTCTATGTCGATGTAGATGAAAGAGAGGGGCATATCGCCGAGCTCGGCCAGCAGCTTGTTGCCACCGAACCGGTTGAGGGCGCCGGTCAGGGGATCGTACCTGGCCTCCTCCTCGGTGCGCCGGGTCTGCTCGCAGAGGCTTTGGCTGCGTGCCTCCGCCGCCTGTCTGGCCTCACGGGCCTTGCGCAATCGATCCCGCATCAACAGGTGCTGCACCATGAACAGCAGCAGACCGTAAACCAGCCAGCTCAGCAGAAGGGGACGATAGAAGGCTCCCGGTTGCACACAGCGACCATAGAACTCCATCCGCTCCAGCACCAGCCGGTAGTGGCCTGGCTGCATGCCGATGCCGGAGGCGATTTCCACTGCGTAGACATGGCGCAGGTCCTCCCCCTGCTGGGCCAGCGGAATGCGGTACTGCTGGATCCACCAAGTGGCTGGCGTGAAGACCCGCAGCGGCACGTCCTGCAGCCGCCCGTAATCATCGGGACGAAAGATCACCTCGTTGAACTTGTGGGAGGTGGCATCACCCGCCCGGGAGTAAATCGGGTGGTAGTTGCGCAGATAGAGGCGCCAGAACTGGGGCTCTGGCCCCTCGACCTGCAGCTGGATGCGCGCCCCCTCGAAGCGGGAGAGATCAATGCCCTGCTCCGGCAGACTCAGCGTCAGGATCAGTTCACAGAAGGGGTACTCATAGCCTTCGCGCAACTGGCAGTCGATGGCTGGCTTGTCCGTCGGCGCAGGATAACCGCTTTGCTGGCCGGCGGCAGACAGCAAGGTAGTTACAGAGGCGCCGCCATGGATCCTGTCATCCTGCACCGCCACCGACAGGCGGGCATTGGCCAGCATGTCGAGCCGCCGATCCGGCCCGAATTCAAACAGCAGGATCGCCAGCAAGCTCAACCCCAACAATACCCAGAACAACACATTGGCCAGACGAGAATAGGAAAAGGTCATATAGGCTCCACCCGACTAGGTGCTCTGACTCCATACCCCGAGATACACACGCCCGGATCCCGTGGTTATTACACGCGCCAACACCGGCGCCATACCGTATTTGTTCAGCCGGGTACCGGCAGACAGACCCGGACCAACCCCGGGATCAGGCGCAGCCGTACTGCACCAGGCGGGAGGCGCCAGGTTGGTGCCCCGGAAAGCCATGCACTTGCCCATCAGATTGTGAATCTCAGGATAGAACACTCCATGTCATGAAAAATAAAGAGAAATCAATAAAAAGGCCCCTGATGGCTCATCTTGCCCAAGGGGAATAGCGGGCAACAAAGCCCTCAGGGTCCTTCACGCAGCGCCCGATAGAGGGTGGTGCGACTGATGCCGAGCTGGCGCGCCGCCTCGCTCACATTGCCCCCACACGCCGCCAGGGTCTGCTGCACTCGCAGCCGGTTCTGTTCACGCAAGGTGGCGGGACTCGCCTGCGACGAGGCCGCTGCCGATGCAGCGGGCAGATGCAGGTGAGCAGGCTCAATCCAGCCGAGCCCTTCCGCCAGCACGCAGGCCACCTCCAACGCCTGCTTGAGCTGGCGCACGTTGCCGGGCAAGGGATGGGCCAGCAGTTGCAGCTCCGCCTCCGGCGTCAATTGCAGGGCCGGGTCCATCTCCGAGAGCAGACGCCGGATCAGCCCTAGGCGATCGCCCTGTGACCATGCCCGCAGCGGTGTCAGCTGCTGGCGCCAGCCACAGACTCGGTAATAGAGGTCCTCGCGAAATGTCCCTGCCTGCACCATGACCGCCAGATCCCGGTGGCTGGCGCTGACCAGCCAGAAATCCACCGGCTCAGGTCTGTGGCTGCCGACCGGGGTAACACTGCGCTCCTGCAGCACCCGCAGCAGCCGGGTCTGGGCCAACAGCGGCAGCTCGCCAATTTCATCCAGCATCAGGATGCCGCCGTGGGCGGCGCGCAGATAGCCCTGACTGCCCTGGCTGCGGGCGCCGCTGAAGGCCCCGCCCACATAGCCAAACAGCTCGGCCTCCACCAGGTCTGCCGGCAGGGCGCCACAGTTGACACACACCAGGGGCTTATCCTGCCGGCTCGACTGGCGGTGCAGGGCGCGTACCAGATGCTCCTTGCCGCTGCCGGTTTCCCCCTCGACAAGAAGCGAGATGCCGCGCTCCAGCATCTTGAGAGGCACCTGTGCCGCCCCTTGTTGCGCTGTTTTCCGGGGCGCCGCAACCGGCTCTGACACCAGCCGCAAACCGCGCCGATCCCGTAGCAACTGCTTGCCGTCGAAGGGGTGCTGGCCGAGCCAGAGCCGGCCGGCCCGGTTGGCGCCGAGCAGCTCGCCCCCCTCCCCCAGCAGCAAACGGGCGGACCAGAGACTCTGGGGGTCGAGATCCACCAGCCAGCCCGGCTGGCGCGCCAGCAGCGCGTTTTCTAGGGTCATGGCCAAGAGCCGCACCGTGCCCAGCATGTCGCCGTCGTGGTGGGCCGCGTCAGTGGAGATGTCGAGTACCCCGAGCAATTGCCCGTCCGGCCCGAGCAGGGGGCAGGCGCTGCAACTGAGGAAGCTGTGCTGGGCGAAGAAATGCTGATTGCCGAGCACCTGCACCTCGCTCTGCTCGGCCAGCGCTGTACCTATGGCGTTGGTTCCCTTGCTCGCTTCCCCCCAGCGGGCGCCGCTGCGCAAAAAGATGCGCTCGGCATGGCGGGCAAAGCCATCGTCACCGCTGGCGGCCAGTATGGCCCCCTCGCCGTCACACAGCAGCAGGCGACAGGGTCTGCCCGCCAGCAACTGGGCAAACAGCGGCAACACGAAGCGCTGGAAGCAGACGATCAGCGTCCTGTGCGCCTCCTGGCGGGCCGACAGCTCCCCCTGGGGCAGCAGATCCAGCTCGGCACTCTGCTGGCGGAGCAGGCCCTGATGCAGGCAGCGCTGCCAGGAACGCTGGATCGGACTGGGGCTGGAACTGTACTGCGGTAACTCGCTCATCACGCCTCCTGTTCAAAAACGGCACGACTGTCGCGGCCACTGTCCAGAAACGGCACAGTTTTATCGCCACAGCCTTGGTTATTGGTTAACCAAGATACGCTGCCGCACCCAGTTTGATAACGTTTTTGTAACCTTTTGTGCGCTGGTCAGACCCTTTGGCATGGCCCTTGCGATATCCCCTGCGTACCACCCCGGCCAGCCAGCACGTGCAGCCGGGCAGGACCTTCACACACATAAGGATGATGAGATGATTTATACCGCTCCCGGTCAGGCAGGTGCCCTGGTCAGCTTCAAGTCCCGTTACGACAACTTCATCGGGGGCGACTGGGTGGCCCCCCGCGCCGGTCGCTATTTCGAGAACATCTCGCCGGTGGATGGCAAGGTGTTCTGCGAGGTGGCCCGATCCGACGCCGCCGACATCGAGCTGGCGCTGGATGCCGCCCACAAGGCGTTCGCCAGCTGGAGCAAGACCAGCGTCACCGAGCGCAGCAACCTGCTGCTGCGCATCGCCGATCGCATCGAGCAGAACATCGAAGTGCTCGCCATCGCCGAGACCTGGGAGAACGGCAAGGCGGTGCGCGAGACCCTGGCCGCCGACCTGCCGCTGGTGGTGGATCACTTCCGCTACTTCGCCGGCTGCATCCGTGCCCAGGAGGGCTCGGCCGCCGAGCTGGACCAGCACACCGTCAGCTACCACTTCAAGGAACCCATCGGCGTGGTCGGCCAGATCATCCCCTGGAACTTCCCGCTGCTGATGGCGGCCTGGAAGCTGGCCCCTGTGCTGGCGGCAGGCTGCTGCAGCGTACTCAAGCCCGCCGAGCAGACCCCGGTCACCATCATGCTGATGATGGATCTCATCAAAGACATACTGCCCCCCGGCGTGGTCAACGTGGTCAACGGCTTCGGCGCCGAGGCGGGTCAGGCGCTGGCCACCAGCGACAGGATCCAGAAGCTGGCGTTTACCGGTTCAACTGAAGTCGGCGCCCATATACTGCGCTGCGCCGCCGACAAGCTGATCCCCTCCACCGTCGAGCTGGGTGGCAAGTCCCCCAACATCTATTTTGCCGATGTGATGCAGCACGAGAGCCAGTACATCGACAAGGCGGTGGAAGGCATGCTGATGACCTTCTTCAACCAGGGCGAGGTGTGCACCTGCCCCTCCCGCGCTCTGGTACACGAGAAGATCTACGACGACTTTATGGACAGGGTGCTGGCCCGCGCCCGCACAATCGTGCAGGGCAACCCCCTCGACACCGCTACCCAGGTCGGTGCCCAGGCATCCCGCGAGCAGTTCGACAAGATCCTGAGCTACATGGAGATAGGCCGTGGCGAGGGGGCCAAAATGCTGATAGGCGGCGGCCCGGCCAAGGTGAGCGGCCTGGAGGGGGGCTTCTACATCCAGCCCACCATCTTCTCGGGTCAGAACAAGATGCGGGTGTTCCAGGAGGAGATCTTCGGGCCGGCCCTCGGGGTCACCACCTTCAAGGACGAGGCGGATGCGCTGGCCATTGCCAACGACACCCAGTACGGCCTGGGGGCGGGTCTGTGGACCCGCGACAGCAACCTGGCCTGGCGCATGGGGCGCGGCATTCAGGCCGGCCGGGTCTGGATCAACTGCTACCACGCCTATCCGGCCCACGCGGCCTTTGGCGGCTACAAGAAGTCCGGGATAGGCCGCGAGACCCACAAGATGATGCTGGATCACTACCAGAACACCAAGAACCTGCTGGTGAGCCACGACATCAACCCACTCGGCTTCTTCTAGGCAGATCACACTCATGAGAAAGGGCGCCTGCGGGCGCCCTTGTTGTTATGGTTCGCCAGGCGACCCTTCCCGCTCTATCCCCATGCCTCCCAACTGCTGGCGATAGCGCTGGGGCGAGCAGCCCAGCTCACGATTGAACATGGCGATAAAGGCCGAGGTGGAGCCGTAACCGAGCCGCCAGCCAATTTCCTGCACTGGCAATTCCCCCTTGAGCCAGGCCAGCGCCTTGAGCAGCTTGAGCCGGGCCCGCCACTGGCCGAAATTCATGCCAAGTTCCCGCACGCAGCGCCGCCAGCATGGGGGCCAGCAGCTTGTCCTGGCTCATGGGCAGATAGCTGTCCTGGCAGCGGGTGCGGGTCAGCTTCTCCACCAGCAGCTCGGCCTGGCGCACATCCCATTCATCCTGCATATGGCCCAGCTTGCGCTCGCAAAAATCCGCCAGCATGGCCCGGATGAGCGGCGTCATCTCCAGCAGGCAGGGCTCTGCCGGCAGCCGCGCCGCCAGGGCATGATTGACATAGATGGAGGTGTAGTCGAGGGCCTGCTGGTTGTAGGAGGCATGCTCCAGATCCGCTGGCACCCAGATGAGGTAGTCGGCGGGAGCCACCAGCCGGTGATCGTCCAGCACTATCTCCATCACCCCCAGGCTTATCAGGCTGAGCTGGCCCCAGGGGTGGCTGTGGGGCGCGCAGGCGCTCTCGGCCTGGATCTGCTGATAGCGCAGATAGAGGGGGTTGGGCTCAGGCAGGGCTATGTCCGTCGAGTGATAGTGATGTAGTGCCATATCAGGGCAACTTGTCCTTTCTGCGGGATGAATTGTCAGTTTTACGTTACTTGATAACAGAAAGACAAGAGTAGACTGGCCATCTCGATAATAAGGAGCCTTTGATGCGTATCTTCTTCCCGCTTATGTTCCCGCTGATGGCCGTGCTGATCTGGGCCACCAATACAGTGGTGTCCAAGGCCGCCGCCGATGTGCTGGATCCCGCCGCCATCTCCTTTTACCGCTGGGTGCTCGCCGCCCTGGCGCTGACCCCCTTCTGCCTGCCGCAACTGTGGCGCCGCCGTCACGAAATCCGCCCCTGGCTCGGCAAGCTGCTGGTGCTGGCAGCCCTTGGCATGGTGCTTTACCAGTGCCTCGCCTATTACGCCGCCCACACCACCTCGGCTACCAACATGGGGGTCATAGGTTCGCTCATTCCGCTGCTGACCCTGCTGCAGAGCGCCCTCTTCTTCGGTCAGCGTCCGGGCAAACAGGCGCTGCTCGGCATGAGCATCTCCCTGTTCGGGGTGTTCTGGCTGCTGAGCCAGGGCCAGCCCCTGGCCCTGCTGCAAGACGGCATCAACCCCGGGGACGGGCTCATGCTGCTCGGCTCCGCCAGCTACGCCCTCTACGGCCTGCTGATCCGCCGCTGGCAACTGCCGTTTGGCCCCTGGCTCAACCTCTACATGCAGATCCTGCTGGCTGTGCTGCTGCTCATCCCGGTCGCCCTCAGCGCAGACTCCCTGGCGGTGCCCGCCGAGGGCTGGGGTCTGGTGCTGTTTGCCGGGCTCGCCTCCTCCCTGCTGGCGGCCTACTGCTGGATGCGCGGCCTCGCCTGCATGGGAGCGGAGCGCACCTCTGTGTTCATGAACCTGATGCCGCTGTGCACGGCGCTGATCGCCGTCATCACCTTGGGGGAGCCCATTCACGGCTATCACCTGCTGGGTGGCGGCCTGATCCTGAGCGGCGTCATGCTCTCCCAGTTCAAGCCCAGGGTGCGCCCCGCCCTTGTGGAAGAGGCATAAACCGGCGAGACAAGCCGCTGCAGCACAAAACAAGAAGGGAGCCTCGGCTCCCTTCTTGTTTGCATCTTCTCGCTAAAAACCACAGGCTCGGTTATCCCCGCGCCAATGGTAAGCCCCTCCCGACACGACTGTGATTCAGGTTTGCTCGTGGTGCGCCTTGTGCGGGTCGAGCCGGGCCTTGTCATGAGCGGCAAAGGCTTTTCGGGCCGCGCTGATGCCATTCATGCAGGCAGGGACACCGGCATAGACGGCGATCTGGAGCAGGATTTCGATGATGGTTTCCCGGCTGACGCCCACATTCAACGCGGCCCGGATGTGAAATTCGAGCTGTCCGGGTGCATTGCCCATCGCCATCAGCGCAGCAACGGTGAGCATCTCACGGGTGCAGAGATCAATACCGGGACGGGAGAGCACATCGGCAAAGGCAAATCCCAACACCAGTTCGGCAAAATCTGGCGACAGGGCATCCAGGTTCGCCGCGACCTGATCCGGCGCCTGCGGGTCGAGCCGGGCCAACAGCGCAAAGGCCTGTTCACGCCGCTCGGACGATAAGCCGCTCATGCGTTCACCCCCTTCATGCCTTCCCGGGTATAGCGATCCCCTGCCACTGGCAAGGCCCTGATGGCACTGTCCAGCGCGGCGAGATCCCCGGCCTCCAGACGCACCGACAAGGCGCCCAGGTTGTCCAGCAGATGGGGGATCCGCCTTGTGCCGGGGATGGGCACTATGTCATCCCCCTGCGCCAGCAGCCAGGCCAGGGCGATCTGCGCCGTCGTGCACTGCTTGCGCGCCGCCAGGGCCATGATCACCTCCACCAGCGAGCGGTTGGTGGCGATGTTTTCCTGTTGAAAGCGCGGCAGGTTGGCCCGAAAGTCACCCTCTTCAAACGCCGTATCCTGCTGGAAACGTCCGGTCAGAAAGCCGCGCCCCAAGGGGGAGTACGCCACCAGACCTATGCCCAGCTCGCGGCAGGTTGGCAACACCAGGGCTTCGACATCCCGCGTCCAGAGGGAATACTCCGTCTGCACCGCTGCCACCGGATGCACGGCATGGGCGCGCCTCAAGGTGGCCGCGCTGACCTCGCACAGGCCGACACGGGCAATCTTGCCCTCCTGCACCAGCTGCGCCAGCCCTGCCATCGTCTCTTCGATGGGGTGCGCCGGATCGATGCGATGCACATAGTAGAGGTCTATCTGCTCGACCCCGAGCCGGCGCAGCGAGGCTTCACAGCTCTGCCGTGCATATTGGACGCTGTTGTCCAGAGTGCGCCTGTACTCGCCATTCTGACGCACTATGCCGAACTTGGTGGCGACCTTGACCCCGGCTCCGTGGGTCGCCAGGAAGCGGCCGATCAGGGCTTCATTGTGGTGCGGGCCATACATGTCGGCGGTGTCGAGAAAATCGATCCCCATCTCGACTGCCCGGGCCAGCACCCGCAGCGCCTGCTCATCATCCCGCGGACCATAAAACTCACTCATGCCCATGCAGCCGAGGCCCATGGCGGATACGTCCAGATCAGTGCCCAGTGTTCGTCGTTGCATACATTTCCCCTTACAAGATGGAGGTCAGTATGGTCTTCCGAATATGATTCAGGTATAGACTGGATTGGCAGTCTGCTTTCCGATTTTGGAAGATACATGAACGCTCTCTTGCTATGGGATGACGCCCGGGTCTTTCTGGCCATCGCCCGCAGCGGCACCTTGAGTGGCGCCGCCCTCGCCCTTGACATGGGCATTGCCACTGTCTCTCGACGGCTGGATCGCCTGGAGTCGGCACTGGGTCTGCCGTTGTTCAGTCGTCATCAGCACGGCTATCGACTGACCGACGATGGGGATGCCCTGCTGGCGCGGGCCGAGGCGCTGGAACATGCCGGGCATGCCTTTGGCGAAGCCGGGCAGCAGCAGGGACAAGTGGCCGGATGCGTGCGCCTCGCCACCGCAGACAATCTGGCCAATCCGCTCATTATTCCCTCCCTGGCCAAGCTGTTTGCCATTCATCCCGATCTGAGGGTGGAGCTGGTCACAGGCGTGCAAACGGTGAACCTGCACAGGCGCGATGCCGATCTGGCCGTGCGCATGGTCAAGCCTGACGCCGGCAACGTCACCATCAAGCGGCTGGGCACCCTGGGCTTCGGCCTCTATGGGGCCAGCAGCTATGTCGATTGCCGTCGTCCGGGCACAGATGCCGCCAGCTTCGATGAGGATGCCTTCATCGGCTGGGGGGAATCCCACGGCCATTTGCCCGCCGCCAAATGGATGGCTCGCATGCTGCGTGGGCGCCCCTGCAGGGTGGAGACCAATACGCTGTCGGCCCAGCTGGCCGCCGCCACCGCCGGTCTCGGACTGGCGGTGCTGCCCCATTATCTGGCCAAAGAGACGGATCTCGTCTGCCTCCTGCCCGAGCTGGGAGTAGATCAGCCGATCTGGCTGGTGATCCACACAGATCTCGCCCACTCCAGACGGGTGCGGGCCGTCGCGGATCACCTGATCCAGCTGTTTGAAGAGGCCGGATCAGCCCTCCACCCTTTCCCCCTGGGCGCACTGTGAACCAGGCAAGGTAGGAAGGGCTGCAACCCATGCGGCGACGGGCAGACAGCAAGAAGGGAGCCGAGGCTCCCTTCTTGCATTGCATTTGAGCACAAAAAACGCCGGCTCAGTTGCCCCGGCGCCAGTGGTAGCGCCGCTCCGGCCGGCCACGCTGGCCGTAGTTGAGGTCCACATCGACCCTGTCTTCGGACTCCAGATACTCCAGATAACGGCGCGCCGTGGTGCGGCTCAAGGAGAGGCGCAGCGCCACCGTATCGGTAGAAAAAGCGGTATCCGGCTCGCCCGCCAGCAGCTCCAGCACCTGGCGCAGCGTGATGGCATCGATCCCCTTTGGGGTATCGCGCACCTCCCTGGCCTGGGGGCGTCCCTTGCCCATCAGCCGATCCAGATCGCTCTGCTCCAGAGAGCCGCGCTCGCAGATGCGCCTGTGCAGGGTGAGGATCTCGTCCAGACTCTGCTGGATGCGAAACAGCCGCAACGGCTTGATGATGTAATCCTGCACCCCCAGGTTGAGGGCCTGCTGTATGGTCTCAACGTCGCAGGAGGCGGTCACCATGATGACGTAAGCCTCGCGGTTGTGGCTGCGCAGCCGGTTCACCCACTCCAGGCCCGAGCCATCGGGCAATGAGATATCCACCAGCAGCAGTTGTGGTTCGGTCGCACGCATCATGAGATCGGCCTGGGTCAGGCTTTCGGCCCGACCCAGCAGGGAAAATCCGGGGGTGGAGGAGACCAGCTCGGCCAGAATGGATCCTATCCGTTCGTCATCCTCGATCACCAGAGTGAAAATGGGCTCCATAGATCACACCAATTGGTTTTTATTCAAGTAGATACCGAACAAGGTTGTCTGTTCGGCGGTGCGGCGCCATTCTATCACACCCCCTCGCCTGGCCACCGTCTCCTTGACCAGGAAGAGGCCGACCCCGTGATCGCCGGTCTGGCGGCTGATGCCGTAATCAAACAGATGATCCGCCAGCGCCTCGTCCACCCCCTCGCCACTGTCCTCCACCTCTATCACCAGCCGGCGACCAAAATCGTTGAGGGAAATCAGCACCCGCGGCGGACAGACCTTGCGCCGCGCCCAGGCGGCGCGAATGCCGTTGTCCAGCAGGTTGCCGATGAGGGTGATGAGATCCGCCGACACCGCCGCCGGATACTCCGCCAGCGCCGAGTCGGGGTCCAGCACCAGCTCCACCCCCAGCTCCCGTGCCCGGCTGAACTTGCCGAGAATGAGCCCCGCCACCGGCTTGTCCTCGATGGCTCGCAGCAGACCCTGCAACATGGTCTGGCAGGCCTCGCTCTCCTGCTGAATGAGCTCCACCGCCTGATCCACATGGCCGAGCTGCAACAGGCCGGAGAGGCTGCTCAGCTTGTTGGCGAACTCGTGGGTCTGCATCCGCAGCATCTCGGCATACTGGCGCAGATGCGTGACCTGCATGCCGAGGCTGCCAGTTACCTCGGGGCGACTGAAGATCAGCAGGCGCCCTGGCACCTTGCCCTCCACCGCCTGCCAGCGGCCCACGAAGGATTCTCCGTGCACGGTAAAGCCAAGCTCGGTCTCGACCTGGGTCAGGGCCGGTGCCAGCGGCGGCGACAACTCGGCGAGCGGCTGCCCCAGCAGGGCATGACGCCCTGTGCCCGGCAGGCGCAGCTGATAGAAGGCGGCACTGTTGAGCATGCGGATGTTGCCCCTGTTGTCGAGCGCTATCACCCCCTCTGAGATGTGCTCCAGCACCAGCTCCTGCAGCACGAAGCGATTGACGATGGCCTCGGGTTCCAGATCCAGCAGGGTACGACGCAACAGGTGCTGCACCCAGAGCGCCAGCAAGAGACCACACCCCAGCACGGCAAGGATGGCGCTGACCAGCAGGGCGATCCGCTCCAGATAGATGCCTTCCACAGTCCGCATCAGGTAACCCACCACCACGGCCCCCATGGCACGGCCATCGGGCCCGAGCACGGGAGCAAAGCAGCGGATGGCCGGGCCGAGTGTGCCCTCGTCCTCTGAGCAGTAGCTGAGCCGGTCATGGAGGGCCGGCCAGATATCTTCACCACGGAAGAGACCGCCGATGAGCTCGGGCGAGGGGTGACTGAGGCGGCGGGCGTGTTCGTCGGTCACCACCATGTAGGCGGCGTCGGTGCGATTGCTGATCCCCTCCACATAGTCGCGCAAGCCGGGATCGCTGCCCTGCTGCAAGGCCTGCACCACCCGGCTGTCCGCTGCCAGCACCCGCGCCAGATCGCCGCCATTCTCCTGCAGATTGCTCTCCAGCAGGTGGCGGATAAAGAGGGCGAGCAGACTGCCCAGGATCACGATCAGCAGCAGTGACAGCCCCAGAGAGAGGGTGACCAGTTGGTGGCGCAGTTTCATCGATTAGCCTTGCAACATCAGGAAGCGGACCAATAGTGCGGGCGCCACCAGGTCTGGTCAATCAGTGGCGCGGGATCACCGACAAAATCCGCCAGCCCTTCGTCACGGGCAGTCAGCGCCACCGCCCTTGCGACCGCGCGGGCCACCTCCCCCACCTGCTCGATGGGAGGCAACAATCGCCCCTCAGCCAGCGGATAGGCGCCCACGGCCCGCACCGCCGCCTGCAGCATGCCGTCACTGATGCGGCGCGCCTTGACGGCGCAGGCCCCCAGACCAATGCCGGGGAAGACATAGACGTTGTTGCACTGGGAGACTACCCGCGCCTCCCCTGCCACAGTGACTGGGGCAAAGGGGCTGCCAGTGGCGAGCAGGGCACGCCCGTCGGTGGCCTGCCACACCTGCTCCGGCGTCGCTTCGGCACTGCGGGTCGGGTTGGAGAGCGGCAGGATCACGGGGCGCTCGCATACCTCCCCCATGGCCCTGAGCACGGCCTCGGTAAAGAGCCCGCCCTGGCCACTCACCCCGATCAGCACGCCGGGGCGCAGCCGCTCAATGAGCTCGGGCAGGGCGGCGCAAGCCTCTTGCGCCGGACGGGCAAACGGTCGTTGGGATGGGGTCAGATTGGCGCGATCCAGGCAGACCAGCCCATCTTGATCAAACAGTTGCACCCGATCCGGACTGCCCGCCAGCCGGGCCAGCATGGCGGCAATGCCGCACCCCGCAGAGCCGGCGCCGACGATGAGCACGGGGGTGTCGGCCAGAGTAGTGCCCGCCTGCTGCAAGCCTGCCAGCACGCAGGCCGAAGCCACCGCAGCCGTTCCCTGGATGTCGTCGTTGAACATGCACAGCTCGTCTCGATAACGAGCCAGCAGATTGGCGGCATGCTTGCCGGCGAAGTCTTCAAACTGCAACACCACCTGGGGCCAGCGCGTGCGAATGGCTGCCACCACCTTGTCCATGAAGTGGTAATAGGATTCACCATCCACCCGGTTGGCCTGCCAGCCGAGGTAGGAGTCATCCTCCAGCAGCTCGGGATTGTTGGTGCCCACATCGACGCACAGCGGCAGGGTGCGCGCCGGGTTGATGCCGCCAGCGGCGGAGTAGAGCGCCAGCTTGCCGATGCAGATCCCCATGCCGCCGATGCCGAGATCGCCGAGTCCCAGCACCCGCTCACCGTCGGAGATGACGATGACGTCCACCTCCTGCTCCACTGCGGCGAAGATGGCGTCCAGATCGTCTCTGTCATGCCAGGAAAGATAAAGCCCGTGGCTGCGCAGATAGAGGTCGCTGTGGCGCTGGCATGCCTCCCCTACTACCGGGGTGTAAATGATGGGCAAGAGCTCCGGCAGGTGGTGGCGCACCAGATCGTAAAACAGCACAGGGTTGTCTTCTTGCAGCTGGCGCAGCAGCAGGTGCTGGTCGAACGGGCTCTGCATGGCAGAGACCAGACGGTAAATACGGCGCCGTTGCTGGGCCAGGGACTCCTCCTTGTGAGGCATGCGCCCCATCAGGCCTTGTCGCTTGCGTTCGGCATAGGGCAGGCTGGTGCCCATCATGATGTCGTTCATTGTCGATTCCTTATGCCAGCAGCGAGATGAGCAGGGTGGCCAGGATCAACATGACGGCCCCCCCGAGACGGGAAGAGATCTGGGCAAACGGCATCAGCTTCATGCGCTGGGCCGCCGACAGCACGGCCACGTCACCCGTGCCCCCCATGTTGGCCATGCACAGACCGCCTGTGATGGCCGCCTCTATGGGATAGAAACCTATCATGCGCCCCACCAGGGCCGCCCCCAGGGCGCCGCCGACCACTGTCACCAGCACCAGCACGAAGTAACTGACGGAAAAGGCGCTGATGAGTTCCGGGATGCTGGTATAGGCGACCCCTATGCCCACCAGCAGGGAGGGCGTCAGATTGGTCACGACGAACTGGTACCAGTCGGCGGCCGCCTGCTCGTAACGGCGCGGCAGCACGCCACTCACCTTGATGAAGGCCACCGCCAGTATCATGAGCGCAAAGGGATGCATGGGGATGAAGTTGCCCAGCAGTGAACCCAGCACGAACATGCTGGAGCTGATGAAGAGCCCCATGCCGAGACTTTCCAGCGTCGGCGCCTGGACCTGCTCTTCGGCCACATTCTGGCTGCTCTGATTGATCATCAGCTGGCCATTGCCGGTCAGGGAAGGGTAGCGGCGGCCCAGGCGTACCAGCAGAGTGCCCACCAGAATGGCCAGGGTATTGGCGATCACAACGGCAGGCACCATGCGTGACAGCAGGTCGGCGCTGGACATCTGCATCGGGCCCGAGAGGATCTCTACCAGGGGCACGGCACCTGCGCCCATGCCGCCACCCATGATGGGCAAACCTATGAGCAGCACCGCATTCTTGAAGCCATAACCCATCAGGGAGCCGACCAGACCGACACTCAGCAGCGCCACTGCAACACCACCCAAGATCACCGGCAGGTAACGCATGGCGGCATTTTTCAACAGGGAACTGCTCATGCCCAGCACTGAACCCGTCACTAGGCTGGCGATAAAGAAGTTGAGAAAGCCCCCCTCCTTCATGAAGCCGATGATCACCTGACCCGCCTCGACCGGCAGGATCCTGTATTCAAACAGAGCAGCCCCCCCGAAAATGGCGAGTATGGTGCCACCTCCCAGGTATTCACGGACCGGAGTGATGCGCTCACCCAGTTCGGTCAGCAGGGTGCCCAGCACGAACATCAGTGCCAGGGCGCCCACCATGCCGAGCGGCAAGGAGCCGTTCCAGCCGGAGAAAAGCACGCAGGTGGCAAGCCCGAGGAAGATCATCATGGGCATGCCGGCTATTTGTTGACTGCCCCAGGGGGCGGCTTTCGGGGTAGAGAGGTTTTTCATTGTTATGCTCCAGCGTGTGAGGTGGCGCTACTCTAGTGATCCTCCCTCTGCCTGTCGGTTAGCCCCGCTACAAAGACATATAAAAACATTAAAATCTTAAACGCTATGAGGACAATGCCGTCGTCCAATACAAGATAGCATCCCCATTCACAACACCTGAAAACTTGGATATACACACAGAAATAAACGGATGCGGACAAGGTTTGACCATCACTTGGCTGGCAATGGTGAGGCTCAGATTAAGTGTTATCCATGGAAAGAGAGGGAGTAAACGGGCTACAGGCTGATGACAGTCGCGTCATATTCATGCTGTTCATCAATATCAGAGAGGTCATGATCCTGACGATCGCGTAACTGACATGACCCACCCGTATGCAGGTGGATAAAAGGGCAGGCAAGGATGACTGGCAACTTGTATGTCATGACGGGGATGCATTATCAACACAACGCCATAGCGTGCGTTTTCAACTGATAAGACTGGGCCGATGGAGCAAAGAGTGCCCACCTGTCAGTCACACCTTGACAGCCAGCGTCTCATTTAAACCTGTTCGGTTGGCTTATTCTGCTAATAACAATGGAATATTGGCAGGGTCAAATTCATGACAGATATCGCTTCCTTCCCGGCTGAAGCCATAATGGATTTCGGCACTATATTCGACATCGACCAGCAGACTCTCGATTGAGAAATGGGCGTCACCCGATTCATATCGTTCCACAGCTATCGTCTCCCTGTTTAGCTGACCCATCAATATTAGTGGATAAAAAACAGACTGCCGAATTTATATGACACCTTGCTGACCAGAAAATAATAGTAAACGGGATCCCTTCCTTATTTTTGCCACCCCAGCAGGCCGGTGTTTATTTCTCCAGCCAGAGTATTTCACCCGATTTGTCACACCTGTGCGTATTTCAGACACAGACAGCCCCTTACGACCCCCTTCACTGACCAAGTAAAGCCTCATAACAAGCTCCCCCATCATTTTCATAAACAAGATCTTGATCACACTATTTACTTAGCCTGCTAAATAACTACAATGCTTAGCAGGCTAAGTAAATGGAGAGCACCTCATGATGAAGGATCTGGAAATGTTGCGCGAGTTGTCCCTCGCCGAGCGGGTCGGACGACTGCATCGACTGTGGCGCACAGTGGCAGACCTGGAACTGGCGCCCCTGGGTCTGACCCATCCACGCTGGACAGCGCTCTGGAAACTCAGCCGCCTCGGTGGTCATCTCAGCCAGAAGACCCTTGCCGAAGCGCTGGAGATAGAGCTGCCGTCCCTGATGCGCACTCTGGGTCAGCTGGAGGAGCATGGACTGGTCGAACGCCATTGCTGCAGCCAGGACAAACGGGCCCGCATCGTCACCCTGACTCCGGCCGGCAAGGCGCTGCTCGACAAGATAGAGGATCGCATCATGGATATACGCCGTGAACTGCTCGCCGGCATCAGCCAGCGGGAGCTGGAACAATTTGAAGACATAGTGCACCGCATCTGTGCCAACGCCCTCGGCAAGATAGGTTCACAGAGTGAAGAGAGAGAATAAGATGACCCCGGATCAACAATTCAAACGCTGGATAAAATGGGCCATGGGCGCCTTTATTCTGGTCTTTGGCTACTTCCTGCTGGCTGACATCAAGATGCCACTCACCCCGCAAGCCATGGCTACCCGTGTCGTGACCAAGATGGCACCCCAGGTCAGTGGCAAGGTGATACAGGTTGCCGTTGGCAACAACCAGCATGTCAAACAGGGGGATCTGCTGTTCTCACTCGATCCCGCCCCGTTTGAACTGGCGGTGGAGCAGGCCCGCCTCGCGCTGGCTCAGGCCGAGCAGCAGAACCGCCAGCTCGACGCCACTCTCAACGCCGCCGCCGCCGATTTCAGCTCGCTGCAAACCCAGGCCTCCCTGAAGCTGCGGGAGGCGGAGCGTATCGACGCCCTCTATCGTCGCCACATGGTCTCTGAGCAGCAAAAAGACGACGCCGACAGCGCATTTCGCACCGCCCAGGCCAACTTGTTGGCCAGCAAGGCCCGCATGACTCAGGCCCAGGTGAACCGCGGTCTGCACGGTGACGACAACCTGCTGCTGCGCCAGGCTCGCAATCACCTGGCCCAGGCCGAGCTCAACCTCGCCTACAGTCAGGTGCACGCCAGCCAGGATGGCATCATCACCAACCTGCAACTCAAGCCGGGCAGCTTCGCCGCGGCGGGTGCGCCGCTGCTGGCGCTGGTCTCCGAGCAAGTAGACATCATCGCCGATTTTCGCGAGAAGAGTCTGCGCCACGTCAACACGGACAGCCAGGCACTGGTCGCCTTCGATGGCGAGCCGGGCAAGCTCTATCCAGCACGGGTCACCAGCCTGGATGCCGGCGTCAGCGCTGGCCAGTTCGATGCCAACGGCCTGCTGGCCAGCCCCACCGAATCGGATCGCTGGGTCCGGGATGCCCAGCGCCTGCGCCTGCATCTGACCCTTGAGCAGTTGCCGGCCCACCTGCCGGCTGGCGCCCGCGCCACAGTGCAACTGCTGCCGGACAACGCGCTAAGCGCGCTGTTTGCCCGCGGCCAGATCCGTCTGCTCAGCCTGTTGCACTATATCTACTAAGGTGGCAGCGATGAATCTGTGGCACAGACCCCTCACCGCCAACGAACTGCGTCAATGTCTGCGCATCGCCTTTGGCAGCACCACCGGCTTTTTGCTCTGCAAGTTGTTTGGCTGGAACTACGGCGTCTTCTACACAGTGACACCGGTATTGCTGCTGGGCATGGTGCCAGTGATGAACGGCCATGCGGCACGCCAGCTGATCGCTGCCGCCGTCATCTGCGGGGTGGAAGTCGGTTTGCTGGGCGGGCTGTTTGGCAGTCATCCCGGCCTGATGATCCCCATCGCCTTTTTGCTGTTTCTCTACCGTTTCGCCGCCATGTCCCGGGGCAGCCTGTTTCTGTTTGGGGCCAACGGTGTGCTGAGTTTGAGCATAATGCTGCACTTTGCCAGCTACCCGCAGACCGATCTGAACGACCTCATCTTCAGCAACCTGTGGGCTAGCATACTGTCGGTACTCATCGCCTACCTGATGACGGCGCTGATCCCAGATGTAGAGGAGCGACCCAAGCCTGCGGTGGCCCCCAAGGCACCGCACCGGATGCGACACGAGGCCCTGCTCGGAGCCAGCATAGCCACCCTCTCCTTCATGGTGTTCCAGATCTTCGACTTGCGTGACTCCATGTCTGCTCAGGCCACCACACTCCTGCTGCTGTTTCCCATGCACTGGAACGGGGCCTTGAGCTATGCCCGCAAACGGGCCATGGGCACACTGCTCGGCGTGAGCTTTGGTCTCGTCAGCCAGCTGGTACTCTACGACTGGTCAGGTTTGCTGTTGCTGGTCGCCCCCATGCTCTGGCTCGGGGCCATGCTGTTCAGCTACGCCCATGTGAAGGAGGCCAGCGGCTCAGGCGTCGGCTTTGGCGCCCTCACCACTCTCGGCATCCTGTTTGGCCAGTACCTGACGCCGGGCAACGATCTGGTATTCAGTGCACTCTATCGAGTCAGCAGCATACTGTTTGCCATCGTTGCCACCCTGCTGGCCTGCTATCTCATTCACCGACTGCTTAACCGTTTCGAGGCCACTCGTTTCGGCTATTGACCCCCTGTTGTTAGCTCAAGGATGTGCTGCTTTTCGCCCCGTTATGCCTACCGGGGCGTTTTTTTGTCTGCATTTTGCAAGCTGGCCCCGCGGGTCTTGTGACTGCAGCCACTATGCTTGCAAGAGCCGTTCGCAATAGCAGCAGGAGAGACACAATGGCACGAGTACCCGGAAGCTGGCTGGCGTTTGGTCTTTTGCTCGGGATGAGCAGCGTCTGGGCCAACCCAGTGCTTGTCGCAGCCGAAGATGACTGGGCCCCCTATTGCGCGCTGGACAAGGAGAGCGGCCAGCCACAGGGGTTGGCACCGGCCTTGGTGAAAGCGGTGTTCGCCATCGAGGGCATAGCGCTTGAGTTTCGTACCATTCCCTTCGCCCGCTGCATGCACGAAGCCAAGAGCGACAAGGTGCTGGCTTGTTTCAATGCCACCATCACAGAGGAGAACCGCTATCAGTACCACTGGCACGAGACCCCCATGTTCGAGGAGGATCTCGCCATCTTCGCCCTCGCCGGCGGCGGGCACCATGACCTCAAACTCACCGCACTGGAGGGCAAGACGGTGGGCATTACCCTGGGTTACACCTATCCCACCGATTTCATGGATAACCCCAGGATCACCCGCTTTCAGGCCAAATCGGATGCCCAGATCATAGAGATGCTGGTACGCGGACGGGTCGACTACATACTGATGAACGAGATGCCTGGCTATCTCAAGATCCAGCAAAAAGCACTGACCGGCCGGGTCGTCAAAGTAGGCAAGATCTCCACCGATGGCTTCTGGCTCGCCTTCTCACGTGCCCATCCCCAGGGAGAAGCCATGGCAAAACGCTTCGAGGAAGGGCTGCAGAAGATCAAGAACAACGGCACCTATGAGACGCTGGTACGCGACTTCGAGCACAGCCTGGGCCTGCATTGAATGTATTTCGCTCCCTGTGCGCCGCCTCGGGACGCATATAGACGCAATAGAGACAATTGAGCATTGAACCTTCTCCTCAACCTGTTAGGCTCGAGCCCGGATGACACCGATGGAGAATTCAAGATGAAACACGCCAATATATTCTTGCTGGGCATCACGACCCTGGCTCTGCTGAGCGGTTGCGAACGCGGAGCCTCCACATTGAGCGTGACCGGCGGCGAGCCCATCACCTATCAGTGCGAGCAGAACAAGAAGGTGCAAGTGAGCTACTTTGCCCTTTCCGACCAGAGCCTGAATTTCATCAAACTGGCACTGCCAGATGGCAAGGATTACACGCTGCCACAAACCATTTCAGCCTCCGGCGCCCGCTATACCGATGAGCATGAAGCCGTCTGGTGGAACAAGGGAAATGAAGGCTTCGTCGAAATGCGCGACAAGAACGGCGAGTGGCAGAGCGTCTACAACGACTGCAAACAGCAGTAATGAAAAATCCCGGCCTGGCCGGGATTTTGCTATTTAACCTCTGTATCCAGACAAGCGACCATCTGCACAGCGATGGCGTGCAACTTGTGTTTCAGCCGCGCTTGTCGCTGATCACCAGCCAGAGCGCATGTACCATACCTGGCAGGCCGCCGAGCAGGGTCAGTACTATGTTGATCAAAAAGTGCAGGCTGAAGCCTACCTGGATAAAGGCGCATACCGGAGGCAAAAAGATGGCCAGCAGTATCTTGAGCAGATTGTTCATCTCGCACTTCCTCGTCAAAGATGTTTCACGGTTCGGGATGAGCTCACCATAAACAGCCTTGACCTCAACTGCAAACGAAACAAGGGCCCACTCGCGGCTCTCACACCTGAGTCAAACAGGGGATCCGTTCCCCCAGCTGCTCGCGCCAGGCCTTGAGGTCGTGGATCTGCTGGTTGCTGCTACCACGCCAGAGCAGACCGGGATCTGCCAGCGCCTTCTCGAACTTGCCATCCACCAGCACGTCCAACAGGGCGACCAGCTCGCGCTGGGCCTCTGACAGTTCGCCGAGCAGATAGCCGGTCCAGCACCAGATGTCCTTGCCGGGGCACTCGGCCCGCACCCGCTTCACCAACGCCAGCACCTGGGGCACGTTGGCGGGGTGGAGCGGATCGCCACCGGAGAGCGACAGACCACGCCGTTTGATGCGCGTGTCGTTGAGATCCTGGATGATGCGATCGCACATGGCCTCATCAAACGGCTTGCCGCCATCGAGCCGCCAGGTGCTCTGGTTGTAGCAACCCGGACACTGATGCTCGCAACCCGACACAAACAGGGTAGCGCGGGTGCCAGGCCCGTTGATCACATCGACCGGGTAGTATTGGTGGTAGTGCATCGCTTGTTTCCTGTCTTGTTCATGGGACAACGGCAACGTCTGCCACCCTCCAATGAAAATGGCCCCTTGGGTCAGGGGCCAACGCTTTATCGCTGCTGCGGTTACATATGCTTGATGCGGCGTTTCACTTCTTCCTGCTTGCCCGCATTGAAAGGGCGCGCATCCGGGCTGCCGAGGTAGCCGCAGACACGGCGGGTCACAGACACCTTGGCCGGATCGTGGTTGCCGCAGCGCGGGCAGGTGAAGCCCTTGGAGGTGCACTCGAACTCGCCGGTGAAGCCGCAGTCGTAGCACTCGTCAATAGGCGTGTTGGTACCGTAGTAGGGCACCTTGTCATAGCTGTAGTCCCAGACGTTTTCGAGCGCTTCCAGGTTGTGCTGGATGTTGGGGTACTCGCCGTAGCAGATGAAACCGCCGCTGGCGATGGGCGGATAGGGCGCCTCGAAGTCCAGCTTGTCGTACGGGTTGACCTGCTTCTCCACGTCGAGGTGGAAGCTGTTGGTGTAGTAACCCTTGTCGGTCACGCCAGCCACCACACCAAACTCCTTGGCATCGATGCGGCAGAAACGGGTGCAGAGGTTCTCACTCGGGGTGGAGTAGAGACTGAAACCGTAGCCTGTCTCCTCTTTCCACTCGTCGGTCGCCGCCTTGAGCCGCGCTATGATGGCTACGGCCTTCTGGCGCAAGGTGTCGCTGTCGAACAGATGGACATCGGTGCCAAACAGGGCGTTGATGGTCTCGTGCACCCCTATGTAACCGAGCGAAATGGAGGCGCGACCGTGCTTGAAGATCTCGCTGACGTTGTCGTCGGCCTTGAGCCGCACCCCGCAGGCCCCTTCCATATAGAGGATGGGGGCGACCCGCGCCTTGACGCCATCCAGCCGCTCGATGCGATACATGAGTGCCTTTTTGGCAACTCGCAGGGCGGCATCCAGACGATCCCAGAAGTCCGCCTCATCACGGGATTTCAGGGCGATGCGCGGCAAGTTGAGGCTGACCACCCCTATGTTGTTGCGACCTTCATGGATCAGCTCGCCATTTTCCTCATAAGCCCCGAGGAAGGAGCGACAGCCCATAGGCGTCTTGAAGGAACCGGTCACCTTCACCACCTGGTCGTAGTTGAGGATGTCCGGATACATGCGCTTGGAGGCACACTCCAGCGCCAGCTGCTTGATGTCGTAGTTGGGATCGCCCTGCTTGTGGTTGAGACCATCCTTGATGGCGAACACCAGTTTCGGGAACACGGCGGTCTTTCTGTTCTTGCCAAGGCCGGCGATGCGGTTGCTGAGGATGGCGCCCTGGATCATGCGGGACTCCCAGCTGTCACCAAGGCCGAAGCCGAAAGTAACGAAGGGAGTCTGGCCGTTGGCGGTGTGCAGGGTATTGACTTCGTACTCCAGCGACTGGAAGGCGTCGTAACACTCCTTCTCGGTACGGGCCATGGCGTAGGCGTCCACGTCCTTGATCCCCCACTCCTCGGCCACTTCCCTGTGTTTCTGCCAACTGATGGTTACATAGGGGGCAAGCACCTCGTCGATGCGATTGATGGTGGTGCCGCCATAGATGTGGCTCGCCACCTGGGCGATGATCTGGGCGGTCACGGCGGTGGCCGTGCTGATGGATTTGGGGGTATCTATCTCGGCATTGCCCATCTTGAAGCCGTGGGTCAGCATCCCCTTCAGATCGATCAGCATGCAGTTGAACATGGGGAAGAAGGGAGAGTAGTCGAGATCGTGAAAGTGCAGATCGCCGCTCTCATGAGCCTGCACCACGTCGCGGGGCAGCATGTGGCTGGTGGCGTAATGCTTGGCGACGATACCGGCCAGCAGATCGCGCTGAGTCGGTATCACCTTGGAATCCTTGTTGGCGTTCTCGTTGAGCAGGGCCGCGTTGGTTTGCTCCACCAGACCACGGATCTCCTGAGCCAACCGGCCGCGGGCCTCGCGAGCCTGATCCCGGTCGTGACGATATTCGATATAGGCACGGGCGATGGCTTTGTCGTCGGAAGCCATCAGATGGTTCTCGACCCGGTTCTGGATCTCGTGGATATCCACCTCGCCACGCCCTTCCAGCTCCTGAGTAACGGCGGCGGCAACGCGCTCACCCAGGGTCGGATTGGCCTGACTGACCGCCTCTGCCGCTCGGCCCACTGCCTCGGCAATCAGCTGGGCATTGAATGGTGCGCGACATCCATCACGTTTGATCACAACCGGTTTCATGCGTTTTCCCCGTTTAAAAGGCCAGGCTATCGCCTTCGGCTTACCCTTGTTTGGTGCCCTTCTCCACGCCTCGTCCTGGGCGCAAATAAATTCAGCCGAGGCTTGACAAGCCAAGGCTGACGATGAGAAGAGAACAGCTTGTACACAGCTTAATAACACAACATATAGGTGTTTTATATGAATGCGTCCCTATATGTGGTGTCTATTAGGCACCAAAGCGCAGCCTCATTTCTTGATCCAGAACAGGTTTTGAGGCGAGTGGCGCAGTTCCCGACCAGTGAAAAACAGCCCCATACAAGGCTATTCTCAAGCCTGGTGCGGGCTGGCGTTCGACGGGACCGTGACAGAAAAAAATCCCCTCCTGCGACAGTGGCTGACGAGGGCACGTCCGGCGCAAAACAGGCATAATGAGTGGAATATCATTGTTATCGACGGGACCCGATATGGCCAAGACCCTGCTACTGCTGCTGTGCCTCCTGCCCTGCCGGTTGTGGGCGGCCGAGATCCTGGTGATCAGCAGCTATCACGCCGAATACCTGTGGGATCAGAGTTACAACGCCAGCCTGCAAACCCATCTGAACGGCAAGCACCACATCAGCCACTTCTACATGGATACCAAGCGCCGCCCCCATGACGAGTTCGACCTGATGGCCGAGCAGGCACTGGCCTTCTACCGGCAGCTCAAGCCCGATCTGGTGGTGCTCGGCGACGACAACGCCATCAACTATCTGGCCAACGAGATCGCCTCCCTCGGTACGCCCGTGGTGTTTCTTGGCATGAACGAGAACCCGCGCCACAAGGGACTGGTCGGCCATCCCAAGGTCACGGGCGTGCTGGAGCGCCCCCTGCTCAAACGCAACATCAGCGAAATGAGCCAGCTGATGGGCGGCATCAAGAAAGCGCTGGTGCTGTTTGATTCCAGCAACGTGGCGCTCACCGCCATTGAAGATGAATTCAAAACCCAGACCGATCTGCGGGTCGGCCAGACCCGGGTCAACAGCCAGCTCATCGGCGATTACAGCCTGTGGCAGGAGGCTGTGCTCAACGCCAAAAAAAATGGCTACGACGCCATCTTCATCGGTCTCTACCACACGCTGGTGGACGATACAGGCAAACATGTGAGCGAACAGACAGTCCTGGCCTGGGCCAGTGTGCACAGCCCTGTGCCCCTGTTCTGCTTCTGGGAGTTTTCGGTGGGTACGGGCAAGGCCATAGGTGGCCTGGTGCTGGATGGCCGCGATCAGGGAGCGAAAGCAGCAGAGCTCGTCAACGCCATACTGGCGGGTGCCCAGCCCAGAATGCTGGCCCCCCGTGCCGCCGTGCGGGGCGAGTATGTGTTCAGCAAGCAGGAGCTGGCCCGCTGGCAGCTGACGGTGCCAGAGAAGTGGCAAGGCAAAACCCAGTGGCGCGACTAACGCCCTGAAACAACAAACCCGGCTGGATGGCCGGGTTTGTTGTTTTCAGCGTATCGTCATCGCCAGATCATGACTGAAGGGCTGCCTGTAACTGCTCTTCGGTCCAGATGGTGATGCCGAGCTCCTGGGCCTTGGCCAGCTTGGAACCGGCCGCTTCCCCCGCCACCAGCACATCTGTCTTGGCCGACACAGACCCGGCTACCTTGGCCCCCAGCGCCTGCAGCGCCGCCTTGGCATCGTTGCGAGAGAGCAGGTTGAGGGTGCCAGTCAGCACAAAGGTCTTGCCGGCAAAGGGCTGTTCGCTTGCTTCCTTCTTCTCGATGGCCGGCCAGTGGATACCGGCGGCCAGCAAGGCTTCCAGTACCTCGACGTTATGGGGTTGACGCAGGAAGTAATAGACGTGCTTGGCCACCACCTCCCCCACATCCGCCACCGCCAGCAACTGCTCCACTGTGGCGGCACGCAGGGCATCCAGAGTGAGGAAATGGTTGGCCAGGTTCAGCGCTGTCGCCTCCCCCACCTCGCGAATACCCAGGGCAAACAGGAAGCGGGGCAGGGTAGTGCTGCGCGCCGCATCGATGGCAGCCACCAGATTGAGCGCGGATTTCTGCCCCATCCGCTCAAGGCCGGCGAGCTGGATGGCGTTGAGGCTGAACAGGTCTGCCGGTGTCTTCACCAGCCCCTTGTCTACCAATTGCTCGACAATTTTGTCGCCAAGGCCATCCACATCCATGGCACGCCGCGCCGCGAAGTGCTTGATCGCCTCCTTGCGCTGCGCCTCGCAGAACAGACCGCCTGAGCAGCGGGTGACCACTTCCCCTTCCAGCCGCTCCAGCGCCGAGCCACAAACCGGACATTGGGTAGGAAAGAGGATCTCGCGGGCATCAACGGGGCGCTGCGCCTCCACCACGGCAACGATTTGCGGGATCACATCCCCTGCCCGGCGCACGATCACGGTATCGCCGACCATGACACCAAGGCGTTCAATCTCGTCGGCATTGTGCAAAGTGGCGTTGGAGACGGTGACGCCACCGACAAACACGGGTTTAAGCTTGGCAACCGGAGTCACGGCACCGGTACGACCCACCTGAAACTCGACATTCTCGAGCAGTGTCATCTCCTCCTGGGCCGGAAACTTGTGGGCAGTGGCCCAACGGGGAGCGCGGGCCACAAAGCCCAGCTCTTCTTGCAGGGGGATGGCGTCAACCTTGTAAACCACGCCGTCTATCTCGTAGGCCAGCTCGCCGCGGCGGGCCAGAATATCGTCGTGAAAGGCCTGGCATCCGGCCGCGCCTTCCTTGAGTTTCACCTCCGGGCTCATGGGCAGGCCCCAGGCTTTGAGCTGACACAAGCGGCCGAAATGGGAATCCCCCAGCTGATCGCCACCCACCCCGACGCCATAGGCGTAGAAGTTCAGCGGGCGACTGGCGGTGATGCGGGAATCGAGCTGACGCAGGCTGCCGGCCGCGGCATTGCGCGGGTTGACGAACACCTTCTCGCCAGCGGCCAGTGCTTTGGCATTCATCGCCTCGAAACCGGCCTTGGGCATAAATACCTCGCCACGGACTTCCAGCCGGGCGGGCCAGTCGCTGCCGCGCAGGGAGAGCGGGATCGCCTTGATGGTGCGCACGTTCTCGGTGATCTCCTCACCGGTCGCACCATCGCCCCGGGTAGCGGCCTGCACCAGCTGGCCATCCACATAGAGCAGGCTCACCGCCAGACCATCCAGCTTGGGCTCACAGCAGAAGGTAAAGCTCACCTCCCGCTTCAGGCGATCCTTCATGCGCTGCTCGAACGCCTGCAACTCTTCGCGGCTGAAGACGTTGTCCAGGCTCAGCATGGGGATCTCGTGACGTACCTGCCTGAAGGCAGTCAAGGGTTGACCACCAACCCGAACACTGGGGGAGGCTGGGGTTTTCAGTTCTGGGTGCTCGCTCTCGATCGCGATCAGTTCCCGCATCAGGCGATCGTATTCGGCGTCAGGGACGATGGGGTTATCCAGCACATAGTACTGATGACCGTATTCGGTCAGCAGATCACACAGTTGACGGTGGCGGGAGAGGGTTTCGCTCATGGAAAAGTCTCGGACTGTGGTTGGAATAATAAGTTAACCGCACAAACAAAAATGCGGCACCTGGGTACCGCACTTTTGATGTACTCGACCCCTTGGAGTCTTAGTCTCGATTGGCCTCGTAGGCGGCCAGCTCGTGCCGGTAACGGGCTATGGTCTCGTCGCTCAGCGGGCTGCGATCCATGTCAGTCAGCATGGCATCGAGATCGCTGGCCAGCTGGTCGGCAGCCTGCAGCATGTGCTCGAAGGCAAAGGCTGCATTGCTGCGCAGCGGCAGCTGCATGAACAGGGAGACACCCGGGGTGTTGAACTGCTCCATCCGGTACGGATTGAAGGTGCCCGGCTTGACCATGTTGATCATGGAGAAGAGCACTTCACCCTTGCCGTTGAGATCCTCGTGGCGATGGAAAATATCCATTTCACCAAACTTGAAGCCCAGCGCCATCAGGGAAGCCAGCAGAGTCGCCCCTTCCAGATCGTGACCGGGGCGCGCCATCAGGTTGATGACATAGACATCCTGCCAGATCTTCTCGACCGGCTGGGTATCCATCAGCGGCTCACCAACGGGCTCCTCATACACAGGCTCCTCGTAGGCAGGCTCGGGGGCCACATAACGGGGCTGCGGCTTGTACTCAGGCGCTGGCACATGAGCAGGTTCGCGGGCACCGAAGGTAGGTGCAGTCGCGTAGGCCGGCTCGACCAGAGGTTCATCATCCAGCTGTTGCAGCAGCGGCTCGCGCTGGGAACGAGAACGGTGTACCGGGGTACGACGGATCACCTGAGCGGGCTTGCGCACCGGGGCGGCAGGCACTTCCTCTACTGTCTCGGCAATGGGCTCCTCGAACTCCTCCTCGTCCTCTTCGTAGACGGGGGGTGGGGCAACCGGGCGAGCGACAGGCTTGCGCACCACAGGGGTTGGCAGCTCGACATCATCATCCTCGTCATCGAAAGCGGTGACGGGCGCACGGCGGCTGACATCCGGCTGGCGAGCCTCCTCGCTGTGGAGCTTGGGCTCGGCACGACGGCTACCGCTGACCACACGCACCTGACCGACACCATCGTTGTCGAAGGCGTCACTGTCGCGACCACGTGATTTGGATTCCATCCGGCCCAGAGGTTTCTCTTTGATCGGTGCCTGACGATTCTTTCTGTTGCTCCACAACCCGTGAATGAGCAATGCCGCAATAGCAATACCGCCCAAGGCAACCAAGATGTAACGCAATTCCTGCATTAGCTGCTTCTCTTTCTAGTTTTGCTCAGCCAAAGCGACGGCTTCACCGATATCGACCGACACAATGCGAGAAACCCCGGGCTCTTGCATCGTAACGCCAACCAGCTGCTCAGCCATCTCCATGGAGACCTTATTATGACTGATGTAAACGAACTGTACTGTGCTCGACATCTCTTTGACAAGAGAACAGAAGCGACCGACGTTCACTTCATCGAGCGGTGCATCCACCTCATCCAGCAGACAAAATGGTGCTGGGTTGAGTCTGAAGATGGCAAAAACCAGCGCAAGTGCGGTTAACGCCTTCTCCCCCCCGGAAAGCAGGGCAATGGTAGCATTCTTCTTACCCGGAGGTCTTGCCATGATGCTCACTCCGGCCTCCAAAAGATCATCCGAGGTCAGCTCAAGCCAGGCACTGCCTCCCCCAAACACTTTTGGAAACAGGGATTTTAAATCTTCGTTGACCTTATCGAAAGTGTCACGGAAGCGTATTTGTGTTTCTTTATCAATTCTTTTAATGGCTTGGCTCAGGGTTTCCAGCGCTTGCTCGAGATCCTGACACTGGTTTTCCAGGTAGGTTGAGCGGGTTTTCGCCTCTTCGTACTCCTCCAACGCAGCCAGGTTGATGGCGCCAAGTGCCTCCACCTGTGCCTCCAGCGTCTGGATCTCCTGACGCAACTTGCCGCGATCGGCGGCGATCAAGACAGCCTGATCGAGATCCACCAGCCGTACCCCCAGCTCCTCGAACTGCTCATGCAACCCCTGACGGCGGGTCAGGTTGCGCTCGCGCTCCAGCCTCAGGGTCGCCAGCTTCTCCTGCAAGGTCAGCAGCTGTTTGTGATCAACGCTGCGTGCCTGTTCCAGTTCGGTCAGTTGTCGCTCCAACTCTGCCAGCCTTTGATGGCAGGCAAGTTGCAATGCTTCGAGGTTGCGTTGCTCGACCAGCAGGGGCGACAGATCCTGACCCGGCGTGGCCCCCGGCTCCTTGAGTTCGGCCAATTCCAGCCCGAGCCGGGCCAGTTCCTGCTCCCGCAGGCTGATGAGCTGGCTCTGATTCTGCTGCTCCAGCTGCCAGCGCTGGCAGCTGGCTTGTTGCTGCTCACGGCGCAGGCGCGCCTCTTCCACCGCCCGCTCGGCATGGGTGACTCGCTCCTGAGCAAGCTGCAGCGACTCGGTCAAGGACTCACCCTGTTCCTGCAATTCGCCAAGCCGCTCCTCATCGAGCTCAAGCTGCTGCAAAGCCGCTGCCAGCCGCTGCGCCTCGTCAGCTTGTTCCTTGTCCAGCCGGATCAGCTCTTCGCCAAGCTGACCGAGCCGTTGCAACCGCTCCTGACGCTGGCCTTCCCGCAGGCTCCAGGCTTCACGCAGTTGCTGCCACTGCTGTTCATGCTCGCGCACTGTGCGCTGGCTCAGCTCAAAGGCACTGTGCAGCTGAGCGCGCGCGGCATCGACAGTTCCCAGTTGTTCATCCAACAGGCCAAGGGCCTGCTGGCCTGCCGCCAGTTCTGTGTGTAACCGCTCACGTTCACCGAGCAGGGCCAGAGTGCCGAGTGCCCCGCCCTGGCCGAGATCGGCCCAGTTGGGACCAAACCAGTCTCCGGTCGGGGTCAGTACCGACTCACCGGCCAGGAGGCCAGGCTGGCGGGCCAGCGCTGCGTCTCTATCTTCAACCAGCCAGATGGCGTTGAGGAAGGCGGGAATATGCGCCCCCTCAAGCCGGGCCGCCAGGGTACCAGCCACCGCAGGTCGGGATGGACCAATCCAGAGCCCGTTCTGCGCCAGATTGCACTCGTCGCTGGGCTGGGCGGTGAGCCAGCGGCCGAGCACCTTGTCAAGCGCCTGCGCCCACTCGGGCACCACCTGCAGTCGATCCGCCAGGGTGGCGCCCACCATCTGCTCCCCCAAAATTTGGTCAAGCGTGGTGAGACGGGCTTCAAGCTCCCGCAGCAGGCTGCTCTGCTGGCTTTGTTGCGACTTGCACTCTTCATGGCGGGCCACGCTGGCCTGCCACTGCTGCTCCAACTCGGCGTGGCGAGCCCGGGAGCATTCCAGCTCGGACGCCAGGGCGTCGAGCCCGGGCTGCAACGACTCCCCTTCCCCGCCGAGTGGACCTGCGCGTTCATCCTCCAGCTTGAGCCGTGCCAGCCGGGTCTTGGCTTGCAGCTCCTGCAGACCGTTCACTTGCGCACGAGTCTGGTTGAGCTGCCCCTGCAACTGGCCGAGTTGTTGTTGCCACTGCTGCTGGCGTTGACGCGCCTGCTCCAGCTGTTCGCCGGCGGCAAGACGCAACCCCTGCTGATCGGTGAGCAACTGCTCACACTGTTCGAGTCGCGCCGACTCCTGCTCCCCCTTGAGGGTGCCTTCGGTCAGCTGTTTCTGCTGGCTCGCCAGTTGTGCCCTGATGCCCTCTATCCGCTCGCCAAGCGCCTGACGCCTGGCCTGCCAGTCGCGACCAAGCTCGGTCTGATGAAGTTGCTGCTGTTCGAGGCGGGCGATGGCCTGACCACCGAGAAAAATTTGTTGCTGGCGGCTCGCTTGCTCGGCCTGGGCCTCCTGGCGGGCCACCGACAGGGTGACGTGACGCCCATCATCCTGGGTGCGCTTGGCATCCAGCGCCGCCAGCGCCTGTTCGGCCTGAGTCAGCTCGGCCTTGGCCTCACCCAGGCGAGTCTCCAGCGCCCACAGCTCGGAACCGATAAGCTCGGCCCGTGCGGCGCGCGAACGGCTCTTGAGTTGCTTGTAACGTTCGGCCGTCTCGGCCTGGGCCTTGAGATGTTCGAGGCGGGAGCTCAGCTCACCGCGAATGTCGCCGAGCCGCTCCAGATTCTCCTGGGTATGGCGGATTCGCTGCTCGGTTTCGCGGCGCCGCTCCTTGTAGCGGGAGACACCCGCCGCCTCCTCCATGAACAGCTTGAGATCGGCGGGGCGCGACTCCACCAGCCGACTGACGGTGCCCTGCTCTATGATGGCGTAGCTGCGCGGCCCGAGGCCGGTACCGAGGAAGAGGTCGGTGACATCCTTGCGGCGGCACTTCTGGCCGTTGATCTGGTAATGGTTGGAGCCGTCGCGCAGCACTTCGCGGCGCACCGAGATTTCGGTAAAGCGGCCAAATTCACCGGGTACCCGGTTGTGGGGGTTGTCGAATACCAGCTCCACCGAGGCGCGACCGTGAGGGCTGCGGTTGATGGAGCCGTTGAAGATGACGTCCGTCATGTTCTCGCCGCGCAGATGGCGAGCCGAACTCTCCCCCAGCACCCAGCGCACGGCGTCGATCACGTTGGACTTGCCGCAGCCATTGGGCCCCACCACAGCTGTCATGTCGGCCGAAAACTCGATGCGGGTTGGCTCGACAAACGACTTGAAACCGGCGAGTTTGATCAATTTCAGACGCATGGAGGCCTATTGGGTAACGAAATAAAGAGAAGGCGGGCAGGCGACTTTACCAAATCCAAACCTTGTTTGTAATATGCTGGCACTTTCCCATGAACAGATGGAGCTCCGATGAGCCAATCACCCCCTATGGTCAAAGACTCAATCAGCGGCGCAGACTACTTCCTGCGCGGTTTCTCCCTCATTCGCCAACCGGGCATCCGCACCTTTGTGCTGATCCCGCTGCTGGTCAACTTCGTGCTGTTTGCCGGGGCCTTCTACGCCCTCTTGTTGCAGCTCGATGGTCTGTTCGGCTGGCTGCACCAGCAGATCCCCAGCTGGCTCAGCTGGTTGGACTATCTGCTCTGGCCCATCGCTCTGGTCACCATACTGGTGGTCTTCTCCTTCCTGTTCAGCTCGGTCGCGAACTGGATAGCGGCCCCCTTCAATGGCCTGCTTGCGGAGAAGGTGGAACAGACCCTCACCGGCGAGGTGGTCAGCGACACCGGCATGCTGGATATCGTCAAGGATGTGCCCCGCACCTTCGGCCGTGAATGGACCAAGCTGAAGTACTACCTGCCCAAGGCCATCGGCTGCCTGATCCTGTTCCTCATCCCCGTGGTCGGGCAGACCCTGGCCCCCGTGCTCTGGTTCCTGTTCAGCGCCTGGATGATGGCAATTCAGTACATCGACTATCCGTTCGACAACCACAAGATAAGCTTCATCACAATGCGCGATGCCTTGAAGCAGCGCCGCGGCAAGTGCCTGAGCTTCGGTGCCCTGGTCACCCTCTTCTCCGCCATTCCGGTGGTGAACCTCTTTGTGATGCCGGTCGCCATCTGTGGTGCCACCGCCATGTGGGTGGATCACTACCGCGCCGAACAGCTCAAACGTTGATCCCTTCCCCAATGAAAAAAGGCACCTCATCGGTGCCTTTTACTTTTTTGCATTATAAAAAATAATGAATAGCCTTCATTCCTTGTCCCATATAGCTTGAATTGATAGGATGCGGGCCTTTCTCGCACCCTGGGATATCTCATGTTACATACACTCTTCTTGCTGGGCCTGGTGGCCGAAGGAATGACTGGCGCACTGGCAGCGGGTCGGCGACGGATGGATCTGTTTGGCGTGGTGATCATCGCCTCGGCGACGGCCATTGGTGGCGGTACCATCCGGGATGTGTTGCTTGGGCACTATCCCCTGCTCTGGGTTGAACATCCGGAATATGTGCTGCTGGTGGCAGGTGCGGCTATGGCCGCCGTCATATCGGCACCGCTGATGCGCTACCTCGGCAAGCTGTTCCTGGCGCTCGATGCGCTGGGACTGGTGGTCTTCTCCATCTTCGGCGCCGCCAGGGCCCTGGAGATGGGCCATGGCATCGGCATTGCCTGCATCATGGCGGTGGTCACCGGCGCCTTTGGCGGTGTACTGCGAGACTTGCTCTGCCAGCGCATTCCCCTGGTGTTTCGCCGGGAGCTCTATGCTGCCATCTCGCTGATCACCGCCGCCATCTACTGCCTGGCGCTGGATCAGGGCCTGCCCAACGACTGGGCCGCCTTTGGTGCCATCGGGATCGGCTTCGTGTTGCGCTTGCTGGCGGTACGATTCAAGTGGGGATTGCCCACCTTCCACTATCAGTACGCAACCCACTGAGCGCGCCAGTTTCTGGCGAAGTAGTTCGGATTGCAGACAACAAAAAAGCGCCTGACAGGCGCTTTTTTGTATGGAGACACTGAGCGCATACGCGACTCAGTTAATCCCTTCCGAGCTGAAGAAGGTTGCCTTGTCGGCGATGAAGCGGATCTTGATGTTCTTGCCCTCCTCTCCCCAGATGCAGCTGGTGGTGCCCAAGGCATCGTCGCAGCGCTCTGCCTTGCCGAGTATGGTGCTCGCTTCCGCGTAGCTGATCCCCATCTTCAACTTGTCGTAATTCTCGCGATTGAGCTTGCCACAACCGGTCAGCAGCAGAGCAATCATGCCCCCGAGCAAAATATGTTTCATCTGGTTCTCCTCTGGATAGTGTCCGGAGCCTAACAGCTCGGCCCCTCTCTTTGCCAGTGACCAGGCGCTGCAACCCGCCATAGAGGTAAGGTGTCGCTCGCCGGATGCAGCCAACGACTACCAGCTGCGGACGGGCCCGGTATCGAGGTGCACGAAGTTGTCGCTCGGGTAGTAGCCCACTCCACCCACCTTGAGATTGAGCGCAGCCTTGCGCAGATGGGCCAGCTGAACACCCGGGATCCGCACATCCACCGCCTGACCCAGGGTGTGATAGCTGTGCTTGGCCACGCCGCGGCTCTTATTCCGCTTCTGGCGATTGGTCGCTGGCGAACGGTAGCCGGAAATAAGCTGGATTTCGCCGTTGCGGCCCAGCTTGTGCTGCAACAGATAGAGCTGATCGAACAGCTTCTTGTCGATGTTGAACACTTCGTTGCGACGATAGTCGCGGAAAATATGATTGAGCTCGGCCAGCCCGTCTTGCAGGTAGCGACCATTCTCCCAATAACTGGCCTGCACTCGCTCGCCGGTATTGAGATTGAAAAAACTGAGTTCACGTCCTGAGGTACTGCGGCTCGCCATGGCAGGGAATGAGAGCATGGCTCCCCCCAGCAGGCACCCAGCCCCCAGCAGCAGGCGACGTCGACTTATCTCTTGTTCCAGCATAAGGAGTTCGTCCATCGCAGATGTAAGCGACACTGTTGAGTGAATTTGATACAGGTGCTTGAAACTACCTTTCGAACCCTCTCATGTCAAACCGCCAGCACCAATGAAAAAGCCCGGCAAGGGCCGGGCTTTTCACTCTGTGGCAAGGATCACAGCAGGCGACTTTGAAAGCTGACTCGATCAAATCCATAGATGTCATTGCGCAGTTGCTGGCGACCCTCTTCGTCGATCCAGCTGCTCCAGTAGACGGTAAATACCGGGATGGGGGTGGTCAGCGGCAACCACTTGGTCTGGGTATTTTTCAGTATGCTGGCCACCTTGTCCGGCTGGTAGCGGGAGTCCGCCAGCAGCAACTCGGCCAGATCGTCGGCGTGCTCCACCCGGATACAACCGGAGCTGAAGGCCCGAGCCCCTTGCTCAAACAGCGCCTTGCGCGGAGTGGAGTGCAGGTAAATGGCGTCGTTGTTGGGCAGATAGAACTTGTAGCGCCCCAGGGCATTGTGATCACCGGGCTTTTGCCGCAGGCGATAAGGGAAACCGGCGGCCAACGCCTGATACCAGCCCTCTTCGGTGAACTGTACAGGGTTGCCTTCGCCGTCGATCACCTCGAATTGCTCGCGATTCAAATACGCAGGATCCCGACCCAGCTTGGGCAGAATATCCTTGCTCAGGATGGAGCGCGGCACATGCCAGGGCGGGTTGAGCACTATGGAGCGGATCTCGCTGGCGAGTATGGGGGTTGCCCGCTGCTCCTTGCCAACGATGACCCGACTGGTAAACACCTCATTGCCGGACTCCACCACACTCAGACGGTAGTCAGGAATATTGACCAGCACGTAACGGGCACCGGAGAGATGATCCACCAGATCCCGACGCCACAGGTTGCGCAGCAGCAGGCTGGCACGCACTTGCGGACCGGTGTTGAGCCAGGTGCGAGTCTGGCGACCAATGATGCCATCGGCGGTCAGACCGTGGCGGCGCTGGAACTGCTTGATGGCCTGCTGGGTGTCGACGTCATAGGTGGCGTCGTCATGACGGGGGGCGCCATCCCCCAGCTCGTTGAGGATGGTACGGATCTGCCCCAGTTCAGGGGATGCCTCACCCGCCCGCAGGGTCGGCATGGTCAGGGTCGGCCACTGCTTTGCCATGGGCATGGCGAGCAGTTTGCGCACTTCCTCGCGCACCGCCTCATACTCGGCGACCTGGGGTCTGAGCTGCTTGACCTGACCCAGCAGATTGTCACCTACAGGCTCGTGGGCCAACGGTTGGTTCAAATTGAGCTTGAGGGTTTGCATCTGCTCGCGGGCGACCAGATCCATGGCACGCCAGGCCTGCTGAAAACGGGCCAGCTTGCCAAAAACTTCATCATAAAGGGCACCACGCTGATCGGCCGGCTTGGCCTGCAGCTTCTTCCAGAGACTGAAGAAGTCAGGGTGCAACTGGGCCAGTACGGCCTCCTGCAACTGGTGCTCCAACTCAAGGCGAGCCTGCTCTGCGGTACTGTTCTGATACCAGTCATGCTGCACCGCAGCCTGGGTTACCAACACCTGTCCTTCGCTTGCCTGCGCCAGTGCCGCTGGCAAGCAGCCCAGCCAGATCAGGTTTGCCAACGCCAGCCAATACTTCTTCCCCATGCTTACCTCAAGATCGGTTCACTTCAACTGCCAGACCCGGCGGTCAAGGCGCTCATGATGCGTGAATGCCAGCGACTTTACTAGCTGGCGGGCGCATAGCGCCGCCAGATAACGTCATACTCATTGGTTGCTTTAAATTCAGCCAACTCCCGATTGAACGCCCTGACAAACGCCGGTGAAAGCCGTTGTTTGCTGAACATGAAAAAAGTGGGGGCTTCATATACGGCCATTGCGTGAGGCACGATCAGATCGTTTAGCCCCTCTTCTTTCAGACCCCAGGGCGTAGCCAGAATATCCCCGAGAAAACCGTCGATCCGGCCGAGCACCAGCTTGCCATAATTTTGATGATCATTGACCACGCTTACCTGATCAGCATAACGGCGCAACAAGTCGGCCGTCTCGGCCCCATAGTAGTAATCCTTGGTCACCCCGAGAATATGACCACTGGCCAGCCAGCTTGCCAAATCGCTTTCAGGGTAGGAAGAGGACTTGCGGACCCAGAGCACACTGCGCCCCGGATTATAGCCATCGGAAAACCAGGCATAGCGAGCACGCTCCTTGTTGGAGTATGCCTCCATGGCGATGTCGAGCGAGCCCAGTTCCAGATCGTGCAGTATCCGCTTCCAGGGCCGCTCCACATAGGTGACCTGACAACCCAGTCGCGTGAGCATGGCATTGAGTGTTTCCACGGCAAAACCTTTCAACACCTTGTCATCCGTCGTCGCGCTGTCGTAATAGTGATACGGTGGCCAATGGTCAAAACCGACCCGCAGTGGAGAGGGGCACAAGCTGTTTGCCGATGCCGCCGGAGAGAGCAACCAGAGCGCCCAGCAGAAGAGTGTCAGCTTCATGAGTCATCCTTGACAACGCGATGCCCCATCATAAATCGCCCTTGGTCAAATGGCGACAGATCCTGCCACAGCGATCCTTATCCATCGGTACTCTACGCGGGGCGGGTTTATCCCCACAGGAACTCGGCCATGAAATCAGTCCAGACCCAGTGCGGCACCGGGCTTGTTCAAGCCATAAACAGGGCAAACCGGGAGCATTTGGAGTACGGGCTCGAAAGGGGTTAATATGTGACCAAATATATTTTTGTGATCCACTATGCTTTTTTTGCAATTGGATTAGCATATGCGCGAAATCAGCCTACCAATCGTGAGGCGTAGAGAGTGATATGACGTATAAAAAGTTCGGTTTTCTGACTGCCATCATGGCACTGAGTGGTTTCTACCTTTACACCCTCTATCTGGCTGCCCACCCCAACGTGAGCCTGGCCTACAAACTCTATTACCTGGAAGGCAAGACCCGCTTCTGGGAGCACAACTCCAGCATGACCTATCAGCCCGGCAACGAGCTCAACCTGACCAGGCCGAGCCGCTTTCTCTCCAGCGCAGGCTGGGCCAAGAAGCCAAGCAGCGAAGGCACCGAACTCAGCGGCCAGGGTGGCCTCTATTTCGTGCTGCCCAAACATCAGGCTCAGCCTGAACAGTTGACCATACAGGCCAGGGTCAACAGCCCGCAGGCAGGCACTCTGCTCAAGGTAGCACTGGGTCATGACTTCACCACGACAGTCCGCCTGGCCAAGGCTGGCATCAACGAAATCCGGCTCAATCTGCCGGGCGACTCTCTGACGTCGGACCCGAAACGGCCTAACTTCCTGGCGCTGTCCGCACCGACCCCCCTCAATGTCCAGTCGGTACGCCTGACCGTCGCCCAGTAAGACGTACTCTCCTATACGTTGTTTTATAAAATAATTTTCCAAATAAGGAAGTTTTCATGTCGCATGCCGATTTTCGACTCTCTCTGATCGTTCCCGTCTACAACGAGGAAGAGAGCATAGATGCCTTCATCAACGCGATAGATAACGAACTGGCGCCTCTCAAGGATCGGCTGGAAATAGTGTTCGTCAACGACGGCAGCCGTGACAGCACCCGTGAAGTGATCGAGCGAGCCATCACCCGCGATCCCAGGGTGACCCTGGTCAACCTGGCGCGCAACTTCGGCAAGGAAGCGGCCATGACCGCCGGTCTGCATCATGCCAAAGGCGATGCCATAGTGCCGATGGACGTGGATCTGCAAGATCCTCCCTCCTTGATCCTGGAGTTCGTCAAACTGTGGCAGACCGGTGACTATGACACCGTCTACGGCATACGGGTGGACCGCAGTGCCGATACCCCGATGAAGCGTGTCACCGCCGGTGGCTTCTACCGTTTCTTCAACGCCCTCTCCACCAGCACCAAGCTGCCGGAGAACGCAGGTGACTTCCGTCTGATCGACCGCCGTGTGGTGGAGGCAATCAAGCAACTGCCAGAGCGCAACCGCTTCATGAAGGGTCTGTTTGCCTGGGCCGGCTTTCGTGCCGTGGGCGTTCCTTACGAGCGTCCGGCCCGTCACGCCGGTGAAACCAAGTTCAACTACTGGAAGCTGTGGAACTTCGCCCTCGATGGCCTGATGAGTTTCTCCAGCTGGCCGCTGCGGGTATGGAGCTATGTGGGGGTCGGTGTTTCCTTCGTTGCCTTCCTCTACATCCTCAAGATCGTCACCCAGGTGGTTTTCTTCGGGATCGACGTACCCGGTTATGCTTCCCTGATGTCAGTAGTGCTGTTCCTTGGTGGCATCCAGCTGCTGTCTCTTGGCATCATTGGCGAGTACATAGGCCGCATGTTTGTGGAAGTGAAACAGCGTCCCATCTATCTCATCGAAGGGGTCTACGGCCAGTATGCCAAGCCGGAGGCAGACAAGCAGCAGGACGCTGACACACAGCAAGAGACAGAACAGCCACAAGACAAGAAGGAGCAAGCGCCTCAATGATCTCCCGCGAGGAATTCTGGCGCCTGTTCCGGTTCGGTCTGGTCGGCGGGGGGGCAACCCTCGTCGACCTTGGTACCTCTATCGCGCTGTTTCATACCTGGCCCGCCATCTCTGAACACTGGGTCACCACCATCGCCTTCATGATTGCCTTCTGGTTCTCATTCTTTGGCCATCGTTACATCACCTTCCAGAAACAGGGTGCCATCGGCAAGTTCTTGCTGGTTGCCCTCTTCTCGCTGGCGGTGAGAAACCTGATATTGAGCGGTCTGCTGTTTGCGGGTCTTTCTGGTCTGCTGCCTGTGGTGATCGCCACGCTGACAGTCACAGTGCTCACCTATATCCTCTCTCGCGTCTGGGTATTTGCCTGATGAATGACATTACAACGTTGACTCCCGACAGCTCGACTCCCAGCAGTCAGGCTCCCTATCGCCCGTCACTGGCCATCAGCAGCCGTGACTGGCTGATGATCATCGCCGCCTTCCTGCTGAGTCGGGTTGCCCTCTATGGCATGGGTTATTTCGGTGTCCAGCTTTACGGCGCCACCGACATAGGTCCGCTGCAAGCCTATTGCCAGTTCGACTGCGTCTGGTTCCAGCGCATCATCGAAAACGGCTACGATCTCTACCCGCGCTGGCTCAGCAAGGGCAATGCGGCCAACTGGGCCTTCATGCCGCTCTATCCGATGTTGTCAGGTGCGCTGTCAAACCTTCTCAACGTCGAGAGCCTGATTGGCCTGATGCTGGTGGCCAACATCGCCTTCTTCGCCAGCCTGCCGCTGATGCTGCTGGTGCTTCGCCAGCTCAAGCTGGGTGACGAGACAGCCCGCTTCGGCGTCTGGCTGCTCGCCTTCTCCCCCTTCTCCGCCTATTTCGTCTCCGGTTATACAGAGTCGATGTTCATGGCCTTGATGCTGGGGATGTTCCTGTTTGCCTATCGGGAACAATGGCTGATGGTCGCAGTACTCGGCGTTTGCATCTCCGGCACCCGCAATCTGGGTGTGATGATGGTCTTCCCTGTGCTGATCCTGGCGCTGCAGGCCTACGGCTGGCGGGAGTTTTTCCGCTTCACCGAACGCGCCTTCAAGGTGGTATTCACCCTCTGGCTCATTCCGCTCGGCCTGTTTTCCTATATGGTCTACCTCTATCACCTCACTGGTGATGCGCTGGCCTTCAAACATATCCAGGTGGCCTGGGGCCGTTACATGGACAGCCCGCTCGACTGGTGGCTGAGCGGCTTCGAACTGGGCGGGCGCAAGGCTTACCTCTCCATCATGGTGATCTTCGGCTGGTGCCTGAATCTCTACCTGTTCAGCCAGAAGCGCTGGGCCGAAGCCACCCTGATGTTCATCTGCTGCACCATACCGCTGATGACGGGCCTCAACGCCATGCCACGCTACATGTTCGGTCTCTACCCGACCCTGCTGGCCATTATCCTGCTGACCCATCGCTGGCCAGCCATGCGCCCGGCCGTGCTCTGCATCAGTGGCATGGTGGCCTCCTTCATCGCTGTGGCCTTCGTCAACTTCAAGTTCTTTACCGTCTGATGTGACGCGCCCAACGCCATGTCCAAAAATGCCGGTCACTTGACCGGCATTTTTTATGGTCTTCGTAAATCCACGGAATAGGTGAGCCTTGGCTGAAGGCGGGTAAACAAAACATCACCCACCATGTTCCTATCGTGAAACAGCGCAGGTGTTCTCCGACGCAGCGGATGGCATGAGAGCAAACGGACAAGGCAAGTCAGACAGCAAGAGGCGAGAGAGGAATAGGCAGCTAGCAAGAGGCGAGAGAGGAATAGGCAGCTAGCAAGAAGGGAGAGTTATCTTGCAAACCGTCGCGATGGGACGGCTTGCAAGTGTTGTCTCCCGAGCACAGGCAGTGCTCGGGAGACAACTACAAAGCCAGTCTCGTAGAGAGGCTGGCTTACTTGACGGTTACCCGGGCAAACTTGCGCTTGCCGACCTGATAGACGGCGGTGCCGGTACCGATCAGTGCCTTGCCATCTTCCAGCTTCTCGCCGTCACGCTTGACCGCGCCCTGCTTGATCATGCGCAGTGCTTCGGAGGTGGTGGCCACCAGATCGGCGTCTTTGAGCAGGTTGGCGATGGCCAGACCGTCACCTTCCAGCGCCAGTTCGACTTCCGGCATCTCGTCCGGAATGGCGTTCTTGGAGAAACGTTGGGTGAAATCTTCGTGGGCCGCTTCCGCTGCCGCTTCGTCGTGATAGCGAGCGATGATCTCTTTCGCCAGCCAGATCTTCACGTCACGGGGATTCAGGGTGTTCGCGGCGATACCGGCTTTGAACTCTTCAATTTCGGCCAAGGGACGAGAGGAGAGCAGCTCGTAGTAGTTCCACATCAGGTCATCTGTGATGGACATGATCTTGCCGAACATCTCGCCCGGGGCATCGTGCACGCCTATGTAGTTGGCGGCGGACTTGGACATCTTCTTGACGCCGTCCAGACCGACCAGCAGCGGCATCATCAGCACGCACTGGGCGGCCATGCCGGCATCTTTTTGCAGCTCGCGGCCCATCAGCAGGTTGAACTTCTGATCGGTACCGCCAAGCTCGACGTCCGCTTTGAGCGCAACCGAGTCATAGCCTTGCAGCAGCGGATAGAGAAATTCGTGAATCGCGATGGACTGGCCGCCGGTGTAGCGCTTTTTGAAGTCGTCGCGCTCCATCATGCGGGCCACTGTCTGCTTGGCCGCCAGCTTGATCATGCCGGTCGCGCCCAGCTCGCCCAGCCAGCTGGAGTTGTACTCGATGCGAGTCTTGGCGGGATCGAGGATCTTGAACGCCTGCTCCGCATAGGTGAGGGCATTGTGCTTGATGGCCTCTTCGGAGAGCGGCGGACGAGTGCTGTTCTTGCCGGAGGGATCACCCACCATGGCGGTGAAATCGCCGATCAGCAGAATGATCTCGTGGCCCAGATCCTGGAAGGTCTTCAGCTTGTTGAGGATCACGGTATGACCCAGGTGAATGTCGGGAGCCGTCGGGTCCATCCCCAGCTTGATGCGCAGCGGGCGCCCTTCCTTCAACTTGGCAACCAGTTCTTCTTCAACCAGAATTTCTTCCGCTCCGCGCTTGATCTCGGCTAGCGCCACCTCGAGCTGGGACATTTTTTGACACTCCAATCACGATTCCACAGGGCCAAACATATTACTGGAATGGCGAGCTAATTGGAAAGGCTGTAAAATCCGCTCATTCTGCCCGACTTCGTCAGCTTCTCATGGTCATTTGGAACGCCTTCAACTCTCTTCCCACCTGGCACCGCAAGATGGTGCTGATTTTGAGCATCATGGTGATGATGCTGGCGGCCTGGCCAAGCGAACGGGCAGTCGCCACCCGGGTCGATGAAAACAGCAACGAGCTAGCCGCCGAGCCGCAACCGGACGACGACGATCTGTTGGCACAAGCCGGGCAAGCGGCCATTCCGCCCAAGCCGAGCTATGTCACCAAACAGGTGAAAGTGCGCCGTGGCGACAACATGGGCGTCATCTTCCAGCGGCTGGGGCTCAGCACCACGGATCTGCACCTGATCGATCAGCTCGACGGCAGCGACCCCCTTCGCATGTTGCGTCCCGGGCAAGAACTCACCTTCAAGCTCACCAAAAATGGCGATCTGCACAGCCTTTATTACCCCCACAGCCTGGAACAGGCATTGAAAGTAAGCCGCAGGGCCGAGAGCTTCGTGGCCAAACCGGTCAAGCTGGAACTCGATACCCGCGAGCAGGTTACCCGAGGCGAGATACGCTCCAGCTTCTGGGGGGCCGCCGTCGAGGCGGGGATGACCGAAGATCAGATCATGGATCTCGCCGCCATTTTCGGCTGGGATATCGACTTCGCACAGGACCTGCAACCCGGGGACAGCTTTCGGGTTGTCTATCAGGAAAAATTCCAGGATGACGAACGAGTGGCCTCCGGCGACATTCTGGCCGCCGAGTTCATCAACCAGGGCGCCATCTATCGCGCCGTGCTGAACGAGGATGGCAACTACTACACACCGGAAGGCAAGGCGATGCGCAAAAGCTTCCTGCGCGCGCCAGTCAACTTCAAATACATCAGCTCCAACTTCAATCCGCGCCGCCTGCATCCGGTCACCGGCAAGGTGCGTCCCCACAATGGCATCGACTATGTGGCACCGGTGGGCACCCCCATCATGGCCGCCGGCGGCGGCAGCGTAGTGGCGGCCGGTTACAACCAGTTCAACGGCAACTATGTCTTCATCAAGCACGCCGGCAACTATGTGACCAAGTACCTGCACCTCTCCAAACGCACCGTCAATAAAGGGCAGCGGGTGAAACAGGGGCAGACCATTGGCACCCTGGGGGGGACTGGTCGGGTAACAGGCCCGCACCTGCACTATGAATTTGTGGTGGGCGGCATTCACAAGAACCCGCGCACCCTCAATCTGCCGCAGGCCGAGACCCTCACAGGGCGGGAGCTGGCCAACTTCAAACTGCTGGCAACGCCGCAACTGGCCAAACTCGACCAACTCGACAAACCCGAGCTGCAGCTGGCCCAGAACAAGCGGGACGGTCGCGACAATTAAGCCGCACCTCTGCCGAGCCATATGGCGTGAAGGCACATGCTGTCGGGTTGATACAGGGAGCCGGAAGAGAGCATGGCAGCGATGCCGTTATCCCTTCTCTCTGGTCAGGTTTCTCGACACATAAGGAGCTGTCATGAGTGAGCGAGATCTCGGTCTGATGTCGGGGACCGGAATGTGCATGGGATTGAGGCCGTGACCTTATCTATCCTCTCTCCCACTCTCTTTTCCTACCCGCAATTGAGGAGACACCATGATTGAGCGCTACATTGGGCTGATGTCCGGCACCAGCATGGACGGGATCGACGCCGTGCTGGTGATGATGGACGGGGATGAACTGCAGGTAGAAGCGGCCATCAGCCACCCCTGGCCCACCGCCCGCGAGCTGCACGAGCTCTGCACCCCGAGCGACAACGAAATCGATCGCATGGGGGTGGCCGATAATCTGGTGGCCCGCGAGTTTGCCACCGCCACTCACGCGCTGCTGGCCAAGGCAGGGCTGACCCCTAAGGATATTCGCGCCATCGGCAGCCACGGTCAGACCATCCGCCACCGCCCCCAACTCGGCTTTACCCTGCAAATCGGCAACGCCGCCCTGTTGGCCGCCCTCACGGGTATCGACGTAATCGCCGATTTTCGTACCATGGACATGGCCCTTGGCGGTCAGGGGGCGCCGCTGGTGCCTGCGTTCCATCAGGCGCTGTTTGCCAAGCCCGGCGCCCTGCGGGTGGTACTGAACCTCGGCGGCATCGCCAATATTTCAGTGCTGCCGGGCAACGCAGGCGGGGTGTATGGCTTTGATACCGGCCCGGCCAACACTCTGCTCGATGGCTGGTATCGCCGCCATCAGCCGCACGGTGGCAACTACGATGCTGGTGGCCAATGGGCCACCAGCGGCCAGCTTGTTCCCGCCCTGCTTGAGCAACTGCTGGCTCACCCCTACTTCGCCGCCCCGTGGCCCAAGAGCACCGGGCGGGAGATGTTTACCCTGGATTGGCTCGATGGCGAGCTAGCGGGCAGTGCCTACGCCCCTGTGGATGTGCAGCGCACCCTGCAGGCACTCACTTGCCACAGCATAGCCCGCCAGTTACCTGCACTGGACGAGGTGCAAAGCCGGCCCGAGCTGTATGTCTGCGGCGGTGGCGCCCATAACGCCCCCCTGCTGAGCGAACTGGCCAACCTGCTGCCCTGCTGGCGCATCGCCAGTACGGCCGAGCTGGGGCTCGCCCCCGACTGGGTGGAAGGGGCCGCCTTTGCCTGGCTGGCGCAGCGCTTTATCCACCGCAAGCCAGGTAACCTGCCCGCTGTCACGGGTGCCAGTCGCCTGGCCGTGCTGGGCGCCCTCTATCCTGCCTGATCGATAACCGGGATCAGGACCTTCGTATCAAGCATATCTGAGCAAGGAGGGCAATCTGCCCTCCCATCTACACGGTCGCCAGTCGCACAACCCTCTACCCCACCGGATAAGTGACACTGCTGCCCGACCTGCGACACCCAGGCGGGCCAGCCACCCGCTGGTCCCACCCTTTCGCTCCATCATCACGATCTGCTAACAGGATACCTGTCCCCTTGCGGCATATTTATCTCTCTATTTGGCGCGATAAATATCATCAGGATCAGCGAACAAGCGGCTATTCAAATGCAATAAAATATCGCCTATGCAATATATTGAATTATATTCCAGCCACATCTTTATTAGTCTTTGGATGACCTTGGGCTAGCATATTTTTAGCAGACAGGATAGATGTCCAAAACTCTTAAAAATACATACCTATGCACAATAAAATCGATTAACCGCAAGATGGCGCATATTTTTAACGCCTCGTTCACAGCACAGCCCCCTCCCCCGCAAGGGGAAGAACCCAGTCCACACGGGCTCGCCCACGCTACCAGACCTGTTTGATCCAACCAGGAATCGTATTCACCCTGAATTGAATAGCAAAACAGCTATATTTCCAAGCGTTGAGCCATCTCATAGAAACGCAATCACCGGTTTGCATCCCCTGATGGCCACTCATAGAATCGCCTCGTCTGAAATAATCAACCCTGTCCCTTCCTCTCTTATCCCATTCAGCTAGTGAGTGGATTAAATATATAACCGGGGATGCACCCGCTGGCGCAGTCAGCATGGCGCACTCGGACGGGACGAACCTGTACCTGAGTTAACAACGAATACTAAAAAGAGGAATATCTATGAGTGGCACCATCATCAAGGCTGCAAGAAATACCACCAATGCCCCCCAGGATCTGGGTCCCTACACCCAGACGGTGGCCTTCTCTCATTACAACAATATTTCTGCCCAGTTACCGGTCGATCCCAAGACTGGCAAGATGGTGAGTGGTGACGTCAAGGTACAGGCCAGACAGTGCCTGAATAACCTCAAGGCGATCATAGAGAGCATCGGCCACGTGATGGACGATATGGTCAAAGCCACCATCTTCCTCAAAGACATTTCGGATCTGGAAGCGGTCGACGCCGTCTATCGCGAATTCTTCCCGGGCTATCTGCCGACCCGTACCACACTCGCGGTGGCCGCCCTGCCACTGGATGCCCAAGTGCAGATCGACGCCATCATCTCCAATGGCGAAGGCACCTTCCCGCAGGCGCCCTGCGCCCTGGTGAAACTGGCCCGCAACAGCGACAAGGCACCGCACAACCCGCTCTCGACCCATACCGTCGCCTTCTCTCACTACAACAACATAGGCGCGCAACTGCCGGTCGATGCGGCCTCGGGCAAGCTGGTCGCCGGTAGCATCAAGGAGCAGGCAGGTCAGTGTCTGCGCCACATCAAGACCGTGCTGGAAAGCATCGATGTGCCGTTTGACGACATCGTCAAGGTGAACATCTACCTGACCAGCCTCGCCGATCTGGAGGCCGTCAACGAGGTCTACACCACCTTCTTCCCCGACTCCGCCATTGCCCGCGCCGTCGCCTATCTGCCGGCCCGCTCCGTGATCAGCGCAACTGCCCTGCCGCTGGGTGCCCGGGTGCAGATGGATGCGGTCATCTCCCACGGTGACGGCACACCGCCGCAGCTGGTAGAAGACAGACACAACCTGGTGATCAGCGCCCGCAATACTGACAAGGCACCACGCAGCCCGCTCCATTGCCAGAGCGTCGCCTTCTCCCACTACAACCATCTGACTGCGCAACTGCCGATCGACCCCACTACCGGCAAGATCCTGACCGGCTGTGTCAAAGAGCAGACCGCCCAGTGCCTGAGCAATATCAAAGCCATTGTCGAAAGCATCGACCATGTGATGGACGATATCGTCAAGGTCAATATCCAGCTCGGCAATATCGCCGATCTGGATGCGGTCAACGCCGTTTACACCAAATATTTCCCAGGCTATCTGCCTGCCCGCACCGTATTTGGGGTAAGCGAACTGCCAGCCGGTGCCCTAGTGCAGATGGATGCCGTACTCTCCAATGCGGAAAGTACCCCGCCGCAGGTTTAAGAGATTGTTTTAGCAGTTAAAAGACACCGGCTTAGGCCGGTGTCTTTTAAGATAATCTGAAGGGACATTACTTTTTAAAATCATCATTTCAAAGAATAAAATATTCGGTTTAGTAATACAGAAACTTTATGTTTAGCAGAAGTCAGATTGCGCTTCACTAATCGATCCAATTGGTTATAAATATAATTATTTGAATTTACTATATATATAGTCCCATGCTATTAGTGACTCATGCAAACAAGTATATGCATCCAATAAAAACTGTCCATTTTCGTCATTTACATTGGCTTTTATCTTTGCACAGTCTTTATTCTTAGGGAAAATAAAATACTTGCCATCTAGCCGATAAATTGCTGAGGTAAATTCAGTATTAACCAAAATACTTTGTACAACTGAGAGTTTAGCAAACTGTCCACTCCGACTATCTCTAAGCTCACCATGCTTTAGACGATTTGCTATATCAGCACAATATGTTAAACAGACATGCTTGTTAATTTCATTTTCAATTATTTTTTTGCTAACGCTTTTATTTTTACTTATCAGATCATTTATAAACAGATCTTTTATTGACCAACACCAAACAAATGCTGATTCGATGTCGTCTTGAACTTGGACAAGTGGTTTTATTCCATTAACAACAAAACTCTGATTATCAAAATCAACTATATCTTCAGGCCATTCTAGATCCGATGATTTACTTATATATCGTGAAACCCTTTGCTTTAATTGTTCACTCAAAGAGATACTCCCTATTTTTAATAGTAAACCCTATCCAAAAATGCAATGCTTCACATCCTGCTACTTAATGTTTCCTCAGTCAAATGTCAGTCAATAAAAAAGCGCCTCCCAAGGGAGGCGCTTTTCAGTTCAATACAAAGCAATCAGCTATTACAGGGACTCAGCGGTCGCAACCACGTTTTCCACGGTAAAGCCAAATTCCTTGAACAGCAGCTCTGCCGGTGCAGACTCACCGAAGGTGGTCATACCGATGATCTTGCCACCGAAACCGACGTACTTGTACCAGTAGTCGGCGATGCCCGCTTCGATGGCCACGCGCTTGGTGACGGAAGACGGCAGGACGGACTCCTTGTACTCGGCAGACTGGGCGTCGAATACGTCGGTGGCCGGCAGGGAAACCACGCGCACGGCGCGGCCCTTGGCAGTCAGCTGCTCATAGGCGGCCACGGCCAGCTCCACTTCGGAACCGGTAGCGATCAGGATAAGCTCCGGGGTGCCGGCGCAGTCTTTCAGCACATAACCACCCTTGGCGGTATCGGCCAATTGCTGGGCGGTACGGTCCATCTGGGGCAGGTTCTGGCGGGAGAAGATCAGCGCAGTCGGGCCGTCCATACGCTCGATGGCGTGCTTCCAGGCGATGGCGGATTCAACCTGGTCACATGGGCGCCAGGTGCTCATGTTCGGGGTCAGACGCAGGGAGGCGATCTGCTCGACCGGCTGGTGAGTCGGGCCATCTTCACCCAGACCGATGGAGTCGTGAGTGTAAACGAAGATGGCGCGCTGCTTCATCAGGGCGGCCATGCGCAGGGCGTTGCGGGCGTACTCCATGAACATCAGGAAGGTAGCGCCGTAGGGGATGAAACCACCGTGCAGGGCGATACCGTTCATGATGGCGGACATGGCGAACTCGCGCACACCGTAGTGGATGTAGTTGCCTGCCGCGCTCTCGGGGGTGAGCGACTTGGAACCGGACCACATGGTCAGGTTGGACGGGGCCAGGTCAGCGGAACCACCCATGAACTCAGGTAGCAACTTGCCGAAGGCTTCCAGAGAGTTCTGGGACGCTTTGCGGGTCGCAATCTTGGCCGGGTTGGCTTGCAGGGTCTCGATGATCTTGGCAGATTCAGCGGCCCAGTTGGCCGGCAGCTCGCCTGCGGTGCGACGCTTGAATTCGGCAGCCAGCGCCGGGTGCGCGGCTTCATAGGCGGCAAACTTGGCAGCCCAGTCGGCTTCCAGCTTGGTGCCCTTCTCCTGACCGTTCCACTCGGCGGCGATGTCGGACGGAATGACGAACGGCGCGTGGTCCCACTTCAGGAAGGCACGAGCGGCGGCGATCTCGTCGTTGCCCAGCGGTGAGCCGTGGCAATCGTGAGAACCGGACTTGTTCGGTGAACCGTAGCCGATGATGGTGCGGCAGCAGATCAGGGTCGGCTTGCCGGTCTCGGCCTTGGCGGCTTCGATGGCGGCATTGATGGCTTCCGGGCTGTGACCGTCCACGGCCGGGATGACGTGCCAGCCGTAGGCTTCGAAACGCTTGGGGGTGTCGTCGGTGAACCAGCCTTCAACGTGACCGTCGATGGAGATACCGTTGTCATCCCAGAATGCGATCAGTTTGCCCAGTTGCAGGGTACCTGCCAGGGAGCAAGCCTCGTGGGAGATGCCTTCCATCAGGCAGCCGTCGCCCATGAAGGCGTAGGTGTAGTGGTCAACGATGTCGTGACCCGGCTGGTTGAACTGCTCGGCCATGGCCTTTTCGGCGATCGCCATGCCCACGGCATTGGTGATGCCCTGACCCAGCGGGCCAGTGGTGGTTTCGATGCCTGGCGCATAACCGTACTCGGGGTGGCCCGGGGTGCGAGAGTGCAGTTGGCGGAAGTTTTTCAGATCGTCGATGGAGAGGTCATAACCGGAGAGATGCAGCAGAGAGTACAGCAGCATGGAGCCGTGGCCGTTAGACAGAATGAAACGGTCGCGGTCGGCCCACTTGGGGTTGTTCGGGTTATGCTTGAGGTGGCTGCGCCACAACACTTCGGCGATATCCGCCATTCCCATGGGGGCGCCCGGGTGACCGGAGTTGGCTTTTTGAACGGCATCCATACTCAATGCGCGAATGGCATTGGCAAGCTCTTTACGAGAAGGCATCTGTATCTCCTGCGATTGCTTCATTTGATGGCCAAGATTAAGGCGCGTTATTGTCCCAGCAGGGGGCGTGCGGTGCAAATATTATCTGGGCGAATAAAGTGGCTTTGGGAGCTCAATCGCTTTTCTTGCCAAGGCAAACGATTGAGTTGTCATCGGCTTGCACCCCAAATGGGGTAAAGCACGTATCTTGTTCGGCCAGCACGGGGCAAAACCAAAATAGTGCTGGCAATCGAGAAGGGCGCTAACTAAAATGGACGTCCAGATGTAGATACCTCTACAATCATCCTATCATCACCCGGTTATTGCTGTGGCGATAACCCCAGACAAGCTGAGAATCCCATCATGGCAAAGCTGTTTACTTCCGAGTCGGTCTCCGAAGGCCATCCCGACAAGATTGCGGACCAGATCTCCGATGCGGTACTGGACGCCATCCTCAAGCAAGATACCAAGGCCCGTGTCGCCTGTGAGACCCTGGTCAAGACCGGCATGGTCATGGTAGCGGGTGAAGTAACCACCTCTGCCTGGGTAGATATCGAAGAGATAGTGCGCGATACAGTGCGTGACATCGGCTACACCCACTCCGACATGGGCTTCGACGCTGACTCCTGCGCCGTGCTGAACGCCATCGGCAAGCAGTCCCCTGACATCAACCAGGGTGTTGACCGCAGCGATCCACTAGAGCAGGGCGCCGGTGACCAGGGCCTGATGTTCGGCTACGCCACCAACGAAACCGACGTACTGATGCCCGCCCCCATCACCTACTCTCACCTGCTGGTGAAGCGTCAGGCCGAAGTGCGCAAGAACGGCACCCTGCCGTGGCTGCGTCCGGATGCCAAGAGCCAGCTGACCTTCGCCTACGACGACGCAGGCAAGATCCTGGGTGTGGATGCCGTTGTGCTTTCGACCCAGCACAGTGAGTCCATCAGCCACAAAGATCTGGTGGAAGCGGTGCGCGAAGAGATCATCAAGCCTGTGCTGCCGGCCGAGTGGATCACCAAGGACACCAAATACTTCATCAACCCGACCGGCCGTTTCGTTATCGGCGGCCCCATGGGTGACTGCGGTCTGACCGGTCGCAAGATCATCGTCGACACCTACGGCGGCATGGCCCGTCACGGTGGTGGCGCTTTCTCAGGCAAGGATCCGTCCAAGGTTGACCGCTCCGCCGCCTACGCTGCCCGCTACGTGGCCAAGAACATTGTCGCCGCCGGTCTGGCGGATCGCTGCGAGATCCAGATCTCCTACGCCATCGGCGTGGCCGAGCCGACCTCCATCAGCGTCGAAACCTTCGGTACCGCCAAGGTGGCCGAGGATCTGCTGGTCAAGCTGGTACGCGAGCACTTCGAACTGCGCCCGTATGGCCTGATCGAGATGCTGGATCTGAAGCGCCCCATCTACCAGGCTACCGCTGCCTACGGTCACTTCGGTCGCGAAGAGTTCCCGTGGGAGCAGACCGACAAGGCCGAGCTGCTGCGCTCCGCCGCTGGCCTCTAAGGCACTCAGTTGTGATAAAAGGGGAGCCTGGCTCCCCTTTTGCTTGTCTGCTGACCGACGGAAATCCCATGTCTGCTACCCCTGCTCATCTCGAACAACTGCTGCATCAGCGGGTCGAAGCCTGTTTCGTGCAGGCCGAGGCGCGCCTCGGTCGCACCTTTGCCCGCCCGCGCATTTATTGCAATATGCGGGGCCGGGCGGCGGGTTCGGCGCGGCTGCAGACCTGGGAGCTGCGCTTCAACCCTGCCCTCTATCAGGCCAACCAGCAGGCGTTTCTGGACGAGGTGGTGCCCCATGAAGTGGCCCATCTGCTGGTCTATGCCCTCTGGGGTGAGGGTCGGGGCAAGCATAGGGTATTGCCCCACGGCCAGCAGTGGCAGTCGCTGATGCGGGAGCTGTTCGGCCTTGAGCCAAGAACCACCCACAGCTTCGATCTGACGGTGCTGGCCCAACGCACAGTGCCTTATCGCTGTCACTGCCAGCAGCATCAGCTGTCGGTTCGCCGCCACAACAAGGTGGCGCGCGGTGACGCCCGCTACCACTGCCGCCGTTGCAAGCAGCCCCTGGAGCGGGAACAGCAGGTGCCAGTGCCTGCACAGTAAGCCAGCCCGTGTCGCAACCCTGTGTTAGGGTGCCTTCTCTTTTCATCCAACCGTTTCATTGCCAAGGATCTTCATGTTTCGTCCCCTGCTCTCTGTCGCCCTGACTCTGTTGGTCAGCCTGCCCCTTCATGCCCAGACTTTTCGCACCGCCAAGCAGGATCTGGTCAAGCTCTATCAAACCCAGCCCACAGTCACCACCTTCTACTGCGGCTGCGACATTCGCTATCAGGGCAAAAAAATGAGCCCGGATCTGGCCAGCTGCGGTTATGAACCGCGCAAGCAGCCCAAGCGCGCCGCCCGCATCGAGTGGGAACACGTGGTACCCGCCTGGGAATTTGGCCATCAACTGCAGTGCTGGCAGCAGGGTGGACGCAAAAATTGCAGCAAGAGCGATGAGTTCAACAAGATGGAGGGGGACATGCACAACCTCTTCCCCGCCATCGGCGAGGTAAATGGCGATCGGGCCAACTACCGTTTCTCCGACTGGAACGGCACCCCGGATCAATACGGCCAGTGCCAGATGCTGGTGGACTTCAAGGAGCGCCGGGTGCAACCACCCAAGGGGCTGGTACGAGGCCAGATCGCCCGCGCCTACCTCTATATGAGCCAGCAACACGGGCTGCGCCTCGCCGCGCAACAACGTAAACTGTTCGAAGCCTGGGACAGGCAGTACCCGGCTGATAGCTGGGAGTGCGAGCGCAACCGCCGCATCGGCAAGCTGCAGGGCAATACCAATCCCTTCATTGAAAAGCAGTGCCAATAACCCCATTTAACTAAGGAGGGGGAGCGCCCCCTCTCATCATGAACCCCTTCAACCTCTGCCGCGTGAGCCTTGCTCAACGCCTCGCAGTAGGATATTGAAGGGTTTCCAAGCAAGAGACTGATAATCAGCCATGCGCATTCCACGTATCTATGAAGCGGCCACCCTGCAAGTTGGCCAGACCCTCGCCCTGTCGGAAGACGGTGCCAACCATATCGGCCGGGTACTGCGCATGCAGCCGGGCCAACAGCTCGAGCTGTTCAATGGCGACGGCAATCAATATGCCGCCACCATCATCCTGGTCGGCAAGAAATCGGTTGAAGTGACCATCGACAGTTGCGAGCAGCGCTCGGTGGAATCCCCCTTCGCCATCCATCTGGGCCAGGTGATCAGCCGGGGCGACAAGATGGACTTCACCATCCAGAAATCCGTCGAGCTGGGTGTCACCTGCATCACGCCGCTCTTCTCCGAGCGCTGCGGCGTCAAGCTGCCCGCCGACAGGCTGGAGAAGAAACGCGAGCAGTGGCAGAAGGTGGTGATCAGCGCCTGCGAGCAGTGCGGCCGCAATGTGGTGCCCGAAGTTCGCATGCCGATGGAGCTGGATGCCTGGCTGGCAGAAGAGACCAAAGAGCTCAAGCTCAACCTGCACCCGCGCGCCCCCTACAGCATCAACACACTGCCGGTGCCGGAACACGGGGTGCGCCTGCTGATCGGCCCGGAAGGGGGCTTATCGAGCGACGAGATCGCCCGTACCGTGCAGGAAGATTTCAAAGAGATGCTGCTGGGGCCGCGGGTGCTGCGCACCGAAACCGCCGCCCTGACCGCCATTACCGCGCTGCAGTGCCGCTTTGGCGATCTGGCCTGAAACAGGTTTTAAGAATCTCACTCGCAATCGAGCCACAAGAAGGAAACTCGGATGACCATTAAACTCGGCATAGTGATGGACCCGATTTCGGCCATCAATATCAAGAAAGATTCCAGCTTTGCCATGCTCGAAGAGGCGCAAAAGCGCGGCTATGAGCTCTTCTATCTGGAGATGTCGGATCTCTATATGGAAGCCGGCCGCGCCTTTGGCACCATGCGCCCGCTGACCGTCAAATATGACTATGCCGACTGGTTCAACCTGGGCGAGGTGATCGATCAGCCCCTCTCCACCCTGGATGTGATCCTGATGCGCAAGGATCCCCCTTTCGACACCGAATTTATCTACGCCACCTACATGCTGGAGCGGGCCGAGGATGAGGGCTGCCTCATCGTCAACAAGCCCCAGAGCCTGCGCGACGCCAACGAGAAACTCTACACCGCCTGGTTTGCCGAACACACCCCGACCACGCTCGTCACTCGCAGAGCAGACAAACTGCGGGCCTTCCACGCCAAACACAAAGACGTGATCCTCAAACCGCTGGACGGCATGGGCGGCGCCTCCATCTTCCGTATGAAGGAAGATGACGCCAACGTCGGTGTCATCATCGAAACCCTGACTGAACATGGCAGCCAGTACTGCATGGCGCAGACCTATCTGCCCGCCATCAAGGATGGCGACAAGCGGGTGCTGGTGGTGGATGGTGAACCCGTACCCTACTGCCTGGCCCGCATCCCGGCGCAGGGGGAGACTCGGGGCAACCTGGCGGCCGGTGGCCGTGGCGAGGCGCGCCCCTTGAGCGAAGCGGACTGGGCCATCGCCCGCGCCGTCGGCCCGACCCTCAAAGAGAAGGGCCTCATCTTCGTCGGCCTCGACATCATAGGCGATAGGCTGACCGAGATTAACGTCACCAGCCCGACCTGCATCCGCGAGATCGAGGCCGCCTTTGACGTCTCCATCACCGGCATGCTGATGGATGCCATCGAGCGTCGGCTGGCGAAAGCCTGAGTGGCTCACCACTCAACGGCAATATAAAGAAGAGGCGGCCCTGGGGCCGCCTCTTCTTTTTCATCCTGTTACCTCATTTATCCCGACACCCTTTAGCAGCGGAACTGCCCTACCTTCACCTTGAGATCGCTCGACAGCTGCTCCAGCTCATGACAACTCTGGTTCAACTCGGAAGCGGCCCTGGTCGACTCGGTCGCTATGTGGGCTATGTTGACCACGTTGCGGGTGATCTCCTCAGCTACCTTGCTCTGCTCCTCAGCCGCCGTGGCGATATGGGTGTTCATCTCGTTGATCACATTGACCGAACTCACTATCTCGCCGAGGGCCTGACCACAGGCCAGCACGGTGCGATTGGACTCCTCAACCTGACTCAGCCCCAGTTCCATGCTAGAGGCCGCCTCGCTGGCCCCCTGCTGCAACTTGACAATGGTCTTGCCGATCTCTTCGGTGGAACGCTGGGTGCGCTGGGCCAGGGTGCGCACCTCATCGGCCACCACGGCAAAGCCGCGACCCTGATCGCCGGCCCGCGCCGCTTCGATGGCCGCATTGAGCGCCAGCAGGTTGGTCTGCTCGGCAATGCCACGAATGGCATCCATCACGCTGCTGATGTTGCGGCTGTCATCCGCCAGCTGGGTGATCATGGCGGCCGTGTTCTGGATCTGGGCGGAGAGGCCGGACATGCGCAAGATGGCATCTTCGACGATATGGTGGCCGTGACGGGCACTCTCGTCGGCATGGTGCGCCGCATCGGCAGCGCTGTTGGAACTGTTCGCCACCTCGGCCACAGTCGCACTCATCTGGTTCATGGCGGTCGCGGTCTGATCCGTTTCTGCCTGTTGCTCTGCGAAGCGCCCCCGGCTTTGCATGCCGATATGGGCCAGATGGGCCGACGCTGTGGCAAGCTGCTCCGCCATGCCGTTGATCTGGGTGATGAGCTCACGAAAATGGCAGATCACCTCGTTGAGTGAATGAGCCAGCCCGCCCATCTCATCTTTGCGCAGCACGGGTACCAGCTTGCTCAAGTCGAGATCGGTCTGCATGCCGCGCAAGATCCCGCCCATGGCGACCAAAGGTTGACTGACGCTACGCCCTGCCCACACACCGAAGAACAGAATGCAGGCCCCCCCCACCACAAACATCAGGATAAAGAGCTGGAATAGTTGCTGCCGGAGATCATTGAGCTCACCGATATTTTGCTCAGCCTCCTTGAGCTGGAACTCCACCAGCGCGCTCACACCGTCGCTCACCGGATCTATCACCCCGTAGAGGGGCATGATGCGGGCAGCCAGCAAATCACGCGCCTCCCCCTGCATCTGATCCAGCACCGCCACCACGGCAGCAATCTGCTGATCGGCGGCACCAAACAAGGCCTGCACACTGGCGGCCTCCTGCTGTTCGGCCGCGCTCATCTCCCGACTCCGGTATTGCTGCCAGATCTGCGCTATCTCCCGCTGCGCCTGCTGCATGTCAGCCTTGGCTTTGGACGGTGCTATGCCCCCCACATTGGCCTTGTTGGCCGCATCGATCACCTTGACCGCGTAGAGATCGGCAATCTGCTTGAGCTCCTTGAGCTGTACCACCTCTCCCTGATACATGGCGTTCATTCCCGCCATCAACTGGAACATCGCCTGGGTTGCACCGACCAGCAAGGCCAACAGTGCCAACAGGGGCACAACGCAACCCAGGATCAACTTCTGTCTGATCGAAATACCTTCCATGGCTTTCTCTCCACTCGAAATATACTGATAGCCTAGACCCTGCTGGTAAAAAGCGGTTTTGCCCAACGAGGCGAGCTGCCATAATTGCTTCAAATACCTTTGCAATATTTGGCCCATATGCAAACACTGCAAAATCATTTTCTGCTCGCCATGCCGAGCCTCTCCGATCCCTATTTCGAACGTTCGCTGGTCTATCTGTGCGAGCACAATGAAGAGGGTGCCATGGGGCTGGTGGTCAATATCCCGGTGGACATGTCACTGGACGCCATGCTGACCCAGCTCAAGCTCGCCCCCCCGGCCAGCCCGGATCTCAAGCAGCCCGTGCTGCAAGGGGGGCCGGTACACGCCGATCGCGGTTTCGTGCTGCACAGTTTCCGTCCCGTTCAACTCCACCCTGCAGGTGGGGGACGAACTCATGGTCACCACCTCCAAGGACATACTGGAAACCCTGGGCACCGAACAGGCACCGGATCACTGGTTGGTGGCGCTCGGCTACGCAGGTTGGAGTGCGGGTCAACTGGAACAGGAACTGGTGGACGGGGCCTGGCTGGTGATACCGCCCAACCCGGATCTGGTATTCAAGACCCCCATTCATCAACGCTGGCAGCAAGCGGCCGCCAGCATAGGGGTCAATCCCATTCATCTATCCAGCGACATCGGCCATAGCTGATGCCGTTTGCCACGCATTTTGCGATGCGTTTTGAGGAAAATATTCAATGTCATCACGCAGTATCATGGGCTTCGACTACGGCACCAAGAGCATAGGGGTCGCCATCGGACAGGAACTCACCGGCACGGCCCAGCCCCTGCGCGCCATCAAGGCCAACGACGGTGTGCCCAACTGGGACGACATCGAAAAACTGCTCAAGGAGTGGCAGCCAGACCTGCTGGTGGTGGGATTGCCCCTCAATATGGACGGCACAGAACAGGAGATCACGGTACGGGCCCGCAAATTCGGCAATCGCCTGCACGGCCGCTTTGGTAAGCAGGTGGAGTTCAAGGACGAGCGACTCACCACCACGGATGCCCGTGCCCGCCTGTTTGAACGGGGTGGCTACAAGGCACTCGATAAAGGCAGCGTGGACGGGGTTTCCGCCCAGCTTATCGTCGAAGCCTGGATGGAAGAGCAGTACGGCTAATCCAGAAACAACAAGGCAAGGGCCGCAGCCCTTGCCTTGCCACATACTCCCCTCATCACGCCTGTGACTGATCAGGCGCCAGCGCCTCACCCTTTGTCAGGCTCAGATGTTCCGACTGACCCATGGGAAACGTGACTGCAACATTAGCGTGGCGATACGTCGTTGTAGAGTCGCCGGATTTCGTTGCGCAGCCACATCACCTTGGCATCCTGATTGTGGCGTTTGTGCCAGAGCAGAATGAAGGCAATCTCCAACTGGGCGTAGAGCTTCTCGGACAGCGGTAGCGGCATGGCAATCAGGTTGTCGTGATGCTTGGCCGCATAACCGCCGCAGTAGGAAGGGGCGACGGCAATCAGCTCGTGGCTGGACTGGGCGGCAATATGCAACGCCTGCTCGAAACTGGAGACCATGATGGGTACCTTCCGCTTCAGCCCCTCCTCCTCCAGCAGACTGTCGAGAGCCCAGCTGTCATTCGCCTCCCACACCATGCTGACCTGAGGAGACGCCAGAAAGTTCTCCAGCGACCACTTCTGCTCGAGCAGGGGGTGATCCTTGCGCAGAAAGACCACGGGGCGATCGGTGAACAGCACCTCATGGTCGATGTAGTAGGGCAACCGGTTGACCTTGGCCCGGGAGCGGGCATAGGTTTCCCTGGCACAAAATCCCAGATCCGCATCCCCGTTGACAATGTCATTGAGGGAATGGTGATCCCAACCCAGTGTCTTGACCACCGAATTGGGGTATTTCTCATAGATGACCATGGGCAGATCGCTCAGAAAGCTGATGTAGAAAGGCGACTCCATTACCAGACTAAAGCGGGCACCATCGGGGATCGCCTCGCTGTTGAGCGAGGTGATACTGTCGGTGAGCTGGAACCAGACCTTCAGCTCCTCCTCCAGGGTCAGGGATAGGTTGGTGGGCTGCAACCCCTGCCGCACCCGTACAAACAGGGGGTCATCAAACCAGTCCCGCAGTTTGGCAAGGGATTTGCTCACCGCCGACGGGGTGACGCAGAGCTTTTTGGCTGCCCCTGCCACACTGCGCTCCTGCATCAGGTACTTGAAGACCACCAGCAGGTTCAAATCGAGTTCACCCAGATTGCGCATATCCCCTCTCATCTTCCATCAGCCCTGCGACCGCGCTTCACGGACCGCGAGCCATGGTACCAGCCCTTTGACGGCCAGGTAACTGAGCAGCGTCAGCAGCAGGGCATAGGTCAGCATCTCAGTCGGGGCAAAGCCCAGCTGGCCCAGCAACCAGATATAGAGGCCGGAGAGGCTGATCTGCATGATGCAGAGCACGGCGCTGGCGAACGCCACATTGTGCTGGCAACCATCGAGCGCCTCCCCCATGGCCACCCCGAAGCCGCAAGAAAAGCCAACGCAGACCAATGCAAACCCCGGCAGCAGCAAGTGGATATCCCCTCCCGACTGCCAGCTGCAGAGCAGACAGCACGCCGCCAGCAGATAGGCCAGATGGGAGAGCGCCAGCACCTTCTGCTTGCCCAAACGACGCAACAGCAGGGGGGTCAGGAAAGAAGTAGACATGCTCACCCCGGCCATCACCATCATCACGATGGAGTACTGCTCGGTCGTGAAGCCAAACTCCTTCATCAGGATCAGCGGCGAGACGCTGACATAGACCAGAATGGAGGTCACGCTGGCACTGGTCAGCAGGGAGAGCAACATAAAGCGCGGAGAGCGCAGCAGGGCAAAGGGCAGCGCCGCGCCACTCCCCGGTTGCCGCGCCGGACAGGTCTCCTTGAGCAGCAGCAGGTTGACCAGACCGCTGACGGCCGCCACCAGCGCCATCGCCACGAAGATCCCGCGCCAGTCAAAATGGGACAGGATGAGATAACCGAGCACCGGCGCCAGCACCGGGATCACGCAGATCACCCCGTTGATCATCGAGAGCGCCATCGCCAGCCGATCCTGACTCAGCACATCCCGCAGCACGGTAAAGGTCATGATATAGAGCACCCCCGCCCCGACCCCCTGCCAGAAACGACCGAGGTAGAACTGGCTGATCCCTTCGGCATGACCCGCCACCAGCGAGGCGATGACAAAAATCAGCGCCCCCCCGAGCACCACCCAGCGCCGCCCGTAGCGATCGGCAATCATTCCCCCCAGCAGCACGATCGCCGCCATGCCGAACAGATAGATGGAGAAGGCGGTGTGGATCTGCGCCTCGCTCGCCTGCAGGGTATCGGCAATCTGGGGCACAGCGACCAGATAGAGATCGATCCCGACCGGATAGAGGATGATCATCAGAAAACTGCACAGCAGGAATACAGGCATGGATGCTCCATAGCAGATTGACCCGCCAGCCCCCGCCTGACGGCTGAAACAGGCGGCCAGAGTGGGCGGGGCCAAGGTGGTAACGAACATGACAACGAACAGGGTCGCAATGGGGGAACTATATGGGCGACCCCCTCCCGCACCTAGTGAAGAGATGGCGATCGGTACATTCCAATTTGGACATTTTATTTTAAGTGCCGAGCTATTTGGGCATTAACGTGAACGATGGCCGTGCCAGGCAGCACCAAAAAGTACGCCGGGCAATCCCGGCGTACTCATCTCAATCAAAACAACCGCACTGTCACTCGGCAAGCTGGCTCAGGATGGCGTGAGCCGCCTTGATGCGCGCCTCGTTGGGATAGTTGCGGTTGGCCAGCATGACGATGCCTATTCCCTTGGCCGGCACGAACGCCACATAGGCGCCAAAGCCGCCGGTCGAGCCCGTCTTGTTATAGAGCCGCTGCTCGCCCATCGCTTTGGGCACCGCAAAGCGCGTGACCGGATTGGCCTGGAAGCTCACCGCTGGTGAGTTGCCCGCCAGCAATGTCTGCTCGGTGACGGGATAGGCGTAACTCTCCCAGCCCAGCCCCTGAGTCATGCCCCCCACCGAATGGAAGCCGGTGTGGGTCAGCGCGATCGCGCTTTTTACCGCGGCATCTCCCTGATACCCCATGTTCGCCTCGACAAACTTCAGCAGATCCGCAGAGCCGGTCTTGATGCCATAAGCCTCGGCCGCCAGCACGCCCGGATTGACCCTGACGGGCTTGTCTTCCTTCGAGTAACCGTAGGCATAATTCGCCATGGCCGACTCCGGCACCTGGATATAGGTGTGATGCAAGCCCAGCTTGGGCAGCAGTGTCTGGCTCATCAGTTGCTCAAATGGCTGGCCCAGGCTATTCGCGGCCAGGTGACCAAACAGGCCTATGCTGGGATTGGAGTACTGGCGATGGGTACCCGCCGGGTAGGCTGGCGTCCACTGGCGATAGTAGGCACGCATCTTGTCGGTGGAATCCACCTCGTCGGGGAATTGCAACGGCAGACCGCCCGCACTGTAGGTGGCGAGTTCGGCCATGGTGATGCCGTCGAAGGCGGAGCCTTTCAGCCAGGGCGCATGCTGGCTCGCCTTGTCCTCCAGCTGAAAACCACCCTTGACCGCGGCATAGGCGCCAAGGGTCGCAGTCAGTGTCTTGCTGACTGAACCAATCTCGAACAGGGTCTGCTCGCTGACGCGAGCTCCGCTCTCCCGATCCGCCACCCCGTAGTTGAAGTAGTACGCCTTGCCTTCTTTGAGCACGGCGACCGCCATGCCCGGAACCCTGTGCTCCTTGAGCAAAGGCTGGATGGCGCCATCCACCACGGCCGTCAGGGGCTCGGCTTCTTTTGCATGGGATAAGGGGGAGAGCAGCAGGGTACTCAGTACCAACAGCGACCGGGTTGTAGCTTTTTCCATTTGATGAGTCTCATGATGAATGTAGGTAACGCCAACCCCATGGCTGGCACAGTCAATCCGTGCGTCAGCATAGATGAGCTCCATGTGCCCACAGTGAACCAGAGTGAAGTCTGTGTGAAGTCGCCCCAAAAATGACCCGGCTCAATGGCTTGCCCTTTCGTTGCCCCCTCCTCCATCGCTGACGTATAAGCTGTAGGGGCAATGAGACACAGGGGGAAGCACGAGTGAAAGCACAAGAACAGATAGCAGGGCTGCTGGCGGCACTGGAGCAGGTGATTTTGGGTAAGCCCTTGCAACTCAAGATAGCCCTGGTGACCCTGCTGGCCCGTGGTCACCTGCTGATCGAGGATCTGCCCGGCATGGGCAAAACCACCCTGGCCCAAGGGCTGGCACAGGTGCTGGGGCTCGACTGCCGACGGGTACAGTTCACCGCTGATCTGCTGCCCGCCGACCTGCTGGGGCTGCAGATCTTTGACACCCACCAGCAGCAGTTTCGTTTTCACCCCGGCCCCGTCTTTACCCAAGTGCTGCTGGCGGACGAGATCAACCGTGCCAGCCCCAAGGTGCAAAGTGCCCTGCTGGAGGCCATGGCCGAGGGCAAGGTGAGCATAGAGGGCCACACCCACCCGCTCCCCGCCCCCTTCTTCGTCATCGCTACCCAGAATCCGGCGGATCAGGCAGGCACCTATCCCTTGCCCGAGTCACAGCTCGATCGCTTCGCCGTGCGCCTGTCGCTCGGCTTTCCACCACGGGAGGCCGAACGCCAGCTGCTGCGCGGCAACCGCCAGAGCCAACCCCTGACCCCGCAGCTGCATGCCACCGAGCTTGCTGCCCTGCAGGCCGAGGTGGATGCCATTCATGTCTCCGATGCCACCCTCGACTACCTGCTGGCGCTGGTACACCAGAGCCGTTTCGATGCAGAGCTGCCCCAACCTCTCTCCCCCAGAGCGGCCCAGACCCTGCTGGCGGTGAGCCGGGCCTGGTCATTGGTGGCGGGGCGCCGTTTCGTCACTGTGGAGGATGTGCAGGCCGTCTTCCCCTACGTGGCCGAGCACAGGCTCAGAGGCAGCTTCGGGGTACAGCGCGGCGAGGCCAGCCCCCTGAGCCAGCGTCTGCTGGCCAGCGTCAGTCCGGACAATCCTTGATGAAACGCCCCCTGCTGGGCTGGCGCCGGTTGAGGGAGCAGTGGCAGCAACGCTGGCTGACCCACCGTATCCCCCCCGCCCGCCAGATGGCACTGGGGCCGCGCAGCCTGTTTATCCTGCCCACCCGCATGGGGCTGCTCTATCTGCTGGTAATGATCGCCATCTACCTGCTCGGAACCAACTACCAGAACAACCTGGTGCTGCTGGTCTCTTATTGCCTCGGCAGCCTCTTCATGGCCGCCATGTGGCTTACCCATCGCAACCTGCTGGGGCTGGAACTGCTGGGAGGCTCGACCGTGCTGGGGGAGGCGGGCAGCCAGGTCCCCATCCAGGTGACGGTACGAAGCGTGCGCCCGTGTCAGGCGCTGTACTTTGCCCTCAATGAAGGCTCACTCTGGCTGGCGCAAGCAAACTCGACACCCCAGAGCCTGACCCTGCCGGTGCGGGGAATGCAACGCGGCCGCTTGCCACTGGGCCGCCTTCGGGTAGAGAGCCGCTACCCACTTGGTCTGTTTCGCTGCTGGTCGCTGCTGGATCTGCAACTGGAAGCCTGGCTCTCGCCCAAGCCTCTCTATGGGCCACTGTGGGGCGGTTCGCCATCAGGGCAGAAAGGTACCCAGGGTCAAGCTGGTCCCGCCCCCCTCGGCGATTTCGACATGTTGCGGGCACACCAGGTCGGGGAACCCTTCGGCCAGATTGCCTGGAAGCAGTTCGCTCAGGGGCGCGGCCTGCTGGTCAAGCAGTTCCAGGAACCCGAACAAGATGACACTCACCTCAGCCTGCAAGGCGTCACAGGCACGGATCTTGAGCAACGACTGTCAGCCCTGGCCTGGTGGTGCGCCGATTATGGCAAGCGGGGCATTCCTTTCACCCTGACCCTGACAGGCCAGACCCTGGGCCCGGAGAGCGGCCCCGCCTTTCTTCGGCACTGTCAGCTGGCATTGGCCCGCTTCGATGACAGAGCCGGATCTGTAAACGAGAGCTCTCCCAATGCTGCTCGATAATCGCCGTCTGCTGCCCCTCATCGCCTTGCAGCAAGGTGTGCTGGTGCTGGCACTCTGGCCCCAGCTGCAGCTCTGGGTCGTCGCAGTCGGCGCCATCACCCTGGGCGTGCGGGCCATGATGCTGTGGCAGGAGTGGCGATCGCCCCCCGCTCGCGCACTGGCGCTGCTGGCCATCACAGGGGTTCTGCTGTTGGCCTGGCAATGGCGGGCGCTGGGCACGCTGCCAGCCCTCATCAACCTGCTCTGGCTCGGCTACAGCCTGAAGATGATAGAGGTGCGGCGGGAGCGGGATGTAGAACAGGTGCTGCTGCTCGCCTTCTTTCTCATCGCGCTGGCGCTGGTGCAACGTCAGAGCATGGGCTGGGCACTGACCATGGCGGCCACACTCTGGCTGACGGTGAGCACACTGGTGACGGCCGTGGCACCGGAGCAGAGACAGCCGTGGCGCAGCGCCGGCGCCTCCCTGCTGCTGGCTCTTCCCCTGCTGCTGACCCTGTTTCTGGTGCTGCCAAGACTGCCCCCGCTCTGGCAGATGCCGACCACCAGCCGCGCCCTGTCGGGGCTCTCGGAAGAGGTGGCCCCCGGCGACATCAGCGAGCTGGTCAACTCCTCCGAGCTGGCCTTTCGCGTCACCTTTGCCAATGGCCCGCCCCCCGCCAGCGAGCGCTATTTTCCGGTGATGCGCCAGGAACAATTCGATGGCCGCCGCTGGCTGCTCAGTGCCGAAACCCGGCAGTGGCAGCAATCCCAAGCCATGCAAACAATACAAGTGCAAACCGGCGCAGGTCCCCTGCCCCCCGCCAGTTACGAGGTGATCGCCGAACCCCAGCGCCACCGCTGGACGCTGGCCCTTGCCCAGCCCAGCGTCTTGCTCGGCCCTGTGCTGGTCAGCCCGCTGGCTACCCTGTATCGCCGCGATCGGGGGGATCAAAGGATCAGCTACCGGGTCACCACAGCGCCGACGGTGCTGCCTGCCGACAGCGCCACCCTGCGGCGCAACCTGCAACTGCCCGCCGCCGGCAACCCAAGGGCCCGCGCCCATGCCCAGGCACTGAAGGCCAACCATCCCGTGCGAGCAGAGCTCGTCGCAGCCCTGCTCGACGGCTTTCGGCGCGAGCCCTTCTACTACACACTGCAGCCCCCTCTGCTGGGGCCTGACGGGGTGGATGACTTCCTGTTCAACAGCCGGCGTGGTTTTTGTGGTCACTATGCCATGGCAAGTGCCTTCGTGCTGCGGGCAGCCGGGATCCCGGCGCGCCTAGTGACCGGTTATCTCGGCGGGGAGTGGAATCCACAGGGACAGTATCTGGAGGTGCATCAGTTCGATGCCCATGCCTGGGTGGAGTACCTGGATGACAATGGCAACTGGCAGCGACTGGACCCGACGGCGACGGTGGCACCGCAGCGGGTCGAGGGTGGCATGACGGCAGCCTTGAGTGAAGAGTTCACCGCCGCCGATCCCCTCTCCCTGCAGCGCTATCGCCAATGGGCCTTGCTAAACCAGCTGCGCTGGTGGGGAGCCAACCTCGACTATCAATGGACGCGGCGGGTGCTCAACTACGATGCGGCCCGGCTGTGGCAACAGGTGGGGTTGCGCTGGCCGGCCCTTGCCAGTCATACCCCCTGGTTGATCCTGACCTGCTTGCTGGGAGTCGCCACCCTGATCGGCACACTGCTGCTATGGCCGGGACGGGCTCTGCCACACCTGAAGGTATGGCAACCCCTGCTCAGACGGGCTGCCCGCCAGGGGTGGCAGCCCCACGCAGGGGAGAGTCTGGCCAGCTGGTGCGAGCGGCTCATCCCCCTTGACTCCGAGCTGGCGCGGCCACTGCAGCGCTGCGCCTGGCTCTATCGGCGCTGGCGCTATGCCCCTCTCTCCCTGCAACAGCGGCAACAAGCCCTGCGACAACTGCAACGACGGCTGCGCCAAACCTGCCAGCTATGGGACAAGCACCGGTAGTGGCAATCCAGCCAGCATGGAATATCGACAAGGATCCACCAAAAAAGAAGGGGAGCTAATGGCTCCCCTTCTTTATCATCCCATGTTGACCTGCGCAGGGTTTAAAGCTGCTTGCCGTGCTGGGTCGGGTTATCCCAGATCCCCTCTTCCAACTGGCTGCGGATCTCGGGGTACTTGTTGGCATCGAAGGTGGGCACCTTGCCCAACTTGAGCTGATCGTTGTAGTCCTTGGCCAGCTTGATGGCCACGCTGGAGAGCAGCAGTATGGCCACCAGGTTGACGATGGCCATCAGCCCCATGGAGACATCCGCCATGGCCCACACGGTCGGCAGTTCACCCACTGAACCGAACATCACCATGCCCAGCACGAACATCCGGAACAGCATCAGGCCACCCTTGTGGTTGTGCTCCAGGAACACCAGATTGGTCTCGGCGTAGGAGTAGTTCGCCACTATGGAGGTGAAGGCGAAGAAGAAGATGGCTGCCGCGATGAAGATGTTGCCACCGCCACCTATCTGTGAAGAGAGTGCACGCTGGGTCAGCTCAACACCCGTGATGCCTGAACCGGGTTCAAACTGGCCGGACATCAGTATGATGGCCGCAGTACAGGTACAGATGACGATGGTGTCGAGGAAGACCCCCAGCATCTGCACATAGCCCTGGGAAGCCGGGTGTGGCGGATAGGGCGTCGCGGTCGCGGCGGCGTTGGGGGCAGAGCCCATACCCGCTTCGTTGGAGAAGAGACCGCGCTTGATGCCGTTGATCATCGCCTGGGAGATGGCATAACCCATGGCGCCTGAACCTGCCTGCTCGATGCCAAAGGCAGACTTGATGATCAGGGCAAATACCCCGGGCAGCTCGGTGATGTTCATCGCCACCACGAACAGCGCCATCAGAATGTAGGCCAGCGCCATGAAGGGCACCACCAGTTCGGCGAAGCGGGCTATGCCTCGAATGCCGCCGAAGATGATGAGGCCGGAGAGCACCACCAGCGCCAGGCCGGTAGCCCAGTCAGGAATGCCGAACGCTACCTTCATCGCCAGGCTGATGGAGTTGGCCTGCACCGCATTGAACACCAGGCCAAATGCCAGCAGCAGACAGAGGGAGAATACCACCCCCATCCAGCGCATGCCGAGACCGCGCTCCATGTAGTAAGCCGGGCCACCACGATAGTTGCCATCCTCATCCTTCACTTTGTACAACTGGGCCAGGGTGCTCTCAACGAACGCCGTCGCCATACCAATGAAAGCGATCAGCCACATCCAGAAAATGGCGCCCGGGCCACCCAGATAGATGGCAACGGCCACACCGGCCAAGTTGCCGGTACCCACACGGGCGGCAAGGCTGGTACAAAGAGCCTGGAAGGAGGAGATACCGGCCTTGTCTGATTTGCGGCTATTGCGCAAGACGGAGAACATGTGGCCGAAGTGGCGAACCTGAATAAAACCCAGGCGGAAGGTAAAGAAGATGCCGACCCCTATCAGCAGGTAGATGAGCACAGCTCCCCACATCAGGTCGTTTAGCATTGCGATCAAGGTGTCCATATTTCTCTCGTTGTTATCACATCCATGGCCAGTCTGCGCTGACCCCTTTCTGTCTATTTCTGAATTAGCGTTTCACTAAAGGGGCGGAATCTAGCATAGCGAGGGAGTTCAGAATAGTGATCCCGATCACTACAGAAACAAAAAACGAGCGTTTCAACGCAATAAAGCTTCATTTAACACGCAAAGTTTCAACAAAACTGAGAGTCAAATTTATCCGGCGACAAATTAGACCCAAAAGAGCACATTTTGGCAATTATCTACATAGAGGTAGCCGTGCTCGTCGGGAGGCAAACTATTGCGCAAGCGTTTACCTGAAATGGCTTTCAAAATGGGGCGACTTCGCCAAACGTTTTACACGTAATAAAATTTCAAGTAGCTAACCACACAATTTATGTGACCGACTACACAAAACCGATAATCAACCAAAAAAGTTGTTTTTATCAGGGGATAAAACCGAACACGAAAAATGGATAAAAGTCGTTTTTAATCAAACACTTTCACCCTCTACTTCCCACTACTGGCAAGGACTGGATGATAAGCATACAAGCCACCCTATTGCAGGATGAGCCACATCCGTATTAATTAGGCAGGCAGTGGCGATGGGCCTCCCCCATCGTGCTTTTCTGAGCCTGAGTCGCCGTGATTTTGTAATTTTATTTCAGAACTGTCGTCTCACGCCCGCCACCCCAGAGCCTGCGCCCTCACCAAGAGAATGCGCCCTCATAAAGAGATGATATTTGCCATGGCCGATAAATTAACCCAGCTGAAAGCCCTGACCACAGTTGTCGCCGATACCGGTGATATCGAAGCCATCAAGCGCTACCAGCCCATCGATGCCACCACCAACCCGTCACTGGTGTTGAAGGCATCCGAGATCCCCGAATATGCGGCGCTGATCGAAGACGCCATCAGCTGGGCCAGATCCCAGAGCCAGGACAAGGCACAGCAAATCATCGACGCGGGCGACAAGCTGGCGGTCAACATAGGTCTGGAAGTGCTGAAAATCGTTCCGGGCCGCATCTCCACCGAGGTGGATGCCCGTCTCTCCTTCGACACCGAAGCCAGCATCGCCAAGGCCCGCAAACTGATCCGTCTCTATAACGAAGCGGGCATCGCCAACGATCGCATCCTGATCAAGCTGGCCTCCACCTGGGAAGGTATTCGTGCCGCCGAGGTGCTGGAGAAAGAAGGGATCCAGTGCAACCTGACCCTGCTGTTCTCCTTCGCTCAGGCCCGTGCCTGCGCCGAAGCCGGTGCTTTCCTGATCTCCCCGTTCGTGGGCCGCATCCTCGACTGGTACAAAGCCAAGCACAACCGTGACTATACCCCGAGCGAAGATCCGGGCGTTGTCTCCGTCACCGCCATCTACGACTACTACAAGCAGCACGATTACCCGACAGTGGTCATGGGCGCGAGCTTCCGCAACACTGGCGAAATCCTGGAGCTGGCCGGTTGTGACCGTCTGACCATAGGCCCTGCCCTGCTGGAAGAGCTGAGCAAAACCGAAGGCGCCGTGGTGCGCAAGCTGAACTACACCGGCGAGCGCAAGGCAAAACCGACTCCGATGTCCGAGGCCGAATTCCGCTGGGAACTGAACCAGGACGCCATGGCTCACGAGAAGCTGGGTGAAGGCATCCGCATGTTTGCCGTCGATCAGGGCAAGCTGGAAACCATGCTGGCCAGCCGCCTCTGAGAAGGCGTCAGGACCAGACAGAAACCGGGCTCCCGCGAGGGAGCCCGGTTTTTTTATGAGCGCTTGATCCCTTGTCATGAGTTCGTCACGAAAACGTTTTATTTTCAATGGCGTTATGTTATACGGGTGATGAAAACGAGAATAACCAAGGAGGGAGCCATGGAAATGTTCAACTTCGATTATGACGATGTAGTTGAGCTCGGTTCGCGTAGCCGCGGGACAACGGGAAAAAAACGTAAATGGCGTGAGATTGAGGCGTTGAAAGATAAACATCGCCTGCAGAAGGAGCTGCAATCCATCGACATCGCTTATGAAGGTCTCTCAGACGAGATCGAACTGTAAAAACAAGGCCCCGGTTCAACCGGGGCCTTGTTTTTGAGTACCTTGCCCTCAGGACGAGGGAGGCAGCGAGAGCCGTTGGGCCAACTCCTGAAAGTGCTGGCTGATCTCGGCGCCAAACAGGGGATCCCCGATAGCGCGATTCTGCCAGAGCTGCTCCAGGTGACGCCAGTCATCCTCGGTCAGTGAATCACGCAGATGAGGGAAGATGACCGCCTCTTCATAATTCATGTGCGCCTCTTGCAGCGCCACAAACTGCTCCAGCCTGGCGGTGAACTGATCCAGCGGAATGACCGAATCCATCAGTATCATCTCCACCATTTCCTTGAGCTCGGCACCGGCACCCAACAATCTGGCGTGCTCCTCCTGCAGCCTGTTAGCCACCTCCCCTTCCACCACCCGGTATTTCAGGTAGTAGTCGTAGATCATGTCCTCTTTCGGATGGTGGTACTTGTCAGAGACCTCTCGCAAGTAGTCCACTGCGTCCCGGATCAGGAAGTAGCTGACTGGCTGTTCATTGCGAATGGCGACGAGCTTGTGTTTGAGCAGCGTCAGCAACCTGGCGATATTGAGATGGTCCTTGTGCAGACTGGATAACATGGGCACTCCTTGCGCTGAAATGGGAAGATCCTGTCTCGAGTATACGGTCATTTATCGCGCTAACTTTGCACTCAATCAAGTCATCTGCAGACAAGGTGACAAGCAAGCAAGAGCTCAGCCCCCTCACATACGCTCGTCAAGCCCCGCCAATTCGGCTCCTCAGCCCATATGCAGACACCAAGCCCCCATCACCAGGATCCGTTCATGACGTGACCAGAGCAGGCTTGCCCGCGACACTTATGGCCGTTACCCGCAGACCGAATGCCAGTTGATGGGGCTCATCCCCTGTTGGGACAGCAGACGATTGGTCTCGGAGAAGTGGCCGCAACCGATAAAACCGCGATGAGCCGAGAGCGGACTGGGGTGAGGCGCACTCAGCACATGGTGTCGGCCCCGGTCAATGAAGCGTCCCTTCTTCTGGGCATGGGCCCCCCACAGCAAAAAGACCACTCCCTGACAGCTGGCATTGATCTGCTCGATAACCCTGTCCGTGAAGGTCTCCCAACCCAGATGGGCGTGGGAGTGGGCCATGCCCGCCTGTACCGTCAGCACTGTATTGAGCAGCAAGACCCCTTGCTGGGCCCAGGATTCAAGAAAACCGTGGTTGGGTGTGACAAAGTCCGGCAGATCCCGCTGCATCTCCTTGTAGATATTGACCAGAGAGGGAGGCGTACGCACACCGGGCAGCACGGAGAAGCAGAGGCCATGGGCCTGATTTGGGCCGTGATACGGGTCTTGCCCCAGGATCACCACCTTGACCTGATCCAGCTCGGTCAGCTTGAAGGCGTTGAACACCTCGGTTGCGGGAGGATAGATCACCTTGCCCGCTTCCCGCTCGCTCCTGACCGTCGCCAGGGTCGCCTTGAAATAGTCCTGCTCTTTTTCTGATCCAATCACATCTGTCCAGGTCCGCACCCCAATATCCTCAATTAATACGGCAAGGGGCTCAGGATAGGGGGCCAGACAGCAAGACGCAACCGTAGCGCCATCGTCTGAGCCCACCAAGCAAGGCTGTATCCTTGAGTGATAACACGCAGCAGGGGCATCTCCCGGCCCCGGTATCGCAGGCCAGCGGCCACACTCGGTCACGCTTCCTCCCAGCTGGCTGTACAACCCTTCTATATAGAAGAGAAGATCAATGGCTACAGGCCCCATTTCCAGCGCCATGGCTCCCTGACCCATACTGCCGATGAACCAAAGCATCTATCCCTTCAAGAGAGAGCCGAGTACCTTAATCACGGGGGAACACCCTATAAGATGTAGTTAAATTACTAGATTAAATTAATAAAAGATGCATAATTTGGATATCTTACATAATCATAAAAATGATCTATTTTTGATTAATCTCAATGAATTAATCCCTTTACTCCTGCGCAAAACGCACATTTCTTGATTTAGATCAATTTTCGTAATATTACCATCGTGGTATATATGACCCAACGAAGTAAAGGTGTAAGGCAAGGGCCCTTTAAGTCATCCCGGTGGTTTAAATACATCAGGGTAATTTCCTTACAGTTGAATCCGCTTTCCTATGAGGAGTCATACCATGATCAAGGGCATCCAAATCACCCAGTCCGCCAACACAGCTTTGCTGAACTCTTTCTGGCTGCTGGACGAAGAGAAGCAACAAGCGCGTTGCATCTGCGCCAAGGGCGACACCTTCGCCGCCGATCAGGAAGTCAAACTGTCTGATCTGGGTCAGTTCGAATACCGTGAACTGCCGGTTCAAGCTGAACCTGCCGTAGAAGGTGGCCAGCACCTGAACGTCAACGTACTGCGCCGTGAAACCCTGGAAGACGCCATCGCCAATCCGGAAAAATATCCGCAGCTGACCATCCGTGTTTCCGGCTATGCCGTGCGCTTCAATGCACTGACCCCGGAACAGCAGCGTGACGTGGTCACCCGCACCTTTACCCAGAGCCTGTAATTCCCTCTGCGGTGATCTGCACCATGAAAAACGGCCCACGCGGGCCGTTTTTTTATGGGCAAGAAACAGTGCTTGCCCATCCTCTCCTCGCAGGCCGCGCCCCCAGCTATCCGTGCTGGTCGACCTTCTGTACGGCGGCCGGGTTGGCGAGCACCTCGTTCATCTGCTGCTCATCGAGCTGATCGCAGTAACGAGCCACCACCACAGTGGCCACCCCGTTGCCGATCAGGTTGGTCAGAGCACGCGCCTCTGACATGAAGCGATCTATCCCCAGGATCAGCGCCAACCCGGCGAGCGGCAGATGCCCCACCGCAGAGATGGTAGCCGCCAGCACGATGAAACCACTGCCCGTGACGCCGGCCGCCCCTTTAGAAGAGATAAGCAGCACCACCAGCAGGGTGATCTGCTGGAACAGATCCAGCGGCGTGTTGGTCGCCTGGGCGATGAAGATGGCCGCCATGGTCAGATAGATGGAGGTGCCATCCAGGTTGAAGGAGTAACCGGTCGGTATCACCAGCCCCACCACCGATTTCTTGCAGCCGAGCGCCTCCATCTTGACCAGCATGCGCGGCAATACGGATTCCGAAGAGGAGGTCCCCAGCACGATCAGCAGTTCTTCCTTGATATAGGAAATAAAGCGCAAGATGCTGAAACCATTTGCCTTGGCAATACTGCCCAGCACCATGAAGATAAACAGCAGACAGGTCACGTAGAAGCAGGCGATTAATTGTCCCAGCTGCACCAGCGAGCCAATACCGTATTTTCCAATGGTAAAGGCCATCGCCCCGAATGCGCCAACCGGAGCCAGTCGCATGATCATGTTGATGATGCCGAAAATAACCTGGGAGAAGCTGTCGATGACATTGAAGATTAATTTTCCCTTCTCACCAATATGATGCAGGGAGAAACCAAACAGCACCGCAAACAGCAATACCTGGAGAATATTGCCGCTGGCAAAGGCGCCGATCACGCTGCCCGGGATCACGTCCAGCAGGAAGGCGATGATGCCTTGCGACTTGGCCTGCTCGGCATAGGCCGAGATGGCGCTGGCATCCAGCGTGGCCGGGTCCACGTTCATGCCCACCCCGGGTTGCAGCAGGTTGACCACGCACAGCCCTATGACCAGGGCGATGGTGCTCACCACCTCAAAGTAGAGCAGCGCTATGGCGCCGGTTTTCCCCACCGCCTTCATGCTCTCCATGCCGGCGATACCCGTCACCACGGTACAGAAAATAACAGGGGCTATGATCATCTTGATTAATTTAACGAAGCCATCACCCAATGGCTTCATATCCGCCCCTAGGTCGGGATAGACGTGCCCCAGAAATACCCCCAGGGTGATCGCAAGCAGCACCTGAAAATAAAGGCTGCTGAATATTTTGTTTCGCATTATTAACGTCCTGTTAATTAATCGACATCTCATATGGTAGAAATAAGCATGCAGGGAGCCGTAACGAGAGATCATCGTTCTCTCGCCAGCTTAATGCTATTTCGTCATCGTAACGGCGCCACTTTCACACGTTATAAGAAGCAATTAAGAGACATTAATCACACAACATATTTAACATCATTAACACCACAGCAACCGTGATATAGTTGGTCTGTGATTTATTTAAGACCTCAATGACAACATCCTGGATATAAAAATGCCCCGCATGGCGGGGCACTTGACATCACGAAACTGGCGCAGTGGATCAGGCGGAGGTATCGAGGGGCTCGAAACCCTTGATGAGATCGTCGATCGCCTTCATCTGCTTGAGGAAGCCTTCCAGCTTCTCCAACGGCAGGGCACTCGGGCCATCGCAACGGGCCACTTTCGGGTCTGGGTGTGACTCGATGAACAGACCGGCAAGGCCGACCGCCATGCCTGCACGGGCCAGTTCGGTCACCTGCTCGCGACGACCACCAGAGGCAGCCCCCAGCGGATCGCGGCACTGCAATGAATGGGTCACGTCGAAGATCACCGGATAGCCACCCGTGCTCTTCTTCATCACGCCCAGACCCAGCATGTCCACCACCAGGTTGTCATAGCCAAAGTTGGCACCGCGCTCGCACAGGATCAGACGGTCGTTGCCGCACTCCTCGAACTTGTCGGTGATGTTCTTCATCTGGCTCGGGCTCAGGAACTGCGGCTTCTTGATGTTGATGACGTTGCCGGTGCGGGCCATGGCCTCCACCAGATCGGTCTGGCGCGCCAGAAAGGCGGGCAGCTGAATGACATCCACTACCTCGGCAACCGGCTTGGCCTGATGCACTTCATGCAGATCGGAAATCACCGGCATGCCGAAGGTCGCCTTGAGCTCCTGGAAGATCTTCATCCCCTCTTCCAGGCCAGGACCCCGGTAGGAGTGGATGGAGGAGCGATTGGCCTTGTCCCAGCTCGCCTTGAACACAAAGGGGATGCCAAGCTTGCTGGTCACTTCCACGTACTTCTCGCACACCGCCATCGCCATGTCGCGGGATTCCAGCACGTTCATTCCACCAAACAGCACGAACGGTTTGTCGTTGGCTACATCGATGTCATTGATCTTGATATTCTTCTGTTCCATCTCAGGCATCCTTAAAGTGAAGAGGCTGGGGGCTTGCATCCAAGTCGGTCCGTTATGCCTGGGCACACCGGCCTTGATATTCTTCTGTTTCAGTTCCCAGGCATCCTTAAAGTGAAGAGGCTGGGGGGGCATGATATTTCAGTTCCCAGGCATCCTTAATGGAGGGGCTTGGGGCTAAGATCCAGCGCGGCCAGTTGTACCTTGAGCACATCGGCCACAGGATCGTCCGGGCATTGTTCAATAAAGTATTCAAAATCGTCGGCGGCGAAACGCGGGCAGTCGAGCTGTTCATAGATGAATCCCCGATCCCGCGTCTCAAGGGGATCGCCCGGCTTCATACGCAGCAGCAGCTCACTGCAACGCAGGGCTTCGGTCATGCGATCTTCCCGCAGCAGAGCACCTTTGCTGACGTTGAGCAGCCGTTCGATGATCTCCCACTGGCCCGAGGGTTGCAGGTGTTCAGGGGTCAGGGTGGCCAGATTGCCAAGGGCACCACGCAGCAACAACTCCATGTGGTGCAGGCTCAACTCGTCACCGGTGAAGGGGTCCACATAGACCTCGCCTTCGCTGCCGGCAAAGCTCACCAGGAAGTGACCGGGGAAGCAGATCCCCTCCACATCCAGCCCGAGCTTGCGGCCCAGCTGTATGATGAGAATGCCGAGGCTAACCGGTATGCCCCGCTTGGTGGCAAGGACCTGGGCGAGATCGGAGTTGGCGGCAGAAAAATAATCCTGCCAGTCACCGTGAAAACCCAGGGTCTGGTAGAACCCCTGCAACAGCTGGCGGCGTACCTCGTCACAACTGCCCTCGGCAATTGCTTCGTCCAGCCAGGCATCGAGACGGGCCAGCTCGGCCTCACCGCGGCCACTGATACCATGGATCTCGTCACTTACCGACAGCGCCAGCTCGGCGATGTCGTGGGCCTCGAAATCGGTCCATTCGTCTACACGTATCATCGTCATCATCCTTAACCGAACAGACTGGCCTGCTTGTATACGGCCAGTTTGGCGATAAAGAAGACCCAACCGATGGCGCCGAGGAAGGCAAACCAGCGGATACCGTTATTGCGAGCCAGTCGCAGTGCCATCATGGCCAAAAACGCCACTACCAGAATGGCGGTCAGCTTCTCACTGAGCCAGGGGGTGCCGTTGTTGAGTGGATTGAGATCCAGCACCATGCACAGCAGCACGCCGGAGAGCACCACCAGCCCGTTCAGCCAGCCGCTCACCTTCATGATTTGGCTGCTGTAGGCACGGCCGGAACCGGTCTGCACCCAGTAAAAACGCAGCATAAACATCAGCACGGCCGAGGCGATCAGCACCAGATGCAGATGTTTTAGAGCAAAATACATAACGTGTCCTTGAACAAAGGCAGGCTCAGGCCCGCCATTCATCATCAATGAGCCAGGCATCCCAGCGTTACCCGCTCGTTATCCCCGTAATCGCGCACGGTTTCCACCCGGCTGAACCCCTGTTGCAGCAGGAGTTGACGCACCGCCTCGCCCTGCTGCCAGCCATGCTCCAGCAAGAGCCAGCCACCAGGACACAGATGAGCAGGCGCACCGGCGACGATGAGGCGGATATCCGCCAGCCCCTGCTCGTCGGCGACCAGGGCTGAACGAGGTTCGAACCGCACATCCCCTTCATTCAGATGAGGGTCGGCACCGTCTATGTAGGGTGGATTGGAAACGATCATCGCAAAGCGTGGGGGCTGACTCAGGAACGGATCGCAAAGCGGCTCAAACCAGCTGCCATCGCGTACAGTGATGGGCAAACCCAGCGCGGCGCTGTTGTCGCGCGCCAGTGCGGCCGCCTCCGGCATCCGATCCACCGCCCATACATCGGCATCGGGTCGCTCTGACTTGAGCGCCAATGCGATGGCCCCCGTGCCAGTGCCCAGATCCAGCAGGGCGCAGGGCACCTGATCCGGCGAGGCTGGCCTGGGGGGCAGCCGTGCCAGTGCCTGTTCGACCAGCACCTCGGTATCGGGACGCGGGATCAGGGTAGCCGGGCTCACCTTGAGCGGCAGCGACCAGAACTCCCGTTCCCCCACCAGATGGGCGATAGGTTCGCCTGCCAGCCGACGAGTGAGCCACCCTTGCAGCCTTTCTTGCTGCGCCGCATCCAGCTCGCGCTCCGGCCAGGTCATCAGATAGCTGCGCCGGCAATCGAGCAGATGGCAGAGCAGCACGTCGGCGTCTGCGCGGGGAGACTCCCCCCCGGCCAGGGTTGCCATTATGTGGGCGCGGGCCTGCTGGATCTGCATCAACGGCACGCCATCGCCGTGACGGCGATATCTGCACAAACGGACTGCATCAGCTGTTTTCCGCCAGGGAGGCGAGCTGATCGGCCTGATACTCCTGGATCATGGGACTGATGATGCAGTCCAGATCCCCCTCCATGATCTCGCCAAGGCGATAGAGGGTGAGGTTGATGCGGTGCTCCGAGAGGCGACCCTGCGGGTAGTTGTAGGTACGGATACGCTCGGAGCGATCGCCGGAACCCACCAGGTTGCGACGGGTGCTCTGTTCAGCCGCGCGGTGGCGCTCATCCTCGGCCGCCTGCAGACGGGCAGACAGCACGGACATCGCCTTGGCGCGGTTCTTGTGCTGGGAGCGCTCATCCTGACACTCAACCACCAGGCCAGTCGGCAGGTGGGTGATGCGGATGGCGGAATCCGTCTTGTTGACGTGCTGACCACCGGCCCCGGAGGCGCGGAAGGTATCTATCTTCAGGTCGTTCGCATTGATCTCGATCTGCTCGGCTTCCGGCACTTCCGGCAGCACGGCGACGGTACAGGCGGAGGTGTGCACCCGGCCCTGGGATTCGGTCTCGGGCACTCGCTGCACCCTGTGGCCACCGGATTCAAACTTGAGGCGACCATAGACGTGCTCGCCATCCACCTTGGCGATCACCTCCTTGTAGCCACCGTGCTCGCCGTCGTTGCAGCTGACGATGGAGATACGCCAGCCCTGACGCTCGGCGTAGCGCGAATACATGCGAAACAGGTCACCGGCAAAAATGGCCGCCTCGTCACCACCGGCACCGGCACGGATCTCCAGGTAACAGTTGTTGTCATCCTTGGGATCCCGGGGCAGCAGCATCACCTGCAGCGCCTGCTCCTGCTCCTCCAGCGTGCTCTTGGCCAGCGGCAACTCCTCCTGCGCCATCTCGCGCAGGTCGGCATCATCCTCTTCCAGCATCAGCTTGGTGGCTTCCAGGTTCTCTTCGGCCTGTCGGAAGCGCTGGAAGGCATGAACGATATCTTCCAGCTGGGCATATTCCCGGGTCAGGGCGCGGTAGCGATCCTGATCCGAGGCCACCCCGGGCTCGCCGAGCATGGCCTGTACTTCTTCGTGGCGCTCGATGAGGCCTTCCAGCTTTCTGATCAGTGACGGATTCATAAATCTTGTTTTCTCGATGGAGGAAGGGGCCGCCAGCTGGCCACCCCGAACAATTACTCTTGTGGCAATCCCAGCACCTGGCGCAGGCGGGACAACTGATGGTGATCCCCCTGGGCCGCCGCCTGGCGCAAGGCCTGGGTCGGTGCGTGGATCAACTTGTTGGTGAGGCGGTGTGCCATGGCCTTGAGGGCCTGTTCGGCATTCTCGCCCTGTTGCAGGGACAGCAAGGCGCGCTGCAACTCCTCATCGGCCACCTGCTGGGCCTGATGACGATAATCGCGGATGAGATCCACCGAATGCTGACTGCGATACCAGCCCATGAACTCATCGCGCTCTTCCAGCACGATAATCTCCGCCTCGGCGGCGGCCCTTTTACGGGTCTCCAGGTTCTGCTCTATGATGCCCTGCAGGTCATCAACCGTGTAGAGATAGGCATCGGAGAGCTCGTCCACCTCGGCCTCGATATCCCGCGGTACGGCGATATCCACCAGAAACATGGGCTTGAAGCGACGGGCCTTGAGGGCGCGCTCCACCATGCCCTTGCCGATGATGGGCAAGGGGCTGGCGGTGGAGCTGATGACAATGTCAGCCTCGTGCAGGTAATCCGGGATCTCTTCGAGCGTCATCACCTGGGCACCGAACTCTTCGGCCAGCAGTTGGGCCCGCTGCAGGGTGCGATTCGCCACCATCATGCGGGTGACGTTCTGCTCACGCAGATGGCGGGCCACCAGTTCTATGGTCTCGCCGGCACCGACCAGCAGCACCTTGGTCTGGGAGAGATCGGAGAAGATGCGTCGCCCCAGACTGACGGCGGCAAAAGCCACCGAGACGGCGCTGGCGCCAATCTCGGTATCGGTGCGCACGCGCTTGGCCACGGAGAAGGACTTCTGGAACAGGCGCTCCAGCGAGCCTTTCACCGCTTCGGACTGCTGGGCATGGGCATAGGATTGCTTGATCTGCCCCAGGATCTGCGGCTCACCCAGCACCAGAGAGTCGAGGCCGCAGGCCACCCGCATCAGGTGACGCACTGCCTCTTCGTCCTGATGCTGGTAAATGGCGGATACCACTTCGGCCGCATCCAGGCCGTGGAAACGTTGCAGCCAGTGCAGCACCTGCTCTCCCTGCCCCTTTTCCAGGCTGCAGTAAAGCTCGGTGCGGTTGCAGGTCGAGACGATCACCGCCTCGCTTACGCCGGGTTGGGTGACCAGCTCACGCAAGGCGCGATCGATGCAGTCCGGGCCGAACGCGACCCGCTCCCGCAAGGCGACACTGGCGGTGTTGTGGTTGATTCCGAGGGCAAGCAAACTCATGAGTGGGCGACGATCATTTCATACACTGGGTGCAAAGGCTGCCAATTGTACGAGAAAGGGTAAGTCTTTAAAAGCAATACGGCCGCCCCGTATACTGTGGCAAATTCCCTCATCTGGAGCATGACCTTGTTCTTGCGTATTTTCACCTTTGGCTGCCTGCTGTTGCTGGCCGGCTGTACCACCACCCAGCCCCAGCGGGATCAGGTCAACTGGCAGAAAGAGCGGACTCGTCTCGAGCAGCTCAGCCACTGGCAGCTGTCTGGCAAGATGGCCATCATCACAGCCCAGCAGAAGGGCAGCGCCCGGGTCAACTGGCAGCAAAATGGCGACGACTATCGCCTCAACCTAACCAGCCTGATCGGTACCCACATTCTGGAGCTCTCCCGCAGCAAGGGCGAGATCACCCTGATCGACAACGAGGGCAACCCACACCAAAGCCAGGATGCCGAGGCGCTCATCTATCAGCTCACTGGCTGGAACATTCCGGTGCAGGGGCTGCCGGAGTGGATCAAGGGACTGCCGGGCAAGGCCGAATTCGAGCTCAATCCCGACAGCAGCCTGGCCAGTGTGCGTGACGGCCAGTGGCAGATTGTCTATGGCGACTACCGGGATCAGGACGGCTATCGCCTGCCCCACCTGCTGACCATGACGGGCCAGGGCAGTCGCCTCAAGTTGCAGATCAACCAATGGACGCTTGCACGCTGATGGCTGCGACTGACAAGGAGCCAAGAATGGCCACCATTCGCTGGCCGGCACCGGCCAAACTCAACCTCTTCCTGCATGTCAATGGCCGTCGTCCGGACGGCTATCACGAGCTGCAGACCCTGTTTATTTTCCTCAGTCACGGCGACTGGCTCGAATTCGAGCCGCTGCCGGACACGGACCAGCTCACCTTGAGCCCGGCCATTCCCGGCGTGCCCGATGAGCAGAACCTCATCATCCGCGCCGCCCGCCTGCTACAGGCGCGGTTGCCCAGCCCGCAGGGGGCCCATATCCGGCTGGAGAAGCTGCTACCCATGGGCGGAGGTATCGGCGGTGGATCCTCGGATGCAGCCACCACGCTCGTGGCGCTCAATTATCTCTGGCAGGCAGGCTTGAGCGAAGATGAGCTGGCACAGCTTGGCGTTCAGCTGGGGGCCGATGTGCCGGTGTTTGTGCGCGGACGTGCCGCCTTTGCAGAAGGGGTGGGCGAGCGGCTGCAACCGGTCGAATTGCCAGGTGCCTGGTATCTGGTGCTCAAGCCCGATTGCCACGTGGCAACGGCCGCCGTATTCCAGGATCCGGACCTGCCCAGAGCGACCCCGAAAATGGCATTTCACAACTTGCTGGAGGGGGAGTGGAAAAACGATTGCGAATTGCTGGTGAAAAAGCGCCACCCCGAGGTTGCCAATGCGCTCGGCTGGTTGCTAGAATACGCGCCGTCAAGAATGACGGGCACAGGAGCCTGCGTCTTTGCTCAATTTGAAGACGAAAAGGCTGCTCGGGAAGTGTTGGCAAAGGTGCCGAAAAGATGGGATGGGTTTGTCGCCAAGGGCGAGAACATATCACCACTATTCGTGACATTGCAACAAATCAGTGATTGGGGTATCGCCAAGCGGTAAGGCAGCGGGTTTTGATCTCGCCATTCCTAGGTTCGAATCCTAGTACCCCAGCCATTCTCTTGGTGATTGATACGGGTGCATCGATTGACTGGCCGTAGCGAAACTTGAAAGAGCGCAATCTCGTCAAGCTGGTCTGCCGCCAACAGGGTGCCCCGGGTTAATCGCGAAGAGGTCATCGGCCTCGTTGATGACGGGCTGTCCAAACGCGACAGCCATCCGATTTGAAACATGTAACGATATGCACCTAGCCTGAAAGCGGCCTATAGTGGCCTGACCCGTCAACTTGATAAATCGTTTGCCCCAAAACGATACGGGTCTGAATCAGACTCCCCACATACTGGATGCAACCCCGAGGTTTCAAACCGTGCCTGACATGAAGCTGTTTGCTGGTAACGCAACGCCGGAACTAGCCCAGAAGATCGCAGATCGCCTGTTTATCAAACTCGGCAATGCTGCCGTAGGTCGCTTTAGCGACGGCGAGATCAGCGTACAGATCAATGAGAATGTACGTGGTGGCGATATCTTCATCATTCAATCCACCTGTGCCCCGACCAACGACAATTTGATGGAATTGATCGTCATGGTGGATGCTCTGCGTCGTGCTTCAGCTGGCCGTATCACTGCCGTTATCCCCTACTTTGGTTATGCCCGTCAGGACCGCCGCGTCCGCTCCGCCCGAGTTCCCATCACCGCCAAGGTTGTCGCCGACTTCCTCTCCAGCGTGGGTGTGGACCGTGTGCTGACCGTTGACCTGCATGCCGAGCAGATCCAGGGCTTCTTCGACGTCCCGGTCGACAACGTGTTCGGCAGCCCTGTGCTGCTGGAAGACATGAAGTCCAAAAACCTCGAATCCCCTGTCGTCGTATCGCCGGACATCGGTGGTGTGGTGCGCGCTCGTGCCATCGCCAAGCTGCTGGACGATACCGACATCGCCATCATCGACAAGCGTCGTCCCCGCCCGAACGTCTCCCAGGTCATGCACCTGATCGGTGACGTCGCCGGCCGCGACTGCATTATCGTCGATGACATGATCGACACCGGCGGCACTCTGTGCAAAGCCGCAGAAGCCCTGAAAGAGCGCGGCGCCAAGCGTGTATTCGCCTACGCCACTCACCCGGTCTTCTCCGGTTCTGCCGTGGAAAACATCAAGAACTCAGTGATCGACGAGCTGATCATCACCGACTCCATCCCGCTCACAGCCGAGATGAAGGCGGTGGACAAGGTCAAGCAGCTGACTCTGTCAACCGTGCTGGCCGAAGCCATTCGTCGTATCAGCAACGAAGAGTCCATCTCTGCCATGTTTGAGCATTGATAGACACTGTTGTGACAAAAACCGCCAGCTGGCGGTTTTTGTCTTTCTAGCCCTGTCACACCCGGTATTGCCCTGCCCCACCGCAGGTTAAGGATTGATCCATGAATCGCTTGCGCCCGCTGCTGCTCCTTGCCTGCTGCAGCTTCCTGTTCGCCTGTCAGCCCGGCAAAGAAAACCAGCCCTTCGCCCTGACTCTGGCGCACATGAACGACACTCACTCCCAGTTTGACCCGGTCAACGCCGAGCTGAAGGGACCCATCTTTGGCAAGCAGGGGGAAACCGACACCCTCTACACCCGTTTTGGCGGCTATCCGCGCCTGCTCACCATGGTGAAATCCTATCAGGCCGAGGCGCTCGCCAAGAATCAGCCACTGTTGCTGCTGCACGGCGGCGATGCCTGGCAGGGCAGCGGCTACTTCAAACTCAACGAGGGGATGGCCAACGCCGAGCTGCTGAGCCAGTTCGGTCTCGATGCCATGGCGCTGGGCAACCACGAGTTCGATCTCGACAACCAGAAGCTGGCCCGCTTCATCGAGGGGGTCAACTTCCCTCTGCTGGCCGCCAACCTGGACACCCGTGACGATCCGGCGCTGCGCCACGCGACCAACCTCAAGCCGTTCGTGGTCTATGCCTTCGATGGCAACCAGAAGAGTCCGGTTACCGATCTCAACAAGCTGCCCCAGAGCAAGCAACTGGTGGCCGTGATGGGACTGGTGCTGGAGGACATGGCCAATATCTCCCCCAACGTCGGCAAACTGCGTTTTGGCAAGGAGGTCGAATCGGCCCAGAGCACAGTGGACATGCTGCGCAAGAAGGGGATCCATCACGTCATCGCCCTGACCCACATCGGCAATGAGCGAGATCTGGCGCTGGCGTCCAGGGTGAATGGCATCGATGCCATCGTCGGCGGCCACTCCCACAGCCTGCTCGGCGATTTTACCAACATAGGTTGGGGCAAGACCGGCGAATACGCCCAGCTGGTGACCAATCCGGACGGCGTTGGCCTGACCTGCGTGGTGCAGGCTGGCTCCTACGCCCAGGCCATCGGCCTGGCCCGGGTCAGCTTCGACGGCCAGGGCAGGGTCATTGGTTGCAAGGGTCAAAACAAGCTGCTGGCCAGCCGCGACTTCTTCGCCGACCCTGCCCACCAGCAGGCGCTGGACAAGGCGAGTGGCAAACAGGCAAGCAAGTTTGTCGATGCCCAACCCAACCTGGTGACTGTGGATGAAGACCCGCGCCTGCGCGGCATCATCGACAGTCACTACAAGCCCGCACTGGAGCAGGCCTTTGGCCCCGTTATCGCCACTGTACCGGCACCGCTGCAAAATGCCCGCCGCCCCGGTGACAATGGCAGCGACAGCCACGGCTCAGACGTCGCCCCCCTGGTGGCCGAAGGCCAATACCACTGGGCCAACACCCAGGCGGTGCAGGCCCTGACCGGTGGCCCGGTTCACTTTGCGTTGCTGGCAGTGGGCGGCGTGCGCGCCGATCTTCCCGCAGGAGAACTGCGCGAAGGGGATGCGGCGCTCACCCTGCTGCCATTCAAAAACCAGTTATCCGTGTTGACCCTGAGCGGCGCGGACGTGCGCGCCCTGCTGACCGAGACCATCACGGCCACCCTGCCTGCCAGCGCCCATGCCGGCAAGTTCCCCTACGGCGGTCACCTGCGCTACACCTTCACCGAAACCGAAGCGGGCAAGCGTGGCGACCTGACCCAGCTGCAATGGCAGACGACCGAAGGACAGTGGCAGGACTTGGTCGACAACCAGCGCTATCGAGTGGTGATGAACGCCTACAGCGCCAACGGCAACGATGGTTGGCAGGCGCTGGCTCGCGCCCAGGCCCTGCGGGCCGAGCGACTGGATCTCGCCTGGGTGGATGGCAAGCTGACCGGTTTCCCCGTCGAGAAAGTGGAGCAGAACGGCGATCAGTTGAACGCCCGTTATGCCCGAGGTCAAACGCTCGATTGCCAGGCCAGGGCCGTCAATTGCGGTACGGATGCGGCTTCCTTCGTGCAATACGTGCGAGAGCAGCAGCCTACTCTGACGGCACTGAGTGAACCGACCGTCACGCTACTGCGGGCCGAATAAGGCTCCCCCCGGGTAAGACTGACCAGAACGGGCCTCGAGAAGAGGCCCGTTTTGCGGCCATTCGCGACCCGAACCAGGGTTATTCCCTCACGGTTGCCGAGCTTTGGTTGAGTGATCGCCAGTCGGCGGCTAGAATATCGCGTCCCATTGCCTTGGGCGGTCTGCCCATTGCAAGTAGCGAGTGAAGACATCAAGCGTGACAAACCAAATCAAACTGATCGTGGGTCTGGGCAATCCCGGCCCTGAATACGCCAAGACCCGCCACAACGCGGGCGCCTGGTATGTGGAGCAACTGGCTCGCTGGTACAATGTCAGCCTGCGCGAAGAACCCAAGTTCTTCGGCCACACGGCCCGCATTCAGGTGGAAGGGCAGGATGTGCGTCTGCTCATCCCGAACACCTACATGAATCTCTCCGGCAAGGCAGTGGCCGCACTGGCCCGTTTCTACCAGATAGAGCCGGAAGCCATGCTGGTGGCCCACGATGAACTGGACCTGCCCCCCGGCATCGCCAAGTTCAAGCAGGGCGGCGGCCACGGCGGTCACAACGGTCTGAAAGACATCATTGCCAGGATGGGCAATAACAATAATTTCTTCCGGCTGCGTCTCGGGATTGGCCACCCTGGCGCCAAGGAGCTGGTGGCCGGGTTCGTGCTGACCAAGGCCCCGAGCAGCGAACAGAACCTGATCGACGCCGCACTGGATGAATCCTTGCGCGCCACCGACATACTGTTCAAACAAGACATGACCAAGGCCATGAACCGCTTGCACAGCTTCAAGGCCGAGAAAGTCTGAACAGGGTTTGATGGGTGACGTCAGGGGTGAATGTCTACCTGCGCCACCGACAGACTGTTCAAACACGCTATGACCAAGGCCATGAACCGCTTGCACAGCGTCAAGGCCGGCAAGTATATAACTGGATGCGCCTGCGTCCCTCACAGCATCTCTCAAGTAAGGTAACAATCCATGGGTTTTAAATGCGGTATCGTGGGCCTGCCCAATGTAGGTAAATCCACCCTGTTCAATGCGCTGACCAAGGCCGGCATCGAAGCCGCCAACTTCCCGTTCTGCACCATTGAGCCGAACACGGGTGTGGTTCCCATGCCGGATCCCCGTCTCGACCAGCTGGCGGCCATCATCAATCCCCAGCGCGTCGTACCGACCACCATGGAATTCGTGGACATCGCTGGTCTGGTTGCCGGTGCCTCCAAAGGCGAAGGTCTGGGTAACCAGTTCCTGGCCAATATCCGTGAAACCGAAGCCATCGGCCACGTGGTACGCTGCTTCGATGACGACAACATAGTTCACGTTGCCGGCAAGGTTTCCCCGGCCGACGATATCGAAGTGATCAACACAGAGTTGGCCCTGTCGGATCTGGACGCCTGCGAGCGTGCCATTCATCGCCAGTCCAAGCGAGCCAAAGGCGGTGACAAGGATGCCAAGCTGGAAGTGGAAACCCTGGAGAAGATCCGGGTCGCACTGGAAAACGGTCAGATGATCCGTGGCATGAAGCTGGACAAGGATGAGCTGGAGGCCGTGAGCCACCTCAATTTCCTGACCCTCAAGCCCACCATGTACATCGCCAACGTGGCAGAAGACGGTTTTGACAACAACCCCTACCTCGACAAGGTGCGTGAAATCGCCGCCGCCGAGAACGCGGTTGTCGTAGTGGTCTGCTGCGCCATCGAATCGGACATCGCCGAGCTCGATGACGAAGACCGCGCCGAATTCATGGCAGATCTTGGCATCGAAGAGCCGGGCCTGAACCGGGTGATCCGCTCCGGTTACGAGCTGCTCAAGCTGCAGACCTACTTCACCGCCGGGGTGAAAGAAGTGCGTGCCTGGACCATACCGGTTGGCGCCACTGCACCGCAGGCGGCGGGCAAGATCCACACCGACTTTGAAAAAGGCTTTATTCGCGCTCAAACCATCGCCTTCGAAGACTTTATCACCTACAAGGGTGAACAAGGCGCCAAGGAAGCGGGCAAGATGCGCGCCGAAGGGAAAGACTACATCGTCAAAGATGGCGATGTACTGAACTTCCTGTTCAACGTCTAATCCCATGAGAGGCCAGCATTTGCTGGCCTCTTTTCTATCTGTACTTGTCAGGTATCTTCCGGCAAATGTCGTAAAAAAAACCAGATTGTTGGGCTTTTGCACGACAGCGACCAATAACTCGCCAAACGCACCCAAATTCGGTTTTTCTGACAAAAAAAGGGTTGACGCCCCAGAGCCAGATACGCATAATTCGGCCCGCACAGTGACGAGGCAACGACTCACTGGAAGCACGGTTGGCTATGTAGCTCAGTTGGTTAGAGCATCGCACTCATAATGCGAGGGTCACAGGTTCGAATCCCGTCATAGCCACCACTATTTCTGAAGTTGGGGTATCGCCAAGCGGTAAGGCAGCGGGTTTTGATCTCGCCATTCCTAGGTTCGAATCCTAGTACCCCAGCCATTTTTAAAGGTGTTTGATAGTCTTTGTCAGGCATCACTGTTGGGGTATCGCCAAGCGGTAAGGCAGCGGGTTTTGATCTCGCCATCCCTAGGTTCGAATCCTAGTACCCCAGCCATTTTTAAAGGTGTTTGATAGTCTTTGTCAGACATCACTGTTGGGGTATCGCCAAGCGGTAAGGCAGCGGGTTTTGATCTCGCCATCCCTAGGTTCGAATCCTAGTACCCCAGCCATTTTTACCCGTCATTGACTTGTCGATGATTTGCTGTGGTAAGCGTGAGAGATTTTGATCTCGTCAACGTGCCTAGGTCCAAACCCTAGTACCCAGCCATTTTTACTTGTATTTGACTCGCGTCGAGCACAAGACGGCTATGTAGCTCAGTTGGTTAGAGCATCGCACTCATAATGCGAGGGTCACAGGTTCGAATCCCGTCATAGCCACCATTAATTTTTCTGTTGGGGTATCGCCAAGCGGTAAGGCAGCGGGTTTTGATCTCGCCATTCCTAGGTTCGAATCCTAGTACCCCAGCCATTTTTACCCGTCATCGACCTGTCGATGATTTGCTGTGGTAAGCGTGAGAGATTTTGGTCTCGTCAACGTGCCTAGGTCCAAATCCTAGTACCCAGCCATTCTTACTTGTATTTGACTCGCGTCGAGCACAAGACGGCTATGTAGCTCAGTTGGTTAGAGCATCGCACTCATAATGCGAGGGTCACAGGTTCGAATCCCGTCATAGCCACCATTAATACTGCGGAAGTGGCGAAATTGGTAGACGCACCAGATTTAGGTTCTGGCGCCGCAAGGTGTGAGAGTTCGAGTCTCTCCTTCCGCACCATTAATACCAGTACCAAACAAACCAGCTCATGCTGGTTTTTTTGTACCTGCTTTTCACCAGGCAGCCTCTTGTCATCCCTTGCCCAACTCACACCACAGCCCTGCTCAACCGCGGTTGCCCCTCCCTGTACTCGCGACAGCCCAATAAAAAGCGACTCGCAAGCCGCTTGTCTCTTTTCCCTGATAACCACAGGTCAGAACGGGAAGAACCAGGGGATTGCGATGACGCTCACCACCATCACCAACAGGGTGAAGGGCACGCCAATGCGCACGAAATCCATGAACTTGTAATTGCCAGGCCCGAGCACCAGAGTATTGACCGGCGACGAGACTGGCGTCATGAAGGCCGCCGAGGCCGCGATGGCAATGGTCATGGCAAATGGATAGGGTGATACGCCCATCTGCTGGGCCGTGCCGAGCGCTATGGGCGCCATCAGTACTGCCGTGGCAGTGTTGGAAATAAACAGCCCAATCAGGGCGCACAGGGCAAACAGGCTGGCCAGCATCACCCTTGGGCCCATCTCCCCCACTGCGGCTATCAGTCCGCCGACAATCAAGTCCACCCCGCCGGTCTTCTGCAGTGCCAGGGCAAAGGGCAGCATGCCAACGATGAGGATCAGGGTTGGCCAGTGGATGGCCTTGTAGGCGCTCTCCATGTCGATGCAGCGAAATTGTCCCATCAGCAGGCAGGCAATCAAGGCCGCTACGACGTTGGGAACAGGGTCGGTCACCATCAATACCACCATGAGCCCGAGGCAGATCAGTGCAGGGATGGCCTGACTGCGGGCTGGCGCCATCTCGTCCACCTCGGCGGGCAGCCCAAGCAGCAGGAAGTCACGGTTGTGGGTGTGCAGCAAGCGGATCAGGCTCCAGTTCCCCACCACCAGCAGACTGTCCCCCATCAGCAGGGGATCGTCCACCAGCTTGCCGATCAGCGCCTCGCCGTTGCGGCGGATCCCGACCACGCTCAGGCCATAGTGGGAGCGAAACGCCACCTCACGAATGCTTTTGCCCAGCAGGCGGGAGCCGGGAATGAGCGACACCTCGGCCATGCCGACCTCCCGCGCCTGATCGGAGAAATACTCACCGCGCAGTATCATGGGTTCGAGCCGAGCCTCGCTGCAAAACTCGCGAATATCCACCTCGGGATCGGACATGTCGATCAGCAGCACATCCCTGGCCTGGAACTCGGTAACGCCGGAGACGGTGACCATTACCCGCCGGAACTTGCGCCAGCGCTCCACCCCTATGACGTTGGCACCGTAACGGGCGCGCAGTTGCAACTCGTCCAGCGTGTGGCCAATCAGGGGGGAATCCGGGCGCAATGCCAGGCGGCGAGCCCGCCCGGTCAGGCGGTAATCACGGATGAGCTCCCGCATGGTACTGCGCCCTGCCGGCTTGCCTTTGCCCTCCTCCCCTTCACACACCAGGGAGCCCCGCATCAGCAGCATGTAGAGGATCCCCATCGCCAGCACTATGACCCCCATGGGAGAGAAGTCGAAGAAGCCGAAACCGGGCATGTCGTGGCGCATCAGCTCACTGTTGACCACCATGTTGGGCGGGGTCGCCACCAGCGTCATCATGCCACTGATGAGGCCGGCAAAGGCGAGTGGCATCATCAGCCTGCCCGCCGGTATCCCCATGCGGTTCGCCACGCTCAGCACCACAGGGATGAAGATGGCCACCACCCCTGTGCTGCTCATAACGGCCCCCAGCAGGGAGACAGCCACCATCAACAGCACCAGCATGCGGATCTCGCTGCTGCCCGCCACCTTCACCAGCATATCCCCCACCTGATAGGCGATGCCGGTACGTACCAACCCCTCCCCCACCACGAACAGGGCAGCGATCAGAATGACGTTGGGATCGCTGAATCCCGCCAGCGCCTCCGGCAGTGTCAGGGTGCCGCTCAGCACAAACAGTATGATGATCAACAGGGCAACCACGTCCATGCGTACCTTGTTGGTCATAAACAGATAGATGGCCCCCACCAGCATGCAGAGGACCCAGATCAGTTCGGCATTCACACTCGCTCCTTTCGTTCATCTCCGCCATTGCACCAGGGTGCAACCACGGACTCCATCAGACCACAGCTTATTCTGCCCCGATTTGTTACATATCAATAAAGGGGAGGAGCATCATCGCATATCCCGCCCCCTACGCGATTCGTAAAAGGGTGCGCCGTCGTCACACTTCTTTGACCCATTCTTTGATGTGGCTCAGGCCGGGGCGGACAAAAGTCCTGCGGCCGACCCCGCGCAGCCCCTAGAATAGGCCCGTTCCGATCACCTCCCTTTTTTCAAATTTTCAAAGGAAACGAAAATGAGCATATTCGAGTGGTTCAGCATCAATCACACCCTGGTGACCATACCGCTGGGCGGCGGTTACGCCATGTCGTGGATTGAAGCCATCGGCACCCTGTTTGGCCTGGCCTGCATCTGGTTTGCCAGTCAGGAGAAGACCATCAACTACCTGTTCGGCCTTATCAACGTCAGTCTGTTTGCCATCATCTTCTTCCAGATCCAGCTCTACGGCCTGCTGATGCTGCAGCTCTTTTTCTTCTGTGCCAACCTCTACGGCTGGTACGCCTGGACTCGCCCCGCCAACGATCAGGGGGACACACTGCAAGTCCGCTGGCTGAGCAAGTCCAAGCTGATGGTGACCGCCGCCCTGAGCGTGCTGGCCATTGCCCTGCTGACCCGCTATATCGACCCTGTGTTCGCCGCGCTGGCGCGCACTTCCGTCTCTCTGCTCAACCTGCTGGGCGCGGGTCTCGCAACCCCTGAGCCCTCCCCCGATGCCTTCCCGTTCTGGGATGCCAGCATGACGGTGCTCTCCGTGGTCGCCCAGATCCTGATGACCCGCAAATACGTGGAGAACTGGATCCTATGGGTGGTCATCAACATCATCAGCATCGGCGTCTATGCCGCCCAAGGTGTCTATGCCATGTCGCTGGAGTACCTGATCCTGCTGTTTATCGCCGCCAACGGTACCCGCCTCTGGATGCTGGCGGCCAAACGCCAACGGCAGGAAGTGATCGCATGAGCCTGCTGCCCCACCTGCAATGCCGCCCGGATCAGATTGCCGAGCGGGTGGTTTTGTGCGGCGACCCGGCCCGGGTTGATCGCATCGCAAACCAGCTGGCGTCGTGTGACGTACTGGGCCAGCACCGGGAGTTTCGCCTGATCAACGGCCGTTATCAGGGACTGCCCATCACAGTCTGCAGCACAGGCATAGGCGGCGCGTCGGCCATCATAGCGCTGGAGGAGCTGGTGCAAGCAGGCGCCCGAGCACTGGTCAGGGTCGGCTCGGCGGGGGCCTTGCAACATGAGATAGCACTGGGAGATCTCATCGTGGTGGAAGGGGCCGTACGCCACGATGGCGCCTCACAAGCCTATCTGCCCCCCGAGTACCCCGCCTGCGCCGACATTCGCCTGCAGGCAGCCCTGCTCGACCACATCGCCGCCAGCGGCCTGCCCCATTGGCACGGTCTGGTGCGATCCCACGACAGCTTCTACCGGGATGACGAGCTGGCGGTGTGCCGCTACTGGCACGAACGCGGCCTGCTGGGGGCCGACATGGAGACCGCCTCCCTGCTCACAGTGGGTCGCCTGCGCAAGGTGCGGGTCGCCGCCGTGCTATGCAACGTGGTGGCATTCGAGCAGAACGTGCAGCAGGGCGTGGGTGACTACGCCAGCGCCGAGCAGGCCATGATGACCGGCGAGCGACTGGCCATCGCCGCCGCGCTCCATGCCCTGGTGCAGTAAGCCAGGCTCATCCTGACCCCTTCAGGGGCTGGCACCGCAGCGGTCCCTGACAAAACGTTAAGCCCGGCACATTCAATGGCACGGGCGCTGGTATCCGGCCCGCGCTCTTGCTAGCCTCATGGCCCTCGTTTCCCCCGCGGGCTTCTCATGCAGCAACAACCCTATCCTCTCGGCCGCTTTCACGCCGAACTCAGCCAGCAAGAACCCGAATTTGCCCGGGCGCTCGAGGAGTGCAGCCTGTTCCTGCGCCGCTACCTGCCGGGCGAACCCATCATGCGGCAGGGGGAGCAGAGCGAGTGCCTCTATCTGGTGGAGACGGGCCGGGTCTCCCTCAACAGCACTGTGCACTCGGGGCGCATCTTTCAGCTCGGCGAAATAGCCTGCCACAACCAGATCTTCGGCGAGATGGAGTTCTTCAGTGCCACCCCGGTGCAGTGGAGCGTGGTGGCCGAGACCGAGCTGGATGCCAGCGTCATCTGTGCGCACAAGCTGGCCCAGCGGCTGCTGGCAGAACCCGGCCTGGTACTCTTCTTCGCCGCGGCCCTGGCCAGTGATTATCTCGATACCCTGGACATCACCACCAGCCGCTTGCTGCATCCCATCGCCTACAACATTGCTTATGAGCTATGGCGCGAGCGCCAGCGCACTCCCATGCTGGGTTCACGCAAGCGGGCTCATGAAGCGGCGCGCTTTGGCACCACTGAGCGGGTCTATCGCCGCGCCCTCAAGGAGCTGGTCGAGCAGGGAATCGTGTGCGAAGGCGCTGATGGCCTCGCCATCGCCGATCTCGCCAAACTGCGCGCCTACCTCAACCTTTAATCTCAATTAACTCTTCACCCCTATCGGAGCATCCATGTCTACCCATACCTATCCCGAGTTCACCTTCTTCAGCCGCTTCGTGACCGATATTCAGGCTGGCCGCAAGACCATCACCATTCGCGACGAGAGCGAAGCCCGGTGGCAACCGGGCCAGCGACTGGCACTCTTTACCAACCCCGAGCACCAGCCGTTCGGCACCATTGAGGTACTGTCGGTCACGTCGGTCGCCTTTGATGCCCTCAACGACGAACACGCCCGCCAGGAGAACATGACCCTGGCGGAGCTAAAACAGGTGATCCGGGATATCTACCCTGAACTCCCGCCACTCTATGTAATTGAATTCAAACTGCTTGCCTGATTGATGACCCGAGTCCGATTTGGCCTTGGCCGAGCAATATGCTAATAGTGTCCACTTTGCATCCTGGAGGAGCCAAACGTGTTTGAGATAGCGAGCCTGAAAGAGGCGATGATGCACGGGGTCGAGCTGTTCCAGCTGCTGCTGGAGATCATCTCCATCGCCTGTGTGGTCATTGGCCTTGGCAAGACCCTCTGGCTGACGGCGCGGGTACGGGATCACCAGCCCGGCTTTCCGCGGATCCGGCTCTGTTTTGGCAGCTGGCTTATTCTGGCGCTGGAGTTCCAGCTCGCCGCCGACATACTGGCCACCACTGTCGCGCCGAGCAGGGAGGAGCTGATCCGTCTCGCCATCATTGCGGTGATCCGCACCTTCCTGAACTACTTCCTCGGCAAGGAGCTGGAGGCACAGGCTGAGCGCCAGCAGGCTGAACAGGTCACGGCCAACCGATAACCCTTTCCCATCACAGCTATTGAAGACGCCGCCATTCCTGCCACACATGTAGCAAGGGAGGGCGGCGCTGTGACCCTCCCCTCATTTTTGACAATCAGTCAATTATGGAACCCTTTTCAGACGTTCCCACGCCCTGCCCTACGCATCTGCAAACACCTAGAATGGGGTCATCTCTCTGTGCCCGGCCTGACCCATGACCCCTCTCGATAACTGTGTGATTTACCAGATCTACCCCATGAGCTTTCAAGACAGCAACGGCGATGGCATGGGGGATATCCCTGGCATTTGCCAGCGCCTCGACTATCTGGCCGAGCTTGGGGTCGACATGCTCTGGCTTACCCCTGTCTATTGCTCCCCCAAACGGGACAACGGCTATGACGTGGCTGATTATCGCCACATAGACCCGGCGTTCGGCACCCTGACCGACATGGAGCAGCTGATTGCGAAGGCTGCCGAACGCGGCATGGGCATCATGATGGACATAGTCGCCAACCATACTTCCACCGAACATGAGTGGTTTGTACGGGCGCTGGCCGGGGACGCCCGCTATCAGGCCTATTACGTTTTTCGGGATAAAGCCTTCGTCGATACCCATCCGGTGCAATCCATCTTCGGCGGCAGCGGCTGGCAATACGTGCCAGCGCTCGACAGCTACTATCTGCACAACTTCGATGTGAGCCAGGCCGATCTCGACTGGGACAACCCGGCGGTGCGCGCCGAGATGGCTGACGTGATCAACTTCTGGCTGGCCAAGGGCATAAAGGGGTTCCGCTTCGATGTGATCGACATGGTGAGCAAGGAGTGGTCGCCCCTTGCCATGAGCAACGGCCCCCGCTTGCACGACTATATCCGCGAGCTCAACGGCACCAGCTTCGGCAACAAGGGGATCATCACGGTCGGGGAAACCTGGGGGGCGGATCTCGCTCATATGCAGCACTATTCGAACCCGAATGGCAGCGAGTTCAGCATGGTGTTCAACTTCGAACACCTGGGGCTGGGGCAGGACAAGTGGTCGTCGCATTTTGCCCCCCTCACCTTCAAGCGGGCCATGGCCCGCCACCAGCAGGGGCTGCACGGCCGGGGCTGGAACAGCCTGTTTCTCGGCAATCACGACCTGCCCCGCGCCGTCTCCCGCTTTGGCGACGACAGGCCCGAGTGGCGCGAGCTGAGTGCCAAACAGTGGGCCCTGGTGCTGCACATGATGCAGGGCACCCCCTTCATCTATCAGGGGGAGGAGCTGGGCATGACCAACCGCCACTGGCAAACCGATGAGTTGCGCGATGTGGAGGCCATCCACTACTGTGCCAGCCAGGTGGAGCTGGCCCCCGCCGAGCTGAGCCGACGCATCGATGCGATTGGCCGCGACAACGCCCGCACCCCGATGCAGTGGGATGCGAGCCCTCACGCAGGCTTTAGCACCCCCCCCCCCTGGATTGCGCTCAACGACAACTACATGGACATCAATGCCGCCGAGCAACTGGCCCGCACCAACTCCCTGTTTCACCACTATCGCCAGCTGATTGCATTGCGCAAGGCCCACCCCGTCATTCGCCACGGCGACTTCGAGCTGCTGGATGGGGATGATCCACAGCGCATCAGCTACCGCCGCCGGTGGCGGGATCCTGCTACCGGTAAGACCCACACCCTGTTGCTGCTCGCCAATCTCACCGCGGGCACCTTGCCCATGCCCCATCTTGACATGGTAGAGAGGGGGGCCACCCTGCTGATGGGCAACTATCCGGACGCGCCCACGACTCACTTTGCTCCCTATCAGGCCACCGTCTGGCTGATGCTGGCATAAGCGGGTGAGTGACAGGCGGCGCTTCGGGGCCGGCACATGGCCTCCCCGCTTGTGTTGGCTCCCAATATCCGTCTCGTTTATCGCCGCCAATACATGACCAGATCCTGGCCCTGTTATTTCCCTGTATGGTTCTCCTCCATGTTGGCCTGCACCATTTATCTTTAATCACTTAAAAACTTCGTATTTTCAGGCGTGTGGCGACCAGCCAGAAATATAAAAACCGATCTCCTTATAGATAATAGAGACACCACAATGCATTGTTTCCAATGAAGTAATAACGAATGGAGGTCTATTGAATGGTTATTTACAGGGTATATTTTGTGCTGTTTAGCCAGGGTTAAAAGTCAATTCAAATCTGCGGCCTTGTTATTCCAAGCCTGAACCTTATGGTTTCCATCCGGCGCGAGGAGATCCTCGCTCGGCGCCAACATGCAGTTCAGGCTCGCGGGATAGTTATCCCGCCATAACAAAAAGGTAATCATCATGCGTAAAACCGGTGTGGCACTCGCCATCTCGACCCTCTTCTGGCTCAATTCGGCCACGGCAACCCCCATCATATTCCCGGAGGACTCGCTGGCCAGCCATGGACCAGAGACGCCCGCCCTCGCTCGCACCTTCCAGCTGGCGCAGGACGATCTGGGGAACCGGATCCACCAGCTCCATCTGCCAATTCAGACCGAACCCGAGCTGGTGGCTGAGCTGGAGCAGATCGGCAAGCAGCAGGGATTCTCGGTCAACACCCATGGCGACATGTACAAATGGACCGAGGACAACATGTGGCTGTCACGGGATGGCACCCTCGTCTTCCGCCCCAGGGCGCCACTGGCCGACAAGGACAGATACCACGCCTTCGTCACCGCCTTGACCCCAGAGAGCCCGCAGGCCGAGCAGGAGGGGCACCACAGCCTGGGCAGCCGGGACTCCCAGGGGCTGACAGATGGCATGCTGGCCCAGGCCGAAAGCTTTGCCAACGAGCAGGGACGGGAGCTGATCCCGACCTTCTCCATCATAGATGGCGGCAACATGCTGACCGGCCAGCGGGCCGACGGTACCCCCTATGCCCTGATCGGTCGCGATGCCCTGCTTCAGACCACTCTGCACCACAGTCGGCTGGATAGGGAGCGCATCGCTACCCGGCAGGAGAGCATGGAGCGTGACGGTGACTTTCGCCTGCAACTGATAGAGCGGGAGTGGCTGGGCAGCCCCCATACGGTGCAGTACGGCCATGACACCGAGGTGGACCTCATACTGCTGGAGGCGGCCAACCTGCTGCCTCGAGATCTGAGCGCCGAGCAGCGCCACGCCTTTGCCAGAACCGCGCGCGCCAAGGCCGAGCTGGCGCAGTACCAAGTGGACTGGGACAGCCGGCAGGCTGCACAGGGGCGGATGTTTCTGAGCCAGCAGCAGGGCGCCATCATCGCCGAGCGCTATCGCGCGCTCCATGGCCAGACGCTGCCGGCCTCCTTCGATCTGCTGGCTCAGCTGAAACAGGACTACGCCAGCCTGGTGGTCACCGCAGACCTCCACTCCGACTTTGCTGATGATCAGATAGAGAAGGAGCTGCAAACCCTGCAGGCCGATACCGCCACCCTGACCCGGCTAGGACCCATGCTGCAGGCCGGCGGCTACCAGCGCAAGGAGTTGGCCGGCGCCGAGCTGGATGAGCAGACCCGCCGTTTCCTCGCCATGATGGCCATCAGCCAGCGCCTGATGGCGCAGGAGCTCAAGGTGGCCGAGCGCGATCTGGTGATCCTGGCCCAACCCGGTTTTCACCTCGACATGGCCATGCGCCCGCTGGCCGATGGCCGCATCCTGTTCAACGACCCTGCGGCCAGCGAGGCGCTGATCCAGCAGGTGCTGGCCAGCGACGGCAGCCTGAACGATAGCGAGCGCCAGGGCCTCACCGAGACCCTCACCAGCCTGAAACAACAGGCCGAACTCTGGCACAAGATCCATGCCCTCATCCGGCAGCAGCTGACCGACGCCGGTCTGACCCCCATCGCCACCCCGGGCGCCTTCAGCGTGAACAAGCGGGCGGTGAACTGGATGAACGGCATCATGGGCACGGCGCAGCAACCCTTCTACATCACCAACGCCGCCAGCATAGTCCCCCTGAATCAGGCCTTCGGCGCCTGGTTGAAACGCGAGGTGCCCGAGCTGACCACCTATTTCGTGGGTCAGACAGCAAGCAGCAGGCGGGCGGGATTTAACCAGGCGGAGGCTCTGCTCAAGGGCAACGGCGGCCTGGATTGCATCACCTTGCACCACGAGTAGCGAGTGCTTGATCCAGGCGTTCAACCGATGGTTATTTGACTCGCAAGCGGGTTCTGTGTACTTAGCGACCAGAATTTTTGTTGGACCGCTTTTCCATGTTGTACATCCTGTTCAAATGCTCTGTCAGGAGGCTGTGCTCCGTGCACTAACACGATGAAGTGTTGCCCGGAGCCATCCCTCTTCTGAATCTTCATCAGCTGCGTGCACGCCCTCTCACTGGGAGGCTGCCCCGCATCTGATGAAAACAGGGGACTCAGGCCGGCGAGATGCTTCATCGCCGGCCTTTTTGTTTCTGATATTCAGGACAATGTTTCAATATTGCTTGAAACGGGGGGCCGGTACGCCAAGTACCAGCCCCCCGTTTTTTATGGATGTAGCATCATGAGTTTACTCACCATTCAAAACTTGACTTGTCACATGGGTGACAAGACCCTCTACCAGCAGGCCAACTTCACACTCCTCGCCGGCGAGCATATCGGCGTCACGGGCAAAAACGGTGCGGGGAAAAGCACCCTGCTGAAACTGCTGCAGGCGGAGCTGTTGCCCGACGGGGGCGACATCCTCTGGCAGCCCGCTGTGAGCCTCGGTTATCTGGATCAGCATGCCGAGATGGACGCGCAAACAAGAGTGCGCGAATACCTGCAAACCGCTTTTGCAGATCTCTACCGGCAGGAGGCCGAGATGATGGCCATCTACGCTTGCCCGGCGAAAAGTGTCCAAGCCCGCCATCTGGCACGGGCCGCCACCCTTCAGGCCAGCCTGGAGAGCCGGTCGTTTTATCAGATCGACAGCCGGATAGATGCGGTGGCGGATGGCCTGGGGATCACTCAGTTGGGTATGCATACCCGGTTGGGGGAATTGAGCGGCGGACAAAGGCACAAGGTCATGCTGGCCCGCCTGCTGTTGCTCGCGCCGGATGTCCTGCTGCTGGACGAGCCGACCAATTATCTGGATACCCTTCACCTTGACTGGCTGGCGAACTACCTGAGCGGCTTCAAGGGAGCTTTTATGGTGGTCTCTCACGACAAGGCGTTTCTAAACCGGATTGCCACCGGCATTTGCGACATAGACCGGCAGCAGATCCGCAAATTCAAGGGTAACGTCGACAAGGCCATGGCCCAGAAAGCCACTGAAGATGCCGCCCATGGGAGGCAGTATCTGGCGCAGCAGCGACATATCGACAAGCTTGAGCACTTCATTGCCAAAAACGGGGCCGGGGTCAATGCCAGCATCGCCAATGGCCGCAAGAAACAGCTGGCCCGCATAGACAGGCTGGCAGCACCGGAGCAGGAAAAGGCCGTCGCCTTCTCGTTTCGTACCGCCCCGCACAATGGCCAGCAGTTGCTTGCCGCTACTGAGCTGGTCATTGGCTATCGACGCCCCCTGTTGGCGCCCATCTCGCTGACCCTTGCTCGGGGCGAAAAAGTGGTGATCGCCGGGTTCAACGGCATCGGCAAATCCACCCTGCTGAAAACCCTGGTGGGCGAGCAGCCCCCGGTATCTGACCAGCTCACCCTGTCACCGGCCCTCAAACTGGGTTATTTCGAGCAGGCGCTGCGCTGGGCCGACCCGGATGCCACACCGGTGGATCTGGTCAAAGCTGTGTACCCGGGCGTGGATGACAAGATGGCCCGGCAACATCTGGCACGCTTCGGCATAACAGGAAAACTGGCATTGCGGCCGATTGCCTCCCTCAGTGGTGGTGAGCAGACCAGGGTGAAACTGTGCAGGCTGACCCTGCAACCCACCAATCTGCTGGTACTGGACGAACCGACCACACACCTGGATGCCACTGTCAAAGCCGCCTTGCATCGAGCCTTGCATGACTACCCGGGCACAGTGGTTGTGGTCTCCCACGAACGGGAGTTCGTCGCCCACTGGCCGGATCGGGTGGTGGATATTCACGCCTTCACTGCCGCTGAACATACGTATTGCGTTTGAGGTCAAAGATATGTTTTTGAAAATATTGCTGTTCTTGATTGCGTTTCTGGTGGGCGCCGATGAGCTGATGCTGGGCCCCATACTGGCACCCATCGGCAAGGATCTGGGAGTTCAACCCGAGCGCATCACCCTGTTTATCACTGCTTACAGTGTGGCGCTGGCGATGGTCGCCCCCTTGCTGGGTAGCCTCTCGGATCGCCTTGGCAGGATAAAGGTGATGCTGCCCGCCACCCTGTTGTTCGGGGCGGCCTCAGTCGCAACAGGCCTGGTGGAGAACTTTGAATGGGGGCTCGCAAGCCGGGTGCTCACCGGCCTTGCCAGTGCCGGCATGTTGCCCATCGCCTTTGCCATGGCCGCAGACAGCGCAGGGACAGATGCCATGAAACGCATTGCCTGGGTCCAGGCAGGCCTGACCCTGGGCATGATAGCTAGCCCGGCCGTCGGGGCACTGCTGACCCAATGGCTCTCCTGGCGGGCTGCCTTCATCCTGCTTGGCGTGTGCGCCTGGTGTGTGGCGGCGGCGCTGGCCTTGCTGCCCGCTGACCAGGAGCCGGCAGAGACATCAACGGAACATCAGGATGGCATGGCTACCCGCATACTGGCCATCCCGGGTGCTGTGGGTGCCCTGCTCGCCATGTGCCTGGGTCTGGGGGGCGGCATAGGCCTGTTCAATCTCGTCGGTCAGCATTTGCGCGATACCCAGGACTGGTCCATCGGGTCCGTGGGGGGCTTGTACGCTCTGCTTGGCATCATCAGCGTCATCGGCAACCTGCTGATGCCCCGCCTGTCTGGCCGGGTCGAGAGCGGGCGCACCCTGATGCGTATGGCCTTGGTGGTCTGCTTGCTGGTCAGCGTCTGGTTTTACCTCTATCCGGCTGAGCAACCCATGCTGCTACCGCTGCTGCTGTGGGCACTGGCAGGCGGCATAGGATCGCCCGCGCTGCAGGGCTATATTGCGCAGCTCTCCAGCGCTCACAGAGGCATGCTGATGTCGCTGGCGATGACCATGATGCACCTTGGCGTGGCGCTCTGGTCCGGTGTCGCCGGGTTCGCCTACAGCGCAGGGCCTGTGGCCTTGGCAGCCCTGGCCATACTGCTGTTCGGCAGTGCCATCGTGGTCTTGCGGCCGGTCAACGCCACGGCCTGATCCCCGACAGAAAACGGGCGTGAACCAGGCACTCACCCCAACAGGTCGCCCATCCACCATGAGCGGCGACCTGTTTCCAACTCAGGCTGCCTGTGCAAGCAAACATGACTCTTCCATCTAATTATTTAATTTCATGATTTATTTAATTCAACGTTTTCGGTACCGACTCATCCCTGCCACCATTATTCACGCTGGCTCGATAGATATATCCCGACAAATAGACCCGATTATTTTCAAGGGTATAAATGGCGAATAGACGATATATTAATTGATTATTTATCCCGTTTGATGCGATCTCTCCAACCCTCTTACTATGCCTGCGACCTATCCATGGCCGGTGGACAACCGCCGGCTTTCAAACTGGCATAGCAAGTGGACAATTCATGATCACCACAGACGGTAATAACGCAGTCGCCTCAGTGGCGTACCGCACCAGCGAAGTCATCGCCATCTACCCCATCACCCCCAGCTCCACCATGGCGGAGCTGGCGTCGGCCTGGTCGAGCGATCGGGGCAAGAATCTGTGGGGGGATGTACCTCGCGTGGTGGAGATGCAGTCAGAGGGGGGCGCCATCGCCACCGTCCACGGCGCCCTGCAGACAGGCGCGCTGGCAACCTCGTTTACCTCGTCCCAGGGGCTCTTGCTGATGATCCCAAACCTCTACAAGCTGGCGGGTCAGCTCATTCCCTTCGTGCTGCATGTGGCGGCGCGCACAGTGGCGACCCATGCCCTCTCAATTTTTGGCGATCACTCGGACGTGATGGCGGTGCGCCAGACCGGCTGCGCCATGCTCTGTGCCAGCAATGTGCAGGAGGCACAGGATTTCGCCCTGATTTCCCAGGTGGCCAGCCTCAACAGCCGGCTGCCCTTCATCCACTTCTTCGACGGTTTTCGCACCTCCCACGAGATAGCCAAGATAGTGCCGCTGGCGGATGACACACTGCGTGCCCTGCTGCCCGAGGCGGCCATCCGCGCCCATCGCGATCGGGCGCTGACCCCCGACAGGCCTGTCATTCGCGGTACCGCCGCCAACCCGGACACCTACTTCCAGTGCCGGGAGGCGAGCAATCCCTGGTATGACGAGGGCTATCGCCACGTGAGCGAGGCGATGGCGGCCTTCGGCGAACAGACCGGCCGCTACTACCAGCCGTTTGAATATGTGGGTCACCCGCAGGCCGAGCGGGTGCTGGTGCTGATGGGGTCCGCCATCGGTACCTGTGAGGAAGTGATAGCGCGGCTGATCGAGCAAGGCGAGAAGGTGGGTCTGGTGAAGGTGCGCCTCTACCGCCCCTTCAGTGCCGAACACCTGCTGGCGGTCATTCCCGAGAGCGCCTGCAAGATTGCGGTGCTGGATCGCACCAAGGAGCCGGGGGCCCAGGCCGAGCCGCTCTATCTGGACGTGATGACGGCGCTGGCCGAGGCGGTCAGCCGGGGCGAGCGGGCCAGCCTGCCACGGGTCATCGGCGGTCGCTACGGTCTCTCCTCCAAGGAGTTCAATCCGGCCTGCGCGCAGGCCATCTTCGACGAGCTGGCGCTGGACAACCCAAGGCCGCGCTTCACCGTCGGCATCTTCGACGACGTCACCGGCCTCTCTCTGCCGCTGCCGGTGCTCGGCTCTTCGCAACACAAGCCGAGCCAGAGCAAGCTGGAGGCGCTGTTCTACGGCCTTGGCAGCGATGGCACCGTCTCGGCGGCCAAGAACAGCATCAAGATCCTCGGCAATCACACCCCGCTCTATCCCCAGGGCTATTTCGTCTATGACTCCAAGAAGGCGGGCGGCCTCACCGTCTCCCACCTGAGGGTCGGCGAGCGGCCGCTGCAATCGGCCTATCTCGTGGATGAGGCGGACTTTATCGGCTGCCACCAGTGGCAGTTCATCGACATGTACCAGATGGCGGAGCGGCTCAAACCGAACGGGATCTTCCTGCTCAACAGCCCCTACGACGCCGATCAGATCTGGCAGCGACTGCCGCAAGAGGTGCAACAGGCCCTGCGTGCAAAAGAGGCGCGTTTCTACATCATCAACGCCGCCAGGATCGCCCGGGAATGCCAGCTCGGCAACCGCATCAATACCGTGATGCAGATGGCCTTCTTCCAGCTGAGCGCCATCATACCGCCAGCAGAGGCCACCGAGTTGCTCAAGCAGGCCATCGCCACCAGCTATGGCAGCAAGGGGCAGGAGCTGGTCGAGCGCAACTGGCAAGCCCTGGCCGCCACCTGCGAGGCGCTCACCCCTGTGCCGCTGCAAGTGCTCGATCACAGCAGCCATCAGCGCCCCCCCGTGGTATCGGCCAAGGCCCCCGACTTCGTCCAGACGGTCACCGCCGCCATGCTGGCGGGGCTGGGCGACAGCCTGCCGGTCTCCGCCTTCCCGCCGGACGGCACCTGGCCGGTGGGCACCACCCGCTGGGAGAAGCGCAACATCGCCAAGGAGGTGCCCATCTGGCAGGCGGACCTCTGTACCCAGTGCAACTACTGCGTGGCCGCCTGCCCCCACTCCGCCATTCGCGCCAAGGTGGTGAACAAGGACGCGCTTGAGGGTGCCCCCGCGACCCTGGATGCGCTCGATGTGAAGGCCCGCGACATGCGCGGTCAGCAATACGTGCTGCAGGTGGCGCCTGAGGATTGCACCGGCTGCAACCTCTGTGTCGAAGTGTGTCCGGCCAAGGACCGCACCGATCCTAGCCGCAAGGCGATCAACATGGAATCCAGACTCGACCACCTCGATGCCCAGAAGGCGAACTACAACTTCTTCCTGGACCTCCCTGAGCGCACGGCCGAGCAACTGGAGCGCATCGACATTCGCACCTCCCAGCTCATCTCGCCGCTGTTCGAATACTCGGGCGCCTGCTCCGGCTGTGGCGAGACCCCCTACATCAAGCTGCTGACCCAGCTCTACGGGGACAGGCTGCTGATTGCCAACGCCACCGGCTGCTCGTCGATTTATGGCGGCAACCTGCCAAGCACCCCCTACACCACCAACGCCGACGGGCGCGGGCCGGCCTGGGCGAACTCCCTGTTTGAGGACAATGCCGAATTCGGGCTAGGCTTCAGGCTCACCGTCGATCAACATCGCGAGCGGATGCAACGCCTGCTGGCCAGCCTGAGCGACGCTGTCCCGGCCGAGCTGCAACAGGCGCTGCAAGATGCCAGCCTGCCGGTCTCCGAGCAGCGAGCCCATATAGCACAGCTGCGCAGTCTGCTGCAGGGTCGCACCGAGCCAGGCGCGGCTGAGCTGGCACGGGATGCGGACTACCTGGTGGACAAGTCGGTCTGGCTCATCGGTGGCGATGGCTGGGCCTATGACATCGGCTTCGGCGGGCTCGACCACGTGCTGAGCCTGGGGGAGAACATCAACGTGCTGGTGCTCGACACCCAGTGCTACTCCAACACCGGCGGTCAGCAGTCCAAGGCGACGCCGCTCGGCGCCATCACCAAGTTTGGCGAGCAGGGCAAGCGCAAGGGGCGCAAGGATCTCGGTGCCAGCATCATGATGTACGGCCACGTCTATGTGGCGCAGATCTCCCTCGGCGCCCAGATGAACCAGACGGTGAAGGCCATTCAGGAGGCGGAAGCCTACCCGGGCCCGTCCCTCATCATCGCCTACAGCCCCTGCGAGGAGCACGGCTACGATCTGGCCCAGAGCCACGAGCAGATGAAGCAGCTGACCGCCACCGGCTTCTGGCCACTCTACCGCTTCGATCCGCGCCGCAGCGACGAGGGCAAGCTGCCGCTGGCGCTCGACTCCAGGGCACCGAACGCCTCGCTGGCCGAGACCCTGAGCCAGGAGCCCCGCTTCCAGCGCCTCGAACGTCAGCTGCCGGATATCGCCACCCAGCTCTACCGGGAGGCGGAGCTGGATGCAAACCGCCGCTTCGCCTGGCTCAGCCAGCTGGCCGGCAAGGAGGCTCCCCCGCAGGAGTGATTGGCCTGCCGGCGACCAGTAAAACCGGATAACAAAGAGGGCTCCCGTTGGGAGCCCTCTTCACATCCAGTCTGATCGTCATCAGGCAGGCATGGTAGCCAGCTCGTGCCGCTTCAATGCCAATAGTGTGATAAGCAAGGCGGCACTGGCGATCAGCGCCATGCCGATATAGGTAGCGCTGAAACCCGGAGCCAGCTCGACCGGACTCAGGCTGGCCAGGTTGTGGCTGGTGCCCGCTGGCAGGGCGGCATGAAACAGCACGGAGCAGATGGCGACCCCGACCGCGCCCCCCAGCTCACGGCCGAAGTTGAACAGGGACATGCCGATGCCGCGATCCGCTGCCGGCAATGCATTTTGCACCACAACCGCGAGGGCCGGCAGCACCAGCCCCAGACCCAGACCGGCAAAGCCCAACCCCAGACTGGCCCAGACATCGAAATGAATTTGCCACAAAGCCAGCGCAGACAGTGCAAAGCCCACCACCACGAACCGCTTGTAGTAACCGGTGCGACCGATCAGCTTGCCGCCGACGAAAGCACCCGCCGTGATGCAGACCATGAAGATCACCATGTAGAGGCCGCTCTCGCTGGCCCCCATTCCCTTCTGCCACTGCATCTGCAGCGGCAGATAGACCAGCACGGCGAACATCAGCAGTTGCGAAACCAGTGCCAGCAGCACACTCACCAGATAGCCGGGCAACCGCACCAGATGGACAGGCAGGATAGGATCATGGGCACGTCGCTCCACCAGGATCAGCAGCAGCAAGGCAACCGCCAAACCCGCCGCCAGCCAGATGGGGGGCAACGCAGTCTCGGGTGATAACAGCAGCAAGGTCAGCGTGGTCACTGTGATGAGCAGTGCCGCCCCCTTCCAGTCGAAACGGCTGTGACGACGCACATTGAGGTGCTTGAGGTTGCGGTTCACCAACCAGATGGCGAGCGCCCCGAGAGGCAGGTTGATCCAGAAGATCCAGCGCCAGCTCAACTGCTCGGTAAAGTAGCCGCCGAGCAGAGGCCCGGCGATGCTGGAGACCGCATATACGGCCGAGATGTAACCCTGATACTTGCCCACCTCCCGTGGCGGTATGCAGTCGGCAATCACGGTAAAGGCAAGTGCAATGAGGCCGCCGCCCCCCAGCCCTTGCAGCACACGAGCCGCCAGCAGCGTCGGCAGATCCTGCGCCAGAGCGCAGGCCACGGATCCCGCCAGGAAAAGACCAATACCGATATTGAGCATGCGTACCCGGCCGAACAGATCGCTCAACTTGCCATACACGGGCAGGGCGGCGGTGGCTGCCAACAGATAGGCGGTCACCACCCAGGTGAGTGCTGCGCCTGCGTTCAGCTCGGCGCCAATGATGGGCAAGGGGGTGGTGACTATGCTCTTTTCCAGTGAACCCAGGGCGATCACCAGGGCCACGCTTGAGAAGATGGTTTTTGGGGACATATAACCGGCTCGCTAATGTGAAATGCCAAAATCTGCGGCAAAGAACTTATTATTGTCTCATAAATCATTATCCGATGGCTAAAACCACTGCCATCCAGCGGCCAGTCCCTTGACCATGACGGCCGTCGCGGCATCCGAACGCCGGATCTGGTAGTGTGGTCTTTTGGCCCAAGAGGAAGCAGACCCATGTCCGAGCAGTTCCGGTTTGATCAATACGACGCCCTGATTTTCGATATGGATGGCACCCTGGTGGACTCCATGCCCCTGCATCTGGATGCCTGGGAGGCAACCAGCGCAGAGTTCGGTCTGCCGTTCAATCGCGAGCAACTCAATGAATATGGCGGCATTCCCACCCGCAAGATAGTGAGTATGCTGGCCGAGCAGCACGGACTGGATATCGATGTGGATGCCTTCACTCGCCGCAAGGTGGCCCTCTATCTGGCGCATATCGACAAGGTCAGCGTCTTCCCCTCCATGTGGGATCTGGTCAGGGGCTGCCACGGCAAGGTGCCGATGGGCATAGGCACTGGGTCATCGCGGGATCATGCCGAGCGCATTTTGAAAAACACCGGCCTGGATGCCTATATCTCCGTGCTGGTCAGTGCCGACGACATCCACAACCACAAACCCCACCCGGATACCTTCCTGAAGGTGGCCGAGCTGCTCGGTGCCAACCCCGCTAACTGCCTGGTGTTTGAAGATACCCAGATCGGCATTCAGGCAGGCAAGGCCGGCGGCATGGCCACCCTGCTGGCCACCGAAGGTGCGCTGCAGCGGGTGTGACAGACGAGTATCCTGGCCCACCCTTGCGGGTGGGCTCAGTCGTTCAACTCCGACTCGGCTGAGATATCGCGCAGCGGCCTGGATGAGAGCATATCAGCGACAAACGGGGGTCTACGGGCCCGGCACAAAACGCCATAAAAAACGCCCCTTTCGGGGCGTTTTTGCCAACCATCGCCGTTACATGGCGTTGGTGGATTCGAAGATCTTGTCGGCCGAGGCTTCGACGAAGCCCGGGTAGAGCACGCCGTCGGCCTGCGGGTAGCGCAGGGCAAACTCGTAGAAGCAGCTCGGAATGGTGCGCACGCCGTCGCTGAAGGGTACATCCGCCTTGTCGGCCATGGTGGAGGATTGCTCCAGCATCACCTGCGGGTCCCCTTTCACCTCGCCACCCACGCCGTTGAGCACGAAGCCGGCCGCCTTGAGGGCGGCGTTGACCTGCTGGATGGTATCGAACTGCTTGAGGCGATTGATATTGACCGTGAAGTGGTTGGCGCGATAGCCCCAGGCCGCCATCCAGGCTGCGTACTCGCTCTCTGCCAGCAGGGTCTGGTAATCGGCCCAGGATACCTGCCAGGGCGCCCCCGTGTAGAGGAATGCCTGGGTGTCGGTCAGGTGATCAGGCACCTGCTCAGCCAGCTTGTGGATGATGGCCTGGGCCGCCTCGGAGAGCTCCTCCACCTTCAGCTCGCTGATGAACACCTTGGGGGCATCCGGATCTTTATGCTCGAAGTGCTTGGCATAGAGCTTCTTGGCCTTGAACACATATTCGCCCTTCTGCTCGTAACCGAGCGCCAGGAAGTGGGCGGCCAGCTTCTCGAGGCCCAATTTGGGCAGGTTGTAGGTGCGAAACGCCACGTGATCATTGACGATGGGCTCGCCGCCACACAGCAGGGTGTGGACCTTGAGGGCACTCGGGGTGACTTGAATGTAGTTATCCCACAAGTGACCGAACAGGGTGTCGATATCCTTTTGCATCTCTCTTTCCTTTGATTGCGGGTACAGACAAGGGCACCTGTTCAGTGCCCCTTTTATTTTTTGTTATCAGCGCTCGGCTTTTTGTTATCAGCGCTCAGCGCAGAGGAGGACAGTGTCGGCCGTGGCGGCCTTGCTGCCAGCCTCTTCCTTGTTAAAAGGTCAAACCCGGAGACAGCTGATCCGGCATGGCAGCCTTGCTGTCCTCGACGGAGGCAACCGGATAAGCACAGTAGTCTGCGGCGTAGTAGGCGCTCGCCCTGTGGTTGCCGGAGGCACCTATGCCGCCGAACGGCGCGGCGCTGGAGGCACCCGTGATGGGCTTGTTCCAGTTGACGATACCGGCGCGGATCCGCTTGAAGAAGTGCTGCCAGTCCGCCTCGTTGTCACCAAGCAGGCCCGCCGAGAGGCCGAAGCTGGTGGCATTGCCCTGGTCGATGGCGGCATCGAAGTCGTCGTAACGAATGAGCTGCAGCAGCGGGCCGAAATACTCTTCGTCCGGCAGTGCACCGATTGCGGTCACGTCTATGATGCCGGGCGACACGAAGCCTGTGCCCGCTTCCAGGTGTTTGAGGGTGAGCAGACTCTCACCACCCAGTTGTTGCAGGTTGGCTTGCGCCGCTACCATGCCGAGAGCCGCTTTCTCGCTGATCATGGCGCCCATGAAAGGCTGATCGGCGGCATCATAGAGACCGACCTTGATCTGGCCGACCACCTCCACCAATCGCTTGACCAGGGCATCGCCCCGGGCACCGCGCTCGACAAACAGACGGCGCGAGCAGGTACAGCGCTGGCCGGAAGTGATGAAGGCTGACTGGACTATGGCATGGACGGCGCCATCCACATCGCTCACATCCTTGACGATCAGCGGGTTGTTGCCGCCCATCTCCAACGCCAGGATCTTGCCGGGCTGACCGGCAAACTGCTGATGGAGGAAATGGCCGGTACGGGACGAGCCGGTAAAGAAGAGGCCGTCGATATCCGGATTGCCTGCCAGCGCCTTGCCGGTCTCTACCTCACCCTGTACCAGGTTGAGGACACCCTTGGGCAGACCCGCCTCCTGCCAGATCTTCAGCATGGCTTCAGCCACCATGGGGGTCAGCTCGGAGGGCTTGAACACCACTGTATTGCCCGCGATCAGCGCCGGTACTATGTGACCGTTGGGCAGATGACCAGGGAAATTGTAGGGGCCGAACACGGCGACCACGCCGTGGGGCTTGTGGCGCACGAATGCCTTGGCACCCGGCATGGGGTTCTCGACAGTGCCGGTCCGCTCGTCATGAGCGCGAATGGAGATGGCAATCTTGCCCTGCATGGCGGCCACTTCGGTGCGGGTTTCCCACAGGGGCTTGCCGGTTTCCCGGGCTATGGTGAGCGCCAGCGCCTCCTTGTGCTCGCCGAGCAGATCGGCGTAACGGCGCACTATGGCAAGACGCGCTTCCTGGCTCATGTCAGACCAATGGTAGAAGGCAGCGCGGGCTGCCTTGACGGCAGCATCCACCTGACTGGCACTGGCGGCGCCCCCTTGCCAGATGACTTCATTCTTGGCCGGATCCATAGACTCGAACGGCTTGCCTTCACCGGCCAGCCACTGGCCGTCGATAAGTTGTACTAAATGGCTCATCAATTCACTCCCTGTGTTTCACAAGCAGCCTTGGCTGCCTGTTTCATATGCGGTTCTACTGCCTTCAACACCAGACAAGGCGGCTCAGTCGAGATCGACGACACGCACCATGTCGCCGTCCTGCACCTTGAGTGCCGCCGCCATCTTGGGCGGAATGATGGCTTCGTGCTTGTCCAGATCGACCCGGATATTGCCGTGGCAGGCGCGATACTGTTCGTAGCGGGTGTTGCAGATCAGATGGGTCTTGCCACCTATGGGCTCGCCGATCAGCACTCGCAGCTTCTGGCTGCGGCGCACGCTGCGAATGTTCTTTACGTCGCACTCGACGGTGGGGCCGGCATCGAAGATGTCAACGTAGCCACGGTTCACGAACCCCTCATCCTGCAGCATCTTGATGGCCGGGCGGGTCTTCTCGTGGGTCTGGCCGATGACGGCGCGCGCCTCGTTGCTCAGCAGGTTGACGTAGATGGGGTACTTGGGCATCAACTCGGCGATGAAGCGCTTCTTGCCGATGCCGGTGAGATAATCGACGGTAGGAAAATCCATCGAGAAGAAATGCTTTTGCAACCACTCATAGAAGGGGCTGTGACCTTTTTCATCGGAGACGCCACGCATCTCGGCAAAGACGGTCTTGTCAAACAGCTCGGGGTGCTCGGCCATGAACAGGAAACGGTGCTTGGAGAGCAGGCGGCCATTGAGCCCCTCGCGGGCGCATTCGCGCAAAAACAGGGTGCACAGCTCGGAATTGCCGGTGTAGTCATTCGACAAAGTGAGCGTCTCGACCACGTTGTAGATGCCGAGCTTGGGGGAAGAGTGCACCACCTTGCCGATGTGATAGTTGTAGAACGGCTGGGACAGGCCGACGGCCGCATCAATGGCACAGGTACCGACCATTTCGCCGGTCTCCAGATCCTCAGCCACGAAGAAGTAGAGGCAATCTCCCTTACCTGCCGGTTTGTCCGAGAAGGTCTGGGTCGAGGCATCTATCTTGCGCTGCAGCAGTTCATCGTTGACAGGCAATGATGTCATGCCGGTGCCGGATTCAATGGCACAGGTCTTGAGACCGGCAAAATCTTTTTGCTCGATAGGACGGATAACCAACATAAATGACAACTCCCTTTCATTGACGACAGGTGGGGTCCCGGCTCCTGCCGGGAGGGCTCCCCACCTCAATTAAGATCAGGCGTTAACCACCTGGGCAACCGCTTTCTCGAACCGTGCCAACCCTTCCTTGATATCCGCTTCCGGAATAACCAGTGACGGTGCGAAGCGCACCACGTTAGTGCCTGCTACCAGTGCCATCAGCCCCTGATCGATGGAGGCCAGCAAGAAATCACGGGAGCGGCCCTTGTAGTCATCGTTCAGCACGGCGCCGAGCAACAGGCCCTTGCCACGCACTTCACTGAAGCAGTGGTACTTGGCATTGATGGCGTCGAGACCGGCGCGGAACAGCTGTTCACGCTGCTTGATGCCGCTCAGCACTTCCGGGGTGTTGACCACGTCGATCACCGCCTCGGCCACCGCGCACGCCAGCGGGTTGCCGCCGTAGGTGGAGCCGTGAGTGCCCACTTTCAGGTGAGCCGCGATTTCATTGGTGGTCAGCATGGCGCCGATGGGGAAGCCACCGCCGAGCGCCTTGGCACTGGTGAGGATGTCAGGCGTGACGCCAAGACCCATATAGGCAAACAGATCGCCGGTACGGCCAACCCCGGATTGCACTTCGTCATAGACCAGCAGGGCATTGTGCTTGGTACAGAGTTCACGCACCCCTTTGGCAAACTCGTCGGTCGGACGAATGATGCCACCCTCCCCTTGCAGCGGCTCCATCACCACGGCGCAGGTATTGTCGGAGATGACGGCAGCCAGCTCCGCCAGATTGTTGTAAGTCACATGGGTGATATCAGCAGGCTTGGGACCGAAACCATCCGAGTAGGCAGCCTGGCCACCCACACTGACGGTAAAGAAGGTACGACCGTGGAAACCCTGATGGAAAGCGATGATCTGGGTCTTGTGCTCACCGAATTTCTCGATGGCATAACGACGAGCCAGCTTGAGGGCCGCCTCGTTGGCTTCGGCGCCCGAGTTGCAGAAATAGACCTTGTCGGCGAAGGTGGCGGCAACCAGCTTCTTGGCCAGACGCAGAGCCGGCTCGTTGGTCATCACGTTGGAGAGGTGCCACAGCTTCTCGCCCTGGGTTTTCAGGGCTTCGACCAGCTTGGGATGGCAATGACCCAGGCCATTGACGGCGATCCCGCCGGCAAAGTCGACATACTCACGGCCTTCCTGATCCCAGACACGTGACCCTTCACCACGCACCGGGATTATCTTGGCGGGCGCATAGTTGGGAACCATCACTTCATCAAACACTTCACGTGTCACTGCCAACAACTCTGACATATTGCTCTCCTTCGATCTGGCGACAGAATAATCCACCGCCCAAAAGTTAAATCCATGTAAACACATCGGCATTGTCACAGAAAAAAAGCTAAAAGTCTGCAACAAAGCAAGTTACAGGGAACAATGTTCGATTGCCTGTGAGATTTTAGGCAACCGCATTGCATAACGGCTCAGGGGGTGTTGGCAAGAGATAATTTGGACAGGGAGGGAGGTGAATAAAGTGTCAGGGAAAATATTTTTGGCCTCATCTCGATTCTGTGAGGCCAATCACAACCATTCAGGAACTGGTTAGAAAATTGGCCAGCAATTGGTGGCCCTGCTCGCTCAGAATGCTCTCCGGATGGAACTGAACTCCCTCTATATTCAACTGCTTATGACGCAGACCCATGATCTCGTCAAAAGAGCCATCGGCGTGTTCACTCCAGGCGGTAACCTCGAAGCAGTCGGGCAGAGTTTCCCGTTCCACGATGAGCGAATGGTAGCGGGTGACCCGCAGCGGATTGTTGAGCGCCTTGAATACGCCCCTGCCCTGATGGCGAATAAGGGAAGTCTTGCCGTGCATTACCTGACGCGCGCGCACCACTCTGGCACCGAAAGCCTGAGCCAGGGATTGGTGGCCGAGACAGACGCCAAGGATGGGGAGCTGGCCCGCAAAACGGCTGATGGCCGACAGGGAGATACCCGCCTCATTGGGCGTGCAGGGGCCGGGAGAGATCACCAGATAACGGGGAGCTAGCTGCGCTATGGTATCCAGCGTCAGCTCGTCATTGCGCTTTACCACCACCTCTTGCCCCAGAGCGCCAAAATACTGCACCAGGTTCCAGGTAAAGGAGTCGTAGTTATCGATCAACAACAGCATGGGGCAACCAGAGGCAGAGAATCAACGATCCAGATAGCGGCCCTGCTCCATTTCGCGCTCGCGCTGGCATTCTGCCAGATAGATGGCGGCGGCAATGGCGGGGGTGTTGTGATATTTGTCGATGGCGTTGGAGACCATCAGTTGCAGGGTATTGAGGTTCTTGGCCTTGCGGAATTTACGCAGCCAGTGACCCTTGTCACCCAACTCTTCAATCGTGGTGTTTAATTCGACAGACATGCTCACTCTTGGGGCAGAAGCCCGCGTTTGAAATTGGAAGATGAATTAACGAATAGCAGGTCGGGTAAAACAAAGAAAGCCAGGCAAAGACCCAGCTCTCTTCTACTACACCTTCCCAGTATGTCAGGCTCGAGGAACGAAGCCGACTACATCATATACGCTGGTCAGTGTTTTTTCAGCCCTTTCACGTGCCTTTTGTGCGCCTGCCGCCAAAATTGTTTGCAGATGAGCCTCATCCTGACGCAACTCGCGGAAGCGCGCCTGAATGGGCTCCAGCAAGGCAACGACCGCCTCGGCAGTCTCGGTCTTGAGGTGACCATACATCTTGCCTTCGAAGTGCTGCTCCAATTCGGGGATGGAACGGCCCGTCACCCCGGACATCAGGGTCAGCAGGTTGGAGACACCCGGCTTGTTCTCCGGATCAAAACGCACCACTGCCGGCTCGTCGGAGTCGGTCACGGCACGCTTGATCTTCTTGACGATCTGCTTGGGATCTTCCAGCAGGCCGATGAAGTTGGCCTCGTTGTCATCAGACTTGGACATCTTCTTGGTCGGATCCTGCAGACTCATCACCCGCGCACCTTCGGTCGGAATGAAGGGTTCCGGCAGGGTGAACACTTCGCCGTACAGGTTGTTGAAACGGGTGCAGATGTCGCGAGTCAGCTCCAGATGCTGTTTCTGATCGTTGCCGACCGGTACCTGGTTGGCCTGATAGAGCAGGATATCTGCCGCCATCAGCACCGGATAACCGAACAGGCCGACGTTGACGTTGTTCTCGAAACGGGCGGACTTGTCCTTGAACTGGGTCATGCGCGACAGCTCGCCCATCTGGGTGTAGCAGTTCAGGATCCAGCCCAGCTCGGCGTGCTGCGGCACGTGGGACTGGATGAAGACAGTGCTCTTGGCCGGATCGATCCCCACCGCCAGATAGAGGGCTGCAGCATCGAGACACGCCTTGCGCAGGGCGGCTGGCTCCTGACGGGTGGTGATGGCATGCAGATCGACGATGCAGTAGAGGCAGTCGAAGTCATCCTGCATGTTGACCCACTGACGCAGGGCACCCATATAGTTGCCTATGGTCAGCTGACCCGACGGCTGGGCCCCGCTCAGTACGATTGGTTTAGTCATGAGAGTGTTAATCCTTGTTATTCGGCCAACCCGACACCTTACTCGGCTAACAGGGCATCGAGCTGGGCAAACTGCTCATATACCCAGTCCGGGCGGGAATCTGCAATGGGACGACCATAGTTGTAGCCGTAGGTGAGCCCCACTACTTTCATGCCAGCGGCCTGGGCGGCCAGCACGTCATTTTCGGAATCGCCCACCATCAGGGTGCGGGACGGACTGACGCCCAGCTCATGGCAGGCATGCAGCAGGGGCTCGGGGCTCGGCTTCTTGACCGGCACACAGTTGCCACCCAGCCAGAGCGCGAAACAGTCGCTGATGCCAAGGGCATCCAGGATTGGCTGCACGAAGTGACTCGGCTTGTTGGTCACCACGGCCTGTTTGTAACCCAGCTTTTGCAAGCGGCGCAGGCTCTGTTCCACACCGTCATACATTTCAAGCCCTTCCAGCAGGCAGGCCTGATAGTGCTGATCGAACAGGGGGCGGGCCCTGGCAAACAGTTCAGGAGCCTCGCGATAATCCAGGGCGCGCTGGATCAGCTTGTCGGCGCCATTGCCGACCCAGGTACGCACCACGGCTTCATCAGCCTCGGCCAGACCCAGTTCAGTGAGGGTACGGTTGACCGCCAGCGCCAGCTGGGGGGCACTGTCGATCAGGGTGCCATCCAGATCGAACAGCACCAGATCAAAATCACGCTCAGCGCTGGACATGGCTCAGCTCCGCACGCATCTGGTCGATCACCGCCTTGTAGTCAGGCTGGCTGAAGATGGCAGAGCCCGCCACGAACATGTCGGCACCCGCTTCGGCGATGGCGCGGATATTGTCTACCTTGACGCCGCCGTCGATCTCGAGGCGAATGTCACGGCCGCTCTCGTCAATCAGGCGACGCACCTGACGCAGCTTGTCGAGTGTACCGGGGATGAAGCTCTGGCCACCGAAGCCAGGGTTGACCGACATCAGCAGGATCACATCCAGCTTGTCCATCACGTACTCCAGACAGGAGAGCGAGGTCGCCGGATTCAGCACCAGACCGGCCTGACAGCCCTGCTCCTTGATGAGACCCAGGGTACGATCCACGTGATCGGAAGCTTCCGGGTGGAAGGTGATCAGGTTGGCCCCCGCCTTGGCGAAGTCCGGAACGATGCGATCCACCGGCTTGACCATCAGGTGCACATCGATGAGCGCCTTGATGCCATAGTCGCGCAGGGCCTGACAGACCATGGGGCCTATGGTCAGGTTGGGAACATAGTGGTTGTCCATCACATCGAAATGCACCACGTCGGCACCGGCGGTCAGCACCCTGGCAACATCGTCACCCAGACGAGCGAAATCGGCGGAGAGGATTGAGGGGGCAATCAGAAAGTCTTTCATCAGCGTCATCCATTGGCAGCGTGGCAGAAAAAGCGGCGCAATTTTACCGCAAATATCAGATGAAAACGACCCGAACACAGGCAGGAAAAAGCGGGCCACCCGATTTATCGCCCATATCCGGTGAAAACGAGGCGAACACCAGGATCGCGACAGGCAGATACAGCAGCGGCACCCGAAAGTGCCGCCAGAGGATCAGCCGAGCGAAACAAGTTCGGCATCGCTTGGGTAGTAGCCCTGTTCCGGCTCTATACCGGGCGGATAAAGCGCCAGCAGCTCGGCTACCTTGTTGCGACTGCCGCCGTTGCGACTGATGGTGCGCTTGACCAGGATCTCGTCCAGTCGGGCGCCACGATAGAGCTCACGGGTCAGCGCTATGTCGTGGTTGCTGATTAGCACCGGCACCCCCTTGCGGGCAGCGGTATGACGTGCCAGCCGCGCCAGTATGGCCTGATCGTCCAGGGTGAAGCCGCCGGCTGAATAAGTGGTGAAGCTCGCCGTGTTGGAGAGTGGCGCATAGGGGGGATCGCAGTAGATCACCCAGTCTTCCTCGGCACGCTTGATGGCATCGGCGTAGCTTTCACAGATGAAGGTCGCCTTCTGCGCCTTCTCGGCAAAGGCCCACAGCTCTTTTTCAGGGAAGTAGGGCTTCTTGTAGGAACCGAACGGCACGTTGAAGCCGCCCTTCTTGTTGTAACGGCACAAGCCATTGAAACCGTGGCGGTTGAGAAACAGGAACAGCATCGCCCGCTCGAAGGTGGTTTCAGTCTGGTTGAACTGGGTGCGCAGCCGGTAGTAGGCCGCCTTGTGATTGTGCTCCGCTACGAACAGCTTGCGTGCTTCGGTGATGAAATTATCCGGCATCACCTTGAGATGGTTGTACAGGCAGATCAGATCCGGATTGATATCGTTGAGCACATAGGCATCGTAGTCGGTGTTGAGAAAAACAGACCCGGCCCCGACGAAGGGCTCCAACAACACACGCCCGGCAGGCAAACGCTCGGCAATCTCTTCAACCAGGGAGTATTTTCCCCCGGCCCATTTTAAAAAAGCGCGTGTTTTTTTCATGGAAATCCGGTGTTAAGAAGGCATAGACCCAAAAAGGGGGACGATTCTACCCCCTTCTCAGGCCGAATGGCTATTGCTTCAACTCTTTTTGTACCTGAGCAAACGACTTGGGCCAGGGCTGCCCCTTGAGCAGGGCGGGCGAGAGCTTGCGAATGGCGGCCTTGGCCTGAGTGGTGTTGGCGTAATCCCCTTGCAGCACCACATACCAGGGGCTGCCACGGAACTGGGTTTTGTAGACCCAGACATTGCCAGTCAGACCATGTTCGGCCACAAACTTGTCAACCGCTGCTGTGTTGCTCGCCCCCATCAGCTGGACGCTGTAGTGATTTCTGGGCTTCTTGTTCAGGGTCGCCGTCGGCGTCAGGGCGACCTTGGGCGCAGGTGCAGCCGCCGGTTCGACAACGGCTGGCTTGGCGACCGGTTTGGTAACGGGGGCCGTGTTCCGGGCCTTGGGCTCAGTGGCCGATTGGGGAGCTTGCGCTGTCAGTCCCTGGGTCGATGGGTTCTCGGTCGAAGCAGCCCGGGAACTGACACCGGTCAGCTCATCCACCACACCAGTGGGCAAGGCACCGCTGACATTGGGTTGTTTCATCAACTTCTGGACCACCTCGTCGGAGATCACCACACGGCGCCCCTCATAGTTGGTCGATTCAGTAGTCAGCGTTTCGCTCTCGACGGCTTTGGGCAATACCTTGGCATCAGGCTGCCAATCACGCACCACACCGCCCGGGTTATCACCGCTGGCATTCGGGCTGCTTTGACCGCCACTCTGACCGTCATTGCTGCTACCGCCTGCGGTCAGTGGATCTCCGCCTGAGACGGGAATGGGCAAGGCCGTGGTTTGTGAGGGGGCGAGCCCGGTGCTCTTGCTTTCGTCGCTGAACAGGGCTGGCAGCAGATAGCTCAGGGCCAGCAGACCGCCGGCAACCAGCGCCAGCACTATGGCAATCTTTTTAACGGGCAACTCGGCCTGACGTTTCTTGGGCCTTCTGTCGGTCATGATATCCTCCAGTAACTGCATGATGGTGGACGGATGTCCATTCGCCACGTTCAGGATCTCTTCCACTTTCAGCTTGGGCAAGAGGGCTGTCGGGATCTTGAGCTCTTTGGCTTTCTCATACAAGAAGATACGTTGCTCCGGTGCGCTCAGTGGCGCGACCTCCAGCTCCAGAGCCGGCATGGCCCGCCCTTTTAGCAGGCTTTTCTGAGTGCGACACCAGACGTCACTCCCGGAGAGCACGATCGCCAGCTGGTGTGGCATGGGCAGGGTATCGTTGTGACGACAGAGACTCCACAGCTCGCCGACCAGCTCGGCAGGCAGCTCGTCAGCACGCTCGATCAGCAGTAACAGGGTGGAGGGCTTGCCCTCCAGCATGCGAAAGAAACTTTCTGCCAGCGCATCCTGCGGATTGAACAGCGGCCTTGCCACCACCTGGGGCAGCAGCAGCTGGCGAACGTCCGCCATCTTCATGGCTGTACTGCCAATCAGGCTCACTACCCGCACTTTTTCGGGCAAGTTGCCGAGCAGGGATTCACACAGGGTGCCGCGGCCACTGCCGGGTTTGCCGGAGAGAAAAATAAAAGGATGATTGAATTCAATCAGATGCAGCAGCCGATCAACCAGCTGCCGCTGGGAAGGAAATTTAAGCAGTTTATTGTTACTCACGACCAGACTCAATCACTGCCAGCAATTCATCATCGGAGACATCGGCTACGACCTGCGCGTGACCGATACCGACCGGCAGCACCAGTCGCAACTTGCCTTCCAATACCTTCTTGTCTCGGCGCATATGGCGAATGAAGGCAGAGAAATCCATATCGGCAGGTGCCTGAATGGGCAGATTGGCCGCCAGCAGCAGATCGCGAATGCGAGCAAGCTGCCTTGCATCCAGATCGCCCCGGGCCTCGGCCGTGGAGGCAGCCATCATCATGCCTGCGGCAACCGCTTCACCGTGCAGCCAGTTGCCATACCCTTTTTCAGCCTCGATGGCGTGACCAAAGGTGTGACCGAGATTGAGCAGAGCGCGAACCCCGTGCTCCGTCTCATCCTGCGTCACCACATCGGCCTTGATTTCGCAGCAACGGCGGATGGCATACGCCAGGGCAGCCGGTTCCAGCGCCTGCAGACGGGACATGTTGGTTTCGAGCCAGGAGAAAAATTCGGCGTCCCAGATGATGCCGTACTTGATGACCTCGGCCATGCCGGCGGCAAATTCGCGGGCAGGCAGGGTCTTGAGGCACTCGGTATCAATGACCACATGCTTGGGCTGATAGAAGGCTCCAATCATGTTCTTGCCGAGGGGATGGTTGACGGCGGTCTTGCCGCCGACGGAGGAATCAACCTGGGAGAGCAGTGTGGTAGGCACTTGAATAAAAGGAATGCCACGTTGATAGCTTGCCGCAGCAAAGCCGACAACATCTCCTATCACACCGCCCCCCAGGGCGATCAGTGTCGTGTCCCGACCATGATTGGTTTCCAGCAGAGCAGACATGATCCGCTCGAAGGTTGCCAGGGTCTTGTAAGCCTCACCGTCCGGCAGTATCAGGTGTTCAACCTGAAAACCGGACAGCAACTGGATAATCCGCTCAAGATACAAGGGAGCGACAACGGTATTGGTCACTATCATGACCCGTTTTCCCTTGATGGTTTGTGTCAGCACTTCTGCATGCTGCAACAGACCCGCCGCTATCTCGATGGGATAACTGCGTTCACCCAGTTCGACCTTCAACCTTTCCATGGACGTCCTCTAGATTACATGCCGATCAACTTAACAATTTGATTGGCAACGATTTTAGCGCTCTGATCATCAGTCTGGATGACAAAGTCAGCCACTTCTTCATACAGCGCATTGCGCTCTTGTGCCAGACGCTCGAGCACTTCGCGCGGCGGCTCTTCGGTTTGCAGCAGTGGGCGACGCTTGTCTCTTTGTGTGCGCGCCAGCTGCTTCTCAATCGTTGTTTCGAGGTATACCACGATACCGCGAGCAGAGAGCTTGTTCCGTGTTTCTCGGCTCTTGATGGCACCGCCACCCGTCGCCAGCACGATACCCTGCTGTTCTGAAAGGTCGCCTATGACCTTCTCTTCGCGGATCCGGAAACCCTCTTCGCCTTCAACATCGAACACCCAGCCGATATCGGCACCACTGCGGCGCTCAATCTCATGATCTGAGTCGAAAAACTCCATATGCAGTTGTTCTGCCAGATGTCTACCTATGGTGCTCTTGCCCGCACCCATGGGACCTATCAGGAAAATATTGCGTTTCTCAGCCATGTCTTTTCGTTAGTAATTACAAACTGTACGACCCCGACAAACACTCGATCGGGGTACCTATGAACCTTATCTTGCGATGGATCAGGAGGGGGATTATCTCAATAGAAATCAGGACTGGCAACCGCAGCCCTTACGCCCCAGCATCATTGGGGCGTAAGGTTATATGTGTTTTACCCTCACATGTAAAGCATTCAGAAGGCGTCGGTAACTATCTTGGGTGTCACGAAAATCAGCAATTCCCGCTTTTTATTCTCGCTGGTTGTCTTGCGAAACAACACGCCAAGGCCCGGGATATCACCAAGCAGAGGCACCTTGCTGACGTCGCTCTTGATGGTCTGCTGATAGATGCCGCCGAGCACCAGGGTCTCGCCATTATTGACCAGCACCTGGGTCGTGATGGACTGGGCGTTGATGGAAACCGCATCACCGGTACCGGTCGGTACCGTTTCACCCTTGGTATCCTGGGTCACGGTCAAGTCCAGAATAACCCGGTTGTCCGGTGTGATCTGGGGGGTAACCTTGAGGCTGAGGACAGCCTTCTTGAAGGTAACCGAGGTAGCGCCACTGGAGGAGGACTCCACATAGGGGATCTCGGTCCCCTGCTCGATCAATGCAGGTTTCTGGTTGGCCGTAGTGACTCTTGGACTCGCGATAATCTCGGCCTTGCTCTCCTTTTCCAGCGCCGACAGTTCAAGATCCAGCAGAGTGCCATCCGCCAGACGAGCAACCTGGAATGCCAGGGTACCAGCGGCGTTGGTGACCGGCAGGTTGACGTTCATCCTGTCTTCTACCCCGGGTCGAGTGATGGCAGAACCACCGTTGTTGTTGCCTGATCCATCGTTGCCCTCGATGCTGCCTGAGGTACTGTTACCGTGCCCGTCGTTCTTGGTCACCCCCCAGCGCACCCCGAGTGCCTCGTCAAAACCATCATCTATGGTGACCATGCGCGCTTCGATCACCACCTGCTTGACCGGAATGTCGAGGATATCCAGCATCCGCTTGATGTTGCTGATCACATCGGCAGTGTCCTTGACCACCAGCACGTTGGTCCGCTCATCCACGCTCACCGCCCCTCTGGCAGAGAGCAGCTTGGTGTTCTCGGAGGAGAGCAGGGAGGCTACCTCGGTCGCCTTGGCATAGTTGATCTGCAGGTATTCGGTGTAGAGAGGGGCCAACTCGGCCACCTGGTTGCGACTCTCCAGTTGCTGCTTCTCACGCAGCGCAATCTCTTCGGCAGGCGCGACCAGCAAGATATTGTTATCCAGCCGTTTATCCAGCCCTCTCACCTTGAGGATGATGTCCAGCGCCTGCTCCCAGGGCACGCCATCGAGTCGCAAGGTAATGTTGCCTGCCACTGAGTCCGTGGTGACCAGATTGAGGTTGTTGAAATCAGCGATGAGCTGCAACACGGTTCGCACCGGGATATCCTGGAAGTTGAGCGAGATAGGCTTGCCCTGATACTGTTTTCCAGCCGTTGCCGCTATGCGTTTCTTCACCTCTACGATGAACATTTTGTCAGCCTGATCGTAACGGTAATCAAACTGGCCGTTGACGGAGAGCTCGAACAGGGTGTCATTGCCCTGACGAAACACTTCCACCTGGGAGACGGGGGTGGCGAAGTCCTGCACATTGATCAGGTTGAGCAGCTCATCCGGTATCCGGGTGCCATGAAATTTGGCCAGCACTGTCTGCCCGCGGCTGCTGACGTCCACCGCCGCAGAGCTGTTGTCCAGCATCACCAGAAACTCCCCCTGCCCATCCTTGCCCCGTCTGAAGTCCACGCCCTTGACGGAATTGAAATAGGCGCCGCTCGCCTCGGTGCGGGATACGGGCAAAACCGGTTTGCTGGCAACAGGGGCGGCAGCCTGGGCTGACTGGGCAACTATCTGGGTATTAATCAAGGCTGACTGAGTGACGGCTTGTGTATTGACCGGCGCAGACTGTGCTGACGATACCATGCCGGATGACTGGGACGAGGCAGGAGGCGGCATGCTTGCCTTGTCTCCCAGTGCCACCAGCAGCTTGTTGCCCTGCTGATGCACCTGATAAGGGGTCAATTGGTCGAGGGCAATCTTGATGTCGAGACCTGTCCCTTTACCCTCTACCTTGAGGTTGTCGACCCCCTGTTGCTTGATGGACAGAGGATTGACATTGAGCGCCCCCACGGCCCCCGGCACGTGCAACAGCAGCTGATTAGGCTGGTAGGAGAGGCGGTCGGTAAATCCGCTGACGGGTTCACTGAAGCTCAATTCCAGCAACAGCTGATCGGCCATCAGCGGATTGACCCTGACCTCTTGCAATGTGGCCACGGCCCAGGCCTGGCCACATACTCCGGCGCAAAACAGCAGGACTACTCTGGTGACACTACCTATTGTTGCTCTCATCGCAGTTCATCCCTGATTATCGTTTTGCTTCAAGATTGGCCATGCTCAACTGGGTTTCTCTGGTGACCCAACATCCTTTGCCATCCGGTACAGTCTCAATCAAATCCACGCTAGTGTCAGTGATCCTGATCACCCGCCCCTGATCCAATCCCATGTGCTGATTGAGACCAACCCGTATGGATTGACCATCCGGCGTCCGGACCAGAGCCCACAGCTGCCCTTGCTGGCCAAGGGAGCCCTGCATGATGAGGTTGGCCAGAGAGTACCTCTCCAGTACCTCCTTCTCCCGGTTGGCCACTATCTGGGCACAATCAGGCTTTACCTTGGCATCGACCTTGGCACTGCTGGTCTCCGGCTGGGGAGTAATAAAGGGGCTACGCTGCTCACTGAGCCGATAAGCCATGGGAGAAAAGGGTTTGATTTCAGGCAATGGCTCAATGGGGACCGGCTTCCTGGCCTTGGTCTGAGCCACATAGTTATCCATGTCATCCTGGCCACTGCAGGCGGTCAGCAAACACACCGGCAATAGCACGCAGATCATTCTCATTTTTTCTGCCCCACTGACTTGCCGTTGTACTTGTAGGTCTTGGCCAGCATCGACATGGCGATCAGCTCATCTTCTCCCTTGCTCTGGCCAAGGTTGAACGACTCAAGGATGACGATGCGCGGCAAAGCCGCCATGTCCGCCGTGAACTTGCCAATCTGATTGTAAGTGCCCACCACTTCGATACGCATGGGCAGTTCGGTGGAAAACTCGTGCTTGATCTCTGGCTCCCAATTGATGCGATTCAATTTGAGGCCATTGTCGGTCGCGATGAAACTGATATCGTCCAGCAAACCCGCCACCTCATGGGTGTTGGGTAACTGCTTGAGCTGGGCATCCACCAGTTGTTCAAGCTGCACCATTTGCGCCTTGTATGCGCCCAGATTGGCTGCAAGCATCGCCTTGCTCTCAAACTGCCCCTTCAGCTCCGCTTCTTTATTTGTCTCCTGAGTCAGCAAGGTCAACGAATTTGCTATCACGTAGTAATAGATGGCCCCCCCCAGCAGCGCACAGAAAAACAGGATGAAAATCCCTTTGGCCAGCTTGGGCCAGCTGGCAATGCTGTTGAGATCCAGTTCATTGAGTTGTTGCAGGTTCATTGTTGCCCCTTAGTCACATCGACGGTGACGCCGGCTGTCGTCGCGACCAGAAACATCATGGAGAACTGACTCAGCGACACAGGTGCGACATCTGCCGCAAAAATCGTGCTGATCTGTGACTGACTCAGCCAGCCGGAGCCATCGATGCGCCGCATCATGCTGGCGACCCTGCCATAGGCTTCGGTCTTGCCGTTGACGTCGATCCGGTTGCTTTGCAAAGCAAGCGTATTCAGATAAACACCATTAGGCACCAGCGAAGGCAGCTGATTGAACAGGCGAACCGGCAGATTGCGACGCATCTGCAGCTGTTCAATCAACTGCATGCGATCGATCAGCTCCTTGCGTCGCTCCTTGAGCAAGCGGATCTCGCCAAGTTGCGCATCGAGTATGGTCATCTCTTGCAACAAACGCTGATTGCGCTGCTGCTGATGGCTGATCTGCTGCTTCACCAGCCAGTCGGCGGCAAAGCCGAGAGAAGCGGTGATCGCCAGGAAAATCCCGAGCATGACCCCGAACTGTTTCTTCTGGCGCAGGGCGCGGGCTTCGCGCCAGGGAAGCAGGTTTATATTTGACATGGTGTGAAGCTCCTCAATGCCAGCCCCAGCGCCGTCATGTACTTGGCACCATGGACCACACCGCCCTCCCCTTTCGGCTTGCCGAACAAGCTGAAAGGATCCGGATGCAACACCTCACAATTGAGTTCATCTTGCAATTGACTAACAAGCCCGGGCAGCAGGCTCCCGCCTCCGGTCAGGACAAGCTTTGACAACTCCCGATAGCCAGAGGAGCTGCAAAACAGTTGAACGTTGCGCCTGACTTGCTGCAACAGGGCATTGATATGGGGTAACAGCACATCCAGCTCATGGTCAGCGGGCAGAGTGCCTTTGATCTTGGCCTGCTCGGCTTCCTCCAGGCTCATGCTGTAAAAAGAGGAGAGTGCCTGACTGTATTGATCCCCGCCAAAATTCTGCAGTCTGGAATAAATCGTCTGTCCTTTGACCAAGGCCGCAAACGTCATGGCACTGGCCCCGATATCGATCACCCCAACCGGTTTTTCCCAGGCAAGCAGCTCGGGCTGGCAGGCGAGGACGGCTCGCCCAAGGGCATGAGCTCCCACATCCACCACCTTGGTGGTCATGCCCGCCTCTGCCAGGGCGCTGACCCGCCCGTTCACGCTTTCGGTACGGGCCGCACTCAGCAACACTTCCTGCCGGTCCTGATCACTGGCCAGGCTCAGGATCTCAAAATCCAGGCTCACTTCATCGAGGGGGAAAGGGATAATCTGCTCGGCTTCCAGCTGCACCTGATTTTCCAGTTCATTTTCGCTGAGGCGAGCATCGACCTGGATCACCTTGGTAATGACATTGGAGCCGGTAACGGCAGTGGCCGCATACTGGCTGTTGCCATTGATAAGGCGCTTGAGTGTCTTGAGAGACTGGCTGACCCGTTCGATATCCTGCAACTGGTAATCGACCAAGGTGCCCTTTGGGGTGACGACTTCCGCCACCGATTCGAGATGCAGTTTGCCGGGGCGACCAGTGATGGTCACGGCCTTGATGGTCTGGCTCCCAAAATCAATACCTGCCAAGGGAAGCAAGGAACCTTTATTGAATAGCCCAAACATATACACATCCATGCGTTATTGGGTTTTAGGATTGATTGTAGGACAGCTCACAGCAAGGTGACGGCTTAACTCATCCTAAATGCTCTATCTATCAATGTCATAAAGTTTGTACCGAAAAGTGATGCATCTCGCTTTCTGGCTGCCCCCACCTCCCCTTGGTTATTGAGCCACAGAATGCTAACCTCCCGCCTCTTGTCGAGGACCCTGACTACGAACAGGAAAACCTCGAATTTACGGAGGCAAAAGGGCTATACTCTGCGCCCGTTGGCTAATTTTAAGACGATTGGTAGTTCTTCCATGCTGAAATGGCTCGTACGCCTGTTTATTGTCATGATACTGGGTGCTGTGCTGGGTGTTGCCAGCCTCATCGGTATCTACTTCTACATCAAGCCCCAATTGCCGGATGTGACCGCCCTGCGCGACGTCAAGCTGGCCACCCCGATGAAGGTGTACAGCCGGGATGGGGAGTTGATCTCCCAATTTGGCGAAATTCGTCGCATCCCTCTGCATCTGAACGAAATTCCCCAACCCATGATCGATGCCGTGCTCGCGACCGAGGATGCCCGCTTCTATGAGCATCCGGGTATCGACCCGATCGGTATCGTTCGGGCGGCCACTGTCTGGGCTGTTTCCGGCCAGGCTCGCCAGGGTGCCAGTACCATCACTCAGCAGGTCGCCCGCAACTTCTTCCTGAGCAACGAAAAAACCATAGTGCGCAAGGTCAAGGAGGTGTTTCTGGCCTGGCGCATCGAGCAGAATCTCTCCAAAGACGAAATTCTGCAGCTCTATCTGAACAAGATCCCCCTCGGTTACCGTGCCTTCGGGGTCGGTGCAGCCGCTCAGGTCTACTTCGGCAAAGAGGTCAAGGATTTGACCCTGGACGAGATCGCCATCATAGCCGGCTTGCCCAAGGCACCGTCCATGCTGAACCCGATCCGTTCACCGGAACGTGCCTTTGCCCGCCGCAACGTGGTGCTGGGTCGTATGCTGGAAACCGGCAAGATCACCCAGGCCCAGTATGACGAGGCGTCCAAGATGCCCATCAAGGCCCGTTATCACGGTGCCGAGATCACCCTTAATGCTCCCTATCTGGGGGAGATGGTGCGCCAGAAGATGGTGCAGCAGTTCGGTGAAGATGCCTACACCATGGGCCTGCACGTCTATACCACTGTCAGTGCCAAGCGCCAGCGTGCCGCTCGGCAGGCCTTGCTGGATGGGGTGTTCGACTATGACACTCGTCACGGTTACCGTGGCGTGACAGCACTGCTGTGGAAATCAGGCGAAGCCGATTGGGATTACGAGCAGATAATGGCCCATCTGGCCAAGCAACCTACTTATGAACCCCTGATGGCGGCCGTGGTCACCAAGCTGGATGACAAAGGGGCGACCCTGGTGCTGAAAAATGGCAAGCAGGCTGAGCTTGGCTGGAATGGCATCAAGTGGGCTCGCGCCTTCATCACAGACGATCGCCAGGGCTACGCCCCCCGTTCCGCCCGTGATGTGCTGAAAGTTGGCGCCCAGATTTGGGTCCGAGAGAAGGGCGAAGCCTTGCTGCTCTCCCAGATCCCCGAGGTCAATGCGGCTCTGGTGGCCATGAATCCGCAGGATGGTGCCATAGAGGGACTGGTTGGCGGTTTCAGCTTCGAGCTGTCCAAATTCAACCGGGTCGATCAGGCACGCCGCCAGATAGGTTCCAACATCAAGCCTTTCCTCTATGCCACAGCGCTTGAGCAGGGCTATACCTTGGCCTCCCTCATCAACGATGCGCCCATCAACCAGTGGGATCCCTCCAAGGGCCCCATGTGGCAGCCCAAGAACTCCCCGGCCATCTACGAAGGCCCCACCTCACTGCGTCTCGGCCTTGCCAAGTCCAAGAACGTAATGTCGGTGCGGCTGATGCGCGCCATCGGTCTGGACACCTATATCGACGGTCTGACCCGCTTCGGATTCGCGCGCGATACCATCTCCGCTAACGAATCGCTGGCACTGGGCGCCGCCGAATTCACCCCGCTGGAAGTGGTGCGTGGCTATTCAGTCCTCGCCAATGGCGGCTTCCAGGTGACCCCCTACTTCATCACGGAAGTAGTCGACAGCTTTGGCGTACCCGTTTATCAGGCCAATCCGGCTGCAGCCTGCCGTGATTGCGGCGTACTGGCGGCGGCAGGCCTCGACAGTGCCGATGCCTATGCCAATACAGCTCCTGACTGGAAGGCCCAGTGCCCGATCGATCCTGTCGTGCCCAACAACATGGCGCCGCAGACCATCAGTGCCCAGAGCGCCTTCCTGGTCACAGATACCCTGACCACCGCCATCTGGGGTGGCAATGGCTGGCGTGGTACCGGCTGGCGCGCGGCGCGGGATCTCAAGCGTCACGATATCTCCGGCAAGACGGGTACCACCAACGAATCCCGTGATGCCTGGTTCTCCGGCTATACCCCGAATCTGGTCGCCACCTCCTGGATCGGTTTTGACAACCACCAGCGTGGTTTGGGCCGGGCCGAGTTTGGTGGTGGTGCTGCGCAGCCCATCTGGATCGACTTCATGAAGACGGCGCTCAAACAGGTGCCCGAGCGCAAGATGCCGGTACCGGAGGGGATCATCACGGTGCGGATCGACCGTGAAACCGGTCTGCTGACCAACCGCGCAGACGGCAGCACCGAGGAGTTCTTCAAGGAAGGCACGGAACCGACCCGCTTTGCGACCCAGAGCTCGGACGGCAATCAGGTGTATGGCGGCGATGGCTCGCCCACTGACGGACCCGTCTCCACCGACGATATCTTCTAAGCAACACCAGATGACAAAACCGGCGCCAAGGCGCCGGTTTTCTTTTTCTACGCCTGCAATGTCAGCCGAGCAGGCTCTTCATCAGGCTGGAAATGCGGGAGGCCAGCTCGTTAAAGCAGGGCCTGCGTACCGAGTAGTGACGATAGAGCAGTGAGATGGTACGCCCCGGCACTGGGTCGACCACAGGCCGATAGCTGACGCCGCCCTCCTCGGCATTGGCGGGTACGGCAAGCCTGGGCACCAGGGTCATGCCACTGCCGGCAGCGACCATGTTGCGCAGCGTCTCCAGACTGGTGCCCTTGAAGCGTTGATCCTCACCGATGCCGGCGGCAAAACAGAATCCCATCGCCTGATCCCGCAAGCAGTGACCATCGGCCAGCATCAGCAGTTTCTTGCCCTTGAGATTGCTAAGCGGCACAGCCCTGGCCTTGGCTTCCGGGTGGTGCTGCGGCACCGCCAGCCACATGGGCTCCTGATAGAGGGGGATAGAGCCAAACCCTTCCATTCCGTCCAGCTCGGCGAGGATGAGGCAATCCAGCTCTCCCTCCTCCAGCCGTTTGAGCAGCAACTGGGTTTGCTCCTCATAGAGGTAGAACTCCAGCTTGGGAAAATGCTCGCGCAGGTCCTGAATGATGTGGGGCAACAGATAGGGACCGACGGTGGGAATGAAGCCAATATGGATCTCGCCAGACATGGGCTCGGCAAAGTGCTGGCCTATGTTCTTGAGTTCACGCACCTCTTTTAGCACCTTGCGTGCCTGATGGGCCATGGCATCACCGGCCGGGGTAAACAGCACCTTGCGCGAGGTACGCTCAATCAGGATCACCCCCAGTTCATCTTCCAGCTTGCGCAGCTGACCACTCAGGGTAGGCTGGCTGACGAAGCAGCGCTCCGCCGCCTTGCGAAAGTGTTTCTCCTCTTCCAGTGCCACCAAATACTCGAGATCGCGAAGGTTCATACATCCAGAATCCTGCCAACCAAATGGGCCATTAGCATGCCCAAGAAAGACAGGAGGGACAAGGGATGGTGACTGAATGGAAAAAGAGGGGTGGATGGAAAAACAAAACGGGCCTGGATCCAGGATCCGGGCCCGCTCAAGCGGCGAGTGTCAAACCGTCATTACACCCGGAAGCGGCGCACCATCTCCTGCAATTGGGTCGCCAAATGGTTGAGGTCGTTGCAGGCTTGCGCCATCTGGGTCGCGCCGGCCGCCACCTCTTCCGAGGCGTGGCTGATGTTGACCACGTTGCGGTTGAGCTCTTCGCTCACCGCACCCTGCTCTTCGGTTGCGGTGGCAATCTGGATGTTCATGTGGGAGATGCTCTCCACTGAGCCGCTGATCTCGGAGATGGACGCTCCTGCCTCTCGCGCCGTACTCACGGTGGAGTTCATCATCTCCTGGCTCTGCTGCATGGTAGTGCCAGCCTGTTCGGCCCGCTGCTGCAGCTCGGCGATGATGGTGTTGATCTGGGAAGTGGAGTCCTGAGTGCGTTTGGCCAGGGTGCGTACTTCATCGGCCACCACGGCAAAACCACGGCCCTGCTCACCGGCCCGTGCCGCTTCGATGGCGGCGTTCAACGCCAGCAGGTTGGTCTGCTCGGCTATGCCACGAATGACCTCCAGCACCATTCCAATATTACGACTGTCATCGCCGAGCTGGCGGATCACCACGGCCGTGCTCTCGATGGCACCAGCCACCTGCTCAATGCGCTTGATGGAGTCGTTGACGGTACGAGCCCCAAGCTCGGCGGTACTGCTGGCCTGAGTCGCAGCACTGGCGGCGTCACTGGTATTGCGGGAGACCTCCTGCACTGTGGCCTGCATCTCGTTCATGGCGGTGGCCAGCTGGTTCAGCTCATGCTGCTGATTGTTCATATTGCTGGCGGATTGACGGGCGACGGCACTTATCTCCTCTGACGCCGAGCTGAGTTGCACTACCGAGCCAGACACCTCGCTGACCAGATTGCGCAAATTGCCCTGCATCTCGCCAAACCCCTTGGCCAACTGCCCCAGTTCGTCGTTGTTAAACTGTCTCAAGTCAAGCTGAGTAGCCAAATCACCGGCAGATACCTTGCGAGTCTGCTCCAGCAGGGCCATGACAGGATTACGGATCTGGCCGGTCAACAACCAGGCCACGACCACGACGAACGCCAGTGTCACCACTCCTACCAGGATGCTCATGTTGCGCGAGTTGCTGTAAAGCTCAGCAACCGATTTGACCATGCCGTCGGCGATCTCGTTGTTGATCTCGCGCAGACGATAGGATTTGGAACCCACCTCTTCCAAGGCAACACGGGTCTCGTTTTTACGCAGACTTTTGACACGTTCGAGATCACCATTGGAAAAGGCTGTCACCAGCTCCTCATGCACGGAAAAATACTTAGCACCCGCAGCGAGCAGTTGTGCATAAGTCTGCTTTTCTTCATCCGTGCTGAATGATAGGGCACCATATTTTTGTGCTGCTGCATCAAATTCCTGCTTCGCCTTGTTAAACGTGGCGGTACGTTCGCTAACCTCTTGACTGTCCTTATTCAAACCTCCAATTACCATCGCCAGCTCGGAGCGACGGGCATCGAGAATGGCCACATGCATCTGGCTGGCATAGCGGGTCGATGGCAACAAGTTCCCGGAGATAGTTTCAGTATCACCGTAAAGGCGTGACAGCTGAGCGATGGAAAACCACGCCAACCCCAGAACCAGCACGGCTAATACGGCAAAGCCGGCACTCAACTTCTGACCTATAGACATATTTTTGAACATGATTGGTATCCTTGGCGGCTGGACGCAAACCCGTGGAGCCACACTCCCGAGCCATCACCCATAGAGCATAGCGCGATGAGCGCAAGCGGATGATTTTCAAACTATCCGCTAGTCAATATATCGTCATGTCCGTGGATAGCATGAGGGCGACGCTGGTAGGAAGAGTCGGCCTCTCTCAGCCAAGGTTCACTTTCATTCAACGCCTCAACCCCAGGGAAATAAATTCAACGCCCCATCAGCTCCTGGAGCTTGCGAGCAAATGCCTCCGGTTCCCCCAGGAAGGACGAAGCCGACACCGGCGTCACCTTGTCACCCAGCACCAGACCCAGTGTGGGATAGCCCTGACCGCCGAGGCGGCGCATCCAGCCCTGACTGTCCACCAGATGAGTGGTCAGATCCACGTTCTGATAGGCATCTGCAAATGCAGCTGAGTCAATGCCCTGATCTGCCGTCAGGCTGCTCAGGTGTGCGAGGGAGCCGACCCAGATGCCATCGCGATAATGGGACTGTTGGATGCGATGAAGCAGGGCCAGGCCATTGCCACCCAGCGCCGTGATCGCCAGGATGGCACGGATGGGCTGCTCCGAATCGAGCAAGAGGCCATCACTGAGCAGCAAGTCGTTGAAGTAGCGCTCGCCGAAGGGCTGGCCAGTCAGGGCCTGGATCCGCTCGTCATGAGGGCGAACGTAATCGCGCAGTGCCAGGCCCATGGGCTGGCGACGCTCGCCAAGCCAGAGGCCGCCGGCATGGAGTTCAATGCGAAGGCCCGCTATCCCGGCAGCCGCTTGCAGCAAGGGGGCTGCGCCATAGCACCAGCCGCAGAGGGGGTCATATACGTAATGCAGGCTTGTCTCTTTCATGTGATTCACTCTCGATTGTCTGGCTAAAAAAACCGGGCCCTATGGCCCGGCAAAAAACACAGGGAAAGCAGGCTCAGTGGCTTACCACTTCATTTCGCCGGTGTTGACCTTGGCACCGATGGCCAGGCCGTCATCGACCGGCAGAGACGGGAAGGCTTTCTTCATGCTTTCAATCAACTCGCCAGAATTCTTGGATTTGGCCAGCTCCTGCTCGAAACGCTGTACGTAGTCACGGGTAAAGGTCACGGCTTCGGTTCCCTTGGGCTCAGTGCCCAGGAAGTGGCCCGGTACGACGCGCTCGGGCTTCATCGCCTGCAATTCGTTGAGGGTCTTCACCCAGTGAGCACGGGCTTCCTTGGTCTGGCTGTCCGCCATCCACACGTGAACACCGTGATAAACCGGTACGCCACCGAATGCGGTCTTGATGGACGGCGCCCAGAGGTAAGCGGTCGGGGTGTTCATCTCTTTGATTTCAATCTTTTCCCCTTCCAGGGTCAGGTGGTTGGCCGTCAGTACCTGAGGTACTGTCAGGCTCTTGGGTGAGCCGTCGCCCAAAATAGGTCCCCAATAGGTCAGCTTGTCATCTTTGGTCTTGTTGATGTGGTCGATCACATGCTGGTCTGCCAGCACTTTGACACCAGGGAATGCAGCCAGGATGGGCTCCAGACCAAAGTAGAAATCGGGATCGCCCGCGCTGATATAAACGGTGGTCAACTGCTTGCCGCTTTTCTTGATCATGTCGACCAGGGCCTGACCGTTTTTCACATCAAACTGGGCGTCGATCAGAATGGCCTCTTTTTCGCCAGCCACCAGGGAGGAAGAGACCGGGAAGATCGCCTTCTCACCCGGGTTGTAGACAGTCACGGTCAGGGGGCCTGCCAGGGCAGCGCCACTCAACAGGGTGGTAGCCAGGGTCAAATTGCGGATCAGGGTATTGTTCATCGGGTATTCCTTATCAAGTCATCGGGTGGTTCATCAGATGGACACAGTTTATTGGATCATTAACGGTACAAATACAGCATAATAAGCGCATCACTGTTGCATTAATCGAACATATAGAGGACCTGCACATGGATCGACTGACCGCATTACGGGTCTTTGTCAGCGTAGTCGAACAGGGCAGCCTGAGTGGCGCCGGGGAGAAGCTGGAGATGTCGCGCGCCATGGTGACGCGCTATCTGGCGGAACTGGAACAGTGGATGGGGGCTCGTCTGCTGCATCGCACCACACGCAGACTGAGCCTGACCGGCCCGGGGGAAGAGGCACTGAACCGGGCCAGAGCCATGCTGGCGCTGGGGGAAGAGATGGAGCAGATCGCCATCCGGGGCGATGAGGCGCCCAAGGGACAACTGCGTATCACCAGCAGCTACTCCCTATCGGAAGCCCTGCTGGTGGGAGCTGCCAATGACTACCTGGCCCAGTATGCGGGTACCGCCATCGATATACTGCTGCTGGACCGCACCGTCAATCTGGTGGAGGAGCGGATCGACTTGGCCATTCGCATCACCAATGATCTGGATCCCAACCTGGTGGCACGCCGGCTCGGCACCTGCCACTCAGTGGTCTGTGCCAGTCCGGCTTATCTGGCAAGGCACCCGACTCCACAGAAAGTGCAGGATCTCGCCCTGCACAACTGCCTCACCTACACCTATTTTGGCAAGAGCCTGTGGGAGTTTCAGGGGCCGGCCGGACCGGAATCCGTGCCAGTCAGCGGCAATCTCAGCGCCAACATCTCCAACCTGCTGCTGGAGGCCACCCTGGGCGGGGCAGGCATCAGCATGCAGCCCCGTTACTCGGCGCAACCTTATCTGGAAAGCGGTGCTCTGGTGCCCCTGCTGAGCCAGTGGCAACCCAAACGGCTCGGCGTCTACGGTGTGTATGGTACCCGCAAACAGATGTCTCCCCTGCTGCGCAGCTTCCTCGATTTTCTGGTGGTCAGAATGGGGGCCGACCCCATGTGGCAGGAGTAAAACGACACCATGCAAAAGGGGCCCGCAGGCCCCTTGTCACTGTATATCCCGGTCAGTTGTAGCCGGATCAGGCTTCAAAACCGGTCAATGGCGCCTCGGACGGAGCCTCCTGAGCCACATCCAGATAGATGTCACGATACGCCACATAGATGGAGTAGTTGAGGGCCGGTATCACCACCAGCAGGCCAATCAACATCAGGGCGGCGCCAAACAGCATCAGACCAGCCGTGATCAGGCCCCACCAGAGGAAAGGCCACATGTTGGTGAGACAGCCCCTGAAACTCAATCTGGCTGCCTGCAATATGCCCATATCGTGGAAATAGATGAGGGCGGGTGCGAAGGTGATGGCCATCAATACAGGGATCAGCAGTGCCAGTCCCAGCAACAGACAGAGCAAGAGCCCTTGCGCCTGAGCCACGCTCACCACCATGGATTCGGGATCCTGGGTCAGCAGGGAGGTCAGCCCCCACATGGAGAGCAGCCCCAGGCAAATGAGGCCGATCAGGGTGAACAGGGCCAGCACCAGCAGGCCCCCCAGCATCAGCGGGGTCAGCTTGTTGCGAAACCCGGCGAAGAAGTCGGCAAATTTGAGCTCATTTCCCTCATAGCCCCGATGGGCCACGACCACCCAGCCAGCACCCCACACCATATAAAGCAACTGGGAGATGAGGCCGCCCGCAGGCAGGCGATCCAGCAGCAGACCGACCGCGAACCAGACCAGGACCATGGCGACGCTGACACCCATGCCCTTGTTGAAAATATCGAAACCGGATCGCACCCAGACCCAGCCACGCCCGATGGGGTGACGGGCGGGTTCGGCTCGCAGGGGGGACAATCCATTCATAACGTTTCCTCAGATGATAACGGGCTGGCTGCCGATTCTAGAGCCATGGGCCGACTGACTCAATGGCGGTGACCATAGGCGAGCACTTCGCATGTCATGGCTGCTTGTATCAGGCGTTACAGTTATCATAAGAGACCCCCGCACCAGGGGCATTCACTTATTCAAGAGAATCCAAGATGCGTAAACTTCATCTGGCACTGATCCTGCTGGCCTCACTGCTGCTCAATCTCTGGCAATGGCAGGCCCAGCCTGCCACCGCAGACCATTCCCAACCCGAGCCCGATACCGGCCCCCGGACGGCGCAGTGCGACGGGGCTGCAAACCCGAACGCCAGCCAGAGCACGGGCCAGAACCTGATGGCCAAGCTGCCGGGCAAAAACGCTCAGGGGGAGCCAACCACTGCTCAGGAAGCTATTCCCCCCAATCCGGAGCTGGAGGCCGCCATCAGCCAGTGGAGCCAGTCCAGCGACGGCTCTGTGCTGATCGAGCGCCTCTACGATGCAGAGCAGGGCCGCCATCTCACCACGGTATTCGACCGGCTGGACGTAGTGGAGGATGTGCGCGGTCAGGTGCAAGAGCTGTTGCGCGAGCTCTACCGCCTCGGCTTCGATCACCCCGATGCCTATGAGCAGGAGAGCCAGCGGATCTGGAGCAATATCAGCAACCTGCTGGGTGAGGATACCCGCACCCGGCTGGAGCAGGATCTCTACTCGGGTGACATCAATCGACTGCTGGAGATCCAGGGCCGGCTGGCGGAACGCGGCGAGCTGCTGGCCCCGACCCAGCGCCAATCCCTGACGCGTCTGCTGAGCGATGCCAATCAGCAACTGTCCCAGCAGGAGAGTGGCGATGCCAGTACCTATCTGGAAAACCAGAAGGCCTATACCCAGCGCGTGCTGGAGAGCAGCCGTGCCTTCCTGAACCCGAGCCAGCTGAAAGTGCTGCAAGAGATGCTGGAGCTGGATCTGGTGCGCCAGGAGGTCTCGGTCCAGATGGAGGCCATCTACCAGCACTTCCAGCCGGCCTCCTGATGCCCTTAACCTTGTTCGTTTGACCCAACCCATAGCGTGGATCTGTCATGAGAGTCGTTTGTTGTCTGTTGTTGCTATTGGCCAGCCAGTCCGCCCTCGCCGAGGGATTTGTCAGCCGTCTGCTCAACCACCCTGTGCCCGGCGGTGTGGCCGTGGTACCACTCGGGAATGGGCTGCAGGCCCCCACAGTCCGCTATCAGGACAAGCCTGTGCTAGTCGTGCGAGAGGATGGCCAACGCTGGATTGCCATCGTCGGCATACCCCTCAAAACCCCGCAGGGACCCCAGCAGCTGGCGATCAATGATGGCCGCACCCTCAGCTTCACAGTCACGCCCAAGCACTATCGCGAGCAGCACATCAAGCTCAAGAACAGCCGCCAGGTCAATCCGCTGGCCGAAGACATGGTGCGCATCAACCGCGAACTGGCCGAGCAGACCCGGGCCTATCAGACCTTCAGTCCCACCCAGCCCAGCAATTTGCTGTTCGACAAACCGGTCAAGGGGCCCCTCTCCAGCCCGTTTGGTCTGCGCCGCTTCTTCAATGGCGAGGAGCGAAACCCCCACTCAGGACTCGACTTCGCGGTCGGTGCCGGCACCTCCATCAAGGCACCGGCTGCTGGCAAGGTGATCCTGATTGGCAATTACTTCTTCAACGGCAACACAGTGTTTGTCGACCACGGTCAGGGGCTCATCAGCATGTTCTGCCACATGTCGAAGATCGATGTGAAGCTCGGCCAGAGCCTGCCCCGCGGCGGCATAGTCGGTCGAGTCGGCGCAACCGGCCGTGCCACCGGCCCCCATATGCACTGGAACGTCAGCCTCAACGATGCCAGGGTCGATCCCGCCATCTTTATCGGGGCCTTCAAGCCCTGACTCGAGACAGCCAATCCAGCCCATCAGCCGTGATGAGCAGACCGGATAAAACAGAAAAGGCAGCCAGGGCTGCCTTTTCTGTTTTGGGGACACAGCTCAATGGGCGGGAACGTGCAATCCCGCTTCTTTGCGCATGGCGCGCCACATCACCAGCACCAGCACAGTGCTGCAAGTCGGCAACGCCAGCCAGACACCTGATACCCCCCACAGGGAGGAGAAGCCCCACAGGAAGCCGCCGATCAGCACCAGCTTGCCGCCGGTGAGCAGGGAGGCGATACGCGCCCGGTTGATGGCCTGGAAGTAGGTTGCCCCCACCAGCAGCAAGCCCTCCATCGGCAGGCCCCAGAAGTAGAGCCAGATGCCGAGACTCGCCACCGGCAGGAGGGCCGCATTGTCGCCGGCAAACAGGTAGACGACCCCCTCAGGCCACAGATAGAGCGGGATCATGCCACACAGTGCCACCAACAGGGTGACCCCCAGCGCCAGGTTGCGCACACGCAACACCCGTTGCCAGTTGCCCGCCCCCGCGTTGAAGCTGGCGATGGGCTGTATGCCCATGGCGATCCCCTCGAAGATGAGATAGAAGAAGGCTTCGCTATAGCTGATGACGCCATAGGCTGCCACGTGCAGCGAGGTGCCCACCGCCAGCAGCGCCTTGTTGTGCATCGCCAGCACCACCGACAGGTAGAGGTACATCAGAAAGCTCGATATCCCGAGGCGCAGTGTCTCCCCCATCAGCCGCCAGTTCGGCGTCAGGGTATCCCAGCGAATACGCAACTGGCTGCGGGGGGTGAAAAAGTGCCACAGACAGAGTCCGCCAGTCACGGCTTGAGAGAGCATGGTCGCAATGGCAGCCCCCGCCAGTCCCCAGGGAATGACAGCCATCAGCAGATAGTCGAGCAGCACGTTGAGCACGCCACCGCCGACCAGGATCCAGGTGGTGAGACCCGGTCGCCCGTCGTTGCGCAGCAAGGCGGTAAATGCCATGGAGAGCACGGCAAATACACCGAGCAAGGCATACCAGCGCAGATAGGCCATGCCAGCGTTGAAGATCTCCCCCTCGGCTCCCATCCAGGAGAGCATGGCCTCACCATAGCGAATGCCGATAAAGGTGAGCACGGCCGAGGCTATCAGCACCATCACCAGCGCATTGCCGACGATGTGACGCGCAGTTGCCTGCTCCCCCTTGCCGAGGTAGAAGGAGGCGAGCGACGAGGAGCCCATGCCGATCAGTGCCCCCACCGCATAGAGCACGGCGCAGATGGGATAAGCCAGCATCATGCCCGCCAGTCCGTCCTGACCCAGGATATGGCCGACGAAGATGCCGTCTATGGTGACATAGATGCCGGTGACCAGCATGGCGGCCACGGTCGGCGTGACGTAGCGCAAAAACAGGCGAGAGAGTGGGGCCGTGCCCAGATCGACTGCAGACATAAGATGCTCAAAGGAGGGAGAAACGGCCAGAATAATAGCCAAACAAGGCCAGGATCGCCCGTTATTTATGTTACAAATCATTAATATGGAAAACTTTACCCGCTCCGGCCCCTGCTTTAGGCTAGGGCGACCTCTCATGAACGGAAACGTGCGCCATGTTGCAACGCCTGCTCTCTCTGCTGCTGCTCTCCCTCTCTCTCTTTCCCCTGCTCGTCCAGGCCGATGACGCCATCACCCAGGTAGAGGAGTTGCTGCAGAGCGTCCCCAAGACGGACACCCCGGAAAACCAGAAATTGCGGGAGAGTTATCAACAGGCGCTGCAGTTTGCCCGGGAAGCCCAGCGCTATCGTGAGCAGGGCAAGGCTTATCAGCAGATCCTGATTGATTACCCCAAGGAGTCGGCCCGCCTCAAGGAGAGCCTGCACAACTACCAGCCCCAATCCCGCCCGTCCCTCTCCTCCCTGAAGGAGGAGGCGCTGCGCCAGGCCATAGGCCTGAGCAGCAACCGTCAACTCAACCTGCGCAAGGAGCGTCAGGCGGTGATGGACAGCCTCAACCAGTTGGAGAGCACGGGCCAGGAGTACCACCTGAGGGTAGACGAGCTGCGCAAGCAGTTGCAGCAGACCCGTACCCTGCTCGACCGGCTCAGCTTCAGCAGCGAGTCGGATCGCCAGCAGGATGCCCAGCGGCTGGCCACCCGCCTCAAGGAGCAGAGTCTCGCCGACCGGATCCAGATGCTGGAGCTGGAGCAGCTCTCCGCCCAGCAGCGCAACGATCTCGGCAAGCTGAAGTTGCAGGAGCTCAATCTGGCCATCACGGATGAAGACGAGTGGCAGGCCAGCCTGCTCAACCAGCAGAACCAGCTGCGCCGCGACAAGACTGAGCAGGCGCTGGCCGAAAGCGAGCGGCTGCGCAAGCAGCTCACCTCCGACATGCCGCTGCTGCTGGAGCAGCAACAGCAGAACCAGGCCCTCTCCATCCAGCTCGGCGCGCTGGAGGATCAGATAGAGCGGGTACAGGACGATCAAAGAGCCATCGACAAGAACCTGTCGGCCCTGAACGATCTGGTCAATTCGGTGCGGGAGCAATTGGAGTGGCTGCAGATCAGCAACGCCTACGGCGAGAACCTGCGCAGCAAGCTCTCCGACCTGCCCGCCTACTTCCCGCTCGACAAGCTGGAGTCCGCCATCGTCAACGCCCGCATGGCCAAATACCAGTACGAAACCGAGCAGGATGCCCTCAAGGATCCGCGCCAGATGCGCGAGCGGCTGATGGCCACCGACGAGATGGCGCTCGATCGCTCCCAGCAGGCGGTGCTCGACAATCTGCTCAAGGCCAGACGGCAACTGCTGACCCGTCTCAATGACGCGTCCGACAGCCTGATCCAGGAGCAGACCCGGCTCAAGCTGCTCTACAGCCGCCAGAACAGCAAGATCGACGAGATCCGCGACCTCAGCGCCAGCCACCTGTTCTGGATGCCGGATGTACGTCCGCTCACCCCGACCGTGCTGCTCGGCATTCCGGCGGCCCTCGGCCTTGCCTTCAACCCGACCAACTGGCTGCAACTGCCGCAAGCCATCGCCGAGAACAATCCCATCACCCTCACCCTGGCCGGTATCGGCATACTGGTGCTGGCCTGGTGCTGGTTCAAGCTAGCCCGTCACCTGACGCATTACAGTCAGCACATAGCACCGCGCATCGGCAAGGTGACCCAGGACAAGTTCAGCCTCACCAGCCGCCTGCTGGTGCGCTCTTTGCTCGCCTCCCTGCCCCTGCCCGCCATGGTGCTGATGGTGCATGGTCTGCTCGACGGCGCCTGGCAATACCCGTTCGCGGTGGCGGTCGCCCGGGGCCTGAGTGAAATCTGGTTCCTGCTGCTGGCACTCTTGATGGCGCGCCACCTGACGCTGGAAAAAGGGATACTGATCCTGCATTTTCGCTGGCAGAAAGAGTGGGTGCAGAAGGTGTGGAGCCAGTTTCGCACCCTGCTGCTGGTGATCATCCCCAGCTTCTTCGTGCAGGGCATGGCCAACAGCTATCAGGAACACGCTTTCTATGACTCCCTCGGCCGGATGGCGTTCATCGTTGGCGCCCTCTGGTTGCTGCTGTTCTTTGCCCGCCTCAACCGGGAGCGACTGCCGCTGACCTGGGGTCAGGCCGACATGAGCAAGCCCCATTTGCTGCACCACTTCATCTGGAACAGCCTGATGCTGGCCCCCCTGCTGGCGGTGATCGGCTCCCTGCTCGGCTACTTCTACACGTCCCGAATCCTGCTGCGCCAGCTGGAGCTCAGCCTGCTGATGGGGCTGGGCTGCCTGCTCATCTACTACCTGGCCCACCGCTGGATGCTGATCCAGCGCCGCCGTCTCGCCTTCGATCGGGCCAAGAGCAAACGGGCCGAGATACTGGCCCAACGCGGCCGGGAAGAGGGCCATGATGAACTCAGCTCCGAGATACCGGACGTGGTGGAAGATACCGAGCTGGATTTGGACACCATCAGCGCCCAGTCGCTGGGGCTGGTGCGTACCCTGCTGATGCTGGGATTCACCATGCTGGTGGTGGTGCAGTGGTCCGAGCTCAACTCGGCGTTCAGTTTCCTGCGCAGCATCGAAGTGTGGCAGGTCACCAGCAAGATTGGCGGCATAGAGCAGCTCTCCCCCATCACACTGCAGGATCTGATGCTGACGGCATTCACCTTCATACTGACGGTGGTCACTGCCCGCAATCTGCCGGGCCTGATGGAGCTGACCCTGCTCCAGCACCTGAGTCTATCCCCGGGCACAGGGTTTGCCATCACCACTGTCACCAAGTACATAGTGCTGGTCGTGGGGGCGCTCAGTGGCTTCTCCATTCTTGGTATCGACTGGTCCAAGGCGCAGTGGATGGTGGCAGCCCTCTCGGTCGGCCTGGGTTTCGGCCTGCAGGAGATCTTCGCCAATTTCGTCTCCGGCCTCATCATACTGTTCGAGAAGCCGATCCGGCTCGGCGACACTGTCACCATCCGCGAGCTGACTGGCACAGTGACCAAGATCAAGACCCGCGCCACCACCATAGTGGACTGGGATCGCAAGGAGATCATTGTTCCCAACAAGGCCTTCATCACGGAGCAGTTCATCAACTGGTCGCTCTCTGATTCCATCACCCGGGTCAAACTGCGCATCCGCATCGGCCTGACTCAGGACCCCAAACGGATACAGACCATACTGGAAGATTCGATCAAGGCCTCCACTCTGGTGCTGGAGACCCCCACCCCCGAAGTATTCCTGATCGAGTTCACCGATTCGGCGCTGATCTACGAGATGCGGCTCTATGTGAACAGCATGGATCACCGCATGCCCATCACCCACGAAGTACACTCGCTGGTGCTGGAGAAACTGCAGCAACAAGGTCTGGGACTGCCGCACCAGCAGATCGATATTCGACTGAGCCGTGCCTGACCGGGACATAAAAGGAGCCATATGATGCAGATCATCGCCCATCGCGGGGCCAGTGGCCTGGCGCCGGAAAATACCATCAAGGCCATCAGGCTGGCGCTGGAGCTGGGGGCTGAAGCCATCGAGATAGACGTACAGCAGGCTGACGGCGAGTTGTGGGTATTCCACGACCGGCGACTGGAGCGTTGCACGAACGGCGGCGGCGTGCTGACGGCGCAATCCCGTGACTACTTGGCCAGTCTGGATGCCGGACAAGGGGAGTCGATCCCAACCTTGTGGCAGGTGATGGAAGCTATCGCTGGCAAGGCCGAGCTGCATATCGAGCTGAAAGGGGCGCACACTGCCAGCGAGGTGGCCTTGCTGACCCGGCGCGCCGAAGCCGAACTGGGTTTCACACCGGCTCAGTGGGTCGTCTCCTCCTTCCACCACCCGGAACTGGCCCGTTTCGCCGCCTTGCGACCCGAGATCCGGCTGGGGGCGCTGACCGCTACCCTACCATTCACCCTGGCGCGCTTTGCTGCCGAGCTCGGAGCCTGGTCACTCAACTGTGATGTGGACTTCGTCGATGAGGCGCTGGTGCAGGATGCCCACAACCGCGGGTTGAAAGTGCTGGTCTATACGGTCGATCATGGGGACGATCTGACCGCACTGGCGGCCATGGGGGTTGACGGCATATTTACCAATCGGCCGGATCGCTTCCTTCCCCGGAAACAAGGGGACTCATTACTTCGGCAGGAGATCCCTAAGCGCTGATTTAGGCTATAAATTTAAGTGCGCACCGGGATACAAAAAGTTCAACTTTGGCCGATAAGAGTTGGCTCATAACAATAACACCTCACATCGCAGACTGACGCTCACAAGGATGTACACATGAACTTATCCATCAAGAACAAACTTGTCCTCGCCATCGGGGTCATTATCCTGGTCATCACAGGCCTGCAAGTCTGGTACAACACCTCCCAACTGCGCAGCGAAACCCAGCGGCTGGTATGGAATATCATTGACGAAAGCTCGGTGGCCAACGTCAAGGGGATTTCTCGCTGGCTCGATGCCAGGATCAACATGGTCACCTCCACCAAGGAGGCCTTCGCCAAAGAAGATGAGCCGATCAGCCACCTGGCTCAATCCATGAACGCGGGTGGCTTCGACCTGGTTTATGCCGGTACCACTGATGGGCGCATGATCCAGAGTAAACCGACCGACTTGCCGGCAGGTTACGATCCCCGCCAACGCCCCTGGTACAAGGATGCAATGGCTGCGGGCAAACTGGCCATCACCTCACCCTATGCAGACGTCACCACTGGCCAGTTGATCGTGACCATTGCCGAGCCTTTCCAGCGTGGCAATACCCAGGGGGTCATCGCCGGAGACCTCTCCATCAGCTCGCTGGTTTCTGACATTCTGGCGGTCACCACCGAAGGCACCTACGCCATCCTGGTAGACAGCAATGGCACCATCATCGCCCACCCCGATGCCTCCTTGAGTCTGAAGCCCGCCACCAGTCTGGCACCTGAGTTGACAGCGGCTTACATCAACCAGGTGGCCCACGATGGCATGATCAATGAGCTGGTGATCAGCGGCAAGAAAGAGGTCTTTGACTTCAACGCGATCCCGAATACCAACTGGTATTACGGCATGATGGTGGACGAAGCTGTGGCCTACCAGTCCGTCTCCCGCATGGTCACCTCCGCCCTGCTGCAAGGCTTGCTGACCATTCTCATCGTGGCCGGTTTCTCCTATGTTGCCATCAACGGTTCACTGGCTCCGCTGAAAACCCTGGGGGAGGCCATTGCCGACCTCTCCCGTGGCAACGGTGACCTGACCCGCCGCATCAAGATCGAGCGAGAAGATGAGGTTGGTGCTGTAGCCAAGCACGTCAACACCTTCATCGAACGTATCCATGTGATGGTGCAGGATATTTCCAACTCCTCCGGCCAGTTGAACCATCAGGCCAAGTCCTCCCACAACATGGCTGAGAAAGCCAACCAGGGTCTGGCACGTCAGCAAAACGAGATCTCCCAGATCGCCACGGCAGTGCACGAAATGTCAGCTACTGCGGTGGAAGTGGCCAACAACGCCGAGCAGACCGCCGATGCGGCCCGCAGCTCCTCCAGCAGTTGTGAGCATGGCAAGCAAGTCATCGCCCGCAACCAGCGTTCCATCACGGATCTCGCCACTCAGGTCAAACAGGCCTCCGGCATCATTCAGGAACTGGAGAAGAACGCCCAGGAGATCAACACCATCCTCTCTACCATCCAGGGGATCGCCGAGCAGACCAACCTGCTGGCGCTCAACGCCGCCATCGAGGCTGCACGGGCGGGTGAGCAGGGTCGTGGCTTTGCCGTAGTCGCCGACGAGGTGCGGGTGCTGTCACAACGTACTCACAGCTCTACCGTCGAGATCCGCAGCATGATTGAGACGCTGCAGCGTAATACTCAGGGCGCTGTCAGCACCATGCACGAAGGCCAGTTGCTGGCCCAGAACAGCGTGGAAGATGCGAACGACGCTACGCAGGCACTGGAGCAAATCACCACCTCCATCAACCAGATCTCCGACATGGCGACCCAGATATCCAGTGCCGCCGAGGAGCAGCGTGCCGTCACCGACGAGGTCAGTCGCAACATCCAGGCGGTCAAGGATGTCTCCGACGAGCTGGCAGTCGATGCCGACAGCTCACGCAACCTCTCTGAACAACTTAAAAATATTTCAGGTGAACTGAGCAATCAGGTCGGCATGTTCCGCATCTGATCAGCACAAACCTAAGGGGCCATGCAGGCCCCTTTTTTTATGAAAAAATGCTTTTGTTTCAATAGTTATTACCACATGAATCGTCTGGACTATGAGGAAATAAATGCTCATCCGGCACAGTTCTCCGTCATGAAACAACAAATCCCACTCAGCATTTGGATTAGTTTTTTTAACTCAAACAACCCAACATGAATCAGTGAATAATTCTTATTAAATATTTTTGATAAAAAACTTAAAAACTTTATGGGTAATACCTAAAAAGAGAGGTGTTTCTCATTTTTTTGAAAGAAAACTACGTATAATCCTGAGCTTAAAATAACCATAGCAATGACAGCGGCTGATACCGATAACTGAAGGATGGCGATAATTACGGCGTTTTCATCCAAGGAATGGGGTGATTTTAATAAAACTCACCATTGCCAAGCACTAAAACAAACCAGTTTGACTTGCATCAAGCCTGAATTTTTTTAATAGAGCAAAATCGTGCCCAGCAAATCTATCCCTAAGGAGGCAGATGTGGATATTATCAAGACCGATGTCGCCATCATCGGTGCCGGTGGTGGTGGCCTGCGTGCCGCAATCGCCATAGCAGAAGCCCACCCGGAGCTGGAGATCGCCCTGATCTCCAAGGTCTACCCGATGCGCAGCCACACAGTGGCCGCAGAGGGCGGTGCCGCCGGTGTTGTCCGTGATGATGACTCCCTCGAAAACCACTTCAACGACACCGTATCCGGTGGCGACTGGTTGTGTGAGCAAGACGTGGTCGACTACTTCGTCAACAATGCCACCAAAGAGATGGTTCAACTTGAGCACTGGGGTTGCCCCTGGAGCCGCAAGCCGGACGGCAAAGCCAACGTACGTCGCTTCGGCGGGATGAAGATCCCCCGCACCTGGTTCGCGGCTGACAAATCCGGTTTCCACATTCTGCACACCCTGTTCCAGACCTCAATCAAGTATCCGACCATCAAGCGCTTCGATGAGCACTTCTGCATGGACTTGATCGTGGAAGATGGCCGCGTGCAGGGCGTCCTGACCTTTGATATCCAGAACGGCATCTCCCGCTTCATCCAGGCCAAGTCTGTCATTCTGGCTACAGGTGGCGCCGGTCGCGTTTACCGCTACAACACCAATGGTGGCATCGTCACCGGTGACGGCATGGCCCTGGCCTACCGCCATGGTGTGCCATTGCGCGACATGGAGTTCGTTCAATATCACCCGACCGGCCTGCCGGGCACCGGCATACTGATGACCGAAGGTTGTCGCGGTGAAGGTGGCATTCTGGTCAACAAGGATGGCTACCGCTATCTGCAAGACTATGGTCTGGGCCCGGAAACCCCGGTCGGCCAGCCGAAGAACAAGCACATGGAGCTGGGTCCCCGTGACCGTCTCTCCCAGGCATTCTGGCAAGAGCAGCAGAAAGGCCGCGTGATCCAGGGCCCGATGGGCGACGTGGTTCACCTCGACCTGCGCCACCTCGGCGAGAAGTATCTGAAAGAGCGTCTGCCCTTCATCTGCGAGCTGGCCAAGGCCTACGTGGGTGTGGATCCGGTCAAGGAGCCGATCCCGGTACGTCCGACTGCCCACTACACCATGGGTGGTATCGAGACCAACGGTCAGTGCGCGACCCGCATGCCGGGTCTGTACGCCCTGGGCGAGTGTGCCTCCGTCGGTCTGCACGGTGCCAACCGTCTGGGCTCCAACTCCCTGTCCGAGATAGTGGTATTCGGCAAGGTAGCGGGTGAGCACGCCGGCGAATTCGCCAAGACCCAGGCACACGGCGACACGCAAGCGCTGGCCGCCAAGGCCGAGCAGTTGATCAAGCAACACCTCTCGCTGATGGACATAGACGGGACCGAAAACCCGGCCGATATCCGCAACGAATTGGGCATGTCCATGGAAGCCGGTGTCGGTATCTACCGTACCGAAGAGCTGATGCAAGGCACCATCGACAAGATCAACGAGCTGAAGGCACGCTACAAAAAGGTCAAGATCAACGACAAGTCCTCTGTCTTCAACACGGATCTGCTGTACGCCATCGAACTGGGCTACATGCTGGACGTGGCCGAAGCCATGGCGCACTCCGCCCTCAACCGGAAAGAGTCCCGCGGTTCCCACCAGCGTCTGGACGGTTACGAAGAGCGTGATGACGTGAACTTCCTCAAGCACACCCTCTCCTTCTACAACCAGGAAGGCGCCCCGACCATCGATTACTCCGATGTGAAGATCACTAAATCCCAACCGGCCAAGCGTGTGTACGGTTCCGAGGGTGAGAAACAAGACGAGGCTAAGAAGAATGGCTGAGATGATCGAAATTGAAATCCTGCGTTATCGCCCTGAGCAGGACAACGAGCCCTGGATGCAGACCTTTCAGGTGCCTTACCTGAAAGAGATGTCCCTGCTGGATGCACTGCAATACATCAAGGATCAGCTCGACTCCACCCTGAGCTTCCGCTGGTCCTGCCGGATGGCGATCTGCGGCTCCTGCGGCATGATGGTCAACGGTATTCCGAAGCTGGGTTGCAAGACCTTCCTGCGCGATTATCTGCCGGGCAAGATGAAAATCGAGCCGCTCAACAACTTCCCGATCGAGCGCGATCTGGTGGTCGACATGTCCGATTTCATCGAGAAGCTGGAGAGCATCAAGCCCTACATCATCCCGAGCGAACCGCGCAACCTGTGTGATGGCGAGTACACCCAGACCCCGGCTGACATGGCGAAATATCACCAGTTCTCCATGTGCATCAACTGTGGTCTGTGCTACGCGGCCTGCCCGCAGTATGGCATCAACAAGAAGTTCACCGGTCCGGCGGCACTGGCACTGGCCTATCGCTACAACGCCGACAACCGTGACAGCGCGTCCAAAGAGCGGATGAAGATCATCAGCCAGGACGAAGGCGTCTGGGGTTGTACTTTCGTGGGTTATTGCTCCGATGTCTGCCCCAAGGGCGTGGATCCGGCTGCAGCCATTCAGCTTGGCAAGGTCGAGAGTGCCAAGGACTACATGATCGCCATGTTCAAGCCAGATTGAGATCAGGAATGAGACCATGAACAACACCAATAGCAAACGTAAGCCTTACGTCCGCGAAATGAAGAAAGACTGGTGGCTGAAGAATGCCTTCTACACCGGTTACATGATCCGCGAAGGCACCAGCATCTTCGTCTCCATCTATGCCGTCGTGCTGATGTGGGGTCTGCTGCGTCTGGTTCAGGGTCAGGAAGCGTTCAACGGCTGGCTGGAATCCCTGCAAAGCCCGATCGCCATCCTGTTCCACGTCATCGCGCTGGCGGCCTGCCTGTTCCATGCCAAGACCTGGTTCGCCCTGGCGCCCAAGGCCATGCGCATCTTCCGTGGTGAAGACCTGGTGCCGGAGAAGCCGATCGTTATCGCCCAGTATGTGGCGCTGGCAGTGGTATCCCTGCTGATCCTGATCATCGTGGCTTGAGGAGAAAATTAATGAGACGTTCTGACGAACCCATCTATTGGGGTCTGTTTGGTGCCGGTGGCATGGTGGTTGCCATGCTGCTGCCGGTGATTGTCCTCATCACAGGTCTGCTGGTGCCCATGGGCATCATGGACGTGGAGACCATGAGCTTTGATCGTGCCCACGCATTCGCCAGTTCCTGGTGGGGTGCCTGCATACTGCTGGTCATCATAGCCCTGCCGATCTGGCACGGCATGCACCGTATCTACCACGGTCTGCATGATCTGGGGATCCACACAACCAAGCTGCACCACTATGTGTTCTATGGCTTCGCCTTCCTGGTGTCTGCCATTACCGTCGGTCTGCTGATGGTGCTGGTCCTCCAGTAATCACAGCGTGACTGATTGACCAAACCGGGCCAAGTGCCCGGTTTTTTATTACTCCTCCGACGGCTAACGTGCCACTCCGATGGCCGGTCTTGCCCCTTCTATGGAACCAGGCACCCCACGCTTGTTGGCACCAACCATGGGCGCTTCTTCACCAGAGCTGCGGCGCGGATTCACTGCCGTTTTCCGCGTAATAGAGTGACGGCAGAAACTGCGCCAGATAGCTGAACTCGCTGTAGCAGTGGCGCATCAGGTTGAAGCCGATATCGTCCGGCACCTCATCAAGTGGATTGGCGCAGGCCTTTCCCAGCAGGAAGCGGCTGCGCAGCACGCAACCATAAGGGGTATCGCGCGCCAGGTGCAGCATCTCGCCGTCCAGCGGCGCCCCCTGCTCATCCAGCGCCACCTGATCGCCAAAGCCGATGCGAGCGCAAATGGCGGCAGACAGTGCCTGCGTCTCCCACGCCTCGTGTAGCGATTGCGGGGCGAACACCTCTTCGGCGCTGTGAAACTTGAGGCGGGCCGCCACCGGCGGCAGTTCGGCAAGCCACTCCACCGCATCTATGCTGGCCCCCACATAGCGCTCCCCTTTTTTCCAGTGACGATCCCAGCCCCGGTGCTCGACGTGGTCATGCGGGTGCCACCACTTGATGTGCTGGGTCGTCTCGAAAAACGTGAACCACCAATCCAGCATGCGCCCCTTGCAGCCGTGCAGATCGGTGCGAATGGCGACCGTCAGCAAGCCGTCGGTACTGCGGGTCAGGCCCATTTCCAGGCGCAGCGGCTGCAGCCTGAGCAACTCATTGATGTCATTGACGCCCCAGGGGGCAAGCAAAGCGGAAGGATTCATGATGTGACTCCGATTTAATTTGGAAACCAAATTAGTTTCTTAATTCAAGCTATGCCTGTATGCTGTGTCTGTCAATGCTTTCCAGGAGCCAAACATGTCGAACCAATCCAATGACGTAGTACGTTCACGCGGCCGGCCGGCCACCCCGGAATCCGACCTGCGCGCCGCTCTGGTCGAGGCAACGCTGACCTTGTTGCTTAAGGGGGGGTACGCCACCGCAACAGTGGATGCGGTAGCCAAACAGGCGGGGGTCGCAAAGAAGACTCTGTACCGCTTCGCCGCCAACCGCGACGAGCTGGTGGCACAGGCGGTACGCAGCTGGACCGATGCATTTCAACCGGCATTCGAGCTGGATGCCGATAGCCCCGATGCCCTGGGGGAGATGCTGGAGCAGGGGTTGCAGGCCATTGCGAACCAGGTGCTGAGCGCGCCGGCGGTAGGCATGTTCCGGCTGCTGCAACATGAGTTTCAGGGGCGGGATGCACTGCTGGCGGCCTATCAGGACAACGGCATTGCGCGCGGCAGGGCGACGCTGGCCAACTGGTTGCAGCGCCAGCAGCAACTGGGTTGGCTACGCGCGCTGGACGTCGCACAAACCAGTGACCTGCTGCTGGCGATGACCATGGCGGAGCCGCTGCGCCAGATGGCACTCGGCTTGCTGGCGCCGGGCAGCGACATCCGTGAGCGCATCGCCGCGGCCGTTGCGCTGGTGCTGCCCGGTTTGATGCGAGGGTAGACGTCCTTCGTCAGCAAGGATGCAACGCCACGGCGAAGACGCTCTCAGGCCTGTCCAGGCAAAGGTCGTGATGGCATATGAGCGCGGAGAACTGCCGAAGGTACCCCGCTTCCAGCCGGTCCCATTGTGGTCATAATAAACCGGGCCTGATGCCCGGCGTGTGGATAGATCTCACTCCATCGGCGGCAGGAAGCTGCGCATCACCTCGTCGCTGTAACCACTGTCCTGAAACGAGATCAGCACCTGATTGAGGCGGGTAACCAGTTCGTACCCGCGCGGGGAGCCCTTGCTCACCAACAGATAGAAGCCTTTGCGGCTGGGCAGGGAGAGGTTGAGCAGGCCGCTCTCACTTCGATAGATGCCCAGGCCAATTCCACTCACCAGCGGTTCTATTTCACTTGGCAAGAAATCACAACGATCCCGCCCCAGCATATCCAGCGCCTGCTGCAGTTGCTTGACCAGATGGGGCTCCCGCGTCAAGCCATAGGGGGCATAGTTGTAACCAATCACACCGCACACCCGGGAGCGATTGACCGTCTGTAAATCCGGCGCCTCGGGGAAGCGGCGTTTGAGATAGAAAAAACCGAGGTGGGTGTAGTAGAGCGGCACGCTGTAGAGGGCATATTCGGCCCGCTCCGGCTTGTAGCTGGCATCCCAGGTCAGCTCGCACAGGCCGTTCTGACGATAGTCCGCCAGCTCCTGCTGCACCCGCGCCCAGGGCAGATAGCGGATCTGGTATGAAATCCCCAGCTTTTTCAGGGACTCGAGCACCAGAGTGGTGGCCGAGCCAGTGAGCCGGCTGGTATCGGGTACGCCATCCTTGCGCTCCCAATAGGTAAAGGGAGCCCATTCGTTCCCCTCCCCCAGGCAGATCTGCACCTGCGGTTCGGCCGCCTGAGCCAGACTGCCGGCTCCCAGCCCCATCAACAGCAAGATTGTTCGGTTCATTGCCCCCTCCTTGACTACCTTTGCAGCTTAGTTCAGTCGGCCAGTCCCCTCATGTCTCAGACCAGCCTGTGTCACGCCACAGCGCCAGCAGAGGTGCGGGAATGACGCCGTATTGCAGAGCCGGCGTCTGATGCCAGTCGGCCAGCTTTTGCAGCGCTCTGGCCAAATCCTGCGCCAGGGTACGGGTCACTCTCACCCCATCTTCCAGATAGAGGCTCTTGATCTCGAAGATCCCCTGCTGGCGATGGGCCTTGGCATCCATGCGCCCTACCAGCTTGCCACGGTGCAGCAGCGGCAACACGAAGTAGCCATACTGGCGCTTTGGCGCCGGGGTATAGCACTCGATGCGATAGTCAAAGTTGAACAGCTCGCTGACCCGCTTGCGATCCCAGACCAGGGGATCAAACGGCGACAGTACCGTGGTGTGGGTCGCCTTGAGGGTGCCGGCCCGGGCCATGGCCAACTCATCGGCGAGGGACGCATGAACAAAGGCGCCGTGCTGCCACCCTTCCACCCGTACCGGCAACAGCTCCCCCTCGTCCGCCAGCTGATGGAGCAGGGCATCGTATTTACCGCGGCGCAGCCGATAGTAGTCGGCGACCCAGCCGGTCTTGACCAGCCCAAGGGCGCGGCAACTTGCCTGCACCATTTCCCGCCGGACCTGTTCCTGGCTCGGCAAATCCCGCTCGTCACACCAGTCGGGCATGACCCGCTCGGCGAGATCATAGACTCGCTGGAAATTGCGCCGCTCGCGCACCATCAGCTGGCCTGCGGTAAAGAGCACCTCAAGATGGCGTTTCTCCGGCTTCCAGTCCCACCAGCCGTTGCCCTTCTCCCCCTTGCGCTCAAAGTCGGCGGCCCGCACCGGGCCATGCTGGCGAATACGCTCGATAATCTGGCCTATCTCCTGCTGATGGGTGGCTAGCCAGTTGGCCGAAAACTTCCAGCCCATGGCGGCAGGATCCAGCATGCGATGACGCAGCAGGCGGTAATCCTCGCGGGGAATGAAACAGGCCTCATGGGCCCAATACTCGAAGATGTCCCCCTCGGCCAACAGTTGTTCAAGCCAGCGAGGATCGTACTGCCCCAGTCGGCTGAACAGCACCAGATAGGGGCTGCGCGCCACCACTGAAATGGTATCTATCTGCAGCAGCGCCATACGCCGAATGGTCGCCAGCAGATCCGCAGGCTTGGCCTTGGCACGACGCTGGGTCAGCAGCCCCTGGGCTGCGAGCTGCAGGTGGCGGGCATCTTGCAGTGACAAATGAGGGATCGACATGGAAATAGGGGCATCCGTTCCAGGGTTTAAGGCCACCAGCATGCCCAACTCATGACCAAATGAAAACGCCCTGCTCAGGGTTTGGTGAAGACGACCACATCCCCATGGGGAAACAGGACGTCGGCCTGCCAGCGAATGGCCAGAGCACGAAACGAGGTCTCGGCAAAAAAGACGATGTGGGTCGGGTCGTGCCGATAGCGCCAGGTTTTGAAACGGTCATCGTCCAGCACCCGCTGGGTCTGCAGCACCAGGATGCCGCCGGGCTTGAGGCAGCCCCAGAGCACGTCCAGTGCAGCGCGCGGGTCGGCGATATGCTCGATTACCTCTGTGCTGGTGATGAAGTCATACTGGCGGGTGAGCAAGTCGGGAAGATCTGCATAGAACTTGTCATAACCCGCCATCTGGTAGCCCGCCTCCCGCCCCATGGCGATGAGCGCAGGCCCGGGGCCACAGCCAAAATCGAGGCCGCTGGCCGGTGGCGGCACCCGGCTCAGCACCTCGCCGAAGGCACGCATCAGAAAATGGCGGTAGCGGGGATCGTCCACCTGATTGTCGTGTCCGTCATACACTGCCTTCTCCGCTGACGGCCCCAGATGATCGGCGCCATCCAGCCAGACCAGCTCGCAAGACCGGCAACGATGGTAATGCTTGCCGGCCACCGGCAGCGCATAGGAATCGACTGCACCGCACAGCGGGCAAGGAGACGGGCACATGGGATTTCCTCACGAGAGTGACAGGCCCAATCCGGGATGGGCTCGAAATGGGCGCCAGCTTGCCTGCCTGGGCGGCCGCTGACAAGGGGTTTTGTCCCATGGAATAACCGCCTGCAGCCCCGCTAGTTGCGGCTGTTTTCTGTTCCTTTGGGTAAAAATGAGGCTGTTCTTCCCACTCTTAAGTGTTTCTTAAGTTTGCCCCTTTAGTCTGACCCTAACAGACAAGAAGGAGCCATCCATGACCACAGACATTCAAGCCCCCTACCGGCTGATCCTGGCCGACACACCGGAACAGGTCATGGCCTTGCAGGCTTATATTCAGGCCGCCTACAGCCACGAATTCGATGCCCGTATCCCCCACTTCCTGCCCTGCTTGCTGGGTCTCTACCGGGCCGATGGCTTGCTGGTCGGCGCCTGTGGCCTCAAGCAGGCCAGCGAGGAGCGCCTCTATCTGGAACAGTATCTGGATCAGCCCATAGAGGCAGCTATCGAGACACGGCTGGGTGTGCGTGCCCGGCGGGATCGCATCGTCGAGGTCGGCAATCTGGCCTGCAGCGAACCGGGCAATGCCCGCCTGATGTTTGCGGCGCTGTGTCGTTTGCTGTGCGACAACGCCCTCGATCACGTTGTCTTCACCAGCACAGCCAAACTGCGCAACAGTTTTCATCGCCTCAGTCTCAGCCTTATCGAGCTGGCCCCCGCCAGGGCCGACCAGGTCGGAGAGGATGCCAATGCCTGGGGAGCCTACTACCACTGCCAGCCCAAGGTGATGGTGGGTGACCTCAATCAGGGGCGGCAAGCCCTGGCCCAGGGCAGCTTGCTGCTCTCCTTGCTCGCCCCCATGCCATCCCTGTTCAACTGCCCGCAGCGGAGCGCCTTATGATGCTGTTCGACCGGATAGCCCACTTCGCCCACAGTGATCCGCACAGCACGGCGCTGAGCGGCAGCAATCATAGGATCAGCTACGAACAGTTGTGGCTGCAGATCTCCGCCCTGGCCGATCGCCTGCAACAGGCAGGCATTGCCCGGCTGGCACTGCAACTGGATAACGGCCTGCCCTGGGCGCTGATCGATCTCGCCTGTGCAAAGGCAGGCATAGTGGTCATTCCTGTGCCGCACTTTTTCAGCCCGGAGCAGCAGGAGTGGCTGCTCGAGAGCAGCGGCGCAGATGCCCTGATCGGCCCTCATCATCAGGGCTGGCAGGCAAGTGCGCCACTGCTCCTCTCTGTGGGTGAATTGCCATTGTGGCGCATCCAGCCGGTACGAGTGCCCACCCTGCCCGCTGGTACCGCCAAGATAACCTACACCTCCGGCAGCACGGGGCAACCCAAGGGAGTCTGTCTCTCCCTTGAACATATGATGGCGGTCTGTGATTCGCTGGCCCTGCGAGTCGCCCCGGCGCAGGTAGAGAAACACCTGACCCTGTTGCCGCTGACCACACTGCTGGAGAACCTGACCGGCCTCTACGTGCCGTTGCTCACCGGCGCCTGCAGCCGTATTCCCTCGCTGGGAGAGCTGGGATTTTCCGGCTCCAGCAAGCTGGATCCGGCCACCCTGACCCAGGCCCTGCTGCGCTGGCCCACCCACAGCCTGGTGCTGGTGCCCGAGCTGCTGCGCCTGCTGCTCGCCCTGTGCAGTGCCGATGTGGCACTGGCCGAACGTCTCACCAGCCTGCGCTTCGTCGCCGTGGGCGGCGGCAAGGTCGCCCCCGAGCTCATCAGTCGCGCCCGCAAGCTGGGGCTGCCGGTGTTTGAAGGCTATGGCCTGTCGGAATGCGGCTCCGTCGTCGCACTCAATGGGCCTGATGACCACAGCCTCGGCAGCGTGGGTCAGCCCCTGCCCCACTGCCGGATCAAGATCGCCGCTGATGGCGAGATCCTGGTGGAGGGCGCTGCCATGCTGGGTTATTTGGGCTCATACGAACAACAACCCGCCCGGTTTGCCACCGATGACCCTTCTACCGTGCAGATCGCCACCGGCGATCTGGGTCATCTCGATGAGGCGGGTTACCTGCACATCACGGGGCGCAAGAAGAACGTGCAGATCACCGCCTTTGGCCGCAACTTCTCCCCCGAGTGGATCGAGGCCGAAGCCCAGCTCTGTCCGGCCATTGCCCGCATCGTGATCTTCGGCGATGGCCAGCCCGCCAACGTCGCCCTGATCCAGTCGCGACCCGGGGCAGACGCCCAGCTGGCGCAACAGGTTGAGCAGCTCAATCAGCGCCTGCCCGACTATGCCCGCATCCATCACTGGCTGCCGGTAACACTGGATCAGCATCCCGATCTGCTGACTGCCAACGGTCGCCCCCGCCGCGAGCGGATCTATCACCACTTTTCCCGTCAAATCAGCCAATGCCTTACCGGAGAGACCTCATGAGCTTCTATCACACGCTGCAACACGCTACCGCATCGGCACGGGAACATCTGTTCAATGCCCCCATCATAGAGGCGTGCCGCAAGGGGGACATCTCCCGCGGCACCTATGTTGATTTTCTGTCTCAAGCCTTCTATCACGTGCGCCATACGGTACCGCTGCTGATGGCCACAGGCGGCAAGCTGGGTCAGGAGTACGAATGGGTACGGGGCGCCATTGCCGAATATATCGAGGAGGAGTACGGCCATCAGGAGTGGATCCTGAACGATATCCGCGCCTGTGGCGGGGATGCCGAGGCAGTGCGCCATGGCCAGCCCGGCCTGCCCATCGAGCTGATGGTGGCTTTTCTCTATGACCAGATCCAGCGCGGCAACCCCATGGGATTCTTCGGCATGGTGCAGGTGCTGGAAGGCACCAGTGTCGCCATCGCCCTGACCGTGGCCGATCAGTTGAAGGCGGGCCTCGGTCTGCCACCCCAGGCCATGAGCTACCTGAGTTCCCACGGCACCCTGGATCAGGAGCATCTCAAGTTCTTCGAGTCCCTGATGAACCGGGTTGAAGATCCCGCCGATCAGGCCGCCATCATCCACTCGGCCAAGGTGGTTTATCGCCTCTATGCCGACATGCTCTATCAGCTGACAGACAACCCGCAATGAGACGGCAAAGGGAGAAAAACATGTCGCTCACCCACGGCAGGCTCAATCAAGGAACAGGAACCCCAACCCTATGAAACTGCAAGGAAAGCGAGTGCTGCTCACGGGCGCAAGCGGCGGGATAGGTGAAGCGCTGGCCCAGGAGCTGGCGGCGCAGGGGGCACACCTGTTGCTGCACGGTCGCCGAGCCAGCGTGCTGGATCGCCTCTGCAAGGAGCTGCCCCATCCGGAACGCCACCAGACAGTGGTCGCCGATCTGGGATCCCACCAGGAACGGGCCCGTTTGCTGCAACACCCTGCATTGGAAGAGGGGTTGGATGTGCTGATCAACAACGCTGGCTGCAACCAGTTCGCCTGGCTGGAAGATCAAAGCGCCGAGCAGGTGGAGCGTCAGCTGCTGCTCAATATCGAGGCCCCTATTCAGCTTACCCGCACCCTGCTGCCCCATTTGCGCAAACCCGCTATCATCATGAATATCGGCTCCAGCTTTGGTGCCATAGGGTATCCGGGTTACAGCGTCTACTGTGCCAGCAAGTTCGCCCTGCGCGGCTTTAGCGAAGCGCTGGGACGGGAACTGGAAGGCTCCGGCATCAAGGTGCTGCACTTCGCTCCCCGTGCGACCCGTACTCGTCTCAACTCAGAGGCAGCATACGAGATGAATGCCGAGCTCGGTACCCAGACCGACAGCCCGCAGGAAGTTGCCGAAGCCGCCGTCATCGCCCTGTGCAACGAGACCCGCCGCAGTTGGCTCGGCTGGCCGGAAAAACTGTTCGTACGGCTCAATGCCTTGCTGCCCGGCATCGTCGATCGGGCGCTGGCCAAACAACTGCCCATCATTGAACGCTACGCCCGTCACCTTCCACCAAGGACAGCAGACACCAGCGCAAGCGCTGCGCCGCAACCGGCATTGTCCCGCCCGATCCCGACCAAAAAGGAACCTTGATATGAGCTTTTCCCTTAACTCTGCCACCTCCTGTGCCATCGCCCTCCTGCTGGGTTCAAGCTGTGTCGCGGCTGCGGATGATGCGCTTATTCCGATCCAGCAACAGTGGGCCGTCTGCCAGTACCAGCAAACCGGCAAGGCCAAGGAGAGCTGCCTTGAAACCCTGAGCAGCCAGGCCGATCAGGCCAGCGCCAAAGAGGCCTTTCGGACCGACCTGCTGATCTGGTCGGCCATCGTCAAGAGCACCTGGGCCGGCGCCAAGGGTGGGCTTGATGCCCTGGGTCTGGTGAAAGAGGCCAAGGCCAAACTGGAGATCGCCCTCAAGCAGGATCCCAAGGCGCTGGAAGGCTCTGCCTACACCAGTCTGGGCTCACTCTACTACCAGGTGCCGGGCTGGCCGGTGGGATTTGGCGATGATGAAAAGGCAGAGGAGCTGCTCAAGCAGGCGCTGGCACTCAACCCCGCCGGCATAGATCCCAACTTCTTCTATGGCGACTTCCTGCTGGATCAGGGTCGCAAAGCCGAAGCGAAAACCTATCTGGACAAGGCGCTGGCCGCACCGGACCGCCCCGGCCGCGAGCTGGCAGATCAGGGCCGTCGCCTCGAAATCCGCGACCGGCTCGCCAAGCTATAAATCCCCCTGATAAATCAGTGATGTAAACTCTGCCCGCCCGCTTGCATACTGGTGGGCAGCGTCGTTTATGTCACTGGCGTAAACCATGAACCAGGTAGCAAGGGAGAACACAATGCGGATCCTGCTGGTAGAAGATGATGTGATGCTGGGCGATGGCATGGTGGATGCCCTGCGCAGCAGTGGCTACACGGTGGACTGGCTGCAGCAGGGGCTGCCCGCCCTGTCTGTGCTCAAGAGTGAGGAATTCGCCGCCCTCATTCTGGATCTCAACCTGCCGGACATCGACGGCATCAGCTTGCTGCGCAAGTTGCGCCGGGAAGGCCAGGTGCTGCCGGTACTGATCCTCACGGCCCGCGATGCCCTGGACGACAGGGTGCTGGGGCTGGATGCGGGATCCGACGATTACATGGTCAAGCCCTTCGCCCTGCAGGAGCTTAATGCCCGCCTGCGTGCCCTGGTGCGGCGCAGCAAGGGGCAAGCCCAGGCGGTGCTCGAATATGGCGACATCCTCATCCACCCGGAGTCACAACAGGTCACCTATAGGGGCGAGCCGGTCAAACTTACACCCCACGAATACAAGCTGTTGCAGGAGCTCGTTACCCAGAGCGGCCGGGTACTGAGCAAGGATCAATTGCAGCAGAGCCTGTATGGCTGGGATGAAGGCGCCGAGAGCAATGCGGTGGAGGTGCATATCCACCATCTGCGCAAAAAGTTCTACAGCGACCTCATCCGCAATATCCGTGGTGTAGGTTACATAGTCCCCCAGCTTGAACAGTCACAGCACAAAGGTCACCTTGCATGAGTCACCCTGGTTCAGCTCGCGGCAGCGGCAACATATCCCCCGACTCTGAGCAGCCACAGCACAGGGAGCCCTTTGCATGAATCACCCCCGCTCCATCCGCCGCTTTCTGCTCTCCGGCATATTGGCGCTGGTCAGTACCAGCCTGGCCATCAGCGCCCTTATCGGTTATCTGGAAGCCAGCCACGAGATGGAGGAGCTGTTCGATGCTCGTCTCGCTCAATCCTCCCGCATCACCAACCAGCTGCTCAGCCGCTATCTGGATCAGCACAGTGCCCTGCCCGCCAACGGCACCGTCTATGAAGAGTGGGAACAGCACAACCCGGACCAGTGGCAAAAGGACACCAGCTTCAATCTGCGAGGAGAAGACAGGGAGCTGACCCCCCTTGGGCACGAGTTCGAGCGCAATCTCTACTTTCAGCTGCTCAATGAGCAAGGCGGCATACTGCTGCGCTCCCCGAGCGCCCCGAACCAGCCCTTGGTCGAGCTGGCCCCCGGCTTCAACACGGTAGAAAAAGACCGGCATCAATGGCGCACCTTTACCCTCTACAACCAGAACGAGCATACCTGGCTCGTCGTGGCGGAGCGGGATGACGAGCGCAGTGAACTGGCCAGCAAGATGGCTACCCTTGCCATGCTGCCGCTGCTCATCACGCTGCCCTTCCTGCTCGGTCTGCTGTGGTGGCTCATCTCCCGTGGCCTGGCGCCGCTGCGACTGCTGGCACAGGCCATAGGCGAACGTCATCCTGCCAACTTGAGCCCGCTCAACCTGAAGATCCGCGCCCAGGAGCTGACCCCGCTCACCGACGAGATCAACCGCCTGATGCACGCTCTGGCCGACACCATAGAGCGGGAGAAGCAATTTACCAACGAGGCGGCCCACGAGCTGCGCACGCCGCTGGCGGTACTGCGCATCCACAGCGAGAATGCGCTGGCCGCCGAGGATGACGCCAGCCGCCAGCAGTCACTTCACAAGATGTTGCTGGCGCTCGATCGCAGCGATCGCTTGATCCGCCAGTTGCTGACCCAGGCGCGCATCGACAGCCAGCAAGGATTGGAGCTGACCGAACTTGACCTGGGGAATTTGCTGCAAGGCACACTGGCCACGCTGGCGCCCATCGCCCTTAAAAAGGGCCAGCAGCTGTCACTGGAAGGAGCCGAGCACTTGACTGTGATGGGTCAAAGCACACTGCTGGATCTGATGTTCAGCAACCTCATCGACAACGCGCTGCGTTACACCCCGGCCCAGGGCGAGATCGCTGTCGAGGTGCAGCAGGAGGGCAATCGGGTCAGGATCGATATCCGCGATACAGGCCCCGGCATTCCCACTGCGGCTCTGTCACGTCTGTGTGAGCGCTTCTTTCGGGTCAATCCCCAGCAAGGTGACGGGGTCGGGCTCGGCATGGCCATCGTCTCGCGCATCGCCCAGTTGCACGGCGCAGACCTGGACATCCACAACCGGCCAGAGGGGGGGCTGGAAGTCAGCGTGCGGCTGCCAGCGCCACCCCTGCGCGCCTTGGCATAAAACTGGCAAGGCGCATCAATGAAAAGTGGAGGCCGGGGCCTCCACTTCCTTGTTCATGACATTCACACTGACCTTCAACGGCAAGCGGGCTTCACCGTAAAGGTTTGGCTCGAATCCACAGCCCCCAGCTCCGCCAGCAAACGACGGCCAATCAGCACCGGATAGATCATCTTGCTGCGATCCCGCAGGGTGAACCACTCCTTGTATACCTTGTCCCCCAAACAGATGGACATGGTCACCGTCGGCCGCTGCTCCATGCCACCGGCGCCTCGCACCTTGACCATGCGCTCCACCGGCCGCTCCAGCGTCTGGCTCACCGGCTTGTCGGTGTTGGCATCGGTCAGTTGCAGGGTAAAGCGCACCCAGGATTTGCCATCGCGCTTGAAGTGGTGCAGATCCCGCGCATCCATTGAAGAGGTCAGTGCGCCTGTATCGAGTTTCATCTTCACCGCCACACCGCCTGGCATGATCAGTCCCTTCTCAATCCAGCCATACACGGCAGGGGACACTGCCGCCCATGCCGTTCCCGGCAGGGAGAGGCAAGCCAACAGCAAGGTCATGGTTCGCAGTACAAGCATTTTCAATCCTCGTCAGATCAGGGCCGACAAGGGCCCGAGAGGCCAAGAGTGGGGATGGAAACGCCTGCTGTCAACTGACGAAACACGGCGTCATGCCGGTGAGCACGGCGCTCGAGCTGCCCGCGTCAGGATCACGGCCTTAGGCCATAAAAGGATTCTTTTGAAGCGTTAACTGGCGAGAGCGTTGGGGGAAAAAGTGGTGCTGGATGACACCTGAGGCTGCGCTCAGGTTGTGACGCCAAAGGCTACCACAATGATGTGTGAATTATCAGTCTTGTTCTGGCGGGATTTTTGCCTACACTGTTGTAAACCGGAGGCCCTGAAAACCGCCGGTTTTTTTGCGCCTGCCGAAAATTGACCACTGCAAAAGTGACTTTCAACAAGGCTCAATAAGGAATTCGTAATGCGTATCGAAGAAGACTTGAAGCTCGGTTTCAAGGATGTCCTGTTCCGCCCCAAGCGCTCTACCCTCAAGAGCCGTTCCCAAGTCAGCCTGACCCGTCAGTTCACCTTCAAGCACACCCAGACCCAATGGCAGGGCGTTCCCGTCATCGCCGCCAACATGGATACCGTCGGCAGCTTCGCCATGGCCAGGACACTGGCAGGCTTCGAGATGATGACAGCGGTACACAAGCACTACAGCCTTGAGCAGTGGCAAGCCTTCGTCAACAGCACGGATCCGGCACTGCTCGGCCATGTCATGGTATCGACCGGCACCTCCGAAGACGATTTCACCAAGACCCGCCAGATCCTGGCCATGTCAGCCGCCCTGCGTTTCATCTGCGTGGACGTGGCCAACGGCTACTCCCAGCACTTCGTCGAGTTCCTGCGCAAGATCCGTGAAGCCTGCCCGAACCATGTCATCCTGGCGGGCAATGTGGTCACCGGCGAGATGGTCGAGGAGCTGATCCTCTCCGGCGCCGACATCGTCAAGGTCGGCATAGGCCCGGGCTCGGTCTGTACCACCCGGGTCAAGACAGGGGTCGGCTACCCCCAGCTCTCCGCCATCATAGAGTGTGCCGATGCGGCCCACGGTCTGGGCGGCCAGATTGTCGGTGACGGCGGCTGCACCTGCCCGGGTGACGTGGCCAAAGCCTTCGGCGGCGGCGCCGACTTCGTGATGCTGGGCGGCATGCTGGCAGCCCACGAGGAGTGCGGCGGCGAAGTGGTGGACGTGGATGGCACCCCCTTCATGAAGTTCTACGGCATGAGCTCATCGAGCGCCATGGACAAGCACGCCGGCGGCGTCGCCGACTATCGCGCCTCCGAGGGCAAAACCGTGCTGCTACCCTACCGCGGCCCGGTCGAGAATACGGTGCGCGACATCCTGGGCGGCGTGCGATCCACCTGCACCTACGTCGGCGCCAGCCAGCTCAAGGAGCTGACCAAACGGACCACCTTCATCCGGGTGCGCGAGCAAGAGAACAACGTCTACGGCAAGGAGTAAACCTGCCCCTGCTGGCTGCCATCGCAACGCGATGAGCCAGGCAGGCTGACGGCAGTCCCTTAGAAGCCAGCCAACCGGTGTGCTACCCTGCACACCGGTTTTTTGTATCTCTTTTCCATCGGTGCCCTCACATGACAACCTCTTCGCCACTCAAACTACCGCCATTCGACTGGGATATTTTCTGCTGCGTCGTGGACAACTTCGGCGACATAGGCGTCACCTGGCGGCTCGCTCGTCAGCTGAAACAGCAAGACCAGGGTAGCGTCAGGCTCTGGGTGGACGATCTGGCCAGCTTCGCCAGCATCTGTCCGGGGCTCGATCCCGCGCTGGACGGTCAGTGGCAACAGGGCATCTATATCCAGCACTGGCACGACGCGCTGCCAGCAGATGTGATCCCGGCAAAGGTGGTCATAGAGGCGTTTGCCTGCGAACTGCCCGCTGCCTTTACCCAACGTATGGCGCAGCAGCAGCCAACCCCCTGCTGGATCAATCTGGAGTACCTCTCGGCCGAACCCTGGGTCGAGGATTGCCACGGCCTTGCGTCGCCCCAGCGGGTCGGCGACCTGAGCCTCAGCAAATACTTCTTCTTCCCGGGCTTCACCCCCAGCACCGGCGGCCTCTTGTGCGAACAGGGGCTCATCGCCGAACGTGACCAGTGGCAACAGGATGAGACTGGCCTTGCCGCCTACTGGGCCGGCCTGGGATTGCCGCCCAAAAGGGACAATGAGCTGAGAGTCAGCCTCTTTACCTACGAGAGCGAAGCGCTTGTGAGCCTGATTGAGGGCTGGTGCCAGAGCCCAACCCCCGTCACCTTGCTATTGCCGCTGGGGCGCTCGCTCAATGACGTGCTGCGCGGCGCCGGCCTTGCGAGCGCCATCGCCACCGCCAAGGCGGGGGATCTGCTGCACGCGGGCAGTCTCACCATCAAGCTGCTGCCCATGACGGATCAGGCAGGCTACGACCGGCTGCTGTGGAGCTGCGATCTCAATCTGGTGCGCGGCGAGGACTCCTTCGTGCGGGCACAGTGGGCCGCCCGCCCCTTCCTGTGGCACATCTACCCGCAGGAAGAGCAGGCCCACATGGTCAAGCTGGACGGTTTTCTCGATCACTATCTGGCGGACTTTCCCCCGGAGGCTGCCCAATGGTTGCGGGCTTTCAACCACGCCCTCAACCTGGGGGAAGATACCAGCAAACTTTGGGCCCAATGGCCCCGATATAGCGCCATTTGGCAGCAAGATGCGCGAAGCTGGTCACAGAAGCTGCTCGAGGACGGGGATCTCGTCACGCGGTTGGTGAAATTTTTGGAAAGCCGTATATAATCTGGCAGTTTTTATCCGTCCGTTTCACGAACAGGAATTTTTTACATGAAAACCGCACAGGAAATCCGCGCTGGTAACGTAGTCATGATCGGTACCGAGCCGATGGTGGTCCAGAAGGCTGAGTTCAACAAATCCGGCCGTAACTCCGCCGTGGTCAAGATGAAACTGAAGGGTCTGCTCAACGGTAGCGCGACCGAGACCGTATTCAAGGCCGACGACAAGCTGGACGTGGTTCAGCTGGAGCGTAAAGAGTGCACCTACTCCTACTTCTCCGATCCCCTGTATGTCTTCATGGATACCGAGTACAACCAGTACGACGTCGAGAAAGACAACCTGGGTGACGTGCTGAACTACTTGGTAGACGGCATGGAAGACATCTGCGAAGTGACTTTCTACAACGAGAAAGCCATCTCCGTAGAACTGCCGACCACCATAGTTCGCGAAGTTGAGTACACTGAGCCGGCCGCCCGTGGCGACACCTCAGGTAAAGTGACCAAGCCTGCCCGCCTGAAGGGCACTGCCTACGAGCTGGCTGTTGCCGCCTTCGTAGAGATCGGTGACAAGATCGAAATCGACAGCCGCACCGGCGAGTTCAAGCGTCGTCTCTCCTGATCGACCCCTTGAATTGAATGCAAAAAAGCGAGCCATTGGCTCGCTTTTTTATTGATCCCCTGGCCGCACTTCAGAAAACCGGCCCGCCGCCGCTAACCCAGTTAACCGGGGAGCGCACTATGGCCAGATTATCCTTATCACTGCTGTTACTGACCCTGCTGGCAAGCGGTGCTTCGCAGGCCAGCGAAGTCACGCCACCCGCCCCCCTCGACTACTGGCAGAACAGCGACTGGCAAGGGCTGCCCGATAGCACCCAGATCGACAAGCAGACAGTGCTGTTCGCCAAGCACGACAGCGACAGCTATGTGGGGCTGGCGATCCTGCTGCCAGACTGGCAGCGCAGCGGCCAGCTGTGGCAACTGACACGGGCCCTCGGCCGACTCGGCTTCGATACCCTGCTGCTGCTTCCCTCTCCTCAACAAGCAGAGCTGGACCCAGCCGCCGAGAAGAAACAGCAGGCCATCGACGACTTTCGCAAGCAGTTTGCCGCCCGCATCATCAAGCTGGGGGATGCCAAGCTGCAAGAAGGGGGCTTCAAGCTGATACTGGCCCAGGGCACCAGCGCCGCCTGGGCCACCAATCTCATCGCCAGCGAGCAAGTGCCCGCCCCCGATGCTCTGGTGCTGCTCGATGGCTTCTTCCCGAATGTGCAAAGTAACCAGACCCTGGCCAAGCAGGTAGCCCAGGCCACCATGCCGACCCTGGATCTCTATCAGGAAGAGGGCGGGCGCTGGCCACTGCTGGCCGCCGAAGCTCGTCGCAGCGAGAGCCGCCGCAGCCACAAGCTCAACTACCGTCCCTACGCCTTGATGGAGCTGGATGAAACTCCGACCCGCATTCAGGGTTGGCTCACCCACCTCGGCTGGCTCTGACCTCGACCTGCCCCCAAAATGCCGCCAGCGTCACAGACAGCGCCATTGATTCACCACTGACGGTGTTCGGGCTGGCTCCCTGGCGCCCATATTTGGCATCATGACGGCTCCAATGGCAGGAGGCGTCATGCAGCAGATAGTTTTTCTCGATAGCGATACCCTGGATGCGGGCATCACACTGCACCGGCCCGACTTTCCCCATCACTGGCAGAGCCATCCAAGCACGGCCCCCGAGCAGGTGGTGGAGCGGCTCAAGAATGCCAGCATCGCCATCATCAACAAGGTACGCATCGGCGCCCCTGAGCTGACACAACTGCCGGATCTCAAGCTGATCGCCCTGGCGGCCACCGGCAGCGACAACGTGGATCTGGAAGCATGCCGGGCCGCCAACGTCGGGGTGTGCAACATCCGCAACTACTCGGGCCCCTCTGTGCCGGAGCACGCCATGGCACTGATGCTGGCCCTGTCGCGCAACCTGTTTGCCTGGCGCCAGTCCCTGCTGGAGGGGCGCTGGCAGCAGAGCGGCCAGTTCTGCTTCTTCGACCACAACATCATGGATCTGCACGGCAAGCAGCTCGGCATCATAGGCAAAGGTACCCTGGGTCAGGCGCTCGGCGAACGGGCGCAGGGGATGGGCATGATAGTGCGTTACGCCCAGAGCCAGATAGGCGCCAGCCACGACGAAGATCGGCTGCCGCTGGATGCGCTGCTGCAAAGCTCGGATGTGGTCAGCCTGCACTGCCCGCTCACCCCCTACACCCGCCACCTGATCGGCGAACGGGAGCTGGCCTTGATGAAACCGGGCGCCTTGCTCATCAACGTGGGCCGTGGCGGCCTGGTGGATGAAGCGGCACTGCTCAAGGCGCTGGCCAACGGTCGCCTCGGCGGCGCCGGTTTCGACGTGGCGAGCGTCGAGCCGCCGCCCCCGGATCATCCGCTGATGCAGGCTCTGCAATACCCCAATTTCATCCTGACGCCCCATGTGGCCTGGGCCAGCGAGGAGTCGATGCAGCGCCTCGCGGATCAGCTGATCGACAACATCAACGCCTTCACCGAGGGACGACGCCAGCACCGGCTGGTCTGAGTCACATCATGCAAAAAGGGGCCTGTTGGCCCCTTCCTCTATTTGTCGCCAGCACGCCGCAAGGCTGACATCAGTCATCGTCGTGCCATCTGTGTTTCTTGTGCTTTTTGTGCTTCTTATGTTTCTTGTAGTGGTGATCATCGTCGTCGTAGCGGTTGTTATTGCTCTTGTGACCATCCCCCGTCTTGGCACCGATGGCAGAGCCGCTGGCCCCCCCGACACCGGCCCCGATCAGCTGGCCTGTGCTGCCGCCGACGCTCTTGCCGATGGCCGCGCCACCCAGTGCACCGACGGCGCCCCCCAGGGCCGCCTCATTCTTGTTTCCCTTGTTGGCGGTGGCGGCGCCACCGGCCGCACCGCCGAGTGCCGCACCGACCAGGGCACCGGTATCGCCCCCCAGCTCTTTGCCAATCATGGTGCCCGCCACACCGCCTGCACCGCCACCGAGTATGGTGTTGAGGGTTTCCGAGGCCTGCACAGCGCCGCTCATCAGCAGCAGGGAGCCCAACAGGGCCAGGGCACTCATGCCGCGCTTTTTCATCTCCATGGTGTACTCCTGTCAAACCTGATTAATTTCCCCTGCACTATACAAATGGCCACCCGCCGCGCCAGTAGCGCAAACAGCCTGACATTTAATCCAAAGGAATCCCGGCAAGACGTCAGGAAGAAAAATTAAAAATTAACACCATGAAAATAAAGATAAAAAATCTCAGTTCGGCACAAGGTGAACGGTATTTAGTCCAACGTCAGGCTGTCGCAGCCCGGCGCGGGCATGCAGGGATCAGACAGATATTGTCACCCCAGGGGATACAGGCTCACCGCCAGTATCCGGGGATGGAGAGAGATGCCAGCGATCCCGACCCGGTCGCTTGCTCTGGTAGCAGTATTCGTCGGCCCTTTCGAACAGAAAGAGGCCATCATCCGGGTAGTGGGCGCCACCCGCGCTCAGGGTGACCTGTGCCTGGATTCCAGCCACTGCTGGTTGCGTACCCGCGCCAGCAGATGATGCAGTCGCGACTCCCGCTCGTGGCGCTCCCACGGCAGCAGGGCAGCCAACTCGTCCCCCCGATCCGATAGACGGCGCCGGTGCCAGGCTCGGCAGTCAGCAGCTCGCCTACCCGGTTGGGCTCCTACTTGATCATCACACTGCCACTGAAACAGTCGATGTGAACCGAACTTGTGGTGAAAAGACAGGAGCAATCGTCGATAGAAATCGGCTGGAGAACCGCCAATGGATTAAAAACGCCAGAATGTGAGGCGGCTCATTCTTCCCTGCCAACCAATATCCACGGAGAGTAAAAACAGTGACCACTGGGCGTTGACGGTTAAGGGGGAAGCGAGTGTTATAGTCTATAGCTTGCACAATCGGAGCCGGATGGCCTTGCAACGACCACCGAATGCGATTATCTGTCAAACAAAGGAGATGTTATGAGCAGTCCGTTTATCGAACAGATCAAAGTACGTCGTACCATCTATGCCCTGGGTGACCAGGTGTCTCACACGCCGGAGCAGCTGACGACCCTGATCCAGGATGCCATCAAGCACAGCCCCTCCTCTTTCAACTCCCAGAGCTCCCGCGCTGTCATACTGTTTGGCGCCCAGCACCACAAGCTGTGGGATATCGTCAAGGCCGAGCTGAAGAAAATCGTGCCACCGGACGCCTATGCCCAGAGTGAAACCAAGGTAGATGGCAGCTTCCGCGCAGGGTTCGGCACAGTGCTGTTTTTCGAGGATACGGATGTCATCAAGGAGCTGCAGCAGAAGTTTGCGCTGTATGCCGACAACTTCCCCATCTGGTCGGAACATGCCACCGGCATCGCCCAGTTTGCGGTCTGGACCACCCTAGCCCAGGAGAAGGTTGGCGCCTCCCTGCAACACTACAATCCGCTGATCGACGACGCGGTACGCAAGGAGTGGGACCTGCCCGCCAGCTGGCTGCTGCGCGCCCAGATGCCTTTTGGCAGCATCAAGCAACCGGCTGGCGACAAGACCTTCATGGATGATGCAGTGCGGTTTCGCGTCTTCAAATAACCCGGCCCCCACATCCGCTTCAAGCCCCCGCTGGTCGGGGGCTGCTTGTTTCCAGACGCCCGTCAGGTCAGCAGGCCAACCTGCAACATACCCTTCTCGTCTTCTTCCACACTCACCTGACGCCAATCCTGGATCACGGCTATGACGGCCGGATCCAGCAACCGCTTGCCTCCGACCTGCACCACGGCGCAACCGGCTCGCAGGGCGCTCTGTATGCCAGCCGGTGCATCCTCGAACACCAGACAGTCGGCGGGGGCAACCCCGAGCCGCTCGGCCCCCAGCAGATAGGGTTCGGGGTCCGGCTTGCCATGAACCACGTCCTCCGCTGCCACCAGCAGGGTAGGCAGCGGCAAACCGGCACTCTCCAGCCGATGGCGGGCAACCCTCTGGCTGGCAGAGGTGACCAGCGCCCAGCGCTCGGCTGGCAAGCGGGTCAGCAGAGCCCGGCTGCCCATGATGGCCTCACCGCGCCCGGTGTGATGGATCTCCAGCTCATCGAGCAGGGCGACCTCCTGCGCCATGTCCAGCTGCGGCGCCAGGGCCCTGATCACCTCCCGCGAGCGCAAACCGTGGCACATCGCAAGCACGGGCTCAGAGGCCAGCTGATGACGTCGGCACCATAGTCGCCACACGGTTTCCACCTCGTCGGTGGAGTGAACCAGGGTGCCATCCATGTCCAACAACAGGGCCGCAGCCCGCAGGGTGAGCCGGGTCATGACGAAGCCCCAGCCAGCACATTGCTGAAGGCCCGCTGCTGGGCACTCTGCTCATAACAGGCCAGCGCCTGCTCGGCATTGCTCGCCCACACTTGCAAAGGCCCGACGACGAAGCCTTGCTGCAGCAGGCTGGTCAGCAGTTCTCCCGTCTCCGGCGCAGCCAGTGGCTGGGCCATCACCAGAGTTCCCTTGATCAGAAACAGATAGCGTTCGGTAGACATGATATGGCTCCTTGTTGCACGTCAGAGCGGGAAAATGGCCCGTAACGAGACCATTAGAACAAGGCAGTTAGATAATTTATAATCAATTAATCGCCACATTGGATAACCAAACGGAATGAAATTCGACTTGAGGCAACTGCAGGCATTCGTGATGCTGGCCGAGACCACCAACTACCGGGAGGCTGCCAGCCGGCTGTTTATCACCCAGCCGGCGCTGACCAAGCAGATCCAGGGGCTGGAGCTGGCCCTTGGCAGCACCCTGTTCAACCGGGGTCGCCATGGCGCCCAACTGACCGCCATCGGCACCCAGCTGCTCACCCAGGCCAGCGCACTGGTCGAGCACGGCAGGGGATTTGAACGCCATGCCCTGGCGCTGGCGAGCGGCATTGCCGGACGGCTCAAGATCGGCTTCGGGCTGTCCAGCTTTGCGCTGGCTCCTTCGCTGGTCGCCCGCTTCAAGCAGCAGGTACCCGATGTGATGGTACACATGCAGGACATGACCTCAGCCACCCAGCATGAGCGTCTGCTGTCGGGTCAGTTGCAACTGGGCTTCATGCGCAGACCACAGGCCCCTCAATTGCAAGAGTACAGATTGCTGACCGACCGGCTGGTGCTGGCCGTTCCCAGCCAGATGACGGGGCCGGATCCGGCCACCTTCGACGTTGAGTGGGCCCTCGCCAACCAGCCCCTGCTGCAAATGGTCGGCCATCGTTGTCCTGGGCTGAGCCAGCAGATCGCCAGCTTCCTTGGCGCCAACCGGCTGACCGCCATAGTCCAGGAAGCAGAGGATATACAGACACTGGTCGCGTTGGTGGCCGCCGGGATCGGCAACGCCATACTGCCACGCAGCGTCAGCTTTATCGCGGGCCAGGGCGTCACCCTCTACCCCTTGTCCGGGCCAAAGTCAGAGTGGGAAATCAGTGTGGTCTGGAATTCCGAGTTTGCCGATCCCATTCGCGATCGATTCCTGCAGCTGGTCATGGCGGCACATCCCGCACCTCAGCCGGCAGAGTCCGAAGGGATAAAGCCTCGCCACGGTCCCATTATCGAATGTGGCGTTCACTCAAGGGTTGGGTAATGAGGGGCAAGCCACGCTGTAGCAACGGTTCTTCCCCTCCTTCTTGGCCGTGTAGAGAGCCATGTCGGCGGCGGCCAGCAGCTCATCTTCCGAGATCAGCACCCGCTCCGGGAGCTGGGTAGCAATGCCGATACTGGCGCTGAGCCGGGCATCGCCCAGCTCATTCATACTCAACTCCTTGATCCCGCGGCGAATCGCCTCCCCCATCCCCAAGGCTGCCTCCTTGCCGGTATTGCCGAGGACCACCGCAAATTCATCGCCCCCGAACCGGCTTGGCAGATCCGCAGGCCGCTGGCAAAAGGCGTTGAGCAGGTGACCCACCTGCCGCAAGAGATCATCTCCAACCTGATGGCCGAAGTGATCGTTGCACGCCTTGAAGTTGTCCAGATCGAGCATGATGAAAGAGATGGGCGTGCGCTCCCGCATGCTGCGACGCCACTCGTTATGCAGAAAACTGTTGAACAGGCGCCGGTTGGCAAGACCAGTCAGGGGATCATGCTGGGAGAGATGGGTCACATCCAGCTCCAGCAACTTGCGCTCAGTGATATTGATATGGGTGATGGTATAAAACTCGACATCCACCCCCAGCACGGGGGAGACCCGCATCATGAACCAGCGCTGTATATCCGGGCTGTGGCAGGGATACTCCAGATGGAAATGGTCCTGTTCGCCACAGAGCACCCTGCGGATCCCCTCTGCCGCCATCAGCACCAGCGGCTCGACGGCGCTGTCGAACACCCGCAAGTAGTTGATACCCAGCCAGTCATACCCTTTTGGCATGCCGTTTTGCTCGGCAAACCGGTTCCAGGCGAGGTTGGTGTAGTGGATAACCCCAGCCCGATCAATCACGGCGATCTGGTCTTCCAGCGAGTTCAGCAAGGCTGCCAGGTACTGCGCCCGTTCGGAAAAGTGAAACAACGAGCCCTGAAAGTAATCCACCATGACCATGATCCTGAAAAATAATAAACGGCATATACGGCAACAAACGAGTCAGCACTAGAAGTAAAGCTGCCATCCGTCACCTTGCCAACAAAGGTGGCGCCAACGAACAGACAGGGCCTGGCCCGGTATTACCCTATCCGACATGCGCAACAGCACGAAAAGAGCGGTGGATATTCGCAGCGGCAATCGGGCAGGCCAGCCTCAGTGACCACACCACTGCCGTTCACAGGGCACCCCATCCCCCTCTCCGTCCATCTTGGTGTTCGGGCAATGTCGCAAGAACCAGGTAGCCTCCTCGCAAGAGGTCATCTGGGAGCAATACTCACGACCATCGCACTGATAGCTGAAAGCAGAGGTCTGTGGCGTGCTACGGGAGGCACTGCCTTCATCACCGATGAAGGCGGAAACCGGCAAGGGGACCACAGAGTCGGTCGAAAAAAGGGAGTAGAGGGAGAACAGTCCCACCAGCAGCAGCAGGGGGATCACTTTGCCGCGCCAGCTGCTCTTGTGGCGATAGGCGGGGCGAGGGCGGGATCCGGGTCTGGATGATGCTGGTTGTGGCGATCGGGTGCTGGTCTCTCTGCCGAGCCGGGGGGATGCAGAAGGTGGATTGAACCCGTCCGCCAGCGACAGGGGCCTGTCGGGAAAGAACACCTGCACGGCTCTGGGCTTGTCATCCTTGCCAGTGCCTAGCTGGTAGGAGACGCGCTCCCCCGACGTTGGGCAGCGAGCCATCGGATTGCAGGGCCGAAATGTGCACGAACAGTTCGCTCCCTTGCTGCTCGCCCCCCTCCTGCTCCGGCGTGATAAAGCCGAAGCCTCGCGCCTCGTTCCAGCTCGCGATCCGTCCCTGATAACGCATGCCCTCATCCTTGTGGCCATCAATGCTGACACCATGTTGCCCTAAAACGGCGCCAGCTCAACAGAGGGATCAGGGGGAAAATCTCAAAATAGTGAGCAAAGACAAGGGATCGAAAAGGTTCTGGCGAATTAACGCACACCACCAAGGCTGAGCCATGCCCTCAACCCGATGCGGGTCATACCAGCCCCAGTGCGTAGCGTAGCGCCATCTCCTTGAGCGGGCCTGCCTTGTCCGCCAGATTGAGGGCCAGATTGCGGGCCAGCTTGAGCGGTCCTATCTCGTTGCTGAACACACCGTAGAAGAGATCCATCCCCGACTGCATTAAAAGATTGTCGGGGCGACGGCGGTGCTCGTAACGCTCAGCCAGGGCCAGCTGATGCCAGTCGGCACCGGCTTTTGCAAGCAACCCGGCCCAGCAGGCCACATCCTTGAAGCCAAGGTTGACCCCCTGCCCCGCCAGCGGGTTGATGGTGTGGGCGGCATCGCCGAGCAGCACTACCCGACCGGCGTGATAGTCATTGGCGTGGCGTCGCACCAGCGGGAAACTCCCCTTGGCCGTGACGGTGAAGCCGCCGAGCCGGGCCGGAAAGTGGCGGCGCACCTCCTCCCCCAGCTTTTCGTTGCTCATGGCCGACAAGGCGCGAATGCGGGCGGGATTGTCATACCACACCAGAGAGCCGTGCTGGCCAGGCAGCGGCAGAAAGGCGCGCGGGCCACTCGGGGTAAATTGCTGCCAGGTGATGTCTTCCTGCGCAAACTCGGTGTCGATGTTGATCAGCATGCAGTGCTGGCGATACTCGAAGCGGGACACGCCTATGCCAGCCAGCCGGCGCATCTGGGACTCGGCACCATCGCAGGCCAGCACCCAGCGGGCGCAAAGCTCTGTGCCGTCGTCCAGGGTCAGTACCGCCTCATCCGCGCTCTGACGCAGGCTCATCACCGCTGCCGGAGTGTGGGTCTGGATGTTGGGGAAATCCTCCATCCTCTTGAGCAGGGCCAACTGCACCAGCCGGTTCTCTATGATGTAGCCAAGCTGGGGCAGGCCGAGATCGGCCGCGTCGAACCGGGTGGCAAAGCCATCCAGCTCCCAGGTCTCCAGCCGGCGGTAGGGACAGAGCCGCATCTGCTGCTGGTGCGACCAGGCTCCGGCTTGATCCAGCATCGCCACCGAGGCCTGGCTGATGGCGGAAACCCGCAGATCCAGCGGCTGCTCGGGGGCGTATTGCTCGGGCAGTTGAGTCTCTATGACCCGAATGGAGAGGCCCTGTGCCGCCAGCAGACAGGCGGTGGCGGCGCCGACCATGCCAGCGCCGACGATGGCGATATCACACTGTTCCATAACTTGATTCCTGAAAAGGGACACCCCGGACCAGAGTAGGCGGGGCCGGACCGAATGGGGACATGATACCGCAAGGGACCGGCAGAAACAGTGAGACAAATTGCGAATTGCTGCGCCAAATCAAGGAGAAAGCCCATGCCCATACGGACAGGCTCCGGGGCAAAGCCCCCCATGGCGGGCTGGATATTAGCTAGGCAGTATCCAGATTGCGGAGTAAAATGCCCGGTCCTTTGACCATGCCGATTTCAACACAAGTCAAGAGAAGCAATGAGCAAGAAACTTCACATTAAAACCTGGGGTTGCCAGATGAACGAGTATGACTCGTCCAAGATGGCCGACCTGTTAGATGCCAGCAATGGCTACACGCTGACCGAAGAGCCCGAAGAGGCAGATGTCTTGCTGCTGAATACCTGCTCCATTCGCGAAAAAGCACAGGAGAAGGTGTTCCACCAGCTGGGCCGCTGGAAAAAGCTCAAAGCAAACAAACCCGGTCTGGTGATCGGCGTGGGTGGCTGCGTGGCCTCTCAGGAAGGGGAGAACATTCGCAGTCGCGCCCCCTATGTGGATATCGTCTTCGGTCCGCAGACCCTGCATCGCCTGCCCGCCATGATCAAGCAGGTCCAGGAGGGCCGTGGTGCCCAGGTGGACATCGCCTTCCCCGAGATCGAAAAATTCGACAGTCTGCCGGAACCCCGCGCCGAAGGTGCCACCGCCTTTGTCTCCATCATGGAAGGCTGCTCCAAATACTGTTCCTTCTGCGTGGTGCCCTACACCCGCGGCGAGGAGGTGAGCCGGCCGATGGATGACGTGCTCTACGAAATCGCCCAGCTCGCCGAACAGGGCGTGCGCGAGGTGAACCTGCTGGGCCAGAACGTCAACGCCTATCGGGGCCCGACCTTTGATGGCAGCATCTGCTCCTTCGCCGAGCTGCTGCGCCTGGTGGCGGCCATCGACGGCATAGACCGCATTCGCTACACCACCAGCCATCCCATCGAGTTCACCGACGACATCATCGAGGTCTACAAGGACACGCCGGAAGTGGTCAGCTTTCTGCACCTGCCGGTGCAGAGCGGTTCGGATCGCATCCTGACCATGATGAAGCGCCCGCATACAGTGCTGGAGTACAAGTCCAAGATCCGTCGCCTGCGCGCCGCCCGTCCCGACATCACCATCAGTTCCGACTTTATCGTCGGCTTCCCGAACGAGACGGACGAGGATTTCGAGGCCACCATGAAGCTGATCGAAGAGATCAACTTCGACATGAGCTTCAGCTTCATCTATAGCCCGCGTCCCGGCACGCCGGCCGCCGACATGCCAGACGACGTCGACATGGAAGTGAAGAAGGTCCGTCTGGCCCGCCTGCAGCATGTCATCAACAACCAGTCGATGCAGATTGGCCGTGCCATGCTGGGCTCCACCCAGCGCATCCTGGTGGAAGGGCCCTCCAGGCTCGACCCCATGCAGCTGTGTGGTCGCACCGAGAACAACCGCGTGGTCAACTTCGAAGGGGCACATACCCTGATTGGCGGCTTTGCCGATGTGGAGATCACCGAGGTACGCCCCAACTCACTGCGCGGTCGCTTTATCCGCGGTGAGGATGAGATGAACCTGCGCATCGCCACTGCGCCCCGCGAGATCCTGGCTCGTCGTCCCGACAATGTGCCCGATGCCCTCGGCGTGGCCGCCTTCACTCCCCACTAATCTCTTCGTGCCCATCTGGCCTTGCCGGATGGGCACTGCGTCAAGACGAGGATATTTTGAGCCGACACATAGCGACCCTGAATCTGCATCTGGAGCCCGCCGACAACCAGCGCCTTGCCAGCCTGTGCGGCCCCTTCGATGACAACATCAAGCAGCTGGAGCGCCGTCTCGGCGTCGAGATCAGCTACCGTGACAACCACTTCCAGTTGCTGGGCAAACAGGCCCAGGTGGATGCGGCGGCCGTCATCCTCAAGCACCTCTATGTGGAAACCCAGCCCCTCAAGGGCGGCAAGGTGACCGACATCATCCCCGACATGGTGCATCTGGCCATTCAGGAGTCGCGGGTGCTGGAGCAAGATGACGAACCGGCGCCAAGCATCCCCTATGGCAAGGAGGTGACGGTCAAGACCAAACGCGGCCTCATCAAGCCACGCAGCCCCAATCAGGCCCAGTACATCGCCAATATCGTCAGTCACGACATCTGCTTCGGCATAGGCCCGGCCGGTACCGGCAAGACCTATCTGGCAGTGGCGGCGGCGGTGGATGCGCTGGAGCGTCAGGAGATCCGTCGCATACTGCTGACCCGTCCTGCGGTGGAAGCGGGTGAGAAACTCGGCTTTCTGCCCGGGGACCTATCCCAAAAGGTCGACCCTTACCTGCGCCCGCTCTACGACGCCCTGTTCGAGATGCTGGGGTTCGAGCGGGTCGAGAAGCTGATGGAGCGCAACATCATCGAAGTGGCGCCGCTCGCCTATATGCGCGGTCGTACCCTCAATGATGCCTTCATCATCCTGGATGAGGCCCAGAACACCACCACAGAGCAGATGAAGATGTTCCTGACCCGCATCGGCTTCAACTCCAAGGCGGTGGTGACCGGTGATATCACTCAGGTGGACCTGCCACGTAGCGCCAAATCCGGTCTGCGCCACGCGCTGGAAGTGCTGCAAGGTGTCGATGGCCTGTCGTTCAACTTCTTTGAATCCAAAGACGTGGTTCGCCACCCAGTGGTGGCCCGTATCGTGCAGGCGTACGAAGCGTTCGATGCCAAACTGGCAGACGAGCAGGCAGCCAGCAAATCCCACAAGGAGAGTGCCCAATGAGTGTGACCCTGGATCTGCAACTGGCCTGCGCGGACACCGACGGTCTGCCCGGCGAAGCACAGCTGCAAGGCTGGCTGGACGGCACCATTCTCGGCTTCCAAGAAGAGGCCGAAGTGACGGTGCGCATCGTCGACGAGGCGGAGAGCCGCGAGCTCAACCTCACCTATCGCGGCAAGGACAAGCCCACCAATGTGCTCTCCTTCCCGTTCGAGGCGCCACCCGGCATGGAACTGCCGCTGCTCGGCGATCTCGTCATCTGCCGCCAGGTGGTGGAACAGGAGGCTGCCGAGCAGAACAAACCGCTGGAAGCACACTGGGCTCACATGGTTGTGCATGGCAGTCTCCATCTGCTAGGTTATGACCATATCGAGGATGACGAGGCCGAGGAGATGGAACAGCTGGAACGTGACATCATGCAGGAACTCGGCTTTGCCGATCCTTATCTGAACGACGAAGAGTAAAGGACGGGATCGTCATCGCCTTGAAACAGCCGATGGCCATCCTTACATACCCAAAACAATTCCAAATGTGTTCAAGCGAGTAACCAAGAGAAAAAATGACTGACGATCACCCTAGTACCGGCTCGCCGAAGAAAACCTGGCTCGACAAACTCAGCCAACTCTTCCAGGGCGAGCCAAGAGACCGCAACGATTTGGTGGATGTGATAGCGGATGCCGAGGAACGCGATCTCATCGATCAGGACACCAAGGACATGATTGAAGGCGTACTCGAAATAGCCGAGTTGCGCGTTCGCGACATCATGATCCCCCGCTCCCAGATGGTCACCATAGAGAAGTCCCAGCCGGTGGACGATATCTTGCCCGTGATCATAGAGTCAGGTCACTCCCGCTTTCCGGTGATCAACGAAGACAAGGATCATGTGGAGGGCATACTGCTCGCCAAGGATCTGCTGCCGTTCGGTTTTGGCGGCCACCATGCCAGCGAGCCGCTGCAGCTGGAAAAAATCCTGCGCCCGACCGTGATTGTGCCCGAGAGCAAGCGGGTCGACAGGCTGCTCAAGGAGTTTCGCGAAGAGCGCTATCACATGGCCATCGTCGTGGACGAGTTTGGCGGTGTCTCGGGTCTCGTGACCATTGAGGACATACTGGAGCTCATCGTCGGCGAGATCGATGACGAGTTCGACGACATCGAAGATGAGCCGGACGAGATCCGCCGCATCAGCAAGCGGGTCTTCGCAGTCAGTGCCCTCACCGAGATCGAGGACTTCAACGACTTCTTCGGCACCCAGTTCAGCGATGAAGAGGTGGATACTGTGGGCGGTCTTGTGATGCACGCCTTCAGCCACCTGCCGAAAAAGGGTGAGGAGATCGAGTTGCAAGGTTACCTGTTCAAGGTGATGCACGCCGACCGGCGCCGCCTGCAACAGCTGCAGGTGAAGATCCCCGACAACCATGTCGCGGCCCAGTCTGAAGCGCAATAAGTCGCTCTGACGCCCTGTAAGCCTCACGCAGCTGTCTTGCCGTGAAGCATCAGCGCCCCGCTCGTCGGGGCGCTTGCCGTTTGGTGGCAGGGCAAGCTGCCGCCCCTTGACACTACCGCCCTCCCTTACCTCAGTGAACCGTGCCCGTCTCCCATTTTCTGCCCGGCTTTTTGCTTGAACAGGTCCAGGCAGTCGGGAGGCTCGCCGTTAACCGCATTTACAGGTTAAGATACCGGCCAATCAACCTGTTATCGTCCAATCCGAGCCTGCATAGTCCGTGAAATCATCGCCCGTGAAATCAAAACTCCTGACCAGTCTGTTTGCCATGGCATCCGGCGCGCTCGCCGTCCTGGCCTTCTCGCCGTTCGACTACTGGCCTCTGGTCATCCCTTCCCTGCTCGGTCTCTACGCGCTGCTGGACAAGGCCAATCCCAAACAGGCGGCCTGGCGCGGTTTTGGTTATGCCATGGGCCTGTTCCTGCCGGGGCTATGGTGGATCCATGTCAGCATGACCATGTTTGGCGGCATCATGCTGCCGGTCGCCTTCGTATTGCTGGCAGGGCTATCGGCTTATCTGGCGCTCTATCCGGCCTTGGCCTGCTGGGCCTTTGCCCGCTTCTTCAGTGGCCGTCACTGGAGCCGCTGGCTGCTCGCCTTCCCGGCACTCTGGCTGGTGGCTGACTGGCTGCGGGGCTGGGTAATGACAGGCTTCCCCTGGCTCTGGTTTGGTTACAGCCAGATCGACGGGCCGCTCAAGGGCTTTGCCCCCATATTGGGGGTGCAGGGAATCACGCTGGCACTGCTGCTGTCGACGTCCGCCCTCTGGCTGGTGTGGCAGAACCGCAAACCCGTCTGGCTGCTGGTGCCCGTTGCACTGATCAGTGCCGCCCATGGACTGATGCAGCTCAACTGGGTGACCCGAGGCGAGCCGGTCAAGGTAGCTCTGGTACAGGGCAATATCGCCCAGTCCCTCAAGTGGGATCCGGAGGCCCTGGTACCGACGGTGCGCACCTATCAGGATCTCAGCCGCGAAAATCAGGATGCCGACATCATCATCTGGCCGGAATCGGCGATCCCGGCCATCGAGAAAGAGATGGGCAACTACCTCGAGAGCCTGGACAAGGCGATGAAGGTGAACGATACGGGTCTGCTGGCAGGCATAGTCCACTACGATTTCGAGCAGCAGCGCTTCTTCAATACGGTGCTTGGCATGGGAGTGCAGGACGCTGACGGCAAGGAGGCGTATCACTATGAGCACAAGAACCGCTACTACAAGCACCACCTGCTGCCCATCGGCGAGTTCGTGCCGTTTGAGGATCTGCTGCGCCCCATAGCCCCCTTCTTCAACCTGCCCATGTCCTCCTTCAGCCGGGGGGACGAACAGCAACCGAACCTGATTGCCAAGGGGCTCAAGTTTGCCGCCGCCATCTGCTACGAAATCATCTTCCCTGAAGAGGTGCGCCGCAATGTGCAGCCTGATACCGACTTCCTGCTGACCGTTTCCAATGATGCCTGGTTCGGCACCAGTATCGGCCCCTGGCAGCACCTGCAGATCGCCCGCATGCGCGCCCTTGAGCTGGCACGCCCGCTGCTGCGGAGCACCAACACTGGCATCACTGTCGTCACCGAGATTGACGGCAGCATCATAGGCCAGATCCCGCAGTTCGAAGCCGGGGTGCTGCGCGCCGAGGTGCGTCCCGCCCACGGATCCACCCCCTACCTGCGCTTTGGCGACTGGCCGCTGTACGGCATGACGGCCCTGCTGCTGGGGCTCGCACTGGCGTTGCGTCCACGTGCCCATCCCTGGGCCCGTGAACTCTGATCCGGCACGTTCCGACACCTACACATCAACAAAAGAGGCGCCCCATGGGGCGCCTCTTGCCATTTCATTTCGCTAGTTGATGGTATTCAGGGCGAGAGCGGCTCGCGGTGATATTCGTGGCCACCACATTCGGGGCAGGTATCGAGTGGTTGAGGGTGCAGCACTGTATGGCGCCAGCCGCACTGCTCGCACACCATGACGCCGAGTCCCACCCAGTCTCCCGCTTCGTACACCCCTTTGTGTTCCAGCTCGTCGGCCAGCTCGCGCCACTCCACCTGGGCGCGGTCGGTCACATCCGCCAGCCAGGACCAGGCGGTGTCTTTGAGGGCCAGCATGAAGGCGGACTCCTCCACGGCCTCATCGCTGCGGGCTTTATCATCGTTGCGGCTCAGCTCATAGTTGCCCAGATCCCGCTTCACGTATTCGGCGATCAGCGCCAGCTCATCCTGGGTCAGGTCGCTGGCGGCCTCTAGATAGGCCTGCACCTTGGCGATCATCCGGTTGAGGCGCTCCCCCTGGAACTGTTCGGTCTCCTGCCACTGCTTTTGCAACTCTGCAATGAAGGCTTCGTACCCTTTTTGACGTTTGTCCATGGTCGTTACTCCTCTACTGAACCCTGATCATGCCCGGCATAAGGCCTGACGGATGCTGGCGGTTGTTGCCGCCGCTGGATATGGGTATTCTATTGCGATTTCCCAGCTGATTTATCTATTCATTTCACAGATCCGGATGTCACCAATGCAAGAGCAATACGTTCCCCAATCGATCGAACCAGCAGTGCAAAAGCACTGGGATGCCAAGAAAACCTTCAAGGCCGTGGAGAAAGTAGACAAGGAGAAATTCTACTGCCTGTCCATGTTCCCCTATCCGTCTGGTCGTCTACACATGGGGCACGTTCGTAACTACACCATAGGTGATGTGATCTCCCGTTATCAACGCCTCAATGGCAAGAACGTGCTGCAACCCATAGGTTGGGATGCATTCGGTCTGCCGGCGGAGAACGCCGCGGTCAAGAATAATACCGCACCGGCCCCCTGGACCTACGAAAACATCGAATACATGAAGAACCAGCTGAAGATGCTGGGGCTGGGTTATGACTGGGATCGCGAGCTGGCGACCTGCAAGCCGGATTACTACCGCTGGGAGCAGTGGTTCTTTACCAAGCTGTACGAAAAGGGTTTGGTCTACAAGAAGACCTCATCCGTCAACTGGTGTCCGAACGACATGACGGTACTGGCCAACGAGCAGGTAGTCGACAACTGCTGCTGGCGCTGTGACACCCCGGTGGAGCAAAAAGAGATCCCACAGTGGTTCATCAAGATCACCGACTACGCCGAAGAACTGTTGAACGACATCGACAATCTGGAAGGCTGGCCGGAGATGGTCAAGACTATGCAGCGCAACTGGATTGGCCGCTCAGAAGGGGTCAACATCAGCTTCGCCATCGAGGGTCAGGCTGAGCAGCTGGAGGTCTACACCACCCGTCCGGACACCTTCATGGGCGTCACCTATGTCGGTATCGCCGCCGGTCACCCGCTGGCGCTGCAGGCTGCTGCCAGCAATCCGGAACTGGCGGCCTTTATCGAAGAGTGCAAGAACACCAAGGTCGCCGAAGCGGAACTCGCCACCATGGAGAAGAAGGGCATGGCCACCGGCCTCTATGCCATTCACCCGCTGGATGGTCGCAAGGTACCGGTCTGGGTCGCCAACTTCGTGCTGATGAACTACGGCACAGGCGCCGTAATGGCAGTCCCTGCCCACGACCAGCGTGACCATGAGTTCGCCACCAAATATGGCCTCGACATCAAGGCGGTGATCAAGCCTGCTGATGGCGAGGTGGATGTGAGCGACGCCGCATACACCGAGAAAGGCGTGCTGTTCAACTCCGGCGAGTTTGACGGCCTCGACTTCCAGGGTGCTTTTGACGCCATCGCCAACAAGCTGGAAGCCCTCGGCCACGGCAAGCGCACCGTCAACTTCCGTCTGCGTGACTGGGGCGTCTCCCGTCAGCGTTACTGGGGTGCCCCCATCCCCATGCTGACCCTGGCTGACGGCACCGTAGTGCCGACGCCGGAAGATCGACTGCCGGTACTGCTGCCGGAAGATGTGGTGATGGATGGCATCCAGAGCCCGATCAAGGCCGACGCCGAGTGGGCCAAGACCACTTACAACGGTCAGGAAGCGTTCCGGGAAACTGACACTTTTGACACCTTTATGGAGTCCTCCTGGTACTACGCCCGCTACTGCTCACCTGACTACGACAAGGGCATGCTGGACCCAGCTGCTGCCAACCACTGGCTGCCGGTGGATCAGTACATCGGCGGTATCGAGCACGCCTGTATGCACCTGCTCTACGCCCGCTTCTTCCACAAGCTGCTGCGTGACGCGGGTCTGGTCAACAGCGACGAGCCGTTCAAGCGCCTGCTCTGCCAGGGTATGGTGCTGGCCGACGCCTTCTACTACAAAGATGAGAAGGGCGGCAACGTCTGGGTTAGCCCGACCGACGTCAAGGTAGAGCGTGACGAGAAGGGTCGCATCACTAAGGCCATCGACCTTGAGGGTCGAGAAGTGATCCACTCCGGCATGACCAAGATGTCCAAGTCCAAGAACAACGGCATCGACCCGCAGCTGATGGTCGAGCGTTACGGCGCAGATACCGTCCGTCTGTTCATGATGTTCGCCTCCCCGGCCGAGATGACCCTGGAGTGGTCCGACTCCGGTGTAGAAGGCGCCCAGCGCTTCCTGCGTCGCCTGTGGCGTCTGACCTTCGAGCACGTCTCTGCGGGTGCCGTTCCGGCACTGGATGTGGCAGCCCTCACCAGCGAACAGAAAGCCGTTCGCCGCGAGCTGCACAAGACCATCGCCAAGGTGAGCGATGACGTGGGTCGCCGTCAGACTTTCAACACCGCCATCGCTGCCATCATGGAACTGATGAACAATCTGGCCAAGCTGGGCTCAGACGAGCAGGACCGCGCCCTGATGCAGGAAGCGCTGGAGACCGTGGTAGTCATGCTCTCCCCCATCACCCCGCACATCGGCTTCGAGCTGTGGAAGATGCTGGGCAAGGGCGACGACGTGGATCACGCCGCCTGGCCGGTGGCCGATGAAGCGGCCATGGTCGAGACCGAGAAGCTGGTCGTCGTGCAGATCAACGGCAAGATGCGCGGCAAGCTGACCGTACCGGCCGAGATCAGCCAGGCTGATGTCGAGAAGCTGGCCATGGCCGATGCCTCTGTGCAAAAGTTCACCGACGGTCTGACAGTGCGCAAAGTTATCTATGTACCGGGCAAGCTGCTCAACATTGTCGCTAACTAATGGTGGCAAGGCCTCTCCCCTGCACTCCTTTTGTTATGGGAGGGAGCTCCTTGCTCCTTCCCCCTTGCAAACAAGCAGGTCGGGAAGGGGTCAGCTGACCGTTGCCAATTATGATGACGGCGGGCAGACGCCCGCCGCTCTTCACTTCACGCAAAGAGGATTTCATATGGGCACCACCCTCACTCGTTGGATGGCCATCGCACTGATGGGCTTGCTGTTGCAGGCTTGCGGTTTTCAGATGCGGGGCACCGCCATCCCGCCCGAGTTGATGACCATGAAGGTGGTCGGTGACAACAAGAGCGACTTCTACCGTCTGGTGACCACTCGTCTCAAGGCCGCTGGCGTACAACTCGCAGACAAGGAGGGCATCCCTGTGCTCACTCTGGCTGGCGTGCGCAACACCAGCCAGATTGCTTCGGTCGATTCCATCGGCCAGGCTCGCGAGTATTTGCTGGGCTACAGCACCCAGTTCACCGTCTCCATGCCGGGCAAACCGACTCAGGTGTTCCCCATCACCTTCAACCGCAGCTTCCTGAACAAACCGGACGCGGCACTGGCCTCCTCCCGTGAGCAGGAGCAACTAGGCAAGGAGATGCAGGAACAGGCCGCCAGTCTGGTCATCCGCCAGCTGAGCCAGGTCAAGTTCTGATGCGAGCATCTTGATGAGAGTCGACCCCGAGCAGTTCGCGGACCATCTCAAAGCAGGGCTCAAGCCCTGCTATCTCGTTTTTGGCGACGAGCCTCAGCTCAATTTTCAAGAGCAGGCCATCGCCCCTGCGACCCACCGACTCAACCAGGCCAAGTTCTGATGCGGATCTATCCCGAGCAGTTTGCGGATCATCTCAAAACAGGGCTCAAGCCCTGTTACCTCATCTTTGGTGACGAGCCGCTGCTGAAGCTGGAGGCTATCGACGCCATCCGTCAGGTCGCCCGCAAACAGGGTTTCGACGAGCGTCATACCTTCGTGGTCGAGGCGGGGCTGGACTGGAATCAGGTCTACGATGCCTGCCAGGCCATGAGCCTCTTCTCGGCCCGCCAGATCATAGAGCTGGAGCTGCCGGCCAAGGTCGACAAAGATCTCGCCGCCCGCATCAGCGAGATTGGCAAGCAACTGCACCCTGACCTGCTGCTGGTGCTCAGCGGTGGTCGCCTCAACCAGACCCAGATGAAGGCAGCCTGGTTCGACAAGCTCAGCCAGGGCGGTACCTATGTGCCGGTCAATCACCCCGAGCCCCGCTTCTTTCCACGCTGGATGGGGGCCCGCTTCCAGCGTTTCGGCCTCAAGGCGCTGCCCGATGCCATCAACTTCATGTGCCACTCTTACGAGGGCAACCTGCTGGCCGCGAGCCAGGAGATAGAAAAACTGACCCTGCTGGCGCCGCCCCAGCCCATCAGCGTCACCTATCTGCAAGAGACCATCATACGTCACGCCCACTTCACGCCATTCCAGCTCATCGATACCCTGCTGGAAGGCAAGGTAAACCGGGCACAGCGCATTCTGCTGGCCCTGCGTGCCGAGGGCACAGAGCCCGGTATGCTCTCCTGGGCCCTGTGCCGGGAGCTGGAACAACTCACCGAGCTGGCCCTGGCTGCCAGAGCCGGCCAGCCGCTGGTGGAACACTTCTCACGCCTGCGCATCTGGCAGAGCCGCCAGCAATTGATCCAGCAGGCGCTGACCCGGTTGCCCTTCACCAAGTTGCAGCAGTTGTGGCAACTGATGGCCCAGCTTGACGACGCCTTGCGTCGCTTCGACACCGAACGGGCCTGGCTGATGTTGCAGACCCTCGCCCTCGGTTTTCGCGATGGCACTCCCCTGCCTTTGCTGGAGCCAGCATCATGATGAGCTCGCCGCCAGACCTGAAGAACCGAAGTGGTCCTGTTGCCAGCAAGCGATTTGATGACGCGGGGGCAAGGTCATGCTGAAAGCCCCCATCGGCCTGCTGGGTGGCACCTTCGACCCCATCCATATCGGCCATTTGCGGCCGGCCATCGATGCGCGCGACGCACTGGGGCTGGCCGAAATCCGCCTGATACCGAACCATATACCGCCCCACAAGGCCAATCCTTTCTGTTCGAGCGAGCAGCGCCTCGCCATGGTCAGACTGGCGGCGGAGGAAAACCCGGGGTTTGTGGTGGATGAACGGGAGCTCAAGCGGGACAAGCCGTCTTACACCATAGATACCCTGATGGCGCTGCGGGAAGAACTGCCCGATACCCCGCTCTGCTTCCTGATGGGGATGGATTCATTGCTCACGCTGCCGAGCTGGCATCGCTGGCAGGCACTGCTCGATTACGCCCACCTGGTGGTGAGCGTGCGCCCCGGCTGGCAACCTGACTACCCGACCGAGGTGGCCGACCTGCTGGCACGCCATCACACCACGGATGCCACCGCGCTGCACCGGCGCCTTGCCGGCCATATCTGGCTGGCAGACAATCTGCCCATAGCGCTGTCGGCAACCCGGCTAAGAGAGCTGCTGGCGGCGGGACAGGATCCCCGTTATCTGCTGCCAGCCTCTGTGGCCGATTACATCCGGCAACAGGGCCTCTACCAGGCGGACTGAATGCAACTGGTGCCGACTATTGTCCGGGCCGGTTGCGCACTATATTGATCAACAAGGGCTTGGTTTGCCGACCCGGCATGGCCCCCGCTCCACTCCCCTTCACCAGACTGGGAAACGGGAGTGACCATGATATAATCCGCCGCCCTGACGTAAGTAGCAGGGCGCCGGAATACAGGAGAGAATCATTGCAAGGCCAAGAACTGCAAGCCTTTATCGTCGACAAGATCGATGACATGAAAGGCCGCGACATCATCACCCTCGATGTGCGCGGTCAATCCAGCATCACGGACACCATGATCGTCTGTTCCGGCAACTCCAGCCGCCACGTCAGCGCCATCGCTCACAATCTGGCCAGCGAAGCCCGCCATGCGGGGCTCGACCTGCTGAGCGTGGAAGGCCAGCTCACGGGTGAATGGGTACTAGTGGACCTGGGGTCCGTGATAGTGCACGTGATGCAGGATGAGTATCGCGATTTCTACCAACTGGAAAAACTCTGGAGCGGTGCCGCTCAAGTGAATGCGCAATAGGGCACAAGTGTAACAAACGATGAAGATCCAGTTGATTGCAGTGGGCACCAAGATGCCTGCCTGGGTAGAGCGTGGCTTCGAAGAGTACCGTCGCCGTTTTCCCAAAGACATGCCATTCGAACTCGTCGAAATTGGCGCCGGAAAACGCGGTAAAAATGCCGACATTCCCCGCATCCTGCAAAAAGAAGGGGAAGCCATGCTGGCCGCTGCCGGCCGCTCGCGTCTTGTGACTCTGGATATCCCCGGCAAGCCCTGGACCACGGAACAACTCGCCGTGCAGCTGGAAGCCTGGAAACTGGATGGCCGCGATGTGGCCCTGCTGGTGGGAGGCCCGGAGGGCTTGTCGCCGGAATGCAAGGCCGCCGCCGAACAGAGCTGGTCACTGTCGCCGCTGACCCTGCCCCATCCGCTGGTACGGGTGCTGGTGGCCGAGAGCCTCTATCGCGCCTGGAGCATTACCACCAATCATCCGTATCACAGGGAATGAACCATGGGGTTTTTGTCTTCTCCCTTCGTCAGCCATAAGGTAGCGGCATGCTGAAGAATCGCATCGAAATGCGCGACCACAGCGCCGAAGGCCGCCTCTTCTTCCGACGCACCCTGGTCGCCTACATCGGCATGGTCGTGCTGATGCTGGTGTTGCTGGGCAATCTCTATTATCTGCAGGTCGAGTCCTTCGAAACCTATCAGACCCGATCCAACGACAACCGGATCCGGGTTGTGCCTGTGGCGCCGCCGCGGGGCCTCATCTATGACGCCAACGGCGTGTTGCTGGCTGAAAACCGCCCGGTTTACAGCCTGGAAATCGTGCCGGAAGAGACCCGGGATCTGGACAAGACCGCCGACGAGCTGATCACCCTGCTGGCGCTGCCAGAGGGGACCAAGGAGAAGTTCCTGGCCGAGGTCAAGCGTCAGCGCCGCTTCAAGCCGGTCCCCCTGTTCGAGAAGCTGACCGAGTATCAGGTCGCCCTCTTCTCGGTCAACCAGCACAACTTCCCGGGCGCCAGTATCGAGGCTTACCTCAAGCGTTACTATCCGTTTGGTGACACCCTCACCCATGCGCTGGGCTATGTGGCCAAGATCAACACCCAGGATGAGGCTCGCCTCAAGAAAGAGGAAAAATTCGCCAACTATGCCGCCACCAAAGATATCGGCAAGCAGGGGGTGGAGAAATTCTACGAGGATCAGCTGCACGGGGTAGCCGGTTATCAGGAGGTCGAGGTGAACAACCGCGGCCGGGTGGTGCGAACCCTCAAATTCCAGCCGCCCGAGCCTGGCAAGGACATCTACCTCAACATCGACATCCGCCTGCAACTGAAGGCTCAGGAACTGCTGGCCGGTCGCCGGGGCGCCATCGTCATGATGGATCCCAATACGGGCGCCATCCTGGCCATGGAGTCGAGCCCCAGCTATGACCCCAACCTGTTCGTGACCGGCATCTCCAACACCAATTATTCGGCGCTGCTCAACGATCCGGCACGCCCTCTGGTGAACCGTACCACCCAGGGAATCTATGCACCCGCCTCCACCGTCAAACCCATGATGGCGGTAATGGGACTGAACGAAGGGGCCATCACCGCCAACTATCGCTACTTCGGCGGCCCCAGCTTCTCCATTCCGGGCACCACCAAGAAGTTTCGTGACTGGCGCAAATGGGGTCACGGCTGGCTCGATGTCTACCGCGCCATCGAGGTTTCGGCGGATACCTATTTCTACGATCTCGCCTATCGGGTCGGTATCGACAAGATCCACAGCTATATGACCAAGTTCGGCTTCGGCCAGTACAGTGGGGTGGATCTGTATGAAGAGACCCGAGGTGTCATGCCGTCCCGCGACTGGAAGATGGCACGCTGGCGCCAGCCCTGGTATCAGGGGGACACCATCTCCATCGGCATAGGTCAGGGCTACTGGAGCGCCACGCCGATCCAGCTGGCCAAGGCCACCAGCATACTGACCCAGAACGGTCACGACGTGACGCCACACCTGCTCAAGAGCACCGCCTCGCAAGAGGGCGTGGTCAATGCCCCCGTCAACCCCAATATCGCCCTTCAGGCCAGGAGCGACAGCTACTGGCAAGTGGCCAGGGATGGCATGTGGCGCGTCATCAACGGCCATGAAGGAACCGGACGCCGCGCCTTTGCCAACACCCCCTATAAAGCCGCGGGCAAGTCAGGTACCGCCCAGGTGGTAGGCATGAAAGAGAACCAGGTCTACAACGCCAAGGCCATGAAGGTGGAGCACCGCGACAACGCGCTGTTCGTCGCCTTTGCCCCCTTTGATGCGCCCAAGGCCGTGGTGGCCCTGGTGCTGGAAAACGCCGGTGGTGGCAGTAGCATGGCAGCGCCCGTTGCGCGCCAGATGCTGGATGCCTATTTGGTACCGCCTGAGCCCCAGCTACCACCGGCTCCCAAGCCGTCGTCCCCACAGAGCGAGGTCGTTCCCCATGAGTAATTCCTCACGGCAGCAGAGTCTCTGGTACAAACTGCACATCGACCTGCCCCTTTTTCTCGGCCTGCTGGCCCTGATGTCCCTCTCCATGGTGGTGCTCTACTCCGCCTCCGGTCAGGATGTGGATTCCATAGTGCGCCAGCTGGTACGCGGCGGCTTGGCCTTCGGCCTGATGATAGGCCTGGCCCAGTTGCCTCCGTCACTCTATGCGCGCTGGTCGATCCCCCTGTTTGTGGTCGTGGTCTTGCTGCTGATCGCGGTGGACGTATTTGGCCACATCGGCAAGGGGGCACAGCGCTGGCTTGATCTTGGCTTTATGAAGTTCCAGCCCTCCGAGGTGATGAAGCTCTCCATGCCCGTCATGGTGGCAGCCTGGCTCAGTCGCCACTCCCTGCCTCCCAAATTCGGTCATGTGATCATTGCGCTGCTGATGGTGTTGCTGCCGACCCTGCTGATCGCGGCCCAACCCGATCTCGGTACCTCCATACTGGTGGCCGCTTCCGGCTTCTTCGTCATCTTCCTGGCGGGGATCAGCTGGTGGCTGATTGCTCTGGCGGTGATGCTGATCTGCGCCTTCATGCCGGTACTCTGGTTCTTCCTGATGCACGACTACCAGCGCCAGCGGGTACTGATGCTGCTAGACCCCGAGAAAGACCCCCTGGGTCGGGGCTATCACATCATCCAGTCCAAGATAGCGATCGGTTCGGGTGGCGTGTTTGGCAAAGGCTGGCTGCAAGGCACCCAGTCCCAGCTGGAGTTTCTGCCAGAACGCCACACCGACTTTATCTTTGCGGTCTTCAGCGAAGAGTTCGGACTGGTGGGCGTGGCTCTGCTGCTGGTCATCTATCTCTACATCATCAGCCGCTGCCTGTTTATCTCCATGCAGGCCCAGAACAGCTTCGAGCGTCTGCTCGGTGGCGCCCTGACCCTCACCTTCTTCGTCTATGTGTTCGTCAACATGGGCATGGTGAGCGGCATACTACCTGTGGTGGGGGTGCCACTGCCGCTGGTGAGCTATGGCGGCACCTCCATGGTGACCCTGATGGCCGGCTTCGGCATTCTGATGTCCATCCAGACTCATAGAAGGCTGCTGGCCTGATGAAATCATGGTGGCTGGCACTCGCACTGTGCTCGCTGGCAGCGAACGCGACCGTTTCGCCCGAGCGACTGAGCCTGCTGGCGGAGCAGCAGCAGGTGCCGCTGGCAGCATTGCAGGATGCTGCCGCCAAGGCGCAGTTGCGCCAGGAGATCCTGGACACCATCAGCCGCCCGTGGGAAGCCAAACCCTGGCATCGCTATCGACCGCTGTTTGTGACGCCAAGCCGCATTCAGGACGGGGTCAGCTTCTGGCAACGCCATGCCGATGTCCTGGCGCGGGCCGAGCAGACCTATCGGGTGCCCGCCGCCCTCATCGTCGCCATCATAGGCATTGAAACCTTCTATGGCCGCCAGATGGGCCGCCACTCGGTGCTCGACAGTCTCTACACCCTGGGCTTCCACTATCCGGAACGCAGCGACTTCTTTGCCAAGGAGTTTGCCCAGCTGGTGCTGCTGGCCCGGGAGGAGCAGTGGCCCCTCACTACGCTCAAGGGATCCTATGCCGGTGCCATGGGAATGGGGCAGTTCATGCCCTCCAGTTATCGCCACTACGCGGTCGACTTTGACGGCGATGGTCGACGGGATCTGTTTCGCAACCCTGTGGATGCCATCGGCAGCGTCGCCAACTATTTCGCCGAGCATCAATGGCGCTGGGGCGAGTCTGCCGTCGAGCCCGCCTTGATCGGTCTGGCCCCCGTCAGTACCCTGCTCAGACCCGAGCCTGAACTCAAGCAGCAGTGGGCAGAGCTGGCCGCCGCCGGCATTGAAGTCGCCACGCAGCTGGCGCCACAGACACCGGTGAAGTTGCTGGCATTGGAACAGGCCGATGGACCGGAATACTGGGTCGCGCGCCACAATTTTTACGTGATCACCCGCTATAACCGCAGCCCTCTCTATGCGATGGCGGTGCATCAACTCAGTCAAGCAATCCAGGAAGCGTATGCATCAGAGCCACAAATTTCTCCCGCTCAGCCTGACCTTGTTGTTGGCCGCCTGTAGCAGCCAGCCGGAACAGCTCCCCCTGCCGCAGGCTCCCATGCCCCAGGAAAAACCCCAGGTCATAGAGATACCACAAGCCACAGGCGCCATTCCGCGCCCCGAGCCCCTGAGTGCCAGCGGCAACCGTGACTACTGGATTGGCAAGCAGAAAAACGAGGTGTGGCGCGACATCAAGCACTATACCGAAGAGGGTACCGCCAGCTGGCTGGCCCCGGATCTGGACGGCCAGAAGACCGCCAACGGCGACGTGCTGGACAGCAAACTGTTCAGCGCCGCCCACCGCAACCTGCCGCTGCCCAGCTATGTACGGGTCACCAACCTGAGCAACGGGCTGGAAACCATAGTGCGAGTCAACGATAGGGGTCCCTTTGGCAGTGATCGTCTCATCGATCTCTCCTATGCCGCCGCAGAGCAGCTGGATATGGTAGCGAGTGGCGAGGCCCGCGTGCGACTGGAGCTTATCAACGACACGCCGGATCAGATGATGATCATTGAGCCGATGAAGCCCATCGCAATGACCCCGACGACCGCGGCCGCAGCAGCGCCAAAGACGATATCGCAAGATGGCTTCCTGGGTGAACCGACCGCGCTGGCGATGGCAACCCCTGCTGCTGCCGCGCCCGTCAAAGCCCCCGCAGCCAAACCGGCACCGGCCAAGGCAGCCGCTCCCGCCAGCAGCGGCGACGGCAAGATGATCCAGGTGCTGGCCAGTGGCTCCAAAGAGAGAGCTGAGGCCATGGGCAAGGTGATGACCCAGCGCTACGGCGTGCCGTATCAAGTGGTGACACACAATGCCCTCTTCCGCGTCCTGCTGGGCCCGGTCGCCGCCGATCAGCAGGCCACCCTGCTGGCACAGATCCGTCAGGGGGGGCTGGAGCAAGCCTTTATCGTCCCCTGAGCCGTGTGGCTCATATGAAGGTGGCCACCGCCATCTTGATGGGTATCACGTCGTTTCCCGGCGTGATACCCACTACTGATGGATAAAAAACCAGGCCAGATGGCACGTCGGACTATGACCAACGGGCGCTTCTGGTATAGTTAAGCCCGCATTTTAACTTGGGTTACCCCCCATCCAGGCTCCAGGAATTTCAAGATGTCCAAATTTGCCCGTTCAGTTATTCTGGCCTCCCTGATCAGCGCCACCGCCCAGGCCAACACACCTGTACCCACACCGAACGCCGCCCCCATGGTCGTTCCCGCCGCGCCGGAGATCTCCGCCAAGGCCCATATTCTGATCGACTACTACTCGGGCCAGGTACTGGCAGAAGCCAACGCCGATGAACGCCTGCCGCCAGCCAGTCTGACCAAGATGATGACCTCCTACATCATTGGTCACGAGCTGCTGGAAGGAAACATCAAGAACACCGACATGGTGACCATCAGCAAGAACGCCTGGTCCAAAAACTATACCGACTCTTCCAAGATGTTTATCGAGGTGGGCAAGCAGGTCTCCGTCGATGACCTGAACAAGGGCATCATCATCCAGTCCGGCAACGACGCCTGCGTCGCCATGGCCGAATTCCTGGCGGGCAGCACTGACTCCTTCGCCAGTCTGATGAATGCCTGGTCCGCCAAGCTGGGGATGAAAGATACCCAATTCAAAAACCCCCACGGACTGGATGAAGAAGGTCACTACAGTACTGCTCGCGACATGGCTCGTCTGGGTCAGGCCCTGATCCACGATCAGCCGGAGGAGTACAAGATCTACGCCCAGAAATCCTTCGTGTTCAACGGCATCACCCAGCACAACCGCAACCGCCTGCTGTGGGATCAGTCCCTGCAAGTGGATGGCATCAAAACAGGCCATGTCAGCCAGGTTGGTTACAATCTGGTCTCCTCCGCCACCAACAATGAAGGCATGCGCCTGATCGCCGTTGTGCTGGGCGCCAGCAGCGAAGGTTCCCGCGCCGCCGAGAGCAAGAAACTGCTCACCTACGGCTTCCGTTTCTTCCAGAGCCTGACCCCGTACAAGGCCGGCACCGAGCTGGTCACCCAGAAGATCTGGATGGGTGACAAGCCGGAAGTGAAACTGGGTGTCGACAAGGACGTATCAGTGCTGGTCACCCGTGGTCAGGGCAACAACCTGAAGGCGGACTTCCAGCTGGAAAGTGAACTGAAAGCACCGCTGGCCAAGGGTCAGCGAGTGGGCACAGTATTCCTGAAGCAGGGCGACAAGGAGATCAAGCAGGTTCCCCTGGTTGCGCTGGAAGAAGTGCAGGAAGGCGGTCTGATGAGCCGTCTGTGGGATTACCTGGTACTGCTGGTCACCAGCTGGTTCAAGTAAGCCACAGGATAAAATAGCGATAAAAGAGCGGCGCCAATAGGCGCCGCTCTCCAGTTAGGGTCTCTGTGAGCGAATAACCCTGCAATCTGCAGGTTCCGCCGACAGCTGATTTGTGGTAAAAAGCAGCACCTCCATGTCTTGTCGATCAGTCCGGGCCTTGATCCCGGCCCGGGCAATGCCCATATAGACTTGTACTGGCGGCCCTGATGGGCCATAGGCCACTTGGCCACACAAGATGAAAGATAAGGTCATCCCGTGATGACGCCAAAAGGTGAGTAGATGAATACCAAGTTTGATGAACTGCTGGAGTTCCCCTGCAAGTTCCCGTTCAAGGTGCTCGGCGTAGCCGATCCGGCACTGCCTGATCTGGTGGTAGAAGTGCTGCAGCAGCACGCCCCAGGCACTTACAGCCCGACCGTTCAACCCAGCACCAAGGGTAACTACCACTCGGTGCGGGTCACTGTGACGGCCCAGAGCAAGGAACATATCGAAGCCATGTACACAGCTCTCGGCAAGATCGAGCTGGTTCGCTACGTTCTGTAAGCCACCTCTCTCGCCCCGCCAAGGGCGATTGATTTTGTGCAATCCTGTTTTGCCGACTCAAGCGCCTGTCAGTGAGGAACCATGTCACTCCAGATCCCCGCCCAACCACAGCTGTTAGTCAGACAGTTGGGTCGCCGCCCCTACCAGCCGGTATGGGATGCCATGAAGGCCTTCACCGATAACCGTACCAGCGATACCCCGGATGAGTTCTGGGTGGTGGAGCACGATCCCGTCTACACCCAGGGCCAGGCTGGCAAGGCCGAGCATCTGCTCGCTCCCGGTGACATCCCCGTGGTGCAGAGCGATCGTGGCGGTCAGGTGACCTATCACGGCCCCGGCCAGCTGGTGCTCTATGTACTGGTGGATGTGCGCCGCAGCAAGCTGTCGGTACGCGAGCTGGTGACCTGCCTGGAAACCGCCATCATCAATACCCTGGCAAAAAGCGATATCCAGGCCTATGCCAAGGCCGATGCCCCCGGCGTCTATGTGACCAACGAGCTGGGCATGGAGGCCAAACTCGCCTCCCTGGGCCTGCGGATCCGCAAGGGTTGCTCGTTTCACGGCCTGGCACTCAACATCAACATGGACATGACCCCCTTCCTGCGCATCAACCCGTGCGGCTATGCGGGCATGGCCATGACCCAGACCAGCGCCCTGGGCGGCCCGCAAAGCGTGGCCGAGGCGCAAGCCATTCTGGTGGCCGAACTGGCCAGCCTGATTGGCTATCAAACGATCACGAATGCCGACGATACCCCATGAGCAAGCCCGTGCCGGGCGTCCATGAGGGCATGAAAATGGCCCAAACGGCTATCAACCAGACAATAACAAACACCGAGAGTGAATCATGAGCAAACCCGTTCGTATGGAGCCGGGCGTCAAGCTGCGCGATGGCGACAAGATGGCCCTGATCCCGGTGAAATTCATGCCGGATCCCAACGAGGAAGTGCTGCGCAAGCCGGACTGGATGCGGATCAAGCTGCCGCCGTCGAGCCAGAAGATCGAGCACATCAAGAGCACGCTGCGCAAGAACAAGCTGCACTCAGTGTGTGAAGAGGCCTCCTGCCCCAACCTGGCCGAGTGCTTCAACCACGGCACCGCCACCTTCATGATCATGGGGGCCATCTGCACCCGTCGTTGCCCCTTCTGCGACGTGGCCCACGGCCGCCCGCTGGCGCTGGATCCCGACGAGCCGCAGAAGCTGGCACTCACCATCAAGGAGATGGGGCTGAAATACGTGGTCATCACCTCGGTGGACCGCGACGATCTGCGCGACGGCGGTGCCCAGCACTTCGCCGACTGCATCAAGCAGATCCGCGAGCACAGCCCCCAGACCCGCATCGAGATCCTGACACCGGACTTCCGTGGCCGCATGGAGCAGGCGCTGGAGGTGTTCCGCGAGACACCGCCGGACGTGTTCAACCACAACCTGGAAACCGCGCCGCGCATGTACCGTGTCGCCCGCCCAGGTGCCGACTACAAGTGGTCCCTTGAACTGCTGCGTCGCATCAAGGAGATGCATCCCCATGTGCCGACCAAATCCGGTGTCATGATGGGCCTTGGCGAGACCAACGAAGAAATAGTGCAGGTGCTCAAAGATCTGCGCGAGCACGGTGTCAACATGCTGACCCTGGGTCAGTACCTGCAGCCGAGCCGCCACCACCTGCCGGTGAAGCGCTACGTGCCGCCTGCAGAGTTTGACGAGCTGAAAGATGTCGCCATGGGGCTGGGCTTCTCCCACGCCGCCTGCGGCCCCTTCGTGCGCTCCTCCTACCATGCTGATCTGCAAGCCAAGGGTGAAGAGGTAAAGTAATCTCTTCCCTCCTTCACCAAAGAAGAGCGCCCTTGGGCGCTCTTCTTGTAGATCAGTCGTTTGCGATCGCCCTGACATAGCGTTAACGTAATCGCTCCTTTTTCAGGAGTGATACCCAAGATGCCAACCCCCCTCGTTCGTCTGCTCCCCATGAGCGCTGCCTATTATTCCGTCTTCTACGACCGCTCCCTCGAGGACTACGCACAAGATCTGGCCAGCAACCATGGCTATGATCTCGCCACCGCTCGCCGCAAGTCCGAGGCCTCCCTGCTGCAATACCTGCCACAGGGGATCGCCACCCCGGGTCACTGTTTGCTCTGCATCATGCCGGGCGAGGTAACGGGAGAAGAGGCAAAGCCGCTGGGCTATCTCTGGCATGCCATCAATGCCGATGACGACGCCACCTTTATCTACGACTTCTATATCGACTCGGCCCTGCGCAGCCAGGGCTATGGCAAGGCTGCCATAGCGGCACTGGAAGCCAGTCTCAGGGCCAGTGGCATCAGCCAGATCAAGCTGCGAGTCGCGTACGACAACCCGCGCGCCCTGGCGCTCTATCAGGAGGCAGGCTTCATCATCACAGGGCACAACATGGCCAAGCTGCTGGGTTAGTTTTGTTGAGCCTCATCTTGCCCCCATCCCGCCAGGGGCGTGTTGCGGTCAGGCGGGGGCTGCTATGATGTGGCCGCCCCGGCCAGTTGCCGCAGCGGCACGGTTTTTCATTCCCTGTTGCCCCGGTTCAGGATCATGCAGATGTCACACACCCGCGTCTTTATCGTGCACGGTTACACCGCCTCCCCCCAGTCCCACTGGTTCCCCTGGCTCAAGGAGAAACTCGAGTCCCGCGGTATTCAGGTCGAGGTGCTGGCCATGCCAAACCCGCACCATCCCGAGCCTGATGCCTGGGATCAAGCCATGGACCGCCTTGTCCAGGATCACGACGAGCATACCTTCCTGCTGGGCCACAGCCTTGGTTGCATCACCATACTGCGCCAGCTCAGCCGCCTGCCCGCCTCCCGCCGGGTGGGCGGTATCCTGCTGGTGTCCGGTTTCGACCAGCCGCTGTATACCCTGCCGGAGCTGGATGCCTTCATGACCCAGCGTTACGACCCGGCGCACATCATGACGCTGGCACCACAACGGATTGTCGTTGCCTCCCGGGACGATGCCATAGTGCCCTATCGCTACTGCCAGCACCTGAGCGAGCAGCTGGCCGCGCCACTCTACAGCCTGGAGCATGGTGGCCACTTTCTCGATCGGGACGGTTTCCTGACACTGCCGCTGGTCCACGACCGGCTGCTGGGGATGATAACCCCCGCCGAATAGCAAAACGGCCACGCAAGTGGCCGTTTTCACAGATAGCGTGCCTAGAGCGACATGCCGGAGAAGGACATGAAGCCGAGCGACATCAGCCCTGCCACTATGAAGGTGATACCGATGCCGCGCAGCCCCTCGGGCACATCCGAATACTTCATCTTCTGGCGCAGACCGGCGATGGCAACGATGGCCAGCAACCAGCCAAGCCCTGAACCCGCTCCATACACCACGGATTCGATGAAATCGTAATCCCGCTGGGCCATGAACATGACACCGCCGAAGATGGCGCAGTGCACCGTCAGGAGCGGCAGATAGATGCCCAGGGCGTGATGGAGCGCCGGGAAATGCTTGTCGAGCACCATCTCCATCACCTGCACCAGCGCGGCAAGCACCCCGATGTAGATGATGAAATCGAGAAAGCCAAGATCAAACTCCCCGAGGAAGGTGCTGCCCGGGCGCAGGATATGGCGGTAGATCAGATTGTTGAGGGGAATGGCGATCACCATCACCACCAGCACCGTCATGCCCAGGCCAAATGCCGTGTTGATGTTCTTGGAAACGGCCAGAAAGGTACACATGCCCAGAAAGAAGGCGAGGGCCAGGTTTTCGACAAAAATCGACTGAATAAACAGGTTTACATAATAATCCATCGGATCGGCTCACAGCTTGTGCAGGGAACAACCCTGCCACAGCACCGACCAACAAGTCAGAGCAAACTGGCAAGGGCAACAAGGCGCGGCAACCGATCGCAGGCGTCAGCCAGCAGAGAAGTCAAACAGTCAGTCGACGGGGAAACGCCGGATCCGGTGCGCGCTCAGCAGCAAGCCGGACGCGAGTGGCCGTGGCAGAAGCGAAATTGCAGGTGGTGGCAGATCAGCAGGCGTTTGTGCAGGTAACCGAAGTAACCTGACAGCTGCCTGAGGTAGATGAGTGGCAGGAAGAACAACAAACCACAGAGCAAACCCAGGATCTCGTGCTGGAACCATGCCAGCAGCATCTGGTCGAAATGGGGGTGATTGGCCCCCTCCAGCCGGCGCCCCTGCTCGACGCCGAGCCGCCAATGAGCGGCAGGTGGCAGACTGACACTGTTTGCCAACCCTTGATCGGACGGCTCGTGCAATTGCATAGGGGCCAGCCGGTCGGCCGATGTTGGCTGACCGGACACAATGACGCCTCCCGCCGCGAAGGCGGCAAGCCACAAGATAGAGGCGATGGCGAGGGCCATCAGCCCTGTCGGTGATCGGCCAAGGGGTGGCAAGCTGTCAGGTCCCTGAAAAAAGACAACGGATAAAACGGGCCGAATATATCACATTCCCTCCATTTATTGAATTTAAACATCCAGTAATTAACCTTGCTCGATACTAAACACCCGTTATATCCAAAAAGGCGGCATTTAAAATCCATAAAAAGACAAGGAACCCTGCCGCCCTTCTCTGATAATGGCTTCTCCCCCCTGATTGGCAGCCCTGGCCGATAACAACACGGCCACCCGAGGGTGGCCGTTGTCATCAACAGAGCGCTATTGCTGCCGGACTAGAGACCGGCGGCTTCCAGATGCTCCACCAGCAGCTGCACGCTGCGGTTGCCGCGCCACTCGTTGACATCGAGTCGATAGACCAGCCGCACCCGCTTCACCGAGGCATTCGGCCAGCGCTTGAGGTCGACCCCGAAGGCGATGGCATCCACCGCATGGCCCGAATCCGTGGTCAGCATCATCTTGAGGTGTTTCTCCCCCACCAGTCGCTGCTGCACCAGCACGAATTCGCCGTCAAACAGCGGCTCGGGGAAGGCCTGGCCCCAGGGGCCGGAGGCGCGAATAAGCTCAGCCAGCTCAAGGCTGAGCTCATCCGGCAGCAGTTCGCCGTCGGTGAGCAGCACCCCGGTCAGCAGCTCAGGGGTCACCAGCTCGCAGATCACCGACTCGAAGGCGCGGCCGAAGGCCTCGATATTGGCCTTGGGCAGGGTCAGCCCCGCCGCCATGGCGTGGCCGCCAAATTTGCCCATCAGGCCCGGATGGCGGGTATCGAGCAGTTCGAGGGCATCGCGCAGATGCACGCCGGGAATGGAGCGACCCGAGCCCTTGAGCTCGGTCTCGCTGCTCTCGGCAAACGCGATCACCGGCCTGTAGTACTTCTCCTTTACCTTGGAGGCCACCAGCCCCACTACCCCCTGATGCCACTCGTCTCTGTGCAGTACTATGCCGGAGGGCACCTCGCCATCGCGAAAGCGGATCTGCTCCAGGGTGGCGAGTGCCTCCTGCTGCATCCCCTGCTCTATCTCCTTGCGCTCCTGATTGAGGCTGTCCATCTCGGAGGCGAGCTGGCGCGCCAGATTGAGATCATCGCTCAGCAGACAGGCGACCCCGAGGGACATGTCATCGAGCCGGCCCACGGCATTGAGACGCGGTCCCAGCGCGAAACCAAGGTCGGCGGCGGTGAGGCGTCGGCCATCGCGGCCCGACACGTCCACCAGAGCCTGGATGCCGGGGCGGCAGCGACCGGCCCGGATCCGCTGCAACCCCTGATGCACCAGGATGCGGTTGTTGCCATCCAGCGCCACCACGTCGGCGACTGTGCCAAGCGCCACCAGATCCAGGTAATCCGCCACATTGGGGGCACGAATGCCTTGGCGCTCATACCAGCCGAGCTGGCGCAGGTGAGTGTTGAGGGCCGCCATCAGATAGAAGGCCACCCCCACCCCGGCCAGGGACTTGGAGGGGAATTCGCAGCCATGCTGGTTGGGGTTCACTATCGCATCGGCAGCAGGCAGCTCCTGGCCTGGCAGGTGATGATCGGTGACCAGAACCTGCATGCCGGCGGCCTTGGCCGCCGCCACCCCGGCGATGCTGGAGATGCCGTTGTCCACCGTGATGAGGAACTCGGCGCCGCGCGCTACCGCCAGCTCGACTATCTCCGGGGTCAGGCCATAGCCGAATTCGAAACGGTTGGGCACCAGAAAATCGATGTGGTGGCCGCCCATTGCTCGCAACGCCAGCACGCACAAGGCCGAGCTGGTGGCGCCATCGCAGTCAAAATCTCCGACGATGAGGATGCGCTGCTGGGCGGTCAGCGCCGCTGCCAGCAGGGGCACCGCCTGCTCCATGCCAAACAGGCGCTGGGGCGGCAGCAGCTGGCTGGCGCTGCGCTCGAGCAGGACGGGATCCTCTACCCCCCGGCTGGCAAAGACTTGACGAAGCAGTGGGTGCAAAGTAGCGGGCAGATGGGAATCATCAACTCGCGGACGACGACGGATTTGCAGGGGCATTGATGTGATCCAGTATCTTGAGCAGTTGTTCAGGGCTCTGATAACCCCGCACCAGATCCCCGTTTGGCAGGACCCAGCTCGGCAGCGCCTTGATCCCGAGCCACTGGCTCAGGCCGATATGATGGGCAAGGATCTCATTACAGCCGGTCGCAGGCAAACGATCACTGAGCTCAAGTTCGCTGAACAGGCCAGGATCGCACCAGAGCGCCTGTGCCTCTGCCACATCGGCGAAGGTACCCAGCGCTGGCAGTAACTGCACACTCACCCCCTGTGCCTGCAAAATGGGCAACTCATCCAGCGCGGTACGGCAGTTGCCACAGGTCAGATCGGTAAACAGGGTGACGCTGTGACGCTCGGGCTCGGCCTTGAGCTGCATACGCCGTTCGCCAATCTGGGCCAGTGCCCGCTGACGTTGCTGACGCTGACCCAGCATGGTGAGGTTTTTCATGTCGTGGCCCAGATCCAGCATGATGCCCTGAAGCACATAGTCGCCCCCGGCATCGGCATAGAGCGGCCCCTGACTGGTGCCCAGCATGAAGAGGCCGGGCATAGGGGTCGCATCCACCAGATAGACCTGCACCCCGAGGCGCTGCTCTATACGCTGTTTCAATAATTGGGGATCCATCCCCGCGCTGGCAGCAAAGGTGCACAGCAGCATCATTCCCAGTAGTAAATGCTTCACTCTTTTACTCACTTGGCATGAACGAATGGACTCACAAGGTAACTCAGGCCATATCCTGGCCTCAACTTGTTAATTACTGATTGATTAATAGAGAGACCTGCAAAAAAATCCCTCCCTGACAGGTTGCCAATTGGGCAGCGGCCCAGCAAGCTAACCGTGACGACAGGAAAAAAGCGGCCATCCTCTGTTTTCCTGATGCTTGATTATTCAAATTTTGATGCGGCGACGGCTGCAATTTACCCATTTTTGGAGGGAAACATGAGTCTGATTCAAGAGTTCAAGGCCTTTGCCGCCCGAGGCAACGTCATCGACATGGCGGTCGGTATCATCATTGGTGCCGCCTTCGGCAAAATCGTCTCCTCCTTCGTGGGCGACGTCATCATGCCACCCATCGGCCTGATCCTGGGCGGTGTGGACTTCAGCGATCTGGCCGTGACCCTGAAGGCCGCCGAGGGTGCCACCCCGGCCGTGGTCATCGCCTACGGCAAATTTATCCAGACCATCATCGATTTTCTGATCATCTCCTTCGCCATCTTCATGGGGCTCAAAGCCATCAACACCCTCAAGAAAAAGCAGGAAGAGGCAGCCGCTCCCGCCGGTCCCACCAAGGATCAGGAGCTGCTGAGCGAAATTCGCGATCTGCTCAAATCCCAGCAGGAAAAATAAGCGCCAACCCCTGTCGTGTGTTCGAAAAAAACCGCCATAGTGGCGGTTTTTTGTTGCGTGAAATATGCACAGGCTTGCAGCTCAAGCCCGGGGATGGTGCTCGCCGTGCAGCGCCTTGAGCCGTTCGTTGGCCACATGGGTATAGATCTGGGTAGTGGAGAGATCGGCGTGGCCCAGCAGCATCTGCACCACCCGCAGATCGGCGCCGTGATTGAGCAGATGGGTGGCAAAGGCGTGTCGCAAGGTGTGGGGAGACAACTCCCCGCGGATACCGGCACGCTGGGCATAGAGCTTGATCCTGTGCCAGAAGGTTTGACGGGTCATCATGCGGGCCTGCTTGGAGGGAAATACCACGTCCGAGCTGGCCCCCCCCAGCAGCAGTGTACGGGCCTCGCGGTAGTAACGCTCCAGCCAGTGCACCGCTTCCTCCCCCATGGGTACCAGTCGCTCCTTGTTGCCCTTGCCCACCACCCTCACCAGCCCCTGACGCAGGCTGACATGCTCGGCGGTGAGCCCCACCAGCTCGGATACCCGCAGCCCTGTGGCGTAGAGCAGCTCCAGCATCGCCTTGTCCCTCAGCTCCAGCGGGTCGTCCACCAACGGTGATTGCAACAGTGCTTCCACCTCGGCTTCACTCAAATCAGAGGGCAGCTTCTTGGGCAGTTTGGGCCCCTCCAGCAGCACGGTCGGATCATCGCTGCGCAGCTTTTCGCGGTTCAGATACTGGTAAAAGCGGCGCAGCGCCGACAAAAAGCGAGCCGTGCTGCTGGCGGCAAACTGGTGGTCCACCCGCCAGGCGAGATAGTGCTGGATGTCATCCATTCCCGCCAGCAACAAAGAGCGCCCCTGCCCGTCGAGCCAGAAAGCAAATTTCTCCAGATCGCTGCGATAGGAGCTGACAGTGTTGTCAGAGAGTCCCCGCTCCAGCCAGAGGGCGTCGAGAAAGGGTTCGATCAGGGGATGATTGTGCACGGCGGGGGCTGGCTTGGTCATGGTACTGAATCTTGGGTAAACGGTGGCTCATTGTAGCGCGCCCGGCGCCGGACGACAGCGGGATCTGAGGGCCTGCGCCACGCTTGCCCCGTGAAGGGCGTCGGTCTATCTGCTAAACTGGCGCCCCTCCCTGTTGCCTCCGGGCGCGTACGCCCCACGCGCCGCCAGGATGAAGAGCGATCTGTTTTACGGTAAGGACAGTGCGATGAAGATAGGTTTGTTTTACGGTTCCACCACCTGTTACACCGAGATGGCCGCCGAGAAGATCCGCGCCCTCATTGGCCCCGAGCTGGTCGATATCCATAACATCAAGGATGTGCCCCTTGTCCGCATGCAGGAGTACGACATCCTGATCCTGGGCATCTCCACCTGGGATTTCGGCGAACTGCAGGAAGATTGGGAATCCCGTTGGGAAGACATAGCCGATGTCAATCTGGAGGGGCGCATCATAGCCCTGTTTGGCATGGGCGATCAGCTGGGATATGGCGAATGGTATCAGGATGCCCTGGGCCTCCTGCACGATCAGCTGGTGCCCAAGGGGGTCAAACTGGTGGGTTACTGGCCAAACGAAGGGTACGAGTTCGACGCCTCCAAGGCGTTGATCGACGATGGCCGGCATTTTGTCGGGCTGGCCCTCGATGACGCCAACCAGTATGACCAGACCGAATCTCGCATCGAGCAGTGGGTCGACCAGATCCTCGGCGAGATCCACGAACTGTTGTGAGCCCCTGACCGGCGGCCAGTGTCCCGATGCATTGGCCGTCCGGGCGCAGTTATCGCACCGATTTTCTCAATCGGTATCATCGCTTGACGCTATAGCGACTTTTTTGTGCTGGTCTGCAACAATGCAATCGACACCCCATAACACAATCAGAACGGGTGTCGGAAGCAAACAGGAACAGACCAGAAAAGGATATTCTATGACCCCATTCTCCCTGTTGGCCCCCGCCATTGCCCGCGACGTACTCGATCACGCGCTGGCGCTGGGTGCTGACTTCGCCGAGCTGTTTGTGGAGCGCAAACGCCGCAGCCAGCTCAGCCTGCTCTCCAGCCAGATAGAGAACATCAGTGGCGGCCTCGATTTCGGCATAGGCGTGCGCCTGTGCTACGGCCACAAGGTGCTCTACGGCTACACCAATCTGGCCAGCCGCGACGAGCTGCTGCGCATCGTCACTCTGCTGGCGGCCAAAGACAGACGCGACCCAGTGGTGACCGCCACCGCCTTCGATTTCACCCGATTGACCGATCGCAACCCGGTGGCGTTGCCGCTGTCGGCCGACAAGCAGCTGGAGCAGAAGATTGCCTATCTGCACGCCATGGATGCGGTGGCCCGCGCCGAAAGCAGCAAGGTGAGCCAGTTCTCCGGCAATGTACTGGGCTGGGAGCAGGAGGTGGAGATCTTCAACAGCGAAGGGTTGCAGGTGAGCGATCGCCGCCACTACAACCGCATCATGGCCCAGACCATCGCCGTTGAGGGGAGCGAGCAGAGCGTAGGCTATGAGGCGCCCGGCGCCCTGATGGGCTGGGAACACGCAGCTAGTATCGATCCGCGCGAGCTGGCCCTCACTGCCACTCGCCAGGCGCTGGTGAAACTCGGTGCAGCCCCCTGCCCGAGCGGCACCCTGCCGGTCATCATGGAGAGCGGCTTTGGCGGCGTCATCTTCCACGAGGCCTGCGGCCACCTGCTGGAGACCACCTCGGTCGCCAAGAAGGCCTCGGTATTCCACGACAAGATGGGCCAGCTGATCGCCAATCCGGCAGTCAGCGCTGTGGATGAAGGCTTGCAGAGCAACGCCTGGGGTTCCATCAACGTCGATGACGAAGGGATGGCGACCCAGCACACCCAGCTCATCAAGGACGGCGTGCTGACCGGTTTTCTGGTGGACAGAATGGGCGCCCTCAAGACAGGTTACGCCCGCACCGGATCGGGAAGGCGAGAATCCTACAAATACGCACCCACCTCGCGCATGCGCAACACCTATATCGAACCGGGCAACCACAGCCTCGACGATATGCTGGCCACGGTCGAGCACGGCATCTATGCCAGGAAGATGGGGGGCGGCTCGGTGCAGCCGGGTACCGGCGAGTTCAACTTCAACGTGCAGGAGGCCTATCTCATCGAGCACGGCAAGATCACCCGCCCGCTCAAATCGGCGACCCTGATCGGCACGGGCCCGCAAGTGCTCAAAGAGATCTCCATGGTCGGGATCAATCTGGCGCTGGCCGCCGGCATGTGCGGCTCCGTCTCGGGCTCGGTACCCACGTCTGTCGGCCAACCCGCCTTGAAAGTTGACAAGATCCTGGTAGGAGGGAACGCCTGATGAGCACACTCGACATGAACAACCTGCTCACCCGCCTGCTGGAGAAGGTCTCCGATCTGGGCGCCGAGGCGGATATCATCGCCAATCAGGACAAAGCCTTCTCCCTCAAGGCCGACAAGGGGGAGCTCGGGGAATACAAGGTCACCAGCAGTCAGCAGCTTGGCATTCGTCTGATCAAGGATGGACGGGTCGGCATTGCCTACTCGGAATCCCTGGATGAGGCGGCCCTCGATGCCATGCTGCAGGATGCACTGGATGCCAGCCGCTTTGCCAAGGTGGACCCGGATCAGTGCATCTCGGTTGCCGGCAGCCGGATCAGCACCGACTGCGCCGAGATAAACCAGCCCGATACCACGGCGGTGGAGGAGAAGATCGCCCTGGCTCTGCGCCTCGAGGCGGATATGCTGGCACAACCTGATGTGACTGGCGCCCCCTACAACAGTTTCTTCGAGGGGGAGAGCCGCCTCTGGCTCGCCAACAGCCTGGGCAGCCTCTGCCAGCACAGTGAATTCAGCGTCGGCTGCTATACCTCGGCGCTGGTGGAGCGGGATGGCCGCCAGTCGATGCACTCGCAAGGGCAGTATGGCCGCCGCTTCGACGAGCTGGATAGCCAGACCCTTGTCGAACAGATCTACGCCGTGGCCCATGACCTGTTGCCGGGGGAAGCGGTACCGAGCGGTCGCTACAGCGCCATTTTCAGCACCAACTGCTTCGCCAGCCTGTTTGGCTGCTTCCAGGCAGCGCTCTCGGGCAAGTGGGCCCAGCAGGGGATCAACCCCTGGCGAGACAAGGTGGGCCAGTCTGTGGCCTCTCGCTGGCTCACCCTGGAAAGCCGGGCCTATATGCCGGGCGGCATGAACATCAAGGCGTTCGATGGCGAGGGGACAGCCACCTCGGATCTGTTGCTGATTGGCGAGGGAGAGCTGAAAACCCTGCTCCACAACAGCGCCACAGCCCACCACTTTGGCGTGGCGAGCAACGGCTCGGCCGCCCG
>NZ_JBWZZQ010000002.1:0-89024 GCF_057318915.1 Aeromonas sp. TS_SC_11
TCACACGCATACGCCTGCCCAAGTTGGCCTGTCACTGGTCAACAACTGGGGCGCAACCGCTGCAGTCAACGACCCGTCAAACGCCAAGTACGCAACCGCTGGCGCCGTAAAGCTTGCCTACGATCTGGCTGCAAGCAAAGCGCCTGCGCAACACAATCACCCGGGCAGCCTGCTGAACCCTATCGCTCTAACCAAGGAGAATTTGAACGCCATCATTACCCCCGGGCACTTCGCGCAACACTCCAACACCAACACTTCGGCTGCCCAGAACTACCCTGAGAATCAGGCTGGCAGCCTGATCGTAACATCTGGAGCCGGGGTGCAGCAGCGATACCACGTCTACAACACCAGCCGGGTCTATACCCGCGCCCAATACAACACTGGGGCCTTCACACAGTGGGCAATCCAGTACAACTCCCTGAACAAACCGACTCTTGCAGAACTGGGAGCTGCCGCCGCAAGCCACTCCCACCCATGGGCTCAGATTGTAGGAGCTCCAGCTACAGCTACCCGCTGGCCATCATGGGCGGAGGTCACAGGCAAGCCCGCAACTATCCCCCCATCCGCACATACCCACACGGCGGCACAAGGTAACGCCGATATTGTTGCTGGCGGTATAGGGCAAGTCGGAACGTATGGTTTCTTCTACACGCAGGCATCAGGTGCTTACCTGCCAGGCAGAACCTTGCCGGGGAGCAGTCTGCGATGGACATCAACAGACATGCACGAATCTGATTCTGGTGGTGGTAGCCCTGCTGGGACATGGAAGCTGCTTGGTTATTACCACTCAGGGGCTTGGACTAAATCACTTTGGATGAGGATTGCATGATGGAAATCATCACAGCCAAAAACGTTACCATGTACGACGCAGATGAAAGCAGCCTCGACATGCAAGTGCTGTTTTCTCATATGGGCAATGAATTTGTGCCATTTACCGCGAAAAAGGATGACCCAGAGCTCCACGGTAGAGAGCTATACCGTCAGGCCATGCTTGGTAATTTTGGCCCAATTACAGAGCGGGTAGCAGAACCAATGAGTGAGTCACAGCTTCGTGCCTTACTGGCAGACAAGCTGCAAAAAGCGAACGTGGCCATGGCCCCTCTGGAAGATGCCGACAAGCTCGGCATCATCAGCTCTTCGGAAAAGAGCCTGCTGACTATTTGGCAGCAATACCGTGTCGCACTCTATCGCATCCCTCAGAGTGAAGGATGGCCACAGCAGGTTGAATGGCCGCGAGCCCCATCCCAAAGTTGATAGCAACGCGCTTGATTTATATTTAAAATCCACCAGCAATTAGCTGTTTTATAAACAAAAAGGTATCGTATGAAAAGCACAATTTTCTCTGCCAACTTCACTGATGTTTATGGTGTTCAACACCCCGAAGCACAGTGCATGATCTCGTCCGTCTCATCCTCCAATGCGGCCTATTTTGACCATGATGGAGAGTCCAACAACCAATCGGCATCGTGCAGCTATCAGGTGCTGTACTGGCACAGCAAGGCGGCCAAGAATGAAGGCGCCCGTCCTCAAGAGTTTCTGAACGCCAGCCTTTCCTCCACCTTCTACATGAACAGCACCACCGAAGTGACAATGGAGGCGGTCTTGGTTAAGTGTCAGGAGCACTTCCTCAAAGAAGAAGTAAACCAGGCGAAGATGGAAGAAGCACAGGGCTAATTTCTAGCGCCGCAAGCATCCTAACAAGTGGCGGTAAAGACATTTATTGGGCTGTGTGAGGTATTGAAGAGTGACGATTGATCACGTTCAGGCGGGGCTGGTAACAGCCCTGTCTTTTATCAGTGGTGTGGCTTCATACCTTCACGGTCGGCGTGACGGGAGATTGCGGGGCGGGGCGCTTGATATTGCCGCCGAACTGATAACCGCTCTCGTTGCAGGGTGGAGTGCTTTGTTCCTTGGATTGTGGAAGGAGTGGCCGGAGCCGCTGGTCTGCCTTTGCGTTATCGCGGCGGCTAACAACGGTTCCGGTGTCATGACCTCGCTTCGGGGAATGCTCTCGAAAATCAACAAACTGCTAAGAGTCTCATAAATGGACGGAAATTTACTGTTTGCCACCACGGCAGCTAGTGCTGTGTTGGTCGGCCTTCTGGATCGTCTTTTATTGCGGCGCGGGAAAGTGGAGATCACCCAATTGCGCCGCGCTGACAGTGAAGGCGGTTACTTGAGATATGTACTTGAGTACCGGGCCACCTGCGAACCGGAGTGGAGCGAGTTGAGTTACTCGTTCCGAGATAGAAAACACCCCAAGACAGTTATCACTGGCAAGACGAGAACCATTTCAGGATGTTCTCGCGGCCTCAATTCAGAGTACCTACTTATCCGTGAAGATCTGCTTTCCCCAGGGGAGTGGGATTTGAGCGTCAAGATCATCACAGCAAGCCGCAGAAACCCCATTTACTCCCTGTTCCCGTTTATCACGAAACACACCATAGCAGAGGTGATCCAGCATGGCTGACGAGCGTTACAGCCAGAACCGGGCGACCTATTTCACGCTCGATTTTGGGAATATCACAGAGAAGGGGCTGAAAAAGCTCATTGATGCCTTCCGCAAGGCAGGACAGAAGGTGGTGAACGTCGAGGCCACCAACCGGGTGGTTAAGAAAGACCGCCTGGCCACCAAGAAATTCACCTTCCGGTTCGAGAACGGGCAAAGCATTACCTGCACGGTCGGCGACCAGGGCGACATCATCGAAACCAAGCTCAACACCACGGTCATTCCGGTAAAGGCGATGGACACGATGAACGGCTACGCCAAGGAGGTCAGCCAGAAGATGCAGACGAACCAGGCCCGGTTCGACAAGTCCCTGGCCAGACAGACCAAGGCCGCCGTGGATACCTCTTCCACCAAGCCCGCCGGCCGCACCATCCAGGCCCGCCTCATCGAGGCCGGGATCGCCAACAGTACCGCCAGCCGCAACGCCGACATGGCCAAGACCAAGCTGGCCGAGCTGGAGGCCGAGAGCGCCAAGAACCAATCCAACCTTGCAGAGCTCAGGAAGAAGCTGGATGTGGAGCGCTCCACCACCAACGACCTGATCCAGCAAATCGAAGCCAAAGGGGGCAAGGCCTGATGAATCCGAATTACTTCATGCACCGCGCTATCAACGTGCTGGATGTGATCGACCACACCACCAAGCCGCTGACCACGGAAGCGTATCTTGAGGCGCTTGGCACCGATGGCATGATGCTGGAAGCCGTAACGCTGGAAGAGGTCGAAGCGACCTACATGTACGGCCTGGACACGGCCGATAGCATGATGATGGAAGCGATCACCACCACCAAGAACCGCATCGACAAGACCATGGCGGCCTTTGTCCGTTCCCTGAACCAGCAACTCAATAGCGCTGGCCTGGAAGCGTACCAGGCGGAGATCGGGAAACCTGGTAAGTCCGGCCAGATTGCCGTTCTGACAGCCCGTATCCCGCTCTCCGATGGCCAGTCTATTTCCGTGGTGTTCCATAGCCCCAGCGGCGACACGAGCAAGATTGTGGCGAATGATGACCTGGTGGCTTTCCGGTTCCTGCTGAACAAACGGGACGTGACTCACGTAGTCGCCCCGTCCGGTGGACAGGACATTTCCCTGAAACAGACCTGTCTATCCCTTGCCAACCTTGCCGAACGCAACAGCGCGAAGTTCCAGAGCAAACAGGCCGACAACAAGGCCAAAGAGTCTGAACTGGCTACCCTGCAAGCCGCCACCGAGCAGCTGCAGGCTGAAACCGCTGATGTGATCGAGAAGGCTGACACCCTGGCCGAGAAGGCCGGCGACGACCAGAAGGCCCTCAAGCAGGCCCAGACCATGCTGGACAAGCAGATCACCAGGAATGACGACCTGCGCCGCCAGCTGGCCGCCATGGGGGGCACCCCGGAGCCGAGCCCGACCGCTGACACCAAAGCGCCGGAGCAGGGCCAGGCTGCAGCGGATAGCGCCGAACCAGCCAGCGACCCGCAGACCCCGGCGGCAACCCTGCCACAGCCGACCGACACGATCCGCAAGGTGAAGCAGGAGCTGAACAGCAATGGCAAGATGACCCTGACAAACGGGGCCGAAATCTCCAGAAAGTACCGCGATGAGGATGGGCTGGTGGGCTATGTCACCCTGACCGAGCCAGGCGGCAAGACCTACACCATGAAATCGCCATCCTCCCAAGGTGGGGCCATGGAGGACACCGCCAAGGTGCTCTACAAGGCCTACCGGGAAGGCAAGGCGGATAAGTACCAGGGAGCCGTGCCAGGCACCACCATGACCGAACAGGAGGCGATTGCACTGCTGGAAGCCATGCCGTATGGCAGCAAGACCCGCAGCAACTACGCCGATATGTCAGCGCCGGCCGAAGTGATCTCAACTCAAATGGGCGCCCTTGTTCGGCTCTACGGCGAAATGGATTTGGCTATCACCGAGCACCCGCAAAAGTGGTCATTTGGCAAGACGACCCGCGAGCACCTACTAGGCCAATACCTGCAGATGGAAGAAGGGGACGCGCACGAGATCGCCAACACACTGACCCGAGGGACAATGCCGAACGGCGACCGGATCATGCCGACCCGTTCAACCAACCTGGACGCTGAAAAGCTGGTGCGTGGCGAGTACACCACCGATGAAATGCTGACCCGCCTGATCAGACTGGGAGGGACTTACAAAGGGGCCCCGAAAGAGGTTCAGATCAGCAACGCCAAGCAGATGCTTTCGAGGGCCGAGGCTGATCGCAAAACTGCACAAGAGATGTTCGACAACGCCAAGAAGCAGGGTGTGGAGTCGGCCTTTGAAAAACAGCTCAATGGTGCGAACAAGGAAGCGGAGGCCTACGAGCGCTACCTGGCGGATCTGACTGCCGCCCCGGCACAAGAGCCACCAGCACCAGAGCCCGCCGTCCCGGCCGAACACGCTGCAGCTGATGACCAGCCAGCCGCCGGCCAGCTCTACTGGTACGGACTGCGCAACCGCCCCTTGTCTCTGGGAGCCCAGCCGAAAGGCAATGTCGCCTATGTGGAACCAGGGGATGTGCAGACCGACCCGCGCACCGCCGATATGGTCAAGGCCGCCGGCGAGAACAGCGCCCGCCATGGCGCCGTGGCTTACGATCACGAGCTGACCCCCAAGGAAGTTGCCAACTACGAGCTGACCGACTTTGGCCGGATGGCTGCAGCCTGGGATGAACCCCGCCGCGCCGCCGCCCTGGACGAGCTCAAGGGCACTCTGGATACCCTGCTTGGGGATGGCATGAGCTCTGACGACATCTGGAAGGACTTGATCGCACCGAACGGCGCCCTGGTCACGAACAACCCGTTCTATGACTGGGACGAAGAACGCTATCGGGGTGACGAACTGACCAAGGCCCTGCAGGAGGCCGGCTATACCGGGACAGTGAAGAACATGTTCAACCAGCTGGTGGATCAGCAATGGGCCGCCATCGAGCAGGCGAACAAGAGCCCGGAGGAGCTGGAGCTGGAGCGCCGCGAGAAAGCCCGCCAGGATGGCACCGCCGCCTTGAACAATCTGGTGAAGGGCGCCCGGCTCCCTGCCGGGTGGTCAAAGGAGGTCGATCTGGCCTTTGGTGAGCGGGCCGCTGTGATGGTGGACACGCCAGAGCTTCCGAATGGCGACGAGCACGAGGGCTACCTGGTCACTGCAAACACCAATGACGCCGGCGAGCTCGATGGCACGTTCAACTTGTCCACGGGCAACGGGGATCCAATCGCCCAGAACCAGACCACCTGGAAGGAGATCAACCAGGCCATGCAAGCCGACTACCAGAAGGACACCGCAGAGGCCGAGGTACAGGCAGCCGCCAAGGCCGCCGCAGCCCAGGCACCGGCAGAAGGTGGCGAGAAGCCCGCCGATAACCAGTGGGGTGAAACCGATCCAGAGGTTCTGGCCCTGCTGGAGCAGGCCGAGCAGCTGCGCACCACTGAAACCGATTCAGGCAAGTACCTGGCCGAGCTGCAGCGTATCGCCGCAGGCCTGGAACAAGCCGGAGCCATCGAGCGTCATGAGCCGTACCTTCACACTGTCAGCGACCGCCTGACAGAGTTGATGGAAGCGGAGGGAGTCTGATATGCCACTGAGTTTCACCGATAAGCTGCGCCTCCAGGGGGAGGCCAGCACCCTCAACAAACAGCTCAAGTCCGGTTCCCTTGGCTTCATGGAGAAGCTGAACAAGCAGGCCGAGTGGAAAGCGATCATCGACCAGTTGAAGGGCAACGCCACCCCGGCCCAGCCACCAGCCCCAGCCCCGGAAGCAACGCCGGGGGCCGAGCCCCTGCAGGATGAAGAGGGCACCGATGAAGAGGCCGAGCAAGTCGCCGGCCGCTCCCTTGTCGGGTTCCGCCTGGCCGGCGTGAATCATCCGAAATGGGCTCTCAAGTTCGAGAACCAGAACAGCTCCCGCCCCGCCGATCTGGTGGTCAGTAATGACCAGCTGGGAGTGTCTATTCTCTGGAGCCCAAGCTCGGGGACGGGCCAGGATGCCATGCTGATCGGCTGGCCGCGCTTCTTTGAGGGGACATCAGTCGAGGGAACGGGCCAGACCATCCCGGCCAGCCGTGCCTGGGACGGGGTGAAAAGCCCATTCCCGGCGAGCTTGCGCAAGAAGGTGCGTTACATGGTGGGCCAGGCCGAGCGCGAGGTTGCCCGGGCGCTGGAAAGCGGGATCGCCGGGTTCGCGGTCACGATGAAAAAGCCGCCGTTCGCCGTTCGCCTGACCGATGAGAAGGGGATCTCGGGTGATGGGGCCACGGTTTCCAATGCCGCCGTGCAGTACAACGTAACCGTGCGCGGCAAGGATGGCCTGCAGGATGCCGCCCAGGCCGGCCAGGCGACGGCCCTGAACCTGGCTATGGTCGGCCTGCTTTACGGCGTCGAAAGCGGGAACGAGGACAAGAGCACCCTGCCGACCCTGGCCGAGTGGGATGCCCTGGTGGCCGCCATCCCGCCCGATGCCATTGACGATGTGCAAGCCGAGCAGCTCGATAAAACCCGCGCCAAGCTGGCAGCGGCTCTTGGCGAGGAATTGCCGCAGGAGTCGGCCCAGGAGCCCGCAGGAGACGATTCGCCGGCTCCAGAGGGTGACGGCAGCCAGAAGAAGGGCGGGAGCATTGTAGAGCGTTACATTGCCGGTGACTTCAAGGACGCCCCTTACTCCGAATTTCGCGCCGCCGTGCTCGATGTGGAGAGGGCCGGCGCTACCTTTGAGCAGATCCAGGATGGCGCGGTCGAGTGGGCCGAAGCCAATCCCGAGCTGATCCAGAAAGCCGCTTAAAGCCGTGGTGTTGCCCAGCTCCCCGGTTGCGCCTCTATTCCTCTGAGGCGATATGACTGTAAATGACCTGACAGCGTTAATCCGCAAGGCGCTCAACGTCCCTGCCATGCTGTACCAGATGGAGGTGGCCATAGGCCTCCGTGATGGCGGCCTGCAGGACTACAAGCTGCCCGTGAAAGGGAAGGGGATCTCTGGGGCTGTGGTGGTGGACAGCCCCGCCGGCGGCGATTTGCTGATCAACCAGCATGACATCCCCAACCTTGAGAAGATGATCCGAACCGGCAAGGTGGAATCCATCTTTGGCTTTGCCGGCCGCTTTGATGGCGATTACCCGCTCTACGTGCAGTTCAAGAACGGGAAGCAGATCCGAATCGGCAAGCCCTATGGCCGCTATCCAGACGCCCCGGCACCGATCCAGAAGCCCAAGGACGCCGAGGGTGAGAAGTTCTTGGCAGATGAGATAAACAAGGCGCTGTACGAGAAGGCGATCACCGCGCCCCGGCTGATTTACGGGAAGATGCCAGCCTGGCAGCCGAGAAAGCTCAATGCCGGCGGACTGGTGCAGATGACCGAGCGAACCGCTCCGTGGCCAGAAGATACCCCGTACACCGTCCAGCCGACGACCGTAAGCACTCCGATCGGAATGGTCAGGCTACCGGAAGGCCATCAGCTTGATCGCGTCACAGAGCTTGTCATGAACGCCCCGGAGCTGGTGGTGAAGCCCAAGAGTGGCAAGACAGAGCATTTCATCAAGCCGCTGGTCAAAGGCGGGCAAACCATCCTGGCCACGGTCAGCATGAACGACAAGACCATGAGCACCAAGCCCATGACCATGGAGCGCCTCAAGTCGCTGCTGGAGAAGGGCCGAATCCTCTACCCGAAGGAATCTACCGGCGATTACTCCGCGCTGTTCGAGTCGGTAGGGCTGGAGATCGAGGAAGCGGGAACCGGGGAGGGGGATGAGCTGGTGGCCAGCACCTTGTCTCTGTCGCTGGCACCGGTACTGGATCACGGTCGCACCTCCCATGTGGTGACAGGCAAGGGCGCCGAGGTGAAAACCGCCTTCGTGGTGGTTGAGGCCGGCTCCCTGATCCCGTCGAACACACCCGATGGCCGGATCAATACTGACTACCCGCAAGAGCTGCAGCCCCGGGATCGCACCCGCAAATCCTCCGTCATGCAGATCATGAACATGTCGAAGAACCTGCGCCCCGCCCAGCTGACCGATTCAGGCTTATCCAGCCACGGCGCCCCTATCATCGGCCCGGATCTGGTGGTCGAGTCTGGCAATGGCCGCACCCTGTCGATCATCCGGGCCTACAGCGAGGGCACCGCCGCCCAATACCGGGAGTACCTGGTGGAGAATGCCGCGCTCTATGGCCTGAATCTGGACAAGGTGGAGAAGATGCGCGAGCCGGTCATGGTGCGGGTGCGCCTTGAGGATGTAGATCGGGCCCAGTTCGCCAGAGACTCCAACCTGTCAGACCTGCAGGGGATGGCGCCAACCGAAGTGGCCCGGGTCGATGCCGAGCAGATCGACGACAAGATGATGGCCCTATTCTCCCCCAGTGAAGGGGGCGATCTGCTGGCCGCCAGCAACCGCGCTTTCGTCCAGGCCTTCCTGAACAAGATGGGGGCCGAGCAGGCCGCCGGCTACCTCACGGCAGACGGCCGGCCGACAAAGCAGGTGGTAGACCGAATCCAGGCAGCCATCTTTGCCAAGGCCTACAAGTCAGAGTCGCTGCTACGCCTGGCCGTGGAAGAGCCAGACCCGGAGATCCGCAACATCCTGACCGCCCTGAACGTGGCGGCGCCGAGCTTTGTCCAGATGGGCTATCTATCCGGCGAGGCCCACAAGCAGGCGGCAGACACCATTGGCGATTCCACGGTCATGAACAAGAACCTGGATGATACCGCCCTGTCTGCGCTGGTGGACGCAACGACCGCGGTTCGGGAGGCCAAGGCCGCCGGCCAGGATGTGCGCGAGTACCTGAGCCAGCAAAACCTCTTTGGTGATACATCGCCTGAGACGGCTACCCTGGCCAAGTTCATCGCCGACAACAACCGATCCGCCAAGCGGATGGGGACGGCCTTCAAGGCGCTGGCCGATGAGATATGCGAAGAGCTGATCCGCCAGGGCTCCGCCGCCTGCGATATGTTCGGCGCCGAGCCGCTGGATCTGGTATCCATCCTGGCCAGGGTCAGCGAGAAACTGACGATAGGCCAGGACGACAATCAGGCCAGCCTGTTTGAGGGGGTGGTTGACCTGGCCAAGCTGGCAGCGGCCCGGGCGGCAGTGAATGCGGCCCCCACGGCGGCCCAGCAAGAGGCCGGCAACTACGGCAAGGGGCACCTTGATTATCACGGCCTGGATCTCGCCATTGAGAACCCTATGGGCTCCTATCGCGCCGGCACCGACCGGGACGGCAAAGAATGGCGCACACAGATGGCCAACGACTATGGCTACATCAAGGGCACCGAGGGGGCCGATGGCGATCAGGTCGATGTGTTCATCGGTGACGACCACGGAAGCGACCAGGTGTTCATCATCAACCAGGTGGAGCCAAGCACCGGCCAGTTCGATGAACATAAGGCTATGTTCGGGTTCGCTGACGAGCCAGCGGCCCGGGCCGGATACCTAGCCAACTACGAACCAGGCTGGAAGGGTCTGGGGAGTGTCGCGACGATGGGGGTAAACACCTTCAAGTTGTGGTTGAAATCAGGAGATATGAAGCGTCCAGCTTAAGCTGGAAAAATAAAGGCCCGGTTGTCACCGGGCTTTTCTTATTTAGAATATGGCAGTTTGAATGGAATGGATGCGGCCTTTGCTTCGAGCTCGCCCTCATTATTAATGATTTTCACAACCATGTCATCGCGAACAACCCCTTCATTTCTCATTGCATAATTTGCATTTCCATATCCACCAGCAGAAAAACAAAGGGCGATAGACACAGAGAACAGAAGCAATACTGTTATTTTTGCATGAGGTGGGCTAAGCAACAGGCTTGTAGAAAAAAGAGTAGCGTTTACATAAATCAAATACATATACAAATGTGAGAAATCTTCCGCGATGCCAATCTGGCGACCAAAGCACACGACAAGCCAAAACAAGACACTGATAACACATGAAATTCTTGCGTTCACGATCTCATTCGCGAAGCTTCGTTCGCTAAGGCGAGACTTCAATGTGGCGACATCATCCTCATGAATGTTTTTTGTAAAGAATTTGGTAATGTGCACAAACAGCATAACGGATAGCACTATGAAAGCAATGACGCGCCCACTGCTAACCATATAGCTATTCACCGTAAGAACATCATTTACATTCAAACCAAGAGTAATGAAGTATGTAAATTCATAAGCATACCCCCAAGCGGCAAACAAAACTGCGAGTGGGAATAAAAAACCAACCAGAATTTTCACCCCCAATGTTTTCCTCATCAAGTTTTCTAAAATTCCTTCCATTGTCATGCGCCAGTGTTCCTCATGAGTTTAAGATTTCCGGCTTGGAATAGTAATACCTAAGAGACAAACCCGGCGGGAGCCGGGCTTTATCTAATGTGGAGAGCTCTAACGTGTTTCAAATATTAGAGCGGTTCTCAAGTTATGGGGGGTGTATTTAAATATCAACCTCCCTTGCTGTGCAAGCTTGAGCAACTTGAGAGCAAATACCCCTTGGCGATTATCATTCACTAGCTGGGTATGATTAGTCAGGATGCCCTCTTTAACGAAAACTAAACCCGGGTCAAAGCCATATTTTTCCCGAAACGGCTTTACAAGCTCTTCATGCCCCACAAGCAGATTGGTTACAAGATTGACCATCCTGAACTGATCTTCATGACCCTCTTCGAGGGCTTTCATCATCGCTTCAATATTGGCGTTCTTGACCGTGAGAACAACTTTTTCTGATTCCAGCACTATGCGCCCCTCACTACAGACCATGGTCACCAGCAACAAAAGTGACCTTGGCCATAGCTTGACGTGTTGGGGAAAATAATCCAATCCCCCTTTGACTCCTGCCGCGCATTTCTGCCTCAAGAAGTCCGGCCAGGCCCGCCGCTAAAGCCTGTGGACGGGCCTGGCACACAGTGAAGAGCTACCCCACTCCCATGTCGTGACAGCACTCTGATGAGGGGCGAAAAAAAATTTCGCATTTTCTGAAGGTTTTTGGCGCGCATTAGTAATTGGCATCGTCTGGCGCATTCCGGCCAGAACGGGCCCGGTAATCCTTGCCACCCGAAACCACACGAAAATAGGATAATTTTTCATGAAAAACATAATGATACGGGTAGTTCGCGGGGCCTTAACTCTCATCGCCGAGCAAATTGCATGGGGGCTCAGAGTCGCGCTCAAGGTGGTTATCATCTTGGCCGTCGTCAGGGCGTACCCGGATCTGGCCTGGATTATTCCGCTCTGCTGACTGAGAGAAATGAAAAGCGGGGCCGATGGCCCCGCTTTATCTTCCACTCCAGTCACTGCCTCACTCACATTTCACAGAGACTCATGACCCTCCTCAGCTCTGCTTTGCAGTAGTTGAAATCTCTGGCGATGGTGTCGGATTGGTCGGCGAACCGAACAAGAAACTCCGCATCCTTGCCCCGTAGTCCACCGCCACCGGAATCAACAGCCACGCTGGGGGAGGTGTTGGCTTTGGTCGCGGGAGGGGCTGGGGGGCAGGTAAGTTGCTCGCGCACCCGAAGAGTGCCATCGTGAAGCCCAGTAAGAGTGCTGTCAGTAGTCGCCTTGCCATTCTGTTCCTCCTTCCAATGTGTGTCGGCTGTGGTGCTGGCCACCTCCTGATCGCTATGCTCCGCCGTCCGGGCCTCTTCACTGGCTACCCTGCTGGCCTCCGCTTCTGTGGCGTTCCTGTCGCTCCACTTCTTCGCCCAGACGTTATCCTGGTAATCGCTCCCCACGTACACGCCGGCACTAAAGACCGCCAGCAAGGCCAGAACTACCCGCCAGGGGGAGGGGGTTGCCGCGCTCATGCTGCCACCGCGATAGAGCCGCCCAACTTGCCGAACTGGTCAATCAGGGCCTCCAGGGAGTGCTCCGACTGGCCGTAGCCGGCACCAGGCAGGCTGGCCCATCGTGAGCTGCACTTCTTGATGGCCGTGGCGATGTTGCCATCCAGAATGTCCTGTTCGGCCTTGCACTCGCGGATCAGCTGAATGGCCAGCTTGTCCTGGGAGACGGGGCCAAAGTCGGCGAGTTTGAGCTGTTTCTTGTAGGCGGGCCAGTATTTGTGGATCTGCTGGTAGCGACCTGCAGCGGTAGATTTGAGGCCGGCGCGAACCTGGATAAGCTGGTTCGGGTGGTCAGAGTAATCGGTGAAAAACTTCCCGGGGTTGACGATCTTGTTGTAGCCATCATCCCCGAGGCCTGCTGTTCCCTCAGACCAAGCGATAAGGTCGAGGAAGCACTTCATTTGCGCGGGCGCATCAATACGAGCCATCTTGTTCTCCTGTTTTTGAGGCATAAAAAAAGGCGCTGTTTCCAGCGCCTTCTTTCTTCACTCCCCAGTCGCGCCGGTTAAAAATACCGATTGACTGGTGTTGCCCGCAAACATCCTAACAAGTTATTGCAATCGGTAAACTCTGTAACAAAAAGTCATGCCAAAAAGGGGCGCAATGGCGCCCCGCATTGGGAGTGTTGGTATTATTTGGGGCTGGTGGACTTTTTGGAGAGGGTCTTGCGGTATGACAGGCCAGTACCAGGGAGGGATGCGGATACCCGCCTACCCTTCGGCCCGGTGCTGTAGGACAGGGGGCCGAGCCGGAACGACAGCGACCAGCCGGTCTTTGATAGGTTGAGCCACAGGAAGGGGAGTAACTTGATCCGCTTTCGATACTGAAAGCTCACGCAGCTTCACCGGTTTTCTTGCGAGAAAAACTGAACAGGATAGATGTCACCTTGCGGCCCGTCTTGTTCTCAACATACGCCACAGATAACGGGGTCTTGGCGTTGATCTCTTCCACTGCTACCTCCAAGAATTTCTGCTTGAAGTTGGCATAGCGGCTATACGAAGCCGGCAGCTGGTACCGCTCAATGAACCACTCCACTTTCTGGCAAAATGTCTGGGTGCTCTCGAACTGGATCAGGTTCTCGTAAAGTCGCATGGCGTGAGGGTTTCGCAAGTCGGCCACCTCAAGCAGTTGTAGCTTGGTAAATTCCCTGCTGAGGCCAAGAAGAAACTTCCCGAGTTTCGGGTTCAACTCAAGAGTGTAAACGCCGCGTTTCGGCCTAACCCCCCGGCCAATCACGATGTTCTTGGCATCGAATGCCCGGTCGCCATTTTCACCATCCTCATCCGGCAAATAGAAAATCACCTCTCTAAGTCGTAGCTTCTCAAGGGCAACCCGAATATCGGATGATGCGTTAGAGCTGTCTATGTCGAAGAGCCGGGTATAGTCCGCCAGAGTAACGGTAAACTCATCGGGGATCGTTGTCTCATTTCCATTCAGCTGGCTCAGACAGAGCCACAACAAGCGCTTTTCGTCTCGACTCATCGAGTAGGCTGAATTGAGCAGGGCATTGCTCTGCCAAGCGACCTTTGGTGTGGTTGTTTTCATCCCTATGGCAACTCATTTCTAAATGAGTTGCCATTGTTATCAACAGCCTCTACATCGTCAAGTGGTGCTCGGGTCGGAAAGTTGCCTTTGTGGATATTATTAGTGTCGAAAAGTTGCCTTTGAGACGTGGCTCACGTCGAAAAGTTGCCTTTCAGTGCTTGTTGGGGTCGAAAAGTTGCCTTCGTGGCTCTCTAGCCCAGAGCTGGCGCGGCCTGCGAAGATCCTAAAAGGATCTTTAAAAGAAAGATCTTAAAAGGAATGATCTTTAAAAAGGTTAAGTCACTGTATTTGTGAATAATCATTGGCCTACCCCCTCTGGCAGATCGGCGTCAAGCCGCAATTCCTCTCGTTTCCTGCAGTGCGCGCCATAGGCGGTGATGCTGGTGGACAAATGGAGGACAAGTCCAGCGCCATCAAAAGGCAACTTTTCGACCCTAACGTTTAAAGGCAACTTTTCGACATGAACGAATAAGGCACGACGGCCTATTAAGGCCGGTAGGCAACCACGTTAAAGGCAACTTTTCAACACGATCGGAAGGAAGAGAGGCTATTGGCCAGCCAAGCCAGAGAACTGCAGGGGGAAACCAGTGAGAGCAGTGTATGAAAGGCAACTTTCCGACATCCACAGAGCATGGTCATATGGGTGAACACGCAGAACGTCTACTGAGTAAAGGCAACTTTTCGATATGAATGAAGGGGCTATTGCCCCCTCGTATTTTTGAGCTTACTGCCCCCCCTGATAGCTGATCAGCATCTCCATTTCCTTGTCGTAGATGCTGTATTCGTAGAGCTCGCCGTCTTCAAGATCTAGCTGGTGATCTGCAACGTAGAGCTGGCCATTATCCAGCTGGGTTTGCTGATATGCCCAAGCGGCACAAACTGTCAGATCCGGGGTCTTGTGGGTATAGTGCTCAAGCGTTCCAGATTCCAGCTTGGTGCCAATCTCTGAGGCCTCACCTTGGCTGATCAGCATCGACTTAAGCGGCCACCAGTAGGGCCCATAACTGCGATACTGACGCGGATCTCTCTTGATAAGCTCGGTCAGCACCCGGGTGTACTGGGTGGCCAGCTGGCCACCCTCCAGGTCATTAGATGCCTCGGCCAGCATGGCCTCCAGCTCCTCATCTGCAATTTTGATGGTATCCGTGATCATGCTGCTTCTCCCAGCAGGGCTTTCAGTTCTTCAATGGGTGTGTTGGCTGGAATGAACCACCAGCTGTCGGGGAACTGGTCGTTCCCGTTCTTGGCATACTTGGCGCCGTACTTCGCTTTCAGCTGCTCTTTGGCGGCATACAGGGGGCCAGCGAACCCGGCAGGGTCATGAAGGCCCATCCATTCACCTGGTAGCTTGGTCTGGCGCTTGTACTTGCCGATCAGCACCAGCTCTCCAGCTGCAGGGCGAACGGTGACGCCGTTGATCTCCTGTTCCTCAGTGTTCGCCATGGCGATGGTGGTCTTGGCCTCCTGCACCTTCTCGGCGGTCGGGGCCGGTGCCGGCTCCGGTGCCTCTTTCGCCTTCCTGGCCGCTTCCCAGGCCTCCAGCGGGTTGTTGCGGGTCTTGGTGAGCTCGCCCAGGGCATTCTCAAAGGATCGGTTCAGATCGGTCTGTGTGAAGTTCTGGCCCGACTGCCGGCGCAGCAGCCCAGCGGCAGAGATCCCGATAGCGTCCATGTCGGCCATGGCCTTGTGGATGTCGAACTGGCCACCGATGGAGTAGGGGGATTCGCTGGACAGGTCTGTTTTGACGATCAGGGCATCGGCCCGCACGACATCGCCCAGGGTGCGCAGGTTCGCAAGGCGCTCGCCCCGGCCCTCTTCCGGTGCCCGGGATTGGCCAAGGGTGTATTCTGCGATCAGCGCCTCAGAACGGCGAGCCTTGATAGCTTCCACCTCGGCGCCCCACTCGTTGACCATATCGCGCTTAACCTTCTCAGCAGCGTCCTGGAAAGCGCCCTTGTTGTCCCACGCCTTGGGGATAGCCTTGCCGGCGAACTTCTCATAGCCCCAGGCCCATTGGGCAGAGTAGGGGCTCGCGCCGCTATCGCCTGCCTTGGCCCAGGCCTCCTGTGCCTCCGGCGTCTCGATGTAGGCCGCCCGTTGCTGTGCCGCCCATTCGTTGATGGTCTGCTCCGGAGCGGTCTGGCCGTGGGCCTCGATGGCGGTAACGTGGTTCTTGCCGAAGATCGCTTTCAGGTACTTGCCCAGGCCGCCGTATTCGCTCATCTGGTCGCGGTTCTTCAAGCACCAGGCCGCGACCTTGGCTTTCTCGCCATCGCTGGGGGCAGGGTAGACAACCTGCTTGGCCAGGCTGCTCTTGATGTTCCCATATCCCACATACTCCGATGCGAAGCCGTCCTCTGTGCGAACCAGGTAGTAATCGGCGCCGGTGAGCTTGAGGTGCCCGCTTACCAGGTACTCAGTGAACTGGGATTCGGTGAGCATGGTGGCCACGCCATCAACCGGGATCGCGTTCAGCATTTTGCGCATGAGGGTGATCTCGCTCGTGGAGTAGCTCGTTTCCCCTGTGAATGAGGCAGGGGTCAGAACCACTTCCTTGTCCAGCTCATAGCTTGCCGCGCCTGGCTTGTAGACCATTCGGCATACCGCGACTTTGGTATCGAAGTGGATTTTCTTCACCTCAACCACCATGTTGGTGGTGGTGGTGTAGAACCGGCCCTTCTGGATCAGGTTCACGCCATCGGTGAGGTACTGATCGCCGTGGTCGAGCACATCGACAGGGGCGGTGATAGTGCCGCTCTTGATGGCTCGCTCCACTTCCCCGCGCAGCCGGCGACACATGGCGTCAGCGCTGTTCAGTCGGGCAACTCGCTTCTCTGCTACCGCCAGGCGCTGGCGGGCGGCCGGGAGGGTTTTCTGGATGCGGTTCAGGGTTGCTGTTTTCTCTTTGACCTGCACTCGTGACCAGTTATCGGAGTAGCCTTCTTGCGCGGCTCGCTCAACTCGCTCCTGGTAGTTCTCAATGCCGCTCTGCAGAGACACAATCTCTGACTGCAACTGTTCCAGGTCGGCCTTGGCGGAGGCGGCGGAGACTTCCAGGGTGCCCCGATCTGCCGCCAGGTCGTGTGAGGCCTTGAGGTAGTTGTGAAGGTCGATGTTGGCCCGCTTGCTGGCGGCTTCGCTCATCCGGCGCAGTGCCTCCTTCTGTGCCTCTTCCACCTTGCGCTTGCGCTCGTCCGGGTCTTTGGCCAGCAGTAGGCCCACCTCGGCGGAGTCTGCCACGTTGGCGTTGCTGGCTCGCTCTGCCCCGCCTTGCTGCAGGATCTCGAACTGCCATTCGGCCTTGCGCTTGAGGGTCGCCAGGCGGTGCTCATCGAAAGAGCCCTTGCCCATGTAGTAGTGCACCCTAACCTTGCTCTGGGATGCGCCTACGCGAGCGCCACGGCCGTTCCGCTGCTTGATGCTCGCCGGTGTCCAGGGCAGGGTCAGGTGATGGATGTCGGTCGTGCCGTGGTGTAAGTTCACACCCACCTCGGCTTTTTTGTTGCAGATCAGGATGCGGAAGCGGCCCTCGTTATAGGCGGCGGCCAGCGGCTCCACATCCTTGACCTTCTTCCCCTTCTCATCCACGAAATCACTCTTGCCGGCTACCGTGTCGGCGTTGATGATCCCGATCTCGGTCGGCTTGATGTCCAGGTGGTGAGCCAGCAGGCGGCGCAGCTTCTCATGCTGGCGCTTATCCTCGGCAAAGATGATCTGCTTGCCGCCGTTCTCGTAGGATTCCCGCACGTTCTCAACCAGGCGGGCATACTTCGGCGTCATCGGGTGCGTCACGGTCTGGGTGTCGATGCCAAACTTGGCCAAGCGGCTTGTCACCTCCGGCTCGAAAGCGTCACGCACCACCAGGCGCAGAACATCCCCCTCGTGGGTGATCTTGGCGTCAGCGGTGAAGGCCAGGGAAACCGTCTTGCCGTCCCCGGCGTAATCGTCCAGGTCGTCATCGTCGCTGGTGGCCGATGCGGGCACCTTGCGCGTGATAGTCTCCGGCAGATCGGCCACCAGCTTCTTGAGCTTGTCGTGCTCGCTGGCCGGGATCAGATAGGTGATGGTCTTGTAGTAGAGATCGAGATCCGTTACCACCCGATCCATGTCGGCGATGATGGAGAAAATGCTTTCCTTCGGGGTGTCGTCATCGTCCGGTTCGCTGATGGCCTCGGCCCTGACCCGCAGCTCTTCATAGATTTCCTCCTGCTCGGCGGTCATGTCGATGTCGATCTGGTGTTCTTCCAGGTCGGGCACCTTCACCTCGTCGCTGACATCCTTGGCGGATTTCAGGTTGCAGTGGCGATGGAACAGGGAGCGCAGGCCGGACAGGTTCTTGAACCCGACCAGGCCCTGGCGCATTTCGATCTCCCCTGTGAGCTTCTGCACCTCCACCAGCTCTGTTTCACCAAAGGTCTTGATGAAGTCGTTGATGTCGCCGATCCCGTACTGTGCCCACTCGTCCGGACGCATGATGTGGTTCAGCATGTTGAAGATGTCACAAGGGGAGTTGGCTGTTGGGGTGGCCGTCAGCAGCACCGGGCCGCGCCCGTGGTTGCGGCGCTGCAGGTAGCTCATCTTCACCTGCATATCCATGGCCATCTTGGCGCTTTTCGGCTTGGGCAGGTGCGCGAGGGATGCCGACTGGCGGTTAACCTCGTAGGTGTTCCGGTAGTTGTGCGCCTCATCGACGATCACCGAGTCAAAGCCGCAGTCCTCGTAATAGGGGTACTCGCTCTTCTTGGCCGTGCCGGTGTTGCTGTGCTTGTCCTTGAAGTTGGCCTTCTTGGCGGCGGCGCGATGGTTGTTGGCCTCCCGCTCCAAGTAGCCAGAACTGAGACCCACCAGCAGCATTTCGTCAACATGCTCAACAACCGTATCCTCTCGCAAAGGCAGCTCGGCGAATTGCTCCTTGGTCAGGATCACGATCTTCTTGCTGGTGTGGGGGATCTGGTTCATCCGGGCGACCAGCGTAGCCTTGTTGGCCAGCTTGAGCTTGTCCCGGGTCAGCGGGTTGCCATCCTTGCCCATCCTCGGGTTGCCCTGGTCATCGAGCACGGGGACGGTTTCGATCTGCCCGTCCTTGCCAACAACCACATCCAGGCCCGGGAAGAAGCAATTCTCCAGGTACTCACGGCCATAGGAGGCGATGGCTTCGTGATACCAGTTTTCCAGCACGCCTTTGGGCACTACGATCCCGGTGCGCTTCGAGCGGCCCACCTGGATGTTGTAGGCGGCCAGCATGTAGGCGGTGGTAGTTTTGCCAAGGCCAGTACCAAATCCCAGCAGGCCTCGGCCGTCCTCGGAAATGCGGCGCACTGCCTGGTTCTGGTAGGGGAAGGGGGTTATCTCGCCGGCGACCGCGGTCAATCCCAGATCGGCGTCTGAGTGCTCCGGGGCGATGTATCCATGGAAGGTATCGTTGTAGGTGTCGATCACCTTGTCGGCTTCGTCATGCTGGCGAATCCAGGTGCCGAAATCCTCTTCCAGGGCGGCGATCCGCGACATGTGGCCGGCGGTGCCTTCCAGTGAGCCACCAGAGACGATTCCGCCGTTCAGGTAGTGCTCCAGCTGCACCTCAAAGGCGCTGCCGCTGCGTGATTTCTTCTTGAGATCTTCCCGGGTTTCATACCCCCAGAAAATGCCGTCCTCCCCCTCGTACTCGCCATCGAGCTCTTGGAAGCCATCCTCATTGGTGACGACCTTGCCATACCCAAAGTGCAGGTATCCCCGGTCTTTCAGGTACTCCATGACATAGCGGCGCGGCAGCCACTTGGCGGCCATGGTGATCTCGATGTCATCGATCTTGTTGCGGGTTCGCTTCGCCTCGATGGCCTCAAGCTGGCGCTGGAAGTTGTCCAGCAAGCTCTGGTCGCTGGTGGTCGCCATGGCTCGGCGCAGGCCTGCAACCGACTCGACCACGTTCCCGCAGGTTGCCCGATCCATCGGGGCCAGCATTCCATCCGGGGTGATGGCCACGCCTTCTATCTTGGCCAGGTCGGCCAGGGTAGGGGTAGCGGTGCCCTTGTATACCTGGATGAAGTCGGACAGCTCGACCGGGTTGAGGTCTTTGACCCCATAGAGATAGGCGATTGTCTGCTCGGCGGAGGTGTTGTCGAAGGCGATGGTATTGCCGCGCTCCACCTTGCCGTTCAGGAGGTCAGAGAGGTTCCCGTTGGCGTCTGTGGATTGGACAAAGGACTGCCAGGCAGAGGCGACCGGCCCATAACGCAGGGCTGACAGATCCCGATCTGCAGCTGCCGCACCGAACCGGGCCACCTCTTGGGAAACCATCTGGCGCAGAATGCCGGCTTCTTCCTGGGGGAGCTCTCCGGTACTGGCCAGCATGGCGGCCAGGGACTGGATATTCACCCCGATCAGCGTCCCGCGCAGCACTCGTTCTCGGTGCTTGGGCTCCTGCTCTGCAGCCATGGCCATGGCCTGCTTGATCTGCCCCTCGAACAGGGACGGGAAATCTTGTTGTGCGGCCACCAGCTGGTTGTACGAAAGCGACAGGGCGGCTGCCGGGTTCGCGATGATGCGCTGGAGGGTCGCCAGGTTATCGACGCCATACACGGTCTTATCAATCGTGTTGCCATCGGCGGCGGTACGGGATACCTCCTGCCACTGGCCATTGATAAGACGGCGCCAGCGCCCATTGATAAGCCGTTCATCCCCTTCTGACCAGGTGCGGATCTGGGGTTCCACCAGCTCCAGGGCCAGCCAGTCGATTCGGGATTCAAACTTGTGTGCCAGCTTGGCCTTGATGTCAGCGCCGGTGATCGCCCCGGCTTTCACTTCCAGTCGGTTCTGGAAGGTGCCAACGCTCTGCTCGCCGTGGATGAAGCGCTTACCTTCCGAGCTCTCGAACCACTTCCCGCTTGTCCAGGTATCCCAGATCACGCCGGCGGCCTTGAGATCTGCCGTCTTGCGGTCGGCTATCAGGGCCGCGAGCTCGTCCGGGTGCTTACGCATAACGAGCACATCGGTAACGGTGTCGGTGCCGTTCTCGCCGAACGTGGCAGAGGGGAGGCGGTGGGCGCCAAGAAACTCGGCTTTCAGGGATAGCTGTTCACGCCATTTCTTCCAGGCGGCCCGGGAGATAATGCGCGGGGGAACGACCATGCAAAGCAGGGCACCGCCCCGCAGCTTATCCAGCGTCCGGGTAATGAAATACTGGTCAACATACTTGATGTCGCGGTACTCGGGATCTTTGTCGGCCAGGCCTGCCCGGTTGGAGGCAAAAGGCACGTTGCCCACGGCGCCGTCCCAGGTGCCATCTTCGGTGGTTACGGCCAGCGTCTCAAAGGCCCCAGTGTGAATGGTGTCATCGGGGTGGAGCAGCTGGTTGATCTGGCCAGAGGTATCACTGAGCTCGGCGCCGGTGATGATCACGCCGGCGGGTTTGGTTCCGTTGAACACACCCACGCCACATGATGGCTCAACGTAGTTCCCCGGGCCCATACCCATAGCCGCCACGGCGTCCCAAACACCCTCGGCCACGAACTGGGGGGTGTAATACTCATCCTGGGAGCCGCCTATCCCGCCCTCGCCGGTGTACTTGCGCAGCGCAGCGCGATCTTCCTCGGTCAGTTTGCTCGGGTCATCCCCGACTCTGGCCAGCACGGCCAGCGCTTGATCGTTGGCCTCTTTACGCTCTCTCTCGATGGAGCGCCCTGGTACTTTCTGCACCCCGAAAACGACCGTCGAATCGTCGGCCGCCTGGGGGGTGTAATAGGCATCAAGAATGGCCAGTAATTCACTGGTTCTCGACACCCCAATAATCGCAGATACAATGACCGCGATTTTAGTTTGCTGCATTACCAATCCTCCGCTGTAGTTATATTGGCGCGGTAAATGGTAACATCCTAACAAGTATGTAGATTGAAATTATTGCCCCCTAAAAACCACTCCCCAGTCTTGCCACCTCACCCATGGGGCGGTATGGCAAAAATCACTGAAAAGGGGCTCCCCGCGCTCCTGAAACAGGCGTTCGCCGGGTTCAACCCTGACGACGCCAACAACCACAACATCCCGCTACAGTCTGGCCCGGGCAGCTCCGGCACTATCTGGAACGCCAACGGCCTGGCCGAATCGACAGATCCCGCCCAAGGTGCCAGTGCCAACGGCGATCAGTGGATGGCAGACAAGCGCCTGCCAGATGATCGCTTTGCCAAGTACGTCCACCTGCAGGACATGGCTGATGATCCGCTGCTGTCTGGCGGTATCGACATGCACATAAGCCACGCCCTGAGCGTCAACGCCAAGACTGGCCTATGCGTGAGCATTGAGGCCAAGTCGCCAGAGGACGCCGAACTGGCCGCCGCCCTAATGGGGGATCTCGGTGAAATGATCAACGCCGGCGCCCCGGGCTGGTGTAAGAACATGGCGGTGTTTGGGACGCACTACATCCGGCCCTATGCAGAGGTCGGGAAGGGCATTCAAAGCATTGAGTCGAGCTGGTACACGATGGCCAGCCAGATCCGCGAGTACGTGCGCGGCGGGCGCTGTGCCGGCTTCACCTCGGAGTACCTGAAAGAGAAGGGCGCCGGCGGCGCTATCAAGCTGGTGCAGCCCTGGCAGTTGGTGGCCCTCCGTATCCCCTACTGGCAGCCCAAGATCCACCTTGAGCCGGTAAACCTGACCGGCCAGCAATACAGCCTCTATGACGACCTGTATCACCGGGTTCCCACGGAAACGCAGGACTACGGCACCAGCCTGTTGGAGTTTTGCTATCCGGCCTGGTGCGACCTGACAGAGGCGCTGCGCTCTCTGAAAGGCTCCCGCTACAACGCCAGCCGGATAGACCGCTTTGTGACGCTCGGTATGGATAACCTAGACCCGGTGCAGTCGGCCAACTACCTGAACCTGGTCGGTTCCCAGCTCCGCCGGGACATGGAGGCCATGGCCACCAGGAGCAAGCGAAACGGGCTCATCCCCACGGTCATCAACCGCCTGATCCCCATGATGGGCGGCTCCAAGGGTGGCGTGAACATAGATACGCAGGTGATCAGCCCTGACATCCAGCACATCGAGGATGTCATGTTCCACCTCAAGCGGATGTCTGGCGGCCTGGGGATTGACCCATCCATGCTCGGCTGGAGCGATCTGCTATCCGGTGGCCTGGGGGATGGCGGCTTTTTCCGTACCAGCATTCAAGCCGCGCAACGAGCGAACTGGATCAGGATTGGCCTTCGATCTGCTATCAATCGCCTGATCGACATCCACATGGCCAACAAGTTCGGCAAGGTGTTCCCCGCCGGCGAAGCCCGTCCGATCGTCGTGAAATTCCACTCCCTCAATACCGCTATCGAGCTCGAAGAATCCGAGTCCCGCGAGTACCGCACCAACTGGGCCCTGAGCCTGGCCACGCTGCTCGACATGATCGAGAACGGCCAGCTCTCACACTCCGACACGTTTAAGGAAAAAGTCCTTAACGAGGCTGCCGGGTTCGACCCTGAAACCACCAACAAAATTCTATCGGAGCTGGCTGCAGCGCCGGCGGAAGAGGGGATGGACGGGATGATGGAGTCCGTTGGTAAACGCCCCATCAAACAGAGCGAGTGGGAGGCACTTCTAGCCCCCCTGATCAACAAGCAAATCATCAATATCCTGGGAGAGTAAAACCACATGCCAGTCATTGTTACAGACGAATTTGATTTGAAAAACGAGGGGCGAATGGGCGGCAATGGCCGCCGCTACGTCCTCCACGCAGTAAAGGCCATGATCCAGTCGAAGGCCACGCAGGAAGGGCTACGGCTCGGCGAGCTGTACGGTTACTTTGGCCATGGCCGCCGGGAAATGGCGGACAAGCTGACCCTGCCAGAGGTGGAAGTGGTGATGGTCAGCGGCAAGCCTGTCGTGATCGAGAACGTCCCATCGAACCGGACGGTGGCCATTGACGTAGACGATAGCGGGATTGTGTCCCACTCAGAAGAGGTGTTGGATACTGCCCCGGGCCTGATTGTCCAGGCGATGATCGAGAACAACGCCGGCGGCTGGAGCTGGGCGACCGGGGGATCTGAAAGCCTGGCGCGAGGCGGGCCGGCATACGCCCGGACTTACCACGGCTGCGACTACGTTAAACAACCCAACTTTGTCCCCCTGGAACGGCAACGGGCGATGTTTGAATCGGTCGGTTCGCAGGCCACCGATCAGATCGCCATGACCCTTGGCCAGCGCGGTTTTGATACCGAAGCCCTACAGCCGATGTTTGAAAGCTGGGGCCGCCTGTCGGAGAAGGCCCGGGAGGTCTGCAACTACCAGATCGACGTAATGATGATGGAGGGAATGCTAAGCGAGGCGCAGGGGGAGGCTGCTGATCTCAAGCGCGACCTGGAAGCGTCCCGGGCCGAACAGGTCAAGGCCGTGGGGGATCGTCAACAAATGATCCTGGAGGCGCTGGATTCCATGCCCCTGATGCTGACCAAGACGCAGCGGAAGGCGCTGGTGGACATGAACACGCCAGAGGATGCGCAGGTGTTCCGTGCCTTGCTCGAATCCTTCTCCAGTACCGACCTTGGCACCCTGCCGATCGGTGGCCGTCAGCCTGTTACAGTATCTCGTACTCCCGCAGGGAAAGGCCCGTCCAAAAACGCGATCAGCTTCCTGCCAACTGCGAACCCGTTCCGGCCCCGCAGCTAATCAGTCCCCAGGCCTGCCCCGGTAGGCCTGTTCACTCATCCTCGGTATGCAGCGAGATTGGCCTCGGCTTCCTGTTTGGCGATATTCAGTCTGGCGATCTCGCCTTCATTCCCAGCCTGCATGGCTTCATCTAGCTGGTAGGTAAGGGAATTGAAAATCATCTGCAAAGCCTGGCGGCTGGGCCCGCGGTACTGGGTTGCCGGCGGGCGCTTAGCGCCGCTCTGCCCGAACTTGGCCTTGCTGGCGATGGCCTTGGCCTCTGCCGTGGCAACCCGATCAGCTTCATCGTGGTCGAGGTAAACGCCGTCTTTGGTGAGTTGCTGTTTCCGCTGCAGGAATTGCTTGGCCGCCGAGAGAAGGGCTTTCAGGCCGCTGGTGGCCCGGTCTTTGATCTTGCGCAGCTTGAGCTTTACGGGGTCGAACAGGGAGATTTGGGAGGGATGGAGCGTGTAGAGGTTCGATGCTTTGTGCCGGCGGTAGATGGAGATCAGGCCGAACTTTTCCAGCTGGGCCAGTACCACCCGGACGTTGCGATCATCTTTGTAACCGCACAAGTCGCGCAGGGTGCTGATAGATGGCCAAGCCTTCCAAACGCCTTGTTCACAACGGGAGAACTTGGCTATGGCCAGCAGTAAGCGGGTATGGGGATAGTCCGTGGAAATGGTCGTTGAAATGGCATTGATCAAGTCGCAGTGATGCGGCCTTTGGACAAAAGTCATAACGCATTCTCGTTTGCGGCGGCAGACTTGAGTACGGGCAGGTAAACCAGTATAATTCTTGATAAGGCTAACGCCCCGTCAGAACTGGTTTATCTCGTACTAGGACTGGCGCCTAGATGAATTGTAGATGGTTTGTCTAGGTGGCTTGCATAGCTGGACACTATGCCTGCCGACCGGATTACTCTACTCGATCACTGAATGATCATGCAACGTGATCTTTCGGTGATCGAGTAAGAGATCCAACCCGTTAAGGGTGTAACCCGCTGTTTATCAGCGGGATTTTTTTTGCCAATTTTCTACCTCTGGATATTCCGCTGTATTCCCCCCTTCCTGTAGACGATTAAACCGTGACCGCATCAAGCGGATCGCGCTCTTTGCGCGTGTTCTAGATCTGGTTCTAGGTAATTTGTTCAAGGTCTTTGTTAGGAGGATCATAAGGAAATCAAGCCCTTTTATGACCCAGATTTATGGCCTGGTGTTTCCTGCTGGATCTCTCAGTTTTGGTGGTGCTGATCGGAAGGGGGATCGTAAGGATTCACCCTGGCGGATCATAAGGGGCCGGTTCGCTGATCACGGCGGCCCTGGCGAACGGATACAAAAAAGGCGCCGAGGTGGCGCCTTTTGCATTTCTGGGGGGAGGGTTACTGGTTGCAGGTACTGAGCCAGTGGCGGGTAGCCTTCTCGATACACAGACGTTTCTGATTGTGGTGAATCTTCATCCCCAGGATCTTGCTGGAAAACATCTCAAGGTCGGTGAGGGTCTTGATGGTGAAAAGGTCAATCATGCTCATAGATCGTTTGCTCCGGTCTAAGGGTTGCTTCTGCTTCGCTTCTGTATCGGTAGCCGTCTGACTGCCGATGGAGCCAATCTACACCATTCCCTGTAAGAAAACATCCTAACAATTTGTGCCAATTGGCATTTTCTGGATCAAAGTCACAATTGGGGCGTTTATCCAGAAATAAATTCTCAAATGAACTTGTTAGGATGTTGAGGTTGGAGCCAGATGGCGTTATTATGCGGCCCGTCGATTAGGGCTGACTGTGAGGGCCATATGACTGATAGCGTTAATTTCAAACGCAGCCAGCAGGCGGCTTTGCAGGCAGCCAGAGAGAGTAAGCACGGCTCTATCCTTGATGGTCTGGCGCTGCTAGATGAGCCTGGTTCTGATGACAAAAAAGAGCCGGGCCGCAAGCCGCTCCGGCCCTGTCCCCTCTGTGATAAGGGGATGTATCAAGGGCTATTCGGTAAATCTGAATGCGCCGAGTGCCACGGCACCGGGTTTGAGCTGGATGACCCGATAGAGGTGATCAGGGCATTGCTGGCGGGGGGTAAGAAACTCCGACTGCAGTACAAGGCCCTGAACCGGCAAGCCAACGAATTTAAAGCCATGTGGACGGAGGAAGAGATAGAGCTCCGAGAAACAAGGATGAAGCAGTTGGAAGAATATGCCTTCTGCGAAAAACACCATTCGAAACATGATTGATGGAGATATACAGATGAAACGTGAAACTGGCCTTGATGACCTGACCACTGTCGGTAAACGCCTTCGCTATGTGCGTGACGAGAAGCTGGAGATTTCCCGCCCGGCCATGGCCGATCTAATGGGTATCCCGCCCACCACCCTCAAGAACTACGAGCTGGATTACCGGGAGTTTGGTTCCAAAGAGGCTATGGCTGCTCTCTGGACTGCCCCCGCCATTGCGCCGTATGCGATTTGGATTCTGTCTGGCGGAGTGACCGTTCCGGTACAGATCAACCCGCTTGAGGGACTGCAGGCTGCCGCCTGATGAAATTCGAGTTAATCCATACCGATCCCCCTTGGCGCTACAACGACAAATCGCGTAACCGAGGGGGAGCGGAGCGGCATTACAGCACCATGTCGCTCGAAGAATTGAAGGCAATGAACGTGGCCGACTACGCCGCCAAAGATTGCTGCCTGATGATGTGGACAACGGGCCCCCAGCTGGCCAACTCCATAGATCTGCTCCGAGCCTGGGGCTTTGAATACAGCACCTTTGGGTTCATCTGGGTTAAGCGCACCAAGAGGCACTGGGAAAACGTAGCTCGCCGGATTCGTCAGCACATCATCAAGGAATTTTCAGGCCAGAAAGAGATCCGGGTGCGGGCCGTTACCAAGGTGGTCACGCCTGTTCTGGTAATGGCCGTGGTCAAGGATTACTGGTTCTGGGGGATGGGCTCATACACCCGGGCTTGTGCCGAGATTGTGCTGATCGGCGTCAAGGGTTCCCCGGCCTCTCTACGGCAAGACAAGGGAGTGCACCAGGTCATTGAGGCGATTGTTGGCGAGCATAGCGCCAAGCCTGACGAAGTGTATGAGCGCCTTGAACGGCTGTTCGGCAATGACATCAAGAAGCTGGATATGTTCACCCGGCGCAACCGCCCCGGGTGGTACGCCCTTGGCGACCAAGTAGACCGCACGGATTACGTGATTTGTGCGGAGACAAAGAAGATTGTCCCGGTTCAATGGTGGCGGGCACTGGAGGTAGTTGATGTGCGAGTACATGAACGAGTCGCGGATTGTGAGCGCGGTTAACCAGGCAATGTCGGATGAGCACGATCTCTTGCTGGCCGCTGTATCCAAGGCCGGCACCGAATACATGGAGTCGCTGCTTCCGGTCGGTGTGACTGACCGTATAAACGACTTTTCCCCGGTCGCCGGCGTGGTGTTCGGCCACAGAGGTTCCCCGGTGGCCATCATGGACGGCTGCGATGTGTTCCCCGCTATGCGAGTTGTCACTCTGCGCCGTGTCGTTCTGGTCGAGGTGCGTTCAACCCACGTTGTTGATGTAGACGCTTCGACCACAAAGGGCGCCGCCCTGGAGGCCTCGCTGGTGGCTATGTCCGAGTTTATGTCTCGAGTACATAGCGCCGTCAGCCAGCTCCGAATTACAAGCAGCCAGGAGGCAGCGTAACAATGAAAAAAACCGGTACCGGCAACGTGGCTATCAGTCAGCCTGAATGCAAAGAGATCGGCCAACGCCTGCGCTTCGTGCGGGATGTGGTTCTGGGCGCTAGTCGCCGGCTAATGGGGGAGTGGCTGGGTATCCCTCATGCGACCCTCAAGCACTACGAGACGGGTTCCCGAAAGGTATCTGCCGAGCTGCTTACTGCGATCTCCAAATGCTGTCTGACTCATAACTACTTTGACTGGATATTCCATGGCGAGGTGGGCCGAGCTGTGCAGATTGACCCGATGAAGGGGGTTCACAATCTGCAGATGTTGGCCAAGATCGCTGAGGCCTTGCCAGCCAATGGCCAGGCTGTATTGCCCGCGCACCTGGTAGCCGAGATCCGCGCCGCCCTGCCGAGAGTTGGGAGTGCGGTATGAGCGCCTGCATGATGTGTCTGACGTTGGAGGTTGACCTGGAGCAGGCGCATAACCAGGCCCGGGCGGACATGCACGAGATCAACATGCTGCGGCACCGTGTCGGTATGGCAGAAGATGCCTTGGCTTCGAACAAGGTGGTGCACTCCATGGCGCTGGTGGCCAAGCATGAAGGCGAGACGCCGGTAAACCTGTTGCCGCTGGTGGTCGATGCCATGGCCATCCTATCCGAGAGCCAGGGGCACAAACTCACATTTGAACAGATGGACTGGGGTCGCCGCCGCGATGCCGTTATGAAGAACCTGAAAGCCTTAGTCGAGGGGGAGTGATGATCAAGGGGAAGCTGAACACTGAATGGGTGAAAGACATGCTCAAGAAGCACGGCCCGCTGACCATGCCTGAGCTGCGCAAGCTGCGGGCCGGCCCCGAGGGTGACGGCCAAGCCAAGAGCGTTTCATGTGCCCTTGATGAGCTGTTCAAGAGCGGCGAGGTGGTACGCCGGGCCGGCAACCAGTGGGGCCTGGCAACCACTCTGGGATGGAATGGGATCTTCGCCTCGATAACGCCGGCGGCAGAATGAGCGGCATGATCAGCATGAGAAAAGATCGCGGCGAGAGAAAAAAGCGCGTGTATGTCGGGGGGCCGGTAACTGGGATGCCCAACGACAACCATGAAGCGTTTGCGCTGGCCACCTACAAAGAGGAAAAGGCGGGGCGCATCGTATTCAACCCGACCACCCTCCCGAAGGGCCTGGAGTACGGCGAGTACATGACGCTCTGTTTGCCCATGCTGGGGATGGCTGATGAGCTGGTTCTCTTACCCGGCTGGCAGGACAGCAAGGGCGCCAAGGCGGAGCATGAGGTTGCTCTTTGCCTGGGCCTGGTAATTCGTTACCCGGACGGGATCACCTCCTATCCAGGCCGTGCATTCAAGGTGACTGCATGACTATCAAAGACAAGGCGCTGCGCAAGGTCGCGGCGATCAACCTGGTAAAGGAAGCGGGCAGGGCCACCATACCGGAGGCCATGGATATGGGGCTTGGCATGAAGATGGGCTTAGATGCTTCCGGCCTGCGATTCGTGTTTAACGAGCTGGTGAAGGATGGGGTGTTTTCATCCAGAACGGCGACCAGGAAGGTAAGGGCTGTGCCCTATGTCGGCAAGAGTGGGTTCCGGCGCTGCAAGGTAGTCGAGTTTCGCCTACAGGAGGTGGTCGCTTGATGGAGTTTACCAAGGGGGTCGCCATGGCCCTCATTCCGGTCGCGCTGGCGGCCCTGTTCTGCATATTTGAGGCGAAGGTGTGAGAGTGAGAAAGACGATGATTTGCCAGTTCGTGATGGCTGAACTGGCCAGGCGAAAGCACATGTCAAAGGGGGCTGCTTTTGCTCGCCGGGTACTTGGTAAGGATGCCGATAACCTGGCACTGATCCGATCCGTGGCTGACCATATCCGGTCTAGTCAGGGCTGAGCGGCCAGTCTGATAGGTTAGGTGGGGAGGCTGTGACCTCCTTTTTGTGGCCTAAAGTGGCGCCAATTAATGTTAGTTGGGCCTTAATATCAAAAATGTGGCGCCATTACTGGCCGTAACCCTCTTGCTGGTTGGTCGTTCACGGCCATTTGTGGCGCCTTATTTTTACATTCAGGCCCTTAATTTAAATGGTGTGGCCTTAATCGTCTCAATTCAACCCCTTTTGGCTGAATTTGGCGCCATATTTGTCCTGGTGTGTGAACCAGAGCACTCTAAACTTGGCGCCATATTTTGCATAAGTAGCGCCACATTTGGCCGGCGCCTATTCCAATCCGCCTCAGCGCGGGATTACAATGGCTCTGTTGGGACGAGCAATCCCGTTACCGAAGCAACCCGGCCATGAGCCGGGACAACCAGAAGCGAAGCGAAATGACTGACAAATTACGAGCCATCAAGATTGCAGTGCCCCCGAGACTTAGGGCGGAGATCGCCACCGCCGAGACGATAGAGGTGGCGCTATGAGCATCAAAACCTCCATGGTGAGTTGTATCAGGATACCGGCCACCGACGATCTCGACCCGATCACTGTGTACCTGGAAAACTACGAACCCGGCAAGGGCAAGATAACCATTGAGAGCTGGGGGAAAGCCTGGTCGTCGGCCTGGCCGGCGATGAGTGACCGGAGCGTGGAGCAATTCTTCGTTGATGCCGGGGTGCCATACCTGGCGGGCTATCTCGATAACGATGCCAAGCCGGAGATCCTGAACCCGGATATGGATGAGCTGCGGGCGGCGCTTTGCCAGGAGGTATTCGCATACCGCCGAACCGATCAATTCGACAAGACCATGGCCCGGGATCTCTATGATCGGGCGCAAGAGGTGGAAATTGGGGAAGGCCATTGCAGCGACTACGGGCTTATGTCTGCACTGTACGGCGATTGCTGGTATGAGGGATCGCTACCGCCCGCACTCCAGGTGCCAAACCAGAAGTATGTCACGCTCTGCAAGATCATTGAGGCGGTCAAGGTGGGGCTGAAAGAGTGCATCCACCAGCAAACTGACCGGTTCTACCTGCAGGATGGCCGGGGCCACGATGGCAACATGATCAGCTGGTGGAGGAAGGGCGGCGCCGGCTACACGGCAAACCTGACCGATGCCGAGACGTTCACCAGGGATGAAGCGCTGGCCCAGAACAAGACCAGGGCGACCGACATCCCGTGGCCGGTGGCCTACCTGGCCGGCAAGACCTTTGCCGCCGTGGACTTTCAGGAGGTGGATGTAACCGAGGCCCTAGAGGGAACCGGGATAACCCTCTGCAAGAGGCAAGCAGCTGATGAGGCCGAATCCCCTAATCGAGAGGGTCTGACGGTATGGAGAGGGCAGTCGCCGAGGCTTGGTTTCGATCATGTGATAGCAATCGTGGCAGCTAGAACGAAGGAGCAGGCTATGGAGATCTTTGGGTTACAGCCTCATGAGTTTGATCGCTTAATGACGGTTACTAGCCATCCTCAATGCCTGGAGGTTGCCTTGGCCGCACCGGGGGTGGTGTTCCATGCTAAGCGACTCAGGGAAGATGGCTGGTGGGCTTTTCGAGCCGTGCGGCATGAATAGTTAAAACAGGGGGCTTAGGCCCCTTTTTTGTTCCCTGAATTTATATTGCGCGTGACCCGAAAGGCCCTCCCTGTTAACATCCTAACAAGTTTACTCAAACCTCCTTTTCCTGACCTAGAGGCCGCAATGAATCAAGCTGTTGATACCTCCGTTGTCTTTGAACAAGAGACGGAAGAACGTTATTTCGTAAAGATCCCCCTTGCTGTGATGCAGCCCACTGATGGGAGCCTGTCTATCCAGAAAGACAAGCTGACCGAGATCATCATCGACGACCTGAACGCGAAGGTTGCAGAGGGTGAGGCCGAGATTGAGCTTCACCAGAGGGCTGCGAGCTCTTTGCGTGGAGAGGTGGCTCGCCTGACTGCCGAGCTGACCACGACCGGCGCCAAGCTGGCCGGTCAGCAGCGTTTGCTTGACCGCCTTGGTGGTGAGTCTGCGGAGGCCTCCAGCGCCGCGCTACAGGCCAAGCAGGAAGCCCTGGAGCTGGTAGCCGGCCAGGTGGTGGAGCTGCAGGCCCGGGCTGCCGATCTGGAGAAGCAGCTGGTGGCTGCCCTGGCAGAGGTTAAGGCGACCGGTGACGCCGCCGGCAGGGCAGCTGATGCCAATGCCCGGTTGAAGCATAGCGAAGAGAGCCGCGAGCGCCTGACAGCTTCCATGGCCGAGCTGCAGGGCAACTGTAAGGAGTTGCGCGAGAAGGTCGAAGAGCTGACCGCCGACAACGGCAACCAGGCGCGGGAGCTGCAGCAAGCGAAAGCCAGCCTGGCCCGGGCCGATGTGGCCAAGAAAAACGCCCTGGAAGCGCAAGCGGCCCAGTTCGCCGAGCAAAGCCGACAAATGACGACTGTTGCTGATGGGATGACAGCTATCTCCAAGGCCGAGCTGGCCGAGCTGCGCAACCAGGCAAAGCGGGTTCCTGGGCTGGTGGAGGAACTTGATCGTATTACCAAGAAGAATGACGGCACCAATGAGGTGTTGGGCGCCTATCGCGCCAAGATCAACAACCTGGAACAGCTGGTTGAATCTGCCGGCGTGGCAGAGGAGCGGGCCGCCGGCTTGCTCAAGGAAATGCACGGGCGCTGCATGGCCAACAAGCTGGATCTGGATTACGCCCTGATGGCCCTGCGCATGTTTAACAACCAGCCCGAGTACAAGAGCGACACTGGCCGCCTGACGATCATGGCCCTGAGCCCTGACCACCTGCAGAGTGCCGACAGCCACACGATAGCCCCGAACACCCCGCTTTGCTGGTGGAATACCAAGGGCGGCCTGGGGTGCGTGACCATGCTATCTGCCGAACCGAACGAGGACGGCGAGTATTACCTGATCTTCCCGTCATTCAGCGCCACGATCCCGGGAGTGGATGGCGTGGTAGATGTGGCCAAGGCGGTCATGCCGCCAAAAGAGGAATGGCCGGCCATCATAGAGCACATGCAGGCCATGGACTCCGCGAAGATGACCAAGGCCATGGATGACGGCGACCTGGCCGCCAAACGTTACGCGCATCTCGAGAACCCGGAAGCCATCGCCGTTATCGCCGAGGCTGAGCACGAGCGGAGCCGCCGGGAAGCTCGCAACTCTCGCCGGTCGAGTCAGATCGCAAGGAGCAGCAAGCGCAAGGGGCGCAAGTAATGTCCCGGTTCGGTGCTGATTTCGTGATGACGCAACAGGCCCGCCGTGATGGGTGGGCCAAGAAGGGGATAGCCGCCGGCTCTGGCCGTCCGTTCGGTGATCTCATGGGGGCCCCTGCATCTGGTGGCCAAGCCAAGAAAGGGAAGGGCGGCAAGGCCAAGCCGCGCCGTGGAGAGCCTGGTTATGTGTCCCCTCATGCCGTGGCGCTGGCAGTGATAGCCAAAGATCCCAGCAAGGAGAAGGGCCAGCAAGAGCACTATGAGCAGGTTCGGGTATTCCACTGCATGGAGCTGGAAGATCCCGAGCTGTATGACGCAATGAGTGCTGTTCCGAATGGTGGGCTGCGTTCTGCCAAGACTGGCGCCGACCTGAAAGCAGAGGGAACCAAGGCCGGATACCCTGACATTCTTATCGACTGGCCGGCTGGGGTGTATCATGGAGCCCGTATTGAGTTGAAAGCTGCTGGTGGTTCGGCCTCTGATGACCAAATCGGCACTCTGAACAACCTAACAAAACGTGGGTACTACTGCGCTTTGTGTGTCGGGTGGGAGGATGCGGTTCGGGTTTTACGCCTCTATAGGGCCCTTGCCATGGGCGAACGGATGCCCGATCACCGGCACGACCATAAGTGGAAAACTCCCCAGCCCCCGGAGAATTGTGCCAATGAACATGACCGAAAAGCGTTACGAAGCTCTATCAGCCCTGATGCCAGAAGGCCGCTACCTACTGCGCCGTGACAGTACCTTGATGGTGAAGGCCGACCGCCTTATCTGCCTCACAGGAACCTACATCATTGAGCTGGTGGGCCATAGAGAGAAGGCGATTCTCAAAATATCCGGCCAGACAGCCGCCGGATTGGAGAAGGAAGGCGCGATCACCAAAGTCGCCGACAGGACAGCACATGGCGAGCTGTTCCAGGTGACAGAGATCGGCAGGAAGATCCTGGCTGACTTTAAGGATCAGCTGGCCGGCGGGATGGTAGCGCCCTGGGACAAGCCGCCGAGAGTGACAGAGAAGATGGTTGCCAACTTGGCCGCTCGCCATGGCTGCATCTTGAAATTCAGCGTGGCCAGGAAGTGGTTCGAACTGCAGCGAAGAGACGGACGGGCTCTGATGCAGCCGACGATCTTCCATCCAAAGACAAAACGACCAGCCAGAAAATTCAGCTCACTGACCCAAGCAGAGTGGTCTGCAGCGGTACAGACGGCTGCAATATTGAAGGAACCGATAAATGATGACATCAACCAAACAGGCAACGATTAGGGCGTTCATCAATAACCGCCGAGCTGATGCCGAGCGCCGCCGCAAGCTCCCCGTCAGCCCTGCTGTGTGTGGTAGCCAGCCCCGCACGGCCCGGGAGCTGAACATTGCCATGGTGGCCGAAGAGACGGCCAAGCTGGCAATCTTGAATGACCTTGAGGCTTTGCTGAACCAGCCGGAGGCCGGCTAATGACCATTCATAAGGTGGCTGGCCCTGGTCGGCCCAAGGGGCGGCGGTACACCACGGCGGAAACCTCCCGCCGGCACCGGGAGCGTCTGGCCAGGAAGGGGATTGCAGAGGTGCGCGGCCTGCGGGCGGCCAAGAGCGAACTGGCCGTTTTCGATCAGCTGGTGGACGAGCTGGGTTACGGCACCAGGAACGAAATGATCATCTGCGAGCTGCTGAAATTGGGCCGTGTCCATGGCATTCACCCGGTTCGGGAGACCTCCTAATGGCCCAGGTGCGCCGGCCAGCTCACCCAGTCCCGGGCTGGTTCCCTTACTGCTGTTTGTAGCGGTTGCGGCGCCAAGCTGCAGGTGGGGAAGCGAGGGCCGCGCAGAGTCACCAGCCGCCGGCTATCCCAGAAGTAACCCCCAGGTTCCCCATTCCCTTTAGGCCCCGTAATAGCGGGGCTTTTTGCTGGTAAAATAAAATTACCCAAACTTGTTAGGATGTTTTATTTCTCCCATTATGGGGGTATAGTGGCCGCAAATGGAGCAGACCTGGAGGGGCTATGCCTCGCACTCTGAAACTAGGCATGAAGGTTCGCCAGGATGGAGACACCTGGCGGATTCTCGGCCTTGGCCGCTGCGATCACCCGGATCACCCCGGAAAAGTGTTTTGCCACCTGGCCAGCACCACCAAGTTCAGACACCAGAAGAACGGCCCCAACCCCGTGCAGATAGGGGATTGGGTGAAGGGGGTCAAACAACACACATGACCCGGGACGCGAACGAGAGAGGGCTAGACCGATGACCAATGAGAACTGTGACTTTGAGGAATGGCACTCATTCTTGTGCTGCCATGCCGAGTCCAAGGGCGGTTCCGCTGACGATGCTGACTCCTGGCTGCAGGATTACGAGGCTGGCAAGACGCCAGAAGAGGCCTGGCGTGATGAGTGGGGCGATTGAGGTGGCAATGATATGGATGCTCCTGGGGGCGTGTGCGCTCCTTGCCCTCTGCATTGCGATTGATGCTTGGAGGCTAAAAAGCGTGTTCCTGGCGCTGCTGTCAGCGTTCGTCGCTTGGTTCGGGTATTTCATTTACTGCCGGGAGGTTGTGTCGTGATAGCGAAAGAGCAGCGCCAAGAGCTGCGAGCGCTGGCCGAGGAGGCTGCCGCTGGAGGTTGGGGGCAGCACGTAGGGGCTCGGACTTTCGACCCTCATTATGCCAGCAAAGCGAAATTCATTGCGGCTATAAGCCCGGGGGTTGTGCTGGCTCTGCTGGATGGCCTTGAGTCGGCCCCAGCTGCCCCGGCCTATGAGGCTCGGGATATTGAGGTTATTCGCCAGGAGTTTGAGGACTCCCTCTGCCGCGCCTTTGACGAGCAGCCTAGCGCCCTGGAGGAACTACGTAAGCGCGATCCTGACGGGGATTACAGCAACATGTCGGTGCGGTCGTTCTGGTGGGACTACAGGGTAGGCGACATGCTCAAGGCCGTCAGCCCCAACGAGGGAGATCGTCAGCTGATCCTGCTGGCGCTGGCGAACTTGGCCCTGTTGCGCCCAGGGTTCGGACACGCCTTGCAAACCCTTTCCGGCCAGTTCGGGCTGGATGGCGCGGCTCTCTTTGAATACTTCAAGGACATGAATCGCCACCATGTGGGCGCGTGGCCCTATCCACCATCAGGAGACGCCAAGCTTCTCCCGCTACGTCCGACTGGGGAGGGTGACGATGAGTAGCAAATGCGAGCACTGCGGAAAGACCAGATTCCAATTCGATCACGCCTGGGATACCCCGAAATGCTTGCGGCCCGAGATTTTCGATCCCGCCGTGGGTGGGTGGGTATGCAAGTACAAGCCGCCCCAGGAGGGGGATAAGCCACTGGTGGCCCAGCGCGTTGAGGTGTTGATCTGCCCGGTATGCCGGCAGAGTCATAACGAGGGGGCTTTCAAGGACGGTTCCCTGATGTGCAGTGGATGCAGTAACACAATCAGAGCCCCGGAGGCTTGCAATGAAAACTGAAAACAACTTTTTTGAGTGCCCCGCCATTGAGCCGCTGCTGCAGCGCATCGAATGCTTAATCGACAAACCAACGATTGTCGATCTGTTGAAGGATATGGAGGGTGCGCCAGCCGGCTCGCCGGCGTTCAATCTGCACTATTCGCTGGCGGAGTTGATCGACAACATGCACATGGAGGATGACCTTTACGGGTTCGTGGCCGACCCCGAGTTGTCCCCGCAATCCATCGTCAATCGTCAGGAAGTGTTTGGTGACACCCTGGAGGTGGTAAGCGGGGTTCTTGACCACTTGGATGGTGACGGGGCGCTCGTTGGTCAGCCTCACAAGGTAAAGCGGGCGGTTGATGATGCCGTGGTCGCAAACCTAGCGCTGTACGGGCTCTTTTCGCTGCTGGGCAAGCAGGCCGAGGGGCGCATGGAGTTTGAAGCCATGAGCGCCGAGGGGGCTTTGTGCTGACGCCGGGTAAAACCCTGGGGGAGATCATCGAGGCGGCCCGTTCCGGCGGGCGCCCTGACTATGACGATCTCCGACTTGCAGTATGCGCCCTGGACATCCTGGGGGTGTTCGATCGGCAAGCGCTGATGACCCTGGCCGAGGCAGAGAACAAGGGCCAGAAGCCAATGCTGACCCGGAGCGCTGTCTGGCAGAACGACGAGCGCTTTGGCCGGATGAAGAGGGCGCTAAACAAGGTGCCCCGGGAGTACCTGGGGGCCGACCATGACCCGGATAGCCCGGAGGTGCAGGCCCGCCGCCAGAAGGCCAAAACGCTGGTGGAGAAGGTTCTGGGGGTAGGGCAATGCTGTATGAGGTGTTCGTAGACGGGATCAAGTTCGTCCCCCAGGCGACCATACAGCCGGTGGACGATGAGGTGATGCGTAAGGCCCTGCATGAGCTGGTATCGCTGCACTACTTCGGACAGTGGCACAAGGCGAAGGGGGTCACATCCCAGGTTATCGCCCTGCTGTCCCCTGAGCTGGCCGGGGTGATGGCTGCTGATGTAAGCGCCGCCTTCGAGCGTACAGCTGGTGGCCCTGACGGGGCAGGGCGGCCAGTGCAATACAGCATGAACGGATGGCGCGGCCAGCTGAGTGACCAGGTGAAGGAGTTGAGGGGCATTGCTGCGGCGATCCTCGCTGATGACTGGTTCGATAGGGATGACCTGCGGGCCGTAGTAACCGAGCTGATCTGCATGAGCAATTCCGTGAACTGCGTCAGCCTGCCAGGCAACCCGACTTTCTCCGATATGTCGGATGTAGAGGTGGCTCACCTGGACGAACCCGACCAGGAGGGCTGTTAAGTGGCAGAGCCGAGAAGCAGTGATCAGATCCTGGTGGATGCCCTGAGATTGGAAAGGGCCCGTCTCTCTCGCCGCCTGGAGAAGCTGAAAGCCATCCAGGCCGATGACCCGCTCGGGGAGCTTCTGCAGGTGCACCAGGAAGCGGTCGGTATTGATTTCAACACCAAGGAGGGGTTAGCCAAGCTGACCGCCCTAGCGGAGAGGGAGACGGTCGCCAGGGCCGACCTGGAGAAGCAGCGCAAGCGGGACACCTTCAAGGTCATAACGGAGCAGACGACCCTTGAGATAGAGATAGGCAACATAGATACACAGATTTCATTCAAGAAGATGTTCGGAAGGTGCAAGTGATGACTTTAGGTGAAATGTGCGCGGCCCACGGCCTGACAGTAAAGGAGTTCCTGGAGGCCTCCACCTTGTCGGAGAGCACGGCCTATCGCTGGGTTGAGGGGCGGTCTGAAGTGCTGAACCTGCTGCTGGCCAGCCTGGCCAAGACCAAACCCGAGCCGGTTCCCTCCCTGGCACCACTCCCCAGACCATGGGGGGACGCTATCGGTACGCCGTATGTGGCGGTGCTGGACGTTGAGACGCTGGCCAAGAGCATTCACGCAGTCATTGGCACCATAGGGGTGACAGTGGTCAACGTGCTCACAGGGGAGGAACTGGGGCACTTCTACACCCGCATTGACCTGAGCCTGGAGCAACCTGGCCGAGTGACTGATGAAAGCACCCTGGCGTTCTGGAAAGGGCTGAGAGAGACGCACCCGGTGGCGTGGGCTGAAATGTTCGACCCGGCCTTACCTCGTGGTACCCTGCGCCGGGCCCTGGAGAGCCTGGCCGAGTTCCTGCGCTTCATGGAGGCTGGTGGCCGTGAGATTGAGGTGATAGGGAACGGCCCTGAATTTGATAACTCCATCATAGAGGACGCTTGCCGCACCGAGGGGGCGCCCAGTCTGTGGCACTTCCGCCGGAACCAGTCGATGAGAACCATGGTTTGGATGGGGCGCTTGCTGCTGGGGGTAGATCCCAAGTACCAGATCCCGTTTGAGGGGGTGCCGCACCACGCAGGCGATGATTCCCGGCATGAGGCCAAGGCCATCGTTTCAATCGTGCGCTCGTTCCGGGGGAGCTTGGTGGTGGGCAGCTGGTCATATCCACCAGCGGGCAAAGATAAATCATTGGAATTGGGAGTAGGTCAGGGGGCTATTACCCGGCCTGCCCTCATTGAGGGGGAGGGCTGATGTCCATGTACTTCGTATCGTCTCTGTATTGCAAGGAAGACTGGATTGGCTTTATTGGCGCCGATTCGTTTAGCGACTTGTTCTGGGGGCTTAACGCCCAAGGCTTGAACCCACAGGGGGTAATCTTCCGTAGAGTGGATGACAGCGCCGTATCCTTGCTGGTTCCCGTTCTCCCCATCCTAGAGGAGCTGATACTGGAGGGCGACACCTCGGAGCTGGTGGCCTCTCCTGTACTGGCTTCTGATAGCGAGTCGGCGGGTGATGGAGTGATGCCGCCTGATAGCGTGATTGAACTGTATAACGAAGCGATGGGCCTGATCCTTGATGGCAGCCATAACGATGAGTGGCTGGCTTTCGAGTCAGAGGATGATGTCGTTTATCACTATGAGTCAGCGTACCTTAACGGTCTGATGTCGGAAAGGCGGCAGCAGTGGGTGACGTTGACGCTGCCCCCCGTAATCCATGAGGAGTCAGACACGGCCCTGTCGTTCGATCACATTGTCAGGCTTAAAGCAGCTCTGACTTGGCTGGGGCATAGCACTCCCGAATCCATGGAGGAGTGTGCCGCCAAGCAAAAGGCGCTGGTGATGGATTTGATTCGGTCGGTGGAAAGGCTCAAGAAGGAAATGCAGGCGAGGGTGGACTGATGCCGTGCTACCCGCTTCACGATAAGGACGGAAAGGTAACGGGCCATATCTGCGGAAACCTTGGCCCGCATTGCGCTGTCTGTGGGGGTGTAACTGGATACCAGTGCGATTACCCGGTGGGGGAAGGCAAGACCTGCGATAGGCACCTCTGTAATCGCCATGCTGCTGAGATAGCGCCGGAGATTCACTACTGCCCGGGGCACCTGCAGGAGTGGAATGCTTTCAAGGAGGCTGGTGGAGTGAAGGCCGAACTGGATAACGTAACCCCATACGCCAAGGGGTACTGGGTCTACACGGCGAAGGAGAAAGGGGATAAGTAAGGAGCGCGGCGCCGCTGGTAATTGCCCGGGCCTGCCCGGACTTGAAGAGTTGAGAGATTAGCCCGGTCCCTGCCGGGCTTTTTGTTAGGCAGGCAGTAAGCCTTCATTGGCCAGAGCTGTGGTTGCGGCCTTCTTGGCCTCATCGTGGGCGGCAGAAACGTCCAGCGCACCATTCTGGATAACTACCTTCACTTCCTTGTAGGTGCGAAACTTCTCAAGGCTCACCCCCGCCGCTTTAAGTTGCGGCTCAATCAGCTTCTCGGCAGTGTGAAGGTCATACTTCTTCACCAGATCGTCAAAGTCGTGGTTTTCTTTCGCTTCCCGGCAGGTGCCCATTACCTCGCGGCCTGCATCAATCAGTTTGCCCATAACCGTTTCCTCTGTTGTGGTGGTCGGCCCTATCTTTCGATGTTCGGCGCACACAATCAAGCTAGCACAAACAGATTTTATCAAAATAGCTGGTGGACGTGAAAAAGGCGCCTTGATGGCGCCTTTCTTGTTTACGGGACTTGCCTTGATAGCCGTTCGATGATCTCCATGTCGTCCATGGTGCTGATGACTTTGGCAATGTTCGATAGTACCTGGTTGTTGTCGGCGTCCCGGGATAGGCGCTTGACCCTTTCCCACGCCTCCATGGCCCCCGGTGTGGCCCATACGGCCAGCTGCTTATTCCCCAGGGCCCTCTGGCTGTCTTTGAAGCGCTGGGATCTGCTCTTTCCCAACGCTTTCTGGATTACTTCCATTTGCTGCTTCGCTTCTGTTCGCTTCTGAATTAACCCGGCCTCGCAGCCGGGCCGGGTGGGTTACTTCTTGGCTGCAGGGGTGGTGGTTGCCCCCAGTTGCGGCAATGGCGTCCCCTGGGTGCGCATTACCGGGCCCCGGCGGAGGGCTGGGGGTTGCTCTTCGGCCCCGAGTTGAGCGCCCTCTTCTTCCTCTTCGCTGAGTGGCTCCGTGTGCTCGCCTTGCGGTTCTGGCGTGGGGGTGGGTGCGTAAGTCGCCCTCGAGGCCGCCAGAGGCATAACAGGGGCGTCCCTGCTAATGCCTGATAGCTTGAGCAGCTCGCCGAGCAAGATTTCACGGCGCTGGATGGCGGAGGTTGCCGCCAGGTACTCTTCTGATTCGCAAATCTCGGTGGTCAGCGTCAGTAAGCCGCACTCGCGCAGCAGCCAGCCGCCGGCGACACACTGAGCCAGCAGCCCCTGCTTGCCCTTGCTGGCTTCGTTGTAGGCAGTGGCAAAGCGCCCGTGAACATCCCGGCCTTCTGACTCAACGGCGTACTTGGCGTATATCTTTTTTGGCGGCTTATTGGTCATTGGCGGCGACCTCCAGCTGTTCCAGGGCGGCAGCGATCATGCTGTCGCGTTCCTGGGTGAGTAGCAGGTACACCCCGCGCACGATAGCGGATTCAGGATTCAGGGGGATGTCTACGGCATGGTGCCAGCGCTTGGCGTGTTCGCGTAGATGGTTGGCGCCACCACCAACAAAGACAACCCGGGTGAGAGTGGACAGTTGGCCGCGAGTCAGGGCTCGAATATCTTCCAGAACCAGGCGGTTCAGCTCGTCGGCGGCCTCAAGGACTTGGCTGGTAATGTCGATGCGGGCAGCAACAGCGGCCTTGGTTTCCAAATCAGAACCGATGTAGCCGCGCTCAATGGCCACCTTCAAGTCTGCAGTTGGCATGGCTGCGACATCGAACAAGCCGAGGTTGAAAGCGTCTCGGATCAGCAGGGTGCGGAAGTGCTCAACCATGCGGTGTACGCCATGCTCATGGGTGGCGTAGGCCACAACTTCATTACCAGTTGCCAGTATCGCCAGGTCGTTGGTGAACTCGCCCAAGTCAACAACCAGAGTCTTGTGGCGTTCTGGGTACTCGCCGATGGCTTCACGATCTTCGTCCGGGCGCTCTGCATAGGCGCAGTAGATGTAAGCCGGGATGGCTTCTGGGAACACAGAGACATGGAGGATGGTCGGTGGGATGCTGGAGCCGTTCAGGCTTTGGACTGCCTTCTTGAGGTTGTCCTCTTTCGCTTTGATGCGATCCCAGTTGCGGGGGTCGTCACCGGTGCCGGCCGGCAAATAATACTGGTCAACGGGAAGGGTGGCGCCAATAGAGCAGTATTGGCCGCCCAGGCCGGCGCGAGAGAAAGCGTCGTTCACCAGCACCCGGGAGGCGGCTGATACCTGGTAGTCAGGCTCCAGGGTAGAGATAGGTTTGGTGGTATAGGCCTTGACGGTGTAGCGCTCGTTGTCCGCGCCCCAGGCATTAACACCCTTTTGGCCGAAGGCTGCGCCAACGCCTCGCTCAATGAGAGACGGCTGGGTGTGCTCTTTGTATTCCCCGGCCTCGTTCTCATAGGCCACGGCGATATTGCCCGAGCCATCGTCCAGGGCGACAACGTGAATGTACGGCGCTTGCTCTACTTGTTCCGCTTCAACTTGCTTGGCCTGCTTAACCACTGGCTTATTCATGCTTCTTGCTCCTGTAGGGGTCATTACGCGAATTGCGCAATGGCCCCATTCTATCCTCTGTCGTTGGCAATTCAAGGCCGAAATGGCTCTATTGGGCCCAAATTAGGCCAAAAATAGACAAATTTGGCGCCAACACCCGAAAGAGGCATCCCGGCTGATCATTGAATGATCTACCAACCCCCCAGAAGGCCATTAGATCGATACTTGTGGCGCAATAAAGTATTATCACCGCGATTTGTTAGGATGTTTGGGTCGGAGAGAATGGCAAAAATTGACTGGGAGGCACATAAACGGCGCCGGCAAGAGGAATTCCCTGGGTATTCCGTGGCGGCCTACGCCCGCGAGGCGGGGCTCAACCCCAATACCGCCAGGAAGTTCATGAAGGGCGATCCCGCACCTGCTACCAGCGATCCCAAGCCTACCTCCCAAAGCGATCCTAAAAGCGATCCAAAACCCCGCAAAACCACCCGCGATCCCGCGAAAAACGATCCAAAACTTCGCTTGGTCGACAACTCACGGGATCGCACCGAGCGATCCGCTCAGTCTGACGGTAAGCCAAAAAAAACCATTAAATCAGGGCGTTACAAAAAAGGTGGCAAGGCTGCTGGGGAGGGGGCGGTTCACGCGAGCGATCCCGACAGCGCCTCGATAGTCGAAGGCCGAAATGGGATCGCTTTTTTCGAGCCGCTGACCGCGCAGGATCACACCGGCGGCTTCGTTTCGTACACGAACATGGATCAGGAAACCCTGGGGGCTTCGCTCTCCCTGGTCATGGGCGATGGTGATCTGCTCTTGGCTGGCGGGCGCTATCTCCTACTGCTCCGCGACAAGGATGCCGCCCGTAAGCGGGCCATTGCCGACTACGAGAAGCGGCAACCCTGGTGCTACCCGGGAACCGAGACAGAAATGCCGCTGGAGATGGCCATCATGCAGGCCGAGACAGCTCCGGCGCAGCGCCTGGCCGAGCTGGAGCGGTTCATGGGGACACGCAAGGCTGCTCTTTGGCGCCAGCGATGGGCCGAACAGGAGAAGAAGGAGAGCCTGGAGCAGCAGGGTAAGACGGCCAAGATACTGCAGGAGCGCTTGGTGCATGGATGGAGCGCCCTGGAGACGGCGCAGCGGTTGGAGATACAGGGCTTGAGCATGACTGACTCGCTCAAGATGGAGGTTGCCCGGGAGGTTGGATTCATCGAGCCGATCACCGACACGGACGGCGGTATCTCCGACGAAGAGCTTGAAGCGCAGTCCCGGGCCTACATGGCCGCCCAGAAGGAGCTCATGGGGAGCTGGTTGCCGACACGCCGGGAAGAGGTGGCGGCGGCCCTGGCTGCCGAGGTGGCGCACCAGCACGGCGACCTGGTAGATGAGGATGACTTCAACCCGCTGCCAGATGACGAGGCGCCAGTTCATGCGGGGAGTGATTACGACGACGATGACAGCGATCCCCTGACACCTCTTGAAGAAGTGCGGGAGGAATGGCCGTAATGGGGCGCATCAAGACAATCACCAAAGACCCGCGCTATCCGGCCCTAGTGGCCAAGTATCGCTATGACTGGATAAAAGCCTCTGTCGAGCTGTTCGGCAAGCTGCCTACCTGGCAGCAGTGCTTGATACTGGAGTCGGCCCAGCAGACAGGCGCCAAGACTTCTGCCTCGTCTGGCCACGGTACGGGCAAGTCAGACATGACCTCCATCATGATCCTGATTTACATGCTCTGCTTCCCTGGTGCCCGTGTGGTGGTGGTAGCGAACAAGATCGCCCAGGTGCAGCAGGTGATCTGGAAGTACCTGAAAATCAACTACCGGGAGATGTGCAAGCGCCACCCCTGGATAGAGCAGTATTTCATCCTGACCGAAACCACCTTCTTCGAGCGGGCCAGTAAAGGCGTCTGGTTCGTGAGCCCCAAGGGCTGCCGGATAGGTAATGAAGAATCCCTCGCCGGCGAACACGCCGCGCACCTGTTCTACATCGTGGATGAGGCGTCCGGTGTATCGGACAAGGCCTTTGGCGTGATGACAGGGGCACTGACAGAGACGGATAACCGGATCTTGTTGTTGTCTCAGCCAACGAAGAACCAGGGCTACTTCTACGACACGCACCACAAGCTCAAGAAGCGCGGCCCTGACGATAAGTTGGGGTACACGGCGATCAAGCTCAACTCGGAAGAGTCGCCCCTGGTAACTGTCCAGTTTATCCTGACCAAGTTGCGGGAGTATGGCGGTAGCCGTGACGCGCCGGAGTACCTGATCAAGGTGCGCGGGGAGTTTCCGAAAGAGGTGGCCGGCAACCTGTTGTCCCGCGACCAATGCGAGCGAAGCACCAAGGCCAAGCCTAAGCTGGCTAAGGGCTGGGGCTGGGTGCTCACGGTGGACGTTGGGAACGGTCGGGATAGTTCGGTTGCGAACCTGGCCAGGGTATCGGGAGAGCGCTACGAGCGGCGTGTGGTGCCGCATAGCCTCAAAGAGTGGGCTGGCACAATCGACCCGGTGAACCTGGGGCGGTTGCTGGTGGCCGAGTACCCGACCGACAAATACCCTAACCTGGTGGTGGCGATAGATGGGGACGGCGTGGGGAGCGACACGGCTACCATAGCCGAAGAGGGGGGGATGAACGTAACCCGGATTCGCTGGGGTATTCCCTGTTTCAGCAAGGAGGATAAGAGCCGGTTCCTGAACAAGCGGGCCTTTGCCAACATCATGGCCCGGGATGCTGTAGTAGGTGGCCGTATGCGCCTCGATGCCCACGAAAAGACCCTCGACCAGGCGGCCCGCATTCCCTGCAGGCTGAACGAACAAGGCCAGTGGGTGATGATGCCAAAAGACAAGATGAGAGCAGACCTTGGCCTGCCCTCGCCTGATAGATGGGATACCTACTGCTTCCACTTCCTGGCGGATTATATTCCGGCTTCTGCCATGATAACGAACGATATGCGCGAAGAGCATGAAGCCGTATCTGGCTGGGCAAAAGATCTAGTTGCAGAGGATGTTTAATTGCCCGGCAATTAATGGTTTCATTAGCTACTAATAGGTAGCTTAGACTCTCTCGCAATCTGTTTTGCCTTCTCCACGGCTCGCTTAGGGTAGAGCCGCCCGCCCACCAGTGGTAGAGAGCATGGAACCTCTCGAATCTGTAAGGCCTGAAAAGTGTCCCCCCGTTCGGCCAGTTTTTTGGCGGGGCTTATTTCCAAATCGTTAAAGCGGTTGTCAATAATGACCCCGGCAATGGGCACCCGCTTTCTTTCCTGAGCGCCAATAATTGGATAGATGCTTAGCGATGTCTCGTTGTTCTTGTCGTTCCTTGACACATATTCTGTTTCGCCATCAACCTCCATAGCGGCCATTTCGGCCTTGAGGCGAGCCAGGACGGAGGCCGGTATGGTGTCACCCTTGCCCTGCATAGAGGCGATGTAGCTCTTGTACCGGCGCAGCAAGACGGATTTCTTGATGGTGCGCACGGCTGTTGCTTTGTTGTTGGCAATGGTTATCTTCCTTGCGCTGGAAATGATGCAAGGCATAGGGTTAAACACAGTGGCATTGAGTGGGTAAGTATCAGGGTCAATATTATTTAGCTTTCTAACGGACTTTTCCCAAATATCAATTTGTTTCTTGAAGTGTATATATTGTTCATCGGTAGTTATGACAGCAACGGGCCGCACCTTTTGAACTGACTTCTCTTTTCTTATTTGTCTTACTTGAATATTTAGTGCAAGTTTTTCAATCCATTCTTCGGTGGCTACACCTCTCTCTAGTAGAGACTTAACTATTTTTCTGGACTTAATTTTATTCTTTATTTCATCAATGCTTTCTATTGCTCCAAACGCCTCCAAGAAACGAACCTCATGCGCAATGGAAATATCCATGAGGCTTTCAATTAGCTCACCCCTAAACTGAATGAATTGGTGATATTCTTTGAGCCCGTTACTGGCCATACATCCCTCCAAAAATCTGTTGTGTTACCCGATGCGTTTGCGTTGCTAGTAACACCTAAAAACGGGCCCTCGTCAAGCTGTTAGGATGTAAAAAACAGGCCGCAAATGCGGCCCGCCGGTAACTCTATCGCGATCTCACTTGAGTCGCAGGGCTAGATCGAGAATGAAGAGATAGATTACCGTGGCGATGGATATGGCGGCCCAGATAGGCAAAGCTGTCATGATACCAGGAGATAAGGCGATGATTGCTGCAGCACTGGTGGCAGTAACACCGGTAGCCTGGTAAGTCGCCGCGAACAGACCGACACCAGCGATCACCAATGCGACAGCGACAGGCGGCAAGCCGGCCACCAGCAGCCCCGTGCCTACCAGGCCGCCTGATGAAGTCCACCCAAGTAGTCTGAAAAATGAAATTCTGGTCATTCATCTACCCCCATATACTCCGCAACCGCTTCGATAAAGAGGGGCTGTATCCGGCGTATCTCTTCCTTGGTGGTATCCAATGGAAGTGTAAGAAGGTAGGCCATCCACACATCAATCGGCAAATATGTATCGCAAGCGTCAATCAGGTTGTCAATATCCACCGGAAGCGCGAAAGGCGGCGCCTCGCTGAGGTTATTAGCGCCGGGAGTGCTGTTGTAATTAGCCAGTTCGCCAAACATCGTCTATCCCCTGTATCAAATTCAGCCCCGGATAATATCACAAGAAACGGACAACAAAAGCGCATTTGGTGCCCGCTTTATACAATGCTCTTATTGATGAATAATTAATAAAATTCATTGAAACCGCGCCGAATACAATGCTTCGCCCCGGCCTATTTTGGCGGTTCTCAATTGTCCCCATTACAAGAAAGTCTATTGCAGGATCTGACAGTTGCTCTCGAGATTGAATTGATCAATGTCTGATCAGTCGCGCAACAAGTGAGGCTGATGGGTCGCTTTGAATCCGTTGTTATTAATGTCTGATAATTACAGTTATTCGACATTAAGGCCGATTTATGGGGTATAATTCCAATCGACTCCAGAAGCCCAAACGGAACAACAAATGCACGATCTGACCCTTTTCGGCGGCAATTCCTCCTTTCTTCCTGCTGCCCCCATTTCTGGTATAGATTTTGACGCCATGAACCCCTCCGACCTGGCCGAGCTGATCCGCCTGGCTCGGATTCGGGGGCTGGACATCGACACGGCTCCCGAGGTGCGGGAAACCATGGCTCGGTTTGTGAATGACTTTATGGCCACCAGCGGCCGCTATTCCAAAAACACCCTCCGCCGGCTGACCTGTTCTTGGGGGATGTTCGTCAGGTGGTGTGATGAAAATTCCCTTAACTCGGTGCCGGCGAAAACAGAAACAGTGAATCGTTATCTCTCACATAGGGCGGTGACCGTTCATCGTAATTCACTTGCCTCTGATCGGTGGGCCATTGGCCGGATGCACAAGGCCGCCGGCTGCCCTGATCCGTCAGGTGATCCTAGGGTGAGTGATACCCTGGCGGCCATCGTTAGGCAGAAAGTGGCCGACGAGGAAGAGATCGAACAGGCGAGCCCGATGCGGGAGTGTTACCTGGATCAGCTTGTGGATCTCTGGCGTGGTAGCCAGCAAGTCATCGAGCGCCGGGATCTCGCGCTGCTGACCTTGGCCTATGAGACATTGCTCCGGGCCGTCGAGGTGAGCCGGATCAAGATGAAGCACCTTGCCATTCAGCCGGACGGCGCCGGCGTCCTGACTGTACCGATCACGAAGACGAACCACAGCGGGGAACCGGACAAGATAGCCCTATCCCGCCAGGCGGTATCCCTGATCATGGAGTACCTGCAGCTGGCCGGCCGGGAGTATGACCACAAGAGTGAGGCGGCCCTGTTCGGCGGGTTCGGCCGCCACCAGACCGCCCTCAAGCGCGGTGCCCCTTTGAGCGTCAAGACGATAGAGCGGATCTTTGCCAAGGCTCATGGGGCCCTGGGGCTATCCGTTATGGGGTTGGCGGTATGGACGGGTCACAGCGCTCGAGTTGGTGCGGCTCAGGATATGGCAGCGTCCGGGTGCACTATCTTGCAGATCATGCAGGCCGGCCGTTGGGGTAGTGAGGCGATGGTGCTGCGCTACTGCCGCGATATCCTCGCCAGTGAGGGGGCGATGGCTGTTCGCCGGGCTGGCAGGGTATAAAAGCCACCACCAGGAGACAGGAAGGGCGCCAAACTGGCGCCCTTCGGTTAGAAATGGTAACTGTGTAGCTTGCGCTGCTTGATCCTGCTCATAATCTTCTCGGCATTCTCTGGCTTAGAACGCCTCATTTTCCCGGGGCTTTCAAGATGTAGAGATTTGCAGCCACCATGCAACCTATACGTGGCAAGCGTCTGGCGGGTGAGCAACGACTTTAGGGCCGTCCAATGCCTGGTTTGACGCATATAGACAGGTATGCTCGGATCAATCCATCCTGCCATCCCGGCTATCTTCTCTATGGCTTTGTTGATAGAGATGATTGTGTGGCGTGGTTCGCGAGGGATAAACCCAATCACTCCTAAGTCATCAAACTCAGGCGTCTTCCAGATTGCATCATGATGGCCCACGCGATTACGAATATCTCGGACTCTGTTTAGAAGCGCTACAACCTGATTCTTAAAGTCAGGATCGCCAAATGTGAACCCTGGAGACTGCGGGGCGTGTGGTATTGCCCCAGATAGAATGTCTTCCTGTAAAGTCGGGTGTTTCTTACGGTGAGCACGGTAATCAAGGCTTGCGATGATTTTTTCCCAGAAACCGAACGATAGCGCTGCGACCACATCATCAGGTGTTGGTGTAGTTTTCTTGTTCACTATGTCGAGAATGTTTTTCTGGCTACCAGGGCTCATGTTGTGATGTGCGCGCATTAAAGGGTGTGGGTGGTTCGGAATCGGGTTATGGCGCCGCATCATCCAGTCGAAAGAGTCGAATTGCCCTTGGCTGTAGTGCATGGAGAGCGAGCGATGCAGCGCATTACGAAGGGTTACTTCAAAGTCGCCGAGAATGGGCAGAAGGCCGGCTGCAACGGCTTGTGTCCAGACGTAGCATCCCAACAGATCAGTTTCGTTTTTCGAATGAAAAAATTGCTCAACTGCGTTCAATCGCAGCTGATTTAAGTGACTCTTCATAAAAGACCTTGTTAACAATCATCGATGCACCTATACTGCCCGCATAGACACAGGGTTTTCTGGAAACGGACATACCTTGTAAATTGAGGCCAAAGCCCGCTACACGCGGGCTTTGTCCTATGTGGAATTCAGCTGAATGATAAAGGGTGCCATTATGGTGCCCTTTTTCAATTCAGCGGCGGGGTGAATACCCCGTTTTTTATTAGGGTGTTCCAAATCGTCTTCATTGCTTGGCCTGTCTCCTGGGTGACGAACAGGGATGACCTGCTGCCGGCCGGGGAGCCCATAAGGTAGTCCTTCATATCTTCCCAAGTCTCCGGGCACTGTGCGGTTGACCAGTGAGGGAGCTCCTTTAGCAGCATCTTGGGGATGGCTACAGAGGAGGGGATCGGCCTGCTTGGGTCTAGGCCGCAAAGCCACTCAAAGCGGATCAAAATCGGTGTGGCACTTAGGTTGTAGAGGGGGGTTTTTATTTCTTCTACCTCAAAGTACCCGTCAGGGTGGCTAAGGGTCGCGGCGGCGTCCAGAACCGTCTGGGTGGCGTGGCCATAAGGGCAGGTGATGATGGCACCTGCAAGATAGATCGTATGGTCAAGCCCGTGATAGCCGATGTCTTCACATGGTGTTGTACGTACCCAATCACGTATGCCCACGTGCTTGTTTGGCAGATCAACCATCGGGTGCCAAGCGGGGTATGAGTCCACCACAGGCCCGTATTCTTCGATCAGTTTGAGTACCAGCGCTCTGGCTTCCGCCCTCTGTGCCGGGGTTCCATCTGATGGAGTGAGGTAGCGGATAGCTCGTTCTGTTCCGCGCTGAAGCTCATCGTTCGCTCTAAATGCCATTTTACACACCCCTCGACTGACCATTAAATAAACCAATTGAGCATGAAATTACGGTCTTATGCGTAATAAGTCAATCTCATGCGTAAGTTTATTTTTTGGTGCAAGAGGAAGGGCGCCTATGTGGCGCCCTTGTTTACTCCATCCCCAGTAATCTCATTAGGGCCTCGCCGTTCTCACGGGCTTGCAGATCGGTTATGGCATAACCCCGAGTTGGTTGCTTGGCCACATCCAAGGCGCCGGCGAGCTTCTTGTGATCGCCTATGAGCGTGGGGCGATCCCAGGCTCCGCCATCGAGGCATCTAACCTCCCAGTGCCCGTTCTTGTTCCACTCCAGGTACGGCTGGCGCCACCACAGCATAAGTTCCTCTGCAGATCGGTGCTCGTTCGCCTTGTTCCTGGCTGGTGGATTGGTCGGGTTAACCGGTATCCCGTCTATGACGCCAGACAGCTCGGCCGGTTTAATGGCCAAGGCAGCCTCAAGGGTGATCGCAGTAAAGGGCATTGTGGCGCCTCCTTGTTGGTATGTGGCTCATCATTGCAGCTGGACGGCCTGGCGTCACTGGTATCCGTCCTATTCCGTGCTGTCCTTCTCGTTATTGCTGGTTGCACCATGGCTGGGTGCCTTGAAGGGGGTAAGTGTTGGTCGGCGCCGTGAGTGCGATAGTCCCGCGAGCTCTCATTTATCTACACCTACCGCCCCGCTTGGCTCATCCTCATTGGGCACTACTTCCCCATATTTGTTGAGAGTGATCTTTTCCCAGCGTTTCTCTGGAATCGTCAGTTTAAAGTCCGGGCTATCAACTATTGTGCCAGGTGGTGTGTAGTTGGGGTCTGGCTTGCCAAAAAGGACGCCAAGCCCATGCGCGGGCTCACTGATCACCTGTTTCTCTGGCGGTGTGCGTGGTTTTTTCTCCTCCTGGGCATCGCCACACGCGGCAAGCGTAAGGGAGAGGGCTATGGTGATCGCTATGCGCTTCATGGGGTTACTTCCCTGGTGATTGCTGGTAGACGCGACGAACCCGCCCTGGTGCGGGGGCGTTCACATACAGGAGGTTTACTACCGGGTTCCAGTTGTCAGAGCAGTGGACATACTCGGTCATCAGTAGCTTTCTTTGTTCCTCGGACAAGGAAATCTCAGCACCACCCTGCATATCAAGGTATTTGCTGTATAGGAATGCCAGTTCTCCCGGTACTGGTTCAGCAATAGGGTTAATGGGAACCCCACTTTCTTGTGCGATGTGCTGCATCAGGTGCCCGGAGAGCAGCTGCAGTTCTGGCTTAACCATTCTGGTCATTATCGCATTGGCAACATGCCCCACCATTGGGCTGTCGGTCTTGGAAACTACAGCAAACTTTTGAATCACCGGTTTGATCTGGCTGCGGTCTTTCACATACTCGATATAGTGCTCCCCCGCCTCTTGTAGCCGAGCATTGGCCGCTGCCTGAAATCGCTTATAGGCTACGTCGTCACCAAATTTCAGGACGGCATCATAGGGGCGCATGATCGGTGTCTTCTCCTCACCTGCGACATACCCGCCACCAATGTCACTATGGGTACCAAAGAGCTTTATCTCAGTGTGGTCTGGCCGCACTGAATTAAGGGCAAAGTTGTCACGATACTCGTTTTGGGCTGCCAGCTGGATAACCTTCTCCGCTGCCCAAGGGGCGATGTAGAGGCGAACTGCTCCGTTGTTGTCGTCGGTGGTGTTCGGGCCTATTGCTGCCACGGTATCGAAGAGGCCGACGAATGCGACGCGCACCTCGCGCCCCTGGTTGGATTCAAGGAGGATGTTCACGAAGTGTCGCGCTGCGGCAGCACCCCGGCTAAAGCCGAAAACATCCACCGCCACCGGGCCGGAGGGGAGGCCGGCGATCATGGCGCTGATCTTGGCCAGGCCTTCCTCTGACCTGGCTATGACGCCAGTTGCGCCGGTACCGAAAGCCATGTCGAGATTCGAGTCAGCCTTGCCGGCGTTGGTGCCGATCCCCTCGATGTAGATTGCTGATCCGGCATAGGCTTGGCGCAGCCTGGCAACGTTGGTGGGGCCGCCGTCGAATGAGGATCCGGTGCCTATCAGCTTCTCTATGGATTTGCATGCCGGGAGGCTTGCCTCTTCGCACTGCTCCCTGAGCTCGCTGTTGTTCCTGTTGTTCTGGGTGCCATCGAAGAAGATGCCGATCCGGTGTTCCGCGGGGTCAACCAACGGGACAAGAGGGGTCGCCGGCGAACTGGTAGGTGCTGGTGTTGGTGGTTCTGCCGGGGCGCTGGCTGCTTTAGCCCGGGGCCCTTTGTTGTCGCCAACAGTCGTCCCCTGGGCGGGGAGGATGGTGTTGCTCATTGGCGGGCAGCCGCAGGCCACATAATCGCCCTGCAGCGCTACTGGCCCGCCCGGGCCGATGATGGATCGCGGGCCGACGGCGACGATAGGGCCCTGTCCTACTTTACAAGCTGGGCAGGTCGCTATCATCCCGATATAGGTGGTCGGAGAACCCTCGCTGAGCCAGCTGCTGTCCCCGTCTTGGATCGCGCCGCCAGTGCTTGTGGGGTCGCCTTTCCTTGCCACATTTCTCATTGAATACCTCCGTGCTGGGAGGGCTAATGATACGTCAAATGAGGCCAACGATAGCTGAACAAGGTTGCATTATGAGCTTGGAACGTCTGTTTCCGGCGCACAACTGCCAGAAATGAGAAGGGCCGCCCTGGTGGGCGGCCGCTTGTGTCACTGGATTGGCATAGCGTTACCGATGGATAGCCCGGACAGGGGTCATGCCAGCCCCTTCTCGATGTCTATTTGCCGCTGGTGGGCCTTAGTCTTGCCGAGGCACTGCAGGGCTTCGATCTGCTTCTTGTGCGCTGCGGTGCTGGGGGCGAGCAGGAGGCCCACGATTCCATCCTCCACCCGGTAGTAGTATTCCCAGATCCGGTAGTCGTACAGGCGCACCACATCGCCTTCTGGGAGCATGAGAGGCTTGGTGATGGCAACTACTCCACCAAAGGCATCCAGTTCGGCCTGGGTCATCCCATGGCTCAGGGCGTAGTTTCTGACTGCTACCTGGCCGGCTGGGATCTTGGCGTCCATTTCGGCCTTGATAGCGGCACACCCGGCCAGGATCACCCGGAAGTAATCGGGGCGGCTTCTAAACCACCTGGTCAGCTGGTCGGTGCGCGACTCGCCGATCATGGCGGCGCACCAGTTCAGCCCGGGGAGGCCTGCGGCTTTGGCCGCTTGAGCCGCTGTCATTGGCTGGGGCAGGGTGTAGGCCTGCAGGTGACGGCGAACCGCCCCCTGGTCGTTCATGTCGATCCCGGCGTCTGCCAGGCTCTTGGCCTTGTCAAAGCTCAGGCCTTGCTGCTGGGCCAGGTAGACTGTCTGCAGGTATTCGGGGGATTGTGTGGAGTGCTGCATCTGACGCTCTTGTTTCTCTACATTAGCTAGGACTGATATTGGTTCAATGAACCTTGGATGCACCCGCCTGCGGTATCCCACCACTGAGCTCTATCTCAGCTGTCTTAATCATTTCGTTGATATGGAGTAGTGCCTGCTCTATTGCTTGCAGGAATGGGGTCAGCCTTGGCTGTTCAGCCATGTGAGACAACTGTTCAAGGGCCTTCTGCCCCTCTTCCTTTGTGAACCTGAAAGCTCGATGTATTGGCACTAACCCAGGCTGGGTTTCCCGCGAATCCTTGAAGTCATACGCAAAGTTATGAAGGGTGTGATGGCACAGGAAGAAAAGGTGCTGCTCATCTGGCAACTTGGTCATTTCTATAACCGCTTCCTTGTCGGCCTTTAGGGACTTAATTGCCAGTGAAATCCTGGTCATTTTTTCGGTGTATTGGTTATCCATATGGGCTCTCCTAGTGGGTATTTGTTATAGCTGTTGGATATTCATAGGCCACCCCATGGGCTTCTCCAGCCCATGGGGTGTAGTAGCCATCATTCATCCTGTTTCGCCCTGGCTTGTTCGGCCAAGAATGTCTTTGCTGATACCTCCTGGGAGTCCAGCACCTCCAGGCTGGTGGTGATGGCCTCGCGGATGTGCATCAGCACCAACTCTTGCCCAATGCGAATGCTGCGCTGAACGTCCAGCACCTTCTGGCCATGTTCCTCGGAGTAAAGAGGCGCATCTGCCAAGTGGCAATGCCGGCTTTCATACTCCGCTTGGCCGTCGCCGAGCTGGCGAATGGTGATCAGCTTGTAGGTGGCCATGGCGCGAGGGGTGCAGACAACCCATTGCTCACCGACCAGGGCGGAGGCGGTCAGGATGTCCCAGCGCTCCAGGCGCTCTGTCAGCTTGGCGCGGCTTGTGGTGATGGATTCGAGTAGCTGTTCTGCTGCTGCTTCCATTTCCGCTTTCATGTCTGCGTTCATTCTGTTGCTCCGGTACTTTGGCGGCCAGGCCGGCCCCTTTGATGGAGCAAATCTAACACCATATGAGTCACAATCAAATATAAAAAACACAATATGAGTTATTTTTATTGTTTTGTGGTTGTTTTGGTTATTAATGCGGCACATGAATAAGGCGAAAAGGGCCACCCGTAGGCAGCCCTTTATCAGCTTGTGCTGGTGGCCTTTAGTAGCTGGGCTGCCTCCACCATTTGAACAGATACCCGGCAGCAATCAGCACCAGGGCCAGCGTGTTCTGGCCACCCTCGCTACCAAGCCACATCCCCTGGTACTTGTGGGCCAGGATTGCGGCAAGAGCCCATGGGATGCCACCTACCGCAATGGGCCAGCAGGATTCTACTTGGTGCAAGAACGCCATCAAGATGACAGCGCCGACCCAAATCCCAAGATGTGGCAGGGCCTCAATGGCCACCGGAATGGGCACATTCAACCCCTGTGAAATCATCAGTACCGCAGCCCCCACAATAACTATGGGAAAAGCCGCACCGTCATTACCCCTACTCATATAAATATCCTCGCATCCATCTGACATTTAAAGGTTTTTACTGCGGCGCCTGGGAACGCCACACCGAACAATCTACCTCATATGGAGCTTTCTGTGTTGGCTTTTGTGCGAGGGAGTAGGTTGTTTTCTGTAGGGCGGGCACTGCTCCGCCTTGGGGTATTACGCTGCGCGTTGGGCTGCTTGCTGCTGGGTCAGCTTCTCATCCCAGGTGATCCCCACCTTGATGACTGCGGCCGGGTTGCCGGCGGCGATAGACTCCAGCCCCTTTGCGGTTACAAGGGTGTGCTTTCGTGTTCCCTTAACGTGCTTTAATTTCCTAGTTCTGGGATGATCGCCACTAGAAAGATCTGGCCAGAAGGAATTACTGATAAATGAAGTCGACAGACTACGCCCACGCCCTGAACACTCAGCTCACCTACTTGTTCGCCTATGCGCGGACGATCAACGAGATCGACACAGCAGCCTCTCTGTCAGGCGAGTTCCGCGGTATGCAGGACGCAGGCTGGTCAACGGTCCAGACGGCTTACGAGGTGTTCGAAGAGTTGAAGTCGTTAGGAAATAAGGGAGCTCCCCTAACCAAACCAGAACTACGCCAAATGCTCTGCCTTTATGCTCAGCTTGCCGAGGCAGGTGGAGTGTACGAAGGCCTGCTCAACACCATGCGCGTCGTGCAGTTGAAGGTCTACAACTCTTGGCCTTTTCAAAACCTCGTCCGAGTACGCCAAGAGCCTCGTGCCGTCATCGGCCCCAACGCCAATGCTATGTTTCGATGCCTAGCGAAGGTTGCAAAGGAAATAGGCATGACAGGCCTGGCTCGCCTGTTCGAAATTTCTTTCCGAGACGATATCCGCAATGGCATGGCTCACGCCGATTACATCCTGGACCCGGAGGGTCTGCGACTGCGGCGGCGTAACGGTGGTCTGCCGGTCGTCGTCTCATTTCAGCAGTTGGTGGACAGTTTGCAGATCGCCACATTCTTCTTCGAACTGTTACAAGGCTTTCAACAAGCGACCATGGAAACTTTCCGCTCCCCGAAGACGATTATTGGCCGGTTTAGCGCGAACCCACCGATGCCCTGGACGATTGAGCTGACTGAGGGCGGGGCCCTCAGCATATCCAGCAGCTCCCCCGGTCTACAGGTGGACGCTGCATATGAACGTCAGAAGCTGATAAACGATAGATTGGGAGGCCGAGTGGTGGCCGCTTATATTTCCCCTGGAACCGACGTCCCGCCTCAGCTTCTTACCGAGATCGAGGAGGTGGGCTTCGACGTACTCGTGATCGAGATGGAGACGACCAACCAATACGAGGAGCTTGTCTCCGAAGTCAATGCGTATGGTCTTTGGGATCCAGCACCTAATCCCGATGGCGTCACCGTGCTCATGGTCATGCCTTCTGGCTTCCGCTGGATTGCAACGAGTGCTGACTTCCGAGCATGGCTTCCTGCTTGTATGCCGCTGGTAGTCACCTGACATCCGCTCACCACTGACCTCTATCAGCGCTTTGTAATACTGTTCTTCCCCCAGACTCGGGGTGAGGGCCGCGCCGCCGGTTTGTCGTTGGGCTGTTCGGCAGACTGCCTGACTGACTGCGCATAGCGCTTTCTTATGTTAAATGCGAATCGCCAGCCCTGGCACCACAAGGGCTGGCGGCATTCCCCCCAGCTTGTTACACCACTTACCCACCGATTCTGTGGATACTTTTAACGGCCACAATATATATTGCGCGCTATCAAAAACTATCGACGGAACAATGACATCTGTTAGGATGTAAACATCCTAACAAGTTCGGGTAATATTAATGATCTGCAGAGGTACCGCTCGCGGGTATCAGCTCCAGCTGGTCGCAAGGGTCGATGAAGGTGAGCCAGCGGTCATTGTTCGGGTCAACCTCGATAACCCGCTGGTGGCCAGTGTGGCGGCCTCCTTCCCTACCAAGACGATGGAGGCCGCCAAGCGGTTTGTGGCCAATGCAGATCAGGCAGTGTTTGAACGGGCCATCGAGCAAATGGCTCCCCATTTAGAAACAGTAACCCTATTCACCTCTCAGATGAATAAGGGGATAGAAGCGAAGAAGGAAGCACCCAATGACTACTCCAAGCACCGACGCATACAACCTTGGCACCACTGCCCCTAGCGGCCCTGCCCGGTTCCCAGCGTCCCTGGCGGCCAAGATGATCCGCAACAAGGTGAATTGCACCGCCATGAAGGTTGTTGTGCTGGTGGCCACCAGCGATAAGGCGCTGCGTGAGAGCGTGGAAAGCCACATGCAGACCATGCCGGATATGACAGCCCGCCAAGTTGCCGGCAGCACGGCAGCAGTGCACCAAGGCGTTGTTGATAGCCGGCACGGCCGGTATAGCTGCCTGTCCATCTTGGCCGACAAGCAGGACGATCTCGCATTCGCCGCGCTCCGGTTCGCCGTCCCAGGCGAGCCTATCCAGGTGATCGCCGTGCATGAGGGCGACCTATCCACCAGCTCACACTATCACACCCTGCTCAAGGGCATATCTACCCCCTCCCTGCAGCTGGAAGCCTCGCTATGAGCATCCCATCCCCCATGCTGCGGGTACTCGTCTCCATGATGGAGGCCTCAGAGGGCATCTATGCCTCCGTGACCTACTGCCCGGACACTGACACCTATTCAGGCGTGAGCGCCTGCCCAGGTGTGACCAAGCTCGAACGGCGCGGGATCATCGAAGTGATCGATGTCGTGCCTGGGGCGCTCGGTGACAACCTGCAGATCCGGCTTAACGAGCGCCCCGACTTTCTCGCCGGGTTCGCTGCCGGCGCCCTTGGCCACCGCAACGGCCAGGATCTCTATTACGCCGACTACTCGAGTAATCCGTTCGCGTTTACTTGCGGCTGGCAACACGCCAAGGCCCGTAGTAAGCGCAGCAACATCCCTTACAGCGAGGCCCGGGGCATTGTCTGCCACGGCTTCCCCTGTGAGGACACCAACGAAATCCACAAGCAACAATGAGAAGCACCATGACCGACCAGCAAGAGCAAATCGAACAGCACGTAGCCGCAGAGCTGCAAGCAGAACAGGCCGAGGAAGAGCAGCAGGCCCCGGCCCGCTCTCAGGCGGAAATGCTGCGTGACGCCATGGCTGGCAACTTCGTTAACCACTGCGTCAATGGCCGTGTGGCCGAGTGCCAAGAGCACCAGACAGATCCGCGCATTGTCGGCGGCGTTGATGCCATAGCGTCTGTCCTTGCCCAGGTGATCAATCTGGCGGGTGAGGAAGGGGTTGAACAGCAGTTCGGCGCAGTGATGGATGGACTTGGCCTGATCACTGTTAACGGGGCGCCGGTACTCCAGCTGATCGTCAGTAGCGTAATCGCCAAGGCCGCCGAGAAAGATACAGCGTTCGCCATGCTGGGTGAGCTGCAAGGGGTAGCCATGAAGGTGATGATGAACAGCGCAATGAACCAGGTGTATTCCGCCTGCGCTCAGAAGGTGGCCGAGGGCGCCGCCGGCGCACCAGATCCGATGAGGCCGTTTTCCGTGCCTGCAGCTGGCGATGACCAGAACAAAGATCTGCCCGAGTCGTTCAAGCAAGACGTAGAAGTAGCGCGTCAGGAAGTCGAGAAGGGCTTGGTGCAGCCGTATAAGCGCCGTACCACACCACCCCGCACCCAAGCGAAGCCGAAGGCCCACCGCCGTCGCAAGTAAGCGCCCATCAAAAAGCCCCTCCGAAGAGGGGCTGTTTAAAGGTTGTAACCGGAGCAAACGGCGACAACCGGTAGGGGATTGCTCCCCTACAGAAGCGAAGGGTTTCCCCTAAGCCGAAGCAGGAGAATCGTAAATCATGGCCTTAGCCTATGCAAAGAATTTTGCCCAAATGAAGGCCAAACAGGCCGAGAAGCGTAAAAAACAAGCTGAGCAGCGGGCGGAACCGGCATACCGAGCCGCCCAGGCAGAGAAAGAGAGAGCCGCCCAGGAGCGCCGTATTGCCAAGGTCAAGGCTCAGCGGGCCGATCCTGAATACCAGCGGGAACAGGCTGAGAAACGCCGTGCAGCCCAGGAGCGCAGCATAGAGAAGAAGCGCCAGAAGGCCCTGAACCCCAAGGCTGACCAGCCGGCCAAGGTCGCCAAGCCTAAGCCAGTTCGCCAGGTGGCTAAGCCCAGCAGCAAAGGGATGAAGGGCCGAACACCGACTGCCGACGAGCGCCGGGTGATGGATGCCATAGGGGCGCTGCCCTGTGTGTGCTGCTACATGCGGGGGCGCACCAATCACGAGATCTCGCTCCACCATACCGATGGCCGAGTAAAGCCGGACGCCCACAAGAAGGTTCTACCCCTGTGCGCAGCGCACCATGACACACCGGCAGAGCCAGAGGTGCGAGCCAAGTACCCTGACCTGATTCCCTTCCATGCCAAGGGCTCATTCGGCGGGCCTGGCGCCTGGCGGGCCGAGTTTGGGCAACCGTCCGAAGTGCTGGCCTACTGCTACGATCTGGCCGGTATTGCTCCTCAACTTCTCCTCCCTCCTTGAACATCCTAACAACTTGGGGTAACGTCTATTACGGTTAGCTCGCTGTTAACTCCCCGGTCTGGTTTCGCCATTGTCCAGGCCGGGGCACCGCGTCACTCGTCTAGCGGTAAGACCTCAGCCTTCCAAGCTGATGACAGGGGTTCGAGCCCCCTGTGACGCTCCAAATCGCACTGCACTCCCACGTTGGAGCATAACCACCAGCCTCCTTGTGAAATCAGCAGATAGCCGACCGGGTGAATAGCCTGGAGAAGGGTTGAGGGGGCTGGTGGCTATGGTTGCAGCAAGCGATAGCACTACTGCCAGGGATTGCCCTGGCCTCCGTGGCATGGTCGGCGTAGGCGAACGGGTAACGTTATTGATTGCGAACCCAACGAAACCATGAATGCCGGGTTATAGACAGACACCTAACGACAAGATCCCCCCCTTTCTTGGGCAGCGATAAGGGGGCAACCGCATGAGGGTTGGGAACAGCCTTCATACGGTTGTGGAAATGCTACTAAGCGTAAGCCGTATTCAGTGACAAATATCCCTCTCTGGGGTGTTCAGCTCGTGTCGTTTGATCACATGGGTGGAGGCTGGTCACTGGCCTAACCACCACCGGGAGGCACCCGGGCCATAACCTCCTGCTCTGGCGGAGTAAAATGCCAGAACGCAACTAAATGTGCTCTGGAGTGCGCAGTAAGAGCCAACTGGTGAAAAGAGACCTGTATGGGCTACCAGTATCCGCTCAATTGTGGTGGAATGCGCGGCTTATTATTCCGGGGTCGCATCCGGATACCAACCTGCCTGTATAGCTCAGTAGGTAGAGCAACTGACTTGTAATGTAGGTCGCCCGTTCGATTCGGGCTGCAGGCACCACTCGCATTGAGGTAAGAATGAGCGAATCCGCAACCCAGAACGAACAGCATTTTGAGAAAGCAAAGCTGCCGCTTTGGGCGTCAATTATTACAGCCATGATCATTCTCGGTGAGGCATGGCGAGACAATCTCATCGAGATCTTCAAATCAGATCGCTTTGGCCTCCTTGAGGTTGCCAGAGTGATTGGAGTCCCCGTATTTCCTATTGGGATTGTGTTGGGCTTACCCCTCGAACCTCGATAGTAAAACGATCCCTTCTCGTTTAGATGTGGCGGCCACTTGATGGCCGCCTTTTTTTTAGGGTCAGACCGTGAAATCAACCAATGTCATATCCATCACGCTGATGGCCCGGGGGGCTCCCGTCATGATTATGGGGGCCCTGGCCACCAACGCCCTCCACGTTATCGAGCAAAAGACGCTCCCGACATCCATCCCCAAGATCCGTGAAACCATCAACAATCTGATGGCCAAGCTGGCCGCCAGCGGGGAGACGGCTTCCGTATTCATTGAAGATCCCACGGGCCTCCTGCGCGGGGCAGGCGGCTATCAGCTGCGCCTCGATGACAAGGCCGCCGATGACCGTCCGATCCTGGCTGTGGCCATGGAGCGCTACCGGGCTATGTCTGCCCTCAATGGCCTGACCTATCCAGGTGGTAGCAGCGGGGAGGGGTTCGCTATCAGCAAGGGGATCATGAACATCAAGATTGGGGACAACGGTCGGGCCATCTATGAGATCGACTGGGAAAACCTCAAGGATGGCAGCCGCGCCCTGCTCTTGCTGATCTACGGCGCCATGTGTCAGGGGCCGATGCAGGCCGACTACCTGAATCGCATGTATGCCCACCTGGACACCCCAGTGGAAACCCGCGAGCGGGGGCCGTTCAGCTCGTTCCTGGCGCTGACTGCAGGGCTCGATCTGGAGCGCTCCAGCCAGTTCCCGGCGGCGGCCAGGCACGGTGAAACGCTATGAGCACGACCGAGCGCCTTTCCAGGCTGTCTGACATGCAGATAGAAGATGACGTAATCCGGTCAATGCTCTATGCCGATGTGCTGGCGCTGGTGGCCGATCCTGGCCAGTCAGACGTAATCGCGCATGACGTACTCATGGATGAGAAGTATCGCCCTGACCTGGTGGCCTATCGCGTGTACGGGAACCCGGTAATGCGCTGGGCCGTGTCGCTGGTGGCCGATATAGAGGACGAGGCCGAGCCGCTGCCAGTTGGCGTGGTGCTGCGCCTCCCCACGGCGGCATGGGTGCGTGAGCGGATCCGCCACTATGCGGACGGCGGGGGTATCTGATGCCGGCACCCAGATCCCGGGGCGGGTTCGTCCAAGATGAGAATGGCCGGTTCCAGACGGACGGGCTCGATGAGAAGCAATTCATCCGGGTGTTCAACGAGATCAAGAAGCTCAACACCGAGCGACGCCGGGATGGCAAGCGCACCCTGCGCCCTGGTCAGTTGAGCCGGAAATCAGTTCAAGACCTGGTGAGGCTCGGGAAGAAGCAGGACGGCACCGAGTTTACCGTTGATGACCTCAAGCGCTTTGACCAGATGCGCAAGCAATACAAGAAGCGCGGCGCGGGGCTGGCAGGGGTCACTTATTCGGAGCTGGTGGCCAAGTCGGCAGAAACTCGGGTAGACCGGGCCAGCAACCGATCCAAAGACCGCCGGGGCGTGAGCCAGGCCCAATTGCTCAAGCTGCGGGCCAACGTGGCCACTATCAAGGTCAAGGCCTCTGACATTTCAGACCACCAGCACCACAAGGTCGATGTCCGGTTTGAAGAGTGGGATGAGCGCATGGGGGACGCTGACGGTTCAGACCGTGGCTATGCCTCTGCAGCTCGCAAGGCCTGCGCCGGCCGTATGTCTATCAACTGCAGTTGTGGCGATCACCAGTACCGCTACCGCTACATGGCGACCCTGGGCAACTACTGCCTGTCTCCCCCTAAAGAGTTTGCCTACCCCAAGATCACCAACCCGAACCTGACAGGCCTCGCCTGCAAGCACGTACTGCTTGCCGCGACCATGCTGCAGTCGCCTACCTGGTCGAGCCGGCTGGGGCAGGAAATGGGGCGCCAGGCGCGGCGCAATGGCTATGGGGACGACAAATATACCTCTGCAGTGTTCACCGGCCCGGACGCCCGCAAGCTGGCCATGAACAAGAAAAAGACCATCGACCAGGACAAGGCCAAAGCCGCTTTTGCGAAGTACCAGAAGCGCCTCTCCAACGTGGCCAAGCGGATCAAGGGCGGGGATAAGGACATCGAGAAACTGCGCTCCCAGCTGCAGAAGGCCCGGAAGGGCAACAAGGCCACCAGCGACAAGCTACGCAAGGCCGAGGCCGAGAACAAGGCACTGCAGCAACAGGCCAAGGAGCTGATGAGAGACAGGGTGCGGGTGCAGTACCAGTCCTTTGAGGACGCTTTCAAGCTGGCCGGTCTGCCCCCAGCCAAGGCGTTCGATGCGTTCAGCGAAAAACACAGCCACATCCCCTCAGACATTCTCAAGGAGCTGATCAAGCCATGAGTGAAGAACAACAGCGCCCGGCACTTGGCCGAGCCAGAAACAGCGGGCACAAGCCGCTCAATGACCAGATCCGAAGCGACTGGATGAAGTTCGTCTCTGCGCACCCTGACGCCTTCGATTCCATCCTTATCACCCCGGAGCGGGAAGAGCAGGAAGAAGAGGACGATGGCGCCCTGTTCGGCAGGGTAGACCGCCACCACCAGGTAATCACTTACAACCATGTCGAACTGGTCAAGGCCATGGTGGCCCCGGTCGGAGATCCGGCCTTTGTCGGCATGTGGGACGGCGGGGAGAGTATCGGCATGGGTGAAAGCGGGATTCTCAATATCCTGCTGTCCTGCGGTGTGGCGCCGGTCGGTTCGATCCTTGAGTGGGAAGAAGAGTTGGCCGGCGGCGATCTGCGCCGGGTCTGGTGGTACGTCCATTCAACACAGGTAGTCGGTTCCGCCGCCGTGGGAGCCGTGCATGTGTGCATCCCTTGCGGCGATCTGGAGCAGGCCAAGGCAGAAGCGGCCAAGGCCGCCGCCGGCGAGGTAGCAAGCGATGAGTGAAGAGCTTCTTTCGTGGACTGAATGGCAGTCCCAGGTAACACAGCGCCACCAGGTCAACGACTGCAAGGCCGTCGATGTCGGGTTCGGCAACCTGCTGGTGTCCGCTATGGCTGGTGGCGAGGCGCCGGAGCACAAGCGATATGACGCCGTGCGGGGCTTCTACCGCCGCCAGCCCAACAGTTGGGTGAAGATGACCGACCAGGACGATCCTAAGCTGTTCCTGCGCGATCTGATGGCCTCCGCCGCCGTGACGAAGAAGCTGGACGGCAAGGCTATCAACCCTATCGAAATGCCTATCGTGTTCTTCACGCGCCAGCCAGGCTCCATGGTGAGCGATGGCGAGATCTACGCCCCAAGGAAAAGCTTGGCGCTGCTGGGCGATACGGATACCCAGAAGCCTATGGGCCGGGTGAACCTGCACCATGAAAGCCTGACCTACATCATCGGCGTGTGCGCCTGGGATGTGCCGACCCTCGATTTCATGACGCGCCAGCTGGCCGCCCGGTTCCGGCACCACATAAGGGGGTTTTCCTTCGAGTGCGAGCTTGCCGGCGTGAAGTTCCCAGCTGATGCCGATGTGCTGACCAAGACAGTCTCATGGGATCCAGCTAGCCCACCAGCTGACACAGATCGCCTGCTGTGCCTGACGACTGCCATTGAGGTGATCGCCGAGGCGCATGAACTGGAAGGCCTGGAGTCGAAAGAAGTGGGCTACCGCCTGATGGAGCCATACCCGTTGTTTGAGGTGCTGCCATGAGTACCCCAGAACAGCCGTTCTTTCAGTCGGTCAAAATCGACGGCGGCCAGGCCGTGCCGATCTACAACCTGGTATCCGGTTCCTACAGCGAAGAGATCGAGCTCAACGGCCCGGTGCTGCTGATGAGCTTCAACGATAGCGATTCCAGCCTGGCCGATGATTACGGCCTGCGGGAGGGCGCTGTCATTGACGTTCGCATGGGTGACGCTGGCAGTAACGCCAGGGCGGCCTATTTCGCCTCGAAGTTCACGATCATTTCGTCCATACCGGATGGCGACCACCTCCAGCTAACCGCCATTGAAAAGGGGGTGTATGACATCAAGCAGCCAACGGCCAGGACGCTGGTTTTCGGTGGCCAGACGCCAACCGAGATCCTAACCGCCCTGTTCCCTGGCTATCGGCTTGAAGTCCCTGCAGAGGTGAGTACCGCCCCTGTGACTTACCACGTTCCCGCCGGCTCCGTCCCTTCCCTGATGCTTCGCAAGATGGCCAGGGAGTTGGGGTGTGCCCTGTGGGTGGCCAGGGGTACCGTCTATTGCATCCCGTACAAGGCCCTGCTGGAGCGCTCCCCCAAGGATGGGGCGATCAAGCTGGAGTACCAGGGCAACACCTCCCGAACGGACGGCTACTCGATTTACAGCTACCAACCGGCCTACATGAGCGCCCGGGCCGCCCGGGAGGAAAAGCGCCAGTACATGACCTGGGACACCGTGGCCGGCTTCCAGATCAGCACCCTCAACGAGGGCAGCCCCCGGGTATTCCTGCCGGTGGCCAGCCTGGACACCCTGGATTCGGCCATATGGCGATTCACTGACTGCATGACCGCGGATCTTAGTGGCTGCGGCATCTTCGCCGCCGGCCTGACCGTTGGCGTTCGCATTAACCGGATGAGCACCGAGTCAGTGATTGATGAGTCGCTGCCGCTGATCCAGGCGATCCGCAAGGTTTCCCACATCCAGACCCCCAACAACTACCGGTGTGCGGCCAGCGTGGGGATACCGGAATGCTGAGAGTGTGGAAAGCTACGATCCCCAGCCCCATTGCTGATTGCTACGCCGCCAGCCTATGCGCGGCGCTGGCCTACGGGAAGAGCGAGAACTACCTGGTGGCGGCGCTGGTGGGGCTGGTGGCCCTGTCGGTGTTCCGCATCCAGCAATTGGTAAGGCGTCACAGGAGACAACGACGATGAGCGATCCCGTATGGGGGGAGTGGCGGGCAGTGGTCGAGAGCGTCGATCACCCCCTGCAGCACTACAAGGCGCAAGTGCGCGTCCTGGGCCGGGATGATGGGCTGCCACCAGAGGCCCTGGCGTGGGCGGAGTACAAGCTCCCCCTGGGCACCAGGGCAAACAATGGCGGCGTTTCACCAGTCGAACCGGGGGATTACGTGTGGGTGATGTTTGTCGGCGGGGATACCAGGGCGCCGGTGATCACAGGTGGATGTCTCTACGCCCCGGGCGGAGTGCTCAACATGCCGCACGAGGCATTCGCCGGCGGCGAGGCCTACCAGCACAAGCGCACCGACAAGCAGCCCAAGCCACCAGCCCCGGAATACCACGGCAACCCGGTGATTTCCCTCTATGGGACGCTGCTGGAGATCGAGAAAGTCGGCGGGTTCCGGGTCACACACAAGGGCTCCGGCTCTGCTGTGGAGGTGACACAAGCCGGCCAGTTCGTGATCCACTCCGAGGCGGAAACCTTCCTGTCCAGCAAGAAAGATATGCTGGTGGAGGGTGACGCCAAGCTGACGGTGATCGTCAAGGGTAATGCCGATGTGGAGAGCGATGGGGACATAAGCCTCAAGGCCAAGGGCAAGCTCGCCCTGTTCGGTAAGGGCGGCGTGGAAATGGGCGGCCCGTCATTCAACTGGAAAAAGGGGTAGGGCATGGCTGGCATAGCAACCGAGGATTCTATCTGTTCCGGGCATGACGGGTTCCCGCCACGCAAGGCGGTAGAGGGGGACGCCAGTTTCATGGTAAACGGCGTTCCGGTGCATACGGATGGCATGGCGTGGGACTTCCATACCAAGCCAGACAACCCGCCCCATAACGGGGTGGGGGTCGGTGACGGGTCTTTCTTCATCAACGGGAAGCCCGCTTGCCTTATCGGTGGCTCCGTGTCGTGTGGTTCAACCATCGTGACCGGGGATGAGTCTTTCAACATAGCGGGATGAGCATGGGCATAGAAGGCGATGAGAACACCAGGGCGGCCAGCCCTGAGCATGAGAAGAAGGGCGCCGTGCTGGTGGCCCTGGAAGTAGCCGGCGCCAGGGCGCTCGATGGGGAAGAGCTGCGCCAGTGGATGGGAATGGTTGAGAGAGTGCTGTGGCGCCCTGAGTCGCTCTGTGCGCTCACAGAGGCGGCGGGGGAGGCAACGGCACCACTTATCCCCCCAACGCTCAAAGCGGCGATCCTGTGGGCCGCTGGCGCCGTTCTGGTTTACAACTTCATGGTGCGCGACCTGCTGATCCTGCTGCTCAAGCTGGAAAACACCCCGCCACCAGCCATAACACCCGATTCAATGCTGCAGCTGCTCGGCGGCCTGTTCGGGTTCTGATCTGAGTTGCCCACTCACTCCCCAGCCCGCCACACCAAGAGACGCGCACAATGCTTGATTCACCCAAGGCCCAGGCTGTCTATCGGGCCCTGCAGTCCTCCAGCGGGTTCCACTCCAGCGCCGGCGATAAGGCCGTCAAAGCCATATCGCAATCAACTGAGCTGCACGGTCAGCTCGGCGAACTGACCAAGCTACCCAAGGACGGGATACCGCCAGGTGGAGGCCTGCCGGTTATCGTCCCCAAGGAGATCAGGGCCGCCGCCGCCAAGCTCGACACCTACAAGGGCGCGATGAGTAGCACCATGGCCACCAGCGAGGCCCTGAGCGGTGCTATCGGGCAGCGTATGGACAATGTGACAGGGAACATGGCCAGGATGAATGCGGCCAACTCCGTAGCCCAGAAGATGCAGGGCGTACCAGAGGGGTGCGGCCCGCTCGGGGCTGCCTTCTCCGTGCTGACCAGTGAGGGGAGAACCGAACTGCTCAACTCCCTGCTGACGAGCCTTGGCGGCCCTATGGGAGAGCTGGCCGACATTTTCGAGCAAGCCCTGGCACTCAATACCTCAAGCCTACCGGCGCCCCTGAAAGCCGCCCTCGATGCCGCCATGTCAGCCTGCAGTGGCTTGATGACCCAGATCACCAATGCCACCAGCGGGATACAAGGGCTGGTAGACGAGTCACAGGCCATGTGGGTCAAGCTGGACTCGATATTCACCGAAGCGATCCAGTCCTCCATCCTGGTATCCCTGATCAGCAACCCTTGCATGATGGGGGTGATCGATGCAGTCTCGCCGCCGGAAGTGTCGGACATCCTCAATAGCCCTCTGTAGGCAAAAAAAAGGCTATGTCCCAATTACGTGTTGCATGGGGTGCCCCAGCGCCTCATGCAAACACGCTTTGATATTCACCCCCCTTCCGTAACGTTCCAGCATCCTGCGCCAACCCAGGTAATTCTTCAGGTAGTGGGTCGCCACGCCATGGAACCGCTCCATCCACTCTTTCAACCGATGGTGATATCCGTTTACATGCTGGATGTGATACGCACCAACCACCCGTTCGCCCCGACGATTGTGCACCACTTGATGGGTCACCCCCTGCGCTTGGCTGAAACTGGCATACACGCCCGCACCATCGCTACAAAGCACCGCGTCAGGTGAAACCAAGGGCTTCAAGACCGCTATCACTGTTTCGGCATTCATCTTATCCAGCTGAAAATCCGCATGGTGGCCTGCCCGGTCTTGCACCACCATCACCGGAATGTAATCCGGCCCGGTTCCACGTGTTCGCCCTTTACCACCGCGATGCCGTGGCGGACGCGGCAGTCCCCGTTGCCCTTTGAACGATTCGAGGAAGAAGGTCTCATCAACCTCAACGATGCCCTCTTCCCGTGTGGCTTGATGGGTTGCCATCACGCGCAAGAAGCGGTGACGCCAGAGGAAGGCGGTGTTTTTGCTGACGCCGCAACGCAGCGCTGCCTGACGGACGGTCAGCCCTTCAATGAGGGCTTGCGCGTAGTCTTCCCAGCACTGGGCTTTGCGCAACCGGGCCAAGGGCGTCTTGGTGAGCACGGTGCTGGTGCGCAGACACAGTTTGCAACGGTAGCGGCGCAGTCCCCGACTCCATCCCCAAGGCGCCAGCTGAGCAGGTTCGGCCTGACAATGAGGGCAACCGCTGCATGCTGGTAACTGGGTATTGAGTGAGGTAATGGCGTGTGGCGCCGTGAGCTCCTGCTGGGCAACACGGCGCTGGCGCAGGGTAAGCAGTGGAAAGAGGGATAACAGGTGTTGAAAGGCTGGGGTATCCATGATGGTAGACCTCAAGATGATGGCCTACTTCAAGCTTAGCCTTTCAACACGTAATTGGGACAGAGCCAAAAAAAAGCCCCCTCGATGGAGGGGGCGCAATGCCTTGACAAGAAGGCGCGCTAATCAGTCAAAATTAAGCTCTATGCAACAATTCTCTAGTCGCTATGGCGATAAACGCAGATCGACTGGCAAATTTCTTGGGTTCGATTAAAACCGTTTTGTCAATCTTGCTAATTAGATTTTCAGGGAGGGTTATATTGATTCGCTTAATCTCACCTTCATATTTTGAAGGGTCAATATCAACCATTACCCAGAACCCACTATTACAGTCTTCATTTCTCATATGGTCTTCAATCTTGGTGGCAACCGGTAGCGCCAAGCCTTCTTCGGCCATCAACTCCAGATGTGCATCCAAGGCCCCTTTTGCATCTTCCATACACTCTTCGAGAGTGTCGCCAGCGAAGATGCAGCCTGGTACGCCGGGGTAGAACCCACTAGCAGAACCGTCAGAATCTTGGTGGATGTATGCAGGGAAGTAATTCATAATATATTATTTACCTTTATCCTATTTTGGATGATTAAACCGTTAGCTTTACGCTGTCGGTTTTTTACTTAAAACAATCTTTCCTTTTACGGGGCGCCTTGTTAGGGCGCCCGTCCTTTCTTATTTCAGGCCCGCTAGTTTCATTATCTGATTTAGCGTTCCGGCCTTAATGTCTTTCTTTGGGTGGGGGACGGTAATGACATAATCCACTCCTTCCTTTCTGAACTGGTGATGACTGCCTTTCGTCCTCACCCAAACCCACCCATGCTTTTCTAGTTCTTCGATTAGCGCCTTACTTGTCAAGATTTCCTCCTTAATTCAGACTATGAACACACTATACACACCGGCGCTGGGTGGGTCAAATTATTTGTGTGTATAGTGTGTATTATTTTTTGGGGGGAGGGGCATTGCAGCGTGAGCAGGGTGATCTGCTCTGATTTTTATTGCGCGTGACCGCTCGGGTCAACCTTGCCCAACTCGATGCTGCAGAGTGCAGCGCTGGAGACGCCGAGGCGCTGCGATTCACTGTAGAGCGTTTCACCCCGGCGCACCCGATCTTGTCTGATCGCCTTTCCGGCTTCAATCCAGGTTGTCATGGCTACGGGGACAGTGCCGGCGCCATGGCATCTGGAGCACCGAATATGGCCGACACTGTGTTTGGATATGTCTGGGCCGCCGTTGATGAACCCGAACCTCTTACCAGCACCATGACAGTCCGGACAGCTTACCCGCTCGCCGTCACTTGCCATTGGCGACTTTCCGTTGTTCCAGTTCCTGCGCTTCTGTCTCCGCCTCGATAGCCACCAATCGGCCGGCATCGGTCAACAGAAAGGCCAGCTGCAGGGAGGGGGCGCGATGTCGCTCTATCAAGCCGCGATCCACCAGCGTATGGCATGACTTGCGATAGTTGCTCAGATAGGAGCTGCTGGTACGGTTGCGTTCAATCATCCCGAACAGCTTGGTTCCCGGCACGGGCGAGGCAATGCCGCGCTGCTCAATCGCCAGCAAAAGGCGAAGCGTCATTCGCTGAATGCCCGACAGGCGAGCGCCTTTATTCACGTCACGCATGATTAACACCAACCCGACTCATAACGTCTCCACCTCTTCCGATCTCGTTCAATGTCCCCCCTTGGGGCCTCTGTCAGGTCAGCAATAACCCCATATGGAGCACAATAAACAAGAACACCAGAACATTCAATTTTTCATGGCCGCGATTAACCTTTCGCCCTACCAGTAGGCTAAGTATTCGTTATAAGATTGGATCGTTACGGAACATCCTAACAAATATTAAAACACCTTCACTCCGGTTGCCCCGAAGGAAGGTGAGCCACTGCGGTTGCCTTCCTAATCCTTCTACCGATTAGGGGCAATAGATGTCTAAAGAACAGTTTCAAAAGCGTCTGGGGCAAATCGCCGCAGACTCCAGTCATATCCTCGGCGTGTGCGTCCAGAGCCAGTTTAACGATGGCTCCCTGATCGCAGATGAAGGCTCCCGCCTTGCTTCCATCGAAGCCGCTGCAGCCGAAAGCCCGATGTTCGAGTCTCTTGGCGAACATGCTGGTGGCGTAGCTACCGCGTGGGGCACCGCTATCCACCAGTACGCAGACACCTATGGCCACATGCCGTCTGATGAAATGCTGGCCTCCGCTGCCACCTCTCTGCGCAACATCACCTCTGACTTGGGCCAGGGCTCCGGAAACTCCAAGTTGCTGGAAAGCGTCAAAGCATCCATCGAAACCACCGAGGGCCAAGAGTTCCGCGCCCGCCAGGCTGGTTTGATCCTGCCGGTTCTGCTGATGGCAGCCACCAGCGATGCGGCTACCTTCATCCCGGCCGGCGCCAACGAATCCGAGATCTTCCGTATTCGTCGCACCGCTGGCACCACCTTTGGCGACTACGAGCGCGGCGACGAGATCGGCGAGTTCTCCCACGGCCAGTACAGCCAAATGGATCAGGTCTATGCGTTCGACGCTGACCAACAGCCTGACGGCACCCGTAAGCAGTACGTTTACAACTCCAAGACCTCTGGCCCCGCCATCATGGTTCCCTTCTACAAGCGCTCCGTGAAGGTCATGATCGACCGCCGCGAGTGCGCCACCGAAGCCCAAGAAGGCAAGCTGTTCGGCACCCTCAAGCGTGACGGCAAGGAATACACCGTCAACGGCGATGTGCAGTACGAGAAGGGCATTGTCACCATCACCACCAACGAGCCGCTGCCAGCCGGCTGCCGTATGCACCTGGCCTACGATGTGGACATCGAAGCCAAGCCCGAGCTGATCCCGACCATCACCCATGTGATCACCTCCGTGAAGCTGCGCCCTCACCAGTCCGTGATCGCCGCTGAACACACCGTTCAGGCCTACTGGATGCTCAACCGCGAATTTGCCCTGGATCTCAAGTCCATGCAGATGAGCCAAATGCGCAACTACCTGGCCTATGAGAAAGACATCAAGAACCTGCGCAAGATGATCTTTGCATCTGCCCGCCGCGATACCTTCGATCTGACCATTCCCGATGGCCTGACCTTCCGTGATCACTGGGAAATGCTGAACCGCACCCTGTCCGTGATCTCTTCCCGTCTGCTGGCGGAAACCAAGGTATCCGGGCTGGTGGGCCTGTATTGCGGCATTGAAGCCTCCGCCGTGATCAAGTCCTTGGGCGCCCCCAACTTCGTCCCGGTATCCGGCTATCGCCAGGTTCCCCGTGTCCACTACACCGGCACCCTGTTCGGCCTCTACAAGGTGTTTGAAGTGCCGGTAGAGATCGAAGCCGTCCGTGGCGATGCGGAAACCAAACTCGGTAAGTGGGATTGCCTGTGCTATGCGCGTGGCGAATCCCATACCGATGCTGGTCTGGTTCTGGGCGATGCAGTGCCCGCCACCATGTACGGTCACAACACCTCCAAAGAGCTGCGCGACCGCAATACCTTGTGGGAGCTGGCCTACTGCGACATCCACCCAGAAAACGGCTCTGCCTTCTTCTCCATCCTGACCCTGACGCCCCCGAGCAACGACCCCAAGCAAGAGGTCAAGACGGCTTAACGCCAGGTAATCACTGAGGGGCGCCCCCACGGCGCCCCTGCTTGATGAGAGAGAGGAAAGACCATGCAAAAGCTCGTCGCCGAGGTAAACAACCCAACCGGCTACTCCGTGACCCTGGAATCCCGTGGGTTCCCGACCGTCAAGGTTAAGTCTGCCTATGAGGCCGCCGGCCTGCAGCGCTTCCCGGTTAAGGATGAAGCCCATTTTGAGCTCCTGCGGGTTCAACTGCGCAAGGCGTTGCCGTTCTGCCCGTCCATCACCGTGAAGCTGCGCGATATGACCCCCGCCCCCCCGGTTATCAAGTACCACATGGCCGCCGCGCCGCTGTCCGTGGTCGCCGATGGCCTGGCCACCTCTGTAATAACCCTCACCGTTCTGACCGATGACGAACCGCTGGAAGGGGCTTCCGTTGAGCTCTCCACCGATCACGGCTCCCTGACGGCCACCAGCGGCACCACTGATGCCCTTGGCCAGTTAGTCACTGACATCAAGGCCGATGTAGCCGGCGAGGCAACCGTGAGCGCCGTCATTGATGGCCAGGGCCATGTAGAGGCCACCGTCACCTTCACAGCGGTAGAAACCCCGTCGGAAGGCGAAGGCGATGCCAAGGGTGAAGAAACCGCGGCCCCGAAAAAGACCCCCGCCAAGGCCGCCAAGGCCAAGGCACCTACCCCAAACACTCAGGAGTAAGTAGATGAGTGATATTCCGTTTGCACTATCGCAAGTCGCTCAAGTAGCGATCCAGGCGATCAATGCCAGTGCCACCCTTTCCGCGGGCGGCACGGGCGGCATGAGCATTTTTGGGGGCGTTATCGTCTCCGAGCGTGGCCAGCCGTTCGAGTTGCTGCGCGTCACCAAAGACAACTGGAAGAGCGTGCTCGGCTCCCCTTTCCATCCCAGCTTGGGCGCTATCGCTGATCCGCTGCGCCAGCTGGCCGATGCCGTTAATGGCGGCGATGGCTATGTGGTTCGCGTGGTGGCAGAAGATGCCAAGTTCCCGGTGGCAACCGTCAACAAAACGGCAGTAGTGAAGAGCGCCAAATCCGGTAAGGAAGCCGAAGCGGAGCCGAAGGTAATGGCTTCTGTCACTGCAGCCAAATCCATCGCCGTTATGTCAGCCCAAGCCTTTGGCACCCCGCTGAAACTGGCCGAACCCGCCATGTTTGCCATCTATCCGAAGGACGGCAACGTATCGGCCCGTGATGTCGAGATCACTCCGATCGTCGCCAAGCCAGGCTCTTTCACTCTGACTCTGACCGACACTGACAAGTTCGGCGTGGGGTTTGTTGTTGAAGAGCATGAAATCAGCTTTGACTTTGATTCTGTAGATGACATGGGCGAGCCCACTTTCATTGAATCACGGCTGCAGTCCCGATCTTCTGCCCTGGCTGCCACCGTTGCAGCCGGCGCCAATTTCGCCGGCTTCACGGGCATGGTTAAGGCCACCTTCGTAGGCGGCACCTTGGGCAACCAGGCCGCTATCACCCCAGAGCAGTACAGCAAGGCGATTGCCATCCTGCGTAACTCGCTGGTGGGCATGACTGCCATCGTTGGCCTGGGCGTCTATGACGCTGATGTGATCGCCGAGCTGGGTAAGCTGGCCGAAGGCCGCCGCATTGACGCTTTCGCTGATGTGCCGCCGTCCAAGTCCTACGCCGAAGCGCTCAAGTTCATGCTGGGCATGAACATTAGCAACCACCGCCTGTGCATGTACCACTTCCCGTACAGCGCCAAAGATCCGCACTTCTCCGGCGCTCGCGCTGCCTGGGGTCTGTCTGGTGTGGCATTCAAGGCCAAAGCTACCGGCGTGGCCAAAGTTACCGGCACAGTGGGCGGCTGGCACTACAGCCCCGCCGGCCAGGATCGCGCCATCATCGACCGCCGTGAGCTGCAGCAGCTCCCAGGCGTTGGCGAGCAGGACGAGCAGGCCATGTATAAGGCCCGTCTCAACAAGTTGGGCCTGTCCCCCAGTGGCCTACTGATGATCGATGATGCGATCACCTGCAACCCCTCCGAGGATTACCTGCGCTTCCAGCATGTCAGCTCCACGATGGACGCAATCAGCCGCTCCTTCTACGACCTGGCTCGCAGCCTCAAGCACTCCCCTGACGGGATCACCCAGGAAGGCCTTGAGCGCGGCATGAAGGAACGCCTGGACGGGTTCGTTACCTCTAAGGCGCTGGTTCCCCCGCGCAACCCGGAAGAGGACGGGGAATCTCCCTACATCCTGACCGTCAAGCAAGTCGAATTCGACCTCTGGGAAGTCTCCTGGGCTTGCTGCGTTACTGGCGTTGCTCGCCGCATTCTGGGCAAACCTGCCCTGATCCGCTGATCCAAGGACATATAAGCATGACCAAAACCACTTTCGCGCAGCTGGGGAGCCAAACCTCCCGGCGCACCAACTTCAATTCCCTTCTGGAATCCAAGAAGCCTGGCCAGGAGATCACCGAGAAAGCTTTCTTCGAGAGCGCTGGGGATGACCTGATGCTGGAAGCCATCGACAAGGCAGGCAACCAGTCGATGCGAGCCGATGCCATGGCCGTTGTGCTGGCCTTCCTTGAGGACGGCGACGACTCCGCAGAAGCGTTGGATCTCTACGCTCAGGCCCTGGCCGATAGCGACGAGGACGACGAAATCGGCGACCCCGAGCAGGAAGATTATGAGCTGTTCCTGACCCTGATGGCCGAAGCCCTGGCCGCCCTTGGTGTGCCATCCAAGATCGCCGTTGCAGCCATGGAAGGGGACGATGCCGCCGCCGCCAAGGCCTACACCGCCGCCTCCGACTTTGTAGAAGACGCCGATGAGGACGACTTGATCGCTGAGTTCTCTGTGCGTGAAGCGATGATTCTGGAAGCCACCAAGAAGGTTATCCGTAACGGCAAGGTGAAGACCATCAAGAAGCCGGTGCACAAGAAAAAGATGTCCTCCGCTCAGAAGCAGTCTTTGAAGAAGGCCCAGCGCAAGTCCCATACGGCCAGCGCGAAGAAGGCGCGATCCAAGTCCATGAAAGCCCGCAAATCTCGCGGCATGTAAGGGGCGATACGGATGATAGCTGGCGTAAGTGCTCAAGACGGGATCAGTGGACACCTCAAGGCGACCATCACTCAAGAAGGGGGGGAGCATGTGGTTGTGGCGTACATAGGGGAGGGCAGCTCAAAGACGCTGACCTCTAACTGGACTGCACCCTTTGAATCTGACTCCGTTGGCAAGGCCGCGATGATGGATAAAGCCAGCTCGCTTGGCCAGAGCGCTACCGAAGTTACAACCGTGTCGAAATTCAACTCACAAATGGTTTGGGAGGGGACAACACCTCCCACCTTGAACCTCACTCTCTTCTTCCAGGCCACCAGCGACCCCAAGAACGAGGTGCATGACGCGATCATGCTGCTGGAGCTATTCGCCAGCCCAGAGCTAAACGAAATGACTCCACTCGGGCGGGTTCCCAAGCCCGTTGTTGTGGACATCGGCCGCCGTTACAAGATTTCCAACGTGCGGATTCACGATGTCACATCGGAGCTGGATGCGCCCAGAGACAAGAGGGGCTACATGATGCGCAACACAGTACAAGTCACCCTTTCCCCGGCTCAAATGGTCAACGCCTCTGAGATCCCGGGACTCTATCTGTAAGGAACAGTTATGCCTGGTCACAGCAATACCAAGGGGAACATTGGCTTCCTCAAGGGCAAGTACAAAAAGAACATGGCCGCCGGCGAGAAGCTTAACTCCGCCGAGTTTGAAATGACTTTCGACGGCTACCCAGACCTGTCGGTGCTGGTTCGTTCTACCCAGATCCCAGCCATCGGTCGCGCTGAAATCGAGGACTTTGGCCCCAACGGCCTCAAGTTCGTGCAACAAGGGCCGCTTGAAAACTCTGGAGAGATCACCGTTACAGCGGTCGAAACCATCAAGGGCGATGTGGTTGCCGCGATCTACGACATGGTGATCAACAAGAAGTATTTCCACATGAACATCAAGCCGACCCCGGAATCCCTGGCTGGTGGAGCGCCCAAGGGCACTGCTTGGCGCATGGAGGACTGCAAGATGCGCTGTGACGCCATCGACATGTCCACTGAAGATGTTACCAGCCTGGTGAAGCCGTCCATGACCATCACCTATAACTGGAAGGAACCCGCATAATGACGCCCGCTGAACTCCTCAAGGGTGTTCAAGGGCGGTTTTCGGTGCTGCTGGTGGATGCCCCCCAGCAGCGCCAATTGCTCATAGATGCGCTTGGCCAGTACCAGGATCTCGCGGGGGTAACAAAGACCGTTCGGATCAACTCCCGCGCCCCATCCCGTCCGGTTCCCGCCGACTTTCTCGCCGTGTGCGGAACCACTGACGCCACCGGCGACTTTATCCCAGCGACCGAAGAATACGGCGACGATGATAAGCGCCACCTCTTCTTTGAAGAGCGGGCCGTCTATCCCCTCCGATTCATCTACCTGGTGAAGCTCCGTGATGTGGATCTGGATACCTACCAGCTCCCAGACTCTGCCGTGGGCATGATCCAAGACTACCTGGAGGTGCTGATTTCCATCCCGAATGACGAACGCATGAGCCGCATTCAGGAGGCCGGAAACCTCGACATATCCAGAACACCAACACCTGATAGCGGGGACGCCAAGCTGGCCGCCCTGCGCGAATCCATGAAGATGCAGCGGGCCATGATGCCCATGTTCACCATCATGCCGTACCTGGGGGGCTGACATGCTCATGAGCTTGTTTGCCGGCGCCAGTTCTATCGGTAGCCCCGCAACCCCGAACAAACCCACCTCAAAAAGCGGGATGCTTTCGCGCCAGAAGCGCATGGCCCACCAGCTGGTTATGACGCCCTTTCAGCAGGGCTGGCAATACCGGGTGGAGGTAACAGGGATGCCCTCTGACTTCGATGTTTACATGAAAGACATCACCTATGGCGCCTACACCATCGAGTTTGAAGCCAAGCAGATCGGCACCATGGAGATCCAGAACCCAACCCACCGCACGGCTGGCCTGGTCACGCTGACGGTCAGAGATCACCAGGACGCCCGGGTAGAGAACTTCTTCACCGAGGCGGCCAACAGGGTGATCAACCCGGACGGCACCGTAAACCTGCCCAAGGAATACCTGCTCACGATGCGGCTCTACCTCCTGCAGGAGGACGGCGGGGAGAAACTCAGCAAGGAGTGGGAGGTTGTCCCGGCTGAGTGTGGAGAGATAACCCGAAGCCGAGCCGCCCTGAACGAGTTTGTGAGCTTCCCTATCAGCTTCCAGAAATACCGGTCAGTAAGCCGGAAGGAGTAACAGCTTTGTCAAAAATCGCCCCGTTTAAGCTGCCCAGCAACCCGAGCAAGCGGATCACGTTCCGGGCCCCGACTGTAGATGACTGCCTCGATTTCTGCGACCTGCGCCCAGATCTGGAAGAGGCCTGCGCAACTGACTACCTGCGCCAGCTGCAGGAAGGGGAGGTATCCAATCCGGAGGAATGGACGGCCCACGACCGGATCACCGCGCTCTGGTGGATCTACGTCAGCATTACCGAGGATACGTCCGTTGTTTACAACTACCAGTGCAGCCATTGCGGGCAACACCATACGGCCGTTGTTGACCTGGTAGAGCTCGATGATAACGCGATCTCCCTGGCGCGAGATCCGTTCGTCAAAGGGGTAGTGACCTGCAGGGGCAACAAGCACCCTGGCCGGTTCGTCCCGCTCGATGGCGCCGCCGTCATGGCCCTGGAAGAGAAGCGCCTCGAACTGGATGGCGCCAGCGAGGCGGACACCCAGCGCATCAAGGCGCAAATCAAGGTGCTGGAGGTGGTTCACAGCTTCCGCCTCGATGAGCACAAGGGAATGCCCCGGGAGAAGGCAGACGCCGCCAGGCTGGCCCTGGTGTGCGCTATGGACGCGACCGAGGATTACCGCCCGCTGGTGGAGAAGTGCCTGGAGGCCGCCAAGAAACTACGCCACGGCCTGGCCACAGAGGTTATCGACGGCGAGATCCTGCTTATCAGCCCACCTATCGAATGCGAAGCCCACGAGGGGGAAGAAGGCGCGGCACCGACCACCAACCTTCTGATGCGATTTCGGGGTAGCAACTTCATTCCAGAAATTTAGCCGAGCGGGGTGGAACACCCTTATCAAGAACCTGACGGTCTACGGCAATCAGCCAATTGACTCGGTGCTGTGCGCCCCCGCCGCCCTGGCCGAAATGATGAATGACGGGCTGGTGGAACGATACGAGAGGAAATCCTCAACATGACAGAGACAGAACAGGCCAGCCACATCGAGCGAGCCGACATAGGGGAGGCCAACATATCGACCCTCAATGTAGGCGATCTGCAGTGGGGGAAAATTGAAGAGCTGGCGGCTATCACCAAGGAACTGGAGAGCCTGGGGGAACAGAATAATAAGCTGATTGACGCGCTGAATGATGACGAGGGCGACCAAGCACCAGAGCTGCAGCAATCAGCCCAAACTGGCGCCATAATTAAAGAATCAAGACCTCAAATTGAAAGTTTTGGCGCCACCAAATCCTTAGCTGACACCGAAGAAGCGCCAAAACAAACAAAACAGGCGCCAGAAAAGACAAGAGAATCCAAATCTAGCGCCAAAATATCTGGCTCTCAGCTGCAAGAGGTACACACTGAAGCGCCACAAATAATAATTATGGCGCCTGAAATATCTAAAATAGGTAATAGTGGAGCCAATAATGTAAAAGTAAGCGCCAAGAACGACGATGTACGCCAGTCCCCCTCAAAGCGTGGAAAGCCAAACGAATCAGCAGAAAAACCCAGAGAATCACGAAAAAACAGGACGATAGAGATTGGCGAAACGCCCACCAGCCAGGCCGAGATCCAGGTTGGTGCCCCGGTAATCCAGGCTCCCAGCCAGCCACAAAAGGCGGAGACGGCCACCGTCGAGCCCGATAAGGCGCCCGGGTTCTACCTGGGGGGTGACGGTCGGGTGCGCCGCCCGGACGGCACCTTTGCGAACAAGGTAGAGGTGCGCCGCTTCAACAAAGAGCAGAACGTTGATGTGGCCAAGGGTGGTAACGGGAAGGCCGACCCCAGTCAGCTCGGGCTGATAGCCAAGACCCTTGGAATGCTCACCTCCATCGGAGGCAAGACGCCAACCGGCGCCGGCGAACAGGCCGGAGAGGTTGCCGGGATGGCCGCTGGTGGGTCGATATTCCTGGCGGCCAAGGAGGTTGCTGGCCTTGCCAGGGATGTGAAGGACGCCGCCGAGGAACGGGGAATTTCCCGCATGGGAGACATCGCCCCATACCTGAAAAAGCAACTCGGGCTCACCCCCAAGGATGGCAAGGACGGCGAAGAGGCGAAGGACGGCAAGCGCCGACCGCCCAAGCAGCTGGCACCAGGGGAGCCACCAAAGCACCCAGTAGGCCAGGACGCCAAGAAGGAACGCAAGCAGCCAGCCGAGGCAGCGGATACCGCCGACCAGGCAGGAACCGGACGTAGTGACACAGCGACGGCGCCTGGCCATCCGGCAAAGCTGCCAAAAACCGCCACGGCAAGCCAGCAGGGCAAGCAGGTAGAGCAGCAGCTCGCCGACCTGGCCAGCCAGCGGGAAATGCCGGAAAGCCAGGCGCCAAGATCCACGGCGAGCCAACAAGGCAAGCAGCCACCGGCCGCCGTGGCCCACAAGCAGGGCAAGCAACCGCAGATCGACTTGGCCAGCAAGCAAGCAAAGCCTGGTGAGCAGCCCAAGAGTGCCGTGGCCAGCCAGCAAGACAAGCAGGCCGCCCAGCTCAAGGCCGCCTCTGAAAGCCAGCTCGCGCAGTCCGAGGCGCAGCATGACGAGGTGATCAAGAAGCTGGAGGATGTCATTGATGCGGTCAAGCCAAAGGGCCCGTCCCTGCTTGATTCCGCCTTTGATGCCGCCGGCGATATGTACCGCCGCCGTGGCAAGCGGGGCCGTGGCAAAAGCAGGCCTCCGCGCACCCGTCTATCCAGGGCCGAATCCGGGCCCAGGCAAAAGGCCAGCTCCCGTGTGCGGGGTGGGCCAACTCGCCCTGGCCGTGTGGATGTCGATTTGCCCCGCCACCAGCCCAAAGCGCCCAAGGTAGCAGCAGTCCGGGCTGGCATGGGCAAGGCTATGCCGGCACTGCCCGCCGTATCCTCAGCCGCTGGCCGCACTGCAGGGGCCGCAATCAAAGGTGGTGCTGCCATGGGTGGCGCTGCAGTTGGCCGCCTGGCTGGCGCAGGCGCACGGGCCATCCCCATTGTTGGCCAGGCTCTGGCCCTTGGGATGGCCGCTTATGACGGCTATGACGGCTACAACGACAAGGAGGCCCAGGCCAAGGCGTTTGATCTCAAGGGCAATACCGAGGCGAGTACCGGGCAGAAGAGCGCCATGGCCGCCGCCAAGGTGCTGGATCTCGGAGGCCTCACCAGCGGCGCCGCCGGCCTGGTCGGTTCTGCCGCCGGCGCCATGGGGTTCCAGAAAATTCAGGACGCCATGACGTTCGACTCTGACGACATGGCCAGGGCCATCTATGAGGGGATGAGTCTGTTCACCAGGAGGAACCCAGATGATAAGCCCAGTCGCGGGGCTCTCACGATCAACAACATGGGGATGGGGGGAGGAGTCACCCCCAGGGGCATCACGGGGACGACTGGGAAATGGGGAGGGACGCCGCTCAAGTTCGAGGGCACCGAGGCTGAAAACAATCTGCCAGCCGGCTATCTCGCGGCCACAGCTGCAGTGGAGAGCGGAGGTGATCCCAACGCCCGCAATAAATCAGGCGCTGCAGGGATGTTCCAGATAATGCCAAGCACCGCCGCCGGCTTGAACCTGGCAAACCCGTATGACCCGGTAGAGGCGACCAAGGCAGTGATCACCCTTACCAAGCAGAACAAGGCCTATTTCGAGCAAACGATGGGACGCACCCCAGAGGGTCGGGAGTTGTACCTGATGCACCAGCAGGGCATGGGGGGCGGCACCAAGTTGCTGAAAAACCCCAACGCCATGGCGGCTGACGTACTCAACTCGAAAAAAGTAAATGGCATGCAGGCAGTCCTGCAGAACGGCGGGCGGGCGGATATGACGGCCCAAGAGTTTGTCGACATGGTGCTGGCCAAGTACGACAGGGCCGAGGCATACAACAAGGCGAACCCTGGCAAAGCCATCGACATGGACAAGATCGTGGGCACCAAGCCCAAGTACGAGGCCCCGCCGATGCTCCGAGGCGGCCCGCGCCCGGGAGAGCAGGCGCCCACGCTCATACAGCCCCAGGCCAACCAGCAGGCCACCAGCGACAAGCAGCCACAGGGCCAGGCAACCGCCCCAGGCGATGCGCCCGCCCTGACCGTTCCACCAGCGCCACCAGCAGCCCTGGCAGCGCAGCCAACCGCATTGGCCACGCCACCAGCAGCCCTGGCTGTCCCGCCGGAGTCTCTGAGGCCTGTGAGCGACATCCAGAGCATAACGATCAGGAACGATCACCGGGACAAGGACAAGAAGCCATACGCCCCGGGCACAGATACCGATGCGGCAATGCTGACCGTGCTCAAGAGCATGGATAAATCGCTCAAGGACATGGGAAAGAACAAAACGAAAAGCTCGCCGACTGGTGGCCCAGTTCGCGCCGGCGGCAAGCCACCAGTCAGCGGACACCCAACCATGTCGGGATCTGCCTCTGACTTTGCAAATGACCGGAGGTAACGGTGCAAGACGAAATTGACTATCTGATGCGCTTGGATGAATCAGGGGTAATTGTTCACGAAGGAGAGGCCGCAGCCATCAACAACGTGACGGAGTGGATGGATACCCCTATAGGGCATGTGTACGGCAACCCAAGATGGGGAAACCGCTTTGCGTCGTTCCGCCACGCGCCACCCTCCGAGGCCGTGGAGATCGGCATAGAGAACATGATCGTGACCGATCTCCCCCGGGATGTGGTCGGGGTGGTGGTAAGGGGAGTGCGCTGCAGCACATCCGGTACCGAAATCGACATCTACAACGTCCAGATTGATACCAACATCGGATTCGTATCACACACATTGACAACAGCAGGAGGCTTGTAATGACGCCAGTTGAAGAGTTTCACGACATCCTGAAAGGAAAGCCCTGGTGGAGCCGTGTACTCAATACCCAGTTTGCGAACGGTATGGCGCTGTTTATCGCGCAGATGGTCAACCGCTGCGAATCCCTGGCCAAGCGCCTGCTTCAAGAGGCATTTCTCTCTACGGCGCTCAAGCGGGCTTCCATCCTGGCCGGGGCAGAAGATAAGGGGTATGTGGGCAGAAAGATCACTCCGTCATCGGGCCGGGTCAAGATCGTGAACAATACCGCGGATTCACTCATGCTCCCCCAGGGGCACCCCTTGTCATCCCCCAATCGGCTCGATTACGTGCTGGGCGAGGCCGTCAAAATAGAGCCTGGTAAGACCATGGAGGCCGAGATCAAGCAGCTCAAGGAGGTGGTGCTACAAACCATCATGGGCGCCCCGGCGAAGTGGATGGAGATCGCCCTCCCTATCGGCGTGACTGCCGAGACGGCGCAGGTGGATGTGTGGGTGCAGCCCCCGGGCGGCGTAAACAAGCAATGGGAGAAGCGCTACCAGTTCCGCCGTGCCAATTCCACCTCCCGGGTTTACATGGAGAGCTACAAGCCCACCGAACAACTCGTTATCCGGTTCGGTAACGGGATCTCGGGTCAGATCCCGCCAGAGGGCTCGGTTATCCGCCTGCATGTGTGGTGCACCAAAGGGGAGTCAGCCCTTATCGAGGGCCAGCCGTTGCGCTTGGTCGGCCAGGCAGATCACCTGACGAACAACGTGAAGCTCACCACGATCACCCCCATTGCCGGCGGGGCCCCGGCAGAAACCACCGAAGAGATCCGGCGTGGGGCGCTCTACTCGACCCCATACGACGAGCAGATCGTCTGGGATAACGACTATGTGACATTCATCAAGACCAACATCCCGGGCCTGGCCTGGTGTCGTGTATGGGGAGAGTTGGAACAGGAGAAAGAGAGCGGGTATGCGCTCTTCAATATCGGTAGGATCTTCATCAGCGCTTACTCGCCTACCCAGTCACAGGCGCGACTGGAAGAGCTGATTATCAAGCTGTTCGATTCAACCAAGGAACTGAACCGCCGACACACCTACGTCCAGGTAAACCGCCAACCGTTCACCATATTGCTTAATGGCTCCATCCAACAGCGCCAGAACAAAGAGGACGTTCGACAAGCGATCATCCGGGCACTGAACAAGCGCTTTGGCGAGAATGCCGTCTCAGGCTCTACCTCTACCTCTGCCTATGATGGCGCCGGCGAGATCTTCGAGAAGGACATTGTGGTAGAAATTGACAACCAGGGCTTGCTGGTGGACTTCACCATTGAGATTGTTGGCCGCCTGCCAAAGCCGAAGCTACGGGACTATGTATTCCTCGACGCCGCCGTTTCGGTGTTCAACCTGGAGTATCACGACTATGCGTGAAAACTGGTTCCGTGAGCGCCTGACCAAGGCCAAACTCAGCACCCCTATGTGGATGGAGCTCGCTGACGCCGTGCAGGAGATATTCACCGGCCATGTAGAGCCGATCCTGGAGCGCCTGCAGGGAATGGGGAGCGCCTTCACCATGGTCCCGGAGGACTTGGATCGGCGTATTGAAGAGCTGGGCCCCTTCTTCTGGCTCAGTGACCGGGTAGGCCGGGAAGATTGGCCCCTGGCCCTCCTGCAGCGCCAGGACGAGATCCACCTCAAGAAAACGGATTACCCCCTGGTTAGTACCATCGCCCGGGAGTTTTCAGGGATGCAGGTAGAGTGGTCGCCGCTCTATGCGCCCATCGACCAGAAGAAGTACCCCTATGGGAAGCGCTTCACCACTCAGGAAATGATGGTGTTTGAGGACATCCCAACCGATCAGTGGTTCATGACATCGAGGGGGGTGATCCGGGTACCACTACCGCGCTTGTCAGAGGCCTCACTGCCGGGTAACACCATTGATGAGCAGTGCGCCGAGTTTGAGGCGATCATCGCCCGGTTCGTGGCCCCCCTCATTCCGCTACATATCGTGTTCGATGGTGCGCAATATTATCTCGAATACAACATGACAGAAGGGGATGAGTGGCTTGATCTGCTGCTGTGCGACATCACCCAGACTTGCCCGCCGGCGATAGAAGGCAAAGAGGCAGCTACTCCGCCAACTGCCGACATCGAAACTGTGTACCCTCCGCTGACCGGCAACGACAACCAGGTAAGGCGTAATCGGATGGACGGCATACCCATGGATGCTTATCAAATGGATGCTGCGCTGTGATACGATAAAACCGCCCCCAGAACTCCCCTAAGTCGCGCCTCCTTTCGGAGGACGCATGAGCGCCATCAAGCTCTATGATGCCAAGTTGCTACGGCGGTACTATGACCGCCGCGCACTCAGCTCTATTGGCAAGACCACGACAAAGTTCCAGCTCTGCAAAGCAGTCTGGGGCAAGGGCTTTGTCACGACTGTTAACGGGGTTCCCTCCGTTTCAGACATCCCACTCGATACCACCGCAATTCAGGGTGTATTCGCTACAACAAGCCTCATCCTAAGCTACGCATCGGGCAAGATTACCGTCCGGGCCGTGCTGCCGACTGGCTCTGTTCCCGCTGGCCAGCAATTCGAGTTTTCCGCGCTTGGCATTCTCGATGAAGAGAACAAGCTGGTGGCCGTCATGGCCTCGACCCCCATTTTCATGCACGACAAACGGTCATTGGCTGTTTCCGGCGTGATCAACACGAATATCGCGTGAGGGTCGCCGTGGCAGAGCAAGAGTTTGTTATCGTCCCGCCATCTGACACCGATGTGTCAGCGATGGCCCTCCGAACCGATGTCCAGTTTCTTGATCCCTATGGCTCAGAGAGCATAAACCGCAAGTTCTTCGGGATTATCCCGCCGGGGATCTATCGCGGGTTCAAGTATGCCCTGCCCGGGGCCATGAAACTGCGCATTGGCCTACCCAACGAGCCAGGCACCGCCGTTGCACAATGCAACTCCGTGTGCATCACGGTTCAGCAAACAAAGCCTGTCGATCTCACGGTAGCCGCCGGCTTCTCCGGGCTGGTGGTCTTGACCGGGTTCTATCAGTTTGGAGTACCCACCAAGCAGGTCAGCACCACCAGTACCAAGGACGCCGCCAAGATAGAATTGATCGCGGCAAGCGCCCTCAAACCTAACCAGGTAATCCTGTATACCGTCAACGTGCCAGCCGGGACTACTGCGCTCACCGCAGCCATGATCAGCCCGGCCCGCCGCCAAGATGTGTCAATTGCCGTAGAGTCAGACATATACCAGCGGCTCCGCGATCACATCGCCAGCCCCACGGCGCACACAAAAGCCCAGGTCGGCCTTGGCAACGTCAACAACTGGGGGGCGACAAGCGCCGTCAACGACCCGTCAAACGCCAAGTACGCCACTGCTGGCGCAGTAAAGCTCGCCTACGATCTGGCCGCCGCCGCTCTGCCGAAGGCTGGCGGAACAGTAGGTAAAATCAAGATTCAGGCATCGGCCACACATCTGACGCTGGCAGGGGAGAAGGGGGAAAACCCATGGCACGTTGAAATCAACGGCGCAACCAAGGGTCTCCGTGTCGTTGAAACTGGAGTGAAGGAACACTTCAATATACTCCCGGGCGGCGCTGCGTCATTTGGTTCCAACCTGACAGCCTTGCAAGCCTATGTAACAGCAGCTCAAAGCACTGCCACAAACGCATTAACACGCCGTGACTTTGTGCTCAAGTGGAGTGAAGACAACTCCCGTCTCGATGCGCTGAAACAGGCAGGCGTCTACGTTGGCGGTTCAACCAAAACCGACTTCAACACTCTCGACGTGGGCGCTCATGGCCTCTACTCATCAGGCCCGGACGGTGACAAGAGCATCAACCGCCCTCCTGCGGAAGCATGGGGTGGCTCATGGGTGGGCCTGCAATCACAGCGCACATTCAACTCGGACATGGTGCAAACGACATTGCCGTTTGGGGATGCCAAAACCATGTCGTTCCGAACGCGCCGCACAAATGACTTTGGTGAGTGGGTTTCGTTCTATTCCACAGCATTCAAGCCGACAAAGGACGATGTAGGCCTGCCGCTGGTCAACAACTGGGGCGCGACCGCTGCAGTCAATGACCCGTCAAACGCCAAGTACGCAACCGCTGGCGCCGTAAAGACGGCATACGACTTCGCAGCCAAACTAAAGTCTGATCTTGAGTATCAGGTGAACACCCAGTACCGGATCACGATCAATCGCCCGGATGAGGCGTTCAGTCCGTACTTTACGATGAACAAAGAGGCGCTGAGAGTTGGGCAGACGACCGAGTACACGGTCGGCGCGTTCAACTTCAAGGCGGGGCCTCTTGCTGATCCAAAGAACCCTGATTCAGGGAAAACGGTAGGCGCATTCATCGGCTCGCTGGATAAAGACAACTCATTCGGCATCCTGAGCCTGCGCACGAAAAACTTTGCAACTGGTGCCGATCAGTCAATTTTCTACATTCACAAAGATGGCTTCCGGTTCCGAAATGCTGGTAAGGACATAACCCTCAACGGCGGTGAGCTCCGCGAACAGGGCGAGCGAGTTTTCAGCCCGAACAACAAGCCGACCAAGACGGATGTAGGCCTGTCACTGGTCAACAACTGGGGCGCAACCGCTGCAGTCAACGACCCGTCAAACGCCAAGTACGCAACCGCTGGCGCCGTAAAGCTCGCCTACGATCTGGCTGCCGCCGCTCTGCCGGGCTCCGGAGGGGTCATTACTGGCGGCCTGACAATTGACTCTGACAAAGGGCTGGTTGTGCAATCTGGCGGTTATGGTCAAAGGCTTGTGTCATCTGGCGGCATTGTCTACCTCCAAGGAGGCAAGACTGATAGCGATGTTAAAGACCAAAAAATGGCGGTGTCCGGGTGGTATGGGAAGGAGCTGACCGAGCTCCGGTTTCATGTTGCGGCGGGCGTGTCTCCTGTCATTCGCTCTGGCAGCTCGGTCTATCGGTTCTACACAGAAGGCAACAAGCCGACAAAGGCCGATGTAGGGCTGCCGCTGGTCAACAACTGGGCTGCCAGCTCTGCAGTCAATGACCCGTCAAACGTCAAATATGCAACTGCTGGCGCTGTCAAACTCGCCTACGATCTGGCTGCCGCCGCTCTGCCACGATCTGGCGGGGCGCTCTCTGGCGACCTGATAATGGGTAGCAACGGGATTATTGGTGCTCGAAACCGCACAATATTTAGAGACTTTGGTAATGGAAACGTAGTGATCTCTGCGGGAGCCAAGGAGGATACCGGGCTGCCGGGAGATCTCTATCTGGGTTACAACGCCGGATCTGCTCATGTAACCAACACGGTTAGGCTTGAGAGTAAGCTCACATGGAAAGCTGTGCGCGAGCTTGTTGATGTTGACGGGATGCTGAACCCGAATGCGATAAAAGGTGGCGTCCGCCCGGATGGATGGTTGCCGACTAAAGCAGATATTGGCTTATCGCTAGTCAACAACTGGGGCGCCACAGCCGCGATAAATGACGCCTCCGATGTGAAATATGCCACCGCTGGCGCTGTCAAAAAGGCCTATGATCTGGCCGCCGCAGCCCTGCCAAAATCCGGGGGCGACCTGATCGGAAAGGTGAAGATCAACGTCAACGGGGCCATGGGAACAGGGAACTACGGCCTCGACATGATGAATGGCGCCATAGGCGGCCTCAATCAGTTGGCGTTTGCTGATCCATGCGATGCAACAGGGGAGGGGATCTACTTCCCCAAAACTGGAAAGCTCGGCACGTCCACAGTAGGGGATGATTACGATGTCTTCAAAGTGCTGGACGGCAGCGCTTACCTCAACAGCTCGTTGTTCTATACCGAAAGCAATAAGCCGACCAAGGCTGACGTGGCCCTTGGCAACGTCAACAACTGGGGCGCCACAGCCGCGATAAATGACGCCTCCGATGTGAAATATGCCACCGCTGGCGCTGTCAAAAAGGCCTACGATCTGGCGGCGACCAAGCTTGCGGCCAACGCCAACGCCGTTTCATCGTCCAAGTGGGCAACAGCCCGAACTATCACGCTGACAGGTGGTGCTACAGGGTCTGTATCACTGGATGGCTCGGCTAACGTGAGTCTGGCCGTAACCGTACCTCCGGCGGCCCACACGCATACGCCTGCCCAAGTCGGCCTGTCACTGGTCAACAACTGGGGCGCGACCGCTGCAGTCAATGACGCTTCTGATGAAAAATACGCTACTGCCGGAGCCGTCAAAAAGGCCTACGATCTGGCGGCGACCAAGCTTGCGGCCAACGCCAACGCCGTTTCATCGTCCAAGTGGGCAACAGCCCGAACTATCACGCTGACAGGTGGTGCTACAGGGTCTGTATCACTGGATGGCTCGGCTAACGTGAGTCTGGCCGTAACCGTACCTCCGGCGGC
>NZ_JBWZZQ010000003.1:0-72486 GCF_057318915.1 Aeromonas sp. TS_SC_11
CAGCGCCCGCAGCGCGCTGGATGTGACCACCCGCCATCTGGTGTTTGGCACAGGTCCCCACAGCGAGGCAGAGGTCAAAACCGGCGAGTATCTGGAGCTGGTCAAACTCGATGGCCTGCACTCAGGGGCAGACGCGGTGAGCGGTGACTTCTCGTTCGGCGCGTCAGGGTTCCTGTGCCGGAATGGCGTGCGAGTCCAGCCGGTGCGCGGCATCACGGTCGCAGGCAACTTCTACCGCCTGCTCGGCGAGCTGGAAGCGGTCGGTGACAGTCTGCAGCACAACGATGGCAAGGGCTTCTACGCTCCGCTGATCCGTTTCGGTGGTTTGAACATTGCGGGCAAGTAACCCCCGCATATAAAGACAACGCGGCACTTTGTCCCGTTCTGAGCAGCAAGAGGGCAACCCCAAGGGTTGCCCTCTTTTTATTCAGACCTTTGGCTTGGAGCTTGCCGGCTAATGGTCAAATAATGCTCACGCCCCGCCTGGCACCGTCGATACTGACAATGCAAGGCAATGAAAACGCGGTTTCCTACCAAAGTGCAAGACAACATGGAGGTCTGCATGAAGACAATCGCAATGGCGATCACCCTCGCCACACTGGGCATATCGATGGCACAGGCCGCTCAGGCAAGCAGCACAGGACGCATCACCTTCAACGGCGCCATCGTGGAAGATGCCTGCCGCGTCAACCAGCAAGAGAAGCAGATGCAGGTCACCTGCCTCTCCGGCCCCTCACAAACAACCGAGACAGTTGATCTGCAACAGCTGGCAAGAGAGGCGTCAATGAGCCTCTCCCACAGTCAGGTTTCCTACCAGTGGGTCGATGAAGGCCGCACAATGGCGATCGTCACCATCAGTCACAAATAATCCCACTGCCGAGGACAGAAACAACAACGGCGACCATAGGGTCGCCGTTGTCATTACCGAGTCTCACATTCAAGCCATCAGGCTCAGGGGTTGAGACGCGTCGGCATACCGGTACGCTGTTCCAGCACCTGTTTGACCACATTGGAGTCGCTGTCGGCATGAGCGATGAAGCGAGTAATGGCAGGAGTCATGGGAAGCGGCACGGACGCCGAGGAGTTGAACTCTTCCTCGTTGCGTGACAGTGGCTCATGGACTTCCATGTAGCGACCGCCATCGGGCTCGACCGTGGATTTGACCGGCTGGTTGACAAACTGGACGCGGGTGCCGACCGGCACGTTGTCGAACAGGTACTTGATGTCGTCGGCGCGCAGGCGCACGCAGCCGCTGCTCACTCGCAGACCGATGCCGAAGGTGGCGTTGGTACCGTGGATGGCATACAGGTTGCCGATATAGAGGGCATGCAGACCCATGGGGTTGTCCGGACCCGCAGGCCAGACCGCAGGCAGTGTCTTGCCCTGGGCCGCATAACGGCGACGGATGTTCTCGGTCGGAGTCCAGGTCGGGTTGGCACGCTTGCGTTCAACCTTGGTGATCCAGTTTTCCGGGGTATTCACACCCAGCTGGCCGATACCGATGGGCAGCACTTCGACGACATTCTTGCCTTTCGGGTAGTAATAGAGGCGCATCTCGGCCACGTTGATGACGATCCCTTCACGGGGCGCATTTGGCAGGATCAGCTGATGAGGAATGATCAGCTTGCTGCCCGGTGTCGGCAGATAGGGGTCGACCCCGGGGTTGGCCTCCATGATGTTGGTCAGGCCCAACTGGAAGTCGGAGGCGATCTGCTCCAGCGGGCGATTGTCCGCGGGTACCACATACTCCAGGTTCTCACCGATCAGGCGGCTATTGGCAGCGGGCAGCTGGTATTCAACGGCAGCAGCCTGATAGCTGACCAGCGTCAGCGTAAATAAAAGGGCCGAAGCGGCAGTGCGAAAAGGATTCATAAAATTCCTGTGTGGTTTCCTGTACCAAGTTGGCCGGGGGCCGTGTCATCCTCGGTCTGACCTGTGACGAGTCACCTTGCGCCCGAGGCCAATCACCGAGCGCGCATTCTTCCCTGAGTCGGACAAAATTTCAACGTCAGGATGGCTCTTTTTGCATGAACAGTCTATTCACTGCCCCTGACTTGTCATTTTTACCCTTGCCAAGCTAACAATCAGCAAATGAGTAGTGCATGAACAAAAGGGAGACCCATGGGTCTCCCTCTCTTCAGCAGGCTCTGGCAAGCAGGCGGGTTACAGCCTCCCTGATGGCGGCCCTGGCATCCAGCCTGCCCATCTCGTCGGCCAGCAGGCGCGCCCGTGCCCGATAGCGGGGCTCGTGCACCACCTTGCGCACTGCCGCAGCCACGGCCTCTGCCGTCGGCTCGTTGCTGTGCAGATTGATGCCAACGCCACTCCATGCCACCCGGGTAGCCACCTCGGCCTTGTCCTCCCCTGTGCCAGCCACCACCAATGGCACACTGTGGGCCAGTGCGGCCTGCACAGAACCATAGCCGCCGTTGGTCACCAGCACGGCGGCACGGGGCAGCGCCAGCTCGAACGGCACATGGTCGGTGACGATGGCATTGGCGGGGATGGATGGCCCCAGCAGCGCCGGATCCCGCCCGCCCGTGGTCAGCAGCAGCTGCACCTCGTCACCCGCCAGCCCCTGCATGGCCGGGATCAGTAGTTGCCCCAGATCCACGTTGGCCAGGGTACCCTGGCTGACAATGACCAGCGGCCGACCATCCAGCCGTTCCCACCAGGGCGGCGGCGTCAACGCAATCCCCGGTGGCAGCAGGGGGCCGATATGACGGATCAGCCCCTCAAGCTCCGGCCGCTCATATTCAAAGCCGGCGCAGGAGAGCTGCAGGAAGGCATCCGGCGCAGTCACCATCACATCGGTGAAGGGGGCCGCCAGCGGCGGCGCACCCGCCTCGACCAGGGCAGCATCGAAGCTCTGCTGCACCTCGGCCTGCAGTCGCCGGGTCTGTTCATCCAGCCATGGCAGCTCGCCAAGGGAGAGGCGCAGCTCGGGGGGGATGCGCGGGCCATAGAAGATGGCATCCGGGCTCGAGAAGGAGACCGGGTTCACCCCCAGCATCAGGATCGGCACCGGCCTGCCATGGGGTTGCTGCAGCAAGGGCAGCACACCGTAGAAGCCGTTCTCCACCAGCAGCAGATCCACCCCCTCTTCAGCGATCAGCGCCCGCAACCGGCTGTCATGTTGCGGGATGGGCGCGGCGAAGAAACGCCTGAGCGCCAGCGCCATCTGGGCAGTGCCGCTCAACTCGGCACGCTCGGGGAAGTGCTGCTCCAGCGCCCGGTAGTCAAAATCCACCTCGGGGGAGAAGGACACAAATTCTGCGCCGCTCTGCCGGATCCCTTTTTCGAACAGGGCGCCGCACAGCATCAGCACCCTGTGCCCCTCCCCCACCAGCAGGCGGGCCGCCGCCAGCATGGGGTTGACGTGGCCGGGGGTGGCGGTGGCCGCCAGCAAAATGGTCGTCATCACGCCGCCCCTTGCGGCGCCAGCGCCGGGTTGAGGCAGAGCGGACTGGCCTGGACATGGACCCGCTGGATATGGCGTGCCGAGCGGGCGGTGAAGCCTTCACGCCCGTGGAGCAGGCCGAAGTTGTCGGCGATCACTACATCCCCGGGCTGCCACTGGTGGGCATAGAAGTAACGGGGGTCATAGATTCGCTCGTGCAGATCCTGCAGGAAGGCGCCCTGATCCTCGGGCGGGATCCCCTCGATCTGCAGCGCATGCTGGTTGAGGAAGCGAACCCCCTCGCGCGGCGGCTCGTTGTAGCGCATGACGGTTTCGCCGCTCACCGGATGAGGCACCAGCAGGGGCGAGCTCACCTCGCCACCGTAGTGCACCACCTGCTTGATGCGATAGGTGATACGCACTCGCTCCCAGCGGGCCAGCCGCTCGCCATCGAGATCCACCAACAGCTTGCGGGTATTGATGAAGGTGGTGCGTCCGCCCTCATCGGCGGCCGGTGCATGCACGCAGTGAAACAGCTGGAACTCCGGCACGGTTGGCTTGTACATGCCATCCCAGTGCAGCGGCACATAGCTGGAGTCGAAGATGTGATCGGTGGCGTTCTCGTGCTCTTTCACATCCAGCACGGCGCCGAAGGGCCACATCATGATCTCGCCCCAGCGCTCGGCGTAATGGGTCAGCCGCTCGGGGTCGACAAAGCCAGAAGCAAACCCACGCAGGATCAGCACGCCGTGGCGACGGGCCAGTTCGCGCAGCGATCCGACTGGCAGAGCCTGTACCGGCTGCTCGCTCCTGGCCGGTTCGATCAGCAGGCCAAAGGGAGCCTGGGGACGGATACGGCAGAGTTCGCCGCCGAGGGGAATAATGGATGCAGTCATGGTGAACTCCTCAGGCGGCGGCCCGCTTGCTATGGATCAGGTAGTGGCTCGGACGACCGTGGATATGGACCAGTTCATGCTCCAGAGCCAGCACGTCGCGCCGCTTCATCAGCACGAACTGGCCATCCAGATTGGCCGCGACCCCGTGCCAGGGAGTGAGCCAGTCATCCCGGGTCGGCAGCATGTGAATGCCCATCTTCAGACTGTGGCTGGCCTGGGGGTGGATGGAGAGACGGATGGCCTCGGGGAAGCGCTCCGCCAGCAGCTTGCCCCAGGCGCGGCTGCGCTGGATCACGCCGTGGGTGCGCGACTTGGCATCCCGCTGCAGCGCCGTGTTGGAGAGTGGCGTGTCCGGCAGCTGACTGTCTTCATACAGGAAGCGGGTCATGGCGCGATAGAGACGAACCCCCTCCTCCGTGGTCTTTACCTCTTCACTGATCTGCGCCAGCGGCTCGGCATAACGCTCGACCAGCTGTTCACGCAGGGTGTCGAAGTCGCGGTTGGCACAGAACTCGGCCATGCCCGCCACCATCCCCAGATGAAAGACCCCGAGGTGGGTCGCCCCCAGCTCCAGGATCAGCTGCTCTATGTGGGCCTGATAGGCATCGATGGCCGGGTCCGATACCCGGATCAGATCGCCAAAGACGTGGCCATCCGAGCAGATCAGGATCCGCATGCCGGGCCGGTAGTGCAGCTGGATGCGCTGGCAGAGGTGATTGAGAAAGCTGAGGGAGAGGCGCTCCGCCATGTCCGGCAGGGTGCCGAGTACCTTGTTCGGGTTCGGCGACTTGGTGGGAAAGGCGGGCAGGACGCAGGTAATGGTCTCGCCCCGCTCGATGAAGGCTTGCAACCGGGGGATCTGGATGGCCGCCACCTCCTGCTCTTCGCTGTGCCGGTCCAGGATGGGATCGGGGAAGCGACGGCGATAGGGCAACAGCTCGGCAAATATCTCACGGGCAATTTGATGGGAAGGTAAACCACTCATTATTCCGGCTCCTTTAGGCAGGATAAAATCAATAAAGATGACTCTTTATCAATGCGTCCAGTCTCTGTCGTTATTATGGATGTATCCGTTTGCTACCCAAACGAATCGAGAGGGGACAGTAGCCGAGATGAAGTCAGGCTATCAATTCGCCATTAATGTAAAGAGATTCAACCCAGCGCTAACAATCTATTTCGCATAAGCAAACTCACTCTATGCATATGAATAAAAACAGGTTTAATGAATACTTTGGCGTATTAAAAAGCACCAGTCAGGAAAGTTCCCCACCGGCTTTATTAATCCGTCACAATTTGACTCGTGGATTATTTAGCTCAACTTAATAGTGATATTTTTTCATGCCGTCAATGCTGACCATTTTGCTTTAAATATCGCAAACAATTATCCAGCTGCATATTAAGCAGACGATCAGAGCGTGAGCTTTGGCAATCAAGACGGGGAGTGGCGGGCGGGATGATTCATCCCTGACCCACAGCGGCATCGCCATGGTTTTTCATGGTAGCGGCCCCGGGCGGAGCCGCCAGATGATTCAAGGCTGGGCCGGGTCGGCCGCCAGATAATCCAGGGCCGCCCGCCAGCCCATTTGGTAACCCTGCTCCAGCAGCCCCTTGTCTGTGGTCATGCGACCGACCCGAAAGCCCGCCGGCGGATGGATGAGCCGGATGCGGCAATCCGCCGGTGGCTGGCGGATGAAGTCGATGGCGTCGTTGTAGCTGCGATGGCGCGCCAGACTGGCGCGAGCCAGAGCCGGGGTCTGACGCAGCAGATAACGGTGCAGGGCCGGCAGACGTGGCGCCCGCTTGCGATAGCCGAGGGGGCGGGAGAGCACCACAGTTATATCGCGAGCCCCCTGTTCGTAGGCGTATCGCACCGGGATCGAGTCAGCCACCCCGCCATCCGTCATGGCTTCCCCGCCGATGCGCACGAAGTCGCGATAGACCAGGGGCACAGAACAGGAGGCCTTGATCTGCTGCTCCAGCTCGGCCGCGTTCCCCTTGAGGTAGGCGGCCTGACCGTCCGAGACCCGGGTGGTCACCACTGTCAGCGGCACCGGATTGACGGCAAAGCGGGCCAGATCGAGTCGGCACTCGCGGATGGTGATCTCCCACAGCCAGTCGAGATCGAGCCAGTGACCGCCACGCACGAACCTGGCCAGACTGATGAACTCGGGGCGGCAGGAGTAGTCCGTGATGACGCTGTGGTTGCGTCCCCGCTGACCGGCCAGAAAAGCCGCCAGATTGACCGCTCCCGCCGAGACCCCGATACAGTGATCGAACGCCGTCCTGCCCTGTGCCAGAAAAGCATCCAGCACACCCGCGGCAAAAATGCCGCGCATGGCGCCCCCCTCGACCACCAGGGCCGTTTGCCGCCGACTCATCTTACCTCCCGCTGAATTTGCTCTGTGAATGGACTCACACTTTGACCCATCCGGTGCCCATCCCCACGTTGCGCTCCCTATAATGGGCGCGCCTCTGCTCTGGTGCCATGAGGTATAACTTATTGATGCTACGGAATATTACAATGAAAAAAATCAGCAAGTCCCTACTCGCCGCTGCCATTTCCCTCGGATTGATGGCAGGCTGTAACAGCCAAAACGACTCCGAGACCCCGACCCCCATGGTTCGCTTCGCTACCTTCAACCTCTCCTTTGATCGCACCGCTCCTGGCATGCTGAGCGGGGAACTGGCCCTGACCCGCGCCGAGCAGGACACCCTGCTGGCTCGCCTCGCCGACGGCAGCCTGAGCGGCGCAGAGAAGACCAAAGCCCTGGACGTGCAGCAGATCCGCAATATCGCCGAGATAGTGCAGCGCACCCGGCCGGATGTCTTCCTGCTCAACGAGTTCGACAACGACGGCAAAGGCGACAATACCGCCGACCTCAAGGCGTTCAACGACCACTACCTAGCCCACGCCCAGCACACCGAAGTGACCGCCATCAGCTACCCTGTGCTGCAGAATTTTGCCACCAACACAGGCCTGATGAGCGGCCATGACCTCAACCTGGATGGCAAGGTGGGCAGCGGGCCGGACGACGCCTGGGGCTTTGGCAACTACCACGGCCAGTACGCCTTCGCCGTCATGTCCCAGTACCCCATCGACACCAAGCAGATCCGCACTTTCCAGCACTTCAAGTGGAAGGATATGCCCGGCGAATCGAACCCTGTCATCGACGACTGCAACAACCCCAAGGCCCCGATCCCGGCCGGCCGCCAGTGCGGCGATGCCTGGTATGACGACGCCGCCTGGCAGACATTCCCGCTCTCCTCCAAGAACCACGCCGACGTGCCGGTGCGCATCAAGCGCGGCAACAAGGAGGAGGTGATCCACTTCCTCATCTCCCACCCGACCCCGCCCATCTTCGGCAACGCGGCGCGCCACAACGTCAAGCACAACCGCGCCGAAGTCGCCTTCTGGCAGGACTACGTGGAGACCGCCAGCTACATGGTGGATGACGCGGGCAAGGCCGGCGGCCTGGCCGAGGGCGCCAAGTTCGTCATCGCCGGGGATCTCAACGCCGATCCCCAGATTGGCGACGGGGATCTCACCGCCATTCAGGATCTGCACAACCATGTACTGGTCAATCAGGCGGTCACCAACGGCGCCATCATACCGGTCAGCCAGGGTGGCCCCGAGTGCCTCGCCAGCCAGCCGGATCAGTGCAAGCGCAACAACAAGCGCCCCACCCCGGAGCGCATCACCAGCAGCAGCGGCCTGCAGCTCGATCATGTGCTGCCCTCCGCCAACCTGAACGTGGTCGCCTCCGGCGTGTTCTGGCCCGCCAGCTTCGAGCCGGGCTATCACCTGGTGTACGACGCCAAGCTCGGCATCGCCAAGGGGGTCAGCTCGGATCACCGGCTGGTGTGGGTCGACTTCAAGCTCGACTAAACAACGAGCGTTTTCAACAATCAGGGGGCCCGCGGGCCCCCTGATTGTTTTCAAACAAAGTGAAGCGCCCTTGGCCGCCGCAAACGCCAAGGGGCACGGTAATGGGTGTCATTGCCATGGTGGGGCGACGGGATCACAGAACACGGGCACCAATGAGGCTAGAATGGGGACTCTTGTCGCCAGGCTCTGGCGATGATGCCTCCGCTTTCACTCATCGAGGACACACTTCATGGAACTGCTTCTTCTCAGCAACGGTAAAGCCACCGAATTTCCGGGTCTGCTCGGTTGGGCCCGGGATAGGGTGCAAACCCTGCTCGCCCGCAAACAGGTCAAACGCATACTGCTGATCCCCTACGCCGTGATCCGCAGCGACTGGGATGCCCGCGCCCGCGATCTCACCGAGAGTCTGGGGGTGGAAGCCATCAGTATTCATCAGTTTGATGACCCTGTGGATGCCATCAATCAGGCAGATGCCATCTTCATCAGCGGTGGCAATACCTGGCGCCTGAACCAGCTACTGCACGAATATGGTCTGGTCGTGCCAATCCAGCGCGCGGTGCGCGAGCGGGGCGTGCCCTATGTGGGCTGGAGCGCAGGTTGCAATGTGGCAACCCCCAGCATTCGCACCACCAACGACATGCCGGTGTGCAACGCTGCCGTGCTGCCTGCGCTGGGCCTGTTCCCGTTGCAGATCAACCCTCATTATCTGGATGCCAGCATCAGCGGCCACATGGGCGAAACCCGCGACGAACGTCTGGCGGAGTTCTGCGCCATCAATCCGAGCGAATACGTGGTGGCCCTGCGCGAAGCCAGCCTGCTGCAGATAAGCGGTGAGAGCAGCGGCGACACCCTCGAATACTGGAGCGCCCGCGGCGAGAGCTACAAGATCTTCAAACACGGCGAGGAGGTGCAGGAATTCATGGATGTGGCCCCGCTGGCGAAGTTGACCCCCTTTAGCCCTCGCGGCTGACTGCCCATGAAAAAAGGGGCATAGAGGTGAGGTGCTGATCTGAGCCGCCGAACCGGCTGTTTGCCATGCTGTAAGGGGCAAGGGATCTTCCCTCGCCCCTTTTTTTGTTAGACGGGAGTATGCGATGACGACACGGATCGAACACGACAGCTTCGGGGAGATAGGGGTGCCAGCCGAACGGCTGTGGGGCGCCCAGACCCAGCGCTCCCTGCTCCACTTCGATATCTCGGGGGAGCGCCAACCCGCCGAGCTCATCTACGCCCTGGCCCGCATCAAGTCTGCTTGCGCCCGGGTCAATCACGCCAAGGGGTTGCTGCCCGCCCGCACGGCCCAGGCCATCATGAGCGCCGCCGATGAAGTCCTGTGCGGCCTGCATGAGGAGGAGTTTCCACTGCGCGTCTGGCAGACAGGCTCGGGCACCCAGACCAACATGAATGTCAACGAGGTACTGGCCAACCGGGCCAGCGAACTGCTCGGCGGTCCGCGGGGGCAGGGCTGTCTCGTCCATCCCAACGATCAGGTCAACCTCAGCCAGTCGAGCAATGATGTCTTCCCGAGCGCCATGAACCTGGCGGCCGTCACTGCCATTACCTTGCAACTGTTGCCCGCCCTGATCACCCTGAGCGCGACGCTGGCCCGCAAGGCCCACGCCTTCGACGACATCGTCAAGATTGGCCGCACCCACTTGCAGGATGCCACTCCGCTCACCCTGGGGCAGGAGTTCTCCGGTTGGGTCGCCCAGCTGGAACAGGGGGAGCGTCACATTCGAGCCGCCCTGCCCCATCTGTGCGAGCTGGCGCTGGGGGGCACGGCCGTCGGCACCGGCCTGAACACGCCACCCGGTTTTGCCGATGCCGTGGCGGCCACCCTGGCGGAGCAGACAGGGCTGCCGCTGGTGAGCGCCCCCAACAAATTCGAGGCGCTGGCTAGCAGCGATGCCCTGGTTCATGCCCACGGCGCCCTCAAGACGCTGGCCGCGTCGCTCATGAAGATCGCCAACGACGTGCGCTGGCTGGCCAGCGGCCCCCGCAGCGGGCTCGGTGAGCTGCTAATTCCGGAAAATGAACCCGGATCCTCCATCATGCCCGGCAAGGTCAACCCGACCCAATGCGAGGCGCTCACCATGCTGTGTGCCCAGGTGATGGGCAACGACGTGGCGATCAACATAGGCGGCGCCAGCGGCAACTTCGAGCTGAACGTCTTCCGCCCACTGATCGCCCATAACTTTTTACAGAGCGTGCGCCTGCTGGCCGACGGCATGCAGAGCTTCCACGACCACTGCGCCACCGGCATCACACCCAACCGGGCCCGCATAGACGAGCTGCTGGCCGGCTCCCTGATGCTGGTCACGGCACTCAACCCTCACATCGGTTACGACAAGGCGGCCGAGATAGCCAAGCGGGCCCACAGTGAGGGGCTCAGCCTGCGGGAGGCCGCCATTGCCTCCGGCCACCTCACGGCGCAGGAGTTCGATGCCTGGGTAGTGCCAGCCAACATGGTGGGGCGACGGGGGATCTGACATGAGTGCTTGCTGAAAAATGAAAAAGCCGGGCATGCCCGGCTTTTTCATTGTGCAATTCGTCGTTCAGGGTTTGATCAGCTTGCTCAGGGCATCCAGCTCGCTCTGGGCGGCCAGCAACTTGGCCTGGGCCTCTTCCAGCTTGGCCTGCTTCTTGGCGATCTTGTCCGGCTTGCCCGACACTCGGGCATTTTGCAGCTCGAGCAGCCGCTCGTTCACCTGCTCTTTCAGCTTGGCTACCCGTTGCTGCTGCTCCTTGAACAGACCGTCATCGGTACAGTGGGCTTCTATGTTGCGCAGCGCCTGCTCCAGCCCGGCTATCTGATCCGCATTATTGTGCGCCTTGGCGAAGACCAGCTGATCCGCCACTGCCTGTTGCCGAGCCTTGCAGCCGACCTGCTGGCTGCCATAAGCCTGACCGGTCAACAGCAACATACTTATTCCGAAAACCTTCCACATAACGACCTCATTCCTCTGTCATGTTTGATGGTCGCCTATCAGACCGTACTCGGCCAACCGGGTCAAGTCATGCACAAACCGGTACGACAGAGTTTGTGCAACATCACGCCAATACAGGCCGACCAGGTCTACAATGGTGTTTTCGTGATGGAGTCTCTTATGAATCAACATATTGTCATCATTGCCAACGGCGCCCCCTATGGCAGCGAGTCCCTGTTCAATACCCTGCGTCTGGCCATAGCGCTCAACGAGCAGGGTGGCGCCAGCCTGCAGCTGTTCCTGATGTCCGATGCTGTCAGTGCCGCCCTGGCGGGGCAGTCCCCGGCCGAGGGTTACAACCTCCGCCAGATGCTGGAGATACTGCTGGCACAGGGCACCGCCATCCGTCTGTGCAAGACCTGCACCGATGCCCGCGGCATCACGGCACTGCCCCTCATTGAGGGGATCGAGATTGGTACCCTGCCACTGCTGGCCCAATGGACACTGGCGGCCGACAAGGTGCTGACCTTCTAGCCAGCTCACAGCATCACAGGCGCAAGTCTTGATCAGCGGGGAGCCTGCGCCATTTGAAAACCATTACCCTGTTTTTACTGTCTACACTGTCAGTTAGATAACAATGTGCGCCCCTCATATTCGTTCAGGGAACTACCATGAATCCAACCGAACAGACCCTGCTGGAGCAGATGCGGATCACCGAGTTTGAGATCGCCCATCGCAAGGAGCTACTGCTGCTGGACGAGGACGACTTCACCCGGCTCGCCAGCTATCGCGCCAAGATAGAACCCCATATCGATGTGCTGGTCGACAAGTTCTATGTGCTGCAGACCGGGATCACCGAGATTGCCCTGCTGATCGGCGATGCCGATACGCTGACAAGACTCAGAGCGGCTCAGCGCCGTTACATACTCGATCTGTTCAGCGGCCTGTATGACCTGGAGTACGTCAACAACCGGCTGCGGATCGGGCTGGTACACAAGCGGATCGGGGTGGAACCCAAGCTCTATCTGGCTGCCATCAACACTCTCAAGGGGCTGCTCATCGAGGATATCTTCCTTCAGATAACCCATGAGCCCGAGCGTATCGCCATGCTGACCGCCCTCGACAAACTGTTTCTGTTCGACATTACTCTGGTATTCGAAACCTACATCCGCAGCTTGGTCTCGGAGATAGAGTCATCCAAGGAGAAATCGGAGATCTATGCCAAGGCGCTGGAGGATAAAGTGCGAGAGCGCACCCAGCAACTGGAGGAGATGAGCCGCACCGATGCCCTCACCGGCTTGCTCAGCGTGCGCCACCTGCAGGAGAACCTGACCCGCACCCTGCGCACCTGCCAGCGCCGGGCCGAGCCTGTGGTCATTGCCTACCTCGACATCGACGACTTCAAACAGATCAACGACACCCAGGGGCACCAGCGGGGAGACGAGATACTGCGCATAGTGGGCGCATCCATCCGCAAGGTGTCACGGGCCGAGGATTGCTGCTTTCGTTACGGCGGAGACGAGTTCTGTCTGATCCTGCCCAACTGCAACGAGGATCAGGCCAGAGACGTCTATCTGCGACGGCTGACCCACACACTGGCAGAGCAGATAGGTGATGTGACCCTCAGCATCGGCCTGGTGCAGACAGGGCCATTGCAGTTCGACGAGGGCAACAGCCTGATCCGGCTGGCCGACGAGCGCATGTATGCCGCCAAGAAGGCGCTGAAAGAGGTGAATCCGAAAGAGACCCACTAGCCTTGGTGGGCACAGGATTTCGCCGCCTCGGGGCGCGGGATCCGGGCCCCCCATTCGTACAACAGAAACGTCAGCACGCAGAGCAGCGTCATCAGTATGTAGAGCCACTGGCCACTCCACTGCTCGATAATCCAGCCTCCCAGCACGGCGCCAATGGCCCCACCCAGCCCGGCCAGCGCACCGGCGCCGAAATAGCTCCCCTTGAGATGAGGGGGCGACATCTGGTCGATCAGCACATTGAGCAGCGGAAACAGAATGGTCTCCCCCACACTCAGCAACAGCACGGCCCCGATCCAGTGTGACCACTGCTGGGGATCTCCCAGCGCGAACAGCACCTGAGCCCCCAGAAACAACATGATGCCAACCTGCAGCCGCACCTTGTGCGGCCAGCGGGCGAGCAGATGCAACAGGGGGAATTGCAGCACAACCACGGTCAGTGCATTGGTGGTCACCAGGATGGCGACCAGTTTCGCCACCTCTGGCGTCTGAGCCCGAGTCAGGTATTGCACCAGCGGCGAGTGAAACTGGGAGTAGACCAGCACCATCAGCAGATTGGCCATCACCAGCAACAGAAAACCCAAATCCAGCCACAGCACCTTGATGGCGGCGCGCAGACCCAGGCCGCCGCTGCGCTGCTCGCCCTCAATCAGCTGGCGAAAACCCCAGACAAAGGCGGCTCCCAGCAGCAGATAGCTGCCGGAGAGCAGCAAAAAAGTGTGCTGCTGGGCACTGATCCCCAGCGTCACCCCAAGCAGGGGCCCGATCGCCGCCCCCAGGTTGAGCAAGAAGTAACGCAGGTGGAGTGCCAGCTCGCGGGCCTTGGCAGAGATGAGGCTGTCGGCCATCAGCGCCTTGCCGGGCGCATCGATCAAGCCGGAAGAGAGGCCGCTGCCAAGCACCCCTACCCCTAACCAGAATACAGCGTGGGCAAATCCCAGCAGGCCGTAGCAGAGCAGCGCGACCAGACAACCGGCCAGCAAGATGTTGCGCCGCCCCAGCTTGTCTGACAGCCAGCCGCCATAGAAACTGACCAGAGTCGAGATCGCAGCAGTCGCCCCCAGCATGGCACCGATACTGGTGGCCGAAAGGGCATACTCCCGATAGAGCAAGATGGAGAGAAACGGCCAGACCATGTAATAGCTGGTGCGCACCATGAAGGTACCCAGGATCACTGTCCAGACCAGAGGGGGAAACTGCCTGAGGAGGGCCCACGACATCATACTGCTCCTTGTTGCCCGTCGCGCGGGGAGCTCTCCGTTGTAACAGAGGGTCTCATAGGAAACAAGCTTGGTGGAAAACGGGCACAAAAAAGCCGACCCTGAGGTCGGCTCTTCACAGCGCAGCAGCCTTATTCGGCAGCCGGCTCTTCGACAGCGGCTACGTCAGCAGCAGGAGCAACAGCTTCGGTCGGTGCATTCGCTTCCTTGATGGAGAGACGCACACGGCCTTGACGGTCCACTTCCAGTACCTTCACCTTCACAACATCACCGAGCTTCAGGAAGTCGGCCACGTTCTGCACGCGGGCGTCGGTGATCTGGGAGATGTGCACCAGACCGTCTTTACCCGGCAGGATATTGACGAAAGCGCCGAAATCGGCCAGACGCACAACCTTGCCTTCATAGATGCGGTTCACTTCGATCTCGGCAGTGATGGCTTCGATACGACGGATCGCTTCCATGGCCGCTTCGTTGGCCACGGCGGAGATGCGGACTGTACCGTCATCATCCAGCTCGATGTTGGTGCCAGTCTCTTCGGTCAGCGCACGGATCACGGAGCCACCCTTGCCGATCACGTCCTTGATCTTCTCGGGATTGATCTTGATGGTGTGGATACGCGGCGCGAAATCGGAAATCTCGGCACGCGGCGCCTGGATGGCTTCGTCCATCACTTTCAGGATGTGCAGGCGAGCACCACGGGCTTGCTTGAGGGCAATCTCCATGATCTCTTTGGTGATGCCTTCGATCTTGATGTCCATCTGCAGCGCAGTGATACCTTGGGTAGTACCGGCCACTTTGAAGTCCATATCGCCTAGGTGATCTTCGTCACCCAGGATGTCGGACAACACGACGAAACCTTCTTCTTCCTTCACCAGACCCATGGCGATACCGGCAACGGAGGCCTTGATCGGCACACCCGCATCCATCAGCGCCAGGGAGGAACCACAAACGGAAGCCATGGAGGAGGAGCCGTTGGATTCGGTTATTTCAGACACCACGCGCACCACGTACGGGAACTCGGCGGCGCTCGGCATCACGGCAGCAACGCCGCGCTTGGCCAGACGACCGTGACCGATTTCACGACGCTTGGGGCTGCCCATCATGCCGGTTTCACCGACGCAATACGGCGGGAAGTTGTAGTGCAGCATGAAGCGGTCGGCGCGGTGGCCAGCCAGCTCGTCGATGTTCTGGGCGTCACGCTCGGTACCTAGGGTCGCAACGACGATGGCCTGAGTCTCACCACGGGTGAACAGGGCAGAGCCGTGAGCGCGGGGCAGAATGCCGGTACCGACGGAGAGGGCACGGATCATTTCCGGATCGCGACCATCAATGCGCGGCTCGCCACGTACGACGCGACCACGAACGATGCGGCTTTCCAGGCTGTGGAACTCTTCGCCAATCTTCTTGGCATCGTCTTCCACGCCGGCGGCGATCACTTGCTCGATCACGCGCTGCTTGATGGCGCTGATGGCGGCGTAACGCACGGCCTTCTCGGTGATGCGGTAGGCTTCACCCAGTTCAGCTGTAGCCAGCTCGGCAATCTTGGCCTTGAGGGCTTCGTTGGTCGCAGGCGGGGTCCAATCCCATGGCTGGGTACCCACATCGGCGGCGAATTCGTTGATGGCGTTGATCACGACTTGCATCTGCTCGTGGCCATACACAACGGCGCCCAGCATCACCTCTTCAGAGAGGATGGCCGCTTCGGATTCCACCATCAGCACGGCGTTGGCGGTACCGGCAACCACCAGATCCAGATCGCTCTGGGGCAGTTCGGCAGTAGTCGGGTTCAGCACATACTGACCGTTCATGTAACCCACGCGAGCAGCCGCAATCGGGCCACCAAACGGGATGCCGGAGATGGCCAGTGCAGCAGAGGCACCGATCATGGCAACGATGTCCGGGGAAACCAGCGGATTCACGGACATAACGGTGGCAACCACCTGAACCTCATTGAGGAAGCCTTCCGGGAACAGCGGACGAATAGGACGGTCGATCAGGCGGGAGGTGAGGGTTTCGCCTTCGCTCGGACGGCCTTCACGACGGAAGAAACCACCCGGGATACGACCAGCAGCATAGGTACGCTCCTGGTAGTTGACGGTCAGCGGGAAGAAATCGCGACCGTGATCGGCCTCTTTCTTGCCTACTACGGTCACAAATACGCAGGTATCGTCCATGCTGACCATAACGGCCGCAGTGGCTTGACGGGCCATCACACCGGTTTCCAGAGTGACGGTGTGTTGACCGTACTGGAATGACTTTACAATAGGATTCACGTGAATTTCCTTTTTACAATTTGGCTCTTTAAATTCGCGTGCAAGTATACTTGATTCGAACCAAAAGGTAAGCAGTGACACACATTCTGTGAGGATGGCAACAGCCTGACGGACAATAAAAAAGGGGAACCCTGAGGTTCCCCTTTTTCGCGAAATCTGATGGTCGATTAACGACGCAGACCCAGCTTGGCGATCAGAGCAGCATAACGCTGAACATCTTTACGCTTCAGGTAGTCCAGCAGCTTGCGACGCTGGGAAACCATGCGCAGCAGACCACGACGACCGTGGTGATCTTTAGCGTGCTCTTTGAAGTGACCTTGCAGATGGTTGATCTGGGCAGTCAGCAGGGCAACCTGCACTTCGGGGGAGCCAGTGTCGTTGGCGCAACGAGCGTTGTCAGCAACGATGGAAGCTTTGATCTCAGCATTTAGAGACATGGTATTACTCCAGTAGAGTGTTTAAAGGTTCACAGCCAATCTCTAATTCAGCCGTGAAATGAGGGCGGTATCATAATCGTCCCCGTCACTTTTCGCAACGAGAAAGAGGCGCAGCGGGAAAGACGCCCTGATACCGCCTGAGGATCACTCCTCGTCGTGTTCATCGTGGTAGCGAACCAGACGCTTGGGGGCAACCCGCCCTTCATCGTCGATCTCGCCCACACCGATGAACTCACGCTCCGGGCCCACCGTCATGCGAACCTGGCCGCTTTGCGGCGCGCCAGCTACCTGCACGGCTTGACCCTGGTTCACATAGGCGGCGACTGCCGCCAGCATGTTCACCTCGGGCAGTGCGGCCACGGCGGTATCCATCGGCAGCAACAAGGGGTCGAGCTGCTCCCGTGGCGGGATACTCTCGGCCTTGGCCTGTTCGAAGATGCACTCGATCTGTTCCAGGGTCAGCATCCGCTCATAGGGATACGTGGCCACCTGGGTACGGCGCAGCTGGGTAACGTGTGCGCCACAGCCCAGCACTTCACCCAGGTCGTCCACCAGGGAGCGAATGTAGGTGCCTTTGCTGCAGTGCACTTCCAGCTTGACCTCATCCCCTTCAAAGCTGATGAGCTTGAGCTCGAACACTGTGATGGGGCGGGCTTCCCGCTCGATCTCTATGCCTTCGCGGGCATATTCGTAGAGCGGGCGACCGTTGTGCTTGAGGGCCGAGTACATGGACGGCACCTGCATGATGGGGCCGCGGAACTGGTCCAGCGACTCGATCAGGGTACCCAGGGCCACGTTCACCGGACGGGTGGAGACCACCTCGCCGTCGGAGTCGCTGGTGTTGGTGCGCTCGCCCAGCTTGGCGGTCACCTCATAGCGCTTGTCCGCTTCCAGCAGATACTGGGAGAACTTGGTGGCCTCGCCGAGGCAGATCGGCAGCATGCCGGTCGCCAGCGGATCCAGAGCGCCGGTGTGACCGGCCTTGGCGGCGTTGTAGATACGCTTGACCTTCTGCAACACATCGTTGGAGGTTAGACCGGTCGGCTTGTCCAGCAGCAGGATGCCGTGTACGTCACGACCCTTGAAACGGCGTCTACGAGACATCTCAGGCTTTATCCTCTGTATCATCCGGTGCGGCTTCGTCTTCTTCACGGCCGGCTTCGGCCATGCGACGCTTGTCGTCACGCACTGTGTTGGACACCAGGTTGGAGATGCGCATCCCCTCGACCAGGGTCTGGTCGTAGTAGAAGCGCAGCTCGGGCACCACCCGCAGGCGCATGGCGCTGCCAAGCAGGCTGCGGATGTAGCCGGCCGCTTCGGTCAGGCCCTTGAGCCCTTCCGCGATGCGCTCAGCATCGATATCCAGCTGCAAGAAGGTGACATAAACCTTGGCATAGTTGAGGTCCTTGGACACTTCCACGTCCGAGACGGTTACCATGCCGATGCGCGGGTCCTTGACCTCACGCTGCAAGATCAGCGCGATTTCGCGCTGGATCTGCTGGCCGACCCTGTTGGTCCGGCTGAATTCTCTGGCCATATTCTATCCTGCGATAAAAGGGGGCCGCAGCCCCCTATTTTGTCTAACTGTCGGCTTACAGAGTCCGTTGAATTTCAATGGTCTCGTAAACTTCGATCTGGTCGCCTTCGCGTACGTCGTTGTAGTTCTTGACCGCGATACCACACTCGTAACCGTTGCGGACTTCGTTGACGTCATCCTTGAAGCGGCGCAGGGATTCCAGCTCGCCTTCATAGATAACCACGTTGTCACGCAGAACACGGATACGGTTGGAGCGCTTGACCACACCTTCGGTAACCATACAGCCAGCAACGGCGCCGAACTTCGGTGACTTGAAGACGCTACGCACTTCAGCCAAACCGATGATTTCCTGACGATACTCAGGAGCCAGCTTGCCGCTCATGGCCTGCTTCACTTCATCGATCAAATCATAGATGACGGAGTAGTAACGCAGATCCAGGCTCTCGGATTCGATGACCTTGCGCGCAGAAGCGTCGGCACGGACGTTGAAGCCCACCAGGATGGCGCTGGAAGCCGCAGCCAGAGTGGCGTCGGTTTCGGTGATGCCACCAACACCCGAGCCCACGATCTTGACTTTGACTTCGTCGGTAGAGAGCTGGACCAGCGCATCGCAAATGGCTTGCACCGAACCCTGTACGTCAGCCTTGATCACCACGTTCACTTCGGACACTTCGCCCTCGGTCATGTTGGCGAACATGTTTTCCAGCTTGGCCTTCTGCTGGCGAGCCAGCTTGACGTCGCGGAACTTGCCCTGACGATAGAGCGCCACTTCACGGGCTTTCTTCTCGTCACGTACAACAGTGGCTTCGTCACCGGCAGACGGCACCCCGGACAGACCCAGGATTTCCACCGGCAGGGACGGACCCGCTTCCTTGATCTCGCGACCCAGTTCGTCACGCATGGCACGAATACGACCGTATTCCAGACCACACAGTACGATGTCGCCCTGGCGCAGAGTACCTTCTTGTACCAGCACGGTGGCAACCGGACCACGACCCTTGTCCAGGAAGGATTCGATCACGACGCCGCTGGCCATGCCATCGACTACCGCTTTCAGTTCCAGTACTTCGGACTGGATCAGGATGGCTTCCAGCAGGTCGTCGATACCTTCGCCAGACTTGGCAGAGACATGAACGAACTGGCTGTCGCCACCCCAGTCTTCTGACATGACGTTGTAACGGGCCAGCTCGGTCTTGACGCGATCCGGATCCGCTTCAGGCTTGTCGATCTTGTTGACCGCAACCACGATAGGCACTTCGGCCGCCTTGGCGTGCTGGATGGCTTCGATGGTCTGCGGCATGACGCCGTCATCGGCAGCAACAACCAGAACGACGATATCGGTCGACTTGGCACCACGAGCACGCATGGAGGTAAACGCAGCGTGACCCGGAGTATCCAGGAAGGTGATCATGCCACTGTCGGTTTCGACGTGGTAAGCACCGATGTGCTGGGTAATACCACCGGCTTCGCCAGCAGCAACCTTGGCTTTACGGATGTAGTCGAGCAGCGAGGTCTTGCCGTGGTCGACGTGGCCCATGATGGTCACGACAGGAGCACGGGACTTGGCTTCGGAGGTCTCGTCACGATCGGACAGTACCGCCTCTTCCAGTTCGTTCTCACGGCGCAACACCACCTTGTGACCCATCTCTTCGGCGACCAGCTGAGCTGTCTCCTGATCGATCACCTGGTTGATGGTGGCCATGGCGCCCATCTTCATCATCGCCTTGATGACTTCAACACCCTTGACGGCCATCTTGTTGGCCAGTTCGGCTACAGTGATGGTTTCGCCGATGACAACGTCACGGTTAACCACAGCTGCGGGCTTGTTGAAGCCGTGCTTCATGGCGTTGGGCATGGCCATCTTGCCGCGCTTGCCTTTGCGGGCACGCGGGTTGCGGGAGTCGCGATCGTCTTCACGACGACCGGCCTTTTTCGGGGCCTTGACCGCTGCAGCAGCCGTGCGACGACTGGTCTCTTCCTTCCGGTCCAACTCGTCTTCTGCGGCTTGCGCATGCTTGTTGGTGGTCAGATGATAGTCACTGCTCTCTTTGGCGCGAGCAGCTTCTTCTTCAGCCCAGCGAGGGCCGTTCTGTTCCGCCATGAGACGAGCCTCTTCGGCTTTCTTGGCGGCGAGTTCTTCTGCTTTTTGCAAAGCTGTTTGTTCCTGTTGGCGCTTCAGTTCTTCTGCTTCGCGCTTGGCCATCTTTTCTGCCTCTTGCTGAGCTGTGCTACTGGCTGCTTTGGCGGGCTGTGGAGCCTGTCGAGCCTTTGATTGTGCCTCGATCCGCGCCTTTTCCTCAGCTTCACGACGAGCCTGCTCAGCCTCACGGCGAGCCTTCTCTTCAGCATCGAGACGAACCTTGTTCTCGGCCTCGCTACGAGCTTTTTCTTCTGCTTCCAAACGCGCTGTTTCCTCGGCTTCCGCCTGGCGCTGTTCATCTTCCAGCGCCGAGCGTTTTACATAGGTGCGAGTCTTGCGCACTTCAACCTGCACTTCCTTGTTCTTGCCGCCAGTCCCCTGAACACTGATGGTGCTCTTGGTCTTGCGCTGCAAAGTCATGCGGGCTGGTGCGGTGAGCTCGTCACCTCCATGCTGTTTTTTCAAGTGAGCCAGCAGAGTCTGTTTTTCAGACTCGCTGACGAGGTCGTCGGCCTTGCTCTTGCTGATACCGGCATCGACAAACTGCTGGAGAAGACGATCAACCGGCGTGTCGATGTCAGTGGCAAGTTGTTTGACTGATACTTCTGCCATTCATTTTCCTCCGTTTGATCTTATTCAGACTGCTCTTCTCCGAACCAACAGATATTGCGAGCAGCCATAATCAGCTCACCGGCTTTCTCAGCGGTCAGCTCTTCAATGTCGGCAAGGTCGTCGATACCTTGCTCTGCCAAATCTTCCAGGGTGCCGACACCACGCGCGGCCAGGGCATATGCCATGTCGCGACCGAGGCCAGCCAGATTGAGCAGGTCTTCGGAAGGCTCTACGCCGTCCAAGGATTCTTCTTTGGCCAGGGCCTTGGTAGTCAGGACATCCTTGGCACGCTTGCGCAGCTCTTCCACCATGTCTTCGTCCAGACCGTCGATGGCCAGCAGCTCATTGACGGGTACGAAGGCGATCTCTTCCAGAGTCGAGAAGCCTTCTTCCATCAGCAGACCGGCGAAATCGTCGTCGATGTCCAGGGCGCTGGTGAACAGGGTCAGGATGCGATCGTTCTCGGCCTGGTGCTTGGAGCGCATGTCCTCGACGGTCATGACGTTCAGCTCCCAACCGGTCAGCTGGGAAGCCAGACGCACGTTCTGACCGTTGCGACCGATGGCCTGGGCCAGGTTGGCGGCTTCCACGGCGATATCCATTGTGTGGTTGTCTTCATCCACTATGATGGAGGCCACATCGGCCGGAGCCATGGCATTGATCACGTATTGTGCGGGGTTGTCATCGTACAACACTATGTCGGCACGCTCACCGCTCAGCTCGGCAGAGACAGCTTGCACACGAGCACCACGCATGCCGATACAGGCACCGATCGGGTCGATACGACGATCGTTGGTCTTGACGGAGATCTTGGCGCGGGAGCCCGGATCACGGGCGGCGCCCATGATTTCGATCATCTCTTCACCGATTTCCGGTACTTCGATGCGGAACAGCTCTTTCAGGAAGTCCGGGCTGGAGCGGCTGACGAACAGCTGGGAACCACGGGCTTCTGGACGCACGGCGTAGAGCAGACCACGAATACGGTCGCCCGGACGGAAGGTCTCGCGCGGCAGCATGTCGTCACGGAAGATCACGGCCTCGGCATTGCTGCCCAGATCCAAGATCACGTTGTCACGATTGCTCTTCTTGACCACACCGCTGATGATGGTGCCTTCCTTGTCCTTGAACTGGTCAACGACTTGGGAACGCTCGGCTTCGCGCACTTTCTGCACGATAACCTGCTTGGCGGTCTGGGTGGTGATACGGTCGAAGGTAACAGAATCAATCTGATCTTCTACATAGTCACCGAGCTGGATCTCGGGCTGCTCGATCTGAGCGGCTTCGAGGGTGATTTCACCGTACGGGTTCTCCATTGCAGCCTGATCGGCCACAACAACCCAGCGACGATAGGTTTCGTAGTCACCGGTCTTGCGATCGATTTCAACCCGAACTTCAATCTCGCCTTCATATTTTTTCTTGGTCGCAGTCGCCAGCGCAGTCTCCAGAGCCTGGAAAATCTTCTCGCGGGGTACCGCCTTCTCGTTGGATACAGCGTCAACGACCAGCAAAATCTCTTTATTCATATCCGATAGCCTCGTTAACCAAAGTTCGGCACTATGTTCGCTTTTTGGATATTGGTGAAAGCCAACACGTCGTCCTTACCATCTACTGTCAGGGTGATCATGTCGCCTTGCACAGCTTTGATTACGCCTTTGAACTTGCGGCGGTTATTTGTTGCCATCCGCAGCTGCACTGCCGCCTCTTGGCCAACGTATTTTTCGAACTGGGCAACCTTGAACAGCGGACGATCCAGACCAGGGGAGGATACTTCCAGGAAGTATTCTTCTGTGATGGGATCTTCGACATCCATGATGGCGCCAACCTGGTGGCTGACTTCAGCACAGTTTTCGACAGTCACACCATTCTCGCCGTCGATAAAGACACGCAAAGTGGAGTGGTTACCCGCGCGGATAAACTCAATACCCCAAAGTTCAAAACCCAAGGCAACGACCGGAGCCTCGAGCAGATCGGTCAAACGTTGTTCCAACGTAGCCAAAGTCACCCTCCGAAAAACAAAAAAAGGGCATAAAGCCCAGATAGATATCGATTCAGAGTAAATCGCACATAACAAAAAGCCCCGATGTCAAATCGGGGCTTGGCGCTTTACCCTGATTGTCGCCTCGCAGCGACCGCCTTCCTGAGCGTAGGAAATGCGTGAAATTTGGTTGCGGGGGCCGGATTTGAACCGACGACCTTCGGGTTATGAGCCCGACGAGCTACCATGCTGCTCCACCCCGCGTCCGAAATCGTGCGAGATTATAGCCAGTTCATTCTCTTCATACAAGACTGAGTGACTATAATACACCCGGTTACCCGAGTTCACTGCTTAATTGGTGCCGTGGGCGGGACTCGAACCCGCACACCCTAGAGCACTACCCCCTCAAGATAGCGTGTCTACCAATTCCACCACCACGGCAAAACTCACTTATTGGGGAACGTCAGTATCTTTGTTTACTGGCGCTTTGGTCTGCTCAACCTGTTCGGTTTGTTGCAGATTTTCCCATTCACTACCCTGTTTGACCTTGTGGCTGGACATAGAGCCAAGCACCAAACTAATCAGAAAGAACAGAGTAGCCAAAACTGCTGTTGTTCGGGTCAGGAAACTGCCTGAACCACCGGAGCCGAATACGGTATTCGATGCCCCTGCGCCGAAGGAGGCGCCCATGTCAGCCCCTTTACCTTGCTGAATCATCACCAGACCAATCAGAGCCAGTGAAACCAGCAGATAAACGACTAAAAGAATTTCGTACATTTAACTTGCACCCTTTGCCGCTTCAACAATTCCTAAAAACGTCTTGTCATCGAGGCTTGCTCCACCAATCAGGCCGCCGTCAACGTCGGGCTGGGCAAACAAATCTCTCGCATTGGTCGGTGTCACGCTCCCACCATAGATGATTCTAACTTTCTCACCTATTACCGGAGTATCCTCCGCCAAGCGACCGCGTATAAAGGAATGAACCTCTTGTGCCTGCTCGGGTGTGGCGCATTTACCTGTACCTACAGCCCAAATCGGCTCGTAGGCGATGATAGCATTATCGAAAGCCATCGCGCCATTTTTCTCTATGACGATGTCCAGCTCTTCAGCGATCACCTCGAAGGCTCTTCTCGCTTGCCTCGCTGCACCTGACTCACCCAAACAGAGGATGGGGATCAAGCCTGCCGCTCTGGCTGCCGCAAATTTCTCTGCGACGATAAAGCTGGTCTCACCAAAGAGACGCCTGCGCTCGGAGTGCCCTACCAGTACGTAACGACACCCTGCCTCAACCAGCATCTCACACGAGACTTCACCCGTATAAGCGCCTTGTCTGTGCTGACTCACATTCTGAGCCCCCAACTTCATTACCTTTTGCTCGTTGAGCAGTGCGGCGGTGAAGTCGAGATGCACATGGGATGGACACAAGACCACATCTACTTGCTCATCAATACCTTGCAGGCATTGGCCAGTAAACTGCTCTAACTGCGACCTACTGCCGTGTAACTTCCAGTTGGCTGCTACAAACGGCTTGCGATGTCCCATCGGCAACTCCCTTGCGAAAGCGGGGCTGATAATATCCAGAGGATTGTCAGCTGACAAGTGCTATTTTTGAATTTTCGAATCGTTTGAACAAGATACAACCAGGGCGGCTAAAAAGCCGCCCTTTTTGTTCATTAAAACGCCGATTCAACCTGTTGTGCAATGCGCTGGGCCATGTCGCGCACCTGTTGCTCATGTTCACCTTCCACCATGACCCGGATCAGGGGTTCGGTGCCGGATTTACGCAACAATACGCGACCACGGCCGGCCAGCTCCTGTTCCACCTTGGCGACTTCCTGGTTGACGGCGTCAGCCGCCAGCGGATCCTTGCCCTCGGCGAAACGGACGTTCACCAGCACCTGCGGGAACTTGCTCATGCCGGAGCGCAGCTTGGCCAGCGGCATCTCGGCGGTGCAGATGGCCATCAGCACCTGCAGGGCGGCGACTATGCCATCCCCTGTCGTGGTCTGATCCAGGCAGATGATGTGACCTGAGTTTTCACCCCCGATACGCCAGCCCTTCTCATTCATCATCTCCAGCACGTAGCGGTCACCCACTTTGGCCCGGGCAAACGGGATCCCCAGGGTCTGCAACGCCAGCTCCAGACCCATGTTGGCCATCAGAGTACCGACGACACCGCCTTTGAGGCGGCCGTTGCGCAGGGCATCACGGGCAATGATGTAAAGAATCTCGTCGCCGTCAATGATGTAGCCGGTGTGATCAACCATCACCAGACGATCGCCGTCACCATCGAATGCCACGCCCAGGTCTGCCTTGCACTCCAGCACCTTGGCAGCCAGCGCGTCGGGAGCGGTAGAACCGACCCCGTCGTTGATGTTGAGACCATCCGGGCTGCAGCCGATGGCAATCACCTCGGCGCCCAGCTCGCGGAAGACGGAAGGAGCTATGTGGTAGGTTGCGCCATTGCCGCAGTCGACCACCATTTTCAACCCTTCCAGACTCAGGTTGGATGGGAAGGTGCTCTTGCAAAACTCGATATAGCGGCCAGCAGCATCCTCGATACGCACGGCTTTGCCCAAATCGGCGGACTCGACACACTTGATCTCGTGATCCAGCTCGGCCTCGATAGCCATTTCCACATCATCCGGCAACTTGGAACCGTCAGCGGAGAAGAACTTGATGCCGTTGTCATAGAAGGGATTGTGTGAGGCGCTGATTACGATACCGGCCTCAGCACGGAAGGTGCGGGTCAGGTAGGCAACGGCCGGGGTGGGCATGGGGCCCATCAGAATAGCCTTGAGGCCGGCAGCGGAGAGGCCGGCTTCCAGCGCGGATTCCAGCATGTAGCCAGAGATGCGGGTATCTTTGCCGATCAGCACCTTCTTGGTGCCCTTCTTGGAGAGCACCTTGCCTGCTGCCCAACCCAGCTTCATCACGAAATCAGGGGTGATCGGGAATTCGCCAACCTTGCCGCGGACACCATCGGTGCCGAAATACTTTCTTGCCATTATCTGTTCTCGTTTTTTTATTTGGATATGAAATCTTGTCCCGTCATTACCATCCAGCCGGCGCGCAGGGCATCCATGGTCTCTCGCACATCGTGCACCCGGATGATCCGGGCACCATGTTGCATCCCAATCAGCGCGCAAGCCAGGCTGCCAGCCAACCGATCATCAACCGGTCGGCCAAGCAGGTTGCCTATCATAGACTTTCGCGACATGCCGACCAAGAGCGGAAGCTGGTAATCGAGCAACTTGCTCTGCTGTGCCAGTAGGTGATAGTTGTGTGCCAGCGTCTTGCCAAAGCCGTAGCCCGGGTCCAGCAACAACTGCTGGCGCCGTATCCCGGCGGCCAGACAGGCGGCAATACGCTCATCGAAGAAAGCCCTCACCTCCCCCAGCAGGTCATCATAATGGGGTTCGGCCTGCATGGTTCTCGGTTGGCCTTGCATGTGCATCAGACACACTGGTACGTCAGCTTCTGCGGCAACCGCCAGGGCGCCGGGTTCAAGCAGCGCCCTGACATCATTGATGAGATGGGCTCCCGCCTTGCAACCTTCGCGCATCACGGCAGCCTTGGAGGTATCGAGGGATATCATCACATCCAGCTCGGCGACCAGCCGTTCGACCACGGGGATCACCCTGTCCAGCTCTTCTTGTTCGCTCACGTCAGGGGCGCCAGGACGGGTCGACTCGCCACCAATATCGATAAGTGTTGCCCCGTCAGAGACCATCTGACGCGCATGGACCATCGCCCGTTCAATCTGATTGAAATGACCGCCATCGGAGAAGGAGTCTGGGGTGACATTGAGGATCCCCATGACATGGGGGCGTTCGAGGGAGAGGCTGAGCCCTTTGCTGATTAGCTGCATCTTCACTTCCATTTGCACAAAGAAAAACCCCGGGACCAGCCCGGGGTTTGCATCATTACAATTTATTTGGCCGGGAGATCATTGGCCTTGTCGATATTGACATCAGCCACCTGCTCGACCTCGGTCACAGCCGGTTTGGCATCCTCTGCGACAGTGGCACCACCTGACGGGGTATCGCTGTGCTCATCATGCCAGTTGCTCGGAGCACGCACCTCGCGACGGGCCATCAGATCGTCGATCTGCTTGGCGTCGATGGTTTCGTACTTCATCAGCGCATCTTTCATGGTGTGCAGTACGTCCATGTTGTCCAGCAGGATCTGCTTGGAGCGGGCGTAGTTGCGATCGATAACCTGCTTGACCTCGGCATCTATGACCCTAGCAGTGTCATCGGACATGTGCTTGGCCTTGGCCATGCTGCGACCGAGGAACACTTCGCCGTCTTCTTCTGCATAGAGCATGGGGCCGAGACGCTCGGACATGCCCCACTGGGTCACCATCTTGCGGGCGATATCGGTCGCACGCTCGATGTCATTGGATGCACCGGTCGATACCTTCTCGGCACCGTAGATCAGCTCTTCCGCCAGACGACCACCGTACAGGCTGGAGATCATGGACTCAAGGTGCTGCTTGGAGTGGCTCCAGCGATCCTGCTCAGGCAGGTACATGGTCACACCCAGCGCACGACCGCGCGGTATGATGGAAACCTTGTAGACAGGGTCATGATCCGGCACCAGACGACCTATGATGGCGTGACCCGCCTCATGGTAAGCCGTCATCTCCTTCTCGGACTCCTTCATCACCATGGAACGGCGTTCCGCACCCATCATGATCTTGTCCTTCGCCTTCTCGAACTCGGCCATGGAAACCACACGGCGGCTCTCACGGGCAGAGAAGAGCGCAGCTTCGTTGACCAGGTTGGCGAGATCAGCACCAGAGAAACCCGGAGTACCACGGGCAATCACGGCTGCATTGACATCATCTGCCAATGGCACCTTGCGCATATGTACTTTCAGGATCTGCTCGCGACCGCGCACATCCGGCAAACCGACCACAACCTGACGGTCGAAACGACCCGGGCGCAGCAAGGCCGGATCCAGTACGTCAGGACGGTTGGTGGCAGCGATGACGATGACGCCTTCATTGCCTTCAAAACCATCCATCTCGACCAGCATCTGGTTCAGGGTTTGCTCGCGCTCATCGTGACCACCGCCAAGACCGGCGCCACGCTGGCGACCGACCGCATCGATTTCATCGATGAAGATGATGCAGGGGGACGACTTCTTGGCCTGTTCGAACATGTCACGTACCCGGGAGGCACCGACACCCACAAACATTTCGACGAAATCAGAACCCGAGATGGTGAAGAACGGCACCTTGGCCTCGCCCGCAATGGCCTTGGCCAGCAGGGTCTTACCGGTACCGGGAGGACCTACCAGCAGTACGCCGGTCGGGATCTTGCCACCCAGTTTCTGGAACTTGCTCGGATCGCGCAGATAGTCGACCAGCTCTTTCACCTCATCTTTGGCTTCATCGCAGCCTGCGACGTCAGCAAAAGTGGTCTTGATCTGATCTTCGCTCATCAGGCGAGCCTTGCTCTTGCCAAACGACATGGCACCTTTGCCACCGCCGCCCTGCATCTGACGCATGAAGAAGACCCAGACACCGATCAGCAGCAGCATCGGGAACCAGGAGATGAAGATAGAGGTCAGCAAAGACGGCTCTTCCGGCTTCTCCCCCATCACTTTGACATTGTGATTGAGCATGTCGTTGAGCAGCTGGGGATCCGGCGCCGGTATGATGGTGGTGAAGCGTTCACCAGTGCGCTTGACGCCATTAATGACCTTGCCATCCATCCGCACTTCACGGATCTGCTCTTGGGTCACTTCTTTAACGAAGCTGGAATAGTCCAGCTGGCGACTGGTGGTATCGCTGGGGCTGAAGCTATTGAACACCGACATCAACACGACGGCGATGACCAGCCACAGGATTAGGTTTTTCGCCATGTCACTCAAATCAATGACCTCGCAGACTGACAGTTAACGATGAAGGTTAGGGTACTACAGTTTAAAACCGGTAGCCACAATGTAGACTTCTCGTGAACGAGCACGAGACGAGTCTGGTTTACGAATCTTGACAGCAGAGAAAAGCTTACGAATTTCATTGAGATAGGCATCGAACCCCTCTCCCTGGAATACCTTCACCACGAAGCTGCCATTAGTGCGTAACACTTGATTGCACATGTCGAGCGCGAGCTCGATCAGGTACATGGCGCGGGCCTGATCCACCTGTTGTGTGCCACTCATATTGGGCGCCATATCAGACATGACCACGTCCACCTTGTCCGGACCCACTCGATTCAGCAAGGCGCCGAGTACAGTCTCCTCCCGAAAGTCCCCTTGCAGGAAATCGACACCGGCAATGGGATCCATCGGCAAAATATCACAGGCGATGACTCGCCCATTGTCACCCACCTGCTCAACGGCGAACTGGGACCAGCCACCCGGGGCGGCCCCCAGATCCACGACCGTCATGCCGGTGCGAAGCAATTTGTCCTTGCCCTGGATTTCATCAATTTTGAAAACAGCGCGGGAACGCAGCCCCAATTTCTGGGCTTTTTTGACGTATTGATCGTCGAAATGTTCTTTTAACCAGCGGGTTGAGCTGGGGGAACGTTTTTTCTGGGTCATGATTATCGACTTTAAAAAACCACAAGGGTTATTAGTATTAAGGGCTAAGTGGGGGTAGAATACGCCCCTTTCAACCCTGACTTATGAAGAAATTGCCATGATTCTCAACAATAAACAGAAACAGTACCTCAAGGGCCTTGCCCACAGTCTGAAGCCCGTTGTCCTCTTGGGTCAACATGGTCTGACCGAAGGTGTACTGGCCGAGATCGATCTGGCGCTGAACCACCACGAGCTGATCAAGGTTAAGGTTGCGTCTGAAGATCGTGAGATGAAACAACTGGTTATGGATGCAATTGTCCGTGAAACCGGCGCGGTCAAGGTACAGAGCATCGGCCACGTGCTGACCATCTACCGTCAGGCCAACGAGCCGAAAATCCAGCTGCCCCGCAAGTAACAGGAAAGAGCCTCGCTCTTTCCTTCATTTCCCTTCTTCCCAAGTCGCTTGCCAAAGTAGTCGCCAGGCCCTTAACCTGCGATGAATACTCCTGGATACCCGCTATGGATCACCATCAGATTCTCACCGAAGATGAACTGGCCATGCTACGGGACTTGGGGAGCGATCAGGAGATGGCCGCCGGACAATCCCTGAGCGGTTATCTCGCCACTCCCTTGCTCGGGCTGTTGCAACGCGCCGATCAACTGGTACTCGAAGCCCGCTTTGCCGGGCATCAACTTCGATTTCCGCTGCGTTTCACTCAGGGAGACGATGGCTTTGTCGAACCACGCATCGCCGCGCCCGTCATCAAGGAGCTGGGCTACCCCCATCTGCGCGCCTGGCGCCTGGATGAAAAAGCCCGCTTCAAGGTGGCCGAAACCGAATATCTGGTACACAGTCTGTCGCTGGATGGGCTTGTAGTGGAAGGCTTGCCGACCAAACTGACCGTCGGCACCACTCTCAGCGGTACCCTGCTCATTCATGAACTGGCCCCTCTCCCCCTCTGCGCCGAGCTGGTCAGACATATCCATCAGCGCAATGGCGTACAGGGCTGGGCACTCCACTTCCAGATGGCCAAGCCGGACCTGGAACGACTGCGAAGCTGGATGTTCCAGCGCCATCAGGACGCCTTCACCCAGGCTTACCAACCCCGCTAAATACAAACAGGGGAGCCGTGCTCCCCTGTTTCAGACATCACCTCATATCAGAGGTAGGCGACGGCCAGGATCTCGTATTCCACATCGCCAGCCGGTGTCTTGACGATGACGACATCGTCCACTTCCTTGCCGATCAAGGCTCGGGCAATGGGCGAGTTTACGGAGATCATGTTCTGTTTGATGTCCGATTCGTCGTCACCCACGATACGGTAGACCACTTCTTCTTCCGTCTCGCTCTTGAGCAGAGTCACGGTTGCACCGAAGATGACGCGACCATTGTTGGCAATCTTGGTGACATCGATCACCTGGGCATTGGAGAGCTTGCTCTCAATTTCCTGAATGCGACCTTCACAGAAACCTTGCTGCTCACGGGCGGCATGGTATTCGGCGTTTTCTTTCAGATCGCCATGTTCACGGGCATCTGCAATCGCTTCGATTATCTGCGGACGAAGCTCGCTCTTCAGATAGTCGAGTTCTTCACGCAGCTTTTCCGCGCCGCGAACAGTCATCGGAGTATGATTCATAGTCGAAACCTGGGTTGCTTGAAAAAGAGAAGCTGCGGCAATCAAAGAGAGCCGCAGCTATCGGTTCGGATGGGGCATCTTAATATGAAGCCAGCACAAAATCCATGTCAGTCCCTGCGAGCGGGATCGCGCTTTAGCGTACTGAATGCCGCGAAGGTCGTGAAGAAAAGCGAGGTAACTGAGGCAGCCAAGGCGACCTTTGCCCTGGCTGCAATATTTTCATTTTGCTTGTTTGATCAGATCCACCACAGCATCGAGCCTTGTCCCCTGCCTAAGTGGAATAATGCTTAGAGGCACTTCCAGTGCTGTGTTCTCATCTGATTATCGGCTGATAGGATTCACAACAAGCATCAGCGTCAAACAAGATTGCAACATGGCGTCAGGATCTGGTGTTGTAATAGTTGTTGATGCTCTTTTCCCAAGAGGTATCAGCCATGTCGGGCCAGCTATTACTATCAAACCCCGGGGCATTCTTCATGTGTTCTTCATCGGTATCCATGACAAAGCACTTCTTTTCAGTATCGACCTTCAGGGCGCGCCACGGCACTGCAAACAGCTTTTCGCCGAGACTAAGGAAACCGCCGAACGACAGCACTGCGTAGCAAACCTTGCCATTGTCGATGTCCAGCATGAGCTCCTTGATAGAGCCTAGCTTTTCACCCCTCGGGTTGTACACATCGTTGCCATTGAGCGTACTGGCACTGAGTACTCTTGGGCCAACCGGGCGGTCGGTATTGGTTACATTGGTATCGATCATTTGATGCTCCTGACATTATTTGGCAAATAACGGGATGGGAGAAGAGAGTTGACCACTGAGTGGCCAACGCGTTGACGGTTCATTTTCCCTTTTTGGCATCCTTGCGATCTTCTGCAGTGACCCGATCTTTACCAGTGGATTTTTGAGCAGCGCCGGTCGATTCCTTGTCACTCTTCCCTTTGCCTTTGCTCTCTTCGCTACGACCCTTGAGTTGATCCTTGTTCATGGTGAACTCCTGATAGTGATATGAATGAGGGCGCGAGAACCGGAAATGGAAATGGGATCCTGCACCAGCCATCATGAGCATAAATCGGGCAGAACAGGGGGTCTGTACGCTGACATACATAGAAAACAGGGTTTGTAAGAGCACTGAATAATTGACGCCGTGGATCCAGCGGTGGGCAGGGAAGGCATGAACTGGCTTGAATCAATGCCAATGATGGCGATTCTCAGCGGCGCAAGCTCTCGCAGCATCGAGAAGCCGACCAGCGCGATGACAACGATGTTGCCGCCGGAATGGCGGATCAGGTGATGATAGAAACAAAAGATTGATAACAGTTCAATCTGCTGCACACGCCCAATATCCTTAGCAAGTCGCCATCAAAAAGCGGTTGAGCGGCACTTCAATGCGGCCCTAAAAGGGAAGCCGCGGCTATCGGGGATAACTGCGGCAAGTGGAAGTGGACTTCCTGGCGAACACTACTTGGGCTCAGAGACGCCAATCGGGGCCGACACTGTCGGTTTGCCCTGCATGATGGAGATCTCAACTCGCCGGTTCATACGCCGATTGTCCGGATTGGTGTTGGGCACCAGGGGCTGGGAATCCGCCATGCCTTGCACCACCAAGCGTTTACCATCAAAGCCAGGAACCTTGATCATCTGGTGAGCCACCGCCACCGCACGCTGGGATGAGAGATCCCAGTTCGATTGAAACAGCTCATTTTCGGTCGCTATGTTGTCGGTATGACCCGACACGGTTATCTCACCTGGCACATCTTTCAACAAGCTGGCGACTTTGCGAATAACCGGCCAGAACTGGGGTTGCAAGAAAGCTGAACCGGCCGGGAAGGCGGCTTTCTCACGGATCCGGATGATAATCTGCTGACCCAGGGCCTCCACCTCAATGGCACCATCCTGAATCTGGGCTTTCATCTGCTCGGCCAGCGCCTTGGCCAGGGCATTGGACTGTTCCTGCTGCTTTTGAACCTCTTGCTGCTTCTGCGCCTCTTGCTGGGTATCACCACCGCTCAGCTGCCCTTCAACCTTGTCGTGGCCACCCGCCTGATCGGCATCGCCGGGCTGAAAATCCAGCTCGGTCTGGGTCATGTCGATGGTCTGCTGCATGATGGTATCGATGGGGGTCGGTTCCGGACGACCAGGCCTGAACTCCAGCGCAATGACGGAGGTTCCTTTGGGGATATCTTTCACCTCCAGAATGTTTTGTACGCCGAATGCCTTCTCCATGGAGCCTGCGATCTGCTTGAACTTCTGTACATCCATCTCGGCAAAGGAGAGCAGCAGCACGAAGAAGCACATCAATAGCGACATCAGATCGGCGAAGGTCCCCATGTAACCGGGCAGACCAGGTGGCGGGCACTTGCACTTAGCCATGGGGATTACTCGCTGCCATTGTTGCGTTTGGACTGGTTCAGGTAATTTTGCAGCATTGACTGGATTACCCGCGGGTTCTGTCCATCCTGAATGCCCATGATGGCGTCCAGTACCAGGCAGCGGCTCAGTTGCTCTTCACCGCTGCGCAACTCCAGCTTGTCGGCGATGGGGATCGCAATCATGTTGGCCTCGATGGCGCCATACAACGTGGTCAGCAAGGCTACCGCCATGGCCGGACCGATGGATTTGGGGTCACTCATGTTGGCCAGCATGGCAACAAGGCCTACCAGAGTACCTATCATGCCCATGGCAGGGCCCAGATCTCCCAGTGCCCGAAAGACTTTGATAGCGATGACATGGCGCTCCGCGGTCAGCTCTATGTCTTTCTCCAGCACGGCGCGGATGACATCCGCATCATGACCGTCCACCAGCATGTCGATGCCTTTTTTCATGAAGGTGTTTGGTACTTCGGCGGCTTCCAGCGCCAGAAACCCCCCTTTGCGGGCGGCATCAGCCAATTCCACCGCCTTGATAATAAGGTCATCCAGCTTGTCGCCCTTGTAGAGGAACGCCTTGCCAGCAATCTTGAACGCCATCAGAAACTGACCGATGTTGAACTTCATCATGGCGATGAAGATGGAACCCAGAATGGTGATGTAGACGGAGGGCATATCGATGTACATGCTCATGGGGCCCCCCAGCAGCATGCCATACACCACCACCCCAAATCCCAGCACTATGCCAATCAGACTACCTAGATCCACGTCCCTACTCCCCTGTCAGCTGAAATTTGTTGTATCTGTAGTTTGTTGAATTTTCTGCTATTGGCTCGTCAGCGGCAAGGGCCACCACATTTTTCCTTACCAACAAGATGGCTTATTATCGGCCACTTTTCCGAGAGTTTAAGCCGACCGCACTTTTCTGCCTCCCCCCTGTGCGTCGTCGATGTTAAGATAAGCCGTTTTTTTCAATCCCCGAGGATGAACATGGCCAGTAAGAAAATCGACCGCCTGAGTTTTGATGCCACTCTGGAAGAGCTGGAAACCATAGTTCATCAACTGGAACAAGGTTCCTTACCGCTGGAAGAGGCACTCAAGCAGTTCGAACAGGGCGTCCATCTGGTACGGGCTGGCCAGCAGAAGCTGGAACAGGCCGAACAGAAGATCCAGATCCTGCTGACTCAGGCCGATGGCACTGAGCAAGCAGTCCCCTTCCAGCCAGAGCAAGGAGAGGAATGAGTGACGCTGGACGATTTTTCCCGTCTGCATCGGCAACGTATTGACGACTGTCTGTCTGCACAACTTGAATCCTTGCCCGCCATGGCCCCGCGTCTGCGCGATGCCATGCGCTATGGTCTGCTGCTCGGCGGCAAGCGGGTGCGCCCCTTCCTGGTCTATGCCGTGGGTGAGATGCTGGGCGTCAAACGCGAGCTGCTGGACGGCCCTGCCGCGGCTGTGGAGTGCATCCATGCCTACTCGCTGCTGCACGACGATCTGCCCGCCATGGACAACGATGACTTGCGTCGTGGTCAACCGACAGTACACAAGGCATTTGATGAAGGCACCGCCATCCTGGCCGGTGATGCCTTGCAGACCCTGGCCTTCTCGATTCTGGCAGATCATCCCCTGCCCGACCGGCTTCTGGCCAACCGGGTGCGGATGCTGAGCACTCTGGCCCGCGCCTCCGGCTACCTTGGCATGTGTGGCGGACAGGCACTGGATCTGCAGGCCGAAGGCCGCCAGATCAGCCTCCCCGAGCTGGAGCAGGTGCATCGCCACAAGACTGGCGCCCTGATCGAATGTGCCGTGGCACTCGGTGCCCTGTGCAAGGCCGACGTAGACGACACCACACTGGCGGCGCTGCAAACATACGCGGCAGCCATAGGGCTCGCTTTTCAGGTACAGGATGACATCCTCGACATCACAGGGGATACAGTGACACTGGGCAAGCCACAAGGCTCTGATCTGGCACAGGAAAAAAGTACCTATCCGGCCCTGCTCGGACTCGACAATGCCCGTGAGCTGGCTCGCGAACTGCACGGTAAAGCCTTAACAGCCTTGCAATCTTTGCCCTACAATACCGACATTCTGGAAGCGTTTGCCGATTACATCATTGAGCGAACCCACTAAACGCTGGATAACAGTAACAATATGAGCGTTGATATAAGCAATTTCCCCAACCTGGCCCTCGCGGATACGCCGGTCGAGTTGCGATCCCTGCCCTTCGAACGGCTGCCGCTGCTGTGCAACGAACTGCGTGAATATCTGTTGCGTTCGGTGAGTCGCTCCAGTGGTCATCTCGCCTCCGGGCTCGGCACCGTCGAGCTGACGGTCGCGCTGCACTACGTCTATAACACCCCGTTCGATCGGCTGGTCTGGGACGTGGGTCATCAGGCCTATCCCCACAAGATCCTGACCGGGCGTCGCGACCGGATGCAGAGCATTCGTCAGAAAGACGGCCTGCACCCCTTCCCCTGGCGCGGCGAGAGCGAGTATGACGTGCTCTCGGTCGGTCACTCCAGCACCTCCATTGGTGCGGCGCTCGGCATGGCCGTTGCCGCCGAGAGCGAGGGCCTGGGTCGCAAGGTGGTGGCAGTGATTGGTGACGGCGCCATCACCGCCGGCATGGCATTCGAGGCGCTCAATCACGCCGGCGATGTCCACAAGGACATGTTGGTGGTGCTCAACGACAATGAGATGTCCATCTCCGAGAATGTGGGGGCGCTGAACAACCATCTGGCCCGCATCATGTCTGGCAAGCTCTACACCACTATCCGCGAAGGCGGCAAGAAGGTGCTGGCGGGGCTGCCGCCGGTCAAGGAGCTGGCCAAACGGGCCGAAGAGCACCTCAAGGGCATGGTGGTACCCGGTACCCTGTTTGAGGAGTTCGGCTTCAACTACATAGGCCCCATCGACGGTCATGACATTGAGGCGCTGGTCGAAACCCTGCGCAACATGCGCAATCTCAAGGGCCCGCAGCTGCTGCACGTCAAGACCAAGAAGGGCAAGGGCTATGAGCCCGCAGAGAAAGACCCCATCGGTTATCACGGTGTGCCCAAGTTCGATCCGGACGAATGCACATTGCCCAAGGCGAGTGGCGGCAAGCCGAGCTTCTCCGCCATCTTCGGCCAGTGGCTGTGCGACATGGCGGCGAAAGACGAGAAGCTGGTCGGCATCACCCCCGCCATGCGCGAGGGCTCGGGGCTGGTCAAGTTCAGCCAGCAGTATCCGGATCGCTACTTCGATGTGGCCATCGCCGAACAGCATGCGGTCACCTTCGCCGCCGGCCTTGCCATCGCCGACAAGAAACCTGTGGTTGCCATCTACTCAAGCTTCCTGCAACGGGCCTACGACCAGGTGATCCATGATGTGGCGCTGCAGGCATTGCCGGTGCTGTTTGCCATCGACAGGGCTGGTCTGGTAGGCGCCGATGGGCCGACCCACCAGGGGGCGTTCGACATCAGCTTCCTGCGCACCGTGCCCAACATGGTCGTCATGACCCCGTCCGACGAGAACGAGTGTCGTCAGATGCTCTACACCGGCTATCAGTGCAACCAGCCGGCTGCGGTGCGTTATCCCCGTGGCAGTGGCACAGGTATCGAGGTGCAGACCGAGATGCAGGTGCTGGAACTGGGCAAGGGGCGCATCGTCCGCAATGGCAAAGGAACCGCCATACTGGCGTTCGGTACACTGCTGCAGCAGGCCAGGGCTGCCGCCGAGGCGCTTGATGCCACTCTGGTGGACATGCGCTTCGTCAAGCCGATGGATGAGGCGCTGGTGCTGTCGCTTGCTGCCAGCCACGGCCAGTTCGTGACCATAGAGGACAACGCCATCATGGGTGGCGCCGGCTCTGCGGTGAACGAGCTGCTGATGCGCAGCAAGCAGTGCAAGCCGGTGCTCAATCTGGGCCTGCCGGATCGCTTCGTGGAGCAAGGCACCCAGGAGGAGATCTATGCGCTGCTGGGACTCGACAGCACGGGCATTCAAGCCAGCATAGAGGCCTGGCTGCAAGCCTGACGCAAGCACTGGCGGCAATCGCAAGCAATAAAGAAGGGCGCCTGATGGCGCCCTTCTTGTATTTGCACTTCTGACCCGAGTCAACCTTTGTAGATCTTGGGGTTAAACACATCCCTCAGCCAGTCACCCAGCAGGTTGATGACCAGCACCAGCACCACCAGACAGATGCCGGGGAAGGCGGTGATCCACCAGGAGCCCGAGAAGATGTAGTTGAAGCCGACACTGATGAGCGAGCCCAGCGATGGCTGATCCACCGGCATCCCCAATCCGAGGAAGGAGAGAGCCGCCTCGCTCATGATGGCGTTGGCCACCTGAACGGTGGAGATCACCAGGATGGGCGACAGGCAGTTCGGCAGAATGTGACGGAACATGATGCGCGGGGCACGGAACCCCATCACCTTGGCCGCTTCCACATATTCCTTCTTCTTCTCGGCAAGCACAGAGGCACGCACAGTCCGCGCATACTGGGGCCACTCGGCAATGCCGATGATCACCACCAGCATAAGGATGGCAAACTTGGAGTAAAACTCGGAGCCAAACGTTGCCTGGAAGATGGCGGAGATGATGATGGCCACCATCATGGTGGAGAACGACAGCTGCACGTCGGCAAAACGCATCAGCAGGCTGTCGATGCGACCACCGAAGTAACCGGCGATCAGACCGATAACGATGCCGAGCACCAGTTGCAACCCCACCGCGAACAGACCGATGGAGAGCGAGATGCGGGCACCATAGAGGATGGTGCTCCAGATATCGCGCCCCTGGTTGTCGGTGCCGAGCCAGAAGCGCTCTTCGCCACCATCCAGCCAGGAGGGTGGTAGCTCCGCATCCATCAGATCAAAGCTGGTCTGGTCATAGACGTTGTGCGGTGCCAGCCAGGGCGCCAGCAGCGCCGCCAGCACGAACACCACAAACACCGCAAAGCTGAACATGGCTACCTTGTCCCGCAGGAAGTAGTAGACAAAATCAGAGTTCTTGAATCGAGCCCAACGGCTTGGGCTCACAGTCACAGCGTTACTCATGCGCTTACCCCTTGGCGGTCAGATTGACGGTCGGGTTGATGAACCCGTAAAGCAGGTCGACCAGGGTATTGGTCACCACGAAGATAAGTCCCACGAAGATGACGTAGGCAGTGATCAGCGGCGTATCCACTCTGTGGATCGCCTCAAGGAACAGGAAACCGGTTCCCGGCCACTGGAACACGCTCTCGGTCAGTATGGTGTAAGCCACCATGGTGCCGATCTGCACGCCACCGACGGTAATCACCGGCAGCATGGTGTTTTTCAGAGCGTGCTGGTAGTAGACCTTGTTGTTGTCCAGCCCCTTGGCACGGGCAAACTTCACGTACTCGGAGGAGAGCTGCTCCAGCATCTCGGAGCGTACCAGCCGGATAAACAGCGGCAGCATGATGGAGGAGAGAGAGACTGCCGGCAGTATCAGGTGCAGGATACCGTCCCAGGTGAAGAAACCCGACTCCCAGCCCAGCACATTGGCGGTCTCGCCACGGCCATAGGCCGGCAGCCAGCCAAGCTGGATGGAGAAGAGGTACATCAGCATGATGGCGGTCAGGAACACAGGGATGGAGATGCCTATGCTGCTCACGGCCATGATGATCTTGGTCAGGATGCTGCGCGGGCGGATCGCGGAGTAGACCCCAAGCGGAATGGAGACCACCACTATGATCACGGCGGCGCCAAACACCAGCTCAAGCGTCGCTACCAGCTTGTCGAGGATCACCTCGAGGGCCGGTCGCTTGAAGAAATAGGAGGTGCCCAGATCCCCATGCACCGCATTTTTCAAAAAGCGGCTGTATTTGATGAGGAAAGGATCGTTCAGGCCCATCTTCTCGCGCAATTCGTGACGCTGGGCTTCGGAGACGGATTGTCCCACCAGCTCGCGCAACGGATCCCCCAGGTTGTCCTGGATGGAGAAGGCGACCAGGCTGATGACGAACATCACTATCACGGCCTGATAGAACCGTTTCAGCAGGAATGTAAACATGCTTGTCCTTCTACGTGGCCTGTGTCTTGGCACAGGCTTCTGTTAATGGCGGGGGTCGCCACAGGCCCCCCCCGCTCAGTCCTTCCTTGCGACTCGCTTACTTGCCGACCACCAGATCGCCGAAGTAAGGGAAGTTCATTACGTTGACGATGGGCTTGATGTCGGCGTTTTTCTTGGCGCCATACGCCAGATCTTCCCAATGGAGCGGCACATAGGCTGCGTCGTCGATCAGCATGGCTTCCACCTTCTGCAACATGGCAGCACGCTTGGCCGGATCGGTTTCGGTGTTCGCTTCCATCACCATCTTGTCAGCTTCTGCGTTGGCATAGCCTGCGCAGTTGTACTGACCCATGCCGGTCTTGGCATCCTTGGTGAAAGTCAGGAATTCGAAGAAGTTGGCACTGTCTTCGGTATCCGAGTGCCAGCCGATCAGCTGCATGTCAGCGGCGCACTTGTCAAACTCGGGCCAGTATTGCGCCACCGGCATGGTCTTCAGATCCACCTTGATGTTGATCTTGGCCAGCATGGCGGAGACCGCCTGGGCAATCTTGACGTCGTTGACGTAACGGGCGGCCGGGGAGATGAAGCTCATCTTGAAGCCCTGCTCGTAGCCCGCTTCCTTCATCAGCGCCTTGGCTTTGGTCAGATCATACTGGGGCTTGAGCGCCTCGTTATGACCGGCATAGCCTTTCGGGCTCAGCTGGCCAGCGGGGGTACCGAATCCCTTGTTGATCTTGTCGACGATACCCACCTGGTTGATGGCGTAGTTGATCGCCTGACGAACGCGCTTGTCTTTCAACGCCGGGTTGGTGTTCTGGTTCAGCTCTATGATGATGGCGCGAGTACCGGACAGGGTCACCAGCTGGGTGTCCTTGCCATTCTTGACGCGCTCCAGATCGTTCGGGGCAACCGGATAGATGACATCCACGTCCCCGCCCAGCAAGGCGGCAACACGGGTCGCATCTTCCTTGATCGGCACCACTGTCAGGTTGTCAACGTTGCCTTTGGAAGCCTTGTCCCAGTAGTTGGCGTTGCGGGTGTACTCCAGCTTGACGCCCTGCTCGCGGAACTTGACGCTGAACGGACCTGTACCGGAGACATTGGTAGAAGCATAGGAGTCGCCGTTCTTGACGATCTCGGCCTTGTCTTTGCCTGCTTCTGTCTTGCCGGTATAGAACTTGGAGTCCATAGGGAAGATATAGGTGACGGTCTGCAGCACCAGCGGGAACGGCTTGGCGGTGATCAGATCGACTGTGTAGTCATCTACCTTTTTCACTTCGGCGATAGGATCGAAGATGGCCTTGAAGTCGACGGAGGATTTCAGGCGATTGATGGTCCACACAACGTCATCGGCGGTGAAGTCGTTGCCGGAGTGGAACTTGACGCCCTTGCGCAGATGGAAGCGGACAGTCTTGTCGTCGATACGCTCGAACTTCTCGGCCAGACGTGGCTCGAATTTCAGATCCTGGGTGTAACGCATCAGGGGATCGAACACCAGGTGCGACATCTCCAGGGTCTGACCGGAGAGCTGCTCCTGCGGGTCCAGCGAGGTGGCATCCGATGCAACGGCGACCTTGATGTCGACGGCAGAAACGTTAAAGGCAAGGCCGGCGGCGAACAGCGCCATGGCGATCTTGGATAATCCTTTCTTCATGTCTTTCTCCATGCTTTTGGCTTTCTTATTGACAGACAAACCGGCGAACCGGTGCTTTCCTAGCTTGCGATTTCCAGCCCCTCACGGGACATTCCCTTGAATTCCGGCATGAGGGAAATCAGCTTGCGGCTGTACTCATGCTCGGCATTGGTAAACAATTTTTCGGTCTCGGCCACTTCCACCAGATGACCGTGTTGCATCACACCGATGCGATCGCACATCTGGCGGATGACCGGCAGATCGTGGCTGATGAACAGCATGGTGAGCCCAAGCTCCTGCTGCAGATCCTTGAGCAGGTTGAGGATCTGGGCCTGGACCGACACATCCAGCGCCGAGGTGGGCTCGTCACAGATGAGGAAGCGCGGGCGGGTCGCCAGGGCGCGGGCGATGGAGATGCGCTGACGCTGACCGCCGGAGAACTCGTGGGGATACTTGACCCCGGCACCACGGCCGAGCCCGACGTGATCGAGCAGATCGTTGACGATCCCCTCGATCTGGCTCTCGCTGCCCGCCAGCTTATGAAAGCGGATGGGCTCGGCGATGATGTCACGCACCTTCATGCGCGGGTTCATCGAGGAGTAAGGGTTCTGGAATACCATCTGCATCTGGCGGCGCAGGGGGCGACGCTCACGCTCGCTCTTGAGCGCGGTGAGATCGATCCCCTCGAAGAAGATCTTGCCGGTATCGGGCGGATAAAGACCCGTGATGGCGCGGGCTATGGTGGATTTGCCGGAGCCCGACTCCCCCACCAGACCGAAGGTCTCCCCTTCGAAGATCTCGAAGCTGATGTTGTTACAAGCCCGCACGTACTGGCGGCGGCTCGGGAAGATGGAATCCTTGGTGACAAACCTCAGGTCCACGTTCTCCACCCGCAGCAGGGCCCCTTCGTAAGCGCGCTCGTCCTGACTCTGACCGAGCCAGTGGGTCTTGAGATCGATATTGGTATCCGGCGCACTGGCATCCTCGATATAGGAGACCAGCGGGAAGCGCACCAGTTTGACGTCCGAGCGGGGCACAGCCGAGATGAGGCTGCGGGTATAAGGGTGATTGGGGCGGCCCAGCACCTGTTCAGTGGTACCGAACTCCACCAGATCGCCGCGGTACATGACAGCTACCTTGTCGGTCACGTTGGAAACCACGCCCATGTCGTGGGTTACCAGCATGCAGCCCACCTGGCGCTCTTTGCAGAGGTTGCGGATAAGCTGGAGGATCTGATCCTGAATGGAGACGTCGAGGGCCGTGGTCGGCTCATCGGCAATGATGAGCTCGGGATCGCCACTCAGGGCGATAGCGATAACGACCCGCTGACGCATGCCGCCGGAGAACTGGTGGGGATACTGCTTGATCCGCAGCTCGGGCTGCGGGATCCCCACAGCCCCCATCAGCTCGAGGGCCTTGGCAAAGGCCGCCTCACGGGAAAGGTCGGTATTGGCCAGAATGGTTTCCACCAACTGCTGTTCAACGGTGAACAAGGGGTTGAGGGAGGTCATGGGATCTTGAAAGATGAAACCGATGCGGGAACCACGGATGGCTCGCATCTCGTTCTGGCTCTTGCCGGAGATGAGTTCACCGTTGAGATAGATGTCGCCACGGGCGATGCGACCCGGTGGGCTCAGCAGGTCGATGACGGCGTTGCCTATGGTGGATTTTCCGGCGCCAGATTCGCCTACCACACCGACAATCTCCCCTTTTTCGACACACAAAGAGAGATCTTTGACCGCGGCCAGCACCCCATAGCGGGAGGGGTACTCGATCCGCAAGTTTTTCACTTCGAGCAAGGACATGTTTACCTCTGCGGGGGACATCCGTCCCAAATAATTCGTCCGTAAATCAGCCGCAGATGCCGGTTTGCCTTGGTACTTATCTTGAGTGCTTGTTCTGAGTAAGAAACGCTCAATCCATGAGGCAGTTAAACCAGCGATCCGGGCGGGTTTTTTGCATTTTTTTGGAATAACCCGCGAGTAACTTAGACGGTTTAACCGCGAGTGTAAATGATCGGGTTATACAATTTCGCAATACTTTGCCTAGCAAGGGGGCATTCCGATAGTCATAAATGATGACTTATGTCACATAACCAGACTATATGACCACCATCAGTCATTTTTAGTGCTTTTACTTTCAACAAAGGCGCAACAGGCGGGAATATTCACTATCAGCACAATAGCATTAAGCTTCGAATGAGTAGTGAATATTTATGTGAAATGATTTTTAAACGACAGCATATGCCAGTGAATGAAAATTAAACAGTGGTATATAGGGGGATGCCAGCGTGGTCATCCCCCTGACAGGGCAATTCAACCCAGCCAATATGCCAGTAATTGCATACAAAGCAGGGCGAACAAACCGGCGATGAGATCGTCCAGCATAATGCCGAGTCCGCCGTGAATGCGGCGATCAAACCAGGAGATGGGCCAGGGCTTGAATACATCGAACAACCGGAACAGCACAAAGCCGGCCAGCACCCAGGTCCAGCCGGCTGGCGCCGCTATCATGGTCACGCCAAAGCCGATCACTTCATCCCAGACAATGGCGCCGTGATCCGGCATACCGATGGCGTCGGTGGCACTCTGACAGATGCGAATACCCGCCACGAAACCCACCACCAGCAGGGCAATGAACCAGGGAGTGGAAAGCCCGCTCACCAACAGGTAAAGCGGTATGGCAGCCAGCGTCCCCATGGTGCCCGGTGCCTTGGGAGAGAGACCTGAGCCAAACCCCACCGCCAGAAAATGGAGCGGGTTCTTCAGGTTCAGCCTTTTCAGCTCGGGCTTTATCATAAACAAGGTCATGCGAAGTGATCCCAGCCTGTCAGTTGCAGCTCGACCGTTTGCTCGCCGCGGACATAGTCGATACCCGGCTCACCGGCCAGGATGCGGCCTATGCGGGTGAACTTGACGCCACAGTTGGCGAGTGCCGTATCCAGCGCGCCGCGATACTCCTCGGGCACGGTGAAGCAAAGCTCGTAGTCATCGCCCCCGGCCAGCGCCAGCTGCCAGGCATCCTGCTCGGGCACCGCATCCTGCAGCACGGGCGAGAGGGGCAGCAGACCAAGGTCAATCTGGGCCCGCACGCCAGAGGCCTTGAGGATATGGCCGAGATCCGAGGAAAGCCCATCTGAAAGATCCAGCGCACTGCCGGCCAGCCCGCGCAGGGCCTGGCCGGCCAGAATACGGGGATGGGGATGATCGAGCCTGGGCAGCACGGCGGCCAGCTGGTTCTCGTTGAGGGTACGCTTGCCAAGCAGATGGGAGAGCGCCAGGGCGGCATCCCCCAGGGTACCGGTCACATAGATGCCATCACCGGCCTTGGCGCCGCTGCGCATCAGGGCCCGGCCTGCGGGAACGGATCCCTTCACCGAGACTGTGATGGAAAGCGGCCCGCGGGTCATGTCACCGCCCACCAGCGCCACATTGTAGTATTCGGCCAGCTCCAGAAAGCCTTCGGCAAAACCTGCGACCCAGCTCTCATTGATGGCGGGCAGGGTCAGTGCCAACGAGACCCAGCGCGGCTCGGCCCCCATGGCGGCGAGATCGGACAAATTGACCGCCAGCGCCTTGTAGCCAAGATCCACCGGATCCATGTCGGGAAAAAAATGGACGCCGCTCACCAGGGTGTCTGTGCTCACCGCCAGCTGGGTATCCGCTGGCAGGGTCAGCAGGGCGCAATCATCTCCAGGGCCCATCACCACGTCCTTGCGGGCGTGGGGGATCTTGAAGTACTTATCAATCAGCTCAAATTCACCCATGCAATAAAAAGCCAGCGGTTAGGCTGGCTCCTCTCTTCAAAGCGGTTCACGATCTTGCTGCGAAGCCGTAAACACGCTCGTGATGCTGATGGACATCAGGATCAACGCTTGTTCAGCGTCTTGATCACCTTGTCCAGTACACCGTTGACAAACTTGTGGCTGTCATCGGCAGCAAAGGCCTTGGCCAGCTCGATCGCTTCGTTGATCACCACACGGGGCGGCACATCATCGCGACGGGTCAGCTCATAGGTCGCCAGACGCAGGATCGCCTTGTCCACCATGTCCACTTCTTCCAGCGGACGGGAGAGGAAAGGTGCAAACACCTTGTCCAGCTCGTTGCAGTGGAGGGCTACCCCGAACAGCAGATCGCGGAAATAGTTCAGGTCCACACCCTTGGTGTCCTGATCGATCTTGAACTGCTCTTCGATGTCGCCCACGTTGGCCCTGGTCATCTGCCACTGGTAGATGGCCTGGGTGGCGCAATGGCGGGCTTTACGGCGCTCGGACGGTTTCAATGTACTTCTCCTCGTTACACGTCCAGCTGTTTCAGGACGTTGATCATTTCGAGCGCGCTCAGTGCAGCCTCTGCACCCTTGTTACCCGCCTTGGTACCGGCGCGCTCGATGGCTTGTTCAATGTTTTCGGTGGTCAGTACGCCGAAGGCAACCGGAATTTCATATTCCATCATTACCTGGGCCATGCCCTTGCTGCTCTCGCTTGCCACCAGCTCGAAGTGATAGGTGCCGCCACGGATGACGGTGCCCAGCGCAACTATGGCATCGTATTGACCACTCTTGGCCAGCTTTTTGATAGCCAAGGGAATTTCAACGGCGCCCGGCACTCGTACCAGGGTGAGATTGCTGTCCTGGACTTGGCCTTGACGTTTCAGTACGTCCACAGCACCGTCCACCAAGCTTTCGTTGATGAAGCTGTTGAAACGGGCAACGACAATAGCAACGCGCGCCTCAGGAGCGGCGATATTTCCTTCGATAACCTTCATTGGAAATCCTGTATCTGTGCAATCAAAAGGGGCCGGAGTCAAAAGTGCGCATATTCTAGCACAACAGACCCACGACAAAAACCATGGCCGCAACGGGCGGCCATGATCGCAATGTCATTCGGGCGACGCGCTTATTCGCCTACGTATTCCACCACTTCCAGGCCGAAACCGCCGAGAGCGTGGTATTTTTTCGGTGAGCTCAAGAGCCGCATCTTGCCAACCCCCAGGGTCTTGAGGATCTGGGAGCCGACACCGACCCGACGCGAAGTACCCTGCCACTTGGCCCCTTCCGGTTGCAGCCCCTTGTCGGCGGCCTCAAAGCCCTTGACCCGCACCAGCAACTCGGCGCCGTGGGCCTCGGCCCCCAGGATCACCAGCACGCCGCCTTCCTGAGCGATGCGGGCCATGGATTTGGGCAAGGGCCAGCTGCGGGCAGCATGGCGGTCGGTCAACAGCAGATCGCTCAGCACATCGTGCAGGTGCACCCGCACCAGGGTTGGCTGCTCAGTCTGGATGTCACCTTTCTTCAGGGCGAAGTGAACCTGATTGTCGATGGTGTCGCGGAAGGTGATGAGGTCGAACTCCCCATATTCGGTAGGCAGTTTGCACTCGGCCACTTTTTCGACCGTAGTTTCGTGCTGGTTGCGGTACTCGATGAGGTCGGCGATGGTGCCGAGCTTGATGCCGTGCTGCTCGGCGAATACTTCCAGATCCGGACGACGGGCCATGGAGCCATCCTCGTTGAGGATCTCGACGATGACGGAAGCGGCCTCGTAACCGGCAAGACGGGCCAGATCGCAACCCGCTTCGGTGTGACCTGCACGGGTCAGCACACCGCCATCCTGGGCCATCAGCGGGAATATGTGGCCTGGCTGCACCAGGTCGGCGGCCTTGGCATCGGGCGCTACGGCGGCCTGTACTGTGACGGCGCGATCCGCCGCTGAAATGCCTGTGGTCACTCCCTCGGCCGCTTCGATGGTCACGGTGAAGGCAGTGGAGAACTGGGCATTGTTGCGATCCACCATCAGCGGCAGCGCCAGCTGCTTGCAGCGATCCCGGGTCAAGGTCAGGCAGATGAGGCCACGGCCGTAACGGGCCATGAAGTTGATATCCTCCGGGCGGACACAGGAGGCGGCCATGATGAGGTCCCCTTCGTTCTCCCTGTCTTCGTCATCCATCAGGATCACCATCTTGCCAGCCTTGATATCGGCAATGATTTCCTGGGTTGTGCTCAGCGCCATGGGCTACTCCATCAACTTGCTTTGGGGATTGAGCCCGGAGGCTCACTTTGATACAGAATTATGTTGCTCTAGATGGGGGCTCTGGGCCCCATTTCAATCAGAGCGGGATCACAGAAAATCGTTTTGGTCAGCTGTTTCGCCACTTACAGGAAGCCGGACTGGGCCAGTTTCTCCAGAGTCAGGCTGGAGGTAGCAGCGTCCTGCGCCTTGCCTTGCATCAGCCGCTCCAGATAACGGGCTATCTGATCCACCTCGAGATTCACGTGATGACCCGGTTTCCAGCGGGCTATGGTGGTCTCCTGGGCGGTGTGCGGCACTATGGTGAGGCGAAACAAGTCCCCCTGCACGGCATTGACCGTCAGGCTGATGCCGTCTACCGCGATCGACCCCTTCTCGGCGATGTAGCGGGAGAGCTCCGCCGGTGCCTTGATCCAGTATTCGATGGCACGACCGCTGCTGGACTTGCTCTTCACCTCTCCCACCCCGTCCACATGACCGGAGACCAGATGGCCGCCAAGCCGGGAGGTCGGCGTCAAGGCTTTCTCCAGATTGACGGGATCGCCGACTTTGGCCGCGGCGAAACCGGTACGAGACAGGGTTTCCAGCGACACATCGGCGGTGTAACTCTTGTCGCCAAGACCAATCACGGTCAGGCAGACACCGTTGGTGGCAATGGAGTCGCCCAGCTTGACGTCGCCAAAATCCAGCGTCGGCGCATGGACTGTGAGCGCCATGTCCTCGCCCTGGCGGCGCAACGCGGCAAGGGTTCCCACCGCTTCGATAATTCCGGTAAACATGCAGATCACCTTGATGATGACGGGGCCGGTTCGGCCCCCGATAACGATTGGAAAATCAGGCTATCCTGGCGGTGATGCGGATATCCTGTCCCACCAGCCGCACATCCTTGATGCAGAGCTTGGGCGCCTGGAAAAGACGGGTGAGCGCTGGCAGATGGAACAGGCCACGCCCCTCATCCCCCATCAGTTTCGGCGCCTGATAAAGCACCAGCTCATCCACCAGCCCCTTGTCCAGCAAGGCACCGCAAAGCCTGGGTCCGGCTTCCACCAGCACGGAATTGATGTTCCGCTTGGCCAGCAGCATAAAGAGGCTGACCAGATCCAGCTTGCCATCCAGCAGGGGCAGCTCCAGTTGCTGCACCCATTCAGGCCAGTCGCCAGCCGCCTTGTGACGGGCCAGCAAGACAGGGCCTGTGCTCTGGAACAGGGGCAAGTCCGGGGTCAGCCGGTTCCGGGAATCGACGATGACCCGCAGAGGCTGGCGCAGCGTCTCTTTGGCATAAGTGGCCTTGAGAGAAGGGGGCAGCTCATCCCAACGCACCGTCAGGGAGGCGCCATCGGCCAGCACGGTTTCGGCGCTGGAGAGCACGGCGTCGTGACCGGCACGCAGCCTCTGCACATCGGCACGGGCCAGGGGGCCCGTTATCCACTGACTCTCGCCGCTTGCCATGGCGGTGCGGCCATCGAGGCTGGCACCGAGTTTGGCGGTCACCAGCGGAAAAGCGGTACGCATCCGCTTGAAGAAGCCCGGATTGAGCGCCTCGGCTTCACTCGACAGCAAGCCAAAATCGGTCTTGATGCCCGCTTCCGACAACATCCGCAGACCACGCCCGCCCACCTCGGGGTTGGGGTCGACCATGGCCGCCACCACCCGGGTCACCCCGGCTTTGATCAGCGCCTCGGCGCAAGGGGGGGTGCGACCATGATGGGAGCAGGGCTCCAGGGTCACATAAGCGGTCGCACCACGGGCTTCGTCACCGGCCTCATGCAGGGCATAGATCTCTGCATGGGGTTCTCCGGCTCGTTTGTGCCATCCCTCGCCGACCACAACGCCGGCTTTCACCAGCACGGCGCCGACACAGGGATTGGGGGCCGTGGTATAGCGGCCACGGCGGGCCAGTTCAAGGGCCCGATTCATCCATTGGTAATCATCTTGACTAAACATCTGGGCTCCCGTTCAAAGCGAGAAAATGGGCGTTGCAGGTTCGATTGGCGCAGCGTAACCGGACATTGGGAAGCTTATTTCTCCAGCTTGGCGATCTCTTCGCCGAACTCGCGGATGTCCTCGAAGCTGCGATAGACGGAGGCAAAACGGATATAGGCGACCTTGTCCAGGCTCTTGAGCTCATCCATCACCAGATTACCCACCAGCTGGGAGGCAACTTCGCGCTCACCGGTGGCTCGCAGGCAGGACTTGATGTGGTTGACCCCCTTTTCGATGGCCTCCATGCTCACGGGTCGCTTCTCCAGCGCCCGCAGGATGCCACCACGCAGCTTCTCTTCATTGAAGGGCTCGCGGGAGCCGTTGGACTTGATGACACGGGGCATCACCAGCTCGGCCATCTCGAAGGTGGTGAAGCGCTCGTGACAGAGCAGGCACTCACGACGGCGGCGTACCTGATGGCCTTCTGCCACCAGACGGGAATCGATCACCTTGGTATCAACCGCACTACAGAAAGGGCAATGCATCGGACCTCCGGCGTTAACAAACAGGGCACCTGCCCCACAGGGGCAGGATCTTGGCGGGCCAGTGTAGCACGGCCATCCAAAACCGGTAAAAGCCCAGAAAAACAATATGTCACCGTCTATATTCCTTAAACACTTCAGGGGGTGCGAAGTCCCTCTATGGCCGTTGCAGGCAAGCAGATGACGGTATTTGCATCCGCTTCGATCAGCGCAACAATGGCGTCTCTCGGGCCTTCTCGCCAGGCATCCGTTGCATACAATGCCGCCTGGGAAGCGCTCAGATGCGCAAGATCATCGTATGCCCGCATCAGAAAATAGGCATCCGGATCATGCAGGGAGGGGCCGTGGCTCACCACATCCATCCCCCATTTACGGTGCAGTGGCATGCTCTGCTCGGTCACCAGCGCATGAAACGCGGCGCGGCTCCCCGCCTTGAGCCGATAACTGCGGATTTCCAGCACTCTCTTCATCGCACTTTCTCCAGCTAAAAAAATACCGCCAGCAAGGCGATATTTAACCCTTCTGTCAACCTTGAGATCAGTCGTCATAGGGCAAGTCGTCGGGCTCACAACCTGCGTGGTCGGGTACCGGATCTTGCGCAAACTGCACCGCATCAATGTGAGTGTGTCCCTCTATCAATGCCTTGCACACCCTGTGCATGCCATCCATGACCCGACCTGCACTATCCAGAATGATGGGATAGGCAAGAGAAGCACTGGCAATCAACTGACAATGCTCGGCTATGCTGCGCACCGTGGGTCTGGCCACGCCGTGTCCGTACCAGTGATCGGTGTCCAGTTCGGCAATCTGCACCAATGGCACAGCTTGCACCGGCAAACCTTGGCTCAACAGCACCAGACGCCGTACATCCCATGCCAGCAGCCCCTCCGGACTATCGCGAAAATGGTACTGGGCACGGATGGACACGATCAGATCGTCATCTGTGATACCGGACTGGGCTGGCATTATGCCTCCTATGTCTGCTGCACAAGCTCGGCGCCCATGGCGGGGCCGAAACAGAAAAAACAATGCCACCCGCAGGTGGCATTGGTCTCAAACCAGCATGGCTGGTATATCAGGCATAAACCGGGAAACGACGGCAGATATCCAGCACCTTTTCGCGGGTGTTGGCCAGCACTTCGTCGTTGTCATGGTTGTCCAGCACGTCACAGATCCAGTTGGTCAGATGGATGGACTCTGCTTCCTTGAAACCGCGGCGGGTGATGGCCGGGGTACCGATCCGCACACCTGAGGTGACGAACGGGGAACGCGGGTCGTTCGGCACCGAGTTCTTGTTGACTGTGATGTTGGCTTTGCCAAGAGCGGCATCGGCTTCTTTACCGGTCAGCTCACGGCCGATCAGGTCAACCAGCATGAGATGGTTGTCGGTACCGCCGGAGACGATCTTGTAACCGCGCTCGATGAAGGTCGCCGCCATGGCTTTGGCGTTTTTGACGACTTGGGCCTGATAGGTCTTGAACTCGGGCTCCAGCGCCTCTTTGAATGCCACGGCTTTACCGGCGATGACATGCATCAGCGGGCCGCCCTGGCCGCCCGGGAAGACGGCTGAGTTCAGCTTCTTGTACAGATCTTCGTCGTCAGCGGCGGAGAGGATCAGACCACCACGGGGACCGGCCAGGGTCTTGTGGGTAGTGGAGGTAACCACATGAGCGTGGGGCACCGGGTTCGGGTAGACACCAGCGGCAATCAGACCGGCTACGTGAGCCATGTCGACGAACAGCCAGGCACCAATCTTGTCTGCGATTTCACGCATGCGGGCCCAGTCGACGATACCTGAGTAGGCGGAGAAGCCACCTATCATCATCTTCGGCTTGTGCTCGACGGCCAGACGTTCCATTTCGTCATAGTCAATCTTGCCGGACTCATCAATACCGTAAGGAATGATGTTGTACAGCTTGCCGGAGAAGTTGACGGGGGAGCCGTGGGTCAGGTGACCACCATGGGCCAAGTTCATGCCCAGCACGGTGTCACCCGGCTGCAGCAGAGCCATGTAAACGGCGCTGTTGGCCTGGGAGCCGGAATGCGGCTGCACGTTGGCGTAAGTGGCACCAAACAGTTCCTTGGCGCGCTCGATGGCCAGGGTTTCAACCACGTCGACGTACTCGCAACCACCGTAGTAGCGCTTGGCCGGATAGCCTTCAGCGTACTTGTTGGTCAGCTGGGAGCCCTGGGCTTCCATGACGCGGGGGCTGGTGTAGTTCTCAGACGCGATCAGCTCGATGTGCTCTTCCTGACGACGGGTCTCGTCTGTGATGGCCTGCCACAATTGCGGATCATAATTGGCGATGGTCATGTCACGTTTCAACATCCGTTTCTCTCCTGAAAATCGTTTGCGCGTTAGGTGAAGTGGGCCTGCGCATTGTAACGTGAGCTGGATCAAAGAGACAGTCCAACCACCCAAAAAATTGTTTATAAAATGTAAAATGTGTCGCAAATTTCGAAGTCAGTGCAGGCTCTCCCCTTAGCCATAGCGCTGGCATTCGTGCTGACATTAGTGCTGGCGAATAATCCTCCCTCTGTCCATCCGTCCCCGATACCCATCACACCATAGCCCTGCCAGTAAACAGAAACCGGGACAACAAACAGCCAAAACCAGAGCCGGATCATGGATATAGCCGTTACTAACAGATAACATCTTTACACGGCACAGCGGTTGCACCGCCAATAGATGGAGGCAAAACATGCCGGGCAAGACTCTCACCACGCCCCAGATAGATCTCGATTTGCACCTTCCCCTGGCACTGAGCTTTCGCCAGCCTGCCTGCCGACCGAACGCTGGCAGCAAGAATTTCCACTCGACACACCTGTTCCATGGCGGGTCAAGCCTCTCTCATCCTTCCTTGCATCACCTCAACACGGGGGTACACCATGATGGATAACCTGATGCTTTTTCTGATCATATCGGTATTCGCTGTTTTCTATTGGGTCTACTATACCGGCAGTCGCAAAAGCCCTTTCACCACCCAGTGGGAGACATTGCCCACCAAAGAGCAGTATCTGGCGGCGCACCCGGAGGCTACTGATGGCGATATCATCTTCTGCATTCACTGCGGCCATCATCAGCAATTGGATGTCGGCCTGCTGCACCAGACCGATTTTCGCCGCCAGCATATCTGCACCCGTTGCAAGAAGGCGATCTACCGCGAAGAGATCTGATATCTGATTCATCACCTTGAGATCCGCCAGCTCGCCTGGGCCGATTACGCCTAGGGATCCTCGACCAGGCTCAGAGCCAGCGACCCGGCTTCCACATCTTCGTGGGCACCCAAGCGCCCCGGCACGAAATAGCCGATAGGCTGCCTCAGTTCGAGACGCGCCCCCTCTGAGTTGCCATCAATACGCCCTGAAAACGTCGCCATCGGCGGCGTTTTTTCTGGCTTGTTCGCCGAATTGTCACCTATGGGTTAACTTTTCTGCCAAAGCCGTTAGAATCGGGCTCACTCTGTTTCCCGCTTGCCATCCACGGAGGAAAAATGCAGGAATTTCTGGCCACTAGCGAACGTCGGGCCGAACTTTACTGGTGGTTCGCCACCCTGTTTAGCGCCGAGCTCAGCGATGAACAGATCGCCGAATACGACAGCTACGATGTGCGAAGCTTCCTGAAGAGCCTCTCCACGCTGGATCCCATGCGCCCGGCCGTCGCCGAGCTCAATGAGGCCATCGCCCGCCTGCTGGTGCGTGACGAGCGCGCCACTGCCTTGGCAGCCGACTTCAAGGGACTGTTTCTGGCCGATACGGCCGTTCAACCTTATGAATCCGCCCATCTGGATGCCTCATCCCTCGGCCGCATGCAGCAACGACTGGCACGCCTTGCCATCGATGTCAGTGCCAAATACCCGCAGCCGGTCGATCACCTTGGGGTCGAACTGGATCTGATGGGCAACCTCATCATACGCGCCGCCGAAGCCCCCAGTGCCGATCAGCGTGAACAGTGGCTAGGCGAGCAGGAAGCCTTGCTGCATGGCCATCTGCTGGCCTGGTTCCCCCATTTCGAAGCCGCTTGCCGCGCCGCGGATCCCTTCGGTTTCTACGGCGCCAGTGCTCGCTTGCTGGGTGTATTCCTCACCATGGATGCCAACTACCTCAGCCTGGTCAAACCGGCATCCTCCGCCGACTAAGCCGATGAAAACCGCCCTGCTACTGATCGCCTGCTGGCTGCTGACCCTGATCCCGCAGGATCAGGGTCTGACGCCGCTCTTCAGCTTGCTGTTCAATCCGGACAGAGATCTGTATGGCACGGCCCAGCTCACCGGTTTCGGCGGCATACTCTTGACCCTCTATCTCGCCAACCTGGGGGTGGAAGTGGTGCTTCGCCGCCGTTTTCAGATAGCCGGCATGCTGACCCTGCTGGTCGCCTGGATAGGCTTTATCAATGCCAGCGGCAGCGAAGCCCACTGGCTCTTGCTACTTGCCCTCTCCCTGCCCTTTCATGTGCTCGGCCTTCTGGTGCTGGCGCGCGGCATTCAGGCATTCGGCCGCCAAAAAGGCTGAAAAACCGCCAAAAGTATTACAAATCATGACAGCCGGATCCCCGCATTCCCCGTCCCAGCAAGGTCGGCGTGGTGGGAGCCGGTAACATCTGCTTACATTCAGCTCCCATTCAGTTTTGTTGCAACCGTTATAGTGCGGCTCCTTTTTACCAATCGACACAGGAGCAACAGCATGCCTCCACAGGATGCGCGCATCACGGGTCTCGATCTGTTGCGAGGGCTTGTCATCTTCATGGCCGTCTTCGAGCACTACACCGGCTACCTCAACTACTGGTACATCGACTTTTTCAACCGTGAACATGCCCTCTGGGACAGCTTCTATCTGTCACACAAGGCGATGGCCGGCCACCTTCTGCCCATGGATAACACCACGGCACAGGTCTCGGCCTGGCTTATCCCCTGGGTGAGCCAGATCTACCTGGCCCTGGCGGCCTTCAACCTGAGCCGTCGCAGCCAGGAGCGTTTCAGACCACAACTGGGCGGCAAGCTGGTGCTGTTTGCCAGCATCATACTGATCCTCTATGTCGAAGGGCTGGTCATAGCCCCCAACTTCGGCGAGGCCATCTCTTTCTATCCCGTCATGCTGTGGATGTGCCTGCTGGCACTCTTCTCTCTGGTTTACGCCTGGTTCGGCATCCGCGGCATGCTGGTACTGACAGTGCTCAGCCTGCTGCTGGATCAATTCGGCGTGCAGACCCTGCTTGGCAATATCGACAGCTGGATGAAGCTGCACGTGCACCCCGACTATGAGCTGGATGCCCGCCTCGATCTCTTCATGGCCAGCGGCTGCTTCGGTTTCCTGTACGGCTGGTGCTGGCATCAGCGCCCTCAGTGGCGGGATCGCCTCAATGGCCTGGTACTCACCCTCTCCCTCATCGCCCTCGTTATCTATCTTGCGTTTGGCGAGAGCAGTTCGGTCGAACTCAGTGACATCTACGCCAACGAGCACGAGCTGGCGCTGGACATGACGGGACGCGCCGGGATCTGGGGCATGGAGTTTCTGGTGATCGGGGCCGTACTCTGGCTGCATCAGCGCAACATCAACCTGTGCTGGCGACCGCTCAACTGGATCGGCATGTATTCGCTGACCGTCTTCATCTTCCACAAGAGTATCTTCGTGCACCTGTGGGGCCCCTTGCTGCTGTGGTGGACTGCCCGCCAGGGCACCATTCTGCCCAACAGCTTCGGCCTTATCATGCTGCTCAGTGCCACCAGCGTGCTACTCATCTATGCCTTCCAGCGCTCCGGCATCATCTGCCACCTGATGGGCATGCATCAGGACAGAGACTGGGTGCGGCTCTATGGCAAGTAGTCGCTGGCTGCTGCTGACCCTGCCACTCGCGCTGCCCTTGTCGGCCAAGGAGCAGGATAACCTGTGGCAGGTGGGCGGCCAGTGGCAACTCGACAGCAATCAGGCCGGGGTCAAGGCTGACGCCAGTGCCCACTTCTGGCTCGCCTATGAACGAGAAACCATGGTCGGCCTGATCTTTGCCGATGGGCAGAGCGCCGGGCTGGCCTTGCCGCTCTACAAGCAGAGCTTCCTCGCGCTGGGGGTCAGTCCCATGCAGGTGGTGGATCGCACCCGTTTCAGCGCGCTCTGGCGCCTCGGCTGGCAACTGGACGAGGATCATCAGCTGAGCCTGGGTCAGCTCTATGATGTGACCGGTCGCTATGGCCATATCTGGTATATGGAGCACAACCTGCCGCTGCCGGCAGCCCTCTCCCTCAATCTCTGGCTGACGCGAGGCAGCCAGGCCCACATGGCGGCCTATGGTGCCAGCGAGGGGTGGCGGGATTGGGGCGTCACGCTGGAACGCAGCTGGGGCTGGCAACAATGGCGACTGGGCACAGAGGTGGGCGCCAAACAGTGGCTTATCAAGGATCTCGATTGGCAACCCGTGGTGAACCTGACCCTGAGCTATCGCTTCAGCTGGTAGCCATCACTTCAACCGGCAACACAACCAGATAGGGGGCAAATGCAGCCCTCTCTCTTCCCTCCAAAGCGCTTCATGCCATACTGACAACACCTTAAATGACAAAAAAGTCAATTCAGGAGCCGTCATGCAGGAAGAGACATCCGAATCCATGCCAGATCCGCCAACGCCGGGTCAACTGAATCCAAACGAGCTGCAACAGCTGTTTGAGCTGGCGCCGTTCGGCATAGGCGTGTTCGACCGCTACTTTCGCTGCCGCAGCGTCAACCAGACGCTGGCCGATATCAACGGCCTCTCCCGGGAAGATCACTACGGCAAATACCTGCGTGACATAGTGCCGACGCTGGCCCCTGTGCTGGAACCCCTGTTCCAGCAGATCATCAGCAGCGGTATTCCCCAGGTGGAATTGAGCCTGAGCGGCCAGACGGAGGCCCATCAGGGCCAGCAACGACGCTGGCAGGCAATCTACAGCCCCATGCTGGATGAACAGGGCACTCCTGACGGCATACTGACCATAGTGCGGGATGTCACCGAGCAGTATGAAGTGCAGCAACGGCTGCAGCTGGCCATGAGTGCAGGCCAGATTGGCGTCTGGGAGTGGCATGTGGCCGAAGACAGGTTGCAATTTGATGGCCAGGTCGAACGCCTGCTCGGCACGGCCGCCAACCAGTTTCAGGGGGGAATGGATAACTTCATCAAGCGCTTCGACCCCGTGTCGGGGGAGCAGCTCAGAACCGCCCTCAACGGCACGGCCCCCCTTCACCTGACTTTGAGCTACCTGGGGCCCAACCAGATGCGGGGCTGGGTCGATCTCCATGCCGATCATGTGGCCGCCACCGACACTCAGGGACGCCGCATCATGGGGGTGATCCACGATGCAACCGATCGCTGCAATCAGGAAGACAAGCTGCGCCAGGCCAATGTGGTCTTCGACACCACGGCAGAAGGCATCATCATCATGGATGGGCAGCGCCAGATCATTTCGGTCAACCCGGCCTTCTGCAACATGACCCAGTACGAACCGGACGAGATAGTGGGCAAGTCACCGGAGGCCATCATGCATCCCCGTCGCCATACCGACATTGACTACCCCTGGCACACCCTGCGGCCCGGCAGCCACGCCTGGCACGGGGAGATGATGTGTCTGCGCAAGGATGGCGACTACTTCACCTCCTGGCAGCATGTCAGCGCCGTCTATGACAGCCGCCACAACACGGCCCACTATGTGATCACCTTCTCCGACATCAGCGCCATTCGCAAGGCAGAGGCGCAGCTCAATCACCTCGCCTATCACGATCCTCTGACCGAACTTGGCAACCGCAACCTGTTGCAGGAGCGGCTCGAACTGGAAATCAAGACGGCCCAGCTCAATCGGCAGCAACTCGCCCTGCTGTTCATCGACCTCGACGGTTTCAAACTGATCAATGACAACCTAGGCCACAGGGCGGGGGATCAACTGCTCAAGCTGCTGGCCGGGCGCATCCGCCAAAGCCTGCGTCACAACGATGTGGCTATTCGGCTAGGCGGAGATGAATTCCTGGTGCTGATCCCCTATTTCGAACAACAGGATGAGTTGGCACAGCTCGCCGAACAGCTGCTGGCACGTCTGCGCGAGCCGGTCGAACTGGAACACGAGCAGGTCGCTATCTCCGCCAGCATAGGCATAGCCCTCTACCCTGAGCACGCCCGGAGCCCGGACGCCCTGGTCAGTGCCGCCGACAACGCCATGTACGAAGCCAAAAGCCAGGGCCGTAACGGCTATCTGTTTTACAGTCCCGACATGGCCGAACAGAAACGGGAACGGATGAGCATGGAGCAGGGGCTGCTCAAGGCCATTGATCAGCATCAGCTCTGCATCCTGTATCAACCCATGACGGATCTGGCCAATAACCGCCTGAGCGGGCTGGAAGCCCTGTTGCGCTGGCAACATCCCAGCGAAGGCATGATAGCGCCAGCCCGCTTCATACCGGTGGCAGAGGAGTGTGGTTTGATAGAGCAGATTGGGGAGTGGGTAATGCGCACCGCTTGCCAGCAGGGACAGGCATGGCTGGCGGCCGGGCTTGCCGTGCCACGGCTCTCGGTCAATGTGTCGGTAAGGGAGATGCGCGCAATTGGCTATGTGGAGCGGGTCGCGGCCATCCTGGCGGAGACCGGCTTCCCGGCGGAGCGGCTGGAGATAGAGGTGACGGAAAGCATCATACAGCGAGTCGACCATAGCTTGCAGCTGTTCACCCGCCTCAAGGCGCTGGGGGTGCAGATTGCCATCGATGACTTCGGCACCGGCTTCTCATCCCTGAGCTTGCTCAAAAGCCTGCCCATCGATCGCATCAAGATAGATCAAACCTTCGTGCAGGCTCTGCCCGATGACAAGCACAGTCGGGAGCTGTGCCGTACCATCATCAACCTGGCCGACAGCCTGGGCATGGCGGTCACCGCCGAGGGGATCGAGACCCAGGCCCAGCGCCAGTTTCTGCAATCCCTGCACTGTCAGGAGGGACAGGGCTACCTGTTCAGCCACCCCTTGACCGAACCCCATCTGGCTGCCCAGCTGACTCCCCGCAAGGGAGTCTGGTGCTGAAGCCGGCAAGTGCTGCAAGAGCCGCTCAATGAGCGAAAATACGGCTCACTCACTGAACGTCAACCTGGCATCCCACCCCTCGCTCTGGCCCTGGAGCGAGTCAGCCATCAGTGCATCCTTCGGGTAGCGCGGTTTTGGCTGCCCGAGGGTAACTGTCACAGGGGGTTTGCGCGCCAGAAATGCATTGCCCATCTGATCGGCAATACTCTCTCGCACTGCTGGCGATCTGCTCTGATCGCGCGTCACGGCAAACTCTTTGGGCTGGGGAGCAGCCAGTGCGGCTTCATCGGCAAGCGTAGAGGCATCGGACTGCCAGAGGGCGGTGCAAAGGAGCAGGGACAACATGGCTATCTCCATCGGTAAAACCGATGTTTTTACTCAATCACCGATGAATTGTCACGAATGGCACTGTAAGCAGATGTTTCCATCTATCCAAAAGTCTAATTGCCCTCGTACGCCAAAGGTATAAGTTGTTACTTAATCATTACAAGAATGTATTCAAAGGAGTGACAGATGAGCGAGAGCAAGGTCTACCCGGTCAAAGCCCACATCAGCAACGGTGCCCTGCTGGACAAGGCAGGTTACGAGGCCATGTACCTAGCCTCCGTGCAGGATCCGGATGCCTTCTGGGGTGAACAGGGAAAAATCATCGACTGGATGAAGCCCTATACCAAGGTCAAGAACACCTCCTACGACCCGGGGCATGTCTCCATCAAGTGGTATGAGGATGGCCTGCTCAACGTCTCGGCCAACTGCCTGGATCGCCATCTGGCACAGCGCGGTGACAAGGTGGCCATCATCTGGGAAGGGGACAACCCGGCCGAGGATCGCAAGCTGACCTACCGCGAGCTGCACACCGAGGTGTGCAAGTTTTCCAACGTATTGAAAGCACAGGGTGTGCATCGAGGTGATGTGGTCTGCCTCTACATGCCCATGGTGCCGGAAGCGGCCATCGCCATGCTGGCCTGTACCCGCATAGGTGCCGTGCACAGCATCGTCTTCGGCGGCTTCTCGCCGGAGGCCCTGGCCGGTCGCATCATTGACTCAGGCTCCTCCATCGTCATCACGGCCGACGAGGGACTGCGTGGCGGCCGCCCTGTCCCGCTCAAGAAGAACGTGGATGAAGCGCTCACCAACCCGGATACCCGGGTCAGCAAGGTGATAGTGCTCAAGCGCACCGGCGGCAACGTTGCCTGGCACAACCACAGGGACATCTGGTGGCATGAGGCAACTGCCGCCGCCAGCAGCGACTGCCCACCCGAGGCAATGAACGCCGAAGATCCCCTGTTCGTCCTCTACACCTCCGGCTCCACCGGCAAGCCCAAGGGAGTGTTGCACACCACCGGCGGCTATCTGGTCTACGCCACCCTCACCTTCAAGTACGTGTTCGACTACCACGAGGAGGACATCTACTGGTGTACCGCCGACGTGGGTTGGGTCACGGGCCACTCCTATCTGGTCTACGGGCCGCTCGCCAACGGCGCCACCACCATCATGTTCGAAGGGGTGCCCAACTACCCGGCCACCAACCGTATGAGCCAAGTGGTAGACAAGCACCAGGTCACCATCCTCTACACGGCCCCGACGGCGATCCGCGCCCTTATGGCCAAGGGCCGTGATGCGGTAGAGGGCACTTCCCGCCAGAGCCTGCGCATCATGGGTTCAGTGGGCGAGCCCATCAACCCGGAAGCCTGGGAGTGGTACTACCGCACCATAGGCGAGGAACGCTGCCCCATCGTCGATACCTGGTGGCAGACCGAGACCGGCGGCATCCTCATCAGCCCGCTGCCCGGCGTCACCGATCTCAAGCCAGGATCGGCTACCCGTCCCTTCTTCGGGGTGCAGCCAGCGCTGGTGGACAACATGGGCGAGCCGCTGGAGGGTGCAACCGAGGGCAACCTGGTGATCACCGACTCCTGGCCGGGTCAGATGCGCACCGTGTTTGGCGATCATGAGCGCTTCGAGCAGACCTATTTCTCCACCTTCCCGGGCCGTTACTTCACCGGCGACGGTGCCCGTCGCGATGAAGATGGTTACTACTGGATCACGGGACGGGTGGATGATGTACTCAACGTATCCGGCCATCGCATGGGGACCGCAGAAATAGAGTCGGCGCTGGTCTCCCATCCCAAGATCGCCGAAGCGGCGGTGGTGGGTGTGCCCCACGAGATCAAGGGTCAGGGCATCTATGCCTATGTCACCCTGATCGCCGGAGAAGAGCCGAGCCGCGAGCTGCACAAAGAAGTGAAGGAGTGGGTACGCAAGGAGATCGGTGCCATCGCCACCCCGGATGTGATCCACTGGGCGGAAGGCTTGCCCAAGACACGCTCCGGCAAGATCATGCGCCGCATCCTGCGCAAAATAGCCACCGGCGAGACCGACAGCCTGGGGGATATCTCCACTCTGGCGGATCCCGGGGTCGTGGATAAACTCATCCGCGAGAAGTCGGAAGCGGCCTGATGTAGCCCGTTATCTGCCTCCAGAGCCGGCCCAGTGCCGGCTTTGTCGTCTCTGCTACTGAGCAATTGAACACCGCACCAGGTAGTGCAAAAAACAGACAGATGTAGAGATTAGACCAGTAAAATGCTGCTAATTTTCACGAAATCAATATAATTGCGAAATCTGTGTGCCAGTGCACACCGAATTGCGCAGAAAATGGCTAGATTTCTGGTAGTCCACAAGATAGCTGGTAGATAGCAGCATTATCATCGAGGATGTACTCAATATGTCGCAAAATCACCGTATTCTCCTGCTCAACGGGCCAAACCTGAACCTGCTGGGCAAACGGGAACCGGGCATCTACGGCAGCAAGACGCTCGATGAGATCGTCGCCGATCTGAAGCACAACGCCAGCGAACTCGGCGTCACACTGGAACACCTGCAATCCAACGCCGAACATGAGTTGGTCAGCCGCATCCACCAGGCCATGGGCCAGGTGGATTATATCATCATCAATCCAGCCGCCTTCACCCACACCAGTGTCGCCATCCGCGATGCGCTGCTGGGTGTCGCCATCCCCTTTATCGAGGTGCACCTGTCAAACGTCCATGCCAGGGAGCCTTTCCGTCATCACTCCTATCTGTCTGATGTCGCTAAAGGAGTAATCTGCGGGCTGGGTGCAGATGGCTACCAATTCGCTTTAACCGCGGCCGTGCATCAGTTGCGCGCGGCTTGATAATCACTGATCAGATAAAGAAGAAAGAGAATGCTAATGGATATCCGCAAAATCAAGAAGCTGATTGAACTGGTTGAAGAGTCCGGCATTGCCGAACTGGAGATCTCCGAAGGTGAAGAGTCCGTTCGCATCAGCCGCAACTTCTCCGGTCAGGTGACCACAGCCATGCCGCAGATGATGATGCAGCCGGCCATGGCCCCTGCCGCCGCACCGGCAGCCGCTGCCGTCGCACCGACCGCAGATGCGGCCACCCCGAGTGGTCACCTGATGCGCTCCCCCATGGTTGGCTCCTTCTATCGCTCCTCCAGCCCGGAAGCCAAGCCGTTCGCGGAAGTCGGTCAGCACGTCAATGTCGGCGATACCCTGTGCATCGTCGAAGCCATGAAAATGATGAACCAAATCGAGTCTGACAAGACCGGCGTGATCAAAGCGATCCTGGTTGAAAATGGTCAGGCCGTCGAATTTGACGAGCCGCTGTTCATCATCGAATAAGGGAAGTTGCCACCCATGTTGGACAAAGTAGTCATCGCCAACCGCGGTGAAATTGCCCTGCGGATCCTGCGCGCTTGCAAAGAGCTCGGGATCAAGACAGTGGCCGTTCACTCCACCGCCGATCGGGAGCTCAAACATGTGCTCCTGGCCGACGAAACCATCTGCATCGGCAAGCCTGCCAGCGGTGAATCCTACCTCAATGTGCCGGCGATCATAGCCGCCGCCGAGGTCACGGGTGCCGTTGCCATCCACCCGGGTTACGGCTTCCTCTCGGAGAACGCCGATTTCGCCGAAGTGGTCGAAAAATCCGGCTTCATCTTCATCGGCCCTCGCGCCGAGACCATTCGCCTGATGGGTGACAAGGTCTCCGCCATCGAGGCGATGAAAAAAGCGGGCGTACCTTGCGTGCCTGGCTCTGACGGCCCGGTCGACAGCGATGCCAAGCACAACGCCGCCATCGCCAAGCGCATCGGTTATCCGGTGATCATCAAGGCCGCCGGTGGCGGTGGTGGTCGCGGCATGCGCGTGGTGCGCAATGAAGCCGAGCTGGCTGCCGCCATCGCCCTGACCAAATCCGAAGCAGGCCAGTTCTTCAAGAACGACATGGTCTACATGGAGAAGTACCTGGAGAACCCGCGCCATATCGAAATTCAGATATTGGCAGACGGCCAGGGCAACGCCCTCTATCTGGGCGAGCGTGACTGCTCCATGCAGCGCCGCCACCAGAAAGTGGTCGAAGAAGCACCGGCACCCGGCATCACTGAAGAGATGCGCAAGTTCATCGGCGAGCGCTGCGTGCGCGCCTGCATCGAGATCGGCTACCGCGGTGCGGGGACCTTCGAGTTCCTGTACGAAAACGGCGAGTTCTATTTCATCGAGATGAACACCCGTATCCAGGTTGAGCATCCGGTCACCGAGATGGTCACCAGCGTGGATCTGATCAAGGAGCAGCTGCGCATCGCCGCCGGCCAGCCCCTGTCGATCACCCAGCAGGACATCCGCATCCGTGGCCATGCCATCGAATGCCGGATCAACGCCGAAGACCCGGCCACCTTCATGCCGTCTCCGGGCCTGATCCAGCGCTTCCATGCGCCGGGTGGTCTGGGCGTACGTTGGGATTCCCACATCTACGCCGGTTACAAGGTACCGCCTTACTACGACTCCATGATCGGCAAGCTGATCTGTTACGGCGAGAACCGTGACGTCGCCATCGCCCGCATGCGTCAGGCGCTGGACGAGCTGGTGGTAGAAGGGATCAAGACCAACGTCTCCCTGCAAAAAGAGATCATGAAGGATGAAAACTTCCAGCACGGTGGCACCAATATCCACTACCTGCACAAGAAGCTGGGTCTGTAAGGATCTCTGATAGAGACCCGATGACATTGCACGGTGGCAGTTCCAATGCCCACTACCTGCACAAGAAGTTGGGTCTGTAAGGATCCAAGGCAGAACAATGACTTCCGATAGAAGTCAGCTCCGCAAGGAGCCTCTGTTGAAAAAGGGCCATGGCGACATGGCCCTTTTTTGTTATTCTTGCGCCCCTCAAAATTGTCGGAGGCCAAGGTGAATCGTTTCGCGCTCGCTCGTCGGGAAGCAGCCCTCTGCCTGCTGCTGACCCTGCTCTATTTCTTTGCCTGGTATGGCACTGCGTATTTCATCCCGGAAGAGATCGAATACTGGGACATGCCACTCTGGTTCCTGCTCAGCTGCATGGTGATGCCGCTGCTGTTCATTGTGCTGTGTGGCCTGATGGTGGATCGCCTGTTTGTGGATATTCCCCTCGATACGCCTCACCCCCATGCCAAGGAGTCCCCCCATGAATCTTGAGCTGATGCTGCCGCTCATCATCTATCTGGTGCTGGTGCTGGGAGTCGGTTTCTGGGCCAGTCGCCATCGCACCGGCGGCGACTTCGTGCAGGAGTACTTCATCGGCAACCGCAGCATGGGCGGTCTGGTGCTCGCCATGACGCTGGTGGCTACCTATACCTCGGCGTCGTCCTTCATCGGCGGGCCGGGTGCCGCCTACAAGATTGGCCTTGGCTGGGTACTGCTGGCAATGATCCAGCTGCCCACCGTCTGGCTTACCCTGGGGGTGCTCGGCAAGAAGTTCGCCATCATTGCCCGCCGGGTCAATGCGGTGACCATCAATGACATGCTGTGGGCCCGCTACCAGAGCAAGGCGGTGGTCATTCTCGGATCCGTTACTATCATCCTCGCCTTTATCGCCACCATGGTGGTGCAGTTCATCGGCGGTGCCCGCCTGCTGGAGACGGCCACCGGCCTCTCCTACCAGCAGGGTTTGATGCTGTTTGCCAGTTGCGTGCTGCTCTACACAGTGATCGGCGGCTTTCGTGCCGTGGTGATGACCGACGCCCTGCAGGGGATCATCATGCTGATCGGCACCGGCGCCTTGCTGGCAGGGATCCTGATTGCCGGGGATGGATTACCCAACCTCATCCACCAGCTCAAGGTGATCGATCCCAAGCTGGTGAGCCCGACGGGGGCCGGCGACATGCTGACCCAACCCTTCATGCTGAGCTTCTGGATCCTGGTCTGCGTCGGAGTGGTGGGGCTGCCCCACTCGGCCCTGCGCTGCTTCGGCTATCGGGACAGCAAGGCGCTCCATCGCGGCATCCTTATCGGCACCGTCGTCAGTGCCCTGCTGATGTTCGGCATGCACCTGGCCGGCGCCCTGGGCCGCGCCATCCTGCCCGGCATGGACAGCCCGGACAAGATCATGCCCTCCCTGATGATGGAAGTGCTGCCGCCCTGGCTGGCCGGGGTGTTTCTAGCGGCACCGATGGCGGCCATCATGTCCACCATCGACTCCCAGCTGATCCAGGCCTCCGCCACCCTGGTGAAGGATCTCTACCTCAACTACCTCAATCCCAAGCAGGAGAAGCTGGAGGTGCACATTCCTCGCCTCTCCCTGCTCTGCACCCTGATCCTGGGCACGCTCGTACTGCTGGCGGCGCTGCAGCCCCCCGAGATGATCATCTGGCTCAACCTGCTCGCCTTCGGTGGCCTGCAGGCCGTGTTCCTGTGGCCGCTGGTACTCGGCCTTTACTGGTCACGGGCAAACGGGCCGGGCGCCCTGGCCAGCATGGTATCCGGCATCGTCTGCTATGGCGTACTGAGCCAGTGGGGGATAAAACTGGCCGGACTGCATGCCATAGTACCGAGTCTGGGACTGGGGCTGGTTGCCTTTGTGCTGGTCAGCCTGCTGACTCCGCCCCCCAGCCAGGGGGTTCGGCGATTATTCGAACAGCAATAACAAAGAGATTAATAAAGGGTTCCAAAACTATCCCCAAATAGGTGTTTTACGGGTAAACTGTGCGCCAAGTCACAAAACTCAGCACCTTTATGCCAGTACAGAACGCCAGACAGACCCTGATCCAGGCCCTGCAACGACTCGGTTACGCCCTGTTGTTGCCGGTCTCCCTACTGCCACTGGCTGCGCTGCTCTACCGGCTCGGTCAACCGGATGTACTGGATCAGGCTGTGCTCTCCCTCACGGGGCGCGCCCTGTTCAGCCAGATGCCGCTCATCTACGCGGTGGCCATCGCCTTCGGCCTGAGCCGACAAGGAGAGGGCACTCAGGCGCTGGCCGGGGCGGTCAACTTTCTGCTGCTGAGCTCGGCGCTGGGCACCCTGGCCCCCGGCCTGCATGCAGACATGATCTGCGGCCTGCTGGCGGGGCTCACCACCGCCATCATCTACCCCTGGGTGAAACGGCGCACCATGCCTGGCTGGCTGCAGATGGCGCAGGGGGATTTCGCCTGCCTGTGCATCTCGGCGATCGCCTGCCTGTTGCTGGCGTTTCCTCTCTCCCTGTTCTGGCCGCTGCTGGAGCAGGGCATCACGCTGCTGGCCTCGGAACTGCTCACCACCCCACTGGGCGCCTTCTGTTACGGCACCCTCAACCGGCTGCTGATCCCCCTTGGCCTGCATCAGGTGCTGGGCAGTCTCATCGGCCTTGGCGAGAGCAACCTGCAGGCGCTGGCCACCGCCCAGCCGCTGCATGAAGGGTATGTAGCCGGCCTCTATCCGATCATCATGTTCGGCCTGCCGGGCGCCTGCTTTGCTATCTGGCTGCACCGCCAGCGCATGCAGCGACTGCCGCAGGGTGGACTGCTGCTCACCCTGGCGCTCACCTCTGCACTATTGGGGATCACTGAGCCCATCGAGTTCCTGTTCGCCTTCACCGCCCCCTGGCTGTTTCTGGCCCATGCCCTGCTGACCGGGTTGTCGCTGGCCATCTGCAGCGGGCTTGGCATCCAGGTGGGTAGTTACTTCTCCGCCGGTCTGCTGGATCTGGTGTTGAGCTATCAGTCCGGCGAGCACAGCTTCTGGCTAATTCCGGTCGGCATCCTCTTCTTCGTCGCCTACACACTGCTGTTCTATCAACTGCTGGAACGAGCGCCTCTGAGCCTGCCGAGCAAGCCCATCGCCAATGAGCACCCACGGTTGGCCAGTGTCGCCCCTTCGGATCCTCAGATGCTGGCCATCCAGTACCTCAAGGCGCTGGGGGGCATGGACAATCTGCAAGCCATGAGCGTCTGCCTGACCCGCCTCAGTCTGCGGGTGTGCGACATAGCGCTGGTGGATCAGTCCCGCCTGCCGGGGCTGGGTTGCCTCTCCTGGATCCAGCTCAACGACCATCAACTGGTACTGGTGCTGGGCCCCAACGCCAGCCTGATCGAGGGGCAGATCCGCATGCTGGCGGAGCGTCAGTCGGTACCGCTCGGCCTCAAACCCAATCAGGAGTCTGCCAGCCCAGGCAACTGGTAGGCTCAGGCGAACGGCAAGCGCTCGGCGACGAAGTCCATCAGCGAGCGCAAGGCAGGCGCCAGATGTTCCCGGCTCGGGTAGATGAGATAAAACGGATTGGGCGGTATGGGGTGATCCGGCAGCAATTTCTGCAACCGCCCCGTCGCCAGATCCTCCTGACAGACATGGTGTGGCAACAGGGCAATCCCGCCTTCGTGCAATGCCAGCTCCCGCAGCGCCAGCAAGCTGTTGCTGATGCAGGCCCCTTGCGGCCGCCAGCCCCCCTCCTGCAATGGCCACACAGGCAATGCCGAGTGCACCAGACAGGGGTGAAGCCCCAAATCAGACAACTGCTGCGGCGCGCCATGAGCCGCCAGATAACCGGGAGCCGCCACCAGATGACGCGGCACCTGACCAATGCGCCTGCAAATGAGACTGGAATCTTTCAGCGGCGCCGCCCGCAGCGCCAGATCATAACCCTCCCCCACCAGATCCAGCTGATCGTCGCAGAGGGTCAGCTCCAGCACCACCTCGGGATAGAGGGCACGAAAGTCGGCCAGGATCCTGCCAAGCAGCAGGGTGCCGGTCGCCTCTGGCGCCGTGATCCTTACCCGACCGGCGGGGGCGGCGCGCAGCCGCGCCATCGCCAGATTGGCACTACGGGCCAGCGCCAGCAACGCCTGGCATTGCTCCACGTAGATCTCACCCTGAGGGGTCAGGCTGAGCCTGCGGGTCGTACGCTGCAGCAGTCGCACCCCGAGCTGGGTTTCGAGCCGCGAGATCTTCTGGCTCACCGAGGACTTGGGCATGCCAAGCGCCTCGGCAGCACCGGTAAAACTGCCCTGCTCCACCACGGTAGCGAACAGCCCCATCAACTCCAGATCGACATTGTTCATATATTCAAACAGTCTTTACCAATTACCCATCTTAATAAGAATAATTAACCAGACTAGAGTAGCTGGCAATCCCAATCCATCCGATTTGAAAGGAACTGCCATGAAAGCCATTGCCCTCACCCATTATCTGCCCAGCGATCACCCCCACTGCTTCATCGAGGCCAATCTGCCCGACCCGACCCCAGGCCCGCGGGATCTGCTGGTGAAAGTGACTGCCACCTCCATCAATCCTGTGGATACCAAGGTGCGCGCCCCCAAGGCCAAGGTTGAAGCCAGCCCGCGTGTACTGGGCTGGGATGCAGTCGGTGAAGTCGTGGCCGTCGGCAGCGAAGTGAGCCTGTTCAAGGCGGGCGACAGAGTCTGGTATGCCGGCGACATCAGCCGCCCGGGCAGCAACAGCGCCCTGCAACTGGTGGATGAGCGCATCACCGCCCTCGCCCCTACCAGCCTGACCGACCTGGAAGCCGCCGCCTTGCCGCTCACCGCCATCACAGCCTGGGAGACACTGTTCGAGCGCATCGGCCTTCACCGCGAGAGCACAGGCAAGCTGCTGATCATTGGCGGCGCAGGTGGCGTCGGCTCCATCGCCATTCAGCTGGCTCGCCAGCTCACCAATATGGAAGTGATTGCCACAGCCTCCCGACCAGAAAGCCGTGAATGGTGTCTGGAAATGGGCGCCCATCAGGTGGTAAGCCATCACAAGCTGCAGGAAGAACTCACCGCTCTGGGCATCACCCAGCTCGATGCCATCTTCTGCACCAATGCTACCGAGCAGCACTGGGATGCGATGGCCAGCCTCATTCGCCCGTTCGGCCACATCTGCACCATCGCCGAATCCAGCGAGCCTTGGGATCTCTCCCTGCTCAAGAGCAAGAGTGCCACCTTCAGTCAGGAATTCATGTTTACCCGATCCCTGTTCCAGACCCCGGACATGATCGAGCAACACAAGCTGCTTGGCCAGGTTGCCTCCCTCATCGACCAAGGGGTGCTCAAGAGCACACTCACCCGCACCCTGTCCGAGCTGACCCCGGTCACCCTGGCACAGGCCCATGCCGAGGTGGAAGCCGGCCGCATGGTGGGCAAGCTGGTGATCGACATGAGCAGATTTGCAAACTAATCCCTTATAGGTAAAAACTGCACCATCATGGGGTGATTTCACCAGTGACAGGCCCCAACAGTGCACAGTTCATATCAGGCACCAGACAGTCACCACGCAGCATCACCATAAAAACGACATAAAAAAGGGGCCATCCCGCCGGGATGGCCCTAAATACCTGAACGTTGGGGTAACAATCACACACATATCCTTATGCAGGACATACCCATCTGTGCATCTTGTGTGCCAACGCCCACTCTTCCCCCCTTTTTCATCCCCTCACGCCTGCCATCCGTACTCGTTTCCCCCCAGCCAGCACTAATGCCGAAAAAAAAAGCCACCCTAAGGTGGCTGAAAAAAGATGACGGAACTTTCCTAGAGCAAAGCATTCAGCGGGAACAGGTTGCTTCCCGTCACCCAATGAGGAATACATTAACCGTGCCAACTCGGCAGAGCTCTCTTCCTGCGCCATGCAGACATGGGCAAACCACGACAGCACAGGCCCATGATGATAGAATCTCGCGGTTTCACATTTATGAAGAGTCGACGCCATGCCCTGGATACAAATTCGAATCAACGCCACTGCCAAGACGGCAGACAAGGTGAGCAACATGCTGCTGGGGCGTGGAGCCCAGGCCGTGACCTTTATGGATGCCCAGGATGTCCCCGTATACGAGCCGCTGCCCGGTGAAACCCCGCTCTGGGGCGAGACCGAAGTGATGGGCTTGTTCGATGCCGAAACCGATCCGGCCCCCACCATCGCCTTCTTCCAGCAGATCTTCGGGGAAGACGTGGGCTACAAGGTCGAGCAGCTGGAAGACAAGGACTGGGTGCGCGAGTGGATGGATCACTTCCACCCCATGCAGTTTGGCGAACGGCTCTGGATCTGCCCAAGCTGGCGCGATGTGCCAAACCCCGATGCGGTCAACGTCATGCTGGATCCGGGTCTGGCATTTGGTACCGGTACCCATCCCACCACGGCGCTCTGCCTGCAGTGGCTGGACGGGCTGGATCTGACCGGCAAAACCGTGGTCGACTTTGGTTGTGGCTCCGGCATCCTCGGCATTGCCGCCCTGAAACTGGGGGCCGCCCGCGTCATCGGCATCGACATAGACCCGCAGGCCATTCAGGCCAGCCATGACAACGCGGAGCGCAACGGCGTCGCCGGCCAGATCGAACTCTACCTGCCGGCGGATCAGCCGCAAGACGTAGAAGCAGACGTGGTGGTGGCCAACATACTGGCCGGCCCGCTGCGCGAGCTGGCACCGCTCATCGCCGGCCACGGCAAGCCGGGCAGCCTGATGGCGCTCTCCGGCGTGCTGGAGAGCCAGGCCCCGGAGCTGGAAACCATTTACGGCCAGTGGTTCGACATGGACCCGACCGCGGTGAAGGAAGAGTGGTGCCGCCTCTCCGGCCGCAAGCACGGCTGATGGCAACCACCTCATACAACAAGGGCACCGATGGTGCCCTTGTTGTTTCCGCCATCCTCTCGTATCTCCCCTGCTCACTGCCCCACATACAAGCAAAGGCCCGGACTTCGGCCGAACAATCTGGTGCTGCTGCACCACAACAACGCAGCGGACACACCTTGGCCTCAGACCATAAAATAGCTGTAACCATATGAATAAAAATGACTAAATAGCCATATAACTGGATGGCATATCCCTTGCAATTTGCCTCTTCAGAGACTTTCACCATTGAACGTCATATTGGAGAAGCGTATGCAGCAACAGGATTGTGCGAAACCGGAACTGAAACGAACCCTGGGGGCTTTTCACCTGTGGGGGATCGCCGTGGGACTGGTCATTTCGGGGGAATACTTTGGCTGGAGCTACGGCTGGGCGCAAGCAGGAACCATGGGCTTTCTGGTCACCTCCCTGCTGGTGGCCACCATGTACACCGCCTTTATCTTCAGTTTTACCGAGCTGACCACCTCAATTCCCCATGCAGGAGGCCCCTTTGCCTATGCCTACCGTGCCTTTGGTCCGGTCGGAGGATATATCGCAGGCTTTGCCACCTTGGTGGAATTTGTGTTCGCGCCGCCCGCCATCGCCATGGCGATCGGGGCCTACCTCAACGTCCAGTTTCCGGCCATAGACCCCAAGTGGGTGGCGGTGAGCGCCTATCTCATCTTCATGACCCTCAATCTGGTCGGAGTCGGTATCGCCGCTACCTTCGAGTTGCTGGTCACCCTGCTCGCCATTTTCGAACTGCTGGTCTTCATGGGAGTAGTAAGCCCGGGTTTCAGCGCCAGCAACTTCATGCTCAACGGCTGGGCAGGCCAGCAGGAGTTCAGCCTCGGCGCTCTCCCCGGTATCTTTGCCGCCATCCCGTTCGCCATCTGGTTCTTCCTCGCCATTGAAGGCGCCGCCATGGCGGCCGAAGAGGCCAAGGATCCGAAGAAGACAATTCCGAAAGCCTTCATCGGTGGCATCCTGACCCTGGTCATGCTGGCCATGGGGGTCATGGTGTTCGCAGGCGGCGTCGGAGACTGGCGCCAGCTTGCCAACATCAATGATCCCCTGCCCCAGGCGATGAAGATGATAGTGGGCGAGAGCAGCGGCTGGCTGCACATGCTGGTCTGGCTGGGGCTGTTCGGCCTGATCGCCTCCTTCCACGGCATCATAATGGGCTACTCACGCCAGATCTTTGCCTTGGCCCGGGCCGGTTATCTACCCGGAGCCCTGGCCTCGGTCAACCGCCGCTTCCAGACCCCCCACTGGGCCATTCTGGCCGGTGGCGTTGTGGGGATCCTGGCGATCTTCTCCGACTCGCTGATCGTCATAGGCGGGCTATCCCTCACCGCCAACATAGTCACAATGGCGGTGTTTGGCGCCATTGTGATGTACATCATCTCGATGGCGGCCCTGTTCAAGCTGCGCCGCAGCGAACCGGCACTGGAGCGTCCATTCAGAGCCCCTCTCTATCCTTTTGCTCCGGCTCTCGCCTTGGGACTGGCAGTACTCTGTCTGGTCGCTATGGTCTATTACAACGGTTTGCTGGCGCTGATCTTTGGCGCCCTTATGCTGGCGGGCTATGCCTACTTCCGTCTGACCCATGATGAAGGGATTGCCGCCAGTGACGGTGAGCTGGTCAAGGCAAGCTGAACCAGATCCTCTGTGCCTATCAGGAGCAAGGCCATGCGCTGGCCTTGTTTCCCCACCCTGCATCGACGAGAGAGCCCCATGTATCGTACCCAACTGTCACACCACGGCTATCAGTTTCCCGACCTTCGCACCCTGATGGCCAAGGCGACCCCTGCCCGCTCCGGTGACTATCTGGCCGGCGTGGCCGCCCA